>NZ_BMVP01000066.1 GCF_014650775.1 Streptomyces cirratus | reverse complement strand
AGTTTTTAAGGGCGCACGGTGGATGCCTTGGCACCAGGAACCGATGAAGGACGTGAGAGGCCGCGATAGGCCCCGGGGAGCTGCCAACTGAGCTTTGATCCGGGGGTGTCCGAATGGGGAAACCCGGCAGTCGTCATGGGCTGTCACCCACTGCTGAACACATAGGCAGTGTGGAGGGAACGAGGGGAAGTGAAACATCTCAGTACCCTCAGGAAGAGAAAACAACCGTGATTCCGGGAGTAGTGGCGAGCGAAACCGGATGAGGCCAAACCGTATGCGTGTGATACCCGGCAGGGGTTGCGCATGCGGGGTTGTGGGAATGAGCTTGATCGGTCTGCCGGCCGGTCGGCGAGTCAGAAACCGTTGATGTAGTCGAAGGACATGCGAAAGGTCCGGCGTAGAGGGTAAGACCCCCGTAGACGAAACATCAGCGGCTTGCTTGCTCATCTCCCAAGTAGCACGGGGCCCGAGAAATCCCGTGTGAATCTGGCGGGACCACCCGCTAAGCCTAAATATTCCCTGGTGACCGATAGCGGATAGTACCGTGAGGGAATGGTGAAAAGTA
>NZ_BMVP01000065.1 GCF_014650775.1 Streptomyces cirratus | reverse complement strand
GGGTAAGGGTGTAGGCCGAGGGGTAGGCAAATCCGTCCCTCGTTAAGGCTGAGACCTGATGCCGAGCCGATTGTGGTGAAGTGGATGATCCTATGCTGTCGAGAAAAGCCTCTAGCGAGTTTCATGGCGGCCCGTACCCTAAACCGACTCAGGTGGTCAGGTAGAGAATACCGAGGCGTTCGGGTGAACTATGGTTAAGGAACTCGGCAAAATGCCCCCGTAACTTCGGGAGAAGGGGGGCCATCACTGGTGATCGGATTTACTCCGTGAGCTGGGGGTGGCCGCAGAGACCAGCGAGAAGCGACTGTTTACTAAAAACACAGGTCCGTGCGAAGCCGTAAGGCGATGTATACGGACTGACGCCTGCCCGGTGCTGGAACGTTAAGGGGACCGGTTAGTGCGCTTTCGGGCGTGCGAAGCTGAGAACTTAAGCGCCAGTAAACGGCGGTGGTAACTATAACCATCCTAAGGTAGCGAAATTCCTTGTCGGGTAAGTTCCGACCTGCACGAATGGCGTAACGACTTCTCGACTGTCTCAACCATAGGCCCGGTGAAATTGCACTACGAGTAAAGATGCTCGTTTCGCGCAGCAGGACGGAAAGACCCCGGGACCT
>NZ_BMVP01000064.1 GCF_014650775.1 Streptomyces cirratus | reverse complement strand
TGTGGCTGGGCTCCGTCAAGTCGAACATGGGCCACACCCAGGCGGCGGCGGGTGTGGCGGGCGTCATCAAGATGGTCATGGCTATGCGGCACGGTGTCCTGCCGGCCACGTTGCACGCGGACGAGCGGTCCGACCAGGTCGACTGGTCGGCGGGGAACGTGGAACTCCTTGCGGAGGCGCGCGACTGGGCGGAGGCCGTGGACCGGCCCCGCAGGGCGGGCATCTCCTCATTCGGGCTGAGCGGGACGAACGCGCATGTGATCGTGGAGCAGGCTCCCCGGGAAGTGGCAGGCGCCGAGGAACGCCCGGGATCCGGGTTGCCGGTGGTGCCCTGGCTGCTGTCGGCGAAGTCGGCGCAAGCCCTGGTGGGTCAGGCGGAACGCCTGCTGGCGGTGGCCGACGCCCACCGCCCCGAGGACATCGGGTACACGCTGGCCACCGCTCGCGGCGCGATGGAACACCGGGCGGTGATCGCGGGCGACCGCGAGTCCGGCCTGGCGGCGCTGGCCTCGGGGCAGCCGCATCCGGGTGTCGTGCGGGGCGTGGCCGGCAAGGGGCGGACGGCGTTCTTGTTCACGGGGCAGGGTGCGCAGCGGCTGGGGATGGGGCGGGAGTTGTA
>NZ_BMVP01000063.1 GCF_014650775.1 Streptomyces cirratus | reverse complement strand
CACGGGACGGGGACCCGGTTGGGGGATCCGATCGAGGCGCAGGCGTTGTTGGCGACGTATGGGCAGCGGTCTGGGCGGGGTGAGCCGTTGTGGTTGGGGTCGTTGAAGTCGAACATCGGGCATGCGCAGGCGGCTGCGGGTGTGGGTGGTGTCATCAAGATGGTGATGGCGCTGGAGCACGGGGTGCTGCCGCGCACTTTGCATGTGGATGTGCCGTCGTCCCAGGTGGACTGGGAGGCGGGTGCCGTCTCCCTCCTGACGGAGGACCGGGCGTGGCCGGAGGTGGGGCGTCCGCGTAGGGCGGGTGTGTCGTCGTTCGGTGTGAGCGGGACGAATGCGCACGTGATTTTGGAGCAGGCCCCGGCCGTCGAAGCGGTGGTGGAGTCCGCCTCGCGGGAACTGCCGGTCGTTCCCCTCGTCCTCACCGCCAAGTCCGAGGCTGCGCTCAACGAGCAGTCGTCTCGTGTGTCGAGCCTGCTGGAGCATGGGGAAGCCGGCCTGCTGGACGCCGGGTTCACCCTCGCCACGGGCCGGTCGGTGTTCGAGCACCGGCGGGTCTTCCTCGGTGACACGACGGTCGACGGGGTGGCCGTGCCCGGTGGCCGTCGGGTGCTGGTGTTCCCGGGGCAGGGGACGCA
>NZ_BMVP01000062.1 GCF_014650775.1 Streptomyces cirratus | reverse complement strand
AGTTAGCTATAGCATACACTACTAGTACCCACTACTAGCAATGGCTTCCTCAATGATCTCATCGGCTACCATTGCCACTGCCTCTCCGGCACAGGCTAACATGGTCGCTCCTTTCACCGGCCTCAAGTCTGCCTCTGCTTTCCCAGTCACCAGGAAGGCCAACAACGACATTACTTCTCTCGCAAGCAATGGCGGCAGAGTGCAATGCATGCAGGTGTGGCCTCCTACTGGAAAGAAGAAGTTCGAGACTCTCTCATACCTCCCCGATCTTACACCCGTGCAGTTGGCTAAGGAAGTAGATTACCTTCTTCGCTCAAAATGGGTTCCTTGCTTGGAATTCGAATTAGAGGAGGGATTCGTGCACCGTAAGTACTCGAGCCTACCCACGTACTACGATGGACGCTACTGGACCATGTGGAAGCTGCCTATGTTCGGGTGCACCGACTCGGCTCAGGTATTGAAGGAGCTTGAGGAATGCAAGAAGGAATACCCCAATGCATTCATTAGAATCATTGGGTTCGACAACGTTCGTCAAGTGCAGTGCATTAGTTTCATTGCCTACAAGCCTCCAGGCTTCTAAGCTTTTTATAAACTTTGTCTCTCCATTTGTTTGAATTTGTACTCAGAAAAACCATGTT
>NZ_BMVP01000061.1 GCF_014650775.1 Streptomyces cirratus | reverse complement strand
AACCTCGGTCCGTGATCCGGATCAGGGACAGTGTCTGATGGGTAGTTTAACTGGGGCGGTTGCCTCCCAAAGGGTAACGGAGGCGCCCAAAGGTTCCCTCAGCCTGGTTGGCAATCAGGTGTTGAGTGTAAGTGCACAAGGGAGCTTGACTGTGAGACCGACGGGTCGAGCAGGGACGAAAGTCGGGACTAGTGATCCGGCGGTGGCTTGTGGAAGCGCCGTCGCTCAACGGATAAAAGGTACCCCGGGGATAACAGGCTGATCTTCCCCAAGAGTCCATATCGACGGGATGGTTTGGCACCTCGATGTCGGCTCGTCGCATCCTGGGGCTGGAGTCGGTCCCAAGGGTTGGGCTGTTCGCCCATTAAAGCGGTACGCGAGCTGGGTTTAGAACGTCGTGAGACAGTTCGGTCCCTATCCGCTGTGCGCGTAGGAATATTGAGAAGGGCTGTCCCTAGTACGAGAGGACCGGGACGGACGAACCTCTGGTGTGCCAGTTGTCCTGCCAAGGGCATGGCTGGTTGGCTACGTTCGGGAGGGATAACCGCTGAAAGCATCTAAGCGGGAAGCCTGCTTCAAGATGAGTATTCCCACCTCCTTGAGAGGGTAAGGCTCCCAGTAGACGACTGGGTTGATAGGCCAGATGTGGAAGCCCGGTAACGGGTGGAGCTGAC
>NZ_BMVP01000060.1 GCF_014650775.1 Streptomyces cirratus | reverse complement strand
TGGTCACGTGTGGTGGTGTGGCTGTGGGGGCGGGTGAGCGGGTGGATGTGCGGCAGGGTCCGGTGTGGGGTTTGGTGCGGGCGGCGCAGGCGGAGAATCCGGGCCGGGTGGTGTTGGTGGATTCGGATGGTTCGTTGGATGCCGGCTCGTTGGTGGGGTTGGGTGAGCCGGAGTTGGCGGTGCGGGGTGGTGAGGTGTTCGTGCCTCGTCTGGCCCGGGTGGCGGCTTCTGTGGGTGACGTTCCGGTGTGGGACGGTTCGGGCACGGTGTTGGTGACGGGTGGTACGGGTGGTCTGGGTGCTTTGGTGGCCCGGCATCTGGTGGTCGTGCATGGGGTGCGGCATCTGTTGTTGGTGGGTCGTCGTGGTCCGGATGCGCCGGGTGTCGCGGATTTGACGGCTGACTTGTGTGCTTTGGGTGCGAGTGTGTCGGTCGTTGCGTGTGATGTGTCTGATCGTGGTGCGTTGGCGGCGGTGTTGGCCGGGGTGGATGTGTCGCATCCGTTGTCGGGTGTGGTGCATGTTGCGGGTGTGGCGGACAACGGTGTGGTGGGTGCGTTGTCGGCGGCGCGGTTGGATGGGGTGTTGCGTCCGAAGGCGGACGCGGCGTGGCATTTGCACGAGTTGACGAAGGATCTGGGTCTGTCGGCGTTCGTGATGTTCTCTTCGGCTGGTGGTCTGGTACTGGCGGCCGGTCAGGGCAACTATGCGGCTGCCAACGTGTTCCTGGACGTG
>NZ_BMVP01000057.1 GCF_014650775.1 Streptomyces cirratus | reverse complement strand
ACCCGTGTGGGGAAGCCGTAGCGAAAGCGAGTCCGAATAGGGCGATTGAGTTGCACGCTCTAGACCCGAAGCGGAGTGATCTAGCCATGGGCAGGTTGAAGCGGAGGTAAGACTTCGTGGAGGACCGAACCCACCAGGGTTGAAAACCTGGGGGATGACCTGTGGTTAGGGGTGAAAGGCCAATCAAACTCCGTGATAGCTGGTTCTCCCCGAAATGCATTTAGGTGCAGCGTCGTGTGTTTCTTGCCGGAGGTAGAGCACTGGATAGGCGATGGGCCCTACCGGGTTACTGACCTTAGCCAAACTCCGAATGCCGGTAAGTGAGAGCACGGCAGTGAGACTGTGGGGGATAAGCTCCATGGTCGAGAGGGAAACAGCCCAGAGCATCGACTAAGGCCCCTAAGCGTACGCTAAGTGGGAAAGGATGTGGAGTCGCAGAGACAACCAGGAGGTTGGCTTAGAAGCAGCCACCCTTGAAAGAGTGCGTAATAGCTCACTGGTCAAGTGATTCCGCGCCGACAATGTAGCGGGGCTCAAGCGTACCGCCGAAGTCGTGTCATTGCAGCAATAGGGCCAACGCCCGCTGTGATGGGTAGGGGAGCGTCGTGTGCCGGGTGAAGCAGCAGCGGAAGCTAGTTGTGGACGGTTCACGAGTGAGAATGCAGGCATGAGTAGCGATACACACGTGAGAAACGTGTGCGCCGATTGACTAAGGGTTCCTGGGTCAAGCTGATCTGCCCAGGGTAAGTCGGGACCTAAGGCGAGGCCGACAGGC
>NZ_BMVP01000056.1 GCF_014650775.1 Streptomyces cirratus | reverse complement strand
ATGCGGAAGCCGCGGATTTTGATTTGGGTGTCGGTGCGGCCGGTGTAGTGGAGGTTGCCTTGGGTGTCCCAGTGGGCTTGGTCTCCGGTGCGGTAGAGGCGGGTGCCGGGGGGTCCGTAGGGGTTGGGGATGAAGCGTGTTGCGGTGGTGGTGGGTTGGGCGAGGTAGCCGTGGGCGATGCCGTCGCCGGTGAGGTAGAGCTCTCCGGTGGTGCCGGGGGGTGTGGGTTTGAGGTGGGTGTCGAGGACGTAGGCGTGTTTGTTGGTGAGGGGGCGGCCGATGGAGACGGTGCTGCGCACCTCGTCTGACGGTTCGATGGTGTGGGTGGTGGTGAAGCCCATGGATTCGGCGGGGCCGTAGCCGTTGGTGATGGTGAGCTGGGGGTGGAGGCGTTGGAGGTGGTGGATGTGGGTGGGGGAGGCGGGTTCGCCGCCGGTGTAGACGATGCGGGTGGTGGTGAAGGTGTCGGGGTGTTCGTCCGTCAGGTAGTTGAAGAGGCTGGAGGACAGCTGGAGCATCGTCACGCCGTGCCGTTGGGACAGCGCGGATACGAGAGCCGGTTCGGGGCGTTGTCCTGGTTGGAGGACGGTGGTTCCGCCGTGGAGCAGTGCTCCCCAGAATTCGAGGCTGAATGCGTCCCAGGAGACGGGTGAGCACTGGAGGAAGGTTTCCTCGGGGCCGAAGGTGGCGTAGGTCTGGGCGGTGAGGGTGGAGACCAGGTTCCGGTGCGAGGACAGGATGCCCTTGGGTTTTCCGGTGGAGCCGGAGGTGAACATCACGCACGCGACGTCGTCCGCC
>NZ_BMVP01000055.1 GCF_014650775.1 Streptomyces cirratus | reverse complement strand
TTCCAGAACGCCAGCATCCACTGGAACCCCGACCGGGGCACCTGGACCACCACCAACTGACGGGGAGACGGCATGAGATCGCTGATCCTTCGGCGCGTGGTCAAAGCCGCGGCGCCACTGCTCGCGGCCGTCGCGGTCACCTTCTTCACGGCACCCGCCGCGACCGCCTCGGAACCGGACGGCTCGATCGGGCGCGGCGAGGTCATGGACCGTGCCTGGTCCTGGGTCGCCGAGCAGGTGCCCTACAGCCAGAGCGGATGCTACGCAAACCAGTTCGGCTGCTACCGCCCCGACTGCTCGGGCTTCGTGTCGATGGCCTGGCACCTCGGGTCGTCCTTGACGACCTGGAGCCTGTGGAACGTCACCTTCGACGTCCCGGCCGCCGACCTGCAGCCCGGCGACGCACTGCTGCGCGACTCCGACGGCACCGACCACGTGGCGCTGTTCGTCCGGTGGGCCGACGCCGGCCACACCCAGCCGGTGGTGCGCGAGACGTACGACTTCGGGCACGTGGCCGAGGAACGGGTGTGGGGCAACGGCCTGCGCGGATTCACCCCCCGCCGCTACAACACGCTGGACGACCTGATGCCGTACGGCGCGATCAGGGCCAAGTACGACAGCATGGGCGGCCCGGGCGGCGTGCTCGGCCCGCCGACCTCCGGGGAACGCGACTCCATGATGGGCGGCCGCTTCCAGGGCTTCCGCAACGGGATCGTGATCTGGCATCCGGATGCGGCGTTCGCCGTGTACGGGCAGATCCTGGACAAGTTCTGGGCGACGGACGCGGAGCGTCGTTGGGGGTTCCCGACGATGGACGA
>NZ_BMVP01000054.1 GCF_014650775.1 Streptomyces cirratus | reverse complement strand
CCGCCTCCGAGGTGCGCATCGGGTACTTCCCGAACCTGACGCACGCCACCGCGCTGGTCGGCCTCCAGGAGGGCCTGATCGCCAAGGAGCTCGGCGGCACCGCGATCAAGCCGCAGACCTTCAACGCCGGCCCGTCCGAGATCGAAGCCCTCAACGGCGGCTCCCTCGACATCGGTTTCATCGGCCCCTCGCCGTCGATCAACGGCTACGTGAAGTCCAAGGGCCAGAACCTGCGGATCATCTCCGGCTCCGCCTCGGGCGGCGTGAAGCTGGTCGTGAACCCGGACAAGATCAAGACCCTGGACGACCTCAAGGGCAAGAAGATCGCCACCCCGCAGAAGGGGAACACGCAGGACGTCGCGTTCCTCAACTGGATCTCCTCCAAGGGCTGGTCGGTCGACCCCGAGTCCGGCAAGGGCGACGTCTCCGTGGTCCGCACCGACAACAAGGTCACCCCCGACGCCTTCAAGCAGGGTTCGATCGACGGCGCCTGGGTGCCGGAGCCCACCGCCTCCAAGCTCGTCTCCGACGGCGGCTCCGTCCTCCTCGACGAGACGTCCCTGTGGCCCGACAAGAAGTTCGTGATCACCAACGTCATCGTGTCGCAGAAGTTCCTCAAGGAACACGCGGACGTGGTCGAGGCCGTGCTCAAGGGCACGGTCAAGACCAACGAGTGGATCAACGCCAACCCGGAGAAGGCGAAGGCCTCCGCCAACGCGAAGCTGGCGGCGGACGGCGGCAAGCCGCTCGACGCGAAGGTCATCGACCCGGCGTGGCCGAGCATCCTCGTCACCGACGACCCGCTGGCGGGCACCCTCAAGACGGAGTCCGACTGGGCGGTCAAGGCCAAGCTCATCGAGCAGCCCGACCTGACCGGCATCTACGACCTGACGCTCCTGAAC
>NZ_BMVP01000053.1 GCF_014650775.1 Streptomyces cirratus | reverse complement strand
CTGACGCCACCCGCGACCAGGCCAGCGAGGTTGCGGCCCGGCTCCACCGGGACGCCGAACAGACGATCGACATCGCGGCGAACGCGACGGCCTTCGGCGTCATGTTCCAGTAGGTGATCTGATCAACCCACTCGCCGCGCGTCTTGTCGAAGACCTGGCCGGTGACCTGCCCGGAGGCGTGCCAGAAGTTCATGACGGCGGCGCCGCAGGCGAAAATCCAGGTTGCTACCCGGTAGAGGGTGCCGGAGTCGCCGCCGGTGCGGGCCTGGTGGTACATCCAGCCGACGAACGCCGTGGACAGCTCCCACGCTGCGGCGAACAGGATGGTGAAAGGGGCGACCCATCCGAGGATGTCCTCGGCGAAGCCGGCCTGCCCGGTCCAGGCGACCGCCATCGGCGCAATGATCGGGCCGACGACCATCAGCCGTTCCGCGGCGACCTTCGCCCACCGCATGAACCGATCCGAGCGGGTGGGGCGGCCGGCCCGGCGCTCGTCCCGCTCCTGACGGGCCTTGGCTTTGCGTGTGGCCGTGGCATCGCGGCGCTCCTGGCGGGCGGTGTGCTTGAGGCGCTTGCGTTCCAGGCGCTGCTCCGTCCGCGAGGTGGCCCGCCGCATCCGGTCGGCGGCTTCGGCCAGGGCCCCTTCGGCGGCCTTCATGGTGACGGCCGCGTCCGCTTCCCTGACCTTCGCCGCGGCCAGTGCGGTCTCGGCCTCCTTGAGGTCGGCGTCCTTCTTCACACGGGCAGCCTCAAGGAGCCGTTCGGCGTCCTGCCGCGTGGTGCGCATGAGCCGCTCGGCGTCCTCGGCGGCGGTCGCCCGAAGCCGGCCGATGTCCTCCTGCGCCAGCTTCCGGGCGCGGCCCGCCTCCGCGCGGGCCGCCTCCACGTCCCGGCGCGCGTCCTCGCGCAGCTGCTCCGTTTCTGTCTTGGCCTCGCGTAGCCGCTGAACGGCCTGCGCCTGCGCCTTGACCCGCTCGGCGTCCAACTCCTCACGGGTGCTGGCGCGCAGGGCAGCGGCCTGCTGTTCGGCGTCCCGGTGGAGCCGGGCCGCAACCTCGCTGGCCTGGTCGCGGGTGGCGTCAG
>NZ_BMVP01000052.1 GCF_014650775.1 Streptomyces cirratus | reverse complement strand
TGCCGCCCCAGCGGATGCCTTTCTCGCTGCGAATGCGGGCGCGTTCGCGTCGTTGGGCGGCGAGGACGTCGGGGTGGCGTGCGTTTTTGTTGCGCCAGCGTAGGTATGCGTGCAGGGCCCGGGTCTGGACGGTGTGGTTGGGGTGGTTCGAGTTGGCGAGGGTGAACTGCCGGAGCGGTCCGAAGTGGGCTTCGATGGGGTTGGCCCAGGAGGCGTAGGTCG
Organism: Streptomyces cirratus; assembly: GCF_014650775.1. Classification (GTDB taxonomy): domain Bacteria; phylum Actinomycetota; class Actinomycetes; order Streptomycetales; family Streptomycetaceae; genus Streptomyces; species Streptomyces cirratus. The sequence continues at coordinate 897 of NZ_BMVP01000052.1, read as the reverse complement.
GGGTGAAGCACAGCTTGACCTTGTTCCGGGCCGCCCACCTGCGGATTTTCCAGTTGAGGTGGGCGGAGAGGTTGTCGAGGATCACGTAGATCGGGGCGCCGTCCGGGCGGGCGGCACGGATCGTTCTCAATGCGGCCCAGGTGTGGTCGATGCCCTTGCGCCTGCGGTTGATGCCCCACATTTGGTCATCGCCGACGGAGTAGCAGCCGTGGAAGTAGGTGATTCCGTGGGTTCGGCGGTAGGTGGCCGGCAGCCGGTCGGGCCGACCTTGTCCGGCCCAGCAGGAGCCGGCGGTGGGGCGGATGCCCAGGGGCCCGAACTCGTCGAACGCGAACGTGCGGTCTGGCCGCTCGTTGATCGCGTACTCGATCCGGGCCAGCTTCGCGTCGAAGTCCGGGTCCGGGGAATCCTTCCAGGTCTTCGTGCGCTGGAAGGAGACCCCGCGGCGGGTCAGTAAGCACCGCAGTGCCTCCCGGCCGATCCGGACGGGCCGGGCAGTGTTCCTGCGCAGGTGATCGGCGAGCTTGCGGATCGACCAGCGGGTGAAGGGCTTGCCCAGGACGGTCGGGCGGGTGGTGGCCGTCTGGACGACGTAGTCCTCGTCGTCACGATCGAGAAGGCGGGGACGGCCTCCCGCCCACCGAGGGTTAAGGCATGCGAGCCCGATCTCGTTGAACTTGTGGATCACATCGCGGACGGTGTCCTCGTCCGCCTGGACCAAGCGGGCTATGACGGGGACCGTGCTGCCGCCGGCCGAGGCCAGCAGCATCATCGCCCGACGGAACCGCACCGAACTGGTACTGCCCCGCCGGACGATGTGCTGGAGTTTCTGCCCCTCCTGCTCGGTCAGCCCGCGAACCCGAACCGGTTGCGCCATCCCGCCTCCCCACTGGTCCG
>NZ_BMVP01000051.1 GCF_014650775.1 Streptomyces cirratus | reverse complement strand
GATTTCAGCGGATGATCCGAAGTGGATCGAGCCGTTCTCCGGGCTGACCGAGGTGCAGTTCGCCAGGCTGGTGGCGTTGGTGCGGCGTCGCGGTGGTGACGTTCAGCGCGGGCGTCCTTGGCGGCTGCCGTTGGAGGACCGGGTGTTGCTGGTGGCGACGTACTGGCGCACGAATCTCACGTTGCGGCAGGTGGCGCCGTTGTTCGGAGTCTCGAAGTCTGCGGCCGACCGCATCCTCGATCACCTGGCGCCCTTGCTGGCCGTCTCGCCGGCCCGGCGGCCGCGCAAGGACACCGTCTACATCGTCGACGGCACCTTGGTGCCCACCCGTGATCGCAGCATGGCTGCGTCCAGTAAGAACTACCGGTACTCGACGAACCTGCAGGTCGTGATCGACGCCAACAGCCGTCTGGTGGTGGCGATCGGCCTACCGCTGCCCGGCAGCCGCAATGACTGCCGGGCGTTCACGGAGTCCGGAGTCGACCGGGTCTGCCGCGGCGTACCGACGATCGCCGACGGCGGATACCAGGGCACCGGCTTGCTCATCCCGCACCGCAAACGACGAGGTCAGACGCACCTCAGCCCACGGCAGGAAGCGGAGAACGCCGTCCACCGCCGGGCACGAGCCCGGGTGGAACATGCCCTGTCCCGGTTGAAGAACTGGAAGATCCTCCGCGACTGCCGCCTCAAGGGAAACGGAGTTCACCAGGCCATGCTCGGCATCGCCCGACTACACAACCTCGCCCTCAGCAGTCGGTGATCACCTCAGCCGGCTGCTGTCAGGTGCCGTAAGACGGCGGGTCGACGGCCAGGACTGGTAGACCAAGCTCCAGGTGCCATCCAGGTCGCCATCGGCTGAGCCACTCGTCGAAGTCCTCTCGCAGGAACCGAGGATCTACCGGCTTCAGCCGAATCTGGGGTCGTTCATCCACCCACCAGACCTCAAACTCAGCCTCGGTGCCCTCCGTCGGCCACAGAGCGCCATCTTCCGGCAGCAACAACACGTCGACGAAGCCGCCGACGACGAGTCCGATGTCTACGAAGACGCCGATCGTGCCCGGTCTTGGCACCTGGACTACCCTTCCGGAAACGCGCTGCCCGAAGTGCAGTCGGCGACGTGTCTCCTCCCACTCC
>NZ_BMVP01000046.1 GCF_014650775.1 Streptomyces cirratus | reverse complement strand
GGTTGGTGGGGGTGTCGGTGGAGGTCTTCGCCGGGTGCCCCACCAACGAGTGGATGAGGGAATTGTCCTGGGCTGCCATGGACAGCTTCCCGGTGTGATCGACGACCACGCGGATGCGGTATGGGAACGACAGCTCGAGGACTTGTTCCTTCGGATCGGCCACCGTTTCGGCCGTGCCGACCTGCGGCGGCGGGCGCGGGACTACATACGGGGCCTACTCGCCCCTGTCGGCCGCAAGAACGGCTGGCAGCTGGCCGAGTTCGCCGGCCACCGCACCCCCGACGGCCTCCAGAGGCTGCTGAACAGGGCGAACTGGAATGCAGACGAGGTCCGCAACGACCTCCAGTCCTACGTCGCCGAACACCTTGGCGAGGACGACGGCGTGCTCGTCATCGACGACACGGGCTTCGTCAAGAAGGGCGCCACCTCCGCCGGCGTCCAGCGACAGTACTCCGGCACCGCCGGCCGCACCGAGAACTGCCAGATAGGTGTCTTCGCCGCCTATGCGTCCGCCACCGGACGCGCATTGGTAGACCGAGAGCTCTATCTGCCCAAGTCCTGGACGGACGACCGCGACCGCTGCAGGGCCGCGAAAGTTCCTGATGAACGCGGCTTCGCTACCAAAGGAGAGCTGGCCCGGCGCCTGGTGCTTCGCGCTCTTGCCTCCGAGCTGCCGATCGCCTGGGTGACCGCGGACGCCGCCTATGGGCAGGAGGGACGCTTCCGCCGCCTTCTGGAGCAGTCCGGACTGGGCTATGTCCTCGCAGTGCCCAAGTCGCAGCAGGTCTTCGGCCCGCGTATCGACCACCTTTTCGGTCAGGCTCCCGACGAAGCATGGGAGCCGATCTCGTGCGGACAGGGCGCCAAGGGACCTCGGCTCTATCACTGGGCGGCGCTGGAACTGCCGACCGTGACCGAGTTCGACTACCAGGGCCAGGCGCCTGTCCGGCGGCGCTGGGCACTGGCCCGCCGCAGCATCCGCAAGCCTGAGAAAATCGCCTACTTCCTCGCCTACTCGCCGCTCGATACGCCCGTGAAGGATCTGGTGCGGGTCGCCGGTATGCGCTGGCAGATTGAGGAGTGCTTCCAGGCCGCGAAGAACGAGTGTGGCCTGGACCAGTACGAAGTCCGCCGATATACGGCCTGGTATCGGCACATCACCCTCACCATGCTCGCCCACTCCTACCTAGCGGTCATGACGGCCAACGCGGCAGCAAAAGGGGCTGCAGAAACGGTTCCCGCGCCATGGTTCCGCTCACCGTGGCAGAAGTCCGCCGGATCCTGGCGCTTCGTCTCATCCCGAACCATCGGCCAGGGCGGACGCTTCGCGCACACCTGCTGAACTGGTCACTCTGGCGCCGCCAACGCCAGGCCACAGCCCGCCGCTGTCACTATCAACGGCGACTCCACTCGTTGGTGGGGCACCCGGTGAAGACCTCCATCGACACCCCCACCAACCCACTACACTCCCGACGCGCCCTCCTGACCAGGCCAGATAGCGAAACGCTGCTGGAGTACTAGTACTGCAACGGCGTTTGACGTG
>NZ_BMVP01000045.1 GCF_014650775.1 Streptomyces cirratus | reverse complement strand
GCCGAGTTTAATTGCAATTCAACAAACCGACAGTAATTACTGGATTACAAAGTATCCATTGCTTCGAATTCAAATTTGATTTATCAAGCTGGTTTATCTAATTTATCCACTGCGTCGAATTCAAATTTGATCGCCTTCCATACTTCACAAGCAGCAGCTAGTTCAGGACTCCATTTGCTAGCCTCGCGGATAATTTCATTACCCTCGCGGGCAAGGTCACGTCCCTCATTACGAGCTTGTACACATGCTTCTAAAGCTACTCGATTAGCTACGGCACCCGGTGCATTTCCCCAAGGGTGTCCTAAAGTTCCTCCACCGAATTGTAGTACGGAATCATCTCCAAAGATCTCGGTCAAAGCAGGCATATGCCAAACGTGAATACCCCCCGAAGCTACGGGCAGAACACCTGGCATAGAAACCCAATCTTGAGTGAAATAAATACCACGGCTTCGATCTTTTTCAATAAAATCATCACGTAGTAAATCAACAAAGCCCAAAGTTATGTCCCTTTCTCCTTCAAGTTTACCTACTACTGTACCAGCGTGAATATGATCTCCACCAGACATACGTAAAGCTTTAGCTAGTACACGAAAGTGCATACCATGATTCTTCTGTCTATCAATAACTGCGTGCATTGCGCGATGGATGTGAAGAAGTAGACCATTATCTCGGCAATAATGAGCCAAGCTAGTATTTGCAGTGAACCCACCTGTTAAGTAGTCGTGCATTACGATAGGAACTCCCAATTCTCTAGCACACACGGCCCTTTTGATCATTTCTTCACATGTACCTGCAGTAGCATTCAAGTAATGCCCTTTGATTTCACCTGTTTCAGCCTGTGATTTATAAATTGCTTCGGCACAAAATAAGAAACGGTCTCTCCAGCGCATAAATGGTTGGGAGTTCACATTCTCATCATCTTTGGTAAAATCAAGCCCGCCACGTAGACATTCATAAACTGCTCTACCGTAGTTCTTAGCGGATAACCCCAATTTAGGTTTAATAGTACATCCTAATAGGGGGCGACCATACTTGTTCAATTTATCTCTTTCAACCTGGATGCCATGAGGCGGGCCTTGGAAAGTTTTAACATAAGCAGTAGGGATTCGCAGATCCTCTAGACGTAGAGCGCGCAGGGCTTTGAACCCAAATACATTACCCACAATGGAAGTAAACATGTTAGTAACAGAACCTTCTTCAAAAAGGTCTAAAGGGTAAGCTACATAACATATATATTGATCTTCTTCTCCAGGAACGGGCTCAATGTGGTAGCATCGCCCTTTGTAACGATCAAGGCTGGTAAGCCCATCGGTCCACACGGTTGTCCATGTACCAGTAGAAGATTCAGCAGCTACCGCGGCCCCTGCTTCCTCAGGCGGAACTCCGGGTTGAGGAGTTACTCGGAAGGCTGCCAAGATATCAGTATCTTTGACTTCATATTGAGGAGTATAATAAGTCAATTTATACTCTTTAACACCAGCTTTGAATCCAACACTTGCTTTAGTCTCTGTTTGTGGTGACATAAGTCCCTCCCTACAACTCATGAATTAAGAATTCTCGCAACAACAAGGTCTACTCGATATAAATGAGGAGTTAATGAAACCTTTTCGAAGAAATCTTTCAAAAAATTATCAACGAATCCGAAAGGTTCCTTATTAGACCATGGTATTTGA
>NZ_BMVP01000044.1 GCF_014650775.1 Streptomyces cirratus | reverse complement strand
TGGTTGGGCCGGTTCAATGGCTCTATATGAATTAGCCGTTTTTGATCCCTCCGATCCCGTTCTTGATCCAATGTGGAGACAAGGTATGTTCGTTATACCCTTCATGACTCGTTTAGGAATAACCAATTCATGGGGCGGTTGGAGTATTACAGGGGGGACTATAACAAATCCGGGTATTTGGAGTTACGAAGGTGTGGCCGGAGCACATATTGTGTTTTCTGGCTTGTGCTTCTTGGCAGCTATCTGGCATTGGGTATATTGGGATCTAGAAATTTTTTGTGATGAGCGCACAGGAAAACCTTCTTTGGATTTGCCCAAGATTTTTGGAATTCATTTATTTCTCTCAGGAGTGGCTTGCTTTGGCTTTGGCGCATTTCATGTAACAGGATTGTATGGTCCTGGAATATGGGTGTCGGACCCTTATGGACTAACTGGCAAGGTCCAACCTGTAAATCCGGCGTGGGGCGTGGAAGGTTTTGATCCTTTTGTTCCGGGAGGAATAGCCTCTCATCATATTGCAGCAGGGACATTGGGCATATTAGCGGGCTTATTCCATCTTAGTGTCCGCCCGCCCCAACGTTTATACAAAGGATTACGTATGGGAAATATTGAAACCGTCCTTTCCAGTAGTATAGCTGCTGTCTTTTTTGCAGCTTTTGTTGTTGCCGGAACTATGTGGTATGGTTCAGCAACTACCCCCATCGAATTATTTGGTCCTACTCGTTATCAATGGGATCAAGGATACTTCCAGCAAGAAATATATCGAAGGGTTAGTGCTGGGTTAGCCGAAAATCAAAGTTTATCAGAAGCTTGGTCTAAAATTCCTGAAAAATTAGCTTTTTATGATTACATTGGCAATAATCCGGCAAAAGGAGGATTATTCAGAGCGGGTTCAATGGACAACGGGGATGGAATAGCCGTTGGGTGGTTAGGGCACCCTATCTTTAGAGATAAAGACGGGCGTGAACTTTTTGTACGTCGTATGCCTACTTTTTTTGAAACATTTCCGGTTGTTTTGGTAGACGGAGACGGAATTGTTAGAGCGGATGTCCCTTTTAGAAGGGCAGAATCAAAGTATAGTGTCGAACAAGTAGGTGTAACTGTTGAGTTCTATGGCGGCGAACTCAATGGAGTGAGTTATAGTGATCCTGCTACTGTGAAAAAATATGCTAGACGTGCTCAATTGGGTGAAATTTTTGAATTAGATCGTGCTACTTTGAAATCCGATGGTGTTTTTCGTAGCAGTCCGAGGGGTTGGTTTACTTTTGGGCATGCTTCGTTTGCCTTGCTTTTCTTCTTCGGACACATTTGGCATGGTGCTAGAACCCTGTTCAGAGATGTTTTTGCCGGTATTGATCCAGATTTGGATGCTCAAGTGGAATTTGGAGCATTCCAAAAACTTGGAGATCCAACTACAAGAAGACAAGTAGTCTGATGCAAGATTGCTTTGTTATTTTTCGCTTCTACTTCTATTTGTGATTTGCCATAGGCTGCTGGAAAAATCTTGATTTAAATCGCTGCCTTTTCTTTGATTCTTGTTCTTTCTTTATTTTATTCGGGAGATGATTCCAAATAAACAGGTACGGAAGCTATAATTGTAAACCACGATCGAATTTATGGAAGCATTGGTTTATACATTCCTCTTAGTATCTACTCTAGGGATAATTTTTTTCGCTATCTTTTTTCGAGAACC
>NZ_BMVP01000043.1 GCF_014650775.1 Streptomyces cirratus | reverse complement strand
GCAGGGGCCGGCCTCGGGCGGAGGACCGTCGGGTGATCAACGGGATGGTCTACAAGATCCGGACCGGGGTTTCCTGGCGTGACCTGCCGGAACGTTACGGCCCGTGGAAGACGGTCTACACCCGCTTCCGCCGCTATGCCATCGACGGTGTGTTCACCCGGGCACTGCAGCAGATCCAGGCCCGGGCCGACGCTGCTGGTGACATCGACTGGCTGGTCCAGATCGACTCCACCATCGTCCGCGCTCACCAGCACGCCGCCGCCACCGGCCGAAAAAGGGGAAGCACCGCACGGACGAACCGGACGATCACGCCCTCGGCCGATCCCGAGGAGGCCTGACCACCAAAATCCATCTCGCCTGCGATGGCCGCGGCCGGCCCCTGGCCGTCCTGCTGACCCCGGGGCAACGGCACGACGGCGTCTGCGCGAGGCCGCTGCTCGAACGCATCCGAATACCCCGCACCGGCCCCGGCCGCCCCCGCTGCCGACCGGACCACGTCATCGCCGACAAGGCCTACAGCTCACGCGGGTTCCGCGCCTGCCTGCGACGACGCGGCATCGGACACACGATCCCGGAGAAGAACGACCAGAAGCAGCACCGCCGCAACCGAGGCGGCGAGGCGGTCGGCCCACAGGCTTCGACCGTGAGACCCACCGCCGCCGCAACACCGTCGAACGCTGCTTCAACCGCCTCAAAGGCTTCCGCGGCATCGCCACCACCTACGAGAAAACCGCCACCTCCTACGAAGCAGCGGGCACACTCGCATCACTTCTGCTCTGGGCAAGATCGATTTGAAGACGGACCCTAGATCCGGTCCCAGAGGTTATCTGCTCGCAATAATGAAGCATTGGTGCTGGAGGGCCCGCTGGATGGAGCTCTCGCCGGGCGTCGTCCGCCGTGGTGAGGTAGACCCTGAGTATGGAGGCAGAGCAGCAGGAGAGTACCGGCCAAGAGGGAAACCGGGCCAGGAGGTGGGGGTCGGCGCGCGCAGCTTTGGCTGGCACTCTGATCGGAGCTCTGGCGGGTCTGGCAGGCAGCGTCCTGGGGTACTACGACGCGGAGAAGGCCAGGGAGGCTGAAGCGGAGGCGAGAAGGGCTGACATCCGGCGGCAGGCCTATGGTGCGTTCGGCACAAAGTTCCAGGACTTGGTAACAGAAATGGCGAGCCTGCAAAACTTTTTGCTGCAGTATCGGAATGGTATTACCGAGGGTGAACTTAAGCGACAGAATAATGAGAAATACGTTCCGGCGTACCAGCGGATGTTGCAGGCAGAGGTGAGCGCACGGCTGGTGGGGTCGTTGGAGGCGCGAAAGTGGCTGGCGAAGACCGTACCGCCTCGCGAAGCCGCAGCTGCCCTGTTGCGAGACAGATACTTCGGATATAACCGGGCTGAAAATTGGTCCGATGAGATGAAGAAGGCACTTGAAAAATATAAAACAGCCGCAGAGGCTTTCATGAATCATGTAGACGCCGAAGTGCTCTAGTGGGACTGCATCCCGGCCAAGGACTGAAACATCTTCTGAACGCCGCCGGCCCGGTCCTGGAGGCGGAGCCGGAAGGACCCGGGTGGGGGAGCGGAGCGGACCCATCCAACGGGTCGTAGGCCCGGACCCCGTGAAACGGGGTCACCCAGGCCTGCGGAGCAGGCCGTTCGGGGTGAAGCGAAGCGGAACCCCGAACCTGTCCGGAGCGAAGCGCAGGACACCCGGCCCGAAGGGCCGGCCCTGGCTCGGCGAAGCCGAGCCCCGTCGAGCGCAGCGAGGCGGTTCTCTCCTGAGCGCGCAGCGCTCAGGTACCCGCTCCGCGGG
>NZ_BMVP01000042.1 GCF_014650775.1 Streptomyces cirratus | reverse complement strand
GAGGCGTGGGGTGTGAAGCCTGACGTTGTCGCCGGTCATTCGATCGGTGAGCTGGCCGCAGCTCATGTCGCGGGCGTGCTGTCCCTGGCTGATGCGGCCGAACTCGTCGTGGCGCGTGGCCGGTTGATGCAGGCGCTGCCCGCTGGTGGGGCGATGCTCGCGGTGCAGGCCACCGAGGAGGAGGTGCTGCCGCTCCTGTCCGAGGGTGTCGGCATCGCGGCAGTCAACGGGCCGCAGTCGGTAGTGGTTTCGGGTGTCGAGGCTGGGGTGCTGGCCGTGGGCGAGCACTTCACGGTGGCCGGTCGCAAGACCAGCCGGCTGGCCGTCTCGCACGCCTTCCACTCGGCGCTCATGGACCCGATGCTGGACGAGTTCCGTACCGTCGCTTCCCGGCTGACGTTCTCGGCGCCGCGCATCCCCGTCGTGTCCACGGTCACGGGTGAGCTGTCGGAAGACTGGCAGTCGGCGGAGTATTGGGTCGGCCAGGTCCGCGAGGCCGTCCGGTTCGCCGACGCGGTACGCACGCTGGAGGCGCAGGGCGTCACGCGCTTCCTGGAGATCGGCCCGGACGGGATCCTGACCGGTCTCGCCCAGCAGGGCGTGGACTCCGAACAGGCCGTGCTCGTACCTGCCCTCCGCAAGAACCGCCCCGAACCGGAAGCTTTGGTGGCCGCCCTCGGGCAGCTGCACGCCACCGGCGTCCCCGTCGACTGGCAGGCCTTCTACGCCGGCACCGGCGCCCGGCGCGTGGAGCTGCCCACGTACGCCTTCCAGCGCACCCGCTACTGGATGACTGCCCCCTCGGCCACCGGCGGTTCCGCTGATACCGGCCAGGTCGCCCTCGACCACCCTGTGCTGCGGTCGGTCGTCGAGCTGCCCAATGAGGGAGGCGCCGTCCTCACCGGGCGGCTCTCCGCCGGCACGCACAACTGGATCACCGATCACGACGTGCTCGGGAGCGTCCTGCTTCCCGGCACGGGCTTCGTGGAACTTGCGATACGGGCGGGCGACCGACTCGGCTGCGGGCTGTTGGAGGAACTCACCCTCCAGGCGCCGCTCGTTCTCCCCGCGAGGGGCGGGGTGGCCGTGCAGGTGGCCGTCGGTCCGGCTGACGAATCCGGACGCCGGACCGTCGCGATCCATTCCCGGCCCGACGACCAGCCGGACCTGCCCTGGACCCGCCACGCCGAGGGGGCCCTGGCTCCGCCGGCCCCGCTTGCCGTGGCGGAAGCGCTCACGGACTGGCCGCCGGCCGCAGCCGAAGCGATCTCCGTCGCCGACGCCTACCCGGACCTCGCGGCCGCCGGGTACCACTACGGCCCCGTCTTCCAGGGGCTGACGGCGGCCTGGCGGCTCGGCGACGCCCTGTTCGCCGAGGTCGCCCTGCCCGAGCAGGCACACGCCGACGCGTCCCGCTTCGGGCTCCACCCCGCCCTGCTCGACGCCGCCATGCACGTCGGACTACTGGCCGTCCCGGGACGTGAGGGCGACGGCCGCACCCTGCTGCCGTTCGCGTGGAACGGGGTCACGCTGCACGCGTCCGGCGCCAAGGCGCTCCGGGTGCGCGTCACGCCCGTCGCCCAGCAGGACGGTCTCTCGCTCACCGTCGCCGACGAGCAGGGCCGCCCCGTCCTGTCGGTTGAGTCGTTGCTCTCGAGGCCGGTGTCGGCTGAGCAGCTCGGCTCCGGGATCGGGGACTCCCTGCTCCACATCCGCTGGCAGCCCGCGTCACAGGACCCGGTCCCCACCCCGGAGTGGCTGACCTGGGAGCAGGTGGCGGACGCTGCCGAGGTGCCGGCCACCGTGGTCCTGGACTGCGCGAGCCCCCGGACCGACGACGTACTCGCCGACGTACGCACCACCGCACAGCGCGTCCTGGGTGTGGTGCAGGAGTGGTTGGTGGGTGAGCGGTTTGAGGGTGCGTCTCTTGTTGT
>NZ_BMVP01000040.1 GCF_014650775.1 Streptomyces cirratus | reverse complement strand
CGACAGCTCGATGCCGAGATCGGCCGGGTCGCGGTCCGCGATCAGCTCCCGTTCCGCGTCGAGCAGTACGGTCGGCCACGGTCCGGCGATCCGGCCCTGGTGGGTGCTGTCCGTGACCAGGAGGGCGAGCGAGGCGTCCCGGGCCGTGGCGGTCAGGCGCCCGTCGGGGAACTCGGGGTCCAGCAGTGCGTAGCCGGCGCCGGTCTTGACGACGGCGAGCAGGGCGATGGCGAAGTCGATGCCGCGGTCCAGCAGGATCCCGGCGAGGTCACCACGGCCCAGCCCGGCTTCGGTGAGGTGCCGGGCGAGCCGGTTGGCGCGCTCGTTCAGCTCCCCGTAGGACAGTTCCCGCCCCTCGAAGACGACCGCCCGCGCCCCGGGGCGGAGCCGGGCCTGCTCCTCGAAGCGGTCCGTCAGCGTCAGCCGGCCGACCTCCCGGCGGACCCCCGTCCACTCCTCCAGCACCTGCCGCCGGTCGGCCACGCCCAACAACTCGATCTGCGACAACGAGAGTTCCGGCGCGGCCACCACCTGCTCCAGCGTGCGCCGCAGCATCGCGACGATCCGCTCCACGGTGTCGTGCTCGTACAGGTCCGAGCTGTACAGCACGGCTCCGGTCAGGCCGCCGGCCTCGTCCGCGTGGAGCAGGAACTCCAGGTCGAACTTGACCGCACCCGTAGCGAGCGGCTCCGCGGCGCCTGCCCGCAAGCCCGCCAGTTCCGGTCCGGCCGCGGGGCCGGACTCCAGCGCCAGACAGACCTGGAACAGCGGGTGCCGGGCAAGGGAGCGAGCCGGGTTCACCGCCTCCAGCACCAAGTCGAACGGGGCGTCCTGATGGGCGAAGGCGTCCAGATCGGTGGTGCGGACCCGGCCCAGCAGCTCCCGGAAAGCGGGGTTCCCGGAGGTGTCGGTGCGCAGGACGAGCGTGTTGACGAAGAAGCCGACCAACTCGGACAGGGCCTCGTCGGAGCGTCCGGCGACGGGCGAGCCGAGCGGGATGTCGGTTCCCGCCCCCAGCCGGGTCAACGTCGCGGCCAGCGCGGCCTGGAGCACCATGAACGGGGTGCAGCGCTCGGACCGCGCCAGCTCGCGCACCCGCTTGTGGAGCTCGGCGCCGAAGTCCACCCGGACCACCCCGCCGCGCTGCCCGGCGACGGGTGGCCGGGGCCGGTCGTGGATGAGGCCGAGCTCCTCGGGAATCCCTGCCAGGGCCGTCTTCCAGTAGCCGAGCTGCTCCTCCAGCGGTGGCCCTTGGAGAGCCGCGCGCTGCCACAGGGCGTAGTCGGCGTAGTCGACGGGCAGCGGGGGGAAGCCGGGAGCGTCACCGGTGAGCCGGGCGGCGTAGGCCGACGACAGATCGGCGAACAGGGGGCGCAGGGACTGCCCGTCGGTGGCTATGTGGTGGAGCAGCACGAGAAGCGTGTACCGGCTCTCACCGGAGCGGAAGAGCGTGACCCGCAGGGGGAGTTCGGCGGCCAGGTCGAAGCAGTGCCCGGCCGCCGCGAGCAGTTCGGTGTCGAGGGCCTCGGACGTGACGCTCCTGACCTCGAACCAGGGTGCTTCGGTCGGCGGCGCGATGACCTGGCAGGGGGTGCCGTCCACGGTGGCGAACCGGGTCCTCAGCGGCTCGTGGCGCGCCACGACATCACCGAACGCGGCACGCAGCGCGTCGATGTCCGGTTCCCCTTCCAGGCGGACGGCCATCGGGACGTTGTACGCGCTGTCGCCCCCGGAGAGCCCGGCGACCAGCCACAGGCGCTGCTGGGCGAAGGACAGCGGCAGGAACTCCGGTCGGCTCGCAGCCCGGGTGAGGGGCGTGAGCGCCGGCCGGCCGGAGCAGTCCGCGATGCGGCGGGCGAGGGTGGCGGGGGTGGGGTGCTGGAAGACGTCGCGGAGGGTGAGGGTGACGCCGAGGGTGGTGGAGATGCGGTTGGTGAGGCGGGCGGCGAGGAGCGAGTGGCCGCCGTGGTCGAAGAAGCCGTCGTCGATGGACAGGGGAGCGGAGGAGCCGAGCACGTCGCTGATCAGGGTCCGGACGATCTCCTCCAGCTCCGTGCGGGGCTGGCGGCCGGAGGCGGTGAGCGGCAGATCGACCGTCGGCAGGGCTCGCTTGTCGATCTTGCCGTTCGGGGTCAGCGGGAGCCGGTCCAGGACCGCGAACTGCGCGGGCACCATGTGCTCGGGCAGTCGCTCGCGCAGCCAGCCGCGCAGAGCGGCCGGGCTCGGGGCGGAGCCGGGCGCGGCGACGACGTAGGCCGTCAGATGGATGTCGTGGACCAGGGTGGCTTGGGTGATGTGGGGGTGGGTGGTGAGGACGGTTTCGATTTCGGTGGGTTCGA
>NZ_BMVP01000039.1 GCF_014650775.1 Streptomyces cirratus | reverse complement strand
GCCCTTCATGGGTTCGGTGCGGGGCTTTTCTGCGTTCACCAGCCTTCACCAGCGTCCACCGGAATTCACCGAACCCACAGGGTCTTCGGAGCCATAGCCGCTCGGCCGCGTGCCGGGCTGGGTATCCTGGCCGCGTTCCCTGGAGGGCAGATGACAGCACAGCAGCTGGATGCCGGCGGGCCGCTCATTCCCCAGCCGGCCATGACGCGCGAAGCGCTGCGGGATGCCGTGCGGCGGATCGACATGGCGAGCCTCCCCGTGCTCGACAAGGAATGCAACGAGGCGTTCGACCGGGCTGCGGAGACCGGAGCGATCAATCCGCTGCGGTTCTTCCTGATCAAGTGGGCGACGCACGTGGCGATCCACCGGTGGCCGGCGCGGTCCGCGGCGCTCCTGGAGGCCGAACGCGTCGCCGGAGACCCGCGAGCGACGGAGCAGGAGTTCCGGGCCGCCATGGAGACGAGCAGCCGCATCCTCGCCGAGGCCCAGGCGGAGATCGGTCAGTGACCTCGCGCGGCGAGGGCGTCGAGAATGACGGCGGTTGGGCATGGGAGTGCGATCCCAGCCGGGTATGGGTGTTCGGCGATATGCCGACGGAGCAGCAGTGCCTCGTCGAGGCGGTGATGGACGGCCTGGTCGACCTGGCCTCCATGGCCATCGACCCCAAGGACGGCAGCCTCTACGAGGACCCTCACCCGATGCGGCTCCGTACCTACGAGGATGAGCATCTGCTGCTCTGGTACCAGACCATTCCGCACCGCTGCCGTGTGTACCTCAAGCGGGTCAACCTCTGACCAACCTCTGGCGACGCCCAAAGCGGTGCTGGGAGGGAAGCGATGCAAGGGGTGCCGGTGCCGTGATGGCCAGTCGGCGAGAGCGAGGGGTGTTGGCAGTGGGAGCCGGTCAGGGGCTGGGGCGGCAGTTCGGGTGGTTGTGGGCGGCGTACGCGGTGAGCACGCTCGGGACGTGGCTCGCGTTCGACGCGTTCGCCTTGATCGCGGTCCTCGTCCTGCACGCCGGGGCGACCGAGGTGTCGGTGTTGGCGGCCGCCGGGCTGGCGGTCGGTGCGGTGGTGGCGGTGCCGCTGGGCCCGTGGGTGGAGTTCCGTCGCAAGCGGCCGGTGATGGTGGCGATGGACCTGGTCCGGTTCACGGCGTTGATGAGCGTTCCGGCGGCGTACGCGATGGGCCGGCTCGGTTTCGCCCAGCTTCTGGTCGTGTCGGTCGTCGTCGGCGCAGCCGACATCGCCTTCACGGCGGCCGGCGGCGCATGTTTGAAGGCGCTGGTGAGACCGGAGGACCTGCTGGTCGCCAACGGGCGCTTCGAGTCCACGACTTGGACCGCCTCGGTGCTCGGGCCACCGCTCGGCGGGGCCGCGATCGGGCTGTTCGGTCCGGTGATGACCGTGATGGCCAACGCGGTGAGCTACCTGCTCTCGGCGCTGGGGATCCGAGCGATCGGAGGGCGGGAGCCGCAGCCGACGCAGACCGGTGCTCGGCCACGGCTGCGAGCGGGTGACCTGCTCGACGGGTGGCGGTACATCCTGGCCGATTCCGCGCTGCGGCAGCTGTTCGCCAACACCATCCTGGTGAGCGGCCTGATCATGGCGACTCAGCCACTGATGGCGGTCCTCATGCTAGGCCGCCTCGGGTTCGCGCCCTGGCAGTACGGCCTCGCCTTCGCCGTCCCCTGCCTCGGCGGCCTGATCGGCTCACGCCTGGCCCCTCGGCTCGTCGCCCGGTACGGGCAGCACAGGGTCATGTTCACCACCGGGGTACTGCGGGCGTGCTGGCTGCTCGGGTTGGCCTTCATCGGCCCGGGGGCAGCCGGGCTCGTGCTCGTCATGGCCGTCGAGTTCGGGCTGATCACCTGTATGGGAGTGTTCAACCCGGTCTTCGCCACCTTCCGGCTCGAGCGGACCCCGACAGACCGAGTGGCCCGCACCCTGGCCGCGTGGTCGGTCTCCAGCAAAGCGACGATCGCCGGGCTGACCGCCCTGTGGGGGCTCCTGGCCGGCATCACCAGCCCGCGTACGGCGATCGCGGTCGCCGGTCTCCTCATCATGACGACCCCGTTCTTGCTCCCGAGGCACAGTCAGACCCACCGGCCCGAGGCGGAGCTGCGCCGTTTTGACGGTGTGGTGGGGGAGCTGTAGAGTAGAACGGTTGCCTGGAGCTGAAAGGTTCGGCACACGCCCCCCGAGGAACGCAATTCCGACCGGGGCACCTCGACTCCTCAATCAGGATTCAGAAGCCGGGAAATCCGGTGGAAAAGTTCTGATAGAGTCGGTCTCGCCGGAAAGGGAAACGCGAAAGCGAAGAACTGGAAAGCGAACCCCGCTTCGACCGGGAATCGGACACGAGAGAGTCTGATAGAGTCGGAAACGCAAGAACAAAACGAAGAACAAAGGAAGCGCCCGGAGGAAAGCCCGAGAGGGTGAGTACGAAGGAAGCGTCCGTTCCTTGAGAACTCAACAGCGTGCCAAAAATCAACGCCAGAAGTTGATACCCCGTCCACTTCGGTGGATGAGGTTCCTTTGAAAAAGTCCTGGCCCTGACTCTGTCAGGGGCAGGCAACCGAACACAGCGAGGACGTTGTGGTCAGCCGGTCTTATT
>NZ_BMVP01000038.1 GCF_014650775.1 Streptomyces cirratus | reverse complement strand
GCTGGCCGCTCACCGGCACGCGGAGGGTCTGCCGGCCACCTCGATGGCCTTCGGCCTCTGGGACGTCGACACCGGCATGGCGGCCCACCTCACCGCCACCGACCTCGACCGCATGCGACGCGCCGGTACGCCCGCCCTCTCCCGGGACGAAGGGCTCGCCCTCTTCACTCTCGCCCTGGCGTCGGGCGAAGCGGCCACCGTCCCGCTCCGGGTGGACGCCGGGGCCCTGCGGACCCGTACCGATGAACTCCCGGCTCTCCTACGGGGGATGGTGGCGCCCGCACGGAAGCGGACCGGTGCCGGCGGCGCTCCGGCCGGGGTGTCCCTGGCCGAGCGGATCGCCGGACACGACGAGGAGGAACGCACCCGGATCATCCTGGACGTCGTACGGGCCCACGCGGCGAGCGTGCTCGGACACGCGTCCGGCGATGCGATCGAACCTGATCGCGCCTTCGGCGAGTTGGGTTTCGACTCGCTCGGTTCCGTCGAACTCCGCAACCAGCTCGGCGCTGCCAGCGGCCTGCGGCTGCCCGCCACACTGATCTTCGACTACCCGAGTGCGGCGGAAGTCGCCGCCTACATGGCCCGGAAGCTGGCCCCGTCGGCTGCCGCCTCACCCCCGGCCATCGCACTGGAGGCCGACATCGAACGGTTGGAAGCCCTGCTGGCCTCCGACGCACCCGGGGTGTCGCCCGTCACCACCCCCGACCGGACGCGGCTCGCCGACCGGCTCCGCGAGCTGGCCGGCCGTCTCGACGGACAACCACCCACCTACGCCCAGGGGTATGCCACACCGGAGATCCCGGACGGTGGCGAGGACCTCGACGAGGTCACCGCGGACGAGCTGTTCGACATCCTGGACAACGAGCTCGGTACCCCCGCGACCCCCTGACCCGCCCCACCCCGGCGGGCTCGGCAGACCCCGGCCGGGGTGCGTGACAGCTGGACGACAGCGGCCACGCACCCCGGCCGTTCTGCGTGTTTCCCCTGCTCCGGCGACCCCTCTGGGCAGGGGTGGACTAAGGGTAGGCCGCCCTCTCGGCAGCTCAGTAGCGTTCGAACCGATCAACGCCGGACTGGGTAACGCGAGCGAGTCGCCACTTTTTGTCGACCAGAGGGAGTAGGTCTCGGTGAGCAACGAGGAGCGACTTCTCGAATATCTGAAGCGGGCCACCTCCGACCTGAGAGACGCCCGCCGCCGCCTGGCCGAGGCCGAGCGCCGCCCCGGCCGCCACGATGACCCGATCGCCATCGTGGGCATGGGCTGCCGCTACCCGGGCGGTGTGACCACTCCCGACGAGCTGTGGAGGCTCGTGGCGGACGGTGTGGACGCCATAGGCGCGTTTCCCACTGACCGGGGCTGGGACCCGGAGGTCTACGACCCGGAGCCCGGCACGCCCGGCAAGTCGTACGCCCGGGAAGGCGGATTCCTCTACGGGGCGGCCGAGTTCGACCCGGTCTTCTTCGGGATCAGCCCCAACGAGGCCGTCGTGACCGACCCGCAGCAGCGGCTGCTGCTGGAGGTGTCCTGGGAGGCCATCGAGCGGGCCGGTATCGACCCCACCACCCTCAAGGGCGGATCGACCGGGGTGTTCGCCGGCGTCATGTACCACGACTACGCCCTCGGCCTCGAACCCGGCAGCACCACCGCGGGCAGCGTCGTCTCGGGACGCGTGGCCTACACCCTGGGCCTGGAGGGCCCGGCGGTCAGCGTCGACACCGCTTGCTCGTCGTCCCTGGTGGCCCTGCACTTGGCGGCCCAGGCCCTGCGGTCCGGAGAGTGCGACCTGGCCCTCGCGGGCGGGGTGACGGTGATGGCGACCCCCGACATGTTCGTCTACTTCAGCACCCAGCAGGGCCTGGCCGCCGACGGCCGCTCGAAGTCCTTCGCCGCCGCTGCGGACGGCGTGGCCTGCTCTGAGGGCGCAGGGGTGCTGCTGCTGGAGCGGCTGTCCGACGCCCGGCGCAACGGGCACCCGGTGCTCGCCGTCGTCCGTGGCTCGGCGCTCAACCAGGACGGTGCCAGCAACGGCCTGACCGCCCCCAACGGGCCTGCGCAGCAGCGGGTGATCCGCAAGGCGTTGGCTGCTGCCGGACTGTCGGCGGCGGACGTCGACGCGGTCGAGGCGCACGGCACGGGTACCACCCTCGGAGACCCCATCGAGGCGCAGGCACTGCTGGAGACGTACGGGCAGGAGCGGCCGGAGGGACGGCCGCTGTGGCTGGGCTCCATCAAGTCCAACATGGGCCACAGCCAAGCGGCTGCGGGCGTCGCCGGCGTGATGAAGATGGTCATGGCGATACGGAACGGCTTCCTGCCGCCTACCTTGCACGTGGACGCGCCGTCGGACCAGGTGGACTGGGAATCCGGGAGCGTCGAGCTGCTCACCGAGGGCCGTGTGTGGGAGACGGCACCCGGCGGGGTGCGGCGGGCAGCGGTGTCCTCGTTCGGCATCAGCGGAACCAACGCCCACGTGATCATCGAGGAGCCCCCGGCCGAGGCGGAGGCGGAAGGGCCGGCTGTGCGGGCCGCGCTCCCCGTGCTGCCCTGGGTGCTGTCGGCGAAGACGCCCCGGGCGCTGGCGGCGCAGGCGGGGCGTCTGCTGGAGCGGATCTCCGCCGAACCGGACACCGACGCGTCGGACACCGGGCTCTCCCTCGCGACTTCGCGCACCGCCTTCACCCACCGGGCCGTCGTGCTCGGCGACCGCGAGAGTGCGCTCGCGGCCCTCGCGGCGGGGGAGGAACACCCGCGGGTGATCACCGGAACCCTACGGCGCGGCGGCCGGACGGCGTTCTTGTTCACGGGGCAGGGTGCGCAGCGGCTGGGGATGGGGCGGGAGTT
>NZ_BMVP01000037.1 GCF_014650775.1 Streptomyces cirratus | reverse complement strand
CCCGCCAGGTGCCCGTCGACTACGCCTCCCACTCGGCTCACGTCGAGCGGATCGAAGCCGAGCTGCTGGAGGTGCTGGGACCGATCCGGCCGCAGCGTCCGACGGTTCCGTTCTACTCGACGGTCACGGGCGGGCTGCTGTCGGAGCCGGTCCTGGACGCCGCCTACTGGTACCGGAACCTGCGTCAGCCCGTCCGCTTCGAGGAGACGATTCGCTCCCTGGTCGCCAAGGGCTTCGGCACGTTCGTCGAGTCCAGCGCCCACCCGGTGCTGACCATGGGGATCCAGGAGACCGCCGATGTCCTGGCGGGTGGCTCGCTGCGTCGTGACGAAGGCGGCTTGGAACGCTTCCTCATCTCCGCTGCCGAGTTGTTCGTGCGGGGTGTGGATGTCGACTGGTCGGCTCTGTTCGAGGGCACGGGTGCCCGGCTGGTGGATTTGCCGACGTATCCGTTCCAGCGCGCCCACTACTGGCTGGAGCCGTCCGCCCCCGCCACCACCCCGGCCGCTCCTGCCGGTGTTGATTCCTGGCGGTACCGGCCCACCTGGAAGGGCCTGGCCGGCGGTTCGGCGGCTCGGTTGGACGGCCGGTGGCTCATCGTCGTCCCGCAGGGTCTGGACCCCGACCTGGTCGAGGCTGCCGAGGCCGCGTTGACCCGTCACGGCGCTCGCACCGAGCGGCTGGCCATCGACCCGGCCACCGCCACCCGCACCGCGCTCTCCGCCCGACTCGCCGCCCACCGCGACGACGCCCCCACCGGAATCCTCTCCCTCTTCTCCCTCCTGTCTTCGCCCGAGGCGCTCCCCGCGACGCTCGCGCTCGTCCAGGCCGCTCAGGACGCCGCCCCCGGCTCCGCCCGCGTCTGGGCCCTGACCCGCGAGGCCGTCGCCGTGTCCCCCGGCGAGCTCCCGGTCGACATCGGCGCCCAGGTGTGGGCCTTCGCCCGGGTCGCCGCCCTCGAACTGCCCGCCCTCTGGGGCGGTGTCGTAGACCTCCCCGACCTGCCCGACGCCCGCGCCTGGGACCGGCTGGCCGCGGCCCTCGCCCGTACCGACGGCGAGGACCAGGTGGCCGTCCGTGCCTCCGGGACGTACGGGCGCCGCATCAGCCGTGCCACCGCTGCCGCCGCGACCGCCGTTGCCGCAGCGGACGGCAGTCGCTGGCGCGCCCGAGGCACCGTACTGGTCACCGGCGGCACCGGCGCGCTCGGCGCCCACGTCGCACGCTGGCTCGTACGCAACGGGGCCGAGCACCTCGTCCTCACCAGCCGGCGCGGCCCCGACGCGCCCGGGGCGCTCGAACTGGCCGCCGAACTGCGTGCCCTGGGCGCCGACGTCACCCTCGCGGCCTGTGACGTCTCCGACCGCACCGCGCTCGACGCGCTCCTAGAGGCCCACCCGCCGACCGCCGTCTTCCACACCGCCGGCGTCCTCAACGACGGCGTGATCGGCACGATCTCCGGCGACAGCTTCCGCGAGATCGCCGCCCCCAAGGCCGACGCGGGGCGCCACCTGCACGAACTCACCCGCGCGCGGGGGCTCGTACTCGACGCGTTCGTCCTCTTCTCCTCCGTCACCGGCACCTGGGGCAACGGGGGCCAGGCCGCCTACGCCGCCGCCAATGCCTCGCTCGACGTCCTCGCCGAGCAGCGGAAGGCCGAAGGCCTGCCCGCCACCTCCATCGCCTGGGGCCTGTGGGGCGGGCGCGGCATGGCCGAAGGCGCGGGGGAGGAGAGCCTGGGACGCCGCGGCATCAAGGCGATGGACCCCGAGGAAGGCATCGAAGCCCTGCACCGGGCGCTCGACCAAGGGGACGTCTGCGTCACCGTGGTCGACGTCGACTGGGCGGAGTTCGCTCCTCGCACCGCCGCCCTTCGCCCCGGCCACGTCTTCGACACGGTGCCCGAGGCCCGGCGCGCCCTGGAGGAGGAGCGCGGGCGTGCCACTGCGGCCTCCGCCGCCGGACCCGCCGACGGACTGGCCCGGCGGCTCGCCGGACTCCCCGAAGCCGAACGCGGCCGCGTCCTCGTGGAACTGGTCCGCACCGAGGCCGCCGCCGTCCTGCGGCACCCCGGAACCGACGCCATCCGGCCCGACCGGGCCTTCAAGGACGCCGGCTTCGACTCCCTCACCGCCCTCGAACTGCGCAACCGCCTCGCCCGGGCCACCGGGCTCAACCTGCCCGCCACCGTCGTCTTCGACCGGCCCAACCCGTCGGTGCTCGCCGCCCACCTGCTCGGCACCCTCCTGGGCGCCGACGCCGTGGCCGCGCCGGTCACGGCTCCTGCCGCCGTTGCCCCTGCCCACGCAGACGAGGACGATCCCGTCGTCATCGTCGGCATGGCCTGCCGCTTCCCCGGCGGCGCCGACAGCCCGGAAGCGCTGTGGGACCTGGTCATGGACGAGCGGGACGTGATCGGGGCCGCGCCCGCGGACCGCGGTTGGAACCTGGACGACGTCTACGAACCCGACCCCGAAGCCGGCCGCCGCGGTACGACGTACGTCCGTGAAGGCGGCTTCCTGCACGAGGCCGCCGAGTTCGACGCCGACTTCTTCGGGATCTCACCCCGCGAGGCCCTGGTCATGGACCCGCAGCAGCGGCTCCTGCTGGAAACCTCCTGGGAGGCCCTCGAACGGGCCGGCATCGACCCCCGCTCCCTGCGCGGAACCCGCACCGGCGTCTACGCGGGCCTCACCCACCAGGAATACGCCTCCAGGCTCCACGAGGCATCGCAGGAGCACGAGGGACACCTGCTCACCGGAAAGTCGGCGAGCGTCGTGTCCGGCCGCATCTCCTACGTGCTGGGACTGGAAGGCCCCTCCCTCTCCGTCGACACGGCCTGCTCCTCCTCGCTGGTCGCCCTGCACCTGGCCGCACAGGCAGTCAGGGCCGGTGAATGCGACCTCGCCCTGGCGGGCGGTGTCACCGTCATGGCGGCACCCGGTCTCTTCGTGGAGTTCTCCCGCCAGCGCGGCCTCGCCGCCGACGGCCGCAGCAAGGCCTTCGCCGACGCCGCCGACGGCACCAGCTGGGCCGAAGGCGCCGGCATGCTCCTCCTGGAGCGGCTCTCGGACGCCCGGCGCAACGGGCACCCCGTACTCGCCGTCATCCGGGGCGACGCCGTCAACCAGGACGGCGCCAGCAACGGCCTCACCGCACCCAACGGCCCGTCCCAGGAACGCGTCATCGCCCAGGCACTGGCCAACGCCGGTCTCGGGGCCGAGGACGTCGACGTCGTGGAGGCGCACGGCACGGGCACCCGGCTGGGCGACCCCATCGAGGCGCAGGCCCTGCTCGCCACCTACGGCCGGCGCCCCGCCGAACGGCCGCTGTGGCTCGGCTCGCTCAAGTCCAACATCGGCCACCCGCAGGCCGCCGCCGGGGTGGGCGGCGTCATCAAGATGGTGATGGCGCTCAGGCACGGCATGCTGCCGAAGACCCTGCACGTCGACGCGCCGTCCTCGAAGGTGGACTGGAGCGCGGGCACCGTGTCGCTGCTCACCGAGACCCGGAAGTGGCCCGAAGGCGACCGGCCCCGGCGCGCGGGCGTCTCGGCGTTCGGCGTCAGCGGGACCAACGCCCACGTGATCCTGGAGCAGGCCCCGGCCGCCGAAGCGGTAGTCGAAGCAGCGGCCGAAGCGGCGGTGCGCGAGCTGCCCGTCGTACCGCTGGTGGTGTCGGCGAGGACGGCCGCCGGGCTGCACGAGCAGTCCGAACGGCTGCGCAAGAGCATGGAGCGGGACGACACCCAGCTGCTGGACGCCGGGTTCACCCTCGCCACGGGCCGGTCGGTGTTCGAGCACCGGCGGGTCTTCCTCGGTGACACGACCGTCGACGGGGTGGCCGTGCCCGGTGGCCGTCGGGTGCTGGTGTTCCCGGGGCAGGGGACGCA
>NZ_BMVP01000036.1 GCF_014650775.1 Streptomyces cirratus | reverse complement strand
CTGATGCACCCGTACTACGCGGCCGAGCGCGGCCTCGTGGACGACGTCATCGACCCGGCCGAGACCCGCGAAGTCCTCATCAGCGCCCTCGCGATGCTCCGCACCAAGCACGCCGATCTGCCGTCCCGCAAGCACGGCAACCCGCCTCAGTAGAAGCGAAGGAGACCTGCCACCCATGAGCGTCACCGCAGACACGCTGCTCAAGGTCGAAAAGGGCCACGCCGAGCCCGAGGAGCTGGCCGCGATCACCGCGATCCTCCTCGCCCGCGCCGCCGCCACCCCCGCGGCCGCCCCGGTGCACCGCATCGGCTCCCAGGCCCGCTGGCGCCGCCTGGAGCGCAGCCCCGGCTTCCAGGCCCCGCACAGCTGGCGCTAGTACTACAACGGTGCTTTTCCTGATGGTTGGGCAGCTTCGGGTGGTGTGTGGCCGCGCCGTTGGCAGTGGCTGGTGCGGGCTTGGTGCTGTCGTCGACGGCGCCAGTGGTGGTGGCCATGACGTGGAAGACGTCCGCCCGCTCCAGCTCGGTCCGCCGGCTCTTGGAGTAGCCGGAGCCGGCGTCCGCGGTCACTCACCCGAACGGGATGCTCTCCTCGATTGCCCGGCGGACCAGCGCCCCGGCCCTGGCCCCGGGGGCCCGTTTGGGCCTCGTAGACGACGGTGACCCTGCCGGAGCGCGCCGCCTGGGGGCGGGGCCCTGCTCCAGGTCCCTGCCCGGCGTCGCGGGCCTCGCCGCTGCACCCAGTCGAGACGACCCCGGCGAGGAGCAGCACACTTGACAGGACGATGCGCGCCCTCTTCGAGCGACCGGCGGTGTTCGGCATCCTTGATCGGCTCCCGTCGCGTGTCCTCGCACTGATCCTCCGGCCGTCCGGAGGCGGGTGCCCGTCGAGCCGCCCGTACGGGGGACCGTTCGCCGCGCCAGTGCCTCCACACGATCCGGCCGGGAAGAACGGCGAGAACTCCCGGAACGGCAAACGCTCCAAGACCGTCGTCACGGACGTCGGGCCGGTCGAGATCGAGTCCCGCGGACCGGGGAGGGCTCGTTCGAGCCGCAGATTGTCAAGAAGCGCCAGGGCTGGCTGACCGGCGTCGACGAGATGGTCCTCTCACTGTCCGCGAAGGGCCTGACCCACGGCGGGATCTCCTCTCACGTGGCCGAGGTCTAGCGCTCAGAGGTGGCCAGTCCTCGCGGCACCGTCAGCGAGGGTCGCCGGGTGCCCGAACCAGTCCGTCAGGTTCTTGCGCAGCTCCTCCGCGGCCGCGTCTACAGGTGTTGACGGTGCGTCGATCCACGCTGCGTGCCCGTCCGGGCGGACGAGGATCGCGCGGGCGCGCTCCAGGGCGTGCGGATGGGTATGGGCGGTGGTGACCCGGTTGGTCCATGGCCGGGCGGTGGCGGAGAGGGCGTCCGCGCCCGCCGCGCCGTCGAGCAGCAGCGCGCCGCCGTTCGACCGGGTGAGCAGCGCTGTAAGGCTGTCCTCGCTGTCCGGGCCCAGCGGGATGTCGGGCACCATCCGTCCCGCCCACGGGTGTGCGGCGTCTCCGGAGGCGGGGTACTGGGTGCCGATACCGGTGATCGCCTCGGCCAACGGCCCGGCCGTGTCCCGGGACTCGGCCAGCTCTGCGAGCAGATCGCGGACGGGTGCCAGGCGGTCGTCGTCCCCGTTCGCCGGGGCGAGCACCGCCTGCGCGCGGGTGTTGCGGAGTAGGCGCTTGCCGGCCGCGTGGCGCTCGTCGTCGTAGGTGTCCAGCAGCGTGTCCGGCGCCTGCCCCCGCGCCACCAGGGCGAGCTTCCAGCCCAGGTTCACGGCGTCGTCGATAGCCGCGTTGACGCCGATAGCGCCGGCCGGGGGGTGGATGTGCGCGGCGTCCCCGGCGAGCAGGACCCGGCCTGCCCGGAATCGCTCGGCGAGCCGCGCCGCGTCGCCGAACCGGGTCAGCCACCGCGCCTCGGCGATCTCGACCCGGTGTCCCAACGCGGTATCGATCGCGCGTTGGAAGAAGTCGAGCGGCACCGGCTCGTGCGGGTCGGCGGGTGGTGCCGGGTCAGCGGTGAGGAGACGGACGTAGCCGGGGCGCGGGATCGCGAACACCGAGGGGCCGCCGGGCCCCGCATTGGGGCCGAACGAGACAGCCGACGGGTCGGCGAGCACCACGTCCCCGAGCAGGGTGAAGTTCCGCGCGCGCGTCCCCGGAAAGCCGATCCCGGCCGCCTTCCGCACCGTGCTGCGGCCCCCGTCGCAGCCGACCAGCCATCGGCAGCGGACGGTTGACGGTCCGCCCGGGCCGTCCACCTCGACCGTCACGCCGTCACCCTCCTGCCGCAGCCCGGTGAGGCGCCGGCTGCGGGCGACCCGCGCGCCTGATCCCACGGCCCACTCGGCGAGCAACTCCTCCACGCGGGTCTGAGGGATGCCGAGGGCGTAGGGGTGTTTGGCGCGCATGGCGGTGAGGTCGAGGCGGGATGCACCGACGAACATCGTCGTCTGCACGGTCGGTCCCTCGGCGAGGAAGCCGGCGGCCAGGCCACGGCGGTCGAGCAGCTCCAGGCTCCGGGCGTTGAGGTTGAACCCGCGGCAGAAGCCCGGCGGTTCGGGCTCCCGCTCGAGGACCAGTGCCCGGACCCCGGCGCGCCCCAACTCCCCGGCGAGCGCCAGCCCGGCGGGCCCGGCACCGGCTATCAGGACGTCGACGACCTCGTCCTTCGATGCGGTGTCACTCATCGGTCGTCCCCTCCGGCCACGTCAGCGTTCCGCGCTCGATCTCGTCAGCGATGCGCTCGACCCAGGCCAGCTCGGCCTGCGCCATGGCCGCGGCGTACTCGGCCTCGATGACGAACAGGCGCGGCGCGTTGTGATCCTCGCGGGCCGCGCGGTAGCTCTCGGCGTCCTGCGCGATCCGCTCCCGCAGCGCGGCGGCCCGCTCCCGCAGCGCCCCAGCCGCGCGGACGCGGCCCAGCGCGCCGAGGTACCCGACGGCGGAGAGAAACCGCGGGTAGTCGGGTGAGGGCTCTCGGATCAGCTCGTCGAGCCAGTCGGTGAAGCCGTCCCGCCCGGCGGGGGTGTGGCGGTAGACGGTGCGGGCCGGACGGTTGCCGACCTGCTCGGTGCTGTCGGCCTCGATCCACCCGTCCCGGCTGAGCGCGCGGACGGTGTCGTAGAGCGATCCGGTCGTCAGCTTGAACGCGCGCTCCATGCCGCGCCCGCGGAGCGTACTTGCCATGGCGTGGGGATGCATCGGCTGCTCCAGCAGCAACCCGAGTACGGCGAGGGCGAGGGCATTGGCGGGGCGCTTCGGAGGCTCATGGGCGGCGGGGGGTTCAGGGGTACGCATGGAGCTCCAGTATTCCGACATGATTACTTGGTAGCGATTACTCGGATCCAACCATACGGGCAGGATGTCGAGTGCAAGCAAGTGGCTTCCCCGTCGGCGACCCCCTGGGTGTCACTCCGCCGCTTTCAGTTGCGACCGCAGGTTCACACAGCGACTTCGCGACAGGTCCCGTTCAGCCGCGTGGATTGGTGTTGGTGGGGCCGGGGCCGGAACGACAATCCAGACTCGATGAGCAACACCCAGGCAGAGCCATCCGATCTCCGCGCGGATATCAAGCACCGCGCCGACGGCAAGCACGACACGTTCGGCCTTCACCTGCGCTGGCAGATCGGCGACAACCAGTCGACGGCGGAGAGCGAACCATCACCTTCCAGCTCTGGCACTGGCATGACGACGGCGAGCACTACGACTTGGAGCACTTCCAACTCCCGGCACGCGGAGAATGGCGCGTCCAGGTGCGCCGGACCACCTACTGGGCACTCGGCCGGGACCGGCTGGCCGGCCTCGCAGCCGAGGCCGGGTTTGTCGACCCTCAGTGCCGGATGCCACGGGAGACGGGCTTCTTCCAGCCGCTGCTTGTGGCCCGCGCCGTCAAGTAGGACTGGCAAAAGCGCCCAAGCCGTCCATTCCTCCGTGGCGAGCACCTCCACGACCGGCTGACCGACCCCCCGGAGTGGCTGGCCGCTTTCGTCGCCCACGTCGCGGCCCGCCACTGCGTCTCCAGGGCCTGCGGCTTCGTCACCGACCTGGGCCGTCTCCTGGAGGACGAGCACTCAAACTCGCCCCGGCCCTGCTGGAGCGTTCCCGCAGGCCCGGACGGTCGATGGGCTCCTTCGCCCGCTCGCTCGAAGACTTCTTCACCCTCCGCGGCCTGGCCCTGCCCACCGACCAGGCCGAACGGCTCGCCGCCGACCGGCGAAAAGCGCCGTCTCGATGCAGTTCCCGAGCCGCTGCAGCAGTCCGTCGTTGCCTTCGACGCCTCTCGGATGCGAGCCCAGGACCGGGCCCGCCGGGCCGGCACCCGGCCTCGCAGCGATCACACCCTCGAAACCGCCCTGGCCACCATGCGTGACCTCGCGCTCTTCCTCGTGACCCACCGCGGGAAGGACGACTGGGCCCTGGTGGGCGTGCACGACATCGAAGCCTTCCCGGCCACCTTGCCCAAGGCCCGCAAGCGCCGGCTGATCGTGCTGCGGCAGTTTTTCCGCTTCGCCCGCACCCAGCACGTCGTGCTGATCGATCCGACCCGGACCCTGACCGCGAAGGAGCCGAACAACTTCCGCGGCAGGACGCTCACCCTCGACGAACAACGCAAGCTCTTCCGCCGCTGGGTCACTGACGAGCACGTGCACCCGCACGAGGCCCTGGTGGGCACCCTTGCCCTGCTGCACGGAGCCTCCAGCTTGGAGGTCCGACTGCTGCGGATCACCGACGTGGATCACCAGGCCCAGGTGGTCCGCCTCGGCAAGCGGCCCCATCCCATTCCACTGGATCCGGCCTCCTGGATGACACTGCAGCGATGCCTGGCCCATCGCGATGGCTGGAGGACCGACAACCCTCACGTGATGGTCACCAAAGGAACGAAGGCCGGGCGGAGCCCGGCCTCAACTGCCTACCTTTCCCACGTCCTTGACGACTGCGGGTTCCCGCCCCGCATGATCCGCAGCACCCGTCTCGTCGACCTTGTGAACACCATGGATCCCAAGCTCGTCGCCGCCGCGTTCGGCATGGACCCGCAGGCCACAATGATCTATCTCGGCGACCACGTCGACGAGGGGCGCCTTCCTGCCTCGGAGACCAGCAGGAAATGACGAGAGACCGTCCCAAGGCCGGACAGAATTACGGGCATGACCGTCTTCTCCTGCACGAACTGTCAGCAACAAATCAGCCCTGACCTCCGGGAGGTAGCGATGCCGCCGCCTGTCACGGAGGATGCCGCGGGACACAGGTTCCTGCCATCGCTGATGCCGCGCGAGTCCTATGCAGTCAGCCCTCACAACGGTGTGCTCGTCCTCAACCCCGACGATGCCTCGGGAGTAGCCAGACACCCTGACCGTGGGCGCCTCAATGGATGCTGCGGACTCGACGGCCTGGACGGTCCCAACCTCGTCTGCGATGCCTGCGGAGCCGAGATCGGCACCCAGCAATCGGACTGCTGGTCTCAACAGCTGATCGCGCTGATACCCGTCGCGGTGACCGCAACCATCTCTCCATCCGCTTGAACCCGTGAAGTTTCGGCAGCACCTGGCACGGGTTCGCTGGAACATGTGCGCTTTGCCGAACGACTCGTTGGAGGCGATGGCGACGCTGTTCTTCTCTTCGCATTCGGTCAGAACCTGGAAGAGGAGTTCGGCGCCGCGGCGGTCGAGTTCCATGTAGCCGAGTTCGTCGATGCAGAGCAGGTCGACGCGGCCGTAGCGGGCGATCGTCTTGGAGAGCTGCTTCTCATCGGCGGCCTCGACCAGCTCATTCACCAGCTTCGTCGCCAGCACGTACTTGACCCGGTAGCCGGCCATCGCCGCCTCGGTCCCCAGCGCGATCAGCATGTGCGACTTGCCCGTCCCGGAGTCGCCGATCAGGCAGAGCGGCTGACTCTTCTTGATCCACTCGCAGCTGGCGAGGGTGTGGATGGTGGCCGCGTCGATGCTCGGGTTCGCCTCGAAGTCGAAGGCCGCTCGACATCAGCGTCGGTGATCTTCCGCGGGACACCGGGCCGGGGCTCGTCGTGCATGCCTTCCAGACCTCGGTCGAGGAACCGGCGCCGCCAGGTTCGACCGTCTCGGGGGCGATCCCAAGACGGCGCGATACCTCCGCGATCGAATGTCCCTCCGCGGACTCGAGCACGATCCGGGAGCGCAATGCCAAAGCCTGCGCGG
This sequence comes from Streptomyces cirratus, assembly GCF_014650775.1. GTDB lineage: Bacteria > Actinomycetota > Actinomycetes > Streptomycetales > Streptomycetaceae > Streptomyces > Streptomyces cirratus. The sequence continues at coordinate 2,274 of NZ_BMVP01000036.1, read as the reverse complement.
TCGAGCGACGACGCACCCACCCACCAAGCACAGCCCGCTGGGCATCGGTCACCGACAACGGCGGGATCTTCGGTCCACGACGACTCACACCAAACCAACGACGAATCTCTGACTCAGGTCCGTAGCGCATGGCACGGGAGGCCCGCTCTGCTCGGGAGCGGGCCTCGTCACAGCGACTTCGCAGCAGCCTGTCAGGTCTGGGCTTGGGTAGTTCGCCGGCGCCAGGTGCTCACGGCGGCGATGCCAATGAGAACCAAGAACACCGCTATGGCTAGCCCGCGGGTCACACTCCAGGTGGTACCTACCAACCCTTCCTGCCTATCCGCTTCGGCGGAGAGACGCATGGTGGTCTCGCAGATCACCACGACTGGCACAAGCAGCTGGCTGGGAAGGCGGAAGGGCCCTGTACGGGCACAGTGCCCCGCGAGCCCGCAGATAGGCCCCAGAAGCAAGGCGAACACACACCACAAGGCGAGCATGGAAAGAAAATCGCCCCATGCAAAACTCAGGGCTCCTGAACTCGGGCGGCTGAAATCGGGCTGCCTGAAGTCGCCTTGCATTGCCTTCGTCACATAGTAGGCAAAGACGGTAACCACAAGGGACGCGAACCCCATTACGGCCGCGCGTCTTTTCGAGTTAGCCAGTAGCCCGGAAACGAATGCCACTAGGGCGTATATCCAGCCTGCTACGAGCGTGACACTTGCCGCATGACTCGCATGCCCACCAGTGGATTCCAAAGTGGGGCCGGAGATTCCGACGATCACACCACCAACGAGGGTTAGCGCGACAGCCGATAAAAAAGAACGCACGGGCGGGACCTCGATACATCGGACGAAGGGTGCGCGCAACCATACCGGGTCCCTGCTCACACCGCTAGGCCGCCAATGAAAGACCCGAAGGCCTGGCCATCCCGCAAAAGGTACGGTTGGCCAGACCTTCGGAGAAGGCGAAAGTGCGACGCTATGGAGCTTAGTAGAGGCCCCAGTAGGCGTTGCACGTGTACGCTGCGCCGGCGGTGATGCCCGCCGTGGCCCAGATGTCAGCTTCGCTGATGTCCTTGTCGACCCCGCCCGCGAACGCCACGCTGGCCGAGTGCTTCTTGGTCGGGTGGATGTAGTTCGAGTAGCACCTCTTGCCATTCCACTGGGCCGTGGTGCCATAGTTCCAGGTGCCGCCGCCGACACTTTGGGCGGCTATCCCAGCGATACCCGACTTGGGGGCCGTCGACACGTTGAAAGAGGCCACACCCCACTTGGTCGGCTTCTCACCGTGCGGGCCGATGAGCGCGGCCGGAGGGGTGGCTCCCTCGGCCGCCGTAAACACCTGGAACTGCGGGGCTGCCGGGGTAGCCGCAGTGGCGGGTCCGGCAGAGACGAGAGCTCCAGCGGCAGTCAAAATGGAGACTGCGGCCAGAGTGATCTTCCCGGGCTTCTTCAATTCATTCCCCGTCTACTAGTGGTCACGAATTGTCTCCTCGCGCTGTCGCTTGAGTTGACGGGAACATCTTGCGTACATGCCGATCTCGCCGAGAAGTCATCTTTGAGACAGGCACCCACCCGAATTCAGGCATTCTGCATAGGCGTTGGCGAATAGAGTCCTGCCATAGCAGGAAGGGTATGCGACCTTCCATGCAATTAATTATTTCAGCTACCATGGCCGATTATCGACTGGCTCGAATGAGACCAGCTCGCCGGGCGTTGAGTTCATGAACGATGGGTCGATCTCGGCCGACGCGCCGTGCACACCGCCCAAGGGTCAGCGATTACCCGCTAGGCGGAACTGAGCGATGTGGCCGAAAACGGCCAACGCGCTCCGTGTATCTCGTCACCTGCAACAACATCGAGCCAATAGCCCACGCCAAGAGCTCGTAAACGGATCTTGTTGAGATGTCCTGGTCGGGTGTAACCAGTGTGATGATTCGGCCGTTCGTGAGTGCGTGAGCACTCGGCCGTGGATCGTGGACGACGACTTGTGGGCACTGATCGAGCCTTTGCTGCCGCGCTGGCCGAGAGGTCGCCAGGGCCGCGGCCGGTAGCTGACCGTCTGTGTCTGCAAGGCATCCTGTACGTCCTCTGCAACGACATCGCCTGGCAACTCCCACCGCCTGAGCTTGGATTCGGCTCGGGACAGACCTGCTGGCGGCGCCTGGAGCGGTGGCAACAGGCCGGAGTCTTCGACCAGCTGCACCGGATCCTGCTCGCCGAGCTGAACGGCCGGCCGCCTCGACTGGTCCAGGGCCTGCGTGGACGGCTCCCACATCCGCGCGAAAAAGGG
>NZ_BMVP01000035.1 GCF_014650775.1 Streptomyces cirratus | reverse complement strand
GCACTGTGGCGGTCGCTGGGTGTCGTCCCGGACGCGGTGGTCGGTCACTCGCAGGGCGAGATAGCCGCCGCTGCCGTCTCGGGGGCGTTGTCACTGGAGGATGCCGCCCGGGTGGTGGCCCTTCGTGCCGCGGTGATCGGCCGGGAGCTGGCGGGGCTGGGCGGTATGGCGTCCATTCCGCTGCCGGTGGCGGACGTGGAAGCCCGGCTGGAGGCCTGGGCCGGGCGGCTGGGTGTCGCCGCCGTCAACGGGCCGTCCAGCACCGTCGTCGCGGGTGATGCGGATGCCATCGTGGAGTTCGTCGCCGCCGCCCAGGCGGAGGACATCCGGGCCCGCCAGGTGCCCGTCGACTACGCCTCCCACTCGGCTCACGTCGAGCGGATCGAAGCCGAACTCCTCGACGTGCTGGGACCGATCCGGCCGCAGCGTCCGACGGTTCCGTTCTACTCGACGGTCACGGGCGGGCTGCTGTCGGAGCCGGTCCTGGACGCCGCCTACTGGTACCGCAACCTGCGCCAGCCCGTCCGCTTCGAGGAGACCGTCCGCACGCTGCTCGCCGACGGCTTCGGCACGTTCGTCGAGTCCAGTGCCCACCCGGTCCTGACGATCGGTATCCAGGAGACCGCAGAGGTGGCGGGCGTCGACGTCCTGGCCGTCGGCTCGCTGCGCCGCGATGACGGCGGGCTCCAGCGTCTGCTGACCTCCGCCGCCGAGCTCTTCGTACGCGGCGTCGACATCGACTGGCCCGCGCTCTTCGACGGCACCGGCGCCCGCCTGACCGACCTGCCGACGTACGCCTTCCAGCGCTCCCACTACTGGGCGCCGACCTCCCCCGCCGGTGTCGGCGACGCCGCCGCCGCACGGTTCGGGATGGACTGGGAGACCCACCCGCTGCTGGGCGGTGCCCTGCCGCTCGCCGCGAGCGGGGAGCTGCTCTTCGCCGGGCGGATCTCGCGGGCCGAGCAGCCGTGGACCGCCGACCACGCCGTCTCCGGCCGGACCCTGCTGCCCGGCACCGCCTTCGCCGAGCTGGCTCTGCACGCGGCCGCCGCGACGGGTTCGGCCGGACTGGAGGAACTCGGCCTCGAAGCCCCGCTCGTCCTGCCGGACCGGGGCGGCGTCCGTATCCAGGTACGGGTCGCGGCGCCCGACGACAGCGGGCGCCGCCGGGTGACCCTGCACTCCCGCCCCGAGGGCGACGACGCCGAGTGGACGCGGCACGCCGACGGCGTCCTGCGCCCGGCCGACGCCGCTCCCGCCGTCCCCGTCCCCGCCCCGGCCGAGTGGGCCGTGGCGCAGGCCTGGCCGCCGGCCGGCGCCGAGCGCGTGGAGCCGGACGAGGTCTACACGCGGTTCTCCGACCTCGGCTACGAGTACGGGGAGGTCTTCGCCGGAGTCGAGTCGCTGTGGCGGCGCCCCGGCGAGGTCTTCGCCGAAGTCCGCCTCCCCTCCCGGGCCCGGGCCGACGCCGCCCGCTTCGGCGTGCACCCGGCACTCCTGGACGCCGCGCTCCAGCCCTGGCTGGCCGGCGACCTCCTCGCCGTTCCCGCCGATTCCGTCCTGCTCCCCTTCGCCTGGCAGGGCGCCACCCTGCACGCGGCGGGCGCCGACGCGCTGCGCGTGCGCCTCGCGCGGACCGGCGAGGGCGCCGTCTCGCTGGAGGCCGTCGACCCGACCGGCGCGCCCGTGCTGACGCTCGACGCGCTCGTGATGCGGCCCGTCCCCCGGGAACGGCTGGACGCGCTGCTCGGTGCGGCCGAGGCGGAACCGCCCCTGTACCGGGTCGACTGGCGGGCTACCGCCGTCGGCCGGGAGCCGGCCGTCCGCACCGCCGTGGTGGGCCCGGACCCGCTGGGCATCGGGGGATCCGAGGCCGTCCACCCCGACCTGGCGGCGCTGGTGGCCTCCATGGACGCGGGCGCCCCCGCCCCGGACGCCGTCGTCGTCACCTTCCCGGCCCCGGCCGGGGCCGCCGCCGGTGCGGCGCCCGGCGCGCCCGCGCCCGGTGAGGTACGCGAACTCACCGCGCGGGGCCTCGCCCTGGTGCAGGAGTGGCTCCGGCAGGACGACCGGCTCGCCGCGGCCAGGCTGGTCGTGCTGACCGAACGCGCCGTCGCCACCACGCCCGGGGAATCCCCGGCCGGGCTCGCGGCCGCCGCGCTGTGGGGCTTCGTACGGTCCGCGCAGAGCGAGCACCCGGACCGTTTCACCCTCGTCGACACGGACGGTACCGGCTCATCGGCGGCGGCGCTGGCCGGGGCGCTCGCCACCGGGGAACCGCAGCTCGCGCTGCGCGACGGGCAGGCGTACACGCCGACCCTGAGCCGGGCGGAAACGGTACCCGCCGGGGCCGCGCGGCCGTTCGACCCCGAGGGGACCGTCCTCGTCACCGGCGCCACCGGCACGCTCGGCCGGCTCGTCGCCCGCCACCTCGTCACCGCGTACGGCGCCCGGCACCTGCTGCTCGTCAGCCGCAGCGGGCCCGCCGCCGAAGGGGCCGCCGCGCTCGAAGCGGAACTGACGGCGCTCGGCGCCCGGGTGGAGATCGGCGCCCTCGACACGGGCGACCGCTCCGCGGTCGCGGCACTGCTCTCGGGCATCCCCGGCGCCCACCCGCTGACCGCGGTGATCCACGCCGCGGGCGTTCTCGACGACGGCGCCGTCACCACGCTCACCCCGCAGCGGCTGGACACCGTACTGCGGCCCAAGGCGGACGCCGCCCTGCACCTGCACGAACTCACCGCCCACCTGCCCCTGTCCGCGTTCGTGCTGTTCTCCGGCGCCGCCGGACTCCTCGGCCGCCCCGGCCAGGCCAACTACGCCGCCGCGAACACCTTCGTGGACGCCCTGGCCCAGCACCGCCGGGCCGCCGGGCTGCCCGCCGTATCCCTCGCCTGGGGACTGTGGGGCGAGGCCAGCGGAATGACCGGGCACCTCTCCGACACCGACCTGCGCCGTATGCGACGCTCCGGAATCGCCCCGATGGACAACGCGCAGGGCCTCGCGCTCTTCGACCGGGCCCTCGCGGCCCCCGCCGACGCCGACGCCCTTGTGGTCCCGCTGCGCCTGGACGTCCCGGCCCTGCGCCGGGAGCGGGCCGCCCACGGGCCCGACGCCGTACCGGCCCTGCTGCGGGCCCTGGTACCGGCAGCCGCCGGGACGCCGCGCGCCGCCGCCACCGCACCGTCCGCCGGCGCGTCCGGCCCGGGCGGCGACGGCGGCACGGGTGGCGGGGCGCAGGCCCTGGCCCACCGCCTCGCCGGGCTCGACGCCGCCGCCCGCGGCCGGGAACTGCTCGCCCTGGTACGGACGCAGGTCGCCGCCGTACTCGGCTTCACCGGCCCCGACGCGGTCGAACCCGCCCGCGCCTTCCGCGAGATCGGCTTCGACTCGCTGACCGCCGTCGAACTGCGCAACCGGCTGAACGCCGCCACCGGACTGCGGCTGGCCGCCGCAGTCGTCTTCGACCACCCCACCGCCCAGGCCACCGCCGAGCACATCGACGCGGAACTGCGCGCCACCGCCGGCGGCGGCAAGGAAGCGGGCGAGGCGGCCCTCGCCGGGCTCGACGCCCTGGAGGCGGCCGTCGCGGCCATGGCCGGCGACGACATCCGCCGCGAGACCCTCCAGCGGCGGCTCGCCGCACTCGTCGCCGGCCTCGGTGGCTCTCCGGCGGGTCCCGCCGCCACCGCGGACCCGTACCAGGCCGCCGCCGGAGCGCGGCTGGACTCGGCCGACGACGACGAACTTTTCGCCTTCATCGAGGAGCAGCTGTGACGGGCACCCCCACCTCCGACGCCCCCGCCCCCGCCGACAACTCGGCGAAGATCAGGGACTACCTCAAGCGGGTCACCGCCGAACTCGTCAGCACCCGTGAGCGGCTGCGTACCGTCGAGGAAGCCGCCCGCGAACCCATCGCGATCGTCTCCATGAGCTGCCGCCTCCCCGGCGGGGTCCACACCCCCGAGGCCCTGTGGCAGCTCCTGGAGTCGGGCACCGACGCGATCTCCGGCCTGCCCGGCGACCGCGGCTGGGACCTGGACGCGCTCTACGACCCCGACCCCGGGGCGCCCGGCACCAGCTACGCCAGGGAAGGCGGCTTCCTCTACGACTGCGCCGACTTCGACCCGGAGTTCTTCGGCATCTCCCCCCGCGAGGCCCTCGCCATGGACCCGCAGCAGCGCCTGCTGCTGGAGACGGCCTGGGAAGCCTTCGAACGCGCCGGCCTCACCCGGGACGACGTCCGCGACAGCCGCACCGGCGTCTACGCCGGCGTCATGTACGACGACTACGGCTCGCGCGTCCCGCACACCCCCGGCGCCCGCATCCCCGAAGGCCTGGAGGGCTACCTCGTCAACGGCAGCGCGGGCAGCGTCGCCTCGGGCCGCGTCTCCTACACCTTCGGCCTGCGCGGACCGGCCGTCACCGTCGACACCGCCTGCTCCTCCTCGCTGGTTGCCCTGCACCTCGCCGCCCAGGCCCTGCGGGCCGGCGAATGCGACCTGGCGCTCGCGGGCGGGGCGACCGTGCTGTCCACGCCGACCATGTTCATCGACTTCTCCCGCCAGCGCGGGCTCGCCGCCGACGGCCGCTGCAAGGCCTTCTCCGATTCGGCCGACGGCACCGGCTTCGGCGAGGGCGCCGCAATGCTGCTGCTCCAGCGGCTGTCCGACGCCCGCCGTGAAGGCCGTACCGTACTGGCCGTCCTCCGTGGCTCCGCCGTCAACCAGGACGGCACCGGCGCCGGCCTCACCGCTCCCAACGGGCCCGCCCAGCAGCGCGTCATCCGCGCCGCCCTGGCGAACGCGGGGCTCACCGCCGACCAGGTCGACGCCGTCGAGGCACACGGCACCGGCACCAGCCTCGGCGACCCCATCGAGGCGCACGCCCTGCTCGCCACCTACGGCCAGGCCCGTCCGGCCGGGCAGCCCCTGCTGCTCGGCTCCCTCAAGTCCAACATCGGGCACGCCCAGGCCGCCGCCGGGGTGGCCGGGGTCATCAAGACCGTCCTGGCCCTGCGCCACGGCGTCCTGCCCAAGACCCTGCACGCCGAGGAGCCGTCCCGGCAGATCGACTGGACGGCCGGCGCGGTCACCCTGCTCACGGAGAGCACCCCCTGGCCCTCGCGCGCCGACGGCCCCCGCCGCGCCGGGGTCTCCGCGTTCGGCGCCAGCGGCACCAACGCCCACGTCATCCTCGAAGCCGCCGACCAGCCCGCCGACCAGCCCGCCGAAGCCGGGGCCGAAGCCGGGGCCGAAGCCCCGGCCCCGGCCCAGGCCGGCGCAGCGGGCGGGGACGGCCCCGCACCCGGGACCACCGCGTGGGCGCTTTCCGCCCGGGACGTGCCCGCCCTGCGGGCCCAGGCCCGCCGGCTCGCCGACCACCTGGCCGGCCGGCCCGCGGACCCCGCCGCCGTGGCCTCCGTACTCGCCCACCGGCGCACCGCCTTCCCCGAGCGCGCCGTCGTCCTCGGCGAGGACCCCGAGACCCTGCTGCGCGGCCTGGAGTCCCTCGCCTCCGACGCCCGCCCGGACGCGCGCCTGGTGGTGACCGGCCGGGCCGCAGGCGGCAGCCGGCGTACCGCCTTCCTCTTCACCGGCCAGGGCAGCCAGCGCCCCGGCATGGGCCGCGAGCTGTACGCCGCCGAGCCGGTGTTCGCGGCCGCCCTCGACGAGGTGTGCGCCGCCTTCGCCCCCCACCTGGAACGCCCCCTGCGCACGGTCATGTTCGCCGCCCCCGGGACGCCGGACGCCGCACTGCTGGACCGCACCGAGTACACCCAGCCCGCCCTGTTCGCCCTCGAAGCGGCCCTCCACGCGCTCGTCACCTCACGCGGCGTCCGCCCCGACGCCGTCGCGGGCCACTCCGTCGGCGAGATCACCGCCGCCTACGCGGCCGGCGTGTTCTCGCTGCCCGACGCCGCCCGGCTGGTCGCCGCCCGGGGCCGGCTGATGGGCGAACTGCCCGAGGGCGGGGCGATGGCCGCGCTCCAGGCGGGCGAGGAGGAGGTGCGGCCGCAGCTGGCGGGCCGGGAGGCACGGATCGACCTCGCCGCGGTGAACGGGCCGGCCGCCGTGGTGGTCGCGGGCGACGAGCCGGACGTGGCGGAACTGGTCGAGTACTGGAAGAGCCGCGGCCGCGCCGCGAAGCGGCTGACCGTGAGCCACGCCTTCCACTCGCCGCACATGGACGGCATGTTGACACAGTTCGAAACGATCGCTCGCGGTCTCGAATACCACCCGCCCAAGATTCCTGTCATGTCGAACCTGACCGGACGGCTCGCCACCGGCGACGCCCTGCGCACCGCGGACCACTGGGTCCGCCATGCGCGCCGTCCGGTGCGCTTCCTCGACGGCGTCCGCGCCCTGCGCGCCGAAGGCATCGACAGCTTCCTCGAACTGGGCCCCGACGCGGTCCTCACCGCGATGACCCGCACGATCCTCGACCACGACCACGACCACGGCCACGGCGACGACCACGACCTCGGCCACGGCCACGGCCACGGCGACGGCCAGGACCATGAGCTCGGCGACGACCGGGCCGCCGCCCCCGTGACCACGATCGCCGTGCAGCGCCGCCGCAAGCCAGAGGCGCGGGCCTTCGCCGAGGCCATGGCCGCCGCCCACGTCCATGGTCTCGGCGCCGAGACCGCCCCCCGTTCCGCCTCCGGCGCGGACCTCGCCGCACAACTGCCGACCTACGCCTTCCAGCGCTCCCGGTACTGGCTCGACGCCCCGGCCCCCGCGCACGGGGAGGACGGCCTGGCGGCCGCCGGGGTCGACACCGCCGGACACCCACTGCTCGCCGCCCGCGTGGAACTCCCCGACGGCCAGGGCACGGTGTGGACGACGAACCTGTCCGCCCGCGCCCATCCCTGGCTCGCCGGGCACACCGTCGCCGGACGCGTCGTCGTCCCCGGCACGGCCCTCCTCGAACTCGCCCTGACGGCCGCCTCCGCCACCGGGGACCGGATCGCGGAACTCACCTTCGACAGCCCGCTCGTGCTGCCCGACGAGGCGCCCGTACGGCTGCGCGTCCACCTCGGCGCCGCCGACGCCGACGGGACGCGCCCCCTGCGGATCCACTCCGCCGCAGCAGGCGCCGACGACTGGACCCCGCACGCCACCGGCCGCACCGCGCCCGCCCGGGCCGCGGCCCCGGACGACGCCTTCGCCCCCCTCGGCGGGGTCTGGCCGCCCGAGGGCGCCGAACCCGTCGCCGCCGAGGGCGAGTACGAGCGGTTCGCCGCCGCAGGGATCGGCTACGGGCCCGCGTTCCAGGGCCTGCGGGCCGTCTGGCGCCGGGGCGACGAGGTCTTCGCGTACGCCGCCCTGCGCCCGGAGGAGAGCGCCGACGCCACCGGCTACGGCCTGCACCCCGCCCTCCTCGACGCCGCCCTGCACGCCGTCACCGCCACCCGGCCCGACGCCCACGGGCTCGTACCGTTCTCCTGGACCGGAGCCGCCCTCCACGCCCACGGCGCCGACGCGCTGCGGGTGCGGATCACCCCGGCCGGCCCCGACGCCTACGCCGTGAGCGCCGCCGACCCCGAGGGGCGGCCCGTCTTCGCCGCCGGCTCGCTGGCCCTGCGCCGGGTCCGGGCCGACCGGATCGCCGACGCCGCCACAGCTCCCGCGCCGCTGCTGCGGCCCGCGTGGACCCCGCTGCCCGCCGACCCGGGACAGCCCTCCGGGACCAGGTGGCTGCTACTCGGCGGGGCCGCCCCGGCGCTGGCCGGCGCCCTGACCGCCGCCGGAGCGGACGTCCGGATCGGGACCGACTCCGACGCGCCGTTCGCCGACCTGCCGGCGGGGCCCGTCCACGCCGTGGCCGACCTGCGCGGCGAAGACGGCGAAGACGGCGGGGACGGCCCGCGGGCCGTGGGCCGCCGCGTCCTCGCCCTCGCCCGGCAGTGGCTCGCCGCGGACCGCCCGGCCGGATCCCGGCTGACCGTCCTCACCCACCAGGCGGTCACCACCGGCCCCGGACAGCCCGTCACCGACCCGGCCGCCGCCGTCGCCTGGGGTCTGATCCGCTCGGCCCAGACCGAACACCCCGGACGGTTCGCCCTCGTCGACACCGACGAGCAGCCCGCCTCGTACGCGGCCCTGCCCGCCGCCCTGACCCGCGCGGACGGCGCCGACCAGCTCGCCCTGCGCGCCGGCACCCCGCACACCCCCGGCGTCGTCCGCGTCACCACAGCGCCCGGCACCGCCGCTTGGAACCCCGACGGAACGGTCCTCATCACCGGTGGCACCGGCGGCCTCGGCTCCGCCGTGGCCCGCCGACTGGTCACCGAACACGGCGTACGCCACCTGCTGCTGACCAGCCGGCGCGGCCCGGACGGCCCCGGCGCCGCCGCACTGGCCACCGCACTCACCGCAGCCGGCGCCCACACCGTCGAACTCGCCGCATGCGACGCCGCCGACCGCACCGCCCTCGCCGCGCTCCTCGCACGGATCCCCGCCGAGCACCCGCTCACCGCGGTCGTCCACACCGCCGGCGTCCTCGACGACGGCCTGCTCACCGCGCAGGATCCCGCGCGCCTCGAAGCCGTCCTGCGGCCCAAGGCCGACGCGGTCCGCGCCCTCCACGACCTGACCCGGGACCTGGAACTCGACGCGTTCGTCCTCTTCTCGTCGGCCGCCGCGCTCCTCGGCAGCGCCGGGCAGTCCACCTACGCCGCCGCCAACGCCTACCTCGACGCGTTCGCCTCCTGGCGCCACGGCCAGGGCCTGCCCGCGGTCTCCCTCGCCTGGGGCCCCTGGGCGGGCGCCGGCATGGCAGGCACCCTCGCCGAAGCCGACGCGGCCCGGCTGCGCCGCAGCGGCATCGTCGCGCTCCCGCAAGCCGAGGCCCTCGACCTCTTCGACGCCGCATGCGCCCGCGAGGACGCCGTCCTGCTGCCCCTGCGCATCGACCCCGCCGCTCCCCGTGACGCCCTGCCGCCCGTCCTGCGCCCGCTCGCCGGGCAGGCGACCCGCCGCGCGGCGGGGGCGGTCCGAGCCGGGGCCCCGGCCGGGGACGGCGGGCCGGAGCAGCGCCGGGCGACACTCGCCGACCGGGTCGCCGGTCTGCCCCGGGCCGAACGCTCCGCGCTCGTCCTGGACCTCGTACGGACCGAGGTCGCGGCCGTACTCGGCTACGCGGGCCCGGCCGAGGTCGGCGTCCACCGCAGCTTCCGGGAAGCCGGCTTCGACTCGCTCACCGCCGTCGAACTGCGCAACCGGCTCGGCGCCGAGACCGGCCTGCGGCTGACGGCGACCCTCGTCTTCGACCATCCGACGCCCCTGGCCCTCGCCGAGCACATCGACGGGGAACTGCCCGGCGCCGAAGCCTCCGTACTCGCCCTCATCGGCCGGCTCGGCGAGGAGACCGCCCGGGCCGACCTGGACGAGGACGCCCGGCGGAAGATCGCCGACCGGCTGTCCGTCCTGCTGGCCGGGCTCGGAGTGGCGGCCACCACCGCACCGCCGCAAGCCGCTGCCTCCGACACCGACACCGAAACCAACGCCGGCTCCGATACCGGAACCGTCACCGAACTGCTCCATTCCGCCTCCGACGACGAACTGTTCCAGCTGCTCGACAGCGGCTTCCGCGCCATTTGAAGCCCTGCACCGAACACCTCCAGGGGAGAGCCGTGTCTGCTCACGACGCCACCAGCCAGGACTCCACCACGGGCAACGAGGCCAGGCTCCGCGAGTACCTCCGCCGGGCCATGACCGAGCTGCACGAGACGCAAGCACGCCTCCGCGAGGTCGAGGAGCGGAGCACCGAACCCCTGGCGATCGTGGGGATGGCGTGCCGTTTTCCGGGTGGGGTGAGTTCGCCGGAGGGTTTG
>NZ_BMVP01000034.1 GCF_014650775.1 Streptomyces cirratus | reverse complement strand
GAGCTGCCGGACTTCACCTGGGAGCGCACCGACCGCGTCGACGCCCTGCGCGCCGCCGCCGGCCTGCGGTAGACGCCGGTCCCCGTCAACTGGCCCCGCCACAGTCCAAGGAGAATCGTTGTGCGCATCGCCGTGGCCGGCTCCATCGCCACCGACCACCTCATGGTCTTCCCCGGCCGCTTCGCCGACCAGCTGATCAGTGAACAGATGGACCGGGTCTCGCTGTCGTTCCTCGCCGACCGCCTCGAAGTCCGCCACGGCGGAGTCGGGGCCAACATCACCGTCGGCCTCGGCCGGCTGGGCCTGCGGCCCCTGCTCATCGGGGCCGCGGGCCTCGACTTCAGCGAGTACGGCGGCCGGCTGGGCGAAGCGGGGGTCGACACCACCTCCGTCCGCGTCAGCGAGACCCTGCACACGGCGCGCTTCGTGTGCACCACGGACGACGACCAGAACCAGATCGCGACCTTCTACGCGGGCGCCATGGCCGAGGCGGGAAAGATCGACCTCGCCGAGACCCACGAGCGGGTGGGAGGCCTCGACCTCGTCCTCGTGGGCGCCGACGACCCCGCCGCGATGCTGCGCCACACCGCCGCGGCACACGCCCTCGGCATCCCCGTCGCCGCCGACCCCTCGCAGCAGCTCGCCCGGCTCGACACCGAGCAGACCCGGCTGCTGGTGGACGGGGCGCACCTGCTGTTCACCAACGAGTACGAGAGCGCACTGCTGCGCGAACGCACCGGCTGGGACGAGGAGCAGGTGCTGGAGCGGGTCGGCACCTGGGTCGTGACCCGCGCCGCCGACGGGGTCTCGATCCTGACGGCCGGCGCCGCACGTACGGACGTCCCCGCCGTCCTCACCGACGCCGCGGCCGACCCGACCGGCGTGGGCGACGCCCTGCGCGCCGGCTTCCTCGCCGCCGTGTCCTGGGGCCTGCCGTACGAGCGGGCCGCCCAACTGGGCTGCGCACTGGCCACGGTGGTCCTCGAATCGGTCGGCACCCAGGAGTACAAGCTGCTCCCCGGCGACCTGCTGTCCCGCATCGACCGCGTCTACGGCAGCGCGGCGGCGCGGGAGATCGAGCCGGCGCTGGCGGGGTGCGCATGAGCGGCAAGCGCAGGAGCGGGAGCAGGAGCGGGGCGGGCACGGGCGCCGCGCCGGGCCGGGCGGGAGGGCGGAGATGACCGTACTGCGCGAGATCCTGCGCAGCGGGAGGCCCTCGTACTCCTTCGAGTTCTTCCCGCCCAAGACCGACGCGGGCTCACGCGTGCTGTGGGACGCGATCCGCCGGATCGAGCCGCTCTCGCCGACCTTCGTCTCGGTCACCTACGGAGCCGGCGGTTCCTCCCGGGACCGGACCGTCGAGGTCACCAAGCGGATCGCCGCCGAGACCACCCTGCGGCCCGTCGCCCACCTCACCGCCGTCGGGCACTCCGTCGCCGAACTGCGCCACATCCTCGGCCAGTACGCCGACGTGGGCGTCCTCGACGTCCTCGCCCTGCGCGGCGACCCGCCCGGCGACCCGAACGCGCCCTGGACCGCGCACCCCGAGGGCTTCCACCACGCGCACGAGCTGGTCTCGCTGGTCAGGAGGTCCGGGGAGTTCAGCGTCGGCGTCGCTGCCTTCCCCGAGCGGCACCCCCGCTCTCCGGACTGGGACAGCGACATCCGGCACTTCGTGGCCAAGTGCCGGGCCGGCGCCGACTACGCCGTCACGCAGATGTTCTTCCACGCCGAGGACTACCTGCGGCTGCGCGACCGGGTCACCGCGGCGGGCTGTGACACCCCGATCATCCCGGAGATCATGCCCGCCACCGACGTGCGCCAGATCCGGCGCTTCGCACAACTGAGCAGCGCCGCTTTCCCGCCGTCCCTCGCACAGCGCCTGGAAGCCGCCCGTGACGACCCGGACGAAGGGCACCGCATCGGCGTGGACTACGCCACCGCCATGGCGCAGCGGCTGCTGGCTGAAGGGGCCCCCGGCCTGCACTACATCACCCTCAACCGCTCCACGGCGACCCTCGAGATCCACCGGAACATCCTCGGCTCACCGAGCACCAGCCGGCCCGAGTTCGCCGCGCCGCGCTGAGCGGCGCCGGGTCCGGGCGGGCGACGCGTCGGGGGCGAGTGGTCCGTCGCCAGTGGTCCGTGCGTCCGTGCGTCCGTGCCGAGTGGTCCGTGGCGAGTGGTCCCGGCTGAGCGGTCCGTGGCGAGTGGTCCGTGGCCCCCGTGCGGCGGGGGCCACGGACCCGTCCGCGTGCGCCCACCACCCGCGCTCGACCTGCCGTCGAGCGGAGCTGGCCAAGCTCACCACCCATAGGACTCACCCGTGAAGGAACACCCAATGAGCCGACGCGTCGTCATCACCGGAATCGGCGTGGTCGCGCCCGGGGGAGTGGGCACCAAGGAGTACTGGTCCCTGCTCACTTCCGGGAAGACCGCCACCCGGCCCATCAGCCTCTTCGACGCCACCGGGTACCGCTCCCGCATCGCCGCCGAGGTCGACTTCGACCCCCTCGCCCACGGTTTCCGCGCCGAAGACGCCCGCCGCCTCGACCGGGCCGCGCAATTCGCCCTCGTCGCAGCCGGCGAGGCGCTGCGCGACAGCGGGCTGGACGGGAGCGACGCCGATCCGGAAGGCACCGGGGTCACCCTCGGCAGCGCGGTCGGCTGCACCATGGGCCTGGACGACCAGTACAACGCGGTGAGCCTCGGCGGGAGCACCTGGCAGGTCGACCACACCCTCGCCGCACCACACCTGTTCGACTACTTCGTCCCCAGCTCGATGGCCGCCGAAGTGGCCTGGCGGGTCGGCGCCCAAGGACCCGTCTCCATGGTCTCCACCGGCTGCACCTCGGGTCTGGACTCCATCGGCCACGCCGCCGAGCTGATCCGCGAAGGCAGCGCAGACGTGATGGTCACCGGTGCCACGGAAGCACCCATATCCCCGATCAGCGTGGCCTGCTTCGACGCGATCAAGGCGACCTCGCCGCGCAACGACGCCCCGGAGACCGCCTCGCGGCCCTTCGACGCCACCCGCAACGGCTTCGTCCTCGGCGAGGGCTCGGCCGTGCTGGTCCTGGAGGAGCTGGAGAGCGCCCGCCGCCGCGGCGCCCACGTCTACGCCGAGATCGCCGGGTTCGCCGGCCGCTGCAACGCGTACCACATGACCGGACTGCGCTCCGACGGCGCGGAGATGGCCGCCGCCATCGACAGCGCCCTGGACGAGGCCCGGCTGGATCCCGGCGCCGTCGACTACGTCAACGCCCACGGCTCCGGCACCAAGCAGAACGACCGCCACGAGACCGCCGCGTTCAAGCGCAGCCTCGGGCAGCGCGCCCACGAGGTGCCCGTCAGCTCCATCAAGTCGATGATCGGGCACTCGCTCGGCGCGATCGGCTCCCTGGAAGTGGCCGCCTGCGCCCTGGCCATCGAGCACAACACCGTCCCGCCCACCGCGAACCTGCACACCCCCGACCCCACCTGCGATCTGGACTACACCCCGCTCGTCGCGCGCGAGCAGCGCACCGACACCGTGCTCAGCGTCGGCAGCGGTTTCGGCGGCTTCCAGAGCGCCATCGTCCTGACCCGCCCGCGCCTGGGAGATGCCGCATGACCACCGCCCCCGCCCCCGACACCGCCCGCCCCGCCACCGGTTCCACCGCGCCGGTCGTCACCGGCATCGGCGTGGCCGCGCCGAACGGCCTGGGCACCGAAGCGTGGTGGGGGGCAGTGCTGCGCGGCGAGAGCGGCATCCGCCCCGTCAGCCGGTTCGACGCCGGGCAGTACCCGGCCCGCCTCGCCGGGGAGGTGCCGGGCTTCGACGCGGCCGACCACATCCCGAGCCGGCTGCTGCCCCAGACCGACCACATGACCCGGCTCGCCCTCACCGCCGCCGACGAGGCCCTCGCCGACGCGGCCGTCGACGTGTCCGCCCTGCCCGACTTTTCCGCCGGGGTCATCACGGCGGCCTCCGCGGGCGGCTACGCGTTCGGCCAGAAGGAACTCCAGGAGCTGTGGAGCAAGGGCGGCCAGTACGTCAGCGCCTACCAGTCCTTCGCCTGGTTCTACGCCGTCAACACCGGCCAGATCTCCATCAGGAACGGGCTGCGCGGCCCCAGCGGCGTCCTGGTCACCGAGCAGGCCGGCGGGCTCGACGCGGTCGCCCACGCCCGCCGCCAGCTCCGCAAGAGCGGCGTACGGCTGCTGGTCACCGGCGGGGTGGACTCCTCCCTGTGCCCGTGGGGCTGGGCGGCGCACCTCGCCGGAGGCGAACTGAGCACCGCCGAGGACCCGGGCCGGGCGTACCTGCCGTTCTCCGCCGACGCGGACGGCCACGTCGCCGGCGAGGGCGGCGCGCTGCTCGTCCTGGAGGACGCGGACCACGCACGCGAGCGGGGCGCCGCCGTCTACGGGGCCGTCGCGGGGTACGCCTCCACCTTCGACCCGCCTCCCGGCTCGGGCGGCACCCCGCGCCTGGGCGCCGCCGCCCGGCTCGCCCTGCGGGACGCCGGGCTGGAGGCCGCCGACGTCGACGTGGTCTTCGCCGACGCCGCCGGACGGCGCGCCGCCGACCGGGAGGAGGCCGAGGCCCTCGCCGCGCTGTTCGGCGCGTACGGCGTGCCCGTGGCCGCGCCGAAGACGATGACGGGCCGGCTCGCCGCGGGCGGCGCCTCTCTGGACCTGGCGGCGGCCCTGCTCTCGTTGCGGGACGGGGTCGTCCCGCCGACCGTCAACGCGGGCCCCCCGGCCGCCGACTGCCCGGTCGACCTGGTCACCGAGGTGCGCCGGCCCGCCCGGCTGCGTACGGCGCTGGTCCTGGCCCGCGGCCGCGGCGGCTTCAACTCGGCGGTGGTGGTACGGGCCGCCTGACGGCCGCCTGGTGACGAACCCGGGGGCCCCGAAGACCGTCCGGGAGCCCCGGGACACGAGGACCGTCGAGAAGGCCGAGCCGGGCGGCACCTGCCTGCCCTACGGCCGCGTACCGACGGGGAGGCCCCTGCTGCCCGCGGGCGAGACGGCCGACGCGCCGTGCCACGGCGGGCCCTTCGGCGCGAAGGCGATCTTCGGGGGCGAGGACGCCGCCGAGGCGGACGCGTACCGCGGGGTCCCGGGCACGCCCGTCGGGAGGGCGATGCGCCGGCCCTCGTGCCACCCCGCACCCCGGCGACTTCGACGAAGGTGGGAGAGAGGAGACTCCCGCCCTCGACCGGGGTGAGTCCCTCGCGCGCCTAGCGCGCAGCCGGTCGCTGCCCGGCCCGGCCGTCGACGGCGACCGCGTCCTCTCCTGCGATCACGCCCGGTTCCCGGACTGGTCCCCACCCGCCTCGGATACGAGGAGACCGGCGGCGCCGTGGAGCGCGGGCACGTCGTCCACGCTCCGGCCGGCAAGCCGCTGCACGTCCACGCCCGAGCCGCGCGCCGCGCACCGCGCGGGCCGGCTCAGGGCGTCAGGACCAGCGCCCAGGCGAGCAGGCCGGTGGCCGCCGTGCACAGCAGCGTGCGCCAGACGTTGGCCCGCACCCACGGCCCCTCGAAGCCGCGGCGGACTGCGGCCGCGTCGGCGATCCGGGCGGGCGGACCGGCCTTGTCCAGGGCGTTGTTCAGCGGGATGTTGACGCGGGCCGTGACACCCATCGCGACGAGGTAGCACACGAACGCCCCCGCCAGCGGCCCGAGCACGGCGCCGCGGGCGGACAGGGCGTGCAGGACCAGCGCGAGGCCGGTGAAGAGCAGGGCGCCGATGTAACCGAGGACGAACCAGCCGTTGAGGATGGCGATGTTGATGCGCTGCATCACCTCGATGACGGTCCGGTCGTCGGTGCGCCGAAGGGCGGGCATCACCGACACGGCGAAGCCGTAGAAGAGGCCGCTGACCAGACCCATCGTGATCGTCGCGGCGACGAGTGACGCCGAACGTGCCATTTCCATACGGGTGCTCTCCCCCGGTCGACCGGCCCCTTGCGTCCCGCCGATCCTACGGGCCCCTCACACCGCGGCAGGCGGCGAACGCACGCCGGAGCGCACGGCTCCAGCGGGACTCAGGGCAGGTTCGAGGAATCGTTCCTGGGGCCGGTGTAGGGGCGGTCCAGGGGACGGAAGCCCTCTCCCGGTCGTGGCGGCGCACGGTACTCTCCCGCCTGGGCCCGCACGCCCGCCTGCCACCCTCCGAGAGGAAACACACCGTGAAGGACCCCAAGGACAGGCTGGACGCCCTCCGGGCCGACATCGAGCGCCGCAACCCCGCGCAGCCCGAGTTCCACCAGGCGGTACGGGAAGTCCTGGACAGCCTCGCCCCGGTGTTCGCCGCCCGCCCCGAGTACGCCGACCCGGCCGTGGCGCTGGTCGAGCGGATCACCGAGCCGGAGCGGCAGATCCTCTTCCGCGTGCCGTGGACCGACGACCGGGGCCGGGTGCAGGTCAACCGCGGCTACCGCGTCGAGTTCAACAGCGCGCTCGGCCCGTACAAGGGCGGCCTGCGCTTCCACCCGTCCGTGGACATCGGCGTGGTGAAGTTCCTCGGCTTCGAGCAGATCTTCAAGAACGCCCTCACCGGCCTCGGTATCGGCGGCGGCAAGGGCGGCAGCGACTTCGACCCGCACGGCAAGTCCGACGCCGAGGTCATGCGCTTCTGCCAGTCGTTCATGACGGAGCTGTCCCGTCACATCGGCGAGCACACCGACGTCCCGGCCGGTGACATCGGCGTCGGCGGACGCGAGATCGGCTACCTGTTCGGCCAGTACCGGCGCATCACCAACCGCTGGGAGGCCGGCGTACTCACCGGCAAGGGCCAGGGCTGGGGCGGCTCCGCGATCCGCCCGGAGGCCACCGGCTACGGCTCGGTGCTGTTCGCCGCGGAGATGCTGGCGGTGCGGGGCGAGTCCCTGGACGGCCTGAGCGCGGTGGTCTCGGGCTCCGGCAACGTCGCCCTCTACACGATCGAGAAGCTCCAGCAGCTGGGCGCCAACCCGCTGACGGCCTCCGACTCCTCCGGCTACGTCGTCGACGACAAGGGCATCGACCTCGCGCTGCTCAAGCAGATCAAGGAGGTCGAGCGCGGCCGCATCAGCGAGTACGCCGCCCGGCGCGGGTCCTCGGCCCGCTTCGTGCAGGGCGGACGGGTCTGGGAGGTCCCGGCGGACGTGGCGTTCCCGTCGGCGACGCAGAACGAGCTGGACGCGCAGGACGCGCGCACGCTGGTCGCGGGCGGGGTCAAGGCGGTGTCGGAGGGCGCGAACATGCCGACGACGCCGGAGGCGGTACGGGTGCTGCAGGACGCGGGCGTCGCGTTCGGCCCCGGCAAGGCGGCGAACGCGGGCGGTGTCGCGGTCAGCGCGCTGGAGATGGCGCAGAACGCGGGGCGGGTGGCGTGGGGGCGCGAGCGGGTGGAGGAGGAACTGGCCGGCATCATGCGGTCGATCCACGCCGTGTCGTACGAGACCGCCGAACGGTACGGAGCGCCGGGGGACTACGTGACGGGCGCGAACATCGCCGGCTTCGAGCGGGTCGCCGACGCGATGCTGGCGCAGGGCGTGATCTGACCCTCGCCCGCAGGCCGTGAGTTCCCGGCCGGGCCCGTTCGCGACGCCGTCCGACGCGCGGGGCCGGCCGGGGCGCCCACCCCGGGCACCTCCGGACCGGCCGGGCATCCGGGGGGCGGGGCGGGCGGGTGTCAGTGCGCCACGAGGTCGGCGAGCAGCTCTGCCGCGGGCTTCGGGTGGACGAGCCAGCTCAGGTGGCTCCCCCGGAGCGTCCGGACCTCGAAGGGGTTGTCGGGGGTGAGCGCGTCGGCTTCGCGGATCATGCGGTCCTGGGCGGCGGGCGGGATGCTGGCGTCGTCGGCCAGGCGCACATAGGTCTTGGGAACCCGGCCCCAGGTCGCGGCCCGCGCCCGGTCGGCGGACGTACCGACGTCGAGGTTCTCGTCGGGCTGGAAGGTGTTCAGGACGGTCCGGAACTCGTCATCGGTGAGGTCGGCGGCGAACGCCGCCTTGAACGCGGCGAGGGCCGCCGGGTCGGCGGTACGGAAGTTGACCCGCAGCAGACCGAGTTCGGCCGGGTTGCCGACCAACGTGGAGGCGAAGGCCGTGGCGTCGACGTCCGCCATCTCCGGTTGGGCGTAGTAGTCGCCCACCGCCAGATCGACGGGGCACCAGGCGGAGACGTAGACGATCCGGTCGATCAGCTCGGGCCGGGCGTTGGCGACGGCGGTGGCCGTGACGCCGCCCCTGCTGTGCGCGACGAGGACGGTGGGCCCGTTCCGCTTGGCCCGTTCGAGGACCTCGATCACGCGGGCCGCGTTGTCGGCGAGCGTGACCCCTTTGATGCCGCCCGGTTCCGCGGCGAGTGCGTCCGGGTTCTGGGGAGCCTGGTAGGCCGCGGGGAAGGTGGCCTCGAAACCGTGCCCCGGGAGGTCGACGGCGAGCGAGCGGTGCCCGTGCAGGGCGAGTTCGGCCTGTAGCGGAGCGAACGAGAACGAGTTCGCGAAGGCCCCGTGCACGAATATGAACGTCGGTGAATTCTGCATGCCTCAGCTTCCGACAGAACGATCTCCCGAGCAAGATCACGTCGGGTCGCCCGGTCACTGCTGCTGTGCGTGACTCCGCCCCGCACGCCTCGAACGCCGGAGGGGGCCGGCTCCGGGGTGTGGGGTCGGGGTCGGGTCGTAGCCTGGGGGGACCACTAACGAGGAGTCGCGCGTGCTTACCGCACTGAACGGGGTGTACGGGGATCGGGCCGACGCGGTCAGCGTCGCCGGACGGGTCTGCTCGTACGAGCAACTGCTGGGCGCCGCCAGGGCGGTGGCGGCCGATGCCGCCGACACCGGGGCGCCCGCGTTCGCCGTCACCGCGACCGCGTCGCTGGAGACCGTCGCCGCCGCCGTCGGCGCGCTGCTGGCCGGGGTGCCGCTCGTTCCGCTGCCGCCCGACGCCGGCCCCGCCGAACGCGCGCACATCCTGCGGGACTCCGGCGCCGCCGAGATCGACGTCGACTTCGCCCGCAAGGGCCCCGACCGGGGACGCCCCGCCCCGGCCGACGGCGATCCCGCGCTGATCCTCTACACCTCCGGCACCACCGGCCCGCCCAAGGGCGTGGTGCTCACGGCGGCCGCCATCGCCGCCGACCTCGACGCCCTCGCCGAGGCCTGGCAGTGGACCGCCGAGGACACCCTCGTGCACGGCCTGCCCCTCTTCCACGTACACGGCCTCGTCCTCGGCGTACTCGGCGCCCTGCGTACCGGCAGCCGCCTCGTGCACACCGGCCGGCCCACCCCCGAGGCCTACGCCGCGGCCGGCGGGAGCCTGTACTTCGGCGTGCCGACCGTCTGGTCCCGCGTCGCCGCCGAACCGCGGGCGGCCGCCGCCCTCTCCGGCGCCCGGCTCCTCGTGTCGGGCAGCGCCGCCCTTCCCGCGCCCGTCTTCCGGGACCTGGAGGCCCTGACCGGCCACCGGCCCGTCGAGCGGTACGGGATGACCGAGACCCTGATCACCGTCAGCGGCCGCGCGGGCGGCGAGGTCCGCCCCGGCACGGTCGGCACCCCGCTGCGCGGCGTCCGTACCCGTATCGCCGCCGAACCCGGCGCGGAGATCGGCGAACTCCAGCTCACCGGGCCCACCCTGTTCGCCGGGTACCTGGGCCGGCCCGAGGCGACCGCGGCCTCGTACACCGAGGACGGGTGGTTCCGTACGGGTGACATCGCCGCCGTCGACGAGGACGGCGTCCACCGCATCGTGGGCCGCGCATCCATCGACATGATCAAGTCGGGCGGCTACCGGATCGGCGCGGGCGAGATCGAGAACGCCCTGCTCGACCACCCCAAAGTCAGCGAGGCGGCCGTGGTCGGCGTCCCGGACACCGACCTCGGACAGCGCATCGTGGCCTTCGTCGTAGCCGAGGGCGTCACCGGCGCCGAACTCACCGACTTCGTCGCCTCCCACCTGTCGGTGCACAAGCGCCCCCGCGAGGTGCGCTTCGTCGCGTCGCTGCCGCGCAACGCCATGGGCAAGCCGCAGAAGCGGCTGCTGCTCACGGACGGGTCCGACGGCCTCACGGGGGAGCGTCGGTGAACGGGCTCGACCGCGCCACGCGCGCCACCGGCAGCCTTTGGCTGCGCCGCTTCGACGCCGGACCGCCGGCACCGGACGCACCCGTCCTGCTGATGCTCCCGCACGCGGGCGGCAGCGCCGCCTACTACCGCCCGTTCTCCCCGGCGCTGTCCGCCCACGCAGAGGTGCTCATCGCCCAGTACCCCGGGCGCCAGGAGCGCATCGAGGAGCCGGTCCCGGGCAGCATCGGCGCCCTGGCCGACGGCGTGGAAGAGGCGCTGCGGCCCTGGCGGGGGCGGCCCTTGACGGTGTTCGGGCACAGCATGGGCGCGCTGGTCGGCTACGAGCTGACGCGCCGCCTGGAGCGCGCCGGCGCCCCTCCGCTCGGGCTGGTCCTCTCCGGCCGCCGCTCGGCGCTCCTGCAACTGGAGGAGGACGTCCATCTCCGGGGCGACGACGCGCTGATCGCGACGCTGACCGCACTGGCCGGGACCGACGCCCGGCTGCTGGCCGATCCGGCGTTCCGCGAGATGATCCTCCCGGCGCTGCGCGGCGACTACAAGGCGGTCGAGACCTACCGGCACCAGCCGGGCCCGCCGCTGCGCACGCCCGTGAGCGTGCTGACCGGGGAGTCGGACCCGCGCGTGGGCGTGCCCGAGGCCATGGCCTGGCGGGAGCTGACCGAGGGCGCCTTCACCTTCCGCTCCTTCCCCGGCGGGCACTTCTACCTCAACGAGCAGCGCGAGGCGGTGACCCGGGCCGTCATCGAGGACCTGGCGGCCTTCACGGCCGCCGCACGCGCCGGTTCGGCCGGGTAGCGGGGCGGTGCGCGGGTGGCCGGATCGGGCGCGATGATCTGGGCAGGCTGGGCGGGCGTGGGTACGTTGCTCGCATGGATCAAACGGCTGGCGCTCCCAGAACCGATCACCGTGCCCTCATAGCGGCTGCAGTCACCGTCGTCATGTGGGCCTCCGCATTCGTCTCCATCCGCGCTTCGGCCCAGCACTTCGGGCCCGGCGCCCTGGCTCTGGGCAGGCTCCTGACCGCTTCGATCGCACTCGGCGTGGTGCTGCTGGTCAAGCGGGTGCCGCCGCCTTCGCGGCAGGCCTGGCCGGGGATCCTGGCCTCCGGCGTGCTGTGGTTCGGGCTCTACATGGTGGCGCTGAACTGGGGTGAACAGGGCGTCGACGCCGGCACCGCGGCGATGGTCGTCAACATCGGTCCCATCGTCATCGCCCTGCTGAGCGGATGGATCCTCAAGGAGGGTTTCCCGCCGATGCTGCTGGCGGGGATGGCCGTCTCCTTCGCGGGCGCGGCCGTCGTCGGGCTGTCCACGTCCAAGGGCGGCGGCTCCTCCCTGACCGGTGTGCTGCTCTGCCTCCTGGCGGCGCTCACCTACGGGGCCGGCGTGGTCTCGCAGAAGCCGGCGCTGCGGCACGCGAGTCCGCTCCAGGTGACCACGTACGGCTGTTTCGTCGGTACGGCGGTCACCCTGCCGTTCGCCGGGCAGCTGCTCGCGCAGCTGCCCGAGGCGCCGCTGACCGCCACGCTCAACATGGTCTACCTCGGCCTGTTCCCGACCGCCCTGGCCTTCACCACCTGGACGTACGCGCTGTCGCGCACCACGGCCGGGAAGATGGGCGCGACCACGTACGCCGTGCCCGCCGTGGTGGTGCTGATCGCCTGGGTCCTCCTGGACGAGGTGCCCGGCTGGCTGACCCTGCTGGGCGGTGCGATCTGCCTGGGCGGTGTCGCGGTCTCCCGGACGCGCGGCGCGCGCCCCGCTCCGGTGGCGGCCCCGGCGAAGGAGGCCGCCGACCGGCCGTGACCGGCGGCGCGTGAGGTGCCCGGAGGAGGGGCGGCGGGGGTGTCCCGCCGCCCTTTCTCGTGTCCGGAGCACTCCGGAAGACAGACCTTGTGGTCTGTTTTTGAGTGGTCGTCAGGTCGGATCGTTGTGCAGGCTGGGGCTGTTGTGCAGCACCGTACGGGCGGATGTCGAGTGCGGGACCGCGTTTTGCGAGGTTACTCCTGATGAAAACGGCGCAGTTGGTTTGATATTGACAAACCGTGGGGCCTGTTTTTTACTGAGGCAGGCTCATCCACGGACAGGGGAGTACGCGTGGACATCGAAGTACTTGGCACACTGGCGGTGCGGGAGCACGGAGTCTCCATCACGCCGACCGCCCTCAAGCCGCGGCAGGTCCTGGCGCTCCTGGCCCTGCACGCCGACCAGGTCGTGCCCGTGTCGGCCCTCATCGAGGAGCTGTGGGCCGGCGAACCGCCGCGCAGCGCCCGTACCACCTTGCAGACGTACGTGCTCCAGCTCCGGGCCCTGATCACCACCGCCCTCGAACGGGGCGGCGACGGCACCCGCACGGCCAAGGACGTCCTCGTCACCCTGCCCGGGGGTTACCTGCTCGACAGCAACGGCGGCACCAGCGACGTCCGCGAGTTCGACCGGCTCGCGGGCCTCGGCTACCGCGCCATGGACGCCGGCGACCACCCGGGCGCCGCCCGCCTGCTCCGCGAGGCGCTGGCCCTGTGGTCCGGCCCCGCGTTCGCCGACGTCGCGGGCGGCGTCCAGCTGGACATGGAGTGCCGCCGCCTGGAGGAGAGCCGGCTGTGCGCCCTCGACCAGCGCATCGACGCCGACCTGCGCCTCGGCCGCCATCGCGAGCTGCTCGCCGAACTGACCGTCCTGGCCAGCCGCTACCGCACCCACGAGAACCTCCACGGCCAGTTCATGCTCGCCCTGCACCGCTCCGGGCGCCGGGGTGAAGCCCTCGACGTGTACCAGCGGCTGCGCGCCACCCTGGTGCGCGAACTCGGCATCGAGCCGTCCGTGGCGCTGCGCAGGCTCCAGCGCTCGATCCTCATGGCCGGCCCGGAGGCCGCCGCCGCAGCCGCGTCCGCCCAGCCCGCCGCATCCGCGGTGTCCGCGACGGCCGTCCAGAACCCCGATGAACGGCTCGTCCGCGTCGGCTGAACCGGGCTCCCTGCTAAGCCGGTTGCGGGCGGAAGCGGTTGAGGGCGTCCAGGTGCTCGGCCCGCATCTCGTGGTCGCGCACGCCCAGGCCTTCCTCGGGGGCGAGGGCGAGGACGCCGACCTTGCCCTGGTGGAGGTTGCGGTGGACGTCGTAGGCGGCCTGGCCGGTGTCCTCCAGCGAGTACACCTTCGACAGGGTGGGGTGGATCTTGCCCTTGGCGATGAGGCGGTTGGCTTCCCAGGCCTCGCGGTAGTTGGCGAAGTGGGAGCCGATGATGCGCTTGAGGGACATCCACAGGTAGCGGTTGTCGTACTCGTGCATGTAGCCGGAGGTGGAGGCGCAGGTGGTGATGGTGCCGCCCTTGCGGGTGACGTAGACGGACGCGCCGAAGGTCTCGCGGCCGGGGTGTTCGAAGACGATGTCGATGTCCTCGCCGCCGGT
>NZ_BMVP01000033.1 GCF_014650775.1 Streptomyces cirratus | reverse complement strand
TGTGGCTGGGCTCCGTCAAGTCGAACATGGGCCACACCCAGGCGGCGGCGGGTGTGGCGGGCATCATCAAGATGGTCATGGCTATGGACCACGGCGTCCTGCCGGCCACGTTGCACGCGCAGACGCCCTCCGACCAGGTCGACTGGTCGGCCGGAGACGTCGAACTGCTCACCGAGGCCCGCGAATGGGCCACACCGGGCGGAGTACGGCGGGCCGGCGTGTCCTCGTTCGGGATCAGCGGAACCAATGCCCACGTCATCATCGAGCAGGCTCCGCGCGAGGAAGCCGCCGTCACCGCCGTCGAACCCGTCCCGTCCCTGCCCGTCGTCCCCTGGCCGGTCTCCGGATCCACCCCCGAAGCCCTGCGGGCCCAAGCCGACCGCCTGCGCGAACGCCTCGATGACCTCTCGGACGAGGAACTCGCCCCCGCCGCCGCGACGCTGGCCACCGGACGGGCCGCGCTGGAGCACCGCGCCGTCGCCCTCGGCGCCGACCGTGCCGAACTCGCCCGCTCACTGGAAGTCCTCGCAGCAGGCACCGGGACCGGAGTCGGAGCAGCCCAGGACGGCAGGACGGCCTTCCTGTTCACGGGCCAGGGCGCCCAACGCCTCGGCATGGGCCGTGAACTGTACGAGGCTTTCCCCGCGTTCACCGGCGCCTTCGACGCCGTGTGCGCCGAAATCGACCGGCACCTCGGCCGGTCACTGCGGGACGTGGTGTGGGGTGAGGACACGGACGCGCTGAACGCGACCGCGCTGACCCAGCCCGCCCTGTTCGCCCTCGAAGTGGCCCTGTACCGGCTGGTGGAGACATGGGGCATGACGCCCGACGCCGTCGCCGGTCACTCCATCGGCGAACTGGCCGCCGCCCACGTCGCAGGTGTGCTGTCGCTGGCCGACGCGTCCCGACTCGTCGTCGCGCGGGGCCGGTTGATGCAGGCGCTCCCCGCCGGGGGCGCGATGCTCGCCGTCCAGGCCACCGAGGAAGAGGTCCTGCCGCAGCTGACCGAAGGCGTCGGTATCGCGGCGGTCAACGGGCCGCGTTCGGTGGTGATCTCCGGTGCGGAGGCCGCGGTACTGGCCGTCGGTGAACACTTCACCACCGCCGGCCGCAAGACCAGCCGACTGGCCGTCTCGCACGCCTTCCACTCGGTCCTCATGGACCCGATGCTGGACGAATTCCGCGCCCTGGCCGCGGACGTGACCTTCCACGCGCCCCGCATCCCGCTGGTCGTCTCCACCGTCACCGGCGAGGCATCCACCCAGTGGCAGGACCCGGAGTACTGGGTCCGCCAGGTCCGAGAGCCCGTACGGTTCGCGGACGCCGTACGCCGCGCCGAGGAGCTCGGCGTACGCACCTTCGTGGAGATCGGCCCCGACGCCGTCCTGACCGCGCTCGGCGCCGGCTGCGTCAGCGGCGACGACACCGTCTTCATCGCCCTGCTGCGACGCGACCGCGACGAAGCACGCGAGACGCTGGCCGGCACCGGAGCGGCCTGGGCGCGCGGTACCACCGTCGACTGGGCCGCCCTCCTCGGCCGGCCGGGCCGCTCCGGCCCCCTCGTGGACCTGCCCACGTACGCCTTCCAGCGCAAGCGCTACTGGCTCGACGTACCGGCCCGGACCGGCGACGTCGGCTCCGCCGGCCTCGACCCCCTCGACCACCCCGTCCTCAGCGCCGCCGTCCTGTCGCCCGAGTCGGGCTCCGTCGTCCTTACGGGCCGGCTGTCGACGGCCGGACAGCCCTGGGTCGCCGACCACGCCGTGCACGGCGCGGTCCTGCTGCCCGGGACCGGGTTCGTGGAACTCGCAGTACGCCTCGGCGACCAGGTCGGCTGCGACCTCCTGGAGGAACTGACGCTGGAGGCACCCCTCGTCCTGCCGGCGTCCGGCGGCGCCTCCCTGCGCGTGGCCGCCGGCGCCCCCGACGCGACGGGCCGCCGGCCGCTGCACATCCACTCCCGTCTCGACGGCGCACCGCAGGACGCCTGGACCCGCCACGCCACCGGCTTCCTGGCCACCGGAACGCCCCCGCACACCGACGCCGACCTCACCCAATGGCCGCCCCGCGGAGCCACGCCCGTCGAGGTCGCGGGAGCCTACGAGCGGCTGCGGGAACGCGGCTACGGCTACGGACCCGCCTTCCAGGGCCTCAAGGCGGCCTGGCGTCGCGGCGACGAACTGTTCGCCGAGGTCGAACTGCCCGACGCGGTGCGCACCGAGGCCGGACAGTACGGACTGCACCCCGCGCTCCTGGACACCGCGATGCACGTCGACGTCCTCGTCGACCAGGGCGAGGGCGGAACCGAGGCCCTGCTGCCCTTCGCGTGGAGCGGCGTCAGCCTGCACGCGACCGGCGCGGCCGCACTGCGCGTCCACGTACGCCGCATCCGCGGCGCCGAGGAGTCGGCGATGACCGTCGCCGACGAGACCGGCCGCCCGGTCATGACCGTGTCCTCGCTGATCTGCCGGCCCGTGTCCGCCGAACAACTGGAGCCGGCCGACGGCACCGTCTCCGACGACCTGCACCACATCGAGTGGACCACCCTGCCCGCGCCCGCCGTGCCCGGCGACCCCTCCGCCGTCGTCCTGGACGAATACGGGCTGGCCATCCTCGCCGACACCCCCGCCGTCGCCCTGGCGTGCCGTACCACCCCGGCCGGACAGCCCGTACCCGAAGCGGCCCGCGCGAACACCGCCTACGTACTGGGCCAGCTACAGTCGTGGCTCGCCGACGAGCGGTTCGCGGCCTCCACCCTCGTCGTCGTCTCCCGCGGCGCGGTCACCACCGATCCCGGCACCACCCCCGACCTCACCCAGGCCCCCGTGTGGGGTCTGGTGCGGGCCGCGCAGGCGGAGAACCCCGGCCGGATCGTGCTGCTCGACACCGACCCCGACGACCCCACCGCGGCCGCCGACACCGACCCCGGCCTCATCGCACAGGCCCTGGCGCAGGGCGAGCCCGAACTCGCCCTGCGCGCCGGCCGCTTCCTCACCCCCCGGCTCGTCAAGACGGCCGTCCCCGAGGCGCCGTCCCCCTGGACCGGCGAAGGGACCGTCCTCGTCACCGGCGGCACCGGGGGCCTCGGCGCCCGCGTCGCCGAGCACCTCGTCACCCACCACGGCGTCCGGCACCTGCTCCTCACCAGCCGCCGCGGCGCCGAAGCCCCCGGAGCCCCCGCACTGCGGGACCGGCTCCTCGGAGCCGGAGCCCAAGAGGTACGCATCGCGGCCTGCGACGCGGCCGACCGGACCGCACTGGCCGACGTCCTCGCCGCGATCCCCGACGCACACCCGCTCACCGCAGTCGTGCACGCCGCGGGCGTAGTGGACCCCGGCCTGACCGCCACGCTCACCCCGGAACGCCTGGACACCGTCATGCGGCCCAAGGCCGACGCCGCCTGGCACCTGCACGAGCTGACCGAGGGCCTGGACCTGACCGCGTTCGTACTGTTCTCCTCCGCCGGCGGACTCGTCCTGCCCGCCGGACAGGGCAACTACGCCGCCGCCAACGTCTTCCTGGACGCGCTCGCCGCCCACCGGCGAGCGGGAGGACAAGCAGGTACCGCGCTCGCCTACGGGCTGTGGGCGGTCAACACCGGTCTCGGCGGCGAACTCACCGACGCCGACCTGGAGAAGATGAAGCGGCTCGGCCTGCCCGCCCTGCCCGCCGACCGCGGCCTCGAACTGTTCGACGAAGCCCTGCGCACCCGGCACGCGCTGCTCGCCCCCCTGCCCATCGACCCGGCACAGCTCCACGCCCGCGGCGCCGACATCCCGCCGCTGCTGCGCGGCACGACCCGGCCCGCGACCCGGCGCGCCGCCGCCCAAACCGCCCCGGCCGGCGACGGCCTGGCCCGCAAGCTCGCCGCCCTCACCCCGGCCGAACGTGAACGGACACTGCTGGAGCTGGTCGCCACCCAGGTCGCTGCCGTCCTCGGCCACGAAAGCACCGACACCGTCGGAGCGGACCGCGCCTTCAAGGAGCTCGGCTTCGACTCCCTGGCGGCCGTCGAACTGCGCAACGCGCTGAACGCCGCCACCGGACTCCGCCTGCCCGTGACCCTCGTCTTCGACTACCCGACCGCCCGCGCCGTAGCCGACCACCTCGCCGGCGCATTCGGCACCGACGACACGGAGCGGACCCCCGCGCAGACCGCCGCCCCCGCCGCGTACTCCGACGACGAACCGATCGCGATCGTCGGCATCAGCTGCCGGTTCCCCGGCGGCGTGCGCTCCGCCGAGGACCTGTGGGACCTCGTCGCCGAAGGCCGCGACGCCATCGCCGACTTCCCCGCCGACCGCGGCTGGGACACCGACGCCATCTACGACCCGGAACCCGGCCTGCACGGCAAGACCTACGCCCGCGAAGGCGGATTCCTCTACGACGCCGCCGAGTTCGACCCGGCCTTCTTCGGCATCAGCCCCCGCGAGGCCATCGCGATGGACCCCCAGCAGCGGCTGCTCCTGCAAGCCGCCTGGGAGGCCTTCGAACGCGCCGGCATCGACCCCTCCGCCATGCGCGGCAGCCAGACCGGTGTCTACGCCGGCGTGATGTACCACGACTACGGCTCCCGCCTCCAGCACATCCCCGACGACGTCGCCGGCTACCTCGGCAACGGCACCGCGGCCTCCATCCTGACCGGCCGCGTCGCCTACACCCTCGGTCTCGAAGGCCCCGCCGTCAGCGTCGACACCGCGTGCTCGTCCTCGCTGGTCGCCCTCCACATGGCCTGCCAGGCACTGCGCCGCGGCGAGGTCGAGATGGCACTGGCCGGAGGCGTCACCGTGATGTCGACGCCCGAGATCTACGTCGAGTTCGCCCAGCAGCGCGGCCTGTCCGCCGACGGCCGCTGCAAGGCCTTCGCGGGCGGCGCCGACGGCACCGGCTGGGCGGAGGGCGTAGGACTGCTCCTGGTCGAGCGGCTCTCTGACGCGCAGCGGCTCGGCCACGACGTACTCGCCGTGATCCGTGGCTCCGCCATCAACCAGGACGGTGCCAGCAACGGCCTGACCGCCCCCAACGGGCCCTCGCAGCAGCGCGTCATCCAGCGCGCCCTCGCCTCCGGCGGCCTCACCACTGCCGACGTGGACCTCGTCGAAGGCCACGGCACGGGCACCCGGCTGGGCGACCCCATCGAGGCACAAGCCCTCCTCGCCACGTACGGGCAGGGGCGGGCCGCCGACGACCCGGTGTGGCTGGGCTCCATCAAGTCCAACATCGGACACGCCCAGGCGGCGGCCGGTGTCAGCGGCGTCATCAAGTCCGTGATGGCCCTGCGCAACGGGCTGATGCCCAAGACCCTGCACGTGGACGAGCCCTCACCCGAGGT
The DNA here is from genome assembly GCF_014650775.1 of Streptomyces cirratus. Classification (GTDB taxonomy): domain Bacteria; phylum Actinomycetota; class Actinomycetes; order Streptomycetales; family Streptomycetaceae; genus Streptomyces; species Streptomyces cirratus. The sequence goes on along the minus strand of NZ_BMVP01000033.1, from coordinate 10,237 downwards.
CGACTGGGAAGCCGGCAACGTCCGCCTGCTGACGGAGGCCCGGCCGTGGCCCCGCCGCGCGGACCGGCCGCGCAGGGCCACCGTCTCCTCCTTCGGCCTCAGCGGCACCAACGCCCACCTCATCGTCGAGGAGGCCCCGGACGCCGTCCCGGCCGAGGCGGTGGCGGGCGACCTGCCTGCCCTGCCGTTGCTGCTGTCCGGAGCCGACCCGCAGGCACCGTCCCGCCAGGCCCAGGAGCTGCACGCCCTGCTCCTCGCCGCACCGGAGATCAACCTCGGCGGTGTCGCCCGTACCCTCGCGACGGGCCGGGCGGCGCTGGAACACCGCGCGGTGGTCGTGGCCACCGGAGGGGACCGCGAGAGCGCGCTGCGGGGGCTGGCTGCGCTCGCTGCCGGGGACGGCATACGGGGCTCCGCGCGAGCCGGCGGCCGGACGGCGTTCTTGTTCACGGGGCAGGGTGCGCAGCGGCTCGGGATGGGGCGTGAGCTGTACGAGGCGTTCCCGGTGTTCGCGTCGGCGTTCGACGCGGTGTGTGGGGAGGTCGACCGGCACCTGGGGCGGTCGTTGCGTGAGGTGGTGTGGGGTGAGGATGCGGAGGCGCTGAATGCCACCGCTCTGACGCAGCCCGCGCTGTTCGCGCTCGAAGTGGCGCTGTACCGGCTGGTGGAGGCGTGGGGTGTGAAGCCTGACCTTGTCGCCGGTCACTCCATCGGTGAGCTGGCCGCCGCTCATGTCGCGGGCGTGCTGTCCCTGGCTGATGCGGCCGAACTGGTCGTGGCGCGTGGCCGGTTGATGCAGGCGCTGCCTGCTGGTGGGGCGATGCTCGCGCTGCAGGCCACGGAGGAGGAGGTGCTGCCGCTGCTGTCCGAGGGTGTCGGCATCGCGGCAGTCAACGGGCCGCAGTCGGTAGTGGTTTCGGGTGTCGAGGCTGGGGTGCTGGCCGTGGGCGAGCACTTCACGGCGGCCGGTCGCAAGACCAGCCGGCTGGCCGTCTCGCACGCCTTCCACTCGGCGCTCATGGATCCGATGCTGGACGAGTTCCGTGCTGTCGCTTCCCGACTGACGTTCTCCGCGCCGCGCATCCCCGTCGTCTCGACCGTCACGGGTGAGCAGTCGCAGGACTGGCAGTCGGCGGAGTACTGGGTCGGTCAGGTCCGCGAGGCGGTCCGCTTCGCAGACGCCGTACGCACGCTGGAGGCGCAGGGCGTCACCCGCTTCCTGGAGATCGGCCCGGACGGCGTCCTGACCGGTCTCGCCCAGCAGGGCGTGGACTCCGAACAGGTCGTCCTCGTATCCGCCCTCCGCAAGAACCGCCCCGAACCGGAAGCTCTGATGGCCGCCCTCGGGCAGCTGCACGCCACCGGCGTCCCCGTCGACTGGCAGGCCTTCTACGCCGGCACCGGCGCCCGGCGCGTCGATCTCCCCACGTACCCCTTCCTCCGGACCCGCTACTGGCTCGACGCTCCCGCCTCGGTCGGCGACGCGGCCGGGATGGGGCAGGCCCCGGCCGGGCACCCGCTGCTCAGCGCCGTACTGGCTTCCCCGGAGACCGGAGCCCCTGTGCTCACCGGCCGGATCTCCACGGCCACCCACCCCTGGCTGGCCGACCACGCCGTTCACGGCAGCGTCCTGCTCCCGGGCACCGCGTACGTCGAACTGGCGCTCCGGGCCGGAAGCGAGGTGGGCTGCGCCCAGCTGGAGGAACTCACCCAGGAAACACCGCTGTTGCTGCCCGGCAAGACTGGGGTCGCGGTACAGGTGGTCGTCGGTGAGGCGGACGCGTCCGGGCGTCGTGACGTAGCCCTCTACTCGCGGGCCGAGAACCTCTCGGCGGACGCGCCCTGGATCCGCAACGCCCGCGGCGTCCTCGCCCCGGAGCCGGCGGCGGCCGCCCCCGACCTGGAAGCCTGGCCGCCGGCCGGGGCCCGGCCCGTCGACGTCAGCGGGATGTACGAGGACCTCGCCGGACTCGGCTACGGGTACGGCCCCGTCTTCCAGGGCCTCAAGGCGGCCTGGCGGCGCGGCGACGAGCTGTACGCCGAGATCTCACTGCCCGCCGAGGCCCGCACCGACGCCGCTCTCTTCGCCCTTCACCCGGCACTTCTCGACGCCGCCCTGCACGCCGAGCGCATCTTCGATGAGGACGCCGACGGCCCGGTCCGGGCCGCCCTGCCCTTCGTCTGGACCGGCGTCACCCTGCACTCCACCGGTGCGTCCGCGCTGCGGGTGCGCCTCACCAAGCCGGGCCCCGACGCCGTCGCACTGCGGATCACCGCACCCACCGGCGAGCCCGTCGCCACCGTCGAGGCGCTGGTCGTGCGCGAGGTGTCGGCGCAGCAGCTGGCGGGCGACGGGTCGGGCGGCGACGGCACCCTGTTCCGCGTCGACTGGCAGCCGCACCAGCCGACCGCCGCTCCGGCCGCGACCACCGACGACTGGGTGGTGGTCGGGTCCGGGCTGCCGGGCCTGCGCCAGGTCACCTCACTCGCCGCCCTGGCCGATTTCGCCCCCGAGCATCGCGTTCCCGACGTGGTGGTGCTGACGGCGCCGGACGTCTCGGACGTCTTCGGCACCAACGCCGGGGTGCCCGAGCAGGTCCGCACCTCCGTGGGCCGGCTCCTCGACGGACTCGGGCAGTGGCTCGCCGACTCCCGCTTCGCCGACTCCCGCCTGGTCCTCGTCACCCGCAACGCCGTCCCCACCGCCCGGCCGGACACGGAACCCGTGGACTGCGTACAGGCACCCCTGTGGGGGGTGCTGCGCGCCGCACAGGCGGAGAACCCGGGCCGTTTCACCGTGGTCGACCTGGACGGGGAGCCCGAGTCGGTGGCCGCCCTGGCAGCCGCCGTCGCCTCCGCCGAACCGGAGATCGCCGTCCGACGGGGGGAGGTCCTCGTCCCGCGCTACGTCGCAGCGCCCGTCCGGGCCGCCGAACCGTCGGTGTGGGATCCGGCCGGGACCGTCCTGATCACCGGCGGTACCGGTCTGCTGGGCGCGGCCCTGGCCAGGCACCTGGTCGCCGCACAGGGCGTGCGCCACCTCGTGCTGACCAGCCGCCGCGGCGCGGACGCCCCCGGGGCCGCCGAACTGCGCGCGGAACTCGCCGCGGCGGGAGCGGACGTACGGGTCGTCGCCGTCGACGCGGCCGACCGGTACGCCCTGGCCGCGCTGCTGGACGAGATCCCGGCCGAGCACCCGCTCACGGGCGTCGTGCACGCCGCCGGAGTCATGGACAACGCGCTGGTCGGAGCCGTCACCAAGGAGCAGGTCAGCAAGGTGCTGCGGCCCAAGGTCGACGCCGCCTGGCACCTGCACGAACTGACGAAGGACCTGGGCCTCTCCGCCTTCGTGCTGTACTCCTCGGCCGGCGGCCAGATCCTGTCCGCCGGGCAGGCCACCTACGCGGCGGCGAACGTCTTCCTCGACGCGCTGGCCGCCGAGCGTCGCGCCGCCGGTCTCGCAGCGACCTCGCTCGCCTGGGGCCTGTGGGAAGGCACGGTCGGCGAGGGCCCGGAACTCACCGAGGCCGATCTGCGCCGCATGAGCCGCTCGGGCGTGCTGGAGCTGTCCTTCACCGACGGCCTGGCCCTGTTCGACTCGGCGCTCGCCCTGGACGAGGCCCTGCTGGCCCCCGTCCGGCTCGACCGCGCCGCACTGTCCCGGCGCGCCGACGAGATCCCGGCGCTGCTGCGCGCACTCGCGGGGCCGCCCGCCCGTCGGACCGCCCGGCCCACGGCGCTGCCCGCGACGGGCGCAGCAGACACCGGCGGCTCCCTCGTACGGGCCAAGCTCGCCCAGCTCCCCGCCGGGCCCGAGCGGGTCCGCTACGCGGAGGAACTCGTACGGGGCCACGCGGCAGCCGTCCTCGGACACGGCGACCCGGCAGGGGTCGGGGCGGACCGGGGCTTCACCGAGCTCGGACTCGACTCGCTCGGCGCGATCGAGCTGCGCAACCGGCTCCAGAAGGCGACCGGGCTGCGCCTGCCCGCCACCTTGATGTTCGACTACCCCAACTCGGCGGCCCTGGCCGGGTTCCTGCTGGACGAGCTGGAACCCGAGACGGAGGCCGCGAGCCCCTCCGCCGGACCGCACCTGGACGAGGACGGCATCAGGCGGGCCCTGCTGTCCATCCCCGCGGCGCGACTGCGCGAGTCCGGGCTGCTCGACGCCCTGCTGGGACTGGCGGGAGACCACGAAGCCGACTCCCTGGCGGCGGCCCCGCTCACCGCTCCCGAGACACCGGACCAGGGCGCGGCCATCGAGGACATGGGCGTCGACGACCTCATTCGTGCCGCCATGGCCGGCGGCGGCGAAGCCAGCTGAAACCGACCGGACCGACCCGGAATTCGAGGATGACGTGAGCACATCGGTGGAACAGGTCGTAGCGGCACTGCGCAAGTCACTCACGGACAACGAGCGACTGCGCGAAGAGAACGCACGGCTGACCGCGGCGGGCAACGACCCCATCGCGATCGTGGCCATGGCCTGCCGCTACCCCGGCGGCGCCGGCACGCCCGAGGGCCTGTGGCGGCTGGTGGCCGACGGCACCGACGCCGTATCCGGCTTCCCCGCCGACCGCGGCTGGGACCCGGACGTCTACGACCCCGAGCCGGGTGTGCCGGGCAAGTCGTACGCCCGCGACGGTGCGTTCCTCTACGACGCCGCCGCGTTCGACCCGGCGTTCTTCGGGATCTCCCCGCGCGAGGCGCTCACCATGGACCCCCAGCAGCGGCTGCTGCTGGAGATCTCCTGGGAGGCGATCGAGCGGGCGGGCGTCGACCCCACGCGGCTCAAGGGCAGCCGGACCGGCGTGTACGCCGGCGTGATGTACCACGACTACGCCGACGGCAGCGCGGGCAGCTTCGTCTCCGGCCGGACCGCCTACACGCTGGGCCTGGAGGGCCCCGCCGTCACCGTGGACACGGCGTGCTCGTCGTCCCTGGTGGCCCTGCACATGGCGGCCCAGGCCCTGAGGTCCGGGGAATGCGACCTGGCCCTGGCGGGCGGCGTGACCGTCATGTCCACCCCGGACATGCTCGTGTACTTCTCCGGCCAGCGCGGACTCGCTCCGGACGGCCGGTGCAAGCCGTTCGCCGCGGCCGCCGACGGCACCGGCTGGGGCGAGGGCGCGGGCGTCCTGCTGCTGGAGCGGCTCTCCGACGCCCGCAGAAACGGCCACCCGGTCCTCGCCCTCGTCAGCGGCTCCGCCGTCAACCAGGACGGCGCGTCCAGCGCCATGACCGTCCCGAACGGGCCGGCGCAGCAGCGGGTGATCCGCCAGGCGCTCGCCGACGCGGGGCTGACGGCGGCCGACGTCGACGCGGTGGAGGCGCACGGCACGGGCACCCGGCTGGGCGACCCCATCGAGGCGCAGGCGCTGCTGGCCACGTACGGCAGGAAGCGGCCGCAGGGACGGCCGCTGTGGCTGGGCTCGGTGAAGTCCAACTTCGGGCACACGCAGGCAGCGGCCGGTGTCGCGGGCGTCATCAAGATGGTGATGGCGATGCGGAACGGGGTACTGCCCCGGACCCTGCACGTCGACGCGCCGTCGGACCAGGTCGACTGGTCGGCGGGGGACGTGGAGCTGCTGACCGAGGCCCGGGAATGGCGGGCCGAGGGCCGTCCGCGCCGGGCGGGCGTCTCCTCGTTCGGCCTCAGCGGCACGAACGCGCACGTCATCGTGGAGCAGGCCCCGCAGGCACCGGTGGAAACCCCGGCCGGGGCGGATCGGCTCCCGCCGGTGACGCCGTGGCCGGTGTCCGCGAAGACCCCGCAGGCGCTGGCGGACCGGGCACGGGGGTTGCTGGAGGCGGTAGCAGGGGCCGACCACCGGGCCGGCGACGTCGGTCACTCCCTGGCGGCGACACGCTCGCTGTTCGAGCACCGGGCGGTGGTGACGGGCGATGGGGCGAGCCGCCTCGGTGCGCTGGCGGCCCTGGCGGCGGGGGAGGAGCACCCTGCCCTGGTTACGGGTCAGGCTCATCTCGGTGGCCGGACGGCGTTCTTGTTCACGGGGCAGGGTGCGCAGCGGCTGGGGATGGGGCGGGAGTTGTATGCCGCGTTCCCGGTGTTCGCGGAGGCTTTCGACGCGGTGTGTGGGGAGGTCGACCGGCACCTGGGGCGGTCGTTGCGTGAGGTGGTGTGGGGTGGGGATGCGGAGACGTTGAATGCCACCGCTCTGACGCAGCCTGCGCTGTTCGCGCTGGAAGTGGCGTTGTTCCGGCTGGTGGAGGCGTGGGGTGTGAAGCCTGACGTGGTCACCGGTCATTCCATCGGTGAGCTGGCCGCCGCTCATGTCGCGGGCGTGCTGTCCCTGGCTGATGCTGCGGAACTGGTGGTGGCGCGTGGCCGGTTGATGCAGGCGCTGCCCGGTGGTGGGGCGATGCTCGCGGTGCAGGCCACGGAGGAGGAGGTGCTGCCGCTCCTGTCCGAGGGTGTCGGGATCGCGGCAGTCAACGGGCCGCACTCGGTGGTGGTTTCCGGTGTTGAGGCCGCAGTACTGGCGCTGGGTGAGCACTTCACGGCGGCCGGTCGCAAGACCAGCCGCCTGGCCGTCTCGCACGCCTTCCACTCGGCGCTCATGGACCCGATGCTGGACGAGTTCCGTACCGTCGCATCCCGGTTGACCTATTCCGAGCCGCGTGTGGCGGCCGTCTCCACCGTGACGGGCCGGCCGGGTGCGCAGTGGCAGTCGCCCGAGTACTGGGTCGGTCAGGTCCGCGAGGCCGTCCGATTCACCGATGCGGTCGTGGCATTGGGCGAGCTGGGGGTGACCCGGTTCCTGGAGATCGGCCCGGACGGCATCCTGACCGGCCTCGCCCAGCAGGGCGTGGACTCCGAACAGGCCGTGCTCGTACCCGCCCTCCGCAAGAACCGGCCCGAGCTCGAAACCCTGATCTCCGCCCTCTCCCTGCTGCACGTGGACGGTGTGCGCGTCGACTGGGAGGCCTTCTACACCGGCACCGGCGCCCGGCGCGTCGACCTGCCGACCTACCCCTTCCAGCGCACCCGCTACTGGGTCGACGCCGTCCGTCCCGCAGGCCACGCGCCCGCCGCCGGGCTCTCCGCGCCCCAGCACCCCCTGCTCGGCGCCGTCGTGTCCCTGGCCGACTCCGGTGGGGTGGTCCTCACCGGCAGGCTCGCCTGTGCCGCCGAACCGTGGCTGGCCGATCACGTGGTGCGGGACGCGATCCTCTTCCCCGGCTCCGGGTTCGTGGAGCTCGCCGTCCGCGCCGGCGACCACGCCGGATGCGGCGTACTGGAAGAGCTCGCCCTGCACGCCCCGCTCGTCCTCCCCGAGGACGGTGCCGTCGCCGTACAGATCGTGGTCGGGGCGGCGGACGAGTCGGGGCGCCGGTCGGTCGGCGTTTACGCGCGGGAGGAGGGCACCCCCGGGACGGTCCCCGAGCGGGAGTGGACCCTGCACGCCGAGGGCGTGCTGGCCGACAGTGCGGACGCGCCCGCGTTCGACCTGACGGCGTGGCCCCCGCCCGGGGCGGATCCGCTGCCCCTCGACGGAGCCTACGAGACCCTGCGGGACCGTGGTCTGGCCTACGGGCAGGCCTTCCGGGGCCTGACAGCCGCCTGGCGGCTCGACGACGCGCTGTATGCGGAGGTCGTGCTCCCGCCCGAGGTGGCGGCGGACGCATACGGCGTGCACCCGGCGCTGCTCGACGCCGCGATGCACGCCGCGCTGGTGGACGCGAGAGAGGGCTCAGGCGACTCCGCTGACGGTGCCGCGACGGTGCTGCCGTTCGTGTGGAAGGACGTACGCCTGTACGCCGTCGGCTCGTCGGCGGTGCGCGTGCGCCTCACCCGGCCCACCCCGGACAGCCTGTCCCTGGAGGTGGCCGACGCCTCCGGAGCCCCCGTCGCGACGGTCGGCGGGGTCGTCGGCCGGGCGCTCGACGGAGCCGGGGCGCGGGCCGACGACCCGCTCTACCGCGTGGCGTGGCAGCCGGCCGACGCCGGGTCCACGGGGCGGTGGCTGCGTTGGGAGGACGCGCCGGCCGACGGCCCGGTCGAAGACACGGTGGTCTTCGACTGCGGAGTCCCGGAAGCCGATGTCGTGTCCGCCGTCCACGCCCTCTCCCACCGCGTCCTGGATGTGCTGCGGCAGTGGCTGGAGAACCCGCGCTTCTCGGAGGCGACCCTCGTCCTCGTCACCCGGGGTGCGGTGGCCGTCGAGGACGGTGAACCGGTCGATGTGAGACAGGCCCCCGTATGGGGTCTGGTGCGGGCGGCTCAGGCGGAGAACCCCGGCCGTTTCGTGCTGCTCGACACCGACGGCAGCGAGGACTTCGGGAGCGTCCTGGTCGAAGGCGAACCGGAGCTGGCCGTCCGCGCCGGGCGCACGTCCGTGCCGCGCCTGGTGCGCTCGGCCCACACCGCCGTCGCCCACTCCGCCAACGCCGTGGCCGACGTGTGGGACGGTACCGGCACCGTGCTGATCACCGGTGGCACCGGTGGACTGGGTGCCCTGATCGCCCGCCATCTGGTGGCCGAACACGGGGTGCGCCACCTGCTCCTGGTCGGGCGGCGCGGCCCCGATGCGCCGGGCGTCGCCGAACTGTCGGCTTCACTGACCGAGTTGGGCGCCTCGACCACGGTCGCCGCCTGCGACGTCGCGGACCGCGGAGCGCTGGCCGCCGTGCTGGACACCGTCGACCCGGCGCACCCGCTGCGCGGGATCGTGCACGCGGCGGGCGTACTGGACGACGGGATGCTGCCCTCCCTCACGCCCGAGCGGCTCAGCGCCGTCCTGGCGCCCAAGGCGGACGCCGCATGGCACCTGCACGAGCTGACCGAGTCACTGGAGCTCACCGCCTTCGTCCTCTTCTCCTCCATCGCCGGCACCCTCGGCTCGACGGGCCAGGCCAACTACGCCGCCGCCAACGCCTTCCTCGATGCTCTCGCCGCCCACCGCCGGGCCGGCGGGCTCCCGGCATCCGCACTGGCCTTCGGCCTGTGGGACACCGCAGGCGGCATGGCCACGCACCTCGGGGACGCCGAACTGGAGCGGATGCGGCAGGCCGGAACCCCCGCCATCCCCGCCGACCGCGGCCTCGCCCTCTTCGACGCCGCGCTCGCGTCGGGCGAGGCGGCGACCGTCCCCGTACGCCTGGACCTCGCCGTCCTGCGCGCCCACACCGACGAGCCCCCCGCCCTGCTGCGCCGACTCGTCCGGGCCCCCGGCCGCCGGGGCACCGCCCGTACCGGATCGGAGGCCCTGCGCGAGCGGCTCGCCGGTCTCACCGGAGCCGAACGCGCCACCGCCGTCCAGGACCTCGTCCGTACGCAGGTCGCGGCGGTCCTGGGCCATGCCTCGGACGACGCAGTCGAACCACACCGCGCCTTCGACGAGTTGGGCTTCGACTCCCTGACGGCCGTGGAACTGCGCAACCGGCTCGACAAGGCGACCGGGCTTCGGCTGCCCGCCACGCTGATCTTCGACTACCCGACGGCTGCGGCCGTCGCGGCACACATCGCAGAACTCCTCGACGGAGCCGGCGCGCAGGCGGCCCCGGCGCCGGTGCCCGCGTCCACCCGCACGACGGACGACGACCCGATCGTGATCGTCGGCATGGCCTGCCGCTACCCGGGCGGCGTCGACACCCCCGACGGTCTGTGGCGGCTGGTCGCCGACGGCGTGGACGCCATCGCCCCGCTGCCCGACGACCGGGGCTGGGACCCCGGCGTCTACGACCCCGAGCCGGGTGTGCCGGGCAAGTCGTACGCCCGTGACGGCGGCTTCCTCTACGACGCGGGCGCGTTCGACCCGGCGTTCTTCGGGATCTCCCCACGTGAGGCCCTGACCATGGACCCGCAGCAGCGGCTGCTGCTGGAGACCTCCTGGGAGGCGATCGAACGTGCGGGCGTGGACCCGGGCGCGCTCAGGGGCAGCCGGACCGGTGTGTACGCCGGTGTGATGTACCACGACTACGCCGGCGGCACGGCGGGCAGCCTGGTCTCCGGCCGCGTCGCCTACACCCTGGGCCTGGAGGGCCCGGCGGTCACCGTGGACACGGCGTGCTCGTCGTCCCTGGTGGCCCTGCACATGGCGGCCCAGGCCCTGAGGTCCGGGGAGTGCTCGCTGGCGCTCGCGGGCGGCGTCACCGTCATGTCGACCCCCGACATGCTCGTGTACTTCAGCGAGCAGCGCGGCCTCGCCTCCGACGGCCGGTGCAAGTCGTTCGGTGCGGGTGCCGACGGTACGGGCTGGGGTGAGGGTGCGGG
>NZ_BMVP01000032.1 GCF_014650775.1 Streptomyces cirratus | reverse complement strand
GAGGCGTGGGGTGTGAAGCCTGACGTTGTCGCCGGTCATTCGATCGGTGAGCTGGCCGCAGCCCACGTCGCGGGCGTGCTGTCCCTGGCTGATGCGGCCGAACTCGTCGTGGCGCGTGGCCGGTTGATGCAGGCGCTGCCCGCTGGTGGGGCGATGCTCGCGGTGCAGGCCACCGAGGAGGAGGTGCTGCCGCTCCTGACCGAGGGTGTCGGCATCGCGGCAGTCAACGGGCCGGACTCGGTCGTCGTGTCCGGTGCCGAGGCTGGGGTGCTGGCCGTGGGCGAGCACTTCACGGTGGCCGGTCGAAAGACCAGCCGGCTGGCCGTCTCGCACGCCTTCCACTCGGCGCTCATGGACCCGATGCTGGACGAGTTCCGTACCGTCGCTTCCCGGCTCACGTTCTCCGCGCCGCGCATCCCCGTCGTGTCCACGGTCACGGGTGAGCTGTCGCAGGACTGGCAGTCCCCGGAGTATTGGGTCGGCCAGGTCCGCGAGGCGGTCCGCTTCGCAGACGCCGTACGCACGCTGGAGGCGCAGGGCGTCACGCGCTTCCTGGAGATCGGCCCGGACGGCATCCTGACCGGCCTCGCCCAGCAGTCGGCGGAGTCGGCCGAAGCCGTCCTCGTACCCGCCCTCCGCAAGAACCGCCCCGAACCGGAAGCCCTGGCCGCGGCGCTCGCGCAGCTGCACGTGGACGGCGTACGCGTCGACTGGCAGGCCTTCTACGCCGGCACGGGCGCCCGGCGCGTCGACCTGCCGACCTACCCCTTCCAGCGCAGCCGCTACTGGGTCGACGCCGCCCACTCCACGGGCGGTGGCGCGCACGTCGCCCACGAGGTCCCGACGGCCGAGGAGTCCCGGCGCGCAGCGGCCGATCTGCACGCCAGGCTCGACGGGCTGCCGGCGGCCGATCGGGGCCGCGTTCTGCTCGGGCTGGTCCGTACGCACGTCGCGGCCGTCCTCGGCTACGACTCCTCCGCCACAGTGGAAGCCGACCTCGCCTTCCGGGACATGGGCTTCGACTCGCTGGCCGCCGTCGAACTGCGCAAGCGGCTCACCGCGGCAAGCGGTTGCGACCTGCCGGCCACCCTGATCTTCGACTATCCGACGCCGCGGGCAGCCGCCTCGTTCCTGGGCGAGCGGTTGGACGCCGACTCCGCCGGCGACGACCCGGCCGCCGCCGCGCTGGTCGAACTCGAGCGCATCGAAGCCGTACTCGCCGGCTTCCCCGCAGGCGACGGGGACACCGCTGTGATCGGCGCCCGCGCCGACGCCATCACGGCCCGCCTGGAAGCCGTCGTACGGCGCTGGCGCGACGCCCGGGGAACGGGCTGCGACCCCGCCGATGACGGCACCGACCTCGAAACGGTCACCGACGAGGAGCTGTTCGACGTGCTCGACAGCGAATTCGGCATCTCCTAGCCAGCGATCAGCTCTAGATTGGTTGAGGTTCGATGAGCAACGACGAGAAGCTCCGGGACTATCTCAAGCGCGCCACCACGGAACTCCAGCGCACGCGCCGCCAGTTGCGCGAGGCGCAGGAGCTCAACCAGGAGCCGGTGGCCATCGTCGCGATGGGATGCCGCTTCCCGGGCGGTATCGCCTCACCCGAGGACCTGTGGCAGCTGGTGGACGCCGGACGGGACGCCGTGTCGCTCTTCCCGGACGGCCGCGGCTGGGACATGGACGCCCTGTACGACCCGGAGCCGGCCACGCCCGGAAAGACGTACTGCCGCGAAGGCGGCTTCCTCCACGACGCGGGCGAGTTCGACGCCGACTTCTTCAAGATCAGCCCGCGCGAGGCCCGCGACACGGACCCGCAGCAGCGGTTGCTGCTGGAGGTTTCCTGGGAGGCCATCGAGCGCGCGGGCATCGACCCCACCTCCCTCAAGGGCAGCCGGACCGGCGTGTTCGCCGGTGTCGTCTACCACGACTACCCGGGCGGCGGCGGAACCGGCGGGCTGGCCAGCGTCGCCTCGGGGCGCGTGGCGTACTCGCTCGGCCTGGAGGGGCCCGCGGTGACCGTGGACACCGCCTGCTCGTCCTCGCTCGTCGCGCTCCACCTGGCCGTCCAGTCCGTAAGGACGGGGGAGTGCACGATGGCGCTCGCCGGCGGGGTCACCGTCATGGCCAGCCCGGACTCGTTCGTCGGTTTCAGCCAGGACCGCGGGCTGGCCCCGGACGGCCGGTGCAAGTCCTTCGCCGCGGCCGCGGACGGCACCACCTGGTCCGAAGGCGCGGGTATGGTCCTCGTCGAGCGGCTCTCCGACGCACGGCGCCACGGCCACCCCGTGCTCGCCGTCATCCGCGGCTCGGCGATGAACTCCGACGGTGCCTCCAACGGCCTGACCGCACCCAACGGCCCGTCGCAGCAGCGGGTCATCCTCCAGGCCCTCGCCTCCGGGCGGCTGACCCCCGCCGACGTGGACGCCGTGGAGGCGCACGGCACCGGAACCACCCTCGGGGACCCCATCGAGGCGCAGGCACTCATCGCCGCGTACGGGCGCGAGCGGCCAGCCGACCAGCCGCTGTGGCTCGGTTCGTTCAAGTCGAACATCGGGCACGCGCAGGCGGCCGCCGGGATCGGCGGAGTCATCAAGATGGTGCTGGCGATGCGCCACGGTGTGCTGCCGCGCACCCTGCACGTGGACGAGCCCAGCCCGAACGTCGACTGGAGCGCGGGCAGTGTACGGCTGCTGACCGAGCCGATCGCCTGGCCGGAGCGGGATCACCCCAAGCGCGCGGGCGTGTCGTCGTTCGGGCTGAGCGGCACGAACGTGCACGTGATCGTGGAGGAGGCCCCGAAGGAGGAGGCCCCGACGCTGGAAGCCGGGGCCGACGGCACCCCGACGCTGGAAGCCGGGGCCGCCGACGGCACCCCGACGCTGGAAGCCGGGGCCGCCGACGGCACCCCGGCGGAGGAGACGCGGGCGGACGGCAACCCGGCGGGGCAGACCCGTGCAGGCGCCACCCCGGCCGACGAGACCGCGGTCCCCGAGGCCGGTGACCTGCGGCCCCGTGCCCCCCGGCCCGTTCCGGTCCCCGTCCTCGTCTCGGCCCGCCGCCCCGAGGCGCTCGCCGCCCAGGCGGCCCGCCTCGCCGATCACGTGGACGCCCACGCGGACCACGCCCTCTGCGACACGGCCTGGTCCCTGGCCACCACCCGCGCCGCCCTTGAGCACCGTGCCGTGGTCGTCGCCGACAGCCGCGCCGAGCTGACCCGCGCCCTGCGCGCCCTCGCCGCCGAGCCGACGCTGCCGGCCCCCGGCACGGTCACCGGCGCCGCCCGCCCCGACGCGCTGACCGCCGTCCTCTTCACCGGCCAGGGCGCGCAGCGGCTCGGCATGGGCCGCGAACTCCACTCCGTCCAACCGGTGTTCGCCCGCGCCTTCGACGAGGCGGTGGCCGCCCTCGAGGCCCACCTCGACACCCCGCTGCGCGAGGCGATGTGGGGCGAGGACAGTGCGTCGCTCGACGCCACCGGCCTGGCGCAGCCCGCGCTGTTCGCGTGCGAGGTGGCCCTGTACCGGCTCGTCGAGTCCTGGGGCATCCGGCCCGATTTCCTCGCCGGGCACTCCGTGGGCGAGCTGGCCGCGGCGCACGTCAGTGGCATCCTCACCCTCACCGACGCCGCCCGGCTCGTCGCCGCCCGGGGCCGCCTGATGCAGGCCCTGCCGGGAGGCGGCGCGATGGCCGCGGTCGAAGCGTCCGAGGAGGAAGTGGAACCGCTGCTCACCGCCGACGTGGGCATCGCCGCCCTCAACGGCCCCCGCGCCGTGGTCGTCTCCGGTGCAGAGGAAGCGGTCACCGCGCTCGCCGAGCACTTCCGCACCCTGGGCCGCAAGACCAAGCGGCTCGCCGTCTCGCACGCCTTCCACTCGCCGCTGATGGAGCCGATGCTCGACGCGTTCCGCGCCGTCGCCGAGAGCATCAGCTACGGAACCCCGCGCATCCCGATCGTCTCCACCGTGACCGGGGAACTCCTCGGCGCCGACGAAGCCGCCCACCCCGACCACTGGGTGCGCCACGTGCGCCAGACCGTCCGCTTCGGCGACGCGGTACGGCAGTTGGCGGCCAAGGGCGTCCACACCTTCCTCGAACTCGGCCCCGACGCGGCGCTCACCCCGCTCGGCCCCGACTGCCTCGGCGACGTGGCCGGCGACGCCGGTGACGCCCGCCGGCCGGTGTTCACGGCCGCCCTGCGGCGCGGCCGGAGCGAGGAGCGTGCGCTCGCCGAAGCAGTCGCCGTCGTCCACGCCCAGGGGGTCCACGTCGACTGGACGGCCTACTTCGAGGCCGCGACGACGGCCGGGCCCGGCCTCCGGCGCGTGGACCTGCCCACGTACGCCTTCCAGCGCAAGAACTACTGGGCGCGCCCCGACCGGACCACGGCCACCGCCCCGGCCGCCGCCGACCCGGCGGAAGCCGGGTTCTGGGAGGCCGTCGAACGCGCCGACACGGCGGAACTCGCCGAGCGGCTCGGCCTCGACGCCGAAGCCGTGGCCCCCGTCCTGCCCGCCCTCACCACCTGGCGGGCCGGCCGCCGCGAAGCGTCCGCCGTGGACGCGCTGCGCTACCGCGTCAGCTGGGCCCCCGTCCCCGACCCGGCGCGGGCCGCCGCGCTCGACGGTGACTGGCTCGTCGTCCACGCCCCCGGCCAGGACCCCCTCGCCGCCGTCCTCGCCGACGCGCTGACCGGCCGCGGAGCGCGGCCCGTCCTGCACGCGACCGGCGCGGGCGGCCCCGTACTGCCCCGGGAGCTGCCCGCCGCGCCGGCCGGGGTGCTGAGCCTGCTCGCCCAGGACGACACCGATCACCCCGAGCACCCCGAGCTGTCCCGCGGCCTCGCCGACACCGTCGCCCTGCTCCAGGCACTGGCCGCACGGGAGTGCACCGCCCCCGTGTGGTGCCTGACCCGGGGCGCCGTCTCCACGGGTGAGCCCGACTCGGCCGCCCGGCCCGTGCACCCCGCCCAGAGCGCCGTCTGGGGCCTGGGCGCGGCGCTCGCGCTGGAGACCCCCGCCACATGGGGCGGCCTCATCGACTTCCCCGCCGGAGCGGACCCCGACGGCGAAGCCGCCGAACGGCTCGCCGGGAGGCTGTGCGACACCCTCGCCGGAGCCACCGGCGAGGACCAGGTCGCGCTGCGCCCCGAGGGCACGTACGCCCGCCGCATGACGCGCCCCACCCGGCCCGACCCGGCCGGGCCGTGGCATCCGCGCGGCACCGTCCTGGTCACCGGCGGCACCGGCGGGCTCGGCGCGCACGTCGCCCGGATGCTGGCCGCCGACGGCGCGGAGCACATCGTCCTCGCCGGCCGGCGCGGCCCGCACGCCCCCGGAGCCGCCGAACTCGCGCAGGAACTGCGGCAGTCGGGCGTACGCGTCTCCATCGAGGCCTGTGACATCGCCGACCGTGACGCCGTAGGCCGTCTCCTGGCGGGACTGACCGGCCTGACCGCCGTCGTCCACGCGGCCGGACTGCCCCAGCGCATCGCACCGCTCGCCGAACTCACCCTCGCGGACCTCGCCGAGGTGGCCGCCGCCAAGGTGCTCGGCGCCCGCCACCTCGACGAACTCCTCACGGACACCCCCCTCGACGCGTTCGTACTGTTCTCCTCCGGCGCCGCCGTGTGGGGCAGCGCCGGGCAGTCCGCCTACGGAAGCGCCAACGCCTACCTCGACGGCCTGGCCCACTCGCGCCGCGCCCGCGGCCTCGCCGCCACCTCCGTGGCGTGGGGCTCCTGGGACGGCGGCATGGTCGACGCCGAACTCGCCGCCGTGATGCGCCGCATCGGGGCTCCCGCGATGCGCCCGGAGCACGCCGTCGGCGCGCTCCGCCGGATCCTCGCGGGCGGCGCCTCGCACGCGGTGGTCGCCGAGTTCGACTGGGAGCGCTTCGCCCCCACCTACGCGCTGGCCCGCCCGCGGCCCCTGCTGAACGCACTGCCCGAGGCGGTCGCCGCCCTCGGCACGGACCCCGCGACGGGCGCCGGCGAAGGCACCGACCTGGCCGCCCGGCTGGCCGGACTCGCCCAGCCCGACCAGCTGCGGACGCTGCTCGACCTGGTACGCGGCCACGTGGCGGCCCTGCTCGGCTACGACGACCCCGCCGACGTGGGCGCCGACCGCGGTTTCACCGACCTCGGCTTCGACTCCGTCGCGGCCGTCGACCTGCGCAGGCGCCTGGTCGCGGCCACCGGCCGCCCACTGCCGACCAGCATGATCTACGACCACCCCAGTCCGGCGGCCCTCGCCGGCCACCTCCACTCCGAGCTCTGCCAAGGCGAGAACGCCGGTGAACTGCCGGTGCTCGCCCAGCTGGACCGTCTCGAACAGGCCGCCGCAGCGCTCGCCGCCGACGAGATCGAAGCCACCCGCATCACCGCCCGGCTGCAGAGCCTGCTGACCCGCCTGACCGCGACCCTCGATGCCACGGCCGGCGCCCAAGGCATAGAAGAACAGCTCGAATCGGCCTCCGCCGACGACATCTTCGCGTTCATCGACAACGAACTCGGCCTCACCTGACCGGCGCGACAGCGCCCGCGCCCCGGTGCACCCGACCCCGGATCGACTCGACCTCTCGGCATGAACAAGGACTCGGTGGGACCCAGAATGTCCAATGACGACGCCAAGCTTCTCGACTACCTCAAGCGGGTCACGGCGGATCTGCACCAGACCCGCCGCCGTCTCCAGGAGGTCGAGAACCAGGACCACGAACCCATCGCCATCGTGGCGATGAGCTGCCGCTACCCGGGAGGCATCAGCACCCCGGACGACCTGTGGCGGCTCGTGGCCGAGGGCCGCGACGCCATCACCACCTTCCCCACCGACCGGGGCTGGGACCTCGACGGCCTGCGCGGCGAGGAGGGGCAGGGAGCGGACACGTCCGGGTCCGGCGGCAGCTACGTCGACGAGGGCGGCTTCGTCCAGGACGTCGCCGGTTTCGACGCCGGGTTCTTCGGGATCAGCCCCAACGAGGCGCTGACCATGGACCCCCAGCAGCGGCTGCTGCTGGAGGTGTCCTGGGAGGCCATCGAGCGGGCCGGCATCGACCCCGCGTCCCTGCGCGGCAAGCCCGTCGGGGTGTTCGCGGGCTCCGGGATCCAGGACTACGAGTACCTGATCGGCGCGGCGGGCGAAGTCGCCGAGGCGTACATGACCACCGCCAACGCGGCCGCCGTCATCTCCGGCCGCATCTCCTACACGCTGGGCCTCGAAGGGCCGGCCGTCACCGTCGACACCGCGTGCTCCTCCTCGCTCGTCTCCCTGCACCTCGCCGCGCAGGCGCTGCGGCAGCGCGAATGCTCGCTGGCGCTCGCCGGCGGCGTCATGGTCATGTCCACCCCGTCGCCGTTCATCGCGTTCAGCCGCCAGCGCGGACTCGCCCCCGACGGCCGCTGCAAGGCCTTCGCCGAAGCGGCCGACGGCACCGGCTGGTCCGAGGGCGCGGGCATGCTCGTACTCGAACGGCTCTCCGACGCCCGCCGCAACGGCCACCCGGTCCTCGCCGTCGTCCGCGGCAGCGCGGTCAACCAGGACGGCGCCAGCAACGGCCTCACCGCCCCCAACGGGCGGGCACAGCAGCGCGTGATCCGCCAAGCGCTCGCCAACGCGAAGCTGCCCGCCTCCCAGGTCGACGCCGTCGAGGGACACGGCACGGGCACCACCCTCGGCGACCCCATCGAGGCACAGGCGCTGCTCGCCACGTACGGCCAGGACCGCCCCGAGGACCGGCCGCTGTGGCTGGGCTCCATCAAGTCCAACATCGGGCACGCCCAGGCAGCGGCCGGTGTCGGCAGCGTCATCAAGATGGTCATGGCCCTGCGCAACGGGGTGCTGCCGCAGACCCTGCACGTGGACGAGCCCTCCACCCACGTCGACTGGACCGCGGGGCAGGTCCGGCTGCTGGCCGAACCCCGGGCGTGGGAGCGCGTCGAGGACCAGCCGCGGCGCGCCGGTGTCTCCGCGTTCGGCGTCAGCGGGACCAACGCCCACGTCATCCTCGAAGAGGCCCCCGCCGAATCGCCGTCCGAAGCGCCGGAAGCGCCCCGGGAAGTGGCCGGCGCCCCGGCGCCCGTCACCGCAGCGCTGCCCGCCGTCCTGCCCTGGCCGCTCTCCGGCCAGGGCGCCGACGCGCTCGCCGCGCAGGCCGCACGGGTGCACGCACACGTCACCGGCCTCCCGGAACCGGACGCCGCCGCCGACCTCGGCTACTCCCTCGCCACGACCCGCGCCGCCCTGGACCACCGCGCGGTCGTCCTCGCAGCCGACCGCGAAGGCGCCCTCGCCGGCCTTGCGGCACTGGCTCGGGGACAGCAGCACCCGAACGTCGTGCCCGGCGTGGTGACCAAGGGCGCGACCGCCTTCCTGTTCACGGGACAGGGCGCGCAGCGGCTCGGGATGGGGCGTGAGCTGTACGAGGCGTTCCCGGTGTTCACGCAGGCCTTCGACGCGGTGTGTGCGGAGGTCGACCGGCACCTGGGGCGGTCGCTGAAAGACGTGGTGTGGGGCGAGGACGCGGACGCGCTGAACGCAACCGCGCTGGCGCAGCCCGCGCTGTTCGCCCTGGAGGTTTCCCTGTACCGGCTGGTGGAGGCATGGGGAGTGACCCCCGATGTCGTTGCCGGTCATTCGATCGGTGAGCTGGCCGCCGCTCATGTGGCGGGCGTGCTGTCGCTGGACGATGCGGCCGAACTCGTCGTGGCGCGTGGCCGGTTGATGCAGGCGCTGCCCGCTGGTGGGGCGATGCTCGCGGTGCAGGCCACCGAAGGCGAAGTGCTGCCGCTCCTCGCCGACGGTGTGGGCGTCGCGGCGGTCAACGGCCCGGACTCGGTCGTCGTGTCCGGTGCCGAGGCCGCCGTGCTGGCCGTCGGCGAGCACTTCGCCGCCGCCGGCCGCAAGACCAGCCGGCTCGCCGTCTCCCACGCCTTCCACTCGGCCCTCATGGACCCGATGCTGGACGAATTCCACGCCGTGGCATCGAGGTTGGCCTACTCAAAACCGGCGGTGGCGGCCGTCTCCACCGTGACCGGTGAGCGGGTCGGAACGCAGTGGCAGTCCCCGGAGTACTGGGTGGGGCAGGTCCGCGAAGCCGTCCGCTTCGCCGATGCCGTGGGCGCACTGGAACGGGAAGGAACGGCCCGTTTCCTGGAGATCGGCCCGGACGGTGTCCTCACCGGACTCGCGCAGCAGAGCGTGGACTCCGAGCAGGCCGTCCTCGTCCCGGCCCTGCGCAAGAACCGGCCCGAGCCCGAGACCCTCATCGCCGCCGTGGCCCGGCTCCACACCAGCGGCGCGCCCGTCGACTGGGAGGCGTTCTACGCCGGCACCGGCGCGCGCCGCGTCGAACTGCCCACCTACCCCTTCCAGCGCACCCGCTACTGGGTCGAGGGCACGGGCGCCCTCGGCGACCTCTCCGCCGCCGGACTGGCCGCCGCCGGGCACCCGCTGCTCGGCGCCGTCGTGTCCCTGGCCGACTCCGGCGGGGTCGTCCTCACCGGCCGCGTCTCCGTCTCGGCACAGCCCTGGCTCGCCGACCACCTCGTGGGCGACTCCGTGGTGTTCCCCGGCACCGGCTTCGTGGAACTGGCCGTCCGGGCCGGCGACCAGGTCGGCTGCGAGTCGCTCGAAGAGCTCATGCTGCAGTCGCCCCTCGTGCTGCCCGAGCGCGGCGCGGTCGCCCTCCAGGTCGAGGTCGGCGCGGCGGACGCCACCGGACGGCGCCCCGTCAGCGTCCACTCCCGCCGGGACGACCAGCCCGACCAGCCGTGGACCCTGCACGCGTCCGGCGTCCTCGCGACCGGACCGGCCACCGCCCCCACCCGCGCTGCCGCCTTCGACCTGGCCGCCTGGCCGCCACCCGGCTCCGCACCCGTCGATACCGACGGGGTGTACGAGGCGCTCGCCGCGGCCGGACTTCCCTACGGCCCGGCCTTCCGGGGCCTGACCGCCGCCTGGAGCGCCGGGACCGAGGTCTTCGCCGAGGTCGCCCTGCCCGAACGGGCCCACGCCGACGCCGCAGCGTTCGGACTGCACCCGGCCCTCCTCGACGCCTCCCTCCACGGCTCCGTCTTCACCGACCTGTTCGCCGGCGCCGAAGGGCCCGTCCTGCCGTTCGTCTGGACGGGCGTACGGCTCCATGCCTCCGGCGCCACCCGGCTGCGCGTCCGCATCACCCCGGACGGATCGGGCGCGCTCGCACTGTCCGTGGGCGACGACACCGGCCGCCCCGTCCTGTCCGTGGACTCCCTCGTCCTGCGCGAGGTCTCCGCCCGGCAGCTCGCCGCCGCCCGCACCGTCGCGCACGAGTCCCTCTTCGCCCTGGACTGGGCCGAACTCCCCGCCGGCCCCGCCGTCGGCGCCGCCCCGGCCGACTGGGACACCCTGCCCGCTGAAGCGCCCGTACCGGAGACCGTCGTCCTGCACTCCCGGCCCGCCCGCGACACGGACGGGGTACGGGCCGCCACCGGCCGGGTGCTCACCGCCCTGCAGAGCTTGCTCACCGACGAGCGGTACGCCGCCTCGCGCCTGGTCGTCGCCACCCGGGGAGCCGTCGCACTGCCCGGCGAGGACGTCACCGACCTGGCCGGAGCGGCCGTCTGGGGCCTGGTCCGCTCGGCGCAGGCGGAGAACCCGGGCCGCTTCCTCCTGGCAGACCTGGACGAGGGCGCGGAGCCGGCCCTCGCGGTGGCCGCCGGCGAACCCCACGCCGTCGTGCGCGGCACCACCGTCCACGGAGCGCGCCTGACCCGACTCACCGACGACCCCGAGCGGCGCGTGCGGCCCGACTTCGGCGACGGCACCGTCCTGGTGACCGGCGCCACCGGCGCGCTGGGCCGCCTCGTGGCCCGGCGGCTGGTCGAGATCCACGGCGTACGGAACCTCCTGCTGGTCTCCCGGCGCGGCACGGACGCCCCCGGCGCGCAGGAACTGCTCGCCGAACTGCGGGCCCTCGGCGCCGAAGCCGCCCTCGCCGCCTGCGACGCCGGGGACCGCGACGAGCTGGCCGCGCTCATCGCGGGCGTACCCCTCACCGCAGTGGTCCACCTCGCCGGCGTACTCGACGACACCCTCATCGGCTCGCTGACCCCGGAGAGCCTGGACACCGTACTGCGGGCCAAGGCGGACGCGGCCCTGCACCTGCACGAGCTGACCCGGGACCTGGGGCTGTCGGCCTTCGTGCTGTTCTCCTCCGCGACCGGGGTCCTCGGCGCCCCCGGCCAGGGCAACTACGGCGCCGCCAACGCCCTGCTCGACGGCCTCGCCACCCACCGCCGCGCCCACGGCCTGCCCGCCCAGTCCCTCGCCTGGGGCCTGTGGGCGAGCGGCATGTCCGGCGCCCTCACCGAAGCCGACCTCCAGCGCATGAGCCGCACCGGCATCGGCGCCCTCACCGCCGAGTACGGCCTGGACCTCTTCGACCGCGCCCTGACCATCGACAGCCCGCTCGTCCTGCCGATCCGGCTCGACGTACGGACCCTCGCGGGCGCCGGCGACGAGCTGCCACCGCTCTTCCGCGGCCTGGTCCGCATACGGCCGCGCCGCGGCGCGGTGACGGCCTCCGGGGACGCCGGCTCCCTGCGCGGGCGCCTTGCCGCGCTGGACCGGGACGAGCGCGTCGCCGTCCTGCTGGACCTGGTGCGTACACAGGTGGCGGTCACCCTCGGCTACCCCGGGCCCCACGCGGTGGACGAGAGCCGCGCGTTCAGCGAGCTGGGCTTCGACTCGCTCACCGCCGTCGAGTTCCGCAACGCCGTCAGCGCCGCCACCGACGTACGCCTCCCCGCCACCCTGGCCTTCGACTACCCGAACCCCCGCGCCCTCGCCCGTCACCTGCTGGACGAACTCGACGGCTCCGAAGGCCGGCCCGGGCCGACGACGGCCACTGCGGTCCGGACTCCCGGCGCGCACTCCGACGACGACCCGATCGTGATCGTCGCCATGGCCTGCCGCTATCCCGGAGGCGTGGACACACCCGAGGCGCTGTGGCGGCTCGTGGCCGACGGCGTGGACGCCGTCTCGGGCTTCCCCGACAACCGCGGCTGGGACCTCGACCGCATCTACGACCCCACCTCCGAGCGCCCGCACACCAGCTACGCCCGCGAGGGCGGATTCCTGCACCGGGCGGGCGAGTTCGACCCCGCGTTCTTCGGCATCAGCCCCAACGAGGCCGCCGTCATGGACCCGCAGCAGTTCCTGCTGCTGGAGACGGCCTGGGAGGTCTTCGAGCGGGCCGGGATCGACCCGGAGACCCTGCGCGGCAGCATGACCGGCTGCTACGCCGGGATGATGTACCACGACTACGCCGCCAACAACAGCACCGGCGCCATCGCCTCCGGGCGCGTCTCGTACGTGTTCGGTCTGGAGGGCCCCGCCGTCACCGTGGACACGGCGTGCTCGTCGTCCCTGGTGGCTCTGCACATGGCGGCCCAGGCCCTGCGGTCCGGGGAGTGCTCACTGGCGCTGGCCGGCGGTGTCGCCGTCATGGCGACCCCGGAGGTCTTCGTCGAGTTCAGCCGTCAGCGCGGACTCGCCCCCGACGGCCGCTGCAAGTCGTTCGGCGCGGACGCCAACGGCACCGGCTGGGGAGAAGGCGCCGGAATGCTCCTCCTGGAGCGGCTGTCCGACGCGCGCCGCAACGGGCACCCGGTGCTCGCCGTCGTCCGTGGCTCGGCGCTCAACCAGGACGGTGCCAGCAACGGCCTGACCGCCCCGAACGGCCCCTCGCAGCAGCGGGTGATCCGCCAGGCGCTCGCGAACGCCGGACTGACGGCGGCCGAGGTCGACGCCGTCGAGGCACACGGGACCGGCACGGTCCTCGGAGACCCGATCGAGGCGCAGGCGCTGCTGGCGACGTACGGGCAGGAGCGGCCGGAGGGACGGCCGCTGTGGCTGGGCTCGGTGAAGTCGAACATGGGTCACACGCAGGCGGCGGCGGGCGTCGCGGGGATCATCAAGATGGTCATGGCGATGCGGCACGGCGTGCTGCCTCCCACCCTGCACGCGGAAGAGCGCTCGGAGCAGATCGACTGGTCGGCGGGGGACGTGGAGCTCCTGACCGAGGCCCGGGAGTGGCAGGCCGAGGGCCGGCCGCGCCGGGCGGGCATCTCCTCCTTCGGTATCAGCGGGACGAACGCCCACGTCATCGTGGAAGAAGCCACGGACGAGCCGCGACCGACCGCTGAGGCGCCACAACTGAGTGCCACACCATGGGCGTTGTCGGCGAAGTCCGCTGCCGCCCTGGTGGGTCAGGCGGAACGCCTGCTGGCAGTGGTCGACGCCCACCGCCCCGAGGACATCGGGTACACCCTCGCGACGGCCCGCAGCACGATGGACCACCGCGCGGTGGTGACGGGCGATGGGGCGAGCCGCCTCGGTGCGCTGGCGGCCCTCGCGGCGGGGGAGGAGCACCCTGCCCTGGTTACGGGTCAGGCTCATCTCGGCGGCCGGACGGCGTTCTTGTTCACGGGGCAGGGTGCGCAGCGGCTGCGGATGGGGCGTGAGCTGTACGAGGCGTTCCCGGTGTTCGCGGAGGCTTTCGACGCGGTGTGTGGGGAGGTCGACCGGCACCTGGGGCGGTCGTTGCGTGAGGTGGTGTGGGGTGGGGATGCGGAGGCGCTGAATGCCACCGCTCTGACGCAGCCCGCGCTGTTCGCGCTCGAAGTGGCGTTGTTCCGGCTGGTGGAGGCGTGGGGTGTGAAGTCTGACGTTGTCGCCGGTCACTCCATCGGTGAGCTGGCCGCAGCTCATGTCGCGGGCGTGCTGTCCCTGGCTGATGCGGCCGAACTGGTGGTGGCGCGTGGTCGGTTGATGCAGGCGCTGCCTGCTGGTGGGGCGATGCTCGCGGTGCAGGCCACGGAGGAGGAGGTGCTGCCGCTGCTGTCCGAGGGTGTCGGGATCGCGGCAGTCAACGGGCCGCAGTCGGTAGTGGTTTCGGGTGTTGAGGCCGCAGTACTGGCGCTGGGTGAGCACTTCACGGCGGCCGGTCGCAAGACCAGCCGGCTGGCCGTCTCGCACGCCTTCCACTCGGCGCTCATGGATCCGATGCTGGACGAGTTCCGTGCTGTCGCTTCCCGACTGACGTTCTCCGCGCCGCGCATCCCCGTCGTCTCGACCGTCACGGGTGAGCTGTCGGAAGACTGGCAGTCGGCGGAGTACTGGGTCGGTCAGGTCCGCGAGGCGGTCCGCTTCGCAGACGCCGTACGCACGCTGGAGGCGCAGGGCGTCACGCGCTTCCTGGAGATCGGCCCGGACGGGATCCTGACCGGTCTCGCCCAGCAGGGCGTGGACTCCGAACAGGCCGTGCTCGTATCCGCCCTCCGCAAGAACCGCCCCGAGCCCGAGTCGCTCCTCTCGGCCGTGGGACGCCTCCACACGGTCGGCCTCCCCGTCGACTGGCGCGCGTTCTATCCCGCCGCCGATGTGCGCCGCGTGGAGCTGCCGACGTACGCCTTCCAGCGCACCCGCTACTGGGTCGGCACCGAGGAGTACCTCGCGAACTCGTGGATCGGCACCGGCGGCGGCAGCATGGCGACGGCCGGGTTGACCGATGCCGGTCACCCGCTGCTCGGGGCCGTCCTGCCGTCCCCCGACACGGACGTCGTCACGTTCACCGGCCGTCTGTCGGTGGGCACGCACGGCTGGATCGCCGACCACGACGTACTCGGGTCCATCCTGCTGCCCGGCACGGGCTTCGTCGAGCTCGCGATCCGCGCCGGGGACCAGGTCGGTTGCGGGGTTCTGGAAGAGCTCGCCCTCCAAGCCCCGCTCATCCTCCCCGAGCGCGGCGCCGTGACCGTTCAGATGGTCGTCGGGGCAGCCGACGCCTCCGGGCGGCGGTCGGTCAGCGTCTACTCGCGCGCCGAGGAGCGGCCGGACCTGCCGTGGACGCTGCACGCCGACGGTGTCCTCGCCCCGGACGCCGCAGCGCCCGACTTCTCTCTGTCTGCCTGGCCGCCGGCCGGTGCGGACGTACTGCCCCTGGACGGCGCCTACGAGGGCCTGCGCGAGCGGGGCTTCGGCTACGGGCCGGTCTTCCAGGGGCTGACGGCGGCCTGGCGGCTCGGCGACGCCCTGTTCGCCGAGGTCTCCCTGCCCGAACAGGCCCACGCGGAGGCCGCGG
Source organism: Streptomyces cirratus (assembly GCF_014650775.1). GTDB lineage: Bacteria > Actinomycetota > Actinomycetes > Streptomycetales > Streptomycetaceae > Streptomyces > Streptomyces cirratus. The sequence goes on along the minus strand of NZ_BMVP01000032.1, from coordinate 520 downwards.
ACTTCGGGCTGCACCCGGCCCTGCTCGACGCCGCCATGCACGCCGCCCTCGTGAACGGCACCGGCGGCGACGAAACGGTACTGCCCTTCGTGTGGCAGAACGTCACCCTCCACGCGGCGGGCGCCACCGCCGTAAGGGTGCGGATCACCCAGCCCACCCCGGAGAGCCTCTCGCTCCAGGTGGCCGATACCACCGGCGCGCCCGTCGCCACGGTGGGCGCGGTCGTCGGCCGACCCGTCTCCACCGAGCAGCTGGGCGGCGCGGACGGCGCGGATTCCCTCTTCCACATCGCCTGGAACCCGCTGCCGGGCGCGGCGCCCGCCGCAGCCACCCCCGAGCCGGTCACGCGCTGGGAGGACCTGCCCGAGGAAGGCCCGATCGACGGGACGGTCGTCTTCGAGTGCGCCGTCCCGGACGGGGACGACGTCCCGGCCGCCCTGCACGCCCTGACCAACCAGGTCCTGGGTGTGGTGCAGGAGTGGTTGGTGGGTGAGCGGTTTGAGGGTGCGTCTCTTGTTGT
>NZ_BMVP01000031.1 GCF_014650775.1 Streptomyces cirratus | reverse complement strand
CAGATGTCGGCCTTCTCGGGGGAGGAGACGACGCAGATGGGGTTGGCGCCGCCGGCCAGCGCCAGCTGGGTGGCGTAGGAGCCGAGGCCGCCGCTGGCGCCCCAGATCAGGACGTTGTCGCCCTGCTTCATCCCGGCGCCGTTGCGGGAGACCAGCTGGCGGTAGGCGGTGGAGTTCACCAGACCCGGCGAGGCGGCCTCCTCCCACGTCAGGTGCTCCGGCTTGGGCATCAGCTGGTTCGACTTCACCAGCGCCAGCTCCGCCAGACCGCCGAAGTTCGTCTCGAAACCCCAGATCCGCTGCTCGGGGTCGAGCATCGTGTCGCCGTGCCCGTCCGCGGACTCCAGCTCCACCGACAGGCAGTGCGCCACCACCCGGTCTCCCGCCCTCCACCGGTTGACGCCCGGCCCGGTGCGCAGCACCACACCCGCCAGGTCCGAACCCAGTACGTGATAGGGCAGGTCATGGCGCCGGGTCAGCTCCGACAGGCGCCCGTAGCGCTCCAGGAACCCGAACGTCGGCAAGGGCTCGAAGATCGAGGACCACACGGTGTTGTAGTTGACGGCGCTCGCCATGACCGCCACCAACGCCTCGCCGGGGCCCGGCTCCGGCGTCGGGACGTCCTGCAGGCGCAGCGACTTGCGCGGATCCTTGTCCGCCGAGGCCATCCCCTCGAACATGTCCGTCTCGTCCCGGCGCACGACGTTCCCGCGGTACGAATCCGGCAGCGCGAGCGCGGCGAAGTCGGCCGGCGCCGCGTCCTCGGAGAGCAGGGCATTGACGATCTCGTCCACGTGAATTCCCTTACGAAATAGAGGGGACGGTTCCGGACAGGGTAGGGGCGTTTCCGGACCTGTCGCCCACCACTTTTCACAACCCTGAGAAAAACGGCGGAAGAATTGACATGCCCGGCGGCCGGTTCCCCGCGGGGTGGGAAACTCGATGATCCCGCAGGTCGAAACGGGTGTGATCGCTTTCCCTGGACCCGGTCGAGAATCCCTGGAAAGGTGCTGGACCATTCGGTGAAGAGGCCCCACGCTTCGCTACCGTCGACTACCAAGGCCGAAAATCGACGGAATGCGACCAGGTGCGGAGGAAACCGTGAAGATTCAGGTTCTGGGTCCGTTGAGTGCGGAGGTCAACGGGGGCTCGATCGTTCCGACGGCCGGAAAACCGCGCCAGATCCTGGCGCTCCTTTCCCTGTATCCGGGACGGGTGGTCCCCGTACCCACCCTCATGGAGGAGCTCTGGCGGACGGAACTCCCGCAGAGCGCCCTGACCACCCTGCAGACCTACATCCTCCAGCTGCGCCGGCGCCTGGGCACGGCCATGGGCCCCGGCGCCGGCACCGGCGCCAAGGACGTCATCGCCACCCGGCACGGCGGATACCTGCTCCAGATCGCCCCCGAGGCCGTCGACGTCCACACGTACGAGAGCCTCGTGCGCGCCGGCCAGCAGGCCTTCGACGCCGGTGACGACGCGGGCGCCTCGGCCCGGCTGCGCGAGGCGCTCGCCCTGTGGCAGGGCCCGGCGCTGGTCGACGTACACGTGGGGCCCGTCCTCGGGATCGAGGTGCTGCGGCTGGAGGAGAGCCGGCTCGTCACCCTGGAACGGCGCATCGACGTCGACCTGCGCCTCGGCCGGCACGCCGAACTCATCGTCGAACTGACCGGGCTGATCGCCCGTCACCCGCAGCACGAGGGCCTGCACTCCCAGGCGATGGTCGCCCTCTACCGCTCCGGACGCCAGGCCACCGCCCTCGACGTGTACCGCCGGCTGCGCGCCCGCCTCGTCGAGGAGCTCGGCGTCGAACCGAGCCCGCAGCTCCAGCGCCTGCACCAGGCGATGCTGACCGTCGACCCCGCCCTCGACGTCATCGCCGGCCCGCGCCGCTCCTCCACCTTCGACCTCTTCGCCGCGTAGGCCTGGCGAGCCGGCGCCCGACCGCGGTTCGAGGCACCGTCGACCGGCTCTCCGGCACCTGACGCGATGGTCGGAGGCCGGGGGTCGAGAGAGGTGTGAGCCGATGTCAGGTGAGCGTGTGCGTCGCACGTCGTACGTGGTGGACGTGGCGGCGCCCGCGGGAGTGGTCTACGCGCTGCTCGCGGACACCACCCAGTGGCCGCTGTTCATCCCGCCGAGCATCCACGTCGAGCGGCTGGACTTCGACGGGACCCACGACCGCTTCGGCATGTGGGCCACCGCGGGCGGCACCGTCACGTCCTGGATCTCCCGCCGGTCCCTGGACAGCGCCGCCCGGACCATCGACTTCCACCAGGAGGTCCCGGCGCCGCCCGCGACCTCCATGGGCGGCCGCTGGGCCGTGGAGGAGCGGGGCCCGGCGCTCTCCCGGCTGACCCTGCTGCACCACTTCACCGTCGCGGACGACAACGAGGCCGACGCCGACTGGATCGTCCGGGCCACCGACGCCAACAGCGGCGCGCAACTGGCCCGGCTCAAGGAGACCGCCGAGCGCTGGACGCGACTGGACGACCTCCTGCTCATCTTCGAGGACTCCGTGCGCGTCCACGGCCCCGCCGAACTCGTCTACGAGTTCCTCTACGGGGCCGAGGACTGGCCCGCACACCTGCCCGACGTCACCCGCGCCGACGTCCGCGAGGACCGCACCGGCGTGCAACTGCTGAGCCTGGACACCCGCGCGGCGGACGGCCGCACCCACACCGCCGAATCCGTTCGGGTCTGCTTCCCGCACGCCGGGCGGATCGTCTTCAAGGAGACGCGCAGCCCCCTGCCGCTGGCCGCGCACACCGGCGAATGGTCGCTGGTCCCCGACGAGACCGGGCTGACCGCCGTCGCCCGCCACAGCGTCGTCCTGCGCGAGGAGGACGTCGAAGGGCTCCTCGGACCCGGCGTCGACCTCGCCCAAGCCCGCGACCACGTACGCAGCACCCTGGGCGCCGCGAGCACCGCCACCTTGCACCGTGCCCGCCGCTACGCGGAATCCGCCGTCCGCGTCCTCACCCCGGGGAGATGACCCACCCCCCAACCGGGCGCGCGCAGCGCGCCGGACTCCCGACAGGAGCGACCACCATGGTGACCTTCGTCAACAAGCTCAGCGTCCACGGCGACCTCGGCCGCTTCCTCGCGGCCAGGACCCGTCTCACGCGCTTCCTCAGCGCCCAGCCCGGCTGCGTCAGCCACCAGACGCTACGCCTCGTCGGCGCCGCGGACGTGTTCGTCGAACTGTCCGTCTGGAAGGACGCCGACGCGCACCGGGCCGCCGTCGCCGCGGACGGCTACCGCAAGCTGAGCGAGGAACTCGCCGAACTGGCCGCGCCCGAACCGGGCCTGTACGAGGCGGTCGCGGGCGGGGCGGCCGTCGCCTGAGCCGCCCGCCGTCGCCCCGCACCGGCCGTACGAGTCCTCCAGCGCCGGTCCAGCACGGCTCAAGCGGCCCGGGACAGGGTCGATCGTGGACCGACCCGCACGACCAGGAGCATGTCTATGCGAATGTCCTCACCCACCGCGTCCCTGGCTCATTCCCAGCTCTCGCTGGACGAGGTCACCAAACGCTACGACGACCACGTGGTGCTGGACCGGGTCTCGCTGACGGTCAAGCCGGGCGAGAAGGCCGGCGTCATCGGGGACAACGGTTCGGGCAAGTCGACGCTGCTGCGGCTCATCGCCGGCGTCGAGAGCGCCGACAACGGTGACGTGACCGTCACCGCACCCGGCGGGATCGGCTACCTGCCCCAGCGTCTGGAACTGCCCGCGGGCGCCACCGTCAAGGACGTACTGGACCGGGCGTTCGCCGACCTGAGGGAGGTCGAGCGCAAGCTGCACGAGGCGGAGGACGCGCTCGTCGACGACGACCCCCGGCTCCTCGAGACCTACGGTGACCTGCTCGCCGAGTTCGAGGCGCGCGGCGGCTACGAGGCGGACGCGCGCGCCGACGCCGCCCTGCACGGCCTGGGCCTGCCCGGCCTCGACCGGGCCCGGGCCGTCGACACCCTCTCCGGAGGGGAGCGTTCGCGCCTGGCACTGGCCGCGACCCTGGCCGCCGCCCCCGAACTGCTGCTGCTCGACGAGCCGACGAACGACCTCGACGACCAGGCCGTCGACTGGCTGGAGAAGCGGCTGCGCGAGCACCGGGGCACCGTCGTCGTCATCACCCACGACCGCGCCTTCCTCGAAGCCGTCACCTCCGCCATCTTGGAAGTCGACCCGGACCGGCGCACCGTCAACCGCTACGGCAACGGCTACCAGGGCTACCTGACGGCCAAGGCCGCCGCCCGCGCCCGCTGGGAGCAGGAGTACGAGGACCACCTCCAGGAGATCGCCCGCCAGGAGAAGCTCGCCGAGAACGCCGGCCGGATGCTCGCATCGATCGCCTCCAAGGGCCCCTGGGCGTTCAGCGGCTCCGAGCACCACCGCGCCAGGTCCTCCTCCACGGCCACCTCCGGCAAGGCCCGCAACGCCAACGAACGGCTGCGCAGGCTGCGGGAGAACCCCGTCCCCGCCCCGCCCGAGCCGCTGCGCTTCACCGCCTCCCTCGCCGTCGGCGGCGAGGAGGCCCCCGCCGGACCGGACGGCCCCCTGACCGAAATCTCCGGCGTCGAGGTCGCCGGCCGGCTGCGGATCGACGCGCTGGCCATCGCACCCGGCGAACGGCTCCTGGTCACCGGGCCCAACGGCGCGGGCAAGAGCACCCTGCTGCGGGTGCTCGCCGGGGACCTGACCCCCGACCGCGGCACCGTGCGCCTGGCCGCGCACACCGGCTGGCTGCGCCAGGACGAGACCCCCAAGCACCCCCGGCGCTCGGTGCTCGCCGAGTTCGCCGAGGGACGGCCCGGCCACCCCGACGAGTACGCCGAACAGCTCCTGGCGCTCGGCCTGTTCCGCGCGTCCGAGCTGGAGCTGCCCGTCGGCTCGCTGTCGGTGGGCCAGCGCCGCCGCATCGACGTGGCCCGTCTGGTGACCCGGCCGGTGGACCTGCTGCTGCTGGACGAGCCCACCAACCACCTGTCGCCACTGCTGGTGGAGGAGCTGGAGGAGGCCCTCGCGCAGTACACGGGCGCGGTGGTCACCGTCACGCACGACCGGCGGATGCGGCGCGGTTTCAAGGGGACGCACCTGGAGCTGCGCGACGGAGCGCCGTTCGCGGGGTGACGCGCGGGCGTCACACCGCGACGCGCCGGGCCGCCCCGCGGATCGAGTCCAGCAGGGCGGCCTGCCGCCGCGACTCCTCACCGAGCAGCGGCAGGCCCGGCGCGGCGCGCGACGGATCCCGCACGGCGGCGGCGAAGTACCGCAGCACGGCCTCGAAGTGGTCCTCGGCGGGGACGCGCACCTCGGTGTGGTCCGTGCCGACGGCGAGGCGGACGACCGGCGCGTGGTCGGGGGCCGTCGTGTACACGTGCTCGACGGACAGGGTGCCCGCGCTGCCCTGGATCTCGTACCAGGACCGGTAGTGGTGCTCCATCCCGAACCGGACGTGCGCCGCGGCCCCGTCGGGCGCGGCCAGCAGCACGGAGCCCGAGAGGTCCACGCCGTACCGCTCGCTGTGGCGAAGGACGGCCCCGGCGACGGACAGGTCCACGCCGAGGAAGCGCAGGGCGGCCCGCAGCGGGTACACGCCGTTGTCGAGCAGCGCGCCGCCGCCGACCTCGGGGTCGTGGCGGGTGTCGCCGTCCGGGCGGGGCGGGATGGTGAACGCCGCCGACACGGTGCGGACCGTGCCGAGCGTGCCGGCCGCCAGCAGCCCGGACACCGTCCGCTGGGTGGCGTGGTGGAGGAACATGAAGTTCTCCAGCAACACCAGCGAACGCTCCCCGGCGAGCCGGAACAGCCGCTCGGCGTCCGCCCCGTTGGTGGCCAGCGGCTTCTCGACGAGCACGTGCTTGCCCGCGCGCAGCGCCCGCCCGGCCCACCGCGCGTGCAGCATCGTCGGCAGGCACAGGTACACGGCCTCGACGTCCGGGCGCTCCAGCAGCGCCTCGTAGGAGGCGGCGGGTGTCCCGCCGAACCGCTGCGCGAAGGCTGCGGCCCGCGCGGGGTCGCGCGCGGCGACGCCGGCCAGGGTGAGCTGCGGGGTCCGCAGCAGCGCGGGCAGCGTCCGGCGGGCGGCGATGTCACCGCAGCCGAGGACGCCGAGGCGCACGGGGGCCGGCGCGGGGGCCGGGAGGCAGGTCTGCACGGGGGCCGGCGCGGGCGTCTGCATGGGCGTGTCCCTCAGTACAGCGTATGGGCGCAGACCACCAGGGTGCGCAGTTCGACGTTGAGCTGGTTGCCGTACGCCAGCAACTCCGTGAGCTGGGCGAACGTCAGCCAGGCGTAGTCGTCGGGCACGTCCTCGGTGAACCCTTCGGGCGCCTCGACGATCACGTACCGGTTCTCGGCGTGGTAGAAGCGGCCGCCCTCCTCGGACTGCACGGCGTCGTAGCGGACCCGGTCGGCGGGGGCGGCCAGGACGTCCGCGAGGAACGGCGGGAAGGGTTGCCTGCCCGGGCCGGTGTGGTCGGCGGGACGGCAGTGGACGGTCGGGGCGAGTTCGGCGACATTGAGGTGGCCGACGTCGACACGGGCCTGCACCAGCGCGTGCAGGGTGCCGCCGATCCGCTTGACGACCAGCGCCATCAGCCCCGGCACCTGCGGCTGGATCAGCGGCTGCGACCAGGACGCCACCTCCCGGTTGCTGGCGCGGATGTCGGCCCCGATGACGCGGAAGCGGCGGCCGCTGTCGTGGCCGATCTCCTCGCCGGTGCGCCGCCAGCCGTCCTCGGCGACCGCGGCGAGCGGGATCCGGCGCTGGACCAGTTCGCGCAGCGCCCGGATGCCGGTGAGCCAGCTGAGGATCTCCGGCATGGTGTGCCGGGAGGCGGCCGACGGGTCGTGGAAGGAGCGCAGCACCGGGTCGGCGGCCGTGCCGTCAGCGGCGCCGGCCGTGGGCAGGCAGGCGAGGATGGAGCGGGTGTCCATGTTGAGGACGTTGTCCAGGTGCAGCAGCCGCAGCAGCTGGCCGAAGGTCAGCCAGCGGAACTCGGGCCCCGTCTCGATCTCCTCGTCCACCTCGATGATCATGTTGCGGTTGCGTTTGGCGAGGAACCAGTCGGCCTGCTCGGACTGGAGCACGTCCACCAGCACCCGGGCCCGCCCCCGGCGCAGGAACAGGTCCAGGTGGGGAATGGGGCGGCCCTTGTGCACGCCCGTGAAGTTGCTGCGCGTGGCCTGGACGGTCGGCGAGAGCTGGAGCGTGTTGATGTTGCCGGGCTCCATCTTGGCCTGCATCAGGAAGTGCAGCACGCCGTCGATCTCCCGGGCGACGATGCCCAGCAGACCCACCTCCGGCTGCACGATGATCGGCTGCCTCCAGCCCCCGGCGGGCAGGGCGTCGGCGTGTACGTGGAGCCCTTCGACGGCGAAGAAGCGGCCCGACTCGTGCCGCAGGTCCCCCGTCCCCTCCTCGAAGTACCAGCCGCGCAGCTGCGCGAACGGCACCCGCGTGACCCGGAACTCGCCCGCGCGGGCCCGCTCCGCCAGCCACGACGGAACCTGCCCGACCGGCATGGCCGCACTGTCGGGCGTACGGGCCGAGACGAGCAGGCGGCGTGCGGTGTCCACGCGGTCGGCGGCCCGGGCCGCCGTGTCAGTGAGCATGCTCCAGCGCCTCCTCGATGATGGTGCAGACGGATTGCGTACGGTCGTTGAGGAAGAAGTGCCCGCCGGGCATCACCCACAGGCGGAAGTCCCCGGCCGCCACCTCCGACCAGCGCTGTGCGTCCTGGACGCCGACGTTCGGGTCGCTGTCGCCGGTCAGGACCGTGACCGGCATCCGCAGCGCCGCCCCCGGCCGGTGGACGTACGCGCCCGCCATCTCGTAGTCGCTGCGGATCGCCGGGAGCACCATGCGCAGCAGCTCCTCGTCCTGGAGCAGCGCCGGGTCGGTGCCCTGGAGCCGGGAGATCATGTCGATCAGCCCGGCGTCGTCCAGCAGGTGCCCGGTGTCCCGGCGCGGCACCGTCGGCGCCCGGCGCCCCGACAGGAACAGGTGCACGGGCGCTTCGCCGTACGCGGCCAGCCGCCGGGCGGTCTCGTACGCGAGCGTGGCGCCCAGGCTGTGCCCGAACAGGGCGAACGGCCGGCCGGTCCACTGCCGCAGCTCCGGCAGCAGCGCCTCGACCAGCTCCTCCACGCTCCGCGCGAAGGGTTCGGAGCGACGCTCCTGGCGGCCCGGGTACTGCACGGCCAGCACCTCGATCCCGCCGGGCGCGAGGGCGGTGGCGAAGCGGAGGTAGGAGCTGGCCGAGCCGCCCGCGTGCGGGAAGCACACCAGCCGTACGGCCGCGGTGTCCAGGGGGCGGAAGCGGCGCAGCCACGCGTCGCGGGTGACGGCCGGGGCGCGCGTGGCGGTGGGCAGGGTCACGGTCGGTTCAGCTCCTCGGGGGGCGTGTAGCGGGGCAGCCGGCCGGACGCCACGGCCTCGGCGAGCGAGGGCGCCGCCGCGTCCTTGGCGGAGCGGACGGGAGGCCCGGTCAGCCCCCACGGCAGGGCGAGTTCGGGGTCCAGGGCGTCGACGTCGACCATGGCGCCGGGTACGTACTCGGCGGAGAGCAGGTAGTTCACGCAGGCGCCGTCCTCCAGGGCGAGGAAGGCGTGGCCGATGCCGCCGGGCAGGTACAGGGCGATGCCGTCGGCGGGGTCCAGCCGGGTCATGACGTGCCGGCCGAAGGACGGCGAGCCGACGCGCAGGTCGACCATGAAGTCCAGGATCGAACCGCGCACGCAGGTGACGAGCTTGCTCGCGTCCGGCGGCACGTCGTTGCAGTGCACGCCGCGCAGCGTGCCGCGCCGCGAGACGGAGTTGTTGACCTGCCGGACCGTGAACTCCATTCCGGTCTCGCTGGTCAGCAGGCTGTGGCGGGCGGCCTCGTAGAAGTGGCCGCGCTCGTCCTCGATCCGGTCGGGCACGATCCGGTAGGCGCCGGGCAGGACGGTCTCATCGATGCGCATGGGAGCCCGCCCGCCGCTCTCCGGGCGCCGCCGCGGGCAGCGCGGCGCGTGCTTTCAGCGGCTCCCACCAGGCCCGGTTGTCCCGGTACCAGGCCACCGTGCCGGCCAGCCCGCCGGCGAACGGGACGCGCGGTGCGTACCCGAGCTCCGCGGTGATCTTCGTGATGTCCACCGAGTACCGGCGGTCGTGCGCGGCCCGGTCCGCGACCCGCCGCACCGCGCCGGCGTCGCGCCCGCACAGCTCCAGCAGCCGCTGCGTCAGCTCTAGGTTGGTCAGTTCGGTGCCCCCGCCGATGTTGTACACCTCGCCGGGCCGGCCCTTGACCGCCACCAGCGCGATGCCGCGGCAGTGGTCGTCCACGTGCAGCCAGTCGCGGCTGTTGCCGCCGTCCCCGTACAGCGGGACGTCGAGTCCGTCGATCAGGTTGGTGGTGAACAGCGGGATGGCCTTCTCGGGGAACTGGTACGGGCCGTAGTTGTTGGAGCAGCGCGTCACGCACACCTCCAGCCCGTGCGTGCGGTGGAAGGCCAGCGCGAGGAGGTCGGAGGCGGCCTTGGAGGCCGCGTACGGGGAGTTGGGTGCCAGCGGGTGCTCCTCCGGCCACGACCCCGTCTCGATCGACCCGTACACCTCGTCGGTGGAGACGTGCACGAAGCGGCCCACACCGGCGGTGACCGCGGCCTGGAGCAGCGTCTGCGTACCGAGCACGTTGGTCCGTACGAACTCGGAGGCGTCGGCGATCGATCGGTCGACATGCGACTCGGCGGCGAAGTGCACCACCACGGCGGTACCCGCCATCAGCTCGGCGACCAGGGCGGCGTCGCAGATGTCGCCGTGGACGAACCGCAGCCGTGGGTGGTCGGCCACCGGGGCGAGACTGGCGAGGTTTCCGGCGTAGGTGAGGGCGTCCAGCACCACCACCTCGCCCTCGCCGAGGTCCGGGTAGGACCCGGCCAGCAGCTCTCTGACGAAGTGGGAGCCGATGAAGCCCGCACCTCCGGTCACCAGGACACGCATGGGGAAGAGGCCTTTCCGCGAACGGGGATGGAGCGGTGGGGGAGGGGGCGCTCAGGCGGCGGGGGAGTCGGCCCCCTTTCCCGCCGCGGCCCGCCCGGCGAGCTGGCGCACGTAGTTGCCGTAGCTGGAGTCGCCGAGTTCGCGGCCCAGCGCGAAGCACTGCTCGTGGCTGATGAACCCCATCCGCAGGGCGATCTCCTCGACGCACGCGATCCGCTCGCCCTGGCGCTGCTCCAGCAGCTGCACGTACTGGCCGGCCTGGAGGAGGGAGTCGTGCGTGCCCATGTCCAGCCAGGCGAAGCCGCGGCCGAGCTCGTTGAGACGGGCCCGGCCCTGAGCGAGGTAGACCCGGTTGACGTCGGTGATCTCCAGCTCGCCGCGCGCCGACGGGGTCAGCCCGCGGGCGATCTCCACCACGTCGTTGTCGTACAGGTACAGGCCGGTGACCGCCAGGTTGGAGCGCGGCTTGACCGGCTTCTCCACCAGCGACAGCAGCCGCCCTTCGGAGTCCACCTCGCCGACCCCGTAACGCTGCGGGTCCTGGACGGGGTAGCCGAACAGTTCACAGCCGTCCAGGCGCCGCGCGGCCTGCGAGATGAGCGAGGAGAAACCGGGGCCGTGGAAGACGTTGTCCCCCAGGATCAGCGCCACCGGGCTGTCGCCTATGTGCTCTTCGCCGATGAGGAAGGCCTCCGCGATACCGCGCGGCTCGTCCTGCTCCGCGTAGTTCAGGTCGAGGCCGAGCTGGGAGCCGTCGCCCAGCAGGGCCCGGAACATGTCCAGGTGGTTCTTGGCCGAGATGATCTGGATGTCCCGGATGCCGGCCAGCATCAGCACCGACAACGGGTAGTAGATCATCGGCTTGTCGTACACCGGCAGGAGCTGCTTGGACAGCGTCCCGGTCAGCGGCCGCAGCCGGGTGCCGCTCCCGCCGGCCAGGATGATGCCCTTGAGCGGACGGCGCGGTCCGTTGCCGCCCAGCGTCGACACGGCCGGGAGGGAGGGGAGGGAGGGAAGGGACGGAACCTCAATCATGGCTGTTCTCCGTGGCGTCACGGACCGCCGTGATGACGGTCTCTACGTCCTTCGCGGTCAGCTGCGGCCCCATGGGCAGGCTCAGCACCTCGGCGGCCAGACGCTCGGAGTGGGGCAGCGCGCCGGCGACGGTGCCCGCGTAGGCGTCCGACCGGTGGACGGCGACCGGGTAGTGGACCAGGCTCTCCACCCCGGCTCCGGTCAGCGCCCGCCGCAGCCGGTCGCGGTGCGGCGTGCGCAGTACGTACTGGTGCCAGACCGGCTCCGCCCAGGAACGGACGGCCGGAACGGTGACCCCCGGCAGGCCGGCGAGGCCCTCTGAGTACCGGGCGGCCACCGCGTCCCGGCGGGCGTTCCAGGCGTCCAGCCGGGGCAGCTTCACGCGCAGCGCCGCCGCCTGGATCTCGTCCAGGCGGGAGTTGGTGCCGCGCGCCTCGTGCCGGTACTTCTCGCGCGAGCCGTAGTTGCGCAGCAGCCGGATCCGCTCCGCCAGCTCCCGGTCGGCGGTGACCACGGCGCCGCCGTCGCCCAGCGCGCCCAGGTTCTTGCCCGGGTAGAAGCTGAACGCCGCCGCGTAACGGGAACCGATGCGCCGGCCCCGGTAGCGGGCCCCGTGCGACTGCGCCGCGTCCTCCACGACCGGGATGCCCCGGGGCGCGGTCACGGCGTCGATCGCGTCCAGGTCCACCGGGTGCCCGTACGTGTGCACCGGCATGACCGCCTTGGTGCGCGGGGTGATCGCGGCTTCCAGCCGCTCGGGGTCGATCAGGAACGAGTCCGGCTCCGGCTCCACCGGCACCGGGCGGGCACCGGTGGCGGACACCGCGAGCCACGTCGCGATGAAGGTGTGCCCGGGGACGACGACCTCGTCGCCCTCCCCGACCCCCAGCGCCCGCAGCGTCAGCTCCAGGGCGTCCAGGCCGCTGCCCAGACCCACGCAGTGCGCGTTCTCGCAGTACCGGGCGAACTCCTCCTCGAAGCAGGCCAGTTCCGTGCCCAGCAGGTACCGGCCGGAGCGGGTCACCCGCAGCACCGCCGCGTCGAGTTCCTCCTGCACCCCGTCCAGCGCGTGCAGGTCCCGCAGGTCGTGGAAGGGGACGTGCGCCTGCGCCGTCACCGCGGTCGACGTCACCTCGGCCTCCTCGCGTCGGCCAGGAACTCCTCGTAGTCGCGGTAGTAGTCCGCCTCGTCGTAGTGCAGCGAGGCCAGGACCAGGGCGACCGCGCCCTCGGAGAAGTCGCTGAGGTCCCGCCACACCATGGGGCCGACGTACAGGCCCCGGCCGGCGTCGTCCAGCCGGTACCGCGCCCGCCGCTCACCGTCGTCCACGGTGATGGTGAAACTGCCGTGCACGGCGATGATCAGCTGCTCCAGCGCGCGGTGCGCGTGACCGCCCCGCGAGGAACCCGGATCCGGGTCGTGCAGGTAGTACACCCGCCGGATGGGGAAGCCCGCCGTCCATTCGGACTCGACGACCGACAGGTTGCCCCGCTCGTCGTTGTGCTGCTCCAAGTCGATGAAGGCACAGGGTTTGACCCTGCCCACCTTCGCTTCTGTGGTGATGCCCACGGCCATGCGATCGCGCTCCCTCGTTGCCTGGTCCGGACCCGGTCGGGTTCCTGGGCGCGGACGCCTCAGCCGCGGACGACGGAGACCGGCAGGTGGCGGGCGGTCAGCTCGTCGGCCTCGTAGAACTCCGCCCGGTCATGGGCGACCGAGAACGCGGAGAACGTGTCGAAGAACAGGTTCAGGAAGACCTTGGCCTCGATCCGCGCCAGGAACGCGCCCAGGCAGTGGTGGATGCCGTGTCCGAACGCCATGTGCTTGTTCGCGGACCGCCGGATGTCGAAGGTGTCCGGGTCCGGGAACTGAGCGCCGTCACGGTTCGCCGAGGCGCTCCACGCCGTCACCATCTGACCGGCCTTCATCGGCACGCCCAGGATGTCGGTGTCCTGCGTCAGCAGCCGGAAGATGTTGTTGAACGGGCCGCGGAAACGCAGCGTCTCCTCGACGGCGCCCGGGATCAGCGAGCGGTCGGCCCGCAGCTCGGCCTGCGCCTCGGGGTGCCGGTCCAGGACGATGAGCAGGTTGGCCAGCAGCGTCGCGCTGGAGATATGGCCCGCCGTCAGCAGCAGCGCCACGATGTTGACGATCTCCTCGTCCGTGAGCCGCCGCCCCTCGACCTCGGACTCGATGAGCCCGCTCATCAGGTCGTCGGTCGGCTCCGCCCGCTTCTCGGCGATCTTCGCGTACAGGTACGCGGCCCACTCCTTGATGGCCGGACCCATCGTCTCCGCGAAGTCGTCCGGGAGGTTCGGGTACTCCATCCCCTCGTTGTTGAGGATGACGTCGACCCACTCGCGGAACAGGTCCTGGTCCGCCGCCGGCACCCCCAGCAGCTCCGCGATCACCGTCACCGGCAGCGGGTACGCGAGGTCCGTGACCGCGTCGATGTCCGTCCGCCCGTCCAGGCCCGCGAGCAGCTCCCGGGTGATCTCCTCGATCCGGGGCTCCAGCGCGGCCATCCGGCGCGGCGTGAACGCCTGGCTGACCAGCCGGCGCAGCGGGCCGTGCTTGGGCGGGTCGATGCCGCCGAAGGTGCCCGGGCCCATCAGGAGCGCCAGCTCCTCCGGGACGGGGAAGACGGGGGAGAAGTCCGAGGAGAATATCTGCGGGTTCGTGGAGACGGTGTTGTAGTCCTCGTACGAGAAGACCTGCCACGCGAAGCGCGTCGAGTCGTAGAAGACGGGCGCCTCGGCGCGGGCGCGCGCGAACCACTCCAGCAGCTGTTCGGCGTTCGCGCCCTCGGGCTGGGCCAGCGGGTGCGGCGCCTCGGCGGCCGGCGCCCCGTCCTGGGCCGCCCCGTCCGAGGCGGCCGCTTCCAAGGCCGCCTCGTCCTGGGCGGCGAGGTCCGTGGTCTGTGTCGTCATGTCGGCTTCCTCAGCTCTGGTACGGCAGAAGTGGGGGGAGGAGGGGAGGGGAGGGAGGGGAGGAGGGGCGGACGTGGGTCAGGCGCCGGCGGGAACGGGAACCACCAGCCGCTCGATCGCGTCCGCGGCGGCCGCGGGACCGCCCGCCGACTCGATCTCGTGGCGCAGCCGCGCCACCGCGTCGCGCACCTTCCCGTCACCGGCGACCGCCAGGACGGTCTCGCGGATCAGCTCCGGAGAGATGTCCTTGCGCAGGATCTTGGCGCCCACACCGAGCTGCTCCACCCGCGTCGCGGTCGCGTGCAGCTCGGCCATCTGCGGAACGCAGATCACCGGCACACCCTCGGAGACGGCCTGGAGCACCGTGCTCGTACCGCCGTGGTTGATCATCAAAGTGGCGTGCCGCAGCACCTCGCCCTGCGGAACGAAGTCATGCACCCGCACGTGCTCCGGAACCTCACCCAGCTCCGCGGGATCCACCCCGCCGGCGTGCGCGATCACCACGTCCCAGGCGAGGTCCGCGAACGCCTCGACGCACGCGCGGAAGAAAGCGGGCTGCTTGTTGTACAGCGTGCCCAGACTGATCAGCGCCAGCGGCCGGCCCGTGGCCGGGGCCTCCCACGCGCCGTGGAAACTGTTCGCGCTCGTACAGGGGCCGACGAAGCCGACCTCCTCGCCGAACGTGTCCCCCGCGTACTGGAACGCCCGCGGCAGGTACACCAGCGCGGGCCCCGAGTGGACCTCGTCCGCGAACGCGCCGATGCTCTTGTCCACACCGTGCTCGGCCAGCAGCTCCGCGATGACCCCGAACAGCTCGCCCGTCTCCGGGTCCTCCTGCTGCTCCTCGGCCGTGTCCACCGGCGGGTGCAGCGACCAGTGCTCGTTCGCCACGTACGTCGGCGTACTGCGGATGACGGGGACGCCCCACTTCGCCGCGAGGATGTGCCCGCTCCAGAACGAGGACGGATCGCACACGAACACATCGGGCCGCGCGTCCTCGAAGTGCGCCTCGAACCCCGGAAGCGTCTGCCGCGTCAGCTCCAGCATCCACTTCATCATGTTCACGAACTCCTGCTGGTCCGTGTACGCGGCCGAGTCCTGCTGCGGCACCATCGTGGCCAGGAACCGGTCCTGGTCCATCGGGTACGGGACGAACTCCGCGCCCGTCGCCAGCACCCGCTCGGCGTAGTTCTCCGACAGGGCGTAGCTGACCCGGTGGCCGCGCGCGACGAGCTCCCGCGCCACGGACAGCGTCGGATTCACATGACCCGCCGCAGGGAGAATAAAGAAGGCGATATGCGCCATCGAGCCAGCCTTTCGAAGCAAAAATGGATATGGCTTGTCGATGCAAGGGAAATTACGGGGACCGGTCGGACGGCGCAAGTACGGACTTGACACAGTGTCCGACGGCTCAACCTCGTGTCCCGACCCTGCGCCGGTCTTCTCAAATCGACATGGAATTCAACTCGACCGGCACTCGAATGCCCAGGGCGATCGGCACCGAGTTGACATAATCCAATTCATCCTCACGGGGACGACGGAGCACTGTTGTTGGGTGGCTAAGGTCCGCGTACAGAGGAGATTCAGCCATGACCTGCCCTCATGCCGCCGCCGGATCCGTCCGCACGTACCCCTTCGGTGACCGCGTCGACCTCGAACTCGACCCGGCCTACGCCGAACTGCGGGCCGGCGACCCCGTGGCCCGGGTCCGCATGCCCTACGGCGGCGAAGCCTGGCTCCTCACCCGCCACGCCGACATCAAGAAGGCCTCCGCCGACCCGCGCCTGAGCATGCACGCCGGCGCCGACCGCGACGTCCCCCGAGCCGCCCCCCGCGGCCTCGACTCCGTCGGCCTCATGGGCATGCCCCCCGAGAGCCACGCCCGCCTGCGCCGCCTGGTCTCCCGCGCCTTCACCGCCCGCCGCGTCGCCGAACTGCGGCCCCGCATCACCGAGATAACCCACGGGCTCATCGACGGACTCATCGCCGAAGGCGGCCCCGCCGACCTCGTCCAGCGCCTCGCCCTGCCGCTGCCCACCGCCGTCATCTGCGAAATGCTCGGCATCCCCAACGAGGACCGGCACGTCTTCCGCGCCTTCACCGAAGCCCTCATGTCCAGCAGCCGCTACACCGAACAGGAAGTAGCCGAAGCCGCCGAGCAGTACGCCGACTACCTGCGCGGATACGTCGCCGAACGCCGCGCCCACCCCCAGGACGACCTGCTCAGCGCCCTCATCGAAGCCCACGACGAAGGCGAACAGCTCAGCGGGAACGAACTGCTCATGCTCGTCGGCGGCATGCTCATCGGCGGACACGAAACCACCGCCGGACAGCTCGCCGGCCACGTCGCCCTCCTGCTGCGCGACCGCAGCCGCTACGAGGAACTGCGCGCCCGGCCCGAACTCGTCCCCACGGCCGTCGAGGAACTCCTGCGCGTCGTCCCCCTGTGGGCCAGCGTCGGCCCCACCCGCATCGCCACCGAAGACGTGGAGATCGGCGGCGTCACCATCCGCGCCGGCGAAGCCGTCGTCTACTCCCTGGCCTCCGCGAACCGCGACGAGAGCGTCTTCGAGAACGCCGGCGACGTCGTCCTCGACCGCACGCACAACCCGCACATCGCCTTCGGCCAGGGCCCCCACTACTGCCTCGGCGCACCACTGGCCCGCGCCGAACTCCAGTGCGCCCTCGAAGCCCTCGTCACCCGCCTGCCCGGACTGCGCCTCGCCGTACCCGCCGACGAACTCGCCTGGCACGAGGGAATGCTCGTCCGAGGACCGGTGGAACTCCCCGTCACCTGGTGACCACGCCCGCGGCGCGCCCGGGCCTTCCCGCTCTCGCGAATTCCTCGCATTTCGTCTCGTCCCTGGCCATGGAGAACCAATGACCCCCAAGACCGGTGAGCAGCACGTGGGTGAAAACGACATAGCCGTCGTGGGGATGTCCTGCCGACTGCCCGGAGCGGCAAACCCGTCGGAATTCTGGCAACTGCTCCGCACGGGCCGCCACTCCGTCACCCGGCAGAAAGACGGCACCTGGCGCGCGGCCCTGGACGGGCACGGCGAATTCGACGCCGAATTCTTCGCGATGGGCGCGGCCCAGGCGGCCGCCACCGACCCCCAGCAACGACTCGTACTCGAACTCGGCTGGGAGGCCCTGGAGCACGCGGGCATCGTCCCCGCCCGGCTCTCCGGCACCCGCACCGGCGTCTACGTCGCCATCGCCTCCGACGACTACGCCACCCTCGCCCAGCGCACCGAGGTCCCCGCCGGCGGCTACAGCGCGGCCGGCCGGTACCGCGCCATGGCCGCCAACCGACTCTCCTACCTCCTCGGACTGCGCGGCCCCAGCATGGCCGTCGACACCGCCCAGTCCTCCTCGCTCGTCGCCGTGCACCTCGCCTGCGAAAGCCTGCGCCGGGGCGAGACGGAACTCGCCGTCGTGGGCGGCGTCAACCTCATCCTGGCCGACGAGAGCACCTCCCTCATGGAGAGCATGGGGGCGCTCTCCCCCGACGGCCGCTGCCACACCTTCGACGCCCGCGCCAACGGCTACGTACGCGGCGAGGGCGGAGCCGCCGTGGTACTCAAGCCACTGCGCCGCGCCCTCGCCGACGGCGACCCCGTGCACGCCGTCATCAAGGGCGGCGCCGTCAACAACGACGGCGGCGGCCCGAGCCTGACCACCCCCGACCGGGCCGCCCAGGAAGCGGTGCTCCGCGAAGCGTACGAACGGGCCGGCGTCCGCCCCGGCGACGTCCGCTTCGTGGAACTCCACGGCACCGGAACCCGCGCCGGCGACCCCGTCGAAGCCGCGGCCCTCGGCGCCGTCCTCGGCACGGCCCGCGCCGGGTCGCCCCTCGCCGTGGGCTCCGCCAAGACCAACGTCGGCCACCTTGAAGGCGCTGCCGGACTCGTCGGCCTCCTCAAGGCCGTGCTCGCCGTCCGCGAAGGCGAACTCCCGCCCAGCCTGAACTACACCAGCGCCCACCCGGACATCCCGCTCGACGAGCTGAACCTGAGCGTCCAGACCGAGCTGGAACCGTGGACCGAGGAACCCGGGCGGCGCCGCCTCGCCGGCGTCTCCTCCTTCGGCATGGGCGGCACCAACGCCCACCTCGTCCTCGAACAGGCCCCGACGGCAGAAACCTCCGCCGTGCCCGGCCGGCGCCTGCCCGTACTGCCCTTCGTCGTCTCCGGCCGCACCGCCGAAGGCCTGCGCGACCAGGCCGCACGGCTCAGTGCACGCGTCGAGCACGGCCCGGAGCTGGAACTTGCCGACGTGGCCTGGACCCTCGCCGCCGCGCGCACGACCTTCGGCCACCGCGCGGTGGTCCTGGCGGCCGACCGGCAGGAATTCCTCACCCGGCTGGAGCGGTCCGCCGTCCACGGGGTGGCCGGTGAGACCGGTCGTCGGGTGCTGGTGTTCCCGGGGCAGGGGACGCAGTGGGTCGGGATGGGTGCGGAACTTGTCGAGTCCTCGCCGGTGTTCGCGGCTCGGCTGCGGGAGTGCGCGGATGCGCTGGCGCCGTTCGTGGACTTCGACGTGGTGGAGGTGGTCCGCGAGGGACGTTCGCTGGAGCGGGTGGATGTGGTCCAGCCGGTGACGTGGGCGGTGATGGTGTCCCTGGCCGCACTGTGGCGGTCGCTGGGTGTCGTCCCGGACGCGGTGGTCGGTCACTCGCAGGGCGAGATTGCCGCCGCTGCTGTCTCCGGCGCGCTGTCGCTGGAGGATGCGGCCCGGGTGGTGGCGCTTCGTGCGGCGGTGATCGGGCGGGAGTTGGCGGGGCTGGGCGGTATGGCGTCGATTCCGCTGCCGGTGGCGGAGGTGGAGGCCCGGCTTGCGGGGTGGGCCGGGCGGCTGGGTGTCGCCGCCGTCAACGGGCCGTCCAGCACGGTGGTGGCGGGTGATGCGGATGCCATTGTGGAGTTCGTCGCCGCCGCCCAGGCGGAGGACATCCGGGCCCGCCAGGTGCCCGTCGACTACGCCTCGCACTCGGCGCACGTCGAGCGGATCGAAGCCGAGCTGCTGGAGGTGCTGGGACCGATCCGGCCGCAGCGTCCGACGGTTCCGTTCTACTCGACGGTCACGGGCGGGCTGCTGTCGGAGCCGGTCCTGGACGCCGCCTACTGGTACCGGAACCTGCGTCAGCCCGTCCGCTTCGAGGAGACCCTCCGCACGCTGCTCGCCGACGGCTTCGGCACGTTCGTCGAGTCCAGCGCCCACCCGGTGCTGACGATCGGGATCCAGGAGACCGCAGAGGTGGCGGGCGTCGACGTCCTGGCCGTCGGCTCGCTGCGCCGCGATGACGGCGGCCTGGAGCGCGTGCTGACTTCCGCCGCCGAGCTCTTCGTACGCGGCGTCGACATCGACTGGCCCGTGCTCTTCGAGGGCACGGGTGCCCAACTCGCGGATCTGCCGACGTACGCCTTCCAGCGCACCCGCCACTGGCTCACCTCCGACGCCTGCGACGAACAGCCGGCCACGCCCGCCGCCGACACCGCCGAGACCCTGCTCAGCCGCGAGCTGCGCGGCCGGTCCGCCGACGAGCAACTGGATTACGTCCTGGACCTGGTGCGCGTCCACGCAGCCGGGGTGCTCGGCTACCCCAGCGCCGAATCCGTCACCACCGAGCACACCTTCAAGGAGCAGGGCTTCGAGTCCGTCCAGGGAATCGAGCTGCGCAACCGGCTCCGGGCCGCGACCGGACTGCGCCTGCCCACCACCCTCATCTACGACGCCCCGACCCCGCTCGCCGTGGCCCGCCTGATCCGGGACGCGGCCGCCGCCGAAGCCGGCAGCGCGCCCGCCGCCGCTCCCGAGCAGCGTCACGAGCGGCAGTCGGTGGAGGACGGGGACGCCCTGGCGATCGTGGGGATGGCGTGCCGTTTTCCGGGTGGGGTGAGTTCGCCGGAGGGTTTG
>NZ_BMVP01000030.1 GCF_014650775.1 Streptomyces cirratus | reverse complement strand
GCCGGCCCCGCAGACGCCCGGACGCCCTGCTCGGCGACAAGGGCTACGACTCCAACCCCAACCGAGAAGAGCTGCGCAAACGCCGGATCCTGCCCGTCATCTCCCGCAAAGGAGCCCCGAACATCAAGGACATGGGCAAACTCCGCTACGTCGTCGAGCAGACCTTCGCCCTGCTCCACCAGTTCAAACGCCTCGCCGTCCGCTGGGAACGCCGCACCGAACTCCACGACGCGTTCGTCTCCCTGGCCTGTGGCCTCATCTGCTGGAGACGCCTCAGCAAGCCCGATTCATGATCGTGTTACGAGCTCTAAGCACCAACGCCCCGAATGATCCCGCTGTGCTCGCCCAGGCCAGGCGGGGCTGGCGGAGGTTTGTAACCCTGGCACTGATTGATCCCCAGCCCTCCAACCTTATCCTTGAATATGCCGAGGCTTGTGGTACCGCTAGCCAGAGCCAGGTCCGTGCCTTGCGTGTCGCGTGCTTTGATCGACCTGGCCGCACTGGCCATATTTGCCGCTACGTCGCTCCCAGCATCCAGAACGTCCTCTATCTGCTTGCCTTCCTTCTCCGGTCGCTTAATATCTCGCAGATGCCCCATGAGGTTTCGGTAGCTGTTTGCCACGCCCTCGATGTTTCCAGCAAGAGCATCGGCGCGCGCGAAGTCACCGGCTTTACCGGTGAGCCGGTCAGCCTTCATCCTATTGAGCGTCATCTGCGCCGCGGACAGATTTGTCTCGATGGACGGATAGAATTGCTCGCACACAGAATTGGCGTGGTCCTGCCACTCGGCCATTGAGGTCCCGGGCGGCGGAGGAGGCTTGAATACGAGGTAGAGCCCAACGATCGACACCATCGCTGCGATAGCACCAAGCCACCATCCGACGTGTTCCCGGATTCGGCTCCATCGAGTGGGTTGCGTGGTGTGCTCCGTCTCCAAAGTCCACCTGCCTAGCCCCCTGTGTCCCCTCCCAGTATCCCGCGCATTCCGGGACTCTGCTCGACGCTTCTGACTACGTCTGATCCCGGCACAGGCCGAGGCGAAACAGACCGCAAGTCCGGCCTTCCCGCGCGCCTGATGCGGACTTGGTCCTGGACGAGAACCCCATGAGTTTCTGATCAATAAGACCGCAAGAGAGTCGCTATCGGGTCCTCCAGCAGCCCAACGGAGAAGAGCTGACGAACCTCTGGCCGGCCTTGGACGAGTCGGTTGAGGTACCCGGCACGCTGCTCGCTGGGGGCCAGGAAGACGACGCGGGGGAAGGCCCGATCTGGCTGGGCGAGGCGGTCGTGCTGGTAGTACGCCACGTACTGCGGCAGCTTCGTCTCGATCTTCGCGCCGTACTGGTTGGCCCGGTCTACCTCGATGAAGAAGCTGCCTTTGCGCCGCCGGCCATCGGCCGTGACGATGCCGATCTGCGTGAAGGCGTCGGGCTTGAGGGTGCGCTGCCCAAAAGTGCGCAGTCGATGGCGCGGACGGCGTCGTGGTGGACGGGTTGTAGGCGGGTAGCGTCGGATGAGGCGTTCTTCTGGGGGACGTCCCAGGTGGTGTGGTGTTGTTCTTGGTGGCGGCCGTTAAGGCGCATGGCGGTGATCTGGCCAGGGCGGAACACGTCGTCGGCGGAGGCTCGTCCCCATAGGTAGTGGTTGAGGCTGAGGTAGACGAGGGCGCGGGCGCGATGGGGGCCTTCGCGGCGGGTACCGGTGTAGCGGTCAGCGGCCTGGGCGAGCCAGCGGCACTGGTCTGGCGTGAGGAGTTCACGGCCGGGCAGGCCGGCCGTGAACTCTCACGCCGCGTTGGAATTGGAGGGACCTGGCGGTGCCGGGCGGCACCAGTGCCGGGCCGGCGGGGCCGGGCGATTCAGCCCACCGGTAGAAGGAGCGGACGGCGCCGCACGCCGCGTCACGCGAGCGGGCCGCGGCGGCGTAGTCGATGGCTCAGTTTTGGAGCGCCATGGGGGTGGGCTGGAGGTACAGGTTGGGGTCTGGGACCCCTTCGGTGCCGCAGCCGACTGTGAGCCAGTGCAAGACGGCCGGACGGTAGTGCTCGACGGCCTGATAGCCGAAGTGTCCGTTCGCCTCGGAGTTGGGCCCGGCCAGCCACTCCTCCACCAGCCTGGTGACGTCGTGATCCATCGGACCAAGCTAACGCGACTCCGTTGGTTGCGTTCACGGGTCCTGTGAGGGCAACGCGCAGCGGCGGCGGGGCAGGTGACGATCCCGGGCAGCCGCTACGGCACAGGCGACCCATGTCCCAGAGTTACGAGGGATGCCTCCGTGCCTTGGGCAGGGTGATTCCCTTGGCTTGGGCGACTTGCCCCGGGCGCAACGTCCACGGCACCGGCCCCGTTTCGGTCAGCCACTCGTTCACCAGCAGCCGCCGCACGGCAAAATTCCGCACGGAGCGATCCAGCTGCCAGCCCAGGCCCGAACCCAGCTGAGCGTATGAGGGGCCGTGTCCGTGCTCGCTCCGAAAGGCCACGGTGAACTCAGCCGCCAGCTGGCCCCGGCTCGGGTGGGTGTTCTTCCACGCGCCGTAGGCGGCCGCAGCGTTCCTGGAGAAGAACTGAGGGCGCCCGGGCACTGTGAACGCCTGCGCGACGCGCTCCGGTGGCAGAGTACACACGGTGCAGTGCTCAACGGCCTCAACGTGCCGGCGCAAGGCAGCGGTGACCGCGCTCTACTGGTCAGAGCATGTTTCGCGGCTGGTGAGTAGCCGGACTTATAGGTGTGGAGGGGTAGAAGTGTGCTGCGCGGGCCAGTGTCGGGCGGAGTGCCCGGGGCCTTGGCCTGCTGCGTGCGTCGCTACGTACAACGCCCGTTGGTCATCTCTCATTGGGCGAGCGACTCTGGCTAGACGACCTGCGCGCCAGCACCGGCTCTACGGGGGGGGCTCAGCTCCTCCTCTTGTCGTCCATCAGTGTCGGGACGCAGACGAGGACAGGGCCTTCACGAGGTCGTCGCGAGACATCTGTGACCGGCCGGGGAGGTTCGCGGCGGCAGCCTTCCTGTAGAGGTCGGCCTTCGACAAGCCGCTCAGGCCCCCCTGGGGGGCGGAGCGAATCCTCTTCTTCGCCAGCGGCTTCTTCGTCGCCTTGGAGGACGCGGATACCTTTCCGGAGGCGGTGGCCTTGCCGCCCGTGGCCTTCGGGCTGCCCGCACGCTCGACACTAGCGCGCAGGGCTTCCATGAGGTCGACGACGCCGGTCGGCTCGGCGGCGGGTTCGGCCTTCTCCACGGTCTCGCCGGCCTTCTTTGCCTCGATGAGAGCGGCGACCTTCTCCTGGAACGTGTCGTGGAACTCGCCGGGGTCCCAGGTCATGCTCATGGCGCCGATGAGCTGCTCGGCCATCGTCAGCTCCTTGTCAGAAGCCTTCGCCTTGCCCGGGAGGGTGTCGATCTCCTTCTTCGGATCCCTGATCTCATCCGCCCAGTGCAGAGCGTGCAGGGTCAGAAGGCCGTTCTCGGCCTTGAGGGCGACAAGGTACTCGTGCTGGCGCATTACGAAGGTGGCGATGCCAGCCTTGCCGGCCTTCGCGAGGGCCTGCTCCAGCAGGCTGTAGACCTTCCCGTACTCGGATCCGCGCGGGCCGAGGTAGTAGGTCTTGTCGAAGAAGATCGGATCCACCTCCGCCAGCTCCACGAACCCGGTGATCTCCAGCGAGCGGGAACGGCCCGGGGCGATCTCGTCCAGCTCCTTCGGCTCGACCAGGACGTACTCGTCGCCGGTTTCCTAGCCCTTCACGATGTCGTCGAGCTCGACCTCGTCGCCGGTTCTCTCATTGACCCGGCGGTTGCGAACTCGGTCGGAGGTGCCGCGCTGGAGCTGATGGAAGTGGATCGTATGGCTGTCGGTGGCCGTGTAAAGGCCCACGGGCAGGCTGACCAGCCCGAATGACAGGTTCCCAGCCCAGACGGGACGCGCCACGGCCGCCACCTCCTCCAGTCACCGCTCTTCCAGTGCTCGGCGCCTACCCGGTCTGCACCATCCGATCTGGCGGCCGCCCCGAGCGGTCTGCCGAACGGGTCACGAACCGGAGCGTCGACTTCCCCTCTTAAATCGAACAGAATTACGATTCAAGGGTGAACGACAAGAACACCTTCCCCCACGACCTCCTTCAGCTGCAGGAGGGCCTCCACCGCGCCCCTGCCGAGCATCGGGCCTACCTGGCCGGACTGCCTTGGAGCGTGGAGCCCATGAAGGGGTGGGCGCGTGGTGAGCGGTACTCCCACCGCGGGGACGTGCCCGACAGCCCTGGCTGGAGCGACGAGCAGAAGGAGACGGTCGACCGGATGTGGGCGGAGATCCGGCAGCTGTCGATCGATGTCGTCGACCACCCCCACTGGAGGAGCGTTCCCGCCGACATCTTGGTGGCGAGCCGCATGCAGCTGAAGCGGGAGGCCCGTCCGGCCGAAGCCCCCGAAGCGGCGTAGCCGCCATGCCAGACCCCCTTCTGCCCCTGCCGTCGGCACTGGACCAGCTCCTGGTCATACGCCGCTGGCTGGAGCTCACCCTCGCCCGTGTCGACGAGAAGATCAGTGTCGTCCGGGCGGCGGAAGAAGAGCGGGCCCGCCGCCGACCGCTCCCGGAGCCTCCGGCCTGGTGGATCGAGTACGGCATTGGTGCCACCCGCCGGCCCGATCGCGTCCACACCGGCGCCTGCGGAATCACCAGCCGAGGCCGGTCGGCCACTCGAGAGTCGGTCCTGGAGGTACTGCGGACCGTGCCGTCGGTTATTGCGTGCCCGCTGTGCCGGCCTGACAGCGAGCTCGGCCTCCTCGACCGCTGATCGTTGTCGCCGTCCGTCCCTCCCGCATTGCCCAGCTTCCTGTCCGCCCTCCGCTGGTCGAGACGATGGGCAGCAGGAATGCGCGGTGTTCCCACTGGAAACGCCCCCTGCCAGCACTGCGTCGTCGTCGGCCGAGTTGCCTGATGGGGCAGGTTGCCTGACTTGAGAAAGTGGCTCCTAGGGGAAAACTTGCCCAAATCGGGAACTTTACTGGGCCGGTAAAGTCCACGTTCTGGAGCAAGTTTGCCTGGTTGGCGTGTGATGATGAGCTGGTGGAAGCTCCCCTGATCAGAGAAGCGCACTTGTTGGAGCAGGGCATTCAAGCCCTGCGCGACCTCCTGGGGCAGGAGTGGCAGGTCACGCAGCGCCCAAATAAGACCAAGGTCTTCGACGCCTCCCTGGAGGTAAAGGCTGAGGGGGACAGCGTCCTCACGCAGATGCTGGTGGAGGCGACTCAGGCGGTAGCGCCGCGGTTCGTCATGGATCAGCTGGTGCCCAAGGCACAGCTGCTCCGCGAGGTCCATCACTACACAAACCTGCTGGTCATCGCACCGTGGATCTCATCCCAGGCCCGAGAGCTGCTGAGACAGAACGGCATCGCGTACCTGGATCTGACGGGCAACGTCGACATCCGTGTGCCACGGCCGGCCATCATTATCCACACCGTAGGAGCCCAGAAGGCCCCGCGGTCAGCGCCCAGGGAAGCCAGCAGGACGACTCTGGCGGGGGTGAAGGCAGGACGCCTGGTGCGACTCCTGGCCGATGTTCCTCCACCTCACCGCGCCACCGACTTGCACCGGACCTCCACGCTGAGCCTCCCGTATGTATCCCGGCTCCTGGACACGCTGGAAGACCAACTCCTGATCCGCCGCGAGGGACGGATCATCACAGACGTCGACTGGGCTCAGCTTCTACGTGCACGGGCCAGGGAGACCAGCCTTCTCTCCCATGGGTCATACCGGGGATTCCTGGCTCCAAACGGCGTACCGGCCCTGCTGCAGCAGATCGCGCAGCTTCCCAAGGCGTACGACGGCGGTCTCGCGGCGATCGACGGTCTCTCCGTCACCGGTTCCTACGCCGCGCAGCGTTTCGTCCAGATCGCTGTGGGCGGTCAGCTCATGCTCTACGTGGCGTCCTGGCTGAACGTCGACGACGCAGCCGATGAACTCGGACTCCTACCGGTCGCCGAGGGCGCGGACGTCTTGCTGCTGAACGAGCCGGATTCCTTCGTCCGAAGACGCTCCGAATTCGTCGACGGCGTGCAGTACGTCGCGCCCAGCCAAGCGGCACTCGACTGCCTGGCCGGCCCCGGCCGGATGCCAGCCGAGGGAGAGGCCCTTCTGGACTTCATGGAGGCTTATCCAGATGAGTGGCGCGCTTCCGAGAACGACGTCTGGGCGCGGCCTGTTCAGCACTAGGATCGCAACGCAGGATGCAAGCCAACGAGAGCGCGAGGCACCATGTCCCAGGTCCCGGAGGGCGTTGACCCCGATCAGCTGACGGTGGTGGCCCGACGTGTTCTCCTCGACGGCCTGGTCGCGTTGAGCCCTCACCTTGACGCTCTGACGGTTGTGGGTGCGCAGGCCGTCTATTTGCGCAGTCCGGATGCGGCGATCCGCAACTCGCCTTTCACCTCCGACGGCGATCTGAGCATCGACCCTGCTCTCCTCGAGGACCAGCCCCTCCTTGACGCATCCCTGCGTGAGGCCGGCTTCAGGCTCAAAAAGCAACACCAGCCGGGACTCTGGGAACGTGAGGAGACCGTAGGAGACCGGATTGTTCCGGTGGAACTGGACCTTCTCGTTCCCAAGCAGCTCTCCCGCAAGAACGGGGACCGCAGCGCCTATGTCCCTCCGCACGGCAAGATGTCGGCACGCTGGACCCCGGGCCTCGAAGTCGCCGCCGTAGACCGCTCACCCCTGTCCATCGGAAGCCTCGATCCCGCAGACGACAGGTCGATCACCGTCAATGTTGCCGGCCCCACGGCTCTTCTGGTCGCCAAAGCCTTCAAGATCACTGACCGGATCAGCGACGCCGCGAAGCGTCCGGACCGTCTGAAGGACAAGGACGCCGGTGACGTTCTGCGCATCATGATGACCACCAACGCACGACAGGTCTCCGACACGTTCACTGTGCTGCGCAACGACCCGCGCGTGGGTGACGTCGCGGCGGAGGGGTTGGAAAAGCTGCGTCAGCTCTTCGGCGGGCGTGCCACCCCCGGCGTTGAGATGGCTGTCAGGGCGCTCGCGGGCTCCCTCGAAGAGGACCGCGTCCGGACCCTCGCCCCTGCCTTCATCGCGCGCCTGACGGGATAGCCCTGGTCCCAAGGCACCGACCTTGACCTTGCGTCGGAGCACAGCGTGTGCCCAGGCAAGAACGCGCGGCGGGGTGCTGTGGATTCGCCGTGTTCGGGCGTACAGTCGGTGACTACTTGAAGGGGCACTCGCCGTCACCGGCCACTGCCCCTCCTTCCTTTGGTTGGCACGCCAGTCGGCGTGCCAACCAAATTTTTTTGCCGGACTCAGATGCCAGCGGAATGCGCGAGGCCCGGGAGCGGCACACCTTCTTGGCCGGGGCTCGCGCGTCCGGGGCGGCCGGTCTCCGGTGCGCCGACCTCGCGGGCCTGGATGACGCCACGCCAGGGGGTACAGACGCGTCTCGCTATGTGCCCCAGAAGATAGCCGAGAGGTCCGGCACGGCTAGGCCGACCGTGAGGTAGGTGAACTCGTTGCCCGGCTTCTAGCTGCTGGAAGCCCGGCAGCTTTCTCAATGGCTCTGGCGCCACAGCACCACGTACGTGATGGCGCTGCCTCCTGCCGCAGAGGCCGCGCCTGTCACAACACTTTTCCCGATGGTGCGCAGGTAACGGAGCCACCGGCTTCGACCAGCCGATTTCGCTGCAGTCGGGTCTTCGGGCATCGGTGCCCTAGGGTCGTCATTGGTGTTGGTCATCAGTTCCCTCATCTGGTTCTGGACACGCCACGCCGCAAGGGGTCACCGTCGGCCATGCCGCCAAGCTCCGGCCGACGGTGATCTCCGGCTTCGGTCCTTCGAGCCTAGGAGAGAGGGAGCGCCTCATGGGGCGCCAACTGCCCCGTCAGAGCGTCGAATCTCGTGTAATTTCCGCAGGTGACGATCTCCGGTCCGGGAACCATTGACGACCTCGTGCACGACGCCGCACTCGTGGGGTACGTGGTCACCAGACGCCTCGTGCACGACTGGGTGTCGTTAGGGCTCCTGGACAAACCACAGCGACGTCGAACAGGTCCCCACGGTTCGGAGAAGGCGCTGCACTCTGCCTGCCAGCGCAGGATCTTCCTCATGCTGCTCCAAGCACGGGGGGAGACTCGTAGGATTCCGCTGCTCGCACGAATTCCGTTGGCAGTCTGGATGTACGGGGACAACGGATGTGTGCCGACCCGACAGGCGCTTCGCGCCCTTGCCACTCATGTGGGCGACCCTAGGGGCAGCAGGGCACAAGCCCTGGAAACGGCCCGATGGCTCACCCTGCCATTGGACGACAGCCGCCTGGGAACACTCCGCGCCAGGCGTGAGTTTCTCCACTGCGTACGTGATGCCCTGTACACCGGGTCTCTCGACAGGGAACGGCTGCTGGCCAAGGCCCTGCCTCTATTCGAGCCACCGGAGCTACATCGCGAGGTGGTTCGCTCGCGAGGAGCTACCGCTGCCGCGACACCTGAAACTCTGATCTTTGAACTGAAAATCAAGTTGCTCGCCGGCAGTGTGGTCGCAGCGGGTGATGCCAGCGAGGCCCACCTGGAGGTAGTGCGTGAACTGTGGAATTCGTTGCCGAGCGTGAAAGCCAGCGACGGTGGGGCGCACTCACTCCACAGCATCGACGCTCAGCCGACGCCGCAGCAGATCGCTACTTGTGGCAGCAGTATTCTGTTTGGGCTCGGATCCCTCCTGATCAAACAGCAGTCAGAGGAGACAGGACCAGCTCCTCCGAGGTAGCCAGCAGTGTTGGTCAACGCGAGAGGGCCCGGACGGCACACCTTGGCCAGGGCCCTCGCCGTTGCCTGGCGGTCAGATTCCGGTGCGCAGGTGTTCCTGCCGGGCCTCAACCAGGCGGCGCCACGAGGAACGGACGTGTTCTTCGCTCTCGGTCCAGCGGGTGGCCGAGGGGCCCGGCAACGGCAAGCCGGCCATGAAGTGGGCGACGTCGACGAAGTACGCGAAGTCGCCACTGGCGGTGAGTTCGCGCAGCCGGCTGATGGTGGCGGCCAGGTCTTGGTGCTCGTCGCGGACGGCGTGGTGGAAGGCGGCCGCAAGTTCCACGAACCGGTGGAGGAAGGGGAGTCCGGCGGCCTCGATGTCGCTGTGCAGGCTCTGGGCGCGGTCGGGAACGCCGTGCGTTCCTGCGTCCTTGATCAGGGCGACGACCTGGGCGAGGAGGGTGTTGGAGCGCTGGTCAAGGCCGTCGAGGAGCAGGTGGGCGAGGGCGAGTTCGTCGTCGGCCCGGACAGGGTCGGCGAAGGAGACGGCGATGGCGAGGCGGACCTGCATCATGGCGCGTTCGCCAGCGGCACTGTGCTGTTCGGCTTCGGCACGGCCGGCTTCGAAGGCGGCGACGGCCCGGCCGGTGTCGCCCTGGGACCAGCGGATGTCGCCGAGAACGCGGTAGTGGCGGCCTTTCCAGCCCAGGGTGGGGACGGCGGCTAGCGCGGTGGGGAAGTCCCCGGACAGGCGTGCCAGGTTGGCCAGACCGCGCTGGGCCCGGGGAGCGTACCGGCCGCCCGCGTCGGCGACCCGCTGCATTCCTGCGCGGGCGGCCTGGTTCTGGCTGAGGTCCTTGTATGCCTTGGCCCGGTAGTACAGGCCCATCTCGGTGAGCTCGGCGGGCAGCAGGCCGCTGTCGAGGACGGCGGTGAGCCGGTCGGCGGTGCGCTGGCGGTGTTCGTGCTGGCGGTGGGCGATCGTCGTGAGGAGCTCGGCCAGGGCGTCGGCGGGGGTGTCCGGCGCCGGGTCGGCGGTGGTGTCGGTGGGCAGGGAGAGGGGTTCCCACACGGAGTCGTCGGTGTAGGCGTGGGCGGCGGCGGTGAGCCAGCCCAGGTCGCTCAGGCGGTGTTCGCGGGCCAGGCGCAGGCCCTGGCGCAGGCAGGCGACCAGGAGCATGCGGCTGGGGCCGAGTGCGGTGGCGTTGGTCCACTGGTCTCCGAGGGCGGTCAGGGCGCGGTTGGCGGCTTGGTGCCAGTCGGCCGGTGTCCAGCGGTCGTCGCTGTGGTCGTCGTCGCGGACGGCGCTGCGGATCGCGCGGTGCAGGTGGTAGGGCCACAGGGCGTAGGGGTTCTCGTTGACCAGGGGCCGCTCGATCAGGCGGCGGGCCGGCGCCTGCTGGGCGAGGCCGGCGGTGCGGGTGGCCAGGTCGAGGTCGAAGGCGTCCAGCAGCGAGATGCTGCGCAGCAGGTGGCGTTCGTCGGGTGTGAGGTCGGACAGGGTGCGGGCCAGGAGGGCGGGGAAGGTGCAGTCGAAGTCTGCCGGGGTGGGGGTGCGGCCGGTGCGGCGGATCTCCAGGAAGCGGGAGACGGCGAGGTCGAGGTGGAGGGGCAGGCCGTGGGAGCGGGCGGTGATCGCTGCCCGGATGTCGGCGCCGATGAGGGGCTGGTCGTCTTGGACCAGGCGACGGGCGAGGTGAGTCTCGCAGTCCTCTGGTGAGAGGTCGCCTTTACCGACCAACGAAGTGTCCGTGTGGCATCTGACCTGCGGATTTGTGTGGCGTAGGCATCGTCTAATAGACCACGAGGCCGTAGCGATCTCGGATCGTCTTGAGCTCGGACATGGTGGCGGTGATCGATCGGGTAGTGCCTGCTGTCCAGCCGCGCCCATTGAGCACTCAGTGCGCTCGTCGAGACCGCTGCAGAACGGAGGCTGGCCCAGTCGAAGTCGACCTCCTCCCCATCGCGTCGGGCACCGACAGCGACCAGCTCCAGCGGGCCAGCGAGATTCCATGTGGGCCCCGGCTCGGCGTGCCTTAGCCCTAAGCTCTCTCGCAAGTCCGGTTTTATGGCGGTCGTCTTCTCAGGCGCGTCGAGTTGCGCTGAAATCACATGCCCCAGCGATGCAGGATCTCTTCGCCGAGTTGACGCTGCGTTGCAAACTCTCGGAGCTGAGCACGTACTTCCTCGCTGTGTTCGTCGTCGATGGACGTGAGCACACGCAGCGTGAACCATGACGCCTCCGTCGCGTACTGCAGCGCGTCGAGGGCGACCTCTATGCTGTCTGGGAACTCTTTCGCCTCGTGGGCGAGCCAGCGGAGCCCAAGGTCGTGGCGCGTCTCGTGAGACCCTGCCTCTGGCGCGAGCTCGTTGGTGCGGTCGTCGCGCAGCAC
Source organism: Streptomyces cirratus (assembly GCF_014650775.1). GTDB lineage: Bacteria > Actinomycetota > Actinomycetes > Streptomycetales > Streptomycetaceae > Streptomyces > Streptomyces cirratus. The sequence goes on along the minus strand of NZ_BMVP01000030.1, from coordinate 14,116 downwards.
GAGTCCGCGCAGGTCGAATCGAGCAAATCGCGTGACCGCTGCCAGCGAGAGGTGCCGCAGTACCGTCTCGTCGAGCGGGCCGCGCAGGCTCTGTCGCCAGTGCGCGAACCATTGCCACTCGCTGGGCACCAGCCAATCCAGGTCCTCCTCGACGATCTCTGCGTAGACCAACCCTTCGAGCGCCACCTGGTCGGCTGCGACGGCATCGCGAAGATCCTGCGCATAGCCCTCGTCCACGACTGCGCGTCGGATCAACTCCGCGGAAATCCGGATCAGACTCACGACTCCACCCGCACGACCGCATTGTTCCGGTAGGCGTTGCGCACCAAAACCGGTGATAGTGGTGCGGGCGCCCCACCGCTGAGCATGAAGTGGGGGGTGCGCGTGAGGGCAGGCGTGTCCGGCGTGAACTCCTCCTCGATGAGGATCGTTAGCCAGACGTCCACAAAGCGGGTCGAGTAGTCCTCACGCGACAGCTTTTGGCGGCTCTCCCAGTCGCTGACGGCCATCCAGGTGTGCCGCGGATAGGTGTACCAGCCACCGGCGTCCTTCTCGTCGGGATGGAACAGGACAACATCGATCTCGAACTGCTCACGGAACTGGTTCCGGAACCGATGAAGCCAGTAGTTGGAGTGAACCGTGACGACGGCCTCGGGATAAGTAGGCTGGGTGTGAAGCCATCGGAGGTACAGTTGCTCGTTCGCCGGATCGCGCGCGTCAAAGACCTTCCAACCGGAGGGGTCGAACCGCGACACGACGCCGACGCGGCCGTAGATGGCGGTCGACAACGGCTCTTGCACCCCGGTGACGTAGACGCCGCGCCCCCATGTGAAGTTGCTGCTTCCGATGAACAGCCCCTTGTTCGGCAGCTTCCGGTAGGTGGTCGCGTATCGCGCCGGGACGTACTTCACGGCCAGCGGCTGACCCCCGGCTGCCTCGCGGTTGTCTTCGACGAAGGCGAGCCATGCGGGCTCCGACGCTTTGATCGCATCTGTGATCTCCTGACGCAGATCCCGCGGCAGTATCGCCGCGCCCCAGGTCATGCCTGCCCCCCGCGCGCGACGACCCTCTGCTGCCACACCCGGTCTTGCGTCGCGCCTCGGGGCAGCGGGCTCCGCAACGGCGTCGGACGCATCGGATCACTCGCAGGCGAGCCGAGATGAGGGTCGAGGCAGAACGCTGGAAGCAGCAGGGTCGAGCGGTGGCCAGGGCTGACCAGAGTGCCGGCGGCCGCGGTTGTCGCAAGTGTCTGGCGGCCGGTGAAAGACTTCTGCTCGAAGATCTGGCCGGCTGGCATCCACACCGGCGGATCCACCTCGGATCCCGTCAGCTCGATCATCAGCCAGAAGTCGGCGCGGTCACGGTCACGCGCCTCCCAAAGCTGGGAGACAGCATCCAGCTCCGGGAACAGTGCCCGTGACGGTGCATCGTCCCTGGAACTGAGGCCGAGCACGACGCACTGCACGGGCGCCGTAACAATCGACCACGGGTCTCGATCGACGCGTTCGAGGCCAAGAGCCGCAGGATTGCGGAGCTCTAGTCGGCGATTCTCTATCCTCAAACTGGCCTTTTCTGCTCCCGACATGGCCAGCAAAGCCGAACTCCCGCCCAGGCGATGCGATGCAAACACGCCGAAGAGCTGCCCGTCATCCAGAGAGACCTCGCATGGATCGACGAGCGTCGATACAGGCTCATCGCCCTCGATCAACCGGCCGAATTCATGACCCGAGACCGAGCGATTTGGGGAGGTTTCGGTTGGCGGCGCGAGTACGATCTGCTGCTCGTAGCTCGCGATGCGTGTCCATCCGTGGTGATTGAGGGAAGAAACGATTTCCTCCTCCGAACTGTCCACGAGGAGTCTCCCATCTGCAGCATGTGCGAGCCGCCAAGCATCGCTCCGGGACTCGCTAGTTACTGCAGCGCCAACCGCCTTGCCGGTCCGTAGGTCGAGTGCGAGACGCACCCAAGTCTCAGGACCGAGCTCACGCACGACGAACATGTCAGCGAGGTCGGCAACGCCGGTAGCCTCGCTGTCACGTTGGACCGCCACCACGAGCACCGGCATACGCGCAGCCTCCTATCGGGTTGACTCGGGACCAACTTGTGTACAACGCAAACATTGAGGAGCCGGCGTCGAGGGTTTTCACTAGTCGATCTCGGCCGAGTCGCTGTTCGTTATCCACCCGACTATCGGGTCGCTCTTTCGGCGAGAATGCGATGCACTCCGTCGTCGGGCTGCACGCTCGATAGCGCGATCGACTTAGTTCGATTATGTGATGGATCCCATTCTCTCGCGACTGGGGGGATCCCTCCCACACTTTGGCCGTAGCCGTCACGGAAGAGATGCTGCTGGTGATCTCTAGAGGGTTAGTTTCGGGGACAAACGCGGGCCTCGCGATCCGGTCAGACCTGCCCGGGTGAGGCAGCCCCTGTCCGAGCGAAGGAACTTGGCCAGGGGCTGCGCCTGCTGCCGGTCGAGCAGAATGAGGCCGAGGGCGGTCAGATCGGTCGTGGTTGTCCCTGTTCGAGAAGTTGGGCTTCGAGGTCGGCGATGCGCTTCTCGGCGAACCGCAGGTTGGAGCGGGCGCCTTCGAGTCGCTCCTGCAGTGAGCGATGCTCTTGCGTCGTCTGGTCCAGGCGGCGCTTGAGGGACGCGTTCTCGGTGCGGAGGAGCGGGGCGGAGTCCGCGGGGGCTGTCCGCTCGACGTCCCGGAGCTGGCCCATCAGTTCGCCGATCCGCTTGCGCTGGGTGAAGACGGTCTCCTGGGTGCGGGTGAGGGTTTCCTCGGCGTTGAGCGCGCGCTCGCGCCAGGAGGCTTCGATGCGCTCGTGTTTCTGCTGAGCTCCTTGAACCTGCCGCCGTCGGGCATCCACGAGGGCGGCTTGGACCAGAGCGCGTGCGTCCGTGTTCTCGTAGCAGAAGGTGGCTGACACGCCGGCTCGCTCTGCGATCGTACGAACGTTGAGCCGTCCGCGTTCGCGGCGAAGTTGAGTGATGGCTTTCTCGAGCTGGGTCAGTTTGTCGCGGGTCTGGCGGCGGCGGGCGGCGATCGCGGCCGCTGGGGAGTCGGCAGTGGATGTCATGCGGCATCACCCTCTTCGATCTTCGGCGGCTCGGCGAGGTCCGCGGCTCGGAATGCGGTGGACCAGACGCGGCCAAAGTAGTCCTGGGGCCGGCGGAGATCGAGCGCGAGAGCCTCGTCCAGGAGGCCGACGGCTTCCAGAGCTCGCTCCAGGCCGGTGATCGCGCGGGCAGTGGGCTCGAAGATCTCGTGGAAGTAGTCGGCGGTCGCGCTGTCTGGCGCGCGTTCGGCGTGCATGCGCCACTGCTCGCGCTTGCGGTGCCAGTAGACGGGGGTTGAGGAACATCCATGCCAGATCGTGCGCTAAGGCCGGACCGGTCGCTGGAGGCCGTTGACCTGGGCTGATCGTGGGCTCCAACCTTCGCGGGTCGATGTTGTCGATCTTCGGAGGGCCGTTGTGGCGGTCGAGTTTCTGACGGATGAGCAGGCCGTTATCTGGACCTCTTGCGCTCGATAGGCGGGATGAACTGGTCTTTTATGTGGCTGACAGTGTCAGTCCCCTCTCCGTAGAGTTGCTCAGCGCCACCGGGGCTGATCCAGCCGGCACCGCAGGAAAGGGAGGACCCACCCACATGACCACCCCGCCGTCCGAGCGCACCCTCACCTACGCCGAAGACCTCAGGCCCGAGGACGTCCGCGCCTTGGAGACGTTCCTCAATGTCCAGTTGGGGCGGGTGTACGAGGAGGTCGGGGAGACTGGTGAGACGTCCTTCGCGATGCGGTCTCTGCTCATCCTGGTTTGCGACTCGGCCGGGCTCCTGTACACGCTCCTCGCGGTGGAGCGGCCAGAGACGTGGCAGCGGGCCGCGATCGTGCGGGAGTGGCAGCGGCTACGCAGTACGGCCCATGATTTCAACCACTGCGAGGGCTACGACCATGACCGCTGGTGGAACCAGGTACGGCACTTCGACGCCTACGACGAGACCGCCGAGCAGGACCGGATCCGCCAGTTCGCCGATGTCGGGCCGTACCCCGAGACCGGACATTAACCGCGTGGAGCGGGTATGCCTCGGCGAAGGTCGCGGATCTGTCCGAGGGTCACGGCGAGTTCGTTGCGGAGCCGTTCGTTCTCCTCGTTCAGTTTCCGGTTGGCGTCCCGCAGTGCTCGCACCACCGTCTCGTGTGACTTGGTGGTGATGCGCTGGTGGTCGGGCAGGGCCGGTCGTCCCGTGGCGGGCTGCTTGTTCGCGAGTTCTCGCAGCTTGGCCAGCAGTGGGGCTTGGGCGTCGTCATAGAGGAAGGTTCGGGAGACCCCGGCCCGTGCGGCGACGCCAGCGACGGTCACCGCTCCGCCGTCGCGTTCCAGGGCCCCCAGGACGGCTTGGACGCGCTCGATGCAGTCCAGGCGGCGCTGCTGTGCGGCCTCGGCCAGGTGGGACGAGTTGTCAGCCCGCATCTGCTTCCCCCTTCGTTTCGACTGGGCCGCCGGGAGGGTCGTCTGGCGCCGGGGCGAGTCCGCCGTTCTCCTGGTCGGTGATGCGCGTGATGAGGTGCTCGACTGCGGTGGCCAGCTGTGCGTTGACGTCGGCCGCGCGGGAACGGCCGGCGGCTGCGGCGTCGGCTTGCAGCTCTTGGGTGCGGGCGAGGGTGTCGCGGTGGATCGGTAGGAACTGCCGGTCGCTTTGGAAGTCGTCACAGAAGTAGCAGCCGTCGGTGGCGGTCTTGGGGCAGGGACGCGAGATGTGCCGTCCGCACCAGCCGCCGGCGACCGCGTGGAGACGGCGGCCGATCTTCTCTGCCAGCCACTCGACGCCGGACAGGTCGCTGTCGCGGCGGATCTTGACGGCCTCGCCCTTGAGGTTGAAACGGACCTCGTACTTCTCCTCGTACTCGCGCCGAAGCGTGTCGTCCGCGATGCGCGAGTAGTGCTCCTGCATCTGCCAGGAGGTGTGGCCCAGTACCTCGCGGATGGTGCGTCCGGACACGCCCGCGTTCGCCATTCTGGTGCCCAGTGTGTGGCGGAACTGATGCCAGCTGACGGCGGCGGCGTCGCCGTTGAAGTCGATGAGGCGAATCCGCTTCAGCCAGGCGTCGAAGCGGGTATCGACGGTGCCGTAGGGCATCGGGTACTTTCCGTCCGGGTTCCCGCTGACCTTGGGGAACAGCCACTGGCAGGCACCCCCGAACCGTTCCCGGACCCGGCCGTGCTGTTCCCGGACGTCCACCACCACGCGGGAGGCGGGGATGGCCCGGAAGCTCTTGTCCTTGCTCTTGTAGTGGACCAGGGCCCAGCGGCCGGACGGGGTCTTCTTCAGACAGTCGGTCTTCAACGTGAGTGCTTCGCTGATGCGCAGGCCCTCGTCGCGGCAGATCATCACCAGCGCGCGTGTCTCGGGGTCGAGCAGGGCCAGGTTCTCCTCGGACTCGATCTGCTCCATCAGGTGCTCGTCGATGAAGTTGGCCTTCAGCCCGCGCGGCCGCGGGTATTCGTCCCGGTGGATCCGGGCGTCGGCCGGCAGTGCGGGCTGCCAGTCGTAGCGGCGCCACGTTTCCAGCATCGTGGAGACCGCCGACAGCAGGCGGCTGCGGCTGCCCGGGGACACGGGCTGGCCGAAGCACGGCCCATTCTGCTCCACCGTCCTGCGGCCAACCCAGCCGATATAGGACTCCAGCAGCGGCCGGTCCACCACCGCAGGGTCGTTCTGCCGGTCGGGGCGGGTCTCCGCGATGAACCGGGAGAAGAGGACGAAGTCGTGGAGGTTGCGCGCGGCCGACCGCAGTTCCGTGCGCGCGAGCCGCAGCCGCAGCCGCAGGTAACGCTTGACCGTCTGCCTCAGCCAAGGCTGCGTGATGCCGGTGAAGTCCAGCGCGGCGACGCGCTGCCGCTCCTCGATGCTGTAGCCGAGCCGGTCCGGGCGCCACACGTCCCTGTCCCACTCCTCGGCGGGTCCATCAAGGTCGCCGAGGGCCTCCAGCAGGTCGGTGAAGAGCTGCGGGACGGTGGTGTGGTTCAGCGACAGGCAACGCCAGTGGTTGGCCGGACGGTCCCGGGCAACTGCCCTCGGCTACTGCGAAACGATGGTCCCGACGGCCCGAACGACGCGGACGGCAACTGCTGCCACGTAAGGAGGGACCGGGAAGGAGGTGGCACGCTCCGGTTACCCCGGTCATGGCGATGTTGTAGCTCCAGTACTGCGAACCGCGGGGCCCTGGACCGACGTCAGGAGCGGCCCGCTGGTCCCGGCCGTCGCCACGCTCGACCAGCGGGTGAAGGGCTGGCTGAGCTTGGTCGGACGTAGTCGGCCAGGTCTTCAAGTCCGCGTCCGACGAGCTGACTGCTACGGGGTGCGGCCGGTGGGTCCTCAGGGGGTAGGGCTGCCCGACGGGACGGGAGTGGTAGCGCTCCAGAAGTCGTCCTTCACGTCCGGGCGCTGGGGGTACGGGGTGGTGCGCACCGGGGTGTTGGGTTCGGCCGTGGGGGCCTGTACGGGCGAATCGGCCAGGCAGGGGGTGGCGGCATCGAGGAAGAACTGGCCTTCGGCGGCCACCTCGGCGGACAGGCTGTAGCCGTCCGGTGTGCTGGCGCGCATCGCGGGAAAGACGGGGTTCTTGTTCACCGAGGTGACCTTGTAGCCGCGGCCTGTCCATTCGCGTTCGATGACTCCCAGGAGAGCGCCGCGACGCTGTTCGGAGACGATGGTCAGGATGAGGACGGAGCGTTTGGCGGCGCCGGTGCCTGTAGAGCCACCCGTTGGGTTCGTGCACCCGGCGTCCGAGGAGGGGCCGTGGTTCCATCGCAGCTCCGGCCGTACTGCGGCGAGTGTCTCCTGGAGGATTGCGTCGGCCCGGTCGGCACCCTGTTGCATGTTCATGCCTGTGTTCCCCTTCTTAGCTGGCGTGTCCGGGCCGCTGCACGCTGCAGCGAGGGCCGCCAGCATGAGCAGGACGGCTGTGAGTCGGTGCTGCCTCATCGAGGCTCCTCCGTGCTGATCGCTCCGGACTGGCCGGCGATGATCCGGGCGATGTTGGACGCGGAGTCCTGGTCCTTCAGCGGGTTGAAGTAGTTCGAGTGAGCATCGAAGGGGCCGCTTCCCTCGATGAACGGCTTGGGCCCGTCGGTCACCAGGAAACGGTGGGCGCCGAAGTCCCTGCTGGCCGGGTCCGTACCGAAGTAGATTTCGCTCTCGTCGCTGCCCATGTCACCGATGAGGTATCCGACGGCTCCGCCCGCGATGGCGCCGGGCAGTCCCGCTGCTCCGAGACCTGCGCCCGCACCGCTCAGCAGGCTGCCGGACTCGGACTTGTTCGGAAGCATGCTCACGGGGTCGTGGTCGGAAGCGCCGACGAACACATGGTCCTTGCCCACGTTGAGTTGATCGGCGTGGTGCGCGCCGGTGCCCGGACTCCCGACCAGGATGATGTCATCGACTCCCGGGATCCCACCGTCCAGCTGCGCCGCTTGGCCGACGGTAAGCGACCCGTAGGAGTGCCCGAGCGCAACGATATGAGGGTCGGGGTTCTCGTTGGTGGCGCTGATGCCGGCCATGAACCGGTTGTAGTCGGGCGCACCTCTGCGGGCATGGTCCTCGGACATGACGTCGAGGTTGTCTGCCACGTGGTCTGCGGGCAGCTGTGGTGCGTCGTAGCCGAGCCAGACTATGGCGGCCGAACTCGGATCGTATCTGCGTGCTCCAAGGGCCGTGTCACGGGCCCGCTGGACGTCGTTGCGTGCGAACTCCGCGTCCAGTGCTGTGCCCAGACCGGGGACGTACGCGGACACGTTGCGAGACGTGTCGGGGTTGCCGAAGGCCACGATGGCGCGGCCGCCACCCTGATCCCCGATACCAAGCAGGTACATCGGGGGCTCCCCAGGCTTCTGGTTCCATAGCTGGCTGTCGATGGAGCGCATTCCCGCCAGCTGAGTCCGTGACTTTTCGTCGTCCTGTCCGGACAGCTTGCCGATGAGCATCTGCAGATTGTCGCGGTTGGCGTCATCGCGCACCGCGGATGGGATGCCGTCAAGGTTTCCGAGTACATCCGGGTAGACGGCCAGCAGTTCGGCCCGCTGATCGGGTGTCAGCCCCTTCCACCAGGCCGCGCGCTCCGTCGGCGACTTCTTCTCAGGAATCGTGTCGCGCAGGTAGTCCCGGGCCTCCTCGCGGACCACCTGGGCGTCCCCGGCCGCGTCGGCCCAGGTCGCGTCTGTGACCTCCAGACCATCCGGAGCCTTCAGACGGTTCAGAGCCCGCACAAATCGCGCGTCCACCTCCTGTGCGGCCGATACCGCGCCGACTATGCGGTTGGCGATCTCCTGCGCGACGGCGGCATGCGGATTCGGGTTGGTGAAGGCCTGCGGCTGCCGGCCGAACGAGGGAGGCCGTGCGTCCAGCAGGTAGCGGCTGCCGCGTACGGCGCCGCCTGGGACGGGTTCCTTCGTGATGGTGTTCTCGCCGCCGGCCGGGTACTGCACCGATCCGTCGGCCTGTACGGCGTAGCCGTGGGCCGCCGCGTCGTCCAGGGCACCCTTCAGGAGGCCCTGCTGCACGGAGAGCTCATGCGCCAGCGAGTCGAGAGTGGTGCGGATCAAGCCGCACTCAGTGTGGAGGAAGTCGAAATTCCGGTCGAGTCTCTTGAGTCGTTCGTATGCAGACGCCGCCGAGGCACCCTTCTGCGACTCCAGCGACTTGATCATCTGCGCGCTGATCCGGTCACGTGCCGCATCGGCGCGGGAACTGGCCTCAGCCCAAGCGGTGGCCGCCTCGGTGTACTCACTCGTCTTCAGGTCGCGCAGTTGCTCCCAGGTTGCGGTCACGGCTTCGGGTCCTGCCGCACGGCCAGCTGAGAGAAGGAGACCCGGTACTGCTCATCGACCTCGCCGATGTCCTTCGCCACGGTCAGCAGTTGCGGCCGCAGAGCACGGCACTCGTCACGGACCGCGGTGAGTCGCTTCTCCCAGGAAGCCCGTACGGTCGCCAGTGCGGTGGTGGATTCGAACCCGGCCGTTCCGGAAACGATCCCCTCATGGGCGCCCGCCATCTTGCCCAAGGCCCCGTCCATGCTGATTCCCAGTTCGCCCGCGGCGACCGCAGCACGGGTCCACGGGCCCCCCGAGTGGGCTAGATCCTCGTTGCCGCTGCCCGGCCCGCCAACGTGGCCCCCGGCGCCGTCGTCCGCCGATGCCAGCCGCATCGGCGTCGGCTCGCCGAACAAATCGGCCCAGCGCGGAGGCAGTGCCCCTCTAGCCATGTAAGTGCCACCCCTCCCAGTGCCCCCCGTAGGCACCCGGAACGTAGACAACCAAGCCAATGATCTCGAAAGCAAATCCTACGATGACTCACGTGGCCTGTTCACACGCCTTATTACGGTCCCGCCCGTCACGTTGGTTGCACCGCGTGAGCGTGACCTCCTCCACGTGGTGCAGGAGGCACATCGGGGTTGTCGGTGGGGGAGCGGGCGGTTGGTGGCGAGGGCGGTCTGGATGTTGTGCCAGTGGTCTACAGGCGAAGGCGTTCGGCGCAGCGGTGCCAGGGGCCGTAGCGGGTGGGCAGGTCGTGCCAACGTCGGCCGCCGCTCTGTTGCCACAGGATGCCGTTGAAGATGGGCGTGGTAGTCGGGCCGCTCGGTACGCCGCGAGGCTGCAGGGCGCGGACCGCGTCCCATTCCCGGTCATCGAGATCACGGGAGTCGTCCATACCGCTTGCACGCCGATGAGGCATTGGAGAACTGTCTCCCCCTCAGCCACACCAGCACCTCGACGGTCTCCGGCCGGTGGGAAAACCCTGGTCCCCACGGCCTTGAAGCACGGACCCCTGCCAGCCGGACGCAAATCTCCGACATCAGCATCAGGCGCATCAGGCCGCGCGGTGATCCAGGCAGCGTTGAAGCACTGTCCATGAGGCTGATCGAGCGGGACGGGATGGGGCCGCTTGCCGAGCCAGGGAGAGGACCGATGGGCCCTGCGCGGGTCGGCCGTGCCGCGAGGGAGCGCATTTGGTTGTGATCAGGGGGAAGCTAGCACTCTGGGCGGTCCAGGCGATGACCTGCAGAGGGAGGGTTCGTTGAGCCTGGCATGAAGCACATCAAGCGAATCCTTACCGGGCTGGCCAGCGCAGTGGCAGCCCTGAGCATGGCGTCGGTCTCCCCCGTCCACGCGGCCGACGGGTATGACCGCTGCCCTGCCGGCTACTACTGCATGTTCTCGGGTCTGGACGGCACTGGAGACATGATCAAGCTGACGTCGAACACGCCAGACCTCGGGGCACTCGGCATGAACGACCGGGCCCAATCCGATTGGAACCGAACCTCTTCGACCATCCACCTGTGGTCCGACACGGGCTACACCGGATGCACGACTGCCACCCCCGCTGGGCCGACCGGCAAGGGCAACTTCTTCCCGACCTATCGTGACTTCTTCAGCTCAGTGCAGTTCGACGGACCCGACAACCCGATCTGTGCCTCCTGACGGAACGGGACACGTAGGCATTGTCCCCGGCGACCGCGTCGGGGACAGTGCGGGGACGCGGCCGGCAGGCCGCAGGCATGAAGCAGGACGGATCGGAAGCCAGGGCCACGGGCTTCCAGAAGGACGGCGGCCATGAGGAACACCAAGGCGTTCAAGGAAGCGGTCGCCGACACGCTGGCCGAGCTGGCCCACCGGGGTGTAACCGTCCGCCCGGGTACGGTCGCCGACACCATCGAGCGGAACATCCGGGCATCCGGCACGCGGCGGTGCTGCAGGTGACGGACACGGTGTGATCGGGGTGGCCGGTGAGGCGGACCGTCCAGGTCCGTCCCGGCAAGCGCGCTGCGGGCATCAGGGTCAAGTCGAGGTCCCGTCCTTGGGCTGGTAGTGCTGGCGTTCTGCCGGCTCGTGCAGGGGGACGCCGTGCCGAGGGGGAACGTCCCATGGGCGGCGCGGGGCGCTCTGGCTCAGAGCGCACGCAGGACGGCGACATCAAGTCCGTCATCGCTTACGACGTCCTCGGCCGTCCTACGACGACCCGTCTCACCCTCCCTTCCGACGACCCGCTCGTGACCTCGGGCGCCATCACCGCGACCTCCGACCAGACGAAGACCTACCGGCTCGACGGCACGCCGAACACCACCGCGTCCCCCGCGGCGGGTGGTCTGCCCGCCGAGACCCTCCAGCTGAGCTACACCGCCCTAGGCCTCCCGACAGGGCTGTCCGGCACCACGGACTACGTCCAGAACGCGTCGTACTCCCCGATCGGTGACATCGAGCAACTCACCCTGGCCCGCTCTGCGGCCGCCGGCGCGCGTAAGACGTTCATCGGCAACACCTACGAGGACGGCACCCGCCGTCTGCTGAAGTCCACGGTCAACGACCAGACCCACAACGGCATGCTGCAGGAGCTGACCTACAAATACGACCAGGCCGGAAACGTCCTGTCGATCTTCGACTCGGCCCCGCTCAGCGGTTTCACCAAGGCCGACAACCAGGGCTTCTCCTACGACACCCAGCGCCGCCTGACCGAAGCCTGGACCCCGAAGACTGCCGACTGCGCCACCTCCGGGCGCACCGCCGCCAACCTCGACGGCGCCGCCCCCCACTGGAACAGCTACACCTACACCGCGTCCGGCCAGCGGGCCACGGAGAAGACCAACACCGGCACCCCGCAGACCCGCACCTACTGCTACGACCCCGCCTCGCCCGCACACCCTGGCGTCCACCACCACCGGAGGCACGTGCGCAGGAGTCACCACGCAGTACGCCTACGACGTAACCGGCAACACGACCAAGCGGGCGGGGATCCCGGACAGTTCTACCTCCCAGACCCTGACCTGGAATGCGGAGGGCAAGGTCGACAAGCTCACGGAAGGCGCCACCGCGACGGATTACGTCTACGACGCTGAAGGCGAACTCCTGATCCGCCGTGACCCGGCCGGTGAGACGATCCTGTAAACATCCGCCACAGAAGTGCACCTCAAGGGTGCCAAGAAGTTGGCGACCCGTTCCTACAACATCGAGGGCACTAACGACCTGGGGGAATTTAGGGGTCCCTCTGATTCACTGAGGCACATGGGGATTCGGGCATTCACCACACAGGCGCGACGGCTGGCAGCACACGAGGGGCGGTGGATGGCGAGCCTCGGGCTGTGGGTGGCTCGGCGCTCACACGGGGTCGGGGACGCGGATATCGCTGTCGGGTATGCGCGTGCTCAGACGCCGACGGCGTACGGGTTGGTCTTCGTGTTCGTGGTCGAGACGGTCGGAGTGTCCTTCATGCTCGCCGCGTATCCGGTCGCCCACCTGGTCATGCTGCTTCTCGACCTCTACACGGTGTTTCTGGTCTTGGGGCTGCACGCCGCCGCCGTCACACGCCCACACGTCGTGGGGCCGGGCGAGCTGCGGATACGGCGGGGTGCACGGCTCGATCTGCGGATACCCCTGGAACGGATCGCGTCCGCCCGTTACGACCTCCGCTTCCCGGACGCGAACAAGTCCGAGGACGGTGTGCTGGACGTGGCCATCGCGTCGCAGACCTCGATCACTATCGAGCTGACCCAACCAGTCGCCACCGTTAGCCTGTTGGGGCGGCGCGCGGTGGTTCATACAGTCCGCTGCCACGCCGACGAACCGCAGACCGCCGTCGCGGCGATCAAGAAGCTGCTGCCGACAGACAGCTGACAGGGCCGACACTGTTACCGCATGTCGGTCATACGGAACTTCGGACCGTGACATGAGACGGGCCACACGAGTTGGGTGAGTTGTGAAGCTGACCTGGGCCCGTGCGGCCTGCTCCCATCCTGCCCTGTCCGGTGTCTCCCGCGCACATTGCGGCGAGCTGCTCGAAGAACTCGCGGCTCCGTGGGAGGCAGCGCGCGAGTCCGCTACGTGATCAGCGTGGCGGCCCCCGGCGCCGATCGGTGGGGGCTGGACCCACGCCGAAACTGGTCTTCGTCGACCGGTTGCTGGTCCCCCTCATCCACCTGAGGCATGGGCTGCCGCACGCGGTCCTGGCCGAGTTCTTAAGCGTGGACCGCTCCCCTGTCTCCGCGGCGATCCGCCAGGTCCGTCCCCTGCTCGCGGCCCGGGGTACCGTCCCGGCCTGAGGCTGAAGACGCTGGAGGACCTGTTTGCCTGTGCCGAGGCCGAGGGGGTCGAGCTGCGGTTGGACGGGGCGGAGACTCAAGTGCGCCGCCCGCAGGCGGGGCGGCCCGGCCGGCGGGCGTTCGTCTTGGGCAAGCGCAGGCAGAACACGATCAAGACGACGACGTTCAGTGACGGCCAAGGCCGCATGCTGTTGTCCGGTGTCGTCCGGCCGGGCCGCATGCATGATCAGACGGCGGTCCGCAGCGAGGGCATCGCCGAGCAGTTCCGCCACCGTTCCGGCGTGAAAGCCGAGGTTGACTCCGGGTATCAAGGGCTGGCCAAGGAGTTTCCCGGCCAGGTGAGCGCCCCGCGGAAGAGTCCGAAGGACGACGCCTGCGACGGCGACGTGCACGGCTTGCAGCCGGTCATGTGGGTTGGATCGGTCGACAACTGGCTGAACGTCACGCCCACCAAGGATTCCGTGTCCGTGAGCCGCACGGGCAACGCGTATCCGGACATGGAGGTCGTGCAGTACCAGAGGCATCAAAAGCCGCGGTGGATCGCCCACGACAGCATGGCCCACACCAGCGGCTACGATGCCCCCGACGGTCTGGACGGCGTCTTACTCAAGGACCGTGACCACCGGACGTGGGTTAATGGCACCTGTACGAAGAGCTGCTGAGATGAGGAAGCTGCCATGAGTACGGGAAGATGGCTGTGGGTCTGCCTACGAGCTCTTAACACGATCATGAATCGGGCTTGCTGAGGCGTCTCCAGCAGATGAGGCCACAGGCCAGGGAGACGAACGCGTCGTGGAGTTCGGTGCGGCGTTCCCAGCGGACGGCGAGGCGTTTGAACTGGTGGAGCAGGGCGAAGGTCTGCTCGACGACGTAGCGGAGTTTGCCCATGTCCTTGATGTTCGGGGCTCCTTTGCGGGAGATGACGGGCAGGATCCGGCGTTTGCGTAGCTCTTCTCAGTTGGGGTTGGAGTCGTAGCCCTTGTCGCCGAGCAGGGCGTCCGGGCGTCTGCGGGGCCGGC
>NZ_BMVP01000029.1 GCF_014650775.1 Streptomyces cirratus | reverse complement strand
ACCCCTACCCACCGCAGCCTGACCGCTCAACCCGGCGAACCTTCCCGGTCACAGCACTAGGCAGGGCGTGCCGGGCCTTTGAAATGCCGGTTACGCTGCTGCTATGCACCGCAGGCATCGATGCGCGGAAGGGTGGTGAGGGGTTTGGACGTCGAGCTGCGGCACCTGCGGGCCTTCAGGTCGGTGGCCCGCCATCGCTCGTTCTCGCGCGCCGCCGAGGAGCTGCTGATCACACAGCCGGCGCTGAGCCGCACGATCGCGCAGCTGGAGGCCACCTTGAGCGTCCGCCTGGTCGACCGGTCCTCTCGGCACGTCGAACCGACCGACACCGGCGCGGAGTTCCTCGTCCACGCCGAGCGGGTGCTCGCGGCCATGGACCAGGCCCTCGCCGCCGTCAGCGGCCAGGTCACCCTCCGGCTCGGCTTCAGCTGGCTGCTGCCCGACCCCTGGGCCCAGCAGACCGTTGCCCGTTTCGAACAGACCACCGGCGCATCGGTCGCCCTGACCCGGACCGACGATCCGCTGCAGGCGCTGCGTCAGCACACCGTCGACATCGCTCTCGTTCGCGGCGACCTCGACGCGCCGCAAGGGGCGAGCAGCGTGCACCTGTTCGACGAGCCGAGGATCGCCGTGTGCTCCGAGCGCTGCGAGCTGACCCGCCTCGGCCGGCTGGACTGGACCGACGTCCAGCACTGGCCGCTGGTCGTCAACACTGTCAGCGGAACCACCGGCCCCTGGTCCTGGCCCGAGGACCAGCGCCCGGCCCAACTCATGGAAACGGCCAACTACGACGAATGGCTGGAGACGGTGGCCGCCAACCGCGGCATCGGCATCGTCCCCGAGGTTGCGCAACGCCGCACTCAGCACCCCGCCGTCCGCTTCGTGCCCCTGACCAACGCACCGCCGATCCCGGTCAGCCTCGTCCACCTGCCCGATGCCCGGCGCACCCTCATCCGGCGGTTCCTGGACGCCGCCGTGACCGGGTAGAAGCCGCGGCGCACACTGCCGCCAGCGGTGAACAGCATCCATGTCTGCCATGCATGGGTGCGTCGTACCAGGCATTTCACGCCGGTCCAGGCGGTCGTTAGCGTCGAGGGCAGGGGACAACGAAACAAGATCACGAGGTGTAGGCGACAATGAACACGACAGTGCTGGCCCGGCAGGAATGCGCGATCACCGTCCTGGGCGGCCCGACCGCCGTGCTCGATCTCGGCGGCCTGCGCATCGTCAGCGATCCCACCTTCGACGAGCCCGGTCCGCACGGGTACCTCACCAAGACTGCTGGACCCGCCGCCGACGAGGACGCGGTGGGGCCGGTCGACCTCGTCCTGATCAGCCACGACGGGCATCCGGACAACCTTGACGAGCGCGGCCGGGCGTTCGCGAAGACCGCATCCCTGGTTCTCACGGGACCTCTGGCTGCCGACCGGCTCGGCGCCCCGGCCATCGGCCTGTCCCCCTGGGCCAGCCACACCCTGCCCCGCAGGGACGGCGGGGGCGACCTGACCGTGCTCGCCGTCCCGGCGGTGCATGGCCCCGAGGACGGCGAACGCGACGCCGAGGGGAACGTCAACTGCGAGGTCGTCGGCTTCGTGCTGTCCGGACAGGGACTCCCCACCGTGTATCTGAGCGGTGACAACGCCTCGATCCGCACCGTGGTGGAGATCTCCCGCCGGGTGCCGGACATCGACGCGGCCGTGCTGCACGCGGGAGCGGCACGCGTCCCGACCAAGTTCGACGGCCGGCCGCTGTCCCTGGACGGCCACCGTGCCGCCGCTGCGGCAGCCGTCCTCGGCGCGCGTACGGTCGTCCCGGCCCACTACGACGGCTGGGCCCACTTCACCGAGGGCCGCGATGCCATCGAGCGCGCCTTCGACGACGCGGGCCTCACGCCGGTCCTGCGCATCGCCGACCACGGCAGCTGGCTCCCGCTGATGCCCTGACCACCCTGACCCGAAGGCTTTGCGCCACGCCCCTCAAACGCATCGACCTGCTCCGCGGCCGCAGCCGCGAGAACATCCGGGCCATCGCCGACGCCGTCCAGCAGTCGCTCATTCACCGCCTTCGACGCCGGCCTGGGCTTCCAGCGCCCCCCGGTACCGTCATCGTCCACGTCTTCACCCGGCGCGGCCCCAGCACCGAGGACAAGCAGCGCGTGTACCACACGCTCGCCAAGCAGCTCGCCGAAGCCGGCGTCGACGGCAAGGACCTGTTCGTCAGCTACTTCGAGAACGGCCCCGAGGACTGGTCCTTCGCCGACGGCCGCGCCCTGTACGTCGAGGGCGACCTCCCCGTCCCCGGACGCTGAACTCCTGACGCCGACGGCCGACGCGACCGCCATGGCGCGGCATCAGGTATCCCACCAGCCAGCCCGTCCCCGCACGCTCGCAGGGGCACCGGCATGGAACTCGTCCCCAACAATTCCCTCAAGACCGCCACGCCCCAGGAAGGCCGCGAGCTCGCCATCAAGATGGCCCGGCTTGTCATCAAGGCGACCCAGCACGACGACACGGTCCGCGCCGAACCGCGCCGAACTGCGTCCCCAGTACGCGGAGAACCCAGACTCGCTCGTCGCGGTCGCCCAGGTGGTCGCCATCGAGTTCGCCACCATCGCCGCCGCCAACGACTACTGGCGCTGACCATGTCCGGGGCCAGCGCAAGTCCCAGATCGTCGCACCGCCCATCGCGGCTCCGGGCGCCCGGCAGTCGTGCTGTCCCCGCTGGACGGGCCGCCTCACGCGCCGGACGGCGCATCACTGCCTTGGCGCTGCCGCTGGCGGTGTTTGCGCATCGACACCTGAGAGCCGCAGCCGGTACTGCAGTACAGCCCCGCCCCGTTGCGGGTGCGGTCGAAGAAACCGAAATGGCACGGGGGATTCCGGCACGCCTTGATCCGCCCCCAGTCGCTGCTCTGCGCGAACGTCGTCACCGCAGCCAGCACGGTTCCGAACACGTGCGGCACCCCCGCCTGCGGCGACGCCAGCTCCACACCGCCCGCCGTCACCACCGTCGCCAGTGGGTAGAGCGAACCCACGCGCCGCAGGTGCCGCTCGGCACGCTGCAGCGGCTCACCCAGACTCTCCTCGTCGCCCGAGTGCGCGAGCAGCAGAGTCACCAAGGCATCACGCAGCTCGCGCGCGACCGCGGCGTCGGCGTCGGTCACCACGGTTTCGCCACCGAACTCGGCGCGCTCCGCCAGCCACGCCGCGAACGAGTCCCCGTCCCCGAACAGCTCTCGGCGACCCGATCCGTCCGCTCGCGTGTTCACGAACGCGAGAACGGTCTCGACCGTCGGCGTCACGGTACGCGGGCTGACTCTGGAAGATCCGGCTGCCGCACTGGTCATGCCTCCACACTACAACAGTGCAAGCAGCGCTAATCCTCTTAGCAAGCAACCTTTATGTCCAAGGAAGTTGACTCGTTGCGAGCTAACGCCATACGGTCGCAACATGAACGGATCATTCAACCCTCAGACGCATCCCCGCACATGGCTGATCACCGGCGCGACGTCCGGCATCGGCCGAGAACTGGCGCTCCAGGCGCTGGAGAACGGCGACGCCGTCGCGGCCCTCGCCCGCGACACCTCCGCCCTGGACGACCTGGCGGAAGCGCACGACGAGCGCCTGCTCCTCATCCCGGCGGACGTACGTGACGAGCAAGCCGTACAGGACGCGGTGGAGGGCACGCTCACGCGGTTCGGCCGCATCGACGTGGTGGCCAACAACGCGGGCTACGGACTGTTCGGAGCCGTTGAGGAGGCCTCCGACACCCAAGTCCGCGCCGTGTTCGACACCAACGTCTTCGGAGTGCTCAACGTGCTCCGCGCAACGCTGCCGGTGCTCCGCGCCCAGCGGTCCGGGCACATACTCCAGGGCTCGTCGGTCTACGGGCAGTCCGCCCACCCCGGCGTGGGCCTGCTGGCAGCCACCAAGTACGCGGTCGAGGGACTGTCGGACGCGCTGGCGGCTGAGGTCGCGCCGCTCGGCATCAAGGTCACGATCATCCAGCCCGGACTGACCGCCACCCCCTTCCTGGCCAACCTCGATGTCGCCACCGGCCTCGGCGACTACGACCAGACCGTCCGCGAGGTCCAGAAGGGCATCGGCGAGCTGCCGGCATCCGCGTTCTCCACCACGGCGCGCATCGCCGCAGGCATCCGGACTGCCGTCGACAGCCCCAACCCCCCGCTGCGCCTGGCCCTCGGTGCCTCCAGCGCGACGGGCATGCGCCCCGCTCTGGAAGCCCGCATCGCGGACCTGGACAGCTGGCAGGGTGTGACCGACGCCGTCGACAGGTAGCAAGCCACGGCCGGGACGTGGCATGGCGAAGCCGGCCCGGCTCTCCCCACAGCACGGCAGTAGGGGTCTGGGTCGAAGCCACCGCAGATGGCTTCGACCCAGACCCCTGTCCTACCACTGCTCAGCGCTCTCCCCGGCCGGAGCCGGCCGCCGTCCACCTGTCGGCGGGGGACGGGCACAACCGGGTGGAGGTCGAGCCGGTTGCCCATGTCCAGCTCGAACCGGCCGATTGACCTGTTCGGTCAGGTACGGGGAGATGAGAGCAGTTATTCCGGGGGTCAGCAGGCCCAGTTCGTCGTGAAGACGTAGCGCCTTCGGCGACAGTCGGGACGCCTTCGCGAACGCCCCGATGGTCAGCAACCCCGTGCTCGTGCCTCCTCATGCCGAGCACATCGCCCGGCCCCACTGATGCTGTGCCTTCCCCCAAGGTGAAGGTCAACACAGGAAACTTTGACCGTCTGCCGACCGGTTACCCTCCGCAGCAGGAGGGAGTCTGCGAGACGCCTCCAGGGGAGCTGGTCGACGGCCGAGCAGCCGCGCCGGGAACAGCCGGCCCGGCTGGCACCGTTGCACCGATCGGAGGTCTGGCGCCGCCCGGGCGCGAACGATGTCATGCCCCAGCACGGTCAGGCCTCCCGGATCGCGGAACGCCCACCGCGCACCCGGACCCACACATGTTCCTGCGGGAGGATTTCTTCATGACGGACCGGCCCTTGACGCTCATGGCAGTGCACGCCCACCCCGACGACGAGGCCACCGGAACGGGAGGAGTCCTCGCTCGATACGCGGCAGAGGGCATCCGCACGGTTCTCGTGACGTGTACCGACGGCGGTTGCGGTGACGGTCCGGGGGGTGTCAAGCCGGGTGATCCCGGGCACGACCCGACGGCCGTCGCCTTGATGCGCCGACAAGAACTTGAGGCGAGCTGTGACGTCCTGAAGGTCAGTGACCTGGAGATGCTGGACTATGCGGACTCCGGGATGATGGGCTGGCCGAGCAACGACGCCCCTGGATCGTTCTGGAAGACCCCCGTCGAGGAGGGCGCTGCCCGACTCGCGGCCCTCATGCGGCACTACCGGCCCGATGTGGTCGTCACCTACGACGAGAACGGCTTCTACGGCCACCCCGACCACATCCAGGCCCACCGCATCACGATGGCGGCGCTCGAGATGACCGCGCTGACACCGAAGGTGTACTGGACGACGATGCCACGCTCGGCGATGGAGCGGTTCGGCCAGATCATGCGCGAGTTCCATGAGGACATGCCGGAACCGGATCCTGCCGAGGCCGCTGCGCTGGCCGAGATCGGCCTCCCCGACGATGAGATCACCACGTGGGTGGACACCACCGCATTCAGCGGTCAGAAGTTCGACGCGCTGGCCGCACACGCCAGTCAGGGCGAGAACATCTTCCTCCTCAGGATGGGCAAGGAAAGGTTCGGCGCGTTGATGGGCACGGAGACCTTCGTGCGGGTCCAGGACGCCACCGGCGCGGCCGTGCCCGAGAACGATCTCTTCACCGGTCTGCGCTGACCCGACCGTCCGGCCGGGCCCCGTGGGCGGCGCACCTGGCCTTCCTCTGCGGGCATCCGTCCCGTCTCACTGCACCATGGCCGGGTCCGCAGTTGAGCGGAAGGGCCGGGCTCCGAGGGGAAGCGGAGGGCCGGCACCGCGATGCCACCGCCGCGTACGTCGAGCATCGGGGAACGCTCGTCACCGGCTGACCATTTACGCGGTGCCCGGTGGCGGAAGCTCGTCGGCGAAGGGAGCGACAGGGCCCGGCCAGGTGAAGGAGAAACGGCGGGAGGGCGGGTCGTACGTCACCGCGGCACCGCAGGCGGCGAGCCCGAAGCGGCGGTGGATCCAGCCGTCGAGGGCGAGGGCAGCGACCTCTGAGCGGTAGTCGGCGCCCGGGTATGTGAACGCGTCGACGTCAAGGACGAGGGCCCGGCCGTCGATCAACTGCTCGGCGTGCAAGGAAGCTCCGAACGCAAGCCAGGCCGCGTCCAGCCAGTACGGGACCCGGTCTGCGGGGAGCCGCAGGTACAGCGAACGGCTGATGAGGAGACCGGTCGGGGGCGGAACATCGTCCGCCTCGTACGCGTCGGCGCGCAGGTCTGCGGCCAGGCCCATGCCGGCGTGCAGGTAGCGGTATCGGAAGGTGTCGTACACGGCTCACATCCTTCGCGATGGACCTCATCCAAGCCCAGGGCCCTACTCCGCTGCGGACTCGGACGAAGTTCAGTGTGATCGGTCCAGGTTCAGTGACACGGGACAACTCGGTAGAAGGAGGGCGGTGCCAACGCCGTTAGCACCCCCTCGAGTGCTCACCGCGTTAACACTCACTGATGATCTGCGGGTTTTTGTCGGTGGTGGTTCGTCAGTGTGATGTCAGTGCTGTGGTCGTTGGGTAGGCGCTGTTCGGGTGGGGCTTGTTGGGGTCTTCCGTGCTGTCATGGATGCCCCACGTCAAGAGTCACACCACGTCAGGCCGTGGACTGGTCGTTGACGCGGTACTCCTCGGAAGGCATCGAGTCCCATTCAGTATTCGCGCCGTCGCGCGTCACCATGAACAACGGACGAGATCGGAGGACCTGCCCGACCAGTTGCCCGCGCATCACGACCCCGGAATCATCCGGTGCCGCGTAGCCTTCGGGTGTGTAGCAAAAGTGCACGTCCATTGCCTCGGCATACGCGATCGCTTCGCTTTCCAGCTCCGACAGGTCTCTCCCGACCAGCGGAAGACCGTCGTACGCGATCTGAGGTCCGTGCTCGGCGTCGGCAGCTATGCAGAACAGCCCCAGAGCTTGGCTCACATAGGCCGTGACGGCAGGCGATGAAGGAGCCACCCCGCGACGGTGGACTTCGACCTTCCAAGTCGGCGTGAAGATCGCGTGGTCCCGTGCACAATCGCTGACCTTCGTCTGTCCGAGCATCTCAGCCGCCTCGACTACTTCGGCGACGGTCATACCGAACTGGAGCGGTCCGACGCCGACAGCCGGCGAATAGCACCACTCGTCCCGTTCGGCGACTCCGGTCTTGAACCTCATAGCCGCTCCGTTAGAGACACCTGAGACTTGCCGCCGCCCATCATGCCAATCGCCGACCAGCACACTGCCGGGTGCCGCCGGGCTCGCGCAGATCACTCAGCGCGAGCCCCATCTGGGCTCGGCCGCGAATATGCGACACCTGAACATGCGAGCTCACCAGTCTCGCCCCCGACATCCCCGGCACCCGTACCCGGGTAAGACGGTCGGCGTCCTGAGTGGAGGCGTCGCGGAATCGACGGCGACCCGTTCACGACTGAGCCTTCCCCTCTACACAGCCCTGGTCATGCCTGCGCGCGCACGTCGCTGCCACCCCAGGACGGCATCGTGGGCCAGGATGCACGTATGGGCGATATCTCCCCCCTGGTGCAGCACCTCGGACTGGAGCCGCACGTCGAGGGCGGCTGGTTCCGGCAGACCTGGCAGACCGGACCGCAAGCCGTCCCGGACAAGCGCCGCGGGCTCCGCCCCTACGCGACCGGCATCTACTACCTCCTCCACCCCGGCGAGACCTCCCGCTGGCACCGCGTACGTTCGGACGAACTGTGGCTCTGGCACCGGGGCGGCCCCCTCACCCTGCACCTCGGCGGCACCGCAACCACGCCCGACGAGAAGCCCACCGCCGCATCGCTGGGGCCTGACATCGAAAACGGACAGCATCCGCAACTCCTCGTGCCGGCCGAGGTCTGGCAGACGGCAACACCGGCCGGCGACGAACCGGCCCTGGTCTCCTGCGTCGTCGCTCCCGGCTTCCACCCCCACGACTTGGACATCCTGTGAACCCTCCACACCCTTCCCCCAGCGCCGTACGCGCCCACGGGCCCTGACAGCCTCATACGACCGAGAGACGGGCCGGGGCGGGCGTACGCCGGTGGCCGATCCACCAGCGCCAATCCGCGGTTGCCCGGGCACATCCGGGCGCTGGCGGTCCCGTTCCCTGGTCGGCGTCCGGCAGATTGGGTCCTGCCTGACGGACTGGACGCGCTAGTGCTCTGACCGGGAAGGTTCACCGGTCCGCGGAGGGCTCGGCACGGCAACTCGCGTGTCGTCTTCCACTTGGCCGGTTGCCCTGGCGGACGGTTCGTCCACGGCCGGCGGTCTTCAGGGCGGTGGGCCATCGGCTCACCAGGCAGGGCGGATCGGTCCCGGCGGTGCAAGGAGTGTCAGGTCGGCGACGAGTTCGCTGAAGCGCGCCTGGCCCAGTGCTTCTCGCCACGGTGCGACGGCAGTCCGGGCTGCCTGGTCGGCGGCGCGCGTGGCGGCCCAGCCGGTCTCAGTCAGTCCCAGGAGGCGGGCGCGGGCATCGTGCGGATGTGGATGCCGCTCTACGTACCCCTTTCGGACCAGCTCCTCGACCATCTGGGCAGCCGCCTGCTTGGTCACCCCCAGGTGCTCGGCCAGGTCGGCCGTGGTGGCGCCGCCTGCAGAGATGCGGGCGAAGGCGAAGCCGTGTGCGGGTCGTAGGTCCTCGAATCCCTGCTGGGACACGCTGGTGTGGATTTCCTGCACCAGCTGTCCGGAGAGTGCCAGCACGAGTGCGGAGAAGGTCAGGGGGTCGTCCATGGGCTTGACTATAACTCGTCAATCTGCTTGTCTATTTAGACAAGAAACTTGTCTAGAGGAAGGCTGAGCATGCCGTTCATCCGCAGTGACGAGGCCGTCGTACACGAGATTCACGGTGGCCGTTTCGTTTCCTACGTCCGTCCCGACACCGGCAGCCGGGACCTCGCCGCCTGGCGCGTCGAGGTCCCGGCCGCAATGGTGGGGCCAACCCACACGATCAGCGACGAGGAGACCTTCTACGTCCTCTCCGGTCGCCTCCGGCTCACCATCGACAGTGAGAGCGCCGAACTCCGCGCAGGTGACGCGGCAGTGGCACCTGCAGGCTCCGAACTGGCAGTCGCCAATACCACCGACCAGCCCGCCCACATGTGGGTCACCACACGTGTCGGGCTCACCGCCGAACTGGCTGACGGCAACACCATCACACCGCCCTGGGCTCACTAGTGTGCTGATGACCGCGCAGATTCGCCGGGTTCTCCATGCTGCGGTGGCGGCCCGGCCGCGGGCGCCCGCTTTTGACGACAAACGAGCGGCTCCCGGCTGCTGCCAGTGGTCCGACCAGGCGTCGCACGTCTTGTCCCCGCGAGCCGCCGGTCACCAGTGCCGTCTTGGCGGTCAGATCGCTCATCGCTCCCTGCTCGCTGGCCGGTCCGCGCGGGATCCGGCGATGCCGCAACCATCGCGGCCGGCCTGACCGGTGCGAGTCACCCCGTATGCACCGGGGTGCGTCGCACCGGTCAGGCCAGGCTGACGGGCTGCGGCTCCACGCCGCGGACTGCGCCGAGTTGGGCGTACAGGTCGAGTTGGTCGTCCGTCAGCCAGTACTCGGCGACCCGCCCGTGTTCGATCCTCAGGGTGTCCACGCCGGCGAAGCTGACTGCGGTGCCGGCTGGCGCCGATGCCACCGCCGGGCGGCCCCCCTTCCAGGTTCCGGTGAACCGGAACCTGGAGATCACGTGGTCCCCGTCGGTGAAGGGGCCCAGCTCGCAGTGGAAGGAAGCCGAGGAGAAGGAACTGCGGAACAGGCCGATCCAGCGGGCCATCGATTCCGGATCGTTGATGCCCTCCTCGGGGGGCATGCCGAAGGCCGGCAGATGCACGCGCAGCGACGGCGCGATGATGCGTTCGGCGATCGCGAGATCCCCGTTCCACATGGCCAGCCAATGATCCACCAGCATCTTGGTGTCGAACGTGTTGATCCCGTCCACGCCTGCCCCTTTTCCTGCGCCGTTTCTTCGCCGGGGCGCCCGCGGGACTCGGCGCGGGCACCTCACGAAGGGACAGAGCTCCGCCAGTGCCGTCCGGATACACGGAGGTGGCGGCGTCCGTCGACGCTACTCCCCGTCCGCGACGGGAGCCATGCCGGGCAGCAGGAGGCTCCACAGCTCCGCGATCGATTCGAGGAGCTCCTCCCTCGATGCCGATTCCTCGGCCCGGCACTCCAGCGAGAACAGGAACGCGACGAGGAGGGAGGCGCAGGTCCGCAGCGGAAGGCCGTCGCGTATCTCGCGCCGCTCCGCCGCGTTGCGCAACAGCTGGGAGAGCAGGTCTTGCAGTTCGTGGGAGAGGTACCGTCTGTCGCAGTCCTGTTGGCCTCCCCTCTGCTGTTCGCGCCCGAGTCGCAGGCCGACCCGTACGATCACGTCCTGCCCGAGCCACTCGGCCGTGAGTCCCGGCAGGCGCATGAGCACCTGGACCGGGGACACGCCCGCCTCCATCAGGTCGGATGCCTTCGCCGTGAACCGGTCGCCGCACGCTCCGCGCACGGCGTCGGCCAAGTGCTCCTTGGACGGGAAGTGGAAGTAGAGCGCCCCTTTCGACACGCCTGCCGACTTGCTGACGGCCTGCATGCTCGCCGCCCCGAGTCCGTGTTCGTCGAATGCCTCCGCCGCAGCGCGCACAAGGCGCTCCCGGGTCCTGGCGGCTCGTTTCTGCATGATCCCCGCACTTCCTGTCTCCCCCTTCCGGCCTTGCGCGCGGCCGGCTTCCGGTCACTTCGCCGACTGCGATCGGAGCTCGGGCCTATGCCGTCCGGGACTCCCTCGGCGCGTCCGGCTCGCGCTGCAGCGAGCGGTCCGACTGGAGGATCGCCCCGTGCAGTGCCTGGATGCGGGGGGAGGGTTCGAGACCCAACCGGCTGGAGAGCTCGTGTCTCAGTTCGCGGTAGACCTCCAGTGCCTGTACCCGGCGACCCGCGCGGTACAAAGCCAGCATCAGCTGTGCGTGCAGCGGTTCGTGCGTGCGGTCGTCGGCGGCGTAGGCGACCAGTTCGCCCAGGAGTTCGTAGTGGCGTCCGAGCCTGAGTTCGGCGCTGATGCAGCGGTCGAGGGCGGATCTGCGTCGCTCTTCCAGTTCTTTCTTGCGGATCGCCAGGATGGGGCCAGCCGGAAGATCGGCCAGCACGGGCCCCCGCCACAGTGCCAGGGCCTGCCGGAATCGGCTCGAAGCCAGCAGGTCATCGCCGAGGCTCACGGCGCGATGGCCGCGCTCGGCCAGTCGGCCGAACTCCTCGGAGTCGACCTCCCCCGGCGCGAGATCGAGCAGGTAGCCGCCGGAGCGGGTGCAGATCACGGACTTGGGGTCGAGCTGCGGTTCTGCGGTCGCGATCAGTTCGCGGAGGTGTCGCACGTAGGTGTGGATGGCCGAACCTGCGGTGCGCGGTGCGTCACCTGCCCAGAGCTCCTGCACGCTCTCGGCCACCGAGACGGGCTGGTTGCGGCTCATGGAGAGGAGAGCGAGCAGTTTGGCGGGTTTCAAGGCCGTCGGTGTCGCATTTATCCCTGATATACGGACATCAAATGATCCTAGGACTGAGACGTCCATTCGACTTACCCCCGGATAGTCGTTAGTTACCAGTCACTTCGACCCTAAAAATCCTCCGGTCGGTTTGTCAAACGTCAACTCCAGCGTGGACGGGTCAACTTGACGGCGTTCTCGCAGGTGAGCGGGTTACTGAAGGGTAATACCCAAGGCTCGGTCAAGAAAGCGGCAGCGCCGTCCTCCAGCCATCGCACAGCACCGCTGGAGTCCACCCATAGTCACGCTGAAGCCTGCCGCAAGCCGAGCTCGTGAGCAGCTGTGACAAGCCTCCAGGCGACCTCCTAAGGACTCAGGCGGCGGCTCAAAAGCTCCCTATCGTCCTCCCCATCCGGTCCGACCGCATGGCGAAAGGTGAGGCGAGTGCTACTGGCAGAGCGAGGAACACCACGCGGCGGCCCCTGGCTGCCGGCCGTGGCCCACGAGGTGGACGGCGAGTCCCTGCGTATATGGGAGCGCCCCGCTCTCACTGCCCAGGGACGCCCCGTGCTCGCTCCGCAGGGGCCCACCGTCGTCCTCGTACACGGTTTCGAGGAGGGCTGGGAAGACTGGAGGGTGCTCGCGCAGCACCTGCCGGCCGACACCCGCCTGTTCGCCCTCGACTTGCCGTGGCGGAGCGGTTCCCGCCACCTCTGGGCGGATCGGGGCGCTTCGACCGCTTGGCTGGAAAGGGCCCTCGAACTGCTGCCCGTACGACCCGACGCGGTGGTGGCCCACTCGTTCGGCGCGACCACACAGCTCGAACTGCTCACCCGGCGCACGCCGAGCGCCTCGGTCCCTACAGTGCTGGTGGCGCCCGTCTTCCGGCCCCACGACCAGCCCATGGACGCCCTGTTCTTCCGCGAGGCGATCGATCGGTTCCGCGGGGTGCTCGCCGACGGCCTGCGGGCCCAGCTGGGCCCGCGCGCCGAGAAGATCCCCGCCGACATCGTCGAGGCCATGATCGGCAAGGTCCGCGAGCGCGTGGAGCCACACGGCTTCCTGCAGTTCTACGCCACGCTCGGGCGCGGCTCCAGCCTTCCGCTGCACCGCATCGAGGCTCCCGTACTGCTGGTCAGCGGCACCGACGACCCGTCGGCACCGCCGGCCGCGATCGACGCCCTGATGGCCTCGATACCCGACGTCAGGCTCAACCAGGATCCGGGGCTCACCCACTTCTGCCAGCTGGAGCAGCCGGTACGGGTCGCCGAGCACATCAGCGCCTTCCTGAAGGCAACACCCCTGCACCACTACGACAAGGAGGCGATCAGCGCATGACCGCGCTCGAAGACCGCGTGTACGACGTCGTCATCAGCGGAGCGAGCATCGCCGGCAGTGCCGCCGCGATTCTCCTCGCCCGGCGGGGCGTACGCGTCGCCCTGCTCGAACGCCGCTCGGACCCCGCAGCCCACAAGGTGCTGTGCACCCACTACCTCCAGCCCTGCTCCTACCCGGTACTCGAAGACCTCGGACTCGTGCCCGCTCTGGAGGCGGCCGGCGCCGTACGCAACGAGGCGCGCTGGTACACCCGCTGGGGCTGGATCGAACCCAAGGCCGCGCCGTCGGGCCCCGAGCTGCCCTACTCGTACAACGTCCGGCGCAGCACCCTCGATCCGCTGATCCGGTCCCACGCCGCCCAGACCCCGGGCGTGGACCTGCTGACCGGCCACACCGTGACGGGCCTGGTCCAAGAGGCCGGGCGCACCGTGGGCGCGCGGGTCTCGGGGCCCGACGGCGAGGTCGAACTGCGGGCCCGCCTCGTCGTCGGTGCCGACGGCAAGGACTCCCCGGTCGCCCGGTTCGCCGGGATCGGGACACGCACGCACGAGAACGAGCGGTTCAGCTACTTCGCGCACTTCCGGAACCTCCCGCTGCGAGACGGGATCACCCACTCCTGGTTCCTGGAGCCGGACGTGGCGTACGCGATGCCGAACGACGACGGAGTCACGGTCGTCGCGGTGATCCCCGGCAAGGACCGGCTCCCGGCCTTCCGGGAGGATCTGGAGGGCGCCTACACCGAGTTCGTCCGTGCTCTGCCCGACGGGCCCGACATCGACTCCGCCGAGCGCATCACCAAGATCACCGGAACCGTCAACTATCCGCTGCACTCGCGACGGCCTGGCGCGCCGGGCGTCGCGCTCATCGGGGACGCCGCCATTACCAGCGACCCCCTCTGGGGCGTCGGCTGCGGCTGGGCCCTGCAGTCCGCCCAGTGGCTGGCCGAGGCGGCCGCCACGGCCGCGACCGGGCGCGGTGACATGGACCAGGCGCTCGCGGCGTACGTGCGCCGCCACCGGCGCGGTCTCGGGGGGCACCAGCACCTGGCCGTCGACTACGCCAAGGGCCGGCCCTTCAACCCCTTCGAGCGGCTGATGTTCTCGGCGGCGGCCCGCGACGAAGCCATGGCCCGCCACATGCACCTGTTCGCCTCGCGGCTGATCGGACCACTGCGCTTCCTCAACCCGCTGGCGCTGGCCCAGGCGTCGGCCGTCAACCTGCGCCACCGAGGACCGAGCGCCGCACCCCCCACGCACCTGCCGCGGCCCAGGCCTGCGCCGAGTGCCGCAGGGCTCGTCCCCCACCCGCGTAAAGCCACCCTTCAGGCAACCTCCAAGAACGAAAGGCGGACGCCATGAGCGCCGACACCACCATCCTCACCGCCGAGCAGGACAGCCAGCTTCGGGAGATCATCCTCGAGGTCCTGGAGCTGGACCAGGCCGAGCTCACCGACACGAGCAGCTTCATCGACGACCACGACGCCGACTCGCTCCTCGCCATCGAGATCCTGGCCCGCATCGAGAAGGACCTGGGCGTCACGATCCCCCAGGACGCCCTGATCGAGATGGGCAACCTCGATGGCGTCCGGGCTGTGGTCACCCGCTCCCTGGGGGCCGGTACCGATGCCTGAGCCGGGTGCACGCCGCGTCGTCATCACCGGGCTGGGCGCGGTGAGCAGTGCCGGGATCGGCGTTGCCGACTTCACCGCCTCCATCAGGGCGGGCCGCCGCACCACCTCGCCCATCGCCGGTTTCGACACCACCGGCTTCCCCCATACGCACGCAGGCGAGGTGCACGACTTCGACCCCGGCGCGTGGCTGCGCCGTATCGAGCCCGCGCGGTGGGGCCGCAGTGCCCAGTTCGCTGCGTCGGCCGCGCGGCTGGCGGTCGCCGACGCGGATCTGACCGCGTCGGCCCTGGCCGGCGCCCGTTCCGGGTCCGTGATGGGCACCACCAGCGGTGAGTCGGCGGTCATCGAGGAACTCGTGTCCCAGTGGGCGGCGGACGGGCTGAAATCCCTGGACGGCGACCGGGTGGGCGCCGTTCCGGCGGGCCGGATCGCCGCCGCGGTCAACAGCGAGCTCGGGCTGTCGGGGGAGGCGCTGACGCTGGCCACCGCCTGCTCGGCCAGCAATTACGCGCTCGGCTACGCCTACGACATGGTGGCGAGCGGCGAGGCCGACTACATGCTGGCCGGCGGCGCCGACTCGCTCAACCGTTGGGCGCATGCCGGGTTCTACCGCTTGGGCGCCCTCGCGGAGGAGATCTGCCGGCCCTTCGACGCGGACCGCTCGGGCATCCTCACCGCGGAGGGCGGGGTCGCACTGCTCGTGGAGCCGTACGACCGCGCCGTCGCCCGGGGGGCGCGCATCTATGCCGAGGTGCTCGGCTACAGCGTCAACTGCGACGCCAAGCACATGGTGCACCCGGACCCGGCCAGCATCGCCGAGTGCATCCGATCTGCGCACCGCAGCGCGGGCGTCACGCCCGAGGACATCGACTACATCTGCGCCCACGGCACCGGGACACGAACCAACGACGCGACGGAGGTGGCTGCCGCCCGTGAGGTCTTCGGCGACAGGATCCCGCCGATCAGCTCGATCAAATCGATGATCGGCCACACCATGGGCGCGGCCAGCGGCTTCGGCGCGCTGATCTGCTGCATGGCCCTGTACGAGGGCTTCCTGCCGCCCACGGCCGGTGTCGAGCGAGTCGACCCCGCGCTGGGCCCGGGGGTCGATCCGGTGGCGGGCGCGGCCCGCCCCGCCGGGCCGCGGGTCGTGCAGAACCACGGATTCGCGTTCGGCGGCAACAACGCCATAACCATTCTCGGAAGGGCATCATGAGCACCGCCATCGCCGAAGCGACCGCGGACCGCCCCGCCGTCGCGGTCCTGCCGCTCGCCATCACCGCGGTGGGCGTGGCGACGCCCGCCGGACTCGGGCTCGAGGCCTTGGGGCGGGCCGTGGGGGACGGCATTCCCGGACATGCCGAGGAGGTTCTCGGCGACGAGACCCCGCCGCCGCGGCCGGTGCGGACCGTACCCGATCTGCGGACCGCCGAACTGATCGGCCGCAAGGGCGTGCGTCATCTCGACCGGACCACGCAACTCGGGCTGGTCGCGTGCCGGTTGGCGCTGGATGCGCAGGCGGAGCCGATGGGCGAGCGCACGGGTGTCGTGCTCGGCACCAGTACCGGGAGCATCCGCAGTTCCAGCGAGTACTCGATGGAGACCCTGCGCCAGGAGCGCCCCTACCTGGTGAACCCGAGCCTGTTCCCCAACACCGTGATGAACTGCGCGGCCGGCCAGATCGCCATCCGGCACGGATTGCGCGGGGTCAACGCCACTCTGGCCGGCGGTCATCTGGCCGGGGTCCAGGCACTGCGCTACGCGCGCAACGCACTGCGCCAGGGGCACGCCGACCGTCTCCTCGTGGGCGGCGTGGAGGAGTTCAGCGCGCAGGGCGCGTGGGGCTGGCACCGGTCGGGGGCGCTCGACGCCGAGGCTCCCGTGGGGGAGGGGGCCGCGGTGCTCGTGGTGGAGCCGCAGGCCGCGGCGCTCGCCGCTGGGAGGCCGGCGCTCGCCCGGGTACTGGCGTGCGAGACCGGCTTCGCACCGCGTGACGGCCTCGCCGAGGGGCTGGCCTCGGTGGTCGGCACGGCGCTGCGGCGCAGCGGCAAGATCCCAGGCGAGGTGACCACGGTCTCCTTGGGATGCACCGGGCGGACCGGCCTGGACCGGGTCGAGGAACGCGCGTTGGGGCTGGCCCTGGGTGGGGCGCTGCCCGGACAGACCGTTCGTGTCAAGGAGACGGTCGGCGAGTGCTTCAGCGCCGACGGGGTCCTGCAGATCGCCGCGGTCCTCGGTCTGTGGCAGCACGAGGGCCGCACGCGCGGCGGCACGGCGGTCGTCACCTCGTTGTCCGGGGACGGACTGGTGGGCTGTGCCGTCATCGACATGGCCGACCCCCTCGGCTGACCTGCACCCGGGCCGGGTGCCTGCGTGGACACGGACGTGTCCACGCAGGCACCCGCCACCACCTCGCGCAATTGCCCCGCACACCAGGAAGGAACCCATGTCTTCGACGCGAATGCGCCCGGCAGACGCAGCCGCCGGAGCTCTTGGCCCCGGTGAGCTGGTCGCCGCGTGCCTGTCCGGTTCCCAGCAGGCGTGGGCGGCGCTCGTCGAGCGCTACGCCCCGGTGGTGTGGACGGTGGCCCGCTCGCACCGGCTCAGCCCGGCCGACTGTGAGGAGGTCTTCCAGCTGACCTGGATGAGGGTGTACCAGAGCCTGCCGAGGATGCACACGCCGGCGCGGTTCCCGGCCTGGCTCACCACCTGCGCGCGCCGGGAGAGCCTCAAGCAGTACGAACGTGCGGGACGCTACGTTCCCGTGGGCGACGACACGGGCAGCCTGGAACGTCCCGCCACCGCGCACCCCGGGCCGGAGGACGCCCTGCTCAGCCGGGAGCGCAGCGCCGAAGTCCTGTCGGCGCTCGCGGAGCTGCCCGAGCGTGACCAGCTGCTGCTGGCCCTCCTGAACGCGGATCCGGCCCCAGGGTATGACGAGGTCAGCCGTCGGCTCGGGATCGCCCGCGGCTCGGTGGGTCCGCTGCGCGGCCGCGCGTTGCGCCGCCTTGGGGAACAGCTGCGCAAGAGGTACGGCCTCAGCGACGCGTACGAGACCGCGGTGTGAGGCGAATTCCGGCGCCGGCCGGGTCGTCGTCGGCCTGCACGGCGTAGGTCCGCTCGCCGTCGGCCGGCTCGTCTGCCCCGGACGCGGCGAACTGGCGCGGCGCCGGCCACGAGGCGATCTCCGCGACGAGCGCGCGAGGCGGTCGCCCCACCGCGGTGCGCAGTTCGTCCAGCAACGGGTCCTGGTCTTCGCCCATGCTCTCGCGCGGCGCCGCACGTCGGCCGGGATCGGTGTCGCGCATTCCGCGCCCCTCTCGTGTTCGGGCCGGCTCGGCGGCTGCGATGACGGACGCCGAGGCCAATCTACTGGTAAGGGTGCGCAGGCGGGCCGGAGAGGAACCGGCCACCGTCGGCAGGAGGCGATCCGACACGGCTGCGACGGCGGTGAAGCCCTCGGGCACCTCGACGTCCACGAAATGCCACGCGGGGTCCGCCGACGCATCCTCCGCGGCTCCGACGCCGTGCGCGAGCCCCGTTCCGATTCCCTTCAAGTACGCCTCCGTGCGGACCCAGCAGCCCAGGAAGGCGTGGAGCCGGTCGGGCTCGGGCAGGGCGTCCAGCATGCGTCGTTGGACGGCTGGCAGCCACCCGGCGACGGTACGCGCGGTACGCGCCGGGACCGAGTCGGATTCCACGTCCACTCCGACGGGGCCCCGCGCGAAGGCGTACAGGACCCCGTCACCCGCGTGTGCCATCGAGAACTCCAGGCCGTGCCCGCCGGCCGCGTAGGGGCGGCCGTGCGGTCCGCCGCACGCGGGGCAGGCCGCCCGGCGCAGCTGGACCTCGGACGGCCGGGTGTCCAGGTGACCGGCGAGCAGTACCCTCAGGCCGGCATGAGCCATGATCTTGCGGTGCCGGTGCAGTGGCCGGTTCAGCCGGGCGACGCGTTCCAGCTGCTGCGGGTCGAGGAGCCGCGCGGCCCTCTCCGTGTCCGTACCTGCCGGTGGCACGGTGAGCCACCACAGGTGCAGCTCACCGTGCCGCACCGCCGGGTACGGCGTGGTCAAAGTGCCACGCCTCCGTCCACCTGGAGGATCTGACCGGTGATGTAGGACGCCTTGTCGGACAGCAGGAAGCCCGTGAGGTCAGCGACTTCCTGGGCGGTGCCGAAGCGCCGCAGCGGGACCGCGGCGAGGGCTTCCTTGCGCGCCTTGTCGCTGAGGTCGTCCGTCATGTCGGTCTCGATGAAGCCGGGGGCCACGACGTTGACACGGATGCCGTGCCGGGCGAGCTCCTTGGCGAGGGTGCGGCTGAGGCTGTTCACCCCGCCTTTGGAGGCGGCGTAGTTGGCTTGTGTGGCATGCCCGTAGACGCCGGCCACCGACGAGATGTTGACGATCGCCCCCGCACGCCGTTTGAGCATTCCGAAACCGACGGTCCGGCAGAAGTTGAACGTTCCGGTGAGGTTGGTGTCGATCACCGAGGCCCAGTCGTCGACGGGCATCATCACCAGGTGGTTGTCCTTGACGATGCCTGCCGAGTTGACCAGGCCGTACACCGGCCCCAGCTCGCCCTCGGCCCGTTTGACGAAGGTCTCGACCGCTTGGTGGTCCGCCACGTCGCACGGCTCGTGGAAGCAGGAGGCGCCCTGTGCGCGGACCAGTTCGGCCGTCTCCTGGGCGGCCGCTGAGGCGGACCTGCCGCAGAAGGCGATGTCGTACCCTTCGCCGGCGAGGTGTACGGCGACGGCGCGGCCGATGCCGCGTGTCCCTCCGCTGACCATGACCAGGCGCCGCGGCGCCTCCTGGTCGACGTGGGTGGTGGGACGGGTGACGGTGTTCGTCTCGGTCATCGGTTCTCCCAGATGGCGAGGGCACGGGCCTGGATGTCGGCGGAGAAGTTGTCCTTGAACGCGGTGCTGCGGGCGCGCTTGTCCTCGTCGGGGTGGAGCAGGCAGTCGTACGCGATCTTCGGGCCGCCCTCGGCGAGCTCGTCGGGCGAATAGACGACGTGCAGCGGGGTGACCTTCTGGTCCTCGATGAGGATCTGGCCGCGCGTGGGATGGCTGCGCGTGTGGAACGCCCACATCAGGTCGCGCAGGTCGGTGGGGTCGATGTCGTCGTCGAGGACCATGATCCGGGTGACCCAGTACCCGACCTTGGGGCGTAGTGCCAGATGGGCGATGGCGCGCGTGAGCATGCGGGTGCTGGTGAACGCGGAACGCTCGCGCCAGTCGCGGGGCACGGTGACCGCCAGCAGGTTGATGGCGGTCTCCGGCACGATCCAGGCGGCCGTGACGGGGAGCCCGGCCGCGCGGAGCTGGTGGAGGGCCTCGGCCGAGTACGTCGTGCCGACCGCGGTGTGGTCCTCCTCGACGGGCTTGCCGGCCGACACGACGGGCAGGATCGGGTCGTCGCGGTGGGTGATGGCGCTGATGTGGAAGACCGGCCAGGGGTTCGACTTGCCGGTGAGGTAACCCGCGTACTCGCCCATGGGTCCCTCAGGCGCGGTCTCGTCGAGGGAGACGTGGCCTTCGATCACGATTTCCGCCGTGGCGGGTACTTCGAGGTCGACCGTCTTGCAGCGCACCAGTTCCAGGGGCTCACCGAAGTGGGCGCCGAGGTATCCGGCTTCGTCCGTTCCGGAAGGGAGCCCCATGCCGCAGGCGAAGGGAACGGCCGGTTCGGCGCCCTGAACCAGGGCGAAGGGCATGGGTTCGCCGCGGTCCCGCCACAGTTTGAAGATCTTCCCGACGTCCTGGAGCGGCCGGACCATGCCGGCCATCCGACGGCCGTCGATCATCATGACGCGCGCGATGGACCAGTTGGTCCAGCTGCCGTCGGGGGTGCGGACGACGATCGCTCCCCAGGTGTTGATGTAGCGCCCGCCGTCACCGTCGTGGATGAGGGGTACGGGAAAGGAGTCGAGCGTGGCGTCTTCGCCGAGCAGTACGTTCTCCTGGCAGGGGCCCTGGTCGACGACGACCGGCGCGATGGGCTCCCGGCCGCGCGCCGCGGCGAGCTCCCCGACGATGTCCAACGGGTGGGCGGCGGCGTCGAGGCCGAGCGAGAGGGCGACCCTGGCCCAGGGGGCGCCGGGGGCCGAGCTGAGCGCGGCGGGGGCGCCCAGGACCCGGAAGCCGGGTGCATATCCCTTGACCG
Organism: Streptomyces cirratus; assembly: GCF_014650775.1. Lineage (GTDB taxonomy): Bacteria > Actinomycetota > Actinomycetes > Streptomycetales > Streptomycetaceae > Streptomyces > Streptomyces cirratus. Next base: position 6,711 of record NZ_BMVP01000029.1, on the reverse strand, counting down.
CGGTGAACAGCGGTGCCGGGTCGCGGTTTTCGGCGCTGCGCCGGATGACTGCCCCGATCTCCAGGTGGGTGTCGGCGGGGGTGTGCAGCTCACGCACGTCGCCCAGCTCGGCTAGAGCGGCGAGGTGGTCGCGCAGGCTCGTCAGGTGCTTGGTCATGTGTGCTTCCTCAGACGTGGACGGCGCTCTGCGCGAGCACTCGCGTGGTGGTCGGCGCGGAGGCGGCGTCCTGGGCCGGTACGGCCGGCTCGCCCCAGCGCGGGAAGGTTTCGGAGTCGATTCCGAACAGGTCCAGGGCCCTGCCGACGGACTGGTCGATGACTTCCTCGAGACCTTCCGGGCGGGTGTAGAAGGCGGGCACCGGCGGCGCGATGATGCCGCCGTTCTCCGTCACGGTCGTCATGTTGCGCAGGTGGGTTAGGGTCAGCGGGGTCTCCCGGACCATGAGGACGAGCCGGTTGCGCTCCTTGAGGGTGACGTCGGCCGCCCGCGCGAGCAGGGTGTCGCAAGTGCCGACGGCTATCTGCGCGAGACTCTTCACGGAGCAGGGGGCCACGATCATCCCCCGGGTCCGGAAGGATCCGCTGGCGATGGGCGCGCCGACGTCCTCCGGCGAGTAGTGGAAGTCGGCGAGCTCCTGCACCTGTGCGGTGGTCAGGTCGCTCTCGTACGAGAGCGTCAGCCGCGCGGACCGCGACATCACAAGGTGCGTCTCGATGCCGGCCGCTCTGAGGACCTGCAGGGTGCGGATGCCGTAGGCGATGCCGGTGGCTCCGCTGATGCCCACCACCATCCGGTGCGCGCCGCGCGGGTACGACGTGTGGTTCATGTTGGTGCCTTCCTGCCCGCGAGGGCTGCTCGCGGGGTATGCCGACGCAGGCTCGATGCCCGGTGTGGTCACTTCTCGGGAGCCTGGACGACCGCGGTGGACCAGGTGAAGCCGCCGCCCGCGCCCGCAACCACCGCGAACTCTCCTGGCCGGAGCATGCGGTGGCTGACGATGTCCGCCATGTTCGCGAGCATGTCTCCCGCGCCCAGGTGCCCCGTCCTGCCGCCGAGCAGCACGGTCTCGGCCTTGAGCACTTCCGCGAGGGAGCCGTACATCAGGTCGACGAGGCGCGGTCCCATGCGGGGCATCGTGAACAGCCGGATGCGCGGGTCGTGCGGGTGCAGGCCGGCCTCGTCCAAGGCCTGGTCGAGGGAGGCGCGGACGTGCACGCGCGCCGCCTCGGGGAAGACGTCCTTGCCCATGGCGTCGTAGAACGCCTTGCGCTCGACGTTGGTCTCCCACGTCGTACGGTCCTGCATCGGGAGCTGGGAAAAGGGCCGGTGACCGCGCTCCATGCCTTCGAGCCCGCTGGCCGTCGAGTGGGTCAGGGACAAGAGGTGCAGATCGTCCGGGCCGCCGTCGCGCCGGTGCAGGAGGGCGGCGGTGGCGCCGTCGCCGTATCCGATGTCGGAGTGCATGCTCCAGCGGTCCCACGCCGGGGCGTAGTACCGCTCGCCGGTCGTGACCAGGGCGCCGGACAGCGAAGGGTCGCCCAGGAGCTGGGTGGCGGCCACCAGCAGCCCCGTCGCGCCGCCGGTGCACAGGGCTTCGATCCCGAAGGGAAGCGCGGTCGGCGGGAGGCCGAGTTCGTTCGCCATGTAGTGGGCGTACGACCACTTCTCGTGCCCTTGGTGGAAGACCCGTGCGTGGGCGAGAAAGCCGATGCGTCCGGGGTTCCATCCTGCGCGGTCCAGGGCTCTGCGGGCCGCCCGTACCGCCATCTCAGGCGCGGCCAGGTCGGAGGTCACGGGAAGCTCCGTGACACCCAACTGCTGGGCGCGCTCCGGTGTGAGGCGGCCTGCGGCGACCTGTTCGCTTGTGGTCTCTGTGGTGCTGGGGAGCCAGGTGGTGACCGCCTTCACGCCCAGTCCGCCCTCGAACTTCATTGCCGGGTTCCCTCCGCTGCCGCTGGTTTACTCCCGTACAGAGCCGGTTGCCTGCGGCGTGGATACACGCGGTGCGCACGGACTCGCCGGCCGTGGTGAACATGGCGAAGCCGCCTGGAGTCCGGCGGGGGTTCCGGGCTCCAGGCGGCGGTCGGTGGGCGGCCTGGCGCGACGCCGGCGGGTTTGCCCGGCGCGTCGCGCGACTTCAGCCGGCGTCCGCCTCGGTGCGCCTGGCGAGCGAGAGGCCGACGAGCAGGGCCAGGATGCCGATCCCGGCCGCGATGAACCAGGCGTGCCGGAAGGCGTCCAGGGTGGCGGCGCCGGGGCCGGGGGTCCCGAGCACGGCGATGAACACGGAGATACCGATGACGAGGCCTACCTGACGGACCATCATATTGACGGCGGACCCGGTCGCGAAGGATGCCGGGGGCAGGTCCTTGGTGACCAGGCCGACCAGAGCGGTGGTGCCGAGGATCGTGCCGACCGGGGTCAGCAGGGCGCCGGGCAGCAGCATGGCGACGTAGTCGGGTTCGCTCTGCGCGGCGATGCCCCACCACAGGACACCGGCGGCGAGCAGGGCGCATCCGAGCATGACGACGGTGGCAGCGCCGAGCTTCTTCACGAGCGGGCCGGTGGCCATGGCCATGACCGGCATCAGGAAGGTGCCCGGAGCGAGGGCAAGCCCGGTCTCCAGCGCGGAGTAGCCCCACACGTTCTGACACCAGAGCATGAAGGAGAAGAGCATCGCGCCGAAGCAGGAGTTGAAAACCAGCGCGGTCAGGTTCGCCAGGCTGAAGGACCGCACCCGCAGTAGCGAGAAGGCGACCACGGGGTTGGGGTGCCGGGCGGAGCGTCGGAAGAACTCGGCGAGGCCCACGACGGTCAGCGCGAAGCAGCCGAGCACCCGTGCGGAGCTCCAGCCCCACTCCGGCGCCTTGATGAGAGCCAGCGAGGCTGCTGCGACCGCGATGACGATGAGGACCGAACCGAGCAGATCGGGCAGCGGACCGCGTTCGGGCTGTGCGGCGGTGGGCAGGACGCGTCGGCCGACCAGGAGTGCGGCGATACCGAAGGGCAGGTTGATGAGGAAGATCCACCGCCAGTCGAGATTGACCAGGGCGCCGCCGACGATCGGGGCGAGCGCCGCGGCCACACCTCCCACCGCCGTCCAGGCCCGCACGGCGCCGGCGCGCCGCTCCGGCGGATAGGTGGCCAGCAGCAGACCGAGCGAGGTGGGGACCATGGCGGCTGCGCCTAATGCCTGCAGCACTCGGGCGGCCACCAGCATGGGCACCCCCTGCGACGCGGCGCACAGCGCGGAGGCAAGGGTGAACAGGCCGAGCCCGAGAAGGAATCCGCCCTTACGACCGGACCGGTCCGCGAGCCGGCCGGCGGGCACGAGCGCTGCGGCGAAGACGATCGAGTACGCATTGAGGGTCCAGGACAGGGCCGCCGCGGTCGTGCCGTGAAAGTCCTCCTCCAGGGCCGGGAATGCGACGTTGACGATCATCATGTCGAGACTCGACATGACGAAGCCGGCACACACGACGAGGAAGACGAGTTTGCGGTGGCGCCCGGCCTCCGGTGACTCGGGTGGCGGCGCCACGGTCTTCGCGGGGACCGCGTCCCCTGCGGTCTGAGTCATCTCTTCAACTTTCCCTTCGCTGGGCGGGCTACGCTGAGGAAGGTAGCAGTGACTAACTACTCAGTCAATGGCCGCCTCCCCACCGCGGCTCACATTTGCGTCCGTCGCGTGGTTTCATGTGGGCCATGGAACGAATGACGGGCGGCGAGCGCCGCAAACAAATTCTGCAAATCGCCTCCGAGGAGTTCTCGCACGGAGGCTATTACGGAACTTCAGTGGAAACGATCGCCCGCAAGGCAGGAATCAGCCAGCCCTATGTGTTTCGCATCTTCGATACGAAAAAAGGGCTCTTCATTTCCGTGGTCGAAAATTCATTCAACCTGGTCGTGGCATCCTTCGACCAGTCAGCCGACGGGTTGACCGGCGTAGATGCCCTCGTCGCGATGGGCGACCGATACCGCTCGCTGGTGCGCGACCGGCTCTTTCTGCTGATCCAGCTGCATGGTTTCGCGGCATCCGACGACCCGGACATCCGCGCGGCCGTCCAAAAAGGATTCGGGCGCATGTGGAAAGCCATCCAGAAGAACTCAGGAGCCGATGACGTCACCGTCAAGCGGTTCCTTGCCCTGGGTATGATGCTGAATGACATGGCTGCCATGGATCTGTGGAACTTGGACGAGCCCTGGGCCAAGGCGTGCGTCGCCTCGCTCCCCGTGGAGAGCTGGGCGGGCTGACGCGAGACGCGCCGCCCGCCCTGAGGGGGGCGGCCGACGGCCGCCCCCCTGCTTCACACGTCGGACGGTGGCCGCTCGTCGGTCTCCGCTCCCTGCGTCCAGGCTTCTACGATCCAGCCGTCGACGATGCGCAGGATGTCGACGCCGACCCAGGTGATCCGCTTCCCGGGCACGTCGGACGGCCACCCGGTCCGCCCCAGGCAGGTGGCGGTGCCGAACCAGCGGCACACCGCGAGTTCACCGTCGACCACCGGCCCTAGGTCCGTCTCGTAGCGCAGACCCTCGAACTTGCCCGTGAAGCCGGCGACCCAGTCGGCCATCGCGCCCGGGTCCCGGATCGTTTCCGGGTCGATCGTCGCCCCGGTGGTGGGAAGATGAAGTCGGTACTCCGCACCGATGATCTTGTGCGCGGCGCCCGGATCCTCGTTCCACATCTCCAACCAGCCGTCCCACAGTTCAGCCGCCGTACGCGTCCTCGACGCCATAAGCATGCCCTTCTCGCTCGATGACTCTCCGCCGGGGCTCAGACGGAACCCCCTCTCACAGAGCCCCTGGCAGCTGTCCTGCGTACACCCGAAGCCGGTGTATCTGCGGCCCCGCCCCGCCGGTCTGTCGGAATGCGACGACCCAGGAAGGGCCGGCGCGGCAATGGGCGAAGCCCAGGACAGGAGAACCCGCGATGCGCTTCAGCGACGGCCTGACGGTGGAGGCGGCCGCCACCTGGCTGCCCGACACCACCCAGAGCGCGTACGCGCTGGTGGCCGACGGCGTCCTCGACCCAGACGGCCCGGAAGCGGCCGGAGTGGTCGAAGTACCGGTTTCGTACGCTACGTCGGCCCCCGACATGGCCGTATCGGCCGGGCGCAAGGCCCTGGCCCTGGCAGGGGTCGATGCCACCGACATCGGCCTGCTGCTGCACAACTGGATCTGGCACCAGGGCCACGACTTCTGGTCCCCGGCCCACTACGTGGCCGATCGCGTGGGAGCCTCGGCGGCCATCCCCTTCGGCATCCAGCAGATGTGCCACGCCGGGGCGATGGCCCTCCACACCGCCGCCGCCTACCTCACCGCTGATCCTTCGCTCAGCACCGCCCTGATCACCACCGCGGACCGGTTCGACCCCGCCGGTTTCGACCGCTGGCTCGGCGACTACCAGGTCGCCTACGGGGACGGCGGCACCGCCGCGGTTCTCGGCCGGTCCGGGCGCGGGCTGCGCCTGGTGGCCCACGCCGTGTTGGCCGCGCCCGAGATGGAGTCCATGTACCGCGGCGCGGACGCGTTCAGTCCCGCACCCCTCGCGCACGGCCGGCCCATCGATGTCCGCCGGACCAAACGGGCGTTCCTGGAGGCGGGCGGCATGGCCCGGTTCGCCAAGACCGGCCCGGAAGCCGTGCGCACGGTAGTGCTGCAAGCCCTGTCCGAAGCCGGTCTGGCACCTGACGACCCGCGTATCAGGTGCGTCGCACTGCCACGGCTCGGCCCCAAGGTCCTCGAGCTGATGTACCTCCCGGCCGTCCAGGAGCTGTTGGTGGTGGAGCCGGTACGCCTCGGCGCACGGACCGGGCACCTGGGCTGCGGCGACCTGTTCGCCAACCTCGCGGACCTCGGCGCGCGGGACCGGCTGGCGCCGGACGAGTACGCCCTCGTCCTCACGGGCGGCGGCGGCTTCACCTGGTCGTGCCTCGTGGTCCAGCAGGTGGGAGACGGATGGGGGGCCGGACGATGAGGAACCGGATCAGCGAGCTGAATTCCCTCAGGGAGCAGGCGCGGCGCGGCCCGAGTGACCGGGCGACCGAGGCGCAGCACGCCAAGGGCAAGCTGACCGCGCGTGAGCGCATCGCGCTGCTGCTCGATGAGGGCTCGTTCCGGGAGGTCGAGCAGTTGCGCCGGCATCGGGCGAGCGGCTTCGGCCTGGAGGGGAAGAAGCCCTATACGGACGGTGTCATCACCGGCTGGGGCACCGTCGAGGGCCGTACGGTCTTCGTCTACGCGCACGACTTCCGGATCTTCGGCGGTGCTCTGGGCGAGGCCCACGCCACGAAGATCCACAAGATCATGGACATGGCCATCGCGGCCGGTGCCCCGCTGGTCTCGCTCAACGACGGGGCGGGCGCCCGTATCCAGGAGGGTGTCTCCGCCCTCGCCGGCTACGGCGGCATCTTCCAGCGCAACACCAAGGCCTCCGGTGTCATCCCGCAGATCTCGGTCATGCTGGGCCCCTGTGCCGGCGGTGCCGCGTACTCCCCGGCGCTGACGGACTTCGTCTTCATGGTCCGCGAGACCTCGCAGATGTTCATCACCGGCCCGGACGTGGTCCGTGCGGTGACCGGCGAGGAGATCACCCAGAACGGCCTCGGCGGCGCCGACGTGCACGCCGAGACCTCGGGCGTGGCGCACTTCGCGTACGACGACGAGGAGACCTGCATCTCCGAGGTCCGCTACCTCATCACGATGCTGCC
>NZ_BMVP01000028.1 GCF_014650775.1 Streptomyces cirratus | reverse complement strand
CCACTACACTCCCGACGCGCCCTCCTGACCAGGCCAGATAGCGAAACGCTGCTGGAGTACTAGGAGCGAGAGCACGGGACCGCGCCCGAAACATGGCCCATGCGCCGGCCGGCCGTGGCGTCAGCCGGCCGGGGACCACCCCGGGAGGGCCGGCAGGACCTTCTCCGCGACGCGCAGCAGTGCCGCGTCGTCCAGGAGGCCGCCATCGGTCCGCCAGACGCTCATTTCGAACGAATCGCCCTGGTCCTTCCCGTCCGTGGCCACCGACAGGACCCGTGCAGACACGCCCGGTCCGGCCCGCCGGAGCGGGCCGCCGCCACGGCGACGCCCGGCCCGGATCTCCACCCCCTTCTCCACCCCCGGGTCCAGGTGCGGAAGGCGGCTCCGCAGCAGTCTGGAGGCATGACAGCAACCGAGTGGATCACCGACATAGCCCTCGTCCTGATCGTCTTCCGGCAGCTGCGGGAGGGCCGTCTGGACCAGAAGACCTTCCTGCTCCCGCTGGCGATCGTGGCCTTCGTGGGGTACTCGTACCTGGACTCCGTCCCCACCGACGGCAACGACCTCGTCCTGATCGGCGCCCTGACGGCCGTGGGCGCCGCGCTCGGCATCGCCGGCGGCATCTACACCCGGATCCGCAGCCTCGACGGAGATCTCCTGATCAAGGCGGGCGCCGTGTCGGCGGTCCTCTGGATCGCCGGGATGGGGGCCCGGATGGGCTTCCAGACCTGGGTGGAGCACGGCGGAGGCGCCGACGACGTGGCCCGGTTCAGCCTCACCCACCACATCACCAGCCAGCAGGCGTGGGTCACGGCCTTCGTCCTGATGGCGCTCACCGAGGTCGTCACCCGGGTGGCCACGATCTACATCCGCAGCCGGGCCGTGGCGACGGCCGCTACCCGCCCCGTGCTCGGCACCACGGTCTGACCGTGCCGTATCTTCGGCCTGTGCCCGCAGACCAGAGCGCCCCGCACCCCGGCGACGACACCGGCCGGAGTGCGGGCGCGCGCCCTGTACCGGGGCACGACGTGCGCGTGCAGTGGGTGGTCTCCCTCGCGGTCGTCGTCGTGGGACTCCTGACGATCCGGCCCATGGGGCCGAGCGGCCGGGGCCTGGCCGTGGCAGCCCTGTTCGTGGTCAACTCCGCCGCGCTGCTGGCCCGCCGGCTGCCCGAACACAAGGTCCCGCCGCGCATCGCCGTCGGCTGGCTCACGCTCGGGGTCGTCGCGGCGGCCGCCCTGATCGGCCTCAGCAGCAGCGGAACGGGCTACCTCTTCGCCTTCTTCCTCGCCGGCCACATCGGATACCGGCTGGAGACCAGGCAGGCCCTCGTCGTGGCGGGATTCTGCAGCCTGCTCTGCGGTGCCGTGCTGTACTTCCGCCTGGGACCGGGGCACGAGGCGCTGCCCTGGGTGTTCGGCCTCACCACCGGCGCCCCAGTCCTGATCGGCATCGTCAACCGCAGCCAGCGACAGGCCGTACGGGCGGCGATCGACGCGGCGGAGTCGGCCGAACGCGCCGCCCGCGCCGAGGCGCGCACCGCCGTGCTGACCGAACGCGGCCGGATCGCCCGGGACGTGCACGACGTCCTGGCGCATTCCCTCGCCGGGATCAACATGCAGCTGGAGCTGGCCGACGCGCTGATCGACACGGGGGACCTGGAGAAGGTGCGCGAGGCCCACACCAAGGCCCACCGCCTCGTCAAGGAGAGCCTGAAGCAAGCACAGTGGACCGTCCACGCCCTGCGTGAGGACGCGCTGCCGCTGCGGGAGACCCTGGCCTCGATGCTCGCCTCCTCGGGCCACCGGGACGTCCTCACCGTCACCGGGACGGTGCGCGAGGTGCCCGCCCAGACGGTCCAGAACCTGCTGCGGATCGCCCAGGAGGCCCTGACCAACGCGGCCCGGCACGCTCCCGGAGGAGCCGTCTCCATGGAGCTGGAGTTCGCCCCGGCGTCGACCGTGCTGAGGATCCGCAACCGCCCCGCCACCCGCCCGGCGGTCCCGGGCGCGGGCAGCGGGATGGGACTGATCGGCATGCGCGAACGCGTAGCCTTGCTCGGGGGAACGCTGACCGCGGGCCCGGTCACGGAAGGCCCGCACCAGGGCGACTGGCAGGTGGAGGCAGTGATCCCTCAATGACCGGACCCGCAGCACAGGCGCAGAAGTTGAAGGTGGTCGTCGCCGACGACCAGGCCGCCGTCCGCGAGCCCCTCGCCGCGGTCCTCGCCCTGGCCGAGGGCATCGAGGTCGTCGCGGCGGCGGCGAACCCCACCGAGGTGCTGGCGGCGGTCGCGGCCGGCCCGGTGGACGTGGTGCTCATGGATCTGAGGATGCCCGTCATGGACGGGATCGAGACGACCCGCCGGCTGGCCGGTGAGTACCCGGCCGTCGCCGTGGTGGTCCTGACGACCTTCGCCGACGACGACTCGATCCTCGGCGCGCTGGGCGCGGGGGCCCGCGGCTACCTGACCAAGAACGCCGGACGCCAGGACATCACCCGCGCGATCCGGGCCGCGGCCGCCGGCCAGTCCGTACTCGACCGCGAGGTCCAGGACCGCCTCCTCGCCACCGCCAGGACCCACGCGCCCCCGGCCGACCGTCCCCTGCCCGAGGACCTCACCCCGCGCGAACGCGAAGTCCTCGCGCTGATCGGCGAGGGCCTGCCCAACCGGGGCATCGCCGAGCGGCTCTTCATCAGCGAGGCCACGGTCAAGACGCACATCAACAACCTGTTCGCCAAGGCCGGGATCCGCGACCGTGCGGACGCCGTCCGCCGCGCCATCGCCGCGGGTCTGGCCTGAGCTGTCACCCACCCACCCAGGAGTCGCCGATGTCCGTCCGCCGCGTCGTACCCCATGTCCGGTCGGAGGCCATGGAGGAGAGCCGGGAGTTCTACGGCCTGCTCGGCTTCGAGGAGGTCATGAACCACGGCTGGGTCATGATGCTCGCCTCCCCTTCCAACCCGACGGCGCAGATCAGCCTCATGGCCGGGGACAAGACCGCACCCGTCACCCCCGACATGAGCATCGAGGTGGACGACGTGGACGCGGCCTACGCGGCCGTGCGCGAGAGCGGCGCGGAGATCGTCCACTCCCTGCGGGACGAGGAATGGGGGGTACGCCGCTTCTTCGTCCGCGACCCCAACGGCCGGGTGATCAACGTACTGGGCCACCGATCAGATCCGGTGCCTGGCTGAACTCAAACCGGAAGGATGATCCGTCAAGGCCGGCGCACCTCGTAGAGGAAACAGCCGCACTCCACCGCCCGTACGTGCACGAGCGCGACCTCCGGGGAGGGGAAGGCCGCGCGCAGGGCCTGGTCCACGGCCTCCTGCGCCCGCGCAGGATCGTCCGGCACCCGTATGATCCCCCACCCGCTGCGATCCTCGCCGGTGTACCGTCGGAACGCCCGCAGCGCTCCGGTCTCGGCGAACGGATGGCCGGCGGCGGGATCCGGCCCCTCACACGGGCCGGTGTGCAGGAAGACCGGGACCGCTTCGTCATGGGCTCCCGGTTCGGCGCCCACCCCCGCCGCTCACCTGCGCAGCGGGGCGACTGCGACAGGCGCCCTCATCCCGGTCACCGACGAGGACTTGGACGCGCTGCCCCTGCCCACCGCGAAGGTGATTGAGATCGTCGCGTTCGTGCCCACGGAGAGCATCGACCTCATCCGTATCGGCTCCTCCTCCTACCTGGCCGCCGAGGGCGTCGCCGCGAAACCGTACGAACTGCTGCGCCAGGCGTTGGAGCTGTCTCCGAAGGTGGCGGTGGCGAAGTTCGCGATGCGTGACCGTGAGCGGCTCGGGCTGCTGCGGGTGCTGGACGATGTGATCGTTTTGCGCGGGATGCGTTGGTCGGACGAGATCCGGGAACCCTCCCTCGTCGACGTCCCCGAGGTGGAGGTCTCCGACGAGGAGGTCGAGGAGGCGGTCGCGCTCGCGGACACCCTTTCCGGGAGGGATCTCGGCGAGATGCACGGCAAGTACCGCGAGGCTTTGGAGAAGCTGATCGAGGCCAAGCCGCAGGCACCCGACCCGAACCGGTCGAGGCACCGGCACCCGCCTCGGCGGAGGTCGTGGACCTGATGGCCGTGCTGGAGAAGTCCGTCAGTGAGGCCCAAGCCTCCCGCAGCAGCACCGGGGGCACCGACGCCACTGTCCACGACCTGCCCGCGAAGAAGACCAAGAAGACGGCAGCGGCAAAGAAGACCGCCGCGAAGCAGACTCCGGCGAAGAAGACAGCCGGCCGCAAACCCCGCAGCGCCTGACCGGGGGTGGTGCCTACACGCCCGGTGTGGGCCTCATCGTCCGACTCGGCTTCGCCTCGAGCATGGTGCCTGCAGGGCGGGAACTCCTTCTTCCGGGCTCTGCTCTGCCCCGACCGAGCCGGTCACCTCACCTGGGTGACGCTGGCCGGTCCCGCTGGTTTCCAGGCACCCCCCGCCCGGCAACGGCCCCCCCGAGCCGCGTGACCTCGTCGGGTATGCCGTATGATTGATCTTGAGTCCGCAGCTTCACCAGTTGCCGGGCCTGGCGTTGGTGGTCCAAGGAAAGACACCCCACTTCCCGTGGGGGGATGCAGGTGCAAGGCCTGCCCAGCGCTCCACAAGGTCTCGTCTCCTTCCAGAGGAAGGAGACGAGACCTTCCTCGTTCCCGAGACGGGCCGGTGTCCTGTCGGCCACCCCTCCCGATCGCGCGGGCAGCGCCTCGACCGGCGCACCGCTTAGGGCGGTGCGAGCGCGGGCGGCGCGCAGCGGTCTCCTTGCCCGGTGCCTTGCGTGTCCTGCGGGGTGCGGGGCCGGGAGGCCGCTGGTGGTTGGAGGTGAGCAGGTTCCCCCTGCTGCGTCCCGGCGGCTCTCCCGGTTGCCGCGCGCATACCCCGTACCTGGGATTTTTACCGCGTACCGGGTGCCTGCGGACCCGACGGTACAACGGCGGCGGCCTGCCCCCGCTCTGGGGACGGGCCGCCGCCGTTGTACCGCTGCGCTGGTGTGAAAGTGACGTCGGCTGGTGCTGCTACCAGCGGTACCAGCGTCCGCTGCCGCCCTTGGGTCGGGCGACGAAGCCGATGAGCCACAGCACCAGGACGGCGATGGCGACCCACCAGAGGATCTTCACCGCGAATCCCGCGCCGAAGAGGATCAGAGCCAGCAGAAGAACGAGAAGCAGGGGAACCATAGTTATCAACCTCCGAGCCCTCGCTTGCCCTGCTCCTGCCCGCCCATGCGTTCGATCTTATGCGTTTCTTATCCCGGCAGCTGGGCACGAGATACCGCCGCACCGCACCGCCCCGCACTGTGCCGTGCCGGACCGGCCGGGCCGTGACCGGGGTGGTATCACTCGGGGAGGCCCGGTGTGTGCCCCGGGAACGACGACGCGTCCTTCGCCTGTGGCGTACGGGGTGAACGCCTCGATGCCGCGGTCGATTGGTTGCCCGGCTGCTGGCCCACGACGAGATCGAGTCCCCGCGGGGCCGACGGTCGCTTCACAGGTGCTGGCCCTCCCCGGGGCGTGATGCGCCGGTTCCGCCTCGGTGACCGGTGACCGGTGACCGGTGGCCGGCCCTGGCCGACGACCTGACGGGCTGTCCGGCTGCTCCACCGACGAGGACGCCGACGCACTGGCGGAGTTTGCGGCGGGGGAGTTCGGGGCGTCGCTGCGCCGGCTGACCTCCCCCGGCACGGGGCCGTTGGCGGTGCCGGGGGAGGTGCGGGCACCTCACCCGGCTTCGCGGCCGGTCTGCGAAAGGGGCCCGCCAGGAGCGGGCTCTTGGGCAGGCGGCGCACTCTCATATGGACGCACCATGCCGGGCATGACCACCAACGTCGAGTTCGGCCTGGACGTCGCTACGGGCAGGGCGGTCCTGGGCTGCCCCCCCCCGGCTGTCCCAACCCCGAGCGCAACAGTTACCTGATTTATGTGGCTCGCCGCCACGGCGTGGCCGCCGCCGGTCGGCGCCCGAAACCGATCGGGTGACGTCCGAAGGCACGGGCATGTCGGCCGTGCACTCCCCGCATCTTCGGGCGAGGCTGGAGGCCCATGAACACCTCACCCATGCCCGACACCCGGTTGGACGAGCGCTACAGCGACGAGGAAGCGGCCGCCGTCCCGTGGTCGACGGCCGTGGCGGAGCTGACCGCGGCCGAGCTGTACTGGCTCACGACCGTACGTCCCGACGCGCGCCCGCACGTCACGCCGCTCATCGGTGTCTGGGCGGACGGCGCGCTTCACTTCTGCACGGGTTCGTACGAGCGCAAGGCCGAGAACCTCCGCGGCAATCCGAACGTCGCGCTCACCACCGGAAGCAACTCCCTCCACGGGGGCCTCGACCTGGTCGTCGAGGGCGAGGCGGTGCGGGTGACCGACGCCGGACGGTTGCGTGCGCTCGCCGCGGCGTGGGAGGCGAAGTACGGCGCGGAATGGCACTTCGACGTCGGCGACGGCGTCTTCGTCAACCCCGGTACCGGGGAGGCGGTGGTCTTCGCGGTCGCCCCGCGCACGGTCTTCGGCTTCGGCAAGGCCCCGTACAGCCAGACCCGCTGGCGCTTCGCCTGAGCTTCGGCGCCGGGCGGGTCCAGGGCACGCGCGACACAGCGCTAGAGGCTGAGAGCGTCCTCGGCGTTGACCATCCAGGCCGTCACGGAGTTCTTGTCGGGCGAGACGTACAGACCGGGAGTCGACGCCTTCAGCGGGGTCTGCTCCAGGTCCGACTCCGTGTTCATGGTCAGCCCGATCGAGTTGACGGTCTTGCCCTTGCCGTCGTTGGCGCCGCCCATCAGCCCGGCGTACGCCGACTCCCCCGGGTCGAGCCTGATCGCGTCCTCGATTCCGGGAGCCGTGCCGCGCTCGGTGGCCCGGCCGGCCAGGTCCCCGAAGGTCACGATCGGATGCCCCAGTGCCCTGCACGCCTTGGTGCCCTTGTTGGTGATCTTCAGCAGGTAGCTGCTCGTCGTGGGCTCCGCCAGGGTCGCGGTGAACTTCACGTCGAAGGTGCTGCACGGGAAGACGTCGAAGCCGGGATCGGTGGAGGACTTCGTCGGCTTCGGCAGCTTCGCCGGCTTCGACGTCGTCGACGGCTTGGCCGACGCGGTCGGCTTGGCCGGCGTCGGCGGTACGGCCGGCGTCGCGGACTTCGCCGGGCTCGCGGTCGACCCGCCGGCCCCGCCCCCCGCGGTGTCCTCGGAGGGTCCACAGGCAGTCAGGGCGGCCAGTGCGGATACGGCGGCGAGGACGGCAGCGGCTCTGGGTACGGTGCTCATGTGTGGTTCCCCCCGATGAGAAGCGCGAAGTGCGCCGGCTGGACTGGGCCTGAGGATTCGAGCTGAGCACCAGCGTCCGGCAGAACCTTCACAGGTTGATGACGGTGTGTTGCCGAGTCCACCACGATCGCCTCGGCGCGCCGCGCCCGCCGCGCGAGCCAGTGCCGCCTCAGGCAACGTTCGCCCCCTCCTCGTCTGCTGTTCGTGAGGGGCCGGTGCTCAGGTCCGGGGAGCGATCTCTTCGAGGTCGTCGACGGTGCCGGACATGATGGCCCGGATGTGTGCGGTGAAGTGCTCTGCGGGCCAGTCCCACCAGGCGAGGTCGAGAGACGGGCGATGTCGTCGTTGTGGCGGGTGCGGATGAGTCCGGCCGGGTTGCCACCGACGATGCACCACCCTGGCCGACACGGTCGCCGCCGCCCTCACGCTCGTCACGAGCAGCCGCTGATCCTCACCGCACCACAGCCAGCCACCGAGGAGGAATCATGATGGAACGCGTGTACCTCAACAACCGCAGCGGCGAGCGCCGCATCCTCGTCAAGTTCGACGAAGCCGTCCTGGAGAAGGTCTCGGCTATGTGGAGTCCTACGGTGCCGGATGACATCGCGACACCCCGTTGTCGGTGCCCGCTGCGAGGATCACCGGCATGGAGATCAAACATGTCGACTGGCGGAACTTTCTGGCCCGGTGGAGCGAGGAGTGGGCGGACGCGCACGGTGACGTTGAAGAGCTGAGCCCTGACGACGTCGCAGCATGGCAGGGCAGATGGCTCGGCGTCGATCCGGCCACCGAGGCAGACATCGCTGCGATGGAGAACCGGCTCGGCCGCGCGATGCCGCCCTCCTACCGCGAGTTCCTGCGGGTCAGCGACGGCTGGCGGCACGCCGGCGCCTTCGTCTGGAAACTGGCCGGCACCCGCGAGGCGCACTGGCACGACGACGCGATGGGCCTCGGCGAGGATTTCGACGAATTTTGGGGCGAGGAGGACAACCCCGAGGAAGTGCGGGCGCAGGTGGGCCTGTGGTCCCGGGCGCTGCAACTGGACGTCGAGTCGGATATCACCTTCGTGCTACTCGACCCGCAGGACGTGGGACCGGACGGCGAGTGGGCGGTGCGGGTGTGGGCTTCCTGGCGGGCCCAGGGGGACCCTGAGCGCTATCCGTCGTTCGCGGCGTTCATGGTCGCCATGCACCAGGAGTTCCACGCGCACGCGCCCGGCCGGGACGGCGAGGACAGCCCCGCATTCGTCAACGGGACGACCCGGGCCCAGGACGCCGCCGTATCCCGGGCCCGGACCGCAGCACTGCGCGGCCGGCACGAAGAGGCGGCCGCCCTGCTGGAGGAAGCGCAGAAGTACGGCCGGCCGTACGCACTCGAACTCCTGAATCAGATAGCGCAGCTGGAGGGATCGCGTGGGCGCGGGGTCCAGCCACCGCACCCCGACAACCCACGCTTCCTCAGCGAACAGCTCCCCTTGACGGCCGCCGATCTGCTCAACAGCGGCCGGCCCGCAGAGGACTGGCATTACTCCGACCCTGCCATCTTCCCCGACACCGCCCGGGCCGCAGCTGACATCCAGCGCGCCGTACGCGAGGGGACGTACCGCTACCGGCCCGGCGGAGCGTTCGGCGCGGCCGTCCATGAGGCCCGCGAGCAGGCCCGGTGGGGCGACACCGATGCCGCCTGGCACATTCTGCGTGCCGCGATCCCGTTGTGGGAGCCGCTCGGCCCGGGCCACATCGCGCCGGTGGGCCTGCTCGCCGACCCGCTGCTCGCCCCTGTACTGACCGCGGAACGGCGCCTCGAACTCCTGCGGACCCCGCGCGGCGGCGAGAGCGGCCCGGCCCCGGTTCCCGCCGGCGACCGGAACCCCGACGGCCTGTCCTGGCTCGTCCGGCCCGGCGGGCTGCGCCCCTGGCAGACATCGGTCAGCGACTACCGGATGATCCTCGTCGAAGGCGTAGCCCCGGACGAGCTGCCCGCGCTGCTCGGCTCATCGCCCGGCACGGTGCTCTCCCCGCCCCTGCGGCAGTGGGATGTCACCCGGCACCACCGATCCGGCCAGCAGGTCTTCTCCAGCTACGACGACAAGGCGCTTCTCAGCGTCGGACGGGCCGGGTCGGGCTGGAGTTTCGCCTTCGAACAGGTCCCTTCCGCAGGATTCGACACCGCGCGCTTCGTCTCTCCCGCGCCGGCCGTCTCGGCCGGCGGGGGGTGGGCGATCGTGATCTGGCACGAGTGGCGCCAGGGCATCCCGCTCTTCCACGTGTCGGCCGCCAAGGGCGGCACCCTGCGCTACGCGTTCACCGTGCGCGCCGGGACGCTCGAAGCCACCGTCGGCGACGTACCTGGCGAACTGGCCTCGGCCACCCTCGGGTTCGATGCCCCCGACGGGGACGGTCAGGCCGCGGCGGCAGCCCGCGTCCTGGACGCCATCGCCTGCCTCCACGGTGTCACCCTGCCTCGCCTCGCCCTCACCGAGGGCCGGCTGCACACCTTCGAGTCGCTCTCCTGGAGCCGCCCTCCCGGCCCCGGAGAGACGTACTTGACGATCAGCATCAGCTAACCCCGCTGGCCCCGGCCTCGGGACTGGTAGGACCAACAGAACAGTGGGTGGCGGCAGTGATGATTCCGCTTGTGGGTCTGGTAGATACAACCAGTTTCGAGAACTGCTCTGTACCGCTTGTGTGTACCGCCGGTACACACAAGTGGTACACGTCAAGCGCTGTCGGTCACGATGTCTCCATGTTGCAGCGGTCAGCGGTGCCGGCGGCGCAGGAGCGCGAAGGCCGCGACGATCGCGGCGGCGGCGAGGGCCGGCACGAGCGCACTCTCGACCGGTTGCAGCGGCCAGAAGTGGGACTCGGGGTGATAGCGGGTCCCGATGAAGTCGACCGGACCGGAAATGTTCCCCTCGCCCCCTCGCGCGGGCCCGTCGAGGGTGGGCCAGAACCAGGGGCGGGTCAGGACGAGGGCCGCCGTGACGATCCCGACCATGGTGACGGCCGCGGCCATGGCGGGTACCGTGCGTCCGATCAGCAGACCGGCCAGGGTGCCCACGGCGACGCCGAGGAGGGCATAACTCACCGCCACCGGCCCGATCACCTGGTAGACGGGGACTTCGTGCCACTGGAGCAAGGTGGAGAACACCGTGCCCGGATGCGGCATCCGAGTCCGCGGCCGGCCGGTCGCAGCCAGGTCCTCTGCCAGTGACTGGATGTACCAGCGGCCGGCGGGCAGGGCGATGGCGGCCAGCAGCACGAGGGCGAGAGCCGCCCACAACACGCGGCGGTGCAGGCCGATCGTGACTCGAACAGGGCCGCGCAGGTCCAGGAGGGTCATGCCCCAGCCTCCATGGCCGTGGTGAGCAGGGCCGGGACGCCCGGGGCGCCCAGGTGGGCGAGCACCAGTTCCTCCAGGGTGGGTTCGTCCACCTGCCGGCCTTCGCCGTCGGTACTCACGGGCCCCTCCGGACGGATGAGGGCAGTGAGTTGGTGGTGCCCTCCCGTCCGTACACGGCAACACAGCGGGCGACAGCAGACAGGGCGAACACAGTGGCCAGCTGCGCGTCGTCCAGAGCGAGACGCGGTGTTGCGCCGTCGCCAGCGAGGGCCAGGACGGCTTCGGCGACGGCCGTTTCCATGGGGATGCTCTCCAGCCACTCGATGTCCGCCGGCCCCATTACCACGCGGCGGCATGGGAAGAAGTCGGGGCCGGCCAGGACGGATTCGGTCAGCAGCCCCGAGGCCCGCTGGCGCATGCAGGCGGCCGCGGTCGGGCTCACGGCGCCCGCCGCCGCGGCGGCAACGACGGCTTCCGGGTCAGCGGCGAGGTACCCGCGCATCAGATCCAGGGCGCCCGTTTCGCCGGCGATCTGTTCCGTGCTGGTCGTCATGTCGCCGCCCGGCTACGCCGCGGGCCTGGCCGGGACAGCCACGATCCAGTTCAGGACCGTGCTCCGTGCCGCGGCATGCCCAGTCGCGGCACCGCAGTACGGCGCGTCTTCCGCAAGTGGCGCGCCTGAGCGGGGCGGTGCGGGGCTCCGGCCCCGTGCGCTCAGCCGCTCATCGCCTCGCAGTACCGCTTCAGCCCGGCCGCCTCCATGTCCACGTACCGGCGAGTCAGCTTGCCGTACGCCAGCGCGAGCAGCGGCGCCATGAAACCCTTCTGCCGCAGGCCGAGCACGACGCGGGACCGGCCCGCGCCGAGCGGCTCGATCCGGTGCGTACTGATCGTGGTGAACACCGGGTTCTGGGAGCGCCACTCGAAGCTGCGCCCGGCCTCCATCTCGGTGACCTGCCACACCTCGGTCGCCAGCTTGAGCTGCCGGACCTCCGCCTCGCTCCCGACCGCCACCGGGCCGCCGGACAACAGCCGTACGCTCGTCTTCGACACCGTCCAGCGAGGCCAGCCCTCGATGTCGGCCAGCAACTCCCACACCCGCTCCGGCGCTGCCGCGACATCCACCGTCACCTTGTACCGCAGTTGCGTTCCCCTCTTCGAAGCCGATCCCCCACGGTACGGCCAGTCGCGTGGTGACGTTCACTCAGCACGTTCTTCCTGTTCGAAGGTCCGGAGCAGGTCGGCCGCGACGCTCACCGCGATCGTGGCGGTTTCCTTGCCAGTGATCTCCGTGATTCCAATGGGGGTCTTGATCCGAACGATGGCGGCGTCGTCGTGGTCGCCCTCGCTGGACAGGTGTTGCCGGAACCGCGCCCATTTGGCAGCTGAGCCGATCAGTCCGATCGTGCCGAGACCTGCGGTGCGCAGGGCGGCGTCGCACAGTGCGGCGTTCTCGGCGTGGTCGTGGGTCTTGGGTCAACGACGGCCAGCCGGCCGGGCCCGGCGAACGCTGGCCGTCCCGCTCGGCCTTCGCACCGTCCATCGTCTTCCGCATGCTCGACATCGGCTTCTCCCAGTGGATCGGCTTCGGCCAAGGCGGCGTCATCACCGACAACGATCCCGGCGAGCAGGAGAAGACCGCGAAATTCAATGCGCTGCTCACGAACGCGGTGATCTTCCACAACGCCCTGGACATCGCCGAGATCGTGCGCCAGCTCCAGGAGGAGGCCACGCCGTCGGCCCCGAGGACCTGGCCCGGATCTCGCCGTACCTGACCGAGCACATCAAGCGGTTCGGCGAGTACTCCACCGACGAACTCGGCATCCAGCCTGAGGCTTACGATCCGGAGCTGAACGTCGACTTCACCCAGCTCCGCGGAGACGAACCGGCCGCCTCCGGTTTCGATACAGCCGCCTGACCGGGCAGAACACCGGCCCGGGCCACGGTGCTCTGCCGAGCACACGCCCAACAGCGGACAAAGCGGACCTGTTGGTGTCCACCCCCGCTTGATCGCGGGTGCCCCCCATGTGCGTCACAGCATTCCCCCAGTGCGGCCTACCTACCGTTCGTCAGGCTCCGGGCCGGCCGTGCTCCGCCGCCATCTCGCCGAGGACCGTATCGAGCGGGGTGGGCGCGATGTTCAAGAGCTCTGCGGTGAACGACGCATCAAGGATGTTGGGGCGATCATACAGATACAGCATTTCCGGGAACTCCGCCATGACCGAATCGGTTCGTCCGATCGCCTGCAACTCGGCCTTCGTCATGTGTGTCAGCTCGGGGCTGGGTACGGCAGCTGCCCGGGCCAGATGTGCGGCCAGCTCGCGAACCGGGGCCTGGGAGATGGACGGCACATGCCAGGCGCGGCCCCAGGACTTCTCATTGCGGGCGGCGGCGATCAGTGTCCGGGCCGCGTCCGTGGTGTAGGTCCAGCTGTGTGGGGCGTCGAGATCTCCCGGGTACGAGGCGGGCCCACCTCTCAGCACCTGTGCCCCCACCATGAGCGTGAACGGCGAGTACGCGACCGCACCGAGGTAGTCACTGGCCCGGACCTCGGTCACCCGCACCCGGCCCTTCTCCTGGGCGGCGAGTGCGTCGTGCCACATCTGGGCCCGGACGCGACCCTTGACGCTGATTGGCGCCATGGGAAGGTCCTCCGTGGCGGGTCCGTCAACGGGGCCGTAGCCGTAGGTGTTCCCGAGCATGACGTAGTCCGCTCCGCTTCGTTCCGCTGCCGCCAGCAACGAGGCGGCGAGCGGTGGGAACTCGGACGGCCAACGGTCGTAGGCCGGCATGGCGCAGTTGAACAGGGCCGCCGCCCCGCGGGTCAGCTCGATCAGCCGCGCGGTATCGGTGGCGTCGGCGGCCACCCGCTCGATCCGATCGTGCGCTGGTCCGCTGCCCCGGCGAGTGATGAGCCGGACCTGCTGGTCGGCGTCCGCCAACAGCCGTGCGGCGGCCGATCCCGCGGCTCCGGCTCCAACGATGACGTACAAGGACACGTGCGCACTCCCTGGTCGAAGAGTTGGGACTGGCCCGCCCCAACGGCTCCACCCTCGGCCATGGGTGATCCGTAAGGTAGTGGCCCGAATGCCAAACAACCGGAGGTTCGGGCCATGCACCGAGTTGCCGTCGTCGCGGTACCCCCTGCCACCACCTTCGACCTGTCGATTCCGGAGCTCGTCCTCGGCGAGACGATCAAAGACGGTCGCCCGGGCTACCAGGTGCGCGTCTGCACCGCCTACCCCGGTCCCGTTGCCACCAGCAGTCTGGAGGTCACCGTCCGCCATGGACTGGAGGTCGTCGACGACGCCGACACCGTCATCGTGACCGGAACCGGTGCCCGCGAGGACATCGAGCCGAGTGTCCTCGCGGCGCTGCGCCGCGCGTCGGCCGCGGGTAAACGCATAGCCGCGATCTGCACAGGAGCGTTCGTTCTCGCCCAGGCCGGGCTGCTCGACGGCCGCAGCGCCACCACCTACTGGGCCAAGTCCGAGGAGTTCTCCGCCCGCTTCCCCTCTGTCCAGCTGCGGCCCGACGTGCTTTACGTCGAGGACGGCAATGTCCTGACTTCCGCGGGGCTGTCCGCCGGCATCGATCTGTGCCTGCACCTGGTCCGTTCCGACTACGGCGCCGCGACGGCCAACGCCGTCGCCAGACTGGTCGTGGCGGCACCGGTGCGACCGGGTGGGCAGGCACAGTTCATTGCGAGGCCACTGCCCCCCGAGACGGGCACCTCGCTGGCCGCGACCCGGGCATGGGCGCTCGATCGCCTGCACGAACCGCTCACCCGTGCTGACCTCGCCGCTCATGCGACGACCAGCGTCCGCACGCTGACGCGCAGGTTCCACGACGAAACAGGCCTGAGCCCGTTGCAGTGGCTTCTCCACCAGCGCGTGATCCGGGCGCAGGAGCTCCTGGAGACAACGGACCTGCCGATGGGCCAGGTTGCCCAGCTCAGTGGCCTCGCCACCACGGACTCCCTGCGCCAGCACCTGTCGAGAAGGACGGGACTCACTCCCAGCGCGTACCGCGCCGCCTTCACTCAGAACCAGTAGATCAAGGCAATATGACGGCTCGGCGTCGGCAGAGGTTTTTTTGATGCCGCTGTGTTCAGCCGTGCGCCGGCTCCACCGGGAGCCACAGTTCGGCGTCGGCCCTGGTCCTGTCCGACGACGGGCGGGTGCGCAGGATTTCGGGGCCGGCGCAGGTGTGGTGCGGGTTCGACGGGAACCACTCGGTGAACACGTCCCCCATAGCTCCTGGATGGCCTGCGGCGCCGGCCCGGAGGTGGTGAAGACTGCCCAGGTGCCTGCCGGGACGAGCAAGGCGGTCGTGCCCTCCGGAGCGGCAGCGGAGGTGATCACGCCTTGGTGGTAGTCGAGTTCGGTGCCCTCGGCGCGGCTGGGGTCCAGGTCGTCGCAGACCGCAACGATGCCGTGCGGCTCCTGGTCCGACAGTTTCTCCAGGCGCTCCAGAGCCTGCGGGGCGATCCCGCGGACAAAGTTCGTGATCGCCGGTTCGGGCCCGCGTGCTCCAGCGGTACCCGGGTCTTGAACCCGACGACGGTGAAGTCCGCCTTGTCCACGATGCGGTACCGCATACTGCTGCTCCCTTCGATTGTGAGGCGGAAGGCCATCCGGGACTGGGAGCTGAGTGCCGCGCCGGTGCGCCGGGCCATTCTTGAGGCAAGTTGGATGGGAAAGCCCCGCACCTGGCGGTGCGGGGCTCTGTGCTGCGACCAGGCTGGGCCGGGCAGGTCCGGGCCGTGTTGAGCTGGGCCGGCCCGAGGGCGGCCGGTCAGGCCTTGCGGATGTTGTAGCCGAGGGTCGTGCCGACGCAGCTGGTGCTCCGGAACGAGCCGCTGACGACCCATCCGGTGGGGATGGGGGAGTAGGAGCACACGGTGGCGGAGTTCTGGCCGGCGGTGTTGCCGATGTTGTAGGCGACCCCGGTGCCGGTGCAGTTGCTCGTGCTGTACGCGCCAGTGACGACCCACCCTGCGGGGATGGGGGACTGGGAGCACACGACCCCGTAGCTCTGGCCGGCGGTGTTGCCGATGTTGTAGGCGACGCCGGTGCCGGTGCAGTTGCTGGTGCTGTACGAGCTGGTGATGACCCATCCGGTGGGGATGGGGGACTGGGAGCACACGGCGGCGGAGTTCTGGCCGGCGGTGTTGCCGATGTTGTAGGCGACCCCGGTGCCGGCGCAGTTGCTCGTGCTGTACGAGCTCGTGATGACCCACCCTGCCGGGATGGGGGACTGGGAGCACACGGAGCCGGAGTTGAACCCGCTCGTATCGGCGATGGTGTACCAGACACCGGTGGTGCAGCCGCTGCCCCGGTACGAGCTGGTGATGACCCAGCCGGCCGGAATGGCGGCGTCGGAGCAGACGTTCGCGCTGCCCGCAACCCGCTGAGGGGCGGCCTGCGCCTGCGCGGTCGCGGCGGTCATCGCACCCAGCAGCAGCAACACGGCCGTCACCAGGTGCGGTATGCGGGTCCGTAAGGTCTTCAAGGTCGTCCTCAGATCTTCTCAGTGCTCTACGACTGCATGACTAGGTCGATGCAGGTGAGACGGATCAAACCCTTGTTGATCATCTCGGCTGAGATGGTGTCAGAGTTGCCCCGGAGGCACCAGTTCCCCCAAGAGCGCCCTTCGCCCGGGACGTCACTGTCAAGGAACGAGTCAGACCCCCGAACGATGCCTCCACCATGCTCACTGTCAGGGGTCATGTTCCAGTACCTCAGCGACGCCGCTACCGCTCCCACCGCGCGGTTGCTGAACAGGGCAAACTGGGACGCAGACAGCGTCCGTGACGACGACCTCCAGTCCTATGTCGACGGGCATCTCGGTGAGGACGGCGGGGTGCTCGTTGTCGACGACACCGGCTTCGTCAAGAAGGGCATCACCCCGGCCGGGGTCCAGCGCCAATACTCCGGCACCGCCGGCCGCACCGAGAACTACCAGATCGGCGTCTTCGCCCGTCTCGGCTACTCCCGTTGTTGTTGGATGACGACGAGTTCCCCACGGGGCGACGCGGCAATGGATGTCGGCCGCGCCCATGGACGTGCAGTCGTCCCGTACGCCATCAGCTTGACCTCCCACGCGTCCGCCGAGGGGCCGCCGGCCAGCCGGGCGGCGAATCCCTTGGCGAGGAGGTCGGAGGCGACCACGGGGGCTATGGCCTCGAGGCGACAACCCGGCGACGAACCGACGGCGGCGGGGGAGGCTGGGGGCGATGTCGGCGGGACCGGGACGCCCATCCCGCCGACATCGCAGGCCAAGCCGCGCCCCGCCGCCGCGGTCACGGAGCTTGCGACGCGAGGAACTCGCGCAGGTCCACGACCGCGTACTCCTCCTCCAGGGCCGCGTCGATGATCTTCGGCAGGGCCTCGGCGTCGAGTACCACCCCGTCACCCGTGCTGCTCCCCACATGCATCTGCAGGACGGCCCCGGGCTCCAGCGAGTCCACCGCCCTGCGTACCGCCTCGTTCACGGTCATGCCGCCGGCCGGCCCCAGGTAGCCGTTCGTGTCGTTGGTGAACTCGATCGCCGCGTAACCCAGGTCGTTGACGTCCGCAACCGAATCCTCGGTCGTCGAGCTGTACGGGAACCGGAAGAACGGCAGGGGCTCGGCCCCCGACGCCTTACGGATCGCCGCATCCGCCGCGCGGACCTCCCGCGCCCGCTCCCGCGTACTCAGGTCGTCGAAGTAGGGGTGGCTGTAGGAGTGGTTGCCCAGCCCGTGCCCCGCCTCGGCCATCGCGCGCACGGCCGCCCGACGGGCCTCGGCGTACATCCCCGTGGGGAAGAACGTGGCGGGCGCCCTTCGTCGGCGCAGCTCCGCCAGTACCGTGCCCAGGCCGCTCTCGTCCCACGCGGCGTTGAAGGTGAGCGCCACCACCCTGCGGGACGTGGGTAGCCGCCGGATCTCTCGCCCGAGAAGCCCCGCCGGCGGCCGGGGGCCCGCGACGGGAGCGGTCCCGCGCCCCCGGGCCGTCGGCGCGGCCAGAGTGTTCGGACCGGGCCCCAGCCCCGCGGCCAGCAGCGCCTCCAACACGGCACGTCGTCCCACAGTCACCTCGGTCGCTCCCTCGGGCACCGCGCCACCCCGCGCGGCGCTCCCACGAGTGTGCGAGAGCAGCGGGTGAGGGTCCCGCGCGGCCGTGCCGGGCAGCCGGGTGATCTCTGCGAGCCGCACCGACGGGGCCCGGTGTAGGCGGTGCGCTGACGTCTGCACCGGCGCGACGAGCGCGAGGCCGTTCGCCGTGCGCCCACCCGGCCGCCGCGGGCCGGGGATCCCTTCGCCGGACCCGTCGTCAGGGTGCCCGTCTGTGACCCGGCGGTGGTTCACCGTCCTACTGAGCCGTCTCTTCCGGATCTTGCCTGACCCGCGCCGCCCGGCACGATCAGGGCTTCTGCGGAGGTTTGCAGGAATCTGGAGGCGCCGGCGGTGCCGGTGTCCGCGGCCGCTCCCGCGGCCCAGGTCGCCGCCCCGGATCCGGTTTCCTACGCTGTGAAGGTCGGCTCGGGGATTCGGATACCGCTCGAAGACGTGCGTCAGAGGTGATGCTCCATGGGCCGGTACCGCACGCTCACCGTCGCGGCCGCCGCCTCCCTCCTGCTGACCGCGCTGTGCGCGGGCCAGGCCCCCGCCGCCGCCCCGCCGGGCCGGGTCGGCATCGACGACGTAATCGCCGAGGAGCTCGACGACGCGATCACTGGGGCCATGCGCGAGGCCGGCATCCCTGGTGTGGGCGTCGGCCTGTGGATCGACGGCGACGACGCCTACGTACGCGCCTTCGGCACCTCCGACAAGACCACCGGCACCCCCATCAAGACCGACATGCACACCCGCGTCGGCAGCGTCACCAAGACCTTCACCATCACCGGCGTCCTCCAGCTCGTCGACGACGGGAAGGTACGGCTCGACGCGCCGATCTCGACTTACCTCAACGGGGTGCCAGGCGGCGACCGCATCACCGTCCGGCAGCTCGGCGAGATGCGCAGCGGCCTCTACGACTACACCGAGGACCCGCGCTGGCTGGCCGCCTTCAAGGCCGACCCGTACCGCGCCTGGACCCCGCAGCAGCTGCTGGACATCGCCTTCCGGCATCCGGCGAACTTCACGCCCGGGGCGCGCTGGGAGTACTCGAACACCAACACCGTCCTGCTCGGCCTGCTCGTCGAGAAGATCAGCGGGCAGCCACTGCACACCTACCTGCAGCGGCACGTCTTCGCACCGGCCGGCATGCACGCGACCTCGCTGCCGACCGGCGCTGAGATCACCAGTCCGTACGTGCACGGCTACACGAACTTCACCCCGGACGGCGCGACCGTCGACGCCGCCGGCTGGAACCCGTCCTGGGGCTGGGCGGCCGGCGCGACGATCTCCACCATCGACGACCTGCACACCTGGGTTCCGACCCTGGTCCGCGGGCAGCTGCCGGACGGCGACCGGCTGCTGGCACCGGACACCCAGGCGCAGCGGCTGCGCATGCTGCCCACCGGGCACCCTGGGTTGGGCTACGGGCTCGGCATCGCCGATTTCAACGGCTGGATCGGCCACAACGGCGAGCTCCCCGGCTACGAGACCATCGCCGTCCGCCTCCCGCAGGACCGCGCCACCCTGGTGATCGTCGTGAACTCCGACGTCGATGGGAAGTTCGGCAACCTCAGTTCCCTCATCGCCAGCAGGATCACCAAGATCGTGACACCGAAGCACGTCTGGTCCCTCCCGAAGGAGGCCCAGCCCAATGCGCTCCCGGAACCGTCCGCACCGCCCGCGTCGCCGAAACCGTAGGACCTCCGACGACCTCCGGTGACCTTACGGGCATGAGAACCGCCGACCCGCGGATTCCTATGCTCGGGCCATGATCATCATGTCCTGAGGGGTTCCCAACCCTATAGCGCGGGTTCGATTCCCCTCATCCGCTCTTGAACGAAAGCCCTGGTCAGACATCAGGGCCTTCGTTGTTGTGCCGGCAGCCCGGTGGCCTTTTGTATCCGGGGCGTGTCGGAGGGGGCTCGGGCTGGTATCGAACCGGAGTGTCCGGCGAGTCACCCGACGGCATGCCGGGCGCCGTCGCCTGACGGCCGGCAGGGACGCGACCTGCGGTTTCTCCGGCTGCGAGGAGGGTGGCCCCATGGCTGCGGGTGTCCGTACGAGGCGCTGGCCTGTCCGCTAGCTGCCGTATCGTTCCGATTGCGGGGCGGTCGCCCGCACGTCGGGGCCGTGAAGCCGGCCCGTCCGCGCGTCCGTCGTTTGAACAGGAGTGCCTTTGTCGTCGCCCGTCTCCTCCGCGCAGACCGCCCGCGTGCTCCTCGTTGAGGACGATGACCTGATCCGCCGGTCGTTCTCCATCGCCCTGGAGCGCTATGGCTACGACGTGCGGGCCGTCTCCGACGGCCTCGCCGGGCTCGAAGCCTTCCGTGAGCACGACTTCGACCTGTTGATCCTTGACGTGATGCTGCCCGGCCTCGACGGGATCGGGCTGTGCCGCCGGGTCCGGGAGACCAGTCTGGTGCCGGTGCTGATGATGTCCGCGCGCGGCGACGGGCTGGACGTGGTCGCCGGACTGGAGGCCGGGGCGGACGACTACATCGTCAAACCGGTCGAGACCTACGTCCTGGTGGCCCGCATACGTTCGCTGCTGCGGCGTGCCACGTACTCGCCCGTCCCCGCAGAGGGACCGGCTCAGGCCGGCAGCCGGCCGGCCGGGGCGGACGTGCTGGAGTTCGGGGACCTGAGGATCGACACCGCCGGGATGGAGGTGTTCCTCGCTGGCCGGCCGGTGGCGCTCACCCCGACGGAGCTCAAGCTGCTGCTGGAGTTCGCCGCCCACCCCGGGGTCGTGCTCGAGCGGCACACCCTCCTGAGGGACGTCTGGGAGTACGGCTGGGACGGGGACAGTCGGGTCGTCGACCTGTGCGTGCAGCGGCTGCGCCGGAAGGTGGGCCGGGACCGGGTCGAGACGGTCCGGGGCTTTGGATACAAGTTCCGGCGGTGAGCGTGCGTTCCCTCCGCATGCCGTGGGCGGGCCGCGCCCCGCTGCGCCGGAAGATCGCCGCGCTCGCCGCGGCCACGGCCCTGCTCGTCGTGGCGGCGGTCGGCGTCCTGGTGCACCTGTGGACCGCCCAGGACATTCGCAGCCGGGGCGAGGCACGGGCGATGAACACCCTGTACGCGGCCATGGACGTCTACCGCCGCACCGGCGTCCTCACCGACGGCGCCGAACTCGATCCCGACGACCTGCCCGCCGCCCTAGGGGCCCCGGCTGACAGCGAACGGCACCACGTCTACGACGGGCAAGCCGACGGCAACGTCGGGCCGAGCGTCTGGGCGGCCCAGCGCACCGGTGGCCGGGGCAGCCCGGTCCTCGCCGTCCAGATCAACCTGAGCCCGGACCGCGCCAACTTGTCGCGCCTCGACGCGGCCATGGCGGTCGCCTCACTCGTCGCGCTCGCGGGCGCCGTTCCCCTGGCCGTCTACGGCGCGGGCTTCCTGTCCCGGAGACTGGGCCGGGTCGCCGAGACGGCGGCGCGGATCTCCGCCGGGGACCTGGACGCCCGCTCCGGGCCTACGAAGGGCCGTGACGAAGTCGCGGACATCGCCGCGACCGTCGACCGGATGGCCGACAGCCTTGCACTGCGGCTGCGCACCGAGCGCCGGTTCACCGCGGACGTGGCCCACGAACTGCGCACCCCCGTCGGGGGATTGCTCGCCGCCGTCGACCTCCTTCCTGACGGCGAGACCGAGGACCTGCTGCGGGCCCGGGTGCGTGACCTGCGCGACCTGGTCGAGGACCTCCTGGAGATCTCCCGCCTGGACGCCGGCGCCGAAGAAGCGGTCCGCGTCCGGGTGCCGCTCGGTGCCGTGGTCGCCGAGGCGGTCTCCCGTACCGGTCTCGCCGCCGAGGTCACCGAGGCCGCTGAGGCCGTCGCCGACGGCGGCGCGCGGACGGTGGAGACCGACCCGCGCCGCCTGGAGCGGATCGTGGGCAACCTCGTCGTCAACGCGCACCGCCACGGTGCCGGCCCGGTCCAGGTCACCGTCGACGGACCGACGGTCGTCGTCCGTGACCACGGCCCCGGGTTCCCGTCCGACCTGCTGCTCCACGGCCCGCGCCGCTTCCACACCGGCGCCCGGGAACGCGGCTCGGGTCACGGCCTGGGGCTCACCATCGCCTTCGGCCAGGCACGCGTACTCGGCGCCGAACTGCTGCTGGCCAACGCCCCGGACGGCGGGGCCGTCGCCACCCTCCGGCTGCCCCCCGTGACGGACGCCCGCGGGGTCGGCACGCCGTGGAGCGGGCACTGATACACGGCAGCCCAGGGGCCGATACCTTGCTCCGTCACTCTTTGACGGACACCGTCTCCTGTACCGGACCCGGCGCGGGACCCACTGCGAAGAGGCCACCGTGAACCCGTCCGTCCGCACCACCGCCCTGTCCCGTGGCGTCCTGTGCATCGACGCTCTCACACGGGCCTGTCCCTGCTGCTCGTCGGCGGCGGTGTCACTGCGAAACCCGCGGCGGGCGAGACGGGACAGACCGCCGGAGTGCCCGGTGTGATCGGGTTGTTCCTCGGCGGGACGCTCCTGGCCGTCGGCGCGCTTGCCCGCTTCGTCGCCGGCCAGGCCGGACACCGGTAACGGCGGCGCCCCTCCCGGGCCTCCCCGTGGTGTCCGCGCCCCCTACGTGTGGACACCGCGGGGAGGCCCTTGTCCGTGCCCGGCTCGCTACAGCCTTGCCGCACGCCCGAGCGGCCACCGATACACGGCGGTCCAGGCCCCGATACGTTCCCCGGAGACCCTTCACGTGCGCTTTCCGTACGAGAAGAGGAGCCCCCTATGACCGCCGACCTCCTGTCGCCGCACCCGACGACCGGCATCGCGGCCGCCACCACCGACTTGTCCAAGGTCTATGGCAGCGGCGACACCCGGGTGGTCGCTCTGGACCGGGTCAGCGTCGCCTTCCGGGAGGGCGAGTTCACCGCGATCATGGGCCCTTCGGGCTGCGGCAAATCCACCCTGATGCACTGCGCCGCCGGACTCGACTCGCCCACGTCCGGGTCGGTACGCGTCGGCACCACCGAACTCGCCCGACTCGGGGACCGGCAGCTCACGCAACTGCGCCGGGACCGCGTCGGGTTCGTCTTCCAGGCGTTCAACCTGCTGCCGACGCTGACCGCCCTGGAGAACATCACCCTGCCGATGGACATCGCAGGCCGTCATCCCGATCGCGCGTGGCTGGACCGGATCGTCTCCATGGTCGGCCTCGCCGACCGGCTCGGCCACCGGCCCGTCCAGCTGTCCGGCGGCCAGCAGCAGCGCGTTGCCGTCGCCCGCGCCCTGGCCTCGCGCCCGGCGATCGTCTTCGGCGACGAGCCCACCGGCAACCTCGACTCGCGCGCCGGGGCCGAGGTCCTCGGCTTCCTCCGGGACTCGGTGCGCGAGCTGGGCCAGACCGTGGTCATGGTCACCCACGACCCCGTCGCCGCCGGCTACGCCGACCGCGTCGTGTTCCTCTCCGATGGGCGACTCGTCGAGGAGATGGCCCGGCCGACCCCGGACCGCGTCCTCGACCTGATGAAGAGCCTGGGCTCCCGCTCCCACGGCAGCTGAGCCGCCTCCGCCGTCCCCCCGTACCGCCCGGGGAAGTCACCGACCTCCCCAGAATCCCTCGGAAAGCCCTGAAGCCCCATGTTGAGAACAACCCTACGCAACCTCCTGGCCCACAAGGCCCGGCTGTCCATGACCGTCCTAGCCGTCTGCCTGGGCGTCGCGTTTGTCAGCGGCACCCTCGTCTTCGCGGACTCCACCGCCGCCGCTCACCGTGCCGCCGCGTCGAAGAACTTCGCCGGGGTCGACGTCACTGTGACCGAGAAGGCCCCCGAACCCGGTGCCGGCGGTGGATTGGGGGCCGGAGTGCTTGACGACGCGCTCGTCGCGCAACTGGCCCGGGTTCCCGGTGTCGCCGCCGTGCGCCCGTCGGTCGACGGCTCGGCCACCCTGAACGCGGCGGACGGGAGCCCGCTGCGGGCCGGCCGAGCCTGGTCCAACCTGGCCGGCGCGTACGTACCGGACCGGGACGGCAAGGACAGCCGCCATCCGCTGGTCGAGGGCCGCGCCCCCACGAACAGCGGTGAGATCGCCGTGGACAGCGGAACCGCCTCCGCGGGCGGTTTCCGGCTCGGCGACACGGTCACCCTGGCCACGGACGGCCCGGTGGTGACCCCGCGGCTGGTCGGCATCGTCACCGCGGACGACCCCCGGGTCACGGCCGGCGGCACCCTCGTCCTCTTCGACAAGGCCACCGCGCAGCGGCTGTTCGCCGCCCCCGGCCGCTACTCCGGCATTGACCTGACCGCCACGCCCGGCACCACCGCGTACGAACTCGCGGACCGGCTCACAGCCCTGCTGCCCGCCGGCCGCGCCGAGGCCACCACGGGCCAGGCCCAGGCAGCCCAGCAGGCCATCCTCGTCGACACCCTGACCCGCGGCTACGAGAAGGTGCCGATGGTCTTCGCCGGGGTCTCGCTCTTCATCGGCTCGTTCCTCATCGTCAACACCTTCACCATGCTCGTGAAGCGGCGCACCCGCGAGACCGCCCTGCTCCGGGCGATCGGCGCCACGCGCCGCCAGGTGTCGCGCTCCGTTCTTCTGGAGGCCCTGATGGTCGGCCTTGCCGCCTCGGTGACCGGCTTCCTGCTGGGGCTCGGCATCGCGGCGGTACTGCCCGACATCCTCGGCGCCGACGGTGATGTCCTGCCCAGTGGCCCTCTCGTGATCGGCCCGCGCCCGGTCGTTGCCGCGCTCGGCGTGGGCGTCGGCGTCACCGTGCTCGCGGCGTGGCTGCCCTCCCGCCTGGCAGCGCGGACCTCCCCCATGGAGGCGCTGCGCACGGCCGAACAGCCACCTTCGGCACAGCGGTTGCGGCTGCGGGGCGCGGTGGGCCTCGGCCTCCTCGTGCTCGGCGCCGGCTGGCTGGTCTCACTCCGAGGCGCGAAGGACGCCTCGGAGGAGAACCTGCGTGACGCGATGGCCGGTTGTGGCCTGTTGGCCGCCGCCCTGATCGTGCTTGCGCCGCTGCTCGCCGGCCCGGTGATCCGGCTGACGGGGCAGCTGACCGGGCGCTTCGGCGTAACTGGCCGCCTCGCCCGCGAGAACGCCCTGCGCGACCCGCGCCGCACCGCGGCCACCGCTGCCACCCTGCTGATCAGCACCGGCCTCGTCACCGGACTCGCCGTCATCGGGCACTCCACCGGACAGGCACTCGACCGCCAAGCCGCGGCTGGGCTCGGCGCCGACTACGTCGTCAGCACTCGCTCCACAATGACGGGCATCGACCCCGCTGTCCTACGGCAGCTGGCCGAGACTCCCGGCGTGCGCGCCGCGCACCCGATCGCCGACTCGACCCTGTTCACCGGAAGCGGCGTCCGCCAGATCACCGGCGTCGACCCCGCCACCGTGCGCGACACCATGAAGCTCGACTTCGTCTCCGGCTCCGCCGAGAACCTGGCGCCGGGCCGGATCGCCATCTCCGCCACCGTCGCCCGGGAGAGCGGGGTGACGACGGGCGGTCTGCTGAAGGTCCAGATGGGTCGCGCGGGGAAGTTCACCTCGTACAAGGTCATGGGCGTCTACAAGGACAACCCCGTCGCCCACGACGCGCTCGGCAGTCGTAGCGAGGTCGCGGCCAACAGCTTCCGGCCGGACTCCGTCCAGCGCGTGCTCCTGCGCACCGACGGCCAGGCGACGGCGGCATTGGAGAACAGGCTGCGCACCGCCGTCGGCAACAGCCCGCTCCTCAAGGTGCAGGACCGTGAACAGTTCGTCCGCGAGGCCGCCGGCACCATGGGCGACCTGTTGGACGTGATGTACGGCATGCTCGGCATCGGTGTCGTCATCAGCGCCCTCGGCATCGTGAACACACTGGCCATGTCCGTCGCCGAACGCACCCGCGAGATTGGCGCGCTGCGCGCACTCGGCATGGACCGCGCCGGCGTCCGCCGCATGATCCGCCTGGAGGCCCTGACCGTCGCCGGTTTCGGAACTCTCCTGGGCCTGACGGGCGGCCTGTTCGGCGCCTGGGCCGTCGGCTCCCTCGCCCACGGCGCCGTCGACCAGTACACCCTGGCCCTGCCCTGGGGAACCCTGCTCCTGGTGTGCCTGCTCTCCCTGGTGATCGGCGTCCTCGCGGCCGCCGCACCCGCCCGCCGGGCAGCCGCCCTGAGCCCCCTGGAGGCTGCCGCGAACACCTGACGTCCAGGGCTGGTAGGGGAGGGACTGTGCTGTGCCATCGAACCTTGACCGTTTGCCACTGAACTGTGACGGACGCGGGTTTGTGCCATCGAACTCTGATCACCGCAGGTCAGGGGCGCGCCGTGACCGACCGCAGCGCCAGTGTCCCGTGCCAGGTGATCTGGTCCCGCGCTGAGGTCCTGACCGGTGACGACCAGATCGCCTGAGACCGGCAGCCGACGCGAATCTCAGGTGATCTGGTCCCCGCAGGTACATCATCAGCTGGAGGGACTGCCCGCCCAGGGGCGTCTCAGGTGCCCGGAGCGCGCCCGAGGACTTCACGGAGGGCGGTATCGGCGTTGTCGAGGGTCGTGCCGAGGTGGTGCAGTTGGGCACGCCGGTCCGTGTCGCCGCGTTCGATCAGGCCTCTCGCCCACTCGGTCCTCTGCTCGTCGGTCACGGCGACCGTTTCCTGGAACAGCGCGTACAGGGCGTACCAGCGGACGGCCTCGTCCTCGTCCTCGGACAGCTTCAGGAGGGCCTCTACGACTCGGTCCTGCGTGCGTTCGGGATCGGCCAGGGAGGGAAGTGCGGCGGCGACCGCGAAGCGCACCGGTTGCGCGGTGTGGCTCTGATGACCGAGCACCAGGTCTAGGGTCTCGTGGGCGTTGTGATAGCCGAGGACGGAGATCAGCCACCTGAGGACGCCGGGGTCGGGTTCACTGGGTATCTCCCTCACGGCGGCCTCGATCGTCTCGCGGGTGAACGGCCGTCGGCCCTCGGTGTCGTAAGAACCCAGCTCGCGCAGGATCCGTGCCCCCAGTTCCCGTTTCGCCGGCTCCTCGCACGCCAACAGGCCTACCGCACCCTCGAAGACGTGCCGGGTCGGCCTCCCGTGCAGGGCAACCAGACAGGGGGCCGGCCCCTCGTCCATACCGATCTCGTCCAAGGCTCCTGCGAACAGGTCGTCCGTGGCCATGTCGTCTTCATCGAATCCCACGTTGCCTCCCCCTGTCTCTCGACACCAGTATCGGCTCCGAATCCGCCGATTCAGCCTGTCCCCCCAACAGAACCGCACGCGACGCGATTCGAACCAGGTCACTTGAGACAGCAGCCAGATCGGCAGAGACGGGACAGCCAGGGGCGGACCAATCAGCCTGCGCGGTCGATGATCCGTCTCAACGAAGTCCGACCAGTAGCAACGAAGCGTGACCGATGCGGCTTTGCCGCATCCAAGTTTTGACGGCTTGGCGGCGAAGGGATGAGCGTTGCGTCCCTCGAGTGGAAGGCGAACGGGCAGCGAATGGCCGACGGGCGGCGCTGGGGCCTGACGGCGCGGTCAGATCCCACTGGTGGGACAGCGGGGCGAACGGCGCCTGGTCCACTCACAGCCAGTGCAGTACTCACCCCACCGAACAGCGCCCCCGTGCCCGGCAGAAGCACCCCACCCCAGCGGAACCCCCAGGAGGAGCAGCGATTCCTCGACCTGATCAACACGGCGTGTCCGAAGTTCGGGTGCGCCCCACTGAAGGCCGACCCGAAACTCACGGAAACCGCGCCCGCCCAGGACCTCGCCGGCAACCCGAACCTCACGGCCGCGGTCGCGAGCGGATACCCGCTGTGAATTCGAGACTGCGTAAAAGGCCTCTTGAAAAGGAGCAGAAAGCCCCACCTGGCCGATCAACGAGCGGTCCATGGAGCGTGGCGGCGCCAGTGGCGGGAGCGCGGTGAGGTCGGGAGTCTGTCGAAGGGATCGGCTGGGCGGCCGAGGCTCAGTGAAGCACCCTTGTCGACGGGCAGGCGGTCGTGAATCACACGGTGTGCCATCGCCGGGCGAACGTGAGGCGGCTTGATGGACCCGACTTGCCGCTGTGTGAGGACAGGTCAGACCTTGAGGCGGGCGAGCATCTCTTCGGTCACGCTGCCTCGGCCGTGGTTGAGGACAATGTTGGCCAAGCGCTGCTCGGTCCAGGACGTCACCGGCTCTGACCCGGCGAGATCATCCAGTCTCGAAGCTTGTCCGGCATCGCGGCGAGCACCTTGTGCCGCAGCAGCGGTGTGACCTTCGGCGAGACCAGCACTGCACCGTCCCCGACGTAGCCGGCGCCCAGGCCCTTGGACAGGATGACCATGTCGGGTTCCCAGCCGTCCCAGTGCTGGCTCGCCAGCGGGGTGCCGGGTGTGCCACAGCCCGGACAGCGCCTCGTCGTGGATGACCAGGACGCCCCAGCTCCCGGCAGATCTCCGAGACCCGCCGTAGGTATCCACCGGGTTGCACGACGGCTCCGCCTGTGGTGCCTTGATGGGCTCGATCAGGACCGCGGCCACGTTCTCGGCACCCCGGCCGTCGATCGCCCTGCCACCTCGTCGGCACAGGAGGCATCGCAGCCGTGCCCCTCGTGAGCCCGGCCGGGCGCCGGCGGGTAGGGCGCGGGGAAAGCGGGACCGAGACCGTACCGGTCTACCGGACGGGGGGTTGCGGATCTGATTGCCCCCCACCCGAGGGTGAACATGCTGGTGCCGTGGTAGCTCAGGTCGGGCGTCAGGATGTCCCCGCGCCGCTTCCCGTCGCGCACCCGCACGATGTTCCGCGCCAGGCGCACCGCGACCTCCACGCCGAGCGTGCCGCACGTGGTCAGCGCGACAAAGTCCTACGGTCGGCCCACGGCCTGGCACAGGCGGCCCATCAGTTCCATCTGCATGTGGGCTGGACGACAGCAGCGCCGCCAAAGGAGTAGCGGGAGAACTGTTTCTCGATCTCGACGAGAACCGCCGGGCTGCTCTGACCGACGTTCGCGCACAGCAGGCCGCTCGACCCGTCGGGGATCCACCGGCCGTCGGCTCGGTAAAGCCAGGGCCCGTTCGATCCCACGACCGCGAAGTCCGGTAGGGGCCTGGGACGTCAGCAGACGTTCGTGCTGACCGACGTACCCCCGTCGAAGGCGGCGGTCCCATACGCGCGATCATCCCGGGCTGACCATGGTCTTCCGCGTCTTGGTTGCTGGCGAGCTACCGGGCCCGGGCGCCGTAGGAACTAGCGGTCCCGCTTAGACATGGTTTCATTTGGTGAGGCGGCGGTGGCAGATGAGGGCGGCGGCTATGCCGACGAAGGCGAGGAAGTGTTCGGCCTTGCGCTCGTACCGTCGGTGCAGTCGCCGGCAGCCGGCGAGCCAGGACACGGTCCGCTCGACGACCCATCGGTGGCGGCCAAGCCGCTGCGAGGACTCGATGCCCTTGCGGGCGATGCGGTGGCGGATGCCGCGTTTGCGAAGCCATCGCCGCAGGTGGTCGTAGTCGTATCCCTTGTCTGCGTGGAGCTTGCCGGGCCGTCGTCGACGAGGTCCTCGCCGGGACCGGATCGGCGGGATCCCGCGCACGAGCGGTTCAAGGCCGAGGCTGTCGTGCATGTTGGCGCCCGAGATCCCCAACGAGATCGGCAGTCCGTTCCGGTCGGTAATCAGGTGGATTTTCGATCCCGGCTTGCCGCGGTCGGTCGGATTCGGTCCCGTCAGAGGCCCCCTTTTGCAGCCCGCAGGCTGACCGAGTCGATCGCGCACCGGGACCAGTCCAGTTCCCCGCGGGCGCCGAGTTCGTCAAGGATCACGCGGTGGAGCCTTGCCCAGACACGGGCCCGGCTCCATTGGGCGAAGCGCCGGTAGACCGTCTGCCAGCTCGGCCCGAACACCGATGGCAGCTGCCGCCACGTGCAGCCCGAGGTCGCCACGAAGATGATCGCGGCCAGGGCCTCGCGGTCACCCGCCCGGCGCCGGCCGCCGCCCTGCGGACGTATCACCTCCGTCGGAGGCACCACCCGTCGGAACAGTACCCACAACTCGTCCGGCACCAGCCGCTCAACCAAATCCGCCATGCGCGGTTCAACGAACGATCCGGCCATAAGAAACGACGTCTTAGGGAATCGGGACGGCGTTCCAGATTTCGAGCGGCTGATACGGCGCTCCGATGGTGCAGAAAGCCATAAGTGTGACCGAAAACGCTTCCAGGTCTCGCCGACCACCGCCCAGCGGTCGGCGCCAGAGTGAGTGCCGTCCAGTCGGCGCGGCGTGGAGGTCTGCACACCAACCGGGGCGGCCAGCTCCCACCACGGCGCGGTGCTCTCCTGATCCCGGGCGGCGTCGGTGGCTACGTTCTTCTCGGCCGGTGCATGCTGGCGTGCGGTCTCGGCGCGGGCCTGTGCTGGCTGCGACGGCGGGAATGGCGTCAAGGCGCTCCCCCGGGCCACGCCGTCGCAGTCGGCGAGCACGCCTCGCAGCTCTGGCGTCCTTTCCTCGTACGGGGCCGGTACCCCGAAACACCTCAAAGCGGCCTGGTTTCCTCGATACGCTGCCCTCCACCGGCAACCCGAGGAGCACGCCATGACCCGACTTCGGCACCTTCTGACCGCCTCCACCGTGGTGGCCGCGTCCCTGCTCACCGCAGTCCTGGCCACCACGCCGGCCGAAGCAGCCGGAAAGTCCTGGGGCAAGCTCTATGCCCGCGACGACTCCGGGAAGCTCGCCCGCGCCTACGGGGACTTCGCCAACAACGGCGGCGTCTACGCCACCGTCGGCGCCAACTGGGACGATTTGCGCCGCAGCGACCACAACCCCGTCTACGTCGAAGCGGAGTTCTTCTTCCTCAAGAACGGGATGTGGGAGAGCGCGGGGACGACCCAGACCCCGCGCACCGACACCTCCGCCAGCGGCTCCATGTCGCGCAAGCTGCGCCACGACGCCCACGGCGCACGCGCGGTCATCAAGGTGTGTGTCGATCGGGCGCACTGGTCCGACATCTGCTCGCCCCAAGCGGTCGTCTCGTTCAGCTACTGACGCTCAGGGGATGACGGCGTTCGCGTCAGTGCCGCGCAGTCGTGGCAGCCGATGCCGCAGGGGCCCCCTCCCCGAGATGACGCCCGACGAACTCTCCACCCCGACCACATGCGCGCCACCGGCGAGTACCCGCCCCACTTCTAGCGGGCCCCTGGCGCGTGGCCCCTGGTAGGGGCGGGGTGTGCCGCCGGGTGGCCATGGCATGCGCG
The DNA here is from genome assembly GCF_014650775.1 of Streptomyces cirratus. Lineage (GTDB taxonomy): Bacteria > Actinomycetota > Actinomycetes > Streptomycetales > Streptomycetaceae > Streptomyces > Streptomyces cirratus. The sequence goes on along the minus strand of NZ_BMVP01000028.1, from coordinate 12,706 downwards.
GGGGAAGCCGGGCCGCAGCACGCGTGGGGCGCTCGACTAGGACGGCCGTATCTGCACGTGCCACAGCCTGGACGACTACGACCGGGAGCCGGCGAACATGGCGGACCTGGAAGACGGCGTCCACTCCTTGTGGTGAGCCGCTCGTAGAACCAGGCGCCACGTAGCTGTGCGTAACTAGACCCAACACCCTTTCTCAGATCCTGCGGTTGCTCACGCCCAGTCCACGCCCAGCTGCGCGAGGCGGCGTGCTGGTCGGCGGTGAGCTTGTCGCGCCGGCTCTTGGTGTTGGAGACCCATAGGTCCAGCTTCACCACCACCGGCTCTGCCTCGCCCTCGACCGCGATCTCCTCGCCGTGCGCGCGGGGCACCGGCCGGTCCGCGCCCTCCCGCTCCACCTACTGCCCTTGCCCGGACTTCCCGCTCCACGAGCGGCTGTCGGGGCCGGAGGCGGCGTCTGGTCGGGCTCTAGGCTCAGGGCGATGAGCCGCTTCTGCTGCTCGGGCAGTAGCCGTGCCCAGGTGGCTGGCTGCTTCTGCTGCTGGAGCCAGTGTCCGATGTCGTCGCCGTCCATGAGCATGCCGGGCGATGTCGGGCATCGGGTAGCGCCGGCCGTGCTTCGGCGGTACGTGGGGGTGGTGTCGTGCGTTTGCCGGTAGGGCGGTTGCAAGGTCAGGTGGTCGGCGGGGTGCACAGGGGACGCACGGTCTCGGCGGCGTGGAGGATGCGGTCCATGTCGTGGTCGGTGAGGTCGCAGTGGAGGGAGAGGCGTAGTGCGGTGCGGTTGTGGGGGGTAGCTGGGGGACAGAAGACGGAGGCGAACACGTCGTGTTCTTCCATGATGTCGCGTACTTGGATGACGGTTTCGTCCCGGCCGGTGGGCAGGGAGACGATGTGGGCCCCCGAGCCCCGTAGGTCGTATCCGAGGCCGGTCAGCTCTTCGCGCAGGGTCGCCGCTACCTCGTGCAGGCGGGTGCGGCGCCATTCGTCGGCGCGGACGACATCCAGGGTGGCGGCGATCTGGACCAGGTCGGACGGTACGAGGGTGGAGGCGAAAACAGCCGGGTAGGAGGTCATCTTGAAGTACTCGACGAAGTCCTCGTCCGGGCAGGTGATGTAGCCGGCGCGCTTCGCGAACGCCTTCGACAAACTCATCGTGCGGAAATGCACCCGCGTCGAAAGTCCGGCCTCCGCGACCATGCCCGCACCCTCCGGGCCGTGGGTGCCCAGCGAGTGCGCCTCGTCGACGACCAGGACACAGCCGGTCTCCTCGGCCACCTCGCACAACGCGCCCAGCGGCGCCAGGCTGCCGCACACGCTGTACATCGAATCGACCGCGATCACTCCGGGCCCGTACTCCTCGATACGGCGCGCCAGGTGCGCGCTGTCGTTGTGCCGGAAAGGCCGCACCGGGGCGCCGGCCGCCTTCGCACCCGCCCACAGCGACATGTGGGCCAGCACGTCCACGTACACCGGTACCTCGGGCCCGGCCAGGGTCTGCAGGAGGCCGACGTTGGCGTCGAACCCCGACTGGGAGAAAACGCCCGCCCCTGAACCGAGGTAGCGGGCCAGCTGCCGCTCCAGCTCGGTCTGCGGGTTTTCCTCGTAGAGCAGCACGGCCGAGGCCAGCCGCGCTCCGCGCATCGCGTGGAGCGACTCGGTGACGGCGTCCACCACGCGTTTGTCGCCGGCCAGGCGCAGGTAGTCGTTGCTGTCGACGACGGTGGAGCCCGGACCCGGCAGACGTCGGCCGCGCAGGATGTGCCTGCCTCCCCACCGGCCCCGGATCCCGTTGGAGTGGAAAGTCTCCACCCGTTGCTGGACGAAGGTGGGCAGCAGGGGGCCGGCGGCACAGGCATCGCTCATGCAGCGCAATGTAGGCCCGCATCCAACTCGTAGGGTGCTGCTCGCGAAGGCGCGTCCGGGTGATCCACTGCGGTTGTGTTCGAGCCGCGGACCAGCGTCGCACCGTATCCGGAGCCGCCTTCGAACTGGTCAACGAAACAAGCTGACGAACATGCAGGCGAAGTGAACAAGCCTTTGGCACGCGTACCCGGACGGACAGTCGGCGGGCTCACTCCTTCCGGCAACACAGGCCGTCTCACCGTCACGCCTGCCTCCCGGCACGGTTACGTGAAGGACACATTGATCCAGGCCGGGACTCCACGGGCCGCCGCAGAAGACAGGTGACGGGCATGCGAACAGAGGCCGCTCAGCGAATCGAGCTGATTTTCACCCTGCTGGACGTCAACGGCAACGCAGTCATCGACTCGAACGACTTCGACCTCATGACGGACCGTGTTCTGAAGGCGGCGGCCGCATCGGACGACGGCGCCAGGGCCGACATCCGGGTAGCGTTCCGCAGCTACTGGACGACGCTGGCCACGGAACTGGACACCAACGGCGACGGGGCGATCACCGTGGAGGAGTTCCGTCCCTTCGTGCTCGATCCCGAACGCTTCGGTCCCACGATCACCCGGTTCGCCCAGGCGCTCTCCGCACTCGGCGACCCCGACAAGGACGGCCTGATCGAGCGCCCACTGTTCGTATCGCTGCTGACGGCGATCGGCTTCGAGGAGGCGAACTGCCACGCCGTCTTCGACGCCTTCGCCCCTGACGCCCAGGACCGCATCACCGTGGCCACGTTCGCCGCCGGTATCAAGGACTACTACGCCCCGCAGAAGGCCGGAATTCCCGGCGACCTGATGGTCGCTGCTCCAGCCGTCTGAGACGGCTGCTCACGACAAGATCGGGGTGCCCGTGGCCATGCCGGCGGCCTCGCCGGTCGTGGTGGGCGCGGGGGGCGGTACGTCGCGGTTCCGGCTCGACGGTCGGTGGCTGGAGCTGGCCGAGGGTGCCGAGGGGGAGGACGAGTTGTCGGGCTGGTCCACCGATGCGGACGCCGGCGAGTCGGCCGCACTGGCGGCGGGGGAGTTCGGGGCGTCGGCGGGCCGGCTGACGGCGCCGGGAACGGTCCCGTTGACGGTGCCGGGGGAGGTCCGGCTGATCGAGCGTTTCCGGTCGGGGTCGGGTGGCCTGTGGGTGACGTTTGCGTGGCCGGCGGGCCTCCGGGGCGCCGCCGTGGAGGGGTCGGCGGGCTGGGTGGTTCGTCACGGGGTGCCGTCCGTCGACTCAGGGGAGGGGTGCGTGTTGCGCCCGTCCGACTGCGGGGGCCTGGTCCCGGTGTCCTGCTGCGCCGAACACGGAGATGGTGCCGGCCCGGTGATGGAGTGGCACCCCGGCGGCGGCATCCGCTGCGCGGTGCTACACCGCTGCCGTGCAGAGGCCGCGCACGTCGTGCCTGGCCAGGCGATCCGCCGGCTTCGGAACTGGTAACAGGGTCCGGCGATTACCAGCCAGTCGCCCGGAATCCCTTCATCGGTCTCTTCCAGCAGGGATGATCAACCCGCTGGGCGTCCTCTACGCCCAACCGACGTACGCAATCGAGGAGTGACATGGCTGAGCGCCAGCAGGGCACCGTGAAGTGGTTCAACGATGAGAAGGGGTTCGGCTTCATTACCCCCGAGAGCGGTCCCGACCTCTTCGTGCATTTCAGGGCGATCCAGGGCAACGGCTTCAAGAGCCTGAAGGAAGGGCAGAATGTGTCCTTCGTTGCGGTGCAGGGCCCGAAGGGCATGCAGGCGGACGAGGTCGTCGCGGAGGGATGAGCCTGGCGCACAAGCGCCGTCGCACACAGCGGACCGGCCCGGAGCACGGTCGGCTCCGGGGCCGACGCGAGAGCGAGTGTTTGGCAGACAGCCGGCCTCGGGCGGGAACGGCCCTGGGCTCGGGGACCGGGCCGGCTGTGTCTGGCTTGGCTGCGGGGGCGCGGTAGGTGCCGCTGGCGTGGGAAGGCGATCACCCCCGCGAGGGGTTGATGGGATCGGGGCTGGGGTGGCGGTCTCCGAGGCCGGGAGGCTCTGAAGAGGTTCGGCTGGGCGCGGCGGTATGCCGCCGTTCGGAAGCGCGGTGGCTGGCTTCCGCGTACCAGAGTTGTGGTCATGCGGCTACGCTGCGCTATTGATGCAGTTCATCGCCATCGAACGCGGGCAGTGCGGCCGTCTGGGCCGTGGCTGCTCCCTGTAGAAGGAGTTGCTTCATTGGCTGCCAGACTGATCACCGGACCGGCCACTTCGATTGCCGCTTTCATCGGGCACCTCCATGTGGAGTCCCCTCGCAAGGTCGGGAGCTGGACTGAGTTCACCGAGGGGGTGGAGGATGCCGGTTCCGCGGTGGTGTCGCCGTACCTGGCCGACGCGGTGTACGGCTGGTTCGCCAACGGTGGAGGCCCCTGCTGGATCGCGGGGGCGGGTGAGGGTGGTCCGTTCTCCGGGTACGAGGCCGCCCTGGAGGCGCTGGCGCCTGAGGTGACCATCGTGGTGGCCCCGGACCTGTGGGAGACACGGGACGACGGCGCCGTGATCGCGAAGGCGGTCGCCGGCCACTGCGTGGCCGCAGGCAACCGGATGGCCCTCCTGCACACCGCGCAGGACGCCGAGCCCGCCAAGGTGCCCGCGCTTTTGGGCCTCGGCCCGGAAGAGGCCCGGTTCACTACGGTCTACTACCCGTGGCTGAAGGTGCCGGGCGACGAGGAGAAGATGGCGCCGCCCTGCGGACACGTTGCCGGTATCTGGGCGCGGACCGACGCTGAGCGAGGCGTCCACAGGGCGCCCGCGAACACGGGCGTCCGCGGGGCCTTGGGCCTTCAGCGCGTCCTCACCGACGAGGAACAGGGCGAGATCAACGGCGTCGGTGTGAACTGCCTGCGGGTCTTCCCCGGCCAGGGTCTTGTCGTCTGGGGTGCCCGTACCCTCGCCACGGATGACGAGTGGAAGTACCTGAGCGTTCGGCGCCTGGCCAGTTTCCTGCGTTCGGCGATCACCGACGGCACCCGCTGGGCGGCCTTCGAGCCGGTCGACGAACACCTCCTCAGCTCCGTGCGCGCGAGCGTCACCGAATTCCTCATGAGCCAATGGCGCGCCGGCGCACTCCCCGGCAAGTCACCGGAGGAAGCCTTCTACGTGACCTGCGACGAGACCAACAACCCAGCGAGCAGCACCGAGGGCACGGTCGTCATCGACGTCGGCTTCGCCCCGGTCCGGCCCGCTGAATTCACCCATCTCCGGGTCACTCAGCAGGCCGCCACCCAGTAGCCCTCGCCAGCCCCCACCAGCAGGGCCGGCCGCACGGCGGCCGGCCCTGCTGGGCGCCAGGGGGGAGGTGTCGGAGTCCGAGTATCCGTCCTCTACGGCGTCGCCGAACCCCTCGGTCAGGAGTACCCGTCTGCCGGGCACGGCTACCCGCGCCCGTGCAGGCACCCGCGGCTAGCCCGTCTGCGTGGCTGTGGGGGGAGTTGCCTTTCCGGTCTTCGCTGCTGGTGTTTCCTGGTCGCGCAGCAGTATCCGTGTATCTGACTGGAGGTCCCGTGATCAATGTGAGCCAGCTGACCGACCCTGCCGTCCGTGCTTTCGTCACGGCCGTCAACGACAACGACAAGGGCGCCTTCGAGGAAGTCCTCGCACCGGGCGCGACGATGTCTGATGACGGTTCGGACCGCGATATCACCGATTGGGCGGATCGGGAAATCTTCTCCTCCAACGGCCACATGGACGTCGACTCCGAAGCCGACGACGGACGGTCCCTGATCGTCGAGTACCGCAACGACACCTGGGGTGCGATGCGCACCAAGTGGCGTTTCGACGTAACCGCCGACGGACGCATCAGCCGCTTTGAGACCGGCCAGGCCTGAACAACAACCCCTGGGCTGGCCTGTCGCGGTGAACTCGCGGGCAGTATGGAGGGCCCGCCGATCGGTGGGCCCTCCATACTGCGGATTCCAGTCAGTGAAGGGACATCACGCAGCTCTGCGAAGTCGGCGGCCACGTTCTCGTGGGTCTGGTCGATGGCGGTGAGGCCGGCTGCCGTTGATCTGCACTGTGCTGGTCCGGTCGGTGCCGCCGTCCGTGATCACGATGGACGAGGTGGGGCTGTCGCCACAGTTTGCGGTTACCCGCGCTTCGGAGCTGGGGTCCAGGGCGCCCGTGCCGGCTGCTTTCCCGCCCGCCGTGTGGCACCCTGCGGGTGGCTGCTCTCGGCGCCCGCGGCTGTCCCGATAGCCGGTAAGTCTTGGTCAGGGCTCCCCCAGGCACTTGTCCAGGATGGATTCGTGGGAGACCTCGTCCAAGTCGATCGCATGGACTTCGATGTCGACGGCGGCCAGTGCGCGCCGGAGGGAGTCCTTGGAGCTTGAGTACAGCAACTTTGGTCGTCGACCCTGCGGGAGACCAGGCGAAGAAGACGACCTTGCTGCGCTGGGCGCCCTCGCTGTCTTGGTAGGCGAAGTCGTACACCGCCCACCGGCAGTCGTCCGCCGGCAGTGTCTTGACGAACGTCTCGTAGTCACTGTCGCCGGTCTGTTCGACGATGATCTCCATATAGTTGTCGCTCAGCTTGTAGATCACGTACTTGAGTGCATGCTTCCGTGCGAGTTCATCGAACGCGGTCACGCACTCGTTGGAGAGGCCAACTCCGCTTCGAGACATTCCTGCTGCTCCTTGGGGTGGTGGGCGGGTCTCCGCCGACTCTGCGCTGCGTTTCCGGCCCACCCTGCCACTCGGGAGCCATCACGCCGGTGAACCTGCCTCCCGCGCTGAGGATGGCCGGCTGGTAGAAGGGGGGATCGGGATGGGACGTTCTGAACTCCCCGTCGACCACACTGACCCGGCCACCAGCGTCAACGTGCTTGCGCGTTTTCCGATACCGCTGTTGCATCCGCTGGAACCGTCGCGGCTTGGGCCAGGCCGTTCTACGGTTGCGGGTAGCAGCCGTCCGCGAGGAGGAGCCGATGAGCGCCCAACCCGATCACACCCCGCCTCCCGCCGCGCCGTACGCGCCTGCGCCCGGGGCGCCGGCCGAACTCCTTGCCCACCTCCGTACTGCGCGGCGGGCGCAGACGTGGGTGCCGGCGTTCGAGCGGGACTGGGCCAAGGCCCTGGACGACGCCCGCCACACCTTCAGCCTCACTCCCCTCCACGAGGTGGTGCGCACCTGGCAGCTACGCGTCGCGGCGGCCCCGGACGTCGATGCCTTTATGGACTCCGGCCGCGACGAAGCCGACTTCGTGAATCTCGACGACCTCCTCGGCGCCCGCGAGTGAACGATCAGCCGTGGGCGGTGCGCCTGTCCCCACAGGCCGCGAAGACGATCGCCGAGCTTCCCGAGGCCGCCCGGGAGATGGTCCGCGATGTCCTCGACATCGCGGTGCGCTCCCCGTGGAGCTGGCCGCAGTGGGACGCCGGCGACCCGGAGGGCGAGGACGTCCGAGCCGCGTCCGTCGGGCAACTGTCCGTCGTCTACGCAGTCAACAGAAGCACGCAGGGCCTTTCGGTCCTGAGCATCGTCTGGCTTGGCTAGCTCCTGACCGGACGCCCGCTGACAGCGCTCGCCAGACGCGGGCGGAGGAGCGCGCGGGGGCAACGCTTGCGGTGCCCGTTACCGTACTTTTGGCACACAACAGTCCGTAGAGCAAATGCGCTCCCTGGTTGGTGAGCTGGCGGTAGGAGCAGGGAGCTGAGCCGTCTGCTTGAGTCGCGGATGACCTGGACGACAAGATCCGTCCCGCCCGGCCTCAGAAGCCATCCGCTTACCGCTCGGCATGACAGCCGGGCGGGGCGTAACCATGAGTCGCTTCACGGACAAGTTGACCGGCACCAAATATCCCCGCAGGGGAGCCGCCGCGCAGCCGTCGCCGGAGGTGCGGGCCGCACGCCTCGCGATCAACGGCCCGAACGTCAGGTTCCTCGTGCGAGAAGGAACCCCGAAGGAACGCGCCGACGTAGTGGCGGAGTTCGAATACCCGCCGTTGGGCCGAGATGCCCGGCCTCACCACCGGCGGTTACGGGCCGCTGGAAGCCCTCGCGCGCAACCGGGTGAACCTGAACAAGGTCATCACGCACTGGGCGGACATGCTGCGGGTGGCTGGCTCCTTGGTGACCGGGCAGGTCAGGGCGTACGACCTGCTGCGGATGTTTGGCCGGGAGGGGCGTCCGACGCCGCTGGGGCAGGTGTTCGCCGAGTCCGGGCGGATCGCCAAGACCCTCCACCTGCTGCGCGTGGTCGACCCGGTCGACGACACCTGCCGCCGACAGATGAACCGGCAGCTCACTGTCCAGGAGTCTCGCCACAAGCTGGCCCGGGACATCTCCCACGGCAAGCGCGGGCAGATCATGCAGGCGTACCGCGAGGGACAGGAAGACCAGCTCGGCGCGCTCGGCGTGGTCCTCAACGCCGCTGTGCTGTGGACTACCCGCTACCTGGACGCCGCCGTGACCGTGCTGCGGGCACTGCCTGCCGACCAGCGTGAGCACGACGCCCTGGACGAGGACGTGGCCCGCCTGTCCCCGCTCAAGCACGCGAACCGCAACTGCCTGGGCCGCTACAGCTTCCTGGCCTCCGCCCCCGCGGTGGCACTCTGCGCCCCCTGCGCGACCCGGCCGCCGACGCCCATGAGGACGGCGGGGAGGACCTCGCGGACGCGTTCGTCGGACGGTGACCGGCTTCTTGATAGTCGCCGGATCAGCCTGCTCAGGGCGGCGGCCCCCGTCGAAGTCCGCGCCGGACGCAAGGACTTCGGCCTCGCCACCACAGGCGTCCGTCTCGCTTGACCTCTTGCGCGTCAGTCCGGCAGCCAGTGCAGCTCGTGCGCCAGGGTTTTGGCGACGGCACGGATGCGGCGGTGTAGCGGCGACTGCTCGCGTGGGAGGACCAGATGGAACGTCAGGCTGGGCGCGCCCCGCAGCGGTCGCCAGGTGAGACCGGCCGGTTGTGCCGTGACCGTGGCTTCTCCGGCCGGGGCGAGGGTGACCCCGTCGCGCAGGTCGCGCTGAGACATGTCGAAAGAGACTGCGGGCGTCTGGAATCGGGGGTGCGGTCGGATGTCTCGGAACAGCGCGGACAGCTGATCGTGGATCACGGGGTTGGCCGCACGGTCCGGGAGTCGCAGCGGATACGCGGCCGCGTCGGCGATCTCGATCTCCGGGCGTTCGGCCAGCGGATGGTGCTGCGCCAGCTGGACCCCGACGCGCGCACGCCGCAGCAGGAACCGGCACACGCCACGGCCCGGCTGTTCACCGCGGGTGATCCCGGCATCGATGCGGCCGTCGGCGACCGCGGGGGAGATGTCCGGTGTCGCCATCGGAACCGCGCCGACCCCGAGTCCGCTGTTGCCGCGAATCAGCCTGTCCACCAGCGCCGGTGCCGTCTCGGCCCCGGCGCTGAGGCTGTATCCGATGCGCAGCGTGCCCAGTTCACCGGCCGCCGCGCTCCGGGCGGTGTCCCATGCCCGGTCCAGCGCCGCCAGCGCGGGCGGCGCGGACTCCGCCAAAGCCGCACCGGCCGTGGTCAAAACGACGCTACGCGTGTCGCGGACCAGCAGGGCCGTACCGAGTTCCGCCTCCAATCGGCGCATCCGGGCGCTGAGTGCGGGCTGTGCGATACCGATCCGTGCGGCCGCACGTGTGAAGTTCAACTCCTGCGCCAGCACCAGGAAGTACCGCAGGCTCACCGTATCCGGCGCCACGTGCCCTCCCTGCAGATTGATAACGATCCGTTCTGAGTCTATCCCGTACCGGTCTTTCCCTCGCCCGCACATCGAGCCCTAACCTGCGCATATGACGGTTCAACTGACCGCAGTACCCGTCGCCGGGATCGATCGATCTGAGTGTCAATTCGAAGTCGGAAGTGTCCGGCCCAACACAGGAGGTTTCCATGGCTAAGGGCTACTGGGTCAGTGTCTACCCTGCCATTTCCGACCCTGAGGGGCTGACTGCCTACGACAAGCTGGCCGGTCCGGCTGTCCAGGCTTTGGGCGGCCGCGTCCTGTCCCGGATCCCGTCCCGTGGCGGTCGAGTCGTCGCCCACGAGGGCGGAATCACGCAACGCGTCGTTCTGATCGAGTTCGACAGCTTTGAACAGGCCGTCGCGGCATACGAGAGCGAGGCGTACCAGAAGGCGCTGGTGGCCCTCCCCGACGGCTTCGAGCGCGACTTCCGCATCATCGACGGCATCGACTGACCGAGGTCCAGTCGGATCTTCACTGAAGGCTCACAGAGCTCCAAGAGGCTCGACTCGCCGAGGTGCTTTGCAACGGCAGCTACACCCTCACCTCGCTCGGCCACGACGGCCGCCAGGCCCTGCGTTCGGTCACCGAGTGGTCGCAGCGGTGGGCTGCCAAGCTTGCCGACGCCCCGCCCACCGCCGCCGAGGGTGCCAGCGCAACCGGTTCTGACAGCGGTCCCCGCGCGGGACACCTCAGATTTCCGGCCCATAACCACAGGACTGGAGACCACGGACCATGACAAAGTTCCCCTCACAGGCGGCGCGAACCGCCGTCGCCTCTGCCCTGGCCGAGGATGAGTCGGGCCAGGACATCACCACCGCGTGGAGCGTTCCCGAAGGCATGGCGGCCGTGGCCGAGATCCGCGCCCGGGAATGCGGCATCGCCGCTGGCCTACCCGTGGTCGCGGAGGTTTTCGCCCAGGTCGACCCCGAGGTCACAGTGGAAGCGCTCGTCCCCGACGGCGCCCGGCTGACCGGCGACGATGTCCTGGTGCACCTGTCCGGCTCGGCGCGCAGCCTGATCACCGGGGAGCGTACGGCGCTGAACTTCCTGCAGCGCATGTGCGGTATCGCGACGCTCACCGACCGCTACGTCCAAGCCGTGGCCGGGACCGAGGCGCGCATCCTGGACACCCGCAAGACGGCGCCGGGCCTGCGCGCCCTGGACAAGTACGCGGTGACCGTCGGCGGCGGCCGCAACCACCGGCTCAACCTCGCGGCGATGGTGCTGCTCAAGGAGAACCACATCGCCGCGGTAGGCGGCGTGACCACCGCGATCGACGCGGTCCGGCGCGGGATGGCGCGCACCGGGCAGAAGGTGGAGACCGATGTCGAGGTGCAGACCGTGGCGCAGGCCGTTGAGGCCCTCGGTGCCGGGGCCAGCTGGATCATGCTCGACAACATGCCGGTGGCCGACATCGAAATGGTCGTGAAAATCCGGGCCGAGCGTGCCGACGCCTCCCGGATCCTGCTGGAGGCCTCGGGCACCGTCCGTCTGGACAGCGTCCGCGCCATCGCCGAGACGGGAGTCGACCTCATCTCGGTCGGCGCTTTGACGCACAGCGCGCCCGCGCTGGACCTGACGATGCTGCTGACGACCGACCCGGTGCCATGCCCGAGGTAGTGGTCATTGACGCGTGTCAGCGGCAGGGCCGGGGCGGCAGCCCGACCGCGGTGGCCGGACGAGATCCGGGACCCCGGCCAGGTAGAGGTCCCGGACTCCGTGCCGGCGCCGGCCCCACCGGCCCCACCGTCCGGACCGGTCGCGGGGCTGAGACCGGTGCGGAGCCACCGCCGAGCCCTCGCAGAGTCGCCCGCTCGCCGCTGGATGAGCACGGCCTGGGTCAGCGGCGGGTGACGCTGTAGCCAGTGTCGTTGAGGGCGGCCGTCCAGACCTCGCGGTTGAACCACTTCGTGATGTCGGGCTGCATCGCGGTGATGGTTTCCATTCGGGCCTGCCAGTCGGTGCCGGTGGGTCGTTTGTCCTGGCAGCCGGTGCAACCGTCCTCGCCGTGGATGTGGCCGGCCATCCAGGCGTTGACGGCGACGTTGACGATGACGCTGTAGAGGTCGCCGCCGCTCTCCTCCAAGGCGTCGGGGACGCCCCCGAGGATGAGCGCCAGCTCCGGGTTGTCGACTGGCGGCATCGGCGCGCGTCCCACCTGGCCGGGCAGGCTGTTGGTCTCGGCTGCCTGCCGTTGCTGGGCAATGCTGGCCGCGAGGCCGGCCGGGTCGAAGTACCGCCAGGCGGAGTGCTCCTGGTTCCCCAGCCGCTCGGCGACGGCACGGATGTTCCGCTCGACGGTGTCGGCGACCGTGCCCGGGCGGAGGGTTAGACCCCGGTGGGCCAGCTCGGCCAGCGTGTCGGCGACCGCTTTTTTGAACGCCTTGGTGTTCCTCATGGCCGCCGTCCTTCTGGAAGCCCGTGGCCCTGGCTTCCGATCCGTCCTGCTTCATGCCTGCGGCCTGCCGGCCGCGTCCCCGCACTGTCCCCGACGCGGTCGCCGGGGACAATGCGTACGTGTCCCGTTCCGTCAGGAGGCACAGATCGGGCTGTCGGGTCCGTCGAACTGCACTGAGCTGAAGAAGTCCCGATAGGTCGGGAAGAAGTTGCCCTTGCCGGTCGGCCCAGCGGGCGTGACCGTCGTGCACCCGGTGTAGCCCGTGTCGGACCACAGGTGGATGGTCGAAGAGGTTCGGTTCCAATCGGATTGGGCCCGGTCGTTCATCCCGAGTGCCCCGAGGTCCGGCGTGTTCGACGTCAGCTTGATCATGTCTCCGGTGCCGTCCAGACCCGAGAACATGCAGTAGTAGCCCACAGGACATCGGTCATACCCGTCGGCCGCGTAGGCGGGGGAGACCGACGCCATGCTCAGGGCTGCCACTGCGCTGGCCAGCCCGGTAAGGATTCGCTTGGTGTGCTTCATGCCAGGCTCAACGATCCCTCCCTCCGCAGGTCATCACCTGGACCGTCCAGAGGGCGAGCTTCCGCTTGATCACAACCAAATGCGCTCCCTTTCGGTCTAGGGTCTGTCTTCAAAAGATCGTTCGGTGGTGGATCATGTTTTCGTGATACGTCGTCATGAACTGACCG
>NZ_BMVP01000027.1 GCF_014650775.1 Streptomyces cirratus | reverse complement strand
CCACTACACTCCCGACGCGCCCTCCTGACCAGGCCAGATAGCGAAACGCTGCTGGAGTACTAAGTCGGAGTCCAGAGCTGTCCCACGGACGGTTGTGCACGAAGACGAGGAGCGGCGGGTCCGCTGCACCGACCTGCTGCCATGGCCTGCGAACCTGATCCACGCCGATTACGGTGGAGGAAGGGGTCTACTGAGCTTGAAGGCAGGTTGTCGTAGGGGCTGACGGTTGGTGATCGTCGTGGTATGCCGGAGGTATGAGGTATCCGCAGGGTGGGGATCTGACCGCGGAGAGGCGAGTGTTCCGTGAGCGGGTCCGGATGGAAGCGGTCGGCATGTTCGTCGATGGGCGGGGCAGCACGGGCATCGCGAAGGAGTTACGGGTCAGCGTCAGATCGGTGCAGCGGTGGCGGCGGGCCTGGCGGGAGGCTGGTCAGGACGCGGTTCGTTCCCGTGGCCCGGCGTCCCGGCCGAAGCTGAGCGATGTGCTGTTCGCCGCGCTCGAGGACGAGTTGGCCAGAGGCCCGGTTGCACACGGCTGGCCCGATCAGAGATGGACGCTGGCCAGGATCAAGACCCTGATCGGCCGACGTTTCCACAAGAGCATGACGCTGTCGGGTATCTCCCAGATGCTGCGCAGGCACGGCTGGAGCCACCAGGTTCCGGCCCGCCGTGCCGTCGAACGCGACGAGACAGTAGTCGCCTGCTGGGTGAAGGACGTGTGGCGCACCTGGAACCACCGCGGCGGCGCTCGGAGCCTGGATCGTCTTCGAAGACGAAGCCGGATTCTCGATGACGCCGCCGACCTCACGCACCTGGGGCAAACGCGGAACCACTCCGGTTATCCGGGTCCTCGGCCGCTCCCAGCGACGCTTCTCCGTCGCCGCCCTGTGCTGCTACAAACCCTGCGAACGCTCCCGCCTGGTCTACCGGCCCAAACGGCACACCGATCACAAGAACGGGGGCCGCAAGAGCTTCGCCTGGACCGAGTACCGCGACCTCCTCATCGCCGCCCACCAGCAGCTCGGCGGACCGATCGTCCTCGTCTGGGACAACCTCAACGTCCATAAGGACCGTCGCATGCGTGAGTTCATCGACGCCCACGACTGGATCACGGCCTACCGCCTGCCGCCCTACGCCCCCGACCTCAACCCTGTGGAAGGCATCTGGTCGATCCTTCGCCGGACCAGCCAGGCCAACACCGCCTTCACCGACCCCGACCACCTCATCCGCTGGCTACGACACGGCCTCCGCCAGATCCAGTACCGCAGCGACGTCATCAACGGATGCCTCACCGCGACCGGCCTCGCACTCACGACACGAGGTTGAGGGCGTGTTGTCGTCCGTCTGAGTCCGGTTTCGGCGAGGCAACCAGTAGCTCCGCGCGGCGCTCCTGCGCTGGCCGGTCCAGGCAGGGCATGCTGTGCGGGGTGAGAGGTGCCCTCAACCGAGAGTGGGTCCGTTACACAAGCGGGCTGCTGCTAGCTTCGGCATGCCTGGCTGTGTGTGTCTGGGCCGTGATCACGTTCATCAGCGGCAACCTGGCCATGTCCGACAAACTAGGCCTGATGGGTCTAGTGGTCGGACTGCTGCCCGTGGCCGGTGTAGCAGCGAGGCACTCAAACCGTCGGCCGATGTGGACGTGGTCCAAGCAGCCCGAAAGCTTGCCGAAGTGGTAGAAGCCAGTGAACTGGCGCAACGGACTCAGTTGCTGGGCGGCGACAACCAGCCGATCAATGTTGCCTTCTGCTTTCGGGCCCCACCCTCCCGGGCAGCTGCTGGTGCCGAGCCCGCTGGGAATCTGAGCGAGATCAGCGACTACTACCGCCGCCTTCAGCCCGGGCGGCTGCTCATCACCGGAGCCCCCGGAGCAGGAAAGACAGTCCTGGCCGTCGAACTCATGCTGGGCCTGCTTGAGATACGAGAAGTCGGCGAACCTGTCCCGGTCCGCATGGCCCTGGCTGGCTGGGACACCACTCAGCCCCTGGACAGGTGGCTTAGCGACCAGCTCGTAGATACGTACCAGCTGAGCAAGGCAACAGCCAAGCGCTTGGTCGAACGACGCTGCATCCTGCCGGTACTCGACGGCCTGGACGAAATGGACGGCGGAGTGAGCGTTGCCGGACCGTGCCGTGCCGCTGAAGCCCTGGCCGCCTTCAACCAGTACCAAGTCGGCCGCCAAAAGGCACCTCTAGTAGTGACCTGCCGCACTACCACCTACGACACGCTCTCAGCAGGAATCCGCCTGACCGACTCAGCCCGCATCGTCGTGTCATCTGTGACGGCCGAACAGGCAGAGCGCTTCGTCGCCGCTCGCGCTCTGGCCCCCGACGACTGGCAGCCGGTGCTTGCCATCGCACGACAGCACCCGCAAGGAGCAGCCGCCCATATCCTCTCCACCCCCTGGCTGCTCACCCTGGCGGTGACCGTCTACGAAGCCAACGGCCACCCCACCGAACTGCTCCGCTTCACCGACCCAGAGGCGCTGCGCAACCAACTCCTTGACCAGTTCCTGCCCGCCGCCACCAAACTGCACGAGCGTGCAGGCAATCGTGTCTACGGACCGGAGCAGGTCGGGTGCTGGCTCGGGCTCCTCGCCCGATATCTGACCCAGAACGCCCGCGAACGCCGCACTGTGGGCGGCCACGTGCTGTCCAGCACCGACCTGGTTCTGCACCGGCTCTGGCCAATCGCAGGGATGCGTGCCCGAGTAGCCGACATGGCAGTAAGCAGTACCGTCGGACTGGCCTTCGTGTACTCGATGGTGCCCGCGGCCATCGACGACCACAGGCTAGCCCTGGGGCTCGTAGTCTTGGCATTGCTGGCCATCAGCTGGATCGTCGCCTCGGCCAGAACTGTCTGGCCCACACCCAAAAGCATCACGCCTGGACGTCTCCGCACGCAGGAGGGAAGGCGAGCAGTCATCGGGCCAGTCGTTGTAGGCTTCGTTGCAGTACTTGCCTTCTCATTGGCCGTGACCCTGCCCAACACGTATTCCCCTGCCTCCGACGTCGTGCTGGGCTGTAGCTTGCTCTTCCCGGTCGCCCTGATCGGAGGCTGTGCTTTTGGCCTTCGGCGCAACCTGGAAACTACGGCTTCTAATACGGGCCCCAACGCCCTTGTTCGGGCAGATCTACGCTCAGGGATTCTGGTCGGTGTCAGCGCCGCGGCCGGCCTTGTCCTGAGCATCGTGACCTGGGGCCTTTTAAAGGAACGGGGGTTTCACCCCAACTATTATCGCAGTCTGATCATCTTGCTGGTGCTCTTGGGTAGCGGTGGTGTTCTTGGCGGGGTTGTCTGGGCCGCCGCCTGGCGTCGCTACGTTGCCACACTACTCTGCACACGCCGACGTCTACCGTGGCGCCTCGGGCGGTTCCTCGCCTGGGCCTCTGACGCAGGTCTACTTCGGGTTGCCGGGAACGCCTACCAGTTCAGACACCTCGAGCTTCAGGATCACCTCGCAAACGCGGAAGCGGCGGGCGGCAATCAATAGTGCAGCGCCACGATCGACGCCACCGCTGAACTGAGCGGACGCTGACGCGCAACTCCTTTGCGATCACGCCATTGCTGAGACCGCTGACGAACATCCCGGCCGCTTCCATCCGGATCCGTTCGCGGAAAGCCTGCCTCTCGGCGGTCAGACCCCCACCCTGCGGATACCTCATGCTTCCGGCATACCGCGACGATCGCCAGCTGTCAGCCCCCACGACCCCACGCCTACAAGGTCAGTAACCGTCCCGGCTTCGGCTCCAGGTGCCGAAACCCCGTCCGAAACGGCGTCCGAGCGACCTCGCCAGGGAGGCGCAGCGCATGCCTCAGGAGCAGATCCCGGGTATTGATCTCACTGCGCCGCCGAGTGGCGACGGGTGCGTGGAGTGTCTGGCAGGCGATGGACCCGGCTGGTGGTTCCACCTGCGGCGCTGCGCAGCGTGCGGGCACATCGGATGCTGTGACTCCTCGCCCTCGCAGCACGGCTCGAAGCATGCCCGGATGGCTGGGCACGCCTTCCTGACGAGCTTCGAACCCGGCGAGTCCTGGTTTTGGAACATCGAGACCGAGCAGTACTACGAGGGCCCGCCACTGGCACCGCCGACCTCACACCCGGCCTCGCAGCCGACCCCGGGGCCGCGGGGCAAAGTCCCGGCGGACTGGCAGCTTCACCTGCACTGACCTGCTCCGAGCTCCGGGGCCAGCGGGTGGGGGAGAATCGGCCCCCGTTTGACATGCTTCGAACGGATGGCAGGGTGGTATCTGAGGCCAATGTTGGGAGGCTCGGCATGGTATCCGGTTGGGCACGATGTTCCGCAGCACGGCAACTTCCGCTCATGCTCACGGTCGGCGCGTTCTTCCTGAACTCCGGGCTCTCGAAACTCGGTGCGGACGAGGCCACCGCCGCGAGGCTGCAGCAGCTCGCCGCCACGACCTACCCGTTCCTGGGCAGGCACGACTCCCAGAAATTCGTACGGCTGCTCTCCGCCGGGGAGCTCGCGATTGCCACGACACTGCTCCTGCCGGTCGTGTCTGTCGTTCTCGCCGGGGTTGCGCTCACCGCATTCTCCGTTGGCACCCTCGGGCTCTACCTGCCTACGCCAGGGATGCGGCAGGAAGGCAGCCCAGCCTGCGCCCGACCGAGCAGGGAACCGCGCTGGCCAAGGACGTCTGGATGCTGGGTATCGGCGAGTCCCTCATCGCCGACGGCTTGAACGAACACCGGTGACACACCGCGAGCACGTCGGCCCCCAGCACTGCCTTACGCGCTCCGTGGCCGCCATAGGGTCAGGGCTATTTGAAGGGGTAGAACAGGGGCGCACATGGCCATGACCAAATGGTTCTTCGAGCCCGGTCATACCGCGGCGGAGTTCCGCGCCAGACACATGACGGTCACTTACGTGCGCGGGCAGTTCAAGAACGTGCACGGCTTGCTGGAGGTCGATCCCGACGAGCCGGAGGACGCTCGCGTCGAGGTGACGGTCGATGCGACCCAGGTGTATACCGGTCAGCCCCAGCGCGACGCGCACCTCCGCAGTGCTGATTTCTTCGATGTCGAGCACCACCCGATGTGGACATTCGTCGGGTCGTGTATTCACCAGGTGAGCGGAACCGAGTTCGAGGTGACCGGAGATCTCACGGTACGTGGAGTGACGCGCCCCGTAACCTTTGACGTCACCTACTTGGGACAGTGGGATACGCCTTGGTGGGAGGAGGGGCGGGATCTCGGGCCCAGGCGACGCGCCGGTTTCGCCGCCACGACGCGTATCAATCGACATGACTTCGGGGTGAGTTGGAACGATGTGGTCGACCGCGGCGGCGTGGTCGTCAGCCCCATGGTCGATGTCGTGGTCGACGTCGAGGCCGTGCTCGAGCCCATCGAAGCGGCCGCCTGAGCACGACCAGCTCGGCTTGCGAGCCGAACAGCTTGATAGCGGGCGGCAATCGCTGAAGCCGGCAGCAGGTCTCGGACGATGGTGGGTGAAGAGGCTTGGCTTGTTGTGCTGGCGGACGGGTTCTCTGTGGCGGCTTGTCGCTGAGGTGGGCAGCCTGGGTGCCAATGGCCGCAGTGAGAGGAGTGCTGATCAGTGAGCTTCCGCCAACTTGAAGTAGCAGGTCAAAGGGCTGGTGTGACCGGTCCCCGGGGTACTCGTGCTGGTCGTGGGCGGGAGTCTACGAAGGAGATCGTCCGTCAGGGCAGTCAGTTCGAAGGGAAACACGGTGCAGCCGTGTCGGCTGGTGTGCGAGCCTTCTTCTTCCATATGCCGACCGAGAAGACTCCGATGACCCAGGACGACGCCCTCAAGCAGCTCAGCCATATCGCGCGGGAGAGGGCATTCGACAGGCACGTCGGGTCAGACCGGCTCATCCAGGCAGGGCTGGACGCACTGATTGCTGGGGTTGAGAGCCCCTCTCTCGCCATGCTGGCCGGCCTCCTCCGCAGCGAAGAGCCTGACGCGCCAGCACTCTTCGACCAGGTGCTGGAGGAGTTGGGGTTGTTGTTCCATCCTCCCGCCGATCCTCGGGCGGCAAAGTGGGCGATGGCCGACTGGGTCGCCGGTCAGATCGCCGACAGAACCCTGGATCCCGCCTTGGGTACCTGGCTCATCTGGGCCAACATCGCTGAGGACCTCGGCTACCCCGAAGAGCTCGAACCGCTTGTCCACTGCGCGCACAACCTGGACGGCTGGGAGGAGAGCTGGGGAGTCTCCCTCGACGAACTCAACCGGGAAGCAGTCGAGGCGGCCAAGCATTTCCTGAACAAGCGGTCGGGGGCAGAAGCTGGCAGCTGACCGTCCCGTTCGTACCCGCCGCTGTCCTGCTGCCCTCTACGATCCGGTGCATGCTGGATCCCGAGCTGCTGGAACGGATCACCGCGCGGCGCGCGGAACTGGACGAACTCGAAGGGTGGCTGGCCAGACAGTTGGCCGAGGTGCGGGCCGAACGGGACGAACTCGCCGTCGCCGAGAAGGTCCTCGAGCGGATGAGCGAACAGCTCGCTGAGGAGCGAGCCTCGGCCACGCCGGTGCCTGGGCAGGTGGGCGGTCGGGCGGTGATGCTGATCCCGCACCGCGAGCCGGGCGTGGAGGACACCGTGCTCCCGCCGGACTACCAGCGCATCCTCGCCGCCGTGCGGCAGGCCGCCGGGCCGGTCATGGCCCGGCGGGTCGGCGAGATGCTGGGAGTGGACATCAGCGCGAAGAGCAAGCTGGAGCCGCTGCGGGGGAAGCTTCTTTGACTGACCGACCGCGTCTGGCTGCGGAAACAACCCGACGGCCGGTTCGCCACCCGTCTGTGACCTGGTACGCAGCAGCAGCAAGCAGTGCGGAGCTGGCGTAACCGGAGTGCCCCCGGCGGCCGTTGGAATTGTGTGACGAATAACAAAGAGCGCGCCGAGGACACCTGCCCGCTTGTCTACCAGTGCCGCCTGCCGCTGTCCACGCGCACCGTCAACCACCTCGCCGATCTGCTGCGGCGCCACCTGAAGGCGATCGGGTCCAGGTGGTGGATCCTGCCGCCGGGGAAGATCGCGGTGATCGTCTTGGCAGTACTGCGCCACGACCAGTGCCTGGGCGACATGGCCGGCGGAAACGACGTGTCCGAGTCCACCGTCCGCCGTTGGCGCGACGAACTGATCGGGCTGGTCGCCGCCCAGGCGCCGCGCCTGGACCGCGCCTTGAAGAAGGTCGCTAAGCAGGGCGGGGAGGTGGTCCTGATCGACGGCACCCTCATCCGCACCCAGCGCCGCACCGGCAAGGCCGACCGGCGCAACTACTCCGGCAAGCACCGCAGCCACGGCCTGCACTTCCTCGCCCTGACCGACGAGAAGGGCCGACTGATCTGGATATCCGCCGCCCGTCCCGGCCGCACCCACGACAACACCGCCGCCCGCCACGACCACATCCTGGCCCACCTGCGCGCCGCCGGCCTCGGGGCTCTCGCGGACCTCGGCTTCCGCGGCCTGGACAACGACATCCTCGACCCCGTGATCGTCACCGGCTACATCGCCACCCGTACCCACAAGCTCACTCGAGGCGAGAAGGAGGCCAACCGCGTCCTCGCCGTCGGACGGGCACCCGTCGAGCACGGCTTCGCCCACCTCAAGAACTGGCGGATCCTCACCAAGCTCCGCACCGACCCCGCCCGCGCCACCCGCCTCCTGCGCGCTCTGGTCGTCCTGACGAACCTCGAAATCAACCGCTGACGGACGATCTACTGCTCAGACAGTCGCCCGTGACCAGCACGAGTACCCCGAGAACCGGTCACACCAGCCCTTTGACCTGCTACTTCAAGTTGGCGGAAGCTCCGTGTACGACTTCCTGGAGCAGATCCGCCTCCGCCCCGGCATGCGGCTGCCCGGTGGTTCGTTGATCCAGCTGGAGTCGTTCCTCGTCGGCTACCGAGTCGCACTGAGCGTGCACTCCATCGACGAGCCCTTTGCCTTCTGGCCCGACGACCACTTCACCCAGTGGCTGCATGAGCACCACGACATGTCCAGCTCCCTCGGTTGGGCCGCAGAGATCGAACGCAACACCCCGGACGGATCCACTCCGATGGCGGAGTTCTTCCAGCTCCTGGACGACTACCGCCGTCACGCCGCTTTGAAGCCGACGCCGAACACCTCAAAGGCCCGCTTCCCTGGCATCGAGTACATGGGCAACACGTTCGTCACCCTCTTCCGGCGCCAGCTGCTCCTCAACCAGGCCGTGCAGCGTCTCGAAGACCGCGACTTCCGCGTCGTCCGGCTGGCAGCAGGCCAATGGAGCACGGAGCAGCACATGCACCGCGCCATCGCCGCCGCTTTGCAGTTCCCCGACTACTACGGACACAACCTTGACGCACTCAACGACTGCCTCGGCGACGTCGCCTGCTACGGCGGTTACGACGACTCAGAGGAAGGCGCGGGACTGGTCCTCACCTTCACCGACTACGACCGATTCGCAGCCGCCTGCCCCCGGGCGGCGCAAGTCGTACTCGACATCATCGCCGACCGAGCCCGTCAGGCAGCCGTACTTCAGCGCCGGCTGATCTGCTTGGTCCACAGCAACGACCCCGACATCCAATTCGACCCGGTCGGTGCCATGCCCGTCATGTGGAACAGCGACGAATGGCTGGACGCCAACCCACGAGGCTGACGGGGCCTGCGGGTCCCCACCGAGCGCCGCACTGTCCGAGCCGGAACGTAGATTCACCGCATGGGAATCTACGTATGCAGCGTCGACGCCGACGACTGGTTGGACGAGGACATTCTCCGGCCCACTGCCCAGGCCCTCGACGCCGAACTTTCCAAGCGCGGCCTCGCGTCCTGCCCCCCGCCGGCAGCAGTGCAGTTCGTCCCACAGTCCGGAATGTCGTTCGAAGAGAAGATGTACCGGCCGATACAGACATTTGAGGATCTTTGCCGCGCTCAGTCGGACGCGCAGGACTTCTACGACGCACTGCTCGGATGGGACCTGCTGGTATCCGTCGACTTCGAGGACTGCCTGACCCTTCCCGTGCCAGCTCGCTACAGCGAGAACACGACCGTCCTCAGCGCCCATCGCACGCTCAGGGCAGCGAAGCGTCTTGTCGTCCAGCTCGCTCTGCCGCCGCACGTTCCGCACCGTTGCGACAACCTCGATCTCGGCAATTGGTTCGACAGTCCGGCCGCGGCCGCGGCCGCCGTCAGCCACCCCGGCCCCTGGGCCGAGGACCTGGACGCCGCGTACTACGCGGCGCTTTACCTCCGTGCTGCCGAACACTCGCTTCGGCGGCAATGCCCCATCAACTACGTGTGATGAGCGATTTCGTGCAAGCTGCCCACTGCCGGGGAGTGATCTACGGCCAGCCGGGAAACGATCTCCAGGGGTTATGACTGCTCGCTGCTCATGACCCGTCGTGAACAGCCCCTTGGGTGAAGAGGTGTTGGACGTGGCGCTGCACGACTTTCTCTGGACCTGCGTGCGTAGCGTCGTCGCATTTTCAGGTGGCGCCGAACGTCCACCGGGGAGCAGGCAGCGCTGCCGCCGTCCCGTGCGAATGTGAACCAGACCGCGCCTTCGAGTGGCGGTCTTGGTGCGGTGCGGGTCTCAGGCAGCGTCGCTTGCGACGGGCGGGCGTTTCGGCAGGCCGAACGTGGAGTCGAAGGCGCGGCACAGTGTTACAGGCACGAGCAGGTACGGCGCTCCCGAACCCGAGATCGAGTGGGGGCCGGCTTGTCCCGCTGTGAGGGCGTCGTACGGAGTCAGCACGTCGAGGTTGTCGAACACGTAGTAGATGGGCAGTTCGGTCCACGCGACGAGATGGAAGTGCGAGCGGACCGCAGCCCGCTCGATCGCGTGGCGGCGGGTCGAGCGGCTGGTCATGCTGCTCTTGCAGTCGATCATCGCGAGGTGGTCGTCCCTGGCGGCGAGGAGGTCGGGAGTCCACCGGAGGGAGCTGTCGGTTTTGCGGAGCGCGGCTTGAATCGGCTGGGTGAGGACTCCCTGTCCCCACGCGTTGACCGACCATCCGCGCGCGGTCAGTTCTTCTGCGCTTCTCGTGGGCATCCCCCACGGCCTTCCTCTGCTGAAAGCTCGGCATGACCAGAAGTGTTGCGCAATACGCCCCGGCCGAAACGAGTGGCGGGCGCAGACCGGCCAGACGGAACCCCGCACATCCCGTCCCGACGCGTCCGCCTCTGTCCGCCTGAGTCCGGCTGTGTCTCACTGCGTCCGGACCATGTTGACCGGAAACAGCCGCTACTCGTCCTGCCTGAGACGGCCTTGAGGAGCCGCATCCCGCCCGACGGGTGCACTGAAGGATCGTGTGTCGGCAGGACAGCCGGCATCGGGGCGGCGCCTGGCCGAGACCAGGGCCGCCCCGCGGTGCAGGTTCGGTCAATGCTGCGGTGCGTGGGGTGACCGCAGGGCTGCCGGCATCACGCCCGTGACGCCGCGAGGACGCGGTCCTGGGCTGCGCCGGTGTCGCGACCGGCCTGTGCCGGGAGCCGCGGTTCCGGCGCGGTGGTCGTCGGGGTTGTGTCCGTCAGGAGGGCGATGAGGTTGAGCCGGGCCCGGGCCACGCGGGAGCGGACGGTGCCGACGGGGCAGCCGATGGCGGTCGCGGCCTCCGCGTAGCCCAGCCCGAGGAGCTGGGTGAGGACGAAGGCCTCGCGGCGCTCGGTGGGTATGGCCGCCATGAGTTCGGCGAGGGCGATCCCGTCCTCGAAACCGGGGACGCCGTAGGGCTGGGCCTGCTCGGCGGCGGTCTGCCAGTCCTGCTGGTCCGACAGGCGGGGGCGGGCGGAGGCGTGGCGGATGCTGTCGACGACCGTGCGGCGCGCGATGGACAGCAGCCAGGTCCTGGCCGAGGAGCGGCCCTCGAAGCGGGGGAGGGCGGCCAGAGCGCGGAGGAAGACGTCCTGGGTGAGGTCATCGGCAGCCTGGGTGTCGGCGCTGAGGTAGGCCACGTACCGCCAGACGTCGCGGTGGAGCGCGCGTACGAAGCGGTCGGCCTTGACGGGGTCGCCGTCGCGGGCGTCCAGGGCAAGCCGTGTGACCGCCTCCTCGGAGCCGTTGGTGGGCCGGGAGGTCTTCGGGTCGGCCGTACGGGCATGGGTGGGCAGGGCAGGAGTCATCGCCACGAAATCCTCATGGGTGAAGGGAGTCCGGCGCCGCGCACGGCGGGGCCGGTGAAGGGGGTACGGCCAGCGGGAGGGCATGGCCGATGCCCGAGGCGCGACGGCGCGTTGCCGTCAGCGTTCGCTCGGGGAGCCGGCTGTCACAGGACAGCGGTTCCCGTCGGCGGACCCCGTGAGGTGAGGGAGTGGGCGAGGAGGAGTTTCGGCAGTGCCTGGTGGTGGCGGGACCGGCGGACGTGGATGCGGGGAAGGTGCGGTGTCGTCGGCGCGAGGAGGCGGAAGAGGACCCGCAGAGGGGTCCAGAACCAGCCCGCGACGGCACGCAGGAAGCGGAACGCCGCCTGTTCCGCGTAGGCGAGCCAGAGGCCGCACAGGACGGCGGCGAGCAGGTGTGCGGCCAGCATGCCCGTCGGGGACATGCCGGCCATGTCGTGGCCGGTGGCGGGCATGCCGATGCCGGCCGCCGTTGACGCCATGTCGTGCATGTCGTGCATGCCGTGCATGGCGTGGGTGTCCGTCATCGCGGGGCCCGGTGGCGGCTGGGACAGAAGTGTGCCGAGTCCCGCGTCATGGACGACTTTGAGGGCTTCGTGGGCCGACAGGTCCGCAGTTCCTTCGCCGCACGTCAGGTACGCGGCCCATTGCCGGGTGAAGGAGCTGCCGGCCGGCAGGGACGGGTGGATCAGCGACTGGGTCAGGGTGAAACCGGCGTGAAGCAACGCCTGGACGGCCACTGTCGCGCTGGTGACGGCGAGAAGTCCCCGCTCGCGGTCCGCCAGGGTCCAGGCCGCTGCGATCGTCCCGGCGAAGGCGGGCGGCAGCGCCCACCAGGGGACGGCCATGCCCGACATGAGGATGTGGCCGGTGGCCGCGAGCAGCACGCAGACGGCTGCGAACATCGCAGCCCGTGCGGCTCTGGAACAGTGGCCCGGTTTCATGGCGCGTTCATCTTCGCACCGGGTTTCCGGGCAGGGCAGGGGGGTGCGCACTTCACGACAAGTCCTCGTCCTCGCCCTTGGTACGACTGGCTCCGGTCGGTTGTGGCGCACGGCACAGGAGGGAACGGGAACCGGAGGGCCGTGCCACCCGACTGCCTTCCCAGTCGGGCCGCTTATGCAACATCCGGAGAATGGGGACTTCTGTGGGGGCAGCGCAAGTCGCTCCGGGGTCGGTGGAGTTGGACGGTTGGGCAAGGCGACGGCTGACCGCGCTCCTCACGTGCGCCATGGCGTTCTCGATGCTGCAGCTGTTCCTGATGGGGGCGCTGGGCCCGCGTCTCGTGGCGGACATGGGCATATCGCCTGCCGTTCTCGGGCTGACGACGACGATCGGATTCGGGACGGCTGCCGTTCTGTCCCCGGTGGGGGGCCGGATCGTGGACCGTATCGGCTCAAGGCGCTCACTGGTTCTTCTCCTGTTGGTCTCGACTGCCGCCCTGGCCCTGATCGCCGCCGCTCCGGGCATCGCCGTCCTGCTGGGGGCGGTCGCGCTGGGCGGAGTGCCGCAGGCGTTGGCGAACCCCGCCACCAACAAGGCGGTACTGGCCGCGGTTCCCCCCGCCCGGCGGGGCGCCGTGACGGGCCTGAAACAGTCGGGCGTGCAGTGGGGCGCGTTCGTGGCCGGTCTGCCGCTCGCGGCGCTCGCCGCAGGGGCGGGCTGGCGGGTCGCGGTCTGGACGGCATCGGGTGCCGCGCTGCTGGCGGCCCTGTGGGCGGTGCGGTCGCTGCCGGCCGATGCTCCGTCGTCCGCGCCGCCGCCCCGGGCATCGTGGGTTCCGCGGGGGATGGTGGCCTGGCTGGTCGTCTTCTCGCTCTTCCTCGGTGCCGGAATCGCTTCGGTAAACACCTATCTGTCGCTGTACGGCGTGCAGCGACTGGGGATGGACCCGACCGTGGCCGGTGCCCTCGTGGCGGTCCTCGGCGTGACCGGGATCGTCGGCCGGGTGGGGTGGTCCAAGGCGGCCGTTCCCGGGCGGGCCGAATGGCTGCCGGGGTGGCTGGCGTGGGGCGCGCTGGGGGCCGCGGTCCTGCTGGCCGCCGCCCAATCGGCGGGTCCGCTGGTGTGGCTCGGAGCTGTGGCGGTAGGGGTGTTCGCCGTCTCCGGCAACGCTGTGTCCATGGTGCTGGTCATGCAGCGCGCGAAGCCCGGGCGGGCCGGTCGGGACTCTTCGCTCGTCGCGGCCGGGTTCTTCGCCGGGTTCGCGATCGGTCCACCGCTTTTCGGTCTCTTCGCGGAGCACGGCCGGTACGGGGCGGGCTGGCTGCTGGTGGCCGCGGAATTCGCCGTGGGTGGAGCCGTCGCGTTCCTCTGGGCGCGTCAGGACCGCCAGGACCGGAAGGGGAACAGCGCGTGAGCTCCACGGACTGGGCCGACAGGGCGCTGGCGGCCGTGATGGCACGGGTGGTGGCCACCGGTGCGCAGGTGGGCGCTCGCTTTCCGCTGTATGCCGATCCCCGGGACGGCTCGTGGACGACCACCGGGCGCGGTTCGTGGGCCGGAGGCTTCTGGGCCGGGCTCCTGTGGCTGCGGGCGCGCTACTCGGGGCACGATGCCGACCGCCGCGCCGCCGCTGAATGCACTGCCCGACTGGAGGGCTGGACGGGTGCTGACACCGCGACCCGTGGACTGATCCTCTGGTACGGGACCGCTCTCGCCGAAGGCGACGAAGAAGCGACCGCACTGGCAGGCCGGGCGGCGCGCGCCTGCCTCCAGGACTTCGACCCCGAGGCAGGGATCGTCCCTTGGGGCGGCGCCTTCGGCGGCCCCCGCATGCTGGCCCGCGTGGACGGCGTGCCCGGGATGGTGCCCCTCCTGGTTCGTGCCGGTCCGGCCGGGGCAGCCATCGCGGCCGCCCACCTCGACCGGCACCTCGGCCTCTGCCTCGGCCGCACCGGGGATCCGCGGCCACCTGCCTGGCAGTTCGACGAAGCGGACGGGACGTGGAGTCCGCTCGAGGAACCGAGGCCCGGATGGAGCCGTGGCCGGGCGTGGCTGCTCCTCGCGATCGCCGACGCCCTCCTGCGGCCGGACGTCACTGCACACAGCTCGGCAAACCTCGTGGAGGCGGCCGAGCGGCTCATGGCTCAGGGCGACGTGGTGACCGGGCGGCTGATCCCACCGGCCGAGGGCGCCGACCCAGACGGGCCTCTGGACACCTCGGCCGCGGCGATCACCGCGGTCGCCCTGCTGAAGCTCGCCAGGGTCCCCGGTGCCTGGACGGACGCGTGTTCGTACCGGGGCGTCGCGATCCTGAGCCGGCTCGCGGAAGCCCACCTCTCCCGCGAGGGCGACGGGCTTCCGGCCGGGATGCTGTTGGACGGCTGCTACGACGCGGGCAAGGGCCTCGCCGTACGCCACGAGCTCGTCTGGGGCGACTTCTTCCTGGCCCTGGGACTCGCCTCGCTGGACGGGCTCGTCGACATCACCCGGGTGTGACCACCGACGGGCCGTAGCCGCGCAGGATCCGCCGGGCAACGGCCGTGATGTGGAGCTCGTCCGGGCCGTCGAGGATGCGGGCGGCCCGTCCGCCGCGGAACAGCGCGGGCAGGGCGGTGTCCGGGCCGAGCCCGGCGGCGCCGTGGACCTGGATGGCGGAGTCGGTGACCTGTTGCAGCATCCGGGCGGCGGCCACTTTGGCGAGCCCGACCTCGGTACGGGCGTCCTGTCCGGCGGCGATGAGCGCCACCGCCTCGTGGACCAGGGGCCGTGTGGTGCGCAGGGCGAGCAGGGCATCGAACACGTGCTGCTGCACGAGCTGGTGGCCCGCGAGCGGCCCGCGGGAGCCGTTGCGCGTGGCGGCCCGCTCGCACATGAGGTCGAAGGCACGTTGGGCCTGGCCGAGCCAGCGCAGGCAGCGCAGCGTCCGGCCCAGCGCGAGCCGTTCCCCGGCGATGGCGAGCGCCCCGCCCTCGGCACCGATCAGGTGGTCGCCGGACACGCCGACGCCGTCGAGTTCGATCTCGTACTGCCCCGCCGCCCCGAGGACGGGCAGCTCTCGGACGATCCGGAAGCCGGGGGAGTCGGTGGGGACGAGGAGTAGCGAGAGCCCTCCGCGGTCGCCCGGCGCACCGCTGGTCCGAGCCAGCACGGTCACCAGGTCCGCGGTCGCGGCCCCGGAGGTGAACCACTTACGTCCGGTGATCCGCCAGGTGCCGTCCACCTCGCGCTCGGCCCGGGTGCCGGTGAGGAAGGGATCGGTGCCGGGCACGTCGGGTTCGGTCATCGCGTAGCAGGTACGGATCTCGCCGGCGACCAAGGGCTCCAGGTACCTCTCCCGGATCCGGCTTCCGGCATGCCGCGCGAGCATGGTGACGTCGAGCAGCGGAGCGGAACCCAGGGCGGCCGGTCCATGGTCGCTGGCACCTTCGGCCTCAGCGAGCTGCGCGTACGCGGAGAAGGGCAGCCCGCCGCCACCGAGTTCGGCGGGCAGGGGCAGCGCCCACAGCCCGTCCGCGCGGGCATGGGCGTGTAGTTCCTGCAGAGCTGCTACGGCGGCCGGCCCGCCGGCGTCGAGGACCGGCTCCTGCGGGATCACCCGGGTACGGATGAAACGCCCGACTCGCTCCCTCAACTCCGTCAGCTCGCCGCTGGGTTGGGGAGCCGCGTCATCTGTCGTGCGTGAACCGGCCACCGTGTTCCTCCTGATTCCCGGGAACTCACGGGAACGTCTGTCCGACTGTCTGTCCGTGGAACTGGTCGGGCGCGGAGGCTCCCGAGTTCCCGCGTTCCGCGTTTTCCGCACGACCTGGGCGACGGCCACCGCCGCGCCGGGAGAGGAGAGGCATGGCGTCACCGGCAATCTCGCAGACGGTCCGGCCACTCGACACACTGAGCCTCAGCATCTCGGGCCCCCCGCAGATCACGAGCGTCGTCGCACAGCACCTGCGGCTGCTCGGCGCACAGGGAGAAGCCACCGGGCAGCAGAACGCGTCCGGTGCCATCACGCTCACTGGCGGTGGGTACGACACCGCGCACGCGACCGTCACCTGGGGCCGTCCCGGCAGCAGTGTCGTCGATGAGGCCACGGTCCAGGCTGCCACCGGCGTCATGGCCGTCCACGGCCGGCGCGACGGCAGCCCGCGCGGACTCGCCGCCGACTACGCGGCGACGGCCACCGGCGTCCTGGCCGTTCAGGGGCTGCTCGCCGGACTGGTCGGCCAGGCCCGCGGCATGGCCGCCACCCACGTCACCACCAGCGCGGACCGCGCCGGGCTGCTCGCGGTGTCGCAGTACCTGGCCGCTGCCGGAGCGGACGAGGGCGAAGCCGCGGAACTCGCGCCCGGCGGACCGCCCTTCACCTCCTCCGAGGGAGTGCTCTTCGAGCTGGAGACGCTCGACCCAGGGGCGTGGGCCGCGTTCTGGCGGGCCCTGGACGCCCCCGCAGAAGCGATGCGGGCCGGCTGGCGCCCCTTCCAGTTCCGCTACGCCACCGCCTGCGCCCCCTTCCCCCAGGCCCTCCACACCGTGACCCGGACGCACCCCCTGGCCCGCATCCGGCAGGCCGCGGCCCTTTCGGGAGCCGAGGTGTGCGTCCTGCACACCCTCGCCGAGCGGTTCGCCGAAGCCGATGGCGCCCCGCCCTGGTCCCTCCGGCCGCTGGGGACCGAGGGCCTCTCCACGTCGTTCCGGGCCGCCTCGGCCGGCCAAATGTCTCCTGATGCGGTGCTGCCACTGGCCGGTCTGACGGTGCTGGAGGCGGGCCGCCGTATCCAGGCTCCGCTCGCCGCGCATCTGCTGGGCCTGCTGGGCGCCGAGGTCATCAGGATCGAGCCGCCGGGCGGCGACCCGCTGCGCGGCATGCCCCCGGCGTGTTCCGGGATCTCGGCGCGCTGGCTCGCCCTCAACCGGGGCAAGAAGGCAGTGGAGATCGACATCAAGTCCGAGGCCGACCGCCGCGCCCTGCGGGGGATGGCCGGAGAAGCGGACGTCTTCCTCCACAACTGGGCGCCGGGCAAGGCCGCCGAGCTCGGCCTCGACTCCGACGACCTGGCACGGATCAATCCCGCGCTGGTGTACGCGTACACCGGCGGCTGGGCCGACCGGATCGCCGACGCCCCCATGGGCACCGACTTCATGGTCCAGGCCAGGACGGGGGTCGGCGAGGCCGTTCGCCCTGAGGGCGAGATCCCGGCCCCGTCCCTCATGACCCTGCTCGACGTCCTCGGCGGCCTGCACGGCGCCGAAGCGGTCCTCGCCGGGCTGCTGCTGAGGGAGCGCACCGGTCGCGGTGTCCGCGTGGACTCCTCACTTCTCGGCGCGGCCGACACCCTCACCGCTCCCGCCCTGGCACGCGTGGCCCGCGGTGAGAACCCGCGCCTCCCGGCCGGCTTCCGCCACCCCCTGCCCACGGCGGACGGATGGATCGCCCCCTGCGACGACACTGCCCCGGCCGCCACCGCCCACGACCTGCGCGATCTGAGCACTTCTGACGCCCTGGCCCGGCTGGGCTCGCTCGGCCTGACCGCCACCGCGGTCACCACCGACCTGTCCGACCTGCACCACGACCCGCGCTTCGCCGGCTCGATCAGCCGCGACGCGCACGGTGCCCCCGCCGTTTGCGACCCCTGGAGCTTCGCATGACCGTCGAACTGCACGACCTGCTGCCCGCCGAACTGCGCCGCTCGTGGGTGGTCGACGGCACCTGCCCAGACCTCGACCTCTACAGCCTCTTCCGGGCCCGCCAGATCGCGAACCTGCACCAGACGGCCGTCCTCGACGCCAAGGGCAAGCTCTGCTACACCGCCTTGGACCGCAAGGTCCGATGTCTGGCCGTCGGCCTCAGAGGCCTGGGCATACGCCCGGGCGACGTGGTCGGCGTCCAACTGCCCAACAACCGTAACGCTGTTATCGCCGACCTGGCCCTGGCCGCGCTCGGCGCCGTCGCCCTTCCCTTCCCCGTCGGCCGCGGCGTCCTGGAAGCCGAATGCCTGCTGCGCCGGGCCGAGGGCGTCGCCGTCATCGCCGCGGTCGAACACCGGGACTTCCACCACGCCGCCGACCTGCTCGCGCTCTCGCGGTCCATGCCGGCCCTGCGCCATGTCGTCGCCGTGGGCCCCGGGGCCGCACCGGAGGGAACCGCGGCCTGGTCCGAGCTCATGCGCTCCGACCCGCAGGCGTTCGTACCGGCCCGCCCCGACCCGGACAGCGCGGCCCGCATCCTGGTGTCCTCCGGCTCCGAGGCCGAGCCGAAGATGATCGCCTACTCGCACAACGCGCTCGCGGGCGGCCGCGGCAACTTCCTCGCCTCCCTCATCCCGGACGGCACGCCGCCCCGCTGCCTGTTCCTGGTCCCGCTGGCATCGGCCTTCGGGTCCAACGGGACCGCTGTCACCCTCGCGCGGCACGGCGGCACCCTGGTCCTGCTCGACCACTTCACCCCGGACGCAGCCCTCGCGGCCGTGCGCGAGCACGAGCCCACCCACGTCCTGGGCGTGCCGACCATGATCCGCATGATGCTCGAACGCCTCGACGCCACGGGCGAACGGCTGCCGGTGCCCACCGCCCTCGTCATGGGCGGGGCACCGCTCGACGAGACCACGGCGGAGGCCGCGGCCAAGGCGTTCGGCTGCCCGGTCGTCAACCTCTACGGCTCCGCCGACGGCGTCAACTGCCACACCGGGCTCGCCCACACCGTCCCGCCCACGGACGGCACAGGAGTCGTCGCCGGCCACCCCGACCCGCGGGTCGCGGAGATCCGCATCGCCGACCCCGACACCCACGCGGCGCTGCCCGGCGGGGCCGTGGGGGAGATCATCTCGCGCGGCCCGATGACCCCGCTGTGCTACGTCGCCGCCCCCGACCTCGACGCCCGCTACCGCACGCCGGACGGCTGGGTCCGCACCGGCGACCTCGGCTACCTGGACCCCGACGGCGTCCTGCACGTCGTCGGCCGCCTCAAGGACATCGTCATCCGCGGCGGCGCCAACATCAGCCCCGCCGAGGTCGAGCGCCAACTCAGCTCCCACCCCCAGGTATGCGACGTCGTCTGCGTCGGTGTCCCCGACCCGCTCATGGGCGAACGACTGGCGGCCTGCGTGGTCCCGCGCTCCGGACAGACCCCGACCCTCGAAGAACTCCGCGCCCACCTGACCGATCGCGGCCTGGAGCGGCAGAAGCACCCCGAGCGCCTCCTCGTCGTCGACGCCCTGCCCCTGACCCCGGCCGGCAAGCCCGACCGCGCCGCCCTCCGCGAACGACTGACCGCGGATCTGCCGGCCACCCCGGCAGCCGACCCCGGACCGCCGCTCGCACAGGCCAGCTGACTGGTCAAGCCCGCTCCGACCACTGGCCCGACCCTGAGCAGGAGCACGTGATGAACCGAAGGGACTTACTCCGCGCCTCGACCGCGATCGGCGCCACCGGCGCGGTCGCCGGCCTCGCCGGAACCGCACCGGCCGCAGCAGCGACGACCGTCACCGCGGCCGGGCGGCCCTCCGCCCCCGCCAACCGCCCCCTGCGCGTCCACATCGTCATGTTCGACGGAGTCGAGGAACTCGACTTCGCCGCCCCGTACGAGGTCTTCTCAGCCGCACGGTTCTTCACCGGGCGGCCGGTGGAAGTCCGCTACGTGACCACGTCGCGCCCCGGCTTCGTCCGCGCCTCGTACGGCTCGCGGATCGAAGTCGCGCACCAGTGGGCCCCGGACGAGGCCGATGTGATCGTCGTACCGGGCGGCGGATACGCGCGCCGTGAGGACCCGGGCGTGTGGGCCGAGATCCGACGCGGCACCCTGCCACGGGCGCTGGCCGCGGCACCCCGCACCGGCCTCACCATCAGCGCCCTGTGCACGGGCGTGATGCTGCTGTCCGCCGCCGGGCTGACCCGGGGACGGCCCTGCACCACCCACCACAAGGCACGCCCCGACCTCGAACAGCAGGGCGGGGTACTGAAGAACGCGCGGGTCGTGGACGACGGTGACCTCGTCACCGCCGGAGGCATCACCTCCGGCCTGGAGCTCGCCCTCTGGCTCGTATGCCGCGAACTCGGGCCGGACACGGCGACGAGCGTGGAAGCCATGCTGGAGTACGAGGCCCGAGGCACGGTCTGGTCCCGATAGGGAGCCAACCGCGTACGGGAGACCACAGGGGCGGGAAGGCATTCAGGATGCCCTCCCGCCCCTCCTGCTCAGGCGGTCCGGGACCGCTTGACCAGGCCGACGGCCACGTCGACGACGACGAAGCCGAGCAGCGTCCCCCCGAGTACGGGCAGCGCCCAGCCCAGGGCGACGACCGCCGGAACACCCACGACGAGCACCACCGGCGGCAGCTGCCGCCAGGTGCCGCGGGCGGGCGCCTTGCCGAAGGCGGCCTTGCGGTCCTCACGCGTGGGACGCCGCTGCCACCACATCCGATAGCCCCAGACCGTCACCAGGGTCAAGCCGATGGCGACCGCAGCGAGCACGATCTGGTTGACGATCCCGAAGAGCACGCCCATGTGGCCCTGGACGCCGAGCTTGCTCAGCTTGGCCAGCGCCGGATAGTCCGCCCACCGGGTGTGGGAGGTCACCTCACCCTTGGCGGTGTCCACGGCGACCTTGTCGTAGTGGACCGGCCAGGTGTTGTCGTTCTGGGCCACGACCCAAGCGCTGGACGCGTTCTCCGGCGGCGTCACCGACACGGTGCCGCCCAGCCCGGCCTTGCGCGCCACCGCGAGGGCGGCCTCGAAGCCGGCCGGGTCCACCTTGGCGCTCTCCTCTGCCGCGCCGTGCCCGGCATGCCCGGCGTGCTCCCCGCCTTCGTCCTCGGCCGGTGGCTGCGCACCGGGAAGCAGCGGGTCGAGTTCCGGGGGGTGCCCCTTCACCGCGTCCAGCAGCTGGCCGAATCGGTCACCCGCGTAGTGGGACCAGGTCAGGCCCGTCGCGCTGAGGAAGAACAGGCCCAGCGCCAGCCACACGCCGGTCGCGGCGTGCCAGCTGCGGGTACGACGCACTCCGCGGGCCCCGCGGTCGGGCAGCAGCACGCCGCGGGCGGACTTCGCCCGCTGGCCCCGGCTGCGGCCGATCCACAGGACGAGACCGCCGGCGACGAGCACCCAGAGCCAGCTCGCGGCGACCTCCGAGTAGAGACGGCCGAATTCGCCCAGGTGCAGGTTGCGGTGCAGGTCGTCGAGCCAGGTGGTGAGGGGCGTCGACCCCCACCAGGTGGTCAGCTCGCCCTGGACCTTCGCCGTGTAGGGGTCGACGAAGACCGTGCGCTGCTTCTCCCCGAGCTCGGGCACGGACAGGACGACGCGCGTGGTGTTCTCCGGACCGGCCGGGGTGACGACGGAGGCGAGGGTGCCCTCCGGGTGGGCGCTGCGCGCGGCGGCGATCTGCTGCGCCAGGGGGAGCGGCGCCTCGCCGACCTTCTCGACGCGCAGCTGGTCGCCGTAGACGGCCTGGTCGAGCTGCGGGGTGAACGTGTACGCGAGCCCGGTCAGGGCGGCGATGAGCAGGAACGGGGCGGCGAACACCCCGGCGTAGAAGTGCAGCCGGACGAGTTGGGCCCGTACGCCCCGCCAGGAGCGCCCGGCCGGCGCCGGGTTGGGGGCGGCTGCGGCCGCCGGTCTGTCCGGTGCCTGTTCGGTGGTTGAAGACATGCCTGTTTCTCCGATCGATGTACGCGTGTCCGCACCGGGGCGGGCGTCGCCGGGCCGGTGCGGGGAAGCCGCCCCCAGAGGGGGCGGGTGTCGTGATCACGTGCGAGTGATCAGGCGGACATCGCCGGACGAGGACCGCGCCTGGGGCACGTCCGGGCGAGCAGGACACCGAACCGACGAGCTGCGGGCTGGGCGGGCGCGAGCCGCGGCCGCTCCGGTACGGCAGGCAGGGCAGGGAGCGCACCGGGGGACAGGGAGGGGAGCAGCAGGGCGGCGAGACGCCGCAGGATCCGCTCCCCGAAGATCACGCACAGCGCGGTGCCGAGCGTCGCCAGCCCGTGCGCCAGGGTCATGGCCGAAGTCATGGAGTGTCCGGGAAGACCCATGCCGGCCATGTCCGCCCCCGGGTGCATGAAGGAGGCGTGGCCCATGCCGGCCATGGAGTGGTGGCCTGCTGTCCGGAAGACATGCCCGGTCCGCCGTGGTCCCCGCCGGACAGCGAGTGGAAGGCGAAGTGGAGGGAGAACTGGACGACGCCCAAGGCGATCGTCGTCGTCTCGAAACGCCGGGGACGCCCGCCCAGGAGCAGACCGCACACGAGGCTCAGGGCGGCGAAGAGCCCGACCGTGCTCGCCGCGTCGGGCAGCTGTCCGCCGGCCAGGACATGGCTCGCGGCGCCAAGAGACAGGCAAGCGGAAGCACAGAGCAGACCCGTCCGGGTCCGCCTCAGCCAGGTTCCCGGTCCGCGCACCGGCACAACTTATGCGCGCCCTACGCGGTGGCCGACGCTGTGTGCCGGGCGGCATGGAGTCCCGGGGCGCACCTTCCGGTGTGCCTATGAACCGTCAGTGCCACCCCAGCCGAGGGACGTTGGTCCCCGGGAAAGCCGTCGGGCGGGAGTGCCCGGCTACCAACGGAGCGCCCTGCGGGGAGCCGAATCACAGGAGGGATCAGAGGCCCAAATGGTGCATCCCGGGGCGGTTCGTGCAGTCCGTCCCGGGATGCGGACGGCCGATGGGTATCGGCGCAGGGGTTCAGGAGGTGCTCACGGCCTTCTTCAGCTCGGCCGCCGCGTTGCGGTAGACCGGCAGCAGTTCGAGGTCCTCCCCCGGATAGTTGACGATCTCGATCTGCTTCGCGCCGGAGTCGGGCAGCACTGTCCCGGTCGACATGTGGACGTTGTCCAGGACCAGGGCCGGCTTCTTGGAGGAGAGCTCGGCGAGCTGCGCCGGGGTGACGGCCTCGGGGCCGTACGTGCCCACGGTGGTGGCGCCGGCGAGCTTGGCCGCCCAGGCGGTGAAGACCTGGGTGACGACGTTCGGGCTCTTGCCGGCGGGCCAGGCGGCCTGGAGGTCCTTGTTCAGCTTGCCGTACTCGGCATCGAAGCCGGTCTTCCACGTGGTCGCGGCGTCGGCCGTGCCGAAGAGCGCGCCCAGCTTGTCGACCTCGGCCTTGACCTTGTCGGGGTCGTTGTCGAGGTTGACCTCGACGAGCTTCGCCTTGGAGCCGGCGGCCTCCTTGATCTTCGCGGCGTACGGCTCGAACGGCGCGTACAGCACGAAGTCGGCCTTGGCCACGGCGGCGAGGTCCGAGGGCTTGGGGTCGTAGTCGGGGGCGTGGTGGACGGACTGAGGGACGATGACCTTGACGTCCTCGGCGCCCGCGGCCTTGGCGAAGGCCCCTTCCCAGGTGGTGGTGACGACCACCACGCGCTTCTTCCCGGCCTTGGGCGCGCCGGACGCGGCGGGGGACGAGGTGCCGTCGTTCTTGCCTTCGCCGGTGCTGTCGCTGTTGTTGCCGCAGCCGGTGACGAGGGCCAGCGTGACCGCGGTCAGTGCGAGGAGGGAAGGGATGCGGACGCGGGTGCGCGCCATGGGCTGGTTCTCCGTTCGGAAATGAGATGGACGGCGAGGACGAGTGCTCCCGCCGTCAGGACGAGGACCGGGCCCGGTGGCCAGTCGAGCCACAGGGCCAGGAGGAATCCCGTCAGGTTCACGGTCACGCCGATGCCGATCGCCCAGAGGGTGATCGACTTCAGCGAGCTGCCCAGACGCCGGGCGGCGAGGGCGGGCAGCAGGGTCAGGGCGTCGACGAGCAGCGCCCCGGTGAGCTTGATGGCTCCGGCCACCGCAACCGCGACCAGCACCAGCAGCGCTGCTGTCAGGGCTCGTACGTCGACGCCGGAGCACTGGGCAAGTTCGCGGTCGTACAGGAGCAGGCCGATGTCGCGCCGCTTCCACCAGAAGAGGCCGGGCACGAGCACGGCGAGCACGCCCAGGACGACGAGGTCGGGGGTGCCGACGGACAGGATCGACCCCCACAGGAGAGCGAACGCCCCCGACGCGTTGACCCCCGACACGGCGAGCAGCAGCAGTGCGGCGGCGATGGCCAGGCTCATGAGCAGCCCCATCGCCCCTGAGAGGCCGTCCGGCGTGCGGGCGAGGGGTGCCACGCCCGCTCCGGCCAGGGCGCAGGCGACGAGCGCGCACAGCATCGGGTCGAGCCCGGTGAGGAGGCCGACGGCGATGCCCAGCAGGGCGACGTGCATCATCGCGAACCGCACCGGCATGATGTCGAGCCCGACGATGACGACCCCGATGACCGGCAGGCCGACCGCAGCAAGCAGCAGGGCCGCCCCGGCCCGCTGTACGGGGACCAGCTGGAGCAGGGCGCCGATGTCGGCGGTGGCGAGGGTGGTCACCGGACCTCCCGCAGCCGGCCCGCGGCCATCTCCAGGACCCGGTCGCAGCGGTCCGCGAGGGCCCGGTCGTGGGTCACGACGACGAGTGTCACCGGTAGCGAGGTCAGGACGTCGGCGGCCTCCGCCTGCCCGTCGAAGTCGAGGGCGGCGGTCGGCTCGTCGGCCAGCAGCACTTCGGCGCCCGCGGCCACGCAGCCGATGGCCCGGGCCAGGTACATGCGTTGCAACTGACCCCCGGAGAGAGTGTGGAGCGGCCGTGCGGTGAGCTGACCCACCCCGAGCCGGTCGGCTGCCTCGGAGGCGTCGTCCGGCGCGGCGCTGCTGGCCAGCAACTCCGCGCCCAGCAGTGGGAAACGGCCGGCGGCGGGCTTCTGGGGGATCCAGGCACAGGACCGGCGCCGCCAGGCCCATTCCGCCGGCGTGCGGGTGTCCCGTCCACCGACCAGGATCGAGCCCGCCACCTGGCGGTGCAGGCCGAGAACCGCGCGCAGGAGGGTGGTCTTGCCCGACCCGTTGGTTCCGGTCAGCGCCACCCGCTCACCTGCGGCGATCTCCAGATCCACGTCGGCGACGGCCTCCACCCGGCCGTGCCGGCAGGCGACTCCCCGCATGCGTACATCGAGCCCGCCCATCACACATCCTTCGGGTCGTTCGCTGCTGTGTGAGGGCGGGCCGTGCCGACCTCCACACAGCGGTAGTCGGACGGTGCATGCGAGAAGTTCCCGGACTCCGGATCTTTTCGCACGGGCATTGAAGCGGCGCGGTACGCAGGCCGTATGGCCGGTCAGCGGACCGCCGCGACGGAGTAGCCCGCCTCGGAAATGGCCTCGCGGATCAGGTGGTCGTCGAGGGAGGCCACTGCGGAGGGCGCGGCAGACGAGGCCCGGGCGCTCGCCCTGGCCGTCCGCGACCGGCTGCCCACTCGGCAGCCGGCGGCGGCCGCGGTCGGGACGGGCACCGGTCTGGTCATCGCCCTCAATCCTGCGGCCCGGAAGGCGGGTCTGAACGCCTCGGCGCTGGTCAAGCAACTCCTCGGCGGCCGAGGCGGCGGCTCCGCCGAGCTGGCCCAGGGCGGCGGCCTGACCACCGACGCCATCGATCGCCACGTTGTAGCCGTCCGTCTTCAGGGCGTTGTAGACGCCCTGCCAGCCCGAGCCGTCCCCGAACCCTCCGTGGACGAGCACGACGTTGCGCGGGAGATGGGCGGCACGGCGAAAGCTGCGGCCGCCTCCGGCGCGAAGCACGTGTGGAAGGTGGCCGACGACGGGGCCGGAGAGGACTTGTTTTCCGGCTGGTCCACCGACGCCGACGCCGACGCACTGACCGGGCTGGCGGCCAGAGAGGTCGGGGCGTCGCTGTGCCGCCTGACCGCGCCGGCACGAGCCGGTTGGCGGTCAGGGGGGCAGGTGCGGGTGGCGGAGCGGTTCCGTTCCGGGTCGGGCGGCCTGCGCCTCACGCTCACCCGGCCTGCGGGCCTGCGGGCCTGCGGGCCTGCGGGCCTGCGGGCCTGCGGGGCGCCGCCTCGATCGGCTCGGGTCGGAGTGAAACGCCTCGCGGTTGCATACGCCGGTCCGGGGGAAGCTCCAGGAGGCACGACTGCGAAGGCGTCGCCTCGGCGGGCTGGTGCCAGGAGCACGGGGACGCAACCCGCCCGGTGATGGACTGCCACTTGGAGGCGGAATTCGCTGCCCCCCTGGCCGGAGAGCGGGACGGGGTCGCGGTGGGCGCTGTGAAGAAGCACGCTCATGACAGCCGGCCACCTTCCCGGTCGAGCCCCGCTGGCAGCCGCTTGGCCACTTCCTG
This sequence comes from Streptomyces cirratus, assembly GCF_014650775.1. Lineage (GTDB taxonomy): Bacteria > Actinomycetota > Actinomycetes > Streptomycetales > Streptomycetaceae > Streptomyces > Streptomyces cirratus. The sequence continues at coordinate 19,125 of NZ_BMVP01000027.1, read as the reverse complement.
AGAGCCGTGATCACTACTGCAGCACAGGATGAGCTGGGGCAGCCGCCCCGTCCTGGCTGACGCCCACACAGCGCCACCTCCGCACCCATTCACACGTGGTGCCCCGGCCACGGCACAGCCGCCGGGCCGGGCCAGGGAGACCCACATCGAGGGCGGGATCCACTGCACAGAACGCGCCCGCCGCATGCGCGCCCCTGCCGTTCCACAGGGGCGGCCGTAGGCGGGGTTGAACTGGTCGGGTGACAACGCGGCCTGTCGGACTGCAATTGGCGTGTTCACGCCTTCGGAATTGCTGTGCTTTGACGGGGGCCTAGCAGACATCCCACTTCGAAGGGAACCGATGACATGAGGCGCATCGCACGGAGGTTCTCAGTCATCGCGGTGGCCGTCACAGCGGCGGCCACGGCGACTGTTCTCCCAGCGCCGCACGCCCAGGCCACATCCAGGCTGCTCACGCCTCCTGAGATCGGCATCCGGTTCAACACCGACGGCGATCCCGGCCAGTGCGGCGGGCGGACAGGTGATCAGTGGCACTCCGTGGGGAACTGGACCGATGCGATCCGCCTCGACACCGACGGGCGCCGGGGCGGTTGCCAGCTGGCGTTCGGCGTGTACGACCCGGACAATTCCTTGCAGGGTTTGTCCCTCACGTACGGCTTCGCGGCCACATCCGGCGGGGACCCGGGCCAGTGCGGGAACCAGGGCGTCTACCGGATGCCGATCCGGGGGGATGCCCGCACCTTCGGCCCCAGCATTCGGATCGACACCGACAACCGGCCGGGCGGCTGCACACTCACCTTCACCGTTCCGACGATCCGCGACTACTACGCACTCGACATCCAGTACGACGCAGATGGCGCCGCCGGCCAGTGTGTGAACACCGGGTATCACTGGGCGGAGACCGACCGCGGCCCGGTGACGATCGGCATCGACACCGACGATCGCCCTGGCGGCTGCCGGCTTCAGATCCGGCTGAGATCCGGCTTCAGATCCGGCTGAGATGGTGCGGAACAACCGACTACCAACCCTCCGGTGCTCGGACATGGGAGCAATAGTCAAGATCTGTGGATCAAGCCATGGCCGTCAGTCGCCGGACCTGCCCCAAAAGGCGATCATGGTGTCCACTCCATCGGCGTCCTTCAACGGCACGCACCACGCTGACCAACCCGGCATGTCCCACAGTTCCTCCGAGTCTGGGTGCCGTGCGTCGTAACGCTCCTGAGTTCGTTCGAAATCTGCTCGGGTCGGCTCCGCGGTTTCGAAGATCTCGATGGATTCCTGCCCGACAGCGGGCGCACGGTTGGAAATCGTCGTATGCCCCGGCCTCGATCACCTCCCACACGCCGATGATCGTGTGCGTTCCTTCGCTGCCGAAGGTCTCGTCTTCCCACAGAGCGTCGAGGTCGTCGATAGAGGTGAACGACATGCCTGCGGGCTGGAGTCCGTTCCAGCGGGTTCCGTGGAAGAAGAGCCTTTCGAACTCGCGCTGTCGCACGGTGGCCAAAGCCGCCGCGAGATCTCCGGAATAAGGCTCGATGTACTGCCACGATGACGCGCCCACCCCGGCTTCTGCCCTTCCTCCGGGCGTCGACGAAGCCGAGGTCCGTGTGAGGGAGAGGAACCGGTCCCCACCTTCGGCCCGGAGGCGAAGCCGTGGACGAACACCACGCCCAGTCTGTCCCGGTCACACATGCGGGCTTTCCCTGGTGTCTGCGCATTCGCCCGGGGTTCCTACCCGGCCGGATCCGGCCGCGAACTCCTGTGCCGCGCCACGGTCGTTTCGTAACCCGAGCGTGAGGCGGCGCGGGCCGGGACCGCCTCACGCCGGGAACCTCCGATGAGGCCGGCAGGGCGGGACCTTCCGTCTGACCGGGTGAGGGAGGAGCGATTCTGCTCGGGTCGGCGGGAGTTCGGACAGCACCGGCGCCGACGGCCGCGGTAGGGGCTCGCACTGCCGAACCGAAAGGCCGCCATGAGGCTCACCCGACCTCTTCTGCTCGCTGCTGCCGCGCTGTCGCTCTGTGTGGGACGACCGCCGCGGCGCAGCAACACCCCAGTCCCTCACCGTCGCACAATCCCTCGGCACGCCGAGGGCCGCCGAAACCCTGACCAGGATCACCGGCCCCCGGGTGGAGGTTCCGGACGAGTTCCGCGCCGTCGGAACGGCGAAGGCCACGTGTCCCGCGGGGACGACTCCTACGGGGGGAGGCATGACGGCCTCCCCCGAGCGGTTCATCGTCGCCGTCATGAGTTCCTACGCGCAGGGGCGGGACTGGATCGTCACCGCCATGCAGGACGACTTCCAGACCACGGGGACCATCGCGGCGACCGTGATCTGCTCGTCGGCTCCCCACCACCAGATCTTCGGTGACCGGGTCGCGCTGGGTACGAACCAGACCGCGCTCCTGCACCAGCGCTGCCCGCTCGGCGAGGTGCCCACCGGCGGCGGAGGGCGGGGCAGCGACGTGGGCGTGCTCGTCCAGAGTTCCCTCCCCAACCTCGACGCCTGGGAGATCGGCTACTGGAACGCCACGGCCGCACCCCGCACGGTGGAGCCCTTCGTCATCTGCTCGGCCGAGCCGCACCACCCGGTCCCCGGGCGGCCGGGCTCGGTGACGAAGTTCCACGGCACGGGTACGTCCCAAGTCCAGTGCCCGGCAGGACAGCAGGTCACCGGCGGCGGAGGCTACAGCGAGGGGACCGAGCTGATCCTGAGCACCTTCGAGAACAACGGCTGGCGCGCCAGCAGCGCCAACGCCTCGTCCGACACGCGGGAGGTTACCGCGATGGTGGTCTGCACCGGCAGCCAGTAGCCCTCGGGGGGGAGGCCCCCCGGTGGTAGGGGCCGTCGTCGATTGCGGTCGGGAATCCGCGACGGCCTGGGGCGACGGCGACAGGGCCGGCCCTGTCGGTGTGCGGAACGCCCCGAGTGGCGCCCGCTGTGTGAGGTCAGCGGAGTTCCAGCCTGTCGCACCGGACGAAGGCCGAGGCGAGCGGTGCGTGTGCGTGCGAAGAATTCCGCAGAACGGTTGTTACTTGATCAACTACTCCGGGTGGGTGAGACGGGGCAGGAGTGTGCTTGGTAGTGCGCCGGAGTGCACTGTCTTCGGTTGCCGTCTGGGGCGGGCGAGCGTGGGCGCAAGGAATGTCAGGGCCACGCCTGGTGGGTGGGGGGTGGGGTGTACAGGCACGCGTGACGGAAATGTCCCTGCCCGGCAACCGCCCTCGGGAGGTGCTGCGGCGGGGTGGGGGCGGGGTCGAGAGTGTGGGCCTCGGCTCACTCCGGGTCGGGATTCCGCACCGGTTGCCGTCTCCTGCTTCGGCGGGTTGACACTGTTGTTGAGGGGGCGTCACCCATGTCGTCTGCTTCTTCCTCCGATGGGCTGCCCCCCGGATCGAGGGGAACCACAGGTCGAACCGCGGACTCGAAGGCAGCCGCTTGCTGCCCCGGTAGTCGTCCTCCTTGACGCCGGTGCCCACGACGATGTCCACGCGCCCGGGATCGCCCGGCGTGGGCCACTGGGCCAGGACAGCCGTGTCTTCCAGGTCCCAGAAGCGGTGCGGCCCGTCGTTCGAGGGATCCACAGGCTCGATCGAGAGCATTCCGTCCCCCAGCAGCCGCACCGGTTGGGCGCCGGCCGCCACGGCCTGGACCAGCGGGCTCTCGCACGGGCAGCCGCGCAGCGTCAGGACCTCTCGCGGCAGCTGAGGTGCGTTCATGAACAGGCCCTCGACCTCCGCGCACCGCCCCCACAGCACACCCTCCTCCTCACCGTCGATGTCTTCTCGCACCAGGAGATATCGGACCGGGAAGTCCCGCTCCCACCCCGCATGTTCCTCGGACCGCACGCGGTCCGCCGCGACGCCCAGCCGCTGCGCGAGCACGGCCAGGATCCTCGCGTTCGCCTGGTGCGCGATGATCCGGTCCGCCTCCTCCGGCTTCCACCGCGCGGCGTCCAGTGCCGCACGCGAGGCGGAGGTCATGTGCTCCACGGCTCGCCAGAACACCTCCCGCCCTTCCAAGCGCATGTACGGGTCCGCCGGGGCGCCACCGGCCGCCGAGCGTTCCTCGGACCCTCCGCCGCGTACAGTGATCAGGTCGCGGCCACCGCCGTCGCTGCCGAGGACGCAGGTTCCGAGGGCGCCGGGTTCCTCGTGGTGGCCCGAGCGCAGGACGACGGCACCGGCGCCGTCACCGAAGAGCATGCTCGTGGGGTCGGCCGGGTCGACATTCAGCGAGAGCGTGTCCGTGCCGACGACCAGGACGCTGTCGGCCGTGCCCGCGGCGATCAGGCCCTGGGCGACCCCCAGCCCGTAGACGAAGCCGGCGCACACAGCCTGGACATCCAGCGCGGCCGCCCGGGTCATCCCCAGGCGCGACGCGACGATCGGAGCGGTGCCGGGGCACCGCCTGTCCGGCGTCGTGGTGGCGACGACCAGGGCCGCGACGTCACCGACCGCCGCCCGGGACAGTGCCTCACGGCCAGCCGCGACGGCCAGGTCCCCGCTGGTGGTGCCCGGCTCCACGACGTGCCGGAACCGGATCCCGGAGCGTTGGAAGATCCATTCGGACGACCGCCCCAGGGGCTCCGCCAACTCCTCGTTGGCTACCCTGCGCGGCGGCACGTACGCCCCGACCCCCGCCAGTACGGATGCCGGGACCGCTCGATTCCTCACTACCCCCGCCGTCTTCGAACGTGCTGGCCGGAGGGGCTGGCGTGACGGTTCTCCGGGGTGCTCGTGCTGGTCGTGGGTGGGAGTCTGCGGTCTTGATCGTCTGACAGGGTGGGCCGGGGCGGTTTCTCTGGTTCTTCCGCATCGCGGGCCCGGCGCCGCCTACCATCCGGTTCATGGTGGAGTCCGAGATCGCGGAACGGATCGCCGCGCGGCGTGCGGGGTTGGACGAACTGGAAGACCAGCTGGTCAAGTAGCTGGTGGAGGTGCGGACCGAGCGCGACGAACTCGCGGTGGCCGAACGGGTCTGGCAGCGGATGGCCGAACAGCTCGCCGCCGAGCGCGGAGACCGCGCCGGCCGCAGCGCGGGTCGCAGGCCGAGCGGTGCTGCTGGTCCCGCACCGTGGGCCCGGCGTGGCTGAGGACGCGCTGTCGCCGGACTACCAGCGCATCCTCGCCATCGTGCGCGACGCGGGCGGGCCGGTTGCGACCAAGCGGGTCGGCGAGGTGCTGGGGCTTCGGGTCGCGGTGCGGGGCAAGTTGGAGTCGCTCCGCGGGAAGCTGGCCAAGCTTGCCGGGCGGGGCTGGCTGCGCAAGCTGGCGGACGGCCGCTTCACCACGCGCCTGTGACCAGGTCGGCTGGGCGAACCGCACGGCTGCGCGAACCTGAAGGCCTGGTGCATCCTCACCAAGCGCCGCACGGGCCCTGGCCGCGCCACCACCCTCCTCCGGGCCCTGCTCGTGCTGACCAACTTCGAGATCAACCACTGACGGACGATCAAGTCCGCAGACTCCCGCCCACGACCAGCACGAGCACCCCGGAGAACCGTCACGCCAGCCCCTCCGACCAGCACGTTCGAAGATGGCGAAGGCTCATCAACCCAGTCGCAGTTGGAGCCCGCAGCCGCCAGGTCGGTCGTCTGTGTCGATGCGGGCGGTTACCGATCGGGCGTTGTCCACCGGGCTGAAGCCTCCCGGGAACGGTAGGGCGTTACCGCATTGTGCGCGGTCGCCGTCCGAGCCGTAGTCGACGTAGAGCGACGTCGTGTGGGCTGAGCTCGTCAGGTCGAACGTGAGATCGCACCCGCCTGGCCGGTTGTCGGTGTCGATCCGGATGACGGGACCGAAGCCCCGGGATTGCCTCTGGATCGGCATCTCGTGGACGCCCTCGTTTCCGCACTGGCCGTGATCAGCGCCCGGGGTGGCCCGGAAGGTGTAGGTGATGTGCTCACCCGCCAGGTCATTGCCCGGGTCGTAGATGCCGAAGGCGAGCAGGCAGCCGCCGGGTCGGGAGTCTGTGTCGAAGCGGATCGGGTCAGTCGCGATCCCTTCGGGCTTCCACTGCTCGCCTGTTCGTCCACCGCACTGGCCGGGGACGCCGTCGGGGTTGAACTGGACGCCGATCTCCGGCGAGATGGGCTGACGGGCGCGGGCCTGGGCGTGTGAAGCCGGAACGACGCCGACCGCGACCGCCGTGGTGGCAATAGCGGCAAGCGCCAAAGCCTTCTGCGTGATGCCTTTCATGACATCGAGTCCCTTCTCTGTTCGAAAGAGGCGAGATCCACCCGAAGCGCAGAATTCCGGCACCCTGAGGGCCCTAAACCGTCTGTAGACAATTAAGAGCGATGTACCGCTCGAACGGTTCAGTGGCCGGTTGTCCCGCTCGGGGTGATGTCCGGGGATGGCCGGGCGGATCCGCTGCGCAGCCCGAGCCCGGACACGACGTGGGGAGGTCGTGCTGATCGACGGCACTCTGATCCCCACCCGGCGCCGCATCTCAACCAGCTCAACCAGTTGGGGCAGGCTATGCAGGCCCTGGATCCCGTACTGGTCTCCTTGCCCCAGTTGCCGGGCTTCTGCCGGCATGAACCTACGGCAGAGCCGCATCTGATCTGAGTGCCGTAGTCGGCCAGCCTGGCCGACTACGGCACTCAGTCACAGGTGTTTGTGACTGAGCGGGATACCTGGCCCGGAATGCCAAGTAGCGTGCTCAGACCGAACGTCAGTAGAACCAGACGACGAGACGTACGTTCTCCGCGCCGTGCACGTCGCTGAGGATGCTCTTGACGCTCCAGACCCGGCCCCAGTCGGTGTTTGTCCCTGCGGCCGCTGCGCGGCTTCGCGTGCCGGAAGCGTCGGTCTCCTGCCAGTCGGTTGCCGCAAGATCCGCCCAGGTCAGCCAGGCAGTCCCGTACACGTCGTCCGGCCCGCCGTAGGCCGCAATCTCATTGCGCAGCCCATCCGAGGCGTCATCCGGGAGGCCGCGGTCCTCGGCCAGGGGGCGAAAACCGAATGAGTTACGGATTCCGAAGAAGCAGGCCAAGCCGTCGTAGGCGTTGCCTCGGTTGAGCAGGAAGAGATCGATTCCGACTTCCCACACTGAGTCCTCGCCCTCCGGACCCCACAACCGGGCCCCCGGCCGGCACTCGATCATCCCACTCACATTGGTCGACATGCCGGGATCTCGCTGCGCCCCGCAGCTGCCGCACCTGCATTTCCCGCCGCACCGGGCATCGCTGCTCGAAAGGCCGGGTACGGCGCTCAGTCACAGCTGAGACTTAGCGCGCAGGGTAGCGGGTTGAATGCCCTGAGCGGGCCGCCCGCTCAGAAGTCGATCACCCACACCGTCCCGCAGCAGTTCTGCGTGATCCAGGCGTGGCGGCCGTCCGGGGTCAGCGCGATACGGGTCGGCCCTTGGACGTCGAGGGTGCCGGTCACCTTGTTCGTGCTCGTGTCGATCACGGACACGCTGTTCGAGCCCTGGTTGGTGACGTAGGCGCGGTGGCCGTCGGGGCTCACCACGACGTCCATCGGGCGCTGGCCGACGGGGATGGGCGCGCCGATCACCTTGCCGGTCACCGTGTCGACGACGGACACGGTGCCCTGCAGGTCCGTGACGTAGAGCCGTCGTCCGTCGGGTGTCACCGCGAGGCCGTACGCGAAGTTGCCGAGGCGGCCGGGCCAGCCGATGACCTTGCCCGTGGCCGTGTCGATCACGGACAGGGAAGTGGGGGTCCCGTAGCCGGAGTTGGTGACGTACGCCCGGCGGCCGTCGGGGGAGACCACCACGTCGGCCGGGGTGCTGCCGACCTCGATCTTGCCGACGGCCTTCTCGCTCGCCGTGTCGATCACGGACACGGAGTCGGAGAAGGAGTTTGCGACGTAGAGGCGGCGACCGTCGGGGGTGACCGCCAGGCCGAGCGGACCGTCGCCGACACCGACGTAGCCGATCTCCGTGTTCGTGACCGTGTTGACCACGTTCACGGAGGAATAGACCGTCCCGGGGCTGGTGACGTAGGCCCGGAGCCCGTCCGGGCTGAGCGCGACGTCCTGCGCCGAACCGAAGTAGATGCGGGCGGTTCGCTGCAGCGTGTGCGTATCGATCACCCTCAGCGGGCTGAGCCGCCCGGTGGCGACGTACGCGAGGCCGCCGTCGGGAGACAGTGCGACGCCGTACGGGCGGCCGCTGACGTAGACGTAAGGGCGGGGCGAAGGGGGCGGAGCGGTCGACGCCGCGGCGGACGGCGGGACCAGCAGGCCCGCCAGAGCGAGAAGAGCTGCGGCAAGGCCGTACCGGATCCGCGAGCGGGAACTCATGGGCGCCTCCTGCCCCCTTCCAGGATGCCGGGCCTGGCAGCGCCCGCAAGCGGGCCCGGCAAGATCCGAAAGAGACGGCCTAGATGTATTGATCACGAGCGTTGTTGACACTCGGCGGGTCTTGAACATGGCGAAGACCTCCGGTGTGGTGGGAGCTGTCTAGGAACCCATTGCACGACGGAGGTCTTCGTGTCCCACCGTAATGCCCGGCTGGCCGTTCACGGCAGGCGGATCCTGGTCGACCGTGTTCTCGCCGGGCGTCCGGTCGCGCACGTGGCGGCCGAGATGGGGATATCCCGCCCCACAGCTCAGGCCCGCGTGTTCGTACAACACATGGGTCCGCCGGTGGCGGGCCGAAGGCGAGTACGGACTCCGCGACCGCCCGAGCCGGCCCGGCACGACGCCGGACCGGACACCCGTCCTGACCGAGGCCCGGGTATGCCTACTGCGGACCGAACGCAAGCTCGGCCCGGCCACAATCGGCCCGATCCTCGGCCTGCCCGCCTCGACCGTGCACCGCATCCTGGTCCGCCACGGCCTGAACAGGCTGGCCTGGCTGGACCGCTCGACCGGACAGCCGGTCCGCCGCTACGAACGGGCCCGGCCGGGCGAGCTGGTCCACGCCGACATCAAGAAGCTCGGCAACATCCCCGACGGCGGCGGCTGGCGGGCGGTGGGCCGCACGGCCGGAGGAACTTAAGAAAAGATCAGTAGTGGTCGGCTCCGGAAGTCCTTCGGGGGTTAACTCGGGAGCCGCTGTCGTGTCTATCCGTCGGTCAGGTCCCTGGCAGGGCGAGGTAGAGACTGCAGGCGAGTTCCATGGCATCGTCGGGGGTGCCCGCGCACTGCTGCGACGCGCCAGGCGCGGCGGCCGGCTGGGCGGGGTGGCTCACACCTGTGCCATGCCGCCGTCCGCGAAGAGTTCGACGCCGGTGATGAAGCTGGAGGCGTCGCTGGAGAGGAAGACTGCAGCCTTCCCCATTTCGCGCGGGTCGGCGATCCGTCCGGTCGGGTTGCCCTCTCCCATAGTCTTGACGGCGGCGTCGACGTGGTCGGCTCCCTGGGCCATCGCCAGTGCGCTGCGCAGGGAATCGGTGTCGACTGGGCCGGGGCTGAGAATGTTCATTCGGATGCCCGATCCCTTGGTGTCCTGGATCCAGGCCCGGATGAAGTTGCGTACCGCGGCCTTCGAGCCGCCGTACAGGCTCATCCCGCGCGGCGGCTGGATGGACGCCGTGGAGCCGATGATGACGACGGTGCCGCCGGGCGGCAGTAGCGCGAGCGCGGGCTGTACGGTGAAGAGGACGCCCTTGGCATTGACGTTGAAGGTCCGGTCGAACTGCTCCTCGGTAATGGCCTCGAGCGGGGCGTGCGCGCCGATCCCGGCGTTGGCCACGACCGCGTCGAGTCGCCCGTGACACTCCTTCACCTGCCGGTATGCCGCCTCCATCTCCGCGAGCTTGGTGACGTCGGCCACGATCCCCGAGCAGTTCGGCCCGATCGCCGCGACCGCCTCGTCGAGCGCCTCCCGGTGCAGGTCGGTGATGACCACTCGGGCGCCGTTGGCAACGAACTCCTGAGCGATGCCCAGGCCGACCCCGGACGCGCCGCCCGTGACGACGGCGACTTTTTCCTCGAGCGAGAGACCCATCTTCTGCTCCTCTGAATGAGTGGACTGCCATGTGCTGCGTTCGCAGCGAGGGTCGTGCGGATGGAAAGCCCAGGGCGTGACGAGGCTGGGGCTAGTGACCTGCCTGTTGTCCCCGGGACTGGCGGCCGTGGCCGCGCTACGTCGGGAGTGTGGGACGGAGGGGCATGCGCTCGCGTGCGGCGGGCCTGCATGCCCTAAAGTGGAGGCGCCTCCAGTTTCGTCACTGTAAGTGGAGGCGTCGCCGGTTAGCAAGCCCGGGACGACAGGAGACCGCGGATGACTAGAGAGACAGGGCGCCCGCTACGGGCCGACGCGCAGCGCAACCGGGACAAGATCCTCTCGGCCGCGGTGCGCGTCTTCGCCGAAGACGGACTGGAAGCGCACATGGAGCGCATCGCCAGGGAGGCCGGCGTCGGCTCCGGCACGCTCTACCGCAACTTCCCCACCCGGGAGGTCCTCATCGAGGCCGCCTACCGCAACGAGCTGATCCGGCTGTGCGACGCGGCCCCCGACCTGCTGGCCGCGCTGGCCCCGCGCGAAGCCTTGCGCGCCTGGGCGGGCCGCTTCATCGATTACGCGACCGCCAAGCTTGGTATGGCCGACGCCCTGCGCGCCCTCGTCGAATCCGGCGTCAACCCCTACGTCCAGAGCCACGAGATGATGCTGGCCGCCCTGACCTCGCTCCTGGACGCTGGCATCGAAGCTGGCACCATCCGCCCCGACATCGTCGCCACCGACATGTTCGCCGCCCTCGCCGGCATTGCCCTCACCTCGGGAAAGCCGGAGCAGCGAGAGCAGGCCGAACGCCTCCTCGACCTGATCCTGGACGGCCTGAGCACCAACCGGCGCTGACAGGCGGCGGACCCAAGACCTCATTGCTTCCGGGAGAGCCCCAAAAGGTGAGGTGAAGGCGCGGGGCCTACCGCCCCCGGACCTCCGCCGTGCCGCCGCCCGGCGCGGTCATTCGAAGGCGCGGCGGCCCGCGGTCTTCTGCCGGCTCGCCGCCAGGTCGTAACTCGCCAGCTCGGGGCGGAGACGGAAGGCCTCCTTCACGGCGGCCAGGGCCTCGTCCCACCGGCGCAGCGCCTCAAGGCTTCGGGAGAGCGCGTACATGCCGGTGGCGAGTTTGGGCAGGTGGGTGTCGGGGTCGGTCTCGGCCAGGGCGCGGTAGAGGGCTACGGCTTCCTCGGTGGCCGCGTGGGCGGCCTCCGGCCGGCCCGCCTTTCCCAGGCGCAGGCCGAGGGAGACCAGACCGCTCGCGAGGTCGGACAGATGGTCTCCGGGGGCGGCGGAGGAGACCAGGGCGCGTCGGATGCGCACGGCTTCCTCGGTGGCGGCCAGGGCCTGTTCTTCTCTGCCCAGGGCCACCAGCCGCGTGGCGAGGGTGAGCAGGCCTGTGGCCAGGTGCCGCTGGTGGACGTCGGGGTAGGCGGCGGCCAGGCCACGCAGGACACGGACGCCTTCGGCGGAGTTGGCCAAGGCCTCCTCCCGACGTCCCAGGGCCGCGTACTGTGCGGCGACGGTGCTCAAGCACCCGTACAGTTCGAGCAGGTGCGCCTCGGGGTGGACGGCGACCAGGCCGCGGACGATGCTCACGGCCTCCTCGGAGGCGGCCAGGGCCTCGTCCGGCCGGCCCAGGTCTTCCAGGGGCCATGCGAGGCGGCCCAGGCTCTCGGCGAGCTGCGGCAGGTAGGCGTCGGGCAGCGCCTTCGCCATGTCGCGGCTGATGCGCACGACCTGCTCGGTAACGGACAGGGCGATGTCAACCCGGCCCATGGCCGCCGCCTTTGTGGCGAAGTCGTTCAGAGCGGCGATGTAGCCGGGATGGTGGAGGACGCGGTCGTCCGTGCCGGTGCCGGCATCTGTGGGGATGTCCGTGTCGGCCGCCCTGCGGGAAAGGTAGAGGCGGCCGGTCTCCATGGTGGCTTCCATGGCCTCGTTCTGTCGGCCCAGGGCCCAGAGCCTGTCGGAGTAGACGGTCAGGGTCCTGGCGAACTGGCGGATGTCGGAGGGGGTACCGCCCTTGGCACGGCGGCGCAGCCGCACGGCTTCCTCGGCCGCGGCCAGTGCCTCCTCCCGCCGCCCGAGGTCGGCCAGCCGGTCGGAAAGGGTGTTCAAGCTGCCGACCAGGTCGGGCAGGTGGATGTCGGTGTCGGTGTCGGCCAGGCCGCGGGCGAGTGTGACGGCTTCCTGAGCCGCGGCCAGCGCCTCCTCCCAGCGCCCGAGATTGCCGAGCCGGCCGGCCAAGCCGTTCAGGCTCGCGATCAGGGGTGCGACATCGGCATCCGAAGCGGTGTCGGCCAAGGTGCGTGCGAGTGCGACGGCTTCCTCGGCGGGGGCCACGGCTTCCTCCCGGCGGTCCAGGTCGCTCAGGCGTAGGGAGAGGATGTTCAGGGTCCAGACGAGCTCGGCCGCCTGGGCGGAGCTCCGCCGGGGGAGGTTTCGGTAGCGATCGGCCAGTTGTCGGGCGAGGTCGCAGGCCCATACCGCGAGGCGCCGGCTGCCAGGCACCTGATCGCTGAGTTGCCGCAGGACGTCCAGGGGGGTACCGGGATCATCGGTGATCCGGTGGAGGGCGGCGATGAGGGGCCCGGGATGTTCGACCCGCGTCGCCGTGTCCAGCACGGTCGGTGCGAGGACGGCGCGGTGCTCGACGCACAACTCGGCCAACGACGTGTCGAGCCGTCCTTCGAAGACGGGATGTGCGGCGGCGCGGCTGTATTGGGCGAGCAACCGGGTCGCCTGCGTCGCGGCGATCCCGGGGACGAGACGGTGCGCGAGCGTGGGGTCTGCTTCCAGACGACGGCCGATCAGACGTTCGGCGAGCCGGTCGGGCTGCAGGGTGCCCCACGGGCCGGATTCGGTCGGGGGGTACAGGGCAGCGATCCATGCGAGGACGGCGTCGCGGCGGTCGCGCGGCTGGTCGGCCAGGCCCGCCACCTTGTGCAGGACCTCGTCGGCATCGTCGTGGGTGGCGGCTCCGATCAGCAGGGCGGCGGCCAAGGCGTCGTCGAGCGTGTGGGTGCTCAGCGCCGGACTGAGGCCGTGGGTGGCGGCGCTGCGCTCCCAGTAGCGGCGTTCGTGCAGCAGCAGACGGTCTTCGACGCCGTCGGCGAGGCCTGACGCCGGCTGGTCCGGCCCGGGGTCGGCGGCATCCAACAGGTCTGCCAGAACGGTCATGTGCAGGGTCAGCGCGTTGTCCATGTCCGCACGGTCCAGGGCACCGGGGACGAGGCCGGCGGCCAGGGCAGGCCAGTCGTGTCCCTGCCATCCGCGCACGGCGGACAGCGCGGCGGCGAAGGCGTCCGCCGCTCTGCGGTAGGCCTCTGCTCGGGCGGCCACGTCGCTCTGCAACGGCGGCAGTACGACGACCTGCGTGCCGTCCAACAACTCCTCGGCGGCACGGTTGACGGCCTGCGCGCTGGTCCACCAGTCTCCGGCGGTCCGGGCCAGCAGCAGGACCTTGAAAGGAGTGGCACCACCGTGCTCGGCGGCGGCCTCCAGCAGCGCCGCGAGTTGCGCGGCGCGTGTCTCGGCGTAGTCCAGCACGACCAACAGCGGTTTGGCCGCCGCACGTACCGCACGCAGTTCCGTGGGCAGGGCGTCGGCGCGCGGCCACAGCACCGCCCACCCGTCGCCGGTCAGGGCGGCGGCCAGCTCCTGCGCCAGTCGGGTCTTGCCCTGCCCCGCGGAGCCGTGCAGCAGCCGGCTGCCGAACCCCTCCTGCCGACACCAGGCGATCAGCCGGCCCAGCAGTTCCTCGCGGCCGTGGAAGCCCACGATCTGTCGACCCGGCTGCAGCAACGCCGCCGCGGATACCGGACCACTGCTCACCGTCACGGGATCGACGTTGGCCAGTTCCTGGAACTCCACGGCTTCCAGGGTCATGGAACCCGCGCCGTACTCGGCCAGCGCCGCCCGGAAGTCCGCGTCGTGGTACAGCACGTACGCCGGCACCACTGTCAGCGCGGCGTGCGCGAAGTGGCCGGGATCGGCGGCCACCACCCCGGTGAGCAGTCGGCCGCAGAACATGGCCGCCCCCGAGAGACCGCCCCACGGCGAGGTCCCGTCCACCGGCCAGGCGGGCGGGTGTTGGACCAGGTTCATCACGTACCGGTTGCCGACGAACCCGCTGCCCGGATTCACCGCCCCGACCAGCTGCGCGGCCTCCACCGCCGCCCCCGGCCGCTGCACAACGTCGGGCACGCCCCACGTCTCACAGGCCTGCCCGGGGCGCTCGGTCACCAGCCGTCCCCATCGCACCCCCGTCCCCGAAGGAGGCCGCCACAGCTCGTCATCGAGGTGCACGAGAGCCGCGTCGTCGCGTCCACCGGGCGTACCGCACCACACCACCACGCCGCCGGCTACCGTCTCGGCACCGGGACGGAACACCTGCACGAGCGCGCCACGGCGGGTGACCACGTGTGCCGAGGTCAGCACCAGCCGCGGACCGACCACGTACCCCGACCCCGGCCCGCCCGGCCCCCCGATCGCCACCAACCGGTCCCGCCTCACCGCATCCCTCTCTCTCAGTACCGTCTCTCAGGTACCCGCACGATGACGCCGGATCGGTCCCGTATCAGTCTCGGATCCGGCCGGTGACGTCCCCGGGCCCGGCAGCCCGGGCAGGTGCCCCGCCGACCAGCAGATCGCCGCCGTCCGGGTTCCGGGGGGTCAGCGTGAACGACACCCGGTGCGTCCGGCCCCGGGAGAGCCCCGCCTCCGTCTCCGCCGTCACCGCCCACACCCGGAAGCCTGCCTTCGCTTTCGCGTCCGCGCGCAGCTCGACCTCGAACTCCATCTCCACCGGCCCCACCGCGAAATTGATTTCCTGCCCCGCACCGCGCGCCGCGGCCTCCAGCAGTTCATCGCGCACCGCCGCCACCGCGTCTGCCAAGCCGATCTCCATGGACTCCGCCCGTTCTCCGTCGCCTGCGCATTTCCTCAGGGCGAGCGTAGGAGCACGGACCGGTTCCGCGCAGGCCATCACGAACACTTGACCGACTCCGGCCTGTCGCGAGTGGCGGACGGCGGACGGTGGCGGACCCGGCAGCGCGCGCCAGGAAGGGGCCTCGCCACCCGGCGGGGGAGGGGTAGCCCCTTGGACGCACGGCTCCACGTCGCCGTCGACCGTGCTTTCTCGCGTGGGCACGGGGCTGGACCGGTGGCTGCCTTCCCGTTCGTCTCAGGAGCCGTGATGGCCGCGGTGGTCAGCCGTCTGTGGTGTCTGAGCAGGAGCCGGCCCCGAGCGATGCTCGACCAGCGGCCTCGGAGCGCGGCTTCGCATTGCTTGGCGACGGGTTCGGCGGAGCCGGCCAGCGGGACGTTGCAGGCGTTCGAAAGTCCGACGGGGCGACGGCGTGGATCACAGGGAGTGGAGCAGCTTTCGACGGCAGCCTCCGTCTGGCCAGCCGCCCACCCGGGCGGCTGCGACGCCTCATCGCGATGGACATGCGTCGCGGGGCTCCGGGAGCCCGTCGTGAAAGACCGCGAGTGGGCCGGTGGTTCGGCAGGTGCCTCGAATGGCGGGGATGTGCCCATCTTCCCCGTGTCCTGGCCGGTCTGCGTCATGGTCGTCGTCAGGGCCGCGGGTCGGTGGTGTGGCGGGCAGCGGGACTGTGCCTTCGCGGAGTTCGGGCCCTCGCATGGAGGCCCTGGCTTCCGGCTCAGGGTTGAAGAACTCCGACGTCACCTCGGCTACCGCGGCCAGGAACACGTCGACTTGGGCACGCAGATCGCGGTCGACGGCGTGCTCGATCCTCGGATCGTCGGAGATGCCGCACGTGCCGGCCGCTATGACCCCCAGACGGTCAAGAACGTGTGGCACTACCTGGCGCGATTCGGGGCGCCCTGGAAGGACGCCGCTGATTCGGTGAGTCCGGAACTGGTGGAGGGGGCTGTACTCGATGGGTTCTCCGAGTGGACCGCTGCGCGGGTGTGGGCCAAGCTCCACCATCTCGTGCTGGACGAGCTCGGCGCCCGCGGAGAGCTGGACTGGTCGAGGTACGCGATCGACTCCGTGAACATGCGAGCCCTCAAAGGGGGGAGCTGACAGGCCCGAATCCTGTCGATCGCGGGCCGCGTCGCCGCCGTCCCGCCAAACTGCACGGCTACAAGGGCTACGACTACGACCGCCTGCGGAAATGGCTCCGCTCTCGGAATATCACGCCGCGTATCGCACGCAGGGGAATCGAGGCCTCCCAGCGTCTCGGTCGTCACCGTTGGACCGTGGAGAGAACAGTGGCCTGGCTGTCCGGGTGCCGTCGTCTCCACCGCCGCTACGAACGCAAGGCCGACCACTTCCTCGCTTTCGCCGGCATCGCATCCACTCTCATCTGCTACCGGAGATTGACCGACTGACACGACCTCTAAGACCGTGTCCTATGTGGTGAGGCGTCGTTGAACTTCGGATGGGGCGGGGTATGTGGAGTTGCATTGTTCCAGATGGGTTGTGGGAGATCGCGGGGGGACACGCTGCGGCGCCACATCGGCCAGGAGGCCGCGGTCGACTACCTCTACCGGCTGGCCCTGACCCTGGCGGCCTGACCGCCGAAGCGACACGCGAGAGGAGGCGCCTCCACCAGCAATCGTGAGGTGTCGCAGGTGTAGGTCGCTACGATCTCCAGGGACCGGAGGCCTTTTCTCCCGCGCCCTCGCTCCCGCCGGGAGTCCAATGAGTCCCGAGCCCGCTAGTTGCGGCGGAGCCGTCATCCGGGAACCGACTCGCCCGCGCCATGAGCAGAGGGGAGGACCCCATGACCCCCACCCGGCGCCGACGCGGGATCCTGCTGCCGCTGGCCGCGCTGCTGTTCCCGCCGGATCCGGGCGGGGCGCGGTCCCCGCACGAGGTGTTGGCGCCGCTGCTGATCGTCCTCACCTTCGTGAGCGGTGTCGTCGACGCGGTGAGCTACCTCGGGCTCGGGCACGTATTCGTGGCCAACATGACGGGCAACGTGGTCTTCCTCGGCTTCGCGCTGGCCGGGGACCGGTCCCTGTCGGCCCCCGATTCCCTCCTGGCCCTGGGTGCCTTCCTGGCCGGCGCCGCCGCGGCCGGGCGGCTGCGGCGCGCCACCGGGGCCGCCCGGATGTTCGCGCCGCTCGTCGGGGTGCAGACCCTGCTTGTGGGCGGCGCGCTCGCGCTGAGCGCGGCTGGCGGCGGGCC
This sequence comes from Streptomyces cirratus, assembly GCF_014650775.1. Classification (GTDB taxonomy): domain Bacteria; phylum Actinomycetota; class Actinomycetes; order Streptomycetales; family Streptomycetaceae; genus Streptomyces; species Streptomyces cirratus. The sequence continues at coordinate 2,041 of NZ_BMVP01000027.1, read as the reverse complement.
TCCCGCGGGCATGATCGCCTTGCTCGCGCTCGGCATGGGGCTGCAGAACGCCGTGGTGCACCGGCTGTCCGTCCCCGATCTGACTACCACCGTCGTCACCAGGGCCTTGACCGGTCTGGCAGCCGACCCGTGGGGGCCGGCGCCGCTGCGCCGGCTCGTGACGGTCGTGGCCCTGCTGCTCGGAGCCCTCACCGGCGCGCTGCTGACGCACCGCCACGGCGCCTCGTGGGCCCTGGCCCTGGCCGTCGCCCTGCTGGCCTGCGTGGTCCTGGCCAGGGCCCGGGAGAGCGGCGAGAGCACCTCCGACGGCCCGGGGTGAGGACTTAAGGCCGTGCCACCCGGTGAAGTCTCAATCGCCCCTCTTGCAGACAATGGCCTGATGTCGGGGCCCTGGGCCGAACGGCCAGGTCCGTTACCTGTTTCCGGACCTGACCTCGCGCGTCGAGCCGGAACGGCAGTTCCTGTCGCCCAGCAGCTGAAACCTCCCACCGGCGGGGCGGCGGCCCACGGAGCGGCCGCTGGCCCCGGCCTGCCGTTGCCGGCCCCGAAGCGGCACTGCGTACCGCGGCCAGCCCTACTTCGAGAGTGCTCCGATGCCGCCGCCTCAAGTCCGTGGGCACCGCTACTATCCGGAATGCCTCACGGGGCGACGAACGGAGTCGGGGAATGAACGACGTCAACGAAGCAGCGATCAGACGGAAGTTAGGCATCCCGAACTGGCGGAACCTGTCCAAGGACAAGGTGCTCAGGTTCGCGGCAGCGATGCCTGAGATGGCCACTGAGGTGCGGCTCAAGCTCATCGAGCAGTTCCCAGCCTTCAAGGACCTGGGCAAGGCCGACATTGATGCGGTCACAGAGGCCCACAAGGCCACCCTCGCAGCCAATGAGAACAGTCAGAAGCACTTCTACCAGGCTTCACAGGACCAGCGGGACGCCCTGCGGGCCGACCTTGGTCGGGACGACCTCAGCTGGGAGCAGCGGGAAGCCCTCCACGACCGCCTCGATCAAAACGTGCGGCAGGTGAACGAGAAGGACAGTGAGAGCAAGCAGTTCCTGGGGGCGGGGATGAAGGTGGTCGCAGCCGCCGGTGTAGCCGCCCTCGGGCTGGGCGTTGTATTTGTCGGCGGCAAAATCGGTGGAGCGAGCGAGGGCGATCCCGAGGAATCCAAGTAGGACTGTCGTGCAGTGGGGCGGCCTGCGAGACGGACTGAAATCGCTTCCACCCCGTCGCCTGGGCGTTCAAGATGTTCCTCATGACCCATCGTGCCGTATTCTTCCGGTCGTGTCCGAGTCCTTGGACAGAGGACTACGCGGTCCTCGGCGGGCGGCCTGTTGTCTCGCCCTCTGGGGCTGCTGTGCCGGAGCTGGAGACCGATGCGGAGCTTGCGTTCGCGTTCCGTACGGCTGCCGACCTTCTGGCCGATCGCTGGTCCGCCAACGGTATGGACGATTCGTTGGTGTTGGTCGTGTTGTACAACTACCGGCACGCTCTCGAACTGGGGCTCAAAGTAGTGTTGCGCGCCTTGGTCGACAGCATCAGGTTCGAGGTTGCGCCGGGCGATGAGGAGCCCGAGGTTGTAAAGAAAGTCGGAAAAAATCTCCCTAAGACTCATCAGCTCAGCGTCTTGACCGGCTATCTCGTCCAGCTGGCGCCGATGTTCCGGATGCGCTTGCACGACGACGTCACATCGCTATGCGACGAGTTACATGCCCTGGATCCGAGCGGCCAGGCGCTGCGGTACAGCATGGTCAAGGGTCAGGCCGGGGCGACGGTGCCGGCCCGCCCTGACCCTTTCTACGTCGACGTCCCCGAGTTCGCCCGCCGCGCAGGTGAGGCGTGCACCGCGCTGGACCTGCTTCTCGATCAGATCACCAACGTGCAGGACTGGCAGGTCAACCTGGGCCCGGACTACCTGAGGCAGCGGAACTAGGGTCTGTCTTCAAAAGATCGTTCGGTGGTGGATCATGTTTTCGTGATCCGTCGTCATGAACTGACCGATGCAGAAGGGGAGTTGCTGGCTCCGTTGATACCGAGTGCTGG
>NZ_BMVP01000026.1 GCF_014650775.1 Streptomyces cirratus | reverse complement strand
GCTTCGGTACGTGCTGCGGTGCGCACCTGCTCGGCGTCGGCCCGCGCCTGCTCCAGGACGGCCTCAGCCTTGGCCCGGATTCCGTCAGCCTCCTTGGCGGCGCGCTCCAGGAGCAGTGCGGCCTCCCGGGCGGCATCGTCGCGGATCCGCTGCGCACTTTCGCGGGCCCGGTCCTCGATCGCGCCGGCGCGGCGGGCGGCTTCCGCACGGTGGCGGCCCGCCAGCGCGCGGCCGGCGGTCGCGGTCTGCTCCGCCTCAGAGCGCGCCTGGTGGCGGATCTGCTGCGCCTCCTCTTCGGCGGTGCTCCTCGTCTCCTTCGCGCTGGTAGTGGAGGCGGCCAGGCGGCGCCCGGATTCCTCCACCACGTCGGCGAGGACCTGGCGGGCGTCGGCTTTCGCCGTGGCCCGGACCTGGTGGGCGTGCAGGGCGGCCTGATCGGTGAGGTGGGCCGCGCGGGCCTCGGCATCGGCCAAGAGCGTGTCTGCGTCGGCGCGGGCCACCTCACGTACGAGGTCGGCCAGGTCGGCGGCGCGGTCACGGGCATCGGCCAGGGCCACATCGGCAGCTGACAACGCCGGGGCCGACACGGTCGGCGCGGTGGGCGTGGCCTTGACGACGGGGGGCTTGCGGGTGCGGGCCGGCGGCTTGCGCCGGGCCGGGGTCTTCGAACGCTGGGCGGTCGCCACGGCTGTCTCTCCCTGTGAAGTTGCGGCAGACAAGGGGAGAGCCGGCAGCCCCCTCGTGCGGGCTGCCGGCTCGGGTGGTGCGGTGGGGCGGGGATTTGTCAGGCCGGTGTGCGGTCACCGACGAGGTCGGCGACCGCACGCAGGTGCTCGCGCTGAGCGTCGACCACCTGGGTCACTTCCCCCACCAGCGGGGTGGTGCGGTAGGAGTCGTACGGGTCACTCGCCGTTCAGGACGGCCTGGTAGCGCTGCCAACCCTGACGGGCGGCGCCCGCGTACTCGCGGGACGCCTCGGCGCTGCGGAGCCAGATCCCGGCGGCCTCGGTGTGCCCGTCGCCGGCGAGAATGTCCGCGATCTGCGTCTCGCGGACCGCGTCCTTGTCGTGGCCGGCGGCGATCTCCTGCATCTCCCGCGCGCTGTGCGGCGGCGGGCAGATCTCGGAAAGGACCGTGTACGTGTCGAAGTCGGCGGGCGACCAGCCGGCCGGGTCGCCTTTGATGTCGCGGAAGTCTGCGGGCGTCATCGTCATCTGCTGCTCCTGGATCGTCAGTGCCGTCCCGGTTGGGGTTCGGCGCCTGGTGCGGGGTGGAGTTCGGCGACGCGGTGGCCGGCCTCCCAGGCGGCCGCGGCGGTGAGTGCGGCGGCCGCCAGGAGGGCGCGGGTGAGGGGGTGGGCCAGGCCGCGCGGCGATGGCCCGTACCGCGTGGTGCTGGGCGGTACGGGCGGCACGTATGTGCACGGGCTCCTATTTCTTCGGCTCGGACGGCGCTGGGGCGCCGCACGTGCAGGGCTCGTGCCGCACCGACTGGTACGGCTTGCCGTCGGCGCCAGTGCAGTTGACTGTCACGAGCCTCGGCGGGTGACCGCAGGCGCTCACCGGACCGCACCCGTCGCACTCGCCCGGCTCGGAGCGGTGACGGCCTGGCCGCAGCGGCAGGTCCAGTACCCGCACAGGACGCACGCGTCGTCCGCCGCACGCGCCGGCGCCGGGGAGTGGAAACTCAGCAGCGGGGGGCGGGTGTAGCCCGGGGCCATCTCGGCGAGGGTGCGCCGGGCCCGACGCTCGGGCGGGATCGTGGCGTCGCTGTCACGGACCATACGCACCAGCAGACGGCCCAGCCGCCGGCTGTGCGAGTCGGTCTCGTCCTGCGGGGTGACGATGGTGGTCATGCCGCGACCCCCCATCCAGTGCGGGCGCGGCGAGCGGAGCGGACGGCAGTGATGCGGTCGGCGAGCTCGCGGAGCCGCTGGTTCTGTTGCGCGACGAGTTCGGCCTGGTGCCTAATGCCGGCGCTCCTGGTCGGCATCACCCGAGCCTCGGCCCAAAGCTCGACCGACGCTTCGATCAGGTTCCTCCATTCCGCGTCGGCGGCCTCGTCGGCGGTCATCGCCTCGCTGAGGCGCTGGGCCTGGCGCTTGCGGAGTGCGGCCAGTTCGCACCCGGACCGGCCACCGCGCACCAGGTCGTCAACGCGGTCGTTGCCGTCGCCGTCGCGCAGTGCGAGCTCCTCGCAGGCCGCCCGTACCGGGCAGCCGTGGCAGACGCGGATCGCCTCGGCGCGCTGCGCCTGCCAGGTGGCCGTCGGCTCGCCGTCGGCCCGGAAGAACAGGTCGGGGTCGGCCTCGGCGCACTTGGCGCCGGCGTCGATTGCGGCCTGAAGCACCGGGCGCCGCATCCGGCGGGCCTGAGTGGATGTCATCCTGTGCATGTGCGTCTTCCCTTTCGTGGAGGGGGACTGCAAAGACGACCCCCGGGGGCCTAAGCCCGGGGGTTCGTCGCTTTCTGACTGCTGTACGAGCAGCCACGGCCCCGGCCGCCCCCTCTCGATGTGGGCGGCCGGGGCCGTGGTCGATCGTGCGATTGTTCAGCTCGCCAGGCGCTGGACGGTCAGGTGGTCCGTGGGCACGCTCCGTGCCTCGGCCGGGGTGTCACCCGCGGGTACCGCCCGCCGGGCCTTGTCCGCGTCAACCACGCGGGGCAGCGCCGCCTGCCAGTCGGCGACGCGGCCGGCGGCCGTGCGCTCCGCGCGGGCCCGCAAGGTCCGGTCCGTCTCCGCGCTGAACGCCTTGGGCAGCACGGTGGTGGCCGTGCGGCTGGACGCCTCAGTGATGGCGTCGTCGAGGGCCTGGCGCCATTCGGGGAGCGTCATATCGAACTCGACGCGGCGGTTACTGCTCCGGCAGTGGATCGCGGCGGCGACGCCCGCCTTGCCGGTGTGGTGCGGGACCAGCTTCTGCACGCGGCTGTTGATGCCGGTGATCGGCACCCACGTGCCGCAGTCCTCGCAGACGAGGACGGCCTGGAGCGGGTCGCGGAGGTCGATGCGCGAGGGCAGGAGCTTGGAGAGCTTGAGGGCGGGTAAGGCGCTGACCCGCTTCGTGCGGGTCCGACGGGGGCGTTCCTTAGCAGTGGGCATCGCGGCGGAAACGGCCATGGCGAATCTCCTCATGTGCGAAAGGGAGGGGGAGTAGGTGCGTCGCGGTGCTCTCTCCGCCCACCAGGCCGCACGGGTGACCCCGGCGTCCTGACGGACGGACAGCGCATAGCGCTGCGACGTGCAGTAGGTAGTCGAGAAACGCGGGGGATTTGGTGTTGCCATCGACCCCGGCCCCCTCTTGCGAGGCGGACGACTTCCTACGGTCTTGCGGTGGTGCTGACTCGGTGCTCCCGGAGGACCACGTGCCTTACGTACAAGGTGCACTATGTGCATAAGGTTGTCAAGGAGGTGTCCCCAATGACGACCCAGACCCTGCACCGACTGATCACCGAGCCCATGTGCTGCACTATGAGCAGCTCAAGCAAGCGGTCACATGACGAAGGAGCAGTGGTGGGGAACGGTCAGCCGGAGTACCAGCGCGTCATGGAGGATCTCCGACAACAGATCGCAGATGGCCGTCTTGCAGTCGGAGACCCGATTCCCTCGACAGCCAAACTGGGATCGCAGTACGACGTCTCCAGCACCGTGGTCCGGCGCGCCGTCACCGAACTGACCGCCGAGGGCCTTCTGTACGGACAGGCAGGAAAGGGCGTCTTCGTTCGGGCCCGGCCGACGCCTGTCGTAGCGCAACCTTCCACGGCCGAGCTTGCTGCCACAGTCAAGAGGCTTGAGGCCAGGCTTGACGCGATGGCCACCCGACTCGAAGAACTTGAGCGAGAGCGGAAGACCTGATTGCGTCACACCAAGCGAAGCAAGTCGACTTTGCACGGGACACCTCCTCATCCGCCATCCGGCTGCGCTGCTGAAGCAATCACACCGCAAGCGCTTCGGCGGGAACATCACAGCGCCCTGTCGAAGCGTGTACACGAGCTCGTTCACGGGTTTTCAACATCCGTGTACACATGGGACTTCGGGCCTGAGCTCTAGGCTCACAGGCATGACGATGACGGAGGGGCAGAGGGTGGGGAAGCAACGAGCGGGGTGGCGGCCGGACCGGCTGCGTGAGCAGCGCGAGGCACACGGCCTGACCCTGGAAAAGGCCGGCGAGAGGCTTCGCGAAGTAGCTGAGCGAGCCAAGCTGAAGGGCATTCCCGCCGCGAATCCGCAGACGCTCTGGCAGCACGAGCAGGGCGAGGTCTACCCGGGCCCGCACTACCGACGCGCCTACTGCCTGCTCTACCGGGCCACCGAGCCCGACCTCGGCTTCAGGACCGCGCTGCCCGGTGAGGAGACGTCCTTCAAGCTCACGCCGATGGACGATCGCCTCAACGGCGCGCACGTATTGGCCGTCGAACGAGCGGTCCACCGCATCTCACCCGGCAGCGAGGACGCCGGCCACTTCGCCCTCCAGCAGCGCATCATCGACGCCTGGAAGCGGAGGCACACTGGCGGCGATCCGCACCGCCCCGTCCTGATCCTGGTCGGCGGGTATGCCGGCAGCGGCAAGACCGAGCTGGCGAGGTTCTTCGTTCAGCTCACTGGTTGGCCGCTGCTCGACAAGGATCCCCTCACCCGGCCGCTGGTGGAGCGCCTCCTGGTGGCGTTGGGCGGCGATCCGAACGACCGGCACACCGAGCTCTACAGGGAGCGCGTCCGGTCTGTGGAGTACGACTGCCTGATGCAGTCAGCCATGGCCAACATCAAGTGCGGAATCAGCACGGTGCTGAGCGCGCCGTTCATCTCGGAGATGACGGATCCGGAGTGGATGCAGCGGCTGTCCAACCGGGCTGCGTCCATGGGGGTTGACGTCTTCCCCGTGTGGGTGCGCTGTGATGAGGAGTCGATGCGGGAGTACATCACCTTCCGCTCGGCGGCCCGGGACGCCTGGAAGTTGGCCCGCTGGGACGAGTACATGGCAACGATCGACCTCGACCTGCGTCCGGCGGTTCCGCATCTGGTCGTCGACAACCGTCTGGGGACCGCGGTGACGCTTGCGGACCAGGCGCGCCAGGCGATGGGGGCGATGTACGCATGACCGTGAAGAGGGGTGTCGTCCTCTACGGTCCGCCGGCGGCGGGCAAGGACACCGTCACCACTGCGCTAGGCCAGCTGAGTCCGGCTTACGCGCAGTTCGCGCGGCTCAAGGTGGGCACGGGCAAGTCCGCCGGGTACCGGATGGGTACGGCCGAGCAGCTGCACGAGCTGGAGGCCGCGGGCGCCGTCGTCTACGCGAACAGCCGGTACGGCAACACCTACGTCATCGACGCACCCGGTCTGGACGACGCATTCGCAGTCGGCGTGCCGGTGGTGCACCTCGGGCAGATCGACGGCATCCGGGCCCTGGTCGACGGCTATCCGGCGAGCTGGTCCGTGGTGCTGCTGTGGTGCCCTCGCGAGGTGACCGCAGCGCGATCCGCCGGTCGGGGAGACGGCGACACCACGGCGCGCCTGACGGCGTGGGATGCGACCCGCGAGGACTTGGACGCGCATCCGGAGACCGTCTGGGACCTGACGGTGGACACAACGATGGCGCCACCGCAGGAGGCGGCGCGGCTCATCGACCAGCTTGTGCAGGTGGGGGCAACGACGGCATGAGCGGGGGCTACGGCTGGGCGAGTCGGTCCAGGGCGTCGGTGAGCGTGAGCTCGCCATCGTCTTGGACGTTGTGCCACCGTGCCAGCGTGGATGCGGCCGACCGCAGCATCTCCGGCGGGAGGCCGGCGTCCGCGAGCGCGTCGGCGGCTTCCTCCAGCTCTGGGCCCCAGCGCCAGGCGCGGGCCGCGGCCTTGGCGATGTACTGCGGTTCGGATAGGTACGAGTCGGTGCGCTTCGAGGCGACTTCGAGGAGCTCCTGGTCCACGCCGTGCTCGCGCGCCATCCCGACCGCGAGTGCCACCAGGACCCGCGACGTCTTCTGGAAGCTGGTGTACGCCAGCTTCAGTGCGGACGCCTTCCCGACCTGCGTGCCCAGCACTGCGGTCCGGACGGCGGTGCCCGCGAAGAGTGCCTCGATCCGCTCGGTCGCAGCGTTCGGGCCGGACAGGTACAGGGTCGGTGTCTTGCCGCCGACCGGTGGGGAGCCGACGACCGCGCCGTCCACGACGGTGGCATCCGGTTCGAGTAGCGCGGTGATGCGCTGCGCCCGCTTCGGATTAATGGCGTTCGCCTCCACGTACACTCCGGCGAAGCCGTGCTGGACGACATCGCGGGCGAGGTCCTCGGCGGCGGCTGGCGGGCAGAGACTGATGACGATGTCACTGCGGTCGAGCAGCGCGGACAGCGTGCTTACCGGCGTCAGGCCGAACTGTTCGGCGCGCGCTGCCGACACGCTGCTGCGCCCGGCCTCGCACCAGAGGACCGCGGCGGCGTTGGCTGCAGCGCATGCGGCCACTGCGGCACCCATACTGCCGGGGTGGAGGATGCCGACGGTAGGCTGGTCCACGGTGCTACTCCGAGGTTTCGTTGAGCAGGATGGCGATGGCGTCGGTGGCGTCGTCGACGGTGTGGTCTGCGGTGTGAAGGCCGTCGGGCCAGGGCCGGCCTCGAAGCCAGATGGTGCGCAGGCCCGCCTGGTGTCCGCCGCCGATGTCTCCGGATGGGTTGTCGCCGATCATCCAGCCGCCATCGGTCAGGCTTCGACCGCAGCGGCTCGCCGCGAGCTCGAAAAGCTCGCGGGCCGGCTTGCGAATTTCCAGGTCGCCGGAGGCTGCGACGCCGACGGCCAGGTTGGTGATGCCAGCTGCGGCGAGCTTGGCCCGCTGGATGTCGCCGGCCCCGTTGGTGACGATGCCGATGGTCCAGCCTGCCGCGCGCAGTTGGCGCAGGCCCTCGAGGATCTCCGATCGGCAGGTGACAGACCCAGCGATCAGATCGACGTACTCCTGCCACAGCTGCTCGGCGGGCTCCGTCAGTCCGAAATCGGTGCGCAGGCGAGCGAAGTCGCTGGGGTTGGCGCGGTCGGCCAGCACCCCGCGCAGCCACCGCTCGATGGGGGTGTCGAAGGTGTGGGCGCGGCACAGCGCGGTCACGGCGTCGCTGAGTGCGGCCTGACGGTCGATCAGCGTCCCGTCCAGGTCGAAGAGGGCGAGCATGCAACCGACCCTATCGAGAGTTTGGTTGACGCCCACCAAGGCCGCTCCCATCGTGTATCTTTCGGGGCAACATCGATCATGCGAGGTTGGATCATGGACGACGCGGACCCCTTGCAGCGGGTGAACGCCCTACTGGACGACGTCCTGCCGCCGCCGCGGGTACGGCAGCAGCTCCGCCTCGCCGCGGGCCTCACCCAACTTGAGGTGGCCGAGGCCGTGGGCGTCCAACGCCTCGCTATTGCCCGTTGGGAGCTGGGACAGGTACAACCGCGCCGGCCTCACCGCGCCGTTTATATTCACCTGCTCAAACGGCTCGCAGAGCGCTTCCCTGAGGCCGCACAGCTGGATGAGGGCATGCCGACGCCGGTCTCCGAGAGGGGATCGGGATGACCTAAAGGCCATCGACCGCGCGCCAGGCGGATTAACCACCCGCTCCTCGCGCGGCCCGTCTACCGACCGGATTAACCACCCGCGTCGGCCACTCAGGTCCCAGTGACAGCTGGTCCCGAGCCGCGGCTCACCGAGCCGCTCATTTCTCACTCGGCCCCTAACCAGGGCCATCGCTACACACCTGGCCACTAACTACGGCCACCACAGCTGTAGCTAGCAGTTGCTTTATCCGCGGGGCCCCCACCACAGGGGCTTCGCGGTTCAGCAGTACCGGAAGGGGAGGAGAAATCTCCCCCCGCCCGATCGGTGTCTGCCCCGCTTCTCACGAAGGGGGGCGGTCCCGCCACATCCGTACATCCGGTCGTCCGGCCCCGAGGGGCGCGGTCGTCCAGCTATGTGGAGAGCAGGTCGTTTCTCATAGTGCACGACGTGGTGTCCCCTTGTCAGCCTGACCCTGTCCGTTTCACCCCGGTTCGGGTTCAGCGGTCGTCCCACGTGACGGGAACGACATACGTTTCATCCCCATTTATCCGCTTCATGCAGGAAGAGGGATTTCCGGTAGGAAGCTACAAGAGCACCGGTTCGCCGGGTGTCGTCGCAGCTCCCGTCACTCGTGTCTCGGCGGTGGGCCGGTGAGCGCCGTGGCGGCACCGACCGCCGTGCTCCCGCGCCCTCGGACGGAGTTGTCCGTCCCGGCCGGGCCGGTACCGGAGCGGGCCGCGGGTCATCCGCTGTCGCTCGGTCGGGATACCCGCGCCCGTCTGGGTGGCGCGGTGCGTTTGCTGCTGGACCTGGCCGACTTGGACGGTGCGCCGGACGCGGTGCGTCTGGCGGTGCTGGTGCTGGCGTCGCGGACGCCGTCGGAGACCGGTGTGGTGGAGATCCGTACCTCCGAGCTGGGCCGGTGGCTCGGTCTGTCCGCGTCGTACACGGCCTCCAACGTGGTGCCTGGGCTGCGTCGTTCGGGCGTGGTCTCCGTGGAAACGGCGGAGGGAGAGTACGGCCAGGACGACGGTCTGAAGTGCCGGGTGCTGCCGCTGTGGGCGGCGCAGGGCATGGCCGGGCACCCGCTGAACCTGGCGAAGAAGGAGTTGGCAACGCTGCTGCGGCTGCTGGAGGCCGTGATGGGGCCGGGCTGGACGCACCGGGACGGCTCGGTGACCCCGGCCGGGCTGATCGGTACGCGTACCGGTCGCGGCGCGGCGAGGGACCGTCTGGCGCTGCTGCTGCTGGTGCTTGAGGCGCGGGAGACCGGCCGGGTGCGGCAGTGCGGCGGCACGGTGGACACCAAGCGCGGCCGCGCGGCGGCGACGGTGGCCCGGTTACTGGGCTGCACGGCGTCAGCGGGGGAGCGGGTGCTGGAGCGCCTGGAGGACCGGGAGCTGGTGCTGCGGGTGCGTCAGCGAACGGGCTCCGGGCTGGCGAACCGGTCGCGACTGATGGTGCCGGCGGTCGCCGCCGCGCACGGCCGTACGGTCGCCGACGACTTCCGGGAGCACCGTGCAGAGGCCCGAAAGCCCGAGTTTTCAGACCCCGACGTTGCGGCAGGGCCTGTTGAGACGCCGAACATGAAGACGGAATCGCAGGTCTGCGGCGTGCTGTTGGCGGATGAGACTGCTGTTGCAGAGCCCGACGTTGCGGCAGCCCTTCACACTGATCACCCTCATCTGGCTACTCCGGTCATTCCTCTGCAGCCAACTGGTGGTTTTTCCGGCGAAGGCCGTGGTGGGAACCACGACCTTCCGGACCGCGCGTGCATGCGCGAGGACGGCGTCCCGCTGCGCGGGGAACAGCCGAAGAAGTCCCCCTCGATCAGCAGGGAAAAGCCCGGCCGCGAGCCGGTGGCCGGCGCTCCGGTGAAGGTCGTGGACAGTACGGGTCAGCGCAGGCAGCAGCGGGGGAGGGTGCCTCTACCGCCTGAGAAGCTGCGGGTCGTTCTGGCTCCGGTCGACCTGGTGTGGGCACGTCTGGACCGTCCGGCCGCCCGCCGCCAGGTGGAGGCGGCCGCCCTGAGCGAGCTGACCCGGGTGGAGGGCTTTGCGGGCCGTACGGACGCTCCGCAGGTGCTCGCCGACCGGCTCGTTCGGCGCTTGGATGAGCAGCTGCGCACCCAGCGTCCGATCACCGATCCGGTGGGTTGGCTGTTGGCCCGGGGCCTGCCCCAGCGACAGCAGTGCGGCGACGCTCGGTGTGACGACCGGATCCTGCTCGACTCCAGCCAGGACTGCCCGCGCTGCGAGGACCGGCAGGCCGACCGCCGCGCCCAGCGCCACGCGGTTGCTGCCGCCGTCGACACCGCGATGCCCGGCGCCTCCGAGGCAGAGCGCCGTGCGGCTGCCGACCGGCAGCTGCACCAGGACGTGACCGCGCAGGCGTGGATCCGCGAGCACCGGTGGGCGCAGATCCGCGAGCAGCAGGCCGCCGCCAAGGCACACCGCGCAGAAGCCGCGGCGGCGCAGCAAGCGTTCGAGATTTTGGCCGCGCCGATGGCCCCGGCTGTGCTGCCCGCGCCGCGTCCGGCCGTTGTTCCTGCTCCGGGGCCGGAGCCCGCTGCCGTCAACGACGACCAGCAGCTGGTCCTCGAGGACCTCACCCGGGAGCAGGTCCTGGACTGGCGTGACCGGGCCGCCGCCGACCGCCAGCTGGTGTTCGACCACATCGACCGGTACGGCGAACTGTCGGCGCAGCGTCTGTTCACTCGGGCGTTCGTCGCGCAGGTGCGGCGCCGGGCTAGCCTCGGGCATTTGGACCTCGGCTACACCACCTGGGGGCAGGCATGAGAAGCGTCGAGGTGTCCGGCGTGGACCTGGCCAAGGTGGTGCTGGGTGCCGTCACGACGGTTCGGCGCGATGGAGGCTCGGGGCGGCGATCGGTGCGCTGGTCACCGAGCGGGCTTGGGAGCTCCCGGCCGCCGGCGCGATGCTGCGGGAGCGGTGGGCGGCCATTGCTCCCGAGCTCGCCAGTCACGTCATCGCAGTTCGTACAACATCGACTCAGGCCGGCTCACCGTGTGTCCGGAGTCGACGGGCTGGGCGACGAAGGCCCGGCAGGATCAGGCCCGCCCCATCGCGGCCGCCAACAAGGCGGCGGGCCGCACCATTGTGAGCTCGCTGCGGATTCTGCCGCCCGGCGCCGCGCCCGTCCCCGGCCGGGCTGATGCTGCTCCGACGGATCTGGCCCCGGCCGCTCACCGGTCCCACGTGGACCGGGGAGACGAAGGATGCCGTTAGCGGGGAGCACAGCAGCAAAGGCGGGTGGGCCTTCCGGCCGATCGAACCACCCCCGCGTCGGCGGGGAGCACCACGTGAAAGGCCGGGGCTCCTACACCCTGGCCGAACCACCCCCGCGTCGGCGGGGAGCACGCGTAGGACGTCAGCGACTCGGCGTCGGCCCGCGAACCACCCCCGCGTCGGCGGGGAGCCACTGGCTGAGGTTGCCCTCGCCGGTGAGAACCGGCGAACCGCCCCCGCGTCGGCGGGGAGCACAGTGCCAGAGGCCATGCTGGACCAGATGATCGCGCCCCGCGTCGGCGGGGAGCACCGGGCCGAGCCCGTACTCCCGCAGGAAGTCGGCGAACCACCCCCGCGTCGGCGGGGAGCATTGCAGCTCGGTGAGCGCGGCGGTGACGGTGTCCGAATCACCCCCGCGTCGGCGGGGAGCACGACCCGGACACGTTCCCCGTCCTCGACTCCCGCGAACCACCCCGGCGTCGGCGGGGAGCACCGTGGTTCGACGTGGACGACTTGCAGTCCAAGCGAACCACCCCCGCATCGGCGGGGAGCACGTCTGCTGGATTTGGGCCACGATCGCGGCTGACGATCCACCCCCGCGTCGGCGGGGAGCACCGCTCGCACCGCCCCCTGGTCAGCGCCCTCCACGAACCACCTCCGCGTCGGACGGGAGCACTACCTCGGCCGGGACAACCAGCCACGCCGCATCGAACCACCCCCGCGTCGGCGGGAAGCACCCGCAATCTCGGGAGCGGGCATCCCCTATTCCCGAACCACCCCCGCGTCGGCGGGGAGCACCCGCGCGGCGTCGGCCTGAGCCTGCCTCGCGGCGAACCACCCCCGCGTCGGCGGGGAGCACACCACCCGGGGCCGCGCCTCGCGCATGGGCCCCGAACCACCCCCGCGTCGGCGGGGAGCACACCACCCGGGGCCGCGCCTCGCGCATGGGCCCCGAACCACCCCCGCGTCGGCAGGGAGCACGCACTCGGGGGCGAGCCCGGTGTCGGCCAGTTCGAACTACCCCCGCGTCGGCGGGGAGCACGTGAGGTCCTCCTCCGCACGCTGAGCGTCGCGCGAACCACCCCCGCGTCGGCGGGGAGCACGTCCAGTCCACCCGCCTCGAACTCTCCGGCACCGAACCACCCCCGCGTCGGCGGGGAGCACCGGGCCGAGACCGTATTTCCGCTGGAAGTCGGCGAACCACCCCCGCGTCGGCGGGGAGCACTCTTCCTCTGTGCTGCTGGGGGCAGGTTCCGACGAACCACCCCCGCGTCGGCGGGGAGCACGGCTCCACCTCGACTCCGGCCTGCACGGTGCCCGAACCACCCCCGCGTCGGCGGGGAGCACGGCTCCACCTCGACTCCGGCCTGCACGGTGCCCGAACCACCCCCGCGTCGGCGGGGAGCACCTCGCCCAGGACTGGGCCGGGGTGGGCTACAACGAACCACCCCCGCGTCGGCGGGGAGCACGACCCTGCGGCCGCGCAGTTCCGCCCGGACGACGAACCACCCCCGCGTCAGCGGGGAGCACCGGCGGTGGTGCTGGCGGAGGATGGAGTCGATCGAACCACCCCCGCGTCGGCGGGGAGCACATGATCTAGATGAGCTGGGTCCTGGATACCGACGAACCACCCCCGCGTCGGCGGGGAGCACTCGTTTCGAGCCTCGTGAACGTGGATCTCGTACGAACCACCCCCGCGTCGGCGGGGAGCACCCTGGCCGTGCTCGTCCTGGCGTCGCGGACCCCGAACCACCCCCGCGTCGGCGGGGAGCACTGGGGCGAGTCCGACCGCAAGAACGTGGCCGACGAACCACCCCCGCGTCGGCGGGGAGCACTTGAAGGGCTTGGCCCCGCCCCCGTTCCGGGACGAACCACCCCCGCGTCGGCGGGGAGCACACACGAGGACGTGCCGGTCGCCGTCGCTGCTGCGAACCACCCCCGCGTCGGCGGGGAGCACTTCAACCAGCGGACCGGGCGCGCCGCGGGCGGCGAACCACCCCCGCGTCGGCGGGGAGCACGTGAACCGTCACCTCTCCATTGTCTCAGGCCTCGAACCACCCCCGCGTCGGCGGGGAGCACGAGCGCGCGAGGTGGAGCACGGATTCCGCGCTCGAACCACCCCCGCGTCAGCGGGGAGTACAGCGACATGAGCACCGGCTCGCCGGTCATCGCCGAACCACCCCCGCGCCGGCGGGGAGCACCTGCTGACCCAGCAGGACGACGGCCGGCTGTTCGAACCACCCCCGCGTCGGCGGGGAGCACCGAGGTCAGTGTGTGGCTGCTGTCCCGTGGGACGAACCACCCCCGCGTCGGCGGGGAGCACCTCCCCGGGCTCGTCGGCCTCAAGGCGCAGTTCGAACCGCCCCCGCGTCGGCGGGGAGCACGCCCTGGTCATCGACAAAGCTCAGGCATCGGTCGAACTACCCCCGCGTCGGCGGGGAGCACCAAGGGGGCAAGGTTCCCAGGCGTCGGGGCGCCGAACCACCCCCGCGTCGGCGGGGAGCACGCCGGGGTGCCAGCGAGATAGACAGCGTCCGCCGAACCACCCCCGCGTCGGCGGGGAGCACTAGGCCCTGTCCTGTCGATCTCGGCCGTCAGCGGTCACACTCCGATGAAGCTCACCGTTTCCGTCATGTCCGCCCGCCCGGTACGCAGCCTTGGCACGCCTTCCTTCTCAAATCCCACTGAGATGCCGCAGTACAGCACAAGCTCGTCATCGGCTCCGACTGTTCGACTGACGGTTTTGCGGTACATGGTCCACATCACCTGGGGGCAGCTGTGCAACCCTTCCGCCCTCAGCAACAGCATGAGCGTCTGCAAGTACATCCCCGCATCACCCCACTGGCCGGGCCCCATCGTCCGGTCGAGGTAGCAGAACAAGACGACCGGCGCTCCGAACGCCTCCGAGTTCAAGGTAGCGATCTTCTGGGGCCGCTCGGGGTCGTCGCGCTCAATCCCCAGCGCCTCGTATCGCTGAGCCGCCGCAGCGGAGAAGCGGTCCAGATACGGCGAGGTCAGTTCGTCCGGGTACATCGGATACTCCCGCTCATCACCCGGGTCTCCCGCCTGTGCCCTAGCCGTCGCGCGCCTCTTCAGTTCGGCCAAGGGTTCGCCGCTCACGACATACATGTGCCACGGCTGGAGGTTCCCGCTGGACGGAGCCCGCGTTGCTGCGGTCAGCACTCGTTCGAGTACCTCCGTGGGCACCGGCTCATCACTGAACGCCCGTACGGCCCGGCGGCTGTCGACGGCCTCATACACATCCACGTCTTCGCGTCCTCTCATTCAACCGGGCCCCTCCACCGTATTCAGCGGTCAGGACCGAGCATCGCTGGGGGCTGGACGACGTTCCGACGATCAGTCAGTGGTTGATACGACTATGGGGAGTAGGAGTGATCTGACAGATGTCCAGTGGGAGCGGCTGGAGCCGCTTCTGCCGGTAAGCAATGGGCGTTGCGGCAGGTGGCGGGACCATCGTCAGGTCGTGAACGGGGTGCTGTACCGGATACGCACGGGCGTGCAGTGGCGCGAGCTGCCAGAGCGGTACGGACCGTGGAAGACAGTGCACGAGCGCCATCGCCGGTGGTCAGCGGACGGAACGTGGGAGATGCTCCTGCGGCGGATCCAGGCCGAGACGGACGCGGCCGGCGAGATCGACTGGGACGTCTCGGTCGACTCGACGTCCGTGCGCGCGCACCACCACGCCGCCGGCGCCCGGCATGCTCCGCCGCCATCCTTCAAAGGGGGCTCTGTCCAGACGGTCAAAGTCGCTCGGGTCCGGTCGGAACTGATCGACCGGCTGGCGGAGGTGGCGCGGGAGGTGAGGCGCTCGGCCGCTCGCGTGGCGGGTTCGCTACCAAGATCCACCTGAGTGCGGACGGCCGCTGCCGGGTGCTCTCGCTGGTCATCACGCCCGGCCAATACGCCGACTGCACCCAGTTCGAGTCGGTCATGGACAGGATCCGCGTGCCGCGGCTGACCTGCGGCAGGCCGCGCACCAAGCCGGACAGTGTCAGCGCCGACAAGGGTTACAGCAACCGCCGAACCCGCCGTTACCTGCGCAGACGAGGAATCCGGCACGTCATCCCGGAGAAGGCCGACCAGGCCGCCAACCGGGTCCGACACGGCAGCGCCGGGGGTCGGCCGCCCGGTTTCGACAGGGACCGCTACAAGAAGCGCAACACCGTTGAACGGGCGATCAACAGGCTGAAGACCTTCCGCGCGGTTGCGACCAGGTTCGACAAGCGCGGCTATGTCTACCTCGGCACCGTTACCGCAGCCGCACTCGTCATCTGGCTCCGCTCGTGATCGCCAGGACAGCCCCTAGTGCACCTCTACGTGCAACCCTCCAGCCCCCGAACCACCCCCGCGTCGGCGGGGAGCACAGGGCATGTCAAGAAACGAGAAGGCCCGCCTGCGAACCACCCCCGCGTCGGCGGGAGCACGCGTACGGGTCATACGCCTCCGCGTCGGAGACTGAACCACCCCCGCGTCGGCGGGGAGCACTCCTTGACGTGGGCCTTGGTGACGGGGTCGTCCGAACCATACCCGCGTCGGCGGGGAGCACGTGCTCGTCCTCGTCGGCCTCGGCGTCGCCGGCGAACCACCCCCGCGTCGGCGGGGCGCACCCCAACTTCGCCGACCTGGACCTGGACGTCGCCGAAGCACCCGCGCGTCGGCGGGGAGCACCCGGTCTGCCCGTTGGCGATGTCGTAGACCGTCGGACCACCCCCGCGTGGGCGGGGAGCACTGGCGCGCGTTGGTGGTGCTCGGGTCGTCGCTCGAACCACCCCGGCGTCGGCGGGGCGGACCGGCTGGTGCGGATCTCGTCCAGGGCGCCGTACGAGCTACCCCCGCATGGGCGGGGCCGACGTGTCGCCTGCTACGCGCTCCGTCATGTCGCCCGAGCTACCCCCGCGTGGGCAGGGCCAACTCCTCGCCGCCGTCGAAGCCCCAGCGGTTCTGAGAGCTACCCCGCGTGGGCGGGGCCGACTCCGGGCCGACGTAGAACAGCGACACCATACGGGAGCTACCCCGCGTGAGCGGGGCCGACTCCGGGCCGACGTAGAACAGCGACACCATACGCGAGCTACCCCCACGTGGACGGGGCCGACGCGGGTTCGACGCGGTGCCAGCAGTGGTGGGCGGAGCTACCCCCGCGTGGGCGGGGCCGACGCGGAGCGCGGCGAGGGTCTGGGGGCCTTCCCAGAGCTACCCCCGCGTGGGCGGGGCCGACCTCGCCCAAATCGGCACGCTCACCGAATATGTAGAGCTACCCCCGCGTGGGCGGGGCCGACGGCAGCGGGGTCCGCGAGCACGGACGCCGCATAGAGCTACCCCCGCGTGGGCGGGGCCGACATCCTGGCCAGGCCGACGTTGGGGGCGAGGCGCGAGCTACCCCCGCGTGGGCGGGGCCGACCTCGGCGGTCACGTTGTAGGCCTCGCCGTTGCCGAGCTACCCCCGCGTGGGCGGGGCCGACGGTACGACCGGCAACCTCATCCCCGACCCCAGCGAGCTACCCCCGCGTGGGCGGGGCCGACTCTACGGTTCGACCGTCGGATTCACCCGGTCCAGAGCTACCCCCGCGTGGGCGGGGCCGACGGAACCTGGCACACCCTCGGGCAGGCCCACCACGAGCTACCCCCGCGTGGGCGGGGCCGACACTTGTTGAACTGCGGTGATGCTAGCAGTAGGGCCAGTTTTCGTTCACTTGTTTCGGGTTGTGGGGCGTTGTCAGTGGGGTCATCTATGGTGCCGCCCATGCGTTTAGGCCGTGCGGGGAGGGGGTGTGATCGTGGGTGTTGAGGAGTCGGTGGTGGCTGTGATGCTGTCGATGGGATTGACATCTGAGACGGTGTCACGGTTGTCCGCATTGTGGGGGAAGTCGGCAGCACGTAATGCCGGGCGGATGCATCTTTTGCTGGGGCATCTGCTGGACACGGCAGCGGTTGCTGAGGTCATGTGGCACAGCTATCTCGCGCCGTCGTTGCGCTGGCGGCTGGATGAGATCAGTGGAGGGCGTGGACGCGAGTGGTTCATGTGGGTGTGCGGTATCCACGACTGCGGCAAGGCGACTCCTGCTTTTCAGTCGGTGGACGCGGTAGAAGCTGCT
The DNA here is from genome assembly GCF_014650775.1 of Streptomyces cirratus. Lineage (GTDB taxonomy): Bacteria > Actinomycetota > Actinomycetes > Streptomycetales > Streptomycetaceae > Streptomyces > Streptomyces cirratus. The sequence goes on along the minus strand of NZ_BMVP01000026.1, from coordinate 37,999 downwards.
CGCGTCATTGCGGCGGGGCTGACTTGGCGGCGTTGGCCGGCCGGGAAGCGGTGGCGACACGATGTGGCGGGCGGGGCTCTGTTGGCACCGTTGCTGCGGGACGCGTGGGGCCGGGATGCGGCTGGATGGGTGTGGCCGCTGGTTTCGGGTCATCACGGTGCCTTCCCTTCGGCGCAGAGCCTGACAGCGCCTCGGGAGCAGCAGGGGCGTGGTGCCGGGTGGGCTGAGGTTCAGCGGGCTTTGGTCGAGGTGTTCACGCGTTCCGTGGGGTTCGAGAGCCTGGAGGGGGCGTGTCCGCGGCAGCCGTTGCGGAAAGCTGAGCAGTTGGCGCTGTCGGGTTTGATCGTGATGGCGGACTGGATCGCCAGCGACGCTCTTTGTTTTCCGGGGATCGCGGATGTCGCAGATGTTTCTCTGGCTGGTGCTCGGCGGCGGGCGGAGGCGGGTTGGTCGAGGTTGCGGCTTTCCGGGGGGTGGGGTCAGTTACCGATGCCGGATTCTCGCCTGCAGCCTCTTGAGAGGCGTTTCGGGGTTGAGCCGAGGGCGTCTCAGGTCGAGTTGGTGGAGCGGGCTTGGGAGATGCCGGTTCCGGGGTTGCTGGTGGTTGAGGCGCCGATGGGGGAGGGGAAGACGAAAGCCGCGTTAGCGGCGGCGGAGGTGCTGGCGGCACGGTTCGGGCTGGATGGCGTGTTCGTGGCGATGCCGACTCAGGCGACGAGTGATCCGATGTACGAGCAGGTGCTGTCGTGGGTGCGGTCGTTTGATCCGGAGTTGGAGTCCGAGGTTGGTCTGCTGCACGGCAAGCGGCGTTTTAATCCGCGGTGGCGTGGCATCTGGGAAGGGTCCGCGGTCGACGGGTCGGACGGGTGTACCGGTGACGTGGGGGATGAGTACGGGGCGATCGACGAGGACGACGAGTTCGGCATGGTGGCCCCGTGCTGCGGTGTGGCAGACCGGGATGGGCCTCCGCGGTGGTTCCTCGGGAGTAAGCGCGGTTTGTTGACGGGATTCGCCGTGGGGACGGTGGATCACCTGTTGTATGCGGCGACGCGTACGCGGCATGTCATGCTCCGCTTCGCCGGCCTGGCGGGCAAGGTCGTGATCGTCGATGAGGTGCATGCGGCCGATGTCTACATGCGTCAGTTCCTCGAGGAGGCGCTGCGGTGGCTGGGACAGGCTGGTGTTCCGGTGGTCTTGTTGTCGGCGACGTTGCCGCCGCAGCAGCGGCAGAGCCTGGTGGACGCCTATATTTCGGGGGCCACGGGGCGGGCGGATGTGTCGGAGGTGGTCCCTGTGCCTGCCGGATATCCATGTGTGACCGCTGCGTACGCGGTGGACGAGCGGCCGGTGGTCGAGACCTCCACCCGTGCGACGGCGCCGTGGCGAGCGGCGTTTCCCATGGAGTTGGCATGGCTGCCAGACGTGACGGTGGATGGTGCCGTGGTGGCCGACGCCGCGCGACAGGCGGTGGCCGGCGGGGGAGTGGCGCTGGTGATCGTCAACCAGGTGGAGCGGGCGCAGCGTATTTACCGGACTCTGCTCGACCGAGGCTTCGATGGCGAGGTGCACCTGCTGCACGGTCGGCTGTGTACTGCCCATCGGGCGGAGCGTACGGAGCGGTGTCTGCAGCGGCTGGGGCCGGGTGCGGGGGGTGGGCGTCCGGCACGGATGGTGGTGGTGGCCACCCAGCTCGCTGAACAGTCGTTCGACGTCGACGCGGATGTGCTGATTACTGATCTGGCTCCCGTGGACTTGCTGCTGCAGCGGATCGGGCGGCTTCACCGGCATGAGGGGACTCGGCGGCCGGCAGCGGTGTGCTGTCCGCGTGTGATGGTCAGCGGAGTTGCGGCCAGCCCGGGCGGGGGCCCTGTGTTCCTGCCTGCTTCGAAGTTGATTTATGGGGAGTGGCCGCTGCTGCGCGCGGCGGCGCTGGTTGTGGAGGCGGCCGGTCCGCTGACGTGCGAAGGCGATGACGCTTCGGAAGCGGCCGAGGTCAGGGGCGGCCCGCATGAACGGGGCCGGCGGCGGGGGTGGAGCATTCCGGCGCAGGTGCCCGACCTGGTGGCGCGGGCTTACGGGGACGCGGAGGCGTGCCCTGCGGCCTGGGCTGACCGTGTCCGGGTGGCGCGAGAGACGTACCTCGAGGAACAGGAGAAACGTGCTGCGGCAGCGCAGGAATTCGTGCTGACCCGGCCGCGCGAGTGGGCTGCACCGACTCTGGCGGGGCTGCACTGCGGAGGGGCGTACGGCGTGCGGGCCGAGGAGGAGCTCGACGCCGTCGTCCGGGACGGGGAACGGTCGGTGGAGGTCGTGCTCGTCCGACGGCTGCCCGGCGGATACGCGGCGCTCGACGGAAGCCGACTGGGTGTCCACGGCGAGGCGGTCCAAGACGATGTGGTGGACCGGGTTTTGGGAGGTTCCGTGCGGCTGCCGGCCCGGCTGACCCGGGACGCGGAGAAGGACCTGGCGGCACTGCCGGGGTGGTCGGCGCACCCGTGGCTCAGGTACTCGTCGGCGCTGGTGCTGGAGCAGGACGGCTGGGCGTCGTTGGGCGAGTACAGGGTGGGTTACGACGAGGTGCTGGGGCTGCTCGTGACAGCTGCGTCACGCCCCGAGGGGCCCCGCGTTGGCGGGGACGACGTGTAGCAGTAGATGGGAACACCCCCGCGAAGGCGGGGAGGCAGAGCTGGTGGGGAACCGTACCGCGTCACGGGCGCGAAGGTGGCCTGGCTGGCCGGTTCCACTCTTTCGGGTGGTCAAGTCCTGATAACGGGCCCTTTAGCAATAGATGTTGCGCCATTGTGGTGGCGCTGGCGGCCCTGCTTCGTCTCGACAGGGCTTTCCGCCGGCGCTGGAACGGTCGACAGGGAGGGGACCGGCGATGGGGCCGGACGGTGATCTGGTGCGGGGTGGCTGGCTACCCACGGTCGAAGTGAACGGCGGTCGGTGCGCCGAGGGGCTGCTGGGCGTCTTACATCGCGCTCATGAGGTTCGGCGGCTTGAGCTGCCGGTGCCGGTGATGCTGCCCGCGGTGCTGCGGCAGACGCTTCTGCCGGTGGTCATGGACGCGCTGGGCGCGCCGCGGACACCCCAGGAGTGGGCGGACCGGTTCGAGCGGGGACGGTTCACGCCAGAGGAGCTTGAGCGACTGGAGGACTACCTTGGTCCGCGCTTCGGTGACCGCTTCCGTCTCTTCGACTCCGAGCGGCCCTTCGCGCAAGTCGCCGGCCTGACGGCGGTCAGCGGGGAGACGAAGTCGTCCACACTGCTGGTGCCGTACATCGCCTCGGGGAACAATGTGCCGTTGTTCAGCACTCTCAGCGAGGCGGACGCTCTCGACCTGACGCTTGCCCAGGCGGCGTTGTGGCTGTTGCACGCGCAGTGCTGGGACACCGCCGCGATCAAGACCGGAGCCCAGGGCGACCCGAAGGTCGCGAAGGGGAAGACGACAGGCAACCCGACCGGTCCGCTCGGGCAGCTCGGGGTGATCGTTCCAACCGGCCGCACCCTCTACGAGACGCTGCTGCTGAACGCGCCGATCCTGCCCGACGGGCTGCACCCGGGCGACCGGCCGCAATGGGACACCGCCGAGCCGGCCACCCCGCAATGGTCCTCACGACCGGCCCGTGGCCTGCTGGACCTGATGACCTTCCAGTCCCGGCGTATCCGGCTGCTCCCGCACGAAACCGAGAACGGAGTACGGGTACGGCAAGTCGTCATTTGCGCCGGCGACCGCCTCGAGCGCACTGCCCAGGAAGAACTGCACACGGCTTGGAACCACACGGCCAAGCCGAAGGCAGGCCAGTCACCGCAGCGCCCCCGCCGTCATACCTCGGGGCGCGCTGCCTGGCAGGGACTCGCTGCCCTGCTCGCCTTCACCCTTCCCGCCGACGGCAACGGTCCCACCACGTCCCTTCTGCTACGGCAGATCGGCGACCTGCGAGCCGAGGGCTACCTTGCCGACGACTACCCGCTCGGCATCGAGACCTGCGGACTGGAGTACGGAAACCAGAGCGCGGTGGTGGAGAACGCCATCGCGGACAACATTCCGCTGCCCGTCGCAGCCCTTGTCACACAGGACACCGACCTCCGGGAAGCGATCTTGGAGTGTGTGGCCCAAGCCGACCAGGTGGCCCGTGCCCTGGACCGGCTCCACACTGAGCTGCGTCGCTCCGCAGGAGGCGAGGCGCTCCCTCGGGACAAAGGCGAGCGGCCGGGGCAGCGGCTGCTGCACGCCGTCGACGACCGGATGCGTCGCCTCCTCGCCGGTCTGCGGCACGTGGAAGGTGACCTGGACCTGCTGGAACGAGGGCGCGAGGCCTGGGAGCTGACGTTGTGGCAGGCCGCTCACAGGGAGGCCGATCAGCTTCTGGCGGCCACCCCGCCGCGCGCGGTGATCGGCCGCGTGATCAAAGAGAACAACAAGGAGACCATGCATCGCAGCGGCCGGGCCGAGGCATGGTTCCGCACGGCCCTACGGGAAGCTCTCCCCCGCGCCGCCGAAGCACGACAGACGACAGGGACAGCGGCATGAACACCACCACCAGCGCACGAACCGGCGCGGGCAAACGGCCGCATTTCTGGGAGACCTTCGTCCCCGGCCCCGGTCACCCGCTGAGGAACCTCGCCGCCCTGCGGGCCGGCGTGGGACGGGAACCGGGGACCGTGCCACAAATGCGGCCGCTGTACCGCGTCCAGGTCACTGACGCCGACCAGATCGCCGGCCGAACCACGGTGGCTCTGGCGGCCGAGCATGCGGCACTCACCTTGTTCGGAGTACACCAGCAGGGCCGCCCGCAATCCGTTCATCAGCCGGGGAGGGGCCTGGGAGCTGCCTGCCGCGCCTTGAAAGCCTCCGGCCGGTTCAGCCCCGCCGCGGTCGACCGCAACATATCTGCCGCCGCAAGCTCCCTCGACCTGCACGAGCTGCACCAACACCTCCGCGGTCTGGTGCAAAAACTGCGCATCGCGGGCCTGGGCATGGACTACACACGGCTCTACTTCGACCTGCGGGCCTGGCAGCGGGAACCCGAACACGAGCGGCGGGTCAGGGCATGGGGCCTGCAGTACGTAGACCTGGCACGCCAGGACCCCACCCACCCGGGCCCGGACGACGACCGGCCGTATTGGGAGAGCCGCACCGCTCTCGAGCCCGGCAGCGGAGCAGACCTCGCGGCGCTGCGCGCGGGAATGGGCCGCGAGGCCGGGACCGTACCCCAGTTGTGGCCCCTGTACCGGGCGCGCATCGGGTCGTTCGAGCAGAACACCGGCGCCCCCAGCCCCACGCTGGACGCCGAACACGTGGCACTGGCCCTATTCGGTGTCCACCAGCAAGGCCGGCGCACGGCGATGCACAGTACCGGTGTCGACCTGGGGCAGGCCTGCCGCCGGGTGCGGGCATCAGAGCACGTCAGCGAGGAAGCATTCGACCGGCGTTTCGGGAATCTCCTGACCTCTACGGACGCCGCCGAACTGCAACAGCACCTACGTGGCCTCATCCCGCAGCTACGCGACTCTTCACAGCCGCTGGACTACACACGGCTCATGTCGGACCTGCGTAACTGGGACATCCCCGAGCGGCAGACAGCGATCCGCCGACGCTGGGACAGGACCTACCGCTCGAGCAGCTCACCGACAGCTTGACCCGGCCCGCCCCCCAAGGCACCACCACGACGCGGGGGGCGCCCCGAAAACTGCACATGACGGCCACGCCGCGGCCGCTCCCGGCCATACCGGTCCGGGAGCGAAAGAAGCGTGGGCCGGAACCGCTGACGAGCGCTTCCAGCCCCCGGTCCCGCAACCGGGCACCACCAGCCAAAAAGCCCTTCCCCTAAGGAGTACCCGCCATGACGCAACCCGCACTGTTCGTCGAGGTCCACGTCCTGCAAAGCGTCCCGCCGTCCAACCTGAACCGTGACGACTCCGGCACCCCCAAGCAAGCCCTGTACGGAGGCGCACGCCGCGCGCGCGTCTCCTCGCAGGCCTGGAAGCGGGCCACACGAACCCACTTCGCAGCCGGCACCCCCGAAGCGGACCAAGCCACCCGCACCAAGCGCATCGGCCGCCTGCTGACCCAACGACTTACCGCGCCCACCACCGACGGCGGCGCAGGCATCGACACCACCCAGGCCGAACGCCTGGCCACGGCCCTGCTCACGCCGCTCGGCATCACCGCCTCCACCACCAAAGCAGATCAGTCGGCGTACCTGCTGTTCTTCGGCAAGCGGCAGCTCGACGACCTCATCGCCCTCCTCGACGGCCGTGCCGCCGAACTCGCATCCCTGCCCGACAAGGAACTAAAGGATGAGATCGGCCGCCTGCCCGTCGTCGAAACCCTCGCCAGCGGACATCCCGCCGAGGTAGCCCTGTTCGGCCGCATGGTCGCCGACCTGCCCTCCCTCAACGTGGACGCCGCCGTGCAGGTCGCCCATGCCCTCTCCACGCACACCGTGCGCACCGAATTCGACTACTACACCGCAGTCGACGACGAGAACACCGAAGACAGCGGCGCCGGCATGATCGGCACCGTGGAGTTCAACTCCTCCACCCTCTACCGCTATGCCGTCCTTGGCGTGCACCAGCTGAAGAACAACCTCACCGAGCACGACGCCACACTGGACGCCGCTGTGGGCTTCGTGGACTCCTTCTGCCGGTCCATGCCCACCGGCCACCAGAATTCCTTCGCGCACCGCACGCTGCCTCACCTGGTGCTCGTCACCGTGCGCACCGACCAGCCCGTCAACCTCGTCTCCGCCTACGAGCAGCCGGTCACCGGTCACAGCGGGCTGGCCGCAGAGTCCGCCACGCGGCTGGCCACCGAACTCGAGTCGGTCGGCGCCTCCTGGGGGTCACGACCCGCCCGCACACTGGCCACCTACGCCCTGGAAGGCGACAAACTCACCGAAGCCTTCGGTCCGTCCGTCCCCTTTCCCCGCCTCCTCGACAACCTCCGTGACATCGTCGGGGGCTGGCTGACCAACGCCGAACTCGACGGCGGCGATATCCCCGCACCGCGCAACGGCACCGCTCAGGATCTCGACGCCACAGGAGCGGACGCACGATGACCGCTTTGGCCGCTCTCGTCCTGCGGTTGGCCGCACCCCTGCAGTCCTGGGGCGGCCCCTCCCGCTACAACCGCCGCGACACCCAACCCCGACCCACGAAATCCGGTGTGCTGGGTCTGCTCGCCGCAGCCGCAGGACGTCCCCGCGAGGCTTCCCTTACCGACCTTCTCGGCCTGGACCTGGGCGTCCGCGTCGACCAGCCCGGCTCCCTACTGCGCGATTACCAGACCGTCAGCGACCACCGGGGCTTGCCGCTGCCCTCCAGCCAGGTCAACGCCAAAGGCATGCAGAAGAAAACCAGCCCAGCCAAGTACACGGGCGTCACCCAGCGCTACTACCTTCAGGACGCGGTGTTCACCGTCGCTCTGCGCGGCCCCTCAGCACTCCTGACAACCCTCGACCACGCCATCCGCCACCCTGCCTTCCCACTCTTCCTGGGCCGCCGCTCCTGCCCGCCCACCGGCCCCCTCAGCCTCGGCGTCCACCCGGACGCCGAACTGACCAGCGTCCTGGAAAGCGTGCCCTGGCAGGCGGCACCCCACCACCGCAGCCGCGTACGCGGCACACACGTCACCCTGCCGGCCACCATCGAAGACCCGCACGGCGAGGACACCATCGGCGATGTACCGGACACCTACGACCTACGGACCGGTACCGCCTTCACTGACCGAACCGTGCGCCACACCTGGATCACTATCCCCACCGGACACCAGCAGCCCGCCACCGACGACCGCCCCAACCCCAACGACCCTGCCTCCGGCCACGACCCGTTCGCCCTCCTGGGCTGGTGATCCCATGCCATACCTGTCGAAGATCCCACTCAACCCGCGCCGCCGCCACGCACTCGCCCTGCTGGCCAACCCGCATCGCCTGCATGCCGCTGTCCTCGCCGGCCTCGCCATCCAGCCCGTTTCCGAACGCGTGCTGTGGCGCCTGGAAAACGACAACGCGCACCCCCCAGAATTGCTCGTTCTCACCGAAAGCCGCCCCGCCTGGATACACCTCACCGAACAGGCAGGCTGGCCCGACGCCGATGGCGGCACACCGCTCACGGCCGACTACCGCCCCCTGCTGGACAGGATCGTCCGCGGCCGCGAATTCGCCTTCCGCCTCACCGCCAACCCCGTCCAAACTCTGCGACGCCCGGCGAACCCCAGCGCCGAGCAAGCCGCCCAGTTGGCCAAACGTGACGCCGAACCGGGCACCGCCGCAGAGCGCGGCGTCCGCGGCTTCCGGATGCCCCACCGCACCGCCCGGCAACAACTCGACTGGCTTCTCGAACGGACCGAACGCCACGGCTTCACCATCCCTGCCATCAACGAATCCGCCCCCGCACCCGGCCTCGGAGAACCGGGCACACCGGCACCAGCCGTCACCCTCACCGCCCGCGACGTCCTGCGCTTCCGCAAAGGCAGCACCGGGCCACAAGTGACCCTGTCTACTGCCACCTACCAAGGCCGCCTGCAGGTCACCGACCCCGACACCCTGCGTCACACCCTGCTGAACGGCATCGGCCCCGCCAAGGCCTACGGGCAAGGCCTCCTCACCCTCGCCCCAATCCTCCAAGAGCAGCCCGATACCTGAACCATGTGGAAGGCCACACCGCTTACGCGTCGTCCCCGTCCACGCGGGGGTAGTCCGACCACGCGCTCGCCCTTGGACTTCCTGTCGAGGTCGTCCCCGCCCACGCGGGGGTAGTCCGGACAGGGAGTCGGCGATGCGCGGGAGCATGGCGTCGTCCCCGCCCACGCTGGGGTAGTCCTGGGCGCCGCGCTGGCACATCTCCGGCTCTGACGTCGTCCCCGCCCTCGCGGGGGTAGCGATGTCGAGCGTCGGAGCGGACTGGCGCACCAAGTCGTCCCCGTCCACGCGGGGGTAGTCCCACCTTCGCGGTGTGGAAGCTCGTCCCGGACGCGTCGTCCCCGCCCACGCGGGGGTAGTCCGTGGGGCGCCACTTACTTGGGATGGGCTCCGCCGTCGTCCCCACCCACGCGGGGGTAGTCGCTGACTGCCGCCGGTTCGTCGTCTCCTCCCACGCAGAGGTAGTCCGAGCGACAAGCAGTCGGGGCGCGTCGTCCCGATGTCGCCCACGCGCGGGTAGTCCGGGGAGCACCAGACCATGACCATCGGACGCCACGTCGTCCCCGCCCGCGCGGGGGTATTCCGACGATGCAGATCACGATCGAGACGATCCTGCTGTCGTCCCCGCCCACGCGGGGGTAGTCCTTGACCACGATCGACGGGGCCTCGGCCCCGGCCGTCGTCCCCGCCCACGCGGGGGTAGTCCGCCCCCCTCAGCCCTGGGCAAGCCCGGCGGGCGTCGTCACCGCCCACGCGGGGGTAGTCCGGGGAACGCGCCGGCCGCGGTCGTCGTCGTGGCGTCGTCCCCGCCCACGCGGGGGTAGTCCCGATCACTGGGATCCGGGCGCCATCGACACCGCGTCGTCCCCGCCCACGCTGGGGTAGTTCTGCGCGCCCGCCGACGTCGCACGGGGGCACGCAGTCGTCCCCGCCCACGCGGAGGTAGTCCTGCGAACCCGGCCGCCCGCACGGACTGGGTCCTGTCGTCCCCGCCCACGCGGGGGTAGTCCGAAGCTCGGCTACGCGATCGAGCTGATCCCCGGGTCGTCCCCGCCCACGCGGGGGTAGTTCCTGCCCGGGGAGCCCCGGGCATTCGTATGGGCAGTCGTCCCCGCCCACGCGGGGGTAGTCCCTCGTCTATGAGCGCTCGGGCTTCCCGCTGGACGTCGTCCCGTGGCCGGCTTCTTCTCCTCAGCCTGGCACGCGTCGGCCCCGCCCACGCGGGGGTAGCTCGGCCGTCGACCGCTACCGCAAAGGGTCGCGAAAGTCGGCCCCGCCCACGCGGGGGTAGCTCGGGCGGTTACGACAAGGGCGGCACGTACGTGACTTCGGCCCCGCCGACGCGGGGGTGGTTCGTACCAGGAGGACTGGGACCTCCTGCACTCCGTGTGCTCCCCGCCGACGCGGGAGTGGTTCGCTCCCACCGCGGTACGCCCGGCGTCGGCGACCGTGCTGCCCGCCGACGCGGGGGTGGTTCGCCGTGACGCCGCGCGCCGACAAGACGCAGTCGGTGCTCCCCGCCGACGCGGGGGTGGTTCGATGTCGTTGTGCGGGTGGTCGCCGACGTACAGGTGCTCCCGCCCACGCGGGGGTAGTCCCCTGGACAACGGGGCGCCGCAACCCTCAGATCAGTCGTCCCCGCCCACGCGGGGGTAGTCCGTGCAGCTACGCCGCGCGGGCGCGATGGCCGCCGTCGTCCCCGCCCACGCGGGGGTAGTCCGAGCCGGCCGTCCTGGCCGTCCTCGACCAGCCGGTCGTCCCCGCCCACGCGGGGGTAGTCCGACCGCCGACATGCGGATCCCCGCCCTGCTGGCGTCGTCCCCGCCCACGCGCGGGTAGTCCGCAGGCGCAGACCGCCGAGCCCGGCAGCATGATGTCGTCCCCGCCCACGCGGGGGTAGTCCGCTCAAGTCCATCGGCTACCCGCTCGATGTGATGTCGTCCCCGCCCACGCGCGGGTAGTCCGCAGGCGCAGACCGCCGAGCCCGGCAGCATGATGTCGTCCCCGCCCACGCGGGGGTAGTCCGTGCCTCGACCTCATCTCCGAGCGCCGCCACGTGTCGTCCCCGCCCACGCGGGGGTAGTCCCCAGGAGACCGTCACGATCTCCTCGGTCGGCATGTCGTCCCCGCCCACGCGGGGGTAGTCCGGCCCACGCGTTCGGGCTCATCCGGTGGCGGCTCGTCGTCCCCGCCCACGCGGGGGTAGTCCGATGGGCCCTTCCGGCACGCTGCTGCTCGATTCGTCGTCCCCGCCCACGCGGGGGTAGTCCGGGTGAGCCGGTGTTCAACCCGGATACCGGTCAGTCGTCCCCGCCCACGCGGGGGTGGACCGCCGCGTGGGTCCGGCTTGCCCGGCTGCCATTCGTGCTCCCCGCCGACGCGGGGGTGGACCGATGTCAGAGGTCTTCGTCTGCCCCATGGAGGCGTGCTCCCCGCCGACGCGGGGGTGGACCGTCTCGGATGGTCGGCTTGGTCGCCTTGTACGAGTGCTCCCCGCCGACGCGGGGGTGGACCGGACCAGTCGTCACCGCCCACGCGGGGGTAGTCCCTGGACATTGCTGTGTCGTCCCTGCCTACGCGGGGGGAGTCCCTGGAGGAGGTAGAGGCCGAGCTGCGCCCGCTGGTCGTCCCGCCCACGCGGGGGTGGATCGAGGTCCTCGCTCACGATGGCGAGGTGCTCCTCGCCGACGCGGGCCTGGTTCGCAGTGGCCGCCGAAGGCGACTGCGTCAGCTGCTGTCGTCTTCGGCGGCCCGCGCCCTAGGAAGGCGCGGAGCCACTGGAGGCGGGGACATCGTCAAGGTCGGGCGGAACTCGGGAAGGGGGCTCAGATCACCGGGGGCCGGCCCAGCCGGGTCATACGCCACACTGTCCGCCACCGCATGGGACGCCGTGGCGGGCAGGGCACCTGCACTCCCTCGAAGAACCCGGCCCACCAGGCTTTCAACCCTGCCGCCGGGGGCCGCTGGGCCAGGGTGTACGTCGCCCAGGAGGCGAGGTAGACCGGTACGAGGATGGCGGGCAGGTGCCGTTTCGCCAGCCAGACGCGGTTGCGTGCGGTGTTGCGGTAGTAGACGGCGTGGCGGGACGCCGGGGTCCGAGGGTGGGTCAGGACCATGTCCGCGCGGTAGTCGATGTCCCAGCCCGCGTCGAGGGCGCGCCAGGCGAAGTCGGTTTCCTCGTGGGCGTAGAAGAACTGTGCGGGGAAGTCGCCGACCTCGTCGATGACACTCATGCGGATGGCGTGGGCGCCGCCCAGGAAGGTGGTGACAGGTCCGGAGCGCAGTGGAGCTGTGCCGCCGAGGCGGGGTACGTGTCTGCGCTGGGAGGCGCCTTCCTCGTCCGCGATGCGAAAGCCGACGATCCCCAGGCGCGGGTTGGTGGTGAAGGCTTCCCGCACCAGGTGCAGTGTGTCGGTCTGGGGGAGTAGGCCGTCGTCGTCCAGGACCAGCACGATGTCGACGCCCCCGTGTTCGCGTAGCCACCGCACTCCGGCGTTTCGGCCTTCGGGGATGCCCAGGTTCTGCGGTAGTTCGACGGCCGCGACCCCGGCGGGGAGGGGAGGCAGGGTTACTCCCTGTCCGAGCACGACGACCGTTGCGGGGTCTCCTTGTTGGGCTGCCACCGAGTCGAGGAGGACTTGGAGTTCCTTGTCTCGGTCGCCCATGGTGAGGATCACGACGCCGATGGTGGGCGTGTTCGTACGGGGGTGGTTCATGCGTCGGCTCGCAGCAGGTCGGTGGCGCGCTGGCTGAGGGTGTCGGCTCCGGGGATTCGGCGTTGTCGGTAGCTGGCCGCCGCGGATTGGATCGATCGGATTTCCTTCCGGTTCCGGTCGGAGGCCACGCCGTCCATGAAGTCGAGGGAGCGATTCCACAGGGCCACGGCTTCTTCGTGCCGGTGCTGGGCGGCGACCGACTTGCCGAGGTTGACCATGGTGAGGCCGTGCACGCGCTGGTAGGTGCCTGGGGCCCGGTCCTTGAGTGCCGCGCGGTAGTGCTTCTCGGCTGCCCGGTGGTCCTTCATCTCGGTCAGGGTCTTGCCGGTGTGCGAGGCGATGGTGGCGGAGACGGGTCCGGAGGCGGCCGCGTACGAGGGCACCTGGTCGTCGCCGGCGAGCATCGCGTCTTCGGCCGACACCAAGGCCGCCGCCGCTTTTTCGCCCTCTCCGCCGGCTCCGTACGCCCTGGCGCACGTGACTCGCAGGAGTGCTTCGGTCTGGCGGTCGACCTTGCCCGAGGAGCGTCGAAGCGCTTCCTCCGCCAGGCCGATGCACGAGGTGGGGTGGCCGAGGTCGAGCGCTTGGTGGGTCAGGGCCCGCATCATCCAGGCACCGTGCCCGTCCGGATCGGACTCGCAGGCCAGTTGGAATCCGAGCAGGTAGTAGCGCTGGGCTGCGCCTTCGCGGCCCAGGTCGTGGTGCTTCCAGCCGACCAGGCATGCCAGCGTCGCCGCCGCCCCGAAGGCGCTTTGCCGCACCGATTCGGTGCCGAAGTGTCCCTCCAGCATGGGGATGACCGTGTCGGTGAGGTAGGCGGTCACTGTGGTCAGCCCGTGGCCGCCGCCGAGGCGGTCGTCCACGCTGCGGAAGGTTTCGGTGAGCTGCCGGACGGTGGTGACTTCTTCCGCACCGATGCTGCCGCCGCGTTCGGCTGCCTTGAGTGTGGCGGCGACAGCTTCGTGGTCGTACGTGAGGGGCAGAGCGACGGCAGCCGTGGCGAAGGCGGCGTTGAGGAAGTCCCTGCGACGGAGCATCACGAATCTCCCGAGGTCTGTGGCGAGGGCCAACGGATCGGCCCCCAGGGCCTCCCCGATGTCTGCGCAGCCTAGACCGATCTCGGTGAGCGTGACCTTCCGCTTCATCCTTCTGGTGAGTGCCTCGGCGAGGTACGCGCGGGTCTGGCCGCTAGGGGTGCCGCCTGTGACCCAGGAGTGGACGGCTGAGCGGGAGGTGTGCAGTTCCGTCCCGGCCTCGGCGGCGACCGTGCGAATTTCCCTGGCCAGGGACTCGTACGTGCACCCTGCCTCGGCGATGACGTCCGCCAGCGCGGTGTTCGGATTCCGGCTGTCCGTCAACTCGCACTCCCTGAACCGATCTTGAACAGATTGAACGGGCTGCCCCACTGCCCACGGTACCTGCGCACCGTGATCACCGCTTCACTGATTGCAAGGCCGGCCGCCCGCCACGTTCATCCCGAACCCCGTTTCTGGAGGCATCGTGCACCACCGCTCAGACCTCGGTGCTCTTACCGGCGCCACCGTCCTGGTGACCGGCGGCGCCGGTCTCATCGGCTCTCGTATTACCGCTCAGCTGCGCGACCTCGGCGCCCGCCCGGTGGTCCTGTGCACCATGAACGCCTACCCCGAGCAGGTGTACGCCGATCTCTTCGGTGTCCGGGTCGGGGACCCGGACGTGATTCTGGGAGATGTCCGGGATAGCGTGCTGGTACGGAAACTCGTCGCGGAATCGGACTATGTGATCCACGCCGCCGCCCTGGCGGACGTCGCCGCCTGCACCCGCGACCCACTGGCCGCCATCGACACCAACGTCGCGGGGACCCAGAGCGTGCTTGACGCCGTCGCCGCGACGGAACGTGTCCGCCGGATGGTGTTCGTCTCCTCCGCCAGCGTCTACGGCAACGGGAACCCCGAGGAGACCGACAGCCCCGACCTCCTGACCATGCGCCAGCTACTGGAATCCGTCCACGGACGCATCCCGCCCCAGTTCCACGAGTTCACCCGAACACGCCCCAAGTCCGTGTACGGCAACACGAAAGCCTGGGGTGAAGAGCAGACCGCGCTCCTCCTCGGCCAGGTCGGCACCTCCTACGCGATCGTCCGGTACTTCTCCGTCTACGGCGAACCGCAGACCATCAAGCCCGGCTCCCACTCCTGGGTCGTGGCCTGGTTCACCGCACGGGCCCACCTCGGTCTCCCGCTCCACCTCAACGGCGGCGGCGGGCAGGTGCGGGACATGGTCCACGTGGACGACATTGCCGAGGGCACCTTGCGGGCCCTGGTCAGCCCTCGCGCCCACACCGAGACCTTGAACATCGGCACCGGCGTCCCCACCAGCGTCAGGCAGATCGCCCAGCTGGTCCAGGCCCACTACCCGAACACGCCGTTCCTGGAGACACCGCTTCCCGCTGGCGACCCCCTCGGCGGGTACGCGGCCACCCGCCGGATGGAGAACATCCTCGGCTGGAAGCCGAAGGTCACCATCGCCGAGGGAGTGACCCGCTACGTGAAGTGGCTCCAGGACACCCCGGCCGCCGCCCCGGAATGGCTTAGGAGGGAGCACACCGCGGCTTAGATGACGGGGGGCCTGCCCAGGCTGGTCAGTCGTCTGACCGTCCGCCAGTGCATCGGGCGGCGGGGGCCGCCGGAAGTCCGGATGCCTTCGGTGAACCCCGCGAACCAGGCCCTCAGCCCCGCCACGGATTTCGTGCGGGCCAAGGTCAGCGCCACCCACACGCCGAGGTAGACAGGTACCAGCGGGGCGGGTAGGTGCCGCTTGGCCAGCCAGACCCGGTTCCGTGCCGTCATCCGGTAGTAGACCGCGTGTCGGGCTGGGGACGTCTTCGGGTGCTGGAGTACCAATTGCGGTTCGTAGAGGATGTCCCAGCCGCGGTCGATGGCCCGCCAGGCCAGATCGGTCTCCTCGTGCGTGAAGAAGAAGGCGGCCGGCCAGCCCCCGGTCTCCTCCAGCATGGGCATCGACAGGGCGTGCCCGCCGCCCAAGAACGTCGTCACCAAGCCGCCCCGCATCGGGTCCCCCGCCCGTAGGCGGGGTACGTGTCTCTGCTGCGTGGTACCGGTCTCGTCCGCGATCCGGAACGACACAATGCCCAGCCGGTGGGCCGATGCGTACAGGTCGGTGATCCGCCGGAAGACGTCGGCGTCGATCAGCAGGCCGTCGTCGTCCAGGTCCACCAGGACATCGACGTCGCCGAAATCCCGCAGGCGGTGCCAGGCGACATTCCGGCCGCCGGACACCCCCAGGTTTTCCTTCAACTCCACCCCGGTCACATTCTCGGGCAGGTCCGGCAGGGCCGTGCCGTTGCCGACCACCACGACTCGTGCCGCCGGTTCGTCCTGCTTGGCCACCGACTCCAGCAGGGCCAGCAGCTCGGGCATCCGGTCGCCCATCGTCAGCACGGCGACACCCACACGCGGCCGGGTCACGATCACCACCACTTCCTTCCGAAACCAGAGGAACGGCGAGCGTACCCCCGCCGGAACCGAGGCCCGAACGGTACGAAAGGCCACTGCAATGGAACGGATCATCCTCGGCGACTACATCACCGCCCCCACCCGGGGAGCCATCGCCACGACCCCATACGGCAGCCTGGAAAAGTTCGAGCTCGCCGACTTCCTGGCCCAGTGGAAGGGCCTCCAGCGCGAAGCCCTCGTCACACTGGGGGAGGACCAGCGCATCCATCCCTCCGCTTTCATCCACCCCACAGCGATCATCGGCGGCGACGTGATCATCGGACCGGACGTCCAGGTACACGAGTTCACGACTGTGCGGAAGGGCAGCGTGCTGTGCGCCGGAGCCCGGGTCGGCTTCAACTGCGAAGTCACCGCCGCGTTCGTCGGGGAAGGCGCCGTTCTCGGGCACCGGATCGGCGTCAACCGAACGATCCTCGGTGCCCGAGCCCACCTGTCCGCCGGGGTCACCGTGGCCGCGATCAACATGACCTCAGACATGCGGAAGCCCGACCGAGAAGTGATCATGCGGACCGGCAGCGGCCTGTACCGGTCCGGCACCACCCAATTCGGAGCCGTCATCGGCGACGACACCCAAACCGGCAACAACATCAGCATCGGACCCGGTGTCGCCATCGGCCGTCGATGCCAGATCACCAGCGGCGTAACACTTGCCATCCGGACCGTCCCGAAAGACTGCACCGTTACCGCCCCGCACACCATGGAATCCAGCGTCCGCCGACGCCGGAACACGTTCACATGCTGATCCACAGCTGGTCACCCTCTGCAGGACTGTCGGGAGAACACGGTCTTGCCAGCAGCGGAGGCGTGGCGCTCGACGTGAGCTTCCCGGCGAAGTCTGCGCCGTGATCGTCGCCCTCAAGCTCCTGGAGGTCGACGACAGCGTCGAACCAGATTCGCCGCACTACTGCGCACGCATGCCGCGCGGGCGGCCGGGCTGGCCGGCACACAGCCGTCATGCAGCCATTCCCTGTGAAGGACGGCGTGATCTCACCGATCGGCGGTGGAGTGGGATCTGAACTGGAACGATCGCTGAGATGAAAGGGGATGCCGTGCGCGGTGACAGGCGACGGATCCAGACGGCGGTGCTCGGCGGAGCGGACTCGGACGAACCGTTGACGCTGCCGATAAAGGCGATCGAGCTGGACTCATTCCGTCGTTCTCACGAGAGCGACACCTTTTGGTGCGGGACACTGCTCGGCGGGTGCGGCGGCCAAGTGACCACGAAGCGAGGCGATGGCCGCGGCGACCAGCGGGCACGGTCGCGGCCAGGCGGCCGGCGCCGATATCGTCGGGGCCGCCGAGCGCGCCCTTCTCACCGAACGTTGGGCCGAGCGGCACGGCATCGACGCCGTCCGGTGCCTGGCATGGGCCGAGACGTGACGTTTTTGGATCAAGGGTGAGTGGCCGTTCGCTTGGCGCCTGGCACTGAGTACGGTCTGCTCATGCACAACTTCGGGCTGGGGCAGCGGGGTCACGTATTACTCATAGCCGGGGATGCTGCGACGAGGCGTCGCAGCGTGCAGGTGGCGCCGAGCGCAAACCTGGCGGCGCTGGGGATGGTCGAGGCGCCGGTGTTGTTGAACAGCGATGTGCCGTGTGACACGACGTACTTGGATGGGGCGCGGGATCCGAACACGGTGCTGACGCGGCTTCGTACGGCCGCCGCTACGCCTGGCCCGTTGATGGTGTATCTCTCGGGCAGGCTGACGGTTGACCGGCGGGGTGGCCGTCTGCATCTGGCGCTGGCTGGGACGACGGCTGGCTCGGTTCGCTACACCGCGTTGCCGTGGGGGTGGCTGGGGACGGAGCTTCGGGGGCGGCCTGCCGGACTGACGACGGTGCTGCTCGATCTCGCGGCGGACAAGGCTGCGTGGCCGTTGCTGCAGGAGTACGGCAGTCTGCCCGCGACTCCGGCTGTGGAGGTGTACGGAGTGGTTGCCCCGCCTGGCTGGAGCGGCAGTGGCAACGTGGTGAGCTGTTACACCCGCGCCTGGATTGATCAGCTTCGCGCCAGCCCCACGCGGCCCTCGAACCTCCAGCTGCATGCTCTCGCGGCAGGCGCGGCCGCCCTGCCGCCTGGTTGCATCGTGCTACCGAGCGCCCTGGAACTTGGCACTACTGGGCCGGCGCCGTTCCCAGGGGCTCCCTTTGGCAGGTCGGGGCCGGACGAGGGCAGACCGCTTCATACGGTCGTGACGCCTGCATCGACGCCTGGCCAGGGCTGGGCTGGCGCGTGGCAGGCGATGCCCCAAGGCCAGCATGCGTTGGTTCGTGGCCCTCATCCTTCCGAGCTCCTGCCGGTCGAGGCGGCCGTACGCCTTCCCGCCGACGGCCTGCCTGTGGACGCGCAGCCTCAGCTGTCAGACCGGGCACTTCAGCACAAGGCCTCTCCCGCACAGGATCCGCGCCCGCATATCCACGGCCTCGCCACCAGCGGGCGGCACCTTGAGGCAGCCGCACTCGCACAGGCCTGGGAGCAGCACGTCCTGCAGACCTGCGGGACCACCTCGCTGGAAGCGATCGGGTGGGTGGAAATTCGGGCTGACCTGGCCCGCATGGCAGGCGACTTCGAGCTCGCGACCCAGCTGTGGACCCGTGCCGCCACGACCCGTATGACCCGCCAGGCCGCAGACGCGCCAGCCGTACACGCAGCGGCCGCCGGCGCCCTGTACTGCTGGACACAGCTCAAGGACCGCAACGCAGCACTCGGCACCGGTCCGGACCTGGTCCGCCTGCTGCGCTCCTTGCCGTCCCTTGACGCCCGGCATCTGCAGCTGACCCAACAGCGCCTTCAGTTCCTGCACCGCGAACCGAGTCACCACTGACCTCGTGGTGGAGGCACCACTGCGGGGGCCTTTGCCTATCAGTTGGGAACGTCCGCGGATGAGTGGGAAGGCGGGTGGGCTTCGGCGAGGCGGCGGGCTTCGGCCGTGACCTCAGCATCAACCTGAGCCACTGCTTCGTCGCCGTCTTCTAGGATGGCGTACGCGTCACCGAGTTCCGCGATCCGCCTTGCCAGGGCAGCTCGTTCCCGTAGCGCTGGTGAATCCGAAAGGTGAGCTCCCACGGTTCAAGCCGGCCGGCCAGCATGCACCGTGCGAGCGCCCGCACAGCGGCTTCCTGGCCAGCCCCGCTGGGGACCGGACAGACAGTGAGGCCGAGCTCATCGAGTGCTGCAGGCAGCAGGTCGTGCACGTCGTAGTCCGCCTCGGCGCGTGTGCAGGCGGGCCAGCACCCAAAGTCCGTCGCTGTCCAGACCGGCGAAGAGCGCGTCACAGGCCGAGCTGACCCCGTCGATCGCGGGGATCGCGGCCACGCTCCCGAGCGTTGCGCGGTCCTTAAGGTCGCCCGGGCGCCCCACCTCATGGAGATCCGCGCCAGGACCTGGTCCTGCTGCTCACCGCGGTCCCAGCGCCCCGGCCCATTCATTTAAGGCCTGGGTCGTGGGGTTGTGTGCTTGACGTAGACCAACATTCCGATGGGCAAGATGAGGACCAGCACGCCTATCAGCGCCGTGAAGGTTCGGCCGAACGTATCTAGATCGTCGTTGGCCCCCGGCCCGAAAAGCGCACGATTAATGAGCCAACCGATAATCAAGATCATGGCCGCCATCATCGCGAAGAATGCCGAGTCCGACATATCGCGGCGCCGACAGTCGAGGAACTTGGCCCACCCCATCATGATCGGTATCGCCGCGAAGGCAGCGACGTAGCATGCGAAGCCGAAGTTGCCCACGCCCATCAAGAACTCAACCAGGCCGCCCGAGGATTTCACGAACCCGTTCAGGGCCGAACCGATACCGATCACCCAAAACACGTTCTCTACGGTCTGTTTCGCGCTCGCGAAAGAGGCACCCCCACGCTCGGGTGGTGCGTCTGGCGTCGGGTTGTTGGAGGACGGTTGGTCGTTCATTGGATCACCTCTCGGCCCCCAGTTCAGGTCTACGCCGGTTTCGCGCTTCAAGCATCCCGACGCTACTGACATTGATGCGGCGCGGGCCCGGGCGGCTGGGGAACCGTTGACCGGCACGGCAATCCGGCACCGATGTCCTCGAACTCGGCCTACGAGCTTCGGTCGGTGGCCGTGCCGTTCGGCGTCGAGCCGTCGAACGTGAAGGCGGGTGGCCACGCCTGCCCGATCCGATTACAGTGCGCCGGCCGCGGCTTCTACCGTCCCGACCCGTCCTACCTGGCGTCGATCGAGGATCAGATCCGCGACCTGAAGGCAGACAAGGAGGCCGCGCTGGCGATGGGTATGGCGGCGCTGGTGTCGCTTCACGGTCGTCGTCCACCGCAGTCCGGACGGGCCAGGTAGCGATGGATGGTTGGCTGAGCAGACCTGCTCTGCTCAGCCAACCTCTCCTTTCGAGGCTTCTGCGCTAGAAAACGAAGAAGACCGGCGGGCTTCTTCCTGTGGTCCTAACCGACCACTGGGGCAAGTAGATGGGAGTCGGCGGCCGGCAGCATGACAGCCCGGATGTTCTGGAGAACCTCCTCCAAGTCACGCCGATCCTCGCTGGTGGCATAGATCACCTGGCACCCAGTTGCCGCAGCCCGCTCCAGTCGCTTCACGAACATGGCAAGGCTTCCTCTGTCGGTTTCTTGCTGACGAGGTTCGTCGAGCATCAGAAGCCCGGCGTGCTTGTTAGGGGGCGATGAATTTGCCGCCTCATACAAGGCCAGGTAGTACGCCCATTTTGTTCTGATCATGTCTGATGCGCTGATACCCATGGACAAGTCGAACGTGAGCTCTACCCCGTCATTAATGGGCACGAGCGTCGATTCATCGATCGAGAGGTCTGTGGGCGGAACGCTACGCAGGCCATAATCCCGAACTTGCGACTGGAAGCTCGACTTCATTACAGAGATAATCTGCTGATCAGTGCGACTGAGTACCCCGTCGCGAAGGGCATTCAATCTGTCGCGTACGTCCTGCCAGCGAACCGAGAGCTCATCGAAGTATTCGTTTGCTTCCTCGGCGAGATCGATCAGCCGTTGCGCTCTCTCGATAGAGGACGAGAGGAGGATCTGCTGTTGAACCTGTGCCCGGCTTGGGGCTGCAGAAGGACCTACGAGTTCATCACGAAGAGCCCGAACCTGCCGCATGGCGCCCCGTAGTGCTGCCTGAAGGGACGCCCGGTTCTGCTCGAGTGTCGCCCGGCGCCGATCTGCGCTCTGGGCCGCTGCGCGAACAGCATCCCGCTCGGCCTCGACCTCCGCGATGGTTTGATCCAGATCGGCTGCTACTCCTGTTGCCGTCTCCCTTCCGTCCAAGGCCTGACCGCAGGTTGGGCACACATCGCTCGAAACCGTTGCGATTCCCAGAGTGCTGCCCAGAGTGCGCAGCTTCCGCAGGTCCGCTAGGCGGCTTCTCTCGCTGTCGAGGCTGACGGAACGGGCGACCAAGGAATCGGAATCTGTACGGGAGAGATTCAACTGTTCATCGAGCATCCGGATACGGGAACCAACTTCACGCACAGAAGACTCGGCCGCGGACAGTTCTGCGTGCGCCTGCTGGGTGTGCTCGCCAGCTGGTTCGACGCCGACCTGCTCAAGATCGTTGAGATGCTGCTGCCAAACGCCGACCTGTTGCTGCAACGGAACCCATGAAGACTCTTCCATCACTTCGATCACGCAATGCTGCCTGCGAGCCGGCGTGACGGGGGTGTCCTGATTGAGGAAAACGCGGCAATTTAGAGCCTTAGCGGCGTCGCCCAGTCGGTCACTTGCTGATTGCCACCGCCTCTTGAGATCATCTTCTTCAGTCTTGACTGCTGCCAGAGCTGTGAGTCTTTCGAGAGTTGACAATCCCAGGACGTACTCAACGGAACGCCGCAAGACATCTCGGATGCCAAAATATGTCGGCATTCGAGGGGCGACTCCTGACCATCCAGACTTCTGTTCAACGTAGAACAAAGGGAATAGGACTTCGAGGTAGAGTGTGACCTCTGTCGTGTTGAAACCGGGAACCTGCGGCAAATCCCAGCCAAGGAAATCTGCCAGCTCTCGATGGAATCCCAACTCCCGAAAAGCAGAGCCGCCGTGGCGAACAAACATGTCGATCCGGTTGGCCCTGCCGAGGCTGGCTCTATCATTCGCCTTCCAAGTCATGATCAAGGCGGTGTCAATGCCGTCGCCGCGAACGAAGCGCTTGCATCTCATGTGAGTGCCGTGTTCATTCGCGATAATCAGCGAGACCCATGATTCGCGGACCGGAGATCGTCCGCCGTCAGGGTAGTCGGCAAGCGTGAGCAATGCGGGACCAAATGGCGGCTTTCTGCTGGAAGAGAACATCCCTTCAAGGCCAAGGGCGTAAATTACTCCTTGCAGGAGGGTTGATTTGCCGAAGCTGTTCGGGGCGGCGATTACGTTCAGCCCGGGCGACAGGTCGGTTTTGTAGCGAAGTAGGCCGCGGTCGGTCCTAGATGCAACCTCCACGCTTACGATACGAATGCTCATGTTGAAGCCCCCGTTTCCGCTCTACCGTTCGCCTTGGTTATTCCCAACTTCTGCCACATTCCTGATGTGGAGATAGGTCTCAGGGGGGCGAGGAAGGTCTTCTCTTCAGTCATGAGTTCGCTATCCGAGCTGAGCAATCTCAGATAGTTCTTTCCATGAATACTTAGGGAGTAGCGGCCCTTCGCTTTTGGTTCGATCAGTCCTTCCGCGAGTGCGAGTTTGAGTGCATCCTCAAGCGGTGGAAAGAATTTTCGGAGAGGCGCCTTCCGCGGGTCTCTGTTCTGCCAGGTGGACGTGAATAGAGATGCGCTCACAGTGTCGCTTATGGCCCAGAGCAGGCAGTGTAGTTGCTCGGTCGTAGCTGAGGTTGCCCTACAACTCCCCAGAATCAGTACAAGGGCAGTCACTCGCCATCCCGCCCGCCTTGTTGTCGGAACTGGCAGGGGGACTCGGTGCAGCTCGACAGGAGCTAGTGGATTGCGGTGGGGGAACGCGCCGAGCTCAACTAACTCGGCTGGCTCCTTGTCTTGATCGATAGATTCGAGAAGAATGCTATCGGGGAGAGTTGACCACATCAGGCCGCCCTCCTGAAACGCAGGGGGCATCGAATTAGCCAGCTAGACACTGCATGCCAGGCAATCTCGTCGCACAGAACGCGGGAGAGGCCTGGCGCGTCATTCTTCAGGCCCTCAGACAATCTGCGCACAAGGGTTTCGATCACCTCGGTCCCCGGTTTATCCATGCCGGAAACAGTCATCGTCAGGGTAGAGAGCACGGACTTGAGTCTGCGTTCCACCGCGGCATAGAGAGGAGGATAGTCAACCTTGAGGCGGTCCATTTGAGCTTGGCCGCGGAAGTAAACGCGAAGCATTTCGTCACGATAGTCGATAAGCCACTCTGGGTCGGAGGCCAGAGAAGGTACTACCGAGAGTTTTGCCGCAACTCGGTCGGCTATCTCGTTTCCCTCGCTGGCATTCCACAGAGATTCGTCGGGATCGGGGACGCTGAGGTGCAGCTCTGTCTCGACTTGACCGAGGAGCCGTGTCCGCTCCGAAGCGAACTCCTCATCCGTGATGACGACTACCTTGAATTCATCGGCGAGCCATTTGGGGCGAGGCAGGATTTCTGAAACGTCTTTTTTCTTCTTCTGTGCATGCTCAACGAGGGAGCGACTGTCGAACTCCGGAGTCATGAGGATCCAGGTGTGCAGTCGAACGTCGCCCAGCAGTCGACAGGTGCCCTCCACGTCATCACAGAGTCGTTTGAGGTCTTTCGTCATCTTGCGCTTCTGCGCAGTCGTTTGCGATTCCATGGTGTAAGCGTCTTCTGGGGCATAACACTGGTATCCGACCCCATCGAACCGAAATGCCTCTAGGCCGCCGTCACCCCTGTCTCGAGCAGGAATAAATTGAATGTTCGAGTCGTAGCGCATTGACAGGAGGCGTCGACAGTACGCCTCCCATTCGCCCCCGCTCCACTGCTCTCTGATCACGCGAGCACTCTAACGGCGCAAAGGCTGCTACATCCACGGATTGAGCACAGAAACTGGCAGCTCACGAGCCTGCCTGATTCAATAATCGAACTTGCGTCCGGGTCGGCCTGTGCTTGATCAGCTTCCTCTCTATCGATCCAAAAATCGGTGTCGGCAACGTCTCGACACCCCGGCAACGTTTAGCAGCAGGTCAGCCCCTTGCCGGTCCAGTGCCTGAGCAGCTGGTCTGGATGAACGGCCCCCTGCCAGGGGGGGCAGGCAGGGATTCCAAGTTCGGCACGAGTGCGGTGGATAAAGTCGCGGACGGTCGGCTCGCGGCGCCAAGGGGTGAGGGCGGCGTTGAACTGACGTAGTCCTTGGCCCGGGAGGACTGGACGCGGGCCAGGATGTCGATGGACCGGTTGCCCAGTTCGAGGCCCTGGTCGAGGTCGCGGGCCTGGAGGTGGGCGGTCCCCACGATCACGAGCCGCATCCCGACCGAGTGTGTGAACACCCCGGCTGGCATGGCGGCGGCCCGCCGATTCCAGGCGAGCGATGCCTTGGGGTTCTTCAGATCGCAGAAGACTTCGGCGGCGTCCGCGGACAGCTTGGCGTGGTGATCATGCTGGGCGCCGGTGTCCGGGTTGGCGCTGCCGAGCTGTCCGCCCACCGTCACCAGCCGCTGGTGCAGATGGCCGTGGATCGCGAGGCTGCCACAGGTCCGGGCGGCGCCGAGCAGCAGTGGGGGAGTTCATGACCGACGCTCGTACACAGCCGGCTCCACAGGGGTGCGTGGCGTACGAGAAGCCTCGCACTCTACAAGCCGACCCGCCTCGACACGCACCAACGCGCTCGTGCCTGTGCGCCGCTTGAGAACCTCGGCGTTTCGGCCAACCCCCTTTTGTGGCAGCCGCGTTGTAGCCAGCGGGTCGGTGTAGCTTCCACGGTCCGCCGCACGCTCTATCCCGGGAAATCAGGGTCGACCGAAAGACGTGTGTTCGAAAAATCGGCGGCTGTCGTTGACCTCACCGACAACGTCCGAATGGCGATCCAGGGGATCCGATGACCACATCCGACGTCCACAGCAAACCCACCGGAGCTCCGCCTCCACCGCCGCCCGCGGAGATCACCTACAGCGGGCAGTACTCCGTCAATCCGCTCGCCGATGTCTCCTTCCTGAAGATGTGCGCCATGCTTCCGTCGGTCCTGGCCCGGATCGGCCGCCTGTCGTGGCAGACCGACCGGCAGGCGGTTCGGCTCCTCATCGCGTGCCAGATCGTCACGGGCGTATCCGCAGCAGTGCTGCTGGCCGCCACCGCCCGCGCGATGGGGCCCGTACTCGCCGCCGGCAGTGCGGCCGCCCGTCTGCAAGGAGCGCTGCCCGCGCTGCTCGTGATCGCGCTCGCCGCCGCGATGAACCGCCTCGCGGGGGCCGTAGCCACCTACGCCGAGCGACGGATCACTCCCCTTCTGACCTCCGAGACCGACAGCACCCTGGTCGAGGCGGTCTGCCGGGTCGAGGCCGCCGCCTACGCGCAGGACGGCTTCTCCGACCGGCAGGAGGCGGCCGAGATGGGGGTGGTGCGCACCCACGTGATGGTCACCGACGCGCAGCGGTTCATGTCCTCGCTGATCCGCCTGATCACCGCCGGCAGTGTCCTGTCCCTGCTCAGCCTGATGATGCTGCCCCTGCTGCTCCTGGCCGTACTACCGGCCGGATTCGGCGCCGTCCTCACCGCCAGGGTCGACTACCAGATCCACTACGCCAACATCTCCGACCGCAACGTGCGCGGCATGATGCGCTGGTGGGCCACCGCTTCCCAGTACGGCGACGAAGTCCGCGCCAACTCCATGACCGACTACCTCGTCTACTGGTACCGGGCCCTGTCCGACCGATGTGACCGGCGGAACCTGGCAGCCGCACCGCGGACCCTGCGGATTTCCCTGCTCTCCGCGCTGGCCGGCGGCGGCTTCCTCCTCGCGACCTGGGGGGCGCTTGCCTGGCTTGCAGTGACCGGCCGGATCGAACCCGCCATCGCCGCCACCGCCGTCATCGCCGTCCAGACCGCGCTCGCCGCGCTCTCCCAGGTCGTCATCAACTGCGCCGCCGTCTTCCACACCAGCCTCTACCTGAACGACATGCAGTCCTTCCTCGACGAAGCCGCCGCCCGTGCCCCCCGCCGCGGCCCGCGCGAGGTCAGCGGCCCGGTCGAGCAGATCCGGCTCGACGAGGTCGTCTACCAGTACCCCGGCAAGGACAAGCCCGCGGTGGACGGCATCTCCCTCACCCTGGAACGCGGCCAGATCCTTGCGATCGTCGGAGCGAACGGCTCGGGGAAGTCCACCCTGACCCGGCTGCTCACCGGGATCTACCTCCCCGACAAGGGCAAGGTCACCTGGAACGGATGCGATCTCGCCGACACCGATCCGGCCACTGTCTGGCGTCTCACCGGCCTGGTCCCTCAGGACTTCGCCAGGTGGCCATTGCGGGTGCGCGAGAACATCACGCTCGGCCAGCCCCGCACCCACGACGACGCACCCGTGTGGGAGGCCATCGACGCGGTCGGCCTGCGGGAAGCCGTTGAGGACCTCCCCAACGGCCTGGACAGCCTCCAAGCCCGCGACATCTGGGGTGGCGTCGAGTTCTCGGGCGGACAGTGGCAGCGCGAGGCGTGCGCCAGGGCCCTGTACCGCAAGCCCGAGCTGCTGATCCTGGACGAGCCGACTTCGCAAATGGACCCACGCGGTGAACACCAGGTCTTCGAGCGGATCAAGGCCATCGCGACGGACCGCATCACGATCATGGTCACCCACCGCCTAGAGAACACAAAGATCGCAGATCACATCATCGTCCTGGAAGACGGCCGGATCTCCGAGCAAGGCCACTACGAGGACCTGGTCCACTGCGGCGGAACCTTCGCCGAACTACTCGCGCTCTCCCAGGACCGCTGACCCAACACAAAGTTTTCCGAAACCGCGACCAGCCTCGGGCGACAGGGCAGTAGCCCGCATCGAGCGAGGCGGTACGGTCGTTTCATTCCGGTCGTCGACTCTTGGCCCGGGCGTGACGTTGCCTGACGCGCAGTGGTCGCGGATCGAGCCCCTGCTCCCAGATAGGACGCCGCGGCGGGGTGGCCGATGGCGGGACCACCGTGAGGTGATCGATGCGATCGCCTGGAAGTTCCAGACGGGATCGCACTACGAGTACGACGGGTTGCTGCGCGCTATCGCCGCCTGCGAGGACGCCCACCCGGAGGAGGCGCTCGCCGAGTCGCCGACGGGGAAGGTGGCGGGCGGGGCGGTGCAGGGCGATGTGCCTCACTCGGTGCCGATGCTCTCCCTCGACAACGTCTTCGACGCCACCGAACTCGCCGAATGGGCCGCCGGGCTGGAACGGCGCCTCGGCCGCCCGGTGGCCGGCTGGTGCGCAGGCGCAGGATCACGGGCCTGACCCACACCCGTCCGGCCAGATCGCCAACCGCAGGCGGCTCGTCAGCAAGGGTGGTCGGTTGCAGGGTCAGAGGGCCTGGCGGACACGGTCTTAGTGCCCGTTCACGGCCCTAGCTGCAGCCACTGTGCAACTCCAAAAAGCCTTGCCGCCTTTCATTGTCAAAGCCCACTTGCCTATTTTGGGCTGAGCAACTCCAGCCAAACTCAAGGTGCACTTGGCCCCCGCTACGGGTTCGTTCCCGCCGATCACATACTTGTCGGCAGTCGCCCGGCAGCCGGAGTGACTTTTGACCGTAAGACAGAGCCTGAGACGCTCGTTGAGATTAGGTTGTTCCGTCTTTTTGTAAGTGTGAAGGTCGCAGTAGGAACCGTTGTTGGTCTCTACCCAGGTGCGGTCAGCGTTCTCGCAAGCGAGTCGACGATCACGCTCGCTGCTGATTGAGCCGGTGTTGTGGTTGTCGGCGTCTCCGCCGCCGGTGTCGCCGGTGTCGGTGTTGTGGTTGTCGGCGTCTCCGCCGCCGGTGTCGCCGGTGTCGGTGTTGTGGTTGTCGGCGTCTCCGCCGCCGGTGTCGCCGGTGTCGTCGCGGGGCGCCGTCTGGACCGAGGCGTTCGTGGGCGACTGTGAAGCTGCTACTGCTGTGGCAGCTCCTGCGGATACGAGGAGCGCACTGCTGATACAGGAAGCGCAAATAAGCCGGGGGATTCGCCTCCGGACCGTGACAGTCATGATTACTCCCTGGGTACGTGGTGCTCGCGCCGGACGCGATTCACCTTGCCCCTTCGAGTTTTATTGAAAGAACGACGACTCCGATGTCATCCCACAGGGATACGGCGCAACCGACGTCCAATACCTCTCACGCTAGCCCTCTCCTACAAAGATCCTTCCGGCCCCATGCGATAGCGAATGGATAGACCCTGTGCAGCGGAAGGCAACATTGTGTGTCGTTCGTCGGGCTTTCGGGGCCGTGGTGCGGTGATATTGCCTGTGCTGCGGCCGTCCGCTCGTCGTGCTCGCGCAGCATGCGCATGACGGTCGGAGCGGAGGGGTGCTGCCCCTTCTTCTTCCCCGTCCGGATAACGAGCCGGGCCGCGATCACCTATGAAACGGGTGGCCGGACTCGCCAGGCCTCACTGCTAGCCCGCCGGCCACCCCGTACGTCATGGCGGTGCTGACGATGTGCGTGAGGGGCCAGCTTGTGAGCTGGCCCCTGAACCCCCCTTAGAGGTCGTTTCTTATGGCGTGATCGTTCGTTGAGCCGTGCATGACGGATCTGGTGCAGCGGTTGGTGCCGGAGGAGTTGTGGGTGCTGTTTCGGCGGGTGGTGCCACCCACTGAGGTGATACGCCCGCAGGGCGGCGGCCGAAGTCGGGCGGGTGACCGTGAGGCACTGGCCGCGATCATCTTCGTGGCGACGTCGGGCTGCACCTGGCGGCAGTTGCCGCCGGTGTTTGGGCCGGCCTGGCAGACGGTCTACCGACGTTTCGCCCAGTGGAGCCGGGACCGGGTCTGGGCACGGCTCTACCGTGTGATCCTCGACGAACTCGGTGCCCGGGGTGAGCTGGACTGGTCGCGGTGTGCGATCGACTCCGTCAGCTTGCGGGCGGCAAAAGGGGGCCTTTGACGGGACCGAATCCGACCGACCGCGGCAAACTCGGATCGAAGATCCACCTGATCACCGACCGCAACGGACTGCCGCTGTCCCTGGGTATCTCCGGCGCGAACATGCACGACAGCCAGAGTCTGGAGCCGCTCGTCCGGGGTATCCCGCCCATCCGCTCCCGCCGCGGCCCCAGACGCCGGCGCCCGGCGAAACTGCACGCCGACAAGGGCTACGACTACAACCACCTGCGCCGATGGCTCCGCAAACGCGGCATCTGCCACCGCATCGCCCGCAAGGGAATCGAGTCCTCACAGCGGCTGGGTCGGCACCGCTGGGTGGTCGAGAGAACCGTGTCCTGGCTGGCCAGCTGCCGACGGCTGCACCGCCGCTACGAACGCAAGGCCGAACACTTCCTCGCCTTCGTCGGCATAGCAGCGGTTCTTATCTGCCACCGCCGCCTCCAGAAAGTGAGTCCGAGCGGCCCGGTTGACGCCTTGCCTGTGATCAGGCAGGCAGGGCGGTCTTGCGCGATGGTGGACGCCAGATGAAGGCGTTGGCGATCTCGTCCGCGAACGAACGGTGCTGCCATGTGTCAGTGACGTCGGTCCAGTTGCGAAGGACGGCCCTGTTCTCCGCCTTGGGCGTCTCTCGGTCGTAGACAAGGTCGAACGAGTAGACACGGCCGTCCTCATCTATGCACTGGCCGAACTCGTGGTCACCCCCGTCCGGGAAGAGGTTGACCAGCACTGTCGTCGCCGGGTCGAGTCCCTGGCCTTCGAGAAGGCTCCTGAGCCGCCTCCAGAGATCGAACGCGCTCGTGCGCAGGAGGTGCGTGTTCTGAACATATGCAGCCTGGGACATAGAACCCGATCTTGTGTCATCAGCATCGAACCCGCCAGTCCTTGCAGATCGCCATCCCAAAAGAAACGACGTCTTAGTGCCGGATATGAACGGTGATCTGAACGCCACCGAAGCCGAGTGCCGCGGCCCCGATCGCCGCTACAGCTGTGGCGGCTTCGGTGTTTCCGGCAGCGGCCAGGACCACGGCGGCGACCACGGCGGCTAGTGGGCGGGCGAGAAGGCCGGCTCCAAGCGCACCAAGGGCGAAGAGCTGGGCATCCGCGTCCTCACCCCCTTCGCCGTCTTCGTCGCCGGTCTCCTCCCCACCACCTACCCATCGTGGCCCGCCAGCCCTCAGCGCGGCCCTGTCCGGCGCCGGCCAAAGGAGCAGCGATACCGGCCGAGGGTACGAATCCGAGCCTGGTGACCCCTTGCATGCGGGCCCCGCTGGTCCGCGGCCGGGGGGTCTGGTCTGCTCTGCCTTAGTTCTGCTCCGTTGTCTGTGCTTCGCCGAGCCGCTTCGGTGATCTCCCTGATTTGCGGGTGACGGCCCGATCTCCTGGACCAGAAGGATGTGCCAGTGTCATGAGGGGCAGTCTCTTCACCTGGGACAGCCGGGCCTGCGACCCGCTGACCGCTGGGAGGGAGACGTAGGTGGGTGACTGGATTCCCCGCGAGAAGTGGGTGAAAACGCAGCCGCAGGCTCTCGTGGCGTCGTGCGTCATGCTGCTGGACGACCACGACCGAATGCTGTTACTCCGGTATGGCCCCGGCCAAGAAGACGCGAGCGGCACCTGGTGGCTGCCCGGCGGCATGGTCGATGAGGGCGAGAACCCCTGGCCTGCGGCCCGCCGAGAAATGCTCGAGGAGACTGGCATCACGCTGGACTCGAAACCCTGCCTCATCGGCATAGACCACAGGACCAACGTCCTTGGAACCGGGCCCGTCGTGGACTACTTCTTCGCCGAAAGGCTTCCCGTCGGGCAACATATCCAGCTCAGCCCCGAACACGACCAGCACGCCTTCCACCACCCAACTGACCTTCCGGATCCCCTCGCCGCACACCCTCAGACGCTGGCCGCACTTCATGCCGCAGCCCTGGTCGGCCGCGCCACTTACCTTCAAGAGGGGATGCCCACATGAGTCGTATCCGTACAGCCGCGACAGGCCTGGTCGTCCGTGCCGGTCAGGTGCTGCTCGTGAAGGGGAACTGGCCTCAGCCGGACACCTGGCTGCCGCCCGGGGGCGGACAGAATCTGGGCGAGCCCTTGCACCGCACTGTCGAGCGGGAGGTGCTGGAGGAGACCGGGGTGACTGTTCGCGCCGGACAGCTGCTGTTCCTACGCGAACACATCCCCGCCAATCATGAGGATGGTTCGATCGCGTATGACCGTAACCACCGGGTGGATGCCCTGTTCTGGTGTGAGGTGGTATCGGAGCCGTCCAAACTGGGCGGTAGCATTCCGGATCCGACCCACACCGGCGTCGAGTGGGTGCCGCTCGACAAGGTCCGTGAGCTGCGCATGATCCCTCTGTACCTGCGCGATCAGCTCACTGACGTCGTTGCCCAGGCCGCTGCGGGTACATGGCAGACGATGTACCTGGGTGACATGGCCTGAGCAGAGGCACATAGAAGTGCCGCCTCTCACCGAGCTGGTGCGAACGGGACCGCCGCGACCGCCGCCGCCCGGGAGGAGCCGGGGCCGCGGTCTTCGACGGTGTAGGCCAAGCCAAGCCCGCCACGCGCAGGTCACAATCTTCACCTTCGATGCCTCTCGCCGAGCGGTACTCCAGACCGTGTGCCGCAAGGCGGGTCGGCGCCCCGGGCGTTGTCAGTCCGGGGCAGCATGATGATCTGCATGACCGAAAACAGTGCCCTGCTCTCCCCTGCCGCCTACGTGGAGGCTGTGACCACTGCCCTGGCGGCGTCGGCCGCGTACTACGGCGACGGGGCCACCCCGCTCGGTGACGACGAGTACGACGGGTTGCTGCGCGCTATCGCCGCCTATGAGGAGGCCCACCCGGAGGAGGTGCTCGCCGAGTCGCCGACGGGGAAGGTGGCGGGCGGGGCGGTGCAGGGCGATGTGCCGCACTCGGTGCCGATGCTCTCCCTCGACAACGTCTTCGACGCCGCCGAACTCGCGGAATGGGCGGCCGGGCTGGAACGGCGCCTGGGCCGCCCGGTGGCCGGCTGGTGTGTGGAGCCCAAGCTCGACGGCCTGGCGGTGGCCGCGCGCTACCGGGCCGGTCGGCTGGTTCAGCTTCTGACCCGCGGTGACGGGCTGGCCGGCGAGGACATCACGCACGCCGCCGACGCCGTCCTGGGCCTGCCGAAGGTGCTCACCGAGCCGGTCGACGTTGAACTGCGGGGCGAGGTGCTGCTGACGACTGCCCAGTTCGAGGAGGCCAACCGGATCCGCCTCGCCCACGAGGCCACGCCCTTCGCGCACCCGCGCAGCGGAGCGGCCGGCACCCTGCG
Organism: Streptomyces cirratus; assembly: GCF_014650775.1. Classification (GTDB taxonomy): domain Bacteria; phylum Actinomycetota; class Actinomycetes; order Streptomycetales; family Streptomycetaceae; genus Streptomyces; species Streptomyces cirratus. Next base: position 5,824 of record NZ_BMVP01000026.1, on the reverse strand, counting down.
CGCGAAGGACCGCCTCTACCGGATCGAGCTGACGTTCTTCGCCTATGGCGCGATCGGCCTGGACGATCTCGGCCACACGGCTCTGTTGGAGAAACTGGCTGTCCTCGGGGCGAATACGGCTGCCAGCACGGCTGCTGCGCCGCTGCGCTGCGAGACCGTGGAGCAGGTGCAGGAACGTATCGACGTGATCGCCGGCCTGCGCGCCGGCCTGCCGTTCGGGATCGACGGTGTGGTCGTGAAGGCGGACGCCGCGGAGGACCAGCGGCAGGCCGGGAACGGCTCGCGGGCGCCGAGGTGGGCGGTGGCCCGGAAATTGGCGGCCGAGCACAAGGTGACGCGTCTACTGGCGGTGGAGTGGAACGTCGGCCGGACCGGCATCATCGCCCCCCGCGCCGTCCTGGAGCCCGTGGTCATCGACGGGGTGACAGTCACCTACGCCACGCTCCACAACCCGTCCGACATCACCCGCCGCGGGCTCATGATCGGCGACCAGGTGTTCGTCTACCGGGCCGGCGACGTCATCCCCCGCGTCGAGGCACCCCTTGCCGACCAGCGCACCGGCGCCGAGACCCCGATCGTCTTCCCCGAGGTCTGCCCGCGCTGCGGGGATGCGATCGACACCTCCGAGCAGCGGTGGCGGTGCATACGGGGCCGCAGCTGTCAGGCCGTGGCCTCGGTCGTCTACGCAGCCGGCCGCGACCAGCTCGACATCGAAGGTCTCGGCACCACGCGCGCCGTCCAGCTGGTTGAGGCCGGCCTGGTCGGCGACATCGCCGACCTGTTCACCCTCACCCGTGAGCAGCTCCTCGGCCTGGAGCGGATGGGCGAGACCAGCGCCACCAACCTCCTGACCGCGATCGAGACGGCCCGCGGCGCCGCACTGAACCGTGTCTTCTGCGCCCTCGGCGTCCGCGGCACCGGGCGCACGATGTCCCGCCGGATCGCCGCGCACTTCGGCTCGATGGCCGCCATCCGCGCCGCGGATGCCGACATGCTGGCCGGGGTCGACGGGATCGGGGCGGAGAAGGCCCGCGTCATCGCGGCTGAACTCGCCGAACTCGCCCCGCTCCTGGACAAGCTCCAGGCCCAGCAGGTCGGCACCCAGGTCACCGAACCGCAGCACAAGCCCCCGGCCGACGCGGGCGACGCAAGCGGCGGCGAGGCCGCGGCGGCCGGGCCGTCGGCCCCGCTGGCGGGGCAAGCCGTTGTGATGACCGGCTCGATGTCCGGGCCTCTTGCGGCGTTGTCCCGCAACGAGATGAACGAGCTGATCGAGCGCGCCGGCGGAAAGGCATCGTCATCGGTGTCCAAGCGCACCACCCTGCTGGTGGCGGGCGAGAAGGCCGGGTCCAAGCGCGCCAAGGCCGAAGAACTCGGCATCCGCATCCTTGACCCTGAGGAGTTCGCCGCACTCGTCGCCGACCTCGTCCCCGCCAGTTGACACCGCACAACGGCCGCTTCTGGGTGCTCCTTGACGAAGCCGCGTCGTCGGGCCGCGTGCGGTGTGCCTCATCGATTCAGGCAGCCCTCTCGTAGACCACGGTGGTAATGGGGCAGTCCTCGGCGAGTCCGAGGAGGGCCTGGCGCTCGTTGTCGTCGACGGCCAGGTCCCAGCGGAGCTTCGTGGCGACCCAGGTCGCCGCGTAGGTGCAGTGGTAGGAGGCGTCGGAAGGCAGCCATTCGGCTGGGTCCTTGTCGGCCTTGGACCGGTTGGAGGCGGCGGAGACCGCGATCAGTGTGTCGGGGCTGTTCTGGTCGTTGGCGTACGCCTCCCGCCGTGCCGCGTTCCACGGCGTCCGCTCGGAGTCGTAGACCTCCGCGAGCGGCACGAAGTGATCGACATCGAGGCGCGCGGCGTCTGTCACGACGAGGTTGTCGTAGGCGCTGCGCCAGGATCCGCCGGTCAGCTTGCAGCCGGCCGCGACCTGCGGCGCGACGACGGCTTCGGAGAGGATGACCTCCTTCCTGGTGTCGCAGCCGTCGGTCAGCTTCAGTCCGCGGTTCCAGTGCTTGTACAGGTCGCGTCGGTAGCCGTCACGGTGTTCCGGGGCGACCGGCAGCCGGTCGATCGCCTCGTAGAGCGGCAGCGGTGCACGTGCGCCGGCCGGGCCGGCCGCGGTTTGCCCGAGGGCGCGTTCTGCGGGTTCGGAGTGTGCGGTGGGGGTGGAGGAGAGGAGGGGAAGGGTGCAGAGGGCGAGGGCGGGCAGGCCGCGCCGCAGCAGGTTCTTGATCACATACGCCGGTGTACCGGGCTGTCCGATCTTTCCGACAGGGGGCCGGGGTGCGAGTCACCCGAGCGGGTGGCGCAGCTGGACTGGGCGCCAGGCCCGATATGAGGCGGAGCTGCTGGCCTCGCGAGCGCAGCTGGAGAGCGTCGCGTTGCAGGAGGAGCTGGCCCGGTTGCGAGCAGCCGCGCCGAGTGCGGAGGAGGCCGTGCCGGTCGCGGCCCAGCTGCCGGCCGAGTTGCATGAGGACTTTTTCCTCGCCGACGTCGAGCGGGCGTTGGCGACAGCCGAGGGGTTCTTGCAGGAGGGCGCGCATTTACGGGAGCGGCTCGGTAGTGAACTGCCGGCGTCCGGGCCGTCCCAGCCGGGGGAGGCGGTGGACGACGAGGATCGGATCGTGATGCGATTGGTGGTCCTGGTGGCCTGCCGGAGCCTGGGAGTGCTGCTGGTCGTGGCCGGCGCGATGTTGAATTACGCGCTCAGCACCTGGTACTCCCGGACCGCGGGGGGAGTCGGCGCCTTCCTGTGGGCGCCTGGAGTGCTGCTCCTTGTGGATCCGTGGGACGCCTACACCGACTGGTGGCCCGCTGTGCGGGCCCGCATGCACCACGAGCCGGATCCGCCCGCGTGGAGCATCGACCTGGGCAACCTTTTCGACAGGCTGCTCCGCGTCATCTGGGCCATGGCCGCAGCCGTCGCCGGGGTGCTGATCCTGGCGACGTTCTACTGGTGGCCGTTGTGGTGGCTGATCTTGCTGGTGCCGGTGGCGCTTGGTCTGGTCGGGTACACGGTGGCCGGGCGGAGCCTTCCCGCCGTACGCGCGCTGATCGTCATGACTGGCCAGATCGCCGCGCTGTTCCCCGGGACCGCGCTCGTGCGGGCGTTCAATGTGAAGGCTTTGCCCGGTGGGCATGTTCAAGCTCCATGAGCGTCGGGCTGACAGACGCGCTTGAAACGGCTGTGGTACACCTCTGTGCGGAGGTGCATTCGCTGGCTCGTCACGTATCGCTTCGGTCAGTTGTATCCGAGGTCTGGAACACCGTCGGCGAGAAGATCTCTTCCGGGCGCTAGGCAGCGACGGCAGGTGGTGTGTGCCCAGTGTTGATACCTTCTGGGCCTAGCCGGAGAGCTTGGGCCGCATCTTCTTGCCGAACGTGAACGGGCCCGTCCCATCCTCGCGAGGCGCGAGGGAGGGGACGGTGATCGGGGTGGCGTTCTCCGGCCGGGAGGCGAGCAGGTCGTCGGCCGTGCCGGGCAGGGACAGCCAGCCGCATCCGGTCAGCTGTTCGACCAGGTCCTGCGGATCGGTCAGGCCGAGCGCGGTGAGGTCCTGGCCGACGAGGTTCCCGGTGCCGGTGTGCGCGGTGCGCAAGGTCAGCATCAGCACCAGCAGACGCGCATCCGGTCCGGGCAGCGGGGTGTGGCCGGCCACGTGCGCGAGGACGGACCGGGCGTGCTCCCACTGCCCCGAGACGCTCAGCAGCCGGTCCACGGGCGGCCCGTCGTCGCCGGTGATGTCGCCGGTGCGCTGCTGGTGCTGGAGGCGGGCGGTGGCGGCGGCCTGCTCGGCGCGCCGAGCCTCCCACCGCAGGGCCCCCTCGCTGGTGACGTCGGCCCAGGTGATGAAGGCGCGGGCCTTGCGTTCCTGGAGGCCGGTGAGCAGCTCCAGGTCGGGCTCCTCGCGCTGCTGGTAGGCGCAGAAGAGGTCACCGAGTTCGATGAGTTCGTCCCGCAAAGCTGCGGGCCGCAGATCATGGGGGATGACCCGCTGGGCGATCTTCGCCTGGTGTGGGCGGCGCTGCGCCGGGGTGGTGCGGGGAGCCGGGAGCGGGCCGGCGGCGACGGGGTGGTCGGAAACCTGCGGCGCCCCCGCACCCGCGGTCGGGATGGCCGGGGTGGTCGGGTGGTCCGCGACGGTGGGCGGCTGGGAGGTGGCGGCGGTCTTCGCTCCGGGGTGGCGGCCGCGCATCGGGAGCAGCACTCCATGACCTGCCACCAGCGAGCTTCCCGGTCGGTGACCACGGCCAGGACGACCGGGCCGCCGCACCGCCAGGGGTCCATACGCGACCGACCAGTGTGGGGAAGATGGGTGTGGCAGTCCGCGAGCCGGCACGCGCAGTACGCCGCGGGTCTCGGGGCGGGGGCGGATCGCAGGTGGGCCTTGATGTGGGCGACCGCAGCCGCACGGCTGGCAGCCGCGGACGGCAGACGCTGCTCGGCGCAGCCGGGCCGGCTGCACGAGAGACGCACCGCCGTACTGCCCCGGCCGGCGGCGTCCAGACGCACCGTCCAACGCCGCCCCGGCACCCGCTCGTCCAGCTCGCTCACCACGGCCTGCGTCAACCCGGTCTTCCTCCCGTCCTGCATCTCCGATACCCGCCGCCCACGCCGCGCACCGGGCGGCGTGGACACCGTATTGGGCACCAAGGCGAAGTCTGTTGGACTCGCCGTGCGCCGCGTCAATTGCGAAGGTCAGGTGCTCTCGTGGTCGCGGGCATACGCACCAGCCCGTCGCGCACACGAGACACAGCCCCGGCCGCCGCGGCCGCGCTCGATTACGGCCCGTCCCGGCGTTCCTTGACCTGGAAGGGCGGTCACCGGTGAGTTGTCCGGTGACTTTTTTGGTGAGTGGTGACCGACAAGTGGTGACTGACGAGTGGTGACCGACGATTGGTGACTGACGAGTGGTGCGCGGCGGTGGGTGAGCTGCGCGCCCGGCTCTGGCCTGGAGGAGGCGGGATGGGCGGGCGCGCCTGGTGGGTCAGTCACGGAGCGGCGGTGGTGCCGGGGCCGAGGGTTCGCCGGCCGGGGTGATGGGGATTCGCGAAATTCGCCAATCCTGCTCTCCGTTCCCCACTCGGTTGAGCAGTCAACGGGCGCCTCGGGGGGCTTGCCCGGGTCGCCATGGCTATCGGAACCTGCATTGCGTGGAAGCGCACAGCATCGATGATCTCGCCGGTTTCCATGTCGACGTAACGCTTCATGATGGGTCGGTCCTCCTGCTAACTACGAGACCGATACTGGACAGTAGGAGACGCCGTCACGGTGGAGCGCCCACCCCCGAGAGCTAAGCAGCGGAAGGGGAGGACGAACGACCTTGACGGCATAGGCGACGACTGGCTGACGATCGGCGAGTAGTTAGCAGGAGGACCGGAGGTTATCCGGGGAAGAATCAGCTGTCGTCGCAGCTCAGCGTCCTGATGGTCCCGCTCGACACGTACGCCGATGCGTAGGTCGGCACGTAAGCGCCTGGCCGGCGGAATGCGTTCCCAACGGCGCCTCCGGAGTCGAGTTCCCGCACTCCGACAGACACTGTGGCCTCACGGACACCGGCGGCACGGGCGACTGCCCCGATCCCGCCCTGGCCGAGGGGCTGGGCCTCCGCCCCTATCAGCAGGCGACGCCGCCGCTCGTCGAAGTGCGGCAGAATCGCCTCGAACTTGGCTGCCAGCACGGCCTGTTGCCCATCCAGCCCGCTCGTGCCAGACCAACGAACCACCGAACGGAAAGCAACGAGTTAAAGATCTGCACGCCCTAAGAGCTCGTAACAGGATCTTGTTGAGATGCCCTGGTCGGGCGTAACCAGTGTGATGATTCGG
>NZ_BMVP01000025.1 GCF_014650775.1 Streptomyces cirratus | reverse complement strand
GGCGACGATGCTGGCGGGGCCTGCTGTGGTGGGGCCGCCGGCTCCGCCCGGTCCGCCGCCGGCTCCTGGTGTGCCTGCGGGTCCTGCCGGGGTTCCCGGTGCTCCCGCGGCTCCTGGCGCGCCCGGTGGCGGCGCGCATCATGCCGCGACGATGCTCGCCAACCCCGGTGTCCCGCAGCCGCCCGGCCCGCCCGGGCCGCCGCCCGGCGCGCCGCAGCACGGTCCGGCTCCCGTGGCGGCGCAGCAGCCCGGTGTCCCCACGGTGGGTCCCGGCTACCAGGCCGTGTTGCGCTACCGCGCGCCCGACGGTTCCGAGCAGCAGCTGATCCGTCGTTCGGCGCCTGGCACACCGCACCCGGAGTGGCAGATCCTGTACGAGCTGCGTGCGATGAACGTGCCGCCGCAGCAGGTGCTGGAGCTGCACACGGAGCTGGCGTCGTGCGAGCTGCCCGGTGGCTACTGCGCGCGGATGATCCGGGAGACCTGGCCGCAGGTGCGGATCACGAGCGTGGCCCCGTACGGGACGGATCACGCGAGCCGTCAGCAGGGCATGAGGCATCTGATCACCCACCAGAGCGAACTGCACCAGGTGGCGGACGGTCCGGCGCGCCCCGCGCCGGTTCGGGCGCCGCTGCCGCAGGTTCCGTTGCAGCCGGCGATCCCGCTGGAGGCGATCGCGCAGGAGCTGGCGGGGGCGTTCGGGCCGCAGGGCGTGTTCCGGTTCGAGCAGCGTGCGGTGTCCCGTCAGGGTGTGCCGGAGATCGTGGCGCAGACGCTGATGTGGTCGGGTCTGCCGGTGGACTTCGGGCCGTTCTTCTGGGCGCAGGCGGTGCCGGGTCAGCCGTTGCCGACGCTGGCGGAGCTGGCGGCGCAGCGGCAGGTGCAGGCGGCGACGGACGCGGGTTCGTACCTGGTGGTCGGCAGTGACTTCGGCAAGGCGCTGTGCGTGCAGTACGGGACGGCGCACATCGTGGCGGTTCCGGTGGAGGGCGGCCCGGGCGGGGCGCCGGTGCCGCCGCAGTTCGTGAATTCGAGTCTGCCGCAGTTCGTGCGGTCACTGGCGATGCTGGGTCAGATGTGGCGCCTGCGCCAGCATTTGACGCCGGAGCAGGCGGGGCGTTGGACCGTCGATTTCCAGGCGAATCTGGCGGGGCTGGACAGTGCGGCGCTGGCCTCACCGGAGAGCTGGTGGTCGGTGCTGCTGGAGCAGATGTGGGACGGGCTGCTCTGATCGCAGCCGTCGGCAGGTGTGGCCGGGCCGGTACCCCCGCGAGGGGTTACCGGCCCGGCCATTCCGGCTTCTGGGAGCAAATGGCGCATCCTAGACGGGAATCCCCGCGAGAGAGGCGCTTCCAGGATGAGTGCACCGATGACACCTCAGGGACCTCAGGGTTTGGCGACCACGCGCGGTCGCGGCTACCGGACGGATCAGGTCGACCGGTATCTCGCGCGGCTGTCGGGGAGCCGGGACGAGGCCTGGGAGCGGGTGGCTCGGCTGACGGTCCTGGCGAAGCGGATGGAGGCGGAGGCGCAGCGGCTGCGGGAGGCGGTGGCCTCGCTGGCGCCGCAGACGTACGACGAGCTGAGCGAGCGGGCGCGGCGGATCCTGGCGCTGGCCCAGGAGGAGGCGCAGGCCCTGCGGGAAGACGCCCGGGCGGACGCGTCGGCGACGGTGATCGCGGCGGACGCGTACGCGGAGCGGGTGGCGGAGCTGGCGCGGCAGGACGCGCACGCGGTGGTCGAGCAGACCGAGGTGCGGGCGCGGCAGGGGCTGGAGCGGGCGCAGCGCGAGGCGGAGGCGGTACGGGGCGAGGCGAGGGACGACGCGGCGCGGTGGCGGGCGGAGGCGCATGCGGCGCTGGTGGAGACGCGCCGCCGGGCGGACGTGCTGGTGGCGGAGCGGGAGCAGGAGCAGCGGGAGCGCTGGGAGGCGGCTGAGCGGGAGATCGCCGCACGGGAGGCGGAGTCGCAGGCGCGGCTGTCGGAGCTGGAACGGCACGCGGAGGCGCGGCTGTCGGAGGCGCGGCGGGGCTTCGCGGAGGCGGAGGAGGCGGCGCGGCACGGGCAGGAGGACGCCGAGGCGCGGGGGGCGGAGCTGGTCGCGGCGGCGCGGGTGCGGGAGGAGCGGGTGGGGCGGGAGACGGAGCGGGTGCTGCGGGAGCATGCGGAGGCGCAGGAGGAGATGCGGGCGCACATGAGCCATGTGCGGTCGAGCCTGGCGGCGTTGACGGGGCGGGCCCCGGCCTGAGCCCTGCGGGGCGGGGCGGGGCGGGGGCGGAGTGCGGGGTGCTGCCCGGCGCCGCCCCGTGCAGCGGCCCCGGCTGCGCCGGGCTTCGCGGGGCTCCGCCCCGCACCCCGCGCCTCAAACGCCGGCAGGGCTGGAGGGTGCGCCTGGGACGTCGGCGGGGTTGGAGGGTGCGCCTGGGACGTCGGCGGGGTTGGAGGGTGCGCCTGGGACGTCGGCGGGGTTGGACGGTGCGCCTGGAATGGCGGCGGGGGCGGTGGGGGTGGGTTGGGTCGTGTAGATGTACGGGTCGCTGCGCAGGCCGTGGGAGGTGACCGTCACGGGGAAGGGGACCTGCGGGGGGTTGGGCAGGGGCGTGGTCAGGGCGCAGGTCACGGGGTCGAGGACGGCCGGGACGGGGGTGTCGGCCACCGTCACGCGGGCGTCGTCGAAGCCGCCGCCCTCGATGGTGAGGATGCCGTCCGCGAGGGTGACGCGCGTGATCACCGGGTTGGCCCGGGTGGCCAGTTTGTTGACCAGGTAGGCGCCGGCCGGGGCTCCGGTCAGGGCCCAGATCTCCCCGGGCAGGCGCGGCAGCCCGCCGCCCACGTCGGTGAGGAAGAAGAGGACGACGTAGAGCATCGTGACCGCGCTCAGCGCCACGTACTGCAAGTCGACCAGGTCCGTGCGCCCGCTGTCGTTCGCGATCAGTTCCCGCAGCGGCCGCCGGCCCGTGGTCGTCGGCTTGGCGGCCGGTTTGGCGAGGCTGCCGTTCTGCACGCGCATCCCGACGACCGTCTTCGCCCCGATCAGTGCCAGGTAGGGGCCGCCCAGCAGCGGCAGGTACACCGTCGTCAGGTTGGACAGCGGGCCGTGTTCGCCCTGGAACCAGGTGACTCCGCCGCCTGCCGTCAGCCCGTAGGCGAGGCAGGCGAGCAGCAGCCAGACCAGGATGACGGTCCAGGCCAGGGCGAGGGTGGTGGAGGTGGAGAGCCGGCCGTCTCGGCCGGTGATGAAGGCGGGGTGGTGGTAGAGCCGCAGGGCGGTCGGGCCGGCCAGGGCGGCGAGTAAGGCCAGGGCGAGGAGTGCGGAAGTCATGGGTCCCCCGTGTGGTGGTGCCGGGCGGCGGTCGCCCTCCAGAGAGATACCCGGCCGCCCGGAGCATGACAACTCGCGGGGGCTACTCCTGGCCCGGCAGGACGGGGAACTTCCGGGGCGCCACCGTCAGCAGGATCACCAGCGCGGCGAGGGCGGCCACCGCCGCGCCGAGGAAGATGTGGTGCACGGCGGCGTTCACGGCGGCCCGCAGGTGGTCGGCGGCGGCCCGCGGGAGGAGTTCCGGCCGGTCCAGTGCCTTCGATACGTCGTCCAGGTGGTCCGGCAGTCCGGGAACGGGGGCCCGCGTCAGCCGGGCGGCGATGGTGGCGTTGGCGACGGCCCCCATGAGTGCTGCTCCCACGCTCTGGCCGACCTGCCGGGAGAACAGGACGGAGGCCGTCGTGGTTCCCCTTTCCGCCCAGACCACCGTGGACTGGACCCCGGCGATCAGCGGGAGTTGGAAGAGCCCGAGGGCGGCGCCGAGCAGCAGCATGACCGTCGCGGCCTGCCAGGGCCGGGCCGGATAGGGGAGCAGGGTGAAGGAGAACAGGACCACGGCGGCCAGGGCGACCCCGGTGGCGGCGGTGTCGCGGAAGCCGATGCGCCGGTAGACGTGCTGGGCGAAGGCGGCGGAGACGGGCCAGGTCAGGGTCATGGCGGAGGCGACCAGGCCGGCGTTGACGGCGCCGAGGCCGAGTACGGCCTGTGCGTAGGTCGGCATGAAGACCTGCGGGGCGGCCATGAGGAGGCCGAGGGCGGCCATGGCGAGGTTGACGGCGGCGATGGTGCGCCGGCGCCACACCCAGCCGGGCAGGATCGGTTCCTCGGCCCGGCGCTCGACCCGGACGACCAGGGCGGCCAGCAGCGCGCCGGTGGCCAGGAGCCCGAGGGAGGGGGCGGAGAGCCAGGGCCAGGCGACGCCGCCTTGGACGAGGGCGAAGAGCACGACCCCGCCGCAGGCGAACACGCCGAGCGCGCCCGCCCAGTCGATGGGGCCCCGGCGCCCCGGCGACCGTACGGGCTCGGTGAGGTGGCGGGCGATGACGGCGAGCGCCGTGAGGGCGAGCGGCAGGTTGAGCAGGAAGATCCAGCGCCAGTCGGCGTAGGTGGCGATGACGCCGCCCACCGCGGGGCCGCCGACGGCAGAGGTGGCCCACACGACGGTCATCCGGGACTGGATGCGGGGGCGGTCCTTGAGGGGGTAGAGGTCGGCGGCCAGGGTCTGGACCGTGCCCTGGAGGGCGCCGCCGCCCAGGCCTTGGAGGATGCGGAAGGCGATCAGGGCGGCCATGTTCCAGGCGGCGGCGCACAGCAGTGAGCCGAGGAGGAACAGGGTGATGCCGATGAGCAGGACGGGTTTGCGGCCGTAGGTGTCGGAGAGTTTCCCGTACACGGGCAGGGTGACGGTGCCGGCGAGTACGTAACCGGCGAAGATCCAGGAGAAGACGGAGAAGCCGCCGAGGTCGCCGACGATCTGGGGGACGGCGGTGGAGACGATGGCGCCGTCGAGGGCGACGAGACCCATGGTCAGCATCAGCGCGGCGACGACGGCCCCCTTCGGCCGCCCGGCCGCCGCGGCGTCCGCCCCCCGGGCCCCGGTTCGCCCGGCTCCGCCCGACTCCCCGGCTCCGCCCGCCTGTCCGGCGTTCCGGGGTCTCGCCGGCTCCCCGGAGTCGGCGGCTCCGGCCGCCTGCCCGGCCTCCCCGGGTCTCGCCGGCTCCCCGGGCCCGGCGGCGCTGGTCGCTTCCCCGGTGCCGCCGACTTGCTCCGCGTTGGCTGAAACGTTTCGTCCGGTGCGGTGTCGCACGCCCTCCCCAGGGCGGCCCTCCGCGCTCTCCCCCATGCCCACAGAAGTCCCCTCCACCGTGCACACGCGTGCGGGGAACACCCTCTCACCGGGCGCGCGCCGGCGGTATCCCCGAGGCCCGCCGTCCCGAAGGATGAAAACCCCTAGGGGTTCCTCCGCAGCATGGGCGAGGGGTCTTTCGTCCCCACGGAGGAGGTGCCGGTCTCCGGCAGGTCCTTAACTGAGTCATATGAGCGGGCCGGTGGGGGTGGGGGTAACCCCCGTACGGACACGGCGATGGGCACCAGTGCGCAGCGCACCCCCGCTCAACAGACTTGGGCCGGCGAGCTGCGCCGACCACCGACGAGGGGAAGCACCGTGACAACGGCCATGACCGAAACCAGGCAGGGGGGCACTGGGGGGCATCCCGCCGTCGCGGCCCGGGCACGCGAGGTCGTCAAGGCGTACGGCTCGGGCGAGACCCGCGTCGTCGCCCTCGACCGCGTCGACGTGGACATCCACCGCGGCCGGTTCACCGCGATCATGGGCCCCTCCGGCTCCGGCAAGTCCACCTTGATGCACTGCCTGGCCGGCCTGGACACGGTGACCAGCGGCCACATCCACCTGGACGACACGGAGATCACCGGCCTCAAGGACAAGAAGCTCACGCAACTGCGCCGCGACAAGATCGGCTTCATCTTCCAGGCGTTCAACCTCCTGCCGACGCTGAACGCCCTGGAGAACATCACGCTCCCCATGGACATCGCCGGCCGCAAGCCCGACGCCCAGTGGCTGGCGCGGGTGGTGGAGACCGTGGGCCTCGCGGGCCGCCTCAAGCACCGGCCGACCGAGCTGTCGGGCGGCCAGCAGCAGCGCGTGGCGGTGGCCCGCGCCCTCGCCTCCCGCCCGCAGATCATCTTCGGTGACGAACCCACCGGCAACCTCGACTCCCGCGCCGGGGCCGAAGTCCTCGGCTTCCTGCGGCAGTCGGTGGACGAGCTGGGCCAGACCATGGTGATGGTCACCCACGACCCGGTCGCCGCCTCCTACGCGGACCGCGTCATCTTCCTCGCCGACGGCCGCATCGTGGACGAGATGGCGAACCCGAGCGCCGACCAGGTGCTGGACCGGATGAAGGACTTCGACGCGCGCGGGCGGACCTCGTGACCGTCATGAAGACCGCGCGGCGCAACTTCGTCGCGCACAAGGGGCGCATGGCCCTCTCCGCCATCGCCGTACTGCTCTCCGTCGCGTTCGTCTGCGGCACGCTGGTGTTCACGGACACCATGAACACCACCTTCGACAAGCTGTTCGCGGTCACCAGTTCCGATGTCACGGTCAGCCCGAAGCAGCCCGACGCCGGCAAGGCGCCCGGTGACAGCGGCAAGCCCGAGGTGCTCGCCGGCCCCGTCGTCGAGCGCGTCTCGAAGATCGAAGGCGTCAAGTCCGCCGAGGGCGGCGTGATCTCGGCGGCGGTCACCGTCGTGGGCGCCAAGAACGAGAACCTCGGTTCGGACGGCGGCGCCCCGACCCTCGCGGGCAACTGGACCGAGAACGAACTCAAGTCCATGAAGATCACCTCCGGTCGGGCCCCGCGCGGCCCGACCGAGGTGATGATCGACGCCGACACCGCGAAGAAGCACCACCTCGCGCTCGGGGACGACATCCGCACGATCGCCGTCACCGGCGACAACCGGGCCAAGATCAGCGGCATCGCCTCCTTCACGGTGACCAACCCGGGTGCCACCGTCGTCTACTTCGACACCGCCACCGCCCAGCAGCTGCTGCTCGGCGCCCCCGGCGCCTTCACGCACGTCAACGTCACCGCCAAGGACGGGATCGGCGACGAGCAGCTCAAGCAGAACATCGCGAAGGCCGTCGGCGCGGACACGTACAAGCTGCAGACCGCGAAGGAAGCCGCCGACGCCAACCGCAAGAGCGTCGGCTCGTTCCTCAACGTGATGAAGTACGCGATGCTCGGCTTCGCCCTGATCGCCTTCCTGGTCGGCATCTTCCTCATCTTCAACACCTTCTCGATGCTGGTCGCCCAGCGGACCCGCGAGATCGGCCTGATGCGTGCCATCGGCGCCGACCGCAAGCAGATCAACCGCTCCGTCCTCGTCGAGGCCTTCCTGCTCGGCGTCGTCGGCTCGGTCCTCGGCGTCGGAGCCGGGGTGGGCCTGGCCGTCGGCCTGATGAAGCTCATGGGCCAGATGGGCATGGACCTGTCCACCGACGACCTGACCGTCGCCTGGACCACCCCGGCCGTCGGCCTCTTCCTCGGCATCCTCGTCACCGTCGTCTCCGCCTACATCCCCGGCCGCCGCGCCGGGAAGGTCTCGCCGATGGCCGCGCTGCGCGAGGCCGGCACCCCCGGCGACAAGCGGGCCGGCCGGATCCGGGCCGCCTTCGGCCTGGTACTGACCGGGCTCGGCGGCGCCGCGCTCTACCTCGCCTCGGCCGCCGACAAGGCCACCCAGGGCTCGATGTGGCTCGGGCTGGGCGTCGTGATGACCCTCATCGGGTTCATCGTGATCGGCCCCTTCCTCGCCGGGATCGTCGTACGGGTGCTGTCCGCGCCGGTGCTGCGGCCCTTCGGCTCCGTCGGCCGGCTCGCCGAACGCAACGCGCTGCGCAACCCGCGCCGCACCGGTGCCACCGCCGCCGCGCTGATGATCGGCCTGGCGCTGGTCGCCTGCCTGTCGGTGGTCGGGTCCTCGATGGTGGCCTCCGCGACCGCCGAGCTCGACAAGTCGGTCGGCGCGGACTACATCATCAACTCCCCTTCCGGGCAGCCGGTCGTGCCGCAGGCCGAACAGGCGATGCGGGCCGCCGCGAACCTGGACCACGTCACCGCGTACCGCGAGATCCCGGTGAAGATCACCGCGCCCGACGGGTCGAGCGCCGACGACGGCCTGGGCGCGACGGACCCCACGTACGCCAAGGACATCCGGCGCACGATGACGGCCGGCGAGCACGCGGCCGCGTACGGGCCGAACGCCATGTCGGTCGGCTCCCTCTACGCCGCCGAGCACCACCTGAGGCTCGGCGACGAGCTGACGGTCGCCTTCAACGGAGGCAAGACGGCCAAGCTGAGGATCGCGGCGATCACCAGCGACGAGGGCAACCTCGACAAGGGGATGAAGTACATCAGCACCGCCGTCGCGGAGGCGAACCTCCCGGCCGACCGGCTGCCGCGCCCCTTCATGCTGCTGGCCACGGCCAAGTCCGGCCAGGCGGACAACGCGTACGAGGGGGTCAAGGCCGCGCTGGCGCAGTACCCGCAGTACAAGGTGCTCAACCAGGCCGACTACAAGCAGGTCCTGCGTGACCAGGTCGGACAGCTGCTGAACATCGTCTACGGGCTGCTCGCCCTCGCCATCATCGTCGCGGTGCTGGGCGTCGTGAACACCCTGGCGCTCTCGGTGGTCGAGCGGACCCGGGAGATCGGTCTGATGCGCGCCATCGGTCTCTCCCGCCGTCAGCTGCGCCGCATGATCCGCCTGGAGTCGGTGGTCATCGCCCTGTACGGAGCGCTCCTCGGGCTCGGCCTCGGCATGGGCTGGGGCGCGACTGCGCAGCGGCTGCTGGCCCTCGAAGGGTTGAAGGTGCTGGAGATCCCCTGGCCGACGATCCTCGGGGTGTTCGCCGGCTCGGCCCTGGTGGGCCTGTTCGCCGCACTGGTCCCGGCGTTCCGGGCGGGGCGGATGAACGTACTGAACGCGATCGCCACCGACTAGATGTTCGACGGGGAGCGCGACATGGCCGTTGGCACTGGTTGATCGACTCGATGGTCTGCCGCAGCGGCTCGAACAGGTGCGCTCCGGCTTCGTACTCGCAGGCAATCCCTTCAACTCGTTCATTTCCGGGTGGAGATCGCCACGACATCGGATGGGGGAACGGTGCATTCACCGGACAGCGTGCTCGTGCTCGGCCCGGGCGGGCCCGTTGGTACCGCCTGGATGGGCGGACTCGCCCACGGCCTGCGCGGCCTGGGAGTCGACCTGGGCGCGGCGGACCTGGTCGTCGGCACCTCGGCCGGCGCGATCGTGGGCGCCGCGCTGGCCACCGGCCAGGACCTCGCGCACTTCGCCGACCCCGCCGGCAGCGGCGGCGACGGTCCCCGGCCGCCGCAGGCCGATCCGCAGCGCATGGGTGAGGTCTTCGCGGTCCTCGGGGCCGGCCTGCCGCCGGAGGAGGCCCGCCGGCGGGTCGGGCGGCTCGCCCTCGACGCGGCCGATCCGGATGCCGAGCAGGCCTTGGTCGCGGTGCGACGCCGGCTCGTCGGTACGGACGCCTGGCCGGCTGAACGCCGCCTGCTCATACCTGCCGTGGAGGCGGAAGGCGGCGAGCCGGTGGTCTGGGATCGCGACAGCGGCGTCCCGCTGGCGACTGCTGTCGCGGCCTCCAGCGCTTTCCCGGGCGCGGCGCCTCCCGTCTCGATCGCCGGGCGCCACTACATCGACGGCGCGCTGCGGGCCGGCACCAACGTGGACCTCGCGGCCGGTGCGCGCACGGTGGTCGTCGTGGAGCCGATGGCGCGTCAGGCTCCCGGGCAGGAAGCGTCGGCCGCGCCGGGCGCGCAGACGGTGGTGTCGCTGTTCCCGGACGAGGCATCGGCGGCGGCGCTCGCCACGGACCCGTCGGACCCGTCGGCGTGGGTGCCCGCGTTCCGGGCGGGGCAGCTGCAAGCCGCTGCCGCGCGGGAGCAGCTGGCCGACTCCTTCGGTCACTGACCGCGACGGCACCCCCTGGCGGGGCTGGTACGGGAGGCGTTCGCCACGGGGGTACACCGGCCCCGGTCCCGCCCGCGAGGGCGTGGCCGGGGCCGGTGCCGTGTCCCGTCCGGGGTCCGCGTCACAGCCGCTGGAGGACGATGACCCCGCCGGCCTCGCCGAGCACCCCGAACCGGGCGCCGGGATGCAGGTGGCGGGCGTAGGCGACCGGGTCGTCACCGGCCCAGCCGGAGGAGGTGTCGAAGGCGACGAAGGCCGGGAGCACGCCCGGGGCGGAGCCGATCCAGTAGACGCGGCAGCGCGAGGTCAGCCGGGACAGCGGCGGGGTGTCGGCCTCGACGCTGGCCCCGTCCGGGATCCGGGCGAGGAGCCGGTCGGCCTCGGTGACGCGGGCCGGAGTGGTGTACGTGGAACGGTGCCCCAGCCGTTCCAGGGGAAGGGTCGTGGCGCTGAGGGCGAGGCCGGCCGCCAGGAGGGCCCCGGGCAGCTGGACGGCGTAGGCGCGCAACCACGGCCGGGCGGCGCGCCGGGCCGGACCGAGGGCGTCGGTCAGGGCGAGCGCGGTGACCGGCATGAGGACGGCGCTGTAGTGCCAGTCGGTGGACCAGTAGTGGTCGTCGCCGGACAGGAACCGCCAGCCGAGGGTGGGCAGCGCCACCAGCAGCAGCGGGGAGCGCAGCGCCAGCAGCCCGGTGGTGGGGACCAGCACCCAGGCGAGCGTGCCCAGCTTGGTGGCGAGCCCGGCGGTCGGCGAGACGCCCCCGACCTTCTCCCAGTAGGCGTAGCCGCTGCCGAAGGCCGGTATCACGACGGTGAACACGAGGACGGCCGCCAGCACGCCGAGGACGGCGGTCAGGGCGGCGGCCAGGGCGGCCCGCCGGTCGGTGCGCCGGGCCCGCCGGGCGACGAGCAGCGCCAGAGCGGCGAGGGTGAGGCCGAGGTCCTCCTTGACGAGGAGCAGGGGCAGCCCCCACAGCAGCGCGGCCCTCGGGCGGCCGGCGAGCAGCGCCTCCAGCGCGAAGGCGAGCAGCGGCACGGCGAAGCAGACCTCGTGGAACTCGAAGTCGACGGCCCTCTGGACGCCCCAGCTCAGCCCGTACGCGGCGCCGACGCACAGGCCCTGGGCCCGGCCGAGCGCACGGGTCGCGGCGCGGGTGACGGGTACCGCGGAGACGGCGAACAGGGCGGCCTGCGCGAGGAGCAGCGTGGCGGGCCCGGGGAAGACCCGGTAGAGGGGAGCGAGCAGCGCGATGACGGGGCTGAAATGGTCGCCGAGGATGTTGGCGCCGGGGCCCTTGAGGTCGACGACGGGCGCCTGGAGGTGTGCGTACGCCCTGACCGCCTGCTCGAAGATGCCCAGGTCCCAGGAGGTGGCCTCCATCCTCCGGTGGCGGGAGAGGGAGAGCGCGGCGTACGCGCAGAACAGCAGGGCGGCCAGTGCGTACGGCTCGGCGCGTCGCGGGTGCCGGCCCGCCGCGTCCCGGGCGACGGCGGCGGGCCCGGCTATGGCGTCAGTCGTCACGCGGTGGTGCTCCCTCTGCCGGTCGGGGTCGGGCGGGGGGTGATCCCTTGCGGCGGGGCGACGCGGCACGTTCGGTCGGTGGTTCCGGGACATCGTAGGGGCGCGGCGGCAGCGCGGAGCCGGACGGGACCGCCGCGGCGGCAATCCCTCGCGCGGGTGTCGGTCCCGCGTCGTACGCTGGGAGCCCCCGGCCCGTTCACGTGTCGGGTCCTTCGCGTTGCCCCTTCACCGGACGGAAAGCCTCCTTCATGAGCCTGCACGGACTGCTCGACGCCGTCACCCGGGACCCCGCCCTCACCGAGGCGGTCGCGGCGGCCGGGGACGGCAACCGGATGCACGTCGACCTGGTGGGGCCGCCCGCCGCCCGGCCCTTCACGATCGCGGCGCTCGCCCGGCGCACCGGGCGGACAGTGCTCGCGGTGACCGCCACCGGGCGCGAGGCGGAGGACCTGGCGGCCGCGCTGCGGTCCTTCCTGCCCGCGGACGAGGTGGCGGAGTACCCCTCCTGGGAGACGCTGCCGCACGAGCGGCTCTCCCCGCGCAGCGACACCGTGGGCCGGCGGCTCGCGGTGCTGCGCCGGCTCACGCACCCCAGCAAGGACGACCCGGCCGCCGGTCCCGTCAGCGTCGTGGTCGCGCCGATCCGCTCGGTGCTCCAGCCGCAGGTCAAGGGGCTGGGCGAGCTGGTGCCGGTGAGCCTGCGGCAGGGCGAGAGCGTCGATCTGGGGCAGGTCACCGAAGCGCTGGCCGCCGCCGCGTACGCGCGCGTCGAACTGGTGGAGAAGCGCGGCGAGTTCGCGGTGCGCGGCGGCATCCTCGACGTGTTCCCGCCCACCGAGGAGCACCCGCTGCGCGTGGAGTTCTGGGGCGACGAGGTCGAGGAGATCCGCTACTTCAAGGTCGCCGACCAGCGGTCCCTGGAGATCGCCGAACACGGGCTGTGGGCGCCGCCGTGCCGGGAGCTGCTGCTGACCGGCCAGGTGCGCGAGCGGGCGGCGGCGCTGGCCGAGGAGCACCCGGAGCTCGGCGAACTGCTGAACAAGATCGCCGAGGGGATCGCGGTGGAGGGCATGGAGTCCCTCGCGCCCGTACTCGTCGACGACATGGAACTGCTGATCGACGTCCTGCCGGCCGGGTCCATGGCGGTGGTCTGCGACCCCGAGCGGGTCCGGACGCGGGCCGCCGACCTGGTGGCGACCTCGCAGGAGTTCCTCATGGCGTCCTGGGCGGCGACCGCCGGCGGCGGCGAGGCCCCCATCGACGTCGGCGCGGCCTCGCTGCGCGGCATCGCGGACGTACGGGAGCACGCGCGCGAGCTGGGCATGATGTGGTGGTCGGTGTCCCCCTTCGCCGCGGACGAGGAAGCGGCCGGGAGCGACACCCTCAAGCTGGGCATGCACGCCCCCGAGGCGTACCGCGGCGACACCGCCCGTGCCCTCGCCGACACCAAGGCGTGGATCGCCGACGGCTGGCACACCGTCTACCTGACCGAGGGCCACGGCCCGGCCGCCCGCACCGTGGAGGTGCTCGGCGGCGAGGGCATCGCGGCCCGCCTGGAGGCGGACCTGCGCACCCTGGAGCCGTCGATCGTGCACGTGTCGTGCGCCTCGCTCGACCAGGGCTTCGTGGACCCCGCGCTCAAGATCGCCGTCCTGACCGAGACCGACCTGACGGGCCAGCGCACCGCCAGCAAGGACCTGGGCCGGATGCCGACCCGGCGCCGCAAGTCCATCGACCCGCTCACGCTGGAGACCGGCGACTACATCGTGCACGAGCAGCACGGCGTGGGCCGCTACATCGAGATGGTGCAGCGCACCGTCCAGGGCGCCACCCGCGAGTACCTCCTGGTGGAGTACGCGCCCGCCAAGCGCGGCCAGCCCGGCGACCGGCTGTACATCCCCACCGACCAGCTGGAGCAGGTCACCAAGTACGTCGGCGGTGAGGCCCCGACCCTGCACCGGCTCGGCGGCGCGGACTGGACGAAGACGAAGGCGCGCGCGAAGAAGGCCGTCAAGGAGATCGCCGCCGACCTGATCAAGCTGTACAGCGCGCGGATGGCGGCCCCCGGCCACACCTTCGGGCCGGACACGCCCTGGCAGCGGGAACTGGAGGACGCCTTCCCGTACGCGGAGACCCCCGACCAGCTCACCACCATCGCCGAGGTCAAGGAGGACATGGAGAAGTCCGTCCCCATGGACCGCCTGGTCTGCGGCGACGTCGGCTACGGCAAGACCGAGATCGCGGTCCGCGCGGCCTTCAAGGCCGTCCAGGACGGCAAGCAGGTCGCCGTCCTCGTCCCCACCACCTTGCTGGTGCAGCAGCACTTCGGGACCTTCTCCGAGCGCTACAGCCAGTTCCCCGTCAACGTGAAGGCCCTCTCCCGCTTCCAGTCCGACACCGAGGCCAAGGCCACCTTGGAGGGGCTGCGCGAGGGCTCGGTGGACGTGGTCATCGGCACGCACCGGCTGTTCTCACAGGAGACGAAGTTCAAGGACCTGGGCCTGGTCATCGTCGACGAGGAGCAGCGCTTCGGCGTCGAGCACAAGGAGCAGCTCAAGAAGCTGCGCGCCAACGTCGACGTGCTGACGATGTCCGCGACGCCGATCCCGCGCACCCTGGAGATGGCGGTGACCGGCATCCGCGAGATGTCGACCATCACCACCCCGCCGGAGGAGCGCCACCCGGTCCTGACCTTCGTCGGCCCCTACGAGGAGAAGCAGATCGGCGCGGCCATCCGGCGCGAACTGCTGCGCGAGGGCCAGTGCTTCTACATCCACAACCGGGTCGAGTCCATCGACCGGGCGGCCGCGAAGCTGCGTGAGATCGTGCCCGAGGCGCGGATCGCGACGGCGCACGGGCAGATGTCCGAACAGGCCCTGGAACAGGTCGTGGTGGACTTCTGGGAGAAGAAGTTCGATGTGCTCGTCTCCACCACGATCGTCGAGTCGGGCATCGACATCTCCAACGCCAACACCCTCATCGTGGAGCGCGGCGACAACTTCGGCCTCTCCCAGCTGCACCAGCTGCGCGGCCGCGTCGGCCGCAGCCGCGAGCGAGGGTACGCGTACTTCCTCTACCCGCCGGAGAAGCCGCTGACCGAGACCGCGCACGAGCGGCTCGCGACGATCGCCCAGCACACCGAGATGGGCGCCGGCATGTACGTGGCGATGAAGGACCTGGAGATCCGCGGCGCGGGCAACCTGCTGGGCGGCGAACAGTCCGGGCACATCGCGGGCGTCGGCTTCGACCTGTACATCCGCATGGTCGGCGAGGCCGTCGCCGACTACCGGGCGGCGGTAGAGGGAGGGGTGGAGGAGGAGCCGGCGCTGGAGGTGAAGATCGAGCTGCCGGTCGACGCGCACGTCCCGCACGACTACGCGCCCGGCGAGCGGCTGCGCCTGCAGGCGTACCGGTCCATCGCGTCGGCGAACTCCGAGGCCGACATCAAGGCCGTGCGCGAGGAGCTGACCGACCGCTACGGCAAGCTGCCCGAGCCGGTGGAGAACCTGCTGCTGGTGGCGGGGCTGCGGATGCTGGCCCGCGCCTGCGGGGTCGGCGACATCACCCTCCAGGGCAACAACATCCGCTTCGGGCCCGTGGAGTTGCGCGAATCGCAGGAGCTGCGGCTCAAGCGGCTCTACCCGGGGGCGGTGCTCAAGCCCGCCACCTCACAGGTGCTCATCCCGCGGCCGAAGACCGCGAAGGTCGGCGGGAAGCCGCTGGTCGGGCGGGAGCTGCTGGGGTGGACCGGGGAGTTCCTCACCACCATCCTCGGCTCGTAACACCCGGCGCGAGGCGGTCCGGACCCGGTGTCCGGGCCGCCTCGCCGCGGATCGTGCGGCGACCGTACAACGGTTGGGCACATCCCCTCACCATGGCCGGAAACGCTGTATACGCTCATACCCGCAACCCTTCCGCACGGCCCGTCAGGAGCACCGATGCACCCCCCCGGCATCCCGCCGCAGCATCAACACCGGCCCAGTACCGAGGGCGTGGTGGCGCTGCGCGTGCTGTTCGCGCTGCTGCCGGTCCTCAGCTGCGGATTCCTGGCCTGGGGCACGATGCTGCGGCTCGCGATAGTGACCCGCGCGACCCGTGACTGGACGCTGCTGGCGCTCAGCTGCCTGCTGTCCGTGGCCTCGATCGCGCTGATCGGCGCGGACCCGACCCCGGACACCAGCGGCTGGCAGGGCAACGCCGGCGCCGGCATCATCCTCCTCACCGGCTTCGCCACCTGCGTGTACTTCCTCGTCGCCGACATCCGCCACCACGAGAAGCGGGCCCCGGCCCCCGCCGCGCACTGGTACGCCGCGCAGAACCCGCCCTACCCGGGACCGCAGCAGCAGACCACGCCCGCCTACGGCTACCCGCCCGTGCAGCCGCCGGTGCAGACGCCGCTCCCGACGCCCCCGCCGCCGCAGGTGCCGCCGCAGCCGACCCCGCCCCCGCGCATCGGGCAGGTCCGCGCCGAGCTCGACGAGCTGAGCGAACTGCTGCGCAAGCAGACCCCGCCGCCCGGCGGTCCCCACCACGACCCGGACCGGACCGCCGTGCAGGGCCCCGAGCAGTGACCGACCGGCTCATCGGCGAGCGCTACCAGCTCGCCTCCATCCTCGGCCAGGGCGGCATGGGCCAGGTGTGGACCGCCTACGACCGTCGCCTGGACCGCCGCGTCGCCGTCAAGCTGCTGCGCCCCGACAAGGTCGCCGGTCCCGGTACCGTCGCCGAGGAGCTGCGCCGCCGCTTCGTGCGCGAATGCCGGGTGACGGCGCAGGTCGACCACCCCGGCCTCGTCACGGTCCACGACGCGGGCAACGACGGCGACGAACTGTTCCTGGTGATGGGCCACGTCGACGGCTCCAACCTCGCCGACCACCTCGTGGAGCACAGCCCCTACCCGTGGCAGTGGGCCGTCGCCGTGACCGCGCAGCTGTGCTCCGTGCTGTCGGCGGTGCACGCCGTGCCGATCGTGCACCGCGACCTGAAGCCCCGCAACATCATGGTCCGGCCCGACGGCACCGTGCTGGTGCTGGACCTCGGCGTCGCCTCCGTGATGGACACCGACACCACCCGTCTCACCAACACCGGCACCCCCATCGGCAGCCCCGCCTACATGGCCCCCGAGCAGGCCATGGGCGGCGCGGTGGGCCCGTACACCGACCTGTACGCGCTCGGCGTCCTGCTCTACGAACTCCTCAGCGGCAACGTCCCCTTCGCCGGGTCGACGGCGCTGGGCGTCCTGCACCGGCACCTGTACGAGCCCCCCGCGCCGGTGCGCCGCGTGCGGCCGGAGATCCCGCACGCGCTGGAGGCCGTACTCCTGCACCTGCTGGCCAAGGACCCGCAGGACCGGCCCGCCTCCGCGCAGGCGGTCTACGAGTCCCTCGCGCCGCTGCTGCCCCGCCAGGGCGGCGCCCCCTCCGGACCGCTCGACCCGACCCGGCCGTTCCTGCGCCCCCAGGCCCCCTGGCCCGACCGCGCCACCGCCGCCCTCCAGCCCCCGCCGCAGCCCCCGGCCGCGCCCCGGCCGGACATCCCGGGAGCGGTGGACGAGGCGCGCAAGCTGCTGGACCAGGGGCAGCTCACCCAGGCCGTGGACATCCTCGGCGGCATCCTCCCGGCGGCCGCCGCCGAGCACGGGGAGCACTCGCCGGTGGTCCGCTCGCTGCGCAAGCAGTACGCGGCCACCTTGATGGACGACGGCCAGTACCGCCGGGCCCTGCCCGAACTGCGCTGGCTCGCCGAGCAGTTCCCGGCCGGGGACACGCAGTCGCTGCGCTTCCGCTACGACGCCGCACAGTGCCTCGAACAACTCGGGGAACCGGCGGCGGCGCTCGCCGAATACCGCTCCCTGCTCCCCCTGTTCGAGAACCACTACGCCAACCCGGACCCGGGCCTGCCGCTGGAGGTCCGGCGCCGGATCGCGCACCTGCTGCTGTCCATGGGCGACCGGGCCTCGGCCCACGACACCCTGGTCCGCCTCCTGTTCGACGCGGACCGCCTCCACGGGCCGGCCCACCCGCTCCCCTCGGAGATCCGCCGCACCCTCCAGTGGCTCGGGCAGGTCCGCTGACTCACCCCCGGCGCCGGCGCCGGGTTGCCCGTACGGTCACCACCAGCAGGGCCGCCACCGCGAGGGCCGAGCCCGCCGGCAGCCCCGGGGGCAGGAAGGTGCAGCTCACCGTGGTCGCGCGGCCGTCCAGCGGGACGGCGACGAGCCCCAGGCGCGCCCCGGCCGGCCGCCCGTCGCAGCTCCAGCCGGCGATCGCGGGCGCGGCGAGGACGGCGGTGCCCGTGGTGCCCGGGCGGAAGGTGGCCCGGGCCCCCGACGCCCCGACCCGCACCGCGACCGGCGCCGACGCGCGCAGCGCCGCCACCGCCGCGTCCAGGCGGGCCCGGTCCAGGCAGGACAGCAGCCATCGCGCGGGCTCGGGGGCGTCGAAGACCAGGGCCGAGGAGGCGCCCCGGGAGGGGCCCATCGGCTGGAGGGCGGCCCGGTTGCGCGGGGGAGTGGAGTTGAGGCGGAACGCCGGCCCGTCCGCGAGGCGGGCGGTGGCGTTGTACTGCGGCGCCCACAGGAACGCCTCGGTTCCCGCACGGCACACCCCGGGCGCGACGGGGTCCTCGTAGACCCGGGAGCCCAGCAGGAGTTCCTGGTTGGCGAAGGGGGATTCCCCGTAGGACGGCGCCGGCCCCGGCGGGCGGAGCGTGACCAGCGGAAGGGTGCCGGCGCGGGTGACCGTACCGTCGGGCCGAAGGCGGGCGCCGACCGAGAACAGGGCGTCCGTCACGGGGTTGTCCAGGCTCTGGACGTTGCGGCCCCGCGAGGTCCAGCCGGCCCCCAGGGCGACCATCGTGCGGGTGAACACGTCAGGGGTGTGACTGCTGTAGTAGGCGCCGCCCTCCCCGCCCAGCAGCAGCGGGTCGTTGCCCGTCAGCGCGGGCCTGCCCGGGTCGGTCCGGTACGCGGGCCAGCCCTCGGCGCGGGCCAGCGCATCGGCGCGGGCCGAGTGGGCGGGCCCCCAGGAGGGGTAGTCGTCCAGGCCGCGCAGCGTCCCCTGGTGCCCGTACGCGGTCGTCGCCGCGGCCTGCGCCACCAGTACCAGCGCCAGCGCGGCGGCCGCCGGCCAGGCGGGCCGGCCGCGGCGGCCGAGCACCCCCCAGGCGGCCACCGCCAAGGCGCCCCCGGCGCCGAACAGGGCGAACCCCCAGCCCGTCGCGAGCCCGCTCGCGGCCGCCCCGAGCGCGACGGCGGCCAGCACCCCCGCCCCCGAGGCCAGGGCCGGGAGGCGGGGCGGGCCCGCCGCCAGCGCCGTCCAGGCGGCGATCACCACGATCCCGGCGAGGACGAAGGTCTGCCGGTACGGGCTGCCGTTCGGCGTCGCGAAGACGTGCCAGGCCAGATGGGTCGGCGCCCACTGGAGCGAGAGCAGCACCGCCACCACCAGACCCGCCCACCACAGCCGGACCCGTACCGGCAGTGCGCGGTGGAAGGGCAGGGCGGCCGCGAGCAGCAGTGTCCCGGTGCCCACGAACAGTGCCGGGGAGGAGAAGGAGTAGGTGGCGGGCAGCAGCCGCGCCAGCAGATCGGCCGCCGGTACCGGCCGGAACTCCTTGAACCAGCCCGGGTAGGCCTGCTTCGAGCTCAGGAACACCGGCAGTAGGACCGGCGCGGACAGCGCCACCCCCAGTACTGCCGTCACCGCCGCCCGCCCGCACACCCGCAGCCGTTCCCGCACACCGTCCCGGGTCAGCACCACCCGTACGAGCAGCACCAGCGCGGCGCCCAGCGTCGCCATGTAGGCGGTGTAGAAGTTCGCCGTCCAGCAGAGCGCCACCACCGCCGCCCCCGCCACCGGCCGCCGCCCGCGCAGCGCCCACTCACCCGTCAGACACAGGAGCGGGAAGGCGATCAGGCCGTCCAGCCACATCGGGTTGTATGACGCCTCGATCACCGACCAGCCGCACAGCGCGTACGAGGCGCCCAGCAGCCCCGCCGCCCACCACGGACCGGGCCGCTGCGTGCGCAGCAGCCACGCCATCGCCGCCCCCGCCGCGGCCGTCTTGAGCACGGTGACGACGTACACCGCCAGGTCGATGTCCGTGCGCGGGAACAGCCCCACCAGCACGGCGAACGGGCTGCTCAGGTACGTCCCGTAGTCCGGCAGGAAGCTCGTGCCGTACCCGGACTGCCAGTTGAGCAGCATCCCGCCCTCGGCGCGCCCGTGCAGCAGGTCCCACAGGTGCGCGTGGAAGGGCACGAACTGGTTGCCGAGGTCGTTGACGCTGCGGTGGCGGTGCCCGTACGGGAAGACGCGCGCGAGGGCGTCCCCCGCGCACACGGCCGCCGCGGTGGTCAGGGCGGCGAGTACCGCACCCATGAGGGAGGTGCGGCGCCGGGAGCGGTGCGGTGTCGACATGGTGGGCCGACCCTGACAGCGGCACCGGTCCGCGCGGTGACCGCCGGGTGGCGCCGGCACGAACAGGCGCCGCCCGGCGCGGACGGAGAGCAGCCCGGCGCGGACGGAGAGCAGCCCGGCGCGGGCGGGCGCCGCACCCCGACACCGGTGGTAATCGTTGGTCGAACCGGTGGCTCGGAACCCCCCGACTGCATACCATCGATCACCGCACGGCCTTCTTGTGCATTGCCGCACAATCTCCCGGCCCTGGAGGCTCCTTTGCACCGTCGCACAGCGCTCTCCGTCTCCGCCGCCCTGCTCGCGGCGGCTCCCCTGCTGTCCGCCTGCTCCGGTCAGCCGCATCCCGGCACGGCGGCCGTCGTCGGCGGCGAGCGCATCACCACCTCCGCCCTCCAGGACCAGGTGAACGAGGTCCGCAGCGCGCAGAACCGTTCCGAACAGGGCGCCCAGCTCATCGAGGCGACGCCCCGCCTGGACCGGTCCAAGCTGAACCGGATGATCCAGACCGCCGTCCTGGAGCGCGCCGCGAAGGACGCCGGGGTCACCGTGACGACCAAGGAGATCGAGGACGTCCGCAAGGCCCAGCTCCAGCAGGCGGGCACTCCCGCGGCGCTGGAGACGGCGGCCCTCCAGCAAGCCCAGCTCGCCCCCGACCAGATGGACGCGGACACCCGCTTCAAGCTGCTGCGGGACAAGCTGTTCGAGCACTACGGCAACCAGGACAAGGCGCTGGAGAGGCTCGGCGCCGCCGCGAAGGCGCTGCACGTCCAGGTGAACCCGCGCTACGGCCACTGGGACGCGCGGCAGATCCTGCTCGGCGACGAGACGACCCCGTGGATCACCCAGCAGACCCGGCCCGAGCAGGCCCCCGCCGGGGCCTGAGCCGTGGGCGCGGGGGTAGGTTCGGAGGGTGACTGAGCACGCGCCGCCCTCCGAGCCCACCGGCCGCATCGTCTTGCTGACCACCAGCCACCGGGTCGCCCCCGGCCTGCTGTCCTGGTCGGCGTGGCAGACCCTGCACGCCGCCGACCGGGTGCTGTGCGCGGACCCCGGCCACCCGCAGCTGCCGTACCTGCGCGAGGCGGGCGTGGAGGTGGAGCACGAAGACCCCGACGCCCACGCCCTCGTAGGGGCGTGCGCCGGCGGCCGCACCGTCGTCGTGCTGCCGGTCGGCGAAGGCGACCGGCGGCTCACCGACGGACTGGCCCGCCTGGCCGGCTCCGGCCGCATCGCCATGCCCGACCTGGAGCTGATGCCCGGGTCCTACGACCTGCCCGGTGCCCGCCTCCTCGACCTGGTCCAGGTGATGGACCGGGTGCGCCGCGAATGCCCCTGGACCTCCCGCCAGACCCACGAGGGGCTGGTGAAGTACGCCATCGAGGAGGCGTACGAGCTGGTCGAGGCGATCGAGGCGGGTGACCGCGAGGAGCTGCGGGAGGAACTGGGCGACGTCCTGCTCCAGGTCTTCTTCCACGCGCGGATCGCGCAGGAGGATCCGGACGAGCCGTTCTCCATCGACGACGTGGCCGGGAACCTGGTCGAGAAGCTGATCCGGCGCCACCCGCACGTCTTCGGTGACGAGGCCGCCGAGACCCCCGAGGACGTCAGCGCGCACTGGCAGCGCACCAAGGCGGTGGAGAAGCAGCGGGAGTCGGTCACCGACGGCGTTCCGCTGGGCCAGCCCGGTCTGGCGCTCGCCGCCAAGCTGGCGGGCCGCGCCAGAGCGGCCGCCGTGGAGGCGGAGCTGCCCCGGGGCGAAGGAGTCGGCTACGAACTGCTGGAACTGGCGGCGCGCGCCGAGGCGCAGGGCATCGACCCCGAGACGGCGCTGCGCGCGGCGGCCCGCGCCTACCGGGCGGCGATCCGCGCGGCGGAAGGCGTCGCAGCGGAGTAGGTAAAAGGAGCGGAGTAATAGAGGAGCAGGCGTCAGGGCCGGCGGGGCGCCCGGGCCGCCGGGTTGTGCCAGTGCGGTGACGGCCGGCTGAGGAACCACTCGCCGAAGCCGAGGGGCCGCCCGTTCGGGCCGTGCCCGCCACCGGCCCCCGGCACGGGCACGGTGTCGTGGAAGACGCGCGCGGGATGTGCGCCGAGCCCCTCCAGGAGCCGGCCGGTCTCCCCGATGAACTGCGCCGGCCCGCTGAGGTAGACGTCCTGCTCCCACCACGGCCCCTGGTGCCCGAGCACGGTCGCCAGCCGGCCGGTGGCCTCGGCCCGGTGCCGCCCGGGCGCCGGGGTGATGCAGGTGACGGCGAGCCACCCGAAGGCGGCGGCGTACGCGTCGATGAACGGGCGGTCGTAGAGGTGCGCGGCGTCCCGCGCGACCACGAAGAGCCGTACGCTCTGGTCGGGCGGATGCTGCGCGAGCTCCTCCAGCAGGGCCCGGACCGGGGCCCAGCCGGTGCCGGCGGCGATGAGCGTGACGGGCCGGCCCTCACGGCGCAGGGTCAGCCCGCCGCCCGGCGCGCCCAGCCGCAGCAGCTCGCCCGGGTCCGTGCCGGCGACCAGGACGGTGCTGAGCCGGCCGCCCTCGATCCGGCTGACGTGCAGGTCGACCGTCCCGTCGGCGCGGGGCGCGTTGCCCAGGGAGTACGTGCGCCAGGTTGCCGGGACGCGGTCGCTGCTCACGCTCACGTACTGGCCGGGCCGGTAGCCGAGCGGGGCGTGCGGTCGCAGGGTCAGGACGGCGAGGTCCTGCCCGTGGCGCAGCCGGCGCACGATCTCGGCGTCCCACCAGGGCGGGTCCTCGCTCTGCTCGGCCGCGGCGGTCATCACCCCGGCGATCACCCGGTACGCCTCGGCCCAGGCCCGTGCCACGGCCGGGGTCCACGCCTCACCGGCGGCCTCGGCGAACGCGGCGAGCAGGCTGGTGCCGACGGCCGCGTACTGCTCGGGTCCGGCGAGGAACTTGCGGTGGTCGCGGCCGAGGTCGCGGAGGTGGGGGAGGAGGGACTCGCTGTCCAGATGGGCGATGACATGGGTGAGGGCGGCGAACAGCCGGTCCCGCTGGCGCTCCATGTCCTCGGCGGAGGCGGGGAAGAGCCCGCGGATCTCGGGGTGGTGCCAGAAGAGGTGGGAGTAGAAGAACCTGGCCGCGTGCTCGGCGCGTCTCTCCACCACCGCGAAGCTGCTCTTCAAGATCCTCACGTCCACAGGACCGAAGTAGGAACGGCGGACGCGGCCCCGTCAAGGGATGGCGCATCTACGGCCAGCCCGGACGAACCGGCCATAGCGGATGACCGGCCGGCGGCCGGGATACGGTCGAGGGGTGCACGAGCCGACTCCCGCAGCCCCCGAAGACCCCGCCTCCCCCCAGGGCCCCACCCTGTTCGACTGGGAGTTCGCCACCGACCCGTACCCGGCGTACGCCTGGCTGCGCGAGCACGCGCCCGTGCACCGCACCAAGCTGCCCAGCGGGGTCGAGGCCTGGCTGGTGACCCGCTACGCCGACGCCCGTCAGGCCCTCGCCGACCAGCGGCTCAGCAAGAACCCGGCGCACCACGCGGAGCCGGCGCACGCCAAGGGCAAGACCGGGATCCCGGGCGAGCGCAAGGCGGAGCTGATGACGCACCTGCTGAACATCGACCCGCCGGACCACACCCGGCTGCGGCGGCTGGTGTCGAAGGCGTTCACCCCGCGCAGGGTCGCCGAGTTCACCCCGAGGGTGCAGGAGCTGACCGACCACCTCATCGAGCGGTTCGAGAGCAGGGGTGAGGCGGACCTCATCCACGAGTTCGCGTTCCCGCTCCCCATCTACGCCATCTGCGAGATGCTCGGCGTCCCGCGCGAGGACCAGGACGACTTCCGTGACTGGGCCGGGATGATGATCCGCCACGGGGGCGGGCCGCGCGGTGGTGTCGCCCGCTCGGTCAAGCAGATGCGGACGTACCTCGGCGAACTCATCCACCGCAAAAGGGACGATCTGGGTGACGACCTCATCTCGGACCTGATCCGGGCCAGCGACCACGGCGACCACCTGACGGAGGCCGAGGCCACGGCGATGGCTTTCATCCTGTTGTTCGCCGGTTTCGAGACGACTGTCAATTTGATCGGCAATGGGCTGCATGCCCTTTTCATGAACCCCGATCAGCGCGAGCGGCTCCAGGCCTCGCTCGCCGCCGGGGAGAGCGCCCTGCTGGCCACGGGCGTCGAGGAACTGCTGCGCTACGACGGCCCGGTGGAGCTGGCGACCTGGCGTTTCGCCACCGAGCCGTTCCTCCTCGGTGGGCAGCACATCGCCGCCGGCGACCCGGTCCTGGTGGTCCTCGCGGCCGCCGACCGCGACCCCGAGCGGTTCGCGGATCCGGACACCCTGGACCTGTCCCGCAGTGACAATCAGCACCTCGGGTACGGCCACGGCATCCACTACTGCCTCGGCGCTCCGCTGGCCCGGCTCGAAGGGCAGACCGCCCTCGCGAGTTTGCTGATGCGTCTGCCGGATCTGGAACTGGCTGTTCCGCCTGCGGACCTGCGGTGGCGCGGCGGACTCATCATGCGTGGCCTGCGCACGCTTCCGGTCCGCTTCACACCCCGAAACGTATGAGGGCGTAACCGGACACCACCTGACCCCAAGTCAGTTACCGGCCGAACTTGTGACATGCGTTCGAAGGCGGCTAGGTTCTGCCGTTACCCCGCCGTTATGCGAAAGGTGCACTACATGCGTTCCGGGAACGGCCGCCACAGACGCCCCCGCCAGGTACCCGCCCTCGTCGTCACCGCCGGAGTCACGGGCTCCGCGCTGGCGCTGCCGCTGCTCGCGGCCACCAACGCCTCGGCCGCGGACACGTCCACCTGGGACAGCGTCGCCGAGTGCGAGAGCGGCGGTACCTGGAGCGCCAACTCCGGCAGCGGAGCCTACGGCGGGCTCCAGTTCACGCAGGAGCAGTGGAACAACGCGGGCGGGCTCGAATTCGCGAAGCGCCCCGACCTCGCCAGCCGGTCCCAGCAGATAGCCGTCGGCGAGCGGGTGCTCGCCTCGCAGGGCCCCCAGGCGTGGCCGCTGTGCGCGGCGTCGTCCGGTCTGGTCAAGGACGGCCCCGCCGCCGACGTGGACCCGGGCGCACTGGGATCCCCGCGGCAGGTCGCCCCCAGCCCCTCGCGCCCCGACGCCGCAGTGCCGGGCTCCGGCTCGGCCGACCCCGCCACCGACTTCGGCGCGCCCACCCCGGCCGCCCCGGCCCCCGCCGCTCCGGGCCCGTCGGCCACGGCGCCGTTCACGCTGCCCATCGCGCCGCTCGCGCCCAACAGCGGACTGCCCGTCATGCCCGACCCGGACCCCGTGACGCCGACGCCGACGCAGCCGGGCGACCCGAACGCCACCGTGCCGGCGACCCCCACCGCCCCGGTCACTCCGACCGTCCCGGGCGCGCCGGGGACCCCCACCACGCCGTCCCCCTCCGGGACGCCCACCACGCCCGCCGTCCCGGCCACCGGAACCCCGTCCGCCACCCCGAACGCGCCCTCGGCCGACTCCGCGACGGAGGGCGGCGGCAAGCACCGCGGCCCGGCCGCGGTCGAGACGCCCGTGGCGCCTGACGCCGCGTCGGGCCCCACCTACACGGTGAAGGCGGGCGACAGCCTGACCGCGATCGCCGACGCCAAGGGGCTCAAGGGGGGCTGGAACGCGCTCTACCAGGCCAACGAGCAGGTCATCGGCAGCGACGCCGAC
Source organism: Streptomyces cirratus (assembly GCF_014650775.1). GTDB lineage: Bacteria > Actinomycetota > Actinomycetes > Streptomycetales > Streptomycetaceae > Streptomyces > Streptomyces cirratus. Next base: position 32,415 of record NZ_BMVP01000025.1, on the reverse strand, counting down.
CTCATCAAGCCCGGTCAGAATCTGGATCTAACCAAGAAATAACGGGCACTTCGGACGGTCGTAAAGACCTGAATGCCCGTTATCCGCAAGTGAGACATGCGTCTCTTCCGGTCAACTGGCGTGTCTCGTACCGAAGCTCCCGCAAACCCCGCCCTCACCTGCGAAAACGCCCCTAAGCGGAACGCAAGCAGGTCGATTTCTCCCCGATGTCCCTCGTTGAACATCGGGGAGAGACCTGTCTACCTTCTGAATCGCTCGCCACCGCGAGCTCCTTCGACCGCATCGCCGAATCCTGCCGGCGGACGGAGGGAACAGTCGTCGCGTAAAGCGCCGAAGGCAGGAGCGGGGGAACCAAGGTAGGCGCCGGGCCCGGCCGTTGAGAGACGGTCACGGAACCGGCTAGGGGTTAAGCCGCGCGCTGGTCGCGCGGCCGGGCAACTCACTCGCCCGAACCCGACAGCTCACCTCGTAGGCGTCGGTGAGGAGAAACTCCATGCTGCTTTCCGGCAAGGGCAAGCACCGCCGCGCCACGGCCATTGAGCGGACCACCCGCATCGTCACGCTCGCCGGCGTCGCCGGTGTCGCCGTCGCCGCGCCGCTCATGGCAGCCGGCTCCGCGAGCGCCGCGACCGCCTCCGAATGGGACCGCGTCGCGGCCTGCGAGTCCGGCGGCAACTGGGCCATCAACACCGGCAACGGCTACTACGGCGGCCTGCAGTTCTCGTCCTCCACCTGGGCCGCCTACGGCGGCAAGGCTTACGCCGCCCAGGCCAACCAGGCCTCGAAGTCCCAGCAGATAGCCATCGCCGAGAAGGTCCTCAAGGGCCAGGGCAAGGGCGCGTGGCCGTCCTGCGGCGTGGGCCTGTCGAACTCCTCGTACAGCGGTGGCGGCGCGGCCGAGGCCCCCAAGCCGAAGCCGAAGACCGAGACCGAGACCAAGGCCGCCCCGGCGCCGAAGAAGGAGACCAAGCGGCCCGAGGCCCCGGTCACCCGCTCCGAGCGCTCCGAGGCCACCCCGGCCCCCAAGGCTGCCCCGAAGACCGAGGCCCCGAAGACGGGCAACGGCTCGTACGAGGTCCAGGAGGGCGACACCCTGGGCACCATCGCCGAGGTGAACGCCGTCAAGGGCGGCTGGGAGAAGCTGTTCGAGCTGAACAAGGACATCGTGTCGGACGCCGACCTGATCTTCCCGGGCCAGAAGCTGAAGCTCAGCTGAACCATCGGGTAACACCGATTCCGACCACCGCCCGGCGCGTACCCCCCACGCGCCGGGCGGTGGTGCGTGTGCGTACGGACGCGCCCGGACCGGGGCCGAACGGCGGTCCCTTTGTCCGGGAAAGCGGGTGTCCGGCCGGTTTTTCGTCCCAGGACCCGGGCGGTCGGCCGGTCCACTGCCCGGAGCCGGTTAGGCTCTAGTCGGCAGGGCCGTCCCACGGTCCCCCGCCACCGCACACCCAGCGTCACATCCCAGAAGGAGATGCTCGTGCCGTCCATCGACGTCGTCGTAGCCCGGGAAATCCTGGACTCCCGAGGCAACCCCACGGTCGAGGTCGAGGTGGGCCTCGACGATGGCAGCACCGGCCGTGCTGCAGTCCCGTCCGGCGCCTCCACCGGTGCATTCGAGGCCATCGAGCTCCGTGACGGTGACCCCAACCGTTACATGGGCAAGGGTGTCGAGAAGGCCGTCCTCGCCGTCATCGAGCAGATCGGCCCGGAGCTCGTCGGCTACGACGCCACCGAGCAGCGCCTGATCGACCAGGCCATGTTCGACCTGGACGCCACCGACAACAAGGCCTCGCTCGGCGCCAACGCCATCCTCGGCGTCTCCCTCGCCGTCGCGCACGCCGCGTCCGAGGCCTCGGACCTGCCGCTCTTCCGCTACCTCGGCGGCCCGAACGCGCACCTGCTGCCCGTCCCGATGATGAACATCCTCAACGGTGGGTCGCACGCCGACTCCAACGTCGACATCCAGGAGTTCATGATCGCCCCGATCGGCGCGGAGTCCTTCTCCGAGGCGCTGCGCTGGGGCGCGGAGGTCTACCACACCCTCAAGAAGGTCCTCCACACCAAGGGCCTGTCCACCGGCCTGGGCGACGAGGGCGGCTTCGCCCCGAACCTGGAGTCCAACCGCGCCGCGCTCGACCTCATCGTCGAGGCCATCAAGCAGGCCGGCTACACCCCGGGCAAGGACATCGCGCTCGCGCTCGACGTCGCCGCGTCCGAGTTCTACAAGGACGGCAAGTACGAGTTCGAGGGCCAGTCCCGCTCGGCCGCCGAGATGACCGAGTACTACGCCGAGCTCGTCGAGGCGTACCCGCTCGTCTCCATCGAGGACCCGCTGTTCGAGGACGACTGGGCCGGCTGGAAGACCATCACCGACCGTCTGGGCTCCAAGGTCCAGATCGTCGGCGACGACCTCTTCGTCACCAACCCGGAGCGCCTGGCCCGCGGCATCGAGGAGGGCTCCGCGAACGCCCTGCTCGTGAAGGTCAACCAGATCGGTTCGCTGACCGAGACGCTGGACGCCGTCGAGATGGCGCAGCGCAACGGCTTCAAGTGCATGATGTCGCACCGCTCCGGCGAGACCGAGGACGTCACCATCGCCGACCTCGCCGTCGCCGTGAACTGCGGCCAGATCAAGACCGGCGCCCCGGCCCGCTCGGACCGCGTCGCCAAGTACAACCAGCTGCTGCGCATCGAGGAGATCCTCGACGACGCCGCCGTGTACGCGGGCCGCAGCGCCTTCCCGCGGTTCCGCCCCGCGGACCAGTAGGCACAGCGCCCCGCGGACCAGTAGGCACAGCGCCCCGCGGATGCATCAGGCGCAGCCAGGGCCAATCACCGCCTCGCGGCGCTGGCCTCCGTACGTCCCCGCACTCGGTCCCGTACCGTGTGCGGGGACGTATTGCGTACTGCGGGCGAAGGGGAGGCGGGGCCATGGCCGGGAACCGGGATCGGTTCTCCACCTTCTCGACCGCGACGAGGCTCAAGCAGCTCGGTGAGCGGACCGCCGCGCACGTCTACCGCTCGCAGTCGCGCCGCCAGGTCCGCCGCAGCCGGCTCACCGGCCGGGCGGCGCTGCTGGTACTCGTCCTCTGTACGCTGGTCGTCGCCCTCGCGTACCCGATGCGCCAGTACGTGTCCCAGCGCTCGGAGATCGCGGACCAGCAGCGGGCCGCCGACGGCGCGCGCAAGCGCCTCGAGCAGTTGCGCGACGAGAAGGCCCGCTGGCAGGACCCGGCCTACGCCGAGCAGCAGGCGCGCAAGCACCTGCACTTCCTGCGGCCGGGCGAGATCGGCTACATCATGAACGACCCCGGGGCCGAGGCCGCCGAGCACCGCCGCACCGGGCAGGCCGGTTCCGACCGGCCCTGGTACTCGAACGTCTGGGACGGCGTCGACAAGGCCGACCGGCCCGGCGACTGACCCAGACCACCCATACGAAACGAAGAGACAGCACTCCAGGCATGCAGACGCCCCCGCCCCAGACCGACCGCACCGAGCCGACCGCCGCGGACATCGAGGCGTTCGAGCAGCAGCTCGGCCGCCCGCCGCGCGGCCTGCGCGCCATCGCCCACCGCTGCCCCTGTGGGCAGCCGGACGTAGTGGAGACCGCGCCCCGGCTCCCCGACGGCACCCCCTTCCCGACGCTGTACTACCTGACGTGCCCGCGCGCCGCCGGTGCGATCGGCACGCTGGAGGCCAACGGCGTGATGAAGGAGATGCAGGCCCGGCTCGCCGAGGACCCGGAGCTGGCCGCCGCCTACCGGGCCGCTCACGAGGACTACATCACCCGCCGCGACGCCATCGAGGTGCTCCAGGGCTTCCCGAGCGCCGGTGGCATGCCGGACCGGGTGAAGTGCCTGCACGTCCTGGTCGGCCACTCCCTGGCGGCCGGTCCCGGAGTGAACCCCTTCGGCGACGAGGCGCTGGCGATGCTGCCCGAGTGGTGGGCCAAGGGGCCCTGCGTCACGCCGTGCGCGGGGGAGAAGGAGTCGCAGTGACCCGGGTGGCAGGCATCGACTGCGGTACCAACTCCATCCGCCTGCTGGTCGCCGACTGCGACCCGGCCACGGGTGACCTCGTGGAGCTGGACCGCCGGATGATCATCGTCCGGCTCGGCCAGGGCGTGGACAGGACGGGCCGGCTGGCCCCGGAGGCGCTGGAGCGCACGTTCGCCGCCTGCCGCGAGTACGCGGCGGTGATCAAGGAGCTGGGCGCCGAGCGGGTGCGTTTCGTGGCCACCTCGGCCTCGCGCGACGCCGAGAACCGTGACGAGTTCGTCCAGGGGGTACTGGACATCCTCGGCGTGGAGCCCGAGGTGATCACCGGGGACCAGGAGGCGGAGTTCTCCTTCACCGGCGCCACCAAGGAACTCACGGGCCGCACCGACCTGGAACGGCCGTTCCTGGTGGTGGACATCGGCGGAGGCTCCACCGAGTTCGTCGTCGGCTCGGAGCACGTCGAGGCGGCCCGCTCGGTGGACGTGGGCTGCGTCCGGATGACCGAACGGCACTTGGTGGTGGACGGCGTCGTCAGCGACCCGCCGACCGAGGCGCAGGTCGCGGCCATACGGGCCGACGTCGAGGCCGCCCTGGACCTCGCCTCCGAGGCGGTGCCGCTGGACCGGGCCCGCACGCTGGTGGGTCTCGCGGGCTCGGTGACCACCGTCGCCGCGATCGCGCTGGGCCTGCCCGAGTACGAGTCGTCGGCGATCCACCACGCCCGGATCCCGTACGAGGAGGTCCGCGAGATCACCGAGCGGATGCTGACCTCCACGCACGCCGAACGCGAGGCCATCGCGGTGATGCACCCGGGACGCGTCGACGTCATCGGCGCCGGCGCCCTCGTCCTCCTCGCGATCATGGACCGCGTCGGCGCCCGTGAGGTCGTCGTCTCGGAACACGACATCCTCGACGGCATCGCCTGGTCCGTGGCCTGAATGGGCCTGGCCCGCGGGTCGTTCGGGCCTGGAGCGGGCGTGGACGGGGCCTGGTGGGGGCCTGTTCGAGAGCCGGAAGGGCCTTCGAATGCACGAGCTTCGTGAAGTTCTTCACAAGGAAAAAAGGCCCGCAGGGTGAAGCGGGGGGTCCTTCGGGGCGCTCCGGCCCCCTGCGGGCCGTTTTTGTGCGAGCGTTCGTGCGATTGTCGGAGGCGCGCGGGGTGGCCCGGTAGGTATCCACGAACCCGGTGGTCTACTCCGTTTTCGGCCCAGGAGGCCAGTTCAGGACGGGTGAACAACGTCCGCCGTTACACGGTGGTTCCCGTTCGGCGCCATGACGTGGGTCACGTGGGCGGCGCAGTGTAGCAGAGGGTGCCGAGCACCTTGTGAAGGGGCTCACGAGCGTCACCCCTGGGGGTGCTGGATACTCGTTCCATGAGCACCACGGAGCGTCCCAGGATCCTCGTTGTAGGAGGTGGGTACGTAGGCCTGTACGCAGCCAAGCGCATCATGAAGAAGATGCGCTACGGCGAGGCGACCGTCACGGTTGTCGACCCGCGCTCGTACATGACCTACCAGCCCTTCCTCCCCGAAGTGGCCGCAGGCAGCATCTCGCCTCGGCACGTCGTCGTCCCGCTGCGACGCGTGCTGCCCAAGGCAGAGGTTCTCACCGGCCGGGTCACCAGCATCGACCAGGACCGTAAGGTCGCCGTCGTCACGCCGCTGGTCGGCGAGGCGTACGAGCTGCCCTTCGACTACCTGGTGATCGCGCTCGGCGCCGTCTCCCGCACCTTCCCGATCCCCGGCCTCGCCGAACAGGGCATCGGTATGAAGGGCGTCGAAGAGGGCATCGGCCTGCGCAACCACGTACTCGAGCAGCTCGACAAGGCCGAGTCCACGACGGACGAGAACGTCCGCCGCAAGGCCCTCACCTTCGTCTTCGTCGGCGGCGGCTTCGCCGGTGCGGAGACCATCGGCGAGGTCGAGGACATGGCCCGCGACGCGGCCAAGTACTACTCCAGCATCAAGCGCGAGGACATGCGCTTCATCCTGGTCGACGCGGCGGACAAGATCCTTCCCGAGGTCGGGCCGAAGCTCGGCACCTGGGGCAAGGAGCACCTCGAGTCCCGCGGCATCGAGATCTACCTCAACACCTCCATGGACTCGTGCGTCGACGGCCACGTGGTGCTGAAGAACGGCCTCGAGGTCGACTCCAACACCATCGTCTGGACCGCCGGCGTCAAGCCGAACCCGGTCCTGGCCCGCTACGGTCTCCCGCTGGGTCCGCGCGGTCACGTCGACGCCTCCCCGACCCTCCAGGTCACCGGCACCGACTACATCTGGGCCGCGGGCGACAACGCCCAGGTCCCGGACGTCGCGGCCCGCAAGGCCGGCGTCGAGAACGCCTGGTGCCCGCCGAACGCGCAGCACGCGCTGCGGCAGGCCAAGGTCCTCGGCGACAACGTCATCTCGGGCATGCGGGGCTTCCCGCAGACCGAGTACTCGCACTCCAACAAGGGTGCGGTGGCGGGCCTCGGCCTCCACAAGGGCGTCGCGATGATCGTCATGGGCAAGATGAAGATCAAGCTCAAGGGCCGGCTCGCCTGGTACATGCACCGTGGCTACCACGGCATGGCCATGCCGACCTGGAACCGCAAGATCCGCGTCTTCGCCGACTGGACCCTCGGCATGTTCCTCAAGCGCGAGGTCGTCTCCCTCGGCGCGCTGGAGTCCCCGCGCGAGGAGTTCTACGAGGCCGCCAAGCCGGCCCCGGCCCCGGCCGCCACCCAGGCCCCGGCCCAGAAGGCGAAGGCCTCCTGACGCGCGCCTGAGCACGCCCAGCACGTCCCCGAAGGGGCCGCCCGCCATCCGTGGTGCGGGCGGCCCCTCCGGCATTCCTGTCCCGGCCGCTCGGAGTGCCGGGCGCCGCCATTTCCGGCTTCGCCGGAGCCTTTCCCGGGGACCGGGCGCCCCGCCCGATCCGGCCTCGCCGGAGCTGCCCCGGGGGCTGGGCGCCGCCGATTCGGCCTCGTGGGGCGCCTCCCGGCGGTGGCCGGGGTGGTTCGGGCGCGCGGGGTCTGGGGCGGAGCCCACGGAGCCCCGAGAGCGCAGTGAGGAGGCCCGCGCGCCGGGTGGTTGGCCCGCGGGGGCTCGCCCGCCCGATCCGGCCTCGCCGGAGCTGCCCCGGGGGCTGAGCGCCGCCGATTCGGCCTCGTGGGGGCGCCTCCCGGCTCTGGGCGGAGCCCCGGGCGAGGGCCCGCCGGGCCGGGGTCCGCAGGGCTACGGGGGCTCGGCACCCCCCGCACCGCCGGCCAGGCGACTCGTGTCGTCCTGGAGGGTTCCTTGAGCCGCCTCCGCGAAGATCGTCCGGACAGGGCCTAACCCGTGCCGGAAATGGGTAGGCCGTTCGGTCGGAACTTATGGAGGTGCCCGCCATGACCGACGCCGCGCCGCGGCTGGCCGCTCTCGCCGAAACCCTGCTGGGCGCCCCCGTGCCCGTCCGCATACGAGCCTGGGACGGCAGCGAGGCCGGCCCGTCCAACGGACCGACCCTGGTCCTGAACCACCGCCGCGCGCTGCGCCGCATGCTGTGGAAGCCGGGCGAGCTCGGCCTCGCCCGCGCCTGGGTGGCCGGTGACCTGACCGTCGAGGGGGACCTGTTCGAGCTGCTGGACCGGGTCGCCGGAATCCTCTGGGAGCGCGAGCCCGCCCCCGCCCCGGCCCCGGAGCCCGCGACCACCGGCCTCGCCAGACTCGCCGCCCTGCGCCGGCACCTGCCGGCCGCCGCCTCCGGCGCCGCCGGAACGGCCGCTCTGCTGCGCGACCCCGAAGTGCGGGCAGCCGTACGCGACCTCGTCGCCCTGGCCCGGCCCTGGCCGGCCCCCGCGCCGCCCCCGGAGGAAGCCGTCCGCCGGGGTGGCGCCATACACAGCAAGGGCCGCGACCGCCAGGCGATCAGCCACCACTACGACGTCGGCAACGCCTTCTACGAGCACGTCCTGGGCCCCTCGATGGTGTACTCCTGCGCCTACTGGACCCCCGGCGGCACCCTGGAGGACGCCCAGCGCGACAAGCTCGACCTGGTCTGCCGCAAGCTCGAACTCGCCCCGGGCCGGCGCCTGCTCGACGTCGGCTGCGGCTGGGGCTCGATGGCCCTGCACGCGGCCCGCGAGTACGGGGTCCAGGTCACCGGAGTCACGCTCTCGCAAGAGCAGGCCGTCTATGCCCGCAAGCGGGTCGCCGAGGAAGGCCTGGCCGACCGGATCGACATCCGGGTCCAGGACTACCGGGACGTCAAGGACGGCCCGTACGACGCGATCTCCTCGATCGGCATGGCCGAGCACGTCGGCGCCGCCCGCTACCGCGAGTACGCCCACACCCTGCACGAACTGCTCCGCCCCGGCGGCCGGTTGCTGAACCACCAGATCGCGCGGCGGCCGGAGCCGGACGAAGAGGCGTACCGGATCGACGAGTTCATCGACGCCTACGTCTTCCCCGACGGGGAGCTCTCCCCGATCGGCACCACCGTCGGCGAACTGGAGCGGGTCGGCTTCGAGGTCCGCGACGTGGAGGCGCTGCGCGAACACTACGCGCTGACCCTGCGGGCCTGGGTGGCCCGGCTGGAGCAGCACTGGGACGAGGCCGTCCGGCTGACCTCGCCCGGCCGCGCCCGGGTGTGGCTGCTGTACATGGCCGCCTCCGCGCTCGGCTTCGAGCACAACCGGCTCGGCGTCAACCAGGTCCTCGCGGTCCGCCCGGGGAACGGCGGGATCTCCGGGATGCCGCTGCGGGCCCGCGTGTGGGGCGCGCCGCAGACCCCGTAGACCCGCAAACCCGCAGGCCGGCGCGCCCCGCAGGCCCGTAACCCCGCAAGCTCCGTAGTGCCGCGAGCCCCGCACCCCACGAGCTCCCACACCCCTACGCGGGCACGCGAAGGGCCCCGCGACCGGAACTCCGGTCGCGGGGCCCTCCTGCGTCGGCGGGCGGTGCCTACTCGGTCTTGATGGCGGTCAGCATGTTCAGCCGGGCGGCGCTGCGGGCCGGCCACATGGCCGCCAGGGCGCCGACCACGCCGGCCAGCAGCATGAAGATCGCGATCCGGTCGAACGGGACGACCAGCGCGTAGTGCGGCACCCCGTCCTTGATGGTCTGCCCGACGGCCCAGGCGATGAACGTACCGAGGACGACCCCGATGACCGCGCCGAACAGCGAGATCACGATGGCCTCCAGGCGGATCATGTTCTTGACCCGGCCCCGGTCCAGGCCGATGGCGCGCAGCATGCCGGTCTCCTGCGTCCGCTCGTAGACGGACATCGCCAGGGTGTTGACGACGCCGAGCACCGAGATGATCAGCGCCATGCCGAGCAGGCCGTACATGATGTTGAGCGCGGTGTTGATCGCGCCGCCGAGCTCGTTGCGCATGTCCTGCTGGGTGGCGATGTTCATCGCCGGGTTCTTGCCGAGGGCGTCGACGAGGGCCTGCTGGGCCTTGGCGGAGGGGCCGCCGTCCATCTTGACGAAGACCTCGGGCAGGTACGGCTTCTCCTCGTGCTGGCTGAGGAGCTTGTAGTCCAGCACGTAGGGGGAGAGCATGCCGTCCATCTCCTTGTAGACGGCGCCGACCACCAGGTCGCCCTTCTTGTCGTCGTCGAAGGCGGCCTTGAGCACCGATCCGACCTTGAGGCCCTGCGACGCGGCCGTCTTGTCGGCGACCGCGAGCTGTCCCTTGCCGAGGCTGTCGAGCGAACCGGAGACGACCTCGATGTTGAGGAGCGAGCCGATCGTGGACGGCTCGACGCCGGAGACGGAGCTGAACTCCTTGCCGCCGCCGAAGCGCAGCGAGCCGGCCTGCTGCGGGGAGACCGCCTTGACGCCCGGAGCCTTGGCCAGCGCGCCGATCACGCTCTGGTCGAGGCCGCCGAAGCCGCCGGACAGGGAGATCTTGTAGTCGGCCTTGAGCTTGTCCGTGGTCATGCGGTCCACGGCCTTGCCCATGGTCACGCCGAGCACCGACAGGGCGGTGACCAGGGTCAGGCCGATCGCGAGCGAGGCGGCGGTGACGGCCGTACGGCGCGGGTTGCGCACCGCGTTCTGCGCGGCCAGCTTGCCGGCGACGCCGAACGCCTTGCGCAGCGCCGGGCGCAGGGCCGCGATGACCGGGCGGGAGAGCGCGGGCAGCAGGACGATGATGCCGATCATCGTGAGGAACGCGCCCCCGCCGATGATCATCTTGCCGTCCTTGCCGGCCAGCGCGCCGCCGAGGATCCCGGCCAGGCCGAACAGGGTGAGCGCGCCGCCGATGCTGTTGCGCAGCACCAGGGACTTGGCGGTGGCCGGCAGGTGGGCGCTGCCCATGGCGGCGACCGGGGCGATCCTGGCGGTGCGGCGGGCCGGCAGCCAGGCCGCGAGCAGTGTGACGAGGACACCGATGACGATCGCGATGCCGATGGTCCCCGGGCTGACGACCAGCGGGCCCGCCGGGATCTTCGCGCCGATGGAGTCCATCAGGGAGCGCATGCCGACGGCGAGGCCGACTCCGGCCAGCAGGCCGACGGCGGAGGACACCACGCCGACGACGAGGGCCTCGGCGAGTACGGACCGCTTGACCTGGCCGCGGTTGGCGCCGATGGCGCGCAGCAGGGCCAGCTCCTTGGTGCGCTGGGCGACCAGCATCGTGAAGGTGTTGTAGATCAGGAAGACGCCGACGAACAGCGAGATCAGCGCGAACGTCAGCAGCATCTGGTTGGTGGTGTCCATCTGCCGCTCGATGTCCTTGGCCTGCTCGGCGGCCAGCTCGGCGCCGGTCTTGGCCGTGGCGTCCTTGCCGACGAGCGGCTTGACCTCGGCCAGCAGCCGGTCGGCGGTGGTGCCGGGCTTCGCGCTGACCGAGAGTTCCTCGTAGAAGCCGGGGGCCAGGTAGAGCTTCTGGGCGGTGGCGGTGTCGAACAGCACCAGCGAGCCGCCCGCGTTGACCTGGCCGTCCTCGGTGGTGAACACGCCGGACAGGGTGTACTCGGAGGGCAGGCCGTTGGAGGCCACCCGCACCTTGTCGCCGACCGCGTACTGGCCGCGGCGGGCGGTCTCCTTGTCGAGGGCGATCTGGTCGGCCTTCGCGGGGCCGTTGCCCTCGGTGAAGGCGTAGCGCGGGTCCTTGCCGTCCTTGACGGGGGCGAAGTTGGAGCCGCGGTTGGCCCAGCCGCTGCCGATCAGCTTGCCGGAGGGGTCGGCGACACCGGCGAAGCCGGAGACCCGGCCGGAGACGGTGTCGACGCCCTGGAGGGCTTTGACCTTGTCGAGGGTCTGCGTGCTGATGCCCGGCTCGCCCTCCTTGGTGCCCTCGTCGTTGCGGGAGGGGCCGTGGGAGGTGACGGAGACGGCGATGCCGTCGAAGCTCTTGGCGGACTGGCCGGACAGCGCCTTGCCGACGGTGTCGGTGAAGACGAGCGTGCCGGAGACGAAGGCCACGCCGAGGACGACGGCGAGCACCGTCATCAACAGCCTTGCCTTGTGCGCGAGTACGTTGCGCAGGGCGGTACGGAACATGGTGGAGGCGTCCAGTGGTCGGGGGTCAGCGGGGACGGGGAGGGGACGTCCCTCAGCTGGTGCGGCCCTTGGCGTCGAAGGCCTTCATGCGGTCGAGGACGCCGTCGGCGCTCGGGCTCAGCATCTCGTCGACGATGCGGCCGTCGGCGAGGAAGATGACGCGGTCCGCGTAGGAGGCGGCGACCGGGTCGTGGGTGACCATCACGACGGTCTGGCCCATTTCGCGGACGGAGTTGCGCAGGAAGCCGAGTACCTCGGCGCCGGAACGGGAGTCGAGGTTGCCGGTCGGCTCGTCACCGAAGATGATCTCCGGCCGGGAGGCGAGGGCGCGCGCCACCGCCACGCGCTGCTGCTGGCCGCCCGACAGCTGCGTGGGGCGGTGGCCGAGGCGGTCGGAGAGGCCGACCATCCGGATGACCGAGTCCAGCCACTGCTGGTCGGGCTTGCGGCCCGCTATGTCCATGGGGAGCGTGATGTTCTCCAGGGCCGTCAGCGTCGGCAGCAGGTTGAAGGCCTGGAAGATGAAGCCGATCTTGTCGCGGCGCAGCTGGGTGAGCTGCTTGTCCTTGAGGGAGCCGAGCTCGGTGTCACCGATGCGTACGGAGCCGCCGGAGAAGGTGTCCAGGCCCGCGACGCAGTGCATCAGCGTGGACTTGCCGGATCCGGAAGGGCCCATGATCGCGGTGAACCGGCCCTGGCCGAAGTCGACGGAGACGTTGTCCAGCGCGACCACCTGGGTCTCGCCCTGGCCGTACACCTTGGACAGCTGCGTGGCGCGGGCGGCCACCGCCTGGGTGGCGGGGGCGTAGTTCATGGCGGTCACGGGTGACTCCTGTCGAGCGGGGTGCTGCGCTGTGGCGGGACCCTCCCATCGTCGCCGAGCCCACCCCCGCCCCGGATCAGCCGTGGTGCCGGTTCGACGGCCCACTGGAGGCTGACACGGGGGCGCGCGCCTCCTCCTCTGGTATGACGCCGCTCCCCCCGGGCGACGCCGTGCGCGGGGTGGCGAGTGGGGTGGCGCGGGGAGGCGAAATCCCGTCAAATGCGCGCGCGGGAGATCGCCGCCCGCGAGGTGCCGACCGTGCGTTATCGCGTCTGACGCCCACTCAAGCGCCAATAAAATCAGACAACATCGGACAGACGCCCAGGTCGGAGCAGGGATACTTACGGATAGGCTCACCCTTAGCGTCCACAGCTTTTCCACGGGGGTCGCCACGCCCTGCCCGGATGGTGGAATGCAGACACGGCGAGCTTAAACCTCGCTGGCCTTCGGGCCGTGCCGGTTCAAGTCCGGCTCCGGGCACCACTCACCCAGGGCAGGGGCGCGCCGGTGACCACGGCCGCCCCGGCGGACGCACCACCCCGGCGCGTGCGCACGTGCTGACTGCGCGTCGACACTCCTTGCGCCAGCGCAGTGCGTGACCGCGGCGGCGGCACCGACGCACATGCGCAGCGGGGATCACATGGCCTGGCCGCCGCCCGTCAGTTTGTGCGCCACCGACTCGATGAAGGCGGCCGCCTCGTGTTCGCAGACGGGGACGTGGTCGATGTCGTCGTGGCCGAGCGCGTAGAGCTTGAGGTACTCGGTCGGCTCCCAGCGAAGGTTGCGGGTGAACGCCTCGTCGTAGGTCCCGTCCTCGTCGATCCGACGTCGGACGATGCCCCTCGGGCTCTGCCGCGGGTGCCGTTCGTCGATCTTCGCGTAGTACGTGATCTCGCCCTCGGCGTCCAGCGCGTCCAGGGTGGCAGGGGCGAGGGTGAGGAAGGGGGGCACGGAGGCGTTGGTCTCCACGGTTCCCAGCGGGATCATCACGCCGTTGAGGTCGAGGTACTCCTCCAGGTAGAACCCGCCACCGCGCTCGAACAGCAGCAGGAGCGGCTCGTACGGGTCCGGCAGACCGGCGGTCGACTCGGTGCGGGCGTCACCCAGGCAGGCCCAGCGGACGGCCGCGCGGCATGTCGTCCGCAGCGACTCCGGTGCCAGCCCCTGCACCAGTTCTTCCACCTCGGCGGCCACGTCGGCGGGCGCATGCACCTCGGCGTCGACGTGTTCCGCCACGTCGAAGAAGGGCCATGCTTCCTCGGCCCCGCAGGCCCGGGCCCACAGCGCCGAGCGGCGCAGGAACTCGCGCATCAGCAGCGCCCGCGAGTGCTCCCGCCCGAAAGCCGAGGTTTCGTCACTCCAGTCGACCGCCCGCAGCCGGTCCAGCACGGTACGCGAAGGACGGTTGGTCACTTGAGGTTCAGCCCCTTGGCTCGCAGCTCCTGGAAGACATCCTTGAGGTTATTCACGGCGCCACTCGCGGATGAAACCGAGGAACACCACCTGTCCCTCCTGGTACTCGGCGATCTCCCCCGTGAACGGTTCTCCCCGGTAGAGCATTCGCAGCCCATGTCCATATCGACGTCGGGGTCATCGATGTCGATGCGCCGCACTGGGTCCCTCATGGAATCACCTCCGGTCCGGCCGGCAAGCCGATTCGGGGCCCGTCCGCAGCAATTCGTACATCGCCTTTTCGTCCGTCCCCAACCCGATTTTCCGGCCCGGGGCATGGCCACCGGGGACGTGGTCGCCCATGGAGCTGTCCGAGCGCGACCAGGCCCTCACTGCTCTTTGCGCGCCTCGTGCGCGACTCCCGGGTCTCCAGTACGGAACCGCCGGCTTCCGGCCAGTTGGTCCTGGTCCTGGCACACGACGGCCAGGGGGAGGCGGTGAGCCGTGGAGCCGCGAACCGAGGCGTCCAGCATTCGGATCTGACGGTTGATCCGGCATTCCACGGTCCCCTCGGTCGCGGAAGCCGTGGCGAAGATGGCGGATCCCACCTGCAGGGCGTTGACGACCGCTTCCCAGGTCTCCAGCTTCGCCGCACGAGGGTCGACCGTGCAACGTGCGCCGAGGTGGAGGAGCGCGTTGTTGAAGACGCGCCCGAGGGCGTGGGGGCGCCGCTCCAGCTTGTCGATGTCATCGGCCAGATCCTCACCGAGTGACTCGGCCCACTCTTCTTCCGTGGCCCCCGGTGCGGCAAAGTGCCTACTGACAACCGTGGTCACCGCAGGGTCCCCTTACTGATGCCGAAGCGCTGGAACTGGTAGCCACTGTACTGGAGCCCGTTTTGGTCGCCCTTGACGACCACGTATTCCAGATTCCCGTCGTCGAAGGCGTCTTCCAGTGCCTTCGCGAGCCTCCGCTCGCTCGGGATGGTCTTACCGCGCTCCTTCATTTCGCGGATTATGAAGAGGTCGACCGGCGGATAAAGAATTTTGAGCATCAAGTCTTTGCCTGGCGATCCGCACGTTCGCCGGGGCCGTGAGGTCCATGGCGCGAGGCAAGGTGTCCCAGTTCTCCGGGCGGCCGAACCAGTGGTTCTGGATGGTCTCGATCCAGGGGTAGGCGTATGCGTCGAATTCCGCATCGGACGCGCGCAGGAAAGAGAGGGGGAACCTGCGCCAGTTGCTTCACGCGGTCGTTCTCGCGGCGTATCGCGGCCAGATAGAAGGAAGTGAGCCAGTTCCCGGCGTGCAGGTACTCCTGTGGCCCGTTGGCCGGCAGTTGCCGTTCATCCCCGTTGACCCCGATCCGGCAGGTGACGGTGCCTTCGGTGGCCGGCCCGCCGCGAACAACGCGGATCCGGTCTGCATGGCGATGATCCACGCTTCCCACGTGGTGAACCGGTCCGCGACGGGGACTGCGACACAGTGCCACTTGGCCGCCAGCGTAAGCACGAGCGCCTCGTACCGGTCGTTCTCGGACGCCGAAAGCCCTACCAGTGCCTCTTCGGCACTCTCAACGATCGGCGCCGTGGCCTCGGCCACGTTGTCCGTGGCGACCGTGGCGGGCGATGTGCGTCATCCCTGCCGTGCCCTCTCCACAACCGCCGTCCAGTAGTCCTGGTGCCGGCGCGGTGCGTCGCCCAGTGCCTCCGTTCGGTGCCGGGGCCGCCCGCCACCTCCGTGACGGACGCGGCGGGGGCCCGGCGCAGCGCGTCGCGCCGTCGCGCAGTAGCGGTAGAACATACCGCCGCTTGCCCATCGACTCCGCCTGGAAGATGCGGGCGGGGCCCCGGCTCTCGGTCAGTCGCCTTACGTGGGGAATTCTCCGCACCAGTTGCGGCTGATGAGGGTGGAGGGCAGGTAGTCGGACTCGACCTCGATCGGGATGCCCGCGTCGTGGGCGAAGCAGGCCATGGCGAGCGGTGCGAGTGCGACGAGGCCCGAGACGCGGGTGGCCCGGCCGTCTGCGCTCCAGTACTCCTTGTGCCACTGGAGGGCGGCGGTCAGGGCGCGATTGAAGCCGTCGTGGTCGGCGCGGACGATGCGGTGGAACATCTCCATCGGCGGGTACAGGAGCTTGCCCACCGCCTCGGGGTCCGTGGTGACCGTTTCGGCGTCGGCGCCGTCTACCGCGGCCACCAGCTTCCGACCGAGGTCGTCTCCGCCGAGCCAGTAGGTCTGCAGGGCGTCGATCCAGGCGTACTCGAACTCCTCGAAGTGTGAGCGGTTCTCCCGCAGCAGGGAGAGCGGGACCCGGCACAGGGCCGTGATCCTGTCCCGCTCCCGGGCCACGACGGCCAGGTAGAACGCGGTGAGCCAGGTACCCGGGGTCACATACTGCTGCGGGCCGGTGGCGGCGAGCGTCCGGTCCTTGTGCGCGATCCGGCACTGTACGTGATCACCGGTCGCGGTCGCGGCGGCGAACACGGCCGAGCCCACCTGCATCGCGTTCACCCAGGCATCCCACGTCGGGTAGATCGCGGCCTTAGGGTCCATCAGGCAGTGGGCCTTGGCCAGCATGAGCGTGGTGTCCAGGGCCTCGCCCAGACCCGTGGAATCGCCCTCCAGACCGTCGATCCACCCTTCGGCACTCTCCTGGAGAACGGCGACTCCCGCTTCTGCGTTCCCGGTGGGAAAGGGGTGGCGGGGGATGATCGCGACCAACGAACTGCTCCTTAGAAGAGTTTGAAGTGTTTGAGCACGGCCCCAGCATACTCACCGGTGTTTTCGCTGGCCTGGACGAGGACGTAGCGCAAGGTCTTGTTCTTGATGCCGTCCTCGATCTCCTTGATGTACTTGGCCTCGTCCGGCGACTCGAAAACGCGCTCTTTCATGTCGGCCACGATGGTGCGGACATAGTCGATGCTGCCCTGCTTCACCTTGAACGTGCCGCCGGGGTAGCCGTTGCTCTGGCGCCACTCCAGAACCCCGTTGGGGCTCTTGGCCTCGACGATGATGAGGTTGCCGTCCTTGTCACGCCAGAGCTGGTCGAAGCGCTTCGACCCGTTGGGGGTATCCGGCAGTGGTGGATCGTCGACCTCTTTGGCGCCGGCGAACTCTTCCTGAAGGAGCATGTGACGCCTGGCGGCCTCTTCTCCGAGCTCCTCACCGAGTTTGGAGTTGTTGGACACGCCTTCGCCGACCGTCAGGTTGTAATGCTCCTGCGCGTGGGCCAGTTCATACGCGTTCTCGTAGGTCGGATTCTTGTCGAACGCCTTCTCCCACGCGGTCAGGTCCATGCCTGCCATGCGTTTTGCCGCGACTTTGTCGAGGTGCGCGAGGTCATCGGGCGCGACAGTGTCGCGACCCCTTTCCAGAGGCGTGAGATGGAACCCGCCCGGGTGGGCGTGAGGGAGGTCGGACGCGGCGATCCAACTGCCGTCCGGCTGCTCGATCAACTTCGGGAGGAGCTGGCCGTCGACCAGCTCGTTGGCGTTGTTGCGCTTGCCCAGTCCCCACTTGTCGTAGTGCTCCGCTCGCCACAACGGATCCTCGTTGGCCAGCCGGACATGTTCGCGGGTGATCGCCATGCTTTCTTCGGACGTCCGGTCCTGGGCCGGAACATCACGGGCGGCTTCGTACTCCGCGTGGTGGGCCGCGCGGGTCGCGTCGTCGGGAGCCGCCGAAGCCGGGGGCTGGTGCCCGCCCGCGCCCGGGGTGTCCGGCAGGTGGGGGCCGCCCGTGGACGGGGCGTCGGGGTGGGCGCCGCCGGTCGAGGGGCCGTCGGGGTGGCCTCCGGTGCCCGGGCCGTCCGGGTGGTGGCTGCCCGCGCCCGGGCCGTCGGGGTGGCCGCCGATGGAGGGGGTGTCGCCGCCCGGGTGGGGGGTGCCCGGGGTGGTGTTGAGGTCGTTGCGCGGCATGCCGTCCGGGGCGTGGCCGCCCGGGGTGTGGTCGCCGGTGTGGCCCGTCGGGGTGTGGTCGCCCACGTGGACGGGGTCGGATATGTCGGAGCCGAGGCGGATCACGTCGTCGCCGCCGCGGGCGCCGACGCCCACCAGGACGGGGGTCTCGACCTTCGGGGCGTGGGCCGTGGCCGGCGGGGTTTCGGGTTTGGCGTCGGCGGCGCGTTGGAAGAGGCTGCCGTCCTTCTTGTAGAGGTTGCCGTCCGCGTCCATGTACTTCGCGGGGCTGTCGTCGAAGGGCAGCTTGACGGTGCCCGGGGGGAGGGTGGCGGTGCCCTCGGGGAGTTTGATGCCGCCGTCGGGGAGCTTGATCGCACCCTCGGGGACGGCGGTGCCGGAGGGGAGGTGAATCGTTCCGTCAGGCAGCATCGTCGAGCCGTCGGGCAGCGAGAACGCGCCGTCGGAGATCTTGGGGATCTCGACCTTGCCGAGGCCCTTGAGGCCGGCCATCACATCGCCGATCTTCGACAGGCCGGCGCCCGCGCCCTTGAACACGTACGTCATCGGGTCGATGGCCCGCCCGGCCTTGCCCGCGAACGACAGTGCCTTCGCCGCGACGCCCGCCTTGCCCGCGCCCGAGGCCGCCGCGCCCGCCCCGTCGGTGAAGATGGCGGTGACCACGTTGAAGGTGACCGCGCCCGCCGCCCGCGACGGGTTCTCGCTCCACTGGTCCCACGCCAGGAGCGCCTTGCCCGTCTCCTTCATCGCCGTACGCGAATCACGCAGCCAGGGCGGGAGGTCCTTGTCGTCCGCCATCCAGTAAGCCGTCGCGAGCCCCGGTGTCAGCGTGATCGCGAGACCCGTGCTGAGTTTCGCCAGGCCCGTCCACGCCTGCTTGGTGGCGTCCCAGCCGTCAAAGCCGACGAGCGTGCCCAGGCCCTTGATGGTGCCCCACACGCCGTCGACGATGACGCCCTTGCCGAAGTCGTAGGCGTGCTCCCACACCTGCCACCACGGCACCGACTCCTCGACCGCCTCACCCCACGGCAGCGACTTGGAGTGCTTGAGCGCCTCCGCGTCATAGCCGTACATGTTCGCGCCGTGCGAACCGTCGTCGACCTTGAGCGGCGTCCCGCACACCAGCGCCACGATCTTGTCGTACGCGGTGCGCTCCGCCGCCTGGAACTGCGACCACACCTCGGCGATGTCATTGCGCCGGTCGAGGTTCTCCTCGACCAGGTCGCCGTCCTCGTTCCACTTGTGGTCGCCGGAGACCTTCGACTTGAACGAAGCCGCCTCCGCCTTCAAAGTCTCCAGCTTCTTCACCAGCGGGCGGATCTCGTTCGCGTACGTCCCGAGCGCGCCCGCGATGGTGCACATGTCACCGCTGAACGACATCGTGATGTCCACGACCGGCTTCGTCACGGCGAAGAGCTGCTCGGCCTCGGGCGCCTTGTAGTACGCCGACAGGCCGCCGAACGTGGTGTGCACCGACGAGCCGGCATTCGCCAGGGCGCCGCCGTCCCCCGACAGCGCCTTGACCTTCTCGTCCAGCACCGCGAGCTCGCCGGTGAACACCGGCACCTCGGCAGGGTTGACCGGATCGTTGTTGCTCACTTCGCGCCCCCCGTGGCGTCCCGCAGCTCATCCAGCCGCACGTTCTTCGCCGCGTCCTGCGCGTGCTTGGCCGCGTCCAAGTCGCCCTCGATGTACTCGTTCGTCGCCTTCGCCGCACCCAGCACCGCGGCTTGGATCCGGTCGACCATCGCCTTCACGTCCGGCTGGCGCTTCTCCAGGTACTGCGACAACGCCGCGCCCACCGGGCCCATCGTCCCCCGGTGCGACAACGGCACCTGCCCCGTCGCCACCGGCCCCTGCCGCGCCGCGTTCGGCACCGTCGCCGCCGAGCCGGGCACCGCCGTACCCGCCGCATACGCGGCCTCCGACATGTGACCCATCAGCGCGTTCAGCGCCTTCTCCAGATCACCCGCCCGCTCACCGGTGAGCTTGAGCTGAGACTGCACACCCTGCGGCTTGATGTCCCACGACGTCATGCTTCCCCCGTAAAACCGTCCGGCCCGACCGACTCAGCCGATGTTGTCGACCGCGGCCTTCGCCCGCGCGATCGTCTGCTGCGCCGTCGCGTCGTTCTTCTCCAGCGTCGACTTCAACAAGTGGATGATGTTCTTCACCTCTTGCGACGCGTTCCGCCAGCGCAGCTCCTTACCGTGGTACTCATCCGCCACACCATCAGCCGCGAAGTCCGTCATCGCCGCCTTCACCTGCGCGTCCCGCGCCGCGATCACCTGCTCCAACTGCCCGATCACGACCTGGATGTTGCCCTGCGCCTCGGTCGAAGCACCCGTGTCATACGAACGACGATCCGTGCCACCGGCCATCACACATCACACTCCCCGTGTGGTTGAAAAAGTTGAAAGACCCGCGCTCAGCGACCGGCGAAACGCGCCGCGTCGAAGTTCGCCGCCGACATCTGCTGCCGCGCGTTGTCACCCTGCTCGTGGTCACCGGTCCCGAAGGCCTGCTCCATCCCCGACTGACCACCCAGGATCGCCGACAGCGCGGCGTTCAGCTCCTTCGTGATCCCGTCCGAGTGCTCCTTGAACGAGTCGAACGCGACCTTGCCCTGACCGTTGAACTTCCCCTCCAACGGATGCGCCGCCGCGATCAACTGCTGGATCAGCGTCCCCAGATCCGTACTCGACGTCCGCGATCCCGACATCAGGTTCGTCAGAACCTGCGTCCCCATGTCGAACTTCATCCCACACCCCCGTCACGATAGAACGACCATCAGTATGGCCAATTCTCTCAACCTGCGTCGCTCTTGCAACCTGCAATCTGCCGGTTGTGACCAAAGCCGAACATCATAACGGGTCCGGTCAGGAACCCTTCAGATGCCGCATCAGCAGCTCGAAGTCCTGCCAGCCCGCCAGGTCCGACGGGTCCCCCGGCAGCGGGTAGTACAGCGCCGGCCGGCTCTTCGGACCCAGCGGCAACGGCCGCTGCGCCAGCGGGGTGTTACGGGCCCGGTCGCCCGGCATCGCGCGGACCTCCTCCGCACCCAGGACGAAGGCCACCGGCACGCCCGGTCCCTCGAAGCGCGGCGGCACCGCCAGATCGCGGCGGGCCCTGCGCAGCTGTACGAGCATCGACTGGAGGTGGTGGCGGGTGGCGAGCACCTCGGCGGCCCTGGGCAGGGCATCCATCGGAGGCTCCTCGTCCGCCCCGTAGCCGAACGCGAGGGTGACCTCCTCCTCGACGCCCGCCTTCGTGCGGCGCACCCGCACCGTGGCGACGCCCGGGCGCTCCGGAGCGCCGACCACCACGAACCAGGTCGGCTCCGGCGCCCGCGCGTACGCGACGTCGGTCAGCCGGGCCGGGGACCACGGGAGGTTGGCCGGCTCCGCCGTGCCCCACCCGGCCGGCGGCCCGCCGGTCAGCTCCCGCCACACCGCCTCCAGGGCGCCCCCGAGGACGAGCCGTTCATCGGCGGGGTGGACCGCGCGGAAGGTGACGGCCAGTTGCCGTTCCCCGGTAGCGGCGACGTCCTGGAACGCGGCCGCCACCGGGGTACGCGGATCCTCGGCGGTCGCGTCCAGTGCCTCGACCGGGGCGAACATCCCGCTCTGCCAGCGCAGTACGGCCCCGGTGAGGCCGTCGTAGTAGCCGTCCCGCTCGTCCTGCACCACCCAGCGCGAGGGCCAGCCGCTCAGGTTGTCCCGGACGGCGGGGGAGAGGGTGGTGCCGGGCGGGGTGACGATCTGCAGGCCCAGCCCGGCACTCGCGGCGGCCCGGAAGGCGTCGGAGAGCCAGGCGGTCATGGCCACCACGGGGCGGTCCTGGATGACGACGGCCACCCGGTCGGTGAGCACGTCGACGGCGGGCTGCGCGGCGGCCGGCTCCGGCGCCACGCCCACCCCCTCGGTCCGCACCACACCCAGCGAGCGCCCCGGCTCGCGCGGCCACACCGAGCCCCCGGCCAGCGCGGCCAGCCTGGCGGCGAAGGTGCCCGCCAGCCGGGCGGCGTCCTCGACGCCGGTGGTGGCGCGGGCCTCCGTCCACCAGAACGGGACCGGCGGGGCGGTGGCTCCGAGCAGCCGCTCGGCCTCCCCCTCGACCTGCACCAGCAGCGGCGCCTCGATGGAGACGAGCGGGCGGCCCTGTTCGTCGCACAGCTGCACCACGGCCCCCTCGGCCGCCGCGTCCACCAGCTTGTCGGGGCCCCCGGAGAGCAGTCCGGCGAGCACGGTCCACGGGTCGGGCATCCGCTCGGTGAGGGCGACGACGTCCTTGGTCATGTGCTGGTCAGATCCTTCGAAAGCGGGAGTAGCGGGAGTAGCGGGAGTAGCGGGAGTAGCGGGAGCAGTTGGAGTGGCGCGAGTGGCGCGAGTGGCGCGAGTGGCCGGAGTAGTGGGAGTGGTTGGAGTGGTGGGATGGGCGCGAGCCACGCGGCGGGCAGGCGCTCACCCCCGGCCGTACACGGTCTGGATCAGGCGGCTCGACTGGCCCCGGCGGACCAGCACCCCCCGCCCGGCGGGCTGCTGCGAGGCGTACACCCCGGGCAGCAGCTGGCCCTCGCTGCGGTCGCCGGCCATGACCAGGGCCGAAGCGCCCGACTCGCGCAGCCCCTGCACCAACGGCTCGTACATTCCGCGCGAGGCGCCGGCGACCCGGCGGGTCAGGACGAAGTGCAGGCCGATGTCCGCGGCCGAGGGGACGTACGGCAGGAACGGGGCCAGCGGCGACTGCCCGGCCGTGGTCAGCACGTCGTAGTCGTCGACGAGTACGACGATCCGCGGGCCGCCGCCCCAGCTGCCCGGCTCCAGGTCCTCCAGCGGCGCGGTGTCGTCGGGCATCCGCCGCTCCAGTTCGGTGGCGATCCCGGCGGACAGCCCGGCGCACAGCTTCGCGTTGTACGCGTAACCGCCGTTGAACTCCTCCGGGACCACCCCGCGCAGGCCGCGCCGCGGATCCATGACGGCGAAGACCAGCTCCTCCTCGCCGTAGCGTTCGATGAGCCCGCCCGCGATGGTCGCCAGCAGGTTCGTCTTCCCGCACTCGCTGTCGCCCAGGACCAGCAGGTGCTGGTCGTGCCCGAACAGGTCGACCAGGACCGGCGCGAGCGCCTGCTGGTCCAGGCCGATCGGCACCCGCTTCGGCTCGGCGGCGGGGCCCGGCAGCAGGTGCGGCTCCAGGACGTGCGGCAGCACCCGTACCGGCTGGGCGGTCTCCCCGCTCCAGGTGGCGCGCACCGTACGGGCCGTGCGCTCCAGTACGGCGCCCAGCTCCGAGGGGTCGGCCAGCCCGTCCGTCCGGGGCAGCGCGACCTGCGCGAAGAGCTTCCCGTCGGTCAGGACCCGGCCGGGTTCGTCGGGCGACAGCGTCTCGGCCAGCTTGCGGTCGATGCTGGACTCGCTGGGGTCGTTGAGCCGCAGCTCGACCCGCGTGCCGAAGTTCGACTGGGTGGCGATCCGTACGTCGTTCCAGCGCAGCATGCCGGCGACGACGTGGATGCCGTACCCGCTGCCGCGCTTGAGGACGTCGACGACCGCGTCGTCCAGGCTCTCGAAGTCGTCGCGCAGCGCGCCGAAACCGTCGATGACCAGGATGATCTCGGCGGAGGCGAGCTGGGGCAGCCGGCCGGCCGCGTGCAGGGTGCGCAGCTGCTCGACGGAGTCGATGCCGTGCTCGCGGAACAGCTCCTCGCGGGCGGCGAGCATCGTGCGTACTTCCTCGACGGTCCGCGCCGCCCGCTCGCGGTCCGCCCGGCCGGCGATCCCGCCGACGTGCGGCAGCCCGGCGAGGGCCTGGAGCCCGCCGCCGACCAGGTCGAGGCCGTAGACGCCGACTTCCTGCGGGGTGTGGGTCAGCGCGAGCGAGAGGACCAGGGTGCGCAGCAGGGTCGTCTTGCCGGACTGCGGGCCGCCGATGACGGCGGCGTGCCCGCCCGCAACCGTGAGGTCCAGGTACCAGTTGCCCTGCCACTGCTTCGTCGGGTCGTCGAGCACGCCGAGCGGCACCGCCAGCCGGCCGCGCCGCCCGGCGAGCTGCATCCCGCGCGGGCCCACGTCCAGCGGGCCCGCGACCGTGTCCAGCGCGATCGCACCGGGCAGCGGGGGCAGCCAGATCCGGCGCACCGGTGGGGCGGCCTGCTCCAGCTGGCCGACGACGACCCCCAGCTCGGTCGGGCCGGTCTCGCGGCGCCGGGCGGTGAGTTCCTGCGCCTGCGTGCCGTCCGGCCTGGCCGGGCTGTTGAACGCCTCGTACGGGAGGGCCAGGGGCCCGGTGTCCTGCTCGTCGGCGCGCTCGACGGGACCCCGGTATGCGCCGGAGACGTAGCTCGCCTTGAAGCGTTCGTAGTGGCTCGTGTCCACCTTGAGGTAGCCGAAGCCGGGCAGCGGCGGCAGGTGGAAGGCGTCCGTGGTGTCCAGGACCGTACGGGACTCGTCGGCGGAGAACGTGCGCAGCCCCAGCCGGTAGGAGAGGTAGGTGTCCAGGCCCTTGAGCTTGCCGCCCTCGATCCGCTGGCTGGACAGCAGCAGGTGCACGCCGATGGAGCGGCCGATCCGCCCGATGGACAGGAACAGGTCGATGAAGTCCGGTTTGGCGGTGAGGAGTTCGCCGAACTCGTCGATGACGACGAACAGGTGCGGCAGCGGCTCCAGATCGGGCCGGCGTTCGGCCCGCAGCGCGTTGTAGTCGCCGATGTCGGCGATGTTGCCCGCGTCCTTGAGGACCTGCTGGCGGCGCTTGACCTCGCCCGCGAGCGAGGCGTGCACGCGCTCGACCAGACCGGCCTGGTTCTCCAGGTTGGTGATGACACCGGCGACGTGCGGCAGGCCGGCGAACGGCGCGAACGTCGCACCGCCCTTGTAGTCCACGAGGACCAGCGCGAGGTCTTCCGGCGGATGCGTCGCCACCAGCGCGAGGACGAGGGTGCGCAGCAGCTCCGACTTGCCGGAACCGGTGGCTCCGACGCACAGACCGTGCGGGCCCATGCCCAGCTCGGACGACTCCTTCAAGTCCAGCAGCACCGGCTCGTGGGAGTCGCTGATACCGATGGGCACGCGCAGGAAGGCTCGCTCTCCGCGCGGCGCCCACAGGCCGTTGACGTCGAGCTGGGCCACGTCCTCGATGCCCAGCAGGCCCGCGAAGTCGACGGGCCCCGACAGCGGGGCGTCGATCAGCGACTCGGCGGACAGGCGCAGTGGCGCGAGCATCCGGGCCAGCCCCTCGGCGAAGGGAACGCCGACCTCGTCCACCGTGCCGTGGGCGCTGACCGGTTGCTCGTCACGGAGGTCTTCGATGAGCACCCGGTCGCCCTCGACGGTGATCCGTACGCCGACGTGGCCCGGCTCCTGGATGCGCTGGTCGAGGAGGTGCAGGACGGTGACGCCCATCTCGCGCAGCCCCACGGCGTCGTCGGGACGCGGGAGCTCGACGGCGTCCTCCCCGTGCCCGTCGGCGATGACGAGCAGCCGGGAGGTCATCGACAGGGCGTCCTTGCCGGACAGGCCGCGCCGCACCTCGGCGGCGTAGGACGCCCGGCGGCGCAGCTCGGGGCCCAGCAGGCGTGCGAGCTGCGGCGCGGACGGGGCGATGCGGCGGGCGGCGACGGGGCCGTCGAGCTGCTCGGTGTCCAAAAGGTGCGGCAGCCACTTGGCCCACTCCCAGTCCGCGAGCCGGTCACCGGGCACCGCCAGCGCGATGGCCACGTCGTCGGGGGCGTGGGTGGCGGCGGTCTGCATCATCAGGGCGCGGGCGACGCGCAGCCCGTCCTCGCGGGGGCCGATGACGGTGACGTTGCCGACGCGGTCCAGCGGGACGGTCAGCGGCAGCTCGGTGCCGGTGCGGAAGCGGGAGGTCAGCGCCGAAGCCTCGTTGAGCATGAAGCGGTCGGGCGGGGTGAGGACGGTGGAACCCTGCTCGGCGATCCGCAGGTCGCGCACCGGCATCTCGCCGGTGCCCACGCGCACGCGCAGGAAGTCACCGTCGACCCTGCGGCGTTCCCACAGCCGGGCCGGGTCGCGCACGATGTCGTACAGGGCGCTCGGCGGCGGGTTGAGCACGCCGGCGTGCTCCGCCCGCTCGCGCTCCTCGGCGGCGAGTTCCTCCCGGAGGTCCTCCAGGTAGGCGAGGTACGCCTCCCGCTGGGTACGGCGGGTGCGCTGGGCCTTGCCGCGCTGGGAGAAGACGAGGCCGACGGAGCCGATGACGGTGACGACGAGGATGAGCGCGCCGAGCGCGGCGAACTGGCTGTTGCGCACGACCGTCATCATCACGACCGACGACATCACGCCGGCCACGGGCAGCAGCGACATCGCGATGTTGCCCGCCTTGCCCTCGGGCAGGTTGGGCGGCGCCTCGATGGTGCGGGCCTCGGAGGCGGCCGGGGGCCTGACCGTCCTGGCCGGGCGGTGGATCAGTCGGGTGCTCATGCGTGGTCCGTCGTCGTCCGTCTCGTCCGTCAGTGGCGCTTTTGGGAAAGCTGGAACGCGTCCGCGGCGATGCGGGTGGCGGCCGCTCTCGTCGACCGGGCGAGCAGGTCGTTGCGGATGGCGCCCCCGTCCGCCAAGTGGCGGTCGTGCGGCAGGACGTGGACGCTCGCGCCGGTGGTCCGCAGCGTGCCCACGGCCTCTTCCACGTCGATGCCGGAGTGCGGGGCCTGCTCCGTCAGGACGACGACCGTGCCGGCGATCACGTGCGGGGGCAGGCCCTGCATCCACTGGAGCACCGCGTACGTGCTGGCGACGCCGTCGAGGGTCGCGGGGGTGGTCAGGACCCGGGCCTGGGAGGCGGAGAGCGCGACCCGTGCGACCTCGGCGGGCAGCGTCTCGCAGTCGACCACCGTCACTCCGAAGTAGCGGCGCAGCGCGACCATGGCCCGCTCGTAGGACCGGGTGTCGAGCATGGCGCCGATCTGGCCCTGGCTGCCGGGCAGCAGCCAGGCGTTGTCGCGGAGCTGAACGAGGTAGCCGGTGACGTCGAGCAGCGACATCTGCGGCTCGATGATCCCGGCGACGTCGCCGGTGGTCCAGCGCAGCGACTCGGCGCCGAGGCGGATGGGCAGCGAGCCGAGGGCGGGGTCGGCCTCGACGAAGAGCACCGGGTCCTGGCGGTAGTGCGCGTACGTCGTGCCGAGCAGGGCGGCGACCGTGGACTTGCCGGCGCCACCGCGGATGGAGGTGACGGCTATCTGGCGGCCGGTGGTCACGGGCTGCTGGAGCAGCTCCGCGGTGCGGGAGGCTTCGGCGACCTCGCGGGCGACGGATGAGGAAACGGTTCGCCAGAGCGCGCCGACGGCACGGGACACGAAGGGCTCACCGTGACGGGGCTTGCGGCCGGCGCGGACGAGGCCGGGGTCGACGGCGGGACGGGAGTCGAGCGTGCGGCCGGCGCGGCCGTCGACGGGGGTGCCCGGCGGCGCGTCGGCGTGCGGGGGGTAGCCGTAGCCGGGGGCCGGCGGCGCGGCGGCCTGCCCGGCCGGGACCTGTCCCGGGTACCCGACCGGGTACCCGGGGGCCCCGGAGCCCTGGGACGGGGCCGAGCCGTGGGCCGGGCCCGCGCCGTGGGGCGTCGCGCCGGGGAGCGGGGTCCCGCCGGGGGGCGGGTTGGGGCCCTGCGGGGTCGCGCCGTAGGGCGGCACGCCGTGTGACGTCGCCTCGTGGGACGGGGTCCCGCCGTGGGGCGGGATGGCGCCCTGCGACGGGGCCGGGCCCGGGGACGTTCCGCCCTGCGGCGTCGCGCCGTGGGGCGGGTTCACGCCCTGCGGGGCTGCGTCGGGAGGCGTGTTCTGGGGGTCCGGGCGGACCTGCTCCGGGTCCTGGGGGAGCGGTTGCCGGGCCCCGCCCCTCAGGTCGCGCAGGACATCGCCCTGCCAGTTCTCTCCGCTCGGCATCCCTGCCCCTACCCCTCTCGTACCGACCTGCCCTGCGAGTTGACTCAGAACTTGTCGAGCAGCTGCCCGTACACGCCGAACACCCCGACGCTCAGCGGGAACAATCCCACGACCCCCACCGACTCGACGAAGTCGGCGGTGCGCCGCAGCCGGACCTGCACGTGTTCGGGCGGCTGCACGGCGAGCCCGAGCAGCGGCAGCAGCGCGGCCGCGCACAGCACGACGAGCGCACCCGTACCCCCGCCGTGCCCGATCCACAGCACCACGAGCCGTACGAGGAGGACGGCCGCCGCGGCGAGCAGCGACACGACCTCGGCGACCAGCGGGAACGCCCGCGCCCGGGACAGCAGCACCACCGCGACGAGCGACGGCAGCACCACCGTCCACACGCTCGGCTCCCCGGCCAGCGTCAGCAACCAGCCCGCGGCGGCGGCCGAGGCGGCGGTCACAACGGTCGCGAGGGCGAGGCCGCGGTGCGTGGCGGCGAGGGCGTTGCCCACCTGGTGGCGGCTGACGGAGGCCCCGCCGGAGCGCGTGTCGTCCAGCGCGGTCAGGCCGGAAGCCATCAGCGCGAGCCGCGGCAGCAGCCCGAGCAGCAACACGGAGAACAGGGCCATGACCGCGCCCAGCCGCTCCGGTTCGCCCTGGACGGCGGCCACGGCCTCCCACACGACGGTGATGCCGGCGACGGCTCCCGCGCCGATGAGCCCCCCGCGCCCGAGGGGGGAGAAGTATCCGAGCATGACGAGCGTGACGACCAGCGCGCCCGCGACCGCGGCGAGCCGTAGCTCCCACGACCAGTGGTGGGCGTCGGCGGCGGTCCACGCCGTGAGTACCCCGAGCCCCCCGGAGGCGAACAGCAGCGCGGTGGCCAGGCCCCGGTTGCCCTGCCCGATCCGGGCGCCGAGCGCGCCGGCGGCGAGCAGGACGAGCGTGACGGCCAGCAGGGCGGCGGCCAGGGAGTCGAGGGCGACCTCGCGGCGGGCGAGCAGCGCCGTGGTCATCGTGAAGACGACCGTCGCGACCCCGGCACTGCCCCGGCGGGCGGCGGGGCGCCAGCGCCACGCCCGCAGGTCGAGGTCATCGGCCACCAGGTCGGTCACGTCGTGCACGACGGGGGCGGGCGGCGCCGAGTGGATCCTGACGAGCCGTAGGACCGCGCCGTCGGCTATGCCGGCCGAAGCCAGGGTGCTGTCCTGCGGCAGCGCGGAGCCGTCCGAGGTCAGCAGTTGGCGCGTCATCGGCCGCGAGGCGGCCCGGTCGTCGAGCAACTGGAGTATGTCCGGGAGCAGCTGCCCGATCGGCGTGTCGGAGGGCAGGACCATGTCGGCCCGGCGCCGCTCGCCGACCAGGGTCACCCGGGACAGCTGTGCTCGGGAAGTCGTTGCTGTGCTCACCACTTGCAGGAACCTACCATCGCGCTGTTGCGGGCCTTGGGGACGCAGTTCCTACGAGCCGCTCGGCCGGGGGGACTTCGATGCGGGCGAGGACGGCGCTTTCGACGGTTTCGGCGGTTTCGGCGACGGGTCTCCCGTCGCGGCCGGGACGACGGCCTTCGGCGCGGCCGGCGAGCCCGAGGGGCCGGGCGGCGGGCCGGGCGTCTGCCGGTACTGCTGCATCTGGCTCTGCTGCTGTTGTTGTTGCTTCTGCTGTTCGGCCTTCTGCTTCGCTAGCGTGGCCTGGATGAAGGACCAGCCGACGCACCCCGCGCACAGGACCGCCGCGATGGCGATGCCCGCGAACATCTTCCCGAGCCGTTCGTCCGCGGTGCGCCGCGCCCGCTGCGCGCCGAACAGCAGCGCGTCACGCATCCTGCGGCGGCGTACCGCCACCGACTCCAGCAACTGACTGTCGTAGTCCCGTGCCATGTGCGGTCGCCGCCTCCCCCCGTGTTTTGCCTGTGCAACATAAAGCATTTATCAGCTTGGAACACGCGCGGACCTCTTAAGATCCTCCTCCAGCAGTAGGGTGGTTTCTTTGCTAACGCATTACTCTTGTTCATGACGGCCGCGTCCCGCGGCCAACGGAGGAGTGAGATGAGGAGCAGTAACCCGGTCTTCTCGCGACGGGGGTTCAGCCGCGACACCGGCGGCTACGCGGGCTTTGACGCGCAGCAGGCCGGGACCGCGACCAACCCGTACGCGACGAACCCCTATGCCGCGGACGCCGTCACCGGCATGCCGCAGGCGCCGGCGCGCACCCACGCGATGACCATGGACGACGTCGTGAGCCGTACGGCCATGACGCTCGGCACCGTCGTGCTCACCGCGGTCATCTCCTGGATCGCGCTGCCCGTCGACCCGGCCAACATCAACAAGTCGTACGGCATCGCCATCGGGGCCGCGCTCATCGCGATGGTCCTGGCGCTCGTCCAGTCGTTCAAGCGGACCCCGGTCCCCGCGCTGATCCTGGCGTACTCCGCCTTCGAGGGCGTGTTCCTCGGCGTCATCAGCTCGGCGACCAGCACCTACATCGGCACGGGCGTGGTCATCCAGGCCGTGCTGGGCACGATGTGCGTCTTCGCGGCCGTGCTCTTCGCGTACAAGATGCGCTGGATCCGCGTCACGCGCCGCTTCACCGGCTTCGTGATGGCCGCGGCCATGGGCTTCAT
This sequence comes from Streptomyces cirratus, assembly GCF_014650775.1. GTDB lineage: Bacteria > Actinomycetota > Actinomycetes > Streptomycetales > Streptomycetaceae > Streptomyces > Streptomyces cirratus. Next base: position 2,290 of record NZ_BMVP01000025.1, on the reverse strand, counting down.
GCTGCTCATGGTGGTGAACCTGCTGTTCTCCCTGTTCGGGGGCGGCGACGGCCTCGGCTTCCGCAGCGGCGGCCTCGGCATCCTGTTCGGCATCGTCGGTGTGATCCTCGGCGCGTGCTTCCTCGCCATGGACTTCAAGCAGGTCGAGGACGGCATTGCCTACGGCGCCCCGCGCGAGGAGTCCTGGCTGGCGGCCTTCGGCCTCACCCTGACCCTGGTGTGGATCTACCTGGAGCTGCTGCGCCTGTTCCAGATCCTCTCCGGCGACGACTAGAGGCCGGCTGGTCCCGGCTGCCCCCGGCAGCCCCGGCAGCCCCGGCAGGAGGAAGGCCCCGCGAGCGACTGCGCTCGCGGGGCTTTCCCGCGTCGTGGAGCGGTACGGATCGAAGCGGCACGGATGGGGGTCGGTCGGGGGGACTTGTCGGGGCAGCGGCTCAGCCGAGTCTGCGGGCGGCCCTGCGCAGGTCGTACTCGTGGATGATCGCCTTCGCCTGGCCGTACGAGAGGTCGTGCGCGCCGCGCAGCCAGCTGACCTTCTCCTCGAACCGGACGAGGGAGGGGCCGTCGTCCACGGTGCGCAGCCAGTCGGACACTTCACGACCGGTGGTCAGCGGAATTCTGTCGATCATGTTGCGGTGTGTCTGCTCCGAGAACTCTACGGACATGGGCGCCTCCGGAGGTATCGCCTTGTTCTCTTCACGACACCGTGCCTCAGTGTTCGCCCGTTGGCAATGGCGCCGGGGCGGCGCGTAAGGTCGGCCGGGTGCTCGATACTTCGCCGCTGACCGCCGCCGTGGAACGTTTCGCCGACCGGTTGCGGTCCGCTCCGCAGAGCCGGCTCCAGCGCGGCGCCGCCACCGAGGCGCTGGAACTGGCCCGCGAACTGGCCGTGCGGGCCCAGCGGCTGGAGGACGCCGCCCGGGACCCGCAGGGGGCGGCTCCGGCGCGCGTCGTGCCGGACGAGGGCGTCTTCGTGGTCGGCGACCAGGTGGCGGTCACCGGCCAGGACCTCGCCGAGGCGCTGCGCGGCGTCGGCGAGGGGGAAAGCGGGACGGCCCCGTCCGAGATGCTGGACGAGGCCGTGCGGCTGGTGGAGCAGGCGGAACTCAAAGCGATGCGATGACGCGGTCCGCGAGGATGTAGACGTTGCTGTCCGGGTCCTCGGAGTCCCCGCAGGAGAACGTCAGGGCGTAGGCGCCGGAGATCCCCGAGCCGCCCAGCAGGACCGGAGCGGTACCCGAGCGCAGGGCCTCCGCCAGACGCTCCGCGGTCTCCCGGTGGCCCGGGGTCATACAGAGCGTGGTCCCGTCGGTGAAGACGTACACGTCCAGCGTGCCCAGCGGGCCGGGCCGGACGTCCGCGAGGGCCGTACGGGCCTCGGCGAGCTCCTCCAGGCGGTTGACGGTGCGCTCGTGGTCCACGCCCGGGTGCGGGGCCTGGACGGGCACGAAGTCGGGGTGCGAGGGGTGACGCCGGCGGGCCGCGGCCAGCTCGGCGGAGTCCTCGGGGTAGTCGTCCAGGAGCTCCTCGCCCAGGACCGGCTCCAGCCCCACCAGGTCCGCCTGCCGGGGCAGGAAGAGCGGGCTGTCCTCGCCGAGACCGGGCAGGCCGCCCAGCAGCGAGGTCGGGGCCTCCCCGGCGAAGCTGGGAGAGGCGTCGGCGGCGTCACGGGCCTCTTGCGCGGCCCAGAAGGCCCGCGCTTCGGCCAGCTCCCGCTCCCGCTCCTCCGCGAGGGCTTCGGCGACGGCGGCTCGTATCTCGGCGGCGGGGGACTCCACGGCGTTGCGGGCGTGCGGCACGGTCGCTCCGCGCGGGTGGGCCGGCATGGCCAGCTCGCCGCGCAGGGCCGTGACCTGCTTACGCAGACCGTGTACGGCGTGCAGCGCAGCGGCGCCCACGGCCGTGGCAGCGGCCGTGGTCAGCAGCAGGGCAAGAGGCATGGCGCTCACTGACTAACTCCTGGTTGATTCGGTCCCCCGACTTCCTACATCAGCTTGACGGGTGCTGGGAATGGCATGCAGTGCATTACGTCATGAATTGGACAGGCCATTGGTCCCGCGGAGGTCCGGCGCACTTCTCTGACCTGGGGAAATGCCGATCCCCCAGGACATAGGTCACATCCTGGGGGAGATTCGGTCACAGGTCGGCTGCGACGGGGTTGAAACAGCGGCCGGCCCAGCCGCCGGATGACCTTGGTCGCGCTGGGCTTCGCCACCGCTGCGGGCAGATGCGTCCCTCGTTCCTCGGGGCGCCCCTACCCTCCGCTACGGCTCAGCTCAGCCGCATGGTG
>NZ_BMVP01000024.1 GCF_014650775.1 Streptomyces cirratus | reverse complement strand
GACTGGTGGCCAGGCTGCTCGTTGGGCTGGTTATGGGTGGGGACCGGGTTGATGTCAGGTCGCTGGGCGGCGAGTCTGGGCGAGTTGCACGAGCGTTTCGTGCATCGGATTTCCAGGTCCGAGCCGCGGGAGTCGGCTCTTGCCTATATGCGCGGGCTGATAGCCCCGCTGGAGCGGAAGGACGGGTGGACGCTTGCCGAGGAGGCAGGTCACACAGCTCCCGACCGGATGCACCGGCTGTTGAACCGATGCGACTGGGAAGCCGACGAGGTCCTCGACGACGTCCGCGGGCGAACTCCTGGTCGGCAGGGCATGAAAGTGGGGCCTCCCGTATAGCTCGTGGGTGGCGAATCCCCTCGAGCGACAGGAGGCCCCTGGTGCCGCAGTTTTCCGTCTCCGTGACATTGCCGTGCGGCTCCCTGTCCCAGTCGTGGGATTGCCTGGCTCACCGGTTCTGGGACGCCGGGGGGGGCCGGCCGCACAGGCATCCGAGGTACCCCTCGGACATGACCGACGCGGAGTGGGTAGTCGTTCGTGCGCGATGCGAGCCCCGGCCCGCCTGGAGAGCGGTGCCTACGAACTCCCCCGCATGGGACCGCCTCTACACCTTCTTCCGACGCTGGCGGGACAAGACTTCGGCTGGGATCCGCGCAACGAAGAGACCCCTACCCGTATCTGGCCGCAGACTGTGCGTGCTTGGCGCTCAGTATCGGAGCTGCGTGGCAGGGTCGTGATGCGTGACGGGGCGTGGTTGGGGGAGCAGTCGCACGCGGTCGGGATGGCCGCGAGACCGGCCCGGCCGGATGCGGGACACGCGGACCTTCTCCAGCACTGGTTCGGACTGTGGCAAGTCCCCGAGCTGTCCAGCTCTGATCACGATGCATACGGCTTCCGTCCCTGCTCGACGACCAGGTCAAGCATGCCCGGGGCCACATGAGCAACTGGAATGCCCTTCGCGACTGCCGGTAGATAATGGCGATGGTCCATCACACCGGCTGACGGCATGACCGTTGGGCCCGGCGCCCACCTCGATGGTGTCCGTGACGCCATGGGTACGGGTGCCGATCACCGGCACGCTGTTCGAGCCGACATTCGTCACGTAGACGTGGCACCCGTCAGGGCTGGCGCCAATGCCGGCGGGTTGCACTCCGACCGGGATGCGGGCCGTGACCGTCTACGGCGGTCTCGATCACCGACAGGTCGTCCGAGGCCGCGTTGGCGACGTAGAGGCGGGTGCCGTCCGGCAGTACGGCAAGGCCCAGGGGCGAGTCCCCCACATCGACGGTGCGCGTGACCTCGCGTGTGCGGGTGCTGATCACCGAGACGTCGTCCGACCTCACGTTGGCCACGTATCGTGCCGTCCGTCCAGTGAGATCCTGACCCTGCTGGGCTCCTCCCCCACGGCGATGGTGTCGACGACCATCCTGGTACGGGCCTCGATCACCGACACGGTGTCCGTCAGGGAGTTCGTGACGTATACGTGCGAGCCGTCGGGAGTCACAGCCACGCTGTCGGGCCTGTCGCCCACTCGAACGCTGTCCACCACCGCGTCGGTACGGATGTCGATCACCGAAAGCGTGTCGGAGTGGAGGTTCGTGACATACACGAAGGCCCCCGGCCGTGCGGAGGGCTTTGGTGCCCGCCCCGCGACGGCCCCGGGTGCACTCGCCATCGCCGCGAGTGCCACTGGTAGCGCATAGCCCGGCAGTTCCACCGCGGCGGCCGAGCAGCGCCAGGGCCAGGGTCAGGGCCAGGACTGCAGCGTGCGGCCGAGGCGCCGCACGCCTCGGGGGGCCGTGCGCAGCCCACCTCAGCTTTCACGTGCCGGGCCGGTAGGAGCACCGCGGTTCCCGGCGGCGGGGCATGCGCCGCCGGTCTCCGGTGGCTATCGGTGTGCGGACAGGTGGAACGGCATCGCCAGGTCGAGGAACTCAATCGCATGAGCCACCCGGCTGAACCGGTCTCAAACCTCCGTACCTCAAGCTTGCTTACCACCTGGGATCGAAGTATCCCTTGGTGGCGATTCACCCCAAAGCAACCTCAAGATAGTGGAGTTTCCATGAGGCTCAAGCGTAAGTGTGCCGTCATCGGGGCCACCGTAGCGAGCGCAGTCATCATGTGCGCCGGCGGTGCCTCCGCGCAGGAGAGCGACGGCCTGCTGGGTGCCGTCGCCAACGTCCTCAACGGCCCGGCCCTGTTCAACATCTGCCAGACGGCACACGGGAACGCGACATGCGACCAAAGGGCATCTCAGACCTCCTCCTCGACCTCGCCCGCGCCGACCCAACGGGTCGTGGTCACCGAGAACGGCCAAGTCCCGCCCGGTTCGGCCCTCGGGCCGATCGTCCAGTGCCCGACGGGAACGGAGCCCGTTTCCGGAGGCGCGGACCCCTCGAACGACCAGGTCTCCCGGATCTCCCGCTCCCATCCCTCGGGAAACGGCTGGTTCACGGTCGTGGCCAACGAGGGCCAGTTCCCCATCGACGTGACGTACTACGCCATCTGTGAAACATCGGCCTGACCAACGGCCTGCCGGCACCCGTCGACTCTTTCACGCCACTCTCCAGTTCACGCATGCGGTCCTGCTGCGCGAGCAGCGCCGGTTCTCCTCCACGGGCGACATCGGCCTGGCGCCCGTTCGTTCTCCTGGGCCGCCCTTCGCTCCGGCCGTGAACACCTGCGCCTTCTGCTCGCAGTCGTGGTGTACCTGCCAGAGGCGGGACGCCGTGGACCGCGACCCGGCAGGAGGTGTACGCGCCAACGACCAGATCAGCCCGGACACCCTGACCGGGGATCCGCCGCCTCCAACCGCTCCAAGGCCGACAAGGACCCGGCCGAGTGGCTGGTGCACAGGTGATTACTCGCGAGGCTCCTCGGGCAGTCCCTATGGCCTCGCTCAGCCATCCGGGTGATCCCGAAGATGATCAATGGAGATGTCGAAAGCCGACCGTGCACTATGGCGCACATGACCCGATTCGTGACCAGGCGTACCACTCTTGCCGCATTGGCCGCTGGTGTGGCCGCCGCCGGCCTGCCCGCCTCCGCTGCCGCCCAGGCGAAGCACGGCAGCAGTCCCGCTGCGGCTCCCGAGACCACATGGGTGCTGCCAACTGATCAGGCGGCACTGGAGGGTGACCCCGAAGCCGATGCGGTCATCGACCAGCTGGTGCGCGCGGACCAGATGACGGTGGCCAACCAGGTCTTCCACGTCTGGACCCGCAACGATCAGCCGGTTCCCGCCGCGGCGCCGCCGGTGCTGCGCGACTTCCTGCAGCGCAACGTCGTGCTGAGCGTGGAGGAGCAGGCGGCCGTCGACCGGGTGGCGCACGGTGAGACGATCAAGCTCCTCCAGAGCAACATGGAAGCCCTCACGGTGACCGAGGCGTTCGGCGGCCTCTTCGCCGCGCTGGCCGACCCGTTGCTGGCCAAATCGGTGTGGTACGCGAAGTACGACCTCGTGATGGACATCGGCCGGCGCTTCTCCCGCACGATGAACACCCTGTGGGACATGACCGGTCACAACGGCTGGGACCCGTCCGGCAACGCGCCGGTCACCCTGGTCAAGCTGCGGCTCGTGCACGCCGCGGCCCGCCACATGGGCCTGGCTCACGGGTGGGACCGCGTGCGCAACGGCATGCCGATCAGCCAGCGCCTGGAAGTCGAGGAGCTCATGTATGTGGGCGCCTACAACGTTCAGCTGGCAGCCAAGTACGGCTTCCACCCCACGAGGCGGCAGATCGACGAGCTGATGACCATGGTGCGGGTCGGCGGCCGGCTGCTGGGCATCGAGGACAAATACAACCCGCAGACCATCGAGCAGGCCAACCAGGTCCTCACCGACGCCGCAGCCAACCACCGGGCCTCGTCCGACGAAGGCATCAAGCTGGCCCACAACATGCTGGACTGGATGGACCGGAAGATCTTCCCCGGCGCCGGCGCCATCGGCGCGTCCATGGTGCGGATGATGGACACGCACGTCGCCGACGTGCTGGAGATCCGCACCAACCCGCCCCTCGACGCCTCCATCGCCACACTCGCCCCGTACCTGTACCGCCCCGCATACGAGGTCCAGCAGAAGTTCCCGCTTCTCGCCCAGACCCACGCACAAATGTTCAAGATCGCGTCACAGATGGTCGCCTGGTACGCCGTCGACTTCCGCGACTACGACCTCCAAATGCCCACCGGCTGACCCAAGCCCCGGGAGGGACTACCCGCTTCGGCGAGTCGAACCCCACTCCACAGGGTCCGCGGCCGGCTTGTATGGATCGACCAGGCCACATGATCTCGCTGCAGTTGGATTCACTCGTTCCGACGGTGTCGTGGCGGCCGAGAACGAGGAGCTGGGGGCGGGTCAGAGTCCCGGTGATCGCGCCCACGATGGCTTCGGTGGTGTCGCGCCGTTTGATCTTGGTTCAGCCCCGGTATCCGGGGAGGTAACTGCGGTCAGGGGCTTGCACACGATGCTTTCGACACCGGAGACGTCGGTCCAAAACTCCAGCCACTCGCGGGCCTTGGCCAGGTGAGTGGTCATCGGGACGAGCGTCCAGGGAGCCGTCAGGGCGCGATCGGTGAACAGGTCTTCCAGGCGGGTGCGGTGCTCGGCATAGGGCTGATTGAGGAGTTCCTGGCCGCCCTGCTGGAGGACGTCGAAGGGGACGAAGCAGGCCGGCCACCGCACGGCAAGAGCAGCGGCGCCCAGAGCGCGGGCGACGGCCCGCCGCTGCAACGCCCCGAACGACAACCGGCCCTCTTCGGCGTTCCAGACGACCAGCTCACCATCCAGGACCAGGTCGGCGGGGAGCTGCGCCTCGGCGGCGGCCACCAGGTCCGGCCACCGGTCCTGCACCAACGACCCCCGCCGGGTCTGCACCACGACCGCCCCGCCTGGACCGGCGCCGGTGAACAGCAGCGCCCGGTGACCGTCCAGCCTCTGCTCATACGCCACCCCCGCCCGCAGCGCGGCCGGGCCCGGAACGGCCTCGACGGCCTGCGCGAGCATCGGCTCCACCGGCGGCCCGAGCACCATCACGGGCCTCCCTCGCACCCTCCACTTCCAGGGTCAGCCGAACCCGTCGGGACGTCCTGCCACCTCATTGCCCAGGCGATGCTTTGAGAGGCCCAGGCAGGATCAGAACCTGGTGGAGAGGTGGAGGTCGGCGTCGCTCAGGCCCTTGGCGCCGCCGGACATGTCGATGTCGTCGTTGAGGCCGAGCGCCATGATCAGGTCCGCGTCGAGCTTTGCGCCGGGCGCGAGGTCCACAGCCACGTCGAGGGCAGCGTCCATGGTGACGCCGTGGTGACACCACCACACCGCAAATTCAAGAAGAACCCACCGGACTGGTATGAGGAGATCTACGAGAGCCAGCGCAAGGCGCACTCTTCACGCAGGATCCGGGTCGAGCACGGCATCGCACACCTCAAGAACTGGCGTGCACTCGCTCGCCACCACGGCCGACGCGAACACCTGGGCGACACGATCCAAGCCATCGCCGGACTGCTTTCACACCAGCAGACCGCCACCCGAAGCGCCCATCAGCGACAGTGACCACCGGGCCGACTTGCACCTTTCGACGCTTCACCGCCAACCATGCACGAGCTCGTTAGTACTCCAGCCGTAGATCGTGATCTCGATGGTGAGGGGCGCGAAGGAACCAGCTGGCCAGCGTCGATCATCTGGACGAGACCGCCCACGCCATCGGGGGCGTCGGTTCCTTCTCCGCCTACCCGAGGCCGCCGAGACGGAGGGCGTCCCTTATCTCGCCGAGCTTCGCGGAGGACAGGACGCCCGCCCGCTCGGTCAGGTCGTCCCGGGACACGGTGGTCAGCCACGTGCAAGGGGTAATGCCTGGACGCGGGATCGCGAACCGCAGCACGCCTTCAAAGGGCAGTCCTTCCATGGCGCCAACTCGCACTTCGACACCCAGACCGCTGATGTCGACGCCCGCCGGAGCGACGACCTGCATCGCCTGGATCCCGGACGCGTCCTCTACCGACAGCAGTACAACCAGCCGCCGCTCGTCGAACTCGACCCACCAGACTTCGCCACGTTGCACATGTCCTCCTGACACAGGACGGCAGGCGAACGCTGCGCGACCCTGACGCGCTGTGGAGACGGGTGCGGCCACCGTTGATCATCGGTGTGTGAAGACAAATGATCTGGCTGTGGCCGCAGGTCACAGCGTAGACCATGCCCGCTGGCAGGAGGCATTCGAGGGCCTGATGGGCCGGATCGCAGGCCGGTTCGCGCGGGTCGAACCCCGGTGCCGGGTCGGGTAGTTGGTACTCGGCCTGCTGTCGGACCTGCCGCCCAAGAACTGGGCTCGTCAACCGGGGACGGCACTCACCGGAGCCATCGATCACATGGGGAGCGAGAGCAGGCGGACCTCACCAGTGGGCCAACTCGCATCGTCGCGCAGTGGCGTCCACATGGTCCGCAGGGGCATGACCACGGGTCCTTCGGGTTGTTCGACGTGGACGTCCTGCTCAAGCGTTCGCCAGCCGAGTCGCTGGTAGAGCGCGACGAGGGGCGGCCGGCAGAAGAGGAGTCCGTGCTGTGGCCCCATCGTCCGCGCGTGGTCCACGGCCGCCGATACGACCAACCGGGCAAGTCCGTGCCCGCGCATGTCAGGCGCAACAGCCACCCCGCCGACGCCCACCACCTGTGTGCCGACCCCGCCGATCGATATGGGTAGCCGCAGCAGACCGGCGTGTGCCACGAGGCGGCCCTTCTGCCTGATACCGAAATGATCTTCCTTGGGCAGCCACGTCAATCCGGCGTCTGCGACGCCGAACGGATCGGCACTGTCGCCGAGGATTTCGATCTGCTCGGTCTTCGTGTACTCCGTCAGTCGCACCGCGGTTGGCAGTGCGGAAGAGAGGCTGTCTGTCATCCCGCCATGATCCTGTTCGTGCCGGATTCTGGGCAACTGAAGTACTCAAGGTGGCCAACAGAGGTGCTGGATCACGCCGGCGGGGCCGCTGCGGGAACGGGCACGGCCACCGTTGATCATCGGTGTGTGAATACTGAAGATCATGCGGTGGCCGCAGGTCACAGCGTAGACCCTGCCCGCTGGCAGGAGGCATTCAAGGGTCTGATGGGCCGGATCGCAGGCCGTTCGCGCGGGTCGAACCACGGCGCCGGGTCCGGCAGTTGGTGCTCGGGCTCCTGTCGGACCTGCCGGAAAGCCGCAAGCCCTGCGGGTGCGCCTTCGAGATCACCGAGCCGTCACTGGCGCTGGTGAGGTTTACGTCCACATCTCGCCACTCACCGGTGGCGTCCTTGAAACGGATCGGCCCTGCCGCGAACTCCGAGGTCAGCGAGCCGTCCTTGTTCGCCCACGTCGTGGACGACTCCGTCCGCTCGGACAGGGCCTCCACCCGCTTGCCCGACAGTCGGGCCGCGACGCGAGCGGACGCAATGTCCGCCGCGACCGTTGCCGCACGATCCGCGGCCTTGGCCGCAGCCTCCGGCTGCGGCGCGGCCATCGCCACATCAGCGCCCTGAAGCGTTGACACCGACATCACGAGAGCCAACCCAGCAGCCGTCAAACCGAGTCGGCCTGACGTACTGGACATCGAACGAGCACGCCTTAGTGGCACGCCCGAACTGCTACGAAACTGCACAATCCCCCCAGGGATCTTTTAAACGCTCGACGATCACCGAGCGCTTGCGAAACAGCCGCAAGCGCCATCTCGTCGTGGACACCAAAGGGCTGCCGTTGTTCGTCATGGTCACCCCGGCCGACATGACCGACCGCGACGCGGCCAAGGAAGTCCTGTTCCGCCTGCGGCTCATGCACCCCGAGATCACGATCGTGTGGGCCGACTCCGCGTACGCCGGCCAGCTCGTGACCTGGGCAAAAAAGTACCTCGACCTGACGATCAAGACGGTGAGCCGGCTCAAGAACGCGGTCGGCTTCGTCGTCCTGCCCCGCCGCTGGGTCGTTGAGAGATCGCCGGCCTGGGTCATGCACGCCCGCAGACACGCCCGCGACTACGAACGTCTGGTCCAGCACTCCGAAACCCTGATCACCTGGGCCGCGATCACGCTGATGACCAGGCGGATCACCCGCCGACAGTCTAGCCGAGCCGGTCAACCGGCCCCGCGTGAACATACCCGGGACTGACCGGTTCCCCGCCACCAACCGCCCCCACCCGCCTGGCCAGCAACGGCCAGACGGCCGCCCACTTCGATTCCGTCATGTCCGACGGATACCAGCGCACCCGATCGGGATGATCAGCCGCGTTGCCGTACACATGCGCGAGACAATCGCAACGGGCGGCAGGCGAGTTGAAGCGGACGGGCGCGGGCGCGTACAACAATGACAACGGGGCCTGAGCTACCAGGAGGCCCTGCCTCCATGCACCTACCGCCGGAAAGTTCACTCGATCAAGACCCCGTTCGCCCCGGACGTTCCACGGTCGGTCGAGACGGCTTCTGACAACAACCCAAGGGGTTTGAAATGGCTGTTCCATGGGAGCTCTTGATATCCACCGCGGGTGCTGTCACCGCCACCATCGTGGGCGTCGTTGCAGGAGGGGTCGTCGGGCGGCACAGCGAGAATCGAAAGTGGCTTCAGGAGACACAGACGTCCGCCTACGAGAGGTTCCTGCAGGCCTTCGGCGCGGTCGAGATGGAGCTGCGTGAGGCGTTCCTCGAACGGCGCAGACCTGCAGTCGCATGGGGGCCGTTCAATGCCGCGATCCAGTCGCTGAGCTTGGTGGCGAATCCCGAGGCGGCCGCAGCAGCTCTGCAGCTCTGCGATGTCATCGAGGATTTCAGCATTCTCTTCCACGATCGTCAGCCAGCGGATCTTGAGGAGCTCCGACCGATCCACGCCGCCTTGGACCAGGGGCACTTGAAGTTCGTCAATGCGGCCCGACGCTCACTCCATCCCTCGCAGGAACGTCTCGACCAGACACTCGGCGGCCCGTCGCCCTGGCGTGGCGTCGCCTTCGTGGACCAAGGCGACGGCGCCGGCGAGGCTGAATAGCCGAGTGAGTCTCTTCACCGGTGCTGCTCCAGGGTGAGGGCGGCCATGCTCACCGCCGGAGATCACTCAACCAGGACCCCTGTTCGACCTGCACGTTCCAAGATCGGTTGAGAGACGGATTCTCACCCCAACGGGAACCGCTGTTCGGGCAGGAGCTCCACGCCGAACCGTTCATGCAGGGCCGCCATGTCCCGGCGGTCCTCGTCATCGAGCTCGTACCCCGAGTGGCACACCACCTGGCCCTGCGCGGTCAGGCACCGCACCGGCTCGCCCTGAAGATTCCCGGTCCCACCGAACCACGCGGCCTCGTACACCCAGACCTCGCCGTTCTCCATCGTGTAGTCGCCGTTGCCCTCTCCGTCGAACACCACGGGATGGACGTCAACGCTCCTTCCCTCCTGATCACGCAGGACGAAGCACGAGGAAAGACGACCCTCCACAACGGAGAACCCCAAACCGCGCAAGGCCTGGACGGCGGCCTCAGCCTGGTCGACCCGGACGATCAGATCGACGTCCTTGTGCGGACGAGTCTGCTGGCCAAGGAGCGCGTCAACCCCCCACCCGCCGTCCCCGAGCCACACCTGAACACTCTGCGCCTCCAGACCCCTGATCACAGCCAACGCGTTCGAAGCATCCATCATCATCACGCCAGTATCGTCATAAAGGCGTCGTGACCCACTGGATTTACCTGGTCACGCTCTACCCAAGCTGCCGGAGCCGGCTACTGGTCACCACGACTTCCTGTCATGTATTGCTCAGGATCAGGTACTCAGCTTCGGCGCGAGCTCACGCAGCCAGGTGTTCACAGCCAACGACTTGCCCCGGCCCGCCTGCCCATAGATACAGATCATCGCTCGATCGCGACACGGATGTTCTCCCGGACCATGAGCAGCGCACGCGTGGAGACCCCCTGGACGCCCGGCAGGCGCATGAAGTGGTCCTCCCGCTCACGAGGCAGCCCCGTCCCTGCCGCTCGGCAGACACCATCGCTCAACGCTCCCCGCTGTCGTCACGTACATCAGCCGTTCCCGGCGCTCCGCCGTCGGCTGCCTGCCCGGCATCCGTCTGCAGGCCGGCCGCGCGGCGAGGGCGGACAACCGGACGGGCCCCAGGAAGCCTGGGGCCGGGGAGGGATCAAGTCCGGGAGCGCCCGGGCCGCCGGATCCGCGCCCCTGGACCGGGCGATTCCCGCCTCGGCTTGAGAGGAGGTGACCGTGCGCCGCGGGCCGGGCGCGGCAGCCGTGGTCGTGGCGCGTGTAGCGGGTCTTGCGCAGCTTCTCCGCCGCCTTCAGCTCAGCTTTCAGCGCGCGGGCCTTCTTCTCCCTGACCGAACTGAGCGCACGGCGCTGCTCCAGCGTCGCGGCCTCCGCGAGATAGGCGCTGCCCAGATGCCGGCCCCGCGCCCCGCGACGAAACCCCGGCCCGAAGCCAAGGCCCGGCCGAGCGCCCGCACCCCACACCGGCCCGTGCCGCCCGCCCCCGGGACGGAGGCCGGGACCCGGGAGATGGCACGGCCGTGCCGGGCGGCGCGCGGCGTCACCAGCCCCGCGGCTGCCGGCTTGTGCCGGCAGACCTACGGGCACTGACAGGCAGAGGACTCGCGCACGAGAGCACCGTCCCGTTTCCCCGATGACCTGCTCGCCCTGCAAGAAGCGTGGCTGCGTACATACGCTGATCTCGCCCAAGGCCCGGCCGCCTCCGGTTCCACCGTTCTACGGCGCCGGCTGATCGCCCTGTCCGGACGCCTGTGCACCCACCCGCACTGGACGGCCCCCGCCGGATGGCGGGCCGGAGAGGTGTGGAGCTGCGCCGCGCTGCAGCTTCCTCCAGTCCCATCGCGGCGCCGGCTGCGGCGGGACGGGAGACGGCACGTGCAGCGGCATGAGCTGTGGGGGATACCGGGCGAAGTGGGGGAACCGAGTGACTTCACGCGCGTATCCGCGAGCCGGGCCGCCAGGACCGCTGCCCATTGTGGCATCGAGCGGTAGCGTGCCGGTTGCAGGTGGGCCTGAGCCGATGGGCTTCCTGCGGAATCCGGCTGGGCAACACGGGGGATGGTGGCCCGCTTTCCGCGCAGTACCGTCATTTGGCGTGAGGGGCGATGATCGTATCAGTGGTGTCGATGCCGGAAGGTGTCGTCACGCGGGCAGAGTTGTCCGAGATCAGTGAGCGTCTTGCGGCACCCGGCTTCGTGATCGTGGACATCGACCGGGGAGAAGATTCTCCGACTGACGAGCAATCACTCGCCCGCGTGCTCGGGCTGGATGACGCGGTGTGGGAATGGCTCGGCAGACGGAATGAACCCGTGCGGGCCGAGTACCACGCAGGAATGGCCGGAGGCGTCGTACCGGTAGTCGACGGCAGCCACATCAAGAACGTCCACGTCTTCGCCAGTGAATCGCATCTCATCACGATCCACCACGGCCCTGTGGGACTCATCGAGTCCTTCATCGGACGGTTGCCGGAGGACAGGCCTTCCAACGGATGGACGGCTGTTTTCCTCTTCCTGCACGGGATGCTGGAGGTCTTCCGCAGGGCCACCGCTCAATCGCTCCTGGAGGTCGGGGAGGTCGAGGAGGCGATGTTCGAGGAACGGGTGTCGCAGCCCGTCCATCGACTGGCCCACCTGCGACGTCGCGCCGCCCAGCTGCACCGGGCGTTCCTTCCCTACTCCGCAATCGCTCAGGAGCTGCTTACCCACCGCAGGATGGCGGACCCGAATATTCCGGAGGAACGGCAAGCGCTCAACCGCATGCACGAACGTACCGTGCGGCTGGTGATGATGGAGATCGATTCGCTGCGGGACGAGACCAGGCGAGCAGCCGACACTTACGCCTCTCTCGTAGCCGAACAGCAGAACCTCGTGATCAACAAGCTTGCGATCGCCTCGGTCATCTTCTTGCCCCTGTCATTCCTGACAGGGTTCTTCGGCATGAACTTCAGCTACCTCAGCAACCACTTGTCAAGCGAGAAGACATTCTTGTGGCTGGGCATCGGCATGCAAGTGGTTGCCCTGGTCGGGGCTGTGTATGTCGTGATGTACCGGACGCACTGGCGCCAGCTCCGGGACGCCCCGTCCCGCGATGCCGCAGGCGGGCCGCCACAGGCGGAGCTCGGTTTCGAAAGCTCAACGTGATCACGCCTCTTCCACGAGCACCGTTCGCGAACGGGGCGAGCCGCGGGGACGCACGCCGTTGGCCCGGTCGCTGATGAAGGCCGGAACGCCTGTCGCGTGCTGTAGGGCCGCTCACATCTTTGCGGTAATGCGGTACAGCACACACTGGCGAAGCGGCCCTGGGGGCACGCTCGGGTCCTCGAAGTCGTCAGCTCCGTCCCTGGTCATGCCGATCCGGCGCATGACTGCCTGGGAACGAGCGTTGTCGGTGGTCGTGGACGCAACGATCTCTGGCAGTCCCAGGACCTCGAAGCCGAAGGCCAGGCAGGCCAGGGCGGCCTCGGTGGCGTAACCGTGCCCCCATGCCGAGCGGATCAACCGCCAGCCGATGTCCACTCCCGTGAAGGGCATGTCCTCGTGGACCGCGTCCAGGCCGGCACGGCCGATGAACTGGCCGGTCTGCCGTACCTCCAGCGCCCACCATCCAAATCCTCGGTGGTCGAACTCGGACTGCATGAGTGCCACCGCGGCATCACTTTGATCCCGTGTCAGCGGCTGCCCCAGGTGTTCTCGAACTTCGGGGTCGGCATTCATCGCCGCCCACGGCTCGAGGTCGGACTCCCGCCACGGGCGGAGGAGGAGCCGGTCGGTACGCAGTTCTGGCATGCGGCCAGCCAACGCGATCCAGAGCAGGGTGTCGAACGGTTTGGCGAGGAGCCGGGCCGGTCCTGCTTGCCCGTTTCACGGCGGCCGTCACGTGGATTTAGGGTCCGGGTGGGGCGGTGGTCTGATCGTCGTTCAGGCGGGCTCGCCACTGGCTGACGTGTTCATCGGGCATGGAGGCCAAGCGGGCGATCTCGGCGTCGCTGCGTCCGTCGGACCAGGCCAGGATCCGTGTCACGGTGCGGTTTCGTCCGGCGCGGAAGTCCTTGAGCAGGTTTTCGAGACGTTCGACTTCCTCGCCTTCGAAGAGGAGCTGCTGGTCGACGCCGGCGCGTTCCTCGGCGCGCAGGTGTCGGAGGTAGGTATGGAGTCCGGTCAGGACCAGCCCGTGTTCGCGCGCCGATTTCTGGAACCTGTCGTTCAGGTCGCTCAGCACGCAGTCGGGGACGTCGGCGAGTGTGG
Source organism: Streptomyces cirratus (assembly GCF_014650775.1). GTDB lineage: Bacteria > Actinomycetota > Actinomycetes > Streptomycetales > Streptomycetaceae > Streptomyces > Streptomyces cirratus. The sequence continues at coordinate 44,788 of NZ_BMVP01000024.1, read as the reverse complement.
CTCCGGGTGGTTTGGCCGCTTCCCAGGTGCTTTTGCCGGTCTCCGTGGTCTCCAGCCAGGTGCGGGCGTCTGTCGGGGTGCGGTCGCCGGATGCCTGAGCGCGGTAGGCGTACAGGGCGGCGCGGTGGCCGTAGAAGGTGAAGCCGTCCTCGATGTGCCTCTCGGCGGTGTGGCAGGTTCTGCCCGGTACTCCCCCGTAGCCGGTGGCGGGGCGGTAGTCGGCGTAGGCGTCGAGTTCGGCGTCGGCGGCCACGGCCCAGGAAGGGTCGCAGAGCTCCGGGTTGGCGGCAAGGAAGGCGCCGACCTCGACGCGCCAGGCAGGGGTCGGTGTCGTGCGCAGCCTGGGCCAGCGGAGTGTGCCGGAGGGGTCGAGGGTGGGGGTGGTGGCGTGTTCGATGTCGTCCCAGGCGGTGGCGGCCTCGGCTGACCATTCGAGTTCGCCGTCCGGTCCGATGCGGTGGATCGAGTCGACGAGGCGCTGCACGGCGGGGAGTATGCGCTGTGCGAGGTTGTGGAGTTCTTCGGCGGTGAAGAAGCGCCAGGTGCAGCCTTGCTGTTGGTCGTGGGTGAGGTGGCTGAGGAGTTGGACCATGGTTGCGGAGGCGGGGATGGTGCCGTCGCCGAGTGCCCTGCGGGGAAGTCCGGGGAGTTGGCCGGTGAGGTGCTCCCGGGGGGCGCGCCAGTTGGTGTCGCCGAACCAGACGGCGCCCTCGTTGGGGTCGATGGCCAGCCACTGCTGGTATCGCATTCCGGGGCCGTAGCGCTGTTCCTGCTGTTCGGCGTGCTCGTCGTGCCATACGTACTCGGCTGGTGGCGGGTCCAGCTCTGCGGCGATGAAGGAGTCCTCGGGGCGGTAGCCGGTGAGGATGTGGGCCGTTCTTGGCGCGCTGTCGGCTGCGGTCATGAGGGGTTTCCTCTCGGTGGAACGTCAACCGCGGCCAACGTAGTCCGCTCGCCGCAAGGTAGTTCAACTTTCAGCCACTGCGTCCGATAGTCGGACGCAGTGGGAACGCTGGCCTCTCGGAGGGGTCTACGCGCGTGCAAGCAGCGTCAAGTTGGCTGCAATTCACGTGGCCGTCGTAGGCTGTTCACCTCTGGCTGCGGAGTCCGATCGGTCTGCGGGAAGGGGGCCGGGGAGCCGCTGTGCGATCTCATTCCCTCAGTTGGCGCCCCTTCCGTGCCGCGGGCTGCGGGCCGGCGGGGTGGACGCGTGGTGAGGCGGCGGGCCGGCCGCCTATGGCTGCGGGCGCCGTGCGGCGTCAGGAGAGCGCGGCCTGCGCTTGGTCGGCGAGTATCTCCTCGAGGTCCAGGACGGCGCGAGGGGTGTGCCGGGTGTCGATGCGGACGGCATAGATGAAGCGGGTCAGGCGGGGTGCGGCCAGGGGACGGGCGACGATCCCGGGGCTGGCGCGGAGCAGGGCGAGCTGTGGCATGAGGGCCACGCACAGGCCCGCGGCCACGAAGCCGAGCACGGTGTTGAAGTCGTCTCCCTCGTACTGCAGGCGGCCCTGGAAGCCGGGCGTCTGCGCCATCTGGGAGAGCAGTTCCAGGCGCAGTGCGGCCTCCGGGGCGGCGATCCACGTCTCGGAGGCGAGGCTGGCCAGTTCGATCACCTCCCTGTCAGCCAGGCGGTGGTCGGCCGGGACGACGGCCACCACCGGGTCCCGGGCGACCAGGGTCCGGCGCAGCATCCGGGGCACGGGGACGGGGATGAAGTCGTAGTCGTAGCTGAGGGCCAGGTCCATGTCGCCGCGCTTCAACCTGCTGTAGCCGGCTTCGGGTTCGAGTTGGCAGAGGCTCACCTGGACCTGGGGGTAGGTGGCGTGAAGCCGGGCCAGCGCCTGGGGAACGATGCCGGTGGCGGCCGAGGCGAAGGCGCCGAGGCGGATCCGTGCGGCGGTGCCGGCGCGCATGGCGTCAAGTTCGGCCGATGCCGCCGCCAGGGTGCTGCGGACGCCCTGTTCGGCGTCGAGGAGGACTTCGCCAGCCGGCGTGGCGCGCACGGGGCGGCGCTCGAGTACCCGAAGACCGGCGCGGCGTTCGAGTTCGGCGATCTGCTGGGAAACGGCAGGCGGGCTGTAGCCGAGTTCGCGTGCGGCGGCACTGAAGGAGCCGTGTCTCACCACGGCTTCGAGAGTGGCGAGCAGGCGGGGGTCGAGTCCGTGCACGGAGTTAAGGCTCACTTATCTGTCGCGAAGATGTGTTTTCTTGTGATTCACGATGAACGCCAGCAGGATTCTTGCTCGCGGCAAGAAAACGCAAGCCTGTGTTCCCGGGCCGCGCGAACCCCTCTCCCCCGCCCTCACGGCGCCCTCCACCGGTACCGCCCTCGCCTCCGCCGCAGCCTGCCGTGGACAGGGCAGGCTGCGGCGGGCCGTGCGGACGGAACCGTCGACGGGCACCCCTCATGCCCCGAAAGGAAGTGGTATGCCCCAGCCGCCGCTCATCGGACTCACCACCTACCTCGCCAACGCGCAGTGGAGCGAGTGGGACCTTCCCGCCGCGGTGCTGCCCGCGGCGTACACGGACTGCGTACGGGCGGCGGGCGGACGCACCGTGCTGCTGCCGCCGGACGCGCCGGAGGCCGCGGCCGACGTGGTCGAACGGCTGGACGCGATCATCCTGACGGGGGGTGAGGACGTTGATCCCGCACTGTACGGGGCCGTGCCCCATCCGCGTACCGGGCCGCCGGTGCGCGAGCGCGACGGGTGGGAGCGGGCCGTGCTGGCCGCCGGCCTCGCCCGCGACATACCCGTGCTCGGGGTGTGCCGGGGGATGCAGCTGATGAACGTACACGAGGGCGGCACCCTGATCCAGCACCTGCCCGACAGCGTGGGCCACGACGGCCACAACCCCTATCGGGGCCACTTCTGCGCCCACGCCGTGACCACGGTGCCCGGGACACGGGTCGGCGCCCTGCTGCCGGGGACGCACCAGGTCGCCACGCACCATCATCAGGCGGTGGACCGCCTCGGCGCGGGGTTGATCGTCGCCGCCCGTGCGGCGGACGGCACCGTCGAGGCGATCGAGAGCACCCGGTACCGCTTCGCCGTGGGCGTCCAATGGCACCCGGAGATGGGTGTCGACGCGCCGGTCGTGCAGGCCCTGGTGGCTGCCACGGGCTCCGCCGAAGGAACCGGTCCCGCCCGGGCGGCCGGACGGAATGCGCGCGCGGTGCGAAGCGCGCCGAGCCGGATTTTCCCGACACAGGTGTCTTGACACCCCGGGGCGCACCCCGCAGGATCACAGCGTGAACCTGTCAGACAGCCAGACAGGTGGCCCCCTTCCCCGGCGCGTCAGCGCCATGGAAGCGGTCTTCGGCCACCTGCGCAGCGCCATCGAGCGCGGCGAGTACGCCGTAGGCGACAAGCTCCCCTCCGAAGCCGAGTTGTGCCGCACCCTCGAGGTCAGCCGACCCGTACTGCGGGAGGCCCTTCGGGCCCTACAGGCCATGGGGCTGACCGTCTCCAAGAGCGGCAAGGGCACCTTCGTCGTGGCCAACACGGTCGAGGACCCCACCTTCGGCGACTACGCCGCCAGCGACCTGCTGGAAGTGCGCCGGCACGTCGAGATCCCGGTCGCCGGGTACGCCGCGCTGCGCCGCACCCCCGAGGACCTGGACCACCTGGGCCATCTGCTGGACCGGATGGAGCACGAGACCGACACCACCGCGTGGGTGGCGATGGACACCGTCTTCCACCTGGCGGTGGCCGAGGCCTCCCGCAACCCCGTCTTCCGCCGCGTCATCGAGGAGATCCGCGACGCACTGGCGCGTCAGTCGACCTTCCTCAACGAACTGGGCGGCCGGCGCGAGCAGTCCAACTGCGAGCACCGGGCGATCCTGGAGGCGCTGGTCGACGGCAGCGAGCACGACGCGGTGGAAGCCATGTCCCACCACCTGCTACGGGTCGAGACGACCCTCACCGACATCGTGCGCCCCCAGCGCACAACCGCCCTTACGGAAGGCAGACCCGAGGCGTGAGCGAGCAGTTCCTCAAAGACGAGAAGCGCCCCACGACCCGTCACGTCGACGCCGGCGACACCGGCTACAGCAAGTCCTTGAAACCCCGGCACGTCAACATGATCGCCATCGGGGGTGCGATCGGCACCGGGCTCTTCCTCGGCGCGGGCGGACGCCTCGCCGACGCCGGGCCCTCCCTGTTCGTCGCCTACGCCGTCTGCGGGATCTTCGCGTTCCTCGTCGTGCGCGCGCTCGGCGAACTCGTCCTGTACCGGCCGTCCTCCGGCGCCTTCGTCTCCTACGCCCGGGAGTTCCTCGGGGAGAAGGGCGCCTACACCGCGGGCTGGATGTACTTCCTGAACTGGGCGACCACCGGCATCGCCGACATCACCGCCGTCGCCACGTACACCCACTACTGGCACCTGTTCTCCGACGTACCCCAGTGGGTGATCGCCCTCATAGCCCTGGCCGTGGTCCTCACCGTGAACCTCATCTCGGTGCGGATCTTCGGCGAACTGGAGTTCTGGTTCGCCATCGTCAAGGTCAGTGCCCTGGTCGTCTTCATGGGGATCGGCATCTTCCTCCTGGCTACCCGGCACCCCGTCGACGGCGCCGTGCCCGGCCCCGCTCTGATCACCGGTCACGGCGGGGTCTTCCCCAACGGCCTGCTTCCCATGCTGCTGATCATCCAGGGCGTCGTCTTCGCCTACGCCTCCGTCGAACTGGTCGGCGTCACCGCCGGTGAGACCGAGAACCCCGAGCAGATCATGCCCAAGGCGATCAACTCGATCATGTGGCGCGTGGGTCTCTTCTACGTCGGCTCGGTCGTCCTGCTGTCGATGCTGATGCCCTGGAACAGCTACAGCGCCGGCCAGAGCCCGTTCGTGACCGTGCTCTCCCACATCGGCGTCCCCGCGGCCGGCGACGTGATGAACCTGGTCGTCCTCACCGCGGCCATGTCCTCGCTCAACTCCGGCCTCTACTCCACCGGCCGCATCCTGCGCTCGATGGCCGTCAACGGCTCCGCCCCGCGCTTCACCGCCCGGCTCAGCCGCACCCAGGTCCCCTACGGCGGCATCCTCCTGACCAGCGGCACGTGCGTCCTGGGCGTCGGGCTCAACTTCGTGGTCCCCGCGGACGCGTTCGAGATCGTCCTCAACCTCGCTGCGATCGGCATCCTCGCCACCTGGGGCATGATCATGCTCTGCCACCTCCTCTTCTGGCGGAAGACCCGCAGCGGCGAACTCACCCGCCCCTCCTACCGCCTGCCCGGCTCCCCCTGGACCGAACTCGTGACGCTGGCCTTCCTCGCCTCCGTCCTGGTCCTCATGTACGCCGACGGAGGAGCCGCGCGCACCACCGTGCTGTGCGTACCGCTGATCGCCGCGGCGCTGGTCGCCGGCTGGTACGCGGTCCGCGGACGCGTGGCGCGCGCCGCCGCCGGGAGCGACGGCTGAGCCGGACGCCACCCGTCCTCCTGACCGGGGGCGGCGGTCGCCGCCCCCGGTCAGCAGCGACCCACCACAGAACGAGGCAGTGATGCGCAGTAGTTTCCTCGCGGACGCACCCGCGATCCGCGAGCCCCGGCACGCCCCCGTCGCCCACGTCATACGGGGCGGTGTGATCGAGGGAGTCCACTACGGCTCCGTCGTCGTCCTCGACAGCGGGGGCGGCGTCCGGTTGAGCATCGGAGACATCGAAGCCGCCTGCTACCCGCGCTCGGCGCTCAAGCCGGTCCAGGCCGTCGCGATGGTGCGGGCGGGACTGCCGCTCGACGGGGCCCTGCTCTCCCTCGCGATGGGCAGTCACTCGGGCGAGGAGCACCACCTCGCGGGTGTCCGGGTGATCCTGGAGCTGGCCGGCCTCACCGAGGCCGACCTGCGCAACGTCCCCGACCTGCCCTACGCCCCGGCCGTCCGGGACGCCTGGGTGCGTGAGGGCCGTAGGCCGTCCCGGCTCGCCCAGAACTGCTCCGGCAAGCACGCGGCGATGCTGTACCTGTGCAAGCTGTCCGGCTGGCCCCTGGAGACCTACCTCGATGCGGACCACCCGCTCCAGCGGACGATCGCCGAGGTGGTCGAGGAACTCACCGGCCAGCACGTCGCGAACGTCACCGTCGACGGCTGCGGATCCCCGCTGTTCGCGGTGTCCTTGCACGGCCTGGCCCGCGCCGCCGCCCGCATCTCCACGGCGGTGCCGGACACGGCCGAACACCGGGTCGCACGCGCGCTGCGCGCCCATCCGGAGATGGCTTCCGGCACAGGGCGGGAGGCGGCCGGACTGATGCGCGTGGTGCCCGGGCTGCTGGCCAAGGACGGCTTCGAGGGCGTCCAGGTCGCCGCACTCCCCGACGGCCGGGCCATCGCCGTGAAGATCTCCGACGGGGCCGACCGGGCACGTACCGCGGTGACGGCCGCCGCCCTCGCACGTGCGGGAGTCGAGCCCCGGCTGCTCTCCGGATTCGCGGGCGAGCCGGTGACCGGCGGCGGCCGACCCGTCGGGGACGTCCGCCCGGTGGCGGCCCTCGACCCGCCCGGCCCCCCGGCCGCCGCGACCGCCTGACTCCCGCTCTCCCCTGTCCACCGCCTTTGATCCGCCCACCTCCACCGCCTTCGATCCGCCCACCTCAGGAAGAGGACCCGCACACCCATGACCGCCTCCAGCCGCAGTGAACACGACCTGCTCGGAGACCGCGACGTCCCCGCCGACGCCTACTGGGGCGTCCACACCCTGCGCGCCACCGAGAACTTCCCCATCACCGGCACGCCGATCTCCACCTACCCGCACCTGATCGACGCCCTCGCCGCCGTCAAGGAGGCCGCAGCCCTCGCCAACGGGGAACTCGGTCTGCTGGAGCCCGCGAAGACAGCCGTCATCGTCGCCGCCTGCCAGGAAATACGCGGCGGCAAGCTCCACGACCAGTTCGTCGTCGACGTCATCCAGGGCGGCGCGGGCACCTCGACCAACATGAACGCCAACGAGGTCATCGCCAACCGCGCGCTGGAGCTGCTGGGCCACACCAGGGGCGAGTACGGGCACCTGCACCCCAACGAGGACGTCAACCTCGGCCAGTCCACCAACGACGTCTACCCCACCGCCGTACGCATCGCGACCGTCTTCGCGGTGCGCGGCCTGCTCGACGCCATGGCCGTCCTGCAGGACGCCTTCGCCCGCAAGGCCGCCGAGTTCCACGACGTGCTGAAGATGGGCCGCACCCAGCTCCAGGACGCCGTGCCGATGACGCTCGGACAGGAGTTCTCCGCCTTCGCCGTCATGCTGGACGAGGACCGCAGCCGGCTCGCGGAGGCCCTCGGCCTGATCCACGAGATCAACCTCGGCGCCACCGCCATCGGCACGGGTCTCAACGCCCCGGCCGGATACGCCGAGGCCGCCCGCCGCCACCTCGCCGACATCACGGGCCTGCCCCTGGTCACCGCTCCCGACCTGGTCGAAGCCACCCAGGACTGCGGCGCCTTCGTCCAGATGTCCGGCGTCCTCAAGCGCATCGCCGTCAAGCTGTCCAAGACCTGCAACGACCTGCGCCTGCTGTCCTCCGGGCCCCGCGCCGGACTCGGCGAGATCAACCTGCCGCCGGTCCAGGCGGGCTCGAGCATCATGCCCGGCAAGGTCAACCCGGTGATCCCCGAGGTCGTCAACCAGGTCGCCTTCGAGGTCATCGGCAACGACATCACGATCACCATGGCCGCCGAAGCCGGACAGCTCCAGCTCAACGCCTTCGAGCCGGTCATCCTGCACTCGCTGTCGAAGTCCGTCACCCACCTCCGCGCGGCCTGCCTCACCCTGGCGGAACGCTGCGTGAGCGGCATCACCGCCAACACCGAGATGCTGCGGGCCACCGTCGAGAACTCCATCGGCCTGGTGACCGCCCTGAACCCCCACATCGGCTACACCGCCGCCACCGACATCGCCAAGGAGGCCCTCGCCACCGGCCGGGGAGTGGCCGAACTCGTCCTGGAACGGGGCCTGCTGCCGGCCGAACAACTCACTGCCCTGCTGCGGCCCGAGGTGATCGCGGGCACCGGCCCGGCCCGTACCTGACACCCACTGACCCCGGGACCCCGTCGCCTGGAACGTGCTGCAACGATGCGTGGCCCACCGCGACTACAGAGTGCTACTTGACGTTTGGCGGCGGCTCGGGGATACACGGCCTCCTCAACCGCCACTGGCTGCGGCGTTACTGCGCCGCAGCCAGTGCCACCACCGGCTCTGTGGCCGTTGGGTGGACATGGCCAACGCTGTCTCCAGCGCGTTGCGGGTGCTCGAGGTGTGCGTGTGCTCGTGGCCCAGGATGCGGACGCGGTCATCGAGGGTGCGGCGCAGCAGCTGTATCGCCTCGGCCTGCTCACCTGCACTGGTCAAAGCGAGAGCGAGGTTGTGGCGACCGGCAAGGGTGTCCGGGTGCTCGGGGCCCAGGATGCGGGTGCGGTCCTCCAGGGTCTGCCGGTGCATACGCACTGCTTGTGCGTGGTCGCCCATCCCGCCCAGGGCGAGACCGAGGCTGTCCCGGCTGGCCAGCGTATGCGGATGCTCAGGGCCCAGGACACGGGTGCGGTCGTTGAGGGTCTGCCGCAGCAGACCCACCGCCTCGGCATGTTCACCCGTCCCGTCCAGAGCGCATGCGAGGTCATTGCGGCTGGTCAAGGTATCGGGGTGCTCGGGGCCCAGGATGCGGGTGCGGTCCTCCAGGGTCTGCCGCAGCAGGCGTATTGCCTCGGCCGGCTCTCCCATTCCGAACAAGGCATTGGCCAGGTTGTTGCAGCTGGTCAAGGTATCGGGGTGCTCGGGTCCCAGCATGTGGGTCTCGACGTCGAGGACCCGCTCGTGCAGCAGGCGCGCCGCACCGAAAGCGCCGGCCTTCTGCAGCACCTGCGCCAGCGCGTTGAGAGTGGTGCGGTGGTGTGTGGCGGTGCGCGGGTCCGCGTAGTCGAGCAGCAGGGGCAGGTGGGGGGCGAGAAGCACGGCTGCAGGCCAACCAGCGCGCCCGCGCTGGTTGACCTCGCGCACGGCCGTGGTCAGCCGCTCGGCAAGGGCCCGGTGCCACACGGCGAGCTCGGAGGTCTCGGCCGTGAGGGCGACGGCGTTGATCTCTCGGATCAGGGGATGCAGCACCACCTGCGCCCCCTCACTGCTGCCCGACGCCGGGCCGGTGCTGCCGGGAGAGTGGGGCAGGCCGAGGAGACCGTAGCGGTGCAGGCCGGCGAACGCGGCCTCCAGGGCGGCCGCGGTGACGTCGTGTCCGGTGACGACGGACAGCAGGTCCGGGGTGATCAGGGACAGTGGGACGGGAGCCTGAGCCAGCAGGGCCAGCAGTCGCAACAGGGGTCGGGCCAGAACGTTGCCCTCCCCCGCGAGCTGGTCCAAGGACACCTCCCAGGTGCGCCGCACCACGGCGCGGGCGACCTGCGGATGGGAGGCATTCGGGTGCGCCGCTCCCAACAGGAACGGCAGTTCCTGTTCCAGGGCCTGGCGGTAGGCGGCAAAGGTGCGGTAGCGGCTGGTGGGTCCGGCCAGATAGGTGCCAGCCGCGTGCAACGCCAGTGGCAGCCCGCCCAGTCGCGCCGCCAGCTCCCGGGCCTGCTCGGCGGTGCCGGCCGCGGGAGCAGCGTCCAGCAGGACCTGCCCCGCAGGTCGCACCGGCAGCGGCTCCAGTGGCAGCAGCTGTGCGCACGGACCCCAGGTCTGCTCGCTGCCATCCCGGCTGGTCACCACCAGCAGGCCCCGGCCGTGAGGACGGATCCAGCCGCGGTAGTCGGCCACCGGCTCCCCTGCCGGGCCGATCTCGTACGGCTCGTCGGCGTTGTCCACGACCAGCAGCCACCGCCGCACCCGGCCCAACTGCCGCCAGACCACATCCGGCAGGCTCGTCTGCCCCGCTCGCGCGGCCTCCAGCTCTGCCTCTGGCAGGCCGCAGGCCAGCGCCACCTGCACCATCTGCTGCGCCAGCTCGGCACCGTCGCGCCAGCGCACCCAAAACACTCGCCAGCCCGCCGCCTCGGCCTGGGTGGCCAGTTGCGCGGCCACCGTCGTCTTGCCCATCCCGCCGACCGCGCACAGCACCGCGAACCGGCCTCGGGGCCGCCGAAGCATGCCTGCGAGCACGGCGAGTTCTCCCTCACGCCCCCGCACACGCTGAACATGCGGGGGGCGTAACGAAGCCTGCCGGCCTCGGGCCAGTCGGCTGACCGGTGCCAGCCGCGCCGGGGGCCTTGCTGCGGCATCCAGATGCCGGCCCCACAGCAACAGCCCGATGCTGACCACCACCAGCACGGCGAACACCGGCCAGATCACCCACGCCTGCGCCGCCCAGCCAGGCACCGCGGCACTGGCGTAGTTGGTCACCGGCCCCAGCACGGCCGCCGCCAATGCGGCCCCTCCGGCTACCGCCGACCCGGCCCACGCACCCCGTCCACGCCCCATGGTCCGCCACCCCCCGTCCACCGTCACCAGGATGCTCCCGCATGGATCACGTCCATGGAAGGTTGCGGGTGGTCACGACGCGGGCGGCGATGTTGCCTCGGTTCAGCGGCCGGATGCCGAGCCTGCCGCTTGAACGCGTCATCCGCCGCGCGGCGCTGCCCGGGCACCAGGGCAGGCAGCAGGTCGACGGGGCGGTGCTCATCGCTTCGGCGGCCACCACCGGGGCCGGTGCGTCCACGGGCACCTGGACCAGGCAGGGACGTCCCGGCCGACGGTGCATCCCCGGGTCCTCGGCGAATGCGAGGCGCAGCCGCTCCCGGCCGCATGCCGTGCCGTGTCAACGAGGGGCAGCCTCACGGCGGGGTCGTTGCCGGAGTACACCAAGGCAGGGGCGACATCAACGCGGGCGACCACATCGCCGCAGACGACGCGGAAAGCGGCTCGACTACACGCTGTGGGCGGTTGCTAGCGTGAGTACATGACGGCTTGCGCGGAATGCGGTTTCGAGTACGACCTCGCCCTGGCCCCCCGTGCCTCGATGCTCGCCAAGGGCCACGCGAGCGAATGCGCGGGCCTGTTGCGAGCAGCACCGTCGGCGCTGCGACAGCGTCCCTCGCCACAGGTGTGGTCACCTCTCGAGTACGCCTGTCACATGCGTGACGTGCTGCTCGTCCAAAGGGAGCGCGTGCTGGCCGCACGGCGCCGTGACACGCCGGTCGCGGAGTCCATGGGGCGTGACGAGCGGGTCGACCACGACGGCTACGCGCGGCAAAATCCGGCCGACGTCGCGCGCCAGCTCCAAGACGCGGCCCTGCTCTTCGGCGACGTCCTCGACCGGCTGTCTCCCGCCGATTGGGAGCGCACCTTGGTATACACCTACCCCGAGCCCAAGGAACGCTCTCTTCGCTGGGTCGCCGTACACACCGTGCACGAGCTGCGCCATCACCTGCTCGACATGAGCCGCCACCTGGAAAACCAGGACGAGGGTCAGCGCAGCGGCTTTCCCGGGAGCCGCCCGGCATCTCAGCCCTGAGAATCGTCGGGGGCAGCCCTTGCGGAAGGCTGCCTTTCTCTCCCCCAAGGCCTTCGACCACGCCGACAACGCGAACCTGCCGCCCCTTACGGTTCGTCCTGGGTGGCGCGCTGCTGCGGCTGCGGAGCTCGCGCAGGGCCAGAGGGCACCTGTCATCGCCGTCGAACCCTCGCCCCCTTCGGCGTTGTGGACGATTGGGGCGAGATCCGTCTGTGAGAGGACCTCGGCCAGGTGCCCGCTGCTGACCCCTGCGGGCTCGGTGCTGCGCTCGTAGCGGCTTCAGACCAACGCGTGGGCCTGCCGGTCCTCGACGCCCGCTGGTCAGACCCGGCAGCAGCCGAACCCTTGGCCGGTACTCCCCCACCCCGGATGGCAGAACCGGCGAGAACCCGCCGCCCGGGGCGCTCGCTCAGGCCGCTGTGGCGATTCCCCGAGCCGGCTGCGTCTGCTCGTAGGCGTGGCCGACCCGCAGGAGCGTGAGCTCGCCGAGGGGGACGGCCGAGCAGCTGCATGCCGATCGGCATGCCGGCCGAGTCGTGGCCGACCGGAACGGTCAGGGCGGGCACTCCGGTGATGTTGGCGGGGGCGCAGAGGCGCACGTAGGCGTCGGAGACGCCCTCGACGGCGCCGTCGGGCCAGGTGACCGTCGCCTCGTCGGCACCGACCGCGGGCATCGGGACGCTCGGGGCGGCGATCACATCGACCTGATCCAGCAGCCGGGCCCACTCGGCGCGCATGAGCGTGCGGGCGCGTTGCGCGCGCACGTAGTCCCCGGCACTCATCAACTCGCTTGCCTCCAGGAGGATGCGGACGTCCTCTTGGTACTGCTCGGGGACCGTGCGCAGGTTGCCCTCGTGGTAGGCCCCGGCCTCCGGCACCATCAGGCCCCACTGGGTGGCCTGGATGTAGCGGGTCATCGGGATGTCGACCTCGACGAGCCGTGCGCCCAGGGCTTCCAGCTGCCCGATGGCGTGCCGGACGGCGGCCTCCACCCGCGGGTGGACGTGGTCGAAGTAGTAGGTGCGCGGCAGGCCGATGCGCAGCCCCGTCAGGTCCGTGCCGGCACCGGGCCGGTAGTCCGTGGCGGGCACGGACAGCGAGGCGGGGTCGCGCGGATCGTGTCCGGCCAGTGCGGTCAGGACCAGGGCGGCGTCCTCGACGGTGCGGGCGATCGGGCCGACGTGGTCCAACGACCAGGACAGGGAGATGACACCGTGGCGGGGCACGAGACCGTAGGTCGGTTTGAGGCCGACGACCCCGTTGAGTGCGGCGGGCACCCGGATCGACCCGCCGGTGTCGGTGCCCAGGGCGAAAGTCGCGGTGCCCGATGCGACGGCGACCGCGGAGCCGCCGCTGGAACCACCGGCGACCCTGCCGCGGTCCCAGGCGTTGCGGGTCTGCGGGGTCGTCAGGCCGAACGCGAACTCGTGGGTGTGGGTCTTGCCGATCAGGACCGCGCCGGCCTCGCTCAGACGTGCGGCGACCGTGCTGTCCGTCGTCGCGCGATGGTCGGCGCGCACCCGGGAGCTGGCCGTGGTGGCCATCCCGGCGACGTCGATCAGGTCCTTGAGTCCCATGGGGATGCCGTGCAGCGGTCCCCGGTAACGGCCGTGCGCCGCTTCGTGTTCGGCCTCGCTCGCCGCCCGGCGTGCCTGCTCCGCGGTGACCGTGACGTAGGCGCCGAGGTGCGGTTCGACTTTCTCGATGCGATCGAGGACGGAGTCGACCAGTTCGACGGGGGACAGTCGCCGGGCGCGGATCGCGTCTGCAGCGGCGGCGAGAGGCAGCTCATACGGCTGCATCGTGCGGCTCCTGTCCGGCGCGGTAGGCGGCGGCAGGCGGGACGTCCGCGAAGTCCAGCTCGCGCAGGACCGCGACGACGCCGTGGATGTGGTTGGCGACCGCGGCGACCGCGGCGTGGCGTTCGGCAGGCAGTACAAGTCCGGCGCGGGCGGCCAACCGGGCCGCCTCCGGCGGTGTGAGTTCGACGGTGGACACGGATGTTCTCCTTCTCGGTCGAGGTGGGAGGGGTGGAGTAATCGAGGCCGTAAAGGCCAATGCTTTGCTTTAGGTAGTTGGGGGGCGCCGCAGCTGCTCGGGGGCCGCGCGGGGCGGCGGGCCGCCTCGGCCGCGTGCTCAGGCCGCGGTGGCCGGGATCTCGCGGCCGTGCTCGGCGAGCAGCCGGTAGCGGCCGTTCTCCCGGCGGACGGCGCCGGCGGTGGGCTGCGGGAAGTGGGTACCCAGCAGCAGCGCGTCGGTGTCCGCCAGGGCGTCGAGCAGCCGGGCACGGGTACGGATCGCTTGGGCCGGGTCGGTGTCGACGCAGCTGTGCACGTGGGGGTGGGACAGCTGCACGGGGTGGTGGATGCTGTCGCCGGTGATCAGCGCCCGGCGGTCGCCACCGCGCAGTTCCACGGCGACCTGTCCCGGGGTGTGGCCCGGGGCCGGGACCAGGAAGACGCCGGGCGCCACCTCGTGCCCCTGCTCGGGCACGTCCACGAGGTCGTACTGCCCGGCGTCGCGGACGGGGTGGACGGAGTCGCGGAACATCTGACTGCGCGCCTCGTCCAGGTCGGTGGCGGCCCAGTGGTCCCATTCGGTGCGGCTGGTGAGGTAGTGGGCGTTGGGGAAGGTGGGGACCCAGTCCGCACCGGCGAGGCGGGTGTTCCAGCCGACGTGGTCGGTGTGCAGGTGCGTGGTGATCACCAGGTCCACGGATTCGGGCGGGAAGCCGGCCGCCGCCAGGCGCTCCAGGAAGTCGGTGTCGAGACCGTTCCAGGCCGGGTTGGCGCGCCTTTTGGCGTTGCCGATGCCGGTGTCCACGACGATCCGCAGGCCGCCGGCCTCCACCGCGAAGCTGTGGCTCGCCAGCCGCGGGACGTCGGCGTCGGCGAAGTCGGGGCGCAGCCATGGCGCCTGGTCCAGCACCTCCTTGGTGGCGTCCGGCAGCAACCAGGGTCCGGTCTCCCGCGGCAGTTCGATCTCGTCGACGCGGCGTACGGCGATGTCGCCGAGGCTCCATCCGGGGGTGGTGAGGGGGGTGGCCTGACGGGGTGTGGTGATGCGCATCGGGTGGGCCCTTTCGGGTGGGGCGGGCGGGGTTGGAAAGGTCGGGCCGGGTCAGGCGGCGCGGGGCCGGCGCACGGCGCGGACGAGGCCGCAGGGTCAGTAGGGATCCCGGGATCAGGAGCGCGGTTCCGGCGAGGCTCACGGTGCGGGCGGGCAGCGGGCGGGCTGCATAGCCGGCCAGGCCGCTGCGGCCGTCAGCGTGAGGCGGCGACGATGCCGGGCGCGGCGAGCGCCATGCCGGCCACGGGGGTGATGCCGTTGGCGGCCGTCGCCCGGCCCGGGCGCTCGGGGTCCTCGAAGTCGAGCAGGGCGGCGCTGGTGGCCACGCCGGTGGCCAGGCCCTGCAGGACCCGGGCGACGATCAGCGACGGCACCCCCTGGGCGATGGCGAAGAGGGCCATCGCGGACCTCGGTCAGCAGCGCCCAGGCGAGTACCGGGCGACGGTCCAGGTGGTCCGAGAGCCTCCCCGCGGTCAACAGGGCGAGCGCGGAGGCGCTGAACACGACGGTGAGCGGCATGGCCGAGAAGTGCCAGGCTGCCTGGCAGAGCGCGGAGCGGGGTCGGTGCGCTGGAGGCGGCCAGCAGGGCGATCAGGGCCGAGGCGTGCAGCGGGAACGCGCCGCGGTGGCTCAGCACGGGCAGGCAGCGGGGACGGGAGGGCCGGGCGGTGACGCTGGTCATGGAGGCACCTCCGAACCTTAAGGCGAATGCTTTGCGTTAAGCACTCTAGGCCCACGTCACTCTACAACGCAAATATTTAGCTTTTAGCGGGGCGAGAGGGGCGCGCTGCGACCGAGCGCCACCCCCACCAGGTGATCGGTGTAGGCCACAGACAGGTCCGAGGGGCGGAACAGGATCCGATACATCAGAGGGGCGACGACGACGTCCAGCAGGGTCTCCACGTCAGGCACGGCCTCCCCGCGCCCGGCCGCGCGCACCCCAAGGGCCTTCAACTGCTCGGCGGCGTAGTCGGAGCAGCGAGCCGCGTTGCCCTGCTCGGGGTCGCCCAGCAGGGCGTCACGGATGTACGTGCGGCCCGCCGTCGAGGACATCTCCTCGGCGAACTGCACCGCCCACGCCTCCAGGTCCGCCCGCAGGCTGCCGTGGTCCGCCGGCGGGGCGTCGGGGCGCAGCCGCTCGACGGCCACGTCGGACAGCAGTTCCCGCAGGTCCCCCCAGCGCCGGTAGACGGTGGACGGCGTGACTCCCGCGCGGGCGGCGATCAGTGGCACGGTGAGCGCGTCCCGCCCCAGTTCCGCCTCGAGATCTCGGACGGCCTGGTGCACGGACTGCTGGACGCGGGCGCTGCGCCCGCCGGGGCGTGTGGTCGCTCGGGAACTCATGCACCCAGCTTAATGCGAAGAAGTTGCGTCTGGCTGGACGTCGATCTGGCCGGACCGCCACGCTTCATCCGGGCAATGGCGTCGTGCTGCTGCGCTGATGTCGATGTTTCCGTGTCTGCGTCTCGGTCGATCAGGGCGGCGAAAGCGTCGAGGACACGTTGCAGCCTACGGCGGCTGCCCGCAGTCGTGGACGGGGCTGCCGTGGTGGACGCGCTCGCGTCCGCGAGCGCCCCGGACGCCGCCGGCCAGGTCACCCTCGACCTGCCGACGGAGTCCGAGGAGGTCGCCTTCGACCAGCTGGCCCGGCTCGGCGCGGACGCCGAGGTGCTGGGCCCGGCTTGCCTGCGCGCCCGCTTCCGTGAGCGCGCAGCAGCCCTGGCCGCCCTCTACCAGGCCGACCCTCAGGAGAGGGAACCTGAGGAAGCCGAGGCTCAGCGGTAGTCTTCGGGGGAGCCTTCCTTGCCGCCGTAGATGACGTCCTCGAAGTAGGTCCAGGCGTCCGGCTGGCTGCCGTCCACGTCCGTCACCCCGTACACCCTGGCGAGTTCCCCGCTGGAGGTGGACTTGCCGTTCCACCGCCTCGCGCGGTCCGGGTCGGCGGCCAGCGCCGCGACCGTACGGGCCAAGTAGCGCGGGGACTCCGCGATCGCGAACGCCGGCTCCTGGGCGATCGCGTCACGCCAGTTCTCCTCACTCACACCGAAGTGGGAAAGCATCTGCTCCGAGCGCAGGAAGCCCGGCGAGACCGCGACCGCCGTGCCGCCGTACTCCGCCAGCTCCTGCCCCAGCCCGAACGCGAGGCGGATCGGGGCGTTCTTCGCCAGGTCGTAGTAGATGTTCTCCCGGTAGCGGCGGTTGGAGTGCGCGGTGCCGTCGGTTACCTCCACATGCAGCGGCGCGTCGGAGCGGATCAGCAGCGGAAGCAGCAGCGCCGCCGTGATCACGTGCGAGCGCGCGCCGAGCTCCAGGATCCGCAGACCGTCAGCGAGCGGTGTCTCCCAGCTCTTCTTCCCGAACACCGAGGTGGCCAGAAGGTGCTCGCCGCCCCACAGGTCGTTGACGAGAATGTCGAGCCGCCCGTACTCCCGGTCGATCCGCTCGACGAGGGCGCGCACCTGGACTTCGTCGAGATGGTCGGTGGGAACTGCGATCCCGGCGCCGCCCGCTGCGGTGACGAGTTCGGCGGTCTCCTCGATGGTCTCGGTTGTCCGGCCAACCTCGCTAACCCGGGCCCGGGTGGTACGGCCGGTGACATACACGGTCGCCCCGGCCCGACCCAGCTCCACAGCCTGAGCCCGGCCCGCCCCGCGGGTAGCACCCGCCACGAGCGCAACCTGCCCCGCAAGCAGACCCGCTGGGCTGGCCTGCACGGCGTCCTGAGTGTTCCGGGTAGTGATGTCTTCGTTGTTCATGTCATCCATCCTTCATGCCAGAACTGACAGAACACGTCACCCTTTTCCGGGGATCCCACGCAGCACCCCGACCACAACGCAAACACCGCAGGTGGACGCATGGCCACGCCAACCTGCGGGCCCACCAGCACGCCCAGCAGGCCAAGCACCGCACTCAAGGACCAACCGCAGCGCTCAGTCACAAGTCTGTCACGGTGCGCGCCGGTCAGGGTGCCCGGACGGCTGCGATGCTCAACTCGACGTCGGCAGGGTCGCTCTTCCTGGGCGTGCCCCTGCTGCCCGTCCGTCCCGCAGGGCAACTGTGACGGGCAGAAACACGCCGAGCCCTCGCCCCGCGAGAGGGGAGAGGGCACACGCAGGGGCGAGTACTCAGCTGTTGGTGCAGGGGGTGGAGGGCGCCAGGAGCCCGAGCAGGCCGACGCAGACGTTGCCGCTGTTGGCGAGGTTGAGCAGGCCGTTCTGCTGCGCGGAGAAGCTCTGGTTCCTGGTGTTGGTGGTCCAGGTCCGGTTGGGCAAGGGGGTCCGGGCGTCCAGCGACGCCATCGAGACGCCACCCGGCAGGCCCAACGGGCCCGTGTCCGCCATGGCGGGGGTGGCCAGGGAGACAGCTGCCCCGGCGAGGAGAAGGGTCGCGCATGCGCGCTTCATCGTGTTCACGCGGTGATCAACGACGAGAATCGCTGCGAGGCGTCATCCTGCTGGCCAACTACCGCGCACGGGAGCTACCTACCGTGCGCGAGCGCCAAGTACCCGAACGAGAGCCGGCTCGCTGCGGTGTCCCAGACGACCAGTTCACCGTCGAGGACCAGGCCGTCCGGCAGTTGCCCGGCGGCGACGAGGTCGGGGAAGCGGTCCTGGATCAGCGTTCCGCGCCGGGTCTGCACCAGCAGCCGCTCGCCGGCGCCAGTCGCGGTGAACAGGAGTGCGCGGTAGCCGTCAAACTTCTGTGATGCACTGTCAGGCCTCGAGGCGGAAGTGGGGGAAGCAACACCCGCGTGGCCGTCACCGCGCTGAACGGCAGCGCGCAGGTCATCACGGAGCCCGCCGGTTCCTGGACAGGCGGGGTCAGTCTCGGCGGCACCACCGCCGCGGCCCCGCCCTCGCCCAAGGCCACCACTTCAACGAAGACCCGGTCTGCGCAGTCCAGGGCATGAACGGCGCCACCTGACGCAACACCTACAAGAGCGCCTGGAGCGGGGGCACCTGGTCCGGCTTCGCCCAGGTACCCGACACCAGCAACGCCGTCTCCGTCCCTGCCGTCGCCGTCTACGACAGCATCGGATACCTCGCCTACGCCACCACCATCGGCACCTGACCACCCCGACTTCGCCCCGTGTGCAGCCCTTGGCTCTGCCGCAACCTACGGCAGCAGCCAAGGGCTGCATCATTCCCCGGCGCGGCCCTGAGCACCAGGAGCTTCTCGTACTCGTTGATCATCGAAGAAGGATGGCAGGGGCCACTGACACAGCCTCTGCGCCCTGCAGAAGGCCCCCGGTCCCCGCAATCTCCCTCTGTCCCCGTCCATGCTCGTCCAAAGACAACTTGCCTCCCCTGACGGCGACGGGTCTGTCAAGCAAACACGATGTACAGTCCCTGGGCCTCTTGTGCGGCGGTGGGCTTGCTGTTGCTCACGGCACATCTATGGGCTCGTAGAGCACATCGGTTCTGAGAATTGTTTTCGTGCCCTCAAGAATTGGGGCCGAGTCGTGAAGCGTCCGATGCCAGAAGAGGAGCGCATCGCCCGGTTCGGGGCGGTGGGTGCTCAATATTTCCTCAGGCTGTGCGAGCCGGGGCCAGTCCGAGAAGTCGCGTTGCACAAATGGGAGATCGTTCTGCTTGTCGGCGATGAACCGTGTCTCTCCGCCCACTGCCTCGTACGACAGGTAAACGCCCACCGTCAGGAGAGTTCGCCTTCCATCGGGGGCGAAATAGGGCGAATCGTAGTGCGGGACAAGAAGTCCGCCGTGTTCGTACGTGATGAAGCGCATACGCGGATTGACGGCCGTCGGCTTCCAGGGCCTTCCGTCTGAATCCGTCGGATCGTCCGATCCCACTTCAAACGACAGAAACGGCCGCAGCCTGCGGTAGAACTCTGCTGCCAAAGCTATGGAGTCAGCCGTGGCACGGAGATGACCGACCGGATCTCCCTCTGAATAGTTGGCGGCAATGCCGTCTCGACCCACCGGCACAAAGCGCTGGGCAGCCAGTTCGGCCGCGAACACCTCCACTTCAGCCGGCGTGAGGAAATGGCGAATCAACCTGGCATCGACGTTGGGAATCTCCGTCTCGATCGGGGCCCATGAGTCATCGGCAGATATTCGGCTCAGCGCTTCTTCGGAGAGCTCAAAGGGATTTACCGGCATTCCGAACATGCTCACTTCTCCGCCCTGAGGTCGTCGATACCACCGTGACCGTGGACCCAATCGCCCGGAACGGCCGCGGGCAGCACATCGAGGTGAATGGCGGGACTGCGGGCCACGTACTTGTGCGCGTTGAGTCCGTGGAGGGACTCGCGGCCCGTGGGGTCAATGCCCGCAGGGAGCAGGGACCGCTGAGCGATTATCGTCATGATGACGAGATTAGGCCGGGGTGAACCCACAAGGCAAACAGGACGTACCCAACTCGGCGGAAGGGGCCGGAAGACGGGGCGCGGACCGGCTCATGGGACTACCGATGCGTGGTAGTCCCGCGCAGCGCTGGGCCGCCGCGTACCGGGTGACCCCCGGGCTGAAGGAACCCGCGCAACGTTGTGGAGGTCGCTGTCACCGGAGCTGATGGCCAGGTCCGTGTGGGCCACCCTGCACGGCCTCGCGGTGCTGAGCCTGCGCCAACCCCACCAGAGGTTCGCCATGGACGAACCACCGGAAGACCTCGCCGCGGGCACCCTGTCGGCGATGTTCGGCTTGTAGCCGCACCACCCCGCGTCTCATGCCTCTTCGCGTGGGTCGACAGGACTGCTGTCGGTGCCGAGGACGTTGTCGATGTGGGCCGCGAGTGCGGCCCGTAGCGCTTCGGGTGTCATCTGCTGATGGTCGATGAGGTGGGCGATGAGATCGGCGCGGATGGCGGCCAGCAGGGCGTGGGCGGTGAAGTCCGGGGCTTGGACTCCGGGCACCTGCTCCAGTGCCGCACGGAGGGTCTCGTGCCACCAGCCGTAGTGCCCGGCCTGGTAGGGGCTGCTGAGCCCGGCCTCCTCCCCCGCCGACATCAGGTTCCGGTTCTCGATCTTGAAACGGAGCGCGGCGTCGAGGAGGTCCAGCACCCGCTGTCGCGGCGAGGACGTGGCTGCCTCCTGTGCCCTCTGCGCAGCGCGCTGGAGGGGTTCGAGGCGGGCGGCGATCACGGCGCCGATCAGGCCTGCGCGGTCGCCGAAGCGGCGGAAGAGGGTGCCCTTGCCCACGCCCGCGGCCGTGGCGATGTCGTCCATCGACACGCTCTGCGGACTACTGCTGGCGGCGAACAGGACGTCTGCGGCAGTCAGGACGGCCTCTCGGTTGCGTACGGCATCCGCGCGTTCTGTGCGCTGGGCCACGGGGTCCTCCTCAGTCTTCGGCCTGTCCCGGCCCGGGTGAAATGATATTCGGTGGGCCCGCCCGGGCGGCGGCCCCTCGCCTGCCGCGCCCCCGCCCGCAGGGCGGCAGCCGTGTGGTCTGAGCCGCAGACCGCAGGTCAGGTGGTGTCGTCGCGCCAGTCCGAGATCCGCGCTACCGCCAGGCGGATGGCGCCGGGGTGGCAGGGAGCCGATGCCCTCCTCCTCGGTGGAGCTCAGAAGTGTCCTGGGTGCGGTGAGGTGCCGGTAAAGCCTGTGGGGGTCGGATTCACCGGCCACGGAGTAGTGCAGGTCGTCGGTCGCCTCGCACACCAGCGCCGGACAGGTGATCTTCCCGGCGCCGCCGTCCTTGAAGCGGTAGCGGACGTATGCGGCCAGGAACTCCCGGTCGGTCGCGCTCCTGGTGACGTAGGGGCTGTGGTCGCGGGCGACGGCGGCGGCCAGGCGCGGCTCGTGGGCGGCTGCGCGGGGCGCGAGGTAGCCGCCTATCAGCGCGATGCGGGTTTATGCGACCTCCCGCTCGACGAAGGACCGGAACGTCCCGGGCGGGCGGCCGGTGAGGCGCTCGACGGTGTCCGTGGTGCGGTCCTCGGCGCCACCCGCGATGGCCCGGTCCATGCCGGCGAGCATGGTGGCGAACTCCAGCGGGATCTCGGCCGCCCAGCGGTCGCGGAGCTCCTCGAACGTCAGCTTCCGGTGCACCACGGGCTGCCCGGTGGCCTCGGCGATGGTCGCGGCGACCTCGGCGTAACTCAGCGTCTGCGGTCCGGTCAGGATGAGGTCGGTGTCGGGGGCCTGATCGTCGGTCAGGGCGCGTACGGCCACGGCGGCGATGTCCTCGGCGTCGATGAACCCGACGCGGCCGTCGTCCGAGGCCGACATGATGGCTCCCTCGTCGCGGATGCTGCGTCCGTGCGGGGTGGAGGCGGCGAAGTTCTGCATGAACCAGGAGGGCCGCAGTACCGCCCACTCCTCGAACAGGCCGGGCAGTTCCTCGTGGACCCGGCCCACTGCCGGACCGCCCGCCGGGATCGCGGACGAGCTGAGCAGCACCGCACGGTGCACTCCTGCCGCGCGTGCCTGGCGGAGGAAGGGCAGCATGGCCGCGCCGGGGTCGGAGGAGCCGATGGGCGGGACGAGGTAGACGCGGTCGACGCCGTCGAGGGCTTCGCCCCAGGTCGCGGGCTCGTTCCAGTCGAAGCGCACGGGCTGCGCACCCGGCACCGGGGTGGCGCTCCGGCCGGCGGCCTTGACGCGGTAACCCGCGGCGATCAGCCCGGCCGTGACGCGGCGGCCCGTGGTGCCGGTGGCTCCGATGACGAGCGTGGCATTGGAGGTGGTCATCACTTGGCTCCTGCGAAGTCGGCGCCGGGCTGCGACACGGCGAGGGGGTTCCAGTAGTCGCGGTAGGAGGTGATCAGCCCGTCCACGACCGTGACCACGGCGATGTAGGTCATGTCGTACGGGGTGTCGGTCTCCACCAGGCGGCCCACTCCGCGCATCTCCACCACGATCGTCTCGGCCTCGGCGGTCTGGTGGATCTTCACGTCGGGGAAGTCGTGGACGTCGACGTGGTCGGGGTAGTGGCGCATGTAGTCGCCGACCGCGGCCTTGCCCTCGAGGCGCGAGGGCCAGCCCTCGGGCGCGAAGGGGAACTCCAGGACACCGTCCTCGGCCCACAGCTCTACCCAGCCGGGAACGTCCTTCTCCAGCAACAGCTGCAGACCGTGGCGGTACAGCTCTGCGGGTGTCATCGGCGTCGTCATGATCAAAGCTTCCGTTCTGCTCGGGGGACACGGCGATCCCGGGCCGTTGAGCGCGGCCACTCGTCACGGATCCCCGAAATCCAGTCATGGCGGTTCTCATAGGCGGAGCATCGAAAAGAAACGGACCGTCAGTCCGTATAAATACGAGAATACGGACCGCTGGTCCACTTGGCAAGTCCCGTGGGCCGACGAGGTGATTCCCGGGGGCCCAGGACTGCGCTGCCGTGACGTTGCCGGCGGCCGTGCGACCACCCCCAATTGGCGCCCGTACGCACGTAGGACTCTTGGTCAAGGTGGCGGCGTCTGAGGAGCGGTGGCTCTCGCCGCGGTGGGCGCGAACGGGCGCCGCGTAGCCGGAGATCTCATCGGCAGGGGCCCGCCCGAGGCGACTCGCAAGGTCCGCACTGCTCGCACACTTGGCGGGGAGCGGGGAATCCGGCTCCCTGGTCGGGCTCATCACAGCGAAGCGCGGCACCGTTGAGGACGAACCGTCTCCCGGCACCATCCACGCCCACGTGCCACTCGACGGGCTGCTTCCCATGGAAAGCGAAGTGAAGCACCGCCTGGGCGGGCAACCGTTCACATTGACGCAGGAGTCCCGCTCCCACCGTCCCGTACCGGGCTCGTAGGTCGAGGGGATGCTCGGGAAACACCAAAAGGGTCGCATCACGAAGGACTGACGCCATCCGGGGGCGGTGCCGACCAGGCACCGCCCCCGGACCGTTTTCCGGCCCACGCCTCACGGCCACCGCCGGTTCCATGAGCCCGCCGGTTCCATGAGCCGATCCCTCCACCTCTCGCAGCAGACGTTTCCACGAAGGGCCGCCGATGTGGCCGGCATCGAGTAGGACCCGACGATCACCGACACGCCGGTGCGGCTGGTGGCCGTAGTTGTCATCTGGTCGCGCAAACGGTCACCGCAGGATCGGCGGCGGTGGGGCGCGGAGTGGATGGCAGCAACCCGTATGAGCAGGCGCGAGGCAGGAGGAATACGGCCGCCGCCGGGGCCGGCGACAAGCAGAGCGAGGGCTCTGGGCCAGCCCCGGCAGCTGAACGACCAGCTCAGAACGTGCCGACGACCTTCCTCGGGGTGATGCGGACCATCCACCATCCGGGCGCGAGCCATCAGACACTACCTAGTGCCCTCGGCGAGGCTGGGGAAGCGGTGGCACTGATGGCGGCAGGTTGGCGCTTACGCGCACATCAGTAGTAGTGCTTGCGGCCGCCGACGGCGTGCCCGACAGCGCCCAGGATCCAAAGGACGAGTCCAACGACGACGAGGACGATGCCGATCGTCCACAGAATGCTGATGCTCGTCAGGAAGCCGACGATGAGAAGAATGACGCCGAGGACGATCATGGTGTCCTCCCGTGTCGCGGGGTCAGGTTTCAGTTCAGGAGTGCTCCCCCAGCCCAGTACTCCTCTTCCGCACTGCGCATACCCGGAGTCGGCATGATCACCCCTTGCCGCCGACAGCCGCGAGCTGACCGTCGTCAATCTCATGAAGATCCAACACGTACTGCTCGGTAATTGCCATACCTCCGGAACAGCCGGTGCAGCCGCTCCTCGACTCACTGGGAAAACTGCGCGGCCAGTGCACCCTGGCCGCATAGCGAGGATGCCCTGACTCACCGCCGGAATAGCGGCCGATAGCGCGAGAGGTCAGCTCCACTCCGTGGACAGGTCGACTGCGAACACACATCAGTCCAGGCCGCCCAGATGCCCGGTCACCACTATGCCGTCTGACCCGCGCGCCGGGGGATCAGCCCAACGCGGTGGCTGAACCGATCCCGTCCCGGGGTACCTGCCCCGCGCGTCCGGGGGTCAGCCCGCAAAGAAGCTCGCCCCCCGTTCAAGGGGATGCCATGCCGCCGAACCTCTGAGAATCTTGTACACGCGCTGCAAGTTCAGGGCTGCTCACAGCGTTGCTGCGCACCACGACGCAGTCGATACCGAACCGCAGCTTGCGGCCGCCGGGCAGCTAGCGCTCACGGGCTTCCTCGTCCAGCAGGCCGGGCGCGGTCATGACGCGATCGAAGGAGCCAGCCCTGCCACGGATCCGGTCGTGGACCTCTGCGGTGGACCCGTCCACGCTGACCACCACCTCGTCGAAGCACTCTGCCAGACGCCCGGCCATCGCGCGGTCCATCACCCATCCGCTTGTGTTCGGGTCGAACCAGGCCGCCTCCCGAAGGTCGCCCACACCTCGAACGGTCCCCCGTACGGGCGGCTCGACGGGCACCCGCCTCCGGACGGCCGGAGGATCAGTGCGGGGACACGGACACGCGACGGGAGCCGATCAAGGATGCCGAACACCGCCGGTCGCTCGAAGAGGGCGCGCATCGTCCTGTCAGGTGTGCTGCTCCTCGCCGGGGTCGTCTCGACGGGGTGCAGCGGCGAGGCCCGCGACGCCGGGCCAGGGCCTGGAGCAGGGCCCCGCCCCCAGGCGGCGCGCTCCGGCAGGGTCACCGTCGTCTACGAGGCCCAAACGGTCAAACCGGAGGACCGGGAGGCCGTGGCACTGATCCGGAACTCCCGCGTGCTGGAGCGTACGGCCGACTGGGTGAACAGATCACTCACCCTCCCGCACGACATGGTCGTGAAGGTCACCGCCGCCGTGCCGCCCGGCGTCACCGACGCCGTCACCCAGCCCGACGGCAGGACGATCTTCGTCCCGCCATCGTTCCTGACCGAGATCGAAAAGGCCCTCGCCGACGTCGTGAAGACCGTCGAACGGCCCGCCCCGTTCCCCGCGTCCGAGTACAACACCGACCACCTGACCGTGCTGTCGACCGAATTCATCTTCGGCCACGAGATGGGCCATGCCCTGCAGCGCCAGCTCCTCCTGGCCAACCTCGGTCTCGAAGAGGACGCGGCGGACGGCTTCGCGTCCTTCTATACCGTCAACGAGGTCGGGCCGGGCCCGTCGCTGGCCGCCGCGATCCTCTTCGACGAGATCGCGCGCAAGGAAGGCACGCCGACCCTGGAGGGCATGTCGAGCGACCACCCCATTACCCAGCAGCGGGCCTTCAACTTCCTGTGCTACCTGGAGGGCAGCAACCCAAAGAAGTACCAGCAGTCCCTGGTCGACAGCGGCCATCTCCCGAAGACCCGCGCCCCCCTCTGCCCACAGGCGTGGGCCATGCTGGACTACGGCTGGTGGACCCAGCTCCAACCCCACCTCAGCGGGGCGCTCAGGGCCCAGGGTGCCGAGGAGCAGAAGAAGGCACACGGACGGCTGATCGCGGAGACACAGGCTCTGGCGAAGCGCATCGACGAGATCCGCAGCGGTCAATGAGGTAACTGACGCGCACCCCGTCGATCTCGTCCGCGTAGTCGCGCAGCAGGCTTCCGGGGACTATCGCGGGATCGTCCTGCCACGGCCCCCGCCCCTGGCTGGGCTGGACCGTCCACAGAGGGCGAGGGCCGAACCGGCGAACCACACCGGGCGAGAGCCGCCGTCCGCGCGGTCGCCGGGCAGCGCGACTCGCCGAGTGGCTGGCGGACGCTTCATTGAGGAGCCGACGCGCCCGGAGCCGGAGCGGTTCTTCTTCCTGGTCGACGTGGACCGGGACCTCATCGCATTGCGGCGAACGCAACACCACCAGGGAGGTGGGTGTTGGCCGGTGATCAGGCTGCAGCTGTGGTTGCCCGTGCGGTACGTCGCCGCTTGAGCAGGTGACGGATGCCGAAGAAGGCGCCGGCGAGGACAGCAAGGAGGCTAACAGCGATGACGGTGGTCCAGACGGGGCCGATGAGCGCGATGATCACGCGGGGATCGTGCCAAGGGGTGCCGTGGTAGGTGAGCGGGGTCAGGTCCTGGAGGGTCGGCTTGGTGCCGCCGTAGGGCAGTGCGGAGAAGACCTTGCGTTCGTTGCTGAGCGGGTCGTTCTCGGCGGTCGTCTCCTTGTCGATCACCAGGGTGGGGCGGTCGCCGAGGTTGTGCTGCTTCCAGTCTGTGCGTCCTGGGGTGCCGGTTTTGGCGAAGGTGGTGCAGATGTCCTGGACCTGACCGGAGAGGCGGTTGCGCCAGGCGCCGGTGCCGTAGAAGTCGGGGTCGGCGGTGAAGTTGCCGAAGACGAAGCCCAGGTCGATGGCATAGGGTCCGGATGCAGGTGATCGACCAAGTCGGCAACGTCCCCGCACAGTTCTTCTACGCCCACGAGGAAACCGCCTTCGCATGGCGCGCACTCGACGCCGACTGGGACATCGACCACCGCGCAGGCCTCGTGCTGCGCCACCCCCGGACCCCGGCATCCCGCCACGCCGTCTACCACCGCAACACCGGACGCAACCGCGTCTGGCTGGCGAAGCGCCACCTGCCCGCCGCCCTGGTCCCCATGTATCTCACCTCATGGGCGGCTACACACTGCTCCAGCGCCCCCCGCCGGCTGGGCTGCAGTCCTGGTGGGCCGGATTCTTCGAGGTGTGCGGCCCGCGTGTCCAGCACGGCGTCCCAGGCGATGGCGCACGGTGTGGCGCATGACCCGACTGGGCCGACCCCCGGTGCTCCAACCCTCCCCTGGCTGAGCCTCGTTTGCGGACCTGATGGTCAGCAGGGCCTCCGGCCTCGCCACGGCCTGGGGGAGGGCACACAGTCCTCCTACCGCACGCTGGGCGCGATGCCAGGCATTCGGTGAGCGATGTCGCCCTTGGTGCAGCCTGCAAACGGGCCGGCGGAGCCGCGCAGCTGGATCATTGGGCTGAAGCCCCTGTACGACGGGTTCGCCGAAGCTGTCGCCT
Source organism: Streptomyces cirratus (assembly GCF_014650775.1). GTDB lineage: Bacteria > Actinomycetota > Actinomycetes > Streptomycetales > Streptomycetaceae > Streptomyces > Streptomyces cirratus. The sequence goes on along the minus strand of NZ_BMVP01000024.1, from coordinate 17,472 downwards.
ACGAGGCCGCCGACAGCCCGGATTCATCGCCTTCCAGCTCATCAAGGCCCCGGCGTGGCCCGTCGCCTGACCAGGCACCGACGTACCGGCTTACCCCTCGGGAGTTCAGCGAATGCCGACACGTACTGGTAACCCGGGCTGTTGGAGCCTTGAGTTTCGCCGTTCTGGCGGGTCAGGCTGCTGGGTCCAGCCCTCACCGGGCTGGCGTACGTCCCACCTGAGCTGCTACCGACACCGCCCCCGGTCGGATCTCCGCACGTCATCGGTTGTAGCTTGACCTCGCCCCAAGGGCAGCCCCGAGGCTGGAGCCAGAGCCGCGCGAGAAGGCGCGCAGCGCGTACCGAACCGGAACAGGACACCAACCCGTATGCCCGATGATCCGCTGCTGTCCAGTGGCGAGTTCGCCCGCCGTTCCCGGCTGTCACCCAAGGCGCTGCGGCTGTACGAACGGCAGGGCTTGCTGGTGCCCGACGAGGTCGACGCGGCCAACCGCTACCGCCGCTACCGGGCTCGCCGACTGGCCGACGCGCGGCTGATCGTGTGGCTGCGTCGGCTCGACATGCCGTTGGCCGACGTGGCCCGGGTGCTGGCGGTCCCGGCCGCTGACCGCGCCGGGCTGGTCGCCGCCTACTGGGAAGCAGCCGAGGCGAGGTTCGCCGCCCAGCGGCACCTCGCGGCGCACGTGCGGGATCTGGTGTCCGGCCACGAAGGAGCCATCGCCATGACAGGCACCGTCCACACCCGAGAGATCCCCGCGCAGCTGGTCCTCACCGAGCAGCGTCATGTCACCCCCGAGGAGCTGCCCGCCTGGATCGCCGCGGCGATGACCCGGCTGCACTCCGCCGCCGAAACCGCCGGCGGCCCGGCTGCGGCGCCCTTCGTCGTCTACCACGGCGAGGTGAACCACGACAGCGACGGTCCGGTGGAGGTCTGCGTCCCCGTCGACCCGGCCGCCGCCGGCCGGCTGGCCGCCCCGACCCGCGAAGAGCCCGCGCACCGCGAGGCCTACATCCGCATCACCAAGGCCCAGGTCGTGTTCCCGCAGATCCTGTCCGCCTTCGAGACCGTCGCCCGCTGGATGAGAGAGCAGGACGTGCCGGCCTCAGCGGCGCCGCGGGAGGTGTACTTCACCGACTGGACGGCCGCCGGACACGACGATGAAGTCTGCGACGTCGCGTTCCCGATGTGACCAGGCGCAGGTGGCCGGCCCCTTGCCTGGGGAGCGCCGCCTGTGCGCGGCTTTCGGCCACTGGGCGACGGCGACGTACCCGTACTCCACCAAGGCAACCCAAACGTCGGCGCGCCCGCTTGCCCCGGAAGGAAAGAGACGGAGCTCCGCCGCGTCGTCGGATTGAGCGGTTAGGACTGGTTGGGGGCCGGCTGGGTTGAACAGTGGAGAAGCATCGGCGGTGTTGACACCACCTCCGGGGCGGGGATCCGCCGATGCTTCCGGACCTGACGGTGCCGGCATCGCTGCTCGCGGTGCCGGAGAACCTGCGGGACTCGTTCACCGCGCCGACGTTCGCCACCTTTGTCGCGCTGGTCACCGGTCTGGTCGCGCAGACCGGCAAGGGCACCGTGACCGGGATGCTGACCGGGGCCGGCTTGGCCCGCTCCTGGTCGCACGACCGGGCGCACGCGTTCTACTCCCGTTCGGTGTGGAACGCCGAGATCCTGGGGATCGTGCTGGCGCATCTGATTGCCAAGACCCTGGTCCCGGCCGATGCGGTGGTGGTGGCCGTGGACGACACGCTGTTCAAACGGCGCGGGAAGAAGGCGTTCGGGGCGGCCTGGCAGCACGACGGCGCGGCGGTCGGCGCCAAGCCGGTGGGCCGGGGCACGTGTTCCGTGGTCGTCGGGATCATCGTGGAGCTTCCGTTCTGCTCCCGGCCGGTGTGTCTGCCGGTGATGGCCCGGCTGTGGCGGCCCAGGCCGGCCCGTCCAAAGTCGAGCTGGCCGCCTCGATGATCCGTCTGCTGGCTGCCTGCTGGACCGACCGCTGCATGTCGTGGCGGACGCCGCGTACCACGGCAAAGCCCTGCGACACCTGCCGGGCCGGATCACCTTCACCACCAGACTGCCGGCCAACGCGGTGCTGTACGACCTCGCACCGCCACCCACCGGACGCCGCGGGCGGCCCGCCTTGAAGGGCGACCGCCTTGGCACCCCTGTAGACCTGGCCGAGATCCTGACCACCGTCCCGTTCGGCCTGTACTGCTGCACGATCACCGTCATCTGGTACACCCTGCACGGACACCACCCGGCCGACGCCGCCGACCGCCGCGAACAAGCGCCCTGGTACACCACCAAGACCGACCCGTCGTTCTCCGACATGCTCGCCAAGCTCCGGCGCACGATCATCGCCGCCCAATTTATGCCCAACCACCTGGCCAGACCCACGGAGGCCGAAATCCGCGCCGTCCAACGAGCTTGGGCTACAGCAGGGCTGTACTCAGCAGCCTGACCCCGCCAGGCCTGCCAGAACGGCGAAACTCAAGGGTAGCCCGGCCTATCAGTTTTTGCGGAGTTCTCTCCGTGCCACCTCTGCCGCCTATCCCGGACGGGTGTTGCCCGCTCACTTGTCACGCCCGCCTCACAAGTAGGCGGTGAGGCGTCAACTCACGAGGTCACGCCAGAAGGGGATGGCCGCCTGGTGGGCGCAGGCCTCCCCCTGACGATCCGGCTTGGGTCCGCCGAACTCCTGGTGGACGTAGTCGATCAGATCGGCGCCGTAGTAGATGATGTCGGTCTGATACATCGACAAGACGGGGTGGCCATAGGTGCCACGCCCCGCAGGCAGGTACCGGTGCGAACAGACGGGCACCATCTTCGGTACTTCAGCCAGATGTGCACGGGCCAGCACCAGGGCATCGGCCGGCGCTCCAGGCTTGGCCCCCCAGTCTTCCGACCAGAAGCCGTTTTCTTCAACGTCAAAGAGCACGCCGTCAACCGGCCAGGCAAGCCGGTCACGGAGCTCGTCAGAATCACCGTTGCGCCAGTCGGGCCACCTCGGCGAGACACGCCCCTGCCCTGACGGACGACCGATGGGCAAGCCTGCCGCCAAGAACGCGCGGTGGTCGTCACTGAACTCAAAACCGAATTCCTCTTCGATGCGCCCGAACTCTGCATCCGACAGGCCCGGCGAAATATCGAAACGCCCGAGTTGAGACAAGCGGCGGGCGGCTTCCGCCCCCAACAGGGCACCTTCACTCTTGATCATGCCGCGATGGTAACGACAGCTCGCCGCGGCCCTCCGGGAAATTTGCGTCCACCCTTCGTGGGCGCTCCACGCCTCATGTCATGCGTGGATCACGAACAGGCAGTAAGACGGCCTTGCAGGTCCGTACGGAGCGGACGCCTCCCATGTGGTCGATGGCCCGGTGCCAGGTAGCGCACGCCTGCTCGATGCTGCCGCGCTTGAGATGCATCAACGTACAACCTCAGCAACAGCTACGAGTAGCGATGTTCCTGCTCCGTCTGGATCAGCGAACCCATTCCCCCGGGCGCAGCTCGATCCTGTCGAATTCGACTCGGGCCGACCCGAAGACCTCAGAACAGACCCTCGCGGTCGGCCGTACGGGGAACGGCAGTGATCCAGCGGAGTAGAGCCCGACAGGGATCACGGACCCGTCCACGACGGTGAGGACCAACCACCGGGGCAACCGTCCCCCAGCTCGAAGTCAACACAGGTGCACCATCCTTGCGAGCGAGTGTCAGTGCGCCCACGTCCTCTGGCTTGACCTCCGTTGCAGGGAACAGGTTCAAGTCAGCGATCTCTGCCGGGATCACGAACTCGCCGACCGTGTTCTGCCCTTGCCGAGCGTTCCCGTCAGGCATGCCCGCCTCCTCGCCGGTCCGTGTCCCGCCGATCCTCGCAGATCGCCCCATGACCGACAGTCATGCCGGGATGTCGCAGGGAGCGCTGTGCCGTCTCACCACCGGTTACCGACAGGTTCGCCGAATCTCGGAGGACTCTTTCAGGGAACCGGTGGTGTTCCCTCGCCGATCGCGTCGTGTCCGGCGTGGGTTCCGTCGACCGCATGGGCGGGATACTGCCTCCCCACCGCGGTGTCGCTCGGACGGTGGGCTTTCCCGATCCTTCGGCACCTGTTGCGCCGACCCTGGGTCAGGGATCTCCAATTCCACACAAGGTGGCCTTTTTGGCCGCTCTGTGACTGGTTCTCACCTTTGGATGCTGTGGGCGGTTCAGACCACTAGCTTCCACCTTGTCGCAGTCATCGGCTGCGGAGGACGCTTGCAGGAGGAGTGCAGTGGCGGACAAGGTGAAGTCGACCGAGCAGGACCGGCTGGAGCGGCTGGCCGCACTGCTGTCGGGGTCTCGATCTCAGGACCGGGCGCAGCGGGCCCTGGGGCGGGCGGGTTCGTACAGCAACATGCTGCTGGGGGCCATGCTGCACGGGGCGGACCGGGTGCGGCAGGGATTCACGCCCACCGACCTGGAGCGGCCGCTGGTGGATGCCCTGCGGACGGTGGTCTCCGAGAATGAGATGAAGCAGTGGGGGCGGACCTACCGCGACCTGGTCGCCGGTCAGGGCCGGTTGGCGATGATTCCGGAGAGGATCACGAGCCGGTCAGCGAGCCAGGGCTACAGTATGACGGATCTGCGCCGGGACCTGCCCGGCATGACGACCGAGGCGTTGGCCTCGCCGAACGTGCAGATCGTGGACCCTCTGACGCTGGCGGCGGGCAAGCCGGAGGACCCGGCGTTCATCGCGGCCATGAGGGATACCGGGATGGCGGTAACCGCCTTCGCCCGCCCCCCGAAGGCGTCAGGCGCCGCTGCTGCCGACGAAGGCTCAGCGCAGGGGGACGACCGGCCTGCCGGTCAGGACACCGAGGGCGCCGGCGCGGCCGCCGCAGGCTTCCGGGTGGTGCTGAAGCTGGAAAGCTTCGACGTGGTGCGGCCCGTCGGCGATGCGGGCGGGGGCAGGGACGAGATCTATTGGGCCGCCTCGACATCGGCCGGCGGCGGATCGGGTTCGTCCTACACGTCAGATGTGTTCGGGGCGGCCACAGCGAAGGACAATCCTCATGTCTTCACCGAAGGCAAGAACACGCTCTTCCAGGGAAACTCCACCGGCTTCTTGGCGACGGGAATCCAGGTCTGGGAGGCCGACCAGAGCAGCGACGAGTGGTGGAACGCGCTCAAAAAGGCGCTGAACACCGCCGTCGACCTCATCGACGAAAAACTGCAGTTCATGGACGCGGTGGAGATGGGACTTCCCACCTGGGCAGGGATGGCCTGGGAGGTCGGCAAGATCTTCGTCTCCATCATCGACGCGTTCCGCAACTATGACGACCTGTCCTGTTTCCGCACGATCGGGCTGGACCAGCAGGACCTCGCCATCATCGCCCACCGCGGTCACGTGTCCTGGCACTTCAACGGCGACGGCTATCACGCCCTGAAGGTGAAGTACGCCGGCGACCCGGTCCCCTTCCCCGAGGGCACCCTGGAGTACATCGCCTTCGACGGCGACACCGCCAGCGCCCCGCTCGCCCTGCCCTGGAAGAGCGGGAGCGCCCCGGCCCTGGCCTCGTTCAAAGGCAAGCTGCACGCCCTGTTCATGCGCGCCAGTGACCAGGCGATCATGTGGACTGTCCTGGACGGGCAAACTTGGTCGCCGCCCGTCCGGGTCCATGGCTGGAGGAGCTACTACGCACCCGCCATGGCCGTCTACAGGGGCAAGCTGTACTGCGCCCTCGTCGCCGCGAACGACGAGAGCAGCATGGTCTGGAGCGTCAACCCGGAGGGCACTGCATGGTCCCAGACGACCAGGTCCCGCAACACCGAACTGACCACGGCTCCAGCGCTGGCCGCATGGCGTGACCAGCTGTGGATGGTTCATGTAGGCCGGGACGGACGGATGTGGGAAAACTACTACGACGAGAGCAACCCGACGTGGAGCCCGTCCCGGAATCACCACCCGTGGAGGACGAACCGCCCGGTCGGTCTCACCACGCAGGGCAACACCCTGTGGCACGTCGTGCGTGGGGAAGGCGGCGACAAGCAGAACCGTGTGGACGTGACCTACTGCAACCACACCGGCGGCTGGAAGGACCTCCCCTTCCCCAGCAACTGGCGCATCGGAAGTGGGGCGACCCTCGCCGCCCACAACAGCAAGCTGTGGATCTTCTTCCGCAGTACCACCGGCGTCCTGCTGTCCTCCTTTCACTCGGGTGCCTCCTGGAGCGATTACCAGGCCGTGGGTGCCGGGGCTGAGATCAAGCCGATGGACGAGTCGGCCGCAACTCTCCACAACGGCAAGCTGTACCTGATGTACCGCCGCTGAAGCTCGCACTCGGCGCCGAGCTACGGGCGATGGGCCCGTTCTTCCTGTCCGGGTGTGCCGACCGGAGATACCAGGCGGCGGGGAGGCTCGACAGGCCGAAGAGCTGAATCAGCCGGACCGGGTCGGCGCTGTGGCGCGCCTCGTCGACGACCGGTCCACGCGCGCGACGGGAGATACTCACCGTCCGGCGCCTTCGACGCTACGAGTCCGCCCTGACAGTCCCGGGATCGGGCGCTCCGTCCGTCCCGGGGCCGACCCCTGACCGTCTTGGGGCTGCACCGGCTCATGCGTAGACCGTCGAGGGGCTCTGTAGGAGTAGGGCCCCTACCGGTGGTCTGCGCAGCTGTGCGGGGCACCGGAAGGAACGGTCAGGCGTGCACTCGCTCCTCCAGACGGGCGGTCACGGCGTCCCCTTCCTCCTTGCCGATCCGCCTTGCGCACCGACCGGCCGGACCGTCAACGCGGGCACCTCCCTCGCCCCGCGCGAGCGCGGACCGCGAGACCCTCCGCCTGGTGGGCGACGGCCCGGGCGCCGCCGAGATCAGTCGGCGGCCCGGTGTCGCCCCTCAACACCGCCGGGAACCATGTCCAGCGGGTCATGGAGAAGCTCGACGCCCGCTCCCGACTGGAAGCGTTCGCCGTGGCCCGCCGCGAGGGCCTCCTCCCGTGACCGGGAGCCACCCCGCCGACCAAGACCCGGCCGACCGGAACCCCGCCGAGAACCCCGTCGGACGATTCGGCGCCCTCGCCCCGGCCGAGACCGCGTTCACCCTGGAGTTGGAAGCGGCGCTCGCCGACGGCCCCCTGGAGGACGAGGGCTGGCGCATCCGCAAGGACGGCTCCCGCTTCTGGGTCAACGTGGTGATCACGCCCCTGTTCGACGGGGCCTGGACCCTGCTCGGCTTCGGCATGGTCACCCGGGACTTGACCGAGCGCCGCGCCGCCGAGCAGGCGCTCACCGAACGCCGCCGTCGTCGGCGTCGACTCCCCACTTCCCGCAGGGGGCCGTCATGACGACAACTCCATGCTGCGCGCGGCGTTGAGGGAGGTGAGCCGGGCGCAGCGCGACGGCCGCACGCCGCCGTGCTCGACGTGCGCTTCCCCGGCGGCGGCCCGTACACCGCCCAGCAGATCGTCCACGCCGTCCCCGGCATGCGCATCCTGGTGTTCTCCGCCTACGGCGACCAGGGCGCGCGCACCGAGACGGCCGAGGCGGGCGTCGCGGGTTACCTCGTCAAGGGCATCACCAACGCCCGGCTGCTCACAGAGGTACGCACCTTGGGCGATGCGACCCGCGCCTTTAGCTCCGGCCCCACCTCATCGACGGCTGCCTCACCGCCACCAACCTGACCCTCGCACCACCGACCCCACCCTGAAAACCCAAGCAGTACGCAGAACGAGGCGAACCAACGGGTCACAACGCCCTCTCAGCCAATGCTTCACTGCCTGCGAAGGCCAGAGCGGACAGGATCGGGCTGCCGGCCAGCGGCAGATCTTCGCCTTCAGGCACCACTGGACCACACCGCCACCCTTGTCCCGAGCCAACACGGCCAAGGCACCCCGAGTACGCCCGAAACTGCGCCTCAGCCCCGTTGTCATTCCAGGAAGGTGAGGTGGTCGGCCACGCCGCCGCGCCACTCGATCAGAAGAACCGTGGCGTCATCGCTGGTCCGCCCGCCGCGTTCCCGCTTCAGGGTGTGGGAGAGCGCCAGGGCGCCCGCCCGGATTCCTTCCTCTGCACGTGCGCGCTCGACTGCGTTGACACAGCGGATGAGCCGTTGCTCACCGAACAGCTCTCCCTCGGCGTCCCGCTCCTCGATCACCCCGTCGGTGTAGCACAACACCCGGTCACCGCGCTGCAACTGGTGCTCGCTGATCACGGGGTGCTCACCGCCCAGCCCGACCGGGAGTGTGGTGGGGCCTTCCAACTGGCGTGCGACCTCATGGTTGCGGATCAGCAGCGGTGCGGGATGGCCGGCGTTGACCCACTGCAGGTGGCCGGTGGCGGTGTCCAGGTCCATCATCTGCGCGGTGACGAAATGATCGGGCCCGAACTGCTCGGCGATGGCCCGGTTCATGAACGCATACTTCTCGGCCAGGTCGATGCCGGAGCGTCGGGCGTGCCGGTAGGCGCCGACGGCGACGGTCGCCATCGTGGCAGCGTCCAGGCCGTGGCCCATCGCATCGATCACGGCCACATGCAGGATGTCGTCGTTGAGGGCGTAGTCGAAGCTGTCGCCGGCGATGCTGTAGGCGGGCTCGACCGCCCCGGACACCGCGACCTGTGGCACCGACATCGTCAGCGGCGGCAGAAGCGACCACTGCATCTCCGCGGCCACAGTCATCGGCTCACGACGCCGGGCCTGGAAGAAGCGGTCGGTGTACGCGTGCTTGGTGACCAGGATTTCGGCGACCAGACCGGCAAGCCTGCGCAGCAACCGCCGGTCGTCATCATCGATGCTCTCCAGACTGAGAGCCATCACGCCCACCTCGTCGCTGCCGTCCAGCAAAGGCAGGTACATCCGCACCCCGTCAGCCTGCGGGATCTCGACAGCAGTAGCGCGCAGGAACGCCGTACCCGCTGGGGAATCAGTGATCACCTCGGGCTCACCGACCACCAGTCCCCGGCCCGGCAACGGCACCAGCAATTCCTGGGCGTAGTCCTGCAAGAGGACCGTGACATCGCGGCCACCGATCCTGCCCACTTCCTCCGCGATCATCGGAGCGATCCACTGCGGCGGCATCTCGTGCGCCCGGTCCAGCAGTGCTCCCAGCAGCCGCTCACCGAACCCTTCGGACCGGTCCACCCTGCGGCTTCCCGGCCGTGGCTCACCTTTTGTCACGACCGCCCTCTCATCGCCTCCGGCCGCTTGTCGATCACCATTGTGAGGCGTCCATGGATATCTCGCCCAAGATACGTGCGCATCAAACGATCATCACCCGACAGAACTGGTCCAGTACTCAGAGAGCCCCGGATCTCTGGGTTAATCACCCTATGGGGTGCAAGCAGATCAGAAACAGGTTCTGAGCTTGTTCTTTGGCACCGACAACCGCCGGCACCAAGACTGAACCGGTGAATGCCCTCCACCGCCGCCCGACCCGCTCCCCCTGCCGGTGCGAGACCCGCGAGCCCGCGACCTCGTTCTCGACTATACGGAGATGCACGCTCTGGTTGCCGACCCTGCCCGGCGGCGCGTCGATGTACGTCATGAGCGCGTTGAAAACATCCCGCGAGCTCATCCGGCACTCCTACTACCGGTACGAGTTCGCCACCGTCGCCGTCACGCATTCCCTGTTCGCCCTGGAGCACGTCCTCGCTGAGCGTCTGACCACGAACGAACCGCGGTCCCGGCCTCGGCCGAAGGTGTGGCAGAACAGGCGATCCGGGCTGCACGCGGCGTCGGGCCGCAGCCAGTTGGTCACGTCCAGGCGCCACCCTTGCTGCCGCTATGAGTCTGTGTGCAGGCCATCTGCTCGTGGGCATGAAGCGACGTAAGGAGGATATGGACGAGATCACCGCCTCGGGAGGATTCCGCCGCCGCAACCTGCCCCATGACCCCGCCCCGGCCCCGGTGACCGGTTCCAGGTCGGACCCGGTCACCCCCAAGCGCCGCCGGCCACGGGCTCCCGTGAGCAATGCCGTCGAGCGTTCGCAACGGCAGTGCGCCACAGCGGTATTCCCCCGATTGACAACGAGTGGCCGGGGGATCAGCATGTTGAGTACGTGATCATAACGTCACGATCTCGACAGATTCCCCCGACGGCCCCGAATGGCAAATTGATGCCGGATTGCGGGTCGGACGGCGGCGACCCGGCACTATGCGCGGGGGCTGTGGTGAAAATGAAATCCCCTCCGACGGCCCTGCCGTGCTTCCACACGATCTTGGCAATTGCGCTGACGATAGGACCCGGCACCTTTGCCGGATTTGCCGGGGCCGCCGAATCCGTTCCGCCTGCCGGCTGCGAACTGAAACCGGGTGCGCTCAACCCGGGAGATTACAGCGGCGCCGTCGCCATTGACAGCCTGATACCGAATGGTGACGGCACACTGCACATCAGATCGTCCGTGGACATCAACCTATCGGTCGATGAAGCCGGCACCGTCAGTGGATCTTGGGGAATCCGTTCCGCCAACTTCCGGACCGACGTCGACTTGCAAGTTGACTTCCTCCTGGAGGACGGGAAGGTCACGGGGAGTGCCAAGCAGCTCGATCTGGTCGACGGACACGGGACGTACACGACTACGCAGGACGGCGAGGTCTTCGCCAAGACCATTCAAAATGGCAGGGTATCCGGCACGGACCTGGGCGGCACCGTGAAGATCGAGTCGATTCGGTGCGACGAGGTAAGCGGATCCCACGCCGGAGCCCAGGGTCCGCTCACCGATTCGGAGCCGACTCCGGTGACCCTGACGAAGACCGGTTGCTCGGAGGTGCCGACGATCATCGATTCGAACGACGTGAACACCATCAACGCCAGCACCGTCAACGAATTCCTGAAGAACGCGAGATACGACGCAGGAGGCGCGGCGGCAGTCGGTCACCTGAAGCCGGAAATTGAAGACAGGTTCGAGTTTGACGGCAAGAACAACGTGAAGAAGGTCAACTACACGCTGAAGACGAAGATCGCCCATCCACGTTGGGCTCTCGGACACCCTCTGCCCACCGAGCAGCAAAGGGCCTTGCTCAACAAGGCAGTCGAACTCATCAAGGCACACGAGATCCACCATCGCGAGATCGCTCGACAGTTCGCACAGAAGGCGGTCTGTGCGGCAGTCGGGCGATCCGAAGGTGCGGCGCGCAAGATCATCACGGAGACCAACTGTGACGGCTTCCGGGCGCAGGAGAAATTCGACCTGGAGCAGGGTTCGATCGCTGTGGTCCTGAATTCCAAAGCGGAAATCATAGACGTGAAGACCGCCCCCCTGGACACTCGGCCGAATTACTCCAAATTCCCGGATTCGGGGTGTTGATCCCCCCCGGCTCCCCTACCCCCGTGCCCCATACACCGCCCTCGGCGCCTGCGCCGCAGCCAGTAGTTTCGCCGCCGCCTCGCCCGCCTCCGCCGGGGTCCGGCGGGCGGCGCGGTCGGCGGTGGGGCCGGGGCGTCCGAGCCGAGCCAGACCACCAGCGGGGAGACGTTCTCGGGGCCATCGTCGAATGCGCCTTCCGCCGGCGCCGCCATGGTCCCGGCGAAGGTTTGCTCCGTCATGCGGGTCCGGGCCGCCGGGGCGATGGCGTGGACCTGAACCTGGACTCGTAGCGGCCCATCTCGGCGGCGGCGACCCGGGTCAGGCCGAGGATCCCGGGAACAGGCCAGCATTGCCTGCTATGAGGCCAGGGCACGCGGGCGTCTCGCGCAAGCATTCGAACACGTGCTCCACTAAACGGATGGCACCACTCCCCTTCCCCGCCGACCTGATCCACCTCCAGCAGCAGTGGACCCGCACGTACAACCTGCTCGCCGCCCGGCCGGAACGCGGTGGGGCGGAGCTGCGGCGGGAGCTGATCCGGCTCTACCCCGTGTGATCCGACAGCCGCTGTGGGAACGGGGGTTGTGACGGTCCTTGCGAGCCCTCGGCGTATTTCAGAGGGGCACCCGCACTGTTCTGCCGGCGGCAGAACACCGGCCGGGCCGAGGTTGACGATCACTACAGTCCGGTCTCATGACGACGATTACGACGCGTACGGTCGAGTACCCGGCCGACGGTTTGACGATGATCGGGCACCTCGCGCTCCCGGCCAGTGTCGACCGCAGGCCCGCGGTGCTGCTCGGACCAGAGGGCATGGGGCTCAGCGACGTCGAGCGCCGCCGGGCCGATGCACTCGCCGAGCTGGGATATGTAGCGCTGGCCTTCGACCTTCACGGCGGGCGTTATTTGGGTGACCCCGAGGAGATGCTGGCCCGTTGCATGCCACTGCTCGCTGATCCGGACCGGATGCGGGGCATCGGCCATGCGGCGCTCGACGTGCTGCGCGCCGAACCGCGGACCGACCCCGACCGGATCGCCGCCGTCGGTTACGGCAGCGGGGGCGCCATCGGGCTGGAACTCGGGCGTGATGGCGTCAGCCTGCGTGCGATCGGGACGGTCAACGCACTGACCACCGGCCGGCCGGGCGAGGCGGCGCGGATCCGCTGCCCGGTGTGGGCCGGGGTCGGGTCGGAAGACCCGATCATGCCGCCCGCGCAACGGAACGCGTTCACCGCCGAGATGCAGGCCGCGGGCGTCGACTGGCGCCTCACGGTCTATGGCGGCGCCTTGCACGCCTTCCACCACCCGCCGGTCGACCACCCCACAGTCCCCGGTGTCGGCTACCACCCACGGCACGCGCAGCGCGCCTGGCGCGATGTCGTCGACCTGCTCGCCGAGTGCTTGCCCGTGACGGAGGATCTGGGGACATGACCCAGGGCAGCACGCTGGTGCCGGACCGAGCGCCGGCAGTCACCAACGAGTAGTACGGAGCCGGGGAATTGGTTCTGCAGCGCCGCGAAGGTCAATAGCTTCGGGTCTGCGCCACCTGCCACAGCCAGCGATGTGGGCGCGTCAGGCCCGCACCTGCACCACGGAGCCGCGGCGGGTCCGGAGCAGCACCCGCCCACCCGGGGCGGCCGGGGTGAACACCAGTCGACCGTGACCTACTGGGATCCGGTACCGACAGCCCGGGCCATGGTGGGCATGCCCCACCCCCTGTGACGTGGCGATCTGGTGGGACACGAGTGGTCCGAACCTGCGCCCGACGGCGACATCCTGGCTCCCTGAGCCTGCCGTCGGGCACCCCGACACCGAGTCCGGCCGACCGTTGATCACCGAGGGCAGACCTGGCGCAGGCGGCTTGACTCTCCCCCCGCTGGAGACCTGAGAGTGGGCGTCATGAACGGCACGACGTCCCTGCACTCCATCGGCAGCCTGTCGACCCGTACCGGCGTGCCGGTACGGACGATCCGCTTCTACTCAGACAGTGGACTGCTGCCCCCGACACAACGCACTTCGGCCGGCTATCGCTGCTACGACGACGCGGCGCTGCTACGGCTCCGGACGATCTGCGTCCTGCGCGAGCTGGATGTCGATCTCGCCTCCATCCGCCGTGTTCTGGGCGGCAGCCTCTCCGTCACGGAAGTCGCTGCCGCGCACGCCGACGCCACTGAACTCCAGATCCGCGTACTGCGCCGGCGGCAGAGCGTCTTGCGCCACCTCGCCCGGCGCGGCTCCAGCCCAGAGGAGATCTCATTCATGCACCGTCTCACCAGCCTCACCACCGGCGAACGACACCGCCTGATCACGGACTTCATCGATGACCTCACCGCCCGCACAAGCACCGCCGGCTCTGAGGTCGCCGCTTTGCGCACGGCCTTCCCGGACCTCCCCGACGACCCGTCCGACGCGCAGCTCGCCGCATGGGTGGAGCTCGCCGAACTGATGACCGACGACGACTTCCGCGCGCGCATGGCGCGGGGGGCGTCTGCGGCCGCGCCCGCCGACGAAGACGTCTTGCCGGGCATTCCCGCCGAGACTGCGGCCGATCTCATGGCCGTCGCCAGGCAAGCGGCCGGGGTCGCGATGGAAGCGGGCGCCGACCCCGAGGGAGAGGACGCCACGGTGGTCGTTGACGGCGTGGTGGCCCACTTCGCCGCGGTACTGGGGCGCCCTGACAGCCGTGAACTACGAGAATGGATGGCAAGCCGGTTCGAAGCGGGACACGATCCGCTCGTCGAGCGGTACTTCCGCCTGGTCTGGACGGTCAACGACTGGCACGTCGTCCCCGGCCACCTCCCCTTTCAACCGTGGATAGTCAAAGTCCTCCGCCGCCCCCGGCCGAACGAGCGCGCTCGGCCGCGAAAATGACGGCTGGACTGACGGGGATGAAGAAGTTGACGGGCGCGAACAGGGGAACCGTACGGGTAGCGATCGCGGAGGCCGTACTGCTCGGCCTGATCGCGCGTCGGCGATCCTGAGGGGCGGGGTGCAAAGGCGCCCCGCCCCGTAGATGAGCAACACGGCGACGCTGTCGGGGAGGCCGGTTGCGTTTCACGTGGCACGCGTGCGCGTGAACGTCAGGGAGGGTGAAGCGGCGGTGCGGGCGGGGGTTTCCCGCCGGCCTGTCGCCGCGGCCCCGTGGCGACAGGCCGGGCCGGCGCCTGCGCCGTGCGCCTGCGCCGTGCGCCTGCGCCGTGCGCCTGCGGGTCAGGCGGCCTCTTCGTGGACGACGGTGAGCGCCGGGCAGTCCTCGGCCAGACCGAGGAGGGCTTGGCGCTCGGCTTCGCCCACCGACAGGCTCCAGTGCAGCTTGGTGCCCACCCAGGCTGCTGCGCGGGTGCAGTGGTAGGAGCCGTCCGAAGGCATCCACTGCGCCGGTTCCTTGTCGGCCTTGGACCGGCTGGAGGCTGCCGAGACCGCGATGAGGGTATCGGGGGACTCGTGGTCGTTGGCGTACGCCTGGCGGCGGGCCGCGTCCCATGCGTAGCCGCCGGAGTCGTGGACCTCGGCCAGCGGGACATCGCCGATCTCCGACGGGCCGGCGCCGCCTCGGAGCCGCTGGAGCAGCGGGGCGAGCATGCGGTCGTGCTCGTCCTGCACCTCATCTGCTACCCCGATGGGATCCCACTCATTGAGCGGATACCGCAGGCCGTTCTCGGTGCCGTCGGGTCGAGGTCGCATCGATCCAGGGTGCCTCCCGGGAACCACCCGTCATCTTTCGACCCCACTGTGATCCAAACGAAACGGCTCAGTCCGCCGCCTGCCGCATCCCAGTCAGAAAGCGCCTGACCGCGGCGAGTTCCCGCTCGTCGTATCCTCGCAGCAGTTCCACCGCCCGATCGATGAGCGGTCCGAAGTGGGACCGGCCGAGGGCTACCGCCCGCTCCTCCACTTCGATGCTCACCTTGCGGCGGTCCCGCGCATCGCGCACCCGCCGCACATGCCCTGCCCGTTCCAGCCGGTCGACCAGTGCTGTGGTTCCCGCGGAGTTCAGCCCGAGTTCGGAGCCGAGGCGTCCTGCCGTGATCTCCTCGCCGGCGCGGGCGGCGTCCATCAGGGCGATCAGCGCACGCACTTCGGTGGGGTGCATGCCGTTGCGCTGGGCGAACCGCGCAGTGCTCCTCCCCAGGTCGACGACCACCGCGCGCAGCAGGTGGACGATCTCCATCTCAGGGCCCGGCTCGGCTCGTTCGGCGAGTTCCTCACGACCCTGGTCGGACATGGACCACCTCCACGTATTATCTCGCTCAACAAGTATCTTGCTGAGCGAGATGATAAGGGTCGCCATTCATGAACGCTCGCGATGCGTACGACGCGGACAACTTCCTCACGGCCTACGACAAGGTCATGGCCAAGTGGCCTGCCGCTCGCGAGACGGCGACTGTTCCCACCCCCTTCGGCACGACACATGTCAACGTGTGCGGCCCGGCCGACGGGCCCTCGCTCGTCCTCCTGCCGGGCGGAGGTGGCGCGACCTCCGCGTCCTGGTATGCACAGGCTGCCGAACTGTCCCGCACCCACCGGGTGTTCGCCGTTGACCTGATCGGCGCCCCCGGACGCAGCACTCCCGACGGCCACCGCCGCCCCCGTACGGTCACCGACCTGTCGGCCTGGCTGGACGCGCTCCTCGACGGCCTCGGAGTGGCCGAGACCGACTTGGGCGGGCACTCGTACGGAGCCTGGATCGCGCTGCATCACGCCATACGCACGCCGGACCGGGTACGCCGCCTCGTCCTTCTCGACCCGACCCAGTGCTTCACCGGGTTCAGCCCGTCCTACCTGCTGCACGCGCTGCCGCCACTGTTGCGGCCCACACCCCGCCGGGTCCGCGCCTTCCTGGAGTGGGAGACCAGGGGCTCCGCCCTCGATCCCGACTGGCTCGCCCTTCAAGAGGCAGCCGCCAATTTCCCCTCCGTCCGGCCCGTATTCGGCCCGCGCCCAGCGCCGGACGCACTGCGTGGCCTGGGCCTGCCGGTCCTGTTGCTCCTCGCCGGAAGCGGCAGGACCCATGACCCCTCCAAGGTGGCCGCCCGCGCCGAGGCGCTCCTGCCACGCGTCGTAACGACCGTGGTGCCGGATGCGTCCCATCACGCGCTTCCGCACGCCATCCCGCCCGGGGCGAGCCGTCGCCTCTCCGACTTCCTGGAACGTTCCGGTGGCTGAGCCTCAGCCCGCCCCGGGCACCACACCCTGAATATCAACCCTCATTCAGCTCGGCTCATCGCCGTCCCCGCCGAGCAGCGGGCTCGGATCGCACGAGCGGTCGCGGGACTGCAGGGCGGCCGGGTCGTCGCAGCCCTGGTGCAGACCTCGGCCGACGCCTTCTCTCTTCGCGGGGTTGAGAACACTGTTGGCCGCGGGGTCATGCGCTCCCGCGCGCCTACTCGACGGTCGTTATCGTGCGCGCGGTTCGCCGAGTTGGCGCCCCTCCAGTGCGGCCACAGCGAGGGAGCAGGTCGCTGAGGTCTCAGCTGCCGCCGTCCATGCTCCATCCCTCGAACCGAGCCAGGAGTTACGTGCCTCATCGGTGTTCACGCCGAGTGCGGTCGCGGTGGCGGCGTGGTCTTGGGTGCGGGCGCGCTGTGCGGGCCAGTAAGCGGTGCGCTGGGCGATGATCTCCAGGGAGCGGGCTGTTTTGAGGGCTGCGGTCGGTGAATTGCCGGCTGAGTTTGTCGATCGCGGCGGTGATGGATTCGAGCAGTGTTTCCGGCTCGGCAGGCAGCGGGATGGTGCTGTGTCACGGACGTGGACGATGTGGCGGTGCCAGTCTTCCTGGCAGGAGTGCGCGTTGTCGGATCCGTCCTCGCGGAAGGGCAGATCGTGGGACTTGGCCCAGTCCGCGGTGTGCTCCTCCCCCACCCAGCCACAGGAGCATTCCGCCCGCAGAACGGCGGCTGCGCACGGTCGGGGAGTTCCTCCTGGGCGGCGATGAACCTCACCGCGCCCGGGGCCCGCAGGGATCGACACTGGTTCGACCTCGACCTCGGCGTCGGCGTCGGCCCGGACTTGGCCGGCCAGTTCACAGCGCTGCGATGCCGGTGGACCGGCGGGGATGGTCGCTGCTGGGCAAGGGTGTCCTGTCCAGCTGCAAGCCGAGCTGAATTTTCCCCACTTCGGCTCTTCGCCCTAGAGGTTGTCCCGTAACCGGTGGGGTAGTTGGCGCGTTGGCTGGGCATGGGTGGGGTG
>NZ_BMVP01000023.1 GCF_014650775.1 Streptomyces cirratus | reverse complement strand
GGCAGGTGCGTCCCTCGTTCCTCGGGGCGCCCCTACCCTCCGCTACGGCTCAGCTCAGCCGCTCGATGACCATGGCCATGCCCTGGCCGCCCCCGACGCACATCGTTTCGAGGCCGAACTGCTTGTCGTGGAACTGGAGGCTGTTGATCAGCGTGCCGGTGATGCGCGCACCGGTCATCCCGAACGGGTGACCGACGGCGATGGCCCCGCCGTTGACGTTCAGCTTCTCCAGCGGGATCTCCAGGTCCCGGTAGGACGGGATGACCTGGGCGGCGAACGCCTCGTTGATCTCGAAGAGGTCGATGTCGCCGACCGTCAGGCCGGCCCGCTTGAGGGCCTGCTTGGAGGCCTCGACCGGGCCCAGGCCCATGATCTCGGGGGACAGGCCGGTCACGCCGGTGGAGACGATCCGGGCCAGCGGGGTCAGGCCCAGCTCGCGCGCCTTCGTGTCGCTCATGATGACCAGCGCGGCGGCGCCGTCGTTGAGCGGGCAGCAGTTGGCGGCCGTCACCAGGCCGTCGGGGCGGAAGACGGGCTTGAGGCCCTGGACGCCCTCCAGGGTGACGCCGGCGCGCGGGCCGTCGTCCGTGGAGACGACCGTGCCGTCCGGGGTCGTGACCGGGGTGATCTCGCGCGCCCAGAACCCGTTCTTGATGGCTTCCTCGGCGAGGTTCTGCGAGCGCACGCCGAACTCGTCCATGTCCTGGCGGGTCACGCCCTTGAGCCGGGCCAGGTTCTCGGCGGTCTGCCCCATCGCGATGTACGCGTCCGGGATCAGGCCGTCCTCGCGGGGGTCGTGCCAGGACGCGCCCTCGCTCTGCGCCACCGCGGCGGTACGGGCCTCGGCGTCGGCGAAGAGCGGGTTGTGGGTGTCCGGCAGGCCGTCGGAGGAGCCCTTCACCGAGCGGGAGACCATCTCGACGCCCGCCGAGATGAAGACGTCGCCCTCGCCCGCCTTGATGGCGTGCAGGGCCATGCGGGAGGTCTGGAGGGAGGAGGAACAGTAACGGGTGATCGTGCAGCCGGGCAGGTGGTCCATGCCCATCTGCACGGCCACGATGCGGCCCAGGTTGTGGCCCTGCTCGCCGCCCGGGAGGCCGCAACCCAGCATCAGGTCGTCGATGTCGCGCGGGTCCAGCTCGGGGACCTTGGCGAGGGCGGCCTGGATGATCGTCGCGGTCAGGTCGTCCGGGCGGACGTCCTTGAGGGATCCCTTGAAGGCGCGCCCGATGGGCGAGCGGGCGGTGGAAACGATGACTGCTTCGGGCATCGGGGCTCCAAGGGGGGTGCGTTGCGGCTCGTACCGGACCAGCAAGTGAAGTTACCGGCCCGTACCGTCGAGGTCACCGGCCTCGCGGTGTGATGAGGACCGCACCGGCGCGGGGCGGCCCCGGGACCCCGGAGGGCGGCCGTGCCTCCAGCATCCCTCGCGGCGGCCGGGACACGGCTGGACGCGGGGTCGGGACAGGGCTGGACCAGGGGCCCGGCCCGGGGGGGATCAGGGCCTGGTGGCCGGGGCGTCGCCCGTGCTCTCGGTGGCTCCGGTGGCTCCGGTGGGTCCGGTGGGTCCGGTGGCTCCCGTGGCGCCTGTCGTCCCGGTGGCTCCGTCCGGCCCGCCCGTCTCCGCCGGCTGGCCGATGGGCTCGGACCCGGGGACCCGCCGGCGCCGCCGGTGCTTGAGCAGGGCCCACGGCCCGCGGGCCGGCGTGACCTCGGTGCCCGCCTCGCCCGCCGCGGCGGAGGCGGCCTTCGCCACCGGCAGCAGGTCCTCGTCCCGGGACACGTCGAGGCGGTCGGACCCGGGCCACAGCCCCAGCGCGGCGCACAGGGTCGGCAGGACGGCCATGGCGGCGGTCGCGTACCCCTCCGCCGACGGGTGGTAGGAGTCCGGGCCGAACATCTCGCGCGGGTTCGCCGCGAACTCCGGCCCCAGCAGGTCCCCCATCGACACCGTACGGCCGCCCAGCGCGACCACGCCGATCGTCTGGGCGGCCGCCAGCTGGCGCGAGGCGCGGCGGGCCAGCATGCGCAGCGGCTGGTAGACCGGTTCGATGGTGCCCAGGTCGGGGCAGGTGCCGACGACGACCTCGGCGCCCGCGAGCCGCAGCCTGCGTACCGCCGCGGTGAGCAGGCGGACCGACTGGGTGGGCGGCATCCGGCGGGTCACGTCGTTCGCGCCGATCATGATCACGCATACGTCCGGGGCCGGGGCGTCGCCGTCCAGGAGCAGGGCCACCTGACGGTCGAGGTCGTCCGACATCGCTCCCGACAGGGCCACGTTGCGCAGCTCGACCGGCCGCTCGGCCACCGCCGCCAGGCCCGAGGCCAGCAGGGCGCCCGGCGTCTGCCGCGCCCGCCGGACCCCGAGACCGGCGGCCGTGGAGTCGCCGAGCATGCCCAGCCGCAGCGGACCGGGACTAAGCTCGGGACCACCGAACTCGCTCCCGTACACGCCGTCGGCGCGGGGCGGATCGGGCAGGCCGGTGCCCACCGTGCGCTTGGCGAACTGGACCTCCGCCAGCACAAGACCCACCGCGGCGACTCCGAGCAGCCCGAGCCCGCCTCCTCCGTACGCCGCGCCCGCCGCGATCCGGCGGGCCGTCCTCGCCCTGGACACCCCTGGGCACCTCGCTTTCCTGCCGGTCCCGATGACCTTCCTGCCCCGTAGAGCCGGTCAGCCAATCCCTTTCCGCATACTCTGGCCGGACCTCCCGGAGAACCCGTGGAGTCCCCTCCTTGGAGAACATGGTGCAATTCCACGACTCGATGATCAGCCTCGTCGGCAACACCCCGCTGGTGAAGCTCAACCGTGTGACCGAAGGCCTGCAGGCCACCGTCCTTGCGAAGGTCGAGTACTTCAATCCCGGTGGATCCGTGAAGGACCGGATCGCCGTCCGGATGATCGAGGCCGCCGAGCAGAGCGGTGCCCTCAAGCCCGGCGGCACCATCGTGGAGCCGACCAGCGGCAACACCGGCGTAGGACTCGCCATCGTGGCCCAGCAGAAGGGCTACAAGTGCATCTTCGTCTGCCCTGACAAGGTGTCCATGGACAAGATCAACGTCATGCGCGCGTACGGCGCCGAGGTCGTGGTCTGCCCGACCGCCGTCGACCCCGAGCACCCGGACTCGTACTACAACGTGTCCGACCGCCTCGCGCGCGAGCCCGGCGCCTGGAAGCCCGACCAGTACAGCAACCCGAACAACCCCCGTTCGCACTACGAGACCACCGGTCCCGAGCTGTGGGAGCAGACGGAGGGGAAGATCACCCACTTCGTCGCGGGCGTCGGCACCGGCGGCACGATTTCGGGTACGGGCAACTACCTCAAGGAGGTGTCCGGCGGCAAGGTCAAGGTCATCGGCGCCGACCCGGAGGGCTCCGTGTACTCGGGCGGCTCCGGGCGTCCTTACCTGGTAGAGGGCGTCGGCGAGGACTTCTGGCCGACCGCTTACGACCCGAACGTGACGGACGAGATCATCGCGGTGTCCGACAAGGACTCCTTCCAGATGACCCGCCGCCTCGCCAAGGAGGAGGGCCTGCTCGTCGGCGGCTCCTGCGGCATGGCGGTCGTCGCGGCGCTGAAGGCCGCCGAGGGGCTCGGCCCGGACGACGTGGTCGTCGTCCTGCTGCCGGACAGCGGCCGCGGCTACCTCAGCAAGATCTTCAGCGACGAGTGGATGGCGGGTCACGGCTTCCTGGAGGAGGCCGGACCGTCGGCGCGCATCGGTGACGTGCTCGCGGACAAGGAGGGCGCCATGCCGTCCCTGGTCCACATGCACCCCGAGGAGACGGTCGGCGAGGCCATCGAGGTGCTGCGCGAGTACGG
The DNA here is from genome assembly GCF_014650775.1 of Streptomyces cirratus. Lineage (GTDB taxonomy): Bacteria > Actinomycetota > Actinomycetes > Streptomycetales > Streptomycetaceae > Streptomyces > Streptomyces cirratus. The sequence goes on along the minus strand of NZ_BMVP01000023.1, from coordinate 67,263 downwards.
CGTCTCGCAGATGCCGATCGTCAAGCCGGGCGCCGGTCACCCGGACGTGATGGCGGCCGAGGTCATCGGTTCCGTCGTGGAGAAGGAACTGCTGGCGGCTCTGTTCGGGCAGCGGGCCTCGCTGGGCGACCCGCTGGAGAAGCACATGAGCGCGCCGCTGCCGCAGGTCGGCTCGGGCGAGCCGGTGGCCGAGCTGATGGCGGTACTGGGCGAGGCGGACGCGGCGATCGTGCTGGTCGAGGGCAAGCCGACGGGTGTCGTCAGCCGCCAGGACCTGCTCGCGTTCCTCGCGAAGTCGGGGAAGTAGGCCGGTCCGGCCGCTGCCCGGGCTGTTGGCCGGGCAGCCGGGCGTGCGGTCGCGGGTCCGCCGGCGGGTGGGTCGCGACCGTCGGCCGGCGGCCGGGCCCGTCGGCGGGTCGGCCCGCGGTCCGTCGGCCTGTCGCCCGATCGGTACGGGCCCGACACGTGACGGCAGCACCGGCTTAACACGGCTCCGGCACAGTGGTGGTTGTCGGCGGGGAGCGGCGCAGGCCCCGACCGACACCACGGAACGGCGTTGACGTACCTCCGGAGCGGCTCCCGGACCGCGTGAACGCCACGGACGCGGACGGCCCTGACCCGGCCCGTGTCCTGCGCGGGGACCGCCGTCGTCCCGCCCCCCGGGCAACCGGGGGTGCGGCGGTCCCCGCGCCCGTCCGTCGGTGCTCCGCTCGGTTCGGCTCCTCCGGCTCCGGCTCCGGCTCAGGCTCAGGCCGGGCGGTCGCCGGGCTCGCGGCGCGGGAGGCGCTTGGCGGCGTGGGTGAAGTTCACCGCCACGACGCCCGCCCAGGCGACCAGCAGTCCCGTCAGGTGGGCCTGGGCGGCGGCGATGGCCGTCAGGGGGACTGCCAGCACGAGCGTGATGACGGCGAAGCCGAACCGTTCACCGAACCCGCCGACGTCCGCCGAAGACCCGGAGGGGCCGTCCCCACGGGCCGTCGCCAGCCGGTCCTCCGCCAGCCGGCGTCTGACCTGCGTGTGGATCTTGTCGACGAACGAGTCCACCAGTGCGGCCTCGTACTCCGGCCCCAGCTCGCGGCGCGCGTCCAACGTGGCGTCGAGTTCCTTCTTCAGCTCCTGGCGCTCCATGCGCCCACCGTATGAACTCCCGCGCGCCTCGGCACTGGGGCTAGCCCCCGTCTCGCGGAGCGGCCCGCGGCTTGCCGTCCTGCATAACCACATGCAGAGTGCTCGGTGACTGAATATTCACCGGCACGACGGGGACGGAGGCGACGGGATGAGCGACAGCCCGGCCGCCAGGCTGCAGAAGCTGTTCGAGGGGCACCGGCTGACGCCGACCCAGCGGCGGATCGCGCACTGCATGGTGCGGGGCGCCGCGGAAGTGCCCTTCCTGTCGAGCGTGGAGCTCGCGGAGCTGGCCGGGGTCAGCCAGCCGTCGGTGACCCGCTTCGCGGTGGCACTCGGCTTCGACGGGTACCCGGCGCTCCGCCGCCACCTGCGCGAGGTGGCCCCGGCCGAGCGGCCGGAGGGGGGCGGGGAGGACCCGTACAACGAGTACCAGCAGGCCGTCCAGGGGGAGATCGAGAACCTCCGCAGGCTCTCGGCCATGCTCGCCGACCCGGCGCCCGTCCAGGAGGCGGGCCGGCTGCTCGCCGGGTCCCGCCCGCTGCCGGTGCTGGGCTTGCGTGCGGCGTCCTCGCAGGCCAGGGGCTTCGCGTACTTCGCCGCCAAGGTCCATCCGGACGTACGGCTGCTCGACGAGGGCGGCTCGATGCTCGCCGACCGGATCGACGCGGCGGTGGCGGCCGGGGCCTCGGCGATGCTCTGCTTCGCGCTGCCCCGGCATCCGCGGGAGGTGGTCGAGGCCCTGGACCACGGGCGGGCGGCCGGGCTGACCGTGGTGACGGTCGCCGACTCCGCCTTCGCCCCGGTGGCGCGCCACTCGGACCTCCTGATCCCGGCGCCCGTGGGCACGGGCCTGGCCTTCGACACCGCGTGCGCCCCGATGCTGCTGGGCCGCGTCCTCCTGGAGGCCATGGCCGACGCCCTCCCCGATGCCCAGTCCCGCCTCGAAGCCTTCGACACGCGTGCGGCATCGCGGGGGCTGTTCGTGGAGTGAGGGGAGCGGGGCACCGACCCCGCCCCCGACCCCGCTTCCGCCCCGCCTCCCGTCACAGCAGCGCGTCCCGTTGGGCCGCCCCGGATTCTTCGACGATCGAGGTCAGGGGCTGGGCCGGCCGGGCCAGGGTGAAGTGGACCTCGTCGGGGGCGGTCAGGGCGAAGCCGTGGATCGCCGGGCGGGGGAGGCTGTTGTAGCCGTAGTGGGCGGTGAAGAAGTAGGCGCCGGTGTCCGGGACCCCGATCAGGTCGCCCGGCGACAGTTCCGGCAGCTCCCGGGCCGTCGCGAGCAGGTCTCCCGCGAAGCAGGCCGGGCCCGCGACGTCCTGGGCGAGCGGCGGGCCGGTCAGCGGGGAGCCCTTGGCGTCGTACGGGAGGATCCGCAGCGGCCAGGACGCCGGGGCGTACACCGTGCGGGTGGCCAGCTGCACCCCCGCGTGGGTCACCGCGATGCGGCGGCCGCCCGTCGCCTTCGTGTACTCGACCCGCGCCACGATCAGCCCGTGCTTGGCCAGCAGGGACCGCCCGAACTCGGTGACCAGGCCGTAGCCGCCGTCGAACAGGGCCGGGACGGCTTCCCGCAGGGCCTCCACGTACTGCGCGTACGTCGGGGCGGTGGCATCGGAGGCGAAGTTGACCGGGAGCCCGCCGCCGATGTCGAGGGTGTCGACCTGGCGCCGTCCGGCGGCGGCGTTGATCTCCTCCGCCAGTGCGTGCAGTTCCCGTACGCCCTGTGCGATCAGGGGCAACGGCACGCCCTGTGACCCGGAGTGGGCGTGCAGCCGGGTCAGCCACGGCCGGGCCAGGCAGGCCTCCACCAGCCAGGCCCGGGCCCCGGGGTCGCGCAGCGGCACGCCGAACTTGGAGGTGGCCGTCGCCGTCGAGAGGGCGTCGATGGTGCCGGCGCCCGTCTGCGGGTTGACCCGCACGCCGACCGGCGAGCGGGGCGGAGCCGCGGACACCAGGGCGTCCAGCCGCTCCAGCTCCTGCCGGCTGTCCACGTTGACGGCGATCCCGAGGTCAAGGGCCTCCCGCAGCTCCGCCACCGTCTTCGCGGGGGAGTCCAGGACGGTGGCCTCCGGTGCCACCCCGGCCGCCCGGGCCAGCGCCAGCTCCCCGGGGCTGGCCACCTCGCAGCCGATCCCCTCGTCCGCGAGCAGCCGCAGCACCGGCACCAGTGGGGCGGCCTTCACCGCGAAGGCGTGCAGGACGGGGGTGCCCGGTGCGAGCGCCGAGGCGAACGCGCTGGTCAGAGCCTTGGCGGAGGCGCGGATCCCAGCCGTGTCCAGGAGGCAGACCAGCGGCTCGGCCGTCTCCGCCGCGCCCACCAGGCCCTGTGCCACGGCGGCCTTGACGGCCAGGTCGCGCCGGCGGGCGGCGGCCCGCCCCTCTTCGTCGGTCGCCGGGCCCGATGATCCGTCCGCTGTCCTGTCGGAAGCCATGCCCGCCATCCCATCATCCGGCGCGATGGCCCGCAGCTGTTGACTGGATCTATTCATGCAGCGAGGATGTGAATGGATTGACCAACATCGGAGGAGGCACCGCCATGTCAGGACCCCGCCCCGTACGTGCCGCGCGAGGCACCGAGCTCAGCGCCCTGGGATGGCAGCAGGAGGCCGCCCTGCGGATGCTGCAGAACAACCTCGACCCCGAGGTCGCCGAGCACCCCGACAAGCTCGTCGTCTACGGCGGCACCGGCAAGGCCGCACGCGACTGGCGCTCGTACGACGCGATGGTCCGCACCCTGCGCACGCTGAAGCAGGACGAGACGATGCTCGTCCAGTCCGGCCGCCCGGTCGGCGTGATGCAGACCCACGAGTGGGCGCCGCGCGTCCTGCTCGCCAACTCAAACCTGGTCGGCGACTGGGCCAACTGGGAGGAGTTCCGCCGCCTGGAGCACCTCGGCCTGACCATGTACGGGCAGATGACCGCCGGCTCCTGGATCTACATCGGCACCCAGGGCATCCTCCAGGGCACCTACGAGACCTTCGCCGCCGTCGCCGCCAAGAAGTTCAACGGGACGCTGGCCGGCACCATCACCCTCACCGCCGGCCTCGGCGGCATGGGCGGCGCCCAGCCGCTCGCCGTGACGATGAACGACGGCGTCGCGATCTGCATCGACGTCGACCCGCGCGCCATCGAGCGGCGCATCGAGCACCGCTACCTGGACGTGAAGGCCGACGACCTGCGGCACGCGCTCCAGCTCGCGGTCGAGGCGCGCGACGCCCGCAAGCCGCTCTCCATCGGCCTGCTCGGCAACGCCGCGGACCTGCTGCCGCAGATGCTCGCCGAGGGCGCCCCGATCGACATCGTGACGGACCAGACCTCCGCCCACGACCCGCTCGCCTACCTGCCGACCGGCGTCGCCTTCGAGGACATGGCGGACTACGCGGCCAAGGACCCGGCGGGCTTCACCACCCGCGCCCGCGAGTCCATGGCCAAGCACGTCGAGGCCATGGTCGGCTTCATGGACGCCGGCGCCGAGGTCTTCGACTACGGCAACTCCATCCGCGGCGAGGCCCAGCTGGCCGGCTACGGCCGCGCCTTCGCCTTCCCCGGCTTCGTCCCCGCCTACATCCGGCCCCTCTTCTGCGAGGGCAAGGGCCCCTTCCGCTGGGCGGCGCTGTCCGGCGAGGCCTCGGACATCCACAAGACCGACAAGGCCATGCTCGAACTCTTCCCGGAGAACGAGTCCCTGCACCGCTGGATCAAGATGGCCGGCGAGCGCGTCCACTTCCAGGGCCTGCCCGCGCGGATCTGCTGGCTCGGCTACGGCGAGCGCGACAAGGCCGGCGAGCGCTTCAACGACATGGTCGCCTCCGGTGAGCTGGCCGCCCCGCTCGCCATCGGCCGCGACCACCTCGACTGCGGTTCGGTCGCCTCCCCGTACCGCGAGACCGAGGCCATGCTCGACGGCTCCGACGCGATCGCCGACTGGCCGCTGCTCAACGCCATGGTCAACGTCGCCTCCGGCGCCTCCTGGGTCTCCATCCACCACGGCGGCGGCGTCGGCATGGGCCGCTCGATCCACGCGGGCCAGGTCTCCGTCGCCGACGGCACGAAGCTCGCCGGCGAGAAGATCCGCCGCGTCCTGACCAACGACCCCGGCATGGGTGTCATCCGCCACGTCGACGCCGGCTATGACATCGCCGAGACGGTGGCGGACGAGCGCGGCGTGCGCGTCCCGATGCGCGAGGGCGACGACGCGTGACCTCGCACACCCCCGACCACGGCGCCGCCGGAGCCCCGGCCCCGGCGGCGCCCGGCGGCGCCCGTTCCTTCCACAGCATGTGGAACGAGCTCGCCCCGATCGGCCGGCACGCGGACACGGGCGGGTACCGCCGGTACGCGTGGACCGGCGCGGACGCCGACTGCCGGACCTGGTTCCAGGAGCAGGCGCTGGCCCGCGGGCTCACGTACGAGACCGACCGCAACGGCAACCAGTGGGCCTGGCTCGGCGACCCCCTCGCGGGGGACGCCGTCGTCACCGGCTCACACCTGGACTCCGTCCCCGACGGCGGCGCCTTCGACGGCCCCCTCGGCGTGGTGTCCTCCTTCGCGGCCCTGGACGAACTCCGCCACAGGGGTGCGGAGTTCTCCAGGCCGCTGGCCATCACCAACTTCGGCGACGAGGAAGGGGCCCGCTTCGGTCTGGCCTGCGTCGGCTCCCGGCTCACCGCGGGGCAGCTGACCAAGGAGAAGGCGTACGAGCTCCGCGACGGGGACGGCGTGAGCCTGCCCCGGGCCATGGAAGCCGCCGGATACGACCCCGACGCGATCGGGGCCGACCCCGAGCGCCTCGCCCGGATCGGCGCCTTCGTCGAGCTGCACGTCGAACAGGGCAGGGCGCTGGACCTGTCCGGCGACCGTGTCGGCATCGCCTCCGCGATCTGGCCGCACGGGCGCTGGCGCTTCGACTTCCGCGGAGAGGCCAACCACGCCGGCACCACCCGTCTCGTGGACCGGCGCGACCCGATGCTCACGTACGCGGCGACCGTCCTGGCCGCCCGCACCGAGGCGGCCCTCGCCGGGGCCGTCGCCACCTTCGGCAAGATCGCGGTGGAGCCCAACGGGGTCAACGCCATCCCCTCACTCGTACGGGGCTGGCTCGACTCCCGCGCCGCCGACCAGGCCACCCTCGACACGGTCGTCACCGCCATCGAGAAGGCCGCCCACGAACGCGCCGAGCAGGACGGCATCGACCTGGCCGTGGTCCGGGAGTCCTTCACCCCGGTCGTGGAGTTCGAGCACGCGCTGCGCGACGAACTGAACCGGATCCTGGGCGGGGCCGTCCCCGTCCTCGGCACCGGGGCGGGACACGACGCCGGAATCCTCTCCGCCGCCGTCCCGACCGCGATGCTGTTCGTACGCAACCCCACCGGCGTCTCCCACTCGCCGCGGGAGTTCGCCGCCGAGGACGACTGCACCGCCGGAGTCCTCGCCCTCGCCGACGTACTGGAAGGTCTCGCGTGCCGTTGAAGACGTACTGGCTGGAACACGCCTGGCTCGGCACCCATGTCGAGCCAGGCGTCGCCCTGGAGGTGTCCGAGGACGGCCGGATCGCCGGACTGGCCACCGGCGTCCACGCCCCGCCGCGCGCCGCGGAGGCGCTGCGGGGCCTCACCCTCCCCGGCCTGGCCAACGCGCACAGCCACGCTTTCCACCGGGCCCTGCGCTCCCTCGTCCAGGTCGGCAGCGGCACCTTCTGGACCTGGCGCGAGTTCATGTACCAGGTCGCCCAAAACCTCACCCCCGACACGTACTTCGCACTGGCGCGGGCGGTGTACGCGGAGATGGCGCTGGCCGGCATCACCAACGTCGGCGAGTTCCACTACCTCCACCACGCGCCCGGCGGTACCCCCTACGCCGACCCGAACGCCATGGGCGAGGCCCTGATCGAGGCGGCGGCCGCCGCGGGCATCCGGATCACCCTCCTGGACACCGCCTACCTCTCCGCCGGCTTCGGCCAGGAACCGAGCGCCCACCAGCGCCGTTTCTCCGACGGCACCGCCGACGCCTGGGCGGAACGCGTCAGCGCCCTGCGCCCCCGCGAGCACGCCCTGATCGGCGCCGCCGTCCACTCGGTCCGCGCCGTCCCCGTCGGCCAGCTCGCCACCGTGGCCCGCTGGGCCGACGAACAGCAGGCCCCGCTGCACGTCCACCTCTCCGAGCAGACCGCCGAGAACGAGGCCTGCCAGGCCGCCCACGGCTGCACCCCGACCGAGCTCCTCGCCGAACACGGCGTGCTCGGCGCCCGCACCACCGGCGTCCACAACACGCACCTCACCGACCTCGACATCGGCCTCCTCGGCGGCACCGGCACCGGCACCTGCATGTGCCCCACCACCGAACGCGACCTCGCCGACGGCATCGGTCCCGCCCGCCGGCTCCAGCAGGCGGGCAGTCCCCTCTCCCTCGGCAGCGACAGCCACGCGGTGATCGACCTGCTCGAAGAGGCCCGGGCGATGGAGCTGAACGAGCGCCTGAGCAGCCGGACCCGCGGCCACTGGACGGCGAACGCCCTGCTCACCGCCGCCACCGCCGACGGTCACGCCGCCCTCGGCCTGCCCGACGCGGGCCGCCTGGAGCGGGGCGCCCTCGCCGACTTCACCACGATCGCCCTGGACTCCGTCAGGACCGCGGGCCCGCTGCCCCGACTGGGCGCCGAGACGGCCGTATTCGCCGCCTCCGCGGCGGACGTGCGCCACACGGTCGTGGGCGGTCGTCACCTCGTACGGGACGGGGTGCACACCCTGGTCCCGGACGTCCCCGCAGCCCTCGCCGAGTCGATCGCGGCCGTACGCGGCTGAAGGAGCCCCTGAACACCATGAGCACCACGGTCATCACCAACATCGCCAACCTGGTCACGAACGACCCCTCCCTCGGTGACGCTTCCCCCCTCGGACTGATCCAGGACGCGGCGGTCGTCATCGACGGCGACCGCATCGCCTGGGTCGGTGAATCCAGCAAAGCACCCGCCACCGACAACGCCTTCGACGCCGCCGGCCGGGCCGTGATCCCCGGCTTCGTGGACTCCCACTCCCACCTCGTCTTCGCGGGCGACCGCACCGCCGAGTTCAACGCCCGGATGTCGGGCCGCGCCTACTCGGCGGGCGGCATCCGCACCACGGTCGCCGCCACCCGCGCGGCCAGCGACGCCGCCCTCGAAGCCAACCTGCTGCGCCACCTCGAAGAGGCCCGCCGCCAGGGCACCACCACCTTCGAGACCAAGTCCGGCTACGGCCTCACCGTCGAGGACGAGGCCCGCGCCCTGCGCATCGCCGCCGCGCACACCGAAGAGGTCACCTACCTCGGCGCGCACATCGTCTCCCCCGACTACGCCGACGACCCGGCGGCCTACGTCGACCTCGTCACCGGCGACATGCTCACGGCCTGCGCCCCGCACGCCCGCTGGGTCGACGTCTTCTGTGAGAAGGGCGCCTTCGACGGCGACCAGGCCCGCGCGATCCTCACCGCCGGCGCCGCCGCCGGGCTCATCCCGCGCATCCACGCCAACCAGCTCTCCCACGGCCCCGGCGTCCAGCTCGCCGTCGAGCTCGAAGCCGCTTCCGCCGACCACTGCACCCACCTCACCGACGCCGACGTCGACGCCCTGGCCCAGAGCGCGAGCACTGTCGCGACGCTGCTCCCCGGAGCCGAGTTCTCCACCCGCGCCCAGTGGCCCGACGCCCGCCGACTCATCGACGCGGGCGCCACCGTCGCCCTGTCCACCGACTGCAACCCCGGCTCCTCGTACACGAGTTCCATGCCGTTCTGCATCGCGCTCGCCGTCCGGGACATGCGGATGACCCCCGACGAGGCTCTCTGGTCGGCCACCGCCGGCGGCGCGCGCGCCCTGCGCCGCACCGACATCGGAGTCCTGGCCCCCGGCGCCCGCGCCGACCTGGCCCTGCTGGAGGCCCCCAGCCACGTCCACCTCGCCTACCGGCCCGGCGTCCCGCTGGTCTCCGCCGTCTGGCAGCGGGGCGTCCGCGCCGCCTGAGGGACGGGTCGCCGCACCGCCCGAGAACCGGCGCGGCGACCCGCTTGAACACCCTCGTCCTTTGTCTTCCCTCCATAAGGACCCGGGCGTACCTTGAGCCACCGATCTGATGTTCCGTCAGTAACATGTGGTCCGAGGGGAAGACGAAGGTGTCCAACCGGAAACGCTCCACCACGCCCGCACCGGTCCCCGCCCTGCTCTGCGCCCTGGCCGGTTCGGCGGCCGCCCTGCTGGCGACCGCCCCCGCGGCCCACGCCGACGTGGTCGACGTCGCGTACGACTGCCAGACCCCCATCGGGGACAAGTCGGCGGTCTCGCCCATCGACGTCAAGGCCGTCGCGGACGGGGACGGCTACAAGCTGACGATGTCCTTCCAGAAGGGCGTTTCCTCCAGCCCCATCGAACTCGGCAAGGGGGCGATGAACCCCAGCGCCGTCCTGCAGGCCGACGGCGCCGAGAAGGTGTCGGTACCCGTCACCGGCCCCGCGAACTCCGAGGCCGTCCCCGCCGACACCCCCATCAAGATCTCCGACCTCTCGGGCAGCTACACCCCGAAGAAGAGCGGCAAGGTCACCTTCACCGCCGGTGTGCTCACCATCAAGGCGATGGGCACCACCACCACCTGCACCCCCGGCAACAGCCCCGGGCCGTCCCTGGAACTCGACGTGACGGCCGCCGCCGGCGCGGAGCAGGAGCCCGCCCCCGACACCCTCCCGCAGACCGGCCCCGCCGACTCCGCCCTCGCGCTCGGCACCCTCGGCGCCACCGTGCTGCTCTCCGGCGCGGCCGGCGTGCTCTGGCTGACCCGGCGCGGCCAGGGCGTCCAGCGGACCCGGCCCTGAACGGAGCGGCCCCGCCCATGCCCCTGCTCCACACGCCCCTGCTCCACACGCCCAGGCGGCTCGGCCTCGCCCTCCTGACGGCGGCCGCGCTGCTCGGCGCCCCGGCCGCCCTGCCCGCGCAGGCCGCCGGCGCCGCCGACGGGCCCGGCTGGACCGCCGAGCCGGCCGCGGGCCGTGCGGGTGCCGCCGCACGCCCGTACTTCTACCTCGCCGGCAGCCCCGGCACGGTGCTGGACGACAGCCTCGCGCTGGCCAACCCCACCGACCAGGAGCACACCGTCACCCTGCGCGGAGCCGACGCCTACAACACCGCCGATGGGTCCTTCGCCGTACGCCCGCCGGCGAGACCCGGTACGGACGGCAACCCCGGCGCCGGCCCGGGTTCGTGGATCAGCTTCGGCCGGGGCGCGACCGTCCGGCTCCCCGCCCGTACGCGCGCGGTGGTGCCCTTCACGGTCACCCTCCCGCCCGGCTCCCCGCCCGGCGACCACCCGGCCGCACTGGTCGCCGCCGAGGCGGGCCACGAGGTGGCCGTACGGGTCCACCTGCGCGTCAGCGGCCCGGCCGTGGCGGCCCTCACCGTCGAGGACGTCGCCGTACGGGGCGGGGCCGGGGCGGAGGTCATCACGTACACCCTGGTCAACCGGGGCAACGTCACCCTCGCCCCCACCCTCGCCGTCCGCGCCGACGGCCGCTTCGGCGAGGCCCCCGGCCGCGCTCCGCACGCCCTCCCGGTGGAACTGCTGCCGGGCCGGCGGGTCGCGCTCGCCGAACCGTGGCCCGGCGCGCCGGAGTTCGACCGCGTACACCTCACGCTCACCGTCACCGCCCCCGGTGCCCCCCGGGCCACGGCAGCCGCCTCCGTGTGGTGCCTGCCCCGGTCCCCCGCCGCCCGGACCGGCCTCGGCCTCCTCGCCCTCGGCGCCACCACCGCGGCCGCCCTGCTCCTCGTACGCGCCCGGCGGGCCCGGCGCGCCCGCAAGGCACCGGACCGGCACGAGGACCACGTACGGGAACCCCATTCACCCGCCACGGGCCGACAGTTGACGGGAGCGTCCAGGTGAGTGCCAACGCCGCCGGGACGGCCCGCACGCGGATCGCCGCCCTGCTCACGACGGGGCTGGCGGTGTTCGCCCTGGTGCTGCTCCCCGCAGCCGCCCCGGCCGCCGTGGCCGCCGAGGGCAAGCCCACCGCCGCGCTCTCGCTCCAGGAGGCCGCCAAGGGCGCGGGCCTCACCGTCACCGGTACCGGCTGGCGGGCCGGGACGCTGGTGATGCTGCTGATCTGCGGACAGAACATGATCGGCGGCACCAACAGCTGCGCCAACGCCGACGGGGTGGCCGTCTCGGTCGGCGGCGACGGGCACTTCACCGCGCAGCTCCCCGTCGTGGGGCCGCCCAAGCCGTGCCCCTGCGTGGTGAACGTGACCTCCGTCAACGGGGACCAGTCCACCGTCGCCCTTCCCTTCAAGATCACCGACCACCCCGTGGCCGAGCTGCCCGCGGAGTCCGGCACGGGCCGCCTCGCACTGCTCACCGGGGTCCGGCTGGAGGGCGACGACGGGGTCCTGACCTGGTTCGGGGCGCCGCCCGCGCGGAAGTTCACCGTCACCGTAGGCAACCTCGGCTCGGCCCCGGTCAAGGACCCCGTCTTCCAGCTCGGCACCTCGCACGGGGTGTACGCGCCCCTGTGGGAGGAGGCCCGCTGGAAGGGCACCATCGCGCCCGGCGGCAAGGCCGAGATCCGGCTGGACGTGAGCCTGGCCGCCGGCGCCCACGGGGACTACACGGTCTCGCTCAAGTACGGGGACAAGGTGGTGGCAACGCAGCCCTGGGGCGTGGGGCGCCCGTACGGGGTGCTGTTGTTCTGGGCCCTGCTGCTGGTGGTGATCCCGGCAGCCGTCTTCCGTACCGGCATGGCCGTGGTCGACCGGGTCCGCCCGCACGTCGCCCCGGCCGCCCCCGAGGCGGATCCCGAAGCCCCCACGGCGGTACTGCCGTGGTTCACCCCGGACAGCGCGCCGGAACCAGACGCACCACCAGCATCAACAGCATCACCAGCACCACGTACACCGCAGACATCCGCACCATCCGAGAACAGTCCGACGACGAAGGGACATTCGTGAAGACCCAACGGAGGGTGAGCGCGGCCGCTGTCGCGCTGCTGTTCGGCGGCGCGGGCATCCTGCTGGCGGCCGCCCCCGCCCAGGCGGCCGACGTCTCCTACAAGGTGGAGTGCATCCCGCCGGCGGGCGGTGGCGGCCCGGTCCAGGGCACCACCACCGTCTCCATCACCGCGCCCGCCACCGCGAAGGTCGGCGACGAGGTCGAGGTGGTCTGGAAGACCGTCAAACCGGCCTCGAACAACACCGACCTCATGGACCTGGGCAAGGACACCGTCAAGCCCACCGGCTACGTGAAGCTCGGCGGCGCGCTCAGTGCCGAGGTCAAGCTGGAGGGGGAGCGGAAGAACCCGCCCATCCCGAAGAAGGCCCCCATGGTCATGTCCGACATGAAAGGCAAGGTCAAGCTGACCAAGGCGGGTGACGTCACCATCACGCCGGGCAAGTACGACGTGGACTTCAGCGGCTTCATCACGAAGTGCTCCCCGCAAGAGGCGGCCGGGGTCGGCGCCACCATCAAGGTCACCGAGGGCGGAGGCGGCACGACGGGCGGCTCCACCACCGGCGGCACCACGACCGGTGGCTCCGGCACGGGCGGCTCGACCACCGGCGGCACCACGACCGGCTCCACCACGGGCGGCTCGACCACCGGCGGCACCGGCGGCCAGACCGACTTCCCCGGCAAGCCCGTCGAGGTCGCCTTCGACTGCGGGGTCGTCGTCCCCGGCGGCATCAAGACCCCGGTCACCATCAACGCGAAGAAGAACGGCAGCGGCTACGACCTCACCGTCAAGACCGCCAAGGGCGCGATGGCCAGCCCCATGGCCCTGCCGGCGGGGGCCCTCAAGCCCTCGATGGACATCAAGCTCGGCGGCGCCGACAGCGGCACCGTCAAGGTCACCGGCCCGGCCAACGCCGAGCCGATCCCGGACAAGGCCCCGGTCAGCCTCAGCGACATGACCGGCACCTACAAGCCCGGCAAGACCGGCAAGGTGACGCTCAGCCCGGACCAGCTGACGATCGACGTCACGATGGCCCCGGGCGCCACGCCGATCAACGTCCCCTGCAAGGCCACCAGCAGCGGCGTCTCGCTGGAACTGGACACCACCGCCCAGCCCGGCGGCTCCGGCTCGCCGTCCACCACCGGCAGCACCACCAGCGGCTCCGCCGCCTCGGGTGGCCTCGCCGAGACCGGCGCGGCTGACGGCGGCGGCCTCAAGGCCCTGGGCCTGGTCGCCGGCACGGTCGTCCTGCTCGGCGCGGCGGTCTTCACCTTCACCCCCTGGCGCCGCCTGCGCGGCAACCGCTGACCCTGCTGTCCGCCCTTCGAGCCATACCCGACGGAATCCCCTGGGGGTGATCGCTCCTGCTCGGTAGCGTCCGGTTCGGCGGACATGCGCTTTTCATCCGCCGGACCGGCGAACTTTGGGGCAGCTCAAGGCCGAGGCGGCCCGGGCAAGCCGAAGGGCCCGGCACACCTTCCGGTGTGCCGGGCCCTTCACATGTGCGGGAGTGCGTCAGCGCACGTCGCCCATGAGTTCCTTGACCTTCTTGCGGTACATGAAGACCGCGAGGGCGGCCAGCGTGGCCAAGGTGGCCTCGATCGCCACGGCGCCGGTGCCGTTGAGGTCCACACCGAAGACGGACGGGTCCGACAGGAGGCTGGTGATCGAGTCACCCGCCGTCACCGCCAGGAACCATACGCCCATCATCTGCGACGCGTACTTGCGCGGGGCCATCTTCGTGGTGACCGACAGGCCGACGGGGGAGATGCACAGCTCGCCGACCGTCTGGATCAGGTAGATGCCCACGAGCCACATCGGGCTGACGAGCTGGCCGTTCGAGGACATGGCGACCGGCAGCAGGAAGAAGAAGAACGAAACGCCGATGAAGAACAGGCCGGCGGCGAACTTCCCGACGGTGCTCGGCTCCTTGCCCTTGCGGTTCAGCCACAGCCAGATCCAGGCGAAGACCGGGGCCAGCGCCATGATGAAGACCGGGTTCAGCGACTGGTACCAGGAGGAGGGGAACTCGAAGCCGAGCAGCGAGCCGGAAGCCTTGGTCTCGCCGAACGCCTGGACCGTCGAAGCGCCCTGGTCGTAGATCATCCAGAAGGCCGCGGCAGCCACGAAGAACCAGATGTAGCCGGTCATCTTCGACTGCTCGCCGCGGTCGAGTTCCTTGTCCCGCTTGATGCGCACGAGCACGGCGGTCGGGACGATCAGACCGACCAGGGTGAGCGGGATGGTCGCCCACGCCTTGGTGAACATGCCGGCGACGCCGACGACGGTGTAGAAGACCGCCACGACGGCGACCGAGACGGCGACCTTGCGCAGCCACGAGGTGCGCTCTTCGGCCGACAGCGGCTTGGGGACGACCGAGCTGACGGGGTTCAGGTGCTTGGTGCCCAGCAGGAAGACGGCGAGGCCGATGCCCATACCGACGGCCGCCATCGCGAAGCCCAGGTGCCAGTTGACCTTCTGGCCCACGGTGCCGATGGCCAGCGGGGCGAAGAAGGCACCCGCGTTGATGCCCATGTAGAAGATCGTGAAGCCACCGTCGCGGCGCGGGTCGTCCGCGTCCTTGTACAGCTGGCCGACCATGGTGGAGATGTTGGCCTTGAGCAGGCCCGAGCCGATCGCGACGAGCGCGAGACCGACGTAGAACGTCGCCTGTCCGGGCAGGGCCAGGATCACGTGGCCGGACATGATCGTCACGGCCGCGACCGTCACGGTCTTGCGCGGACCCCAGACGCGGTCGCCCAGCCATCCGCCCGGCATGGCGAGCAGATACACCATGGAGACGTAGATGGAGAAGACGGCGATCGCCGTGCCCTCGTCCATGCCGATGCCGCCGCCCAGGCTGCCCTTCTTGGCATCCGGGCCACCCGAGATCAGGTAAACGAGAAGAAGGGCCTTCATGCCGTAGAAGCTGAAGCGCTCCCACATCTCGGTCATGAACAGAGTGGCCAGGCCACGGGGGTGGCCGAAGAAGGTCTTCTCGGAGGCCGGAGCCGCCGGTTCCTTCGTCAGGCTGGAAGCCATGGTCGATCCTTGCTTTTGATTCGGGCGCCTGGCTTCGTGAGCTCAACAGCGCCCGGTGGGGGGTGGCCGGCACCGGCGACGGGCCGCCCACCCCACGCCTCGGGGTCTCGCCCCACGGGGTGGGAGCGAAGGAAGGTCCGTAACCGGGATCCACGCCCTGCGCGCACCTTCGCGCGAGGGCCCGGCCCCTAGGTCATTCACTTCATCCGGGGCGGACAGGGCTGCACTTGACACGTGTACGCATCAAGGCGCCGGTCCACCCAGGACAGAAGGGGAGACCCTTGGCTCGGTTTTCGGCACAAAGGTCCCCTGGGTAGTGCATCAGGCGTCTCGCCACCATACGACACGACACTGCGGCATATGGAAGGACTTGAGATATGGATCACAGGCGGCGCGGGAACCGTTCGACCATATTCGAAGGCGCCCATTAGTCCATAAGCCCAGATCGGCAGGGGTCTGCGGGCTGGCCCACGATTCGGTCGCCGCGGACTACCATCACCCACATGACGCGTGTACTGCTCGCCGAGGACGACGCATCCATCTCGGAGCCCCTGGCCCGCGCCCTGCGCCGGGAGGGGTACGAGGTCGAGGTCCGGGAGGACGGCCCCACCGCTCTGGCCGCGGGGCTGCAGGGCGGCGTCGACCTCGTCGTCCTGGACCTGGGCCTGCCCGGCATGGACGGTCTGGAGGTGGCCCGACGACTGCGCGCGGAGGGGCACGGTTTCCCGATCCTGGTGCTGACCGCCCGCGCGGACGAGGTCGACACGGTCGTCGGCCTGGACGCCGGCGCCGACGACTACGTGACCAAGCCGTTCCGGCTCGCCGAACTGCTGGCGCGCGTACGGGCCCTGCTGCGGCGCGGTGCGAACGAGTCCTCTCAGGCGCCGGCCACGCACGGGGTGCGGATCGACGTCGAGTCGCACCGGGCCTGGATGGGCGAGGAGGAGCTCCAGCTCACCGCCAAGGAGTTCGACCTCCTGCGGGTCCTCGTCCGGGACGCGGGCCGGGTCGTGACCCGCGACCAGCTGATGCGCGAGGTCTGGGACACCACCTGGTGGTCCTCGACCAAGACCCTCGACATGCACATCTCCTGGCTCCGCAAGAAGCTGGGCGACGACGCCGCGAACCCCCGCTACATCGCGACCGTGCGGGGCGTCGGCTTCCGTTTCGAGAAGAGCTGAGGAAGAACCGGGTGCGGACCGAGCCATGCGCCGCCGTCTGATCAATTCCACGCTCGCCGTGGTGCTCGTCGTGATCGCCGTGTTCGGGGTCTCCCTCGTCATCGTGGAGACCCGGACGATCACCAGCAGCGCCCAGGAGCGCATCGGGTCGGAGGCGCTGCGGCTCGTCGGCATCGTCGAGACGGACGTGCTGGAGGGCAAGCCGGTCGACGCGGCCGCACTGGCCGAGCAGCTGGACGTGGGCAGGTACGCCCGCATCAGCGTCCCCGGCCGGCCGCCCGTCGAAGTGGGCGAACGGATCCCGGACAGCGTCATCCGCGGTACCGCCCGGGGGGAGCAGGGCGAGGTGGTGGTGGTCGAGGAGTCCCGCTCCACGGTCACCAAGGAGGTCGGGCGGACCCTGGTGGTAGTCGGCGCGGTGGCGCTGCTGGCCGTCGTGGCGGCCGTGCTGCTCGCCGTCCGCCAGGCGAACCGGCTGGCCTCACCGCTGACCGACCTCGCCGAGACGGCGGAACGGCTCGGTTCGGGCGACCCGCGGCCCCGCCACAAGCGCTACGGGGTCCCCGAGCTGGACCGGGTGGCGGACGTACTGGACTCCAGCGCCGAGCGGATCGCCCGGATGCTCACGGCCGAGCGGCGCCTGGCCGCCGACGCCTCGCACCAGCTGCGGACCCCGTTGACGGCCCTGTCGATGCGGCTGGAGGAGATCACCGTCACCGACGACCTGGAGACCGTACGGGAAGAGGCGAGCATCGCCCTGACCCAGGTGGAGCGGCTCACGGACGTGGTGCAGCGGCTCCTGACGAACTCCCGCGACCCCCGGACCGGCTCGGCGGTCCCCTTCGACCTGGACGAGGTCGTCAAGCAGCAGGTGGAGGAGTGGCGGCCGGCCTACCGCAGCGCCGGACGGGCCATTGTGCGCTCGGGCAAGACGGGCATGCGGGCCGTGGGAACGCCGGGGGCGGTCTCGCAGGTGCTGGCCACGCTCGTGGAGAACGCGCTGATGCACGGCGGGGGCACGGTGGCGCTGCGCACGCGGGTCATCGGCAACCAGGCGGTGCTGGAGGTCACGGACGAGGGCCCCGGCGTTCCGCCCGACCTCGGCAACCGGATCTTCGAGCGGGCCATCAGCGGGCGCAACTCGACCGGGATCGGCCTCGCCGTCGCCCGCGACCTCGCGGAGGCGGACGGCGGCCGCCTGGAGCTGCTCCAGACGCAGCCGCCGGTGTTCGCCCTGTTCCTCAGCCGGACGGCGCCCGCGCCGACGGAGCCCGAGCGTCCGGTGCGTTAGCGGACCGTCCGTCGGGCCGGGTGCGCTAGCGGACCGGGGTCGCGGTCGGCTCCGGCGCGAGAGGCGCTGCCGGAGCCGCCGCGGCGGCCTGCCCGTCGCGCTGTTCCACGACCAGCGAGGCCGCGGCGGGCACGGGCAGCGCCTTGAAGACCCACGTCCGGTAGGACCAGAAGCGGAAGATCGTGGCGATTCCGATACCGGCGAACTTGAAGAAGTTGGTCGCGAGCGAACCGTCCCAGCCGAGCCCGTAGGTCGCGGTGTACAGGACGCCGTTCTCGATGACCAGGCCGATCACGCTGAACGCGGCGAACAGCGTCAGCTCACGGGTGCGGGTGTGGCTGCTGTTGTCGGCGCGGTCCCGGTAGGCGAAGTAGCGGAAGCCGAGGTAGTTCGACGCGATGGCCACCACGGTCGCTATGACGCTGGCGCGCACCACCTGGAGGTCGGTCGTGCTGCGGATCAGGTTGAAGACACCCATGTTGACCAGCACGCCCAGCCCGCCGACCGCCCCGAACTTGGCGACCTCCCGTGCCATACCGCGTATGCGTTCGAGGGCGGGTACGTTCTTCGGCGTGCTCATGTGATGGTTCAGTCCTGTCCGTCGTCGCCGCCCTCCGTGCGGGAGGCGTCACTCGTCGTCGACGACCCACGTCTCGGCGCACAGTCTTCTGCGTCACACGTATCCGTCAACCGAATCTCGTCGCCCGTCCATGGTAAGTGCCGCCCCGCGGCTCCGTCCGCCCGTGGCGCCCCGTGCGACGCACGGCACACGGGGCGCCACGGCGAGTCCTCGCCAGGGCTGCGTCCGGATGGCGGAATACCGACGGATACCCTGGGGGTGTGACGTTCCCGGTAGTCGGCATGGTCGGCGGCGGACAGCTCGCCCGCATGACCCACGAGGCGGGCATCCCCCTCGGCATCAGATTCAAGCTCCTCAGTGACACCCCACAGGACTCCGCGGCCCAGGTCGTGAACGATGTCGTCATCGGCGACTATCGCGACCTGGAGACGTTGCGTGCCTTCGCACGCGGCTGTGACGTGATCACCTTCGACCACGAGCATGTACCCATCGAGCACCTGCGGGCCCTGGAAGCGGACGGCATCCCCGTCCGCCCGGGGCCCGACGCGTTGATGCATGCCGCCGACAAGGGGGTGATGCGCGCCCGGCTCGACGAGATCGGCGCGCCCAGCCCCCGCCACCGGATCGTGAGCGATCCGGCGGACGCGGTGGCCTTCGCGGACGAGGTCGGCGGTTTCCCCGTCATCCTCAAGACGGTGCGCGGCGGCTACGACGGCAAGGGCGTGTGGTTCGTCCGCACCCCCGAGGACGCGGAGGCGCCGTTCAAGGCGGGCGTCCCGGTCCTGGCCGAGGAGAAGGTGGACTACGTCCGCGAACTCGCGGCCAACATCGTCCGCTCCCCGCACGGCCAGGCGGTGGCCTACCCCGTCGTGGAGTCCATCCAGGTCGACGGCGTCTGCGACACGGTGATCGCGCCCGCCCCGAACCTGTCGGAGGAGCTGGCGGGCGAGGCCCAGGCGCTGGCCCTGCGCATCGCGAAGGAACTCGGCGTGACCGGCCACCTGGCCGTCGAACTGTTCGAGACCACCGACGGCCGGATCCTGGTCAACGAACTGGCCATGCGCCCGCACAACAGCGGCCACTGGACCCAGGACGGCGCCGTCACCTCCCAGTTCGCCAACCACGTACGGGCGGTGCTCGACCTGCCGCTGGGCGACCCGCGCCCGCGCGCCCGCTGGACGGTCATGGCGAACGTCCTGGGCGGTGACTACCCCGACATGTACGCGGCCTACCTGCACTGCATGGCCCACGACCCGCAGCTCAAGATCCACATGTACGGCAAGGACGTGAAACACGGCCGCAAGGTCGGCCACGTCAACACCTACGGCGACGACCTGGACGATGTGCTGGAGCGCGCACGTCACGCAGCCGGCTACCTCAGAGGGACGATCACCGAATGAGCACCCCCAGCTCTACCGCAGGCCCCGCGAGCCCCGTCATCGGCATCGTCATGGGCTCCGACTCGGACTGGCCGGTCATGGAGGCCGCCGCCCAGGCGCTGGACGAGTTCGAGATCCCCTACGAGGTCGACGTCGTCTCCGCGCACCGGATGCCGCGCGAGATGATCGCGTACGGGGAGCAGGCCGACGCGCGCGGCCTCAAGGCCATCATCGCGGGCGCCGGCGGAGCCGCCCACCTCCCCGGCATGCTCGCGTCGGTCACCCCGCTGCCCGTGATCGGCGTCCCGGTGCCGCTCAGGTACCTCGACGGCATGGACTCCCTGCTGTCGATCGTGCAGATGCCCGCCGGGGTTCCCGTCGCCACGGTCTCCGTCGCCGGAGCGCGCAACGCCGGCCTGCTGGCCGTACGGATGCTGGCCGCGCACGACACCGAGCTGCTGGCCCGGATGCGGGACTTCCAGCAGGAGCTCAACGACCAGGCCACCGAGAAGGGCAAGCGGCTGCGTGCGAAGGTCGCGGGCACGGAGTCGTTCGGATTCGGCAAGTGAGCGCCGCGCAGCGCCTGACCGAGGCGCGCGAGCTGCTGGCCGAGCACCCCGTGGTGGACGGCCACAACGACCTGCCCTGGGCGCTGCGCGAGCGGGCCCGCTACGACCTGGACCGGCTCGACGTCGCAGGCGACCAGCGCGGCACCCTGCACACCGACATCCCGCGGCTGCGCGCCGGCGGGGTCGGCGCGCAGTTCTGGTCCGTCTTCGTACGGTCGGACTACGCGGGCGACACGGCGGTCAGCGCCACCCTCGAACAGATCGACGGCGTGGACCAGCTGATCACCCGTTACCCCGAGGCCTTCGCCCGGGCGCTGACGGCGGACGACATGGAAGCGGCCCGCGCCGACGGCCGGATCGCCTCGCTGATGGGCGCCGAGGGCGGCCACTCCATCAACAACTCGCTCGCCACCCTGCGCGCCCTGCACCGGCTGGGCGTGCGGTACATGACGCTCACGCACAACGACACCATCGACTGGGCGGACTCGGCGACCGACGAGCCGCGCCACGGCGGTCTGAGCGACTTCGGCCGCGAGGTCGTCCGCGAGATGAACCGCATCGGCATGCTCGTCGACCTCTCGCACGTCGCCGCGACGACGATGCGCGACGCCATCGAGGTGTCCACCGCGCCGGTGATCTTCTCGCACTCCTCCGCGCGGGCCGTGTGCGACCACCCGCGCAACGTCCCGGACGACGTGCTGGCCCTGCTCCCGGCCAACGGCGGGGTGGCCATGGCCACCTTCGTGCCCAAGTTCATCCTCACCGCCGCCGTCGAGTGGACCCTGGCGGCGGACGAGAACCTGCGCGCGCACGGCTTCCACCACCTCGACACCTCCCCCGAGGCGATGGCCCTGCACCGGGCCTTCGAGGCGGAGCGGCCGCGCCCGGTCGCCACGGCGGCGACCGTCGCGGACCACCTCGACCACATGCGCGAGGTGGCGGGCGTCGACCACATCGGAATCGGCGGCGACTACGACGGCACGGCGTTCACCCCGTCCGGACTGGACGACGTATCGGGCTACCCGAACCTGATCGCGGAGCTGCTGACCCGCGGCTGGTCGCGGGCCGACCTGGCCAAGCTGACCTGGTCCAACGCGGTACGGGCGCTGCGCGACGCCGAGGCGGTGGCGCGCGACCTCTCGGCCAGCCGCGGCCCCTCCAACGCGGTGATCTAGAACCCGGGACGCCTTGGCGTTCGGGTGCCCGCACCGCGGTGACACCCGAACGCCACACCCGCCGTGAACCCGTGCGCCCGGCGTGTCACCGTGGCCAGGACGAACCCCGCTTCTCTCCCTGCTGCGCCGAGACCGGAGCGAACGCCATGGCCGACTTGCAGGACGAACCCCTCCAGAGCCCCGGCACCGACGTGGGCCCAGGGTGCTTGGGATCCGACGACCTCGCCGCGCCGGGTGCGGCGCCCGGAGCCCTGGACCGGGCCATGGAGCTGCTGTCCGAGCACCCCGTCGCCGACGGGTGCAACACCCTCGTCTGGACCCTGCGCCAGAGCCCGTACCACGACATCGACACCCCGGACCTCGGCGTCGACACCGACATCCCGAGGCTGCGCGCCGGCGGGGTCGGCGCGCAGTTCTGGTCCCTGCTGACGCCGAGCGAGGCGCCGGCCTGCGACCAGGTGGTGTCGGACACGCTGGAGCAGATCGACGTGGCGCTGTCCCTCGTGCGCCGCTACCCCGACAGCCTGTGTCTCGCGCTGACCCCCGACGACATGGTGGACGCCCGCAACCGGGGCCGGATCGCCGCGTTCCTCGGCCCGGTGCCGGGCCGTACGCTGAGCGGCTCGCTGGGGGCGCTGCGCGCCTTCCACGCGCTGGGCGTACGCGCCCTCGCGCCGGCCGGGGCGCCCTGGGCGCGGGAGGGCCTCACGGTCTTCGGCCACGAGGTGGTCAAGGAGATGAACCGGTTGGGGATGCTGGTCGACCTGGCGGGATGCCCGTCGGCGGTGGCCTGCCAGCTCGCGGGCGCCTCGAAGGCGCCGGTCATCATCTCGAACACCGGGGCCGCCGCCCTCAATCCGCGTCCGGGGAACGTGACCGACGAGGTGCTGCTCGCGCTGCGCGCGGCGGGCGGGCTGGCGATGGTCACCTTCGACACCGAGCGGACCGGGGACTCCCTGCACGCGGTGGCCGACCACGTGGACCACGTACGGGCGCTCGCGGGCCCGAACGGCGTCGGCCTCGGTGCGGCGTTCGGAGCCGAGCCCGGCAGCCCCCGCCCGGCCGGCCTGACCGACCCGTCGGGCTACCCGAGGCTGGTCGCCGAACTGCTGGAGCGCGGCTGGACGGAACCCGACCTGGCCCTGCTCACCTGGGGCAACGCCCAACGCGTCCTGCGCGACGCGGAGTTCACCGCCCGCGCGGCCCAACACCGCCGCCCGGCCTAGCCGCACGGTATAGCCGAGCGGTCCAAGCGCCCGGATCTAGCCGCGCGAGGCCCGGGCGGCCTCCGGTGCCCGGGCCGGCCCGGCGCTCTCGCCGTCCCCGGGCACGGCGGGGACGGTCGCCTTCCACAGCCGGACTCCGGACCAGACGGTCGCGTAGAGCAGCAGGCCGTTGCGGGCGCACAGCAGGAACGTGCCGAACCAGGTGTTCTGCAGGACGTCCGCGTACCAGACGGGGAAGACCAGCGACGTGAGCACCGCGGCGGCGGCCAGCAGCCACGCGACCGGGCGCTGGGTGGTGTGCCTGGAGGTCAGGCAGACGGCCGCGAGACCGAGCAGCCAGACCATGTACTGCGGGCTGATGACCCGGCTGGTCACCGTGAACACCATGACCGCGCACAGTGCGGCGTCCAGCGGGGTGGCGGTCGTCCAGCGACGGGCCCGCACCCGCCACAGGAGCAGCAGCAGGAAACCGATCACGGTCAGGGCGAGCGAGGCCCGCGCGATGGCCGGGACGTACGGGCCGACGTACTCGAAGGCGCCGTACTGGAAGGTGATCTTTCCGGGCCAGGCCCCCGTCCTCATGGCGAGCATCAGCGCCGAGCCGCCGAGGGACTCGACCTGGACGCCGCGGCCGCCCTGGTTGCCGAGGAAGCCCAGGGAGTCCCGGAACAGGACCGCGAAGACGGCGAGCAGCGCCGCGCAGGACAGCGCCGCCGCGATGACGGCCTCCCGCGTGGACCTGCCGCGCGGGGTACCCAGCAGGGTGAGCAGCGGCCACACCTTGACCATCGCGCCGACGCCCGCGATCACCCCGCCGAGCCGAGGGCGGTGGCGCAGGCACAGCAGCGAAGCGACCGCGAGCAGCGTCACCTGGACGTCGTAGCGCGCGAACGGCGTCGCCATCAGCAGCGGCAGCGTGAGCAGCCAGAGCAGGGCGCCGGCCATGCTTCCGTCGCCGCGGCGGGCGGCGCGGAGCAGACCGGCGAGGACCACGCCGTCGCAGAGCACCGTCAGGGCGACGAAGGCCTGGAAGTAGGTGAGGAACGGCAGCAGGTCGGGCGAGAGGAAGATCGCCGCGGCCGCCGGCGGGTACTGCCACGTGATGTCGTCGTGCGGCATCGACCAGGTGACCAGGACGTCGTACCAGTTGTGGTACGTCCCGCTGATGTCCACACGGACGAGGTTCGAGCTGTGGAAGTCGTGCACGAGCATCCACAGCATCAGCGCGCGGGTGGCGAGCCAGAGGGCGGCCACGCCCAGGAGCGCGCCGCGGCCGCGCCCGGCAGCCCGGGGGGTCGCGTGCCCGTCGTGCGGGGCCGCCGCGGCTGCGTCGGGGACGGCCGGAGGGCTGCTCGTAGCGCTCATCGGCCGCCACTCTACCGATCCGCGGCCCTCGGGCGGGCCGGGCGGACCCTGCCCGGGCCTCAGGCGGCGGCGGACCGGACGCGGGCCTCAGGCGCGCGGTGTCCGTCCCCGGTCCGGTCCCTCAGGCGCGCGGTGTCCGTCCCCGGTCCGGTCCCTCAGGCGCGCGGTGTCCGTCCCCGGTCCGGCCTCTCAGGCGCGCGGCCGCCCCATCGCCCGGTACGTCCAGCCGGCGCCCCGCCACAGGTCGGGGTCGAGGGCGTTGCGGCCGTCCAGGACCAGCCGGTCCGTGACGACCTCGCCCAGCGCGGCCGGGTCCAGCTCGCGGAACTCCCGCCACTCGGTGAGGTGCAGCACGACCTCCGCGCCCCGGGCCGCCGCGACGGCCGAGTCCGCGTAGCCGAGGGTCGGGAAGACCCGCCGCGCGTTGTCCATGCCCTTGGGGTCGTAGACGGTGACCTGGCCGCCCTGGAGGTGGATCTGCCCGGCCACGTTCAGCGCGGGGGAGTCGCGCACGTCGTCGGAGTCCGGCTTGAAGGTGGCGCCGAGCACCGCGACGCGCTTGCCGAGGAACGAGCCGCCGACCGCCTCGCGCGCCAGCTCGACCATGTGCCCGCGGCGGCGCATGTTGATGGAGTCGACCTCCCGCAGGAACGTCAGCGCCTGGTCCGCGCCCAACTCGCCCGCCCGCGCCATGAAAGCCCGGATGTCCTTGGGCAGGCAGCCGCCGCCGAAGCCGATCCCGGCCCGCAGGAACTTGGAGCCGATCCGCTCGTCGTAGCCGATCGCCTCGGCCAGCTTCACCACGTCACCGCCGGCCGCCTCGCACACCTCGGCCATCGCGTTGATGAAGGAGATCTTCGTCGCGAGGAAGGAATTGGCGGCCGTCTTGACCAGCTCCGCGGTCGGGAAGTCGGTCACCACCAGCGGCGTGCCCTCCGCCATCGGCGTCTCGTAGACCTCCCGCAGCACCTTCTCGCCGCGGTCGCCCTGCACGCCGATCACGATCCGGTCCGGGTGCAGGGTGTCCTGCACCGCGAAGCCTTCCCGCAGGAACTCCGGGTTCCACGCCAGCTCCGCGTCCGCGCCCGCCGGGGCCAGCGCCGCCAGCTTCGCCGAGAGCCGCTCCGCCGAGCCCACCGGGACCGTGGACTTGCCCACGACCAGCACGGGCCGGGTCAGGTGCGGGGCCAGCGACTCCAGCGCGGAATCCACGTACGACATGTCGCAGGCGTACTCGCCGTGCTTCTGCGGAGTGTTCACGCACAGGAAGTGGACGTCGCCGAAGGCGCCGACCTCCTCCCAGGAGTGGGTGAAGCGCAGCCGCCCGGACGACCCCGGCAGCCCGGCCACGTGCGCGGCCAGCAGTTCCTCCAGTCCGGGCTCGTACATCGGGACGCGGCCCGCGGCCAGCATCTCGATCTTCTCCGGCACCACGTCCAGGCCCAGCACCTCGAAGCCCAGCTCGGCCATGGCGGCGGCGTGCGTCGCGCCGAGGTAACCGGTGCCGATCACAGTGATCTTGAGGGGGGCCATGGGTGCTCCAGAGGTGCGGGGCCGTTTGCGGCCACTGAGCATAGTCGGGCCCGACCCTGGGGACGCTCCGGACGAAGGCACCACACGCCCCCGCTGTCACGCAGCTCACGTACGCCGTACATATCGCTGCCCTGACGCCGGAGACTAAGCTTCGGGTTACTTAACGGTAGTTAGCATCACGGATCGCGCGCCGACATCACGCAGCGCGCACCACGCATCACACCTGGGGAGTGAGAGATCTTGGCGGGTTCTGCCGACTTCGACCTGTACCGCCCGGCCGAGGAGCACGACATGCTCCGCGAGTCCGTCCGCTCGCTCGCCGAGGCGAAGATCCTGCCGTTCGCCGCGACGGTCGACGAGGAGTCCCGCTTCCCGCAGGAGGCCCTCGACGCGCTGGTCGCCAACGACCTGCACGCCGTCCACGTGCCCGAGACCTACGGCGGCGCGGGCGCGGACGCGCTCGCCACCGTGATCGTGATCGAGGAAGTGGCCCGCGTCTGCGCCTCCTCCTCCCTCATCCCGGCCGTGAACAAGCTCGGCTCCCTCCCGGTGATCCTGTCCGGCTCCGAGGAGCTCAAGGCCAAGTACCTCGGCCCGCTGGCCAAGGGCGACGCGATGTTCTCGTACGCCCTCTCGGAGCCCGACGCGGGATCCGACGCCGCGGGCATGAAGACCCGCGCGGTGCGCGACGGCGACTTCTGGGTCCTCAACGGCGTCAAGCGCTGGATCACCAACGCGGGCGTCTCCGAGTACTACACCGTCATGGCGGTCACCGACCCGGAGAAGCGCTCCAAGGGCATCAGCGCCTTCGTCGTCGAGAAGTCGGACGAGGGCGTCTCCTTCGGCGCCCCCGAGAAGAAGCTCGGCATCAAGGGCTCCCCGACCCGCGAGGTCTACCTCGACAACGTGCGGATCCCCGCGGACCGCATGATCGGCGCCGAGGGCACCGGTTTCGCCACCGCGATGAAGACCCTGGACCACACCCGCATCACCATCGCGGCCCAGGCCCTCGGCATCGCCCAGGGCGCCCTGGACTACGCCAAGGGCTACGTCCAGGAGCGCAAGCAGTTCGGCAAGCCGATCGGCGACTTCCAGGGCGTGCAGTTCATGCTCGCCGACATGGCCATGAAGATCGAGGCCGCCCGCCAGCTCACGTACTCGGCCGCCGCCAAGTCCGAACGGGTCGACTCCGACCTCACGTTCTTCGGCGCCGCGGCCAAGTGCTTCGCCTCCGACGTCGCCATGGAGGTCACCACCGACGCCGTCCAACTCCTGGGCGGCTACGGCTACACCCGCGACTACCCGGTCGAGCGCATGATGCGCGACGCCAAGATCACCCAGATCTACGAGGGCACCAACCAGGTCCAGCGCATCGTCATGGCGCGCAACCTGCCGTAGCACGCACAGGGGGCCGGAGGAGGCTGGGGCCAGCCACCTCCGGCCTTTGCGTGCCTGCTGATGGGCTAAATTTGAACCTTCGTACGCCCGAACCGGTTGGGGAGAAAGCAATGACGGAAGCGATCCTGCTGGTTGGCGGGCAAGGGACGCGGCTGCGTCCCGTGACGGTGAACACCCCCAAGCCGATGGTTCCGGCCGCGGGTGTTCCGTTCCTCGCACACCAGATAGCCAGGGCCGCCGCCGCCGGTGTCACCCACATCGTGATGGCCACCTGCTACCTCGCCGAGGTCTTCGAGCCCTACTTCGGTGACGGCTCGGACTTCGGCATCAAGCTGGAGTACGTCGTCGAGGACGAGCCCCTCGGCACCGGCGGCGCCATCCGCAACGCCGCCCAGCGGCTGACGGGTGGACCGGACGCCCCCGTCCTCGTCTTCAACGGCGACATCCTCACCGGCCTGGACATCGCCGGCCTGGTCGAGTCCCACCAGGCGGCAGAGGCCGACGTCTCCCTGCACCTGGTGCGGGTCGAGGACCCGCGTGCCTTCGGCCTGGTCCCCACCGATGCCGACGGGCGGGTGCTGGCCTTCACCGAGAAGCCGCAGACCCCCGAGGAGATCGTCACCGACCAGATCAACGCCGGCTGCTACGTCTTCCGCCGCAGCGTCATCGACTCCATCCCGGCCGGCCGACCGGTATCCGTCGAGCGCGAGACCTTCCCCGGCCTCCTCGCCTCCGGCGCCAAGCTGCACGGCGTCACCGAGGACACCTACTGGCTGGACCTCGGCAAGCCCGAGTCCTTCGTCCAGGCCTCCGCGGACCTCGTACGCGGGATCGTCTCCTCCCCGGCCGTCCCCGGCCCGCGCGGTGAGTCCCTGGTGCTCCCGGGTGCCGAGGTGGCGGAAGGCGCCAAGCTGTCGGGCGGTACCGTTGTCGGGGCTGGCGCCCGCATCGGGGCGGGAGCGGTCGTCCAGGGCTCCATCGTCCTGGAAGGCGCGATCATCGGTGCGGACACCAACGTGAGCGCCAGCCTGATCGGCGCCCGCGCTTCGGTGGGTACGCGCACGGTGCTTGACGGCGCGGTCATCGGGGACGGCGCCGTCGTAGGGGCTGACAACGAACTCCGCGCAGGGGCACGCGTGTGGTGCGAGGCGGAATTGCCTTCCGCGTCCGTCCGCTTCTCCTCTGACCGGTGACCAACTCCAGTGAGGCATAACCCTGTGATAGGCGAGCAGCAGACTCCCCGCGCGACCGACGTCGCAACCACGAAGCTCCCCGACAGCTGGGCGCACACCCCGCTCACCGTGGTCATGCCCACGTACAACGAAGCGGGCAACCTGCCGGGCATGGTCGAGCTGATCATGGGCCTCGACCAGCCGGGCCTGCGCCTGTTGGTCGTCGACGACTCCTCGCCCGACGGCACCGGCAAGATCGCCGGCGAGCTCGCCGAGGGTTTCCTCACCGAGGACGGCAAGCCGCGCATGTCGGTCCTGCACCGCACCGCCAAGGACGGCCTCGGCCGCGCCTACGCGGCCGGCATGGCCAAGGCCGTCGAGGACGGCGCCGAGTACGTGCTCCAGATGGACGCGGACGGCTCCCACCCCGCCGCCAAGATCGCCGAGATGCTGGGCGTCGCCCGCTCCACCGGCGCCGGTCTGGTCGTCGGCAGCCGCTACGTCCCCGGCGGCACCCTCTCCGACGCCTGGGGCGCGCACCGCAAGCTGCTCTCCCGCTGGGCCAACGCCTATGCGAGCACCATCCTCGGCACCCGCGTCCGCGACATCACGGGCGGCTTCAACCTGTGGAGCGCCGACGCGCTCAAGGCGATCGACCTCGCGTCCATCGGCAGCGCCGGCTACAGCTTCCAGGTGGAGATGAAGTACAAGGCCCTGCGCCGCGGCTTCCAGGTGATGGAGGTCCCGATCCACTTCGAGGACCGCACCGTCGGCGAGTCCAAGATGAACCTGGCGGTCCAGCTGGAGTCCATCGCCATGCCGTGGAAGCTCCGCGCCCGCGCCGGCAAGTAACGGCGGAGGACGTGTGGAAGGGGCGCCCCCCTCGGGGGCGCCCCTTCTGCCGTGTCCGGACGTCAGGCGGTCCGCGCCGGCCGGCTTTCGAGCCAGCGCCTCAGCAGCCGGGCGGACGGCGGTTCCACGTAGCGCTGGATCAGCCAGGACGCCGCCAGTATCACGGCGACCGCCGACAGCAGCAGGGTCCACGGCTCGACGTCACCCTGCCAACGGCGCAGCAGGGTGATGCCGATCTGCTGGTGCAGCAGGTACAGCGGGTACGACATCGCGCCGCCGACGGACAGCCACCGCCAGTCGATGCGGTCGAGCCGGCGCAGGGCCACGGCGGCCATCACGAGGTAGCAGGCGCTCACGACCACCAGGCAGGCCTCCCACGACAGCCGGTCGCCCTTGACGGTGTTCCAGTGGACGATGTCGTTCAGCCAGCGCTGCATCAGCAGCCACGAGAAGCCCAGCAGGGCCCAGGGCTCCGCCGCGCGCGGGCCCTCCCGGCGGATCAGGTGGAAGCAGATGCCGGAGACGAACAGCGGCGAGTAGACCGGGTTCGCGATGGTGTCGAGGACGGTCAGCCCGGACGTGGGCGCGAGCAGCGAGGCCACCGTCCAGATCCAGCAGAAGTTGAGCACCTTGCGGTACGTCAGCCCCGTCCAGGCGACCACGGCGAAGAGCAGGTAGAACCGGACCTCGGACCACAGCGTCCAGTACGACATGTCCAGTTGACCGCTTTTGAGTGGTGTCTGGAACATCGTCAGGTTCGTCAGGACCTGACTCAGCCCGGGCCCGGCCCCGCCGAACGGCTTGCCGGCGACGAGCAGGACGGCCGCGGTGACCAGGACGCAGAACCAATAGGCCGGTCCGAGGCGGATCACCCGGCTGCGCAGGTAGCCGCCGAGCGGGCGGCCCCAGGCCGACATGCAGATGACGAAGCCGCTGATCATGAAGAACAGCTCGACGCCGAGCCAGCTGTACCGGCCCAGCGTCGTCAACCAGCCGAAGGCGTCGCGCCCCCAGATTCCCTCGCGCGTGTAGTGGTGGAGGAGCACGGCCACCGCGGCGACGATGCGCAGCCCGTCCAGGGCGCGCAGCCGCGACCCGGCCGCCCTCCCGGGCGCCGCCTGTCCGGGGATGGTGGGCGGGCTCGCGAGGTGGTCACCGTCTGACTGCGGCCCGGCGAAGGCCCGCGGGGACGGGTGCAGGGACATGGGCGCTCCAGGGGCGGGGATCGGCAACCTACCGGACCGGCCCCGTACACCCGGCGCACGCTGTCGTCGTGCGCCTCCCCGCGCGCCGTCGTGCCCCCGCGCGCCCTCAGCGGCTCTGCACGGTGACCTTCTCGTCGTTCTGGATCTGCTTCACCAGCTGCTGCACCTTGGCCTTGTCCCAGATCAGGTTGCCGCCGCGTTCACCGGAGATCGGCATGTTCATCGACACGCCGTCACCGCCGTTGACGCCCTTCATGGCGAAGAACATCTGGCCCATGTCCCACAGCCCCATGTCCTTGTCCACGATCACCGTGTCCAGCCCCGCGCCCATCACCGGGTACAGCGAGAAGGGGTTGAGGATCGTCGACGGCGTCGCCGCCTGACTGGCCAGCGCCGACAGGAACTTCTGCTGGTTCTTCGTCCGTTGCAGGTCCGACTCGGCGAAGGCGTAGCGGGTGCGGACGAACGCCAGCGACTGGCTGCCGTTCAGGGTCTGCCGGCCCGCCTTGAAGTCGGCTCCGGACTTCTCGTCCTTGAACCCCTTCTCGATGTCCAGCTCCACGCCGCCCAGCGCGTCCACGATGTTCGCGAAGCCGGCGAAGCCGATCTCCGCGTAGTGGTCGATGCGCAGGCCGGTGTTGAACTCGATCGTGCGCACCAGCAGCTCGGGGCCGTCCTCCGCGTACGCCGCGTTGAGCTTGACCCGGCGACCCTGGGCGGGGAACTTCTTCCCGGACTGCGAGCCGACGAACGAGGGGATCTCCACGTCGGAGTCGCGCGGCAGCGAGATCATGGTGTTGCCGCTGGAGCACTTCGCCAGGACCATCATCGAGTCGGTGCGCTTGCCCTCGGCCGAGCCCGTGTGGAGCTTCCTCTTCTCCTCGTCGGACATGCCCTCGCGGCTGTCGGAGCCGACGATGAGGTACGTCGTGCAGTCGCCCTCCTTGGGGCGCTCGATGACCTTCGACAGGTCCACCTCGCGGCGCACCTTGGAGTCGGCCCAGAAGTAGGTGCCGACCGTGGTGATCACCAGCGCGGAGACGAGGACGATCGAGCCGATCTTGATCCGCTTGCGCCAGTCGACGACGACGCGGACGGGTACGGGGCCGTCGCCGCCCTGCCCCGGGCGGCGCGGCCCGCCGGGCGGCCGGCCGGAGCCACCGCCCGCGGGCGCGCCGTAGACCTGCCCCGTGTTGTAGCCGCTGTCGTAGCCGCCGGGGCTCTGCGCCTGCTGCGGCGGCACGCCGTACGTGGGCTGCCGCACCGGGGGGTCGGCGGGCTGCCGCGGCGGGCCGGGCTGCCGGACGGGCGGCTGCTGCTGCCGCTGGACGTGCCGCATCCGCTGCGGACCCTCGGGCTCGGGCCAGTCATTCATGTGCCCAAGGATGCCTTCCCGGCGGAGCCGCCCGACAGCCCGGTGGGCACTTCGTACCGGTGCTGTTGCAGAGCTGATGCTTCGGGGACGCCTTTAAGGTGTTCGTATGACAGAGATAGCGGGCGATCCGCCGGGCAAGCCGATCTCGGCCTCCCGGACCACCCTCAGCCACATCATGACCGCCAACGACACGAACCTCCTGGGCACCGTCCACGGCGGAGTGATCATGAAGCTGGTGGACGACGCGGCGGGCGCCGTGGCCGGGCGCCACTCGGGCGGTCCCGCGGTCACCGCGTCCATGGACGAGATGGCGTTCCTCGCCCCGGTCCGGGTCGGCGACCTCGTCCACGTGAAGGCCCAGTGCAACTGGACCGGCCGCACCTCCATGGAGATCGGCGTACGGGTCCTCGCGGAGCGCTGGAACGAATCCACCCCCGCCACCCAGGTCGGCAGCGCCTATCTCGTCTTCGCGGCGGTCGACGCCGAGGGCAAGCCGCGCACGGTGCCCCCCGTCCTCCCGGAGACGGAACAGGACGAGCGCCGCTTCCAGGAGGCCCAGATCCGACGCACCCACCGCCTGGCCCGCCGCCAGGCGATCATGGCGCTGCGCGAGGAGCGGGCCGCGCAGGGCTTCGAGGCCTGAGCCCACGAGCGCGTGGTTCGAACCGGCGAGTGTTTCGAATCACGCAACCGCCGTCACGTCGTGCGGCGCCGTAAGCCGCCCGTAAGGTTGCGTCAGACGTCGGGGCGTGCGCGCCAGCGGATGCGACGTCGGATCCCGAGCCGGACACATCGCGGAGTCGAGCCCCCATGTCAGCTGTGATACCACCCCCGCCTGTGCTGGACGCCGTTCCCGCACCAACGGCCCGCCAGGGCGCAGGCACCGCGCGCCGCCCCCGGCTCTACGTCCTGGACGGGCTGCGCCTGATAGCGGCGCTCTCCGTGGTCTCCTTCCACTGGGCCGGCGTCAACATCCACCCGGAGGTGTGGGGTGCGACGCCCCGGACGCTGATGCCCAGCGTCCACCGGGTCGCCTCCTACGGGTGGATGGGCGTCCAGCTGTTCTTCCTCATCAGCGGGTTCGTCATATGCATGTCGTGCTGGGGCCGTTCTCCCCGGGACTACTTCACCTCCCGGGTCGTGCGGCTCTACCCGGCTTACTGGGTCGGCATCGTCATCACCACCCTCGTGGTGAACTTCGCCGCCACCGTCCGGGCCAGTCGCAAACCGATGAGCGTCAGCGACGTGCTGACCAACCTCACGATGCTGGAGCGCCCCCTCGGCGTGACCGAGGCCGACGGCGTGTACTGGACGCTCTGGATCGAGCTCCGCTTCTACCTGCTCTTCGCGATCGTCGCCGTCATGGGCCTGACGTACCGCCGGGTGCTGGCCTTCTGCGGGATCTGGACGATCCTCGCGGTGATCACGCCCAGTGCGGACAGCAAGCTGATGGACACCGTCTTCATGCCGCAGGACGCCCCGTACTTCATCGCGGGCGTGGCGATGTACCTCATCTACCGGTTCGGTGTGAACCCGCTGCTGCTCGCAGTGGTCGCCTTCTCCTGGCTGTTCGCGCAGAACCGGCTGCACATCACCGTGGGCGGCTACGAGTACGAGGTGCACCACAGCCTGTCCTGGCCGGTGATGGCCGCTGTTTCCGCCGCGGCCTTCCTCGTCATGCTCGCCGCGGCGATGGGCGCCCTCAACTGGATCCGCTGGAAATGGCTCACGGTGGCCGGAGCGCTCACCTACCCCGTCTACCTGCTCCACCAGGAGCTGGGCTGGGCGATGATCCGCTGGGGCCGCAACCACGGCATCGCACCGTTCCAGCTGCTGGCGCTGTGTCTGACGGTCATCCTGCTGCTTTCCTGGCTCGTCCACCGCTTCGCCGAGCGGCCGTTGTCGGCGGTGCTCAAGAGGCTGCTGGACGGGGCGAAGGTCTCGCTGCCCAAGAGCGATCCGCCGGTCCGCCCCAGGTGACCGCGGGCCGCCCGCCGCAGCGGGGGCCGCGCTGGATTGGGTGCGGCCCCCGGGGCTGATCTACCCTGGCACGTCGAGCCCGGTCCGGATTTCCCCATGCGCCGGCGCACCGCAGCCGTCCCGATGGACCCGGAAGGTACGAGCAGATGACGAGCAGGAGTACGGCTGCCATACCGGAGGCCGGCTCGGTCGACCGCAGGCCGCATACCGCGACGGGCGGCGCACCGGCTTCGCGGGCGGCGGGCTTCGACTGGCTGTGGGCGGCGCTGCTGACCCTGGCCGTCACCGTCTACGGCAGCGCCGGAGTGCAGCCCTGGCGCGACGAGCTGGCCAGCTGGAGCGCCGCCTCGCGCAGCACCGGGGACCTGATCGAGATGCTGGGGCACGTCGACGCCGTCTCCGGCCTCTACTACCTGGTCCTGCACTTCTGGATGTCCGCGTTCGGCGACTCCGAGACGATGCTGCGCATGCCGTCGGCGCTGGCCATGGCCGCGGCGGCGGCCTTCGTCGTGCTGACGGCCCGTCGGCTCTTCGACCGCCGCACCGCCGTCTTCGCCGGCCTCCTCTTCGCCCTGCTCCCGTCGGTCTCCCGGTACGGCCAGGAGGCGCGGTCGTACGCCTTCGTCCTGCTGGCGGTCACCGCCGCGACCTGGCTGCTGATGCGGGCGCTCGACCGGCCGACCCTGCGGCGCTGGGCCCCGTACGCCCTCGCGGTGGCGCTGGCCGGGCTGTTCCACATCGTCTCGCTGCTGTTCCTGCTGCCGCACGCGCTGATCGTGGTGCTGCGCTGGCGGCGCGACCGCCGCGGCCGCACCGTCGGCACCTATGTCCTGGCGACCGCCGTCGCGCTGGTGCCGGTGATCCCGCTGGTGCTGCTGGGCCAGCGCCAGGTGGGCCGGCAGATCAGCTGGATCAAGACCCCGCACCTGCGGAGCCTCGCCGATCTGTGGAGCGCCCTCTTCGGCAGCCCGCTCGTCGCCCTCGCCGTCGCGGCGGCCGCGCTGCTCCCCCTCGCATGGGCCCGGGGCCGTCGGCCCGCGCTGGAGCTCGGCCTGACCGGAGCGGTCCCCATCGCGGCCGACTTCCTGGTCTCGCAGGGCAGCACCTCCTACTTCATGGACCGCTACCTGCTGTTCACCGTCCCCGCCTGGGTGGTGCTGGCCGCAGCCGGCCTGGCCGCGGTCAAGCCGAAGGCGGCGGGGGCGGTCGGGCTGGCCGCCATCGTGCTCCTCGGTGTCCCCGACCAGCGTCAGCTCCGCACGGAGCTGGTGAAGGTGGGCCTCGACGGCGAGGCGGCCGCGCAGGTCATCGCCAAGGGCTACCGGCCGGGGGACGGCTTCGTGCCCGTCCGGGGCGCCGACAACGTGTACATGATCGACTTCCAGGTGGAGTACTTCCTCCCCGACCGCGTCGAGCTCCGAGACGTCTTCTCGGAGCGCACCGCGGTCCAGCGCGACGACCTGTTCCCGCAGGAGTGCACCAGGCCCGTCGCCTGCCTCGACACCACCCGCCGGATCTGGGTCGTCACCTGGAGCGGTACGGGCAACCCGTACCACAAGCTCCCCGAGGCCCAGGCGAAGGCGCTGGAGAGCCACTACAAGGTGCTCCAGAAGACCGGCGTCCGCGGCCTCCAGGTGTCGCTGCTGGAACGGACGAAGTAGCCCGGGCCACTACTTGCCGCAGTTGACCTGGTCGCCCGTGGCCACTGAGAACTGGCCCTGGTAGGGGTCGTCCGCGCGGACCGGGTTCACCTTCCTGTAGTCCGTGCCCGCCGTCACCAGGACCGTGCGGCCCTGGCCCGGGACCGCGCGCAGTTCGCTGCCCGGCAGGGCGGTCGCCACCGTGCGGGCCGAGCGGTCCCAGCGGGGGTCGTAGGTGATCACCGTGCGCTTGACGTCCCGGCGGGCGGCGCCGCCGGGGAGCCCGGTGGTGTCGAAGCCGGTGGCGCGCAGCGCGGAGTCCACCCGGCCGCCGAGGCCGTCGATGCGGGTGCCGTTCTCCACCTGGACGCGGATCTCGTCGGGCGGCACGTCGACCGGGACCGCCGCCGGGGGCCGGCCGCCGCCGCCCTGGGCGGGCCGGCCCGGCCGCCCGGCGGGCGCCTCCGCCAGCGGCCGGTCCTCGCGGAGCGACTCGAAGAGCTTGGCCGCCTTCGCCTCGTCCCACTTCACCGTCGAGCCGATCCCCTTGACCTCGTACGCGGTGTCGCCGACCGGCACCGAGGCGAACTCCGAGGAAGCGGGGGTGAAGCCGCGCATCGCCTGCCCCAGGGCCAGCATCTGCTCCGAACCGAAGTCCCGGTCGGCCCGTACCGAGCCCAGCAGCGTCGAGCTGACCTGCTTGAACTTCACCGGGTTCAGCAGCACCCCGCTGCCGGTGGCCTGCTTGATCAGGGCGGCGATGAACCGCTGCTGGCGCTGCATCCGGCCGAGGTCCGCGGCCCCGTCGACATGGCGCGAGCGCACGTACTGCAGGGCCTGGCCACCCGTGAGGCGGTGGGTGCCGGGCAGCAGCTCCAGCCCGGTGTAGGTGTCGCGCATCGTCTTGGCGGTGCAGATCGTCACGCCGCCCACCGCGTCGACGGTCTTCATGAAGCTGGTGAAGTCGACCTCCAGGTAGTGGTCGATCTTCACCCGGGTCATGTTCTCCACGGTGCGCACGGTCAGGTTGGGGCCGCCCTCCGAGTACGCGGCGTTCAGCTTGATGGGGTGCGGGCCGTGGGGCCGGCCGGTGTTCTGGTCCTGGTGGGCGGGGACCTCGGCGTAGCTGTCCCGGGGCAGGCTGATCACGCTCGCCCGGTCCCGGTCGGCGGACAGGTGCACCAGCATGATCGTGTCCGTGCAGTGGCAGGGCGCCCCGCCGAGGCGGTACTCGCGCTTCTCCTCCGGCGTGATCTTGTCGCGGCCGTCGGTGCCGACGAGCAGGAAGTTCATCCCGTGCCCGGCCTGCGGGCGGTTCTTCATGTCCTTGAACGGGTCCACCCGGTCGATCCCGGTGTCCAGGCCGGTCATCACGGCGTGCCCGACGGCTCCACAGGACAGCACCACCACCGCCAGGCTCCCCGCGATCCGCACCCCCCACCGGGGCGTGTCCCCGGGGCGCCTGGCCTGGCCGCCACCACCGTGCGGCGCGCGCCGGGGCGGCCGTGGCCTGGCGGGACGGGTGGGACGGTGCGGCTGGGGCACGGGGGACACCTCCGCGGGGGAACAGCGGGGAACGGCAGGGACGGATTCAGGGATGGATCAGCCGATATCGGCAGGTATATCGGCTATGCGGGATTGCGGATCGTCAGAACAGTAGGCCCATACGATCAGCGTCCGTCCGTACCGCTCGTCCGCCGCGCACCCGGTTCCCCCGTACGCGGTAACGTGACACCGGTACCCGACCGTGAAGGACCACATGCCCGCCCAGCAGCCCGCAGTCTCGGTGATCATGCCGGTGCTCAACGAGGAGCGCCACCTGCGTGACTCCGTCCGGCACATCCTCGGACAGGAGTACGCAGGCGAGATGGAGGTGGTGATCGCACTCGGGCCGTCCACGGACCGCACCGACGAGATCGCCGCCGAGCTCGTACGCGAAACCGCGTCCAACGAACGAGCCCGCGTCCACACCGTCCCGAACCCCACCGGCCGCACCCCGGCCGCCCTCAACGCCGCCATCAAGGCCTCGCGTCACCCGATCGTGGTACGCGTCGACGGCCACGGCATGCTCTCCCCGAACTACATCGCCACCGCCGTCCGCCTCCTGGAGGAGACCGGCGCGCAGAACGTCGGCGGGATCATGCACGCCGAGGGCGAGAACGCCTGGGAGGACGCCGTCGCCGCCGCGATGACCTCCAGGATCGGCGTCGGCAACGCCGCCTTCCACACCGGTGGCGAGGCGGGCCCGGCCGAGACCGTCTACCTGGGCGTCTTCCGGCGCGAAGCGCTGGAGCAGCAGGGCGGCTACAACGAGGAGTTCATCCGCGCCCAGGACTGGGAGCTGAACTTCCGCATCCGCGAGGCCGGCGGGCTCATCTGGTTCTCGCCCGAGCTGAAGGTCCAGTACCGCCCGCGGCCCTCCGTACGGGCGCTCGCCAAGCAGTACAAGGACTACGGGCGCTGGCGCCACGTGGTGGCCCGCTACCACTCGGGCTCGATCAACCTGCGCTACCTCGCCCCGCCGACCGCCGTCTGCGCCATAGCGGCCGGGCTGGTGGCGGGCGTCGCCGTCACCCCCTGGGCCTTCGCCGTCCCCGTGGGCTACCTCGCGGCGATCACCGTGGGCTCGGTCCCGGCCGGCAAGGGGCTCTCCCTCAAGGCCCGGGCGCAGATCCCGGTGGCCCTGGCCACCATGCACATGTGCTGGGGCTTCGGCTTCCTGACCAGCCCGCGCGCGCTGGCGGCCAAGGTCATCGCCAGCCGCCGACCGTCGGTGCGCCGCGACCCCTCCGAGGTCTGAGCGGCCCGTACGGGAAAGGGGGTGGCCCCGGTCCGCAGCAGCGGACCGGGGCCACCCCCTTCGCCTTCCGGGACCAGGTCACCACCGGTAGGGCTTGTACACGTCCATGCACTGCCCGGTGTCCGCGCCGTTGATCGCCTCGGCGGTGTCCGGGACCGATCCGGCTGCCGGGGGAGCCTGCTGCGGGTACGCGGTCCCCTCGCGCCAGTCGGCGCCCACGATCAGCGTGATCCGGGAGACCTCGGCCGACTGCTGCACCGCGCTCGCGGGGATGCCGAGCGCCGCCGCGACGCTCTGCGCCTCGTCGGCCAGGTCCGGGCTCGGGTAGCGGACCACGGTGGTCTTCTCCGGGACCAGCGCGCTGTCCGCCTTGGCCCCCGTGAAGCCCTTGCCGACCAGCGCCCCGGCGACCGCCGAGGCCCGCTGCGGCGCGAGCGGCATCCCGGCGCCCGTGCCGTTGACCACGTGCACGGTGATCTTGTCGGGCGTGGTGACCGGCTGCTTCGACGCGTCCGCGCCCGGCGCGCTCTGGCTGGGCTGGGCGCCCGGCTGGCCGGGCTGCGGGCTCTGCCCCGGCTGCTGGTTCTGCCCGGGCTGCGGGCTCTGCGCGGCCTTCGGATCGCCGTTCTTGTCGAAGGCCACGTCCTTGCGGAGCATCGTCCACAGCTTCTCGGCGTCGCCCGGGTTCACGATCAGCCGGTCCTCGTCCCGGGGGTCCTGGAACGTGGGCATCGTCGTCATGGTGATGCGGTTGACCGGTACGTCCTTGAGCTGCATCGTCAGGCCGTACAGCTTCTTGACCGAGCCGATCTCCTCGGAGACCTCCAGCGCCTTCGTGCCCGCCTCCGCCAGGGCGGTGATCCGGCCGACGTCGGTGAAGGCGTTCTGGCCCTTGAGCTCGCGCATCATCGAGTTCATGTACATGTGCTGGGCCTGCGCCCGGCCCAAGTCGCTGCTGAACGCGTGCCGGGTGCGCAGCCACTGGAGAGCCTGCTCGCCCTTGATCTTCGTCGTGCCCGCCCTGAGCTTGAGGCCGGAGCCCCCGCCCGAGGTGGGCAGGGGGCGGTCCCAGACGTTGTCCTTCACGCAGACGTCGACGCCGCCGATCGCGTCCGCCATCTGTACGACCCCGAAGAAGTCGATCATCATCCAGTGGTCGATGTAGACGTTGGTCAGCTTCTCCCAGGTGGCCAGCGTGCAGCCCGGGCCCCCGCGGCCGAGGGACTCGTTGATCATGGCGTAGGTCTTCTTGAACTTCTCGCCGGTCTTCGGGTCCGTGCACTCGGGTATGTCCACCCGGGTGTCGCGGGGAACGCTGACCACCGAGGCGTTCTGCCGGTCGGCGGAGACGTGCAGCAGCATCTGCACGTCTGCCAGCGGAGGCGCCCCGACGCTGTCCCGGCTGCCGCCCAGCTCCAGGTTCTCCGGCTTGTTGCGGCTGTCCGAGCCGATCAGCAGGATGTTCAGCGGACGCTGGCCCTTTGCGTTCGCCCCGGACTTGGCCACACCGCTGTCGCCGCTCAGCCGCTGGCCGCTGCGGATGTTGCCGTCGAGGTGCCGGTAGTAGAGGTAGCCCGCGGCCGACGTCGAGAGGATCAGGAACGCCAGGACCGAGGCCACCCAGAACAGCACGCGCCGCCGGCGCCTGCGGACGGGTCGCCCGGGGCCGCCCGGGGGCCGGGCCCCGGCGGAACCCGACCGCGGTGGGGGTACGACGCCGGACGCGCCCGCACCGCCGCGGGGTATGCCGTCGTCGGTGGCCTGGTCGGGCGCCCCCTCCCCACGCACGCTGCTTTGCCTCACGCGTACCCCCTCAAGATCACATCGGTCGGTGTGCTGCCGGTCGTACCGGCTACCGGCCGCCATCCGGCGGCCGGTCTACGAGCAGGGCGGCTGACCGCCCGAAGAGCAGGGCGGTTGAACGCCCGAAGAGCAGGGCGGCTGACCGCCCGACGAACACGGCGGCTGACCACCGCCCCCCATGCCCCCCCGGGGCGCCGTTACTTGGCGCAGATCGCCTTGTCGGCCTCTACCCGCTGGAGTCCCTCGGGCGCCTGTTGCGGCACGGGGCCCGAGATCGGGACGCCCGGTTCCTTGAAGTCGGCGCCGAGCGTCAGCTTCATGGGAGTTCGCGGCGCCGCGTCCGCAGGGCCGACCTTGAGCGCCGAACCCGCGAGCCCCATCATGTCGGCCAGCGCCCGGGCCTGGTCGGCCTGGTTGGGCGCGTACTCCAGCTGCGTGGTGTCGACCTTCACGGGCGCGTTCCCGAGGTTGCTGGCCTTGCCCACGCCCTTGCTGTTCTGCAGCCACGTCAAGGTCGTCGAGGCCGAGCCGGCGGGACCGCCCCCGTTGAGGACGTTCACCCGGACGTCGCCCGCGGGCGCGCGGTTGCCCTGGAGCTGCGCGTCCTCCTTGTTCTTGGCGTCCTGCTTGGCCGCCTGCTCCTTCTGCTCGACCTCCGTGAGCGAGACGTCGCCCCGGATCATCCGCAGCAGCGGATCGGCCTGCGAGGGGTTGAGCACGACGGTGATGTGCTTGCCCGGGGGGTCGTTCGGGTTGTCGACCACCGGAAGCGTCGTGAAGGTGATGTTCTTGAGGTTTATGTTCTTCAACTCACCCGCGAGCGAGGTGAGCTGCTTGATGGACCCTATTCCCTGGTCGACGCTCAGCGACTTGGTGGCCGCCTCGGCCAGGGAGAGGAACTTCTTCGGACTGGTCAGGGTCTCCTTGGACTTCATCTCGCGCATCATCGAGCCGAGGAACTGCTGCTGCGTCTTGATGCGGTCCAGGTCGCTCGCGTTGCCGAAGGCGTGCCGGGTGCGTACGAAGGCCAGCGCCTGCTCGCCCTGCAGCCGGCTCTCGCCCGCCGGCAGGTCGAGTTTGGAGTCCTTGTCGTGGACGGCCTTCTCCACGCACACCGGGACGCCGCCGACCGCCGTGCTCAGGTTCTTCACCGCGTTGAAGTCGACCATCATGAAGTGGTCGACCTGGATCCCGGTGATCTGCTGCACCGTGCGCATCGTGCAGCCCGGGTCGCGGCCCTCCTGGCCCAGGCTCTCGTTGAACCGGACCGTGTGCTGACCGGGAACGTCCTTGACCGCACCGTCCGGCTGCTTCGTCGGGCACACCGGGATGTTGGTGATCAGGTCGCGCGGGATGGACAGCGCCGTCGCGTTGCTGCGGTCCTTGGAGACGTGGAACAGGATCGTGGTGTCGGCGTGGCCGACGCTGTCGGCGTCCCCGTAGCCCTCGTTGCCGGCGCCGCTGCGCTTGTCGGTGCCGATGACCAGGATGTTGATGGGCTGGTCCTTCTTGAAACCGCCCGTGCCCGCGGAACCGGTGTCGATGACGTTCAGATTGCTGTTGAGGTGCTCGTAGTACAGGTACGCGCCCAGCGAGCCGGCGACGAGGACGAACGCGAGGGTTGCGCCACCGACGACCAGCGCCTTCCTGCCGCGCTTCCCGCCGTCGCCCTTGCGCGAGCGTCCGGGCCGGCGCCCGCCGCCCCCGGGCGGGCCGTCGCCACGCCGGGGCCCGGGCACCGCCGGGGACGCGGGGGAGGTGGCGGGGGGAGCCTTACGCGAGGTGCGCGATCTGCGGGGTGGGGCGACGGACGGCTGCTGCGCAGCGGAATTGCCCAGTCGCAGTTCGTAATTGCCGGTGCGGGGGTTGAGGACCCACTGGTCGGCGGGGTCGATTTCGTCCGCCCGCCCACGGCTTTGCGCATCCACGGTTGCTCGAATCCTCCGTCGGGGCCTCGCGACGCGCCTCCCCCAAGGCGCACGGTCAACGTCCGGCTGCTGGTGCCCGGCGTCCTTAGCGGCCTGGGCACCGGATCGCTCACCTTATCCGGCCATGTCGGCCGCAAACCATGGCGGTGACAAAACCCACCCCCCACATAACGCCCAAAACACCCAACCCGTGCGGTTGGACCGTGGGCTTTTTGGATTGCTTTACCGGCAGCCGGGGTTGTCCGCCGTGGTGCCGGTGAAAGTGGGGACGGGCGAGGGGGGCACACCGGTTCCGACCAGCCACGGATAGACGGTGCGCGGCCCGTCCGTCGGGGACGGTCCCGCAGGTGGCTGCGGGCCCGTGGGCGAGGGCGGGACGACCGTCAGCGGCCGGTCCGTCCGCAGCTGGAGGAACAGCCGGTCCGCGTCCGGCTCGACGAGTTCGTCCCGGTTCGGGTCGGCGGCGTACGGGCGGCGCGGCACCGTGAGGAACCTGACCTGGTCCGTCGGTACGTCCCGCACCCCGCGTACGAGTTCGTACAGCCCCCGCAGCGTGGCCAGCCCCGGGTCCGTGGTCACCGCCGAGGTCGCCGCGTCCAGCAGCGGGTAGAGCCGCCCCGGGTTCAGCAACACCCCGTTGCTCTGCACCTTCTGCACCAGGGCGCCCAGGAACTGCTGCTGGCGCCGCATCCGTTCGGTGTCGCTGCCGTCGCCCAGGCTGTAGCGGGCACGCACGAAAC
Organism: Streptomyces cirratus; assembly: GCF_014650775.1. Taxonomy (GTDB): domain Bacteria; phylum Actinomycetota; class Actinomycetes; order Streptomycetales; family Streptomycetaceae; genus Streptomyces; species Streptomyces cirratus. The sequence continues at coordinate 24,942 of NZ_BMVP01000023.1, read as the reverse complement.
CCAGGGCCTGCTCCCCGTGGAGCAGCCGGCGGCCGGCCGGCAGCCGCAGCTTCGCCTCCGGGTCGTCCATCGGCTGCTTGAGGCACACCTCCACGCCGCCGACCGCGTCGACCATCTTCTTGAACCCGCCGAAGTCCAGCACCATGTGGTGGTCGATCCGGATCCCGGAGAGCTTCTCCACCGTACGGACCGTGCAGGCGGCGCCGCCCCACTCGTACGCCCAGTTGAACTGCGCCCGCTGCGCCTCGGTGCGGCTCCCGCCCGCCGTCAGGCACGCCGGGATCTCCGTCACCAGGTCACGGGGTATCGACACGGCCGTCGCGCTCCTCCGGTCCGCCGGCAGGTGCAGCAGGATCGCGGTGTCCGAGCGCTGCGTGCCCTTGTCCTGGCCGTAGTGGGCGTTGTCCTTGCCCGAACGGGTGTCGGATCCGATGATCAGGATGTTCTGGGCGCCGTCGCCGAGATGCCTCGGCCGCTCGCGTTCGTAGAGCTGCAGCTCGGCGGCGGCCGAGGAGTCCGCCCGGATGTTGCCCTCCAGCTTCCGGTACAGCCACCAGCCGGCGGCCGCGCCCGCCAGCACCAGCAGGGCCATCCCGAGGGCGATCCAGCGCAGCAGACGGCCCCGGGGGCCCTGCGGAGGCGTGGGAACGCCTCCGGGCCCTGCGGTGCCGCCTCGTATGCCCGCGCTGCCCCTCACTGCCGCACCGTCCCCTCACCCGTACCGGTCGGCCGCACGGGTGGGTACGGCCTCTGCCGATCCTGCCCCCGGGCGGCCGGGGCGGCCCGGGGGCGGGGCCCTGTACAGGGCCGTGCGGGTGACAAATAGCGGTTGTGCGGGCGGTACGGGACGGGCACCGGTCAGGCGGTGTGCGTGACCCGCTCGCTCTCGACCCGCTGAGCCAGCCCGTCCGGCGCCAGCCGGTCCAGGTTCCGGCACAGCACCACCGAGCCGCCCGAGGCGAGAGCGGCGAACAGCCCCGCCGAGAGCCCTTCCCAGGTGTCGTAGTCCAGCCCGGACAGCACCCGCGAACCCTCGCCGAGACCCCGCTCCGCCGCGTCCTCGCGGGCGCGCGCCACGACCTGGGCGTACGAGAGCTCCTCGCCGCCGACCACCAGCCCGGGGGCGTGCGCGTCGACCGGCTGGAACGGCGCGAAGCGGTCGCCCTGCCCCGGCACCTCCACGGCGTAGTCGGCGAACCCGGCCGGCGGCTGCGGGAAGCGCCCGCCCAGCGGCCGCAGCGCGAGCGCCACCCGCTCCCCGGAACAGGCCGCGGCCTCCTCCAGGGTGTCCGGCCCGCTCACCACCACGTCGGCGGCGGCCGGGTCCCCGCCCACCTCGGCGACGACCCCGACAGAGGCGCATGCCAGCAGCCACACCGCGCTCTGCCAGTGCGCGGGCAGCAGCAGCGCGAGCCGGGTCCCGGGCTCGGCTCCCAAATCGCCCTGGAGCAGATTGGCGGTCTTGGCCACCCAATTGGCGAAGGTGGCGACGGACAATTCGACGCGCTCGCCCGTGGCGTCGTCGTAGAAGGTGACGAGCGGGCGGCCAGGATCGCCGGCGAGCGCGGATCGCAGCAGGTCGGCAGGGGTGCGGTCAGAGGCGTTCACCCGCCACAGCGTACGCGGGGCCCTCCGCCGTACGGGGGTCGGCGGCTCCCCCGTACGGGGGAGGGGTATCCGCGTTTCCAGCGGACGGGGCGTCAGTTCCCCGATGGCGGTTCCGGATGAGCGTGCCCAGCATTTTTTCCATGCGTGGATACCTTGCTTCCTCGATCGGCGTCGCGACGGCCGCCGCACTGGCCCTGCCGCTCGCGCTGACCACTCCGGCCCTGGCGGCCGTGCCCCTCGGCGCGGCCGCCCCCGTGGACCCAGCCGGGTCCACCCAGTCTCTGCCCCTGGTCCCCCTGGGACCGGCGGCGGACCGCACGCCCGGCGTCCCCGGCATGAGCGCCGCCCCGCGCCTGCCCGAGACACGCGGCCTGCCCCCGCGGAAGGTCAAGACGTTCTCGCTGGTCGGCGTGGTCTGGGACGACGTGGCCACCCGGCTCCTCGGCCGCGTCCAGGTCCGCACCCGCTCCACCTCGACGGCGGCCTGGTCCGACTGGCAGGACATCGAGACCCACAACGGCGAACACGCCGCCGACCCCGACACGGCCGAACGAGGCTCCGGCCGCGTCCGCGGCAGCACCGCCCCCCTGTGGGTCGGCGAATCGGACGGCGTCGAGGTCCGCGTCCAGGCCGAACAGGGCACCCGGACGACCTCCCCGCTGCCGTCGGGCATGCGGCTCGAACTGGTCGACCCCGGTACGCAGACCAGTACGACGGTCTCCGACGGCAAGAACCCGGGCGGTGCGGCGGTGCGCGCGGCGGCGCGTCCGAAGGACGACGACAAGGGCGACGCGGAACTGGCCCCGGACATGACCATGGAAATGGCGGAGTCCTCCGGCGCGAACGTCCCGCTGGCCCCGCTCGGCGCCGACGAGATCACCGCGCTGAACAAGGCCGACTCCACCGCCGACGCGATCGCCGCGAGCGACGGCAGCCTCAGCGCCGCCGCCCGCCCCTACATCGGCCCGCGGCCCCGGATCGTCACCCGCAAGGGGTGGGGCGCGGACGAGAGCCTGCGCGAGCCCGGCTTCGTGTACACGAGCACCGTGAAGGCGGCGTTCGTCCACCACACCGCCTCCGGGAACAACTACGCCTGCAAGGACGCCCCTTCGGTGCTGCGCAGCCTGTACCGCTACCACGTGCTGAGCGAGGGGTGGCGCGACATCGGCTACAACTTCGCCGTCGACAAGTGCGGGACGGTGTACGAAGGCCGGGCGGGCGGTGTCGCCAAGCCGGTGCTCGGCGCGCACACCATGGGCTTCAACACGAACAGCATGGGCGTCGCGGTGATCGGCACCTTCACCTCCACCACCCCGCCGGCGGCGGCGGTCAAGGCGGTGGCCGGCCTGACGGCCTGGAAGCTCGGCCTCTTCGGCGCGGACCCCCGCGCGAAGACGACCCTCACCTCCGGCGGCGGCAACCTGTACAAGAAGGGCACCAAGGTCCGCATGAACGTCATCTCGGGCCACCGCGACGGCTTCGCCACGGAGTGCCCCGGCCGCCGCCTCTACAACGAACTCCCCCCCACCCGCACCACCTCGGCCAAACTCCAGGGCCGCTGACGCGTCCGGTCCGCCGGATCCGCATCTCCAGCGGCGCAGCTTGACCGGTGTCGGGGGTGCCGGGTCCGCAACTCCAGACCCGCTGGTGTCGGGGGTGTCGGGTCCGCAACTCCAGACCCGTCTGCGTGCAGGGCGCAGCTTGACCGGTGTCCGGGCGCCAGGTCCGCATCTCCGGCCCCGCTGGTGTCCGGGCCGCCGGGTCCGCAATTCCAGCCTCGCCGGCGTTTGAGGCGCGGGGTCCGGGGCGGAGCCCCGGGAGCCCGGCGCAGCCGGGGCCGCTCGCGCAACGGCGCCGCAGCCGCCGCCGGTCCCCGCCCCGCCCCCGCCCGGGGGCCGGGGCCGGGCCCGGCGCCGCCGCGAAACCCCGCCCCCCGGCCCCGGGATAGGCTCAAGGCGTGGCCGCCCGCTTCGACCCCCTCACCCCCACCGCCGCCCGCGGCGGCCGCACCGGCGTGCCCGCAGGCCCCGGCCGCCCCGCCGGCTCCGGCGCCCGCAGCCGCGCCTGGGCCCCGCCCGGCCCCCTCGACCTCGGCCTCACCCTCGGCCCCCTGCGCCGCGGCCCCGCCGACCCCACCTTCCGCACCACCCCCGACGGCTCCGTCTGGAAGACCAGCCGCACCCCCGACGGCCCCGCCACCCTCCGTGTCGCCGCCGCCGCCCACGAGGTCCGCGCCGAAGCCTGGGGCCCCGGCGCGGCCTGGGCCCTCGACACCCTCCCCGCCCTGCTCGGAGCCGACGACGACCCCGCCGCCTTCGTCCCCCGCCACCGCCTCCTGCACGCCAGTCACCGCCGCCGCCCGGGCCTGCGCCTGACCCGGACCGGACTGGTGCTGGAGTCCCTCATCCCGACGGTGCTGGAGCAGAAGGTCACCGCCGACGAGGCCTACCGCGCCTGGCGCCGCCTGGTCCGCCAGTACGGCGAGCCCGCCCCCGGCCCCCGCCAGGACCTGTACGTGATGCCCTCCGCCCGCACCTGGACCCTGATCCCCTCCTGGGACTGGCACAAGGCCGGCGTCGACATGAAGCGCTCCGCCACCATCCTGCGCGCCGCACGCGTCGCGAGCCGGCTGGAGGAGGCGGCGGCCATGGACCCCCTCGCGGCCGCGCAACGCCTGGAGGCCGTCCCCGGCATCGGCCCCTGGACCTCCGCCGAGACCCTCCAGCGCAGCAACGGCGCCCCCGACGCCGTCACCACCGGTGACCTCCACCTGCCCGGCATCATCGGCTACGCCCTCGCCGGGGACCGGGACGCCGACGACGCCGTCATGCTGGAGCTCCTCGCCCCGTACGCGGGCCAGCGCCACCGCGCCGCCCGCCTCGTCCTCCTCGCCGGCCACGCCCCGCCCCGCCGGGCCCCGCGCATGTACCGCACGGACATCGGCAAGATCTGACCCGGCCCGCGCACTTCAGCGGACCTCGATGAACGCCTCCGCCTCCCGCGCCGGCCGCTCCGCGGGGGCCGCCGCCGGGTGGCCGACCGCCACCGCCCCCATCGGGTCCCACCCCTCGGGCAGCGCCAGCACCTTGCGCACCACGTCCCGGCAGAACATCGTCGAGGACACCCACGCCGAGCCCAGCCGCTCCCCGGCCAGCGCGACCAGGAAGTTCTGCACGCCCGCGCCCATGGCGACCACGAACATCTCCCGCTCGGCGGCGTCCCGCCGCGCGTGCCCGTAGTCGTGCGCGCCGTCCGTCACCATGCACGGCACCACCAGGTACGGGGCGTTTCGCAGTACGTCCCCGCGCCGGACCCGCTTGGCGATGGACTCCTCGGACTTGCCGTCGCGCCGCAGGTCCTCGACCCACGCGTCCCGCATCGCGTCGAGCAGCTCCAGCCGCGCCGGGGCCGACTCCAGCAGCACGAACCGCCACGGCGTCGTGTGGTGCGGCGCCGGTGCGGTCACCGCCGCCGCCACCGCCCTGCGGACGGCGCCCGGGTCGACGGGGGCGTCCGTGAAGGCCCGTACGGTACGGCGCTGCCTCACGGCCTCCCGTACCGCCTCCGAGGTGCCGAGCCGGAACATGTCGTCGCCCGCCGCCCGGACCAGGTCCGCCGCCGAGGACCCCTCGCCCAGGAGGTGGGGCAGTCCGCGTACGACGGCCACCGGCAGCCCGTCCGCCTTGCCCTTGACGAGGTCCCCCGCCGCGGCGAGTTCGTCCGCGGTGGCCACGACGGTCGCGCTCAGCGGGTTGCCGTGCGCGTCGTGGCCGCCCCGCAGGTCCTCCAGTACGCGCACCCCCGCCGCGCCGATCGCCACGTCGGTGAGCCCGCTGCGCCAGGGCCGCCCGAAGGTGTCCGTCACGATGACGCCGACGTCCACCCCGAGCACCTGCCGCAGTCCGTCCCGGATCGCGGCGGCGGAGGCGTCGGGGTCCTCGGGGAGCAGCAGCACCGTGCCGGGCTCGGTGTTGGAGGCGTCCACGCCGGCGGCCGCCATCACCAGACCCCGCCGGTCCTCGACGATCCGCAGGGCGCCCCGGCGGGCGACGACCCGTACCGTCTCGGCGTCTATGGCCTCCTCGCGCGAATCGGCCCGTACGATCCGCCCCTCCGCCTTGGAGACGATCTTCGAGGTGACCAGCAGGACGTCGCCGTCCCGCAGTCCGGGCTCCGCGTCGGCGATCAGGCGGGCGAGGTCGTCGCCGGGCCGCACCTGCGGCATTCCGGGGACCGCACGCACCTCGTACGAGGGGACGGTCACCGGCAGGCCTCCGCCAGCTCCAGCGCGGCCCGGGCCATCGCGGCCGTGGCAGCGGTGTCGGTCATCATCAGCGGCACCGCGCGGCAGGCGATCCCGGAGGCCTCCACCTCGGCGACGGCGTCCGCGTCGGCGGTGTCGACGAGCCAGCCGTCCAGCAGCCCGGTGCCGTAGTGCAGGGCGACCGCGGCGGCGGTGGACTCGACGCCGACCGCGGCCAGCACCTTGTCCGCCATCCCGCGCACGGGGGCGCCCCCGACGATGGGCGAGAGACCGACGACCGGCGCCCCGGCGGCGGCCACGGCCTCCCGGATGCCGGGCACGGCGAGGATGGTGCCCACCGACACGACGGGGTTGGACGGCGGGAAGAGGATCACGTCGGCGGCCGCGACGGCCTCCAGCACCCCGGGCGCCGGCTTGGCCTGCTCGGCGCCGACCGGCACCACGGCCTGGGCGTCGACCGAGGCGCGCATCTTGACCCAGTACTCCTGGAAGTGGACGACCCTGCGCTCGCCGGTCTCGGGATCGTTCAGGGCGACGTGCGTCTCGACGCGGTCGTCGGACATGGGCAGCAGCCGTACGCCGGGCTGCCAGCGGTCGCAGAGGGCCTCGGTGACGGCGCTGAGCGGGTAGCCCGCACCGAGCATCTGCGTGCGGACGATGTGGGTCGCGAAGTCGCGGTCGCCGAGGCCGAACCACGTGGGCCCGACCCCGTACGCCGCGAGTTCCTCCTTGACGGCGAAGGACTCCTCGGTGCGGCCCCAGCCCTGGTCCTCGTTGATGCCACCGCCGAGGGTGTACATCACCGTGTCCAGATCGGGGCACACCTTGAGCCCGAACAGGTGGATGTCGTCACCGGTGTTGCCGATGACCGTGATGTCCGCTTCGGGGGCGGCGGACTTGAGTCCGCGCAGGAAACGGGCGCCGCCGATACCGCCGGCCAGAACAACAATGCGCATGCGGCCAGTCTGTCAGCAGGCCGCGCGCCGTCGCCCCGGGGTGGCGGCGCGCGGCCTGCGCGGAGCGTCAGGCGCCCACCGGGGCCTCGGCGAGGGCCTCGGGCCGCGCCGGGGAGCAGCTGTGCATGGGCATCTCGGTCAGGCCGGGGAAGTAGACGTGCAGGCTGACGGCGCCGTCGAGGGTGTCGTTGACGACCTCGTGGGCGCGGCCGGGGGCCAGGACGCGCTGGGCTCCGGCGGCGAGGGTGAGCGGGCCGCGCCGGCCGTGCTCGGTGAGCTCGCCCTCCAGGACGGTCAGTACGCCGGAGGAGTCACCGTGATCGTGCAGGCCGCTGCCCTGCCCGGGGACCCAGCTGAGCAGCCACACCTCGTAGCCGGGGCCGGTGCGCAGGCGGTGGTACCAGCGGGTGGTGGCGTCGTAGCGGACCAGGTGCTCCCACTGGGTGCGGTCCGCGGCGATGGAGCGGGCGAGGCCCACGAACTCGGCGACGGTGGCCGGGTGTTCGCGGGCGGGCTGGAGCAGGTGCTGTACGGAGAGGATGTCGCCGGCGATCTGGAGGTCGCTCTCGACCACGGCGGGGGCGGCGGCGCCGGTCGCGGCGGCGGTGGCGCTGGGCTTGGGGGTGCTGTTCATCGGGGGAGTCCTCGACGGATGTCAGTCGTGCTGGCGGTCGCTGTGGGGGTAGCCGGTTGCCCGGAGGAGCCGGGGCTCCCGGGGCATCAACAGCTGCAACAGCGACAGCGAACCTGGGCAGCGCACAGGAACCCACGAATGGGGGTCCGGGTGGCGGCTGCGGGCGCTGACATGCGTACAAGGAGAACGGTTCGGGCGCCGGACTGTCAACCCAATGTCCGCAATGGCCGAAAAGATTCACCTCATCCGGTTACCCGGTGCGGAGAAAGGTTTGTGCAGTACCGACCAGGGCATGTGGCGCTTGGTATGGCCCTTCCGACTCATCTCAAACCTCATGGCGCCATCGTGACCGGAATGTGATCCGCGCCGCATCTTCGGCCGGATCGCAACCACACCCCGGAGTGACGCGTGGGTTCAGGGTGAGGGCGGTAGCTTCGCGACACCTGTGGCATGTGTCACGATTTTTGGCGATATGAACACTTACGGCATTCGCTTGGTTCCGCAGAGTGAATAAGGGGCCCAATAGCAGACCCCGGCTTGACTGCTCCGGAGCCGCGCACTTGTAATTTCACTCGTGTCGTTACGTAGCGATCAGTAACGACAACACCACGGGGACGCACAGACAGAGCGAGGGGCGCACATGACCGAGCTGTTTCAGGAACTGCTGGTCGAGGAGGCGGACGAGGAGCTCGGATGGCAGGAGCGCGCTCTGTGCGCCCAGACCGACCCCGAATCCTTCTTTCCCGAGAAGGGCGGCTCCACCCGCGAAGCCAAGAAGGTCTGCCTCGCCTGCGAGGTCCGCTCCGAATGCCTTGAGTACGCCCTCGCCAACGACGAGCGATTCGGCATCTGGGGCGGCCTCTCCGAGCGCGAACGCCGCCGCCTGAAAAAGGCAGCCGTCTGAGCCTGCTCCGGGCAGGGACGGGCACACCCAACCGCATAGCGAACCAAGCCGACGGTCCGCCTCCCGCACCTTCCCCGCAGGAGGCGGACCGGCGCGTTCCGAGCCGTTAGTGTGGCGCTGTCCAGCAGCCTCCGAGGGCACACCACCCCCGGACCTTCCCCCAGGACCCGTCCCGGGGAACCCCCACGGTCGGAGGGCCCGTTCCGCGATGTCCCTGCACAGCAGCTCGACGGCCTCCCACCAGGTGGCCGGCACCCCCGAGTTCCCCCGGCACGTCGTCACCGCGGTCGTCGTCGCCCACGACGGCGCCCGCTGGCTGCCCCGCACCCTCGCCGGCCTCCTCGCCCAGGAACGCCCCGCACAGCAGTACGTCGCCGCCGACACCGGCAGCTCCGACGACTCCGCGCGCCTGCTCACCGAAGCCCTCGGCTCCGGCAACGTCCTCCACCTCGCCCGCCGCACCGGCTTCGGCACCGCGGTGGACGAAGCCGCCCGCAGCGCCGGCGAGCTGACCCCCGAGGACCTCCCGTACCTCAAGCGCCCCAGCGGCTGGGACCCCGTCAGCCGCACCTGGCGCGACGACGCCTACGACCTGCCCGAACTCCCCCACGGCGAACCCGTCCAGTGGCTCTGGCTGCTCCACGACGACAGCGCCCCCGAAGCCGACGCCCTCACCGAACTCCTGCGCGTCGCCGACGAGAACCCCGACGCCGCCGTCATCGGCCCCAAACTCCGCGGCTGGTACGACAAGAAACAGCTCCTCGAAGCCGGCGTCACCATCGCCCGCAGCGGCCGCCGTTGGACCGGCCTCGACCGCCGCGAACAGGACCAGGGCCAGCACGACCAGATCCGCCCCGTCCTGTCCGTCTCCACCGCCGGCATGCTCGTACGCCGCGACGTCTACGACGCCCTCGGCGGCTTCGACCGGCGCCTGCCCCTCATGCGCGACGACGTCGACCTCTGCTGGCGCGCCCACAGCGCCGGCCACACCGTCCTCGTCGCCCCCGACGCCGTCATGCGGCACGCCGAAGCCGCCGCCCGCGAACGCCGCACCGTCGACTGCGCCGGCCGCTCCTCCGTGAGCCCCCACCGCGTCGACAAGGCCGGCGCCGTCTACACCGTGCTGGCCAACTCCTCGGGCCGCGCCCTGCCCTACGTACTCCTGCGCCTGATCGTCGGCACCCTGCTGCGCACCCTCGGCTACCTCCTCGGCAAGGCACCCGGCCAGGCCGTCGACGAGTTCACCGGCCTGCTCGCCACCCTGCTCCGCCCCGGCCGGATCCTCGCCGCCCGCAAGGCCCGCCGCCGCCCCGCCGTCCCCGCCGCCGAACTGCGCCCCCTCTTCCCGCCGCCCGGCTCCACCCTGCGCGCCAACGCCGAACAGCTCGCCGGGTACTTCGGCGCGGACGGCGACACCGACACCGCCGGCGCGAGCCGGCACGGCGCCGCCACCGTCCCCCCCGAACCCGGATCAGAAGACGCCGACTACCTGGAAGGCGAACAGTCCGGGCGGCTCAAGCGGATCGCCCGCAACCCCGCCCCCGTCCTGTTCGCCCTCCTCCTGCTCGGCTCCCTCATCGCCTGCCGCGCCCTCCTCTTCGGCGGCTCCCTCATGGGCGGCGCCCTGCTGCCCGCCCCCGAACGGGGCCTCGACCTCTGGCGCACCTACACCTCCGACTGGCAGCCCGTCGCCGCCGGAACCGCCGCGGGCGCCCCGCCCTACCTCGCCGTCCTGGGCGCCGTCGCCACCCTGCTGTTCGGCTCCGCGCCGGCCGCCCTCACCCTGCTGCTGGTCTGCTCGGTTCCCCTCGCGGGCCTCACCGCCTACTTCGCGTCCCGCCCGCTCGTCGAATCCCGGCTGCTGCGCGCCTGGGCGGCCGTCGCCTACGCCTTCCTGCCCGCCGTGACCGGAGCACTCGCCGGCGGCCGCCTCGGCACGGCCGTCCTCGCGATCCTGCTCCCCCTCATCGCCCGCTCCGCCGCCACTGCCTTCGGCCTCGGCGACGTCGCCGGCGCCCCCGACCGCAGCTGGCGCGCCGCGTGGACCACCACCCTCCTGCTGACCCTGGCCACCGCCTTCACCCCCGCCGTCTGGCCCCTCGCCGCAGTCCTCGGCGCCGCCGCACTCCTCACCCGCCCCGCACGCCGCGCGGCGTACGCGCTGCGGCTCCTGGCCGTCCTCGCCGTACCGCTGCTCGCCCTCGCACCCTGGTCCCTCGGCCTGCTCACGCACCCCGACCGCTTCCTGCGCGAGGCCGGCCTGCCCTACGGGTCCGGCTCCGCCACCGCCCTCGACCTCCTCGGCGCCGGCCCCGGCGGCCCCGGCACCACCGGCGGCATACTGCTGCTCGGCGTCGTCCTCGCCGCCCTCGCCGCCCTGCTGCGCGCCGACCGGCGGTTCGCCGTCGGCGCCGCCTGGACCACCGCCCTGGCCGGCCTGCTCCTCGCCGTCGTCCTCAACCACAGCGCCTGGGCCGGCCCCGGCACCCTCGTGTACGGCCTCGGCCTGCTCGCGGCCGCCGTGGTCGGCGCGGACGGTGCCAAGGAGCGCGTGGCCGCCCGCAGCTTCGGCTGGCGCCAGCCGCTCGCCGCCCTCATCACGCTCGGCGCCGCCACCGGCCCCCTCATCGGCGCCGCCGTCTGGATGGTCTCCGGCGCCGACGGACCCCTCCAGCGGCGCGACCCCGTCCAAGTCCCCGCCTTCGTCGCCGCCCAGGCCGACGACAGCAACCGCAGCCGCACCCTGGTGCTCGGCGGAACCTCGCCCGCCACCGTCTCCTACGCCCTGGTCCGCGGCTCCGGCGCGCGCCTGGGCGATGCGGAACTCCTCACCGAAGCGGGCGCCGAACCCCGCCTCGCGAAGGTCGTGGCCAGCCTGGTCTCCGGCTCCGGCGCCGACCAGAGCGCGCAGCTCGGCGGCTTCGCCGTCCGCTACATCGTCCTGCCCGCCGACGGGCCCCGGCAGTTCCGGCAGGTCCTCGACGCCACCCCCGGCCTCAAGTCCGGCCGTCAGGACGACGGCACCGCCGTCTGGGAGGTCGAACGCTCCCTCGCCCGCGCCGTCATCGTCCCCGGCAAGCAGGGGCAGGCGCCCATCGCCGTCGAGGCGGAGCCCGTCGAGGCCCACACCAAGATCCCGGCGGGGGAGGAGGGCCGGATGCTGCGGATCGCCGACCGGGCCGCCCCCGGCTGGCAGGCCACCCTCGACGGCAAACCCCTGAGGCCGAAGACCCTGGACGGCTGGGCGCAGGGCTTCGAACTGCCCGCCAAGGGCGGCCGTCTGGACCTCACCTACCAGGACTCCCTCGCCCGCGACGCCTGGCACTGGACCCAGGGCCTGCTCGCCCTCCTGCTGCTCGTACTGGCCCTCCCGGGCCGCCGGGCACGGCTCGACGACGACCTCCCGGAGGAAGCGGCCGCCCTCCCGGAGCAGCCCGGCCCGGGCGAGGGCCGTCGCGCCCGCCGGCTGCGCGCCGAAGCGGACGCGCAGGCCGGGGTGCCGGCGGCCGCCGAAGCCGCCGTCGCCGCGGACCCGTACGCGCAGATCCCGGCGCAGCCGGCCTACGGGGAACAGCCGTACGGGCAGCAGCCCTACGGGGACGAGAGCTACGCCTACCAGGCCTACCCGTACGAACAGCAGCAGCCGCAGCAGCCGTACGCCGAGCCGTACCCCTACCAGCAGCAGCCGTACGACCCGTACCAGCAGCAGCAACAGCCCCAGCGGCAGGAACCGCCGTACACCTACGGACAGCACGACCCGCGTCCGGACGGGAGCACCCAGCAGTGAAGCAGCGCGCCCCCCTCACGCTGGCCGCCGTCGCGGCGGCACTGGCGGCCCTCACCGGCCTCGCCTCCCTCACCGCCCCGGCAGCCGCCCCCGCCGACGCGAAGAAGACGGCGGCCGGCACCCGGATGCCGGTGGAGCAGTCCGTGCTGGTGTGCCCCGCGCCCAGTTCCTCGGACATCGCCGAGACCACGTACACCTCGATCACCCCCGGCGCGGCCGGCGGCAAGGGCTCGGCCCGGCTCTCGGCCAAGGACGGCAAGACCGTCCTGGAGCCGAAGGAACCCGGCAAGCCCGTCGGCGCGACCGCCTCCGGCGCCGAGGCACCCGCCCTGACCGGCGTCGCGAGCGGGAACCTCGCACCCGGCTGGACGGCCCAGCAGACCACGAAGGTCTCCGTCGGCCAGGCGCGCGGCCTCCTCGGGGTCGGCTGCACCGCGCCCGGCACCGACTTCTGGTTCCCCGGCGTCAGCACCGCCAAGGGCCGCCAGGACTACATCCACCTCACCAACCCCGACGACACCGTCGCCGAGGTCGACATCAAGCTCTACGGCCCCGACGGGCTGCTCAAGGACAAGCCGGGCACCCCCGACCGCGTCTTCCAGGTCGACCCCCACTCCACCGCCCGCGTCCTGCTCTCCCCCCTCGTCCCCGACGCCCAGGTGGCCGACGTCACCGCCCACGTCACGACCGGCTCGGGACGGGTCGGGGCCTCCGCACAGATCGCCGAGGACGGCGTCGGCGCCGACTGGCTGCCCGCCTCCACCGACCCGGCCGGGTCCCTGGTGCTGCCCGGCATCCCCGCCGACGCCACCTCCGTACGGCTGGTCGCCTTCGCACCCGGCGAGGACGACGCCGAGGTGAACCTGCGCCTCGCGGGACCGGGCGGCGCCATCACCCCCGCCGGCAACGAGCAGTTGCACGTCAAGGCCGGTATGACGACGAGCGTGGACCTCAAGGACGTGACCCGGGGCGAGGCGGGTTCGCTGCTGCTGACCCCGGCGGACGCGAAGAAGCCCGTACCGCTCGTCGCGGCGGTACGGGTGGTGCGCGGCAGCGGCACGAAGCAGGAACTGGGCTTCGTCCCGGCGACCTCCCCGGTCGGCGCGCGGGCGACGGTCGCCGACAACCGCACCGACGACAAGGCGACCGCCGTGGCCCTCACGGCGGTCGGCGCCGACGCGAAGGTACGCGTCACGGCCTCGCCGGGCACCGAGGGCGGCCAGCCGGCCGTCCGGGAACTCACCGTCAAGGCGGGCACCACCCAGGCGCTCTCCCCGGCCCCGGCCCCGACCGGCGGCAAGGGCGCGTACGCCCTGACGATCGAGACCCTCTCCGGTGGCCCGGTCCACGCCTCGCGGACCCTGACGCTGCCGCAGGACGGCATCCCGATGTTCACCGTCCAGCCGTTCTGCGACGACCACTCGACGGTGGCGGTCCCGAAGCCGTCGCAAGACCTCGGCGTCCTCTTCTGAGGACGGTTCAGTCCTGGCCGTAGCGCGGGTCCACGATCTCCGGGGAGAGCCCCAGCAGGTCGGCCACCTGCTCCACCACGACCTCGTGGACCAGCAGCGCCCGCTCGTCCCGTGACTTCGCCCGGATCTCCACCGGCCGCCGGAACACCACGACCCGGGCCGGCCGCCCCTCGCCCGCGTCCGTCAGCCCGCCGAGAGGCACGGCCTCGTCGTTCCAGCCGCCCTCCGGGCCACCCGGCGGCCCCGGCACGTCCGCGATCACGAACTCCACCTCGGCCAGCTGCGGCCACCGCCGCTCCAGCCGCTCCACCGAATCCCGCACCAGGTCACCGAAGAGCTCCGACCGGCTGGCCGCCAGCGGCACCTGAGGGGGCGCCACCGGCCCCCGCATGCCCCGCCCGTGCCGGTCGCGCCGACGGGGGCGCGGCTCGGACGCAGGGGGCAGGGGGCCGGAGGAGGAGGGGCCGGGAGGGCTCGGGGGAGTCAGCGGGCTGTCCGTCACCCCCGCAGGGTAGCCCTGACCCGGCCGCCTGGCAGGGGCCCGGCCCGGTCACGGACCGATGTCGTACCGCGAACGATCCGGCCAAGGTTCCCGGGTGTTCGAGGCGACACGGCCGGGTGGCCGACGGCCGAGTCGTCGCGGCCCGGTCAAGAGTGCGGTACCGTCCAACGTCGTGAGCCTTGTACGTCGCTGTTCGCGCACCGCGTGCGGCCGCCCTGCCGTCGCCACACTGACGTACGTCTACGCCGACTCGACCGCAGTTCTCGGCCCGCTCGCCACGTACGCCGAACCCCACTGTTACGACCTGTGCGCCGAGCACTCCGAGCGCCTGACCGCCCCCAGGGGCTGGGAAGTCGTACGCCTTACGGACGGCGGCCCGCCTTCGCGCCCCAGCGGCGACGACCTCGAAGCGCTGGCCAACGCCGTGCGCGAAGCGGCCCGTCCGCACGACCGCGCCGCCGAGGCCGGCAAGTCCGTACCGGGACCCCAGGCCACCGGCGAGACCCGAAGGGGACACCTGCGCGTCCTGCGCTCGCCGGAATCCTGACGCCCGCCCGCCACCCGGCGCATCTGAAACGCGGTACTCCGTTCAGGGTAGGTTTGCTCCACCGCACAGATCCTCAGGAGGGGCAGGCAGTGGCCGCAGATCTTTCGAACATCGTCAAGGCGTACGACGTACGAGGCGTCGTGCCGGACGAGTGGGACGAGCCGCTGGCCGAGCTGTTCGGTGCCGCCTTCGTCGAGGTGACCGCGGCGACCGCGATCGTCGTCGGGCACGACATGCGCCCCTCCTCGCCGGGCCTGTCCGCCGCCTTCGCGCGCGGCGCCGCCGCCCGCGGCGTCGACGTCACCCTGATCGGCCTGTGCTCCACCGACCAGCTGTACTACGCCTCCGGCAAGCTCGACCTGCCCGGTGCGATGTTCACGGCCTCCCACAACCCGGCCCAGTACAACGGCATCAAGCTGTGCCGCGCGGGCGCCGCCCCCGTGGGCCAGGACACCGGCCTCGCCACCATCCGCGAACTGGCCGAGAAGTGGTCCGACGAGGGCGCCCCGGCGATCCCCGCCGGCACCGTCGCGGGCACCATCACCGAGCAGGACACCCTCGCCGGGTACGCCGAGCACCTCAAGTCCCTGGTGGACCTGCGCGGCATCCGCCCGCTCAAGGTCGTCGTGGACGCGGGCAACGGCATGGGCGGCCACACCGTCCCGACCGTCTTCGAGGGCCTGCCGCTGGAGCTCGTCCCGATGTACTTCGAACTGGACGGCACCTTCCCCAACCACGAGGCCAACCCCCTCGACCCGAAGAACATCGTGGACCTCCAGGCGCGCGTGAAGGCCGAGGGCGCCGACCTGGGCCTCGCCTTCGACGGCGACGCCGACCGCTGCTTCGTCGTCGACGAGCGCGGCGAGGGCGTCTCCCCGTCCGCGATCACCGCGCTGGTCGCGGCCCGCGAGCTGGCCCGCAACGGCGGCAGCGGCGTCGTGATCCACAACCTGATCACCTCCTGGTCCGTCCCGGAGGTCGTCAAGGAGAACGGCGGCACTCCGGTGCGCACCCGCGTCGGCCACTCCTTCATCAAGGAGGAGATGGCCACCTCCGGCGCCATCTTCGGCGGCGAGCACTCGGCGCACTACTACTTCAAGGACTTCTGGAACGCGGACACCGGCATGCTCGCCGCGCTCCACGTCCTGGCGGCCCTCGGCGGCCAGGAAGGCTCCCTCTCCGACCTGGTGTCCTCCTACGACCGCTACGTCGGCTCCGGCGAGATCAACTCCACCGTCGCCGACCAGGCCGCCCGCACCGCTGCCGTCAAGGACGTCTACGCCCCCCAGGAAGGTGTCGCCGTCGACGAACTCGACGGCCTCACCGTCACCACCGCCGACTGGTGGTTCAACCTGCGCCCCTCCAACACCGAACCGCTCCTGCGGCTCAACGTCGAGGCCCGCGATCTGGCGACCCTCGCCAAGGTCCGCGACGAAGTCCTCGCCCTGGTCCGCGCGTAACACCCGCACCCCCTGTGTCACCGTCACCGCCGGGCCGCGATACGCGCGGCCCGGCGGTACGCTGACCTCGCCCAAACCGCATGTTCGAAGGGAAGCGCCACCATGCCGCTCGAAGCCGGCCTTCTGGAGATCCTCGCCTGCCCCGCCTGCCACTCGCCCCTGGAGGACAAGTCGGCCGACGCGGACGCACCCGAGCTGATCTGCACCGGCCAGGACTGCGGTCTCGCCTACCCGGTCCGCGACGGCATCCCGGTCCTCCTCGTGGACGAGGCCCGCCGGCCCGCCTGAGGCACCCCGCGCGCAGACGCCGATACCGGTTCCGCCCCCGGGTCCGCCCGGGTCCGTCCACCACACTGCCGGAGGCCGCCATGCTCGACGAGTCCATCCTCGACGCACCGGAGGAACTCGCCCGCGCCGACCGCCGCGGCCTCCTGCGCGGCGCCGCCGAAGCCGGCGCCCGCGTCCGCACCGCCGCCCGGCACGCCACCGAGGCGGGCCTCGGCGACCTGCGCCCCGAAGGCCGCCCCCGCGCCGTACTGATCGCCGGCCCCGGCACCGCGGCCACCGGCGTCGCCGACCTGCTCGGCGCCCTCGCCGGAGCCTCCGCCCCCGTCGCCCGCCTGCACCCCACCGGCGTCGCACACGCCGCCGGGGCGCTGCGCTGGACGCTGCCCGGCTGGGCCGGCCCCGTCGATCTGCTCCTCATCGCCACCACCGACGGCACCGAGCCCGGCCTCGCCGTTCTCGCCGAGCAGGCCTACCGGCGCGGCTGCACCGTCGTGGCCGTCGCACCCGAGCGTTCCCCGCTGAGCGAGGCCGTGGACGGCGCCCACGGAGTCCTCGTACCGATGGCCAAGGCCCCGTACCAGGAGTACGACGAGTCGGCCGCCGCCGGCCCCGGAGCACTGTGGGCCCTGCTCACCCCGTTGCTGGTGCTGCTCGACAAGGTCGGCCTGGTCGAGGCGTCCCCCGGTTCCCTCCAGCTCGTCGCCGACCGGCTCGACCGCACCGCCGAACGCTGCGGCCCCGCGATCGCCACGTACTCCAACCCGGCCAAGACCCTCGCCACCGAACTCGCCGACTCGCTCCCCCTCATCTGGAGCGAGGGCGCCGGAGCCGGCCCGGCCGGACGCCGTTTCGCCGCCACCCTCGCCGAACTCGCGGGCCGCCCCGCCCTGTCCGCCGAACTCCCCGAGGCGCTGCCCGCCCACGGAGTCCTGCTCGCCGGGGCCTTCGCCGCCGGCGCCGACCCCGACGACTTCTTCCGCGACCGCGTCGAAGAACCCCAGGCCCTGCACGCCCGCGTCGTCCTGCTGCGCGACCGGCCCACCGGCGGCCTCACCGCGGCACCCGCCGCCCGGGAGCTCGCGCTCAGCCACGACACGGCCATCAGCGAACTCGAACCGGAGGAAGGCGGCGAACTCGAACAGCTCGCCGAACTCCTCGCCGTCACGGACTTCGCCACCGCCTACCTCGCGCTGGCTTCCAGGACGCACGGCTGAGACCGCACCGGCGCTGCACAGAACCACCAGATCCACATCCAGGAAGACGACGATGGACCGCCTCACGAACCCGATCCGCCCCTACGCCTGGGGTTCCACCACCGCGATCCCCGCCCTCCTCGGGGTGGAACCCACCGGTGAGCCCCAGGCCGAGATGTGGATGGGCGCCCACCCCGGCGCCCCCTCCCGCCTCGACCGCGGCGTCGGCGAGACCACCCTCGCGGAGGTCATCGCCGCCGACCCCGAGGGCGAGCTCGGCGCGGCCGCCGTCGCCAAGTTCGGCCCCCGTCTGCCCTTCCTGCTCAAGATCCTCGCCGCTGGGGCGCCGCTCTCCCTCCAGGTCCACCCGGACCTCGCCCAGGCCGAGGAGGGCTTCGAGGACGAGGAACGCCGGGGCATCCCCGTCGACGCGGGCCACCGCAACTACAAGGACCCCAACCACAAGCCCGAGATGATCTGCGCGCTGACCCCCTTCGACGGCCTGTGCGGCTTCCGCCAGCCGCAGGAGGCCGCGAAGCTGCTCGACGGCCTCGGCGTGGACTCCCTCAAGCCGTACGTCGACCTCCTCTCGGCCCATCCGGAGGAGGCGGCCCTGCGCGAGGTGCTCACCGCCGTACTGAGCGCGGACCGCGCCGAGATGGCCCGTACGGTCGCCGAGGCCGGCGCCGCGATCGAACGCCTCGGCGGCGCGTACGCCCCGTACGCCTCGCTCGTCCACCACTTCCCGGGCGACCCGGGCGTGATCGCGGCCATGCTCCTCAACCACGTCCGACTCCAGCCCGGCGAGGCCATGTTCCTCGGCGCCGGCGTCCCGCACGCCTACCTCGACGGCCTCGGTGTGGAGCTGCTGGCCAACTCCGACAACGTGCTGCGCGCCGGGCTCACCCCCAAGCACGTGGACGTGCCCGAGCTGCTCAAGGTCGTACGGTTCGAGCCGGGCGACCCGGCCGTGCAGCGCCCCGAGGGCAACGGCGAAGAGGTCTACGAGACCCCCATCGACGAATTCCGGCTCTCCCGCTTCGCCCTGGCCCCCGGCGCCGCCCCGCACCCGCTCCCGGACGGCGCCCCGCAGATCCTGCTCTGCACCGCGGGCCGCCCGAAGGCCGGCGAAGTGACGCTGTCCCCAGGGGAGTCGGTCTTCGTCCCGGCGGGTGAAAGGGTCGAACTGTCCGGAACGGGCACCATCTTCCGCGCCACGGTCTCCCTCTGACGTGGCGCCCGGGGCTACGGCTGCAACAATGTGCCGCCGTAGCGCGGCGCCCCCGTCGGGGTCGCCGAACCGAGGAAGGGACTGCAAAAACCCATGAGCGCGTCGGGCGGTACCAGGGCGATCGTGGCGGCACTCGCCGCCAACCTCGCCATCGCTGCAGCCAAGTTCGTGGCCTTCGTCTTCAGCGGCTCGTCGTCGATGCTCGCGGAAAGCGTCCACTCGCTGGCGGACTCCGGCAACCAGGGGCTGCTGCTCCTCGGCGGCAAGAAGGCCCAGCGCGAAGCCACGCCCCAACACCCCTTCGGGTACGGGCGGGAACGCTACATCTACGCCTTCCTCGTCTCCATCGTCCTGTTCACCGTCGGTGGCATGTTCGCCATCTACGAGGGCTACGAGAAGATCAAGGAGCCACACCCGATCGACGCCTGGTACTGGCCGATCGGCGTGCTCGTCTTCTCGATCATCGCGGAGGGCTTCTCGTTCAAGACGGCGATCAAGGAGTCGAACGAGCTGCGCGGCAAGCAGACGTGGGGCCAGTTCATCAAGCGGGCCAAGGCCCCCGAACTCCCGGTCGTCCTGCTCGAAGACGCCGGCGCCCTCGTCGGCCTCGTCCTCGCCCTGGCGGGCGTCGGCCTCGCCCTCGCCACCGGGAACGGCATCTGGGACGGCATCGGCACCCTGTGCATCGGCGTCCTCCTGATCGTCATCGCGCTCGTACTCGCCGCCGAGACCAAGTCCCTGCTGCTCGGTGAGGCCGCGGGCGCGGAGGACGTCGAGAAGATCAAGGCCGCTCTCGTCGACGGCGACGTCGTCACCCGCGTGATCCACATGCGCACCCTGCACCTCGGGCCGGAGGAGCTGCTGGTGGCCGCCAAGATCGCCGTCCAGCACGACGACACGGCCGCCGAGGTGGCCAACGCCATCAACGCCGCCGAGGCCCGTATCCGCGAGGCCGTGCCGATCGCCCGGGTGATCTACCTGGAGCCGGACATCTACCACGCCGCAACCGCGCCGAACGGCGCCGGCTCCGGCAAGAGCCTCTGACCCCGGTCCTCGCGCTGCCCACGCCCGCTTCCCCGCCTCGTTCGCCGCCTCGTTCCCCGTCTTGTTCACCGTCCCACTGGGGTCGACCGCACTGATCGGGTAGATTCGTCATCAGTGTCAGGCGTCGCTGCTGATGGCGGTCGGGCGGTCCTCGTGACCGGCCGAGGGGAGAGAGGGCCCCCGACGGACTGTGCTCAGTGCTCTGGCGCGCCAGAGCACGGCCCAGCCGTACCCACCCTCTCGAACCATGAGGAGCAGCACCCATGGACTTCAAGGTCGCAGACCTCTCCCTTGCCGCGTTCGGCCGCAAGGAGATCACCCTGGCCGAGCACGAGATGCCGGGCCTGATGTCGATCCGCAAGGAGTACGCGGCGAGCCGGCCGCTGGCCGGCGCACGCATCACCGGCTCCCTGCACATGACCGTGCAGACCGCCGTCCTCATCGAGACCCTCGTCGCCCTCGGCGCCGACGTCCGCTGGGCCTCCTGCAACATCTTCTCCACCCAGGACCACGCGGCCGCCGCCATCGCCGTCGGCCCGAACGGCACCCCGGAGAACCCGCAGGGCGTTCCCGTCTTCGCCTGGAAGGGCGAGACGCTGGAGGAGTACTGGTGGTGCACGGAGCAGGCGCTGACCTGGCCGAACACCCCCACCGGCGGTCCGAACATGATCCTCGACGACGGTGGTGACGCCACCCTCCTGGTCCACAAGGGCGTCGAGTTCGAGAAGGCCGGCGCGGCCCCCGACCCGGCGACGGCGGACTCCGAGGAGTACGCCCACATCCTCACCCTCCTCAACCGGACCCTGGGCGAGGCCCCGCAGAAGTGGACGCAGCTCGCGTCCGAGATCCGGGGGGTGACGGAGGAGACCACGACCGGTGTCCACCGTCTGTACGAGATGATGGCCGAGGGCACGCTGCTGTTCCCGGCGATCAACGTGAACGACGCGGTGACGAAGTCGAAGTTCGACAACAAGTACGGCTGCCGGCACTCGCTGATCGACGGCATCAACCGTGCGACGGACGTGCTGATCGGTGGCAAGGTCGCCGTGGTGTGCGGTTACGGCGATGTCGGCAAGGGGTGTGCGGAGTCGCTGCGCGGTCAGGGCGCGCGGGTCATCGTGACGGAGATCGACCCGATCTGTGCGCTCCAGGCGGCGATGGACGGCTACCAGGTCGCGACGCTGGACGACGTGGTGGAGATCGCGGACATCTTCATCACCACGACCGGCAACAAGGACATCATCATGGCCTCGGACATGGCCAAGATGAAGCACCAGGCGATCGTGGGCAACATCGGTCACTTCGACAACGAGATCGACATGGCCGGTCTGGCGAAGATCGAGGGCATCGTCAAGGACGAGGTCAAGCCGCAGGTCCACACGTGGAAGTTCCCCGACGGCAAGGTTCTGATCGTGCTGTCCGAGGGGCGTCTGCTGAACCTGGGCAACGCGACCGGTCACCCGTCCTTCGTGATGTCGAACTCCTTCGCGGACCAGACGCTCGCGCAGATCGAGCTGTTCACCAAGCCCGAGGAGTACCCGACCGACGTCTACGTGCTGCCCAAGCACCTCGACGAGAAGGTCGCCCGCCTCCACCTCGACGCGCTGGGCGTCAAGCTCACCACCCTGCGCCCGGAGCAGGCCGCCTACATCGGCGTCAAGGTCGAAGGCCCGTACAAGCCCGACCACTACCGCTACTGATCCCCGACGGATCACGCGCGACACCCTTGGCAGGCCCCCGGCACACCGCCGGGGGCCTGCCCCGTACCCGAGACGACTCCTCCCAGAAACGAAACGTGCGCCCATGCCCCGCGGCCGCTACTCGCTCCACGACCCGCACGACCACACCCCGCTCGGCGAGGAGCACTTCCACTGCGCCCCCGGCCCGAGCGGCTGGCGCTACGTCTCCCAGCTGACCGCCCCGAACGGCGACCACCGGGGCTCCGTGGACCTGGCCGTCGACGCACTCGGCCGCCCCATCCGCCTGGAGGTCAACGCCGCGAGCTGGCAGGTCCGGGGCGCCGCCATCGACGGCGTCACCTGGGTCCGCACCGACCCCACCGGCACCGAGGCCACCGAGGGCAACGTCCACGCCCCCGGCTTCACCGGCACCTCCCCGGCCTTCCTCATCGCGACGGCCCGCCTGCTGCGCCTGACCCCGGGCGCCCCCGCCACCCGCGTCCGGCTCGTCGCCCTCACCGACCCGGTCCTGGCACCCCGCACCGTCGACCAGGCCTGGGCCCTGACCGGCCGCACGGAACACGCCACCGACAGCGGGCCGCTCCAGGTGGACGAGTACCGGGTCAGCGCCCTCGACACCGGCGAGGTCCACACCGTGCACATCGCCGGTGACGTGGTCCTCTCCGCGCCCGGCATCGAGCTGGAGCACCTGGAGACGCCGCCCTCCACCTTCGCGGACCCCGAGGACCCCGAAGGCTCCGCGGACTCCTGGGGCTGACCGGCTCAGGCGGGCGGCGCGAACCCGGTCCCGCCGCCGGTGGACGCGGGGGGCGCCGCCGGCGGGACGTACGGAGCC
This sequence comes from Streptomyces cirratus, assembly GCF_014650775.1. GTDB lineage: Bacteria > Actinomycetota > Actinomycetes > Streptomycetales > Streptomycetaceae > Streptomyces > Streptomyces cirratus. The sequence continues at coordinate 2,517 of NZ_BMVP01000023.1, read as the reverse complement.
GGGGCCGCGTAGGGCGCCGGTCCCTGCACGGCCGGGGCGGCCACGGGGTGACCGTACGCCGGAGCCGGGGGAGCGTACGGCGCTCCGGCCCCGAACGCCCGGGCAGCGTCCCGCGACTGCCGCTCGTGCACCACCGCCATGAGGAACGCGGCGGCCGGCACTCCCGCCGGCGGGGGAGTCCCCGTCCGCGCCACCACCTCGTCCGCCAGCTTCGCCGCCATCGCGGCGCCCGTCGCCGGGTCCAGCTGGTTCATCCGGGTCAAGTACTGCCGTACCGCCAGCCACAACCCGTCGGGCACCGCCGACAGGTCCAGCCCCGAGAACCGCCCGGCCAGCCACGGAGGCGGCGCGGGCACCGGCATCACCCGCGCCCCCGGCACGCGCTCCCGTATCACCAGCGTCCCCGCGAACACGTCACCGAGCCGCCGCCCCCGCTCCGACACCAGCGAGGCGATGCAGGCCACCGCCCCGAAGGTCATCTGCAGCTCCACCACCCCCATGGCCCCCCGCACGAGCGCATGCCGGAACCGGATCGGCCCGCCGTCCTCCCGCACCACCCGCAACCCGCAGGCCAGCTTCCCCAGCGACCGGCCGTGGCTCAGCGTCTCCACCGCGATCGGCACACCGACCAGCACCAGCAGGAACATCCCCACCTGCACGGCCGCCTGCGCCGCCTCGTCCAGCGAAGCCGTAGCGAACACCACCCCGAGCGACACGATCACGTACCCGACGACGTAGACGAACGCGTCCAGCATGACCGCCAGCGCCCGGCTCGGCAGTCTCGCCGGCCGCAACCCCAGGACGACCGCGTCCCCCGTCACCAGATCGCTCACTGATGCGCACCCTTCCCGTCACCTGACCGGCCTGACCAGACCTGACCCGCCCCTGTGCCGATCAGTCTGCCAAGCTGACCACGGCAGCAGTAGCCGGCAGTGGGCGGCCAGGGGCAGGGGAGCGGTAAAGCGATGGATGTCGACGTCTTCGTGGCGGCCCACCAGGCGCAGTGGGCCCGGCTGGAACAGCTCCTCGGCCGCGGCCGTCGGCTCACGGGAGCGGAGGCGGACGAGCTCGTCGAGCTCTACCAGAGCGCCTCCACCCACCTTTCCCTGATCCGGTCCAGCGCCCCCGACCCGATGCTCATCGGCCGTCTCACCCAGCTCGTCGCCCGCGCCCGCGCCTCGGTGACCGGCGCCCGCCGGGCCGGCTGGCGCGACGCGGCCCGCTTCTTCACCGCCGGCTTCCCGGCCGCCGTCTACCGCAGCCGCCGCTGGTGGATACCGACGGCGCTGCTGTCCGTCGCGGTCGGCGTCCTCATCGGCTGGTGGATCGCCACCCACCCCGAGGTGCAGGCCGCGGTCGCGGCGCCGGCGGAGCTCAAGAAGCTGACCCGGCCCGGCGGCGAGTACGAGACGTACTACTCCAGCCACCCCGCGGCCTCCTTCGCGGCCCAGGTCTGGACGAACAACGCCCAAGCGGCGGCGGTCTGCCTGGTCCTCGGAGCCTTCCTCGGGCTCCCCGTGCTGTGGATCCTGTTCCTGAACATGGCCAACCTCGGGGTCGGCATCGGCCTGATGGCCTCCGCAGGCCGTCTCGACGTCTTCCTCGGCCTGATCCTCCCGCACGGCCTGCTCGAACTGACGGCGGTCTTCGTCGCCGCCGGTACGGGTCTGCGCCTCGGCTGGACGGTCATCGACCCGGGCCCCCGCACCCGCCGCACGGCCCTCGCCGAGCAGGGCCGCGCCGCCCTGGGCATGGCCATCGGCCTGGCCGTCGTCCTCTTCGTCTCGGGCCTGATCGAGGGTTTCGTGACCCCGTCCGGCCTCCCCACCTGGGCCCGCATCACCATCGGCGTCGCCGCCGAGGCGGCCTTCCTTACGTACGTCTACGTCCTGGGCGGCCGCGCCTCCCGGGCGGGCGAGGTGGGCGACGTCGAGGCAGCGGACCGCACGTCGACGCTCCCCACCGCGGCCTGATGTGCGCGGGGCCCACCGGAGCTGCTAGTCTCCTCGCCTGTCCCGCAAACACTGTTGACACGGTGTCTGCGGGGAGGTAGATTCAAACGGTTGCCCGAGCCGGACAGGTTCGGACGTGATCGTTTAAAATCTCTCTCGCCCCAGGAATTGAATTCCAAGTGGGCACCGCCGTCTCATCATCGAAGCTTCGAAGCCGGGAAAACCGGTGGAAAAGTTCTGATAGAGTCGGAATCGCCGGAAAGGGAAACGCGAAAGCGCGGAACCGGAGGGCGGAAAACAAGCGGGACTGACTCTGATAGAGTCGGAAACGCAAGAACAAAACGAAGAACAAAGGAAGCGCCCGGAGGAAAGCCCGAGAGGGTGAGTACGAAGGAAGCGTCCGTTCCTTGAGAACTCAACAGCGTGCCAAAAATCAACGCCAGAAGTTGATACCCCGTCCACTTCGGTGGATGAGGTTCCTTTGAAAAAGTCCTGGCTCTGATTCTGTCAGGGGCAGGCAACCGAACACAGCGAGGACGTTGTGGTCAGCCGGTCTTATTCCGAC
>NZ_BMVP01000022.1 GCF_014650775.1 Streptomyces cirratus | reverse complement strand
GAGAGCTTCTTGGCGTCGGCGGCGGGGACGGCGGCCGGCTTGGCGTCGTCCTTCTTCGCCTGGGAGCCGTAGCCGCAGGAGGCGAGCCCACCGATCAGGAGCGGGAGGGCGGCAGCGGCGACGACACTGCGGCGCAGGGTCTTACGGGCGGTGGTACCGGTGGCAGGCACGGGAGGGCTTCCTCTCGGAGCGCCGTGGGGTCACGGCGCGGGTCTTCGTCTGCGGAGCGCGGGCGGGTACGGCTGGTGGGGGGTGTGGGCGCGCATGCGGTGCGCGTACGTCATCGCGCACATCGCCCCACCCCTCCCTGGCCGCTGCCGAGGTGGCCGCTGCCTACGCGGCCGCCTTCCTTGGCGAAGGTGGAGTAGATGTCGGCGGCCATGGTTTAGAAGTCCCACCCTTCGTCATCCGCCGCGACGGCCCCGGCACCGTCGGCATGGGCGGCGAAGGCCTCACCCGCCATGCCGGCCGCCAAGGTGGTGCCGTCGGCCGGGTCGATCAGCAGGAAGGATCCGGTGCGGCGCGAGTCGGCGTACGAGTCGAGCGCGAGCGGCTCCGCGGTACGCACGACGACGCGGCCGATGTCGTTGGCGACCAGCTGCCCGGGCTCCGGGTGCTGGGACAGGTCGTCCAGGGTCAGCCGCGAGGGGATCGCCTTGACGATCGCCTTGACGGTGCGCGTGGTGTGCTTGAGCAGCACCCGGGCGCCGACGGCCAGCGGCTGGTCCGCGACGTGGCACACCGTCGCCTCGACGTCCTGCGTGGTGGCCGGGGCGCTCGCCGACGGGGCGATCAGGTCACCGCGCGAGATGTCGATGTCGTCCCTCAGCCGCACCGTCACCGACTGCGGCGCCCAGGCGATGTCGACGGACTCGCCGAGCGCGTCGATGCCCTCGATGACCGAGGTGCGGCCCGACGGCAGGACGGTCACGGCCTCGCCGACGCGCAGCACGCCGGAGGCGATCTGGCCCGCGTAGCCGCGGTAGTCGGGGTGCTCGGCGGTCTGCGGCCGGATCACGTACTGGACCGGGAAGCGCGCCGGGCAGGCGGTCAGGTCGTGGCTGACCGGCACGGTCTCCAGGTGCTCCAGCACCGTCGGGCCGCCGTACCAGTCCATGTGCGCCGAGGGCTCCACGACGTTGTCACCGGCCAGGGCCGAGATCGGGATCGCGGTGATCTCCGGCACGCCGAGGTCCGAGGCGTACGCGGTGAACTCCTCGGCGATCTTCGCGAAGGCCGCCTCCTCGTAGCCGACGAGGTCCATCTTGTTGACGGCGAGGACCACGTGCGGGACGCGCAGCAGCGCCGCGACGGCCGCGTGGCGGCGGGTCTGCTCGATGACGCCGTTGCGGGCGTCGACGAGGACCACGGCCAGGTCGGCGGTGGAGGCGCCGGTGACCATGTTGCGGGTGTACTGCACGTGCCCCGGGGTGTCGGCCAGGATGAACCGGCGCCGGGCGGTGGCGAAGTAGCGGTACGCCACGTCGATGGTGATGCCCTGCTCCCGCTCGGCCCGCAGGCCGTCGGTGAGCAGCGCGAGGTCGGGGGTGTCCTGCCCGCGCTGGGCGGAGACGGCCTCGACGGCCTCCAACTGGTCGGTCAGGACCGACTTGGAGTCGTGCAGGAGCCGTCCGACCAGCGTGGACTTGCCGTCGTCGACGGAACCGGCGGTCGCGAAGCGCAGCAGCGTGGTCGCTGCCAGGTCGTCGAGCCCGGCGACCTGATCGGTGGTGGAGGTCATGTCTAGAAGTACCCTTCGCGCTTGCGGTCTTCCATCGCGGCCTCGGACATCTTGTCGTCGGCGCGGGTCGCGCCCCGTTCGGTGAGGCGGGAGGCGGCGATCTCGGTGATCACGGCGTCCAGCGTGGTGGCGTCGGAGTCGACGGCACCGGTGCAGGACATGTCACCGACGGTGCGGTAGCGGATGAGACGCTTCTCGGGCGTCTCGTCCTCCTTGGGGCCGCCCCATTCGCCGGCCGTCAGCCACATCCCGTTGCGCTTGAACACCTCGCGCTCGTGGGCGAAGTAGATCTGCGGCAGCTCGATGCCCTCGCGGGCGATGTACTGCCACACGTCCAGCTCGGTCCAGTTCGACAGCGGGAACACGCGCACGTGCTCACCGGGAGCGTGGCGGCCGTTGTAGAGCTGCCACAGCTCGGGGCGCTGGCGGCGAGGGTCCCACTGGGAGAACTCGTCGCGCAGGGAGAAGACGCGCTCCTTGGCGCGGGCCTTCTCCTCGTCGCGGCGGCCGCCGCCGAAGACGGCGTCGAACCTGAGCTTCTGGATCGCCTCGGTCAGCGGAACGGTCTGGAGGGGGTTGCGGGTGCCGTCCGGGCGCTCGCGCAGCTTGCCGGCGTCGATGTACTCCTGGACGGAGGCCACGTGCAGCCGCAGGCCGTGCTTCTCGACCGTGCGGTCGCGGTACTCCAGCACCTCGGGGAAGTTGTGACCCGTGTCGACGTGCAGCAGCGTGAACGGCACCGGCGCGGGCGCGAACGCCTTGAGCGCCAGGTGCAGCATGACGATGGAGTCCTTGCCGCCGGAGAAGAGGATCACCGGCTTTTCGAACTCGCCCGCCACCTCGCGGAAGATGTGCACGGCCTCCGATTCGAGGGCGTCGAGGTGCGACAGCGCGTAGGGAGCGTCGGTCCCTTCGTGCAGGTGGGCGACGGTCGTCATGCCAGACCCCTCTCGGTGAGCAGCGCGTACAGGGCCGAAGCCGACTCCTGGACGGACTGCGTGTGCGACTCGATCCGCAGGTCCGGGGAGTCCGGAGCCTCGTACGGGTCGTCGACCCCGGTCAGACCGGAGATCTCGCCCGCGGCCTGCTTGGCGTACAGGCCCTTCACATCGCGTTCGGAGCAGACCTCGACCGGGGTGGCCACGTGGACCTCCAGGTAGGCGGTGCCCTCGGCGGCGTGCCGCTTGGCGACGGCCTCCCGGCTGTCGGCGAACGGCGCGATCACCGGCACCAGCGCCTTGACGCCGTTGCTCGCGAGCAGTTCGGCGACGAAACCGATCCGCTGCACGTTGGTGTGCCGGTCCTCCCGGCTGAAACCCAGTCCGGCGGAGAGGAACTCGCGTATCTCGTCGCCGTCGAGGACCTCCACGCGGTGGCCCTCGGCCCGCAGCCGCTCGGCCAGCGCGTACGCGATGGTGGTCTTGCCCGCGCTCGGCAGCCCGGTCAGCCACACGGTGGCGCCCTGGTCGCTCACGCTCATCGTTCTCGTCTCCGTCGGTTCTTCGGTGTCGGTCATCAGCCGTGCAGTCCGCACTCGGTCTTCGCCCGCCCGGCCCAGCGGCCGGCCCGCGCGTCCTCGCCCTCCGCCACGCGGCGGGTGCAGGGGGCGCAGCCGACGGAGGCGTAGCCGTCCATCAGCAGCGGGTTGGTCAGCACGCCGTGCTCCGCGACGTAGGCGTCCACGTCGTCCTGCGTCCAGCGGGCGATCGGGGAGACCTTGACCTTCTGCCGCTTTTCGTCCCAGCCGACCACCGGGGTGTTCGCCCGGGTCGGGGACTCGTCGCGGCGCAGGCCCGTCGCCCACGCCTCGTAGGCGGTCAGGCCCTCTTCCAGCGGCTTGACCTTGCGCAGCGCGCAGCACAGGTCCGGGTCCCGGTCGTGCAGCTTCGGGCCGTACCGGGCGTCCTGCTCGGCGACGCTCTGGCGCGGGGTGAGGGTGATGACGTTGACGTCCATCACGGCCTGGACCGCGTCGCGGGTGCCGATGGTCTCCTCGAAGTGGTAGCCGGTGTCGAGGAAGACCACGTCCACGCCCGGGAAGGCGCGGGACGCCAGGTGGGCGACGACCGCGTCCTCCATCGAGGAGGTGACGGCGAACTTCTTCCCGAAGGTCTCGGCGGCCCAGGTGAGGATCTCCAGAGCGGAGGCGTCCTCCAGGTCGCGACCCGCCTGCTCGGCCAGCGCCTTGAGGTCCCTGGTGCCCTGTGCCGCCGTCTCCCGAGCTGTCGTCATGTCGCTTCCCCTCCAGGCTGGTTGGACTGAACGCCCCGGGCCAGCAGCCCGAGGTACCTCAGCTGGAAGGCTCGGTTGCAGGCCCTGCATTCCCAGGCGCCGTGACCCGTCTCGTGGGGAAACAGGTCCTCGTCGCCGCAGTACGGGCAGTAGAACGGTGCGGCGCGCTCGCTCACGACAGGCTCTCGTCGCTCGCGCGGCCGACCCAGGCGGCGAAGCGCTCGCCGTCCTCGCGTTCCTCCTGGAAGCGCGTGACGACCCGCTCCACGTAGTCCGGCAGGCCCGCCGAGGTGACCTTGAGGCCGCGGACCTTGCGGCCGAAACCGGCTTCCAGGCCGAGCGCGCCGCCGAGGTGCACCTGGTAGCCCTCGACCTGGTTGCCGTCCTCGTCCAGGACCAGTTGCCCCTTGAGACCGATGTCCGCCACCTGGATACGGGCGCACGCGTTCGGGCAGCCGTTGATGTTGATGGTGATCGGCTCGGCGAAGTCCGGCAGGCGGCGCTCCAGTTCGTCGATCAGCGAGGCGCCGCGGGCCTTCGTCTCCACGATGGCCAGCTTGCAGAACTCGATGCCGGTGCAGGCCATCGTGCCGCGGCGGAACGGGGACGGCTTGACCCGCAGGTCCAGCGCCTCCAGGGCCTCGACCACGGACTCGACCCGGTCCTCCTCGATGTCCAGCACGATCATCTTCTGCTCTGCGGTGGTGCGCAGGCGGCCGGAGCCGTGCTGCTCGGCCACGTCCGCGATCTTGGTCAGGGTGGCGCCGTCGACCCGGCCGACGCGGGGCGCGAAGCCCACGTAGAACCGACCGTCCTGCTGGCGGTGCACGCCGACGTGGTCACGCCACTGGCCGGTGGGCTGCTCGGGCGCCGGGCCGTCGGTGAGCTCGCGCTTCAGGTACTCGTCCTCCAGCACCTGGCGGAACTTGGCCGCACCCCAGTCGGCGACGAGGAACTTCAAGCGGGCGCGGGTGCGCAGCCGGCGGTAGCCGTAGTCGCGGAAGATCGAGATGACACCCTCGTAGACGTCCGGGACCTCGTCCAGCGAGACCCAGGTGCCCAGGCGCACGCCCAGCTTGGGGTTGGTCGAGAGGCCGCCGCCGACCCAGACGTCGAAACCGGGGCCGTGCTCGGGGTGGTTCACGCCCACGAAGGCGATGTCGTTGATCTCGTGCGCCACGTCGAGCAGCGGCGAGCCGGAGACGGCGGACTTGAACTTGCGGGGCAGGTTGGAGAAGGCCGGGTTGCCGACGATGCGGCGGTAGATCTCTTCGATGGCGGGCGTGCCGTCGATGATCTCGTCCTGGGCGATGCCGGCGACGGGCGAGCCGAGGATGACGCGGGGCGTGTCACCGCAGGCCTCGGTGGTGGAGAGGCCGACGGCCTCCAGCCGGCGCCAGATCTCCGGGACGTCCTCGATCCGGATCCAGTGGTACTGCACGTTCTGCCGGTCCGTGAGGTCGGCGGTGCCGCGGGCGAACTCCTCGGAGATCTCGCCGATGACGCGCAGCTGCTCGGTGGTCAGCCGGCCGCCGTCGATGCGGACGCGCAGCATGAAGTACTTGTCGTCCAGCTCCTCCGGCTCCAGGATCGCGGTCTTGCCGCCGTCGATCCCGGGCTTGCGCTGGGTGTAGAGGCCCCACCAGCGCATGCGGCCGCGCAGGTCGTTGGGGTCGATCGAGTCGAAGCCGGTCTTGGAGTAGATCGTCTCGATGCGTGTCCGCACATTGAGACCGTCGTCGTCCTTTTTGAACTGCTCGTTGCCGTTGAGGGGAGTGTGGTGTCCGACGGCCCACTGGCCCTCACCGCGGTGACGGCCGGTCTTGCGGCGCGCGGCTGCGGGCGTTTCGGGGGTGGCGGCCATGGCGGTACGTCCTTCTTCGGCGGCTCAAGGCGAGGGCAGGGGGAGCGGCGGCGTGACCCCCGCACGCGGAGCAGGTGTGGCTGATGGCCGCGCCATGGCCGGTTGTGCCGGCGAGCAGGGCGGATTTCAGCCGTCAGGGGGCTTGTGGAGGCCGTACGGCCCCGGGGTCGACGCGTCCGCGGCAGCGGGGACGGCGGCGATGTGCGGCGGTTGCTGGTTCCGTCAGCGCGCCGGACAGATGGCGCTGGACATGCGGCCGAGGTCGACGTGCCGCCGACTCACCAAGGCAATTCCAGCTCCATTCATGGCGGAAGCGTGGCATGGGCCGATTGGAGGAGTCCACTACTGTCCACGATTCGGACGATGTGGTCTCGAATCGTGGAATGACGTGACGTGGGTCACGTTGGCCGGCTCCGGAACCTCGGCGCCCGTTTCCGGTCACCGCGACGGCGAAACCGCCGGCCGGGGCGTTTCGGGCGCGACGGACCGGAAGGGCGCCGAAGTCTCGACACCGGCCGCCGCGGGCCCGTCCTCCTGGAGTCTCTCGAGCTCCGGGCCCCCGGGGGACGGGGCGGGCACGTAGGGGGGCAGGACGGCGCCCGGCGGCTGCGCGGCTCCGAAATCGCTGGAGATCACCCCGGCCGTCATGACCAGCGGGGGCTGAGGGCGCGGCACGTGGACCACGGCCTTCCACCTGCCGTTGCGCCGGTCGACCTCGGCGAGGGCGGCCGGCCAGCTCGAACGCTCATCGGGCCGTCGGACCAACGCGAAGACCGTCGAACCGGCGTCGAGCCCTGTGACCGTTCCCTCGAAGTCGACGAGGACGGCCGGCGCGGGCGCGGCGGGATCGTCGTGCTCCCGGGTCAGCTGGATGCCCACCACGGGCCCTGTCACCGGAGGAGGGGGGGTCGGTGAGGCGGTGGCCGGAGAAGGGGTGGGCGCGGGGTGCGGCTCCCCTGGTGTCCGGGCGATGAGCGCCACGACGACCGCGGCCACGGCGGTGATCAGGGTGCCCAGCAGGCCCTGCCAGCTGTACAGGCGGGCGAGCAACCCGGCTCGACGGCCGGGGTCGGAGGGACGCCGCTGCGCACCCCCGGAGGGCTCGCCGTCCTCGTCGGCCGGCTCTGGTGGACGTGCGGCACTCATGACCCTCGCCTACGTTCGACGGAGGTCCAGCATGCGCCCGTGCGGGGACAGCCGCCGCGGCGCCACGCCGACGCGCGCGCGTACCCACCGGTCAGGGGCTACGCCCCCGGCCAGGGGCCCGGGGTCGGGGTCGGCTGCTTCTCCTCCGTCTCCGTCTTGAAGAGCTTGAAGCCCCGGCGCAGGTAGTTGTCCATCGCCGTCGGGCCGTCCTGGCTGCAGGTGTGCAGCCACACCCGGCGCGTGGGCGCCAGATCCGGCCACCGCCGTGCGAGGTCCCACGCGCGGGCCGTGCCGACCGACAGCAGGTGGCCCCCGATGCCGCGGCCGCGGAAGTCCGGCAGGAGACCGAAGTAGACGATCTCCACCACGCCGTCCGGCTGCGGGTCGAGCTCGACGTAGCCCGCCGGCGTACCGCGGTCGTACGCCACCCACGTCTCCACTCCCGGCCGCCCCAGGTGCTCCACCCACTCGGCGCGGGTCAGCGAAAGCCGGTCGGTCCAGTGGATGTCCCCGCCCACCGAGGCGTAGAGGAACCGGCTGAACTCGGGCGAGGGGACCTCCGCCCGGGCGACCGTTGTCTCCGGCCCGGGGACGGCCGCCGGTACGAGGTCTTGCGGCGAGGTCATTTCCAGGGACCAGGTGGTCAGCGTGATGGTGCTCATCAGGTCAGGGAATCACATGACCTGCCGGGGCCCCCAGCCACCCGCCCGGCCCAGCCGGGCCCGCACCACCGCGGGCGCCGTGGAATGGGGGAGCAGCTCCGCCGGGACCGCCGGGCGGATCAGCTCCACCTCCACGTCCCGCGCGAAGCGGTACGGCCGGTGCGTCAGCACCCCGGCGAGGTTGCGGCGCACCCGGGACATCTCGGCGCGCACCGTCACCGTCCGGCTCGGGTCCCCGAACAGCTCGGCCGCCAGCTCCGCCGCCGAGCGCCCGCGCGGGCTCTCCGCCAGCAGGAACAGCAGCTCGGCGTGGCGCGGACTCAGCTCCAGCGACCAGCTGCCCGCGGCCCCGTACACGGTCGCCGACCACGACCCGGCCCGGCTCAGGTCCAGGACCACCCGGCTCGCGGCCCCGCTGCCGGTACGCGCATCCTCGATCCGCAGCAGCCAGCCGCCCGGCAGCGGTTCCACCGCGCAGTGGCCCAGCTGCGGCACCCACACCCGCCCCGGCCCGAACCCCTTCGGCAGCGGAACCCGGTCCGCCGGGGCCAGCCCCGTCGCCGCCGCCGTCCAGCCCTGCGGGTCCACGGCCAGCGCCCGCCCCGGCAGCCGCGCCAGCAGCGGCGCCGCGACGGTCCGCAGCCGCTCCAGGGACTCCAGGTGCCGGATCCGCAGCTCCCGCTCGGCGAGCCGGGCCACCGAGGTCACCCAGGCCAGCGTCGCCGGGTGCATGGTGGCCAGCGGGCCGCTGACGTCGACCACGCCCAGCAGCCGGCCGTCCCTGGGGTCGCGCACGGGGGCCCCGGCGCAGGTCCAGTCGTGGTGGCTGGAGACGAAGTGCTCCGCCGAGAACACCTGGACCGGCCTGCGGGTCACCAGGGAGGTGCCGACCCCGTTGGTGCCGACCACCGCCTCGGCCCAGTCGGCGCCCACCGCGAAGCCCAGCCGGTCGGCTCGGCGCAGGATCGAGGAGTGCCCCTCCCGCCACAGCAGCCGTCCGTCCGCGTCGGCGACGACCATGATGTGCAGGGCCTCGTCCAGCGCGGGCAACAGGCCCTCGCGCAGTACCGGGAGGATCTCCCGCAGCGGCGAGACCTGCCGGCGCTCCTCGGTCTCGGCCGCCGACAGCAGCCGCGAGCGTGCGTCGCGGTCCGGGTGGACCCCGCCGGCCAGCATCCGCCGCCAGGACTCGGCGATCTCCGGGCGCGGGGCGGCCGGAAGGCGGTCACCGGCCAGCGCCGCCGCCCGTACGCCCTTGAGCAGACGCGCCGCCTCCCGCGCGTCCATGGCGGAGATGCGCGCCACATCGACGGTGCTGCCTGCGGTGTCGGCCACCGGAACCTCCCCGTGGTCAGTCAAGGAGCTGACTGCGTGACTCGTTCGACCGGTTACTGGTTCGACTGGTTCCAGAGGCGAAGGGTTGCAACCGTATGCAACCCTCGCCAACCTCCGGTCGCCCGACCGAAACTATCGGGACGCCGCCGAGCGGCGTGACAGCTCCTTCCTCGGGGCTTCTCGGACCAGGGGCGGCGCCGAGTCGGCGCGGCGCCGCCCCCGGTCTCGGGTCAACGGGCGCGGGTCCCGGCACGGGGCGGTTTGGGGACCGTTTCCGGCCAGCGATCCGGGCCCGTGCACCGCCCGCTGCCCTCAGCCGGCGATCCGGGCCGGTGCGCTGCCCGTTCTCAGCCGGCGATCCGGGCCCGTTCCACTACCGCTCCCAGGCCCAGGCTGTGCGGCAGCGTCCCGAAGGCCGCCCCCCAGTCACCGCCGAGGCGCGAGGCGCAGAACGCGTCCGCCACCTCCGCCGGGGCCCACCGCACCAGCAGCGACCCCTGGAGCACCAGCGCCATGCGCTCCACCACCCGCCGGGCACGCGCTTCGATCCCTTCCAGGTCCGCGAGGTCCGTAAGCAGGTCCTTGACGGCCGAATCCAGCCGGTGATCGGCGCCCCGGGCCAGCCCCACCTCCTGGAGGAACGCATTCAGCGCCTGCGGCTCCCTCTGGAGGGCGCGCAGCACGTCCAGGGCCTGGACGTTGCCCGACCCCTCCCAGATCGAGTTGAGCGGGGACTCGCGCAGCAGGCGCGGCAGCCCCGATTCCTCGACGTAACCGTTGCCGCCCAGGCACTCCAGCGCCTCCGCCACCATCGGCGTGCACCGTTTGGTCACCCAGTACTTGGCCGCCGGCACCGCCAGGCGCAGGAACGCCCGCTCCTGCTCCGTACCGGCGTCGTACGCGGCCGCCAGGCGCAGCGTCAGCACCGTCGCGGCCTCCGACTCCAGGGCCAGGTCGGCCAGGACGTTGCGCATCAGCGGCTGCTCGATGAGCCGGCTCCCGAAAGCCGAGCGGTGCTCCGCGTGGTGGACGGCCTGCGTCAGCGCCTGGCGCATCAGCGAGGCCGAACCGATCACACAGTCCAGCCGGGTCGCCGCGACCATCTCGATGATGGTCCGCACGCCCCGCCCCTCCTCGCCGACCCGCTGCCCCCACGTCCCGTCGAACTCCACCTCGCTCGAAGCGTTCGACTTGTTGCCCAGCTTGTCCTTGAGCCGCTGGATCGCGAAGACGTTGCGCGTGCCGTCCGCCAGTACGCGGGGCACCAGGAAGCAGCTCAGCCCACCGGGGGCCTGCGCCAGCACCAGGAAGCCGTCGGACATCGGCGCGGAGCAGAACCACTTGTGCCCGGTCAGCAGGTACTCGCCGGACGCGTCCAGCGGTTTGGCCACCGTCGTGTTCGCCCGTACGTCGCTGCCGCCCTGCTTCTCCGTCATGCCCATGCCGAACAGCACGCCGGCCTTCTGCCCCGGAGGCCGCAACCCCTCCTCGTACACGTGCGAGGTCAGCCGCGGCTCCCACTCGGCGGCCAGTGCCGGGTCCGTACGCAGCGCCGGGACCGCCGCGTGCGTCATCGACACCGGGCAGCCGTGCCCCGACTCGGCTTGCGACCACAGGAAGAACCCCGCCGCGCGGCGCAGGTGCCCGGCCGGGCGGCCCCACGCGTCGGTGAGCCCGGAGGTCACCGCGTGCCCCAGCAGCCGGTGCCACGCCGGGTGGAACTCGACCTCGTCGATCCGGTTCCCGTAACGGTCGTGCGTGCGCAGCTCGGGCGGGTGCGCGTTCGCCTGCACGCCCCAGAGCTGCGCCTGCTCCGAGCCGGTCGCACGACCCAGGGAGGTGAGCTCGTCCCGTACCTCGGCCGACAGCGCGGGCGGCGCGTCGGCCAGGTGCCGCTCGACGCCCTCCGACAGGGCCCGGTCGCCGGAGTAGGCGTCGTAGCCCACGAGGGGCGGAGCCTGATTGGTCACTGTGTGGGTGGTGGCTGCCATGCGGATACCGTAAGGACGTGCAGCCAGCAAAAGAAACACCCGAGCGGATCCCAGGGCGGCCGGGACGGCTCCACCGGGCCCGCGCGCTCTACCGCAACGTGTCCAAGCGCAAGATGGGCTGGCTGCTGCTCAAGGACACCGTCAACTCGTGCGTCGAGTACCGCATCCTGGGTCTGGCCGCCGAAGCGGCCTTCTTCACCCTCCTCTCGCTCCCGCCGCTCTTCGTCGGCCTCCTCGGCCTCCTCGGCTACGTGGACGGCTGGACGGGCGGCACGTTCGTGGCCAGCATCGAGGAGAACATCCTGCGGGCGGTCGGCACCGTCCTGTCCGACCGGGGCGTCAACGAGATCGCGAGACCGATGCTTGACGACGTGACCCGCGGCGGCCGCCCCGACCTCATCTCGATCGGCTTCGCCTTCGCCCTGTGGTCGGGATCGCGAGCCGTCAACGTCTTCATCGACACCATCACGGTGATGTACGGCCTCGACGGGCAGCGCGGCATCGTCAAGACCCGGCTGCTGGCGTTCCTGCTGTACGTGGTCGCCCTCCTGATCGGCGCGATCGTCCTGCCCCTGATGGTCGCCGGTCCCGACGCCGTGGTGCGGTGGGTGCCCTGGAGCACGGAAGTGATCGCGGTGCTCTACTGGCCGACCGTCACGCTGCTCTCGATCGTCTTCCTGACGACGCTTTACCACGTCTCCGTCCCCGTGCGGTCCCCGTGGATCGAGGACGTGCCGGGCGCGCTCGTGGCCCTGGCCATGTGGGTGCTCGGCTCGTTCCTGCTGCGGATCTACCTGACCAGCACCGTCGAGGGACCGACGATCTACGGGTCCCTGGCCGCGCCCGTGGCCGTGCTGCTGTGGATCGGCGTCTCGGCGTTCGCCGTGCTCGTCGGAGCGGCCGTCAACGCCGCCATCGACCGGGTCTGGCCCTCGCTGGCGACGGCGGCGGCGCGCGAGGCGAACGAGCGGGTGCGGGAGGCGGAGGCCGCCCAGCTGATCGCGCGGGCGGCGGCCTGGCGTGCGCTGGCCGAGGGGGAGTCCGAGGACGACGAGGACGGGGGGATGCCCTCGGAGTTCCCCGAGCGCTGGTCGAACTTCCTGCCCCCTGACGACTATTCCGCGCGCCTGCGCAAGCACTGACGCCGGCCGCCTTCCGGCTCCTTTGCGAACGGGCCGGAAAACCGTTGGCGTTGGCCGCGGCGGCGTTGTTACCTTGGGCCCGTTCCCGCCCGCCGCCGCCCGGCAGGCCGGTCGGGGACGGCCAGTTCGTGCATGACCCGGAGGTGAGTCCATTGATGACTGTCGTGACGCAGGGCGCTGCCCGCACCCACAAGACCGTCAATGACACCTCCGTGGCCTCCGGCTGACCCCATACCTCTGCGCGCGCCGCCGAGCGCGCGCGGCCGGGGCCACCCTGTGAAGGGTTCCCCTTGTCTTTTCCCGCTTCCGATTCCTCTTCTTCCAACTCCCCCGCGCACGCCCTCGCCGCCATCGGCTGGGACGACGCGTGGGCGGCCGAATTCGCCCCGTACGAGGCCCAGGGCCTGCTGCCCGGCCGGGTCGTACGGGTCGACCGGGGCCAGTGCGACGTCGTGACCGCGCAGGGCACCGTCCGCGCCGACACCGCTTTCGTCACTCCGCACGACCCGCTGCGGGTCATCTGTACGGGTGACTGGGCCGCCGTCGAGCCGGCCGGCAACCCCCGCTACGTGAAGGCGTACCTGCCGCGCCGGACCGCCTTCGTGCGGTCCACCTCCTCGCAGCGCTCCGAGGGGCAGATCCTCGCCGCGAACGTCGACCACGCCGTCATCGCGGTCTCGCTCGCGGTGGAACTCGACCTGGGCCGGATCGAGCGCTTCCTGGCGCTCGCCTGGGAGTCGGGGGCGCAGCCGCTGGTCGTCCTGACCAAGGCGGACCTCGTACCGGACCCGGTGGTGCTCGCCCACCTGGTCCAGGACGTGGAAACCACCGCCCCGGGCGTGCAGGTGCTGACGGTGTGCTCCCTGACGGGGGAGGGGACGGACGTACTGGCCGCGGTGGTCTCGGGCGGCACGAGCGTGCTGCTGGGCGTCTCCGGGGCCGGGAAGTCGACCCTGGCCAACGCGCTGCTCGGCGCGGAGGTGATGGAGGTCCAGGCGGCCCGGGAGACGGACGGCAAGGGCCGCCACACCACGACGACGCGCAACCTGCTGGCGCTGCCCGGCGGGGGCGTGCTGATCGACACCCCGGGGCTGCGGGGCGTCGGGTTGTGGGACGCGGAGGCGGGGGTCGGGCAGGTGTTCTCGGAGATCGAGGACCACGCCGCCGACTGCCGTTTCCACGACTGCGCGCACGTCGCGGAGCCGGGGTGCGCGGTGCTGGCGGCGGTGGAGTCCGGGGCGCTGGCGCAGCGGCGGCTGGAGAGCTACCGGAAGCTGCTGCGGGAGAACCAGCGGATCGTGGCCAAGACCGACGCGCGGCTCCGGTCGGAGCTCCGGCGTGACTGGCGTCTGAAGTCGGCCGAGGGCCGGGCCAACCACGCCGCGAAGCGGGGCGGCCGGCTCTGACCGGGGCGTCGGGCGGGGCCCCTCGACGCCGCCCCGCGGCCGGCTTCTCCCCGGCCCCACCGGGCCCGGCCCGGCCCGGGGCTTCGCCCGTGCCCGGCCGGCTGCGCCGGATTCGCCCCGGTCGCGCCGGCTTCGCCCCGGTCGCGCGGGGGTTGGGCCGGTCGGCCCGTGTCGTCTGCCGGCGTCCGGCCGTGGGCTTCGGGCCCGGCTGCGGCTGTGCCGGGGCTTCGCCCGGCGTCTCCTGGCAGCTCTGGCTGCGCCGGCTTCGCCCCGGCCGCGCGGGGGTTGGGCCGGTCGGCCCGTGTCGTCTGCCGGCGTCCGGCCGTGGCCGTGGGCTGCGGGGACGCCCGCGTTTCGGGGCGGGTCCGGTTGCTCCGGGGTCGGGGCGCTTCGGGCGCGCCGCGTCCTGGGGGTCAGGCGTCGGCTGGGGCGAGGCCCCAGGTGATGACGCGGGTCGGGTGGATGCGGATGACCTCCGGGCTGAAATGCGGGCCCAGGGCGTGGGTGCCGACCTCCAACGTGGCGTGGCCGCGGATCTCGATGCCGCGCACGCGCCACGGACGCGTGCTCACCAGGTCGTCGACGACCAGCGACAGCCGCGGGTTCGCCTGGAGGTTGCGCCACTTCTTCGTCGTGCCCATCGCCGTCCCGCCGACGAGGAGCGTTCCGTCCTCCTGCGGGAAGAACCCCACCGGGTTCGCCTGCGGCTGCCCGGCCGGGTCCACCGTCGCCAGCCGGCCCAGGCGCTGGGACCGCAGGTACGACAGTTCGGCCTCGCTGAAACCATTGAACCCCGTTGTCGTCATACCGGCAGCCTCCCACCTACGCCCCCAGCACCACGCCCACCCACGCCGCCGTCACCATCAGGCACGCCAGCAGTTCCACCAGCACGCTCGTCCCGACCGCCCGCATCACCACCCGCACCGACGCCCGCGCCTGCCCGGAGGACCCAAGGCGCAGGCGCTCGCTCAGGTAGACGCCGCCCACGAAACCCGGGACGGCTCCCACCACCGGGACCAGTACGAAGCCCAGCAGGGCCCCCGCGCCCGCGTACACGACCATCCGGCGGTGGACCCCCGCCCCGCGCAGCCGGCGCGGTGGCAGCAGCCAGATCACCACCTGCACCACCAGCAGCAACCCCGTCGACGCCACCAGCAGGACCCACGCCGCCGACGAGCGCTCGTGCAGCGCCCACCACAGCACCCCGGCCCACACCAGCCAGGTCCCCGGGACGCCCGGCACCATCACCCCCAGCAGCCCGAGCAGCAAAACCAGCCCCACCAGGAGCAGCTGAGGCAGATCCATCTGCCCAGCGTGACCGAACCGGCCCTACCGGGCCACCCAGCCCCGTTCGTACGCGTACCACCCCAGTTGCAGCCGCGTCGTGACCCCCGCCAGTTCCATCAGGCCCTTCACCCGGCGCTGCACCGTGCGCAGCCCCAGTTCCAGGTGCTTCGCCACGCTCGCGTCCGTCATCCCCGCCAGCAGCAGGCTGAGGATCTCCAGGTCGGTGGCGTCCGGGGTGTCGAGGGACTGCTCCGCCGAGCCCGTCGCCCCCAGCCGCAGTGGCAGGGACTCCCGCCACACCGCCTCGAACAGGCCCGCCAGTGACTCCAGCAGCCCCGACGCGTGCACGACGAGCGCCGTCGGTTCCGCGCCCGGCGCCGTCAGCGGCACCATCGCCAGGCTCCGGTCCGCGATCACCAGCTTCGTCGGCACCCGCGGCGTCACCCGGACGTGCTCACCCCGCGCCAGCGCCGTCGTGGCCTCGCGGATCCCGGTCGGCTGGGTCAGTACCTCCCGCTCGATGACGACCCGGTAGGCGACGCCCCGTACGACGGCCCGCTCCTCCGCCTCGTTCTCCGCGCCCGTCACCACCTCCGGGCGGCTGTCGACCAGAGCGCACACCTCTTCCACCGCCCCCAGTTGGAGCTGCACGAAGCGGTGGGCGACCGCACTCGCGCCCGTCACCACCTCCACCAGGTCGTGCACCGCCGGCTCGGCGGCCTCCGCCCGGTACTCCTGCGCCAGCAGCGTCGCCGCCAGCTCCGCCCGCTCCAGCTCGTGCCGCTGCTGGGTCAGCAGCGCGCCCAGCGCCACCCCGGGCGGGGCCGCAACCCAGCGCCCCGGCCGGGCCGAGGACTGCGCCGCCAGGCCGTGGCGTTCCAGGTGCCGCAGCGCCCCTTCGGTCTGCCGCACGGGAAGCGACAGCCGGTGCGCGAGATCGGGCACCTCCGCAGCGCCCAGCGCCACCAGCACGCGGTACGCCGACTCCTGGCCCTCGTCCAGGCCTATCGCCCCCAGCAACCCGTCCACCCACCCACCCCTTCGTACCGTTCCTGGCGGGAAGCGGCCACGGCGCGAACCCGCCGCGGACATCATCGCCGCACCCCCCGGCCCTCTGCCAAGGTGGGGGGCACCGAAGCAGGACATCCGCAGGCCACGAGCCCACGCCGAGCGGGAGCCCGCCGTCGCCACCGAGGCGGAAAGACGGTCGCGGCAGCGCCCGCAACCCCGGACGGTCGAACGGAGCGGCGGAATGCGCCGTTCTGTACGACGGGAACGCGAGGGGTCCACCGGGCGGCGGCCCGGTGGGCCTCTTTCGTGCATTCGGCGTTTTCCGCCCCCGCGGGCGGCCGAGAATAGCGGCATGAGTCAGCGGCGCGCGGACGACTGGTGGCAGAAGCTCTACGAGGACCAGGGCGCGGGACCCGAGCCCGACCCGGAGGACACGCTGGACCACCGCTTCCACTCGGCGGTGGTACTGGTGAAGGACGGCGAGGACCCCGCCGCGGCGCCGGACCCGCCGGGCCCGCTGCTGCCCGGACAGCGCCGCGAGGCGGAAGCCGGGCCACCGGCCGAGGAGCCGCCGCCCGACCCGCGCCGGGCCGGGCCGACCGGCTACGCCCTGGGCGAGGTCACGGTGCCGCCCCTCCCGCCGGAGCCGCCCGCCGTGGGGCTGCCGCTGCGGCGCCGGAGCGCGCCGGCCGCCGACACCCCGGCCGCGCCCCCGCCGGCCGGACCCGCAGCCCCCGAGGCGCCACCCCGGCCCGTCGCCGCACCGCCGGACCACGACCCGGCCGGCCGGCCCGACGTACGGCACCTCGGGGACCGGGCCCCGACCTACGCGGCCGAGCCGGGCGCGCTGCCCGAGGCCGACCCGGCCGGGCTGGGCGACGTCACCCCCGACACCGTCCTGGAGGGCGCCCGCTACGGCACCTACACCCTGCGCGCCGCCTCGCTGCGCGGGGACTCCGCCCGGTTCCGCGGCGAAGCCCGCCGGGACTTCCTGCTGACCGCCCGCTTCGGCAGCGGCGACGACGCCCTGGTCCTCGTGGCGCTGGCGGGCGGCGACCGGGCCGCGCCCGGGGCCCGGGAGGCCGCGGCCGAGCTGTGCCACTCCGTCGCGGCGGCCGTCGGGCGGAGCCGGCAGCGGCTGGCCGAGGACATCCGGGCCGGCAGTCGCGAGGCCCTGCGCTCCGGGCTCCAGCGGCTCACCGACCGGGGCTACGGCCGGCTGCGGGCCCACGCGGCGGAACTGGGGCTGGCGGAGGAGGGCTACACCGCCGGGCTGCGGGGACTGCTGCTCCCGGTGGACCCGCAGTGCCGCACCCGGGTGTGCTTCGGCGCGGGCGCCGGCGGGTTCTTCCGGCTGCGGGGCGGCCAGTGGCAGGACCTGGAGCCCGAGGGCACCGAGCACCCTCCGGTGGACGCGGCCGGCGGCTTCCGCTTCCGCGCCTCCGTGGCCCGGCCCGGCGACACCCTGCTGCTCTGCTCGGGTGGTCTCGCGGCTCCCATGCGCGAGGAGGGGCTGCTCCCGGCCGAGCTGGCCGCGCGCTGGTCACAGGCTGAGCCGCCCGGCCTCGCGGCGTTCCTCGCGGACGCCCAGCTACGCCTCAAGGGTTACGCCGACGACCGGACGGCCGCCGCGGTCTGGGAGGCGTAACCCGGCGGTTCGTGCGTGGATGGAAGCCGCACCCGGCAGAGCCCAACCGGAGAGGGCGCACCTTCCATGGCCAAGCAGAACGTTGCGGAGCAGTTCGTCGACATCCTCGTACGCGCGGGCGTGCGGCGGATGTACGGGGTCGTGGGCGACAGCCTGAACCCGGTCGTGGACGCGATCCGCCGGACCGGCGGCATCGATTGGATCCAGGTCCGCCACGAGGAGACGGCCGCCTTCGCCGCCGGAGCCGAGGCCCAGATCACCGGCCGGCTCGCCGCCTGCGCCGGGTCCTGCGGTCCCGGAAACCTGCACCTGATCAACGGCCTGTACGACGCCCACCGCTCGATGGCCCCGGTGCTCGCGCTGGCCTCGCACATCCCTTCGAGCGAGATCGGGCTGGGGTATTTCCAGGAGACACACCCCGACCGGCTGTTCACCGAGTGCAGCCACTACAGCGAGCTGATCTCGAACCCCAAGCAGATGCCCCGGGTGCTGCAGAGCGCCATCCAGCACGCCGTCGGCCGCAGTGGTGTCGGCGTCATTTCACTGCCAGGAGACATCGCCTCCCTCCCCGCCCCGGAGAAGACGGTGGAGCACGCCCTGGTCACAGCGCGGCCGACGGTACGGCCCGGGGACGGCGAGATCGAGAAACTGGTCCGGCTGATCGACGAGGCGGACCGGGTCACCCTGTTCTGCGGCAGCGGCACCGCCGGGGCGCACGCCGAGGTCATGGAGTTCGCCGAGCGGGTGAAAGCCCCGGTCGGGCACGCCCTGCGCGGTAAGGAATTCATTCAATACGACAACAAGTTCGATGTCGGGATGAGCGGGCTGCTCGGCTACGGCGCCGCCTACGAAGCCACCCACGAGTGCGACCTGCTGATCCTGCTCGGCACCGACTTTCCGTACAACGCCTTCCTCCCCGACGACGTGAAGATCGTCCAGGTGGACATCCGCCCCGAACACCTCGGCCGCCGTTCACAGTTGGACCTGGCCGTCTGGGGCGACGTACGGGAGACCCTGCGGGTGCTGAACACCCGGGTGCGCGCCAAGACGGACCGCCGTTTCCTGGACCGGATGCTCAAGAAGCACGCGGACGCGCTGGAGGGCGTCGTCAAGGCGTACACGCGCAAGGTGGAGAAGCACACCCCCATCCACCCCGAGTACGTCGCCGCCGTCCTCGACGAAGTGGCGGACGACGACGCCGTCTTCACCGTGGACACGGGCATGTGCAACGTGTGGGCGGCACGCTATCTTTCCCCGAACGGCAAGCGGCGCATCATCGGCTCCTTCAGTCACGGCTCCATGGCGAACGCCCTTCCGCAGGCCATCGGCGCACAGTTCACCGACCGCGGCCGTCAAGTGGTGTCGATGTCGGGTGACGGCGGGTTCTCGATGCTGATGGGAGATTTCCTCACCCTGGTGCAGTACGAGCTGCCCGTCAAAGTGGTCCTGTTCAACAACTCGTCCCTCGGAATGGTCGAGCTGGAAATGATGGTTTCCGGCCTGCCCGCCTACGGAACCACGAACCGGAACCCGGATTTCTCCGCCATCGCCCGCGCGGCCGGCGCCTACGCCGTACGCGTGGAGAAGCCCAAGCAGCTCACAGGGGCTTTGAAGGACGCCTTCCGGCACAAGGGGCCTGCTCTGGTGGACATCGTGACCGACCCCAACGCCCTGTCGATTCCACCCAAGATCAGGGCCGAAATGGTGACGGGTTTCGCCCTTTCCGCCAGCAAGATCGTGCTGGACGGAGGAGTGGGCCGGATGGTTCAGATGGCGCGATCCAACCTGCGCAACCTGCCGCGTCCCTGAGCCCGCAGGAGTGCGGATTGCCCCGGGGGGCATGCATCCCGTAGACCTGTTCGAGAGTGCGGGTCGATTCGGAAAGGCGACACGGGGGAGGTACATCGCCGTGCGGGTGGGGGCGAAGACCGTAAAGCAGTGGAGAAGGGGGCGGCCGGTGCCGCGCGAGCCGTCCGTCGAGGGCGGCGGGGCGGTGGACACGCCGGAGATAGTGCACAGCGTCCGCCGGGCGGACTTGAAGGCCGTGGGGGAGGTCCGCAGGTCCCTGCGGGAGCTGATGCGCCACCGGTGCCGGGCGGAGGCCACCGAGGTGGCCGAGCTGCTGATCACCGAACTCGTCACCAACGCCCTCGTCCACACCGAACAGGGCGCGGAGGTGTCCGCGTGCATCGCCGACACCCGGCTGCGGGTCGAGGTCCGCGACTACGCCGCCCGCCGTCCCCGTCCGCACGTACCGACCGCCGACGACGGTACGCACGGCAGGGGGCTGGTCCTGGTGGAGACGCTGGCCGACGACTGGGGCGTGGACGCGCTCGTCCCCGGAGCGGGCAAGGTGGTCTGGTTCGAACTCGACGCATGAGGGCCGGCCCGGCCGCGCCCAAGCGCTTCCGGACCGGCCCTGCGGTCGTACCCGATCAGCCGAACTGCTGTTCAAGGTCCTTGAGTTTGCGTTCCAGTGAGTCGAGCCGGGGAATCGTCTGGGTGTCGTCCTCGGCGGTGAGGTCAACCGTGCGGGGACCGGCCGGATCAGCGGACTCGGTTCCGTTCACGGCCTGCAGGGAGGGCCGGCGTCGCAGGGGCAGCTGCTCCGCTTCCGATATGGCCGGCTCCGCGCCGACCGGCGCGGAGCCCGACCCGGGGGCCAGCCCCGGCAGTTCGACCTGGCGGCCGCGCGAACGCCCGAACGCCCTGTTCTGCCGGCCCAGCGCCTTGATGCGCGCCCGGTCCAGCCGGTTCTGATCGCGCCTGCGGTGCCGGTCCTGCTCCTTCTCGCGCTTGTCCTCCCGCACTTCGTCCACGGCCTCGTCGAGGGTGCGGACGCCCTCCAGCAGCATGAGCGACCACGCGCCGAAGGTCTCCCGGGGCGCCCGCATCCAGCGGACCATCCGGATCTGCGGCAACGGCCTCGGGATCAGGCCCTGTTCGCGCAGCGCGGCCCGGCGGGTCTGCTTGAGGGCGCGGTCGAACAGGACGGCCGCCGAGAGCGACATACCCGCGAAGAACTGCGGTGCGCCGTCGTGGCCGCTGCCGCGGGGGGCGTGCACCCAGTTGAACCAGGCCGCCGCGCCCGCGAACAGCCAGACCAGCATGCGCGAGCCGAGCGCCGCGTCGCCGTGGCTCGCCTCGCGGACCGCGAGCACCGAGCAGAACATGGCGGCGCCGTCGAGACCGAAGGGGACGAGGTACTCCCAGCCCCCGGACAGGTTCAGGTTCTGCCGGCCGAAGCCGACCAGCCCGTGGAAGGAGAGCGCGGCGGCGACGGCCGCACAGCAGAACAGCAGGACGTACGAGGCCGTGCCGTAGACGGCCTCCTTGCGCCGGCGCCGCTCCTCGCTGCGCTCCCACGTGTCCTCGGCCGCGGCCTTCTCGCTCTCGCGCTTGCCCCGGGCCAGTACCGCCACTGCCGCAAGCACGCCCAGGATCAACAGGCCGCCGGGCAGCAGCCAGTCCAGCGATATGTCGGTCAGTCTCATGCGGATGTCCTTGCCTCGCGAATGCGGCGTTCCGGCGCCATAGTGGCGCAGCCGGCCGGCCGTGCATGCGGGTTTCCGGGCAAGAGGACGCCTTCGGGGGGTGGCGCGCGCCGGATAGGGTGTTGTGGTTCGAACTGACGCGCATAGATGAGGAGTTTCGTTCGAATCGACATCACCCGCAAGGGTGGGTTGATGGGACGGGGGCACACGTGCGGGGTGCTCGGTGCTGCGAGGGTTACGGGGTGACGCGGTTACGAGGCGAGGACGCCGTCGGCCGTCGCCGCGAGGCGAGTGATGCGGTCCGCGTCGCAGGTGCGGGGGCAGGTCAGGCAGGTGTCTTCGGGGCGGATCGTGTAGAAGAGGCAGCAGCCGGCCCGGTCGCGGGTGGGCAGCGGGGAGCCGTCGGGGCGCGTGAGCGTACGGAAACCCGCGCCCGCCGGGTAGGGCGCGGTCGAGCCGGGCAGCAGCGCCTCCAGCTCGGCCCTGGCCCGCTCCTCCTCGCCGAGCAACTGGCCGACGTACCAGAGGCCCTCGACGACCTCGTCGGTCACCATCCCCCACAGGGCGCGGCGGCCGCGCCGCATGCGGGGGCCGAAACCTTCCAGCACGGGCCCGAGGTGCTCGGCCACCGCGTCCCGCACTTCCCGGCGCAGGGCGTCTTCGTCCGGGACGACCCGGGCTCCGGGGGAACCGGCCGCCGGGTCGTCGGGGAGGCAGGCGAAACCGTCGAGCCGGACGGCGAGGCGGCCCGTGGTGCGGTGGAACGCCACCGCGGCCAGGCGCGGGACGCGGCGGTGCGTGAACCACGGGACGGTGACCAGGAGGCAGGCGGGCCAGGCGTAGCGGTGGAAGCCGAAGCCGGCGACGACGTCGGGCCGGCCGGGGCGTCCGTAGTCGCGCAGCACCTGGGCGGTGTCCCAGGCGAGGTGGGCGTCGAGGCCCGGACCGCCGGTGGCGAGCTCGTCGGAGCCGGTCCACCCCGGCCCGCGGGGGAGCGGCTCGTGGGTGTCGAGCGCGGTGATTTCGAGCGCGGGGTAGACCTCGGCCAGGCGTCGGTAGGCGGCTGTGACGGCCGGGGTCTGGAGGGGCATGGCGGCACACCGATCGCTGATCGTTACAAGGTAAGCCTTACCTTACTGGATCGGTGCGGGTGGCGCGTCGGGGGCTGCGCCGGGCGTGTCACCTATTCTCGGAGCAGGTCGAGACCCGGAGGAGGACCGCATGCACGGAACGGCCCACGACCGGGTGCCGGCCGAGGAGACGATCCAGGTGGTTCCCGCGCAGAAGGCGCCGAGCGCGCGGCAGGCGCGGCAGGTGCGGCGGCATTCGGTGCGCGGGCAGGTGCTGGACGCGCTGCGCGCCGCGCTGGTCGACGGCGAGCTGGTGCCCGGGGAGATCTACTCGGGACCGGCGCTGGGGGAGCGGTTCGGGGTCTCCGCGACCCCCGTGCGCGAGGCGATGCAGCAGCTGGCGCTGGAAGGGGCGGTGGAGTGCCTCCCGAACCGGGGGTTCCGGGTGCTGAGCCGCAGCCCGCAGGGGCTGGCGGAACTGGCGGAGGTACGGGCGCTGCTGGAGGTTCCGGTGATGCTGCGGCTGGCGCGGGACGTTCCGGCGTCGGCATGGGCGGAGCTGCGGCCGGTGGCCGCGGCGACGGGGGAGGCGGCGCGGGCCGGTGACCTCGCGGCGTACGGGGAGGCGGACCGGGCGTTCCACCGGGCGGTGCTTTCGCTGGCGGGGAACGACCAGCTGGTGCGGCTGGCGGAGGAACTGCACCGCCGGGCGATGCTGCCACTGCCGGGCGCTCCGCGGGTTCGGCGGGCGCAGCTGGTGGCGGATGCGGCGGAGCACGGGGCGTTGCTGGAAGCGTTGATCGCCGGCGAGGTCGGCGTGGTCGAAGCCCTGGTCCGGGACCACTTCACGGGCGCCGACGCCTAACGCCCCCGCGGACCCGCCCGGGTTCCGGGCCGGCTCGCGGACCTGTCCGTGTGCGGCGCCGCGCGCGAAGCCTGCCGGCTGCGCCGGGCTCCCCACCCGGGGCTCCGCCCAGTGTCCGGGGCTGAGGCCTGACGCCCCGGCGGGCCCCGTCCGGGTTCCCGGGCACCGGCGGACCCGTCGGTGTGCGGCACCGCTGTGCTAGGCGTGCCGTCCGCCCCGCACCCGCACCCCGCGCCGCACTGCTGCGCGGAGCGTCCCCCGCTGTGTCGGGCTCCCCACCCGGGGCTCCGCCCAGTGTCCGGGGCTGAGGCCTGACGCCCCGGCGGGCCCCGTCCGGGTTCCCGGGCTCCGGCGGACCCGTCGGTGTGCGGCACCGCTGTGCTAGGCGTGCCGTCCGCCCCCACCCGCACCCCGCGCCGCACTGCTGCGCGGAGCGTCCCCCGCTGTGTCGGGCTTCGGTGGATTCGCCCAGTGTCCGGAGCCGACGCCCAACGCCCCCGCGGACCTGTCCGTGTGCGGCGCCGCGCGGGAAGCCTGCCGGCTGCGCCGGGTTCCCCGGAACCCAGTCCCGCAACACCCGCGCCGGGCTGGGGCCCTCGCGGGCCCGTCGGTGTGCGGCGGCGCTGCGCGAGCGCCCCGGCGGTGGCGGAGCCCCCCCGGGGGCGCGGGAAAGCGGGGCCAGGGTCAGGCCGGGGTGGGGTGGAGTTGGTCCGCCAGCCAGGTCGGGATGCCGCCCAGGAGGTGGAACAGGCGGCGGGCTTCCGCGCGCAGGCGGGCGGCTTCCGGTTCCGGTTCGGCTTCGGCCAGCGCTGCCAGCGCCGGGGCCGTGCCGATCAGGAAGCCGAGTTCCTCACGGATGCGCAGGGACTCCGCGAAGCCGTCCCTGGCCTCCGCCACCTCCCCGTCCCGCAGGGAGAGCGCTGCCAGGTGCCGCCACGTGAACGACAGGAGCAGGGTGTCCCCCTGGGTCAACGCCCCGGCATGCGCCCGGTGGTAGGCCGGCCGGGCCGCCTCCGGGGCGTCCGCCAGGTGTTCGGCGACCAGGCCACGCCTGAAGTCCAGCAGCGGCCGCGTCCGGGACCCGAGGGGCAGCAGCGCCGCCGCCCGCCCCAGCGCCGACCGCGCCTCGTCCGAGCGGTCCCGGACCCCGAGAACCGTGGCCGCGTACGCCAATTGGCCCCGCTCGCACGCCGCCGCGCCCCGCTCGTCGTCCTCCTGGGCCACCGCCTCCGCGATCCGCAGGGCGTCCTCCGCCTCCGCCCAGCCCTGGCCCGTGAACAGGCAGCGCTCGACCAGCAGCGCGGTCCGCTGCACGGCGGCCCGCGCACTGCCCGCGTGCGGCGTCAGCAGGGCCGCCGCGTCGGTCCAACAGCCGCGCGAACGCAGCCGCCATATCGCCCGCTGGAGGGGGTCGTCGCCCCCCGTCGATCCCGCACCGGACATGGCGGTATCCGCCACATTGCCCTCCCCGAAGCAATCGAGCAGCACGTCGTTGAGCCCTGGGGCGAAATGAGAGCACGGATCGGCGGCTCCGGCCAAGGGGTCGGGTGAACTCTTTCACAAAGTCCGGACGGCTCGTCAGCCGTCGCCCCGGCCCCCTGGCGCGTTTCGTTCGGCGGCCGCCCGGCGGTTCGGCGGCCACGGCTCAGCTCATGCGCAGTGCCAGGAAGAAGTCGAGCTTGTCCTCCAGCCGGGAGAGGTCACGCGACGTCAACTGCTCGATTCGCCCGACCCGGTAGCGCAGGGTGTTGACGTGCAGGTGCAGCCGGGTCGCGCACCTGGTCCAGGAGCCGTCGCAGTCCAAGAACGCCTCCAGGGTCGGGATCAGCTCGGCCCGGTGGCGCCGGTCGTAGTCCCGCAGCGGGTCCAGCAGCCGCGCCGTGAAGGCGCGCCGGACGTCGTCCGGGACGAACGGCAGCAGCAGGACGTGCGAGGCGAGCTCGTGGTGGCCGGCGGCGCACACCCGTCCGGGGCGGGCGGCGGCGACCCGGCGGGCGTGCCGGGCCTCCTCCAGCGCCCCGCGCAGCCCCTCGGCGGAGTGCACGGCCGCGCTGACGCCCAGCGTGAGCCTCCCGTCGTCGGCCAGGCCGGCGGCGAGGGGCTCCCGTACGGAGGCCAGCAGCTCGTCGGCGTGCAGCGCCCGGGCGGGGCCCTTGTCCTCGCCGGACTCCCCGGGCTCCCCCGGAAGCGCGGGCAGCGGTACGAGCGCGATCGCCTCGTCACCCGCATGGGCCACCGCGATCCGGTCGGACGGCTCCGGCCCCGACAGCGACGGGTCGACCAGGATCTCCTCCAGCAGCGACTGGGCCACCGGGCCGCCGGGGATGTCCCCGTTGTCCCAGTCCACCCGGGCCACGACCACCTGCCAGTGCGGGGCCGCCGCCAGCCCGGGCAGCAGCACCGGCGCGGCCACCCGCAGGCGGGCCGCGATTTCCGCCGGCGGGGCACCCGTCTGGACCAGCTCCAGCACCTCCTGCGCCAGTCGCCGGCGCACCGTGCGGGCCGCGTCCCGCCGGTCCCGCTCGACGGCGATCAGCTGGGTGACGCCCTGGAGCAGGTCGAGCCGCTCGGCGGGCCAGTCGCCCGCGTCGGCCTCGACGGCGAGCAGCCAGTCGGAGAGCACGCTCTCGCGCACGTCACGGCTGACGGCGCCGGGGCCGCGCCCGTGTCCCCTGATCGGGAACAGGGAGTAGGTAATACCCTGGAGCGAGATCCGGTGGGGCCCCCTGCGGCCCGTCCGGACCGCCGCGAGGTGCTCGCTCGCCAGTGCCGCGCAGACGCCCGGTGCCAGCGGCTCGCCCGCCCCGGCGATCTGCCGGCCGGTCGGCGAGAGCACCCAGGCCCGGAGATCGAGGTCCGTGGTGAGCAGATCCAGCACCACGTCGGGGCCGCCACCGGCCGGACCCGATGTCATCAGGCGGCGGTGCCGGTCGACGACGGCCGCCAGGTCCCCCGCGCGCTCCCCGGAGACCTGCCGCACCACGTATTCGGTGATGGTGGCGAACGCCACGTCTTCGTTCACGGCGAACAGCGGCAGCCGGTTGCGCAGACAGGCCGAGACCAGGTCGTCGGGGATGTCCCCCAGCTCCGCCTCGCCCGCCGCGAGGCCGGCGACACCCGCGCTCGCGAGGATTCGTACGAATGGCTCGGAGTCGGCTGAATTCTTTCGCCATGCCAGGCCGGTCAGGACAAGTTCGCCTCCGGAGAGGTATCGGCTGGGATCCCTCAGGTCGGTCGTCATGACCCCGCGGACCGTCCGGTCGAGTTCTTCCTCGCCGCCCAGCAGCCGCAGCCCCAGCGCCTCGGTTTCCAGCAGTGCGCGCAGCCGCATGATGTCGCCGCCGATCTGTCTCGATGTTGCCGTTGGAAAACGGGCAGGTCGTCGCATCCTGCCTTTCATACGAATCTACAAGACGAGGGAGGCCGTCAGCCAACTCCTTCATGGTTTCGGTGACTGCACCCGGAGGACGCGCGGCTTGTGTACTGACTCCACACCGCGTTAACAGCACATGAACGACCGGTCGAGGGGCTCCGGGCCGCCTGGCTTGAAGTGAACGTCACGATGAAGAGGAAGAGAGCCGCTCATGGACTTCCTTCGCCCCGCAAGCTGGGAGGAGGCGCTCGCCGCCAAGGCCGAGTTCCCCACGGCCGTGCCGATCGCCGGTGGCACCGACGTGATGGTCGAGATCAACTTCGACCACCGCCGGCCGGAGTACCTCCTCGACCTGAACCGCATCGCCCTGCTGCGTGAGTGGGAGGTCGCCGAGGACGTCGTACGCCTGGGCGCATCGGTCACGTACACGCAGATCATGGAGAACCTCCGTACGGAGCTGCCCGGCCTCGCGCTCGCCTCGCACACGGTCGCGTCCCCGCAGATCCGCAACCGCGGCGGTGTCGGCGGCAACCTGGGCTGCGCCTCGCCCGCCGGTGACTCCCACCCCGCGCTGCTGGCGGCCGGGGCGGAGGTCGAGGTGGAATCCGTACGCGGCTCCCGGCTGATCCCGATCGACGAGTTCTACACGGGCGTCAAGCGCAACGCGCTGGCCGCCGACGAGCTCATCAAGACCGTTCGCATCAAGAAGGCGGACGGCCCCCAGCAGTACTCCAAGGTCGGCTCCCGCAACGCGATGGTCATCGCCGTCTGCGCCTTCGGCCTGGCCCTGCACCCCGAGACCCGCAGCGTCCGTACCGGCATCGGATCGGCCGCGCCGACCCCCATCCGGGCGAAGACCGCCGAGGAATTCCTGAACGCCGCGCTCGACGAGGGCGGCTTCTGGGAGTCGGGCAAGGTCATCACCCCGTCGATCGCCAAGCAGTTCGGCGACCTCGCCTCCGGCGCGGCCAACCCGATCGACGACGTCCGCGGCACGGCGAAGTACCGCCGTCACGCGGTCGGCATCATGGCTCGCCGCCAGCTCGTCTGGACCTGGGAGCAGTACCGCGGATCCGGCAACGGCCGCTCGCTTGAAGGGGCTGCGTGACCATGCGCGTCAATTTCACCGTCAACGGCCGGCAGCAGGAAGCGGACGACGTCTGGGAGGGCGAGTCCCTCCTGTACGTCCTGCGCGAGCGCCTGGGCCTGCCGGGTTCGAAGAACGCCTGTGAGCAGGGCGAATGCGGTTCCTGCACCGTCCGTCTCGACGGCGTGCCGGTCTGTTCCTGTCTGGTGGCCGCCGGCCAGGTCGAGGGCCGCGACGTCGTGACCGTCGAGGGCCTGGCGGAGTTCGCCAAGCAGCGCGAGCAGCACGGCCACGGTGGTGCCTGCGGCACCGGCGGTGCCTGCGGGGGCAAGGGCGGCGTCACCCTGGACGAGGCCAGGCAGTGGTCCGCCAAGGGCGCCGACTCCCGCACCGGCGAGGGCGTGGAGCTTTCCGCCATCCAGCAGGCGTTCATCGACGCGGGCGCCGTGCAGTGCGGTTTCTGCACCCCGGGCCTGCTGGTACAGGCCGATGCGCTGCTGGAGGCGAACGCCTCCCCCTCCGACGAGGACATCCGTGAGGCCCTGTCCGGCAACCTCTGCCGCTGTACGGGCTACGAGAAGATCCTCGACGCGGTCCGCCTGGCGGCCGCCCGTCAGGGAGAGGCGGTCTGACCATGGCGCAGCACACGCGTACGGTCCCGGCGGGCACGCCGACCAACGTCACCCAGAAGCACAACCGGGGCGGCATCGGCGAGTCGACGCTGCGGCCGGACGGCATCCTCAAAGTCACCGGCGAGTTCGCGTACTCCTCGGACATGTGGCACGAGGACATGCTGTGGGGCCAGACCCTGCGCAGCACCGTCGCCCACGCCGAGATCGCCTCGATCGACATCTCCGAGGCGCTCGCGATGCCCGGCGTCTACTCGGTGCTGACCTACGACGACCTGCCGGCCGAGATGAAGAACTACGGCCTGGAGATCCGGGACACCCCGGTCCTCGCCAACGGCCGGGTGCGCCACCACGGCGAGCCGGTCGCCCTCGTCGCGGCCGACCACCCGGAGACCGCCCGCCGCGCGGCCGCCAAGATCAGGATCGACTACCGGGAGCTGCCGGTCGTCACGGACGAGGCCTCGGCCCTCGCCGAGGGCGCGCCCCTGATCCACGAGGGCCGCGACGACCACCACGCCGGTCACGTCCCGCACCCGAACATCGTGCACCGCCAGCCGATCGTCCGCGGCAACGTGGAAGAGGCCCGCACGCGCGCCGACGTCATCGTCGAGGGCGAGTACACCTTCGGCATGCAGGACCAGGCATTCCTCGGCCCCGAGTCCGGCCTCGCCGTTCCCGCCGAGGACGGCGGCGTCGACCTCTACGTCGCCACCCAGTGGCTGCACTCGGACCTCAGGCAGATCGCCCCCGTCCTCGGTCTGCCCGAGGAGAAGGTCCGCATGACGCTCTCCGGCGTCGGCGGAGCCTTCGGCGGCCGCGAGGACATCTCGATGCAGATCCACGCATGCCTGCTGGCCCTCGCCACGAACAAGCCGGTCAAGATCGTCTACAACCGCTTCGAGTCCTTCTTCGGCCACGTGCACCGCCACCCCGCGAAGCTGCACTACGAGCACGGCGCCACCAAGGACGGCAAGCTCACGCACATGAAGTGCAGGATCGTCCTGGACGGCGGCGCCTACGCGTCCGCTTCCCCGGCGGTCGTGGGCAACGCCTCCTCACTGTCGGTCGGACCGTACGTCCTGGACGACGTGGACATCGAGGCGATCGCCCTCTACACGAACAACCCGCCCTGCGGCGCGATGCGCGGCTTCGGCGCCGTCCAGGCCTGCTTCGCGTACGAGGCCCAGATGGACAAGCTCGCCGCGAAGCTGGGCATGGATCCGGTCGAGTTCCGCCGGCTCAACGCCATGGAGATGGGCACGATCATGCCCACGGGCCAGGTCGTGGACTCCCCGGCGCCCGTCGCCGAGCTGCTGCGCCGGGTCAAGGCCCGCCCGCTGCCGCCCGAGCGGCAGTGGGAGACCGCCGGCGAGGGCGCCGACGTCCGCGCGCTGCCCGGCGGCCTGTCGAACACCACCCACGGCGAGGGCGTCGTACGCGGCGTCGGCTACGCCGTCGGGATCAAGAACGTCGGCTTCTCCGAGGGCTTCGACGACTACTCCACCGCCCGCGTGCGGCTGGAGGTCATCAACGGCGAGCCCGTCGCGATGGTCCACACGGCCATGGCGGAGGTCGGCCAGGGCGGTGTCACCGTCCACGCGCAGATCGCCCGCACCGAGCTGGGCGTCACGCAGGTCACCATCCACCCGGCCGACACACGGGTCGGCTCCGCCGGTTCGACGTCCGCCTCACGGCAGACGTACATGACCGGCGGCGCGGTGAAGAACACCTGCGAGGCCGTGCGCGAGGCCGTCCTGGAGATCGGCCGCCGCAAGAACGGGTCCTACCACCCGGCGTGGGCGACCGCCGCACTGCTCCTGGAGGGCGGCAAGGTCGTCACCGACGGCGGCGAGGTCCTCGCGGACATCGCCGAGGTCCTGGAGGGCGAGGACGCCATCGACCTGGAGCTGGAGTTCCGGCACCGGCCGACCGTGCCCTTCGACCTCAAGACCGGTCAGGGCAACGGCCACGTCCAGTACAGCTTCGCCGCGCACCGCGCGGTCGTCGAGGTGGACACCGAACTCGGCCTCGTCAAGGTCGTCGAGCTCGCCACCGCCCAGGACGTCGGCAAGGCGCTGAACATGCTCTCCGTGGTCGGCCAGATCCAGGGTGGCACCATCCAGGGCCTGGGCGTCGCGATCATGGAGGAGATCATCGTCGACCCGAAGACCGCGAAGGTGCGCAACCCCTCCTTCACGGACTACCTGATCCCGACGATCCTCGACACGCCGACCATCCCGGTCGACGTCCTGGAGCTCGCCGACCCGAACGCGCCGTACGGCCTTCGCGGTATGGGCGAGGCCCCCACCCTGTCTTCCACTCCCGCCGTCCTCGCCGCGATCCGGCAGGCGACGGGCCTGGAGCTCAACAAGACGCCGATCCGTCCGGAGGCCCTCACCGGGACCCTCTAGGACGGCGTGGTCCGGGGCCGCGAGGCCCCGGGCCGAACCCCACGGATCCTCCGGGCGGTGTGACACGGGAACGTCACACTTCCAGCCGCACCGCCCGGAGTACCAAGTCCGGAACACGCAGGACCGACCGCACCGCTCGCGGCCCGTCCCACCGGCAGACCCCCCATGCAGTACCGCAGCACCGCATCACCGCAGTAACCATCGCGTCGCCTCGGGCCGTCACCCCGGGTCGTGCAGCCAAACGCACCATCCCAAATCCCGCGTCTCCAATCCCCATGCGGGTGCCCCTATGAACCTTGGGAGTTAGGCACCATGACCCAGTCGTCTGTGGAGCCCAAGACCACCGCGGAAGAGGCCGGCGACGGCTCTCGCACCCCCGCCGGGCGTTCTTGGCTCGACCGGTACTTTCACATAACCCACAGAGGGTCCAACGTCGGAAATGAGATTCGTGGCGGCGTCACGACCTTCATGGCCATGGCGTACATCCTCCTGCTCAACCCGCTGATCCTCTCCGGCAAGGACGCCGCCGGAGACACCATGAGCCAGAAGGCCCTGATCACGGCCACGGCCTTCGCCGCGGCCCTGACCACGCTCCTCATGGGCTTCGTCGGCAAGGTGCCGCTCGCCCTCGCGGCCGGCCTCTCGGTCTCGGGCGTGCTGTCCTCGCAGGTCGCGCCCCAGATGACCTGGCCGCAGGCCATGGGCATGTGCGTGATGTACGGCGTCGTGATCTGTCTCCTGGTCGTCACCGGCCTCCGAGAGATGATCATGAACGCGATCCCGCTCGCGCTCAAGCACGGCATCACGATGGGCATCGGCCTGTTCGTGGCCCTGATCGGCCTCTACAAGGCCGGCTTCGTCGGAAACGGCGCGGAGTTCGCTCCTCCCGTCACCCTGGGCGCCGCCGGTCAGCTCTCCGGCTGGCCCGTCTTCGTCTTCTGCCTGACCCTGCTGGCCATCTTCATGCTCCAGGCCCGCAAGGTCCGCGGCGCGATCCTGATCGGCATCGTCGGCGGAACCGTCGTGGCGGCGATCATCAACGCCGTCGCGAACGTCGACCCGAAGGCCTGGAAGAACGGCGCGCCCGAGCTCTCCGGCTCCGCGGTCTCCATGCCCGACTTCTCGCTCTTCGGCAAGGTCGAGTTCGGCGGCTGGGGCGACGTCGGCGTCATGACGGTCGGCATGATCGTCTTCACCCTCGTCCTCGCCGGCTTCTTCGACGCGATGGCCACCATCATCGGCGTCGGCACCGAGGCCAAGCTCGCCGACGACCAGGGCCGCATGCCGGGCCTGTCCAAGGCGCTGTTCATCGACGGTGCCGGTGGCGCCATCGGCGGCATCGCGGGCGGCTCCGGCCAGACCGTGTTCGTCGAGTCCGCGACCGGCGTCGGTGAAGGGGCCCGTACGGGTCTCGCCTCCGTCGTGACCGGCCTGTTCTTCGCCGCCTGCCTCTTCTTCACCCCGATCACGCAGATCGTCCCGGGTGAGGTCGCCTCCGCGGCCCTGGTCGTCATCGGCGCGATGATGATGCAGAACGCCCGCCACGTGGACTGGGCCGACAGCTCGACCGCCATCCCGGTCTTCCTGACCGTGGTGCTCATGCCGTTCACCTACTCGATCACGGCCGGTGTCGCCGCCGGTGTGATCTCCTACGTGGCGATCAAGGTCGCGCAAGGCAAGGCACGCGAGATCGGTGCGTTCATGTGGGCGCTGACCGTCATCTTCGTCGTCTTCTTCTCGCTCCACCCGATCGAGGGCTGGCTCGGCGTGAAGTAGTCGGGCCCGTGACCGGCACCTGACCTCCACGCATCCGATACTGGAACCGAATACGGGAACCCTCCGAGGAGGCCGAACATGCTGGACATCGCCGAAGAACTCAACCGGTGGGTCGAGCAGGGTCGTGACTTCGCCGTCGCCACGGTCGTGGCGGTCGGTGGCAGCGCGCCCCGGCAGCCCGGGGCGGCCCTCGCCGTCGACGGCGAGGGAACGGTGATCGGTTCGGTGTCCGGTGGATGCGTGGAGGGCGCGGTGTACGAGCTGTGCCGGCAGTCCCTGGAGGACGGCGAGAGCGTCACCGAGCGCTTCGGCTACAGCGACGACGACGCCTTCGCCGTGGGTCTGACCTGCGGCGGAGTCATCGACATCCTCGTCACCCCGGTTCCCGTGGGCTCTCCCGTACGGAAGGTGCTCGCGGCCGTGGTGGCCACCGCCGCCCGTGGGGAGGCGGCGGCGGTCGCCCGTATCGCCGAAGGCCCGGCGGAGCTGATGGGCCGGGCGCTGGCCGTCCTCGGCGACGGCTCGTACGAGGGCGGCTTCGGCGCCCACCCCGAGCTGGACCGCACCGTCGCCGAAGAGACCCGCGCCATGATGGACGCCGGCAGGACCGGCGTGCTGGAGATCGGCGCCGACGGCCGGCTCTGCGGAGAGCCGCTCAAGGTGCTCGTCGAGTCCAGCGTCCCGCCCCCGAGGATGATCGTCTTCGGCGCCATCGACTTCGCGTCCGCCCTGGTACGGATCGGCAAGTTCCTCGGCTACCACGTGACCCTGTGCGACGCCCGTCCGGTGTTCGCCACGAAGAATCGTTTCCCCGACGCGGACGAGGTCGTGGTCGACTGGCCGCACCGCTACCTGGAAGCCCAGGTGGAGACGGGCACCCTCGACACCCGGACCGTCCTGTGCGTGCTCACCCACGACGCCAAGTTCGACGTCCCGCTCCTGGAGACGGCCCTGAGGCTGCCCGTCGCGTACGTCGGGGCCATGGGCTCGCGCCGCACGCACGAGGACCGCAACAAGCGCCTGCGCGAGGCCGGCGTCACCGAACTGGAACTCGCCCGGCTGCGCTCCCCGATCGGCCTGGACCTCGGCGCCCGCTCCCCGGAGGAGACGGCGCTGTCCATTGCCGCCGAGATCGTCGCCAACCGGCGGGGCGGCTCCGGCACGGCCCTCACCGGTGGCTGGATACCGATCCACCGGGACGGTTCGCAGACGGTGGCGGGCCGGATCGGTTCCGTCGCCTGACCTGCGGACGCCGTACGGGCTCGCTCCGGCGTGCCCGGCGTGCCGCAAGAGGCGTGGCGCGAGGACGGACCCCGGCGCTGCGTGGTGGCTGTGTGGGGGTTGCGTGGAAGGTCGCGCGGTGGCTGCGTGGGGGTTGCGCCCTTCCGGGGTTGCACCTATTTTTACCGGCCGGTAACAGCGCCTTCCCGTAACGGAGTTGAGCGAATGCCCCGGTTCCCCGCACGTACCCTGCTCGCCGCCTGCGTACTGGCCGCGGCCACGCTCGGCGCGGCGCCCGCACCGCAGCCCGGCTCCGCGCCACGAGAGGTGCTGTTCGTCGGGAACAACTGGGAGGGCACCGCCGACGTGCTCGCCTCCACCGGCGACCTCGCCAAGGTCGGCCGGATCAACGTGATCCCCGACAAGGACGAGCGGCTGCGGGAGATCTACCTCAACCCGGTGAAGCTCGGCTTCTTCCTCGGGATCCGCGCCACGGCGGGCGAGGGCCACGACCAGTTCGTGGACGACATGTACACCACGCCGGACGGCTCCGCGGTCGTCGCCTCCCGGCCCAGCTTCGCCGACGTGGTCTCCATCGACGTCCGCACCGGACGGATCAACTGGCGCTTCCCCGTGGCCGGGTACCGCGCCGACCACATGGCGCTGTCTCCGGACGGCACCCGCGTCGCCGTCTCCGCCTCGACCGCCAACACCGTGCACGTGCTCGACATCGCCACCGGCCGGCAGGTCGGCTCCTTCACCACCGGGGACAAGCCGCACGAGAACACCTTCACGCAGGGCGGCCGTTACCTGTGGAACAGCTCCATCGGTGACGTGACCTCCGCCCTGGACGCGCCCTGGCTGGACTGGACGAAGGGCGACCGGAAGATCACGGTCGTCGACACCCAGACCTTCCGCACCGTCCGGGTGATCGACATGCGCGAGCGTCTGGACGCCTTCGGCCGCCCGGACCTCTCGGACGCCGTGCGGCCCATGTCGTTCAGCCCGGACGAGTCGAAGCTCTACTTCCAGGTGTCCTTCTTCAACGGGATGGTCGAGTACGACGTGGCCACGGACCGGATCACCCGGATCAAGGAACTGCCGGGCAACCCCGCCACCAGCACCGACCGCACCACCTGGGTCAACGACTCGCGCCACCACGGCCTGTCGATGAGCCCCGACGGCGCGAAGCTCTGCGTCGCCGGCACCATGGACGACTACGCGACGGTCGTGGACCGGGCCACGCTCACCGAAGCCCCGCCCGTGGCCGCCGTGAAGCCGTACTGGGCCACCGTCGACGGTGACGGAAGCGCCTGCGTGATCTCCGAGAGCGGCGCCGACCGGGTCACCGCCATCGACTTCGCCACCGGGACCAAGCGGGTCTCCGTCCCGGTCGGTGACCATCCGCAGCGGGTCAGGCTCGGGCACGTCCCGGCCGGCTGGAGCGGACCGGCGGCGCGCTGACGCGTACGTACCGCCGTACGCCCGTGCGCCCGTACGCGGAGCCGGGGCGGCACCCGGGCGGGTAGCGGTACTTGACCCGGCCTCGCCCGCCGAGCCGGCGTCCGAGTCATGCGCCGCCGACTGCTCGTACGTACGGCCCTGTTGGCGGCCGCGTGCGCCGCGCCGGCCGCCCCCACCGCCGTCATCGGGGCGGCCGCCATCGGGGCCGCCGCCGAGCCCGGCCCGCCCGGCGCCGAGCGGGCGCTGTTCGTACCCGCCGCCAACCCGGCCGCGGCCGTGCAGTGCCGGCGGCCGCCGGCCCGGGCGAGCGCCCGGGTGAGCTCGCCCGGGCGCGTACCGATGCCCGCTTCGCGGAGATCCGGTACGCGGTGGACGCGCCGGAGGCCGGCCCCGGCACCGACGTGTACCTCGACACCGGCCACGCCGGCCGGCGCACCGTCAACAGCATCGTGCCCCGCCTGCGCGACGCGGGGATCGACCGCGCCACCGGCTTCGCCGTCAACGTCTCCAGCCACCACCCCGACGGGGCGAACTCCTGGTTCGCCGTGCTCGTTTCGGCCCGTCTCGCCTCCACCGAGGCGGGTACCGCGAGCCGCAGGACCGGTGCAGCCCGCCCGGCCGGGGCCTCGGAGCCCGCCCCACCACCCCCACCGGTGACCGGCTGCACGACGCCAAGCCGTGGATCGAGACCCCCGGGGGAGTCCGACGGCGCCTGCCTGCGCGGAACGGCCGGTCCCCGGGACCCGGAGCGCGGCACCGTGGCCCCCCGGCCGGTACTGGGTTCCCCGAACAGGCACTGGAACTGGCCAGACCGGCGAATCCGGCCATTATGAGGTGAGCGGTCCCCGATGACCGATTAGTCTGCGGATCATGGTGGACATCCGTGCGGTACCCGAGGCCGACATCGACCGCGCGCTGGAGCTCGCGTACCTCGCCTTCCACGACCGTCCGGGGAAGGAGGCGCGCGAGCGCCACCACACGCTGCTGACCCGGTGCGGGCGGATCGGCGCCTACGACGGCGACGCCCTCGTCGGCTTCATGGCCGCGCACGACTTCCGGCTCTCGGTGCCCGGCGCGGACCTGCCCTGCCCCGGACTCACCTTCGTCGCCGTCGCCCCCACCCACCGCCGCCGCGGCGTGCTCAGCGCGCTCATGCACGAGCAACTGTCCCGTACCGCCGCCGAGGGCGCCCCCATCGCCGCGCTGTGGGCCTCGGAGGCAGCCATCTACGGCAGGTTCGGCTTCGGCAGCGCCACCCACGGCGCGACCGTCGAGATCGACTCGACGAGGCCGCTGGCCCTGCGCGTCGAGCCGGACCGGCGCCCGCTGCGGCTGGTCGACCCGGCCGACGCCCCCGACGTGATCGGCCCGTACCACGAGGCCGCCCGCGGGACCCGGGCCGGCCGCCCCAGCCGCAGCCCCGAGCGCTGGACGGACGGGTGGCTCTGCGAGGAGGACGAGGAGGACGAGGGGTTCAGCCCGCCCAGGATCATCGCCTCGGGCGCCCCCGGCGAACCGATCGCGGGCTACGTGCTCTACCGCACGAAGCCCGTGCAGGACGGCGGCCCGCTGCGCAGCCCGGGCGAGGTCCGCGTGGACGAGCTGGAAGCCGACTCCCCGCAGGTCGCCGCCGCCCTGTGGAGCTGCGTCGCCTCCCTCGACCTGACCGGCACGGTGCGGGCCTGGGGCCGCCCGCCGGACGACCCGCTGCTGCACTTCGCCGCCGACCGGGACCAGGTGCGGGTGACCGGCCTGTTCCCGGCGCTGTGGCTGCGCCTGGTCGACGTACGGGCCGCGCTGACCGCCCGGGCGTGGGCCGCCCCGGTGGAGGTGGTGCTGGAGCTGGCCGACGTACGGCTGCCCGCGAACGCCGGACGGTTCCGGCTCAAGGCGGGGCCGCAGGGGGCCGCCTACGAGCGGTCCGGATCCGGCCCGGACCTGACCCTGGACGTACGGGAGCTGGCCGCGGCCTACCTCGGCGGCACCCGGCTCACCGAACTGGTCGCGGCCGGGCTGGTGGGGGAACACACCCCGGGCGCCGCGGCGGCACTGGACGCGGCGCTGCGGACATCGCTGCTGCCGCACACCGCCGACGAGTTCTGACAGGGCCCGGGAGCGGGGGCGGGCGAGCGGTCCGCCCCCGCTCCGCGGGGGTCAGGCGGGCAGGGAGATCCGGGCCGCCGACATGCCGAACGCGGAGTCCCAGACCCCCGTGGACAGTGCGTCCGGCAGTCGCCGCAGGTCCTGCGGGCGGTAACGGCGGATCTTCCGGTGCCAGTTCAGGATGCCCGCGTGCCAGTCCTGCAGTTCACGTACGTACGCGTCCATGGCGGCCCGGGCCTCCTCGCCCAGCCTCCAGTCCTCGTAGAGCAGCGGCAGTTGGCCGGCGACGATGTGCTCGAACTCCTCCGTACGCCGGGTCATCAGCTGGTGGCAGATGTGCAGTGCCTCCGGATAGCCGATGCCGAAGAAGTTCCTGGTGATCACAATATAGTTGTGGGCCTCCCCCTCGAACTCCACTTCCTTCTGGTACGAGAAAATGTCGTTGATCAGGCACGCCGCGTCCGCGACGGCGTTCTCCAACGACCGGATGGTGCCCGAGGAGTAGATCTCTTCCGGGACGCCCCGCCCCTGGTGGCCGAGGCGGCACAGGTACATCGTGAGGTGCGAGCCGAAGGTGTGGCGGCGCATCTCGGCGTAGTCCACCGGGTCCGGGACGCGGTTCTGGATCTGGTTGTCCAGCTCCCACAGCCAGCCCTCCAGCATGTCCACGAGCGCCGCCCTGAACTCGGTGCGCTGTCCGGCGGACATGCCGGCGGCGGTGCGCACCCACAGGTCGGCGAGGCCGCGCTCGATGGCGGTGACCGGCTCGGGCTGCTCGACGAGGTCGACGGGGACCATGGAGATCAGACGGGCCGTCGTGGCTTTGGCGGCGGCCGGGTTCTTGCCGCGCCCGAACACCACCGGGTAGTAGTCGTCTCCGTACGTGCCCCAGGTCAGCCACGAGGCGTTCAGCGCCAGCGCCTCGGCGGTGGCGTCGGGGTCGATGCCGGCCGAGCACAGGGCGAAGTCGTAGCCGCGCAGCTTCTCCTCGGTCCAGATCGCCGAGCCGGGATCGCCCGGCTGGGGGTCCAGCAGGCCCGTGCGCCGCGCCCACGCCACCGACGCCTCCCGCGCGTGAGCCAGGTGGGGGCTGAGGCTGAGCCGGTGCGGCATGTAGATGTCCGGGATGACGGAAGGGCCCGTCCGCTCGTACGGGACACGGGTGAAGCTGCGCCGGCGCAGCTCCATCGCGCGGGGATCCAGCACCGAGCGGACGTCGAGGGCGGTGGTGCCGAGGCCGCTCGGGAGGAACGGCAGGGAGAGCGGGGCGGTGGCCCGGGCCTCCTTGTTCATGTAGCGGCTGGAGACCATGTGCCACTCGTGGCCGCCGGACTGCCAGTCCTGGAGGCCCTTGGCGTAGGCGAGTACGGCCGCGATCTCGGCGGGGTCCATGGCGTGGTCGGCGAAGAGCTGGGGGAGTTCGGTGAGTGCGGTCTGCTCGAACTGCTGGAGGCGGGAGGTGAGGAGGTCGTTGGCGGATTCGGCGGCCTCTTGGGTGGTGCAGCCGAGGAACGTCTCCAACACCAGGATGGCGTTGGACAGTTCGCCTTCGTCGCCGACCTCGCGCTCGTAGGAGAAGATGTCGTTCCTGATGTGCACGGCGTCGGAGAAGGCGTCCCGCAGCACACCGAGGGCGCGCGAGTGCGCGACCCGCGCCGGGACTTCGGCGGACACGTACTCGATCAGTCCGGCAGACCAGGGGGCGCCGCCGACCTTGCGGCGCATCTCGATGTATTCGAGCGGGTTCGCCACCCTGCCGATGTCGATGTTGGCGAGTTCCCACATCGACTCGTCGAGGAGGTTCTTCGTCGAGCGGGAGAATCGTTCCCGCCAGTCCATCGACATGGCGGGCACGGTCCGCAGCCATAGGTCCCGCAGCCCCGCCTCGACGGGATTGGCCGGCTCGGGGAAGCCGTCGGCCAGGTCCATGGGCATGAAGGCGGCCAGGCCGTCGAGGTACTTCTTGGCGCCCGCACGGTCCTGGGAGCGCTTGTACGTCTCCAGGAAGTGGTCGTCGAAGAAGAACACCCACACGTACCAGTCGGTGATCAGACTCAACGCGTCGCTGTCGCAGTCGGGGTGGGTGTAGGCGCACAGCAGCGCGTAGTCGTGCGAGTCGAGGTCCCTTTCCTCCCAGACGCCGGACCCCTCCAGCATCTCGAAGTCGCGGGCCCACTGCTTGGCGTGGGCTCTGGCGGCCTCCAGGTGCGGGTTCAGTCGCGCCGGATAGGGCACGTAGAAATCCGGCAGTCGAAACGGCTGTGTCACGGCGGGTAGGACCTTTCCGTCCGAGGGCGCGGAGGGCCCTCCCAGACCCGGCCCCCCGCACGAGATCAGCACTGCCCTACCCCGCCCGCCCACCCGCCAAGTCCCGGTTCACCGCATCAGGTGACGAAGTCCCCGTTCACCGAACGCCCAGGCCGTACGGCCGTTATGGAGGCCGTGACACCGCGGATCCATCCGGCGCTGCATCCCTCTCGACGCGGTGGTGCCTTCCCCGAAATGGGGCGGGCCCCGGGCGGTGGGACGTCCGGGGCCCTTGAGGGAGTGCGGGTGGGGGTTATTCGGAGTCGGCTTCGAGGGTGCCCTCTGTGGAGAGGTAGACCTCGCGGAGGGATTCGAGGATCTGGGGGTCCGGCTTTTCCCACATGCCGCGGGATTCGGCTTCGAGGAGGCGTTCCGCGATGCCGTGGAGGGCCCAGGGGTTGGCCTGTTCGAGGAAGGCGCGGTTCTCGGGGTCCAGGACGTAGGTTTCCGTGAGCTTGTCGTACATCCAGTCGGCGATGACGCCGGTGGTGGCGTCGTAGCCGAAGAGGTAGTCCACCGTCGCCGCGAGTTCGAAGGCGCCCTTGTAGCCGTGGCGGCGCATCGCCTCGATCCACTTGGGGTTCACGACGCGGGCGCGGAAGACGCGCGAGGTCTCTTCGACCAGGGTGCGGGTCTTGACGGTCTCGGGGCGGGTGGAGTCGCCGATGTAGGCCTCGGGGGCCGTGCCGCGCAGGGCGCGGACGGTGGCGACCATGCCGCCGTGGTACTGGAAGTAGTCGTCGGAGTCCGCGATGTCGTGCTCGCGCGTGTCCGTGTTCTTCGCGGCTACGGTGATCCGCTTGTAGGCGGTCTCCATCTCGGCGCGGGCCGGGCGGCCCTCCAGGCCGCGGCCGTAGGCGTATCCGCCCCAGACCGTGTAGACCTCCGCGAGGTCGGCGTCCGTGCGCCAGTCGCGGGAGTCGATCAGCTGGAGGATGCCGGCGCCGTACGTGCCCGGGCGCGAGCCGAAGATACGGGTGGTGGCGCGGCGTTCGTCCCCGTGGAGGGACAGGTCCGCTTGGGCGTGGGCGCGGATGTAGTTCTCGGAGGGCGGTTCGTCCAGCGAGGCCGCCAGCCGGACCGCGTCGTCCAGGAGGGCGATGACGTGCGGG
The DNA here is from genome assembly GCF_014650775.1 of Streptomyces cirratus. GTDB lineage: Bacteria > Actinomycetota > Actinomycetes > Streptomycetales > Streptomycetaceae > Streptomyces > Streptomyces cirratus. The sequence goes on along the minus strand of NZ_BMVP01000022.1, from coordinate 34,009 downwards.
AACGCGTCGCGGAAGAAGCCCGAGATGCGCAGGGTGACGTCGATGCGGGGGCGGCCGAGTTCCGCGAGGGGGATGGGCTCGACGCCCGTGACGCGGCGCGAGGCCTCGTCCCAGACCGGGCGGATGCCGAGCAGGGCCAGGGCTTCCGCGACGTCGTCGCCCGCCGTGCGCATCGCGCTCGTGCCCCAGAGGGAGAGGCCTACGGAGGCCGGCCACTCGCCGTTGTCCGTGCGGTAGCGGGTCAGGAGCGAGTCGGCCAGGGCCTGGCCCGTCTCCCACGCGAGGCGGGAGGGGACGGCCTTGGGGTCCACCGAGTAGAAGTTGCGGCCGGTCGGCAGGACATTGACCAGGCCGCGGAGCGGCGAGCCCGAGGGGCCCGCCGGGATGAACCGGCCGTCGAGGGCGGCGACGACGTGGGCGATCTCGTCCGTGGTGCCGGCCAGGCGGGGGACCACCTCCCGGGCGGCGAAGTCCAGCACCGCCGCGACGTCCGCCGAGTACGGTGCGGCGACCGGAGCCACCGCCGACGGGTCCCAGTCCGCGTCCTCCATCGCCTGGACCAGGGCGCGGGCCTGCTCCTCCACCGCGTCCGCCGAGGTGCGGGTCGCCGCGGACTCGTCCAGGCCGAGTGCCTCGCGCAGGCCCGGCAGGGCCGTCGTGCCGCCCCAGATCTGGCGGGCGCGCAGGATCGCCAGAACCAGGTTGACGCGGGCCTCACCGGTCGGGGCGCCGCCCAGGACGTGGAGTCCGTCGCGGATCTGCGCGTCCTTGACCTCGCAGAGCCAGCCGTCGACGTGGAGGAGGAAGTCGTCGAAGCCCTCGTCGTCGGGGCGCTCTTCGAGGCCCAGGTCGTGGTGGAGCTTCGCCGCCTGGATCAGCGTCCAGATCTGCGCGCGGATGGCGGGCAGCTTCGCCGGGTCCATGGCGCTGATCTGCGCGTACTCGTCCAGGTGCTGTTCGAGGCGGGCGATGTCGCCGTACGACTCCGCGCGCGCCATCGGCGGCACCAGGTGGTCGACCAGGGTGGCGTGCACGCGGCGCTTGGCCTGCGTGCCCTCGCCCGGGTCGTTGACGAGGAACGGGTAGACGAGGGGCAGGTCGCCGAGGGCGGCGTCCGGGGCGCAGGAGGCGGAGAGGCCGGCGTTCTTGCCCGGAAGCCATTCGAGGTTCCCGTGCTTGCCGAGGTGGATCATCGCGTCCGCGCCGAAACCGCCGTCTTCCGCGCGGGCCTGGATCCAGCGGTACGCGGCCAGGTAGTGGTGCGACGGCGGCAGGTCCGGGTCGTGGTAGATCGCGATCGGGTTCTCGCCGAAACCGCGCGGCGGCTGGATGAGGATCAGGAGGTTCCCGCGGCGCAGCGCCGCGAGGACGATGTCGCCCTCGGGGTTGGCGGAGCGGTCCACGAACATGTTGCCGGGCGCCTCGCCCCAGTGCTCGTTGACGCTGTCGCGCAGGTCGGCGGGGAGCTGGGCGAACCACCGCTTGTAGTCGGCGGCCGGGATGCGTACGGGGTTGCGGGCCAGCTGCTCTTCGGTGAGCCAGTCCTGGTCGTGGCCGCCGGCCTCGATCAGGGCGCGGATCAGCTCGTCCCCGTCGCCGGAGACCAGGCCCGGGATGTCGGCGGCCGGACCGAAGTCGTAGCCCGCCGCGATGAGGGTGCGCAGGAGCGCGACGGCGCTGGCGGGGGTGTCCAGGCCGACCGCGTTGCCGATGCGGGAGTGCTTGGTCGGGTACGCGGAAAGGACCAGCGCGACCTTCTTGTCGCGACGCTCGATGTGGCGCAGCCGGGCGTGGCGTACGGCGATTCCCGCGACCCGGGCGGCTCGCTCGGGGTCGGCCACGTAGGCGGGCAGGCCGTCGTCGTCGAGCTCCTTGAAGGAGAACGGGACGGTGATCAGACGGCCGTCGAACTCGGGGACGGCGACCTGGGTGGCGGCGTCCAGCGGGGAGAGGCCCTCGTCGTTCTCCTCCCACGTGCTGCGGGAGCCGGTCAGGCACAGGGCCTGGAGGATCGGCACGCCGATCGCGGCCAGGGCGCCGGCGTCCCACGACTCGTCGTCGCCGCCGGCCGAGGCGGTGGCGGGCTTCGTGCCGCCCGCCGCGAGGACGGTGGTGACGATGGCGTCCGCCGACTCCAGGGCGGTGAGCAGTTCCGGCTCCGGGGCGCGCAGGGAGGAGACGTAGAGGGGGAGCGGCTGGGCGCCGTGGGCCTCGATGGCCTCGCACAGGGCGTGCACGAAGGCGGTGTTGCCGCTCATCTGGTGCGCGCGGTAGTACAGCACGGCGATGCGGGGACCGGTGGTACCGGCCGGGGTGCGCTCCAGGGGGCCCCAGGTGGGGGCGGCGGCGGGGGGCTCGAAGCCGTGGCCGGTGAGGAGCACGGTGTCGGAGAGGAAGCGGGCCAGCTGGTCGAGGTTGGCGGGGCCGCCGTGGGCGAGGTAGCCGTGGGCTTCGGCGGCGATGCCGATGGGGACGGTGGAGGCCTCCATCAGCTGGGCGTCCGGGGCCTGTTCGCCGGTCAGGACCACGACCGGGCGGTGCTGGCCGGGGGCCAGGAGCAGGTCCAGGCCGTCCTGCCAGGCGCGCAGGCCGCCGAGGAGGCGTACGACGACCAGGTCGACTCCGTCGAGGAGGGCGGGCAGGTCGTCGAGGGGAAGGCGGGAGGGGTTCGCGAACCGGTACGGGACGGGGCCGTTGGCGGCGGCGCGGGCGCTGAGCAGATCGGTGTCGGACGTCGACAGCAGCAGGATCATGCGGCGGCAGGCCTTCCTCGGGGTTTCCGCGCCCCGGGCAGTGTGGACGGCGGGAGTTCCTGACTCACCCTGTCGGTTGTTCCGCGGGGTTCACAGTGGCGGGACCGCGCCGGAATCGCACCGGGCTTCCTCCCATGTCGCCGTCCTCGGCGGTGGCGGGCCGTGTGGCTCCGCCGGGGGTCATCTTAGGTGGTGGTGGCGGGGGGTGCGGGTGCGGGTGCGGGTCCGCGGGCGGGTGCGGGTCGTTGCGGGGGCTCTGCCCCCGGCCCCCGCGCCTCGAACGGCGGCGGGGCTGGGGTTGGCGGCGGGCGGCCGGGGGGCCGGGGGCCTGGGGGTGCGGGTCCGCGGGCGGGTGCGGGTCGTTGCGGGGGCTCTGCCCCGGGCCCCCGCGCCTCAATCGCCGGCGGGGCTGGGGTTGGCGGCGGGCGGCCGGGGGGCCGGGGGGCGGGGGGTGCGGGTCCGCGGGCGGGTGCGGGTCGTTGCGGGGGCTCTGCCCCCGGGCCCCCGCGCCTCAATCGCCGGCGGGGCTGGGGTTGGCGCCTCGAACGGCGGCGGGGCTGGGGTTGGCGCCTCGAACGGCGGCGGGGCTGATTTCGGCCCGGGCTGGGGGGCGGGGTGGCGGTGGACACAGGTCGGGGGTGGGGAAACGTAGGTATGCTCGCGGCCATGTCACAGCCGCCTTCCGCCGCATCGCGGGATGAACCCGTCATACGGGATCGCGGCGACGCATGTCCCGGTGCGTTGCGGCTGCACCCGGCGGACGACGGGTTCCTCGCCCGGGTGCGGATACCCGGCGGGATGCTCGGGGCGCGGGCGGCCGGATTGCTCGCCGGTGCGGCGGACCGGCTCGGTGACGGGCACATCGATCTCACCTCGCGCGGCAACGTACAGCTGCGCGGGCTGGGTGCGGTGTGCGGAGGGGAGCTCGCGGGCGTATTGACCGACGCCGGACTGCTGCCCGCGGCCTCCCACGAGCGGGTGCGCAACGTCGTCGCCTCGCCGCTGACCGGTCTCGACCGCAGCGGGCTGCCCGATGTGGCGCCCTGGGTCGCGGAACTGGACCGGCTGCTGTGCGGGGACGAGGAGGCCGTCGCGCTGTCCGGGCGGTTCCTGTTCGCCCTGGACGACGGACGCGGGGACGTGAGTTCCCTCGACGCCGACGTGAACCTGCTGGCGCGGGGCCCCGAACACGCCCTGCTCACGACCGCCGGAGCCCGCGACGGGCTGCTCGTGTCCGCGACGGACGCCCCCCGGGCCGCCCTGCTCGCCGCCCGCTACTTCCTCGACGCCGCACGGCAGGCCGGGACACGGGCCTGGCGCGTTGCCGAGCTGGACTCTGAACATGCTCTGCAAATCGGGGAGTTGGCCGCGAGACTGGACGGCGCCGCAGTGCAGGCGACCGTCGTGTCCGACGTCCCCGCGCCCCGGGGAGCCGCGCCGGAGCCCGGCCTGGTCGAAGGGCACGGGCCGAGCGTCGCGCTTTCCGTACTCGCGCCCCTGGGACGCCTCACCACCGCCCAGTGGAACCTCCTCGCGGGCCTCGCCGGCCTCGCCGGGCAGCTGCGCCTGACCCCTTGGCGCGGCATCGTCGTCCCCGGACTGACCGCCACCACCGCACCGGACGCCCTCGCCGTCCTCGCCGACGCCGGGCTGATCACCACTCCCGCCGACCCCCGGCGGTCCGTCACCGCCTGTACGGGGCGGCCCGGGTGCGCCCGCTCCCACAGCGACGTGCGCGCCGACGCGCGGGCCGTCACGGCCCTCGCGGCCGGACCGCTGCCGGTGCACTGGTCGGGATGTGAACGGCGCTGCGGACACCCGCGCGGCACCGGCTGGGCCGACGTGCTCGCGACCCCCGACGGATACGACCTCCGCGCCCCGGGCCGCGCCCCGCGCCACGGCCTACAGCCCTCCGACCTTGCCGCGGCCCTCAGCGACGCACGCCGCACCACCTCCCACGACGCAGCGAAGAAATGAGCGAGTACACAGTGTTCGAGTACGAGAAGGACGGCGCGGCGATCTACCGCCAGTCCTTTGCCACGATCCGCGCCGAGGCGGACCTCTCCGGGCTGCCCGCCTCGGTCGCCCAGGTCGCGGTGCGCATGATCCACGCCTGCGGGATGACCGACCTGCCGCAGGACCTGGGCTACACGCCCGACGTCGTGCTGCGGGCGCGGGCCGCCCTGAACGCCGGCGCGCCGATCCTGTGCGACGTACAGATGGTGGCGAGCGGCGTCACCCGCAAGCGGCTGCCCGCGGACAACGACGTCATCTGCACCCTCTCCGACCCGGCCGTCCCGGCGCTCGCCGCCAAGATGGGCACCACCCGCAGTGCCGCCGCGCTCGAAGTCTGGCGCGACCGCGGCCTGTTGGAGGGCTCCGTGATCGCCGTCGGCAACGCGCCCACCGCGCTGTTCCGGCTGCTGGAGATGATCGATGAGGGCGCGCCGCGCCCCGCCGCCGTGATCGGAGTCCCGGTCGGCTTCATCGGGGCCGCGGAGTCGAAGGACGCGCTCGCCGAACACCCGTCCCGTCTGGACCACTTGATCGTCCGTGGCCGGCGCGGTGGCAGCGCCATCGCGGCCGCCGCCGTCAACGCGATCGCGAGCGAGGAAGAATGAGCACCGCGAACAGCACCGGCGCCGGAAAGCTCTACGGCGTGGGGCTCGGGCCCGGGGACCCCTCCCTGATGACCCTGCGGGCCGTCGAGGTGATCGCCGAGGCCGACGTCGTCGCGTACCACTCCGCGCGCCACGGCCGGTCCATCGCCCGCTCGATAGCCGCGAAGCACCTGCGCGCCGACCACGTCGAGGAACCGCTGGTCTACCCGGTCACCACCGAGACCACCGACCACCCCGGCGGCTACCAGGGCGCCATGGAGGAGTTCTACGAGGCCTCCGCGGCCCGCCTCGCCGCGCACCTGGACGCCGGCCGGACCGTCGCCGTGCTCGCGGAGGGCGACCCGCTCTTCTACGGCTCCTACATGCACATGCACAAGCGGCTCGCCGACCGCTACGAGGCCGAGGTGATCCCCGGGGTGACCTCCGTGAGCGCCGCCGCCGCGCGGCTGGGCACCCCGCTGGTGGAGGGCGAGGAGGTGCTGACCATCCTGCCCGGCACCCTGCCCGAGGAGGAGCTCACCGCCCGGCTCGCCGCCACCGACTCGGCGGTCGTCATGAAGCTCGGGCGCACCTTCCCCGCCGTGCGGCGGGCCATGGAGGGCAGCGGCCGGCTCGCCGAGGCCCGCTACGTCGAGCGCGCCACGATGGCGGGGGAGCGTACCGGTGTCCTCGCCGACACCGATCCGGACAGCGTGCCGTACTTCGCCGTGGCCGTCGTGCCCAGTCGCGTCGGCAACCCGGGCAGCGTGCCGTCCGGCCCCGGCGAGGTCGTGGTCGTCGGGACCGGGCCGGCCGGGCCGCTGTGGCTGACCCCGCAGACCCGGCGGGCGCTCGCGGACGCCGAGGTGCTCGTCGGGTACACCACGTACCTGGACCGGGTGCCGGTGAAGCCGGGCCAGGTCCGGCACGGCTCCGACAACAAGGTGGAGTCCGAGCGCGCCGAGTTCGCCCTCGACCTCGCCCGGCGCGGGAAGCGGGTGGCCGTGGTCTCCGGCGGTGACCCCGGGGTCTTCGCCATGGCCACGGCGGTCCTGGAGGTCGCGGGGCAGGCCGAGTACAAGGACGTGCCGGTACGGGTCCTGCCGGGGGTGACCGCGGCCAACGCGGCCGCCGCGGCGGCGGGGGCCCCGCTGGGCCACGACTACGCCACCATCTCGCTGTCCGACCGGCTCAAGCCCTGGGAGGTCATCGCCGAGCGGCTGCGGTCCGCCGCGCAGGCCGACCTGGTGCTCGCCCTGTACAACCCGGGCTCGCGCAGCCGGACCTGGCAGGTGGCGCAGGCCCGCGAGCTGCTGCTCGAACTGCGCCCGCCGCTGACCCCGGTGGTCGTCGCGCGTGACGTGGGTGGCCCCGAGCAGTCCGTCCGGATCGTCACCCTCGGCGAACTGGTGCCGGAGGAAGTGGACATGCGGACCATCCTGCTGATCGGGTCGTCACAGACCCAGGTCACGGAGCGGGCCGACGGGAGCCGTGTGACGTGGACCCCGCGCCGCTACCCGTGAGGGTGATCGGCTGAGGCGCCGGGGGCCGGGACGGACGTCCCGGCCCTCATGCCGTTGCGGGCGGGGTCCGGCGGGACGGCTCGTGGGGCTGCTCGCCGGCCAGCCACCGCAGCACCGCCGCAACCGCCCCGGTCTCCGCCACCCCCTTCGGTACGGGGGGCCTGCGGACCACCACCACGGGGATCCCGGCCTCCCGGGCGGCGGTGAGTTTGGGGGCGGTGGCGGCGCCGCCGCTGTCCTTGGTCACCAGGACGTCGATCCGGTGCCGGGCCAGCAGCTCCCGTTCGTCGTCCAAGGTGAACGGGCCCCGGGCCAGCAGCACTTCGAGGCGCGGGGGAGCGGGCGGACCCGGGGCATCCACCGAACGCACCAGGAACCAGGGCTCGGTGAGGTGTGCGAAGTGGTGCAGGCCCAGCCGGCCGGTGGTGAGGAAGACCCGTGCGCCGAGGCCCGGGAGCAGCGCCGCCGCCCCGGCGAGGGAGTCCGTGGAGCGCCAGTCGTCGCCGGGCCCCGCCGTCCAGCCGGGACGGCGCAGGGCCAGCAGCGGAACCCCCGAAACGGCCGCCGCCCGGGCCGCGTTGAAGCTCATGCGCTCCGCGAACGGGTGGGTGGCGTCGACCAGGTGCGTGACCCCGTGGGCGGTGATCCAGGCCGCCAGGCCGTCCGGGCCGCCGAAGCCGCCGATCCGCGTCCCGCCCGGCGGCAGCACCGGCGCGCCGACCCGGCCCGCCAGTGAGGTCGTCACCCGGTACGGGCCCGGCTCCAGGGCCTCCGCGAGGCGGCGGGCCTCCGTCGTGCCGCCCAGGATCAGGACGTGCCGCCCGGGAGCGGGTCCGGCATGCATGCCGTCAGCAGGCATGCCGGTCGCGCTCGGCGGAGTACAGGTGGCTGTCGCGGAACTGCTCGGCGCCGAGGGTGCGCCCCACCAGGATCACCGCGGTGCGCACCAGCCCGGCCGCCTTCACCTGGTCCGCGATGTCGGCCAGGGTGCCGCGCAGGATCAGCTCGTCGGGGCGGCTGGCCATCGCGACGACCGCCGCCGGGCAGTCGGCCCCGTAGTGCGGCAGCAGTTCGCCCACGACGCGCTCCGCGTAGCGGGTGGCCAGGTGCAGGACGAGCAGGGCGCCACTGCGGCCGAGCGTGGCCAGGTCCTCGCCGGGCGGCATCGGCGTGGCCTGCTGGGCGATCCGGGTCAGGATCACGGTCTGGCCCACGGTCGGGACGGTCAGCTCCCGCTTGAGCGCGGCCGCGGCCGCCGCGAAGGCCGGTACGCCGGGGACGACTTCGTAGGGAATGCCGGCCGCGTCGAGGCGGCGCATCTGCTCGGCGACGGCTGAAAAGACGGACGGGTCCCCGGAGTGGAGCCGCGCCACGTCCTGGCCGGCGGCGTGGGCCCGGACGAACTCGGCGACGATCTGGTCCAGGTTGAGCTGCGAGGTGTCCACCAGGCGGGCGTCCGGCGGGCATTCGGCCAGCAGCTCGTCCGGGACCAGGCTGCCCGCGTACAGGCAGACGGGGGCGGCCGCCAGGGTGCGGGCTCCGCGCACGGTGATCAGGTCGGCGGCGCCGGGGCCGGCTCCGATGAAGTACACGGTCATGTCTGTTCCCTCGTCTCTGTCGCCGCCGGCCACGGCTTGGTCACGGTCCACTGGGTGACGGGCATCGCCTGCCGCCAGCCCGTGAAGCCGCCGACCGGCACGGCGTGCGCGACGGCCAGCTTCACCAGTTCACCGCCGTGCCGGCGGTAGCGGTCGGTCAGTGCGGCCTCCGACTCCAAGGTGACCGTGTTGGCCACCAGCCGGCCGCCGGGCGCCAGCGCCGCCCAAGCCGCGTCCAGCAGGCCCGGCGCGGTCAGGCCGCCGCCGATGAACACCGCGTCGGGGGCGGGCAGCCCGATCAGCGCCGCCGGGGCGGCGCCGGTGACCACCCGAAGGCCCGGCACACCGAGCGCCGCCGCGTTGCGGGCGATCCGCTCGGCCCGCTCCGGGACCCGTTCCACGGTCACCGCGCGGCAGGAGGGGTGCGTACGCATCCACTCGATGCCGATCGAGCCCGAGCCGCCGCCGATGTCCCACAGCAGTTCACCAGGCGCCGGGGCGAGCGCGCACAGGGTCGCGGCGCGGACGTGCCGTTTGGTGAGCTGGCCGTCGTGTTCGTACGCGGTGTCGGGCAGGCCGGGGGTGGCGCCGAGCCGGGGCGCCTCGGCGCCCGGGTCGCGACGGCACTCCACGGCGACCACGTTCAGGGGGTCGCCGGGCGCGCGGTCCCAGGTGTCGGCGTGGCCCTCGTACGCGCTCTCGTCCTCGGAGCCGAGCTGTTCCAGCACCCGCATCCGGCTGGGGCCGAAGCCCCGCTCCCGCAGCAGGGCGGCGATCTCGCCGGGGGAGGCCGCTCCGGCGCTCAGCACCAGCAGCCGTCGGCCCTCGTAGAGCGCGGCCGCGACCCGGGCGACCGGACGGCCGACGACCGTGACGACCTCGGTGTCCTCCACCGGCCAGCCCAGGCGGGCGCACGCGTACGAGACGGAGGAGGGGTGCGGGTGGACCAGCAGGGCGTGCGGGCCGAGCTCCTGGGCGAGGGCGCGGCCGATCCCGTAGAACATGGGGTCGCCGCTGGCCAGTACGGCGATCCGGCGGCCGGCGTGCTCGGCCATCAGCTTCGGCACGGCCGGGCGCAGGGGGCTCGGCCAGGCGACGCGTTCACCGGGGCACTCCCCGGCCGGCAGCAGGTCCAACTGCCGGGGCCCGCCGATCAGCACCTCGGCGGTGGCCAGCGCGGAGCGCGCGGCGGCGGTGAGCCCGGTCCAGCCGTCGGCGCCGAGGCCGACGACCGTGACGGGATGGGGGGGTGCGGCGGAGCTCACTGCGCGGAACCTCGGGGACGGGAAGCGGGTGGACCCGCAGCCTACTGGGCGGGGCGACCCGGCCCGGGACCAGGGTGGCACCGGGTGCCGCGCAGGCGTGCCCGTGCCGTGGCCCGGCCTGCCACTGCGGTGTCCGGCGTGCCCGTGCCGTGGCCCGGTCTGCGCTCCAGCGTCCGGCGTGCCCCTGCCGTGGCCGGTCTGCGCTGCGGTGTCCGGCACTCCGCGGTCCGTCCCGCAGCTGCCGGCCCGCGTGCACGCGTCGGTGCCGCGGGCCGGCCCGCGCCCCCGTGCCGCCGGGCGCCCGCGTGTGAACCCCGTCCGCCCCGTCGCGCCCCCGGGCGCCCCGGGTGGACCCTGCTCCGGCGCCGGGCCCGGACGCAGACTCTGCGGCATGGACGACGACGCTCCGGACAACCACCCAGCCGCCTGCCGCCGCAGCACCCCGCCGCCGGCGGTCAGCTACCTCCGGTGGCCCGGTCGTAGAGGCCGCGCACGGAGTCGTCGAACCAGCTGCTGTACGAGGTCGTCTCGTCCCCGCCCCCGTCGCGGCCGCCGATGACCCCGATCAGGGTGTGCCCGTCGGTCAGCACCGGGCCGCCGCTGGTGCCGTTGGGTACGTCCGCGCAGTCCAGCCGCAGCTGCGTGGGCCCTTCGGCGCGGGCGGTGTTGTAGCAGTCCAGCGGCTGCTCGGTGTCGTTCGGATAGCCGACGAGCCGTGCGGGCAGCGGAAGTCGGGGGCGGAACCGGATCGTCAGCGCGCCGGTGACGTCCTCCAGCCGCTCACCGGGGTGCCCGGGCCGGCGCAGCCGCAGGAAGGCCACGTCGTGGTCCGGGTCCTCGCCGCTCGTCCAGCGGGGGTCCACGTCGATACGGGTGGGCACCCACACGCCGTACGGGGCCTTCCCGTCGCGGTAACCGGGGACGAAGGCCAGGTTGGTGCGGAAGCCGTCCTGGTACACGCAGTGAGCGGCGGTGGCGATGAGGTCGCCGTCGCGCGAGTGCACCACGCTCGCCGAGCAGTGGTGGTCGGAGTCCCAGTCGTTGCCGGGGGAGAACAGCGCCCCGATCGCGGGCTCGGAGGGGGCCGTCCGGGCCCGCAGCGGCGACGAGGGCCGCCAGCCGCCTTCCGCCCACCGCACCGGGTCCGGGGACCCGGACGCCTCGGAGCCGGACTCCGTCCCCACGAAGGCCGCGGCGTCGGCCGGCAGGTCCTCGCCCTCGGAGACGATCCCGTCCAGGACGTCCCCGGCGGTACGGTCGGCGCGTTCCGGGTCCTGGAGGTAGCTGCCCCGCTCGGGGTCCCCGTCGGCGCGGCTCGAGGCGACCGCGCGCAGCTGCCCCCACACCAGGGCGCCGCCGGCGACCAGGGCGAGGCAGATTCCGAGCAGCACTGAGGCCCGTACCGCGCCGTCCCTCACCTTGCCGACCATGTGGCGCTCCCCGCCCCCTGACGTTCCTCCGACGTCCCGTCCGACGGCCCGCGGGCGGTGGGAGTTCCGCAATCCGGTGTGTCGGTGCTCACAACCGGACGGCCGCGCCCCCTCCCGACATCCCTCGTCCTTCCGTACGTCACCGAACTCCCCTAGCCTCCATCCGACTTGAGCGACACGGACCGAGGGGAGCCGAAAAATGCGGAGACTGCGCAACGGGTGGAGGGACACGGCCTTGGCCGGTCTGGCCGCGGCGGCGCTCGGCCTGGGCCTCGCCCTGGGCGCGGCGGCCCCGGCCGGAGCCGAGGGCGGCCCCTCGTACGTCGGGTCCACCGGCGTCGGCGTCCACAACGCCTACGAGAAGGCCAAGTACCCGTACTTCGCGGACGCGCTGGACTCCGGCGCCGCCATGCTCGAACTCGACGTGTGGACCAACTTCTTCGGCAGCTCCTGGAGGGTCTCGCACGACAACCCCTTCGGCAACAACAGCAACTGCGAGAACGCCACCAGCCCCGCCCAGCTGCGCACCAAGTCCCGCGACCAGAACCTCGCGGGCTGTCTCTCCGACATCCGCAGCTGGCACGACGCACACCCCGGCCACCGCCCGGTCGTGCTCAAGCTGGAGCTCAAGGACGGCTTCGCCGCCAACCTCGGGCGTGGTCCCGCCGACCTCGACGCGCTGCTCACCGCCAAGCTCGGCGACGCCGTCTACCGGCCCGGGCAGCTGGCCGCCGGCTACCCCGACCTGGACACCGCGGCCCGCGCCGGGGCCTGGCCGAGCCGCGCCGCCATGGCCGGGAAGTTCCTGATCGAGCTGATCCCCGGCACGGTGGAGGAGGGCAACGCCGCCGACACCCTGTGGACGGACCGGGAGTACGCCACGTACCTGCGCACCCTCGCCTCCACGGGCAGGCTCGGCAGCGCCGCCGCCTTCCCGGCCGTGCACCGTGCCGAGGCGGGTGATCCGCGGGCCCGCTATGCCGACGCCTCGCTGCGGCCCTGGTTCGTGGTCTTCGACGGCGACGCGAGCGCGTACGCGGGCGGCTCCATCGACACCGGCTGGTACGACCGCAACCACTACCTGCTGATCGCCACCGACGCCCAGAACGTGGCGCCCGCCATCGACGCGGTCCACCCGACCGAGACCCAGGCGCTCGACCGGCTCGCGCTGATGGCGGGGCACCACGCCTCCATAGCCTCCGCGGACTGGTATCCGCTGCCGAAGGTCCTGGCCACGGTGGTGCCCCGCGGGTAGGCCGGCGGCCGGGCGCCCGGGCGGGCGCCGGCCGGTTCAGGGGGAAGGGCTCACCTGGACCGTCGTCAGCGCGCCGCCCGAGGCCTCCTTCACCACGGCGATCCGCGTGCCGGTGTCCGGGACCTTGACCCCCAGCTGCGGCAGTTCCGCGTTCCAGTAGGAGCCGTGGCGGTCGTCGAAGACCGCGACACCGGGCCGCGACGGGATCACCAGCGGGGTCCCCGCCTTGTGCAGCACGATCCGCTGGCTCGCACGGAGCGAGAAGGGGGCGTCGAAGGTCTGCGCCCGGGCGTTGAGGAGGCTGCCGTCGGTGAACCTCAGCGGCTCCGGCCGGGCGTCCACCGGCAGCAGCAGACCGCCGCCCGGGTGCGCCTTGGTGGTGTTGTCGCTGAACGCGGTGTCCCAGAGCCAGACGAGCACACCCTGCTGGTACGGGAAGAACTCCACCCGGTCGCCCGTGAAGCCGAAGTTGTACGGGCCCGTCTTGAGCAGGCTGCCGTAGCCCGTGTAGCGCCGGTTCTCCACGAAGTAGGCGCGCGGGTGGTCCTCGGTGCCACTGCGGCCTTCCGTGCGGGACCACTTGAGCGCCGTCCAGCCGTTCGCGCCCTGTTCCGCGCCGTCGTGCAGCAGCTCACGGCCGCCCGCGGTGATGTGGATGTCGTCGAAGGCGACGCCCCGGCCGTGGGTGTTGCCGTCCGAGGTGACCCGCAGCCGCAGCCGGACCTCGCGGCCCGTGAAGGCATCGAGCGGGACGGACAGCCGCGTCCAGCCGGCCGAGGTGCCGGAGACGCCCTTGGCCGGGATCGGAGTGCCGTCGACGGAACCCGGGAGCGGGGTCCAGGAGGCGCCGCCGTCGGTGGAGGCCTCCACCGTCAGGAAGTCGAAGTCCTTCTCGGTGTCGTACCAGACGCGGGCGTCCAGCAGGGCGGGCCCGGTCGTGCCGGTGAGGTCGACGGTCCGGCCGAGGGTGTTGTCCATGAAGTCGCCGGTGCCGCTCCACCACTGGCTCGCGCCCTCGTACGGGTCGGTCAGCTCGGTCGTGGTACGTGACGGCGGCAGGTGCACCAACAGGGCCTGCGGATCCTCGGTGTTGTACCCGGACACGCCGAGGGTCGCGCGCGTCTTGCGGCCCGCGTCGGCCTCGGTGTACTCCAGCCAGCCCAGTTGGAGCTTGCTCCACGGGTCGAGGTCGCCGGGGAACTCGCCGGTGCCGCCGGGGCGTTTGCCGAGGTAGGAGGCCGACGACATCAGCGACCAGAAGTTGACGCTGTTGTCCCCGTCCGAGCTGTAGAGGTCCGGTAGTCCCAGGTCGTGGCCGAACTCGTGGGAGAACAGGCCGGCTCCGCTGTTCTCGCCGCCCGTGAGGTAGTCGCCCGCCCAGATGCCGGTGTCACCGACGGGGGTGCCGCCCGCCTTGTTGCCGGCGGGACCCGCACTCCCGGCCTGGTCCCAGTAGGCGAACCAGCGGTGCGCCCAGACGGCGTCCTTGCCCTGGGCGCCGCCGCCCCAGGTCTGGTCCTTGCCCGCGTGGACGATGACGAGGTGGTCGATGTAGCCGTCGGGCTCGTTGAAGTTCCCGTCGTGATCGGCGTCGTAGCGGTCCCACTGGTCGTACTCGGCCAGCTGCGCCTTGATGTCGGCGGCCGGACGGCCCTTCGCGCGCTCGGAGTCGTACCAGGCAGTGGTGGCGTCGCGGACCAAGTCCCAGTTGGTGCGGCACTGGCCGGGCTCGGAGCAGTTGTCCGTGCCGTACCGGGCCTCGTTCCAGGGGAGCTTGACCCAGTCGGTGACGGTGCCGTCCATGTCGTAGCGGCCCGAGGACTGGAGCCGGTAGTAGGCGCGCATGCTCGCCGACTCCGGGGCGTCGGAGAAGAACTGCCGCTGGTAGGACGACCGGTCGAAGTCCCTGCGCCACAGCGTGTGGTTGTCGTCGGCCGCCGGCTTGCCGATGGTGTTGTGGCGGGGCCCGGGCGTGCCGCCGAACCGCGGCTTGCCCTCGTACTGGGTCGTGGTGTCCACCTGGTCGCCGAACTCGGCGAGGATCACGAAGACCTTGTCCTTGCGTTCCTGCGCGAGTTCGACGTACCGGTCGCCGACCTTGGCCTGGCGGGGGAGGGTGCCGTCGGACTCTGCGCGCAGGGCGCCGGGGCCGCTGCCGCCGCCGGCCGCGATCCCTTCGAGGGCCTGGCGGCGCAGGGCCTGGCGCTGCAGTTCCAGCGGTGCGGGCGGTGGGGCGGGGGCTTGCTGGGCCTGCTGTCCGGCTGCCACCGGGGGTGGCGGCGGTGAGGCGGCGAGTGCGGGGGTGGCGGCGAGGAGGGCGATGGATATCGCCGCTCCGGCCACGGCAAGTCTGCGCAACGCGGTTGTCCTTCCCGTGCGTCGGCCGGGAGTCGGCCAGGGAGCGCAGGTAATATTTCACATGTGACAGAGCATCGGTAGACGGGTGGCGACGCCGTTTCCGAGTGACCGGCGCCGTCGTTGCCCTACCGGACATCCAGGTGTGCGGGTGCGGGGCGGCCGGACGTGGTGGCCGCCGCGCGCAACGCGCGTCCCCCTACCGAAGGACCAGGCAACTCCATGACCCGTAGCCCCCACGAAGTGAAGACCGTGCCCCTCACTCCCGAGGTGTACGCCTACCTGGTCGACCAGGCGGAGCCCCCGACCCCCGTACAGCGGCAGCTCATCGAGCGCACGCACGCCCTCGGCGGCCCCTCCGGGATGCAGGTGCCGCACGAGCAGGGCGTCCTCCTCACCCTGCTGGCGAAGCTCGCCGGAGCGCTGCGCATCGTCGAAGTCGGCACTTTCACCGGCTACTCCACGCTCGCCCTCGCCCAGGGCCTCCTCCCCGGCGGCAAGGTCCTCACCTGCGACGTCTCCGAGGAGTGGACGAGCATCGCCCGGGAGGCGTGGAAGGCGGCCGGGGTCGCCGACCGCATCGATCTCAGGATCGCCCCCGCCCTGGAGACCCTGCGTGACCTGCCGCCCGAGCCGGTGATCGACCTGGTCTTCCTGGACGCCGACAAGAGCGGGTACCGCGCCTACTGGGACGAACTCGTGCCCCGCGTCCGCCCGGGCGGCCTGCTGCTCGCCGACAACGTCCTGTATGGCGGCGAGGCGGTCCGCCCCGACGCCACGGGCAACGCGCTGGCCATCCGGGAGTTCAACGCGCACGTACGGGCCGACGGGCGGGTCGAGTCGGTGACGCTGCCGATCGCGGACGGCCTCACGGTGGCGCGCAAACGCTGAGCGCGGGCGGCTGCCACGGCGTCGACGGCCGCCGGGCCGCCCGGGGAGCGCTCTGCCGCGCCGCCGAGGTCACCGGGGACGGGGCCGGGGAGGTCCGGCCGGGCCGGGAGGAGCCTCCGCCTGATCCCCGGGCATCTTCGATACACGCCCTGACCGCAAGGTCACTCCGGATCGTTCCGGGTTAGCGGCGCACCACGCGTATGGGTGACTGGGCGCATGAAGAGCCCTATGAAGAGAGCGGCGAAACTCCTCGCGGCGCCGGCTGTTGCCGTGGCCCTCTTGGCGCCCGTCCTGGCCGCCACGCCGGCGAGCGCCGCGACGACGGACGCCTACACCTTCACCAACCCCGACGGCACCCTCAACGCGACGGGCAACGGCGACGGAAACCAGATCTCCGTCACCCCCGACGGCACCAACTACACGAACTGGCGTCTGATCAAGCTGGGCGATCCGGGCACGTTCGACATCGCCAGCACCTCCTCCGGGAGGTGCATCTACGCCTCCCAGCCCGCCGTGCAGCAGTCCTGCGGCAAGGACGGCGAGCAGTGGCACTTCCGCCCGGTCGACGGGAAGCCCAACACCTTCGGCATCGTCCGGCGCGACGACAGCAGCGGCGCCGAGTACTGCATGGACAACCGGGGCGGCCTCCACCTGTGGGGCATCCTCGCCCAGCCGAACCGGTGCGACGGCAGTGCGGGCCAGGAATGGACGGTCCCCGCCGCGAAGGCGGCCGAGGCCAGGTCCCTCGCGCTCGACTACTACAGCGACCTGTGCTCCAAGAAGACCTCCACCTGCTCGTGGACGCAGAAGTCCGAGGGCCGCCCCGAGGTGCTGCCCCGCCAGCCCGCCTCGTCGGTCTGGTACAACGACACCAGCACCACGATGAAGCAGATCTTCACCACGATCTACCACTCCGGCTGGGCCCAGTCCTTCTCGGTGGGGCTGTCGTCGTCGGTCGGTGTCTCCGCCCCGGTCCAGGCCATGATCAGCAACCAGCTGACCGCGACGCAGACGTACACCTCGGACGAGTCGACGATCAACGGGATCGCGGTCGAAGTCCCCGCCAAGAACTACGCCTGGGTCGACTTCGCGGCCGTCGGCAAGAAGGTCACCGGCACCTGGACCTTCGACACGGACAACCAGCCGTGGACGACCGACGCCACCGTCACCGTCCCCGTCATCAACTCGGCGGCCGGCTCGACGATGTACGTCGCCCACACCAGCGCCACCCCGCCGGGCGGCGACGCCACCGGCCCCGACGTGAAGCCCGCCGCCCTGGCGAAGACCGCTTCGGACACCGTGGCCCTTCCGGCAGGGGCGAAGCTGACCGCCGTGCAGGGCGGCGTCCGGGTCAGTGACGCGGACGGCGCCACCATCGCCACCGTGCAGCCCGGCACCGTCACGGACACGGACGGTACGGCCCACAAGGTCACCCTGGCGGTCAGCGGCACCACCATCACCCAGACCATCGAAGGCGTCACCGGCGACACCGTCACCGGCACCGTGTCGCCCCCGACCTTCTCCCTGGGTTCCGCCGCCTCCCCCGCCGCCGCGAAGCAGACGGCGGAGACGGCGACGGTGGCGTCCCTCAGCGCCTCGCCCGCTTCCGCGAGCAGCGACGCCCACGACAAGTGCATGGCCAAGCACATCGGCAGCGGCATCATCGGCGGGGCCGTCAGGGGCCTGTGGGGCGGTCCCGAAGTAGCGGCCGGCGGGATGCTCATCGGTGCGGTCACGGGCATCGGCGAAGGCCTCGTCAACTGCCCCAAGTAGGGCGCCGACCACCCGGGAATGCGGCCCGGACCACCCGGCCACTGGTCGAGGACCGGGCAAGACGGCGGGGCCCGTTGCCGTGAGGCAGCGGGCCCCGCTCTCGAACGGACCTGCTGGATCGCTTCTCAGGCGCGCACCTCGTCGCAGGCGATGCGGAGGTGGCGGGGGCCGCGGAGGACGGCGTTCTGGCGGTACGGGGGCGGGTCCTCCAGGAGGCGGGGGTTGTGGAGGCGCCGGGCGAGTTCGGTGAGGGCGAGCTGGGCCTCCAGGCGGGCCAGGGGAGCGCCGAAGCAGCTGTGGATGCCGCTGCCGAGGCCCAGGTGCTGGACGTCCCGGCGGTCCGGGTCGAAGCGGTCGGGGTTCTCGAAGCGCTGGGGGTCCCGGTTGCCCGAGGCGAGGATCAGCCACATCGAGGAGCCCTTGGGGATGGTCACCCCGCGCACCTCGATGTCCACGAGCGGGGTGCGCTGCGGCAGCAGCTGTACCGGCGGTTCGAACCGCAGCAGCTCCTCCACCAGCGGCGCCGCGATCGTGGGCTCCCGGCGCAGCCGTTCCAGCACATCGGGGTTGCGCAGCAGCGTCAGCATCCCGTTGGTGATCAGGTTGACCGTCGTCTCGTGCCCGGCGATCAGCAGCAGGGCGGCGGTGCTGAGCAGCTCCATGGTCGACATGGACTCGTCCTGCCCGTGTCCGGCGGCCAGTTGGGACAGCATGTCGTCACCGGGGTTCTTGCGCCGCTCCTCGATCAGGCCGGCCAGGTACATGCCCAGTTCCATGCGGGAGTCGTGGGTCTTGCGCTGCCGTTCGGCGGGGTCCGCGTCCGGGTCGGGGTCCAGGCTCGCGGCGAGGGTGTCCGCCCAGACGTGGAAGCGGGGCTCGTCCTCGCGCGGCACCCCGAGCAGCCGGCAGATCATGGTGACGGGGAAGGGGTAGGCGAACTGGTCGACCAGGTCGATCTGTCCGGGGTCCCCGAGGTCGTCGATGAGCCCGGTGACGATGGCGCGCAGGTCGCCCCGCATCCCGTCCACCCGGTGCGGTGAGTGCGGCGGGCCGAACGGCCTGTTGGTCATCCGGCGGAGCCGGTCGTGTTCGGGCGGGTCCAGCTTGAGGAAGCTGGGCGGCAGGGCCGCCTCCTCCTCGGCCTCCCCGGCCAGCGGGTCCTTGGCCGTGGCGGCCAGGTTGCGGGAGTCGGAGCTGAGCCTGGGGTCGTGCAGCAGGCTCTGGATCTCGTAGTAGGTGCTGACGACGTACGGCCCGCTCCCGTCGTGGAAGACGGGAGTCTTGCGCAGCTCCTCGTACAGCGGGTACGGGTTCGCACGGTTGGCGTAGTCCAGGATGTCGCTCAGGATGCCGTGGGTCATTGCGGGTCCTCCGGGGGCCTGCGGGTCAGTGCCCGGCGGGGGTGAACGTCATCCGCCGGTCGGCCGGCGAATATCCGCTGAGGGTGATGGTCGGCCCGTGCGTGGGCACGGACGGGTCGGGGAAGTCGGCCGGTACGGGCCGGTGGCCGTCGGGGCGCCGGTCGACCGTCGGGAACGGCACCGGGAAGGGCGCGGTGGTCTCGATCTGCTGCTGGTAGAACTGCAGCCACCGGGAGTTGTCGAAGGTGACGGCCCCGATGACGCGGCCCTGGTACCCGTACACACCGGTGAACCGGCGCTCCGCCCGCGACCCCTGGGTGATCATGATCTCGGTGCCCATCGACGGCACGCCGACGGACTTGATGTTCACCCCGAACTGCGAGGACCAGAAGGCCGGCACCCAGATGTGCGGCCTCCGGTCGGTGCTCACGCTGAGCATGTTGTGCGCGGCGGTCTCCGCCTGGGAGACCGCGTTGCCCCAGTGCTCCAGCGACAGGAACTGGTACCCGAACAGGGGGTGCGGGGAGCGGGCCACGTCGCCCGCCACGTAGATGTCGTCGGTGACGATGCCCCGGATGTCGAAGGCCCGGCAGCCCGCGTCGCAGGCGATGCCGCGCGGGCCCGCGCCGAGCCCCGAACCGGCCAGCCATTCGGTGTTGCGCTGGGCGCCCAGCGAGACGACGACCACGTCGCACTCGAGCGTGGTGCCGTCGGAGAGGTGCGCGGCCCGCACCCGTCCGGTGGAGTCGCCCTCCAGGCCGGTGACCATGACGCCGGTGCGCAGGTCGACTCCGTTCTCCCGCTGGAGCTCGGCGGCCACCGCCCCGATCACCCCGCCCAGCGCGCCGACGAGGGGCGCGTCGCCGCGTTCGGCGACGGTGACCTCCAGCCCGCGCTCCCGGCACGCCGAGGCGATCTCCGAGCCGGTGAACCCGGCGCCGATCACCAGGACCCGGCGGGGTCCCGCGTCCAGCCGCCGCGCCAGCGCCGTGCCGTCGTCTCGGGTGCGCAGCACGAACACCCCGTCCAGCTCGCCCTCCGCCGCGTTCGGCCAGGGCCGGGCCCGTACGCCGGTGGCGATCAGCAGCCGGTCGTACGGGACCTCTTCGCCGTCGGCCAGCTTCACGCGCCGGGCCGCCATGTCCAGGCCGGTGGCCGCGGTGCCGAGCCGCCACTCGGCGTCGATGGCGCGACGGCGGGGCAGCGCGGTGCGTTCGGCGGTCGACTTGCCGAGCAGGACGCCCTTGGAGAGGGGCGGGCGGTCGTAGGGCTCGTACGGCTCGTCGCCGATCATGGTCAGCGAGCCGGTGAAGCCCTTGTCGCGGATGGTCTCGGCGGCGCGCAGGCCGGCCAGCGAGGCTCCCACCACGACGATCCGGCCCTCGCGCTTGAGGTGCTCCAGGGTCACTTCATGCATCGCGGGCCTCCGCGACGCCCGCCAGGTCGCGGTCCAGGTCGTCGACGAGGATGGCCTGTACGGGGCAGGCGGCCGCGGCCTGCGCCAGCCGCTCGCGCTGGGCCTCCTCGGCCTGCGGATCGTAGAGGAGCCCCTCGTCCCCGTGCATAGCGAAGACGTCGGGCGCGAGGAACGCGCACTGCGCGTATCCCTGGCACCGGTTGAGATCGACGACAAGCCTCAGCAACGTGCGGTCCTTTCGGTGACCCCCTCGGCTCCCCGGACCAGCGTGCCCTGCGCGCGCCGTTCCGGCCCGTCCGGCGGGACCGTCGGGGTGACGGACGCGCGGTCGGGGGTCCTCACGGGGCGGGGCGGGCGGACCGCAGGATGTACAGGCTGATCAGGAGCGCCCAGGCGGGGAACACCAGCTCCGACCACGGCACGGAGGAGCCCACCACCAGCAGGACCAGTCCGGCCACGATCCCGGCCAGGCTCAGGGCGCGCGGGAAGACCCCGAGCTTGCGCCCGATGGTGGACGTCGCGAAGACGAAGACGGCGGCCATCCGCATGCCGTACGTCGTGAGCAGCTCGTAGGCGAAGTGGCGGCCGAAGTCCTGGGGCTGGTGGGCGGAGAGCACGGTCCCGGCGGCCGCCGCGGCGCCGAAGAGGGAGGCGACGAAGACCAGCCCGCTGCCCAGGAACACGGTGGCGACGAACCGGTCCTCGGCCTCTCCGGTGTGCGCGCGCACGGCGCCCATGAACCACAGGAAGGCGATGCCGGCGAAGGGCACCAGTTCCACGGCCGTGCTCAGCTCGCCGCGCTGTCCCGCGTCCAGCGCGACGGTGGAGCTGCCCGCTCCTTCCGGCAGCCCGAGACGGGCGAGCACGATGGCCGCGCCCAGCAGGACCGCGAAGACGATGCCCGCCACCCCCGCCGCCCGGGGCGTCTCCAGGTTCTGTGTCCGGGATGCGCCCGGTGATCGCTGCCTCATCCGTCCAGCAAGCCCGGCCGGGGGCCCGACTGCCAACGGGGTCACCCAGCCGGGTGACGCCCGTGACAGGGGTGCCGGCCGGCGGTCAGGGGTGATTAGGGGATCGGCGGCGCCCGCCGGCGGCCGTAGGTTTCTGCCGGAATCGGCACGGCATCGAGCGAAGGAGCACACCATGGCTGAGATCACCGAGACCCCCGAGGCGTGGACCACCGAGGTGTGGACGACCCCGGACTTCGTCGCCTTCGAGACCGCTTTCGAGGTCACCGCGTACGCCGCGCGTCTGGAGAAGTGAACCGGCCCTCGGGACGGCGGGAGCCGGCGGACACCGGCCCCCGCCACGGCCGCAGACAACGGACCACGGGCGGGAAACTGATATGACCACACTTCTGGGTGAGTCCGAGTTCATCGGCGCCCTGCGCGGGCTGTCCTCCTCGTACTGGGGCGCACACCCCTTCCACAAGCGGCTGCACAGCGGCGCCCTGGACCGGCGCGAGCTGCGGCTGTGGGCCGCGAACCGCTGGTACTACCAGCGCATGCTGCCGCAGAAGGACGCGGCGATCATCAGCAACTGTCCGCTGCCCGAGGTCCGGCGCGCCTGGGTCGACCGCCTCGCCTACCACGACGGCACCCCCGGCGACGAGGGCGGCATCGAGCGGTGGATGCGGCTGTGCGAGGCCGTGGGCCTGACCCGCGAGGAGGTGCTGGACGAACGGCACCTGCTGCCCGGGGTGCGGTTCGCGGTCGACGCGTACGTCACCTTCGCCCGCACCAAGCCGTGGACCGAGGCGGTCGCCTCGGGCCTGACGGAGATGTTCGCCGGGCACCTGATGACCCGCAGGGTCACCGACATGCTCGCCCACTACGACTGGATCCGTGCCGAGGACCTCGCCTACTTCACCGACCGGATCGAAGCGGTCTCCGGGGAGGGCAAGGGCACCCTCGACATCGTCGTCCGGTACGCCACCACCCGCGAGCAGCAGGACGCGGCCGTCGCCGCGCTCCGCTTCAAGTGCGAGGTGCTGTGGCTGATGCTCGACGCCATCGAACGCGCCGCCGTCACCGTGCACGGGTGACCGGGAACCGAACCTGCGAGACCTGCGAGAAGGAGTGGCCGTGGACCGGCCCGTACTCGGCCGCGGTGTGCGGCTCATCTACGACAAGACCCGGCAGACCCACGTCGTCCTGCACCCCGAGGGGGTGCTCGTGCCCAACCGCACGGCCGTGTCGGTACTGGAACTGTGCGACGGGGTGACGACCGTCCCGGGGATCGCCGAGGCGCTGGGCGCCACGTACGCCGGGGTGCGCGAGGAAGAGGTCGGCGCCGTGCTGACCCGGCTCACCGAGAACGGGGTCGTCCGATGGACCTGACCCCCGCACCGGCACCGGAGGCCGCCCCGCCGCTGGGGCTGCTCGCCGAACTCACCCACCGCTGCCCCCTGCACTGCGGCTACTGCTCCAACCCCCTCGAACTCATCGAGAGGGAGAAGGAGTTGAGTACCGAGCAGTGGACGCGGGTGTTCACCCAGGCTCGCGACATCGGCGTCCTCCAGGTGCACCTGTCCGGCGGCGAGCCGCTGGCCCGGCCCGACCTGCCCGAACTGGTCTCCCACGTGAGCGGCCTCGGTGCCTACGTCAACCTCGTGACGAGCGGCCTCGGCCTGACCGAAGCACGCCTCGCGGACCTGGCCGATCGCGGACTGGACCACGTACAGCTGTCGGTGCAGGGCGCGACGGCCGAGCGGGCCGACCTGCTCGCCGGCGCCAGGGCCCACCACCACAAGATCACCGCCGCGGCGCTGGTCCGCGCACGCGGCTTGCCGCTGACGGTCAACGCCGTCCTGCACCGCGGCAACCACGACCAGCTCGCCGGCCTCATCGAACTCGCCGAAGCCATGGGCGCGGACCGCCTGGAGCTCGCCAACACCCAGTACTACGGCTGGGCGCTGCGCAACCGGGCCGCCCTGATGCCCACGCCCGAACAGCTGGCGGCGGCAGAGCCGGTCGTCCGGGCCGCCATCGAGCGGCTCAAAGGCACGATGGAGATCGTGTACGTCCTCGCGGACTACTACGAGCCCTACCCCAAGCCGTGCATGCACGGCTGGGGCGCGCTCCAGCTCACGGTCGCCCCCGACGGCACCGTGCTGCCCTGCCCCGCGGCCAGTGCGATCACCACCCTCACCCTCGACAACGTCAAGGACACCCCCCTCGGCGACATCTGGTACAAGTCCGGCTCTTTCAACGCCTACCGCGGCGAGGAATGGATGCCGGACCTGTGCCGCAGCTGCGACCGGCGCGCCCTCGACCACGGCGGCTGCCGCTGCCAGGCGTTCCTGCTCACCGGGGACGCGGCCGCCACCGACCCCGTCTGCTCCAAGTCCGACCGGCGCGGCGTCGTCGACCTGCTGCTGGCCACGCCCGGCGCGGCTCCGCCCGAGATGGTCATGCGCGGACCCCGTCCGGTGGCGGCGGTGCACCGATGAAGGTCGTCCTGCTCGGCACCGCGGCCGGCGGCGGCTGCCCGCAGTGGAACTGCGCCTGCCCGGTGTGCACCTCGGGCGCGCCCGCCCGCTGCCAGGACGGCGTGGCCGTCAGCGCGAACGGCTGCGACTGGTACCTCGTGAACGCCTCGCCCGACGTGCGTACGCAGATCCTCGCGACCCCGGAGCTGGCGGCCGGCCCCGGCCCCCGCCAGACCCCGGTGCGCGGGGTGCTGCTCACGGACGCCGAACTCGACCACACCCTCGGCCTGATGATGCTCCGCGAAGGCGGAGGGCTGCGGGTATGGGCGAGCCGGACCGTGCTCGGGGCACTGGACGAGGGCTTCCCGGTGCGCCGGATCCTGGGCGGCTACAGCGGCTGGGAGTGGTCCGAACTGACCGCGGGCCGGGCCCGGGACATCGGGGGTCTGCGGGTCACGGCCTTCGCGGTCGGCGACAAACGCCCCAAGTACGCACGGGCGTCGGCCGCAGAAGGCCCCTGGGTGGTCGCCTACCGCTTCGACGACCCGGCCACGGGCGGCGCCTTCGTGTACGCGCCCTGCCTGGCCGGCTGGCCCGACGGCTTCGACGCCTTCACCGCGGGCGCCGGCTACGTGCTGCTCGACGGTACGTTCCACACGGCGCGGGAGTTCGGCGGTGCGACGGGCGCCGCCGGGACGACGGCCCCGCAGGCGGCGATGGGACACCTTCCGGTGGCCGGGGAGGGCGGCAGCCTGGAGCACGTGCGGCGGCTGCGCACCACACGGCCGGACACCCGGTGGGCGTACACGCACCTCAACAACACCAACCCGATGGCCGATCCGGACTCCAAGGAGCACCTGGAAGTCTGCGAGGCGGGAGCGGAGATCCCGGCGGACGGGACCCGCCTGGAACTCTGAGCTCCTGCACGCGACAGGGTCCGGCTGCCCCGACGGCAGCCGGACCCCTGCTCGTTCAGGACCGTGCGAGGCGCCGCCGCACCAGGCCGATCACCTCGGCGGCGTGCTCGTTCAGGTAGAAGTGCGAGCCGGTGAACCAGTGGAAGGACACGGGGCCCCGCGTGTGGTCGGTCCAGCCCTCGGCCTCCAGGGCGGTCACCTCCGGGTCGCTGTCCCCGTTCAGCACCACCACCGGGCAGTGCAGCGGCGGCCCCGGCCGGTACCGGTAGGTCTCCGCGGCCTTGTAGTCGCCGCGGATCGCCGGCAGCACCGCCCGCAGCAGTTCGTCGTCGGCGAGCACCGCGGGGTCCGTACCGCTCATCCCCTTGATGGTGGCCAGCAGCCGCTCGTCCGGGCCGAGGTGGATCCGCTCGTTCTCCCGGTGCCGGGACGGTGCCCGGCGGCCCGATGCGAACAGCGCCACCGGCGTGTGCCCGGCCTCCTCCAGCCGCAGCGCCACCTCGAAGCCGAGGGTCGCGCCGAGGCTGTGCCCGAACAGCGCCACCGGGCGGTCGCACCAGGGCAGCAGTTGCGCCACCACGCGGTCGGCGAGCTCCCGCACGTCGTCCAGGCACGGCTCGTGGCGGCGGTCCTGGCGGCCCGGGTACTGCACGGCCACCACGTCGGCCTGCGGGGACAGGGCCCGCGACACCGGGAAGTAGTAGCTGGCCGAGCCGCCCGCGTGCGGCAGGCAGACCAGCCGTACGGGTGCGTCCTCGGCGGGGTGGAAGCGGCGCAGCCAGGCGCCGGCGGTCGTGGTTGCGCTCATGTCGTTCGGCGTCCCGTTTCGTGAGGTGTGGTGCGGTGTCGGTGGGCCGGGGGCCGGCTCACCGGGCGGTCCAGGTGCCGGGCGGGCGCCAGCCGCGGGCCGGTCCCCAGGCCGCGGCCCGGGGTCCGTGCGCGGCGTCCGCGCCGGGGAGCTCCCGCTGCCCGCCGGCGGCGAGCAGCACGAGGCAGAGCGCGGCGAGTTCGCTGCTGTCGGGTGCCCCGCGCTCGATCCTCATCAGTGGTTCGGCCCGTTCGGCCCGTTCGGCCCGTTCGGTCATCGGGCGTGCTCCTCGCTCTCGCGTGCGGCGGTCAGAACGGCGGGTTGCCGTGCTTGCGTTC
The DNA here is from genome assembly GCF_014650775.1 of Streptomyces cirratus. Classification (GTDB taxonomy): domain Bacteria; phylum Actinomycetota; class Actinomycetes; order Streptomycetales; family Streptomycetaceae; genus Streptomyces; species Streptomyces cirratus. Next base: position 8,295 of record NZ_BMVP01000022.1, on the reverse strand, counting down.
GGGCAGCGGCACGTGCTTGGCCCGCAGCGCCTCCAGGGCGTCCACCAGCACCTGCCGGGTCGTGGCCGGGTCGATGACGTCGTCCACGAGTCCGCGTTCGGCCGCGTAGTAGGGGTGCATCAGCTCTTGGCGGTACTGCTTGACGCGCTGCGCCCGCGCCGACTCCGGGTCGTCCGCGGCGGCGATCTCCCGGCGGAAGACGACGTTCGCGGCGCCCTCCGCACCCATGACCGCGATCTCGTTCGTGGGCCACGCGAACGACAGGTCCGCGCCGATCGAGCGCGAGTCCATGACGATGTACGCGCCGCCGTACGCCTTGCGCAGGATCACCTGCACCCGCGGCACCGTGGCCGCGCAGTACGCGTACAGCAGCTTCGCACCGTGCCGGATGACCCCGTTGTGCTCCTGGTCGCTGCCCGGCAGGAAGCCCGGCACGTCCACGAGCGTCACCAGCGGGATGCTGAAAGCGTCGCAGGTCTGCACGAACCGGGCGGCCTTCTCCGAGGCGTGGATGTCCAGCACCCCGGCGAGGGAGGCGGGCTGGTTGGCGACGATGCCGACGACATGCCCGTCCAGCCGGGCCAGTCCGCAGATGATGTTGGTGGCCCAGTTGGCGTGGACCTCGAACAGGTCGCCGTCGTCGACGATCTCCTCGATCACGGCGCGCATGTCGTACGAGCGGTTGGGGTCGGCCGGAACCAGGTCCGCCAAAGACCCGTTGCGCCGGTCGGCCGGATCGTCCGCCGCCACCGACGGCGGAAGCTCCCGGTTGTTGGAGGGCAGCAGCGACAGCAGGTGGCGCACCTCCTCCAGGCACTCCTCCTCCGTGTCGTACAGGAACGCGCTCGCGCCGGACACCGACGAGTGGACCTGCGCGCCGCCGAGGTCGTTGTGGCTGATCCGCTCGCCCGTCACGGCCTGCACCACGTCGGGACCGGTGATGTACATCTGCGCGATGTCACGGACCATGAACACGTAGTCCGTCAGGGCGGGCGAGTACGTCGCTCCGCCCGCACACGGCCCCAGCATCACGCTGATCTGCGGAATCACCCCGGAAGCCGCGACATTGCGGCGGAAGATCCCGCCGTAGCCGGCGAGCGCGGTCACGCCCTCCTGGATACGGGCCCCCGCGCCGTCGCTCAGCGAGACCAGCGGGGCGCCCGCAGCGACCGCCAGGTCCATCACCTTGTGGATCTTCTGCGCGTGGGCCTCGCCGAGCGAGCCGCCGAATATCCGGAAGTCGTGCGCGTACACGAACACCCGGCGGCCGTCGACCTTGCCCCAGCCCGTCACCACACCGTCGGTGTGCGGCCGGCGGTCCTCCAGCCCGAACCCGGAAGCCCGGTGGCGGCGCAGCTGCTCGATCTCCCGGAACGTACCCGGATCGAACAGCAGGTCCAGCCGCTCGCGCACCGTCAGCTTGCCCCGGGCGTGCTGCGCCTGCGACGCGCTCGGCGACGGGCCCAGCTCGGCTGACTCCTTGATCGCTCCCAGTTCGGCCACTCGGACGTTCACATCGGCAACTGTCATGCTCCACCCGTCTCTTCGCCTTGGGGGCCCGCGGGAGGCGGCGCCCTGGGCAGTGCGTGCCATTGAAGGCGCCCAGGGAGCGCACGGAGAACACCGACCACCCCCCTGACCGCGCCCGTAGCGCCCCGCACCCCCGCCCAGCAGGCACGTCGTCCCACCGGGCCGCGCGGCACGAGGCGCCGGACGCCGGCCGGACCGGCAGCGGGCAGGGTCAACACCTGGGGGGATAGGGGTGTCGCGCCCGTTCGCGACCGACCTAGCGTGCGATCACCCCGTGGCCGGAACCGCGCCCCGGGGCAATCGATACCGAGCTGGGAGCGTGCAGATGTCCGCGGGCTTCGATCCTGTCGCTGATGAACCGTCCGGCGCGGACGTCCGCCCGGGGGCCGAGCAGGCCGGCCGGCTGGCCGGACTCCCGCACAGCGAGCAGACCAGGCTGCTGCTCGACCTGGTCTGCGCGCAGACCGCCGAGATCCTCCGCAAGGCCAGGCCCGGCACCGAGCCCGCGGTCACGACCGGGACCTCCTTCAAGGAACTCGGCCTGGACTCCATCGGCATGGTCGACCTGCACGCCCGGATCAACGCCGCGACCGGCCTGGCCCTGCCCGTGACCGCCGCGTTCGACCACCCGAGCCCCGAACTGCTCGCCGCGTACGTACGCACGGAACTGCTCGGAGCCCCCGACGGAGCCCGCGCGCCGCGCACCGCCGAAGCCCCGAGCGCCCCGCGCCACGACGGCGAGCCCATCGCCGTCGTCGGCATCAGCGGACGGTTCCCCGGCGGTGTGCGCTCGGCCGAGGAACTGTGGGACCTCGTCTCCCGGGGCGCGAGCGCCGTCGGCCCCTTCCCCGACAACCGGGGCTGGGACCTCGACGCCCTCTTCGACGACGACCCCGCCACCCCCGGCACCTGCTACACCCGCACCGGCGGCTTCCTCCACGACGCCCCCGACTTCGACGCCGAGTTCTTCGGGATCGGGCCGCGCGAGGCGCTCGCCATGGACCCCCAGCAGCGGCTGCTGCTGGAGACGGCCTGGGAGGCCCTGGAGCGGACCGGGCTCGACCCGACCTCCCTGCGCGGCACCCGCACCGGCGTCTTCATCGGCGCCGGCCCCTCCGAGTACGGGCCCCGCGTACAGGACGCCCCCGACTCCCTGACCGGGTACCTCGTCACCGGCGGCGCCCTCAGCGTCACCTCGGGCCGGGTCGCCTACGCGCTCGGCCTGGAAGGCCCGGCCCTGACCGTCGACACCGCCTGCTCCGGGTCGCTGGTCTCCCTGCACCTGGCCGTGCAGTCGCTGCGCCGCGGCGAATGCTCGCTGGCCCTGGCCGGGGGTGTCACCGTACTGAGCACCCCCGGCCTGTTCACCGAGTTCAGCCGGCAGCGCGGCCTCGCCCCCGACGGACAGATCAAGGCCTTCGCGGCCGGCGCCGACGGAACCTCCTTCGCGGAGGGCGTCGGCCTGCTCGTCGTGGAACGCCTCGACGACGCCCGGCGCAACGGCCACCAGGTCCTCGCGGTCATCCGGGGTACGGCCGTCAACCAGGACGGCGCCAGCAACGGCCTCACCGCCCCCAGCGGCACCGCCCAGCAGCGCGTCATCCTCCAGGCGCTCGCCGACGCGGGCCTGTCCGCCGCCGAGGTCGACGCGGTGGAGGCGCACGGCACCGGCACCACGCTCGGCGACCCCATCGAGGCCCGGGCGCTGATCGAGACCTACGGCCGGGAGCGGCCCGAGGACCGGCCGCTGTGGCTGGGCTCGGTCAAGTCCAACCTGGGGCACACGCAGGCCGCGGCCGGTGTGGCCGGGCTGATGAAGATGATCATGGCGATGCGGCACGGTGTACTGCCGAAGACGCTGAACGTCGACGAGCCCACCGGCAACGTCGACTGGTCGGCGGGCACCGTCCGCCTGCTCACCGAGCCGGTGCCGTGGCCCGAGGACGGCGAGAGGCCCCGCAGGGCGGGCGTCTCCGGCTTCGGCATCAGCGGCACGAACGCCCACGTGATCGTGGAGGAAGCACCGCGCGGACCGCAGGACGGTGCCCGAGCCGCGCACGCTCAGGCCGCCGGGGCGGACCGGGAGGCCGAGGGGGCTCCGGACGTCGAAGTGCCCCCGACCTCCCCCGCGCGGCCCGCCCTCGTGCCCGTCAGCGCCCGCTCCGACGACGGCCTCCGCGCCCAGGCCGAGCGCCTGGCGGCCTTCCTCGCCGACCGCCCCGACCTCACCCCCGACGATCTCGGCCACGCCCTCGGCACCGGCCGCGCCGCCCTCGAACACCGCGCCACCGTCCTCGCCGCCGACCGCACCGAACTCCTCGACGCCCTGCACGCCCTCGCCGCCGGCCAGGCCACCCCCGCCACCCGCACCGGCACCCTGCCCGCCGGACGCCTCGCCTTCCTCTTCACCGGCCAGGGCAGCCAGCGCCTCGCCATGGGCCGGCAGTTGTACGACACCCACCCGGTGTTCGCGGACGCCCTGGCCGACGCCATCGGCTGGCTCGACCTCCAGCTCGACACCTCCCTGTGGGACGTCCTGTTCGCCGCCCCCGGCTCCGACGCCGCCGCACTGCTGGACGAGACCCGCTACGCGCAGACCGCCCTGTTCGCCGTCGAGGTCGCCCTGTTCCGGCTCGTCGAGTCCTGGGGCGTGCGCCCCGACTTCGTCGCCGGCCACTCGATCGGCGAGATCACCGCCGCGCACGTCGCGGGTGTCCTCAACCTGGAGGACGCCGCCACCCTCGTCGCCGCCCGCGGGCGGTTGATGCAGGAACTGCCCCCGGGCGGAGCCATGATCGCCGTCCAGGCCAACGAGACGGAACTCCTGCCCCTCCTCGGCGAACACCCCGAAGTCGCCGTCGCGGCCGTCAACGGCCCCGACGCCCTGGTGATCTCCGGCGAGGAGAACGCCGCACTGGCCCTCGCCGGCCACTTCGCCGCCCTGGGACGCAAGACCAAGCGGCTGCGCGTGAGCCACGCCTTCCACTCCCCGCTCATGGAACCGATGCTGGCCGAGTTCCGCCGCATCGCGGGTATCCTCGCCTACGCCCCGCCCGCGATCCCCCTCGTCTCCACCGTCACCGGCAGCCCCGCCACCTCCGAACAGCTCTGCTCGCCCGACTACTGGACCGGCCACGTCCGCGAGAGCGTCCGCTTTTCAGACGCCCTCGCCTGGCTGGCCGCCGACGGCGGCGTACGCACCTTCCTGGAGCTGGGCCCCGACGGCGTCCTCAGCGCGCTGGGCCGCGACTGCCTGCCCGAGGAGCGGGAGGCCGACACCGTCTTCGCGCCGCTGCTGCGCGCGGGCAAGGACGAGGTGCGCGAGGCGTTCGGCGCCGCCGCCCTCGCCCACGCCCGCGGTGCCCGGCTGGATTGGGAAGCCCTGTACGCGGGCCGCCCCACCCGCCGCGTGGACGGCCTCCCCACCTACGCCTTCCGCCCCAAGCGGTACTGGCTGACCCCGGACAAGACCATCGGGGACCCCTCGGGACTCGGCCAGCTCGCCGCGCAGCACCCGCTGCTCGGCTCGGTGGTCGCCCTCGCGGGCGCCGGCAGCACCGTACTCACCGGCCGCCTCTCGCTGCGCACCCACCCGTGGATCGCGGACCACACCATCGCCGGCACCACCCTGCTGCCGGGCACCGCCTTCGTGGAACTCGCCCTGCGGGCCGGCGCGGAAACCGGCTGCGTGCTAGTCGAGGAACTGACCCTGCACGCGCCGCTGGTACTGCCCGAGACGGGCGGCGTCGCCCTCCAGGTGCTGATCGCGGCCCCGGACCCGGCGGGCCGCCGGACCATCGAATGCCACTCCCGCACGGACGGCGCCGACGCGGCCGAGGACGGCTGGATCCGCCACGCCACCGGCGTCCTGGCCCCCGCGGCCCCCGCCGCCGAGGACACCAACCCCGGCGGGGTGTGGCCCCCGGCGGGCGCCGTGCCGCTGGACGTGTCCCACCTGTACGGCGACATGGCCGCCGAGGGCTACGGCTACGGGCCCTCCTTCCACGGCGTCCGCGCCGCCTGGCTCCTCGACGGCGAGGTGTTCGCGGACGTCGAACTCCCGCGGTCCGCCCGCGCCGAGGCCGCCGCCTTCGGTCTGCACCCGGCCCTGCTGGACGCCGCACTGCACCCCGCCGACCATGCCCTGGCCGCCCTCGGCAACCGGCCCGAAGGCACCTGGATCCCGTTCTCCTGGAACGGCGTCACCCTCCACGCCTCGGGCGCGGCCTCCGTACGGGTACGGATCACCGCCCGGAGCCGCGAGGAACTCACGGTGGACGTCACCGGCCCCGACGGTGCGCCCGTCGCCCGGGTCGAATCCCTGCTGCTGCGTGCCGTCACGGCGGCCCAGCTCGCGGGCGACCGCCCCGACCCGCTGCTGCACGTCCAGTGGAACCCGCTGGAACTCCCGGCGGAACGAGCAGGGTTCACGGCGCTCGCCGAAGGCGTCCCCGCACCGCTCGTCGTGTACCGCACCCTGCCGACCCCGGCCGGGGACCTGCCCGCCGCCGTCCGGGCCGTCACCGCCGACGCGCTGGCCGCCGTACAGGAGTGGCTGGCCGACGACCGGTACGCCGACTCCCGCCTCGTGGTCGTCACCCGCGGGGGCGCCGCCGTCCCCGGCACCGACGTCGACCTCGCGCAGGCGCCCGTCTGGGGGCTCGTGCGCTCCGCCGAGGCGGAGAACCCCGGCCGCTTCGTCCTCGTGGACACCGACCCGGCGGGCGAGGAAGCCCTCGGCCGGGCACTGGCCGCCGCCGGACGGGAACCCGAACTGGCCCTGCGCGGACACCGGTCGTACGTTCCACGGCTGGCCCCGGTCCCGGCCCCCGCCTCCGCCCCCGCCTCCGCCTCCGCCTCCGCAGAGGACCGGCCCTCCCCCTGGGACGGCACCGGAACCGTACTGATCACCGGCGGCACCGGCGGCGTCGGCGCCGCCCTCGCCCGCCACCTCGTCCGCCGCCACGGCGTGCGCCACCTGCTGCTCACCAGCCGGAGCGGCCCCGACGCCCCCGGCGCACGCGAACTCCTGGCCGACCTCGCCGAAATGGGCGCCGAGGCCGAGGTCAGCGCCACCGACGTCGCGGACCGGGACGCCCTCGCGGCGCTGCTCGCCGGCATCCCCGAGCAGTACCCGCTCAGCGCCGTCGTGCACGCGGCCGGAGTCATCGACGACGGGCTCGTCGGCTCCCTCACCCCCGCCCGGCTCGACACCGTGCTGCGCCCCAAGGTGGACGCCGCCTGGAACCTGCACGAGCTGACCGCGGACCTCGACCTCACCGCGTTCGTCCTGTTCTCCTCCGCCTCCACCGTCCTCGACGGCGCAGGCCAGGCCAACTACGCCGCCGCGAACCTCTTCCTCGACGCCCTCGCCGCCCGCCGCGCCGCCGCCGGGCAGGTCGTCACCTCCCTCGCCTGGGGCCTGTGGGCCGGCGACGCCGGCATGGGCGCCACCCTCGACGCCGCAGCCCTCACCCGCATCGAGCGCCTCGGCCTGGACTCCCTGTCCTTCGAGGAGAACCTCGCCCAGCTCGACGAGGCGCTGAGGGGACACGCACCGGCCGTGGTGCCCGTACGGGTCAACCACCGCGCCGTACGCGGACGCGGCGACGGCGTACCGACCCTGCTCCGGGCCCTCGTGCGCACCGCCGTGCGCCGCCCCGCCGCCGCGGCCGGTCCGGCCGCCACCGGCCCGGCGACCGGAGCGGCACCCCTCGCCGCGCAGCTCGCCGCACTCGGCGTCGCCGACCGCCTCGCCACCGTCCTGCTGCTGGTCCGCACCGAAGCCGCGGCCGTCCTCGGCTACCAGAGCGCCGAGGAGGTCACCGCCACCCGCGCCTTCACCGAGACCGGCTTCGACTCCCTGGCCGCCGTCGAACTGCGCAACCGCCTCTCCACCGCGACCGGGCTGCGGCTCAGCGCCACCCTGACCTTCGACTACCCCACGGCCACCGCCCTGGCCGAGCACCTCGTCACCAAGCTCCTCGGCGCGGCCGCCGCCCCCGCCGTCGCCCCGGCGCCGGGGCCCCGCCGGGAAACGTCCGACGACCCGGTCGTCATCGTCGGCATGGCCTGCCGCTACCCGGGCGGCGTCACCTCGCCCGAGGAGCTTTGGCAGCTCGTCGCCGAAGGTGCCGACGCCATCGGGCCCTTCCCGACCGACCGGGGCTGGGCGGGCGACCTCTACGACCCGGAGATCGGCAAGCCCGGCAAGACGTACTCCACGGACGGTGGATTCCTCTACGACGCCGCCCACTTCGACCCCGCCTTCTTCGGGATCAGCCCGCGCGAGGCCCAGGCCATGGACCCGCAGCAACGGCTGCTCCTCGAAGTCGCCTGGGAGACCTTCGAGCGCGCCGGGATCGACCCCCGCTCCGTCAAGGGCAGCAACACCGGTGTCTTCGCCGGCGTGATGTACCACGACTGGGGCCTGCGGCTGGGCCCGCTGCCCGAGGACGTGGCCGGCTACCACGGCAACGGCAGCCTCGCCAGCGTCGTCTCCGGCCGCGTCGCCTACACCCTGGGCCTGGAGGGCCCGGCGGTCAGCGTCGACACGGCGTGCTCGTCGTCCCTGGTGGCCCTGCACATGGCCGCGCGTTCCCTGCGCTCAGGGGAGTGCTCGCTGGCCCTGGCCGGCGGTGTCACCATCATGTCCACCCCCGACACCTTCCTGGACATGAGCCGCCAGCGCGGGCTGTCCCCGGACGGCCGGTGCAAGTCGTTCGGTGCGGGTGCCGACGGTACGGGCTGGGGTGAGGGTGCGGG
>NZ_BMVP01000021.1 GCF_014650775.1 Streptomyces cirratus | reverse complement strand
GGAAAGCATTACCAACCAGCACAACAAGCAACCCGGCGAACCTTCCCGGTCACAGCACTAGCGTGAGAGCCGGCCAGTGAACGCCGCAAGGAAGGTGACCGACATCGTGCACTCGTCAGCGCCCCGCCCGCGAACGCCCTCGCCCTGGACGATTGTCGTCCAGGGGGCGGCAGCGCTTGCCGCGGGACAGGGGATCGGCAGGTTCGTCTACACCCCCGTCCTTCCCCTCATGCACTTCCAGGCCGGACTGTCCTCGACGCTCGGGGCCGACCTCGCCACGGCCAACTTCATTGGCTACCTCGCAGGCGCCCTGGCCGGGATCGCCACCCCCGCCGTTGTCCGGTCGGCTGCGGCGCTGCGCGGCTCCCGCCGAACCCGCCGAACCCGCCGCCACACCTCGACCGGGGCCGGGCCGGAGGTCGTCAGCATGAGCCCGGCCTCACTGCCCTGCTCCCCGCTCCACAGGGGTGCCACGGCCTCGGCGTCCACCACACGCACGCGGCCCTCGGACATCCCCTGCAGCAAGGCGGAGACCGAGACGCCGAGAGTGTCGGCCAGGCGGACCAAGGCGGCCAGGTTCGGGTTGCCCCGGGCCTTCTCCAGCCCGACCAGTGCGCCCTTGCTGACCGGGGCGCGCCAACTCAGCTCCTCCAGCGAAAGACCCGCCCGGGTGCGGGCCGCACGCACGTACTGCGCGACCGTCCGCAGGGCCTCGTCTGCCTCAGCCACCTGATCACATCCTCACCACTGGACCACTTGAATGCACCAAGCGGTCATTGGCACACCGCATACCGCTCCTTCGGCACCAATCCCCGCCGCACCCGACCCAGCATCGACGCCCTCGGCCGCCGCCTCGATAAGAAGGGCACCCTGCCGCGCATCAACCCGGCCGTCGACTCCTACGACGCCGTCTCCGTCCGGCACGGCCTGCCCGCGGGTGGATTCGACCTGGACCACGTCAACGGCGACATCGCCATCCGCCACTCGGACGGCACCGAAGACTTCACCCCACTCGGCGAACCCGACACCACCGAGAACCCCAACCCGGGCGAGATCATCTACACCGACACCACAGGCGTCCTGACCCGCCACTGGAACCACCGCGACGCCCACCGCACCCGCGTCACCGAGGACTCCACCCACGTCGCCTTCGTCCTCGAAACCCTCCACGCCACCCGCGACAGCCACCTCCTCAAGACCGCGGCCGAAGAGCTCGATGCGCTGCTCACCCCGCACGCCGAGCAGACAGCCGTGCACCACCTCAGCCCAGCCCATTCCCACGCCACCGTCGGACAGGACGACACCCGGCGCGCCGCGACAATCCGCCCCCGAGCCTCCCCTCGCGTCCTGGATCACTCTCCGCGACGCCCCTTGGCTTCCAGGGGCCACCGCCAGTGGTCACAGCCCGAGGTCGGACAGGCCGGGGTGGTCATCGGGTCGGCGGCCCAGCGGCCAGTGGTACTTACGGTCCTCCTCGGCGATACGCAGGTCGTTGATGCTCGCGTGGCGCACCTGCATGAGGCCGTTGTCGTCGAATTCCCAGTTCTCGTTGCCGTAGGCCCGGAACCACTGGCCGGAGTCGTCGCGGTACTCGTAGGCGAACCGCACCGCGATGCGGTTGCCTTCGAACGCCCACAGCTCCTTGATGAGGCGGTAGTCCAGTTCCCGGCCCCACTTGCGGGTCAGGAACTTCACGATCTCCTCTCGGCCGGTCACGAACTCCGCGCGGTTGCGCCAGAGTGAGTCGGGCGTGTAGGCGAGGGAGACCTTCTCGGGGTCGCGGGTGTTCCAGCCGTCCTCGGCCTGGCGGACCTTGCTGATCGCCGCTTCCCGGGTGAAGGGTGGGAACGGCGGGCGCTGCTCGGACATGACGTACTCCTCCGGAATGCCTGGACACAGTGAGAACGATGGTTCTCGCGGCGCCCTTGATACTATGAGAACGATGGTTCTCGCACAAAGGGGGCAGGAAGCCTTGGACACTGATCCGGTACGCGAGTCCATACTCGACGCCGCTGAAGACCTCTTCTACGCCAGGGGGATCCAGGCAGTGGGCATGGACGCGGTCCGTGACGCCGCAGGCATCACGCTGCGGCGCCTGTACCAGCTGTTCCCTTCCAAGGGCGACCTTGTCGAGGCATACCTGGTCCGCAGGGACGCCCGATGGCTCCGCAGCCTCGCCAGGCACGTCGACGCCGCCACTCAAACCCCCCAGGCTCGGCTGCTCGCCGTCTTCGACTGGCTGGAGGACTGGTTCGCCCAGTCCGACTTCCGAGGGTGCGCCTTCATCAACTCCTTCGGCGAGCTGGGCGGCACCTCCCCCCAGGTCACCGCCGTCGCCCGCCATCACAAGGACGCCTTCCACGCCTACCTGCAAGGACTCGCGACCGCTGCGGGAGCAACAGCCGATACCGGCGCCCAGATCGCCCTGCTGGCCGAGGGAGCCATGACCACGACCGCCATCTGCGGCACACCCGCAGCCGCCCGCCAAGCCAAGCAGGCGGCACTGATTCTGCTCACGCTCGACGCACGTCAGGTCGCCTCCCCCGCGTAGGCATGGGACAACGGCCGAAGAGCGTTCGAACGGAAGCCACTCGGTCGATCAGAGGCCGCATCTGTCGCTTTCCTGGCCTCTGGAGGAAGCCTCTGACGTGGTGCACATCACCGCGTCAGGGCCACATCAGGCAACAGGCGCGGGGCTCTGCGTACGAAGGCTTGCACCGTTTCGGAGCGCTGGGAGCGCAGCCGTTCGATGGGGCGGTGCATGCCGGTCAGGTGGGCGAGGACGGGGCTGGGCCATCGAGACCCGCGCCCGGTTCGGGTTCACCGCCGCCCCCGGCACCGCGGACGTACGGCCGGATGCGCCGCATCACCCAACACCTTCCACCCGAGTTGGCGGGCCGACTGCTCGCCGCCTGGGACGCCGGCGCGTCCGACGCCGAGCTCCAGGCGCTCGCCGCGTTCTCCCTGCGCTCGGCGACTGTCACTGGTGAGTCACTGGTACCCGAGCTGTCCGCCGTCCCAGGCGACGACCTCCCAGTCCCACCAGGACCCTTCAGGAAAACGCGACGAGGGTCGTCAGAGAGCGAAGGCTCGTCGTTGTCCCGACTGTAGTAGTCGCCATGGAGCGCGTATTCCTTTGGTGGATATGCCGGACGCGTCAGCCCGGGGCGGCAGCGCGTGGACATCTGAGCAATACGTTCTTGACCTCCCCGAACCCGAGGACGACCGCGCGCCCGTCACCACCAACACCGGGCTGGCCGCCGGTGCCCCGAAGCGGGGGTGAGCGGGCGCCGCCACGGCAATGAACGGTGGTGCAGAGGACGAGTGCGGTGAACGCCGCCGGTCGAACTTGACGTGATCTACTGGGCAGCCCGGTTTCCGACCGACCCCGGACGCAGCGATGAGTTTTCCCGTCCCGGCAAGTCACACCACTGCCGTCGACAACACAGGAGGAGCAAGTGGCTCAGCTGCTGAGAGTCCAGAACTTCAACGTCTCGAGTGACGGGATCGGTGCCGGTGAGGACCAGACCCTCGAGAGGCCGTTCGGTCACGTCGATCCCGGGAGGCTGTTCTCCTGGGCCGGCGCCACGGCGAGCTGGCCCATGCGCGTCGCCCCCGGCGGGAGCCGCGGCCTGGACGACTACTTCACACGGGACTACGCCCGCAACATCGGCGCCGAGATCATGGGCCGCAACAAGTTCGGGCCCCAGCGCGGGCCCTGGCTCAACCACGAGTGGCAGGGCTGGTGGGGCGACGAGCCCCCGTTCCACACCCCGGTGTTCGTCCTGACCCACCACAAGCGTCCTTCGTTCACGCTGTCCGACACCACGTTCCACTTCGTCGACGGCAGCCCCGCCACCGTCCTGGAGCAGGCCCGGGAGGCGGCGCAGGGCAAGGACGTCCGGCTCGGCGGCGGGGTCTCCACCATCCGGGAGTTCCTCGACGCCGACCTGGTCGACACCATGCACGTGGTGGTCTCGCCGATGAAGCTCGGGTCGGGACTACGACTGTGGGAGTCCCCCGACGAGCTGCTCGACCGGTTCCACCTGGAAGCCGTCCCCAGCCCGAGCGGAGTGACGCACCACCTGTTCTGGCGGAAGTAACCGCCCCGCAGTGCAGGCCCCGGGCTGCTCTCCCTCCCGGGGACCATCGCCGAGGCGGCCGGAACCGAGCCCCAGTCGGCCGGCTGTACAGGCTCCCTCAGCCCGCGTCCGGTCGGAGTCCGCCGGCGACAGTCGGCGCGTGGATCGAACACCTGACGCAGTCGGCGAGACACTCTGACCCCCGGGAGCACCAGGCGGTGCACGCAGCCGTCCTGGCCGGTGCAGGGCGCCCCGGGCCTCACTCTGGCGCGCAGCACTGGACACTCATCTCCCTGCCTGCCGCATAGAGCAGTGTCATGGAAGACGTGGAGGACGGCTGTGCGGACTGGGCACCGGAGTTCGCCGAAGCCGAAGCGCACTGGCCGGAGGCTAGGGCGGGCCGGCGGCTGCTGCCCTCCCGGGCACGGGTGATCCGGCGAGGTCATGCCGTTTCCGAGACCCGACTCTGTCGAACGCGGCGGGTCAGGGCGTCTCCTAGGGGCCGGTGCGACGGGGCGATCGGCGAAGCCGAGGCGTCACAGGACGGAGTCGGTGTGAGATGCTCTCGGGTCGGCGACGCGGAAGGGCTCGATGTCGCCGCCACTTCCCACCTTCTCGTGGACCGGCTCCCTTCAACGGCCGTGCATGGCCTCGCGTGGTGCTCCGCGCGACGATCGTTCAGCCGGCCCGATGAGCCGACGGCTGCGGAAGATACTCGGGGCTGGTGCAGAACGGCAGCCCGTCGAGGGGCAGGTCACGCAGGAAGCGGAGTACGAGTTCGGCGTACTCGCCGTCCCGCTCGAGGTGGGCCATGTGGTCGGCGTGGCGCAGGAGGACGAAGGCCGCGCCCTCGATCGTCGCGGCGACGGACCGGTTGTCGTCGGGCGTGGTGGTGATGTCGTGTTCGCCGGTGAAGACCAGGGCCGGGACGCCGCGGATACCACCGTCGGGGATGAGGTCCGCGCCGAGCAGGCGCCGGTGGCACGCGGCGTTGCGCAGGGCCTCGGTGGGCGCGGTGCGCAGGAACTGACGGCACAGCAGCCTTCTCGCGGCGTCGGACTGCTCCACTCGCTCCCGCGCGCCCTTGTTGATCAACAGATCCACCAGGCGCTCGGCGTTCTCTCTTCGGGCCGTGCCCGTGCCGTCGTCCTGGGCCGGTGGTTCCTCGCCCCGCACGACGGCTTCCAGGTGATCGGCGACCTCGCGCAGGAGGGCGCGCACCGGCGCCGGCACACGGCGCGTGGTGCCGGCCAGCAGCAGCCGGGCGACCCGGTCGGGGTGCCGCTGTGCGATCCGGTAGGCGATCGGGGCGCCGTAGGAGGTGCCCAGTACGTTGACGCGCGGAAGCGCCAGATGGTCAAGCAGGTGCAGGGCCGCGTCCGCGAGGAAATCGAAGCCCTGGTCCGGGGCCAGATCGTCCGCCGTGCCCGTGCCGGGGAGGTCGACCAGGACGATCGGCGTCCAGGGGGCGATCCGGCGCTCCAGCCTCGGCCACGAGTACATGTCCTGGAGGGCGCCGCCGAGCAGCAGCAGCGGCTCGGTGACCGCGGGCGTGCCGGTGTCGCCGGGCGGGCTCGGGGCCGGCGGGACGTGCTGGGACGGGTCCGGGCGCACGACACGCGCGGTGTAGCGCAGGCCCCGCCAGTACAGGGGCACGTGCTGCTCATGCCACAGCCCCGCCGCCACGGGGACCGGGCCGGCGGTGGAGGACAGGGTCATGCCCGCGGCTCCGCGTAGCGTCCGACCAGCTCGGCCAGTTCCGCGACGGTGGCGGCCTGGGCCAGCACGTCCTCGCTGACTTCGACCCCGGTGCCCTCTTCCACTTGCATGGAGAGGACGACGAGCGCCATGGAGTCGATGTTGGCGCTCGCCAGGGAGGCGTCGGGGGCAATGGGAGCCGCAGGCAGACCGCCCTTCGTGGTGAGGATTTCCTTGACTTGCTCGAAGGTCATCGGTGGTCCCTGGAAGAGAGGCGGGGCTGGATTCTCACAGTCGGGGGGCGAGGCCGGCCGGCCAGACGAGCGTGGTGGCCGCCCAGGCGAGGCCGCTGCCGAAGGAGACGAGGAGCACCTTGTGACCGGGCTTGAGTTCCCCCTTGTCGCAGGCGTCGGCCAGCAGCAGCGGCACGGAGGCCGCGGCGGTGTTCCCCACGTCCCGGATGTTGGAGGGGACCTGGTCGGCGGGGATGCCGAGGGCGTCGGCGACGGCGAGGTTGATGCGCAGGTTGGCCTGGTGGGCGATGAGCCGGTCGACCTCGTCGATCCGCCAGCCGGCCCGGGCTGCCGCCTCGCGGGCCGCGTGCGTCATACGGCGGACCGCGTGGCGGAAGACCTCGTTGCCGCGCATGTGAACGAAGAAGTCACCTTGCGGCGCCCCGGCGCGCTCGTGGCGTCCGCGGGCACCGCCCGCCGGGACCACGATGGCGTCGGCGAGGGAGCCGTCGCTGCCCCAGACCACGGGTCCGAGCGCTCCTTCCGCATGCGGGCTGTCCGCTTCGAACACGGCGGCTCCCGCGCCGTCGCCGAAGATGGGGGCGGTCGCCCGGTCGTCCGGATCGACCATGGCCGACATGGTCTCGGCGCCGACCACCAGGACGCGCCGGGCGGCGCCGGAGGCGATCAAGCCCGCGGCGACGGCACAGGCGTGCACGAAGCCCGAGCAGCCGGCCGCGATGTCGAACGCCGCCACCTGCGGCAGGCCCAGCCGGTGGGCCACCCAGGGAGCCGTCGCGGGGCAGGGGTGATCGGGACTGCTGGTGGCCACGAGCAGGGCGTCCACGGCATCCACGCCGGCCGAGGCCATGGCGCGCGCGGCAGCCTCGACCGCCATGTCGCCGGTCGAGACGTCGGGGGCCGCGAGGCGGCGTTCGGCGATGCCGATGCGCTCGCGGATCCACTCGTCGGACGTGTCCAGCCGCGCGCACAGGTCGTCGTTCGTGACGCGCCGGGGCGGCAGCCAGGCCCCCAGACCCGTCAGGACCGCGGCAGTACCCGTGGCACCCCTGAACCCGCCGTCGCGGCCATTCATCCCCGCTCCCCCTCCGTCACTCCATCCGTCCAAGCGAAGCAGCCCGGCCCCCGGCGGGCGGCACGCCATGCCGCCCGGGCGCGGCCGACCACCTGATCGGGGGCCTGACTTGCTGATCTGCGCTCATCTCGTTCGCGCGGTCCGACCGCTTGGTGACGGGGTGAAGTCGTGCATCTGGCAGAGGTATTGCGCTATTGCTCCTCGGAGGGCGCGCCGGTGCCGGCTGGCTGGCTGGCTGGCTGGCTGGGGGATCACCGCCCGGATCCCGCGCCGCCGCAGCTGGCGGCGGATTGCGCGGGACGAGTGAGCTTTGTCGGGGGCATGGTCGGCCGGCTTGCCGCCGGAGCCCCTTTTGACCGGCCCCGGCGGCGTGCTGGTGCGCACAGGTGATCGTGGAGTCGGCCCGCGACGAACCAGTCCAGGTCGCCCTCGCGTCGGCCTGGCGAGCGGGGCGGTGAAGACCTTCTCCCAGGTGCCGTCCGCGGCGCATGCGCAGCCGGTCATGGGCGCCCTTCCACGAGCCGAAGTCTCGGGCAGGTCCAGATGTTCGCCGACCTGGTCCGCACAGACCCGCGGTTCGAGATCTGCGCACCACACCCCTTCAGCCCCGTCACCTTCCGCCTGCGCGCCGATAACGGCGTCAACCCGGCTGCTCGAAGTCTCCCAACGGAGCGCCGCCCGGATCCGCCCGATGCCACTGTCTCCCGCAGGCCCCGGCCGACCGGACCACAACCGACCGCCCCAGTTCTGCGTCCTCTTGGCCGAGGCATCTCCGGCCGACCGGTGCGGAGCAGCGCCGAACCTGGAGAGCGCCATCACCACTTCCACCCCTGACCAACCCGGCCCGATCGCGCCGGTCCGTCGGACGAACGCCATCGGCAGGGTGCTGCTGGGCGGTGTGTCGGGCGTCCTGCTGACCGTCACCGTCCTGACGGTCCTGTGGTGGCCCCGGACCGAGGTGACGTACCGCAGTACAGCCCCCACGACCATCGCCTACTCCGACGAGTCGGCCCACTTCCTGACCCTGGTGCATCAGCACAGCCTGTCCGGACGCGAGTCCTACAGGATGGTGATCGGCAGATCCCCCGGCGTGTCCTACGGACACTGGCTGGACGTCGATACCGCCCTGGGCGCCAAGGGCATCGAATCCACGACGTGGACGGAGTCCGGAGTACGGGTCCGTTTCCCCACTAGGCACGAGGTCTTCGTCCCGGCCCGCTTCTTCCTGGGCGGCAGGTGACGGCCTGGTCGTCGTCGACGGCAGCCCGCCGCGAACCGACGGCACCCGGCGCTCTGCGGTGAACGCCGTCGGTCGACATACGTGATCTTGATTCTAGGATGGCTCCATGTCTGTACCGTCACGGCCCCGTGTCGCTGTCCTCGTCACGCTGCTCACCCTGGCGTCGGCCGGTCTTTCGGGGTGCTCCACGGAGCACCCCGACGTGCACAGGGCGAAGCCGTCCGGCGCGGCGGGGACGGCTGAGGCGAAACCGCCCGTGCCGAAGCCCGTGGGGGCGCCCGGTGACATCCTGGTGGGCGGCCGCCCCGTGACCGGTACGGTCCCCTCCGGAAACGCGAAGTTCCCGTTCCGGCGGACCTATACGGACGGGGAGTTGTACGCGCCCGTCACCGGCTACCGCTCCTTGGCGTTCGGAAACACCCAGCTCGAGAGTCTTCTGCGGGAGGACCTCGACGCGGGTAAGGACGTGGCGACCACCATCGATCCGGTGGCGCAGCGGACCGCTTTCGACGCGCTGCGCGGCCGTACCGGTGCGGCGGTCGCCCTCGACGCGCGGACGGGCGAAATCGTCGCCCTGGTCAGCACTCCCAGCTACGACCCCAACTCCTTCACCGGATACGCGACCTCCGACGCCAAGGCGTGGAAGCAGCTCAACGCGGACGCGGGCAAGCCCCTCCTCAACCGGGCTCTGCGCGACCTCCACAACCCGGGCTCCGCCACCCACATCATCGTGGCGGCCGCGGCCTTGGAGAAAGGGCTGCTCGCGTCGGTGGACGCGCCCACGCGCAGCCCGGCCGTCCACACCGTCCCGGACAGCTCGGTGCAGTTCTCCGGCGACCCCGCCCACTGCACCGACGCGAGTCTGCGCGCGGCCCTGCGGTATGCCTGCCAGAACGTCTTCGCCCGCCTGGCCACCGACCTGGGCGCGGAGACGCTGGCGGCCACGGCAGAGAGCTTCGGCTTCAACACGGAGCAGGTAGACACGCCGGCGCGGGCTTTCGAAAGCAAGTGGCCCCGGCAACCGGGCAACGCCGCGCAGCTCGCGCTCACGGCGAACGGCCTCTTCGACACCACAGCCACCCCCCTGCAGATGGCAATAGTGATGGGCGCCATCGGCAACGACGGGAACTGGGCCTCTCCTCGCGTGGTGCCCGATCCCAAGACGCCCGCGCCCAGTCGACGTGCGGTCTCCCAGCACACCGCCGACCAGTTGCGGCAAGCGGTCGGCAGTTCGGTCAACGCCTGGGTGCCCTCAGCGTCGGTCACCTGGGCCATGGCACACGCCCAGGCCCCGGGCGGCCGCCCCTTGACCGTGGCCGTATCCATCTCGAGCGGCGCCGACACCAGTCGGGAGGCCGCCCAGATCGCCGAGAGGGTTCTCGAGGCCGCCAAGCAGTAGCCGGTTGAGGGGATCCAGCCGGGTGAGCCCGAAAGGGCGGTGAGATGATCTTGGGTCTGTGAGGCCGGTTCCGGACCTGTCGTCAGCGCCTGGTCCTGTCCCGGGTTCCGCGGTTGGATCCTTCTCCGTTGTGTGGCCGATCGAGGTGGGTTGCCGGAGGGGGAGTCGCACCCGTGTGCATGGAGACGAGGTGCCGATGACGGTCCGTGTGCTGCTGGGATACTGCGGTAGTGCTGTTGACATGGATCGCTGAGGTGGCGGATGAGCCCCTGGTGCTTGAGCCGGCTGACCGGCAGGTGGAGCGGGAAACCAACACCTGGTGGCTGAGTGCGGCGGAGGGGGACAGGGAATCGCTGTCCGTATCCGAGGTGGTGGCTGCCTTCGAGCGGACCGCTAACGCCATCCGGGGACGCGTGCGCGAACTGGGCTTTCCAGGGGTGGCGACGTTCTATGTGTGGCACGACGAGCAGGCCGGGCAGCTCCGGTGTTCGACTGGTTCTGTGCCCCCGGATGCATTGCCGTTCGGGGGGAATTACGCGGCTTGCACCGACCTCGGTCCGCTGGTCGAGGCTTTTTTGACCGACAGTGAGTCAGGGCTCACCGCGTGGGCGGACCTGCAAGGTGTGCAGAGCTACTCGGAGGAGACCGGCATCGAACCGGAGGACGCACCCTTCCTCGTCTGGGTCAGCAGCGTCGGAGCGCCGCACTGACTGGTTCTGCCCCGTGCACACGCACACGTCGGCGGTGGCACCGAGGGGACCAGATGCGGGTTGCATGTGGCGGACGTTGCACTCTTTGAAGCCGTCGAGGTCGGCAGCAGGTTCGAGTGCGGGTGCTCTGTCCAGGTGCAGTTGCCCTGCGGCGAGGCAGATGGTGACGGGGACCGCCCAGGGGCAGTTGGGGCGTGGCCGGCGTCCGCCGAGCCGACACTGCGGCAGAGGCGATGCGCCTGTTCCGAGGCGAGGGGGCCATGCCCTGCCCGTGTGCGGTCTGGCTGATCTGCGAGGCCTCGTGGCATTCAGCTTTGCCTGTTGGTACACGTACGGCACCCGCCACACCCGCAGGCGGCAGGTTCTTCGAGGTGCTGTACCGGAGGTGGCCGAGCGGGCGCGTACGGGCCGCCCCGGAAGCGCGGAACGCCCGGGGCGACGTCCATTCCATTCTCGATGAGCGGGAGCAGAGCCGGTTCCGCACGGCGGCCCGCGCTTCGTGGACCGTGACGGCTCCCTCCGGATGTCGTCAGGCGGCGGCCGGTGGGGTCGGGGCGCCGGCGGTGCGCCGGTATTCGGCGTTGATGCGTTGGGCTTCTTCGAGTTGGTCTTCGAGGATGACGATCCGGCAGGCCGCCTCGATGGGAGTGCCCTGGTCGACGAGCTCGCGGGCGCGGGCGGCGATGCGGAGCTGGTAGCGGGAGTAGCGGCGGTGGCCGCCCGCGGAGCGCAGTGGCGTGATGAGGCGGTGTTCGCCGATGGCGCGGAGGAAGCCCTGGGTGGTGCCGAGCATGTCGGCGGCCCGGCCCATGGTGTAGGCGGGGTAGTCGTCGTCGTCGAGACGGCCGTAGGAGTCGTCTGCTGTCATCGCACCTCTCTGTCGAACGCACTGGAGGGGTCCGGGTGCCATACCGGCACCCGGACCCCGAAGGAACTGCTCACACCATCTGCCGGCCCTCATACTGCGCCGGCCCTCTGTTTCCGCACGGCCGGCCTGAACGCTGCCGGGGATGCGGGGATCGCGGATGCGTGACCGGAGACCACCTCACTATCGATGTCCTGCGGTACCCGGGCCCTTACTGCTCACCCGGGCGATCCTGATGGCGCCTGGCTCCTCCGTTCTTTCCCTCTGAATCAATCACTTGCCAAACGGAACTGCTCTTACTGCTTGTACTGCTGGTGTTGCGTACTGCCGGTGGCCTCACACAGCGCCACCTCTTCGGCAGCCAGCCCCGTCGCCCATCCTGCGTCTGCTCTGGCTTAGAACCCCACTGCCGAACCTCCCGGTGCGCGCGCCCGCAGCCCGACGCCTTCACCGAGGTACCGCCAACCACTTCACTGCTGGTACTGCTCACGGCGGCCCCTGATCACTGCGGGCCACCCGGTCCGGTCGTCAGTCCCGTCGCCGTCATACGACTGCTATGGCTTCGACACTCCACCACCGCACCGTCCTGCGCACTGCACTTGCGGGTACTGCTGCCCGGCAGTTCATCTCTGCCGGGCCCTTCTTGATCTCGGCTACGAGAGAAACCATAACCACCCCGCCACCCAATGTCTACTCCAGCCGACATAGATTTCCGCGTGTTCGAAAGGGAGTTAGGTGCACTCGAACGCGACAGGGACGGGTGGGGGCCGCACACGCCGAGATGGCCACGGGCCGGCAGCGAGCCGGCGGCCAGTGCCCGCAAGCGGGCGAGCGGGCGAGCGGGCCGGTCCGGTTACTCCTAGAGGGCGGCCAGGTGTGAATGGAGCACGTCGTGTGCCTCTTGCGAGGTGAGGTGGCCGATGAGGACGTGCGCGGTGAGACCGTCCGCGAGGGCGAGGAGGGTGCGGGCCTCGCGTTGGGGATCGAGGGGCGTGGCGCGATCGGCGCCCCTGGCGGCTTCCGAGATGAGGTGGGTGAACGCCTCCTGCAGAGCCGCGTAGTTCGCCTTCAGCGTCGTTGCGAGCACCTTGCTGACAGTCGCCTGCGCGACGAAGGCGAGCCAGACCCTGGCCTCGGCGCGCTGTTCTTCCCGGAGCAGCGAGATCTCGGTGGCCGCGTGCCCCAGGGCGGTGCCGGCCGACTGGGCCGGGCTCCTGACGAGGCGGGCTCGTACGCGCTCCATGATCCGCTCACTGATGTGCCCGAGAGCAAACACGAGCATCTCTTCCTTGGTACGGAAGCAGCGCTGAACCGCGCCCATCGACACCTGCGCGCGGGCCGCGACGTCGCGGAGGGTCACACCCTCCAGTCCGCGTTCATCGGCGAGGTGGCAGACGGCCTCGGCGATGAGGCGGCGTCGGCTCGCGTGATCCACCTGCCTGGGCATGCCCGGCTCCCCCTTGTTTCTCAGTTCTCCGCTTTCGCAGCACTTTATGCGATGCGCTCGTATCGGTTCCAGGGGTACGGTTCAGTTCCGATGCAAGCGCATCGGTACGGGATGGGGAGGGGAAGCCATGCAGGACGCCCTGTGGAAGATGCCGGCAGCCGCGCAGGCGGAGGCCGTGCGCAGCGCAGAGGTCTCAGCTGTCGAACTGATCGACAGCCACCTGGATCGGATCGCTGAGGTCAACCCGCAGGTGAACGCGGTCACCCAGCTCCTGGCGGAGCGCGCTCGTGAGGCCGCGGCGGAGACGGACCGTCGGCGGGCAGCCGGTGACCCGCTGGGAGCACTCGCGGGCGTGCCCTTCACAGTGAAGGAGAGCACCGCGATCGAAGGCGTGCCGACCACGTTCGGAACCGAGCGCTTCCGCGATCTGGTCGCGTCGGCTGACGCACCTCCGGTGGCACGGCTGCGCGCAGCAGGGGCCATCCCCATCGGGCACAGCAACATCCCCACCCTGATCCTCGCGGGGATGCACACGCGCAGCGAGCTGTTCGGCGACACGGTCAACCCGTGGGACTGTGGCCGGACCCCGGGCGGCACCAGCGGGGGCGACGCGGTGGCCGTGGCCACCGGCATGGCGGCGCTCGGGCTCGGCAACGACTCCGGCGGGTCGGTGCGCATCCCGGCCCAGTTCTGCGGTGTGGCCGGGCTGAAGCCGTCCACGGGCCGGTTCCCCGCCGACCACCGTGTCCTCGGCCCGGACGACCCCGGCCCCGCGTCCCAAATGCTGGTCACCGACGGCCCGCTGGCCCGGAGCGTGGGCGATCTTCGTCTTGCCTACGAAGTGCTGGCCGGGACCGATCCGCGAGACCCACGCGCCGTGCCGGTGCCCGCGTACGGGGAACCGCTCCCCGGTCGGGTGAAGGTCGCGGTCGTGGCGGATCCCGGCGGGCACGGCGTCCACCGCACGGTGCACGCAGCCATCACGACCGCGGCCGACGCGCTGCGCGACGCCGGGTACGACGTGCGCGAGGTGCAGGACGTGCCGCGGATGGACGAGGCCCTTGAGACGTACGGCCGGATCACCGTGACCGAGTTCGCCCCGACCTGGCCGGTGGTACGCAAGCTGCTCGGCAGGGGCGGGGACCGCTACATCGAGATGATGATGGAGCAGACCCCGCCTGCGAGCGCGGACGAGTTCATGAAGTTGATGGGCACCTGGATGAACATCCGCCGCTCGTGGGCGGAATTCCTCGACGATTACCCGCTGTTGCTGGGCCCGGTCTTCACCGAGCCACCGGTCGAGCCGGGGCTGGAGTCGCGTGACAGGCCGGGTCGGGACCAGGTCGGGTCGGGAATGCGTCTGTGTACCGTCACGAGCTTCGTAGGGGTGCCCGGTGTGGCCGTACCGACGGGGACGGCCGACGGGCTCCCCCGCGGAGTGCAGGTCGTCGGGCGCGCGTTCCGGGAGGACCTGTGCCTGGCCGCGGCCCAGGCGATCGAGGACCGGCTCGGAGTTCTCACACCGGTCGACCCGCGCGCGGGTAGCGGCCGGGCTTACTGAGCCCTGGGGCCCGGTGAGGGGGCGCGCCATCGGCCGCTTCTTGTTCCTGGCCCTCTTTCGGACACGGATGTAGTGGTTCCGGTCCCCCTCATGTACTCCCCCACGCCGCGGTGCTGTCGGAACAGTCCGGGCCAGGTGTGAGCCGTGAGGGACTGCCGGCGGTGATGTCGTCATGGGCGGTGGTCGCGTGGACGGTCAGACCGGGGGTCTCGAGCGCGTTGGACGCAGCCATGGGAGGTGCCGACGTCCAAGGAGGCGGAGGCTCCGCGGGCGGCTCCGACCGACAGGTCGCCGTGCCCGGTGTGGAGCGCGCGGCGGGCGCCTTCACTCTCGTCGAGCTTCACCGAACCGTGCGCGGCCTCGAAGACGACGCCATCGGGCCGCCTGGTACCGGGTACCAGGCGCCGGCGCCGGGGTTCCGCAGGGGTCGTTCGGAGAACGCGGGGCGGGGTGAGGGGCCCGGTGGGGCTTCGGGGGCGGGTGAGGGGCTGCCTGTGGGTCCAGGGGGAGGGTCCGGGGCCGTGAGGTCGTTCCAGGGGCTCAGGGACTGGCAGCCGGGGTGAGGGCGAGGGGCTGAGGGGTGGAGGGGTCGGGGGTGGGTGGGGTGGCCCCCTCCCTCGGTACCCGGTCCCCCCGGGACAAGGTACTGAACGCCGGTGGACTGGCTTCGGTCCCTGGTCGTTCAGTCACTGCATAAACCTGCAGGTCAGGGGCCCTCGTCGGCAGGCACAGGGACCGAAGGGACTCAAATCTCTAGTTATGAGCCGCATAAGCATCTAGGGACCTCTACATACGCCCGCGCATACACGCACACGTGAGAAGTGGAAGAGCTGATTCTCAGTCCCTTTAGTCCCTGTCAGTTGTTCTTCACCCCTCTGACCTGCGGTTTCTTCCAGGGACTGAACAGCGAGGGACTTAACCGGATTCGGGGTGCTTTCAGACCCTGGGGGCGTGGGGCCGTGGCGGGGTGCTCCGGGTGATGGGTGATGTACTGGACTGGGAGAGGGGCGGAGCAGGGGCCTGGTGGAGGCCGGCTCGAAGGTGGAGGGACTCATGGTCGGTTCTCGGCCAGAAAGTGCGACACGCCCGGGTGTCGGCCGGTTGAAGAAGAGGAACCTTCCTGGATGAACTGGGCCATACCTTCACGTAGTGAGGGACCGAAGGGACTGAACTGGCGATACAGCGGCTATTTGAACCTGAGCCGCCGCGACCTCTGAGGTAACCTCCGCAATAGTGAATCTTCAGTCCCTCTGGTCCCTGAGCTGCAGGTGGAAGGCCACTCAAGGGAGCAACAAGGGGTTGGGAGCAGCCGCCCCTCACACCGCGTCAAGGAAGAGCCAGTGCCCGTGCGTTACGAAAGCCCGCCACACGAGGTGCATGGCGGGACCGCACTGGGCGTGGCCACGTGGATGGCGCTGCGCGGCTACCCTGTCCACCCCCTTGCGCCAGGGACCAAGACGCCTGCTCCGAACTGTTCCGAATGCCGGGAAGGGCAGCACCCGCCGCAGGCTTGCCCGTGCCACGCGCAGGACCGCTGGTGCCACGGCTTCCACGCGGCCACCACGGACCCCCGGACGGTCCGCCAGTGGTGGGGGGCCAACCCGGACTTCGGGATCGGTGTCGCCTGCGGACCTGCCGGGCTGGTGGTCATCGACGTCGACGCCCACGCCGTGCCGGTGCCGGACCGGCAGAAGCTGCTGCCCGGGATCCCCATCGACGAGCGCGTCGACCTGACCGGACTCAGCAGCGGCTTCGACACGTTGGCGCTCCTGGCGGCGTACAGGGGTGCGCTCGACCCCTGTGAGGACGCTTCGACCCTGCGCGTGCGTACGCCCTCGGGGGGCCTGCACATCTGGTACCGGACGCCCCTGGACGGGCCGCGCTTGCGGTGCTCCAGCGGTTCGAGCTCCAAGGTCGCCTTGGCCTGGCAGGTCGACGTACGCGCCGTCGGCGGCTACATCGTGGCGCCGACGACGCGCACGGCCGCCGGTGTCTACGAGGCGCTGGACGGGGCCCGTGTGCCTGCGGTCCTACCGATGTGGCTCACCGCCGAACTCGTGCGCACCGGCCACCGGGTGGATCCGCCTGCCCCCGCGCAGGCCACCGTCCCGCGACCGAAGACCCGGGGGTCCCAGGGACCCGGGCAGGCCGGCAGAAGGGTGCTGGCCTCGCTCCTGGACGAGGTCCGTGCCTGCGGCTCCAGTCCCGCGGGCACGGCGTTCAGCGAGAAACTCAACCGAGCCGCCTTCACCGCCGGAGGACTCACCGCCTCCGGCCACCTCACCCAGGCAGAAGCCCGGGAGCTGCTCCTCGAAGCTGCGAACCACGCGCGACCCCACCAGCCACGCCGAAACGTCCTCATCGTCGACACAGGGTTGCGCGCCGGCAGTGATCGGCCGATTCACCCCAAGGAGCGCCCATGAGCAGCGCCGGAAGCACGGGGTTCAACGCCCAGGCGGCGGCGGAACAGCTCGCCGCGTTCACGACGGACACCGCGCCGCAGGGCCGGCGCCTGCCCGCTCAGCAGAGCGGGACGCCCGCGGGCATCGGCGCTGCGGACTTCATCCAGGCCGGGCTGTTGAACAACCTGACCGATCGCGGCAACGCGAAGCTGTTCGCGCACCTCCACCACGACCGGTTCCGGCACGTGGAGGGACTGGGCTGGTACGTCTGGGACGAGTACCGGTGGAAGCGCACCGGCGGGGAGAAGGCGGCGATCTGGGCCGCCGGTGACATGGCGGAGGATCTGCCCGCCCACGACCCGCGCGGTCTGTTCACGGACCGTGAGCTGGCCCAGCACCGCAAGCGCACCATGTCCACCTCGGGCGTCAAGGCCATGCTGACGCAAGCGAAGGCGTCGCCCGAACTGGCGTTGGACCCGGACACCCTGGACGGGGACAAGTACGCGCTCTGCACCCCCGCCGGTGTGGTGGACCTGCGTACCGGCGATCTGCACAAGCCCAATCCGACGCGTGATCTGCATTCCCGTGCCACGCACCTGGCGCCCGAGGCCATGCCGACCCCGAGGTTCCACACCTTCCTCAAGCAGACTTTCGGCGATGACGACAAGGGCAAGGAGATGATCAATTTCCTTCATCTCCTGCTCGGCTACTCCATCACCGGTGACGTCGGCGGTCAGGTCCTGCCGTTCCTCTACGGCGTGGGCGCGAACGGCAAGTCCGCTCTGCTGGACGTCGTGATCAAGATCCTCGGTGATTACGCGGACGTGGCGCCGCCCGGGTTCCTGATGGAGCGCGGCAAGTTCAACGAGCACTCCACCGAGCTGACCGAACTGCACGGACGGCGCTTGTTCGTCTGCAGCGAGCTCAAGCCGCACGACAAGTTCGACGAGGCCCGCGTCAAGCTCCTCACGGGCGGCGACCGGCTCAAGGCACGGCGGATGCGGCAGGACTTCTTCAGCTTCGAGCCGACCCACAAGCTGTGGCTCCTGGGCAACCACCGCCCGGAGGTCGGCACCGGCGGCCACGCGTTCTGGCGCCGGATCCGCCTCATTCCCTTCGAGAAGGTCGTCCCCGACCACCGGAAGATCGACAACCTGGCGGAGGCACTCGTACAGGAGGAGGGTCCGGGCATCCTGCATTGGATGATCCAGGGAGCCAAGGCCTACCTCGCCGACAAACCACCGCTGACGGGGCCCAGCGTCGTACGCACCGCCACCCAGGCTTACGCGACGACCGAGGACCACATCGGGCGCTTCCTCGCGGAATGCTGCACCACCGGCGCGGAACTGCCCGATCCGCGCGACCTCAAGGTCGAACAGGGAGCCCTCTACCGTGCCTACAGTGCCTGGTGCCTTGATGGTGAGGGTCTGAGGCCCGCCACGACGCGTGCGTTCGCCACGCGGATCCGCGCGGAGGTGGGCGTCGCCTCGCCCAATGAGATGCTCCGTTCGAACGGGCAGAAGTTCTATCCGGGGCTGGCCCTTCTGGCCGATGAAGAGTAGGTCCCACGTGACGCGAACAGGGCAACTACGGCGTGACTGGTCGATGCGTGCTGCGGTCCCGGGGCGGGCACACCTACGATGGACAAGGATGATGAACGGATCCACCAGCCGGCGGGAGCCCACGGGGCTCCGTCGCATACCGGCATCGGCGTCGTTCGCGGCGCGGAGAAACCAGGGGCCCCGAAGGGCCGACGTGCACGAGGAAGGGTCCAGGCCATGAGCTCGCTACTGACAGCAAGCGATCTCGCCCACGAGGTCAAAGTGGTGTGGCTGGAGGATCCCGAAGAACTCGACTACGTACGGCAGGCCCTGGACAAGACTCCGCGCCGTCGGGGGAAGCCGCGCTACCACCGTGACGGGCGGATGATCGGGTTCACCGAGCTCGGCGACACGGCGGAAGCCGACCCCGACAGCGGGCTGCAGAAGCGGCGCGTCTTCTACCTCCTGCCGCACGACCGGGACGCCCAGCCCGAGGGGCTGTACCGGGAGGGCGCGCCGGGTGAGGCGGTCGACCCGCGGACCATCCAGCCCAGGCAGGTCGGCAGGAAGACCGAACGCTCGCAGCGAGGGCTTTCCGCCCCCACCGTGGCCTGACTGGCTTGTCTGGCCTGACTGGCTGGGTCGCCGGGTCGCCGGGCTGCTGCGTGGTGGCTGAAATGTGTTCGGCCTTGATGGCGGATTTCAGTCCCTTTGGTCCCTGGTAGTCCCTTCGGTCCCTCAGAAGGTGGCCCCTCAGAAGGCCAGGTCGACGTAGTCGATGTCGGTGAACTCGACCAGGAGGCCGGTGGCGCGGGCGCCGTTGTCCTTGAAGTAGATCTCTTGCAGCGCTTCGGCGGTGATCTGGCGGAGCTGGGCTTCGGTGGCGCCGGCCTCCTGGGCGGAGAAGAGGCGGCTCGCGTACTCCGGCGGGAGGTGCTGGGTGATGCGGCGCATGCGGCCGTCGTCGGTGGTGCCGGGGGCCGCGGTGAAGCCGAAGCGGGCGCGGGTCTCGATGACCAGGCCGGTGGTGCGGGCGGCCCGGTCGCGGGCGCGCCTGCGTACCAGGGGCTGCCAGCGGCGGCGTACCTCGGTCTCCAGGCGGGTGGCCAGGGCGGGCTTGGGGTGGCGGATCTGGTTCTTGACGTAGCGCTCGACCGTGCGCTGGGAAATGCCGAGCAGACGGGCCGTCTCCCGGGTGGACTTGAGCTGCTTGACGAGGAAGCGCATCTGGGCGCCCGCGGACCGGGGGACGGGGCGGGTGAAGTTCTGCTCGTCGGCGCGGATGAGGCTGTCGTCGATGTCGGAGGGTGGCATGGGTCCTTACTCTCGCTTACTCTCCGTCGGCCGCTGCGTCGTGGCCCTTGATGTGGCGTGCGGGGTTGAGCTGTGAGTCGAGCATTTCGACGGCCCAGAGGAGGGGCTGGGTGCCCTCGTGCTTGACCATGCCCGGGCTGACGCCGAGACGGAAGCCGCCGGGGAGGGGCTTGCCCTCGGGTGTGCGGGGGAGGAAGTCGAGGGGGCTGGGGCCGGGGGAAAGGTACACCGCGCAGTCGGAGAGGACCGCGATGGGGTACTGGCCGGCCGCTGTGGCGAGCTTGTGCATCTTGCGGTGCATGTTGACGCGGGCCGTGGAGATGACGGCGGCGCGGATGTCGGGTCGCCAGGTGGGGCGTTCGAGGGCCGGCCAGGGTTCGCCGTGGCGGTAGCCGGCGCCTTGGGGGCGTTCGCGGAGTTTGCCGATCCCGCCCTTGACGGTGGACTTGATGGCTGACAGTACCGGCTTGAGGGTGGGGTGGTGGGGCGTCGTGGCGCCGGTGGCCCCCGTTACCCCCGTTGCCATGGCCGCCATCGCCGTCAGGAACTCGGCCTCCGTGAGGGCGGGGGTGATGCCGAGGTCCGCCATGGTGGCCATGTAGGCGTCGCGGAGGCGGGTGTACCAGGCGTCGAGGTAGGGGCCGCTGTCGGGGCGGAGCCAGGCCTCGGTGGGGTGGACGGGGTGGCCGAGTTCCTGGGCGTAGGCGAGTGTCGGGGTCGCGTACCAGGCCGGGCCGGTCGGGGGCCGGCCGTGGGGGGTGAAGGGGCTGGGGAGGCGGGGATCCTGGGGGAGGGAGGAGAGGTCCGCCAGCCAGCAGCCGGGGGTCTTGGGGTCGAAGCGGGGCGCGGTGGTGTGGGTCGCGGGGCCCAGGCCGACGGTGAGGCGGTTGGCGGCCGCGGCGAAGGCCATGTTCACGTCGATGCCGACGGCGTGGGTGCGGGTGCACTCGTCGTCGGTGAGGAGCTGGGGGTCGCGGATCCAGTCGTACGCCTCTTCGTCCAGGACCTGGTCCGGGGTGCGCTGGTGGGCGCGGGGGTACAGGGCGGCGACGACGGGGTGTTCGTCGGGGGCCTCCGGGGGCGCCGGGTCGACGGGGCGGGTGAGGGAGCCGGCGACGGGGGCGGACTCCCAGGTGTTGGTGACGGGGTTGCGGGCGGCGCGGGTGGGCGGGCGCAGGGCCGTCATGAGTTCGAGGCCGGTGACCGCCGTGGAGCCTCGGGGGGTGAGGACGCGGGTGGCGTAGGTGGTGAGCAGATCGGCGAGTTCGGGGGCGGGGAGGTCGGCGGTGTCCTCGCCCCAGGCGCGGGGGTCGAGGGCGCCCCAGGGGAGGATCGCGAGCTGGACGCACTGGCGGCCGGTGGTGGGGGTGGCGGGGCGGTAGATGCGGGGCCAGGGACCGAAGCCGCGGCGGGTGAGCTGCCACTTGTGCTTCGCGAGGAGCTTGAGGGTGGGGTGGTCGTCGGGGAGGCGCAGGCCGCGGCGGTCTTCGAGTGTGAGGGGGAGGCCGAGGGCTTCGGTGGCGGCGGCGGTGAGGACGAGGAGGGGGTCGCCGTCCTTGCCGTTGCGGTGGAGGCGGGGGGAGCGGAGGTTGGCGTCGGGGGAGAGGGCCCAGGCGATGAGGGTGGGGAGGTCGGTGGCGGCCTTGGGGGGGAGGTCGAGGAGGAGGCCGCCGGCGGCGTGGGCTTGGGGGGTGCCGGTGAGGACGGCGAGGGGGGTGGTCCCTTGCGGGGGGGTGGGGGGTGCGGCCTTGGGGGTGGGGAGCCGGGTGGGGGAGGGGGGTGCGGTGGGTGTGGGGGCGTTAACGGCGTTAACGCCGTTAACGGTGGGGGAAGGTGCGGGGGTGTTAACGGCGTTAACGGTGGGGGTGGGTGCGAGGCGTGCGGGGTTGTCAACGGCGTTAACGCCGTTAATGGTGGGGGCGGCGGGTGCGGGGGCGTTAACGGCGTTAATGGTCTGGGGGGCCGGGGCGTCGACGGGGTGGAGGGTGGCGAGGCCTTCCAGGAGGCGGGCGTAGGCCGCGCGCTTGGGCGGACGCGGCGCGGTGCGGCCGGTTTCCCAGGAGGTGACCGTTTCGCGGCGGACGGAGAGGGCCTTGGCGATCTGGTCCTGGCTCAGCCCGGCGGCTTCGCGCAGGCGCTTGCGCTCGTCCGGGTGCGGCAGGGGGTCCTGCGCGGCTGCCTCTTCGAGGAGGGCGTCGACCGCTGCGAAGAGCGTGGTCTGTTCAGGATCGTTGCTCATGGCGTCTCGGCGGGTCTCTCGTCGTGTTTCTCGTTCAGCAGGTCTCCGCCGGTAAGGCTATGCGAACCGCACCTCTGAACGCACATGAAACGCACGTGGGGCGTTAACGGCGTTAACGCCCCATCGGGGTTCTGCCTCAGATGCGGGAGAGCAGGAGCTCGGTGACGGCCTTGAGGTCGTCGGGGGTGAGGTGAGCGGTGAGGGCGTCCGCGATCGTTTCCGGGGAGTGCGTGGAGATGGTGATGCGCGGTGCGGGGGAGGGGTGTGGGGGAGGGGTGAATGTTGATGTTGATGGGGTGGGCGGGGTGAGCGGGGTCGTGGGGGTGGGTGGGGCAGGTGAGGCGTTAACGGCGTTAACGCCGTTAACGGGGGTGCGTTGGCGAGGGGGGTTAACGGCGTTAATGGTCTCGTCGGCTGCCGCCGCCTGTGCCTCTTGGGGGAGCCGGCCGATGCGGCGGGCCGGCTCCACCTTGAGTTCGCCCGTGTCGACCTTCTCCTGGAGGGTGGGCGTCAGGTTGAGGAGGGCCAGGCGCTGGGAGACCCAGGCTGCCGTCTTGCCGAGTCGCTTGGCGACCTGGGCCTGGGAGCCGTGGACGTCGACGAGTTCCTGGAGCGCGCGGGCCTGGTCCATGGGTGCGACGTCGACGCGGTGGACGTTCGCGATCAGCGCCGATTCGAGGATGTCGGCGGCGGATGCGGACAGTGCGTCGTTGACGTGGATGTGCATGGTCTTGAGACCGGCCAGCTGGGCGGCCGCGAGTCGCCGGTTGCCGTCGATGACGACGTACGGGGCGCGGCCCAGGCCGTCGGTCTGGCCCGGGTGCGCCTCCATGAAGGCCATACGGGTCGCGACCGCGAGGGGCTGGAGCTGACCCCGGGAGAGGAGGGACTGGGCCAGCTCGTCGAGTTCGGTGAGGTCCTCGCGGAGGTTGAAGGGGTTGTGGGCGAGGGCCTCGATGGGTACCTCGGAAGGGGGGACGATGCCGGAGGTGGGGGCGCCGGTGGCTTCGGCGATCGCCGCGCGTCGGGAGCTGACGCCGACGGGCTGCGCCCGGGCGAAGGAGGCGGAGACTCCCAGTTTGTCGGCCTTGCTGCTCATGAGATCTCCCGGGCGAGGGCGCGGAGGGCTACGGCCTGGTCGCCCTTGGGCGCGTAGACGAAGAGGGGCTGCTTCACGCGGACGGCTTCGCGTTGTTCCTTGAGGTCGGGGACGATCGCCACGACCCGCGGATCCTTTATGTCCATCCAGGCCTGGAGGGAGGAGGTGGCGATGTAGCCGCGGCGGCCGTCGTAGAGGTTCACGACGAGGCCGAGGTAGTCGATGTCGAGGCTGAGGTCGTCGCGCAGATCGTTGATCTGGGACGTGAGGAGGTCGTAGGCGTCGGCGGAGGAGTCCTCGGCCTGTACGACGATCAGCGCGCCGGAGGCGCCGGGCTGTTCGGTGTCGCGTCGGCGGCCGTAGTAGATGGCCGCGTCCATGCTGAGCCCGAGGCTCGGCGGGCAGTCGATGAGGATGACGTCGTAGTCGGCTTCGACGGGGGCGAGGGCGCGTTCGAGGGCGGCTTCGCGGGCGCGGACGGTGGAGAGGCGGACGTCGAGGAGGAAGGCGTCGGTGCAGGCGGGGAGGAGGTGCAGGCGGTCGCCGAAGCGGTCGTCGGGGACGGGGACGATCAGGTCGGTGAGGGGGCCCTTGGCTTCGCCGGCCATGTGGCAGGTGAGGCTGTCGCCGCCGATGGGGAGGGGCTGTTGGCCCAGCTGCTTGGTGAGGTGGCCCTGGGGGTCGAAGTCGACCAGGAGTACGCGCATGCCGAGGCCGGGGAGGTCTTCCAGGTCGACGGGCGTCGTCTCGGAGTAGGAGGCCCCCCGTTCTCCGGTCGGTTCGTCGGAGGCGGGGGAGAGGCGGGCCAGTTGGCGCGCGACGCGGACCGGGTGGAGGGTCGAGGGGTCCTCGGCGAGGGCCTCGGCGGTGCCGGCGGTGATGGCGGTCTTGCCCACGCCGCCCTTCTGGTTGCACACGACGATGCGGCGTACGACGGAGGGCCGCTTGACGGTGGGGGCGGGGTTCATCTCCAGCCAGAGGTGCACTGCTTGGGCGAGACCTTGGATGAGGGAGACGCCACGGTCCTTGGAGGCGGCGCGGAAGGATTCCCACTGGCCGATGGGCAGCCAGGTGGAGAAGGACTCGGCGCCGGAGGTGTCGACGGGGGAGGGGGCGGAGGCGAGGGCGCTCCAGTGGGCGATGCCCTGGTGGACGGCGTCCTGGATGTCGACGCGCAGTTGGGCTGTGCGGATCTTCAATTCCTGGCGGAGCCACGGGGGGAGCTTGGAGACGACCTTCTCTCGGTCGCTCTGGGAGGGAGAAGTCATGTGAGGGACTTTACTAACGTTTCGGGGTGGATGTGGGCGCCACGCTTGGGTTTTGCTAACGAAGTGGGTGGGGGTGGGTGGGACGGCGGTCTGGCGCCGGGCTGTTGGGCGGGGCGTTCGGGTTGCGGCCTTGGCCGCCCTGGGGGTTGTGGGTGGTCGAAGGAGCCCGCCGGCTTCAGGTGGCGGGTGGTGGATGTGGTGTGGGTCGTGTGCCGTTTGGTGGCCCGGGCTTGCTGAGGTGAGGGCGGCGTACGCGTCGCCGAGGCTGATGCCGTTCGGGGTCGCGGGACGGGTGGGTGTGGCGTTCCTGGGAGGGAGCCAGGCGTTAACGCCGTTAATGGGTGTGCGGCGGAACGTTGGGCGGGCCGGGGGTGGTGTGGGGTGATGCCTCGGCGGGGGTGCTGGGTCGGCGACCACGGGGTGGGTCGGGGCGCTGTGGACAGGGGGTGGGGCAAACCGTCCGCTAGGCCCCCTGGATGTGGGTTACGGCTCGGCCAGGGGGCTGGGGCCCGGGTTTGGGCCCGGTGGGAGGGCGAGGTCTGGTCGGGGAGTCGAGCCGTCAGTGGGTCTGGGCGTGCGGGAGCCGCGTCGGGGGTGAAGGCGGCCGAGGCTCGGGTGGGGCAGCGGATCCTGGGCGGGGGCGTTAACGCCGTTAATGGTGGAGGGCTTGGTCTGGGGGTCGGAGGCCGACGAGGGCGAGGTAGGCGTTAACGCCGTTAATGGTGGAGGCGCGGGTGAGGTGTTAGTGGGTCGGGCTTCGGCGGTGGGCCCGGTGGGATGGGCCGCCGGGGATGGGCGGCTCGGGGGAGGGTGCCGACCGTCGATGGGTGCGGGCTGGGGGGTCGGGGCGGGGTGGGCGTTAACGCCGTTAATGGTGGAGGGCTGGTCTGGGGGGCGGAAGCCGGCGAGGGCCGGGGGAAGCGTTAACGGCGTTGATGCGGGGTGGGGTTTTGCATGATCATGCGGGGGAGTGCATACTCTTCCTATGTCTAAGGTCCTCACCTCCCTTCCTGCCGGCGAGCGCGTCGGCATTGCCTTCTCAGGCGGTCTCGACACGTCGGTCGCGGTCGCGTGGATGCGCGACAAGGGTGCGATTCCCTGCACCTACACCGCCGACATCGGTCAGTACGACGAGCCCGACATCGGGTCCGTGCCCGGTCGGGCGAAGGCGTACGGCGCCGAGATCGCGCGGCTGGTCGACTGTCGTGCCGCGCTGGTGGAGGAGGGGCTGGCCGCGCTGACGTGCGGTGCGTTCCACATCCGTTCCGGCGGGCGGGCGTACTTCAACACCACGCCCCTCGGCCGCGCCGTCACGGGCACGCTCCTCGTGCGGGCGATGCTCGAGGACGACGTACAGATCTGGGGCGACGGCTCGACCTTCAAGGGCAACGACATCGAGCGGTTCTACCGGTACGGCCTGCTCGCCAACCCGCACCTGCGGATCTACAAGCCCTGGCTGGACGCCGACTTCGTGACCGAGCTGGGCGGCCGCAAGGAGATGTCGGAGTGGCTCCTCGCCCACGACCTGCCCTACCGGGACAGCACGGAGAAGGCGTACTCCACCGACGCCAACATCTGGGGCGCCACCCACGAGGCCAAGACGCTGGAGCACCTGGACACCGGCGTGGAGACCGTTGAGCCGATCATGGGCGTGCGGTTCTGGGACCCCTCCGTCGAGATCGCCACCGAGGACGTGACGATCGGCTTCGACCAGGGCCGTCCGGTGACCATCAACGGGGAGAAGTTCGCCTCGCCCGTCGCCCTGGTGATGGAGGCGAACGCCATTGGCGGGCGTCACGGCATGGGCATGTCGGACCAGATCGAGAACCGGATCATCGAGGCCAAGAGCCGCGGCATCTACGAGGCCCCCGGTATGGCCCTGCTGCACGCGGCGTACGAGCGCCTGGTGAACGCGATCCACAACGAGGACACCGTCGCCCAGTACCACAACGAGGGACGGCGCCTCGGCCGCTTGATGTACGAGGGCCGCTGGCTGGACCCGCAGGCACTGATGGTCCGGGAATCGCTGCAGCGCTGGGTCGGCGCGGCCGTCACCGGTGAGGTGACGCTGCGGCTGCGGCGGGGTGAGGACTACTCGATCCTCGACACCTCGGGTCCCGCGTTCAGCTACCACCCGGACAAGCTGTCCATGGAGCGCACCGAGGACTCGGCCTTCGGCCCGGTGGACCGGATCGGCCAGCTCACGATGCGCAACCTGGACATCGCCGACTCGCGCTCCAAGCTGGAGCAGTACGCGGCGCTCGGTCTGATCGGCACCGCCAACCCGGCGATCGGCGCCGCGCAGGCGGCCGCGACCGGGCTGATCGGCAACATGCCGGAGGGCGGAGCGGAGGCCATCGCCTCGCGGGGCGAGGTCTCCGAGGACGAGGAGATGCTGGACCGCGCCGCCATGGAGTTCGGCACCGACTGATCGCAGGCGGGGGAGGGAAGGCCGGTTCGGCGCCTTTGGCGCTGGGCCGGCCTTCCGGCGTCGGGGGTGGGGAGGCGTTAACGCCGTTAATGCGTACGGCGGACGCAGTTTGGGCGCGGGTGATGGGCCCGTGGGAGGGTTCGGGCTGCGGATCTTCGAGGGGATCGGGTTGCTGGTGGAGGGGCGGCGGCGACCTTCGGAAGTACCGGCGTTGCGGCGTAGGTCCGTTTCCCGCGCGGGGGCGCGGGGGCAGGGGGCCGGGGACGCCGTCTTCGGGAGGGGCCTGTGGCGGGTGATCCGCTGCCGGGAGTGCTGATCGCGGTACCGGTGGTCCTGCTGCTGTGCGGGGCGGGTGCGGTGGTGATGCGGAGGTGCGGGCAGCCGGCGGTGGTCGGGGAGATCGCCGTGGGGATCCTACTCGGGCCCTCGCTGCTCGGGTGGGTGTGGCCGGAGGGGCAAGGGTGGCTGCTGCCGGGGAAGGTGCTTCCGTACCTGGGGGTGCTGGGGAACCTGGGCCTCGTGGTCTTCATGTTCCTCGTCGGGCTCGAGCTGGACCTCGGCCTGTTGCGGGGCCGCGGGCGGACCGTGGCGGTGGTGAGCCAGGCGAGTGTCGTCGTACCGCTGGCGCTCGGCGGGCTGCTGGCGGCGGGGATGTACGGGTCCTTCGCGCCGGAAGGGGTGGGCCGGGGCGAGTTCGTACTGTTCGTGGCGGTGGCGATGAGCGTGACGGCGTTCCCGGTGCTGGCGCGGATCCTGACGGAGCAGGGGCTGCACGGGACGCCGGTCGGGGCGGTGGCGATGGCGAGCGCGGCGGCCGCGGACGTGGTGGCGTGGTGCCTGCTGGCGGTGGTCGTGGCGGTGGCGGGCGGGGGTGGGGCCGCCGGGGCGGCGGTCACCGGGGTACTGGCCGGGGCGTTCCTCGCCGGGATGTGGTGGGGGCTACGGCCGGTGCTGGCCCGGTGTGCGAAGCGGCGGGCCGACGGCGGCGGTGGGGTGGTCGGGCTGTTCGCCGGGCTGTGCGTGGCGGCGTACGCGACGGACGCCATCGGTGTGCACGCGCTGTTCGGTGCGTTCGTGTTCGGCGCGGTGGTGCCGCGGGACTGGGCGCCGGTGGAGGGGGCGGCCCGGCGGATGCGGGAGGTGGTGGTGCCGGTGCTGCTGCCGTTGTTCTTCGTCGGGAGCGGGCTCCGGACGGACGTCGGGTTGCTGGGCGGCGACGCGGGGGCGTGGCTGTGGGTGGGGGCGGTGCTGGTGGTGGCGGTCGCCGCGAAGTGGGGCGGGGGTGCGGGGGCCGCTTTGCTGGCGGGGGAGCCGGTGCGGGACGCGGTGGTGCTGGGGGCGCTGCTGAACTGCCGGGGGGTGACGGAGTTGGTCGTGCTGAACGTGGGGCTCGGGCTGGGGGTGATCGGGCCGGAGCTGTTCACGGTTCTGGTGCTGATGGCCTTGGTGACCACGGGGGTGACGGGGCCGGTGGTCCGGCGGATGCTGGGGGGCAACCGTTAACGGCGTTAACGTCGTTAACGGTGAGGGGGTGGGGCGCGGGGGCCGACGCGGGGCGTTAACGCCGTTAACGCCGTTAACGCCGTTAACGCCGGCGGTGCGGCAGACCGTTAACGGCGTTAACGCTGTGGACGCCCCAGAGTCGTCAGCCCGTCGGTCGTTAACGGCGTTAACGCCGTTAACGCCGTGGACCTCAGCGGGTGGTCCAGCCGCCGTCCACGGAGAGGGTGGTGCCGACCACGAAAGAGGCGCGGTCGCTGCAGAGCCACACGGCTGCTTCGGCGATCTCGGCCGGGTCGGCGATACGGGGGAGGGGAGCCGCCTGCAGGAGGACGTCCTCCATCTCCGGGTTGCTCTTGAGCCAGGTGTCGATCATCTCGCTGCGCGTGGAACCGGGGGCGATGGCGTTCACGCGGATGCCGTGGGGCGCGTACTCGGTGGCGGCAGCCTTGGTCATGCCGATGACGGCGTGCTTGGAGGCGATGTACGGGGCCGACACCGGTGTGGCCACCAGGCCGGCGGTACTGCTGTTGTTCACGATCGCGCCGCCTCCGGTGAGCAGCATCGCGCGGATCTCGTGGCGCATGCAGTTCCAGACGCCGCGGACGTTGGTGTCCATCGTGGTGTCGTACGCGTCCTCGTCGAGCAGGTGCATGGGCTTCGGCTCGACGCCGTACCCCGCGTTGTTGAACGCGGCGTCCAGCCTGCCGTACGTGTCCACGGCCGCGGCGACGGCGCGGGCCACGTCCTCGCTCTTCGCGACGTCGGCGACGACGTACTGGGCCCGGTGTCCGGCGGCGCGCAGTTCCTCGGTGAGTGCGGCCAGTTGTGCCTCGCGGCGGGCCACCAGTGTGACCGCGGCGCCTTCACGGCAGAACACCCGGGCGGCGGCAGCTCCTATTCCTGCGCTGGCACCCGTGATCAGGGCCGACTTGCCTATGAGAACACCGATGTCACCGCTCATGAAGGCTGACAGTAGCAGCGGGTAGGCGGGTTGGAACCAGGCCGTCACGTGATCGCATTCACCGGGCGGATCGGGGGCGGGGCGGGTGCCGGAAAGGGATCGGGGGAGAGGGGCGGAGGGCGGGTTGTGTGGAGGGTGCGCGGAGCGGCGGCGCGGACTCGGAAGCTGTGGCTCCAGTGGGAGTCCGCCCGGGCTCGGCTGCGGGCACCGACTGTGGCCGCCCGAACTCGTCACACCTTCTTCGGTGTACCGCGCATGCGGCGCATGCGGTTTGTGGAGCCCCCATGGATAAGCAGGAGCGTGCTGCGCGCACGCGGGAATCACTCGTGCGCGCGGCGGCGGAGGTGTTCGCCGAGGAGGGTTTCGCCGCCGCGTCGGTGGCGACGATCAGCCGCCGGGCCGGAGTGACCACCGGGGGGTTCCACTTCCACTTCGCCGGGAAGGCGGCGCTCGCCCGGGCGGTCGAGGACCGGTCCGTGGAGGCGGTGCGGCAGGTCATTGATACGGCCAGGGCGGCGGGGGAGGTGGCGTCGGACCCGTTGGGGGTGCTGCTGGACTCCACGTCCGCGCTGATGGCGCTGCTGGCCGAAGACGTCGTGGTGCGCGCCGGCTTCGGGTTGTCCGCCGACGTCTCGCGTGGGAGCCGGGTCGACGTGTGGGGACGCTGGCGGCTGTGGGTGGACGAGTTACTGGAGGCCGCCGAGCGCGGCGGGACCCTGGCCGAGGGCGTGTCCCGGCGGGACGTGGCGCGGGCGGTGGTGGCCTCGACTGTCGGGCTGGAGGTGATGGGCGCCGCCGAGCCGGGGTGGGTGGGGCCGGAGACGGTGGCGCGGATCTGGACGCTGATGCTGGGTGGGCAGGGGCCGAGGTAGATAAGAGAAGCATCGGAACAAGACCAAACGGTTTGGTATGCGAGGTGGGAGAGGGCGAGGTGGTGGTGGGTGTAAGGCGGAAACGGTGCAGGTGGGGTGGGTGGGAAGTAGATGGTGGGGAGGGGAGTGGCGTGAAAAGAGGTGGCGCAATCCCGGTTGACAAACCGTCTGTCCCGTTTTTTACTGGCTCCTGCGACTCATCCAAGGACAGGGGAGTACGACGTGGACATCGATGTACTGGGCGCACTGGCCGTGCGGGAGAACGGGATCTCCATAACGCCGACCGCCCCCAAGCCCCGGCAGGTCCTGGCCCTCCTGGCCCTCCATGCCGATCAGGTGGTACCCGTATCGGCGCTGATCGAGGAGCTGTGGGGCGGCCTGCCGCCGCGCAGCGCCCGTACGACGTTGCAGACGTACGTACTCCAGTTGCGCTCGCTCATCGCGGCCGCCCTGGAGGGCGGTGACGGTTCGCGGACGGCGAAGGACGTGCTGGTCACGCTGCCGGGCGGGTACCTGCTGAACAGCGGGGGCGGGACGAGCGACGTGCGGGAGTTCGACCGGCTCTCCGGGATGGGCTACCGGGCGATGGACGCCGGTGACCACCCGGGGGCGGCGAGGCTGCTGCGGGAGGCGCTGGCGCTGTGGTCGGGACCGGCGTTCGCGGACGTCCACGGCGGCGTGCAGCTGGACATGGAGACGCGGCGGCTGGAGGAGACCCGGCTGTGCGCGCTGGACCAGCGGATCGAGGCTGACCTGCGGCTGGGGCGGCACCGGGAGTTGCTGGCGGAGCTGACGGTGCTGGTGAGCCGGTACCGGACGCACGAGAACCTGCACGGGCAGTTCATGCTCGCGCTGCACCGGTCGGGGCGGCGGGGGGAGGCGCTGGACGTGTACCAGCGGCTGCGCACGACGCTGGTCAGGGACTTGGGGCTGGAGCCGTCGGCCGCGTTGCGGCGGTTGCAGCGGTCGATCCTGATGGCGGGGCCGGACGGGGTCGCCGCGGGGCGGGTCGTCGGTGCGGGGGCGACTGCCGGTGCGGGTGTGGCGGACGTGCGGGAGCGGCTCGTACGGGCTTGATGTGCGGGTAGGGGCAGATGTGCGGCCTTGGGCGACGGGCCTTGGGTGACGGGCCCGCTGTCGGGGCGGTGTGGTGCGGGCTTGGCGGCGCGGGCGAGAGGAGACGAGCGGTGCAGGAGAGGTCGGAGCGGACACGTAGGCGGTTGGTCTTCGCCGGGGCCGAGTTGTTCCACCGCCACGGGTACGCCAACGCGACGCTGGGGGACATCGCGCGGGCGGCGGGGGTCACCAAGGGGGCGCTGTACTTCCACTTCGCGTCGAAGGACGACTTGGCCGACGCCGTGCAGCGGCAGGGATGCCGGCTGTTGCACGAGGCGGTACGAGGGCTGCGGGAGGGCGGGGCCTCGCCGTTGCAGGTGCTGATCGACACGACGCACTGGCTGGCACGGACGCTGCACGAGGATGCGGCGATACCGGCGAGCTTCCGGATCACCAAGGAGTGTGCGGGGCAGCAGCCGGCGGTGATGGACTTCCACGGTGCGTGGTTGGCGTCGGTGTGCGGGTTGCTGCGGATGGCGCGGGACGCGGGGGAGCTGGCGGGGGCGGGGTTCGTCGGGGCCGGCGGTTTCGGCGGGGACGGGGAGCTCGGCGGGGACGGGGAGCTCGGCGCGGGGCGGTGGGAGGAGGCGGAGTCGTTGGTCGCCGCCGCCCTGTCGGGTATCGAGGTGCTGTCCGGGACCGGTTTGTCGTACGGGGAGTTGCGGCGCAAGGTCGCGGCGCTGTGGGGGTTGCTGCTGCCGAGCCTGGTGGGCGGGGCGCGGGTGGGGGAGTACCGGACGGACGGGATGGCGGAGGCGGAGGCGGACGCGGAGGCGGCCGGCGCCGGGGTCGGTGTGGCTGTCGGGGCGGTCGGCGGCGTCGGTTGAGGGTGCGCCAGGGCGGCGGGGCAGTGGGCGGCGGTGGGGGTGCGCGGGGGTAGCGGGCCGCGGTGCGGGTGGGGCCGGGTGTAAAAGCCGTTCGGGGTGGGGTGGGTTTGGGGGCAGGGTGGGCGGATGGACGGGATGCGGCGGTACCGGGTCGAGGTCGGGCAGGCGGAGCTGGACGACCTGTGGGGGCGGCTGGAGCGGGTGCGCTGGCCCGATGAGTTGGGCGGGGTGGGGTGGGCGTACGGGATCCCGGTACGGGAAGTGCGGGAGCTCGTACGGTACTGGCGCGAGGAGTACGACTGGCGGGCCGCCGAAGCCCGCTTGAACGAGTGGCCGCAGTACACCACCGTGATCGACGGGGCCACCGTGCACTTCGCACACGTCCGTTCGCCCGAACCCGGCGCGACCCCGCTGCTGATGACGCACGGATGGCCCGGGTCGTTCGTGGAGTTCCAGAAGGTCGTGGGGCCGCTGACCGATCCGCGGGCGTACGGGGGAGACCCCCGGGACGCCTTCGACGTCGTACTGCCGCACATCCCGGGATTCGCGCTGTCCGGGCCGACCACCGAGACCGGCTGGGAGTTCAAGCGGGTCGCGCGGGCCTTCGGGACGCTGATGGAGAGGCTCGGGTACGAGACGTACGGGGTCCAGGGCGGCGACTGGGGAGCCGCCGTCTCGCGGGAGCTGGGCAGGATCCGGGCCGGGAACGTGGTCGGCGTGCACCTGAACCTGCTGCCCGGAGGCGGGGCGACGGCACCGCCCGGGGCGACGGAGCTGGAGGAGCTGGAACCGGCCGAGCGGGCGCGGACGCTGGCGTCCTGGGAGCGGTACCGGGTGTGGGCGAAGGAGCGGCAGGGGTACGCCGACATCCAGGCGACCCGGCCGCAGACGCTCGCCTACGCGTTGAACGATTCACCGGTGGGGCTGCTCGCCTGGATCGGGGAGAAGTTCGCGGAGTGGAGCGATCCGCAGTGCCCGATCGACCGCGACCAGATGCTGACCAACGTGATGCTGTACTGGCTCACGGGAACGGCCGGGTCCGCCGCCCGCATCTACTACGAGCGTGCCCACGCCGACTATCACGGGAAGCCGCCCGAGGTGTCCACGACCCCGACCGCCCTCGCGGACTTCCCCCGGGACAACTTCGTCCCGCTGCGGCACGTGGCGGAGCGCACCGAGCGCATCGTGCGGTGGACTTCGTTCGACCGGGGCGGCCACTTCCCGGCCATGGAGGTGCCGGAGCTGCTGGTCGGGGACGTACGCGCCTTCTTCCGCGGAGTGCTGTGATCACGGGAGGAGACCTGCGCGCGGTCGCGGCGGACCTGTTGCGCGAAGTGAGCGACGGGAGGCAACGGGGGAGTGGCCCGGTGCCCGGCTACGGGGTCGGGCCGGTCGTGGCCCGGTCCACCGCGTCGAGGGCCGGGCCCCAGGGGAAGGCGGGGGCGGGGGTGCCTTCGGCGGGCGCGGTGGGGGCGGTCTCGCCGTAAAGGAGCTCGACGCCAGCGCCCCGTAGCACGCTCAGGGACAGCTCGAAGCGGGGGTGCGCCGCAAGGGCGGGGCTCAGGCAGGGTACGGCCACCGTCGGGGTGCCCCGGCCGATGGCTTCGGCGGCGAGCCCGGCGACGAACCGGTCGGTGAGCCCGAGGGCCCAGGCGTTGAGCGAGTTGAAGGTGGCGGGGGCGAACAGCAAGGCGTCGGCGGGCGGCCACGGGTCGGGCTCGCCGGGCAGCGGGTACTGCCACCGCACGGGATTGCCGGTGAGCGCGGCCAGTCCGTCGAGGCTTCCGGCCACCCAGTGCGCGGCGGTCGGGGTGAGGCCGAGGCAGACGTCCCAGCCGCGCGACTGGGCGTCCTCGACGACATGCGCCACGTCGAAGACGGGTGGGGCGGCTGAGCAGAGCAGGTACAGAGTCCTCGTCATACCGATCATGTGATCATATTTCTTGACCTCAACCATGCTTGAGGGTCCAAGGTGTTCTCCATGGACATCAACAGCGAAGAGCAGAACGCCGTGGTCAAGGCCATCGCGGAGGTGGTCGCCACCGTCGAACGCACCCAGCGCGCGAAGGACGCCGAGGGGTTCCTCGCGCTCTTCCACCCCGACGCGATATGGACCACCGCCCACGGCAGGGTGCTGATCGGCTTCGAGGAGATCGCCGCGTTCACGCGAGCCGTGCTGCCGGCGGCGAGCTGGGACGGCCGGGTGACGTACGAGGTGACGCACACCGTGTTCCTGCGGCCGGACGTGGCCGCGGTGAAGGTCCGTCAGGTGTACGCGCCGGCGGAGGAGGGCGCCGCCGCCGGCGAAGGGGCGCCGCTGTACGTGGTGACCCGGCAGGGCGACGGGCGTTGGCTGCTGACCGCCTGCCAGAACACCGAAGTGCGCGAGGACCGATGAGTCCCGGGAGGGCGACCTCCGCTGGATCCAGGTCACCGGCTCCCCGCTGAGGGGGGCGTTCGTCCTGGCCGGTGCGGTGGGCCTGCGGCGGGCCTGCGGCGGGCGCCGGTCGGGGTGTCCGGCGTCTCGTTCCTCGCCGCGGCGGTGTTCGATGCCGGCTCCGGAGCCGGGCACAAGGCCGCCGGCATGGTGGCTGCCTCGCGCTCTGCGCCGGGTTCGTCGTTCTGGGCCGCGTCTTCGCCGGCCGTGGCCGGCGTGGGCGGGCGCGTGGCCGCACGGGTCGTACCGGTGGCGGTGGCAGCCGGCTTACCGGCCTCCGCCGTCACCGTCCTGGCCTTCGCCTCCGGCGCCGTGCTCGGGCCGGCGTGGCTGACCGCCGTGCTCGCCCGGGGCGTCAACGCGCCGG
The DNA here is from genome assembly GCF_014650775.1 of Streptomyces cirratus. Classification (GTDB taxonomy): domain Bacteria; phylum Actinomycetota; class Actinomycetes; order Streptomycetales; family Streptomycetaceae; genus Streptomyces; species Streptomyces cirratus. The sequence goes on along the minus strand of NZ_BMVP01000021.1, from coordinate 40,653 downwards.
CCGGTCGTGCTCGCTCAGCGTCGGGCCGTTCATGCCGAGCAGGTCGCGTCCTTCGGTCGCGCGCTCCTCCCCGACCCGGTGTTCATCCGGTCCGCGACGGGGTCGGCCGCCTGCCTGGGCCATGCCGCGGCCAGCGCCGGCCCGCGTGTCGGTGGAGGCGCCGCCGACCACTTCGGGGTCGCAGAACGGGTGCGAACAGCCGCCGTCACGGTGCTCGGCGGGGCCGCCCGGGCCCTGTGCATCGTCCGCAGCCTTGCGCACCCTGGAACTGGTCTGCGTGGTCTCCTGCGGGCCGGGGCACGGCCGGCGGGGGCGGCGGCTAGGCGGACGGCGGGAGGTCGAGGACGCCGACGCGTTGGGTGCCGCTGAGTTCGCCCGTGGTGCGGAAGCCGAGGCCGAGGTAGAAGGGCTCGGGGCCGCGTTCGCCGGCGTGCCAGGTGACGTAGAGGCGCGAGCCGCCCGCGCGGCGGACCTCCTCGGCGACGGCACCGACCGCGAAGCGGCCGTAGCCCTTGCCCTGGTGGTCGGCTGAGATGTTCAGGCGCCACAGGCCCGAGCGCCGGTCGGCGGGGTTGCCGTCCCAGGGGAAGTCCAGGAACGCCATGACGAACCCCACCACTTCGTCCCCGTCGACGATGGCGCGGGGCCAGGCGAGCGGCCCGTAGACGTACGCCTCGGCGAGCGATTTCAGGACAGGAGAGACGAAGTCCTCCTGATACGCGTGGAGCCGCACCGCACACACCGCGTCGAAGTTATCGGTGGTCACCGGCGTCAGGCGGGGACTTGAGCTGGTCATATTCTCAGCCTACTTTCTTACCGCCAGGTGATCGGCATGCGCGGGATGGGGTATGACAGGACCAGGGCACATCCCGGTCCCCCGGTCATCCACCCCCAGTTCCCCGGCGAAAGGCTGTCGTTGATACCCGAACGGATCCTCGTGACGGGCGGCACCGGCTTCGTCGGCTCCCACGTGACACAGCGGCTGCGCACCACCGGCCCGGACGCCCCCGTGCTGCGGCTGTTGACCCACCACCGCCCCACCCCCGGCGACGGCGACGGCGGCGCACCGGCCGTCGAGACGGTGACCGGCGATCTCACCGACCCGGCCTCGCTGCGCGGGATCTGCGACGGCGTCACCACCGTCGTCCACCTCGCGGCCCGCATCGGCGGCACGCAGGAACAGTGCCGGGCGGTCAACACCGAAGGCACCCGCGCCCTGCTGGCCGAGGCCGCGCGCGCGGGCGTACGTCGCTTCGTGCACCTCGGCACCGCCGCCGTGTACCGGGACGAACCGCACCGGGGCGCGGCCGAAGGGGTGCCGGCCGAGGAGCCGTCCTCCCCGACCAGCGTCACGCGGCTGGCCGGGGAGCGGCTGGTGCTCGCGGCAGGGGGCACCGTACTGCGGCCGCACCTGGTCTACGGCCGCGGAGACACCTGGGTGATCCCCGCGGTGGCGGACCTCATGGGGCGCCTCCCGCACTGGGTGGACGGCGGCCGCGCCCGGATCTCGATGATCTCGGCGGACGCGCTGGCGGGGGCGGTGGCGGACCTGGCCGGGCTGCCGGAACTGCCCGCCGGACAGGTCCTGCACGCCTCCCACCCGGAGCCGGTGACCTGCCGTGAGCTGATCACCGCCGTGGCCCGGGCGCTGGACCTGCCGCTACCGGAGGGCGAGGTCACCTTGGGCGAGGCGCTGGAGCTGCTGGGCGGTGCGGACGATCCCGTCGTACGTCGCAGGCTGTCCCTGCTCACGGTCGACCACTGGTACGACAGCGGGCGGCTGTGGAAGCTGGTGGGGGCCGGACCCGGCCCGCGACTGGGGGAGGCGTTCGAGCGGTACGCATCCTGGTACCGGGATCAGAGGGCGGCGAGCACCGGGACGGCGGCGGTGGCCACGGGGGCGGGCGCCACGGTGACACCGGTGGCGAAGGCGGCCGCGGGCGCCGGGGGCAGGGTCTCGGGCCCGGCTGCGGCGGCGGACACCGTACCGGTGACCAGCGCCTCGAAGACCTTCACGTCGCCCTGACGGCCGACCACCTGCACGGTGCGGACGGAGGGGTCCGATGAAGGGGCCACCTCGGCTTCGATCCAGCAGGGGGCGTCGAGTTCGGCGTAGTTGAGGAAGGACGACTCGATCCCCGTGACGGTGAACGCGTCGGCCGCGAGGGTGCTGTACGCGGCCTGCCGGGCCGCCTCGACCAGGACCATCGCGGGGTGGTGGTCGTTGGCGTGCTCGAAGAGGATCGGGTGGCTCAGGTGCGGGCTGAGCAGCCAGCGGTCCGGCTCCCCGGAGGGGGCGAGTACGACGTCGATCGGCAGGAGCCGGCCGGCCTGGACCGCCGGGACCGGCGTCGCCCGGACCACCGGAGCGGTGGCGCTGCTGGTGCACTCACCGCGCAGCCGTCTGTAGACGGCGGGCGGGACGAAGCTGAAGAACGCGGTGCCGGTGGCCGCCACCCGGCCGTCGCGGCGGATGCTCACCTCGAGGAAACCGGAGAACCGGTTGCCCTTCCAGGCGAAGTCGCGGCACGAGGCGATGAGTTCCAGGTCGGTGGGGCGGGTTCCTATGAACAGCTGCTCGGGATCCGCCTTGAAGCCGAGGTTCCACAGCAGGGCGTTGTGCCCCAGCGGTACGCCGTACTCGGCGTGGCACAGCAGGAGCCCGGCCTGACGGATGGTCTCGCCGGCCTGGACGGGGTCGTGGCTGGTGCCGTCGGCGGTGGTGAAGAAGGTGTGGGCGCGGGGCCACTGGCCGTTGAGCAGGAAGAGGTCGTCCCCTATACGCCGGTAACCGGTCAGGAACACCTCCGCGACGGAGCTCCGGTGGACGTATTCCCTCGGTACCGTGCTCGTGAGCTCTGGAAGGTCGTTGCATCGCGCCCACTGTGCTCCTGATCCAGACAGGGGCTGCACCTGGGCGTCGGTCTGGAACGTCAGCAGGGTCATTGACCTCTCCACAGAGTCGTAACGACGGTTGGGGTGCTCCTGGTCCCCGCAAGATACGTACTCTCCGGTTTTGTTTGCAAGGTGGTTCGGACGCCCAGTTGTTACATGACCCGGGTCGCGGGGGTGCGGCCGCCGAGGCGTGGAAGCACCCCAACCCGACCCCTACCAGGCACGTTACGAACTGATCGCACTGCGTGGGACACGGAGGTCCCGTCCCAAGTGGGAGGCGGTATTCCGCTCCCTGGGTCGCCTGGCGAGGTGGGCCCGCCTGAAAAGTCCGTACCCCCTGCCGCCTGCGGAGAGTGCCTGCACCGGGCGTGACGGGGAAGGCGCGGCCGCGACTGGCGGGCCACTAACAAACCGATCAAGCGGTTTAGTATTTTCTTCAACGGTCGGGGAAGGGGTTCCCGCCGTGAGAGGGTCGCCGGTTCGCGTGTGAAGCGAGGCGACGGGAGGAGGCGCGTCGATGAAAGTGCCTCGAACTCCAGGTTGTTACCTGACGGGGGTTGATAAAATACGGACCTTCTGGTTCTTTTTAAAGTGGGGGGGCGGGGCATCTCCATAGAGGGCCCCTTGGTCGGTTTCCCACACATCACCGGAGGCATCGTGGCACGGCAAGAGCGTGCGGTCCGCACGCGGCGCGCAATCTTGGAGGCGGCCGCTGCCGTCTTCGACGAGCGGGGCTACGAGGCGGCGACGATCGCGGACATCCTCGCCCGGGCGGGCGTCACCAAGGGCGCCCTGTACTTCCACTTCTCCTCGAAGCAGGAACTGGCCCAGGGCGTCCTCGACGAGCAGATGGCCGAAGGCGGTGTCCCCCCGCGCGAGAGCAAGCTCCAGGAACTCTTCGACGTCGGTATGGTGCTCGGCCACCGCATGCGGCGCCACCCCATGCTCAGCGCCGGCGCGCGGCTGTCCCTGGGGCCCGACATGCGGGAGATCTTCGGCGGCGGTTCGGTACCCGCCTGGATCGAGGTCACCGAGCAGCGGCTGGCGCAGGCGAAGGCGCAGGGCGAACTGCTCCCCCACGTGGAACCCGCCGAGGCCGCCTGGATCATCTCCGCGGGATGGGCCGGCGTGCAGCTCTACTCCCAGACGCTGACGGGCCGGGCGGACCTCGAATACCGGGTGGCCTCGTTCTACCAGCACCTCTACCCCAGCATCGCGACGCCCGCCGTGCTCGCCCGCCTGGACATGGCGGCCGACCGCGGGGACCGGGTCGTGGCGGAGATCCGGGCATTGGAACTGGCCCTCGGGGAAGAGGAGGAGGCGGACCAGGCCCCGGTCAGGGAGTCGCTGGCTTCCTGAGCGGTCGAGCGGGACTCCGGGCCGGCTCGTCCGGCCCGGCCGACCATCATGATCCACACGTTCCCTGGGGCAAACCGCTGGTACGGTTTGTGGAGATGTCATGGTGAAGCAGGAGCGCGCGGCCCGTACGCGCGAAAGTCTGGTCCGCGCGGCAGCGGAGGTGTTCGCCGAGGAGGGGTACGAAACCGCCTCCATCGCCACCATCAGCAAGCGGGCCGGGGTCAGCACGGGCGGCCTGCACTTCCACTTCGGGAGCAAGGCCGCCCTGGGCGACGCGGTGGTCGAACGGGCGGCGGAGTCCCTGCGGATGATCACCGTCTCCCGGATCGCCGGGGCCAATTCCCTCCAGTCGCTGGTCGACTCGACCCACGACCTGGTGGCACTGCTGGGCCGGGACGCCGTCGTCAGCGCGGCGTTCGGGCTGGTCGCGGGCAACGGCGCCCGGTCGGCGGTGGGCCGCGAGCGCGGCTGGGCAGTGCGCCGGCAGTGGCAGCGGTGGGTCGAGGCCATGTTCCGGGAGGCGGCGGCGGAAGGGCTGCTGGCCGATGCGGTCTCGCCGCGGGACGCGGCCGCGGCCGTGGTGGCGGCGATCGTCGGCTTCGAAGTGCTCGGTGCAGACCGGCGCGAGTGGTCCTCGCGTTCCTCGCTCACCCGGTACTGGAACCTGATGCTGCCCCAGCTGGTGGCCCGTCACCGGCTCGGTGACGTGCTGGCGGGCGGGTCGGCCGAGCCGTCCCCCGTCCGGTCCGCCCGGGCCTCTTGAAGTCCGCACGGGTCCCGCGGGCCCCACGGATCCCACAGGTCTCCCGGGCCTCGTGAGGACCGTCCGGACCCGGTGCGCTGCTCCGGCCGGCCGGGTCCTGCGACCGGACCGCACGGTCGGGTTCAGGCCCGCTACGCCCTCCCTTCGGGATTCGCCCCGAAGGGATTTTTCATGGTCCGCGCCGGCTCCGAGAGCGCCTTGCAGGGGTAAACCCGCAGGTCAGCGACCGGACGGAAGAATTCAGGACAGTGTCCGGATCGAAACAGTACGAACGGTCTGGTATTGACAAACCGGCGATGCTGTTTTTTCCTCATTCCAGCGGGACTCAAGGACGCATCCAGGACCCAAGCAGGGGGAGCACGTCGTGGACATCGAAGTACTGGGCGCACTGGTGGTACGGGAGAACGGCATCTCCATCACCCCGACCGCCGCCAAGCCCCGGCAGGTCCTCGCCCTGCTCGCGCTGCACGCCGACCGGGTGGTCCCGGTGACCGCGCTGATCGAGGAGCTGTGGGGCGGGGAGCCGCCGCGCAGCGCCCGTACCACCTTGCAGACGTACGTGCTCCAGCTGCGGTCGCTGATCACCACCGCCCTGGAACGGGGCGGCGACGGCACGCGCACGGCCAAGGACGTCCTCGTCACCCTGCCCGGGGGCTACCAGCTGAACAGCGACGGCGGCACCAGCGACGTCCGCGAGTTCGACCGGCTCGCGGGCCTCGGCTACCGCGCCATGGACACCGGGGACCACCGCACCGCGGCGCGGCTGCTGCGCGAGGCGCTGGCCCTGTGGTCCGGCCCCGCGTTCGCGGACGTCGCGGGCGGCGTCCAGCTGGACATGGAGACCTGGCGGCTTGAGGAGACCCGGCTGTGCGCCCTCGACCGGCGCATCGAGGCGGACCTGCGGCTCGGCCGGCACCGCGAGCTGCTCGCCGAACTGACCGTCCTGGCCAGCCGCTACCGCACCCACGAGAACCTCCACGGCCAGTTCATGCTGGCCCTGCACCGCTCCGGGCGCCGCGGCGAGGCGCTCACCGCCTACCAGCGGCTGCGCACCAACCTCGTCGAGGAGCTGGGCATCGAACCCTCGGGCGCCCTGCGCGCACTCCAGCGCTCGATCCTGCTGGCCGACCCCGAGAACGCCGCCGACGCGCAGGAGGAGACGGCGCGTCCGGCGCGCAAGCGGCTGGTCCCCGCGGGCTGACGGCCGACGGGCTGACGGGCCCGGGCGGGCCTGCGGCCCCGGCGGGCTGACGGTCCGGCACACGGCTCTCGGAGCGCCGCTCGACAGCGGCTGGAGATTTCGGGGACATCGCACACCGCGCCGCTACCGTGCTCGCGTCGAATGCTGACAGCCGTGAGCATCTCGACCCATTCCGGAGGGGAGACGGGAGACCGTGAAGATTCAGGTTCTGGGACCGTTGAACGCAGAAGTCAACGGGGGATCGATCGTTCCTACGGCGGGCAAGCCGCGCCAGATCCTGGCGCTCCTCGCGCTCCACCCCGGGCGGGTGGCGCCGATCCCCACCCTGATGGAAGAGATCTGGGGCACCGAACCGCCGCAGAGCGCGCTCACCACCTTGCAGACGTACATCCTCCAGCTGCGCCGGCGCCTCGGCACGGCCATGGGCCCCGGGGGTCCCGGCTCCGCCAAGGACGTACTGACCACCCGGCACGGCGGCTACCTGCTCCAGATCCCGCCGGAGAGCGTCGACGTCCACGAGTACGAGCGCCTCGTGGCCGACGGCCAGAGCGCCTTCGAAGCCGGGGACGACGAGCGCGCCGCCGGGCTGCTGCGCAAGGCGCTCGCACTGTGGGAGGGGCCGGCGCTGGTCGACGTACGGGTCGGACCGGTCCTGGAGATCGAGGTGCTGCGGCTGGCGGAGAGCCGGCTGGTGACCACCGAGCGGCGCATCGACGTGGACCTGCGACTGGGCCGGCACACCGAACTGCTGGCCGAGCTCGCAGAACTGATGGCCCGTCACCCACAGCACGAGGGCCTGCACTCCCAGGCCATGGTGGCCCTGTACCGCTCGGGCCGGCAGGCCACCGCACTGGACGTCTACCGCAGGCTGCGCACCCGGCTGATCGACGACCTCGGGGTGGAGCCCTCGCACCAGCTCCAGCGCCTGCACCAGGCGATGCTGCGGGTGGACCCCGCCCTGGACGTGGCGGCGGGCCCGCGCCGCAGCTCGACCTTCGATCTGTACGCGGCGTAAGCAGGACGGGCGCCGAAGGACGGGCGCCGCCGGACCGTCGCCCCACCGGCGGCGGTGCTCAAGCAGCGCCGCACGGGCGCTCGAGGAGGGCTCGACCGTGCCCGGCCAGACTCTGCTCGGCCCGGCACGCCGGGCCGAGGGGGGCGGGGGGACCGCTCCCGCAGGAGGAGAAAGGTAGGCCATGGACCGGCTGGAACTCACCGGCCTGACCCGCATCCTGCGGTTCTGGGGAGGCGAGGAGGAAGGCGTCGAACTGAACGAGGACGCCCTCGACCTCTACTGGGTGGAACTCGGCTACGACTGTCTCTCCGTCCTGCAGACCACCGGCTACATCGAGCGGAAGTTCGACATCCTCATCGACGGCGAGCTGCTCGAACTCGCCGACACCCCGAGGCGCTACCTCGCCCTCGTCAACAGCGTGCTCGGCGCACGCGCCGCCGTCTGACCTCCACCCTCCAGCGGGGCTCCGGCAGGGTTCGAGCGCGATTCCGGCGGCTTGGGACAAGGTCTGCGTCAAGCGTTGGAGGAGGTGTCCGATGTCTTTGAAGCCAGTACGGCCTGTGGGGCCGGCGCAGCACCGGACGTCTTGTGCGGTCGATGCCGCCGCCCCGGCCGGTGTCCTGTACGCACTGGTCGCCGACACCGCCCACTGGCCGCTGTTCCTGCCCCACGCCCTGCACGTGGAGCCGCTGGACGCCGACGGGGACCGGGACAGGTTCTGCCTGTGGTCCGCCCCCGAGGGGAGCGCCGTGACGTCCTCGCGCTGGAGCCGGACCCTCGACGCCGGCGCGCTGCGGGCCGGCTTCCGCCGGGAGGATCCCCAGGCCCCCTTCGCCCCGGTGTCCGGCGAGCTGAGCGTGAGCACACTGGCGCCCGGCTGGTCGAGGCTGACGCTGGAGCAGGAGAGCACCCTCTGCGGAGCCCGGACGGCGGCCACGGACCGGGCGCTCGCGGCCGCCGGACGGGCCGTGCGCGGCGCACTGGACGGACTCAGGGCGGCGGCCGAGTGCTGGACGGCCCTCGACGGGCTGCTGATGACCTTCGAGGACCGCGTACGGGTAGCCGGATCGGGCGAGCAGCTCATGGAGTTCCTGTACGGCGTGGACTCCTGGCCCGGCCGCGTCCCGCACGTCCTGCGCGCCGACGTGAGCGAGGAGCGGCCCGGGGTACAGCGCGCAGCCCTCGTCCAGGTGGACGGCGACGGCTCCGCGTACACCACGGAGTCGGTACGGGTGTGCTTCCCGGCGGCCGGACGCATCGTCCACAAACAGACCCGGCCGCACCCCTTGCTGGCCGCGCACACCGGCGAATGGTCGGTGCTGCCCGATCCGGTGGCCGGGTGCACCGTGGTGTCCCGGCACTCCGTCCTGCTGGACGGGCGGGCACTGGAGCGGGTGCTGGGGCCGGGCGGGGACCCGGCGTCGGCACGCCGCCACGTCCGCGGGCTGCTCGGGCGGCAGAGCGCGGCCGTCCTGGGCCCGGTGCGGCCGCCGGCGGGCGAGGCGGCCCGCACCCTGCGCTCGGTGTGAGACCAGACCTCGAGCGACCCTGTACGGGCCCTTCGAGGATCCTCAGAGGTCCAGCTTGCGCAGCGCCTCCGGGTCCGCCAGGCAGGGCAGCACCACGTTCCAGAAGCCGGTCAGGGTGCGCCGGGAGAGCCACTGGGGGTCGTCCCGGCCCAGTAGCTCGAAGCCGATGGTCGCCGCCACCACCATCGCGGCGGCGTGCCGCCGGCACAGGCCCGGCAGCAGCGTGTCCTCGGCGTCCGCCTCCTTGAGCAGCCGGTACACGTACGCGTGCCATTCCTCGCGCAGGTCGTACACCGTCGGGTAGAGAACCTCGTGGCCGAGCTGGAAGCCCGCCCGGGCCACCACGTCGGACAGGAGCGCGTGGGCGAGCGCCAGCGAGCTGTCGGCGAGAGCCTGGAGGGCCGAGGTCCGGCGCGCGTACACCTCGCGGGCCACCGTGCGCAGGGAGCCGGCCGCCGCTGCTTCGACGGCCGCCGCGACGGCCGCCTTGTTCTCGAAGTGGAAGTGCAAGGCGCCCGGGGTCACTCCCGCTCCCGCGCTGATCATGTTCAGCGTCGCCTCCGCGTATCCGCGCCGTCCGAACACCGTGGCAGCCGACTTGATCAGTGCCTGGCGGGTCCGGAGGGCGCGCTCCTGTTTCATCACGCTTGCTCCTATGACAGTTACCCCCTTATTAAACCGTCTCGTTGGTATTGTCCAGCGCTTCATGCTCCGGCAAGGTGGGACGGATACCTGCGGAGCGCGCGGGAGCCTGCCTGTCTCGTCACCCCGTTTAACCCCTTTGTGGCGTGTCTCGCCAGGGTTTGAGGGGTAATCAGATCTTTGACAAACCGACGAAGCGGTTTGTATGTTCGTTGACGTTGACTCAACAGAGCTTGAGGACGGGGGGCAGATGAACCAGCGTTCCATGGCTGTGCTGGAACCTCACACGGTCGCTGCAGGAGTGAACGGAGGGCTCTCCCTCGCGGAGGGTCTGAGAACGCAGGCGAGCGGACCCGCCCAGTCGGCGCTGTGGCGCATTCTCATCGTGGAGAGCAACGCCGTCGAGGCCGAGACCCTGGCGCGCGGCCTGCGCCGCCACGGGCACGAGGTCGACATCGTCGCAACCGGCAGCGAGGCGCTGCGCAGTTACACCGACGCCGACCTCGTCCTGCTCGACCTGGAACTTCCGGACCTGGACGGGCTGGAGGTCTGCCGGGGCATCCGTTCCGCCCATGAGATCGCCGTGATCGCGGTGACCGCGCGCGGCAGCGAACTGGACCGCGTACTCGGCCTCCAGGCCGGCGCGGACGACTACCTCGTCAAGCCCTACGGGTTCCGCGAGCTGATGGCCCGGATGGAAGCGGTCATGCGCCGGGCGCGCCCGCCGCGTCCGGTGGCCGCCGCCATCACCGCCGGACCGCTGCGGATCGACGCGGGGACCCGGGAGGTCACCTTGGACGGGGAGCCCGTCGAGACCACCCGCAAGGAGTTCGACATGCTCTACCTCCTGGCCTCCCACCCCGGCACCGTCATCCCGCGCAAGCTCCTCATGGAGCAGGTCTGGGGCGACTCCTGGTCGCGCCGGACCGTCGACACGCACGTCAGCACGTTGCGCAACAAGATCGGCGCCGGCTGGATCATCACGGTCCGCGGCGTCGGCTTCCGGTTCGGCCACGGCTGAGCCCGGTCCACGACAGGGCCTCGCAGAAGGGGGAACGACATGACGGTGACGGCTCTTTGCCACGGCGAGGGCTGCCGCGGCGGGCAGGCCCGGCGGCGCACGTCCGCGGGCACCCGGCTGTGCCGCCAGTGCCGGGACCACTTCGCCGCGGGACTCGCCGAACTGGCCCACCTCCACGAGGAGTGCGGCCGGATGCTCGGCGGGGGCGCCCCCGGCAGCCTGCGCGAACGCACCACCGGAGGCGACCTGCCCGGCCTGCCGTTCAACGCCGCCGCCGCCGACGTACGGGCGCGCATCGTCTCCGTCCTCGGCTCGTGGAGCGGCCTGGTCGCCCAGCAGCGCGGGCTGGCCGCGCCGCCCCGTACCGCGACCGCCCTCACCGCCTTCCTCCTACGCCACACGGACTGGCTCGCGGCGCACCCGGCGGCGGCCGACGCCAGCGAGGAGGTGGCCCGCCTGGTACGGGCCGGACGCCGCGCGGCCTTCCCCGACCCCGCCCGCAGCATCCGGCTGGGCGCCTGCCCGGAACCGGACTGCGCCGGAGCCCTCGCCCTCGCCGCCCACGCGGGCGAGCCCGACGCCGGCCGCGTGATCGCGTGCGACGCCGATCCGGCCCACCGCTGGACCAGCGACCGGTGGAGCGAGCTGAGCCACTCCATGGACCGCGTCGACTCCGGGCGGCCGACGGGCGCCGCCGCCGCGCCCGCCGAACGCTGGCTGGCCGGCGCCGACATCGCGCAGCTGTGGCAGGTGCCGATGGGCACCGTCTACCGGCTGGCGAGCGAGGAGCGGTGGCGCCGCCGCAACCGCGCGGGGCGCACGTACTACAACGAGAACGACGTCCGTTCCTGCTTCAGCCGCCGCGCCGCACGCCGCTGACCACACCGCCCGCGCAGGGTCCGGGGCCGTGCCCCTGACCTGTCCTTGACATGCTCTTGGCCGTCCTCCGAGGCTGTGGACCGGCTCTTGTGGAACCTGACCGAGTCCTGAATCCAGCGCCATTGAATGCCCGTTCGCATCCGAAGAACCTTGTAGTCAAGATCCGGTGCACTGTCTCCGGAGGCGAATTCAAGGAGACGTGATGGACGCACCGGTCATCGTCGTCGGCGCGGGACCCACGGGAATGATGCTCGCCGGCGAACTGCGGCTCGCGGGGGTCGACGTCATCGTTGTGGAGCGGCTGGAACGGCGTACGGGCGAATCCCGCGGCCTCGGCTTCACCGCCCGCACCCTGGAGACCTTCGACCAGCGCGGCCTCCTCGCCCGGTTCGGCGAGATCGAGACCAGCACGCTCGGCCACTTCGGCGGTCTGCCGCTGGACTTCGGCGTGCTCGGCGAGACGACGTGCCGCGCCGCCAAAGCGGTGCCGCAGTCGGTCACGGAGACCCGCCTGGAGGAATGGGCCACCGGCCTCGGGGCCGACCTGCGGCGCGGCCACGAGGTGCTCTCCGTACGCGACGACGGCGACGGCGTCGAGGTGGAGGTGCGCGGCCCCGCCGGGACGCACACCCTGCGCGCCGCCTACCTGGTGGGCTGCGACGGCGGACGCAGCACCGTACGCAAGGCGGCCGGATTCGACTTCCCCGGCACGTCGGCGACGACGGAGATGTACCTCGCCGACATCAAGGGCGTCGACCTCAAGCCCCGCATGATCGGCGAGACCCTGCCCGGCGGCATGGTGATGGTGGGACCGCTGCCCGGCGGCATCACCCGGATCATCGTCTGCGAACGCGGCACACCACCGCGCCGCCGCGAGGGCCCGCCGCCCTTCGCGGAGGTCGCGGCCGCCTGGCAGCGGCTGACCGGCGACGACATCTCGGCCGCCGAGCCGGTGTGGGTGAGCGCCTTCGGCGACGCGGCCCGGCAGGCGGGCGAGTACCGGCGCGGCCGCGTACTGCTGGCCGGCGACGCGGCGCACATCCACCTCCCCGCCGGCGGCCAGGGCATGAACACCGGCATCCAGGACGCCGTGAACCTGGGCTGGAAACTCGCCGCCGTGGTCCGCGGCGACGCCCCGGCCGGCCTGCTCGACACCTACCACGGCGAGCGGCACCCCGTCGGCCGCCGGCTGCTGATGAACACCCGCGCCCAGGGACTGCTCTTCCTGAGCGGCGCCGAGGTACAGCCGCTGCGCGACACGCTCGGGGAACTCATGGCGTACGAGGACGTGGCGCGCCACCTCGCCGCCATGGTCAGCGGCCTGGAGATCGCCTACGACGTCGGCAAGGGCACCCACCCGCTGCTGGGCCGGCGCATGCCGCGCCTGGAGCTGGCCGGTCCGGACGCCGCCGCCTCCACCACGGAGCTGCTCCACCCCGCCCGCGGCGTGCTCCTCGACCTCGCGGACAACCCGCGGCTGCGGCAGCGCGCCGCGGCCTGGGCCGACCGGGTCGACATCGTCACCGCCACGCCGCGCGGCATCCCGGCGGACGAGGAACTGCGCGACACCACGGCCCTGCTGATCCGCCCCGACGGATACGTGGCCTGGGCGGCGCCCGGCAGCCACCACGACCTGCCCATGGCGCTGGAACGCTGGTTCGGCACTCCCTGACGACGCCCCGCACCACTGGCCGGCCGCGCACCCGCCGGCCGGACGAGCACGTCACGAGGAGGAACCCGGAACATGGCCATGCCGCGAGCGACGTCGGCCACCCTCGAGCGCACCCCCCGGCCGCCGGACGGAGCGGCCGACGAGCGCCGCGCCGTCGTCAGGGCCGCCCGCACCGTGCTGGCCCGCGAGGGCTGGAGACGCTGCACCGCCGAGGCCACGGCCGCCGAGGCGGGCGTACCGCTGGATGCCGTACGGCGGTGCTTCCCCGACCACGAACAGCTGCTGGTGGGCGTGCTGCTGGACAGCTCCGTCTCCGTCGCGGCCGCCCTCGCGCAGGTCGCCGAGAGCTGCCTGGCGGAGATCACCGACCTGGAGCAGGACCTCATCGCGCTCGGCCGGGCCTGGCTGGCACCGCTGGAGGCGTTCCGCGAGCACTTCGCGATCGTGCGCCATGTCAGCGCCGAGGTGACCCGGCTGCCGGTCGAAGCCGTCGAGAAGTGGCAGGCGGCCGGCCCCCGCCAGGCACGCGGCGAGCTGGCCCGCAGGCTGCGCGGCGTCGCGGCCCGCGGACTGCTCGACATCCCCGACGCCGACCAGGCGGCGGAACGTTTCATCCTGCTGGTCCCCTCCGGTGTCGTCCAGCGCTCCTTCCTCGGCGCCCTGCCCGTGCCGCGCGCCGAGGCCGAGGCGCTCATCGCCGACGGCGTCGCGGACTTCATCCGCCTGTACCACCCCTGAACCGCTCCCCGACGCACGGAAGAGAGAGACCAGATGACGCACAGCAACCTGATCGTGGCCCGGATGGACAGCATGTCCAGCGAGCAAGTGGCCCGCCTCTTCACCGAGTTCGACCAGACCGACATGCCCCAGCGGATGGGCACCCTGCGCCGGCGGCTGTTCATGTACAAGGGCCTCTACTTCCACCTCCAGGACTTCGCGGAGGACGACGGCGGCCGGCGCATCCAGGAGTCCCGCAACGACCCCCGCTTCATGAAGATCAGCCACGACCTGCTGCCGTTCATCCAGCCGTACGACCCGGCGACCTGGCGCACCCCCGCCGACGCCATGGCCACGCGCTTCTACGACTGGACGGCGTCCGAGTGAGCAGCCGCCACGCCGACACGAGGGGAGGGCCGTACCGGTGGCTCGCCGGGTAGTGATCACGGGGGTCGGAGTGCTGGCGCCGGGAGGCACCGGCACCGGGGCCTTCTGGCGCATGCTGAGCGAAGGGCGCACCGCGACGCGGGAGATCACCCTCTTCGACGCCTCGGGCTTCCGCTCCCGGGTGGCGGCCGAAGCCGACTTCGACCCGCGGGCGCACGGGCTGACCCCGCGGGAGATCTGCCGCATGGACCGCGCCGCACAGTTCGCCGTGGTGGCGGCCCGCGAGGCGTTCGCCGACAGCGGGCTGGCCCTCACCGGGCTCGACCCCCACCGCACCGGAGTCAGCCTCGGCACCGGCGTCGGCGCCCCGGGCGCGCTCGACCGCGAGTACCGCGCCGTCAGCCACGACGGCCGGCTCGACCTGGTCGACCACACCTACGCCTCGCCCGGCCTCTACGACCACTTCGTGCCGAGCTCCTTCGCCGCCGAGGTGGCCTGGGCCGTCGGCGCGGAGGGCCCCGTCACCACCGTCTCCACCGGCTGCACCTCGGGGATCGACTCGGTCGCCCACGCCGCGGACCTGATCCGCGAGGGCAGCGCCGACGTGATGGTCACCGGTGCCACGGACGCGCCGATCAGCCCGATCACCCTGGCCTGCTTCGACGCCATCAAGGCGACGACCACGTACAACGACCAGCCGGGAACCGCCTCCCGCCCCTTCGACGCCTCCCGCAAGGGTTTCGTACTGGGCGAGGGCGCCGCCGTGTTCGTGCTGGAGGAGCTGACGGCCGCACGCCGGCGCGGCGCGCACGTCTACGCGGAGATCGCCGGGCACGCCGCCCGCTCCAGCGCCTTCCACATGACCGGCCTGCGCCCCGACGGCCGCGAGCTGGCCGAGGCCGTCACGGTCGCCCTGGACGCGGCACGTCTGCACCCCGCGGACATCGACTACGTCAGCGCGCACGGCTCGGGCACCCGGCAGAACGACCTCCACGAGACGGCCGCGTACAAGCTGGCCCTCGGCGAGCACGCCCACCGGATCCCGATGAGCTCCATCAAGTCGATGATCGGGCACTCGCTCGGGTCGGTCGGATCGATGGAGATCGCCGCCTCCGTCCTCGCGATGAAGCACCACGTGGTGCCGCCCACCGCCAACCTGCGCACTCCCGACCCCGAGTGCGACCTCGACTACGTCCCGCTCCACGCGCGGGAGCACCGCACCGACGCCGTCCTCACCGTGGGCAGCGGATTCGGCGGGTTCCACAGCGCGATGGTGCTGACCCGCCCCGACAGGAGGACCGCATGAGTGCCAGGACCCTGGTCACGGGCATCGGGGTGGCCGCCCCGAGCGGACTCGGCGTGGAGGACTTCTGGGCGGCGACCCGGGTCGGGAAGAACGCGATCGGCCCCGTCACCCGCTTCGACGCCTCTTCCTACCCCTCCCGCCTGGCGGGCGAGATCCACGGCTTCGACGCCAGGGAGCACCTGCCCGGACGGCTCGTACCGCAGACCGACCGGGTCACCCAGCTGGCGCTGGCCGCCGCCGACCACGCCTTCGCGGACGCGGGGGTGGCGCCGGGGGACATCGACCCGTACGGCATGGGCGTGGTCACCGCGGCGGGCTCCGGCGGCGTCGAGTTCGGCGGCAACGAGCTGCGCAAGCTCTGGGGCCGGGGCGCCAAGCACGTCAGCGCCTACCAGTCCTTCGCCTGGTTCCACGCCGCCAACAGCGGACAGATCTCCATCCGCCACGGTCTGTCCGGGCCCTCGGGAGTCGTCGTCAGCGACCACGCCGGCGGCCTCGACGCCCTTGCGCAGGCCCGGCGCCAGATCCGTGCCGGCGGCAGGCTGACCGCCACCGGCGGCTTCGACGCCCCCGTCTCCCCCTGGGGCTGGGCGGCCCAGCTCGCCGGCGGCATGATGTCGGCCGGCGCCGAACCCGAGCGCGCCTATCTGCCC
Source organism: Streptomyces cirratus (assembly GCF_014650775.1). Classification (GTDB taxonomy): domain Bacteria; phylum Actinomycetota; class Actinomycetes; order Streptomycetales; family Streptomycetaceae; genus Streptomyces; species Streptomyces cirratus. The sequence continues at coordinate 24,614 of NZ_BMVP01000021.1, read as the reverse complement.
TTCGACGAGGACGCGGCGGGCTACGTAGCGGGGGAGGGAGGCGCCCTGCTGGTCCTGGAGGACGAGGACAGCGCCCGCTCCCGCGGCGCCCGCACCGTCTACGGCGAACTCGCCGGGTACGGGGCGACCTTCGACCCCCGGCCCGGCAGCGGGCGCGAACCCGGCCTGCGCCGGGCCATCGACACCGCGCTCACCGACGCCGGCTGCCACCCCGCCGAGGTCGACGTGGTCTTCGCCGACGCCGCCGGCACCAAGCGCCTCGACCGCGAGGAAGCCGAGGCCATCACCAGCGTGTTCGGACCGCGCGGCGTGCCGGTCACCGCGCCGAAGACGACGACGGGACGGCTGGGCGCGGGCGCGGCTCCCGTGGACGTCGTCTCGGCGGTGCTCTCCATGCGGGAGGGCCTGATCCCGCCGACCACCAACGTGGAGCTGTCGCCCGCCTACGACCTCGACCTGGTCGCCGTACGCCCGAGGACCGCCTCGGTGCGCACGGCCGTGGTCCTCGCCCGCGGCCGCGGCGGCTTCAACTCCGCCGTCATCGTCCGCGCCGTCGACTGACGGCGCCCGAGCCGGCGCCCGGCCACACCGCCGGACCCGCCGGATCCGTCCGATACACCCAGCCACCCATGAAGGGACCCACCGTGGCCAAGACCGAATTCACCTTCGACGACCTCAAGCGCATCCTCCTGGACGGCGCCGGCGCCGACGAGGAGATCGACCTCGACGGCGACATCCTCGACACCGACTTCGAGTCCCTGGGCTACGAGTCGCTGGCGCTGCTGGAGACCGGCGGCCGGATCGAGCGCGAGTTCGCGATCACCCTCGACGACGACGTCTTCACCGACAACAGCACGCCCCGCGCGCTGATCGCGGCCGTCAACGAGACCCTGCGCGCCGCCGCCCTCGTCGACGCGTAGGGCGCGCAAGACGCATAGGACCGCGTAGGACCGCGTAGGACCGCGTAGGACCGCGCAGGTACGGCGGCCGGCCGCGTCCGTCCCGGCAGCGGCGGCCGCCGCCCCCACCCGGATACACCCAGCTCATTTTGGAGAACAGACACATGTCGGATCACGACCGGAAGAAGGTCGCCGTCGTCACCGGTGCCACCAGCGGGATCGGCCTGGCCGTCGCCCGGCTGCTCGCCGCCCAGGACCACCGGGTGTTCATCGGCGCCCGCAGCGCCGACAACGTCGCCGCGACCGTCAAGCTGCTCCAGGACGAGGGCCTCGACGTCGCCGGAGCCGTGGTCGACGTCCGTTCCACCGACGAGGTCCGCACCTGGATCCAGGCCGCCGTCGACCGCTTCGGCCCCATCGACGTCGTCGTCAACAACGCGGGCCGCTCCGGCGGCGGAGTCACCGCGGACATCGACGACGAACTGTGGCACGACGTCATCGACACCAACCTCAACAGCGTCTTCCGCGTCACCCGCGAGGCGCTGACCACCGGCGGCCTGCGCGAGAAGAAGCGCGGCCGCATCATCAACATCGCCTCCACCGCCGGCAAGCAGGGTGTCGTGCTCGGCGCCCCCTACTCCGCCTCCAAGCACGGCGTGGTCGGTTTCACCAAGGCGCTCGGCAACGAACTCGCCCCCACCGGCATCACGGTCAACGCCGTGTGCCCGGGGTACGTGGAGACGCCCATGGCGCAGCGGGTGCGGCAGGGGTACGCCGCCGCCTACTCCTCCACCGAGGACGCCATCCTGGAGAAGTTCCAGGCGAAGATCCCGCTCGGCCGGTACTCCACCCCCGAGGAAGTCGCCGGCCTCGTCGGCTACCTGGCCTCCGACACCGCCGCCTCCATCACCTCGCAGGCCCTCAACGTCTGCGGCGGCCTCGGCAACTTCTGATTCCGAACCGCCCCAACCGTCCCGAGCCTCAAGGAGCCACCAGCATGTCGCAGCCCGGCCTGCGCGAAGTCGAGCACGAGATCACGGTCTCGGCCCCGGCCACCGCCGTCTACCGGTTGATCGCCGAGGTCCGGAACTGGCCCCGGATCTTCCCTCCGACCATCTACGTCGACCACATCGCCGAAGGCGCCGGCGAGGAGCACATCCGCATCTGGGCCACCGCCAACGGCGAGGCCAAGAACTGGACCTCCCGCCGCACCCTGGACCCCGAGGCCCTGCGCATCACCTTCCGCCAGGAACTGCCGGCCCCGCCGGTCGCCGCGATGGGCGGCGCCTGGGTCGTCGAGGCGCTCTCCGCCGGCGAGTCGCGGGTCAGGCTGCTGCACGACTACCGGGCCGTGGACGACGACCCCGCGCACCTCGCGTGGATCGACGAGGCCGTCGACCGCAACTCGCGCTCCGAACTCGCGGCGCTCAAGACCAACCTCGAGCTGGCCCACGCCGCCGAGGACCTGACGTTCTCCTTCGAGGACACCGTCCAGGTCGACGGCTCGGCGAAGGACGTCTACGACTTCGTCAACGAGGCCGGCGCCTGGCCCGACCGGCTGCCGCACGTGGCGAGCGTACGGCTGACGGAGGACACCCCCGGGCTCCAGGAACTGGAGATGGACACCCGCGCGAAGGACGGGTCGCTGCACACCACCAAGTCCTACCGGGTGACCTTCCCGCACACCCGGATCGCCTACAAGCAGACCACCCTGCCGGCCCTGATGACCCTGCACACCGGGTACTGGACCTTCACCGAGAACGACGGGGGCGTGGCCGCGTCCTCGCAGCACACGGTGACCCTGAACACCGCGAACATCGCCAAGGTGCTCGGCGAGGGGGCGACGGTCGAGGACGCCCGGCAGTACGTGCGCACCGCGCTGAGCACCAACAGCCTGGCCACGCTGCGGCACGCCAAGGCGTACGCCGAGAAGAACAGGGACTGATCATGGCTGGGGACTACACCGACACCCAGGTGATCGTGGTGGGCGCGGGACCGGTGGGACTGCTGCTCGCCGGGGAGCTGCGGCTGGCGGGCGCGGACGTGGTGGTCCTCGAAAAGCTCACCGCGCCGACCACCGAATCGCGGGCCTCCACCCTCCACGCCCGCACCATGGAGATCCTCGACATCCGCGGCCTGCTGGAACGGCTTGACGACGTCCCGAACGACCCCGCCGGCCACTTCGGCGGGATCCCCCTCGACCTCCGCCTGCCCACGCCCTACCCGGGCCAGTGGAAGGTCCCCCAGACCCGCCTGGAAGAAGTGCTCGGGCAGTGGGCCGCCGACCTCGGCGCCGACGTCTGGCGCGGGCACGAACTGACCGGGCTGACCGTCACCCCCGACGGGGTCGTCGCCGACGTACGCACCGACGACGGCACCCGGCTGACCGTACGGGGCGAGTACGCCGTCGGCTGCGACGGCGAGAACAGCGCCGTGCGCCGCCTGGGCGGCTTCGAGTTCCCCGGCACCGACGCCGAACGGGAACTCCTGCGCGCCGACGTCGCGGGCATCGACATCCCGGCCCGCCGCTTCGAACGCCTTGAGCAGGGACTGGTCATCGCCGCCCGGCGCCCCGACGGGGTCACCCGCGTCATGGTGCACGAGTACGGTAGCGCGCCGCGCCCCGGAACACCCTCCTTCCAGGAGGTCGCCGACACCTGGAAGCGCGTCACCGGGGAGGACATCGGCTCCGGCACCCCGCAGTGGGTCGACTCCTTCGGCGACGCCTCCCGGCAGGCCGCCGACTACCGCCGCGGCCGGCTCCTGCTCGCCGGGGACGCCGCGCACCAGCAGATGCCCATCGGCGGCCAGGCCCTCAACCTCGGCCTCCAGGACGCCTTCAACCTGGGCTGGAAGCTGGCCGCGCTGCTGAACGGACACGGCTCCCAGGAGCTGCTCGACAGCTACCACGAGGAGCGGCACGCCGTCGGACAGGCCGTCCGGAGCAACGTCCGGACCCAGGCGCTGCTGCTGCTCGGCGGCCCCGAAGTCGACGCCGTCCGGGAGGTCTTCGCCGAGCTCACCGGGCACGAGGACGTACGCACCCACCTCGCCGGAGCCGTCTCGGGGCTCGACGTGCGCTACGAGGCGGGCCCCGGCGACGGCCGGATGCTGGGCCTGCGCGCCCCCCGGGGCGCAGCGGTCACCGGCGACGGCACGACCACCACCTTCGCGCTGCTGCGCTCGGGGCAGGGGCTGCTGCTCCTCGCGCCGGGTGACGAGGGCCGCCGGGAGGAACTGCGCGCCCTGGCGAAACCCTGGACGGACCGGGTGCGCGTGGCGACGGCCCTGCCCACCGACGGATCCGCCGGCGCGGACGGCGCGGACGGCGCGACCGGCGCGACCGGCACCCTGCTGATCCGGCCGGACGGCCACGTCGTCTGGTCGGACGGCCCCGGGGAAACGGGCCTCACGGCCGCCCTGGAACGGTGGTTCGGGCCCGCGTCGCCCCGTACCGCGCGCCCGGCCGCCCGGTCCGCGGCTCCATCGCGGGAGTCGCGGGAGTCGCAGGAGTCGCACGACCGGCCGACGCCGCGCACATCGGCGACGGCGGCCGCGGGGAAGAGGAGGAACGGCATGGAACGGCTCACCGGCCGTACCGCGCTGGTCACCGGCTCCAGCCGGGGCATGGGCCGCGCCGTCGCCGGCCGGCTCGCGCAGGACGGCGCGCTCGTCGCCGTCCACTACGCCACCGACGGGGCGGCCGCCCACGAGGTCGTCGCCTCCATCGAGCGGGACGGCGGCCGCGCCTTCGCCATCCGCGCCGAACTCGGCGTCGACGGCGACGTCGAAGGCCTCTTCGCCGACTTGGAGGAAGGCCTGCTGGACCGGACCGGCAGCACCGACCTGCACATCCTCGTCAACAACGCCGGGGTGATGGGCGCCACCAGCGCCGCCGAGATCACCCCCGAGCACTTCGACCGGATCTTCGCGGTCAACGCCAAGGCCCCGTTCTTCCTGATCCGGCGGGCGCTGCGGAACATGCCCGACGGCGGCCGGATCGTCAACATCTCCTCCGGCCTGACCCGGTTCGCAAACCCGGACGAGATCGCGTACGCGATGAGCAAGGGCGCACTCGAACAGCTCGCCCTGCACTTCGCGAAGTCCCTGGGCCCGCGGAACATCACCATCAACTCCGTGGCCCCCGGCATCACCCGCAACGGCAACCCGGTCTTCGACATCCCCGAGGCCGTCGAACAGATGGCGGCGCTGTCCGCCTTCAACCGGGTCGGAGAGCCGGAGGACATCGCCGACGTGGTGGCCTTCCTCGCCACCGACGAAGCCCGCTGGATCACCGGCTCGTTCGTCGACGCCACCGGCGGGACGCTGCTCGGCTGACCGCCGCCGCGTACCGCCCCCCCGAGGCCGCCGGCGTGAAACACCCACGCCACGCCGGCCACGGGCGGCCCGGCCGGGGAACCCTCCCCGGCCGGGCCGCCCTTCACGTTCCTTCTCGTCCCTTCAGGTTCCCCACCCCCACGCCGGAGCGAGAGCATGCAGTCCTCGACCACCTCCCCGGCCGGGACCGGGCGGAGCGGGACCCGCTGGGCCCTGGTCTCCGTACTCTCCGCGAACATGCTGGTCGACGCCCTGGAGGTGTCCGCGACCGTCGTGGCGCTGCCGTGGATCGGTGACGGCCTCGGGCTGCCCGTGCCGGGACTCCAGTGGGTTCTCAGCGCCTTCGCCGCCGGGTTCGGCTCGCTGGTGCTCCTCGGCGGCCGGCTCGTCGAACGCCTGGGCCGGCGCCGCGTCTACCTCGCCGCCCTCCTGCTCTTCGCCGCCGCCTCGCTGGCCGGCGCCCTCGCCGACGGCGCGGCGGTGCTCATCGCCACCCGCGTCGTCAAGGGCGGCTGTGTCGCGCTGACCGCTCCCACCGGACTCGCCATCCTCGTCTCCGCCGTCCCCGAGGGCCCCGACCGCCGCCGGGCGGTCTCCCTCTACTCCTTCTTCGGCGCCGCCGGGTTCTGCGCGGGCCTGCTGCTGTCGGGCCTGCTCACCGGCGTCGGCTGGCGCTGGACCCTCGCCTTCCCGGCCCCCGTCGCGCTGCTCCTGCTCGCCGCGGGCCTGCGGCTCGTCCCGCGCGACGGGCCCGCTCCGCGGCCCGGGGCACGGGCCACCCGCCTCGCGCCGGCGGCGGGCCTCGCCTTCGGCGCCGCGGTGGCACTGCTGCTGTACGGGCTCTCCTGCGCCGTGGGCACGGGGCGCGAACCCGGCCGCGCGGGCGCCGCCTTCGCCGGGGCGCTGCTGAGCGCAGCCGTCCTGGTCGCCGCCGAACGGGCCTCCCCGCGCCCGCTGCTCGCCGCCGGGCTGCTGGGCCACGGACCGCTGGTGCGCTCCGCGATCGGCGCGGCCGCGCTCAACGGCTCGTACGTGGCCTTCCTGCTGGTGGCGGCGCTGGACCTGCACCGGGCGGGCTCGACCCCCTGGCAGACCGCGCTCGCCTTCCTGCCGGCCGGCGCCCCCCTCGCGGTGAGCGCCCTGTACTCGGCCCGGCTCGCGTCGTGGCTGGGACCCGCCCGGGCCGTGGCGGCGGGCGCCGTCGCGGCGCCGCTCGGCTACGCGCTCTACCCGCGGGCCGGCCCCGGCGGCCCCGGCTTCACCGACCTGCTGCCCGCGACGGGCTGCGTCGGCGCCGCCTTCGTCCTCGCCTTCACCGCCCTGCACCTCCAGGCGACCGGCGGGCTCCCACCCGAGCACCGGCAGCCGGCCGGCGCGCTCTACCAGACCTGCGTCCAGCTGGGCGCCGCCCTGACGGCCGTCCCCGTCGCCGCGCTGTACCCGGCCGACCGGGACGCGGCGCTCGCCCTGGTCACCGCCGTCGGCCTGACCGGCGCGGGCGTCGCACTCAGCGCCCTGACCGGCCGCAACCGACTTCCCCACCTCCCCGCCCCCGGGCGCACGGGGACACCCGTACGCCGTGAACGGAAAGCATCATGACCACACTTCACATGTCGCACACATATGAGACGGACAGCGGGCTGGTCCACATCAGCCCGCCGGACGTGACCCTGCTGCACACCGTCGGCAGGCGCGAGCGCACCCGGATGCTGGAGCAGTACGTGCGCGAGGAGCTCGGCCGCATCCTCGGCATCGAGCCTCACCGCGTCGACACGACGGGCCGCCCGATGGGCTGCCTGGGCATCGGCTCGATCTCCGGAATCGAACTGCAGTACCGGATGGAGGCGGTGCTGGGCGTCGACCTGAACCTCCAGCGGCTGCTGACGGCGAACAGCGCGCAGGAGCTCATCGAGTGCCTCGTCGGCCAGTTCGGCCCGGAGTCCCACCTGCACGGCGCAGCGGTGCCGGCATGACGACGACCACCCTGCGCCCGGCCACCCGCCCGACCGTCAACCACCTCGGCCTGCCCGACGCCGACTTCACCCTCTCCCCGGACCGGGTCGACCTGTGGCTCGTGCGCCGCCCCACCGGGGCCGACGCCGAAGCGCTGGCCGTCGCGGAGCTGGACGCGGAGGAGCGCAAGCGCACGGACGCCTTCATCAGGCGCTCCGACGGCATGCTCTACGCCGCCGCCCACGTCGCGGTGCGCCGGCTGCTCGGCCGGTACACGGCGACCCTGCCGCAGGACGTGCGCTTCATGCGCGAGCCCTGCCCGGGCTGCGGCGAACCGCACGGCCGCCCCGCGATGTCCCCGCCGCCGCCACCGCTGCACTACTCCCTCTCGCACAGCGGGGGAGTCGCACTGGTCGGCGTGGGCACGGTGCCGCTCGGCGTCGACGTGGAGAAGCTGCCCGGAGTGGAGACCGTCGACATCTGCTCGAAGGCGCTGCACCCGGACGAGCAGCTGGAGATCGCCCGGGCCGCGGCCGGTGAGGCCCGCCGACAGCTCTTCGGCCAGATCTGGACTCGAAAAGAAGCGTTTCTCAAGGGACTCGGGACAGGGTTGAGCCGCTCACCCGCCGAGGACTACCTCGGCACCGACCACGACCGGCACCCGGACGACTGGACCATGGTCGGCATCCCCGCCGACACCTCCCACGCCGCCGCCGTGGCGGTGGCCGGGCCCGCCCCCGCGGTGGTCGACGTCCGCTGGGTTCCCGACAGCTGGCTGGCCGCCGGAGGTTCCGTGTGCGGTGCGTCCGCCCCCTGGCCGGACCGCACGCCACTCGCCAGTTGACCGCAGATTAAGGACGTGACCGGATGACCCGTACCGCCTTCGTGTTTCCCGGCCAGGGCTCCGAATGCGCCGGCATGGGCAGGGAGCTGCTCGCCCGGCGGCCGCAGCTCGCCGACACCTACTTCCGCGCCGCCGACGACCTCCTCGGGATCCCGCTGGCCCGGATCTGCCGGGACGGCTCCGACCGGGACCTGGAGGACCCGGTCGTCGCGCAGCCGGCCGTGTTCCTGACGAGCCTGGCGGCCCTGGAAGTGCTGCGCGGCGAGGGCCTCGAACCGTACGCGGTCGCCGGACACAGCCTCGGCGAGTACATGGCGCTGGTCGCCGCCGGGGTCCTGGAATGGACAGACGCGCTGTGGCTGGTCCGGCTGCGCAGCGAACTCGTCGCCACCGTCGGCGACCGGGTCGGCAGCGCGACCGCGGCCGTCATCGGCCTCAGCCGCCGGGACCTGGTGAGGCTGTGCGCCGAGTCCCGTGCGGCGACGGACCAGGTCGTCGAGGTGGCCGGCGACAACGAACCCCGCCAGACGGTGGTCTCCGGGGAGGCCGGGGCGGTGTCCCACCTCACCGAGGCGGCCCGCGCGGCCGGGGCGCGGGTACGGCCGCTGCGGGCCGGCGGCCCCTTCCACTCCAGCCTGCTGCGCGAGGCGGAGGCGGAGTTCACCGAGACCCTGATCGCCACCGCCTTCCGTGACCCGGAGCTGCCGCTGGTCTCCAGCGTCACCGGGGGGCGCATCGAGACCGCCGCCGAGGCCGTCGTCGCGCTGCGCGGCCAGCTGACCCGGCCGGTGCGGTGGACGGAGGCCGTCGCGACGCTCGCCGCCTCGGGCGCCGACCGGTACGTGGAGGTGGGGCCGGGCCGGGTGCTCGGCGGCCTGGTCCGGCGCATCCTGCCGGACGCCCGCGTCCACACGACGCGGACCGCCGCCCCGTCGGTGGGCGCGGTGCCGGACGCCCCGAGCGACACCGTGGTCTGACCAGCGGCCCCGCGGGCCGCCCAGCGCTGTGACCGGGAGGGTTCACCGGGTCGCTGCGCCCGGCACGGCACCTCTCCCCCAGCTACCGCCGGGAGGTGCCCCCACCGTTGTCGGACCGTGCGCGTACGTCCGGTACGGGCCACGGCCCTCCGCCTTGCACCGCACCGCACCGGACGCCGCGACCGGGCAAACCTTCCCGGCCACAGCACCAGACGAGGAGCACCCTGTGAGAAGGAACGATCCCGGCCGGTTCGTCCGCGTGGTGACGGGCCGGCCCGACACCGACGAACTCGCGGCCCTGACCGCCGTCGTCCTCGCCCGGGCCGCGGCCTACGAGGGCCAGTACGGCGGCACGGCGGGCGCCGGGCCCGCCCGACCGGGCCGGCACCGCCCCGAGCGCGACCGCACCTTCGGCGGCGCACGCACCTGGCGGGACGACCCCGCCGCCCCGCGGCCGGCCTAGGCCACGGCCCGGCCCAGGCCCTGCACGGGCCGGCCGAGGCTTCGAACGACCGGCGACGCGAGAGCGCCGGGAAGGGATCACGTCATGAACATCCACAAGGGCCTCGTGCTCGACGAGACCGTGAAGTTCCATCAGGACACGCAGGCCGACCGGCCCTTCGTCCCGGGCACCACCGAGATCTGGCCCGCCGGCGCGGTACTGGACGAACGCGACCGCACCGCGCTGGTCGAGGCGGCCCTGGAGATGCGGATCGCCGCCGGACCCAGCTCGCGCAGGTTCGAGTCGCGCTTCGCCCGCAAGCTGGGGCACCGCAAGGCACACCTGACCAACTCGGGCTCCTCCGCCAACCTGCTGGCCATGACGGCCTTCACCTCGCACCTGCTGGAGGACCGGCGCCTCAAGCGGGGCGACGAGGTCATCACGGTCGCCGCCGGCTTCCCCACCACCGTCAACCCGATCATCCAGAACGGGCTCGTCCCGGTCTTCGTGGACGTCGAGCTGGGCACCTACAACACGACGGCGGACCGGGTCGCGCAGGCGATCGGCCCCAAGACTCGCGCCATCATGATCGCGCACGCCCTCGGCAACCCCTTCGAGGTCGCGGAGATCGCCCGGCTCGCCGCCGACCACGACCTGTTCCTCATCGAGGACAACTGCGACGCGGTGGGCTCCACCTACGACGGGCAGCTCACCGGAACGTTCGGCGACATGACGACGGTGAGCTTCTACCCGGCCCACCACCTGACGATGGGCGAGGGCGGCTGCGTGCTGACCTCGAACCTGGCGCTCGCGCGGATCGTGGAATCGCTGCGCGACTGGGGCCGGGACTGCTGGTGCGAGCCGGGCGAGACCAACAAGTGCCTCAAGCGCTTCAAGTACCAGATGGGCACCCTCCCCGAGGGCTACGACCACAAGTACATCTTCTCGCACGTCGGCTACAACTTGAAGGCCACGGACATCCAGGCGGCGCTCGGCCTCACCCAGCTCGACAAGCTGGACGACTTCTGCGACGCCCGCCGCCGCAACTGGCGCCGGCTGCGCGAGGGCCTGGACGGGGTGCCCCACCTGATCCTGCCCGAGGCCACCCCGCGCAGCGACCCGAGCTGGTTCGGCTTCGCCCTCACCGTGGACCCCGCGGCCCCCTACACGCGGGCGGCCCTCGTGGACTTCCTGGAGGACCGCAAGATCGGCACGCGGCGCCTGTTCGCCGGGAACCTCACCCGGCACCCGGCCTACATCGGCGAACCGCACCGCGTGGTCGGCGACCTCACGAACAGCGACATCGTCACCGACCAGACCTTCTGGGTCGGGGTGTACCCGGCGCTGACCGACGAGATGCTCGACTACGTCGTCGCGTCGGTCAAGGAGTTCGTGCAGTCCCGGACATGACCGAATCGACCACCGATTCCCGAACAGGAGCGGCCATGCCATCGATCCACGACGAGCTCGCGGATCTGTCCGCGCAGGTACGGGTCCTGCGCGACCGAGCCGAGCTGCGGGACCTCTTCGACCGCTACGTCGGCGCCCTCGACACCGGGATCCACGCCGGACCCGACGGGGCGGCGTTCGACGAGCTGTTCACCGAGGACGCCGTCTTCGCCTTCCCCGTCGGCACCTGCACGGGCGTCGAGGGTTTCGCCGTGCTGCGCCGGGAGGCCGGGGCGCGCTGGTCGCGCACCCACCACATCAGCGCCAACCACGACATCCGCCTCGACGGCGACCGGGCCACGCTGCGGGTCCAGCAGCTCACCCGGCACCTGCACGGGCCCGGCGACGGGCCCGACGGGCCGCCGGCGCCCTTCGAGGTGGGCGGGTACTGCCGGGCCCGCGCTGTGCGCACGGGGGCCGGCTGGCGGCTGAGCCACGTCGCCTTCCACGTCGTGTGGGACGCCGGGGACCGCCTGCCCGAGCTGACCGGGGTGCAGTGGTGAGCACCGGGATCACCGGCCACCTCGTCGCCGCCCGCCGCAAGCCGGTGCGGGAACCCGTACGCGATCCCGCGCGGCAGCGTGCCGCCCTCTGGTTCCCCGAGCTGATGTACCCCGTGCCGTGCCACCCCGGGCCGCCCCTGTCCACGCTGATGCGCCGCCGGGCCGCCTGGGGGATCGCCCTCGTCCGGGGGCGCGCCGGCCGCCGCGGCCGCTGACCGTACTCGCGTTCACCCTCGCCCAACAGCCTTGTGGATGGAAGCAGTTGCGCTGTTCGTGACGGTCTCTGACACAGACGTGAGGAAGGTTGACGCGGATCTGACATAGAGCCCGTTGACCCACGGATCGGTACCAACGAGGCTTTTGGAGAGCATCCCGCGACGTGTACCGAAAACCGTCATACCGGGGCACGTCCTTCGTACTCACTGCCCGTAAACGTTCTGTTCATTCAGTTTCATCTGAAAAGGAATCACACATGAGTGACGTGAAGGATCTGGTGCAGGTCGCCGGGATCATCGACGCCGACGAGGCCGCTCTGCTGGCCGAGGAGGGCGTCGACTGGTTCGGGTTCCCGCTCCGCCTCCCGTCGGGCAAGGACGACATCTCCGAGGTGGCGGCGACGGAGATCATCGGCGGTCTGACGGCCCCCCAGGAGGGCGTCCTCATCAGCTACATGACCGATGCCGACGAGATCAGCGCCTTCACCACCCAGCTCGGCGTCAAGGCCGTCCAGCTGCACGGTGACGTGGAGCCGGAGCAGCTGCGCAAGCTCAAGGCCAACCGCCCCGACCTGTACGTACTCAAGAGCCTGGTCGTGAAGGAGGACAACGCCGAGGAGCTGCTCCAGCTCGTCGACGACGTCGCCGACTCGGTGGACATGTTCATCACCGACACCTTCAATCCGGCCACCGGAGCCAAGGGCGCCACCGGTCTCACCCACGACTGGAACGTCAGCGCCGAGCTCGTGCGCCGCTCCCCCAAGCCCCTGATGATGGCCGGCGGCCTGAACGCGGAGAACGTCGCCGACGCCATCCGCTTCGTCAAGCCCGCCGCCGTCGACGCCCACACGGGCCTCGAAGGCGCCGACGGCCGCAAGGACCGCGCGAAGGTCGCCAAGTTCGTGGCCGAGTCGCGCAAGGCGTTCGCCGAGATCGCCGGCGAGAGCGCCTGACACCAACGGCACCCCGACCGTGGTTGCGGCCGCCCGGGACACCCCCCACCGGGCCCGGCCGCAGCCCGTCTCCACCGACCGACGAGAAGCAGGTTCTCATGGCGACCGGCCACCACAACGTCCACCCGCTTCCGCAGACCAACCAGCTGCGGGCGATGCACACCATCATCCGAGACCGTGACGCCTCGCGCGCGGACTTCGTCTTCTACTCCCGGCGCATCATCCGCCTCCTGCTCGAATCGGCGCTGGATCTGCTGCCGTTCGACAAGCAGAAGGTGATCACGCCGGTCGGCGAGACCTTCGAGGGGTTGAAGTTCACGCCGGACCTGTGCGCCGTGCCCGTGATCCGGGCCGGGGACTCGATGGTGGACGAGCTGCGCTCCGTCGTGCCCAACATCCGCGTCGGCAAGATACTCATCCAGCGCGACAAGACCACCAAGCTCCCGCACTACCTCTACCAGAACCTCCCGGACGACATCGCGCACCGCCAGGTACTGCTCCTGGAGCCGATGCTCGCCACCGGCGGCAGCGCCAACGCCGCCATCGGCCTGCTGCTCGACGCGGGCGTGCGCGAGGAGAACATCGTGTTCGTCAACTTCCTCGCCGCGCCCGAGGGCATCGAGGCGGTCCACGCCAAGCACCCCGCCGTCAAGATCGTCACCTCGTCGATCGAAGAGCGGCTCAACGAGAACGCCTTCATGATCCCCGGCATCGGTGACTTCGGCGACCGCTTCTTCGGCACGACCGACTCGGCCGTGGTCCGATGAAGAGCCGCGCACTGAGCGACTCGGCGCTGACCGCGCTCGCCCCCGCCATCTGGGGTTCGACGTACCTGGTCACCACCGAGCTGCTCCCGGAGGGCCGCCCGCTGCTGGCGTCCCTGCTGCGGGCCCTGCCCGCCGGCCTGATCCTCGTACTCATCGGCCGGACGCTGCCCCGCGGCATCTGGTGGTGGCGGGCGCTGGTCCTCGGCGTCCTGAACATCGGCGCCTTCTTCTACCTGCTGTTCGTCGCGGCGTACCACCTGCCGGGCGGGGTCGCGGCGCTGGTGATGTCCATCCAGCCGATGATCGTGCTGCTCCTGGGGGCCCTGCTGCTCAAGGAGAAGATCAAGCAGATCCACCTGGTCGCCTGCGCGCTCGGCGCCGCCGGCGTGGCCCTGCTGGTCCTCCAGCCGAACGCCGGCCTGAACGCCACCGGTGTCATCGCCGGTCTGCTGGGCGCGCTCAGCATGGCCTCCGGCATCGTGCTGACCAAGCGCTGGGGCCGCCCCGAAGGGGTGGGCCTGCTGACCTTCACGGGCTGGCAGCTGACCGTCGGCGGCCTCGTGCTCCTGCCGGTCGCCCTGATCGGCGAGGGCCTGCCCGACACGATCACCGGCAAGAACCTCGCGGGCTTCGCCTACCTCGGCATCATCGGGGCCCTGTTCGCCTACGCGATCTGGTTCCGCGGCATGGAACGGCTGCCCGCGCTGGCCGTCTCGTTCCTGAGCTTCGCCTCGCCGCTCGCGGCCACCCTGCTGGGCTACTTCGTCCTCGACCAGGCCCTGTCGCCGCTCCAGCTCGTCGGCGCCCTGACCGTGGTCGCCGCCGTCATCCTGGCCCAGCCGCGCCCCGGCCGGGCCAAGAGGCAAGCGGCCAGGGCCAGTGCGCGGGAGCCCGTCGACGCCTGACGCGCCGGAGCTCCTCCCCCGAACTCCCCGCCCCACCGAAACCCCCCTGGTGGGGGCCGGGAGTGGCGGTGGCACACCGAGGTCTCCCCCGTCCTCGGTGTGCCACCCGTCCGCCACCGATCAGGAGAGGAACCCAGTCCCGTGCCCCACGTCCACGTCCGGCACTACCCGAGAGACTTCACGGCCGAACAGATCCGGGCGATCGACGACGCGGTCACCGCCGCGGTGACGCGGACCTTCGCCACCGGCGAGGACACCGTCTCGATCTCGCTGGAGCCGGTCGAACCCGAGGACTGGGACGCCCACGTCCTCACCGAGATAGCAGCCCGCCGGGACCTGCTGGTCAAGCCGCCCGGCTACTGGAACGAGAAGTGAGAGACCTTCGATGAGCGCAAGCAGCGGCATCCCCGTCGTCTACACCGAGGAAGTCCGTGAGGCCCTCCACGACGGCGCGGCCGTCGTCGCCCTGGAGAGCAACGTCATCACGCACGGCCTGCCCTACCCCGACAACGCGGCCACCGCTCGCAAGGTGGAGGACGCCGTACGGGCCGGCGGTGCGGTACCCGCGACGATCTGCATCGAGGCGGGCGAGATCCGCGTCGGCATGTCGGACTCGGACATCGAGCGCTTCGCCTCCCTGCCGGACATCCCCAAGGTCTCCAGCCGGGACATGCCGCTCGTACTGGCCAAGGGCGGCCTCGGCGCCACCACCGTGGCGTCCTCCGTCGTGGCGGCCGAGCTCGCGGGGATCGCGTTCTTCTCCTCCGCCGGCATCGGCGGCGTGCACCGCGGCGCGCAGGAGACCTGGGACGTCTCCTCCGACCTCATCCAGTTCACCCGCTCCAAGGTCGCCGTCGTCTGCGCCGGAGCGAAGATGATCCTCGACCTCGGGCTGACGCTGGAGTACCTGGAGACGCAGTGCGTCCCGGTCGTCGCCTACCGCTCGGACGACTTCCCCGCCTTCTACTGCCGCACCAGCGGCCACCGGGCGCCCCACCGCCTGGACGACGAACAGGTCATCGCCCGCGCCGTCGAGGCGCACTGGGCGCTGGGCAACAACAGTTCCTTCCTGATCACCACCCCGGTCAGGGAGGAGGACGCCATCGACTCCACCGAGGTCGACACGGCCATCCGCGCCGCCGTCGCCCAGGCCACCGCCGACGGGGTCTCCGGCCAGGGCATCACCAAGTACCTGATGCGGGCCGTGGACGCGGCCACCGACGGGCGTTCGGCGCGAGCCAACATGGCCGTCCTCGCCTCCTGCGCCGAGGCCGCCGGCCGCCTGGCCGTCGCCCACGCCGCGCACCTCGCCGAACGCGCGGGCCGCTAGTGCTGTGACCGGAAAGGTTCACCGGGTCGCGACGCCCGGCACGGCAAACCTTCCCGGCCACGGCACTGGGGCCGTCCACCCCGCTCACGCCGCCGTACGTCCGCACCACGATATGACCTCGATGAGGAGACACACGATGTCCGAGAAGCTGTTCGAGCCGGTCACCCTGGGCAAGCTGTCCCTGGGCAACCGCCTGGTCATGGCGCCCATGAGCCGCAACCGCGCCACCCCCGACGGCCTCGCCACCGAGCTGATGGCCACCTACTACGCCCAGCGGGCGAGTGCCGGCCTCATCATCAGCGAGGGCATCCAGCCCAGCGTCGTCGGCCAGGGGTTCATGAACAGCCCCGGCCTGTACTCGCAGGAGCAGACCGAGTCCTGGAAGCAGGTCACCGACGCGGTGCACCGCGCCGGCGGCAAGATCGTGGCGCAGCTCATGCACGCCGGCCGCATCGGCCACCCGTCGCTGTACCCCAGCGGCCACCAGTCGGTCGCACCCTCGGCGGTCACCGCGGGCGGCCAGTGCTTCGGCCCCGAGGGCGCGCTCGACTACCAGGAGCCCCACGCGCTGACGGGCGAGGAGATCGCGGACACCGTCAAGGACTTCGCCGACGCCGCGCAGAACGCCGTCGAGGCCGGGTTCGACGGCGTCGAGGTCCACGCGGGCAACGGCTTCCTGCTCCACCAGTTCCTGGCGGACAACACCAACCGCCGCACCGACGAGTACGGCGGCTCCATCGAGAACCGCATCCGCTTCGCCACCGAGGTCATCCACGCGGTGTCCGAGCGCATCGGCGCCGACCGGGTCGGCGTGCGCATCTCGCCCGCCAACGCGTACAACGACATCGTCGAGGGCGACACCGCGGCCCTGTACGAGGCGCTGGTCGCGGCCCTGCCGCCGCTGGCGTTCCTGCACGTCCTGGAGGCCGGCAACCGCGAGCAGACCAAGGCCCTGCGCGCGCAGTGGACCGGCACCATCATCCTCAGCCCGCACCCGGAGCACCTCGGCGTCCAGGTCACCGCGGAGACCGCGGTCGAGGCGCTGGAGACGGGCGTCGCCTGCGCCGTCGCGTTCGGCGCGGCGTTCCTCGCCAACCCGGACCTGCCGGAGCGCGTGCGCGCCGGCGGCCCGTTCAACGCACTGGACACCACCACCTTCTACGGTGGCGACCACCGCGGCTACACCGACTACCCGACGCTGGCCGAGGCCGGTTCCGCGTGAGCAGTCCAGGTCAGATGCTGCTGTTCTCGGGGCGCGCGCACCCCGAGCTGGCGCAGGCGGTGGCGGCCGAGCTGGGTACGGCGCTGGTCCCGACGAAGGCGATCGACTTCGCCAACGGCGAGATCTACATCCGCTACCACGCCTCCGTGCGCGGCGCGGACTGCTTCGTCATCCAGAGCCACACCGCGCCGATCAACAAGGCGATCATGGAGCAGCTCATCATGATCGACGCGTTGAAGCGGGCCTCCGCCCGCAGCATCACGGTGATCCTGCCGTTCTACGGGTACGCCCGCCAGGACCGCAAGCACAGCGGCCGCGAGCCCATCTCGGCCCGTCTGGTGGCGGATCTGCTCAAGACGGCCGGTGCGGACCGGATCCTGACGGTCGATCTGCACGCAGACCAGATCCAGGGTTTCTTCGACGGGCCGGTGGACCACCTGTTCGCGATGCCGGTCCTCGCGGACCACATCGGCGCCAAGGCCGACCGCGACAACCTCACGGTCGTCTCGCCCGACGCCGGCCGCGTCCGGGTCGCGGACGGGTGGTGCGACCGGCTGGGCGCGCCGCTGGCCATCGTCCACAAACGGCGCGACAAGGACGTGGCCCACCAGGTCACCGCCCACGAGGTGGTCGGTGACGTCGAGGGCCGCGACTGCGTACTCGTCGACGACATGATCGACACCGGTGGCACGATCTGCGCCGCCGCCGACGCCCTCTTCGCCCAGGGCGCTCGGGACGTCATCGTGGCGGCCACGCACGGGGTGCTGTCCGGCCCCGCCGCGGACCGCCTCAAGAACTCGCGGGTCAGCGAGTTCGTCTTCACGGACACCCTGCCGGTGCCCGGGGCACTCGGACTGGACAAGGTCACCGTCCTGTCGATCGCCCCGCTCATCGCCGGTGCCGCCCGTGAGGTGTTCGAGAACGGATCGGTGACCCGGTTGCTCCAGGACCGGTAGGGCCGGGACGGGCGGGCCGAGGGGGCCCGCCCGTACCCCGGGGCGGTTGCGCGTCGCGCACCGCCCCGGACAGCTCTCCCGGGGGAGCGCCACTGGTCCCCTGTCCGTCGGTTTCTTCACGCCGGGCCGCCGTCCGGCTCTTCCGGCTCACCCCCCGCGGTGTTCCCCGGCCCGCGGGTGTCGTCCGCACCGCGGTGAGCCGCTGCAGGCCGGGTCTGCCGCCGAGGAGCGCGGCCCCGGTCACGCGGGCGTCGAGCACGCCCGCTGTTCCACGAAGGAAGTAAGGAAGCGAGAAATGACCTTTCAGGAGACCAGCGTGCTCGAGCCCACCCTTCTGGGAACCAAGGCGTTGCCGGACCTGCTCGCCGAGCGGGTCGCGGAGCACCCGGAGGCGACCGCTGTCGTCTACCGCGACCAGAGCCTCACCTACCGCGAACTGGCAGCCAGAAGCTCGGCCCTGGCCGAGTACCTGAGACATCTCGGTGTCTCGGCGGACGACTGCGTCGGCCTCTTCGTCGAGCCGTCGCTCGACCTGATGATCGGCGCCTGGGGCATCCTGTCCGCCGGCGGCGCCTACCTGCCGCTGTCCCCGGAGTACCCCGAGGACCGGCTCCGGTACATGATCGAGAACAGCCAGGCGAAGATCATCCTCGCTCAGCAGCGCCTGGTGTCCCGGCTGCGCGAACTCGCGCCGAAGGACGTCACCGTCGTCACCCTGCGCGACTCCGACGCGTTCGTGCTGCCCGAGGGGGGCACGCCGGCGCCCGCCGCCGAAGGCGCCCGCCCCGACAGCCTCGCCTACGTCATCTACACCTCGGGCAGCACCGGCAAGCCCAAGGGCGTGATGATCGAGCACCGCAGCGTCGTCAACCAGCTCGGCTGGCTGCGCGAGGCGCACGGCATCGACCGCAGCAAGGTCATCCTGCAGAAGACCCCGATGAGCTTCGACGCCGCCCAGTGGGAGATCCTCTCCCCGGCCAACGGCGCCACCGTCGTCATGGGCGCCCCCGGCGTCTACGCCGACCCCGAGGGCCTCATCGAGACCATCCACAAGCACGGCGTCACCACCCTGCAGTGCGTCCCGACGCTGCTCCAGGCGCTCATCGACACCGAGAAGTTCGACGCCTGCTCCTCGCTGAGGCAGATATTCAGCGGCGGCGAGGCGCTCTCGCGCAACCTCGCGCTCCAGGTCACCCGCGAGATACCGGGCCGCGCCCTGATCAACCTGTACGGGCCGACGGAGTGCACCATCAACTCCTCCTCGTACACCGTCGTCCCCGAGGACCTGGACGAAGGCCCCCAGTCGATCTCGATCGGCAGCCCCGTCCACCGCACCGAGTACCACATCCTCGACAAGGACCTGCGGCCCGTCGGCGTCGGCGAGATCGGCGAGCTGTACATCGGCGGCGTCCAGCTGGCCCGCGGCTACCTGCACCGCCCCGACCTGACCGCCGACCGCTTCCTGGAGATCCCCCTCGGCGACGGCGCCGCCCCCACCCGCCTCTACAAGACGGGCGACCTGGGCCAGTGGAACCCGGACGGCACCGTGCAGTTCGCCGGCCGCGCCGACAACCAGGTCAAGCTGCGCGGCTACCGCGTCGAACTCGACGAGATCTCCCTCGCGATCGAGAACCACGAGTGGGTCCGCAACGCGGCCGTCATCGTCAAGAACGACAGCCGTACCGGCTTCCAGAACCTGATCGCCTGCGTGGAGCTGAGCGAGAAGGAAGCCGCCCTGATGGACCAGGGCAACCACGGCTCCCACCACGCCTCGAAGAAGAGCAAGCTCCAGGTCAAGGCGCAGCTGTCCAACCCGGGCCTGCGCGACGACGCCGAGCTGGCCGCCCGCACCGCCTACGACCTGCCCGGCGCGGAAGCCACCCCCGAGCAGCGCGCCCGCGTCTTCGCCCGCAAGACCTACCGCTTCTACGAGGGCGGCGAGGTCACCCGGGCCGACCTGATCGACCTGCTCGGCGCCAAGGTCACCGCGGGCTACTCGCGCAAGGCGGCCGACCTGGCCCCCGCCGAACTGGGACAGATCCTGCGCTGGTTCGGCCAGTTCGTCAGCGAGGAGCGGCTGCTGCCGAAGTACGGCTACGCCTCCCCGGGCGCGCTGTACGCGACGCAGATGTACTTCGAGCTGGAGGGCGTCGCAGGTCTCAAGCCGGGCTACTACTACTACCAGCCGGTCCGCCACCAGCTCGTGCTGATCAGCGAGCGCGAGGCCACCGGCAAGCCCACCGCGCAGATCCACTTCATCGGCAAGAAGAGCGGCATCGAGCCGGTCTACAAGAACAACATCCTCGAGGTCCTGGAGATCGAGACCGGCCACATGGTCGGCCTCTTCGAGCAGGTCCTGCCGGCCTACGGCCTCGACATCCACGACCGCGCCTACGAGCCGGCCGTCCGGGACCTGCTGGACGTCGCCGACGAGGACTACTACCTGGGGACCTTCGAGCTCGTCCCGCACGCGGGCCCGCGCGAGGACCACGCCGAGGTCTACGTCCAGACGCACGGCGGCAAGATCGCCGGCCTGCCCGAGGCCCTGTACCGCTACGCGGACGGCGAGCTGACCCACTTCTCGGACGACATCGTCCTCAAGAAGCACGTCATCGCGATCAACCAGTCGGTGTACCAGGCCGCGAGCTTCGGCATCAGCGTGTACAGCCGCGCCCCCGAGGAGTGGCTGCACTACATCACCCTCGGCAAGAAGCTCCAGCACCTGATGATGAACGGGCTGAACCTGGGCTTCATGTCCTCCGGCTACAGCTCCAAGACCGGCAACCCGCTGCCCGCCTCGCGCCGCATGGACGCCGTCCTCGCCGCGGGCGGCGTCGAGAGCGGCCCGATGTACTTCTTCGTCGGCGGCCGCATCAGCGACGAGCAGGTCGGCCACCAGGGCATGCGCGAGGACAGCGTCCACATGCGCGGTCCGGCCGAACTCATCCGCGACGACCTCGTCAGCTTCCTGCCCGACTACATGATCCCCAACCGGGTCGTGGTGTTCGAGCGGATGCCGCTGTCCGCCAACGGCAAGGTCGACGTCAAGGCGCTGGCCGCCTCCGAGCAGGTCAACGCCGAGCTCGTCGAACGCCCCTTCGTGGCCCCGCGCACGGAGACCGAGAAGGAGATCAGCGCGATCTGGGCGAAGTCCCTGCGGCGCGAGAGCGTCTCCGTGCAGGACGACTTCTTCGAGTCCGGCGGCAACTCGCTGATCGCCGTCGGTCTCATCCGCGAGCTCAACTCCCGGCTCGGCGTTTCCCTGCCGCTCCAGAGCGTCCTGGAGTCGCCGACCGTCGAGAAGCTCGCCCGGCGCCTGGAGCGCGAGGTCGCCCAGGAGTCCTCGCGCCTGGTGCGCCTGCACGCGGAGACCGGCAAGGCCAAGCCCGTGATCTGCTGGCCGGGCCTCGGCGGCTACCCGATGAACCTGCGCACCCTGGCCGGCGAGATCGGCCTCGGCCGCTCGTTCTACGGCGTCCAGTCGCACGGCATCAACGACGGGGAGACCCCGTACGAGACGATCGTCGAGATGGCCAAGGCGGACATCGAGGCCATCAAGGAGCTCCAGCCGAGCGGCCCCTACACCCTGTGGGGCTACTCCTTCGGAGCCCGCGTGGCCTTCGAGACCGCCTACCAGCTGGAGCAGGCCGGCGAGAAGGTGGACAACCTGTTCCTGATCGCGCCGGGCTCCCCGAAGGTGCGCGCCGAGAACGGCAAGGTGTGGGGCCGTGAGGCGTCCTTCGCCAACCGCGGCTACACCACGATCCTGTTCTCCGTCTTCACCGGCACCATTTCCGGTCCGGACCTGGAGAAGTGCCTGGAGACCGTGACGGACGAGGCGTCCTTCGCCGAGTTCATCAGCGAACTCAAGGGCATCGACGTCGACCTCGCCCGGCGGATCATCTCGGTCGTGGGCCAGACCTACGAATTCGAGTACTCCTTCCACGAGCTGGCCGAGCGCACCCTCCAGGCGCCGATCAGCATCTTCAAGGCCGTGGGCGACGACTACTCGTTCCTGGAGAACAGCAGCGGCTACTCGGCCGAGCCGCCGACGGTGATCGACCTCGACGCCGACCACTACAGCCTGCTGCGCGAGGACATCGGCGAGCTGGTCAAGCACATCCGCTACCTGCTCGGCGAGGAGTGACGGCGCGGACCACGCGGTGACGGCCGCCCCGCCGGAGCGATCCGGCGGGGCGGCCCCATCCGTCGACGGCCGTCCGGCCGCCGCCGCCGTTCTGTCGACGAGGAGCCACCTCCCATGCGTTTCAATCTCATCGGCCCGTTCGAGATCGTCTCCGACGACGGACGGGTGTACCGGCCGGGAACCCCGAAGGTCTGCCAGACACTGGCGCTGCTGCTCACCCGGCCCCATGAGATCGTCACGGCGGAAGCGCTCATCCACGAGCTGTGGGGCGACGCACCGCCGCGCAGCGCCGTCACCACCCTCCAGACGTACGTGTACCACGCCCGCCGGATGCTGGTGAGCGAGGACCTGGTGCCGGCCGGGCGCTCCCTGATCGTCACCAGCCCGCCCGGCTACCGGATCCTCGCCGACGACGCCGAGATCGACATCCGCGTCTTCGAGCGGCTCGTCGCCCAGGCCCGTGGCGAGCTCGGGGGCGGCGACCCGGGCGCGGCGCTGCGCAGCGTCCGGCAGGCGCTCGACCTGTGGCGCGGGCCCGCCCTGTCGAACCACCCCGTCGGCGACGTGCTCACCGGCCACCTCGTGCACCTGGAGGAGCTGCGGGTACGGGCCTTCGAGATCCGGATCGAGGCGCAGGAGCAGCTGGGCCTGACCCGCGAATCCATCCCGGAGCTGCGCAAGCTCACCAACGACTACCCGCTCAACGAATGGTTCCACAGCCGGCTGATCACGGCCCTGGTGGCCGCCGGCCGGCGCGCGGAAGCCGTGCGGGCCTACCAGAACGTCCACCGGGTCCTCGCCGACGAACTGGGCATGGAACCCTCGCCGGAACTCAGGCAGCTCCGGGCCCGGTTGCTGAGCCCCGCCCCCAGGCGCGCCCCCGGGCCGCCCGCCGCCGCGGCCCCCCGGGCCGGCGGCGACCGGTTCGCGGTGCGGTCCGGTACCTGATGGGGGCACTGGAGGGCCGGGTCGCCGTGGTGACCGGCGGGACGAAGGGCCTCGGCCTCAAGATCACCGAGGCGTTCGTCGCGGAGGGTGCGCGGGTCGTCGTCGGCGCGCGCGGCGGGGCCGGGGCGGACGGGGCCCTGGCACACCTGGACGGCCGCGCCGTCTTCCGGCAGACCGACGTGCGCGATCCCGCATCGGTGCGCGCGCTGATGGAGGCGGCGGCGGACCGGTTCGGCGGGGTCGACGTCCTGATGGCCAACGCCGGTCTGAGCCGGCCGGGACCCGCGGCGGGACTGGCGGGCGCCGACTGGGCGCAGGTCGTCGACACGAACCTGAACGGCCTCTTCCACTGCGTGCAGGCGGCCGTGCCGTACCTGGAGCGGAGCGGGAACGGCCGCATCGTCACGATGTCCTCGGCGCTGGGCAGCCGGCCCGCCCCGGGCGCGTCCGCGTACTGCGCGACCAAGGCGGCGGTGGAGATGTTCAGCAAGGTCATCGCACTGGAGCTCGCGCCGAAGGGCATCGTCGTCAACTGCCTGGCGCCCGGCTTCGTCGACGAGGGCATGGGGCGGCTGCTCAAACAGAACCAGGCGGTGTGGAGCACGTACGCGCCGAAGGTCGCGCTGGGCCGCATGGGCACCGGCCGGGAGATCGCGGAGGCCGCCGTCTACCTCGCCGGCGACGCCGGGGCCTACGTCAACGGACACGTCCTGGAGGTCAACGGCGGCCTCGCCTGGTGAGGCGGGCCACACCGCCGGGTCGAGGGGGCCGTGTGGGCAGGGCCGCTTCCGGTTTTCGAGTGGATCTCCAGAGGGTTCGGAGACTGTCGCCTCCCGCCCACACCACAGAAGGAATCCGCCCGTGTCCCGTCGCCTGTTCACCTCGGAGTCCGTGACCGAGGGCCACCCCGACAAGATCGCTGACCAGATCAGCGACACCATCCTCGACGCGCTCCTCACCGAGGACCCGGCCTCGCGCGTCGCGGTCGAGACGCTGATCACGACCGGTCTCGTGCACATCGCGGGAGAGGTGACCACGAAGGCGTACGCGCCGATCGCGCAGCTCGTCCGCGGCAAGATCCTGGAGATCGGCTACGACTCCTCCGAGAAGGGTTTCGACGGCGCCTCCTGTGGTGTGTCGGTGTCCATCGGCGCGCAGTCGCCCGACATCGCCCAGGGCGTCGACACCGCCTACGAGCAGCGCGTCGAAGGCGAGGGGGACGAGCTGGACCGGCAGGGCGCCGGCGACCAGGGCCTGATGTTCGGCTACGCCTGCGACGAGACGCCCGAGCTGATGCCGCTCCCGATCCACATCGCGCACCGCCTCTCGC
The DNA here is from genome assembly GCF_014650775.1 of Streptomyces cirratus. Lineage (GTDB taxonomy): Bacteria > Actinomycetota > Actinomycetes > Streptomycetales > Streptomycetaceae > Streptomyces > Streptomyces cirratus. Next base: position 436 of record NZ_BMVP01000021.1, on the reverse strand, counting down.
GCCGACTGACGGAGGTCCGCAAGGACGGCACCGTCCCGTACCTGCGCCCGGACGGCAAGACGCAGGTCACCATCGAGTACGACGGCGACAAGGCCGTCCGCCTCGACACCGTCGTCGTGTCCACCCAGCACGCCGCCGACATCGACCTCGATTCCCTGCTGACGCCCGACGTCCGCGAGCACGTGGTGGAGTACGTCCTGAACCGGCTGGCGCAGGACGGGATCAAGCTGGACACCGAGGGCTACCGGCTGCTGGTGAACCCGACGGGCCGCTTCGAGATCGGTGGTCCGATGGGTGACGCGGGCCTGACCGGCCGCAAGATCATCATCGACACCTACGGCGGTATGGCCCGCCACGGCGGTGGCGCGTTCTCGGGCAAGGACCCGTCCAAGGTCGACCGGTCCGCCGCGTACGCGATGCGCTGGGTCGCGAAGAA
>NZ_BMVP01000020.1 GCF_014650775.1 Streptomyces cirratus | reverse complement strand
CAAGGTGCTCAAGGCCGCCGGCAAGCCCGAGGTCTCCGACGCCGGCCTCGGCGTCAAGTAAGGCCTGAGGAGCCCGGTCCGGAGGGCGGCAGCACCGGCTCCACGACGCGGGCGCCCACCGTGGGGGCGCTCGTCGCGGGAGCCGGACCGCCGGACCGGGCGACCTCGAAACCGGCGACCCGGTACGACGAACGCCCTCTTCCGACGGAGCCGACATGCCCGCATGCTGCACTCCCGGCCACGCACACGCCTCCACCCCCGCTGCCACGTTCGACCTCGCGCCGCCGCCACCCGCGGCGGCGCCCTCTCGGGCGGCCCGGCAGCTGCTCGCGCTTCCCGGCGGCCGCTTCCTCATGGGCACCGACGCCCCCGACGGCTTCCCCTCCGATGCCGAGGGGCCGGTCCGCGAGGTCGCCGTGGAGCCGTTCCAGATGGCCGCCACGGCCGTGACCAACGCCCAGTACGGCGCATTCGTCGAGGCCACGGGGCACACGACCGAGGCGGAGCGGTTCGGGTACTCCTTCACCTTCGGCGCCTTCCTCTCCGACGAGGTCGCCGCCGTCTCACCGCCCGTGCGGGCCGTCCCCTGGTGGCGGGCCGTGCAGGGGGCGTCCTGGCGGAGTCCCGAAGGGCCCGGCAGCGACGTGGCGGGCCGGCAGGACCACCCCGTCGTCCATGTCTCCTGGAACGACGCCCGCGCCTACTGCGCCTGGTCCGGCACCCGTCTCCCCACCGAGGCCGAGTGGGAGTACGCCGCCCGTGGCGGCCTGGAGCAGCGGCGCTACCCGTGGGGTGACGAGCTGACTCCCGGCGGCCGGCCCATGTGCAACATCTGGCAGGGGGAGTTCCCGCTGCTCGACGCGGACGCCGTCGCCGACGCCGGCGGATACGTCTCCACCGCCCCCGTGACGTCCTTCCGGCCCAACGGCTTCGGCCTCTACAACACCGTCGGCAACGTCTGGGAGTGGTGCGCGGACTGGTTCACCCCGGGCGAGGAATCCTCCCGCGCGATGCGCGGGGGCTCCTACCTGTGTCACGACTCCTACTGCAACCGCTACCGCGTCGCGGCCCGCAGCTCGAACACGCCGGACAGCTCGACGGGGAACATCGGCTTCAGGGTGGCCGCGGACCCCGCACAGGACCCCTTCCGGTTCAGGAGACGGTGACGCGGGCCATGGCCCAGGAGGTGTGGTCGAAGGACGTGCGGTTGTTCGCGTCCTCGACCACCAGCCGCAGGACGCGTACGCCGCGCACGTCCAGGTCGACGGCCACCGGGCCCCCGGCGGCCGTGAGGGTCGGTGTGGTCAGCAGGAGACGGCGTCGCCGTAGACCTTGGCTCGGGTGGCTCCCAGCGCGCTCTGCTTCGCGGAGAAGTCGTCGATTCCGACGAGCGCGGTGAACCGTACGGCGGCCCCGCCGAGGTGGTAGGCGATGTCGCTGGGCGCGTGGACACCGAGGCCCTTGGGGTAGACGGTCCCGCCGAAGGAGATCGGCGGTCCGTCCGCGGCGGCGTTCTTGCCGTTCGACGCATCGCGCTCCACCGGCCCCCAACCGTTCGCGGCGCTGATCCAGGCGAGGTCGGAGAGGTAGGAGTCGCGGGTGGGGGCGGGCGGCGGGGTGGGGACGGTGCCCGTCGCCGGGTAGCGGACCGGACCGCCGGGGGCGAGGGCGCCGCCCTCCGCGGTGAGCGTCCACGCGGTCGCGGGCGAGGCGTTCGCGGGCGGGGTGACCCGCCAGGAGGTGGTGAGCCGGCCGCCCGCGGGGAGCTGTTCCGCCGTGGCCCGGGAGGCGGGCGCCACCGTCCATCCGGCGGGGACCCGCAGGTCGAGTGAGACGGCGGCCCAGGCACGGGAGGAGCCGTTGTCCAGGGTGGCGGTCGCGGTGAACGCCTCGCCGGGGACGGCGAGGGCGGGCAGCGTCAGGCGGGTCCCGAAGGGGACGCGCGGATACGAGTCCTTCCAGGAGGAGCGCATCAGGGCGACCAGCTCCGTGACCCTCGCCGGGTACGCGGTGGCGAGGTCACGGCTCTCACCCAGGTCGGCGGCCAGGTCGTACAGCTCGACCTGCCACTGCGCGTCGGGAAGGTCGTGATCGCGTTGGGGAGCGAAGCGCACGGCTTTCCAGTTGTCGCGGCGGACGGCCTCGGCGAGCCAGGTGGCACGTTTGGCGTCCTGGGCGTCGGCCCGGCTGGTGACGCCCAGTTCGTCGCGGAACCAGTACAGGTGCCCGTGGCGGGCGGAGTCGGGGCTGCCGGCGAGCAGGGGGGCGGCCGACAGCCCGTCCACGTCGGTGGGGGCGGGGGCGCCTCCGAGTTCGGCCAGGGTCGGCAGGACGTCGGTCAGCGGGGTGGGGCGGTCGCTGGTGCCCTGCCGGACGCGGCCGGGGCCCCAGGCGATGAGGGGGATGCGTACGCCGCCCTCGTAGAGGTTGCGCTTGTACCCGCGCAGGGGACCGTTCGCGTCGAACAGGTCGGGGTTGACGCCGCCCTCCTCGTGGGGGCCGTTGTCGCTGGTGACGAGGAGGACGGTGTCCTGCTCCAGCCCCAGGGCGCGCAGCCGGTCGACGACCTTGCCGACCAGCGCGTCGAAGTAGGTCACCTGCGCGGCGTGCCCCTTGTTGGCGGCCGTCCAGGTGCGGTCCGCGTAGGCGCCGGTGTCGGGGATGTCGCTGGGGGCGTGCGGGACGTTCGGGGTGAGCAGGAGCAGGAACGGTTCCTCGGCGTGGTTGCCGATGAATTCCAGGGCGTGCTGCTCCAGCAGGTCGGGCGCGTACACGGCCTTGGCGCCGCCGGCGTTGGCGGGGATGGCCTCCTTCGTGTCGTTGTGCCAGAGGTACTCGGGGTAGTACTGGTGGGCATGGCCGTGGTCGATGTACCCGTAGAACTCCTCGAAGCCGCGGGCGGCCGGGTGGCTGTCCTGGCCGGCGGCCTCCGGACCGAAGCCCCACTTGCCGATCACGGCGGTGCGGTAGCCGCGTGCCCGCAGCACCTGCGCGAAGGTGGTGTCGGCGGCGGTGAGGGAGCCCTGGCCACCGGAGGACGGGTTGGCGCGGACCGTGGCGTGGCCGGTGTGGAGTCCGGTGAGGAGGGAACCTCGTGAAGGGGCGCAGACGGCCGCGGTGGAGTAGGCGTCGGTGAAGCGCAGCCCCTCGGCGGCGAGCCGGTCAAGGCGGGGGGTGGTGATCAGTTTCTGCCCGTACGCGCCGAGTTCGCCGTAGCCGAGGTCGTCGGCGAGGACCACGACGAGGTTCGGCGGCCGGGTGCCGGTGACGGCCGTCGGCTCGGGGAGCGCCGTCGGAGCGGCGGCCCGTGCCACCGGTACGGCTGCGGCCGGGGCGGTGACGCCGAGCGCGGCGGTCGAACCGGCGAGGAACGTACGGCGGCTGGGCATGGCGGAGTGCTCCTCGGATGGGGGCTTGGGGTGCGGGGCGCGGGCCGCGCGTGTGCGCCGATCATGCGCGGTCCGGCGCGGCCAGACCATGCACGGGACATGAAGACCTTGTGACAGCGCCCCCGCCCCGCCCGGCAGCTGTCGTGCCGTCAGTGCCTCCACTTCGAAGTGACCTGGGCGGCCGCCGCGCGGAGGCCGGTCGGTGCGGCGGCCCCCGATGACGGGAGGCGCGTCGGCGTGTTGCCGAGGACCCGAGGGTCCTCACTGGGGTCGCGGCGCGGAGGCCGGTGGAGTCGTGCAGCACCGACGCCGCTTCCGACGGCCGAAAGCCTGACCCTCCGACCCGCAGTGCCGGTCGCGGCAGAGGCCCGGGTGTGCCGTTGTGTGCGCCGCTGCTCGGCCGGACCGGACACGGGCCGGCCGACCGGCGTCTTCTGAGCGCGGCGCGGGATCAACTCCCGGTGCGCCACTGGTGTTCAGGCAGGAAGCGCACGTCGTACCGCTGTGGCACCGTGGCGAACTGGTGCGGTCCGGGTACGTACGGCTCGGACGGGAGGCCGAGTTCCTCGGTCGGCACGCCCAAGTTCTCGAAGAACCGCTCGAAGGTGCCACCGGGACCTGCGGCGACGCCCACGACCCGGCTGTGGTGGCGTTCGATGCGATAGGCGTGCGGGCAGTTCTTCGGCACGAACCCGAAGTCGCCGGCCCTGAGCAGCCTTTCGTACTGCTGTCCCTCCACGTCCTCGACGAACAGCCGCACCGCGCCGTCGGTGATGTAGAAGACCTCGTACGTGTCGGAGTGGACGTGAGCCGGGATCACGTCGCCCTCGGGCCCCTCGACGGTGAAGAAGTTGAAGGTGTTCTCCGTCTGCTCACCACCGGCGTAGACGGTGACCAGGTCGGTGAACAGGTGGGCGCGGTCGCCGAGTCCCTTCTCGATGAAGTACGGCTTCCCGGGCTCCGCCGGTATCCGCGACCCTCGGCGGCGCGGAAGCCGGTGACTGGGACGGGTGAACTCCATGGTCATGGGGACCTCCGATGCGACGATGCAATGAATGTCAGGGTACCTGACATTCGGCATCGGGTGGTCCCGGGCGGTCGCTATGCTCGGAACCCCGTCGCCCCGTGAGGAACCATGGCCACCCCCGCACGCAACCTGCCCCAGCTGCTCACCGAGGCCAAGCGCTGGTTCGACGACGCGTTGCTGGCCAGCATGCGGGCCGCCGGAGAGCAGCCGGTCACCGTCGGGCAGGCGGCCGTCTTCGCCGCCCTGGACGAAGGGGGCACCACGGTCTCGGAGCTCGCGCGCCGGATGGGCGTCACCCGCCAGACCGCCCACCAGGCCGTCCACGTTCTCATCGGCATGAGAATGCTGGAGCAGACGTCCGATCCCGCCTCCGCACGCAGCCGCCTGATCCGCCCGACCGCGGAAGGCGCCCGTGTGCACCGACGAGCCCAGGACACCCTCGCCGTCATCGAAGGCGTCCTGACGGAACGCATCGGTGCCGACGCCGTCGACGCCCTTCGCCGGGCCTTGACCGCCCCGATGGGGGAGCCCCCGCTGGTCGAGGCGCCCTGAGCGGTGCCAACCCGGCGCGGGCCGGGTGGACGGTTGCAGAGATCAGGCGTCGCGCTTGAGGGCCTTGCGGACCCAGTCCGAACAGGCGGAAAACGGTGCTGTGTAAGCCCGGCCATGCCGAGCACGCGACGCCCGGGCCATCGGGGCAGCAGGCCGAAGTGCAGACCAGGCAGCGGTCCCCGACAGCAGGGGTAACCCCCGCGAGCCGGCGGGACGGCTGGTGCCAAGTCGCCGTCACCGGGCGACTGGCGGGTAAAGGGGCGATCACGCACCGCATGTGACGGTGTCGTACGGAACATGTCACAGAGCTCGTACCGCCTGGTGCCTGTGCTTCCCCCCAAGGCCCATCGATGGGATGTTACGGGCCGCAGCGGCCCGCAGCAGCCGCAAGGAGGGATCGGGGTGGAGACCTTGACACAGCAACAAGGCCGCGTCGGCCGGGGCAGATTCGCCGGAAGAGTCCGAGGAATCGGCCGGACCGGCGCGAACGGCACGACGCGGTGTCGCCGGGCGGCGCTGGCCGCAACGGCGATCGCCGTGACCGCACCACTCACCGTGGGGGCCGCAGGAGCCGGCGGGGCGGCGGGAGACCACCCGATCGTCTTCGCCCGCTACACCTCGGCAGCGCCCACGGAAGACCTCTACGCGATCTCCCCCGGTGGCGGCACGTCCATCAACCTCACCCACACGTCCACCGTCAGCGACGTCATGCCCAGCTGGTCCCCCGACGGCACGCGGGTGGCCTTCGTCCGTTACGGAGCCGGCGGAGCCGTCGACGGCATCTGGACGATGAAGACCACGGGCGGCGACTTGAAGCCCGTCCCGGGCACCGAGGGCGCCTCCGACCCGGCGTGGTCCCCCGACGGCAAGCGGATCGCCTACGCCAAGCCGGTCGGCAAGCAGCGCGAGATCTATGTCGCCGACATCGACGGCACTCCCGCCACCAGGCTCACCCACATCGCGGCGGACGACCTCCACCCGACGTGGTCCCCGGACGGCAAGTCCCTGGCGTTCAACCGCGCCGACACGGGCGGACACAGCAGGATCATGCGGATCCGGCTGTCCAGCCTGGTCCAGACGGCGGTAACGGGGCCTGACTCCCACGACTGGACGCCCGACTGGTCACACAGCGACCGCATCGCCTTCAGCCGCTTGGACTCCTCCGGCTTTGCCCACCTCTACCTCGTCCGCCCCGACGGCACCGGAGTGCACCGCATCACCACGGGCCGCCTCAACGACAAGTACCCCTCCTGGTCGCCGGACGGCAGCCGCCTGGTCTTCACCAGAGGCGGTGCCGACGACGCGGACCCCGAACACCTCTACGTGGTACGGGCCGACGGCACCGCACTGACCCAGCTCACCAAGACCGACTCCCATGACCTGGAGGCCGACTGGAGGCCGTAGGGCGCCGGTTGCCCGTCGCCACGGCATTGCTCCATCAGGGTGAGGAGTAATCGTTCCTGCTCTCGGCTACCGTCCCACCCTCGCGGCTCGGGCTCCGTGGCATCGCTACGATCACACCGGACCACCGACCGCGAGGGTGCGCACACAAGGCGGCGAGAGCACTGCCCATGCCCGACGAAGCTCGTACGGACACTGCCCCCGCAGTGGTCATCGGAGCCGGCCCCAGTGGTCTGGCGACCGCTGCGATGCTGCAGAGGGTGGGCGTCCCCGCCGTGGTGCTGGAGCGCGGGGAGCAGGTGGGCGTGAGCTGGGCCAAGCGCTACGACCACTTGAGCCTCCACACCGCCCGGAGCGGATCCCATCTGCCCGGTCTGGCTCTGCCCCGTGGCTCGGGAACCTGGGTGGGACGAGACGCCTTCGTCGATTACCTAGAGGCATACCGCAGCCACCACCGTCTGCGCGTCCGGCTCAACGTTCCGGTCGAGCGGATCGAGGCTGCCTCGACGGGACCCGCACCGGAGGCCGGCGGTGCCGGTGGCGCGGGCGTGCGGTGGCGGGTGCACACCGGCCGGGGCCCGATCGCCGCACGGGCGGTGGTGATCGCCACCGGACGTTGCCGGACCCCGCACCTGCCCGACTGGCCCGGGCTGGACTCTTACAATGGCCTGTTCCTGCACGCGGCGGGCTACCGCGGCCCCGCCGCGTACCGGGGCCGGTCGGTGCTGGTGGTGGGCGCCGGCAACAGCGGCACCGAGATCGCCACCGCCTTGGCACGGCAGGGCGCCAAGCAGGTGTGGATCGCCGTGCGGACCCCACCGAACATCTTGCCCCGCGACTCCAGCCGCTGGCACGCGCTCGGGCGCTTGACGGAGTTCCTGCCGGCGGCCTGGCGCGACCGGTCGGCGCTGTGGACGCAGCGCTGCGTCGTCGGAGACCTCACGTCCCACGGCATTCCCCGCCCGACCACCGGCCCGTTCACCCGCAACCACCGCGAGGGCAACAACCCCGTACTGGACCACGGGTTCGTGGAAGCCGTACGGACCGGCCGTATTCGGCCGGTGGCCGCCGTCACCGGGTTCGACGGACCACGGGTGGACCTGGCCGACGGTTCCGTCCTGACTCCGGACGTCGTGATCGCTGCGACCGGCTACCGCCCCCAACTGGAGGGCCTGCTGTCCGGCCTGGGCGTCCTCGACGGGTCGGGGCATCCCCTGGTCCACGGCGCACTCACCGCACCGCTCGCCCCCCACCTGTACTTCGTCGGGTTCACCAACCCCCTCAGCGGCGCCCTCTACCAGGCAGGTGTGGAGGCCCGCGCCATCTCGCATGCCATCGCCGCGCGAACCGCACCCGTACCCGCACCACGCCGTGCCGCCGCGCCCGCACCGGCGGAGCCCGTCCGATGACGTGCCGCCGCCCACGCCCCGACCCACCCGGTACGCCGCGCGAGGACAGGCTCACGGTCACCCCGCCGGACCGGTTGACACTGACCCACGTCCGCAAGACCTACGGCCGCAGCCCCGTCCTCGCCGACGCCACACTGACCGTGCCCGCAGGCGCCCTGGTCGGGGTGACGGGCGAGAACGGGGCGGGCAAGAGCACCTTGCTGCGCATCGCGGTGGGGCAGCTCGCCGCCGACCACGGCCAGGTCACCCGCACGGGCAAGCTGGGCTACTGCCCCCAGCAGATCCATCTCGACGACGCCCTGACCGTGGAGCAGCACCTACGCCTGTTCCGGGCGGCCTACCGCCTGCCCGACCTCACCCGGGCCGAGGAGCTTCTCGACGTCCTCGGCTACGCCGACAGTCGTCACCGTCGTCCGGGCCGGCTCAGCGGCGGCACCCGGCAGAAGCTCAACCTCACCTTGGCCCTGATGCACTCACCCGACCTACTGATCCTCGACGAGCCCCACCAAGGCTTCGATCACACCACCTACGAACGCTTCTGGACACTGACCGAGCAGCTGCGCTCCGACGGCTGCGCGATCGTCGTCGTCTCCCACCTCCTGCACGACCGGGCACGCTTCGACACCGTCCATCACCTCCGCCACGGCCGTCTCCACGTACTCTCCGCCGAGGTGAGGGCATGAGGTCCTGGAGCCAAGCCTTCCTGATCGCCCTGCGCCTGACCCTGCTCGGCCACCTGTACAACCGCCTCGCCCTGCTGATGGCGGTCGTCTTCGTCCCGGCATGGGTCTGGATCTCCGGCACGTGCCTGCCGAGCACCCCCCTCACGTTCCGCGTGGCCGTCGTCGACGCCGAGGTCACCACCGACATCAGTCATGCCACACAGATCATCAGCACCCTGCCCGGTGCGGCCACGGTGATCGGCTTCATGATGTTCATGACGACGTACAAGGCCCGCGAGATGGACCAGCGCCTCATCCTGGCCGGGTTCCCCCGTACCGCCCTGTCGCTGGCCAGACTCACCGCCATGGCCGCAGTCGCCGCCGTACTGGCCACCCAGATCACCGTCCTGTTGCGCATGGCCGTGGGCGCGCCGCAGCCGGCCGTGATCTGGACGGCCGGACTCTGCGCGGCCCTCGCCTACGGCGGTCTGGGCACCATGCTGGGTGCCCTCCTCAACAGCGAACTGAGCGGCCTGTTCCTCGTCATCGCGGTCGTCTTCGCGGAACTGACCCTGCAAAATCCGCTGAACAACCCGCGCGCCGACCAGCCTTGGCTGGTCGTCCTGCCCTTGTTCGGCCCCAGCCAGACCGCCACCGCCGCGGCCTTCACCCACCACGACCCGGGGAGCGGGCACGCAGCCCTGGGCCTGCTGTGGTGCGCCTCCACCATCGCGGTGGCGACCACCGCGCTCTACGCCCGCACCCGCTCCTACGGACCGCACACGCCACCGCCAGGCCCTTTCCTGCCCGCGAGCAGGGCCGCCCCACCCGCCGCCACGGACACCGGCGTTCAACCTGCGGGCACCCACGGCGCACCCTCACCACGCACCTGACGGCCGGCTGCGCCACGAAGCCCAGCACATCGGTGCAGAAGCGCAGGGCCTTTTTCTGATCGTCCCGCCAAGAAGCGCACGCCGCCGTTCACATCGCGCAGTTCCCCGCTCGCCGCGACGTCCGTGTGCGTCGCCGTGCCGTGCACATTTCGTTGACGGCCGGACCGGATGCGGATCTGCCGCCCGTACGGTCCGATCCCTCGGCCGCCGGGGCTCCGTGCTCGCCGCCGTGGTTCGCATCGGTGGCTCAGGCGCGCTTCCGGACCCAGGCGGACGAAGTGAGCCCCGTCGAGGGCCCGGGACGCACGGACGCCGTGTTCCGAGCCTTCCCTGTCCGGCGACCGGACGGTAACTTGTCGCCGCAGCCGCCCGGGAACGGGGCGGCCACAGCCGGGGGAGCCGACATGAAGAGCCTCGTACGGGTGGTGCTGAGCGTGCTGCTCCTCGCGGGCGGCGCCTTGCCGGCCACCGCGGCCGCCGCCGGCACGGCCGCCGCCTCAGTGGTTCCGTCGCCCCCGCGGCCGGCCGTCGTCCCGCCGGACGCGTCCTGGACACCCCCGCTCTCCACCCGGGGCCGTTACATCGTCGACGCCCAGGGCAACCGCTTCCGCCTGCGCTCCGGCAACTGGGACGGCGCCCAGGGCTCCTGGAACGGCTCCGGCGACCAGGGCGACCCCGCCAACCACCACGCGGGCCAGGATTCCCACGGCATCCCGCTGGGCCTGGACCGGACCGCCCTGCCGGCCCTGCTCGCCGACTTCCGCGCCCTCGGCCTCAACAGCGTGCGGCTGCCCTTCTCCAACGACATGCTCCACACGACCACCCCCGTCCCGGACGCCGCCGTCACCGCCAACCCCGACCTGCGCGGCCGGACCCCGCTCCAGGTCTACGACGCCGTCGTACGCGCCCTCACCGACGCCGGGTTCGCCGTCATCCTGAACAACCACACCGGCACCACCCGATGGTGCTGCGGCCTCGACGGCAACGAACGCTGGAACAGCGGTCGTTCCACCACACAGTGGGCCGACGACTGGGTCTTCCTCGCCCGCCGATACCGTGACAACCCGCGCGTGGTCGGTGCCGATCTCTACAACGAGGTCCGCCGCGACACCTGGGACGACCCCAACTGGGGCCTGGGCGACGCCCACGACTGGCAAGCCGCCGCCCAAGAGGCCGCCGACCGGATCCTCACCGAGGCCAACCCCAACCTGCTCATCGTCATCGAGGGCATCAACTGGACCGGCATCCCACTCGACGGCCTGCCCCACGGCCGCCCCGCCCTCACGCCCGTCCGCACCCTCTCCCACACCCTCGTCGTCTCCAACAAGCTGGTGTACTCCGCGCACTTCTACGGGTACACCGGCCCCCACCACAGCGGCGCGACCGGCCTCGGCGAGACCCATGACGCCCGCTACCAGGACATGACCCCCGCCGAGCTCCGGCAGACCCTCTACGACCAGGCCTTCTTCGTCTCCGCCGAAACCGGGACGCACTTCACCGCCCCCGTCTGGATCAGCGAGTTCGGCATCGGCGCAGACGAGAACGGGGCCGCCCCGCGCGCATGGTTCCAGAACCTCACCGCTGACCTCGCCGCCTCCGACGCCGACTTCGCCTACTGGCCGCTCGTCGGCTGGAGCACCACCGCACAAGGCACCCCGGGCGGCGACAGCTGGGCCCTGCTCCGCTACGACGCCACCGGCCGCCGCACCGGAGCCCTCGACCCCGCGGACTGGCGCACCGGCCCCTGGACGAACCTCACCACCGCCCCCGGCCGCACCGGAGCCGTACCCGCGACCGTCTCCTGGTTCCAGCTGAGCACCGACCACCGGGACCACAACGCCTCGCTGCGCACCCGCGCCGCCGGGGACTGGGACACCGGCGCCCGCAAAGCCGTCTGCCCCGACGGTGCCCGCCTGGCCGGCCTCAGCCACACCGGCGGCCGGGGCCTGTGCTCCACCTCCGACCTGCGGGCCGCGGCCGCCGGCCAGACGGTGGTCCGCGACGAGACGTACGTCCCACCGGGCGGCGACTGGGCCGGCGGCTACACCAAACTCCAGTGCCCCGACGGGCAGTTCATCATCGGGTACAGCGTCCGCGGCGAGCAGGTCTCGGCGGCCCTGTGCGCCCCGGCACGCACCTCGCTGCCCGCGGGAGGCGGCCGCACGGTCTGGTTCGACCGGGGGGACAACCGTCCGGCGGACGCCGGGGGTGGCGATTTCGCCGCCGGCCACTACAAGGGTCAGTGCCGGCCGGCCGAGTACGCGGCGGGCATCGCCTTCACCACCCGCGTCGCCGCCCGTCCGACGCCGGCGGCGCTCTTGTGCCGGCCCCTGCCGGCCGGCTGAGGCCACCGCCGCTGGAATCCCGCGCGTCGCGACGGGTCCTGGGGCGTCGGGCGGTCGTACTGTCGAACCCGCCGCCAAGGAGGATTTCTGATGCGCAGCGTGACCTATTCGATGGGCGTCTCACTCGACGGCTACATCGTCGGGCCGGACGGTGGTTTCGACTGGACGGCCCCCGACGAGGAGGTCTTTCGCTTCGCCACGGACGAGGTGCGGCAGGTCGGCGTCCACCTGTTGGGGCGACGGCTGTACGAGACGATGCTGTACTGGGAGACCGCCGAGCAGGACGCATCGCTCGACTTCTCGACGCTGGAGTTCGCCGCGATCTGGAAGTCGCTGCCGAAGGTGGTGTTCTCGACCACGTTGTCGGCGGTCCGCGGCAATGCCCGCTTGGCCTCCGGAGGCCTGGCGGAGGAGATCGAGCGGTTGCGGGCCGAACCGGGAGAGGGCGACATCGCGATCGGCGGCGCGACGCTCGCTGCCGAGGCCGCCGCGTCGGGTCTCGTCGACGAGTACCGGGCCAGGGTCTACCCGGTGCTGGTCGGCGGCGGCATTCCCTTCTTCCCCCGGAACGAGCGCCGGGTTGGCCTGGAACTCGTCGAGACGCGCACCTTCAGCTCACAAGTCGTCCACCTCCGCTACCGCGTGGCGCGCTAGCCGGTTCGACCGCCGAGCGTCCGGAGGCGCGGACGTGCTCGATGAGTACGTTGGGCATGTGCGTGCCGACGACGTCGTCAGCCGAGGATGAGCGGGAGCTTTGAGGCGAGATCGCCCAGTGCAGCCTTCTCGGCGCCGGTCGGCGTGCGACGTCCGGTGCCGATGAGCAGCGCGTCCTTGTCGGAGAACGAGGCGGGAAAGGGGTTTCCGGCGATCTTCTCCAGCGACGCGCGGGCCGCGGCGAGGGTCTCGGCGGGCGGCTCGGGGGCCGACGGCAGATGCGCGATCAGATCGAGGTGGTGCAGGGTCCATTCGAGGACGTAGGCGCAGAGGTAGTCGCCGATGGTCAGCACCTTGTCCTGGGTGCTGACGCGGAGTGCGGGATCGGCGAGTTCGGCGGCCCGGCCGGCCGCGGAACCGATGTCGTCGAGGTGGAACTTGAGCCACCGCGGCTCGCCGTATGCGGCGGCCAGCCGCGGGATCAGCGCATCGAGGGGGTCCTCGCCGGTCGGTGGTCCGTCGAGTACGTCCCAGTACGTGACCGCATCCGCGGTCGGTGCGGTTTCGGCGGGCGTGACCAGGGTGATCAGGACGTCCTGGGCGTCGATGACCAGGTGGCAGACCAGGTCCCGCACGAGCCAGCCGGTACAGCCGGACGGCCGCTCGAAGTCCTCGTCCGGCAAGTCGGCGACCGCTGCGCGCAGCGCCGCCCATGAACGTGAGAAGAGGTCCATCAGGGCACGGTATGCCGGGTGAGGGCGTTGCCGTAGTCGTACATGCCGCCGAGGTCGGCCCGCCCGTCGCATCGCGGAGTCCCCTATGCTCACGAGACAGTTGGTATGAAAAGCCTTTGGGGGCGCGGAGCCGCATGGCCGACGAGATCAAGTACGAGTACAAGACCGTGCAGACGGTTCGCGGTACCGACGGCTTGGTGATCGCGAGGATGCAGAAGGACGGCTGGGAGCTCGTGGGGCAGGCCAAGGGCAGGCTGCGTTCCACCCTCGACTTCCGTCGGCCGAAGAAACCGCTGCCGTGGCTCCTGATCGGCGCGGCGGCCGCCGTCTTCGTGATCCTGGCCATCGTCATCGGCACTGCCACTGCACTCGGCGACGGAGGCGGGAAGAAGGACGGGTCGGGCAAGTCGACGACCGCCGCGAGCGAGAAGCCTTCCTCCACGTCGACTCCGCCTGTGGCCGAGTCGGCTGCCACTGACGTGATCACGCCTCAGAGCAGCCCGGAGTTCGCGGCCCTGCTGAAGGCGGACTCGTGCGACAAGGCGAACCTGGACTTCGCGACCAGGCACAAGGGCCGGACCGTCGCTTTCGACGGCTCGATCGTGAACATGGCACCCCACGGTGACCACGACACCCGCTACGACTTCCTCCTGGGCCCAGGTGACAAGGGGCCGAACACGGGAGTCGGCCCGGCCTTCAAGTACGAGGACGTCAACATCCAGGACCTGAGACTGACCGGCAAGGAGCCCCCCGCCGCCGTGGGCGCAGGCAACAAGTTCCGCTTCGTTGCCGAGGTGCGCGGATTCAACGCCGAGCAGTGTCTCTTCTTCCTCGATCCCGTTTCGACGGAACCCCGGTAGTCAAGGTGGGCAGCTGTGTCATCGCGGACCGGCGTGCCCGACCATTCGGGGTGCACCACCCCGCTCGCCGTCCGCCGGCGCCCTGCATCCTTGCCGCGGTGACCCGTCGCCCCGGTCACCACCCCTCCCGGCACGGGCCGGGCGGTCCCGGGCTGCCCGCCCGGAGAGGAACAGGTACTGGAACCACGTGTCCCCGCCGCATCGAAGCCGCCGACCTGCCGGGGCCCCTTCCGTCGAACACGGCACGGCGAAACCCCCGCCTTCCGGGCCCGGGCCCTACGGGGCCGACTGCCCGGGAGGGCCGGCGCGCAGCGAGGTGGTACGCGGTCAGTCCGCCTCGACACGGGCGACCAGGACCAGGGTGCCCAGGGCTGTCGGCACGTACAGGATCCGAACGCCGGCCTCGCGGTGTTCACGAATCGCACCGTGCTTCGAGGAGACGCCGATCTCGGGGTTCCCGGAGACGGCCGCCAGCGCGGGGTCGAGCCGCAGCCGTTCGGCATCCGTCATCTTCTCGATCTGCTCCTGCGCCACGTCGTAGAAGACGATGCGGGCTTGCTTCGGGGCGTGCCGCCCCATCAGGCGATGTTGGGAGTGGGAGCGGAGCCGTCGAGCGGGGGCTGACCGAGGTTCTCGCGCAGGTCCTCCCAGGCGGTGACGCGGTCCAGGTCGACACCTTCGCCGGCGAGTCGCTCCAGAACGTAGGCGATCTGCGGTTCGCAGTCAGCCAGTTCCCGCGCGTCGGCCCGCAGCGCCTCCTGCTCGGCCGGGTCGAAGACGATCCGCAGCACGGCCTCCAAGTCATAGATGCTGCATCGAGGCTAGCGCAGGAGCAACTTCGGCGTGCGTTCGCCGAGCGATCCGCGCCCGGACGGTTGCGGACCCGGTCCGCAGGCACCGGGATGGTGGGCTTGATCCCGAGTCTGCACAGGTAGGACCGGTCATCGCGGGGGAGTTGTAGGCCTTGTCGGCCCGCACCCGGTTCGGACGCTTGCGTGGCCTGCCGAGCCCGAGCCGGGGCACCCGGATTGCCTCCGGAACCGGCTCGAACTGCGGCGAGTCGCCCTGCCGCCCGGCCGTGATCACAGCGGACAGAGACTTCTGCCCCTGCTCGACGTTCCGTCCCGCTGCCAGTGCCGGGAACAGGCCATGCGCCCGGCCCGTTCTGCGCCGGGAGTGGAGCCGCTGGGGCGGCGATCCACCCACCGCCTCGACACGACCCGTACCTGCACCGAACGGCAATGCGCTGTCGGCTGCATCCGGTTCTCAGCTCTCCAGGAAGCGCTGACGCCACCACCCACACGCACCCCACGGGGTTGCCAGCCCGAGGTGAGGGCTGAGGGGGACAGTCCGACGGTCGAATTCGGCATCGAGCCTGCCGACGAGTCTGCCGAGGTCATCCCGCGCCCCGCGCGGAAGCCACAGCAGCACGTCCTCCAGGCGGTCTCGCGCCACCAGGGGATTACAGCAATCGCAGCCCAGCATCGGATCCGGCAGGACCCGCCCTGGCTGATTCAGGTGTCGCCGGCACTCGGCCAGGGCAGCAGCCACAGCTCCCGGCCACAACCGGTCCTCTTCCAACTTCCGGATCGCTACGCGAGTCGCCGCAGACACCCCACGAATCCGGTGAACCGGAATGCTTCTTCTGGGGCGCCAACGCTTCGCGCGCAACCCCTTCGGCCGCCTACGCGGCATCAGCCTTTCGGATCATCATGACGTCATCCTGCCACGGACCGGGCCGCCTTGGCACGTGACCGACGAGAGCCCGAACCACTTCAAGCGTCTTACTTCTCAGGCTCCGGCACACTTTCCGCGATCGGTGACGTTGAGTGGTGGACGACGGTTGGGTCCGGGTCAACGGGCCCGGCACAACCTCGGGTGACGGAGCGTGCAGGGCAGTCGTTTCTCCGGTCAATCCGGTGACCCACCGGGTGAGAGGCCCGCGACCAACGGGGCACCGGCCTGCTGACGACCGCCTTGCCGCCGGCGTCCGCACCAGGACCCAGTAGCGGCGCGACGTCGGCGAGCTCGGGAACGCGCCCACCCACCTTCGATGTCACGTGCTCGATGTTCGACGGTCGACGTCACAGGGCACGTACGGCGGGCGGGCGTCGCCGTAAGGCGGCTTCCTCGGCCGCGTTCAGCGTCCGCTCCGCACGGCCCGGCTCCCCGCGCAGGCAGGTGCAGCGCCGACCTCAGGTCAGTCCCGTACTGCGCCCGTCGAGGCGCCTTGCACGCCTCCCACGAGGGGGCCGGCACCCACCGCACAGCGGCAGGTGGGAGCGTGGCGCTCCAAGACTTCCGGCTCGTCCCGAGGCGAGCCTCCACCCGTCCTCGGGGCGGCTCATCGTGATGGGCCGTACCGACTACGGCGACGGCGGCGAATACCAGCGCCACAGCTGGACGGCGGACCGCCCGGTCCTCCCCAGCACCAGCGGCTCCGCCGCACACTTTTGTTGTCTTGACAACAGTTGCCACGGCATTCATGGTGGAGGGGTGACAGCATCAACCAGCGGCCTCCGTGACCACCTCGGGTACTGGCTCCGCCGTCTCTCCGACGAGGTCCACGGCCGCTTCGAGAAGCAGCTGGCCGAGCACGGCGTGACCGTCTCCCAGTGGACGGTCCTGATCACCGTCTACCGCGGCGACGCCACGACCACTCGCGAGGTGGCCCGCTACGTCGACATCGACGTGGGTGCGGTCTCCCGCCTGGTCGACCGGCTGATCGCCAAGGGCCTGATGTCCCGCGAAAGCGACCCCGGCTCCCGGCGCATCCTGCGGCTGGCCCTCACCGATGCCGGCCGCGACCTCACACCGCGCCTGGCGGAGATCGCCGACCGCAACGACGCCCACTTCTTCGCCCACCTCGACCCGGCCCAGCGCCGCCAGCTGGAGGACTGGATCCGCCGTCTGATCGGCGATACCTGCCCCGAACCCCCTGCCCCCGGAGAGGCCCCGACATGAAAACCGCCCCCGCCACGGTCCGCTCGATGACCAAGACCGTCAGCATTAGGCGCCCCGTCGCCGAGGTCTTCGCCTTCCTCGCCGATCCCGCGAACTGGCCCGCCTGGGCCGTGGTCAACGTCAAGGCGATCGAGCCCACCGACGACGCCGACTGGTGGCTGATGACCACCCCGCACGGCCCTGCCAGGCTCCGCATCCGCGGCAACGCCGAACTCGGCATCCTCGACCACGACTACATCGATGACCAGGCGTCCTGGCAGGTCCCCGCCCGCGTCGTCGCCAACGGCACCGGCACCGAGTTCATGATCACCTTTTTCCAGCCGCCTACCTTCACCGACGCCTTCTTCGACGAGCAGATCGCTCTCGTCGACACCGAACTGACCACCCTCAAGCGCATCCTGGAAACCGGGGCGTGAGCGCGCCCCGCGCCCGACTCGCCGAGGCGGCCGACCAGCTCACCGGCCGACTCGCCCGCCTCGGCGCCCCCGTACGCGCCGCCCGGCACCGTACCCGTCTGCACAGCGACTTCACCCACCTCGGCGTCGCCGTCCCCGACCTACGCCGGGCCGTCACCACCTTGCGCAGGGAACTGCCCCCGCTCACCCGAGCCGACGCCCTGGCCCTGGCCGGCCTTCCGTGGTCCGGTGACGTCTACGAGCACCGCCAGGCCGCCGTCGACGTACTCACTCAGCACGCGCGTCAGCTCGCATCCGCAAAGCGATCGGCTGGGCACTGCGCGAGACCTCCCGACACGACGTCCGATTCGTAGCGACGGATCGCCCAGGTTCGCCCTGGCCCGACCGGCGCCGCGGCCCACTCGAAGGCATTGTGAGCGACGCCCGGCCCGCGGCTGCGGCCACGCAGGAACGCATCGTAAAGGAGTCGGCCGGCCCCGCCGTCGTCGGCCGCACGCAGAGCGAGGGGACCGGAGCGCGGCTGCTGCACCCCGGTCCTCGACCGGCGGGGTGAACCCCTGCGGTAGGCGGTACGGGCGACGCTCAGCCCGTGAAGGCCGCGAGGGCGAGGCGCTGGGCTATCGCGGGGACGCGGTCCTGGGCCGAGGAGGTTCCTGCCGCGTATACGGCCCGGCGGTTCAGGTCGGGGGTGGCGAAGACACCGGACTTGTAGCCGATGTCGCTGCCCGTCTTGCCCCACAGGAGGGTGCCGTCCGGGAGCGGGAAGGACATCAGGCCGGCGCTGTAGCAGGCGGTGCCCTTGGCGGGGCCGACGTTGCAGTTGGCGGAGTCCGCGTAGGGGAGGGGCTTGCCGTCGGAGCCGCGGGGGACGGTGAAGAGTTCGGCCTGCTGGGCGGGGCGCAGGAGACGGCCGCTGAAGAGGCCGGTGATGAACCGGTCGAGGTCGGCGGTGGTGGAGGTCATGCTGGAGGGCAGGCCGCCCTGTTCGTTGACGTCGACGAGCAGGCCGTTGCTGCGTGGCAGGTAGCCCGGGAGGTAGGGGCGGGGCACGGGCGTGGCCCTGCCCGGCAACGACGTGGCGGTGTCGCGCATCCCGAGGGGTTTGAGGATGCGCCTGGTCACCTCGTCGTGGAGGGAGTGGCCGGTGAGGCTCTCGATGAGTTCGCCGGCGATGCGGTAGCCGAAGGAGTTGTACTCCTGCCTGGTGCCAGGGCTGAAGCGCGGGCCGGGTCCCGGACGCCCTTCGGGGTACAGGGTCTGCCGGATGATCTGATCAAAGCTGAGGGAGTCGAAGCGGCCGTCGATCACCTCGTCCTGGGAGGCCGGCGGTGCGCCCTCGAAGTCCTGGGGCAGCCCGCTGGTGTGATTGAGCAACTGCCGCACGGTGACGGTCTCCTTGAACCTGTCCTCGGGCAGCAGTCCGGGCAGGTAGTGCTGGACGCTCTGGTCCAGGTCGACGCGCCCCTCGTCGGAGAGCTGCAGGATTATCACGGCTTCCATCGGCTTGCTGACACTGCCGATCCTGAAGTGCGCGCCGGCGCTCACCGGCTTACCGGTGACGGCGTCGCCCGCCGTACCCCGCCACGTCTCGCCGTCACGGTGCACCTCCGCCACGACGCCCGCCGCGCCGTCGTCGGGGCGCAGGGCGATGGCATCGCGGAGGGCGACGCGGTTCAAACCGGGGGAGGCGGCGGTGGCCGCGTGGGCGGGGACGGCGACGGCGCACAGCGCGGCGGCGGTCGTGAAGGCGGCCAGGTAGGTGGCCGACGGATGGCGCAGGGACATACCGACTCCGCTCGAAAAGGCTTGGAACTGGTGCTCGTTGCGCCTTCGAGTCTTTCTCCCCGGGAGCTCCCACTCGATTCGGGATCACCCTGACACGACCCCGAGTGCCCCCTGAGCAGCACCCTGACCAGACGGTCGGCCGGGGCCGGTCCCATGCCGCGGTCCACCGGAGGCCGAGCGGCGAGCCGGTATCGGGGTCCACCCCGCCCCGAGGCTCAGTCACCGCCTTCTGTGGGCGGGTTCGCGGGTCTGCTGGTACATGACGTTTCCCGTCCGGCGGCCGCCGCGGTGGGACTGTGGGCAGCGGCAGCGGCAGCGGCAGCGGCAGCGGCAGCGGCAGCGGCAGCGGCGGCGCGGCGCAGCTCCACACCGCCCGCCCGCCATCCGGTGGGGGCCGTCCAGTACGGGTGGGTGCACAGGCGTCCGGACAGGGCGATCAGCCGGCGTCGCAGAACGGTGGAACCGGAGTCGGCCGGGGCCTGGGCGAGATCAGCGTATGTACGCAGCCACGCTTCTTGCAGGGCGAGCAGGTCATCGGGGAAACGGAATGGTGCTCTCACTCCTATATTCCAACACATGTTCGATTGTTTGTGTGACTCCTCCGCTTGGTCACCGTCCGTAGGCGCGCCTCGGTGTCGCGGACGATGCTCCCTGGACCGTGCCCACGTCGAGGGATCGTCGGCCCTGGCAGGGCCGCCCTGCTGAGCAGCGATGATTGATGCGTGCGGGCTGGGCGGAGCGGCCGGCGGGTTCCCGGGGGTGGGGCAGTGATCGAGGTCGGGCAGCAGGGCGCGTTCAGCGTGAACAGTGTCGGCCTGGAGCGCCGGCCGTTCCCCTTGAGCTTCGGCATCCGCGAGGCCGAGGGGGTGTGGCAGGTGCGCGCGGGTGCGGCCCAAGCCGGTGCGCTGGTCGACCTGCTCATGGCCGTGGCGAACGACACGGTGGCGGTGGTGTCGCTGGAGACCAACTCCTATCTGGACGAGGACTGGCACGCACTGCGGCCCTCGCTGATCGCGGCCGAGCTCGGCGTGCCGTGCAGGGTCCACCCCCTCGGATCCTGGGCGGCCGGCGCGAACGGACTCGCGGATGAGTTCCTTGTGTTCGACCGCGACCTCCTGCCCCGATTCCTCGACGGCACGTGGGCGGCGTACGAGCTGACCTTGATCGACGTGCCCGCCGACGTGACCGCGGAGCAGCTCGACGAGCTCGCCCTCGTGCTCGGCACGATCGGCATCGATGAGCCGCTCCTGAGCCGCCTGGGAGAGTCCCGGGTCTGGTTCTCGGGCCACGATGACTGCTACGTGTTCTTGGAGGCCCGCGAGCCCGCCCTGCCGGCCGCGGTCCTGGCGCGGCTGATGACCCTGCTGGCCGGCTCCGCCCTCGCCGAACTCGCGGAGGCGCCTTGCTCTCGCGTTCCCGAGCCCGGGCCCTGGCTGCCTGAGCGGCTGATCGCCACGGCACCTCACTGGATCGGAGTCCTGGGCAACGTCACCGAGGAACTGGTCGCCATCCGGCTGGCTGCCCTGCCGGAGCCGTGGCGGCTGGGCGACTCGTTCCCGGGGCAGGCCGATCTCACCGCGACGCTCGACGTACGTCACGGCACCTGGCGGATCACGCCCGAGGAGTGATAGGAGGAGCCACCCCGGCAGTCAATGGCCAGAAGCGTCCCGTCCGAGATCAGATACGCCCTCGTCGCAGCGGCCCGTACAGCCTCGGCGAGTGTGGGTGCGAGGGCGGCCAGGAAGCGAAGGGCCGAGCTGGACACGTCGACGCCCGACGGGTAGACAAGCACGCTGAGCCTCTGGGTGGAGACGATTCTCTTGGTCGAAACCCATCTACCAGGGGCTTGCCTGCCTGTCAGCTTAACTGCCAAGCCCGCCCGCCAGGCTGGGAAGACCAGCGTGTAAGCCACAGTGAGGAGTCGAGTTGTTACGTTGTGAGGCGGTCGGTAAACGGTACGGCGCAGGACGATGGATCCTCAGTGACGTGGACATGGAAGTCGCGACCGGTGACGTCCTCGCGGTGGTCGGCAGCAATGGTTCGGGGAAGTCGACCCTGCTGAGGATCCTCGTCGGACTGTCGCAACCCACCACCGGGAGCGTGTCGGGCCGACCACCGCGCATCGGTTACGTACCGGACCGCTTCACCGGCCACGACCGCATCTCGGCGATCTCCTATCTCACCCACATGGGGCGCATCCGTGGCCTGTCGGCCTCCGCAGCCCGTGCCCGAGGCCATCACCTGCTGGAGCGGCTGTCCCTGGTGGGCGGCCGGAACGCACCGCTGCGCACGCTGTCGAAGGGCAACGCGCAGAAGGTGGCGCTCGCCCAGGCCCTGCTTGTCCAGCCCGACCTGCTGGTCCTCGACGAACCCTGGTCAGGTCTGGATGCCTCGGCCCACGGTGTCCTCGCCGAGTTCATCGACGAAGTGGCCGCACAGGGCGGAGCAGTGGTCTTCACCGACCACCGCGAGGCGATCACCGAGATGCACGCCCGCGGCGCCTACACCATCAGCGACGGCCGGGTCACCTCGCACGGCGGCCGGCACGCAGGGAGTCGCACCTCGATGGTCGAGCTGGTCCTGACCGTGATGCCCACCGGCGTCATGCCGATCGAGGTGAACTGGTCCGTGCTGCCGGGTGTGACGGACACCGCCCGGCGCGGCGGGGAGGTCGTCCTGCGGGTGGCGCGGGAGCACTCGGACGCCGTACTGCTGACGGCTCTGCAGCACCGGTGGTCGGTGGCCAGCCTGGCCGGGGCCGGGGCCGGGGCCGGGGCCGCGGACGAACGCAGTGCGCGGGGGACCGCCCTGTGATCGCGCTGGTCCGCTATATGTCCACGGTGCTGCTGCTCTCCCAGCGCTACCTCGCGCCGCTGTTGCTGTTCCTCGGCCTGGTGGCCGTGCTGACCAGCAGCGACACCGGCCCGCTCACCGCGACCTACGCCTCGGTGGCCGGGGCCATGCTGCCGTGTTCGGTCTGGCTGACCATGACACTGATCGGTCTAGAGGACCAGGCGCACCGCTCGATCGTCGTCGTCAGCGCCGGCGGCCGCCCTCTACGCGTCCTGCTCGCGACGGTCGGGACGGCCGCCATATGGTGCCTGCTGCTGATGTCTGCCGGCCTGGTTCTGCCGCTGCTGTCCGGAACCCACACACCCGGCCTCACGGATCTGGCGCTGGGAACCGCAGCTCAACTCACCTGCGCCTTCACCGGCATCGCCATCGGAGTGGTCTGCTCGCGGCTGGTGTTCCGACGGCAGGGCTACGCGCTCGTCCTCGCCCTGGTACTCCTCCTGGCCGTACTGCTGGGCAAGGGCGTTTCCCCGGTCAACATCATGCTTACCCACCTGCAAAGCGCGTCGGACTCGGCGGACGCCCTGGCACCCACGGGTGCCCTGCTCGCCGTCACTGCGGGCCTCTTGGCTGCCGCAGTTGCCATGACACAGGCGATCACCCGCAGAAAGGCATGAACTCTGCGGCGGTGTGCCCGCACCGGCGCGGGCTGCGCAGCGCTGACCGGTAGGACGCCTGCCCCGCCGTCCTGGCCGCTTCGGTGAGCGTGAGCAGGGCCTGCCGGCCGGTGCTCAGGCGCCTCCAACGACTGCCGATGAACCGTCAGTGCACGCGCAAATCGGGCCCTATTGAACTGCCCATGTGGCAGGTTGGAAAAGATTCAGTGACAGGGGAGGCACACCCGGCCGCCCCCCCCGCAACACCACAGGTGGGGCGGCTGACAGCTACGGCGAGCCACCCAAGTGCGCAGCGGGCCAAGGGGAACGCTCAAGGGCCAATCGCGCCGACGCGCCGCTGAGTCACAGTTGCGCGCCTGGGATCCGGCGCTGTAGTCGGCCCGTCCGGCCAGATCGGCGCTCAGTAGTCGGTGGAGCCGATCCGCTGCATCCCGTACGGTCGGCCCGTGATGATCAAAACAGGCGACCCCCGCAGTCTCGGTGTCCCTTCCTCCGAGGCGCGGTTGCACTTCCGCACGGAACTGCAAGAGCTCGGCGGCGGCCCGCGGCGCCGCTTGCTCATGGTCGACGACGAGCCCGCCTTCGAGCTCAGCTCCTACTGCGGAACGTGCCCACTCCTGTTCCGCCGACTGGAGACCTCGAAGGAGAAGTTGTCCCTGGAGAGCATGCAGGAGCAGCTCACCGGGGCACTGGACGAGACGGACGCTGGCGGCGTAATCGATGCGTTCGGTGCGTTGCTGCCGCAGGGCGAGTACCTTCCGCTGCTCCTGAGCGTGGAACCCCGGCTGATCATCCCGGGTAAGGAAGGCGACTACTTCAGCGGCGAACAGGTCACGTCATGGGGGCTCGATCAGTTCTGGGGCCTCCCGGAGTACCCGCACACCCCGTACTACCGAACCTTCGAGACCGCCGTCGACGCAGACGCCCACCTCTACGAGTTCGTCGTGCCCATGGTTCCCCCGACCTGGAACGAGAGGGAGCGTGTCGAGGAGTACATCGCTCTCATGGAGCAGGGAACGGTCCCCACCGCAGTGGCGGTCTCCACGCTGGACGTGTGCGGGCCCGCCGGCAGCTTCGGAGACGACCCCTCTGTGCACTGGGGCCTGACCCACTTCCTCCTCGACGGCCACCACAAACTGGAGGCCGCTGCCACAGTGGGCCGGCCGGTCCGGCTCCTCTCGCTCCTGGCCCTGGGCGACAGCCTGGCCGGAGCGGACCACAGCGCCCGGCTTCCTGCCCTGCGCGCCCAACCGCGCTCGGCCCGAGCGACCGGCACCTGAATCAGCACCGAAGATCCACCTGGAGGCCAAGGCCAACAGCAGCGCATATCAGCGCCGACGACGGCCGGTTGGCGCTGCGTGTCCACATCACGTCACTGCGGGCTGAGGGAGCTGAACCAGCGCGGCGCGGGCGGCTTCCCAGGGGGTGTGCCGACCTCAGCTTAGGGGCCTGCGGTGAGTGGCCACCACCGGTCCGTGGTGCTCAGCGCCTGCGCTTCCGCGGAGAGGGGGCGAGGCTTTCGAGGGCCGGACGTTGCGGGCCTGCTCTGCTTGGTCTGGTTGGTGACCAGCCGTCAGGCAGTGGCGCTTGCCGACTCGGCCGTCGGCTGAAGGGCATGGGTGCAGGGCGTGTCTGCGACAGTCGCGGGGATGCGCATGCGGCGCAGGAGATCACGTGTGGTGCGTGTGCCGGATGTGCTGAGCCAAGACATGCCGGGGTGGCGGGAGCGCAGGTGCGAGAGCGCCCGGGTGTCCAGGCCGGTGCTGCGGAAACGCTCGTCGATGACGACGGTCGTGATGATGCCCTGAGCGCAGTCGGCGCAGAGCCGGTAGTGGATCTGGCCCACGACTTGGCGGATGTGGACGAGGAGCAGGCATTCCTCGCCCGGGCCGGACAGGTCGGGGACGTGTGTGGACAGGAAGTCGATTGTCCGGTACGCGAGGATTCTGCGCCGCAGCCGGTCGGTGAGCCGACCTGGGCGGGAGTGCTTCGCTTCGGCTTGTCCGGACCGCGTTCGGGGAGATCGTGCCGGGCCGAACCCAGTGCTCATGGGACGCGCATGTTGTCCGTGCATGACGTTCGTGTGCCCAGGCGTCGGAGCCGTACCCGTCCCGTCGGGCTGCTGCCTGTTCTCCATGGGTGGGATTCGGAGCGATTGGTCCGCAATCTTGCGTTATCTCTTTGTCGTGCGGGGCCCACGTGGTGCATCCCGTCGGCCGCCCTCCCGATCTGTGGCCATCGACAAGCTCAAGGGGGAGGCTCACCGCCCGCGACACTGCGGCACCGGTCGCGCCCGCTAGCTGCGGGCCTTGCCCGAATGGTCAGGGCCGCCCTCTTGGGCGGGCGGGCGGCCGGTTCCCACAGGCGCAGACGTTCGGCGCGCGGCGGTGCCATGGCCCAAGGCCCGTAGCGGGGGGGCAGGTCGTGCCAGGGGTGACCGCCGGCCTGTTGTCACAGGATGCCGTTGACGACGGCCGGGTAGTCCGGGCCCCGGGCCCCGCACCGGGGGAGAAGGGGGAGCACAGCACCCCAGGCACACTGGCCGTGTCCGCCACAGGGTGCGTGCGCGTCGTGCGACCGCAGATCTGAGCCGACGCCCCAGCCGCAGGAGACCCCGCCTCGACTGGTCGAAGGAGCCGACCGAGAACAGCTCAACCTCGCCCCGCCCGACCGCCAAACCAGGCCCTCGCTCCGTCAGCGCTTCTGTGCCCGGTACCGTTTGAGAAGAGCGGTGAGCTGTGCGGGTTCGGCAGCGCCGTTCAGCTCTGTCAGAAGAGCGTCAGGGCAGAGCTCGTAGTGGTCACCCCACCACCGACGGCCTTTGTTGTCCCATATGCGATAGCCCCCGGGAACACCCCTCGCCACGTACCGGCGTCTGCTTATTTCGCTCACTCCCTATGACAGTTCCCTCACACTACAACGGGGGGCTGCGGTGCTGACCTATTCCGAAGTCATGCCCACCGGTGTGGCTTTGCTGACGAATGCCGCCGCCTGACCCGGGAAATGTCCTTCCCGGTCGGCGTGGGCGACGCATGCCGCGCGACCTCACACAGTTGCAGGTCTACCTCTCCCCGCAGGACAGCGCGGATCCACACAAGCGGGCGGTGAGCGGCCCACCTTGACCGCCCCTGCAACACAATACGATTCCGTCCTGGGGGACTTCCAGGACGTGCACACCGTTCGTCCGGACAGCGGGGCAGGGGCGTGACCATGATTCGTTTCACGGACAGGTGGACCGGCACCAGATATCCGCGCAGAGGTACCCCCGCGCGGTCGGCCACGGACGTGCGGGCCGCACTGCTTGCGGTCAACGGCCCAAACGTCGGGTTCGTCGTGCGGGAGGCTAGCCTCAACGAAGACGCCGACCTGGTGGCGGAGTTCGAGTACCCGGCGCTGGACGTGACCCTCAAAACCCGGATGAGACTGCGTCCAGCAACGCACGAGGTCCGTGTCCTTGAAGAGCGGTGGGAGCCGACGGCCGATGCAGCCCGTAGACAGTACGGCCGCGGACCGGCGGACAAGGTGTACCGGCAGTGGGGAATGCCAGGAGCGGATGGCCGCCGCCATAAGGCCGAGACGTTCCGCTTCGGCACGCAGGACATGAGGTATCCCCTGCAGCGAGCGGTGCTCGGCGCGGGATGGACGTGGCGCGGCGTGCTCTTCAGGCTGTGATGTAACGCTTCGGCGCGAAGGCGCCGCTCGGAACGCCGGGCATCAGCCCGTTCGAAGGAACCGCTGGGACGCCGAGGCCGACGTCATGATCGAAGTCAGAGGCGAGCGAAGATGAAGATCAAAACGGTACCGACAGCCCGGCCTCGCGCAGCTGGGACAGGGCTGTGGACATGCATTGCTGCACGGTCCTCCCGTCAGCACGCATGCCGTGCTCCAAGGGACCGCCACTGGCGGCGAACGTCCACGCCGGAGCGTTGTCCGCCACCCTCTCGGCATCCACTCTGATCATGGCGTTCACGCCCTGCTCGCCCAGCCATTCCAGGATGAGGAGCGTTACATCCTCGATGCCGACATCCTGGTCGGTCTTTGGCCAACGGCCCCGGTTTCCTGTCATTGCCCAGACTCTACCGAGGGGCCGAAGCAGTCGGCGTCCAGCGGCCAGGTCGGAGGGCTCAGTGCCTGGTTTCCGCGACGCGCCGGTACTCCTGCGGATCCCGCACTGGGTTCGGCGTGAAGTCGGTCCACTGCCGCCATGGGCAGGGTGTGGCGGACTCCGCGCGTGCAGTGCCAGTGCCCGGCCGGCAGTGCGCGAGTAGGACTTCGGGTCGGGCAGGAAGGTCACCGGCATGTGGACACCCCAGCGCACCGTGTCCGGCACCGCACCGGGCACAAGGGCATACCCAGGGACATGGTGTTGCGTCCCGCCCACAGGAAAGTCCCCGCTGGACCGGGCGAACAACGGCCCTCACCCTGACGCTGCCGAGATCCTCCGGGCAGCAGGGGCGCAACCGATGGCTCAGCCCGTTCCGTAGCCGGCGCGACCTCAGCGCTCGCTTTCGTGGCAGGCGCTGAACTCGTTCTTCAATCTCAGGTTGCTGCGGGGTGCTTGCCGGTGGGGAAATTGCGGTGCGTGCCGGCACCATGCTGGGCAGACTTGCGGACATGACCGAGAAGATCACCCGCATCAACCCCGAGCAGCTGCACGAGACGCCGGGCTACCACCACATCACGGTGGTAGAGGCAGGGCGTACGGCCTATCTGGCAGGACAGTGCCCGCTTGATCGGAACGGTGACCTCGTCGGTGTCGGTTCCCTCGAGACGCAGGTCGACCAGGTGGTCGTGAACGCGCTCACTGCCCTGGCCGCGGTGAGTGCCCAGCCTGAACATGTGGTGCGGTCAGTGATCTACGTGCGTAGCGATGAGCGGGACGTTCTCGGAGCCGCATGGCGTCGGCTGACCGAGTCTGCCCTCAGGCCGGCGTTCACCACCGCCAGCACGCTCCTGGGTGTGGCCCAGCTGGGCTTCCCGGGACAGCTCGTCGAGGTGGATCTCACCGTGGCGCTGCCTGACTGACTTCGAACGGCGTATCGAACTGGGTAGCCGGCTGGGCATTCGCGGGTGCTGGGGCGGCCTTCGTCTGCTGCCTGGTGCTGCTTCAAGGACCGTCACGATTCCGGGATGAGTTGTACGCGTGTCTGACCCTGCGGGGCGATGATCTGTTCGAGCCGGCGGACGCGGTGCTGTGTGCTCCGGGTGCGGTGCGCTCGGCGGTGGAGCGGACATTGCTGCCCGGGCACCGGCGTGGGTATGGAGCTGTGTACGACGGCCTCAACCAGGGCCGGATCGACAGCACCCGGCTGCTGTCGTTGCTGGCCGGCCTGCCGCTGCCCGCTTCCCGGACGGGCGCCGGGCGAGCCGGACATCACCATCGTGACCGACGCCGGCTACGACGTCACGCGCCTGGCCCGGGTCCTGCAGGACCTGCCTGTGGAGCTGGTCGGCCGCGTCCGCGGCGACCGTGCGATGCGGCTGCCGAAGCCGCCGCGCGTCTACGACCCGAGAGGTGGCCGACCGTCGGAGCACGGGCCGGAGTTCCGCTTCGCCAAGCCCCGAGGAGTTCGCGGCGCTTCCGCCCGGAGGCGCGGCCGGGCGCGCCGTCCGCACAGGAGGAGACCGAGTCCAAGGTGCTCTGGGAGCAGGATGCCCAGCGCGTGAACGCCTTGAAGTCCCGGCGCGGGGAGCGTCCGTATGGACCATCCGGTGGACTAGTGGACCTGGATGCCCGCTCCGTACGGCTTGCCACCGCTGTAGCAGATGGCGGTGCTGGTGGTGCCGACCCGCCGCCACGTGGGGTCGTAGACGGTGTAGTCCTGGGCCCAGGGCCGGTTGCATCGCGTGTACACGCGGAACTCGCCGGTGCCGCTGACGCATGTACCGGCAGCGGTCGTGGAGGACTTGTACCAGGTGCGGCAGTCATACGCGTCAGCTGCCGCAGGACTCGCCCCGGCCACCAGCAGTCCGGCGCCCAGGGCCAGCGAGGTCAATAAGGATCCGACGCGCTTCATCCGTGGCTCCTGACCGCAGGTTTCACTCTGGGCAACGAGTCGCTGGCGGTTGCGACAAGGCCCCGGGCCCTCACTATCCGCGTGCCGCCCGTGCGTGACAACCCCGCGTGAGCGAGGCGGTGTTCCGCTCCCCGGCGCATGCGCGGGCGGTCCGCGCACGGGGTCCGGTTCGAGCGCCGAGCGCCGAGCGTCGAGTGGCGGAGTGGCTCGGCCGGGTCATCTACCGTGGACCGTCCGCGTCCTTCGCCAGGGCGGCGGTCACAGCCGCATCCACATCGGCGTACAGGGGCAACGACTCCGGGGGAAGTATGTCCGCAAGCCGGGGTCGCAGGTACTCGGGTACGGCAGCCAGGTACAGGACGCCGCCGATGGCAGCGGTGCTGGTGGCGGCCCCACTGAGGACGTTCAGGCCCGCGTCGTCGCAGGTATCCAGGGCGGCCAGATCCAGCACGAGCACGGTCACGTCCTGTAAGAGGCAATCGCTGATCACACTGCGCAGCTTCCAGCCGACGGTGTGGTCCAGACGGCCGGATACGGTGACGACGGCCAAGGAGACGCCGGTCTCCATGCCGTCGGCGCCCAGCGGAAGCGGCCTGGTCGCCAGCGACAAAACGGGCAGCTCGCCAGGAACGCTCATTCGGCGGCCTCGCCGTCTGAGGTTCCGGTGTCGAAGCCGAGGACCGCCTGGTGCTCGATGGCCGAGCAGTGGCCGTCGAGACGGCGGCAGAGGGGCGAAACGGGCAACAGTGTCTCCGTGGAAGCAGCGCAAAGCGAGAGGCCGCTTCCTGACCCACCGCTCATTCTGCCAGTAAGCCGAGCCGGATCGGTCGCGCCCCGGCAGGCCGCGCGCCGTCTCCGGGGGAGAAGGCGGGGCACGGGCCCGATTTCGAGGCGCATAGTGGAAGGCAGGGGCTGTCACCTTCCGCCCCCCTCGGGCCGCTGGCGGCCGACCGCGCTGGAGGCGTCCCTTCGGGTCGGACCCCACAGGCCCCAGTGGCACCCGACGTCGACCATCTGCGTGCTCTGCCCCGAAGGGAAAACGATCATGTCCGTCGCTCCCGCACCCGGTCTGCCGGATGTGACCTCGATCCTGCTGGACACCGATTCCCTCGACGGCTTCCTCCAGGGCCTGGCCGACGCTGCTCTGAAACTGATGCCGGCGGCTGAGGGCTGCGGTATCACGCTGGAGCGCCAGGGCCGCCCCATCACCGTCGTCAGCGCGGGCCAGAACGCCCCCGAACTGGACGAAGCGCAGTACGGACAGGACGACGGGCCCTGCTTGCAGGCCCTGCGCACGGGCGAGGAGGTGCCCGTGGCCGACATGCTCGGCGAAGCGCGCTGGGGCCCCTACCCCGCCTACGCCGCCGCCCTCGGCACACGGTCCTCGATGTCGTTGCCGATCGCCGCACACACCGACACCGCCGGCGCCCTGAACATCTACGCGGCCAAGCCGGACGCCGTCACCGACGCCGACCTCACGGACCTGCGCAGCCTCGCAGCCCAGGCCACCGGAGGCATCGCACTGGCCCAGCGCATCGCCGACGCCCGCGCCTTCACCGCCGACCTACAGACGGCCCTCACATCCCGCAGCGTCATCGACCAGGCCACCGGAATCATCATGGGCCAGCAGCGCTGCAGCGCGGAGGAAGCCTTCGCGATCCTGCGCACCGCTTCCCAGCACCGCAACGTCAAACTCCGCGACCTGTGTACCGGCCTCGTCACCAACATCACCGGCACCCCGCCACCGGACGGGCAAGCTCTGCGCGCCCGCCCGTGAGCAGGGGCCGACGACACACCTGAGCAGGTGCCGCAGGCGCACCGCAGCCGGTGGGGCCGGCGCGGCAGCGTCTCGGCGGAGCGGCCCGTCAGCTCGGTCCTGCGGACGTACCCGTCCGGCGGAGCACTGGTGCGTCGCTGTTCAGCTCTTGCGGGTCAGTGGTTGCCCGGCGAAACCCACCCCTGCCAGGCCGTGGGTCATGAGGTTGCGGATGTTGGCGTGATCAGTGCCGTTCGGCGTCGCCAGCACGCTGCGATAGTGCTCACCGAATGCCAGCAGCGCTTCCTGGTCGCTCAGCCCCTCCAGCAGGGCCAATCCCAGCGCCTTGCAGGAACCCTCGTTCTCACCTGCGGCATTTTGCAGTTCCCCGTTGCGGAATGCCTGCGGCTGGTAGGCGTAATGCGCAGCGACGAAGGACAGGGTGTCGGCGAACTCGTGCTCACCTGACGCAAGGCTTGCCCGCAGCGAGTCCAGATCGGTCATGTCGGTTCCCCTGGGTTGGACAGACGACCGGTTGCCGTCCGTGTCCGGACGACGATAACCCCCTCAAGGCCGACCGGTAAGGAGCGGCATCTCCGCAGGTCACGGTCTTCAACTGTGCGATCCGCCGAAAGCCGGCGGCCGTGCCGGTGCCGGTGCCGGTGCCGAGCCGGGCTACCGGGGCTGAGCCGCCGGGGCGACTGGGAGAGTGCGCCGCCGGGAGGGTGCACCACCGCGTTCGCCGGAGGACGTCGGATCGACTGTCCCTGGAAGCGGCTTCTACCGGGACTCTCCGGCTTCTCGTGGGAGCGGGGCCCGGTGACGGCGCCTGCCGCGCGGTTCCCGGCGCGATCAGGTAATCAGGAACGGTGAACAAGGACGTGAGCGACCCCTTCGTGCACGTCCGGGGCGCCAGTGAGAACAACCTGCGGAACGTCGACGTCGACGTTCCGCGGGACGCGATGGTCGCCTTCACCGGCGTCTCCGGTTCGGGCAAGTCCTCGCTCGCGTTCGGCACGCTCTACGCGGAAGCCCAGCGCCGCTACTTCGAGTCCGTAGCGCCGTACGCCCGAAGGCTGCTGCAACAGGTCGGCGCACCGCACGTGCAGGAAATCACCGGACTGCCACCCGCCGTCGCCCTGCAGCAGCGACGCGGGTCGCCCAGCTCGCGCTCGACGGTCGGCACCATCACCACGCTGTCCAACCTGCTGCGCATGCTGTACTCCCGCGCCGGCACCTATCCGCCCGGGGCCGCACGGCTGGAAGCCGAGTCGTTCTCACCCAACACCGCGGCCGGCGCCTGCCCGGAGTGCCACGGACTGGGCGTCGTGCACGACGTCGCCGAGGACCTGCTCGTCCCGGACCCCTCGCTGACCATCCGCGAGGGGGCGATCGCCGCCTGGCCGGGCGCATGGCAAGGCGCCAACCTGCGCAGTGTCGTGAACGGCCTGGGGATCGACATCGACCGGCCGTGGCGCAAGCTCAGGAAGAAGGACCGGGACTGGCTGCTGTACACGGACGAACAGCCCTCCGTGTACATCGAGCCGGAGGAGGACCGCGTCGACTACGGCTACCAGGGCAAGTTCTGGAGCGCCCGCAAGCACGTCATGCACGTCCTCGCCGACTCCAAGAGCGAGAAGATGCGCGAACGGGCGCTCCGGTTCGTCCGGAGTGTGCCCTGCCCCGAGTGTCACGGCAGCGGACTGCGGCCCGAGGCGCTCGCCGTGACCTTCGCCGGACGTTCCATCGCCGAGATCAACGCGATGCCGCTCACCGAGGTCGTGGCGCTGCTGGGGCCCGTCGCGCGGCGGCCCGAGGCCGACGCCACCACGTCGACCGCCCGATCCGGGGAGACGACCGAGGTCGCGGTCCGGATCTGCGGCGATCTGGTCGCGCGCGTCGACGTACTGCTCGACCTGGGCCTCGGATACCTCAGCCTCGGGCGCCGCTCGACGACCCTGTCGCCGGGCGAGGCGCAACGCCTGCGGATCGCCACCCAGTTGCGCTCGGGGCTGTTCGGCGTCGTCTACGTCCTCGACGAACCCTCCGCGGGCCTGCACCCGGCCGACGCGGAACCGCTGCTGGACGTGCTCGACCGCCTCAAGGCGGCGGGCAACTCGCTGTTCGTCGTGGAGCACGACATGGACGTCGTACGCCGGGCGGACTGGGTGGTCGACATCGGCCCCGGCGCGGGCGAGGGCGGCGGACGCGTGCTGTACAGCGGCCCGGTCGCCGGTCTTGAGCGGGTCGGGGAGTCGGCCACGAGCCAGTACCTGTTCGGGCGCGCCCAGCCGCTCGATCACCGCCCGCGCACACCGCACGGCTGGCTGCGCCTGCGCGGCGTCTCCCGCCACAACCTGCGCGACGTGTCCGTCGACGTACCGCTCTGCGTACTGACGGCGGTGACGGGCGTGTCCGGTTCCGGGAAGTCGACGCTGGTGACGCAGGTGCTCGCCGAGGTCGTCCGCGGCCACCTCGGACTCGTACCCGAGGAGCCCGAGGAGGCGCGGCTGGAGGTCGACGTCCAGGACGCGTCGGGGGTCGAGTCGTTCGACCGGCTGGTCCGGGTCGACCAACGGCCCATCGGCCGGACTCCCCGGTCCAACCTGGCCACGTACACGGGCATGTTCGACGCGGTGCGCAAGCTGTACGCGGCGACGGACGAGGCCAGGGCGCGCGGCTACTCGGCCGGGAGGTTCTCCTTCAACGTGCCCGAAGGGCGGTGCGAGACCTGCCAGGGCGAAGGATTCGTCGCGGTGGAACTGCTGTTCCTGCCCGGCACCTACGCGCCGTGCCCGACGTGCCACGGCGCCCGGTACAACGCCGAAACGCTGGAGGTCACCTACCGCGGCAAGAACATCGCGGAAGTGCTGGCGCTGTCCGTCGACACCGCTGCCACGTTCCTGTCCGCCGTCCCCGCCGCCTCCCGCAGCCTGGAGACGTTGCGCGAGGTGGGACTGGGGTACCTGCGACTGGGCCAGCCGGCGACGGAACTCAGCGGTGGTGAGGCGCAACGCATCAAACTGGCCACCGAACTGCAGCGGGCCCGCCGCGGGCACGCGCTCTACCTGCTCGACGAGCCGACGGCGGGGCTGCACCCCTCGGACATCGCGCTGCTGCTGCGACAGCTGCACCGGCTCGTCGACGCCGGCAACACGGTCGTCCTCGTCGAGCACGACCTGGACACGATCGCCACCGCCGACTGGGTCATCGACCTCGGGCCGGGAGGCGGCGACGCGGGCGGGCGGGTGGTCGCGACGGGCCCGCCGGCCAAGGTGGCGAGGGCCCGCCGCAGCGCCACCGCGCCCTACCTCGCGGCCCGGCTCGCGCGCTCCTGACGGCGGCGCGAGGGGCCGAGCTCAAGCTGACTTTCCCGCGCAGCCGAACGACAAGAACGTGCGCGGCTTTAAGCGGTTCTCATACCGGCGGGGGGTCACAGACGAGGATGCATTCGCCGTGGTGATATCCGCAGCATTGGCGATGGCGTGTGGGGTCTCGGTCGACGAACTCCGTGATGATGCGGCCGTCTTCGATGCGGGACACGCCTACTTGCTTCCTAAAGTCGATCTTCAGGTATTCGAGTTCCAAGGTCATGGATTTGATCATGTACCTGTCCGCTGCTTCGGGGTACTGCTCGAACAGCTTGTTCAGTGCGTCGAAGAACTCGGGGTCGGCTTGCGGCCCGCAATTGTGGTTGGTGGTCATGGCAACGCTCCAAGGCGCGAGTGCTTTGTATCCCCAGGCGCTCTGAACCCTCAGATGTCATCGTCTCGCGGACTTCACACTGGTGCCACTGGTCGGCGACGACCTCCAGGTGAGGGACACCGGTGAGCGGAGGACCGCAGGAGAACGACGGAGTCGCCCCGGCGCCAGACGACTTTCCCGGCGGCCCAGTCGAGCCGAAGGGGGAAGTGGATGCGGGCTGACAACTCGTCCCACCTGGCCGAGGCTGCACGGCAGCGCCGCCTGGCCTACATCGAGCGCGTCCAAGCCGTCCTCGGGGCCCTGGAACGCGACGGCGTAGCGGTGACCGTCGCCGGTGTCGCTCCAAGGGCGGGGGTCTCCCGACCTTCCTTTATGGCGACGCCCAGGCCCCGCTGCTGGCCAAGCTACGAGAACTCGCGACCAAGCACCCCGCCACGGGACGACGGCGCTGCCCGACCACCAGCGCACCACCACCAGTCACACGAGACAGTGGTGCGAGCACTGCAGCAGGCCAACCGGAAAGTGAACGAGGAGACGAGCGCGGCGCTGACGGGTGCGGCAACACCCGCGTTCGGTTCGATGGTCCGGGCGCGCTGGCTCGACGAGAAGCGCTGGGTACGCCGCTTCACTCGCGCCGGGTCCCCCGGAGCGATGCTCCGCGTCACCGAGGGGGCGACATCAGGGCGGGCGACCACATCGCCGTCGTGCACCGCCCGGACCACGACGTGACCGTGTCCCGCCTGTTCCGCGCGGTGACCACAGCGCGGACGATGCTGCCCGGCGTACTCGTGGCGGCGCCCTGGATGGCGCGATCAACTGGAGATCGCCCAGCAGTACACCGCCAAGTACGCCACATGCACAGACCGACAGCCCGCTCCGCCACACCCCGTCGCCGATCCCGGACGACGCGGAAAGCGGCTCGACTACGCGCTGTGGGCGGTTGCTAGCGTGAGTACATGACGGCTTGCGCGGATGCGGTTTCGAGTACGACCTCGCCCTGGCCCCCAGTGCCTCGATGCTCGTCAAGGGCCACGCGAGCGAATGCGCGGGCCTGTTGCGAGCCGCACCGTCGGCGCTGCGACAGCGTTCCTCGCCGCAGGTGTGGTCACCTCTCGAGTACGCCTGTCACATGCGTGACGTGCTGCTCGTCCAGAGGGAGCGGGTGCTGGCCGCGCGGCGCCGTGATACGCCGGTCGCGGAGTCCATGGGGCGTGACGAGCGGGTCGACCACGACGGCTACGCCCGGCAGGATCCGGCCGACGTCGCGCGCCAGCTCCAAGACGCGGCCCTGCTCTTCGGCGACGTTCTCGACCGGCTGTCTCCCGCCGATTGGGAGCGCACCTTGGTATACACCTACCCCGAGCCCAAGGAACGCTCTCTTCGCTGGGTCGCCGTCCACACCGTGCACGAGCTGCGCCATCACCTGCTCGACATGAGCCGCCACCTGGAAAACCAGGACGAGGGTCAGCGCAGCGGCTTTCCCGGGACCCGCCCGGCATCTCAGCCCTGAGAATCGTCGGGGGCAGCCCTTGCGGAAGGCTGCCTTTGAGTCTCCCTCAAGGCCTTCGACCACGCCGACAACGCGAACCTGCCGCCCCTTGCGGCGCGTCCTGGGTGCGCGGGCGGTTCACAGGACGAAGACGCTACGGCTTCCGTTTGGGTGATAGGTCTCACCGGGGTAGACCAGCCAGTCGACCTGGCCTGTGCAGTCGGGGCCCGACCGCACCTCGGCGATCGCGTCCGTGTGGTTGGTGACCACGGACGGGACGAAGTCCCCAAGCGGAAAACAGCCGCTGGGATCCTGGTGGCCAACACCGTCGATGATCAGGACTCCCTGGGCCGCGTATGCGGAAGTCGGGACCGCAAGCGCGAGAGTTGCAGCCACCGTCAGGGCTCCTAGAACCCAAGCCACCTGTCGCATCGAACACCTCTTCCAGTGTCGCGGGCGGCACCGTACCCGCCGGAGCTGCCAAGTGTACTCAGAGTCAATGCATCTCTACGTTCAGTGGTGCACGTTCCGGTTGATGCAACGACATTGGGCCTCGCCACCCGGGTGAACGTGGATGAACCCCGAACAGGACGGGCCTCGAACGAACTTCCCCCGCGCGCCCAGGTCATCGTTCGCGAGGCACCGCGGCGCGGCGGCCGCGTGCCGGCCGACGCTCTGCGCTCCGACGACGTCACGGGCGCAACGGCCACGCCAACGGCCTCAAGACCACCCTGCCCAACCGCCGCCAAGGGACTGTTGCCGCACGGCGTCAAGGAGCCCGTCCTCGGTATCGGACCCGGCTACGGCAAGGTCCAGGGCTACCGGATCCGCGAGGAGGCCGTGGACGCCTTCACCGAAGGCCTCGCCTTCCTTCTCGCCGACGAACAGGAGTGATCGTGCTCGACAAGAGCGAACCCCAGAGGCGACCCGTGAGCTCCCACGCGAACCTCGGGCCCCCGGCGTGACCGGCTGCCCGGCGTCGTAGTACACGGTGCGTCCAGCGCTCCCATCTGGGCCGCTCCGCCCCGCCTGTGCCGGAACGTTGGTACCGTACGGTCAAGATCGGTGGCCTGC
Source organism: Streptomyces cirratus (assembly GCF_014650775.1). Taxonomy (GTDB): domain Bacteria; phylum Actinomycetota; class Actinomycetes; order Streptomycetales; family Streptomycetaceae; genus Streptomyces; species Streptomyces cirratus. The sequence goes on along the minus strand of NZ_BMVP01000020.1, from coordinate 44,892 downwards.
GCACCAATCGGCGGTGGATTCATTCGGTCCCTCTGCCGACACGGCTTTGGACGGCTGCTGGCCGCCCCGGTGACGACGGGCTGGACTCACCGCCGGCGCGCGTCGTCGATCCCCCTACCTGATCCTCACCCTGCTGGAGTTTTCCCATGTCGCACCGCACCGGCCTCGTCCTCGATTTCGGCGGGGTGCTCACCACGCCGCTGCTGCCGGCGGTACTGGCCTTCGAGCAGCGGGAGGGGTTGGCCCAGGGGGCTTGTACCAAGGCGCTGTACATGGACGCAGATGGTGTTCGACTCACCCACGAGCTGGAGCGCGGCGCGATCAGCCAGACGGAATGGAATGAGGCCGCTGCCCCCAAGCTCGGGGTCTCTCCGGAAAACCTGATGGGCCGTATCTTCGCCGACCTGCGACCTGAACGGACCATGATCGATGCGGCCGCCGCAGCAGTGCGAGCCGGGATCAAGGTCGGCATCCTGTCCAACTCGGTGGGGCTCACCCCCTGGAACCTTTACGACGGCTACGAGCTCGAGACCCTGTATCACGGCGTGGTCATCTCCGAGTGCCACGGGATGCGCAAGCCCGAGACGGAACTCTTCGAAGCCATGCTGAAGCTCCTGGGGCTGTCGGCTGACGAGTGCGTATTCGTTGACGATACCGAGGAGTACGTCCGGGCGGCCGAGAAGCTCGGCTTCACCGGAGTGCATGCGCTGCAACCTGAGGAAACGATTTCCCAGCTTGAGGACCTGCTGGGCATAACCCTGACTGCCGCGTACTGAGTCTGACCGGAGCCTGCCGCGGGCTCTGCCGCCACAGCAGTTGGAGGCCCGCGAGGTTCGATGTCAGCGGTCCCAAGTACGGTCTGCCCATGGATGATCAGCGATCATCATGGGGTTCATCTGCCATCGACAGGATTCAGTGGGCCAGAACGTCTTCCTGCCAACCTCAGGGCGAGGGCAGGACAATGAAACGGCGCGCGTCGCGCATGATGTCGCTTCTGTCATCACCGACACGTGTGAAAGCCCCAGGCCAGAGGCCTGGGGCTTGCCTCTTGTGCGCCCGGTTCCCGCTTTCGCGCCATGAACTGAGATTGCCGGCGCGCGGGCGGCGCGCTACGGCCGGCGACAGCCGGTCGGCACCGGCCGAGAAGTGCTCGGCGGGACGACGGGGGCGGGTTGAACGCGGCCCCGTCGATGGGTGGGCCGACCGGCTGCGTGGGGCTACTTGAGCGGCGTGCCGCCCGAGTTGCGGTACGCGATCGTCTTTTTGATCAGGTTCCCGCCGTCGGACTCGACCGCGGTCTGCTCCTGCTGCCCGGCACCGAACAGCAGACCGGCGATGTGCGCGTTCGCCACCTGGTCCATGTGCGACAGGAGCCAGTCGACCTTGTCGTCCTTGTAGTGGTTGCGGGTGTTGTTCTGCGCCATGTTACCCAGGGGGATCTGCCACAGGACCACCGGCTTGCCCACCGACTCGGCCATCGTCTTGTAGAACGCCAGTTGGGCGGTGGCCCTCTGGTCGTTCCAGAAGGTGTCACGGCCACCGTTCGCCGGCAGCGCGTACCAGCCCGCGTCGCGGTCCACCACGTCGGTGGCCAGGAAGTCGGCGTTCTTCGCCCCGAGGGCCGCGTAGTCCTTGACGCAGGCCTGCGTGTTGTTCTGCCAGTCCCAGCAGGTGAGGTGGAGCCCGGCGCCCGTGTTCGGCGCGTACTTGTGCGCCATCGATATCAGGCACTGGGCCAGGCCGGCAGCGCTGTTCTCCTGCGATCCGCAGTCCGTCGGATTCGCGGCCGTGACCTGCGCGGGGACCTGGTGCGGGTTGCCGAGCGACCGGACGTAGCCCCAGAAGTCGGGCTCGATGTCGATCATGTCGTGCGAGGTGCCGATCTTCTGGAGGAAGAAGCGGTAGTCGTTCATGTAGCGGGTGAGCAGGTCGGCCCTGTTGATGGCTTGAACCTCCCCCGGACCGTCGCCCTGGCCCACCGCGTCGCCGAGGTCGCGCAGCGAGTACCAGGTCCAGAGGAACTTCTGCGGGCGCGGCTTGCCCTGATAGGTCGCCTGGGCCGCCTTGGCGTCCCGCCAGGTCACGTACGTGCCCGGTGCCGTGGTGCTGCCGTTCCAGCAGCCCCACCAGCCCGTCCACGCGTCCTTGCAGCGGGCCGCCGTGTAGTAGTCCGACGAGGGCGCGGGCTGGCTGTGCACATAGGCATACTGCACGTCGAACGGCGCGGCGTTCGCCGAGGCGTCGTCCATCGAGCCGCCGACGAGCACCGTCTTGCTGCCCATGAAACTCTTCGTCGAGGTGCCGCTGCCGCCGGTGGCAGGCGGCGCCGACGTCGGGTGGGTACCGCTCGGAGCCTGGCTCGCCGGCCCGCTGCCGCCGGGCGTGGCGGGGGCGGTGGGCGTGGCGCTGCTGCCGGAGCTCCCCGCGTTCCCGGTGCCGCCGGCGCTACCGGCCGGGACGAGCCGCCACTGCTGCTGGGGGCCGTTCCAGTCGTGGTACTGGGCGATGTGAGCCCCGTCGGCCTTGGTGCCGCCCGGGACCTCAACGGCCTTGCCGCTGAAGCGGTTGATCAGACGCACGTAGCCGTCCGACGACTTCTCCACGTGGAACTGCTGGTTGGCGCCGTTCAGGTCGCTCCACTGGACCAGCTCGGAGCCCTCGGTCTTCGACCAGTTGTAGTCGTCCAGCACCTTGCCGGAGTTCCGGTTCTGCAGCCGGTAGTTCCCGTCACCCGCGTCGATGAACTTCCACTGCTGGTTCGCCGCGCCGGTGCGGCTCCACTGCACCAGCGGAGCACCGTCGTTCGTGGCGTAGCCGAGGTTGTCCAGTGCCTTGCCGGTGTCGCGGTTGACCAGCACGTACCAGGCGCTCGTGTCCACGGTTGCCGCCGAGGCCGTGTTGACCACGACCACGGAGCCGCCCACGACCGCCAGGCTGACGGACGCCCAGAAACTCCGACGCTGGTACAGCCGACGGCCACGATGCGTCGGCCGCCGCCCCGGAGCGGCCGGGCGGGACGACCTGCGACCACGGCGGGCGCGGCCGCCGGGCGACGCCTCCGACGACGTGGATGGGCGAGGGAACATGTCGATGCTCTCTTTCAGCCGTTGCCTGTGACCAGACCGCCTGTCCGGACACACCATCCAGTTGTCACCGCCCCCGGAAAGGTTGCCCCGGTCCGCGAAGATTTTTTTCAGGCACCGAGCGCCGGCTGGCGATCACGTCGTCGGGCCGGGCGGCCGGGGCAGCCGAGGGCGAAACGCAGCCGACGACCGGTCAGCCGGTCTCCGGCGGTGAGTGGACGGTGGGTATCGGGAGCCGTTCGGCCCGTCGCCCGGCGCGGCACCGGCCGCACGACCGGGAGTTCCGCTGCGGGGCCAGGGCGGCATGCGAGGCGATCGATGGTCGAACCCGGCAGAGGCTGCTCACCCCGCCGCGGCCATAGGAAGCCGGCGAGTTCGCGACCAGGCCGCCTACCCCAACTGAAGCCGCGAAACGGACGCCACGTCACTTACCGCCCTCTGACAGCTACGAGGTCCGACCCGGGCGGACCTCTCAGTTCCTCTACAGCTACCGGTCCTCCGCGGCCGGGGTGCCAGTACGACGACGTCGCGGTGGCCAGGGACGCCCTGGGGGCGCATAACGGGCAAACTGCCGCACCCAGCACGCACCGAACTGGGACGGCTACTTGCCGGCCTCGATACGGAGTTCCGCCGCAGGACACTTCCGGCGAGGTCGAGGGACTTCAAGTCAGCTTTGACGCCGCGATGGCCAAGCTCAACAGCCTCAAACGGGCTCCGACCGATGGCCGGCCGCGGCTGGTCGGCCTTGGCGTGCCGGTCTTTACCGACCACGCACCACTGCTTCAACCAGGATCGGGAGAGCCCAGATATCGGCTCTGATCCTGTCACCGAGCGAGTTCGGCTTGGCGAAGACTGCGGAACACTTCCGGAGTCGTCCATCCGTGCAGCGTGGCGTGAATCGACGAGCGGAATGCGTCCTCAGCCGTGGTGGCGTCGAAGGCCCCGGCCAGTTCGAGAGTCACGAGCCCGTGCAGGGTGGCCCAGATCGACAGGTCGATCGCCGTTGTGTCGCCAGCGAGGACGGACGCCGGCAAAGCGCGATCGATCGCCGCGAGGAGCGGACAGCACCCCGCGGACCGGGCCCCGCCGGCCCGTCGCCGCCTGGCGCCGCGCCGCCTGGGCGCCCGCCTCATCGGCGGCTGCTGCCGAATCGGCCCGGCCCGGCCCGAATCGCGGACCTCGCGGCGGAGTGCGCTGGTGCGGATGTGTGACGGTGCATCAACTTCGGTCATTCGTAGGTGACTTCTGGTCAAAGAGGTCTCCCGCACGGCTCCCGGGAGCTGACAGGGGCGCTCCGGAAGGTCAGGATGCTCCGACAGCCACAGGGGGGCGTCATGAGCACTGCCGAGAGCGCACCGGCAACCGAACCTCGGGGCGGGGAGGAGCCGGACGCCGGAGCGGAACTGGCGCGGCGGGTCTTCACCGGTCAGGAGCGCTGGGGCTGGGAGTTCGTCCAGCCGTCCGCGCCCCCCGCACACCGGGACGCCCAGCATCCGCCCGTCTACTCCGAACCCTCCGGCGACGAGGTCCGCGCCATGGAGGAGCGTGCCATGACCGCCCGGAAGAACAGGGGCACGGGCTGTCTCCTCCTGCTCGCGGGCATCGTCGCCTACGCGGCCGGCGGCCCGTCCGCCGTCGTGGTCGTCGTCGTCCTCCTCATCGTCCTCATGGCCGCGACCTCCCCGGCCGCCAGGCTGAGGGCCGCCCGCCGGCGCCTGGAAGCCGCCCGCACCAGCGCCCAGCGGGACTACGAGCAGCGCCGGCGCGCCTGGCAGAGCCGGATCGACGCCCACCACGCGGAGCACCTGCGGCACAACGACACGCTGGACACCTGGTTCCCGCTCTCCCTCGTCTCCGGTCCCAGCCGGATCGACGTGTTCGGCGGCACGGGCAACGGCTGGGCCAGCCTGCTCGCCACGGTCGGCGGGCCGCTCCTCGGCGGTGGCGCCCCGCTCGTCGTCCTGGACCTCACCCAGCAGGCCGTCGCCCTCGAACTCGCCGGCCTCGCCGCGCGCCGCGACATCGCCGTCGCCCACGTACCCATGCCCGGGGCCCTGCTCGACGCCGACCTGAGCGCGGAGTTCACTCCCGAGGAGCTGGCCGAGACCATGGCAGAGGCGCTGGGCACCATGCGGCCGCCCGGCGCGGACGTGGACCTCCACACCATCGACGTGGACCTCGTCCGCACCGTCGCGGAACTGCTCGAAGGGCCCGTCACCTTCGCCCGGCTCGCCGCCGGGCTGCGCGTCCTGCTCCGCGTCTACGATCCCGCCCCCGGCGCGCCCGGACCGCTCGGCCCCACCGAGGTCGAGTCGATCACCCGGGCCGTCGACCTCCTGGGCCAGGGCGAGCGCGTCCAGAACGAACTGCGCTACGTCCGGGCGCAGACGGAGCTGCTCACGCCCAGGGGGCAGGAGGCCGCCGTCCCCGGCGGCGGCCGCGCCGCGGACTGGTGGAGGCCCGGCGGACTGACGATCGTCACGACCGAGGACTCCGTGCGCCGCCGCAAGGACCTCACCGACCGGTTCGTCTTCTTCCGGCTGGTCCACGCACTGCGCACCCGCGCCGTGGCGCACGGCTCGGGGACCCTCGTCGTCGCCGGAGCCGACCACCTCGGCCGTGACGCCCTGGAATCGATGGCGCGCGAGGCCCGCGCGGCCGGTGTCCGGCTCGTGTTCCTGCTCGAACACCTGCGGGAGGGCACCGTCCAGGTCGCCGGCGGATCGGACAGCGCGACGGTGTTCATGCGCATGGGCAACGGCGAGGAGGCCAAGGCGGCCGCGCAGTTCATCGGGCAGGAGCACAAGTTCCTCGTCAACCAGCTGACCCGGCAGGTCGGGGAGACCCTTACCGAGGGCCGCGGCAGCAGCTACGGCGGGCAGCGGGGCGTCTCGGACACGGACGGCTCCAACCGGGGCGGCGGCACCTCCGGCAGCAGCTGGGGGAGCTCCAGGTCCTTCTCGACCTCCCTCTCGCGCAGCTGGCAGGACTCGACCAACACCTCCACCGCCCGGTCCACGACGACCGGCGAGAACCTCAGCCGCGTCTACGAGTTCGCGGTCGAGCCCACCCAGCTCCAGGCCTTCCCGGCGACCGGCCTGGTCCTCGTCGAAACCGGACCGGCGGGCCGCCGCGTCGTGTTCGGGGACTGCAATCCCGGCATCAACTTCCTGCCCCGGCTCTCCACCCTCCCCCGCGCGAGCCTGACGTGAGCCCCGGTGCCGGGCCCGGGGGCGCGGCCCGGCCCGCCGGACTCGGCGCGTACCGCTTCCACCGCCTGATCACCGTGCCCCGGCGGCCCGAGGACGGCCGTACGCAGGACCGTACGGCCGCCCAGCTCGCCGCCGCCGTCACGGCGGCCCACGCCGTGCTCTCCGCGCCCTCGGCCGGTGGGGAGCGCCGCCCGGCGGGTCTGGCCGCGGCATGGATACGCCCGGGCCGGCACCGGCCGCTGCACTTCCTGGTGGGCGGAGCGCCCGGCTTCCCGCCCGCGGGCGACGAGCCCGCCGCGGACGGTGCGCAGCGCCCCCTGCGCTACCCGCCCGGCTCCACCGCCCGCGACGTCCCGGCGGGCGAGACGGTCGCCCTGCTGGAACGGCTGCCGTTCTGGATCCCCTGCCCCGGCTCCCACGACGCCCTGCGCCTGGGCGACGACGAGCGCGCCCTCCCGGGCGAACGCCGCGGCTCCTTCGACGACGCGGTCGCCCACCTGCCGGACGCCTTCGCCTGGCTCGTGCTGGCCGAGCCCGTCCCGTACGAGCGACTGGACCAGGAGCGCACGGCACTCGCCGTCCAGCTGCCCCGGCTGCGCCAGCGCGAGAACTCCGCCGCCGACCGGGTGGCTGCCGACCGGGCCGAGGCCCGCTACCGAGAGCTGACCCGGGCCCTGGCCACCGGGGTGTGGAACGTGCGCGTGCTGGTCGGCGCCGAGCGGCCCGAGTCGGCGCTCGCCTCGGCGGCCCTGCTGTGCGGCGCCGGCGACCTCGACGAGCTGCCGTACGTGCTCGTACCGGCGCGGCGGCCGATGCCCTTCGCCGAGGCGCTGACCACCGTCACGCCGCAACCGGCGGCGGCCCCGGCCGCGGGCGCCGCCGGACCGCCGGGCAGCGTGCCCTTCGTCGCCCCCGCCGAACTGGTCGCGGCGCTGGCCCGGCCGCCCGCGCGGGAGCTCCCGGGCATCCGTACGGTGGCCCCGAACCGGTTCGACGTCACCTCCGACGACACGGGACACGACGCCGACGCCTTCCTGATCGGCGACATCCTCGACGAGGCCCTCATGCCCGCCGACCGGCTCCACGTCTCCCGCTCCACCCTCAACCGGCACGCATTCGTCTGCGGGGCGACCGGCTCGGGCAAGTCCCAGACGGTACGGAGCCTGCTCACCGCCCTGTCCACGCACGACCGGCCGATCCCCTGGCTGGCGGTCGAGCCGGCGAAGGCCGAGTACGCGCGTATAGCCGGCCGCCTCGCCGCGGCGGGGGGACCCGAGCGCGCCCGGCGCGTCACCGTGATCCGGCCCGGTGACGTGGACGTGGCCCCCGCCTCGCTCAACCCGCTGGAGCCGGAGCCGGGCTTTCCGCTGCAGAGCCACGTGGACCTCGTACGGGCCCTGTTCCTCGCGGCGTTCGAAGGGCACGAGCCCTTCCCGCAGGTGCTGTCGCGGGCCCTGTCCCAGTGCTACACGGCCGCCGGATGGGACCTCGTCACCGGCGAACCGCGCCCGGCCCACAAGCCCAAGTACGTACTGGACGAGCCGGACGAGCCGCGGACGGCCCGCTACCCGACCCTGGGCGAACTCCAGGCCACCGCCCGGCAGGTCGTCGAGATGATCGGGTACGGCAAGGAGGTCACCGCGGACGTGCGGGGCTTCGTCGACGTCCGGATGGGCTCGCTGCGGGAGGGCGCGCCGGGCCGGTTCTTCGAGGGCGGCCATCCCCTGGACATCGCCGGGCTGCTCGCCGGGAACGTGGTCCTCGAACTGGAGACGATCACCAACGACCAGGACAAGGCCTTCCTCATCGGCGCGGTGCTCATCCGCCTGGTCGAACACCTGCGGGTGCACCACGGCGCCGGCGGGGTCCCGCTGCGCCACGTCCTGGTGGTGGAGGAGGCGCACCGGCTCCTGAAGAACGTGGAGGACGGGCCGGCGGCCGCCGCAGTCGAGCTCTTCGCCTCCCTGCTCGCGGAGATCCGGGCGTACGGCGAGGGCGTCGTGATCGTCGAGCAGATCCCCAGCAAGATCCTGCCCGACGTCATCAAGAACAGCGCGCTGAAGATCATGCACCGGCTGCCCGCCGAGGACGACCGGCGCGCGGTCGGCGCGACGATGAACCTCCAGCCCGAGCAGAGCGAGAACGTCGTCGCCCTGCCGCCCGGACGGGCCGCCATCGCCGCCGACGGCATGGACCGGCCCGTCCTGACGGCCGTCCCGCACGGGGAGCACGCCGAGAGCGCCGAGGACGCGTCGACGAAGCCGCCGCTGCTCGGCAGCCGCAGCCCGCTGTGCGGGACCTCCTGCCGCCGCGAGCCGTGCACCCTGCGCACGATGAACGACTCCCATCACCGCTCCGTGGAGCCCCTCCAGCTGATCTGGACGGACGTGGCGGCCTCGGCCCAGGCGATGGGCAAGGACGCGCCGGGCCCGTCCGGCCGGGTCCGGACCGCGTTGACGGCGCTCCCGGACCGCGACCTGGAATGCACCCTGGTGTACGGGGTGGAACGTGCGGTGTCCGCCCGCGAGTCCCTGATGCGCGACGAGGTCGACCCGGGCGACTTCGCCCGGCGCCTGCACGCCGTGCTTCGCGCCGAACTGCTGGGCACCGACCCGCCGGGCGGCGACCCGCGGCGCTACACGTACGCGAACTACCGCTTCCGGGACGTGATCCGGGTCATCCACCGGACCAGGACCCTCGTTCCGGACGGCCCGCACACCTACCCGGACCACGAGGCCGAGTGGGCCTCCCGGGGCCTGGTCCTGACCGGCACCTCGGGGGCGGACCACCGCCTCCAGATCCACGCCCTGCCGGGGTACCGGCAGGAGCGGGTCCACGCCCGGATCGGGGACGTAGAACGCAGCGGGCTGCGCGACGCGGTGGCGGCGGTGTCGGGCGGTACGACGGAGGAGCACGTGACGCGGGCCTTCGCGATGGCCTGCGCGGCGGGACCGAGCCTGCGCGCGGTGGTGGCGGAGACGGCGGTACGGGTGGCGCTGGAGTGCGCCCGCGAGAAGGGGACTCGTCCATGAGCGAACTCGGCGGCCTGACCGACGCCCCGCCCCCACCCCCGCCCCCTCCGCCCCCGGAGCCGCCGACGGACGCGCCCCGGGACGGCGACGAACCGGAGGCGGAGGCGGGGGCGGCGGACGCCGAAGCGGCCACGGACACGAACACGGACTCGGAGACGGACCCCGTCCCGCACGCCGCCGAGCAGCAGTTGGACGGCGACCACGTCCCGGACCCGCCGCCGATGGACGCACCGCAGGAGGCCGAGCCCGAGAACCCGTCCGAAGCGAAGCCGCCCGCGGCCCACCAGGAACCCACCACGCCCGGCACCCCCAAGGACCCGCCCCCGCCCGAAACGGACGGCCCCACCCACGACCAGCCGGAACCCCCCTCCCCGGAGCCGACCGACACCCCACCGCAAGAGCCGACCCCCGAGGAGCAATCCCCGGAACAGCCGGACCCCCCAAAACACGAGTCAGAACCGGAACCAGACCCCGAACCAGAACCAGAACCAGAACCAGAACCAGAACCAGAACCAGAACCCGAACCCGAACCCGAACCCGAACCCGAACCCGAACCAAAACCCGAACCGGAACCCGAGCGTGAGCCCGAGCCCGAACCAAAACCCGAACCGGAACCCGAGCGTGAGCCCGAGCCCGAGGCTGACCCCGAACCGGAGGCGGAGCCCGAGCCGGAACCCCAACCGGATCCGGAGTCAGAGCCTACGGTCGAGGCGGAGCCGGAACTCGAACGCGACCCCGAACCCGGGTCCGACCCGGAACCGGATCAGCGCTCCGAGGCCGAGCCCGACGCGGTTCAGGACACGGTTGGGCAGGCGGCGCCTCCGCCCGACTCCGGGCCCTCACCCGACGGCCCGACGGGCACCGACACTCCGCCCGACCGACAGGCCGCGGAGACCGACGGCGAGCCGGCCCCCGGTACCGAACTCGCCCAAACCATAGGCACCGTGGCCGAAGGCGCGGTTAAGACCGGAGCAGCCCTGGCCGGAGCCGGCGTGGCCCTGGTCGAAGGCGCCATGGATCATCTCGAAGAGCGCGCCGAGACCGCTTCGCTCAACGCGCACTCCGACGATGCGACTGCCGCAGTGGAGGGTTCCGACCGTCCTCGGGCCGAGGGGGACACCGCCGCGGACGGTGCGGAGGAGGTTTCCGACGACCCTGCCCGGCAGCCGGGGGAGGACACGCTGTCGCCCGAGCAGGTCGATACCCGGATGGCGGAACTGAGGAGTGAAGGACATGCGCCGGGCCGTCACCTCGATGTCTCGGACGAGGCCTTGCAGGCGCGGCTGGGCGAGGTCGTCCCCGATGAGAACGGGAACCCCAAGGAATACGGCCCCGGTTCCTTCTACCCCGGCCTGCTCAAGTCGCAGAACAATGTGGACCCGCTGAACGGCGAGACGACCGACGCGGTGACCAACGGTGCGCACCGCGTCGGCGCCTACGCCACCCGCTTCGACAATCCGGAGGACATGGTGCGGGCGGACGCCTATTTCCGGGCCGAGATGGAGCGTACGGGAGAGAACGCGGTCGAGACTCCGATCGAAGACGTACTGGGACCGGGCGCCGAAGCGAACTTCACCGGCTTCTACCGGGATCCGGCGGATCCGACCCAGTTCAAGCCGGTCGACTTCGAGGGTGGGACCATCAAGCCGGTGTATCACGAGAGTCCGGAGGGCGGAAAGGTGCTCCACACCATGTTCGCCAACCCGGTAAGAGGACGTCATCCGTAGAGGAGCAGGTGTATGGACAAGCGCTTCGAGGGTTTCCTCAGCACATACCTGGATTCCGAGCAGGGATACGACACGAGCGGCTACCTCCGTCGCACGTTGATGTCGTTCAACGAATCCTATGTGGAGGCAGTTCGTGAAGGCCTCAAGCATGTGCTTCAGGACGAATCGTTCGGTCCGCCGGAATATGAGCGGCTGACCAACATCGAATTTCCGGATGTGGAGAGCCTGCGGGCCTATCTTCAGGCGCTCTACGCCTACCTGTTCGAGGGTGCCGAACAGCAGCCCACACCGCCGGAGGAATAGGCATGACCACGGGGGAGCGCAGCGGCGGCGACGGCCTGGCAGACGGGGTGTTCGGGAGGCCCTATGGGTTTCGTCAACCCGTGGGGGCGGGTTGGGGTTCGTAGAAGGTGCCGTCGCGGAGCATCGCGAAGAGCACGGAAGAAAACCCCTTTGAGCTGCTTGTTTCCGCGGCGGGACGGTTGCTCGCCGCGGATTGACGAGCCGGGACTGCGGGTCGCTGGGGCGAGGCCGGCGTAGGCGGCGAGGTGGGCGGTCGAGGAGTCTTCGCTGGTCAAGCACGGCTTGGAGCGAGCCGGCGAGGCTGGGGACGATCAGTGCGGCCGCATCCGTGCCCGGGACGACGACGGTCTGCTCGTCGAGCACGGTGAAGATGTGCTCGACCAGTCGCCCGGCCGTTCGCGGTGCTTTTGGTCGTATCAAGGTCACGAGCCGACGGCGTCCGGCTGTGCGGATCTGGGCCGGGGAGCCGAACTGGTCGAGGAGCTTGAGCACCGCCGGGTGCTGCACTCGCGGGCCCAGCACCCGTTCCAGTGATGGGTGGATTTGTGTGAGCAGGCCCGCAGCCGGTTGCTGGTCCTCGTCGCTTCGCCGGCCAGATCTCCGGGGCCGGAAGCCCGCGCATCCGTACGAAGAGGGGGGCCATCCTCCCGCCCGGAACGATTTTCACGGGAGCAGACCTCAGCGATGCGAATCTCTCGGGAGTGGACCTGGCGCATGCCGGTCTGTCTGGGGCGGACCTGACCAATGCCGACCTGTCGAAGGCCGACCTCACGGACGCGGATCTCACCTGCGCCACTCTTACGGCTGTGAAGCCCAGCTGCGCCAAGCTCAAAGGAGCACGCGGCCTCCCGCCGCCCTCGGACGCTCCATCCGGGACCTCGCCACCATCGTGACCGGCCGACGTGGGCGCGGTGCGGTTTCACCTCGCTCCGCGAGGCGTTCCCACCACGCCAGACGGGTGCGCACTACGCGGTTCGACAACGGCATACGGTTCCGGGGTCTGGACCGGTGTGCCTGTGGGGACGTGGCGATGACAGCGACACAAGGGGCCAAAGGAGTGTTCCGCCCACTGTGGGTCACGAAAACGTAACCGCGAGGTGCGGCTTCGTCGAATGCCGGTTGCGACGTGTAGCCGTCCCCTTACGCTCCTTTCCATGCGGCGGCGGTGCGCCATCGAGCCGCATGACTGGGGGTCAGGGTGACGCTGTACGGACGGGCGGCAGTGCTCGATGCCATCGTGCCTTCACTGGTGGGGCTGGAATCGCAAGGAGCCGCCCGGCTGCGGATACCGGGCGGGACTCCGCTGCTGATCGAGTGCGGCGGCGGGCGGCTCACCGGCAAGACCGCGCTGCTGAAGGAGCTCTCGAAGCGATACGCGCAGCGCATACCGCAGGCGTACGCAGACCTCGGGGCGGCGGACTTCGGCCAGCCGGGGCTCGCCTCCCTGGCCGACGAGACCACGGCGAACGCCTCGCGCACCTCGGACCTGCTCTTCTACCTCATGGACGGGTTGAGCCGGAAGCCGAACGAGTTCGCCGGGAAGTTGTCCTTCCCCCGGCTCACCCAGGGGCTGCTCGCGGTCACCAGCTGGCAGTCCGAGGACGTCCAGCCCGCCGAGCTCCAGGCCGCCCGTCGCCGCCTCGCGGGCCTGTTGCGGGAGAGCCAGCCCGACCTCCAGGCGCGCAACCAGCGGGTGGCGGGCTGGATCGGACAGGTCACCCAAGGCGTCACCGCCGCAGCGGGGCTGGGACCCGGGGTGAGCGAACTCGTGGGGCCGCTCACCGACATCGTCACCACCGAACTGCTCGGTCCGCGCGCCAACAAGCAGGGCCTGGGGTGGTGGGCCGGCCGTCGGGTCGGCCCGCAGGGGGACGGACACGCCCAGTTGACGGATCTCGCCCTGTGTTTCCGCGGCGACGGGGGCGACCGGCGGCGGGCGGAGCACCACTTGGTGGCCGCGCTCCTGGAGGACATGGCCGACCACTACACCTGGATGCGCCTCAAGAACCGGGTGCCGCGCCCGCTGCTGCTCCTGGACAACGTCCACACCCCGCTGGGTGTGACGGTCCTGGACGCGCTGACCCGCGCCTGGCACGACGAGCCCACGCGTACGCGCCCCGGCGTCGTCGCGGCGGCCCTCGCCCAGGAGTCCGCCGTGCCCGACTCCGAGGGCACCGCCCCGTCGACGAGGAGTGCGGCGGGCCCGTACTGGCGGCAGGAAAGGCCCCAGACGGCGGCCGGCTGGGTGCTGAGGCTGCCGATGGCACAGCTCGACCTCGACGAGGTCAAGGAGATGTTCGGCGACAACCGGCCGGGGCCCGACACCGCCCACGTGATCCACCGGCTCAGCGCCGGGCGCGCCGGGATGGCCCACGCCCTGGTGCTGTCCGTCCGGCAGAAGATCGGTCTCCATGAGCCCGTCGACCACGGCGCGCTGCTCGACTTGCCGCTCGAGCTGCCGCTCGAAGACGGGCCGACGCTGCCCGTGTACGAGCGGCTGCTCCGGCTCCTGATCCCCGACGCCGAGACCCGGGCCCGCCTCGCCTCCTACACCCCGGCTCTCGACGACGCGGCCGCCCACGCGCTCGACGCCGACCACGTGCCGCACGGAGCTGACGGACAGCCCGCGGCGGCGACCGCCAGAGTGCCGGTCGCGCAAACCAAGCGCCTGTTGCGGAAGGACTGCTGGAGCCATCACCCCTGGCCCGGCACCGGCGGCCCCTTCGTCGGTGATCCCACCCTGCGGGCCCTGCTCGTACACGACCTCCGCACCCGCACCGGCGCGGCGCCCGGGGGCGGGGACTGGCGGAGCAGCCACCGGCGGCTGCGCCTCCTGTACGCGCCGGGCGCCGCCGACCCGCGCGAGGCCTGCTACTTGCACCACTCGCTCGCGATCGGTGACACCGACGTCGTCGTGCGCGCCCTGCACAGCCGCCTGGCCGAGCAGGACGCGCCGGGGTGGCTCGCCACTCTCAACCTGGTCTGCGCCGCACCGCATCCCCCGGAGCATCCGGCCGTCCCGGCTGCGGATCCCGTGGAAGACCGGCTCCCGGCCGACAACGACCCCGTGCGCCAAGCCGTGCAGCTCCTCGTCCTCAACCTGTGGCGGCAGTCGCACCCCCTCGCACACCCCGACCCGAGGAAAGTCGGCGCAGTCCGGCTGCAGCTGCTCACCCTGGCCCAGAACAGCACCGTCGGCCCCCAGGAGGTCTTCTACCAGGCCTACGAGCAGTGGCCCCGGTTGCTGAACCGCTGGATCCAGGCACCCGATCTGCCGACCTACGGAGAGCCCCGCCCATGACACTCTGGCCCGCCGGACCGCTGAACCGCGCCCTGCTGATCGCCGCCGTCGCCGTCGTCCTGGGAACCGGCGGCTACGTCTCCTACGACCGGTGGCTCGCCGAGGACCCGGCCTGCGCCCCCGGCGTGGCGAAGCGGGGCCCCCGGCACGAGTGCGTCGGCGTCACCGACGGCGGTTTCTTATTCGCCCCGTCGTTGAAGCAGGTCACCGGCCGCATCAAGGCGGAGAACGACAGCGTCGCAGGGAAGTCACCAGCCACGGTCGCCCTGATGATCCCCATGATCTCCGACACCCAAGCGGAGCAGCAGGAGTACGTCGAGCAGGTGCAGGGCGCCTATCTGGCCCAGTACCGCGCCAACCACCAGGCCAACGGCAAGCAGCCGCCCATCCGGCTGGTGCTCGCCAACCCCGGCCGGGGTTACGAGCAGTGGCGTACCGTCGCCGACCAGCTCGCGCGGGCCGCGGCCGACAAGAAGGAGAACCTGCGCGCCGTCGCCGGCATCAACATCAGCATCACCGAGACCGAAGAGGCCGTCCGCTACCTCACGAAGGACAAGGGGATCCCGGTCGTCGCGGGTCCCATGACCGCGGACGACATCAAGAACACCGCAGCCGACCCGCACCGCTACCCGGGCCTGGCCCGGATCGCCCCCGGCAACACCGACCAGGCCGACGCCCTCGCCGCGTACGGGTCGGACATCAAGCCCGCAGAGACGCTGGTGGTCGAGGACATCCGCGAGGGCGACAACTACCTGGCCAGCCTGCGCCAGACCTTCGAGAAGCTGGCCAAGGGCGCGCCCAACGCCCCGGAGACGTTCCGGTCGCCGCCCGACTTCAACGACGAGGGCAACCTCGCGAACGACTTCCACCAGATGGTGCCGGACATCTGCTCCTCCGATGCGAAGACCCTCTACTTCGCCGGCCGGCCGGTACAACTGCGTCTCTTCCTCGTCGAGTTGAGCAACCGCAAGTGCAACAAGCACTACACCGTCATCAGCGGTTCGCACGCCTCGACCCTGACGGTCGACGAGAAGTTCGCCGACCAGTGGGGCGCCCTCACCAATGGCGCCGGCATCACCCTTCGCTACCCGGGCCTTGCCCACCCCGAAGCCTGGGGGGAGCGAAGCACGACGCCGACCGGCGGCTCCAAGGCCGCGCTGCAGGAGCTGACCGACCTGGTCCAGAAGTTCGGCACCAAGGAGCCCGACTCGATCGGCCCCGCCAACCTCTCCGACGGCCGCGTCATCATCACCTACGACGCGGTCTCCACCGCCATCGCGGGCATCCGCAACGACGCCGTGGGCAGCGTGAAGATGCCGTCCCTCTCCGAGGTCGCCGACAGCTGGCTGCGGCTGCACGGCAACAACCGGGTCGAGGGCGCCAGCGGCTGGATCTGCCTCGACCAGTACGGCAACCCGTACAACAAGGCCGTCTCCATCGTCCATCTCGACCCGGCGAGCAAGACGGCCGCCTTCGACGGCATCGCCTGGCCCGCGGGCCGCGCCCCCGACCCCAACTGCTCCATTCCCAACTGAGGCCGACGGCAGGTCCCGCCCCCGCCCGACGCGCCCGCCCGGGTCCGGCCGACCGGGCTGGGGCTGGCCGACGAACCGTAGAGCTGCGTCGTCGCCGTCACGGCGACGGGGCCTCCAGCACGGCACGCAGCCCTTCCGGCGAGGTGAAGACGTGTCCCTGCATGCCGAGTTCGCGGGCTGCCCGCACGTTCTCGGCCCGATCGTCGACGAACAGGACGTCCTGGGGAGGCAGTCCGAGGGCGCGCAGGCACCATTGGTAGGCGGCGGCCTCGGGTTTGGCGCTGCCGATCCGGCAGGAGAGGCCGCGGACCGCGAACCTCCCCATCCAGGGCTGGGTCGCCTCGAACCGGGCGGCCAGCTCCTCCGGGATGTTGGAGAGCAGCCCGAGGACGAACCCCTGGTCGTCGAGGAGGCCGAGCAGCTCCACCATGCGCTGGTCGATCCCGCTCCAGCTGGCGAGGTCGGCGGCGATCAGATCCGCGGTGAGGCGGGCGTCGAGCGGGACGCCCGGCCGCGCGCAGACCTTCTGCCAGTAGGCGGGACCGTCCAGTTCGCCGCGGTCGTACGGCGGGCGCTGCGACCAGTACGCCTCCCAGAAGCGGTCCGGGTCGCAGCCGGCCGTGCGCTCCAGGACGCCCTGCGACTCGGCCGACTGGACCCGGGCGATGACGCCGAACAGGTCGAAGAGAACGGCTTTCATGGGTGTGACTTCCTCATGTTCCTCGTCTTTTCGCAGGGCAAGGGAATGCGGCGGATCGGACTCAGGGGGCGGGGACGGCGTCGGTGCGACCGCTCTCGCTGGGGCGGTCCACCCCGACTGGGTCGTGGGCATGGCGCCGCAACCACAGGCTGAAGACGCCGCAGAGCACGGCGAGCACGAACAGCAGCAGAGGCAGCGTCCTCACGTCCATTGTGCCGATGACGCCGCCCAACAGCGGTGGGAAGGCCACTCCGCCGATCATCGAGGCGGCGATCACGTAGGCGCCGGCCGCGGCCACGCTGGGGACGGCGCGGTTCAGCCACGGCAGGCAGGTCGGGAAGATCGGAGCGATCATCAGGCCGACACCGAAGTAGGCGTACGGGGCGAGGACCGGCACCGTGGCCAGGAGCAGGAAGCCGGCCATGCCCGCGCAGCAGACGATCAGGATCGAGGTCGCGGACCAGCGGAGGCTGAGGGGAACGGCCACGAACCGGCCGATGGTCATGGCCGCCCAGTACGCGGAGGTCGCGGTGGCGGCGGTGGCGGCGCCGTACCCGACGGCTTCGAGGTGCGTGGGTTCCCAGCCGCCGACGCCGGTCTCGATGGCCACGTGCAGGACGTAGAGGCCGATGAACGCCGCGATGATCGGGAGTACTCGAGCGCCGCCGGCCGAGGCGCCCTCGGCGGTTGCCGACTGCGGCTCGCGGGGGGCCACCCCGCCCAGGGTCAGGAGGATCAGCAGGCTGACGACGCCGATGCCGAGGAAGATCTCCGGGTAGTGGTCCGCGCCGAGCCGGCCGATGAGGGCCGGGCCGGCGATGGCGCCGACGCCGAAGTGGCCGTTGAGCAGGTTGAGCATGGCGGTGCTGCGCCGGCCGAACCCGACGGCGAAGAGCCGGTTGAGGCCGTAGTCGATGCCGCCGAAGCCGAGGCCGATGACGAACGTGCCGGCGAGGGCCAGTGCCCAGTCGGGGGAGAAGGCGAAGACGGCTGCACCGGCGGCCATCAGTACGTACGAGCCGCCGAGGAGCACGCGGTTGTTCAGCCGGCCCCGCAGCAGGTGGTAGACCAGCACACCCGCCAGGGCGCCGACGAAGTGAGCGCTGAGGCTCAGCCCGGCGACGGCGGGACTGAGGCCGTACTCCGCCCGCAAGGCGGGGATCGCCGGGCCGTAGAGCGCCTGCAGGGCGCCGATCACCACGAACGCCACGCACGAGGCGATGATCGCGACGGTGGTGAGGAAGGGGCTTGCCGCTTCCGGCGGGTCGACCTCACTGGCGGCGGGCATCGCACTCCTCGTTGTTCACAGGCGAATGAACGTCTCACACGTTCACAGCGGCGTGAATCTCACACCATATTGTTCATAGTACTCATCTTCTATGTTTGTTTCAACGGATTGGATGGTTGGATTGAACATGGATGTGTTCCGGCGCTCAGTCTGTGCTAGAAGCAGACACATGAACGTGATGGAGAGGCACAAGTTCGTCGTGGGGCTGCTCATGCAGCAGAACCGCGCGACGGTCGCCGAGCTGGCCCAGGCCACCGGGGCGTCAGAGATGACCATCCGGAGGGACCTTGAGGTGCTGGAATCCCGCGGGGCCCTGCGCCGGGTCCGCGGCGGCGCCGTGAGCAGCCTGCCCGGTGGCGTCGAGCCGCCCTATGCCGTACGGGCCATGTCCGGGGCGCAGGTCAAGGAGCGGCTGGCCCGCGCCGTGGTCGATCTACTCACCGACGGTGAGACCGTCGCCCTGGACACCGGCACCACGGCGGTGGCCGTCGCAAAGGCCATGGCCGGCCGGCAGTTCACCGTCGCCCCCCTCTCCCTGCACGCCGCCTTCGACCTCTCCGCGCAATCCGGCATCCACCTGGTGATGCCGGGCGGGCAGGTGAGGCCCGAGGAGCTGTCGTTCTACGGCGAGGCCCCCGTGCGCACCTTCAAGGACCTGTGCTTCGACACGTTCGTCCTGGGCTGCTGCGGCGTCGACCCGGTCCAGGGCGCCACCGCCTACAACCTCGACGACGTACAGGTGAAGCGGGCCGCGGTGGCCGCGGCGCAGCGCGTGATCCTCGTGGCCACCGCCGACAAGATCGGCCGCACCGCGCTCGGCCGCATCTGCTCCATGGAGGAGATCGCCCTCGTCGTCACGGACGCCCCCGCCGACTCCCCTGCGGTCGAGGCGCTGCGGGACCAGGGGGTCGAGGTGGTCCACCCGGCGGACGGCTGAACCGCGCGACCGCGATGGATCCGGCCGGTCGTGGTCTTCGTATCCGGCGCGTCCATCCGTCGCGGCGGCCCCCCGAGCCGGTGCGTCCCCGCCGGCCTCTCGGAGCAGCCCCCGGCCGCCCGCCAGGAGCGGGCGGCGACCGGTCCGTGTCCGCCGCCGGCACGCGCATCGCGCGCATCACGCGCTTGACCAGTGGCAACGAGGCTCGAAGTCGCTTGTTCCAGCCCGGCTGTTCGGGACGTACGAGAACGTCGCTTTCAGCCGGGAACACATGTCGTGACAGGGTGGGCGAATGACGACGAGCCGCGAATACTCATCCGATCTCCATGCCAGACCGTGGTTGAACACCGCCGCGGCCCATGGAGATCTCGTTGCGGCGAAGGCACTCGTCTACGGCCCCTGCGGGTTCACCTGCTCGCAGCCCGTGCCCGAAGCCGAAGGTGCCGCTTACGCCGCCCACGAGTTCACCCTCGACGGCCTCTCCATCCGGTTCCGTGCAGCCAAGACGACCCCCACCAAGGTCGGCCAGTTCGTCACCGTCTGGAAGAGGTCCCCGGCCGGGCCCATCCAGCCCTTCGACGCCGCGGACCCCGTCGACCTCTTTGTCATCAGCACCCGCGACCGTCACCACTTCGGCCAGTTCGTCTTTCCCATGGACGCGCTTCGCCGGCACGGTGTCGTATCAGCGAACGGTTCTGGTGGGAAACGAGCCTTCCGCGTCTACCCGCCCTGGGTGACCACTGCCAACCGCCAGGCCGGCAGTGCGCAAGCGTGGCAGCTGGACTTCTTCCTGCACCTGCACCAGGACATGCCTGTCGACGTGGCCCGTGCCCAAGAGCTCTACCACCCGCAGGGCGGCTCCGGCACAACCGCAAGACCGGCCGGCTCATCACACGATCACTGATCACCTACGACCACGAGGGCGGGCCGGGCCGGCAACCGTGTGGTTGCCGGCCCGGCCCGTGAGCTTCTGGGCTGCCGGTCAGAGGCGGTGCGGACCGTCGTAGTAGCCGCCGACCTGCCGGTGGTAGTCCTCGTTGCCGAGGTGCTTTTCCTTGTCGAACTCAGGAGCGTTCTTGATCTGCTCCTTGGTCCGGTCCACGTGGATCGTCCGGTCGTCCGCATCGACACGGCTGATGGTGCCCGCGGGGAGGAGGACTTCCTTGCCGAAGATCCACGGGCCGGTGTCGACGACGATGTACGCGGAGCCGACGTCCTCGGAGTGCTTGTCGACCTTGCCGATGGAACCGTCGGTGGCCTCGACCTTGTAGCCCGTCAGGTCGCTGCCTGCCAGGTGGCCGGCAGTCTCGCGATAGCCCCACACGTTCTGCGTCATATGACCCGTCCCTTCATCGATTTCGGCATCTGCCGTTTCCCGAGTGGCCGTGAACAGCCCAAGAGGGTGCAGCAGCGTCAAGAACCCGGTTGCCCCGCAAAATTCATGCCACACAAATCAGGATCGGCTTTCTCGGATGCGACGACAGGCGGGGCGGTTGCCGATCCTGGGGAGGCAACCTGTTCCCGACTGCGTCACGGAAACCGCCCCGTCGGCCTCCCTTACCCGCAAAACCGGGATCTACCGGGAAGGAGGCGTGGACGGGACTGCGGGGCCACCAAGAAGGCGCGCGCCGACAGTCGCCGGCGAAGACGGCCCGTCTACCAGCGGTACCAGCGGCCGCTGCTCCCCTTCGGGCGGGCGACGAACCCGATCAGCCACAGGACGAGGACGGCGATGGCGACCCACCAGAGGATCTTCACCGCGAATCCGGCACCGAAGAGGATCAGGGCGAGCAGAAGAACGAGAAGCAGGGGAACCATAGTTATTACCTCCGGGGCGTCTTCTGTCCGAAACCGGTCGGCTCATGCGCACAGTTTTACGGGTTCTTATCGGCGTGGACGGGCAGCCGTACGTGCCCACCATGCGCCGGCCTTTCGGACAAGATTCTTTCGTGACGACGTTTCACAGCCCGCAGACGGGCCATATGAGTCCGTGAGCAAAGCGATTTCCTATATATGGGGAGTGATGGTTGTGTCGGCTGACGAGAAGAGCCAGGCCAAGGGTGAGCAGGCCAAGGGCAAGGTCAAGGAGGCCGTAGGCCGCGTCGTCGGCAACGAGCGCCTCACCGCCGAAGGCCGCGCCGACCAGGCGAAGGGCGATGCCCGCCAGGCCAAGGAAAAGGTGAAGGACGTCTTCAAGCACTGACCTGATCCGTCACCTGTGGGGGCCTCGACCGGAAGCCGGCCGAGGCCCCCACTCGTTCGTACCGGGGCAGTCCACCGGGCGTGCCGGTACGGCTGCGGGGGCGTCACCGCAGGCACCCCCGCAGGCACCCCCGCAGCCCGTAAAGCCGCGAACGGCCGGTAATACCCTCAGCGGCCGGTTCGTGTGGCGCGGCGACGTCCCATAGGCCTGCTCAGGTCACGTCGGGTCGGGCGCGGTCCGGTCGGGAGTCGAATGAGGGTCGTGGTGGACGGTGGGTCGCGTTCATTAGAGTGATCTGCATGGACATGCGGAGGATTGTCGACGTGCTGGCGGAGGAAGCCGAGCAGCAGATCCAAGACCGGGTGTGGCAGGTGACGCCGGCCGAGCGCGCACTCGCTCTTGAGGCCGAGGCCGGCCTGCGTGACGCCGTCGGGCCGCCGGACGTCCAGGAGGCGTTGCCGCAGATCGCACGGCTCGAACACCTGCGGGAGACGCTCGCCGCCCTGGCCATTTCCCTCGCGCGTACGCACGGCCGCCTGGCCTGGTTCCTCTCCGGGGCTCTGAACGCGCTCGAGCCGGTCCTGCGCTGGCGTGCCCTGCCTGCCGACCGTGGTGGCACCTTCGGCACTGTCCTGCCGAGCCCTGAGGAGTACACACAGGCGGAGGATGCCGTCCGCCGACTTCAGGAAGTCCTCGCACAGATCAGCCGCGTCCGTTCGTAGAGCCGCCCTCGGGCCTGATCCGCTCCCGGGCCGAAGTGCCCGAGGCCTCTACGAATGCTCGCTCACGGTCGCTGACGGTGCATCGGGCCACAAGCACCCAGGAACAGGGACCCACCGCACCGGGCACACCGGAACACCCTGCGGGCCCTTCGCACACCCAGGTGGCGGAAGCCCACGGCCGGGATCCGGGCCGCCGGAACCTGAGGGGGCACGCATGGGAGGAACATCTCGTAGTCCATCGACAGGGCGAAGGCCACGCACAGGGCGAGCAGGAGCACGCACGCGCCGACCGCCCCGGCCCCGGCGCCGATGCCCATGAGGCCGGCGAGGGCGCCGTCCTGGAACACCAGCACGACCGCCCCGGTGAGCTGCGCAGCGCGCTGGTGGTGTCGGTGAAGCGGGCGGCTTGCCTCGCGGAACTGGACGCCCGCGAAAACAGCCGCCCCACGACGACGCTCCCAACGATCGCCGACCTTGCACCAAGCGGCCCGGGCGCGCCCCCGCACAACGACCAGCTCTCCGGCCCACCCGGTAAAACCCCCACAGCCCACGCGGTTCACCTGCCATCCGCGCACGAGCCGAACACGTTCAAGCCGGCTGACGGGACACGGCCGCAGAGGCCGTCGCCTGTTGCCGATCGAGCTTCTCCAAGACGCGGTCGCGGAGAAGCTCGTACTCCTGACGGAGCCTGCGCCATTCAGTGACGGGCGGGCGGGGGATCACGACGCCTCCGGTGACGACCTCCTCTGGCCCGAACTGCTCGCGGGTGAGGTCGATCTCTATGCCCATGCCCAGGCGATTCCACCAGTGGTAGTCCACACGCTCTCCGTTGACGTGGACCTCTCCCCGGATCAACTCGCCGCCCAGCAGGTCATTGAGCACCATGGCGGTAACTCCGCACTGGTCCCGGGCCGGGTTGTCCTTGGTCCAGCGCGATCGGAACTCAGGCGTGCACGTTTCGGCACTCCAACTGCTGCGAACGGCTCGTTCGACGTCGGTGAGAAGCAACGGTGTCATGCCGACGATCCTGCCAGCAGGCACTGACAACGGCCCGATGCTGGTAGACGCGGCAAGCGGCGCCGGTGCCGTCCGGCCGGTGAGGCGACTCCGGGCCAGGACGCGACCGGCGGCGCCCCTATGGAGGTGGACGTGGCATCCCTGCAAGAACGTCGTCCTCCAGGACCACAAAACCACCTCGGAGCGCCGGCCGGCGGTTCGAGCCGCCGGCCGGCGGTCCCTCGCGGATCCGGGGCGGCTGGCTGATCGTGCTGCCCCTGGTCCTGATGCTGCCCGTGGCCCTGCTCGGGCCACTGCAGTACCTGATCGTGCTCGGCGCGCAGCTCGTGTACCCGGTGTGGGTGCTGCCCCGCCAGGACGCCCGCGACACGGCGGACGTGCTGCGCTCGCTCGCCGACCGGGCCGTCCCCGCCGAGCAGCGGGCCCGGATCGCACGAGCGGTCGCGGGACTGCGGGGCAGGCCGGTCGTCGAAGCCCTCGTGCAGAGCTCGGCCGACGCGGAGCCGGAGGTCGCCGAAGCGAGTCTGGAGACCCTCTGGACCATCTGGCGGCGCGAAGGAGTCGTCGGCGAGGACCTGCTGCTGAGGCTCGACCCGCAGGCCCAGGACTACGTCCGGGCCCTCGGCGTCAGCGTGCGGAGCCCTTGGTGAGAACGGCGGCGATCGGCCGCGCATGACACGGGCCCGGCCCTCCCGGGACCACTCGGGAGGGCGGGCCGGGCCCCTTTTTTTCACCACGGCGCGCACCACCTCGTTGGAGGATGCCGCGAACGGTGCCGGACCCGCCGAAGAAGGCACCCGAGCCCTGTAGTTGGAAATCGCCGGGAGCCCGGGCCATGAGCGAGCGGAACCGGTCGAGCTCGGCTCCGGTCTCCAGGACGTGTGCGCTGCGCCAGTACAGCGCCCCTCGCAGACCGGCGATCGCCGCCTCCTGGGCCATGGCGGATGCGTAGATCGTCATGCACACCAGCAGCTTGCCGGCCTCGGTGAGCGGGCCCGCTTTACGCCAGTGGAAGACCGGCGTCTTCGACCGGCCTGGCACCGTCGTCCGGCATGCAGACCGCACCGTGACAGGCGCGCGGTATGCGCGGCCGCGTCACGGGGTACCCCTGGGGAGTGGGACGGGAACGGCTGACATTCGACGGCTGGATCGCGGCCGTCGGGACGGGATCCGGGACGCGCGTGGTCGTGGGTCACTGGCCCCGTTCGCCTTTCGGGCCGTTCAGCGACGTGATGCTGGAGCGCGCCGACGGCCGGCGCCTGCTGCTGGCGCCCACCGCCCGCACCACGCAGTACGTCGCCGGCGTCTACCACTTCGACGAGGTCCGGACGGCTCCCGTACGTGTGCACCGGCGCGAGAGCGTGTGGGACGTCGCGGCGGGGCCCCTGGAGCTCCGCTTCCGCGTCGGACGTCCGGGAGCCCTCGGCATGGCGCTGCGGGCCGTCCCCCGCCCTCTCGCCCGACGGCCGCTGTGGGCGGCCGTGGCCGACGTGCCCGCACGCCTGATAACCGGCGCACGGACCCGGGGCAGCTCGCGCCCCGGGTACCGCCAGTGGTACTCGGCCGGCGGCCTGTGGCCGATCATCGCCGCCGACGCGTCCTTCGACGGCACCGACCTCGGTCCGCTCGCACCCGTCGTCCCGCCCGTCCGTTTCGGCTTCGGATCGGCCCCCGCGACGCCCGCCCTGGTGAGGGTGCTCTCCACCGTCGAACACGCTGGTGCCTGATCGGCACCAGCCTGCTGCCCGGCTGAACGCGGCACGAACCCGGTGGGGGCAGCGGGTGCTTCGCCGGCCAGGCGACACAGGGTGACGGAGGGGCGCGAGGGCCCGCGGGGCCAGCCCCCCGAGCGCGGCAGGCCCTGCCGTGCGGCTATGGCACGGCCGGAGCCCGCCGGCCGCGGTACGGCGGCACTCCGACGCCGCCTGCTCAACCTGCCTTGCCAGCTGCACGCGCACCCGAACCGGGCCGTTCCCGGCTGTCCGCGGACGGGCCGGCCAGAGCTGCGCCGACAGGCACGGGCCCGCGGGTGGGCGAAGGCGGCATGACTCCCGACCCGGCGGGCCCGGAGACGGCCACGGGCTTCCCCGCCGGACTGATCGCCCTCCAGCCGGCCTGGCCCCGCACCGCAGGCGCCACGCCACGGCCGCCAGCCGACGGAGGGTCCGCCAGAGCTCCGAGCCGAGCTGTTCGCCCTCACGCTGCGAATCGCCCCCACCGCATCGCACCGAGCCCTGCCGTACCCCGCCGGGTGCGCTCTGCGCGGCACGCCGCAGGAGCGCCCGTGAGGCTCGGCTCCACCCGGGCCTTTCCAATCGGGCGACAGCGTCGCCCCGGTCCCCGGACGTGTCTCAGCCCAGGCCCGAGCCGGACCGGCCAGTCTCCTCGCTCCCTGTGCGGCCACCGGCAACGGAGCTCCCGATGGTGACCCTGGGCGCGGCGCGGCCGGGAGTGCGGGTTCGGGTGGTTGTGACACTTCCTTCGTACGGCCCACTCTGCGGCGCGCCATGGACGGGCGTGTCGGATGCTGGCTGCGATCCCTGGTGAGCGCGCGAGCAACGGAGGAGGCACCGTGGCACCTCTGACCCAGATCCGGCTGGAGGGCGGGGACTGCGTGCTGGTGGAGGGGGCGGCCGGCCTAGAGGGGCCGGTGAAGGCCGGGCGGGCCGGGGATCTCATTCGTGAGGTTCCGGGCACGTTCCAGGAGGCTCTGGAGCCAGTCACCCAGGCAGCGCAGGCCGCCCTCGACCAGTTGCGCAAGGCGCGGCCCGACGAGATCACGATCGAGTTCGGGGTGGACCTCGCGGTCGAGGCCGGCGCGGTGATCACAAAGGGCAGGGCCACCTGCCATCTACAGGTGACCGTGTCCTGGCGCAACGGCCATGACTAGCGCCGGAGGACGAGGACGTCGCCTTCGTCCGGGTGCTTGGTATGCCGGAAAGCGTGAGGTGCTGCCGCTGGGCTCCGCGGAAGGGCTGCCGCGGCCATGAGGCGCGGTCGTTCGGCTTTCCGGTGCAGGCGCAGCGCGAGGGGCATCTGGGCTTCTGGAAGGTGGGCGGCGTCGATCAGTTCGAGGAGCTGCTGCTGCAGGGGGCCGACGGCCGGCTGGAGGAGTTCTCGGGCGCGATCGACGACATCACCCAGGTCGCTGGTACGTTCACAGAGCTCAGCGTGATCCTGATCATGCGCGACGACTTCCGTCCCCAACTGACTGCACTGGCGCCTACGTTGCTGGAGGCCGCCACCCCGGCCTGCTCAACGTGCCCGGCACGCTGAGCAGGGGGACCTCCACGACATCATCGTGCTGCCCGCCGATCCTTCCGGACGCCACCGTTGAGTTTCCGCTGCTCAGGCATGGTTCCGCTGCTGCTGCTGCTGCGGGAAGGTTCGGGCGTTCAGTTCGACGGCACGTCTGAGCCCGTGGTCCAGCGGCGGTTTTGCCCCAGCCGATAGATCGTCGCCGAGGGGGCAGCGGGCACGAGACGGAAGGGGCGGCCGTGGTCGTCGACTGTCACGGTGCCCGCGTTGGTTCCGCTTTCCCAGTCGATGTCCAGGTACCAGGAACACACACAATGGTTCGTGGAGCTGACGAACGCGAAGACCTCGGGATCGTTCTCGGAGGTCTTGTACGGGAAGTTCGGCGTGTTCTCGACTGGGGTGATGCGCGACGTGTCGAGGTCGGCGCGGAATGTCCTGACCTCCAGAGTGCCTCCGCAGCCGAACGCGCCGGGTGCGAAGACCGTTCCCTTCACGGGCGAGGACCGTTCGGTGATTCTCAGGCGGGCGTCCTTCAAAACGACGCTCGCCGGCGAGCGGCCCTGCACGGTCAGGGTGACGGCCTCCTGGTCCATGGGGGTGGCGTCGTATGTGCGTGCCCAGGCTTGGAGGTTCTCACCGGCACGTGGGGGCTGGACCCTCGCTCTGTCGCCCTGCACCAGAAAGAGCGGGCAGTCCCCGGCCGATTCCCGTTGCACGTCCAGCGTGAAGGGAAGCTCCTTTCCCTTGATGGCACGTTCCAGACCGGACTTGACCGCATCGACTACGAGCGAAGCGACGGCCGCGAGCACAGCGGCCGAGAAGGCGGCCACCAGAGCCTTCCAATGCCGGCGCCACCAGGGAACACGCGGCTCCGATGCTGGCTGCGACCCCGACTTCGGGGGCGGGTCTGCGGTCATTGCCTCTCGCTTTCCGGCGAAGCAGCCAGCGGTACCTACCACTAGGCGCACCACGAACGCCCGCTCGCCCCGTCGGGGGAGCGGGCGTTCGTCATTTGCGGTTGGACCGGTTCGCGGGCGACGCTGGAGCTGGTAGATGTCTGCGGGTGGCCCGGACGCAATGGAAAGACAGGTCGTTGACCACGCCCTGGTTCTAGCAACCACGAGCTGCGGGCGGACGGAGAACCTGGCCGACGCTCGCCCAGGCGGCGGATACGGTTCACCGCAAAAACGATTGTCCGGTTCCCCATGGCATGGGTGTCCGCAACCTGGCCGAATTACGGGAGCCGGCGTGCTCAGCACGACAGCGGCCCCTATGGCAAGGAACAGATCCGGGCGCGCTTCCTGCGGCTCGTCCCAGCGGCCTCGCCGTAGAGGTGACAGCCCCACAGGCCGGCGCCGGCCCCGCCCACCGAGCGGGTGACGGCGACGGGGGCACCCCGCCGGAGGGCGCGGCAGCAGAGGGGACCCGCAGCGTGCGGCTCACGGACACACGGGGCCGGCCGATCGGCCCCGTAGGTACGCCGTCCGCTCTTCCGGCCTGAGGTCACGGTCGACGGACCGGCAGATCTTCTCGATCGCTGCGGCGGGCGGTAGTGAGGCGACTTTCCACAGCCGAGCGGTCTTGTCGACACTGCCGGTGGCGATGACGCTGCCGTCGGGGCTGAACGCCAACGAGAACACGGAGTCGGAGTGTCCGAGCAGTGTGGTGCGGGTCGTGGCCGAGGCGGCGTCCCACAGCCTTACGGTGCCGTCCGCGCTCCCGCTGGCGATGGTGCGGCCGTCGGGGCTGAACGCCACCGCGTTGACTTCGCTGGTGTGTCCGATCAGCGTGCTGCGGGTCTTGCCCGTCGCCGCGTCCCAGAGACGGACCGTGCGGTCGTAACTGCCGGTGGCGACGGTGCGTCCGTCCGGGCTGAAGGTCACGGACGTCACCCGGTCGGTGTGTCCCGACAGGACGGTGCGGGTTCTGCCGGTGGCCAGGTCCCACAGCCGCGCGGTGCGGTCGCCGCTGCCGGTGGCCAGGGTGCGCTTGTCGGGACTGAACGCCAGAGAACTCACGAAAGCGGTGTGCTCGCCCATGACGGTGTGGGGCTTGCGGGTCGCCACGTCCCACAGCGCTGTGACCCCGTTGTCATCCCCGGTCGCAAGGGTCTTCCCGTCGGAGCTGAACGCCACCGCGTCCACCTTGTCCGCGGGCACGTCGAGGGTGCTGCGGACCTTGCGGCCGGCAACGTCCCACAGCTGCACCTCGCTGTCCCAGCGACCGGTGGCGAGGGTGCTGCCGTCGGGGCTGAAAGCCGCGGAGAGGACGGCGCCGTGGTGGTCGAGCGTGCCGCGGGGCTTGCCGCCGACCGCGTCCCACAGCTTGACCGCCCCCTCGGCATCGCCGGTGGCGAGATCGCTGCTGGGGGGCCGGAACGCCACGGCCAGTACCGCGCCGGTGTGACCCGTCAGGACGGTGCGGTCGGCCACGTCCCACAGCCGCACGCTGTAGTCCAGGCTGCCGGAGGCGACGGTGCGTCCGTCGGGACTGAACCCCACTGACGTCACCTCGTTGGTGTGTCCGAGGAGGGTCGCGCGGACCGCCCCGGTGGCCACGTCCCAGACCTGCACGCTGTGGTCGGAACTTCCGATGACCAGCATGCGCCCGTCCGGGCTGAACGCCATGGAATTGACCTTTCCGTACAGCGTGGTGCGGGACTTCCCGGTCTCCGCGTCCCACAGCCCCACCGACCCGTCGCCGTTCTCCGTGGCGAGGGTGCGTCCGTCGGGACTGAACAGCACCGGCCCCACGATGCCTTCCTGCTCGGGCAGCTTCCTGAGGACTTCTGCGCCGTCCACGCCCCAGAGCCTCACGGTCGTGCCGCTGCTCGTGGCGAGGGTGCGTCCGTCGGGACTGAACGACACCGCGTGCACGATGTCGTCGTGCTCGCGCAGGACGTCCCGGGTCTTGCGGGTGGCCACGTCCCACAGCCGCACCGTCTTGTCGTTGCTGCCGGTGGCGAGGATCTTCCCGTCGGCGTTGAAAGCCAATGAACCCACCTGACTGGTGTGCCCGGTCAGCGTGGCGATGGACTTGCGGGTGGCCGTGTTCCACAGGCGCACCGGCCCTTCGTTGCTACCCGTGGCCAGGATGCTGCCGTCGGGGCTGAACGCCACCGATGCCACCGCGAGGGGACCGTGGTCCAATGTCGTGCGGGGCTTCCCGGTCTTCGTGTCCCACAGTCGTACGGTGCTGTCGGAGCCCCCGCTCGCGAGGGTGTGTCCGTCGGGGCTGAACGCCACCGCGTGCACTTCGCCGGAATGGCCGGACAAGCGCCGGTGCTGGGGGAGCGTGGCAGCGTTGTTCAGGCTTTCCCGCGCTTCGGACGTGTGGCTGGTGCGGTACGCCTGGACGGCCAGCAGCGAGGCCAGTTCGGGGTTCGAGGTGATGAGGG
Source organism: Streptomyces cirratus (assembly GCF_014650775.1). Taxonomy (GTDB): domain Bacteria; phylum Actinomycetota; class Actinomycetes; order Streptomycetales; family Streptomycetaceae; genus Streptomyces; species Streptomyces cirratus. Next base: position 15,177 of record NZ_BMVP01000020.1, on the reverse strand, counting down.
TGCCCGCCTCGGCGGCGAGCTGACGGGACTGGGCTGCCTGGCGCTCGGTGACCGCCGACCGCCACTGCAACAAGGCGCCGCCCGCCGCGACGAGAGCGAGGACGAGCAGGGCGGCGAGGACCGTATTGAGCCGTCTGCTGCGTCGGACGACGGCCCGCTGACGGTCCCGGCTGGCGGTGAGGAAGGCCGCGATGTCGCCCGGGAGACGGCGTTTCTCCGACCATTCGAGACCTTCGGCGAGTGCGGTACCCCCGAGCAGGTCCCCTTGGTCGCCCTTCTCCGCCCAGCGGGCCCGCCGTTCCCTCGTGCTGTCGAGCCATTCATGGAAACGGCGGTCCTGCGCCGCCCACGCGCGCAGCGTGCCCCAGTCGCGGATGAGCGCGTCATGGATCAGCTCGGCGACCGGCTCACCCGGAAGCCCCTCGGCGTCCCGGGGGCCGCGCAGCGTCTGGGTGGTGATGATCCGGTGGCGCGTGAGCACGGCGATGACGGTGTCGACGTCACCGTCGGGGGTCTCGCCCGGCTCCACCGCCAGCTCGCGCAGTTCGCGCACGGGGACCTGGGCGCGGACGGCCGGGATGCGCCGGGCGGTATCGGCGGGGTGCACCAGCGAGGTCAGGATGCGGCGGGCGCTGCGCCGTTGCCCGGGCGAGAGCTCGTCAAGGGCGCTGTCGCACCACGTCGTCAGGCTGCCGCTGACCGCTCCGATCTGCCGGTAGGCCTCATGGGTGAGGAATCCGTCCGACCGCCTGAGCCACAGTTGGTGGAGGGTCAGCTCCAGCAGGGGCAGTACGGTCGCGGGCGCCTGCCGGGTGTGCGCCTCCTCGGGAGTGGCGGCGAGGACATCGGAGACGATCTGCTCCGGCAGCCCGAGCTGGAAGCGCAAACCCACGTCCCGGGCGGGGAGCGTGATGATGTCGTCGAGGTCCCGGTTGCTCAGCGTGCCCGGAACGTTGAGCAGCCCTGGCGTCGCCGCTTCCAGCAGACCGGGCGCGAGAGCGGCCAGCTGGGGATAGAAGTCGTCGCGCATGACCAGGATCACGCTGAGGGCGGTGTGCGCGTCGACCGCTTCGACGATCTGGTCGGCGAGGGCCGAGGGGTCGCTGCGTCCGCCGCCGGATCCAGGCCGGCCGGCACCCCCCGACCCGCCGTCAACCGGCCCGTGGCCGTCCAGCGTATGGGTGAACAGCTCCTCGAACTGGTCGATGACCAGCAGGAGGCGCTGCGGGCCCGGTCCGGCAGCGAGCCGTCGGGAGACCGCCGCACTGATCCCCTCCGTGCCCGCCCCCGGCAGTCCCGCACGTTCGATCTCCACCGCCAGATCCTGTCGCGGCCGCGCCAGCACGGTCAGCCACCGGTCACTGCCGGGCACTTCCCCGTCCGCCAGGGCACGCAGCACGCCCGCCCGGATCAGCGAGGACTTGCCCGATCCCGAGGGCCCCAGCAACAGCGTCAGCCGCTGCTGGCGGGCCAAGTGGGTCACGACCTGCCGTACGGCGTTCTCGCGGCCACGGAACCACCGTGCGTGCTCCTCGGTGAACGGCTCCAGCCCCCTGTACGGGCACACCTCCGTCTCCGCCAGCTCCGGCAACACCTCCCGCAGGACCTGCGTCGGGGTGGCGTACGCGATGTTCTGGCCCCGGGCGAGCGGGTCGGGCGCGGTGATCGCGCTCAGCATGCCGACGACCAGGCCGGTCATCTCGTCGAGCACGGGGCCGCCGCTGAAGCCGGTGGTCAGGTCGTTGGCAGCGGTCAGCTGCAGGAGGGCGCTGCGGCTTCCCGTGGCCGGCAGCAGATCGCCGGCCACGCCGAAGCCGAAGTGTCCTTCCGACGGGGCCTGCGTGGGGAACCCGTACGAGCGGACCCTGTGCCCCGCGCACCCCTCCGCGGAGCCGAGCGGCAGCGCCCGTGCACCGGCCGGAGTGCGGGCGAGCCGGATGAACGCCACGTCCTCGTGTGCGGCCTGGCGCCACAGCTCGGCCGGGACGTTGCCCCGCATGCTTTCCCCGCTGCCTAGGTGGGGAAAGGCCAGCAGAACCGTGCCATCGGGGCCGCTCCCGGCCGCCTCGACCACGTGCGCACACGTGACCACGACCGTCTCGGCGACGAGGAAACCGACCCCGACCACCGCACCGTCCTCGGCGAGGATCTGGGCCACCGCAGCGGGCAGGTCCGAACCCGCACCGCCGCCGGCTTCCTGCCTCGAACCGGCCATCCGGATCAGCTCCCTGTCGCCTCTGTGCCCCGGTCGATGCGATCGTGGCCGGCCCAGGCCACCGTCACCCCCAGGTGGCAGCCGCCCTGGCTCTTGGCGATCTGGCCGGGACCGGCTCTGCACAGCTGTTCCGGAGCGGCGGGCGCGACCGCCGTGACTGGCGCCGACGCGGCTTCCGGTGTCACCGGAAGGCCACGCACGGCACCGCCGATGAGCCCGGTCTGCACCGGCCCCTCCTCGCCCAGGGCGCCCGGCTCCTCGACCAGGACGAAGCCGCCGCCCTCCAGCGGAATCCGTGTAACGGGTGCCACCACGCCTGGTCCGCCTTTCGAGCCGCCTCGCCCCAGGGACGCCCCCACGTTTCACTGCGGGGCCCCGTCCCGCATCCCGGGTCGCCCGTACGCGTGAGCGCCCCACTGGGCGTGTCCCGCGGCGCGGCCCGCCAGGCGAGCGGCGAGCCGGGGAGGATGTGGAGGCACTCCGTGATCCCGCGCTACTCCGCGTTCCCCTGTGCTTCCGCGTCTGCTGGTCGGCGGTGGGGTCTGCGGCGATCAGCGGTACCACGGCGAACTCCGCCGGGCAGGTCGTGTCCGAGCGGGGCCAGGCCGACCGTGCCGTTCCACAGCGCATGCACCGTCAGGGCGCTCGGGCCGAACGGCGCCCGGGTGAGGGCGACGTCGAACAGCCCGGCGCGCAGTCCGCACGTCGGGTCGGTCAGACACGCGGTCGGCGTGGTCGGGCAGGGCTCGCGCCTCGTCGAGCAGTACCGTGCGCGCCGGAGTGATCAGGGGGACCATGCTCCGCCCATCGCTGCGCCGTGCCGAGGTCGCGGCCTCGGTCGCCGGCGACGGTCGCGAAGGACGACAAGCCCGCCGGCACTTCCGGCGCAGCCATGGCCGGGGCCGGAACGGCCGCACCGCCCTCGGAGGCTTTAGCGGGCCCTGCGTCAGCGGCGGCCCTGCGCCGTCCGAGGGCCGCGGGACCCCGGGGCCCGGGAAGGTGCGCGAGGCGTTCGCCGGGCTCCAGGCGACCCTGGGCGAAGCGTGCACCCCGGGCGACTGCGCCTACTTCCCGGGGCGGGTCCATGACGAACTCCACCGCATGGACCGCGCCGTGAAGGCGACCGAGCTGATCGCCAACCGCGACAAGACCAACACCTGGATGCGGGGCCACCCCGGCGACTACCGCTGACGTGGTGTGCCCCGCCGCCGTCGGCGGGCCGGGTCAGATGTCGATCACCCGGTAGGCGATCGTGTACACGCCGCCGGAACCCTCCAACGACCGGTATTGCACCTCGCCGTTCGCCTCGCTGCCGGTGACCAGGGTCGCACCCAGCTTGTCGTCCGAGCTGGTCGAGTCGTAGTCCCACAACGTGAGCGTGCGTGCCTGCTGCTTGCCCAGGACCAGTGCCGCGTTGCCGTTCGCGTCGCTCAACGAGCGCAGGTAATCGGTGCCCATCGTCTGGTACTTGGCGCTCCCCGGCCAGACCTTGACCTGGTTGCCGTTCGCATCGGTGATCTTGATGTACGCCTCGTCGTGGTCACCCTCGCTCTGCTGGTGGCAGGTCAGCTCCAGCAACTCGATCCGGACGTAGTCGACCGGCTCGGCCTGCGCGGTCCCGGCGAAGCCGGCGAGGCTGCCGAGCGCGAGCAGGCCGGCGGCTGCGAAGCGTACGGTGTTGCGGCTCATGGTTTACCCCCGTGTGTCGTGTCACCTTCTGCGGTGACCCCGGTGTGCCGTCCCCCCGGCACGTCCCCACTGTGCGTGATCGAACGGCCCCGGATCTACGCGCGTTCCGCTGAGTGGAACGCGCGCGAACCCGCGGTGCGAAGGGGAGGCGCCGGCAAGGACAGCGGCGTCAGCGCAGCAGGCCCCGCGAGAGAGCGGAGGGGCGGTGCGGAGTGCGGGCGAGGCGCCGGGTGATGGCGGCGCCGGCTTGGGCCACGCCCTGCGCGAGGCGGTCCAGAGGCTGTCCCGCCGGGGCGGATCCGGCCGGGCCGGGCGCGGGGACCAACGCGGCGAGCGCCGCCACCACCGAGCCGTCGGCGGCCCGCACGGGAAGCGCGGCGCAGCACACCCCGGCCCGGACCTCCTCCCGGTCGAGAACAGGGCCCGGCCGGGAGGGACCGCGCAGGGCGCGCCCCGCCGCCGTGTCCAGCGGAAAACCGCTGCCGTTGCGCACCGGGAGCACCGGCTCCAGCACCCCCGGCACCGAACTCACCGTCAGCGCGCGGTCCTCGTGCAGCACGGTCAGCACGACGCTCGCCCCCGTCGCCGCCCGCAGCCGGTGCAACGGAAGCCGGGCGGCCTCCCGCAGCCCCGGGTGGGGCTGCCAGGCCTGCCCGATCCGGTACAGCCGGGCCCCCAACCGATAACGGGCGCCGTGCCGTTCGACGGCGCCCAGGGAAATCAGCTGGTCGAGGAGGCGGTGCACGGAGGCTTTGGGCACCCCGCAGGCGAGAGCCAGTTCGGTCACCCCCGCTCCGTCCTCCCGCCGGCTTAGGGCCTCCAGCAGGGCGAAGGCCCCTTCGAGCACGCCGCGCCCCCGGACCGGCCCCGAAGAGCCCACGGCGGAGCCGGTGCCGGTGCCGGGCCCGGTTCCCGCTCCGGCACCGGACCCGCTTCCGGCGGCGGCCGCCCCCGCGGTCGTGGCCGCGGATGCCCTTGCGGTGCCGGTCACTGCCGGCTGGTGCGGTGCGTGCGAGCGCGCGGACGCGGACACGGTTCCCCCCGGACTTCTCCCGCCCGGCCGTGGTCCCCCGATGGCACGACCCGGGCACCGCCCATGATGACGTGGACGGTGCCCGGGACGAAGCGTTTCGCGGCGTGCCGCCGCTCGCGGTGCCGGGACAGAGGCGCGACGGGCCGGACGGGAACGGTCCGGCAGCTCCCTCGACGGGGGCGGGGGCAGCCCCGCCGCGCGTCGGCCGACGGGTTCTGGCGGGTCGTCGCGGGCGGTCAGGCGGGCGGCCCGTGAACAGGTGCCTGGGCGCGGGAGTCGCGACGCCTTGCACCCCGTGGCCCTCTCCGCCGACCGCCGGCACCATCCGCGCGTGCCTCCCGCCGCCGGGCCGTTCTCAGGAGTGTGAAGCGGCCTGCGCCGGAGCAGGCCGGGCCGGGACGGTCTCCGCTGCGGAGGGCGGCCCGGGCGGGGTGCCGTCCCCGAAGGGGCGACCGCCCATGGCTGCCCGGTCGTGTGGTTCGAGCCAGCCCGAGGGGTCGGGGCCGAGGGGGACGATCCCGGAGGGGTTGATGTGGCTGTGGACGAGGTAGAAGTGCTTCTTGATGTGGTCGAAGTCGACCGTGTCGCCGAAGCCGGGCGTCTGGAACAGGTCCCTCATGTACGCCCAGAGCACCGGCATCTCCGACAGCTTCTGCCGGTTGCACTTGAAGTGGCCGTGGTAGACGGCGTCGAAGCGGACGAGCGTCGTGAACAGTCGTATGTCCGCTTCGGTGATGGTGTCGCCGACGAGGTAGCGGGAACGCTCCAGCCGCTCGGAGAGCAGGTCGAGGCGGGTGAAGAGGCGCTCGTACGCTTCGTCGTACGCCTCCTGGGAACCGGCGAAACCTGTGCGGTAGACGCCGTTGTTGACGTCGGTATAGACCTCCTCGTTCACTGCGTCGATCTCCGCTCGCAGGTCGGGCGGGTAGAGCGCGGGCGCCCCGGCCCGGTGGTGGGCGGTCCACTCCAGGGACATGTCGAGCGTCATCTGCGCGTAGTCGTTGGTCACGACCTCGCCGGTCGGCACGTCCACGATCGCGGGTACGGTGATGCCCCGGTCGTAGCCGGGGTCGCGGGCGAAGTAGGCCTCCTGGAGCCGCTCGATGCCGAGGACCGGGTCGCGGCCGCCGGGGTCGAGGTCGAAGGTCCAGCTGCGCTTGTCGTGCGTCGGTCCGGCGACGGCCATGGGCAGGGCCTCCTCCAGTCCGAGGAGCCGCCGTACGATCACCGCGCGGTGGGCCCAGGGGCAGGCCAGGCTCACCACGAGACGGTAGCGGCCGGGCTCCACCGGGAAACCGTCCTGTCCGTCGGCGGTGATCCGGGTGGTTATGTAATTGCTGTCGCGGGAGTACCCCTTGCCGGGGTTTGCAGAGCTCATCCCGGAGCCCTACCCAGGAACCGCCCACCCGAGCAGCCGCTCCAGCGCGGCTCTGCCGCCCCTCGTCCCGGCTTCCGTTTCCCGGACCGGGGCGCCGGTCGGTTCCGGTGGACCGGGCCGCATCCCCGTCCCCGACACGGAAGGCCCCGTCGACTCCGAGGCCGGTCATCCCCCGGTGCGACAGCCGGACCGACTCGTCGCCGGCGATCCGGTCGAAGAGCAGCGGCTGCTGCCGACGCCGTGCCGCCGACCCGGCGCGAAGTCCCGTCGTCGCGTTGCCGGCCCTTCGCTCGGAAGGGGAGACTGAACCCGGAGGCGGCGACCGAAGAGGAACGGCGGCACGAGGGAGGCCGGTGTCATGGGTGCATACGTCTCGCTACCAGGCGTGCAGACGTGGTACGAGGTGGAAGGCGACGGCGAACCCCTGATCCTGCTCCACGGCGGCCTGTGTACGAACGAGACCTGGGGCGGTCAGCGGGCCGATCTGGCGGCGACGTACCGCGTGTTCCTGCCGGAGCGCCGTGGACACGGGCACACGCCCGACGTCGAGGGGCCGCTCTCATATCAGGACATGGCCGATGACACCGTCTCCTTCCTCGAAACGACCGTCGGCGGCTCCGCCCATCTCGTGGGGTGGAGCGACGGCGGAATCGTCGCCCTGCTCGTCGCCATCGCCCGTCCCGACCTGGTCCGGAAGGTCGTGGTCATCGGCGCCAACTTCCTCCCCGGCCCACAGAGCATCGCGGAACCGAGCTCGCTGGACCACATGTCGGCCGACGCTCCCGACATGGCGCTGTTCCGCGAGCTGTACGAGGGCACCTCACCCGACGGGGCCGCCCATTGGCCGGTCGTGGTGGACAAGGTGATCGAGATGATCCGCACCCAGCCCGACATCCCCACCGAGGACCTCGCTCGTATCAGCGCGCCCACCCTGGTCGTCGTCGGCGACGACGACCTGGTGACGCTTGAGCACACGATCGCGCTCTACCGCGCAGTCCCGAACTCCCAACTGGCCGTCGTCCCGGGGGCCTCGCACGCCCTTCCGGTGGAGAAACCGGAAGCAGTCAACCGGCTCATCCTCGACTTCCTCACCATGGACCCCAGCCCGACCATCTTTCCCGTCCGGCGCGCCACGGCGCCACCTGCGGGCAGTGCCCAGGCCTGACCTCCTGCCCAGGCTTGGCCTCCCGCACGCGGCCGGTCGGTGGGCGGGCAGCGCTGCTGCTACCCGGGGAGGCGGAAGCCGTTGAAGAGGTCGTCCATGCCGCGCAGGGCCAGGCGGGCGGGGGTGGTGCGGAGCGCGAGGTCACGGGCGGCCACCGCGAACGGGTTGCGCAGGGCGCCCAGGCGGCCGACCCGGCGGGCACGGATGCGCACGGCGTCGGTGCGGTCGCGGCGTGCGGCGGTGTAGGCGGCCAGGGCGGCCGGGACGGAGTCGGTGCTGTCCCCACTGTCCCCACTGTCCCCACTGTTCCCGCCGTCCCGGCTGTTTCCGGCGGGGAGCAACCGGGCGAGGATCACCGCGTCCTCGATGGCCTGGCAGCCGCCTTGGCCGAGGTTCGGGGCCATGGCGTGCGCGGCGTCGCCGATCCAGGCGATACGGCCGTGGTGCAGGCTGGGCAGTGGGGAGGCCAGGTCGTAGAGGTCGTTCTGGAGGACCTGGCCCGGGTCGAGGCGCCCGACGCGGTCCAGCAGGGCCGGAATCGGGTGGTGCCATGAGCCGAAGCGGTGTCGCAGTTCGGCGCGGGGGTCGGACGACCGGGTGCCGGCCGGGACGACCGCGGTGGCGTAGAGGTAGAACCGACCGTCGGAGAGCGGGGTCACGCCGAAGCGCTCGCCCCGCCCCCAGGTCTCGCTCATCGCCGGTATCCGCAGGTCCGGCGCGTCCACGATGGTCCGCCAGGCCGTCTCGCCGATGTAGTGCAGGCCGGGGTGGGCGGGGAAGTGCGCCCGGCGCAGCGGACTGTGGATGCCGTCGGCGGCAACCACCAGATCGGCGGGAAGGTCCGGGCCGACCGCCGTGCGTACGGTCGGACGGTCCGCGGCGTCCTCGACGGCGGTCACGGCGGTGCCGTAGCGAAGGGACTCCGGCGGGAGGGCGCCGGCCAAGGCCGCGGTGAAGGCCGGGCGCGGGACGGCGATCGGGGGCATGCCGTAGCGTGCCGCCATGTCCGCGGTCCGGGTCCGGGTGAGCCACCGGCCGTCGGAGCGGCGCACACCCATCACCGTGGGTACGGCGCTCCCGGCAGCGCGGGCGGCGTCCACACCGATGGCATCGAGTGCGCGCAACGCGTTGGGAGCCAGGCCGATGCCGGCGCCGGTACCGGGGAGTTCGGGCGCGCGCTCGCAGACGGTGACGCGCCAGCCCCGGCGGTGGAGTGCGATAGCGGCCGTGAGTCCTCCGATACCGGCCCCGGCCACCACCGCATGACGTTTCGGCATGGAACAGTTCTCCGTTCTGTTCGGGCCTTCGTGCACCCTCTACAGTTGTAGAGCCCTTACTCTACAGCTGTAGAGTAAGGGCATGTCCAGCCCCGACCGCCGCACCCTCATCGCGGACACAGCGATCGCCACCGTGGCCACGGCCGGCCTGCGCGGACTCACGCACCGCGCCATTGACACCGCAGCGGGGCTGCCCGCGGGCAGTACCTCGTACTACTTCCGTACGCGTACGGCGCTGATCGGCGCCTGTTATGCGCGCATTGCGGAACTGGACCTGGACGACTTCGACTCGGGGCAGCCGGTACCGTCCGACGCGGGGCAGTCGGTTGCGCGGGAGGAAGCCGCCGCCGCGATCGGGGCGCTGCTGCACCGCTGGTTGACCACCGGCCGTGACCGGCAGCTGGCCCGATACGAGCTCAGCCTTGAGGCTGCCCGCACGCCGGAACTGGGGACGGCTCTCCATCAGGCGGGCCTGGCGGCCCGCGCCCGTGCAGCCGCCGCTCTCGCGGCACTGGGAGCCGCCCGGCCGGCGGAGGCCGCCGATGTGCTGGTCGCCTGGACCGAAGGGGTGCTCTTCGACCGCCTCGTGGGTGCGATGGCCCGCACCCGGCCCGCGCCCGACCCGGCGGAACTGACGGCAGTCGCTCGCCGGATGCTCGACGCTGCGCTGGGCGTTGGCTCACCAGGGGGATAGGCGCGGGCGAGGATTGGACGGTACGCCGGAGTCTTCTTTCGGCCCCAGCGGAGGTCGGCGGCAGCGGCCAGCCGAGGTATCCGGCACCGCCACGGTGGGGCCGGCCGCGGGCACGGCCCAGGACCGGCCACCGGGCTGACGAACTGCTGCCAGGCGGGGGCTCCTCGAGAACGGGGTCGGGCACGTGTGCCTGGATCACACGTCCTCCGGCCGGTGGCACGTCACTTTGATCATCGTGCGGCGAAGGGCATCCGGGTGTCCGGACGGATCCCGGGTTGACGGAGAAGACGGTGGTGTGACCCTCTGGCCCGTCCTCACGCCATACCGCCATGCCGTAGGGATCCGTGTTCTCCAGGCGGTCAGCACCCGCTCCGCAGACGTGGGCCCTCACCCGAAACGCGCGCACCAGTCGTCCAGCGGCCGGCCGGGGGCGGCGGGCCCGACCAGACGGCCGGCCAGTCCACTTGCTCTACGCCCCTCAGTTCCCTGGCCAACTGCTCGGGGGTCCGGTTGATCCGGAGGGTCGTCGTCCTTCGTCACCATTCTCGCGTTGTGCGCAACGCCGGTTCACCCGCCTCGCGCCTCGTTGTGCGGTCGCGCCGCGCGTCATCCTGAGGTCGGGGACCGGTGCCTGCGGCACGCCGAACCGCCCCACCGCGACGCGGTGCGGGTCCGTGTGATCCGCTCGCCACCGGGCGTCGGCATCGTGAAAAGGCACACGAGTCGCCTCCTGGGCATCGCCCCAAGGGCGGAGGCCGCGCTTGGGGCGGCGAGGCGTATCCGCCGAACCAGCGCAGGGGGGCCGGTCGTTCTCCTCTCCGCGATTCGTTCATTCAGGTGGCACGGGCACGGCGGGCCATCACTCCGCGGCGGAGGGCCGTCGTACCTCGAAGTGGAAGCATCCGTATTCAAGTGCCCTGACGTGCACGAGCACCACGTTCGGATCGTTGAACGCATCGTCGAAGGCCGCGTCGAAGCCGGCGCCGGCGTCGGCCGGAATCTCCAGAAGGCGACCACCCGCGATGTGGCCCCGGGCGTCATAGCGACGCACGGTACGCAGAGCGCCCGGCCGAGCGAAGGGGTAGGACTCGCCGGGGGTGAACCCGCCGCATTCATCGGCGTGGATGAAGACGGGGCCCTGTTCGTCGTAGGCGCCTGGATCCGCCCCCCTCGCGGCGGCCCAACGGCGCAACGGGGCGTACGAAACGAGGGCAATCCGTTCGCCGAGCGTGATGGGGCGCAGGCAGCAGCGCAGGGGGGAGTCCACGTCGACGTGGGTCGCGTCGTACGGGGCGCAGGGACGGCCCGCGTCGTCGGCAACCCGGAGTTCCTTGAGTACGGCTGTGTCCACGGGCAACACGGTGTATTTGGTCATGTGCCCATGCTGGATCGGTGCACGTGTATTCGCTGGCAGGAAACCGACGTCGCGCTGGTGCGTGCCCACGGGAAGGCCGACCGGAACGCCTCCACGAGAAGGCAGGGGGCCCGGGGGCCGGGCCGTTGCACGGTCGGTCAGGTGGTGGCGGTGAACACGCGCAGGTGCTCGCGGATGAAGTCGGGGAGCGTCCTGGCGGGGCGGCCGAGGACGGTCTCGGTGGTGTCGTTGGGGAATTCCGGTCGTGAAACGGCCAGTTGCTGGATCTCTACGACGTGGCTCGCGAGCCAGGGCGGCATGTGCGCGGTCGACAACAGATGGCTGTGGAAATCGTTTGGTGGCAGGTCGATGTGACGGACGGGGCGGCCGGTCAGCTCGCCGAGTAGACGGGCGAGCGCGGAGTGGCTGAATGCCTGCGGGCCGGTCAGGGTGTACGTGGCACCGGCGAGGCCGGGGTCGAGAAGGGTCTCGGCGGCCACGTCGGCAATGTCCCGGACGTCGATGTAGTTGCAGGGCGCGTCGCGCATCGCCCCAATGAGTACGCCCTGGGCAACTGAAGGGGCGTTCAGGAGCAGCTTTTGCATGAAGGCGTACGGTCGGAGCAACGTAGCCGTCATGCCTGTTGCCGCCAGGTGTTCCTCCACCTGCCAGTGCCCGCGCGAGATGGCCACTGGTGAGGCGGGCTCGGCTGCCGGAGCGGAGAGTTTGACTACGTGCTCGACCCCGCACAGGGCCGCGGCGTCTATGGCGTTCATCTCCAGCTCGGCTTGACGCGGGCTGTTGGCCATGGCGAGGAACAGCTGTGTGGATCCCTTGAGGGCGTCGCGGAGTGTGCGGGGATCTGCGGCGTCCGCGCCGACGATCTCGACCGGGGCCCTTGCGTCAGTGGCGGCGCGCAGTGTGCCGGGAGTACGGCTGATGGCCCGGCAGGGGACGTCGAGTCCGGTCAGCCGGTGGAGCAGCGCGCCGCCGGTGGCGCCGGTTGCGCCCATGATGGTGATCACAGTGAGCCTTTCAAGGTCGGGAGGTCTGGCGCAGGGGCGGGGAGGGTCGGGTCACGTCTGCCGCCGGGAGATAGCACCGTGCCACCGGCAGGTAACGATGGCGGCGGCCAGTGCGGCCGAGAGCGGCAGGTCGATCCGCAAGCGTTCCAGCCATCCGGCGTCGGGCACCGGCGTGTGCGACGGCAGCCACTCGGATGCGAACCACCCCAGCAGGCCGGCGACTGCGGCCGCCGCGACGGCGAGTCCGAGGGCGAGCGCCGGTCGCGACGCCGAGGTCGTCCAGCGGCGCGGTCGGCCACGTCGGTGCAGCCACGCGCCGACGACGCATGCCACGAGGGCGGATGTGGCGCCGATGGAGGTGATGGCGGCCATGGTGAGTTCGGGCTGCCCGGTCAGTACTCCGCCGAGCCCGGCGGTGAGAGCGGGGGCGAGGTAGGCGGCCGCGACTTCGTTCCGAAGGACGAAGGGGCGCGTGGCGGAACCGGGTGCAGAGATTCCATGGGGAGGGCTCACGAGTCTCCTTGACGATAATTAGGGAGCTAATTATTAGGGAACTAACTATTAGGGTATGGCTGGAGCACTGCTCGACCAAGTCGCCTGCTTCTCGCGGAACATGGGGGTGCTAGTCGGCGGTCAGCGCGCCAATCCGCTGGGTGATCCGCTCCAGGAGGTCCAGGAACAGCCCTCGCTCCTCGACGCTCAATCCGTCGACCAGTGCCTCGAGCCGGGCGAAGTGGTCCGCGGCCATGTCGCGCAGCCGCTGGGCGCCGCGCGCAGTGAGTACCACCACCGCGCCCCGCCCGTCCTCCGTGGAGGCGCGGCGAGCAACCAGGCCCTCGCGCTCCAGTCCGATGACAAGGCCGGTCACCGTAGCGCGCGAGACGCCGAGGCTCCTCGCCAGGTGTGACGGCGACTTCTCGCCGTCGCTGTCCTCCAGGTCCACCAGCAGGCGGTAGCGTCCGGTCGACAGCCCCGACCGCGAGAAGTGCACTTCCGAAGCCCGGTCCAGGCGCGCCCCGGCCGCCATCAGGCGCACGGCGACGAGTACCGCCTGCGGGTCGGCGTCAAGCCCGTACCGCGCGATCTGCTTCCGTGCCTGATCGAGCGTGGGTGTAGCACCAGCCCTCGCGTCCTCGTCATTCATGAAATGTAATATGGCAGCTAACTACTGAGTGGGTCAAGTTGCTCGGTACGTGGCACAGGTGTGGGACCGGAAGGTGCGGCGGTAGGTGTCCGGGGGGACGCCTACCGTCCGGTGGAAGTGTCGGCGCAGGGTGGTGGAAGTGCCCATGCCGGTGGCCGTGGCGATGGTGTCGATGGTGTCGTCGGTGGTCTCGAGGAGTTCCTGGGCGTGGCGGATGCGTTGGGTGTGGAGCCACTGCAGCGGGGTGGTGCCGGTGAGTGATTTGAAGTGGCGGCTCAGGTGACGCGAGCTCATCCGCGCCTGCCGGGCCAGGTCTTCCACGGTGAGCGGCTCGCCCAGGCGTTGGAGGGCCCAGGGGAAGAGCTCGGCGAGGGGATGGTTGCCGGGGTCGGGAACCGGGGTGGAGATGAACTGGGCCTGCCCGCCGTCGCGGTGTGGTGGAACGACCAACCGACGGGCGATCTTGTTGGCGTTCGCCGAGCCGTGGTCGAGGCGGACGAGGTGCAGGCACAGGTCCATGGCGGCGGCCTTGCCGGCGGAGGTGAGCACGTCGCCGTTGTCGACGTAGAGGACGTCCGGATCCACCGTGACGTCGGGGTGGCGGCGGGCGAGTTCCCCGGCGTGCGCCCAGTGCGTGGTGGCGCGTTTGCCGTTCAGCAGGCCGGCGGCGGCCAGGACGAATGCCCCCGTGCACAGCGAGACCACGCGTGCGCCCGCCGCGTGGGCCGCGCGCACCGCGTCGATGAGTTCCACGGGCGGGTCAACGTCCGTGTCGGCCCAGCCGGGAACGATCACGGTGTCGGCATGCGGAAGGTGGTCGAGTCCGTGGTCCATTTCCAATCGGTAGCGGTCGATCCGCACGGAGCCCGGTCCGCAGAGGGAGAAGTCGTACCAGGGGTCCACGATGTGGGTCAGGTCCGAGCCGAACACCTCAATGGCCAAGGCGAGTTCGAAATGCAGCATGCCGTCGGTGACGGCCAGCGCGACGGTATGCATGTCCGAAAGTGTATGACGCATGTCGTTTCAGACGCTCGTGGGTGGTGCTGTTGGTCGACAGGATGTCCACAACGGATCACAGCGGAGCAACCGCAGATCAGCCGAGTACGGGGGAGCAACTCATGGGGTCTGACCGGCAGGTGGCGGTTTTCGGCGCGTACGGGCACACCGGACGGTTCGTCGTGGCGGAACTGCTCAAGCGCGGGTACACCCCCGTGCTGAGCGGCCGTGACGCGGACAAGCTGAAGGCGCTGGCGCATGAGGCCGGCCTGGAGGCCCGTGTGGCGTCGGCCGACGACCCGGGCGCACTGGACCGCGCCCTGGCCGGTACGTCTGCCGTGATCAACTGCGCCGGGCCGTTCGCGTTCACGACGGCCCCCGTCATCGAGGCCGCCTTGAGGGCCCGGATTCCGTACCTGGACGTCGCGGCCGAGATCGAGGCCAACCTCGACACCTTCGCTCACTTCGCCGACCGGGCACGCGAAGCGGGAGCGCTGATCGTCCCGGCGATGGCCTTCTTCGGCGGTCTGGGCGACCTGCTGGCAACAGCGGCGATGGGCGACTGGACCGAGGCCGACTCGGCGGACGTCGCCTACGGACTGAGCCACTGGCACCCCACCGCCGGCACCCGCCTGTCCGGCGCGGTCTCCCGGGAGCGGCGCGGCGACCACCGCCTCCGGTACACCGGCGGCCAGTGGGAACGCCGCACCGATGCCCCGCCCATGCTGGAGTGGTCCTTCCCCGAGCCGATGGGGTCGCGTCCGGTGATCGGGGAGTTCACCATGGCTGACGTGGTGACCATTCCCAGCCATCTGTCCATCCCGGACGTGACCACGTACATGACGGCCGAGGCGGCCCGCGACGTCGCATCGCCCGACACGCCCGCGCCGGCCGCGGCCGACGGGAGCGGCCGGTCCGACCAGACCTTCCTCATCGACGCCGTCGTGCGATCGGGCGAGACAGTACGGCGCGCCGTCGCACGCGGGCAGGACATCTACGCCGTTACCGCGCCCCTCGTCGTGGAAGCCCTCGCCCGCGTCCTCGACGGTCGCACCCACGCGGTCGGCGTCGCTTCCGCGGGCCAGATGTTCGACGCCCCCGACTTCCTGCGCGCGCTGTCCCCGCACGTCACCCTGGAACTGTGTCCCTAGAGGTTGTCCCGTAACCGGTGGGGTAGTTGGCGCGTTGGCTGGGCATGGGTGGGGTG
>NZ_BMVP01000019.1 GCF_014650775.1 Streptomyces cirratus | reverse complement strand
CAAGGTGCTCAAGGCCGCCGGCAAGCCCGAGGTCTCCGACGCCGGCCTCGGCGTCAAGTAAGCCCGTAACCCGAATCCCCCAGGAGGTGACGACCATGGCCACCACACTTGCCAAGGCTGCCGAGGGCGCGGTAGCGGAGCGGACGCACGCCGCGCGCATCGAACACGTCTCGAAGTCCTTCCCCGGACCGGCCGGACCGCAGCTCGTCCTGGACGACATCAGCCTCGATGTCGCCCCGGGAGAGTTCGTCACCCTCCTGGGGGCGTCGGGGTGTGGCAAGTCCACCCTGCTCAACCTGGTCGCCGGTCTCGACGAGCCCAGCGCGGGCAGCATCGAGACCACCGGCCGCCCCGCCCTGATGTTCCAGGAGCACGCGCTGTTCCCCTGGCTCACGGCGGGCAAGAACATCGAACTGGCCCTGCGGCTGCGCGGGGTCGCCAAGGCCGACCGCAAGCCGGAGGCGGAGCGGCTGCTGGAGCTGGTCCGGCTCGGCGGGGCGTACGGCAAGCGCGTCCACGAACTGTCGGGCGGCATGCGCCAGCGCGTGGCCCTGGCCCGCGCCCTGGCCCAGGACAGCCGACTCCTGCTGATGGACGAGCCGTTCGCGGCGCTGGACGCCATCACCCGCGACGTGCTGCACGGCGAGCTGACCCGGATCTGGGAAGAGACCGGCCTGTCCGTCCTGTTCGTCACGCACAACGTCCGCGAGGCCGTGCGCCTCGCCCAGCGCGTGGTCCTGCTGTCCTCGCGGCCCGGCCGGGTCGCCAAGGAATGGACCGTGGGCATCCCGCAGCCGCGCCGCATCGAGGACGCGGACGTCGCGGAGCTGTCCCTGGAGATCACTGAACACCTGCGTGGGGAGATCCGCCGCCATGGCCAGCACTGACACCGCCCCCGAGGCCAAGAGGGACGACCTGGCGGGTCTGGAGGCCGGTCTGGACGCGCTCGACGCGGTCCAGACCCACCGCACCCCGGTCCGTGAGGTCCTCCTCAAGAAGATCCTGCCGCCGGCCGTGGCCGTCGGCCTGGTCCTCGTCGTCTGGCAGGTTCTCGTCTCGGCACACGTCGCCGACTCGACCAAGCTGCCGTCGCCGTCCGCGGTGTGGGACGGTCTGGCCGACATGTGGGTCAAGGGCACCCTGCTGGACGTCGTGTGGACCAGCGTCTCGCGCGGCCTGCTCGGCTTCCTGCTGGCCCTGGCCATCGGCACCCCGCTCGGCCTGCTGGTCTCGCGGGTGAAGTTCGTCCGCGCCGCCATCGGCCCGATCCTGTCGGGGCTCCAGTCGCTGCCCTCGGTGGCGTGGGTGCCGCCGGCGGTGATCTGGCTCGGCCTGAACGACTCGATGATGTACGCCGTCATCCTGCTCGGTGCGGTGCCGTCCATCGCCAACGGCCTGGTGTCGGGTGTCGACCAGGTCCCGCCGCTGTTCCTGCGGGCGGGCCGCACGCTGGGCGCCACGGGGCTCAGGGGCACCTGGCACGTGGTCATGCCGGCGGCGCTGCCCGGCTACCTCGCCGGTCTCAAGCAGGGCTGGGCCTTCTCCTGGCGCTCGCTGATGGCCGCCGAGATCATCGCCTCCTCCCCCGACCTCGGGCTGGGGCTCGGCCAGTTGCTGGAGAACGGCCGGAACAACATCGACATGCCGGGCGTGTTCCTCGCGATCATCCTGATCCTCATCGTCGGCATCGCCATCGACCTGCTGATCTTCAGCCCGATCGAGCGGTGGGTGCTGCGCAGCCGCGGCCTGCTGGTCAAGAGCTGAGCTGAGTACCGTGTTCCGCT
The DNA here is from genome assembly GCF_014650775.1 of Streptomyces cirratus. Lineage (GTDB taxonomy): Bacteria > Actinomycetota > Actinomycetes > Streptomycetales > Streptomycetaceae > Streptomyces > Streptomyces cirratus. The sequence continues at coordinate 82,975 of NZ_BMVP01000019.1, read as the reverse complement.
CCCCCGTCCTGTTGGTCATCGCCCACGGCAGCCGCGATCCGCGGCACGCCGCGACCGTGCACGCCCTCACCCGGCGTGCGCGGGCGCAGCGGCCCGGGCTGCGCGTGGAGACGGCGTTCTTGGACTTCAACGCCCCGACGGTGCCGCAGGTGCTGTCCCGACTCCACCTGTCGGGGGTACGGGAGGTCGTGGCCCTTCCGCTGCTGCTGACCCGGGCGTTCCACGCGAAGACGGACATCCCGGCGGTGCTGGCGGAGGCCGCCACCCGTCTGCCGGGCCTGTCGGTCCGGGTCGCGGACGTCCTCGGCCCGTCGCCGCTGCTGCTCCGCGCCCTGGAGCGGCGTCTCGCGGAAGCGGGCCTCGCCCCGGCGGACCGCGCCACCACCGGCGTGGTGCTCGCGTCCGCCGGTTCCTCAGACCCGGAGGCGATCGCAGTGATCGCTGAAATCGCGCGGGAGTGGCGGCACACCGGTTGGTGCGCCGTGCGGCCTGCGTTCGCCTCCGCTTCCCTGCCCCGTACGGAGGACGCCGTACGGACCCTTCGCGCCGAGGGCGTCCGCCGGGTGGCCGTCGCCCCGTACGTCATCGCCCCCGGACGCCTCCCGGACCGCATCGCGGCGGGCGCGGCCGCCGCGGGCGCGGACCTCGTGGCCCCCGTCCTCGGCCCGGCCCCTGAACTGGCCCGCCTCCTGCTCCGCCGTTTCGACGCGGCGGCCCTGACCCCGTCCCGGCTCCCTGCCCTCTCGGCCTGACCGCCTCGCCGACTTTCAGGCCGCCCGGCGTGTGAGGGCACGTCCGGGGTCCGTGGCGCGGCCCCGGTGAACGGAGGAAGGGCGGCTCGGGGACCGGCCCCGCGCAGCGGCCACCACCGCACCGGCGCCGGCCCCCTACCCCCTGGCGGCCGCCTCATCGGCGAGGCCCGTCAGGTCCTCGACCGCCATCGCCCCTGGCGGCAGCCCCTCCCGCGCGAAGATGTTCGCCGCATGGCGCAGCGTGTCGTTCACCGGCGTCGGAACCCCGTGCAGCCGCCCCAACAGGCAGATCTCCCCGTTGAGGTAGTCGGCCTCCACCGAGCCCGTCCCCCGCGCCAGGCTCTGCCACGACGAGCCGCCCCGCACCCCCGCCGGCTGCTCGACCTTCCCGTCCCGCGCCGCCGCCTGCTCGGCGTCGGAGGCGTAGCCGATCCCGGCGGCGTCGAATGCCGCCTTCGCCTCGCGGATCGCCCTGAGCAGCAGCGCCGCCTTCGCCGGATCCGGTTCCGGCCCCGTCGTCGCCTGGATCGCGTTGCCCAGGTTGCCCAGCAGCTTCGCGTACTTCCACCGCATCACGTCCTCGACGACCGGCGCCCCGAAGCCCGCCTTCTCCAGATCGGCGGCGATCGCCCGGGCCCGGGCGTCGCTCCCCCCGGCCGCCCGGCCCAGGTGCAGGATGCCGGTCAGCGGTGCGCACAGCGCCGAGACCACACCCGGCTCCAGGAAGGTGGCGGGCAGCCAGACGCAGACCCCGTACACGCGCGTGAAGCGCCGTAGGGCCAGCCGTTCGCTCTCCACGCCGTTCTGGAGGCACAGCACGGGCAGGCGCTGCGCCGCCGTGCCGCCGCCCGCGACCTCCGCGTCGCCCCACGCGTCGAGCGCCGCGATCGCGTCCTGGGTCTTCACGGTGAGCAGCAGCACGTCGTCCGCCCGCAGTTCGCCCAGCTCCGCCGGGCCGGTGACGACGGGCAGCCGGTGTACCCGCTCTCCGGCGGCCGTCGTGAGCCGCAGGCCGTCCGCCGCGAGTGCCTGGGCGTGCGCGCCGCGGGCGACGAGGACGACGTCCGTGCCCGCTTCCGCGAGGCGGCCGCCGATGGTCGCGCCGATCGCCCCGGCGCCGATGATGATGTACCGCATGCACCGAGCCTGGCACATGCGCGTTCCGGCGTCGGGACCGGGGCGCCGCCCGCGGCGGCCGTGTCAGTCCGGGCTCGGTCCGCGATCAGTCCCGGGTCAACTCGACCAGCTTGACGACCGTGTTCCAGTTGCGGGTCGTCGCGCGGAGGCCCTTGAGGAGGGCCGGTCTGTGGAGCACCTCGCCCAGCTTGGACACGCCGAGGCCGCCCGGTGCGTAGAGGTACACCACGCGGTCGCCGAGGCGGAACTCCTCGGGGAGGAAGGCCTGCGCGTCGATGCCCGCGTAGCGCTGCGGGGACGGCTGCTCGGAGAGGAACGTGACGTGGAGCTGCCTGCCTTCGAGTTCGGCCGCCGGGAACGGGCAGGCTTCGGCCACGGCGCGCAGGTGGGGGCCGTCCACGACGAGGCAGGGGACGGGGAAGCCGAAGTGCGCCTCGATGGCCGCCTCCAGCCGCCGGGCCAGCGCGTCGGGGTCCTGCTCCGTACTGGTGAACACGGCGTTGCCGCTCTGGAGGTACGTCCGTACGTCGCCGAGGCCGAGCTGCTCCATGACGGCGCGCAGCTCGGCCATCGGGACCTTCTTGCTCCCGCCGACGTTGATCCCGCGCAGCAGGGCGGCGTAGGTCGTGCGTGCTGTGGGCTGAGGGCTCATGTCCCGAACGATAGGACGCCCCACTGACAGTGTGGACGGGCAGCGGGGACGGGCAGTGCGGACGGGCAGTGCCGACAGCCGGTGCCGAGGGCGGTGACCCGGCCCGTCAGGGCAGCTCGGCCTCGATGAGGTCGGCGGCCTGTCGCGCGCCGCCCTCCCCGGCCGTCTGCGCGCGGACGGCCTCGGCGCGTGCGGTGACTTCGGGATCGCCGACGAGGGAGAGGACGGCGTCGCGCAGGGTGCGGGCGTCGGCCTCGTCCATCGGGATGTGCCGGGCGATGCCCAGTTCCTGCAGCATGTCGGCGTTGCCGAACTGGTCGACGGCCTGGGGGACGGCGACCATGGGGGTGCCCGTCGCCATGCCTTCCTGACTGCCGCCCGCGCCCGCGTGGGTGATGAAGGCGTCGGCTTGCCGCAGGATGTCCAGCTGGGGAACCCAGCGGTGGACTTCGACGTTGGCGGGGATCTCCCCGAGTTCGGCCTCGTCGGTGAACTTGCCGATCTGGAGGACCACGTGCCAGTCGGGCAGCTCCGCGAAGGCGTCCATGCAGGCGCGGTAGAAGGCGGGCAGTTTGGTGAAGGTGGAGCCCATGGAGACCAGGACCACCTTCTTCCCCTCGGCTGCGGCCGGGCGCCGCCAGGCTCCCTGGGCGGCACCACGGTCGCCCTGGCAGGCGCCGACGAAGGTGTAGACGGACTCGTCCACGCGGTCGGCGTGCGGCTGGAGCGCCTTGGGGATCAAGACGATGCTGCGGCGGGGCCGGCCCACCACGCGGTCGGGGTCGTCGGCGATGCCGTTCTCGTCGAGCCAGGCCCGGAACCGCGCGTAGTAGGCCCGGCCGCGTTCGGTGGCCCGCAGCTGCTCCTTCATCGGCGCGGCGACCTCCTCCTCGTAGCCGGTCCAGGCGACCAGGTTGGGGGAGAGGGAGATGTCGGGGACGCCCCAGCGGCGGGCGAGCACGACCGCCGGGTAGGCGGTGATGTCGTGGATGACGAGGTCCGGCTCGTCGCCTTCGAAGGCGGCGGCGAGTTGGGGCAGTGCCTGGATGGCGTCTTCCAGGAAGGGTTCGAGGTGGTCGATGAGTTCGGCGCCCCACGCCTCGGGGTCGTCGTCGGTGGGCAGGGTCGAGTGCCAGATGACGGGGGTCGCGCCGGTTTCGGCGACCTTGTCGGCGAAGGAGGCGGGAATGGCGTAGCTGACGCGGTGACCGCGGGCGACGAGTTCCCGGATCACTTCGATGCTCGGGTTCACATGCCCGTGGGCTGCGATGGAGAACATGGCGATGTGTGCGGGCTTGGCTGTGGTCACGAGTGGACCATAACGAGACGATACGTCTCGTGCAAACTGATTCACTCCGACGTGTGAGCCGCCCCCCGGGCCGCCCCCGGGCCGCCCGCCGAGCGGCCGGTGACGGCGGGTCAAGCCCGTCACCAGCGGGGATGGCAGACTGACGGGGACGTGGTGGCCGGGGACGGTCCAGACGGGGACGGGCGGGAGCGGCATGGACGAGGCGCGGGCCAGGGACGTACTGACGGCGGCGGGTGTCACCGGCGGGGCCGAGCTGCTGGCCTTCGGTGAGAACGCCGTGTTCGCGGCCGGCGACCTGGTGGTGAAGGTGGGCCGGGAGGAGGCGCTGCTGGAGCGGGCCGAGCGGGAGGTGGCCGTCGCGGACTGGCTCGCCGCCTGCGGGGTTCCCGCGGTCCGGGCGGCCGAGGCGCGGGCCCGGCTGGTGGACGGGCACCCGGTGACGGTGTGGCACCGCCTCCCGGAAGAGGTCCGCCCCGCGGGCCCGCACGATCTGGCGTCCCTCCTGCGACGGATCCACGCCCTGCCCGCACCGCCGTTCGCGATGCCGGCGCGCGACCTGCTGGGCGGGGTCGAACGCTGGCTCCGGCTCGCCGGTGACGCCATCGACCCGGCGGACGCGGCGTACTTGCGGGCCCGGCGCGACGCCTACGCCGGCCAGGTGGCGGCGCTGACCCCCCACCTGCCGCCCGGGCCGATCCACGGCGACGCCCTGCCCCGCAACGTGCACGTAGGGCCGGACGGGCCGGTCCTGGTGGACCTGGAGACCGTGTCGGCCGATCTGCGCGAGCACGACCTGGTGGTGATGGCGCTCTCCCGCGACCGGTACGGGCTGCCCGGCCGGTCGTACGAGGAGTTCGTGACGGCGTACGGATGGGACGTGCGCGAGTGGTCCGGCTGCGCGGTGCTGCGCGGCGCGCGCGAGACGGCGAGCTGCGCCTGGGTCGCCCAGCACACCCCGGCCAGTCCGGCGGCCCGCGCGGAGTTCCACCGCCGCGTCACCTCGCTCCGCGACGGCGACACCGCAACGCGCTGGCACCCCTTCTGAGTCCCGGCGCCACGACCCGGCGCCAGGGCCCGGCACTAGGGCCCGGCACGCGGCGGCCTCGGGATCCGTGGCCCTGGTGAAGACGGCGGACATCATCATGAACGGCCTGTCCAGGGTGCCGGCCGGCGGCGGGCCGACCCGGCCCCGGTCCGTCCCCGCCGGCGCGGGCACCCGGCGCGGGCACCCGGCACGCGCGCCCCTGGTGGAGCTCAGGCTCCGGCCGGTATGAGCACCCGAAGGGGCCACGACGTGTCGATGACGGCCTCCGGGCTGCCCTGGCCCCGCAGGTACGACTGGAAGTCGCGGGCCCAGCGGGCGTGCCAGGCGCCCTGACGGTCATGCAGGTCAGACGGGCTGAGCGCGGCCACCTCGGGATGCCGGGCGGCTATCGCCCGGGCGACCTGGACCGCCGCCAGCGCGTCCGCCCCCGCGTCGTGCGCGGCTTCGAGGACGACCCCGTACACCCCGCACACCGCCTCCAGGGTCCGCTTCCCGCGCCGGTAGCGGTCCACGGCCCGGTCGATGGTCAGCGGGTCCACCACCGGCCCCGTCCGCGCCCCGCCCAGCCGGTCCGCCAGCGACGGCAGCCCGTGCCGGGCCAACTCCGCCGTCAGAAGCGTCAGATCGAAGGCGGCGTTGTACGCGACGACCACCGAGCCGCGCAGCCAGTGCTCTGTCAGGACGGTCGCCACCTCGTCGGCGACCTGCCGCACCGGCCGGCCCTCCGCGACGGCCCGCGCCGTACTGATGCCGTGGATCGCCGAGGCCTGCTCCGGGATCGGTATGCCCGGGTCCGCGAGCCAGGCACGCCGCTCCCGCACCTCGTCGCCGCGCACCTCGACCACCGCGGCCGTCACGATCCGGGACTCCCCCGGCTCCGTGCCCGTCGTCTCCAGATCGAATCCGACCAGCGCTCCCCCGTGCCACGCCGCCATGGCGCCCCTCCCCCGTACAGACATCCGGTCAACGACTTTTAGCCTGCCACGGGCCACTGACAGTCAGGACACCGGCCGGGAATCCTCCCAAACCGACTCGAATTCCTCCCGGTACGTGGTGAAAAGTCCATGGTCGGCGTCCTTGGGGACGCCCCTGCCGCCCCCGCGCAGCACCAGCACCGGCGCCTCCATGCCCCGCGCCCGCCGCAGGTACGACTGGACCACCGCGATGCCCGAGGACTCCCCCTCCACCAGGTACGCCGTGAAACGCGGCGTCTCGTCGAAGACGTGGATCTCGAACCGCGAGGCGTCACGCAGGCCTGCCCGTACCCGCCGCACGTGCAGGATGTTCATCTCGACGGACCGGCTCAGCTCGCCCTTGCGCAGCCCCAGCTCCCGCTCGCGCCGCTTGACCGCGCTGCTCGCCGGGTTCAGGAACAGCAGCCGCACCCGGCAGCCCGCTTCCGTGAGCCGGACGAGTCTTCGGCCGGAGAAGTTCTGCACCAGCAGGTTGAGGCCTATGCCGATGGCGTCCAGCCGCCGCGCGCCCCCGAACAGGTCCTCGGCCGGCAGCTGGCGCTGGAGCCTCACCCGGTCGGGGTGGACGGAGATGACGTCGGCGTACCGGTCCCCCACCAGGTCCTCGACGGCGTCGATCGGCAGCCGGTCCGCCGCCGGGCTGCCCGCGCCGCCGCCCAGCACCTCCAGCAGCCGCGCCGACGCCCGCTCCGCCTGTTCGAGGACGGGCCGCGAGAGCGCCCGGTTGCGGGAGACCACGTTGCGGGTGACTTCCAGCTCGTCGAGGGCCAGCTCGATCTCCCGCCGGTCGTCGAAGTACGGTTCGAAGCAGGGCCAGTGCTGGACCATCAGCTCCCGCAGCTGGGGCAGGGTCAGGAAGCTCAGCACGTTGTCGTCGGCCGGGTCCAGGAGGTACCCCTTGCGCCGGCTGACCTCGCGCACGGCCACCGCCCGCTGCACCCACTCCTGCCCGGCGGGCCCGGCCGCCGCGACGACCCAGTCGTCCTGGCCGTGCACGGGCTCGTAGATGGGCCTCAGCACCGCGCCGACGACGGCCCGCAGCCGCTGCTCGATGAGGTTCAGCCAGATGTAGGCGCGCCCGGCGCGCTGCGCGCGGGTACGGACCTCGCTCCAGGCGTCCGCGCCCCAGTCCAGTTCGGCACCGGCCCGCGCCCCGCCGGCCTCCGGCGGGGCCAGCGACACCGACCCGGCCGGCACCCCGGCCTGCGCGCTTCCAGGGGCGTCCGCGGGGCCACCCTCGTGCCCGCTGTCACCAGGGGGCAGCTCCAGACCTCCCGAGCTCACCCGTGCACCGCCTTCTGCGTCTGGACGCCCGTCTCCAGTGATCACGGAAGGGTACTCCGCGCGCGCGGCCCGACGCAGCCCGATGGCCCGTACACCGACTGCCCGTTGACCCATTATCCGATGCCCGGACAGTCCGCTGACCCGGATATCAGCTCTCCGGGTCACCCGGTAGAACCATCCCAAGTCCACGCGTGGCGGCCTCCTTTCGGGGAAGATCTGGCAGAGACGTTGTCCATGCCCGATCAGCCGGGACGTCAGCCGACACCGAGGGAAGAGTCGTTATCTATGCAGGTCTGGCCGGGACAGGCGTATCCGCTGGGTGCCACGTACGACGGCGCCGGAACCAACTTCGCTGTCTACTCCGAGGCCGCTCGGCGGATCGAGCTGTGCCTGCTGCACGACGACGGCTCCGAGACCGCCGTCGAGCTGCGCGAGACGGACGCCTTCGTCCGGCACGCCTACCTGCCCGGCATCATGCCCGGCCAGCGCTACGGCTTCCGGGTCCACGGCCCGTACGAGCCCGAGCACGGGATGCGCTGCAACGCGGCGAAGCTGCTGCTGGACCCGTACGCGCGGGCCATCAGCGGCAGCGTCTCCTGGGGCGAGGAGGTCTACGGCTACCACTTCGGCCGCCCGGATTCGCGCAACGACCTCGACTCGGCCCCGCACACGATGACCTCGGTCGTGGTGAACCCTTACTTCGACTGGGCCAACGACCGGCCCCCGCGGCACGAGTACCACCACACCGTGCTGTACGAGGCCCATGTCAAGGGCCTGACCATGCGGCACCCCGAGCTCCCGGAGGAACTGCGCGGCACGTACGGGGCGCTCGCCCACCCGGCGGTGATCGGCCACCTCACCAAGCTGGGCGTCACGGCGCTGGAGCTGATGCCGGTGCACCAGTACGTGAACGACCACCGCCTCGTCGACGACGGTCTGAGCAACTACTGGGGCTACAACACCATCGGCTTCTTCGCGCCCCACAACGGCTACGCCTCCGGTGACCGGGGCGAGCAGGTACTGGAGTTCAAGTCGGCCGTCCGCGCCCTGCACGAGGCCGGGATCGAGGTGATCCTGGACGTGGTCTACAACCACACGGCCGAGGGCAACCACCTCGGGCCGACACTGTCGTTCCGGGGGCTGGACAACGCCTCGTACTACCGGCTGGCGGACGATCCGCGTCACTACATGGACACCACCGGCACCGGGAACTCGCTGCTGATGCGGTCCCCGCACGTCCTCCAGCTGATCATGGACTCGCTGCGCTACTGGGTCACCGAGATGCACGTCGACGGCTTCCGGTTCGACCTCGCGGCCACGCTGGCCCGGCAGTTCCACGAGGTGGACCGGCTGTCCTCGTTCTTCGACCTGGTCCAGCAGGACCCCGTCGTGAGCCAGGTCAAGCTGATCGCGGAGCCCTGGGACCTGGGCGAGGGCGGCTACCAGGTGGGCAACTTCCCGCCGTTGTGGACCGAGTGGAACGGCAAGTACCGCGACACCGTACGGGACCTGTGGCGCGGCCAGCCGCGTACGCTCGCCGAGTTCGCAGGACGGCTGACCGGTTCCTCGGACCTCTACCAGGACGACGGGCGCCGGCCGCTGGCATCGATCAACTTCACCACCTGCCACGACGGTTTCACCCTGCACGACCTGGTCTCGTACAACGAGAAGCACAACGAGGCCAACCGGGAGGGCAACCGCGACGGCGAGACCCACAACCGGTCCTGGAACTGCGGGGTCGAAGGGCCTACCGAGGACCCGGAGGTGGTGGAGCTGCGCGAGCGCCAGATGCGCAACTTCATGGCGACCCTCATGCTCTCCCAGGGCGTCCCGATGCTCAGCCACGGGGACGAGTTCGCCCGCTCGCAGGGCGGCAACAACAACGCCTACTGCCAGGACAACGACCTCTCGTGGGTCCCCTGGCCCGAACCGGGCAAACCGGCGCCCGCGCTGCTGGAGTTCACCCGTCAGATGGTGTGGCTGCGCCGGGACCACCCCGTGTTCCGGCGGCGCCGGTTCTTCCACGGACGCCCGGTGGAGGGGACGCACGACGAACTTTCCGACATCGCCTGGTTCACCCCGCACGGCGAGGAGATGCGGGCCCGCGACTGGCAGGCGCAGCACGCGCGTTCGCTGACGGTGTTCCTCAACGGCGAGGCGATCTCCGAGCCCGGCACGCGCGGGGAGCGGATCACCGACGACTCGTTCCTTTTGATGTTCAACGCGGGCTCGGAGGCGCAGGAGTTCACGATTCCGGCCGGGCACGGTGCGCGGTGGCTGCTGGTGGTGGACACGGCGAAGCCGGAGGTCCTGCCTCCCGGTACCGGCGTGCAGTACGCGGCCGGTGACCGGGTGCCGCTGACGGGCCGCTCCCTGGTCGTCCTCCAGCGCCCCGCCTGAGGCCCTGCGGCCGTCACCCGGATGCGCCGGGTGACGGCAAGGAATCCGGCTGGGCGGGTACGTAGGTTCTCATGAGCCAGTCATACGAAAGCGCTCGACCGACACCCGACGTTCCGGCAGCCGTCGCCCCGGCCTCCACCTACCGTATCCAGCTCTGCCCCGAGTTCCCGTTCGCGGCCGCCGAGGCCGCGGTGCCCTACCTCGCCTCGCTCGGCGTGTCCCACCTGCACCTCTCGCCCTCCCTGGAGGCGGTGCCCGGCTCGACGCACGGGTACGACGTCACCGACCACTCCCGGGTGCGGGAGGAGCTGGGCGGTGAGGCGGGCCTGCGCGCGCTCGCCCGCACCGCGCGCGAGAACGGCCTCGGGCTCGTGCTCGACATCGTGCCCAACCACATGGCGGTCCCCTCGCCGCTGCGCCTCAACCGGCCCCTGTGGGAGGTCCTGCGGGAAGGCCCCCGCTCCCCCTACGCGCGCTGGTTCGACATCGACTGGGAGGCCGGCGGCGGGCAGGTGCTGCTGCCGGTCCTCACCGGACCGCTGGAGGTGGAGTCGCTCACCGTCGACGGCGAGGTGCTGCGCTACGGGGACCACGAGTTCCCGCTGCGGGAGGGAACCGCCGGGCTGCCCCTGCCCGAGCTGGCGGCGGCGCAGTGGTACCGGCCGGCGTTCTGGCGCGAGGCCCGCACCTCCCTCAACTACCGCCGCTTCTTCACGATCTCCGACCTCATCGGGGTCCGGGTGGAGGACCCGGAGGTCTTCTCCGCGACGCACGCCAAGATCCTGGAGCTGGTCCGGGACGGGGTGCTCCAGGGGCTGCGGATCGACCACGTGGACGGGCTCGCGGATCCCGAGGGGTACCTGCGGCGGCTCCGCGCGGAGGCGGGCGAGGGCTGCTGGGTGGTGGTGGAGAAGATCCTGGCCCGCTCCGAACGGCTGCCCTCCTCCTGGCCGGTGGCCGGCACCACCGGGTACGACGCGCTCCACCGGGTGGACGGGGTGTTCACCGATCCCGCCGGGGCCGCCGAACTCGCCCGGGACTACCGCAAGTCCACCGGCGCGCTCTCGTGGGCGGAGACGGCCGAGGAGTGCGCACGGGAGGTGCTGACCGGCGATCTGGCGGCCGAGCTGGCCGCGCTGGAGGGGATGGCGGGCAAGGAGCTGCGGGACGCGGTCCTGGAGCTGCTGGTGGCCAACCCGGTCTACCGGCCCTACCCGGGTGGCCCGGGACTGCCGACCGGGGCCCTGGAGCGGGCGGCCTCGCTGGTCGGCGCCGGCGCGGTGGACGGCGTACGGGACCTCCTCGACCGGGACCCCGCGTTCGCGGCGCGCTTCGCCCAGACCTCGGCGGCGCTGCGCGCCAAGTCCCTGGAGGACCGGGCCTTCTACCGCTGGGCGCCCCTGCTCTCGGCGACGGAGGTGGGAGGGGACCCCGGGGACCCGGGGGTACCGGTCGCGGAGTTCCACGCGTACTGCGCGGAGCTGGAGCGGGACTGGCCCGCCTCGGGGACGGTGCTGTCCACGCACGACACGAAGCGCAGCGCCGACGTCCGGGCCCGGATCGCGGTGCTCTCCCAGGCCCCGGAGCTGATGGCGGGGGCCGGCGCCGTCCCGGACGCCCAGCTGGCGTGGGTGGCGCGGCAGAGCGCGGTGGGCCTGGGGCAGATCCCCGAGCGGGAATCCCGGCTGGCGGCGGCCCTGGTCAAGGGGGCCCGGGAGGCGGCGCTGCGCACGTCCTGGACCGATCCGGACGAGGAGTACGAGAGGGCGGTCGTCGCTCCGCCCGAGGTGGACCTCCCGCCCGAGCTGGCGGAGGCGGCCCGGGCCAACGTACTCGGCATGACCCTGCTGCACCTGGCCATGCCGGGGGTCCCGGAGGTGTACCAGGGGGCGGAGAGCGAGTACCGGGCCCTGGTCGACCCGGACAACCGCCGGCCGGTCGTCTTCCCCCGCGAGGAGCTGGCCCGGCTCGACGGGGGCGGTGTCCCGCACGGCCTGGCGGGGGAGAAACTGGCCCTGTCGGCGGCCCTGCTGCGGCTGCGGCGCACCCGGCCCGGGCTGTTCACCGGATACCGGCCCCTGGCGGCCCGGGGCCCGGCCGCCGGGCACTGCGTGGCCTTCGGCCGCTCCCCCGGCCTGCTCGCGGTCGCCACCCGGCTCTCGCACCGGCTCGCCGGCGAGGGCGGCTGGCGCGACACGGTCCTCCCGCTCCCGCCGGGCCGCTGGACGCCCCTGCTGCACGAGGGCGCGTACGAGGGCGAGGCGCTGCTGTCCCACCTGCTGGCCGACAGCCCCGCGGTGGCCCTGGTCCGGGCGGAGTAGGAGCTTCCGGGGTGCGGGTCCCGGCCGCGTCCGCCCCGCGCGGACTCCGGCCGGGGCCGCGTCACGCCCTCCGCCGGGGTTACGCTCCGGGGATGGAACGCGCAGAGGTTCTGAAGCGAGTCATCGGCATCCTCACCGAGGCCCAGGAGATCCGCAGGGCGGCCGAAGCCGGGGAGGACGACGAGGTCCCCGTGTCGGAGGCGGGCGTCGTCACCCAGCTGCTGAACGAGATGCTGCCCTCGATCAGCGTTCCGGCCGAGTCCTCCCCGCAGCAGGTCGCCCGGCTGGTCGCCGAGGCGCTCGGTCCGGCCCTGCACACGATGGTCGCCGGTTTCAGCCTGGCCTTCACCAGTCTCGCGATGGCGCACGACAGCGGCCGTACGGACCTCTCCTCGGTCCAGGTCCTCCAGCAGCTCGCCCTCGAAGTGGAGTCCGGGGAGTTCGACGAGGGCTCCTGAACCCCCGCGGGCCGCCACCACCCCCTCCGGATCACCGCCGGCAAGGCGTTGGCCAGGGCCTTTCCCGGATGGTGGACACAAGTGCGGGGCGCACGGAGCAGTACGGGGCGTGCGCGGCGGGCATGGCATGAGGTGTGACCTTCCCTCGAGACATGCGCTACCCCACTCCGCACCAACTCGCCCTGGCCGCACGCGCCCTGGCGGACGAGCACCCCGCCCGGGCCCGGGTGCGCCGGGCCGGCCTCTCCCGGGGCGGGGAACCTCTCTGGGTGCTGTCCCTCGACGCCGCGCGGCCGGGCGAGAACGTACTGGTCGTCGCCGGGGCGCACGCCAACGAGCCCGTCGGCGGGGCGACCGCGCTCGCCCTGGCCCGCCGCATCATCGGCGAGCCGGCAGCCGCGAACGGCTGCGGCTGGCACTTCCTGCTGTGCGCCGACCCGGACGGCGCGGCCCTGCACCGCACGCCCCGCCCGTACTCCCTCCTGGACTACCACCGGGCCTTCTTCCGGCCCCCCGGGCCCGAACAGCCCGAGTGGGCGCCGTCCTTGCTGCCCCCGGACCGGCTGCCGCCCGAGACCGTGGCCCTGACCGCTCTGATCGACGAACTGCGGCCCGTGCTCCAGGTCTCCCTGCACGCCACCGACCTCGGCGGCTCCTGGGTGCAGCTCACCCAGGACATCCCCGGTCTCGCGGAGCCGTTCGCCAAGTCGGCCGCCGAGCTGCGCATCCCGGTCGAGACGGGGGCCTCGGACGCCACCGGCTGGCCCTCCCCCGGGCCGGGGATCTTCGTCATGCCGGAGCCGCCGGCCGGGCCCGTCGGGACCTTCCACCCCGAGGACGCCCGGCTCAGCACCTGGTACCACGCCCACCGCTACGCCGGCACCACCGCGATCGTCGAAGTCCCCATGTGGGCCTCCGACACGGTGGACGACCCGGCCCCGCACCCCGACCCCCGGGGCGCCCTGCGGATGCTCGCCGGCCGGCTCACCGCCGACGCCGCCCGGGTGGCCGCCGTACGGGAGCGGACACCCGACGGTGCGATGCCGGGCGGCCTCGCGCCGCTGCTGCGGGCGGTCGACTGGACGCTGGCGCTGATCCCGCCGATCGTCGCCGAGTGGACGGGCCCGGGGGCCCCGGCCGAGGCCACGGCGGCCCACATCGGCAGCATCGACGCCTTCGGGCGGCGGCTGTCGCTGCGCGCCGCCGCGATGCTGCTGCGGGTGCTGCGGGCGCAGGGGGATCCGGCCGCGGCCGGACTGGACCGGCTCGTCACCGGCTGGTGCGAGGAGTTCGCGGCGCGGTTCCGGGCCCGCTGGGTGCCGGTGGCCACGCAGGTCGAGCACCAGTCCCGGACGGTACTCGCGGCGTGCGAGCGGCTGACCGCGGTCAGCCGGTAGCGGGCGGCGGCACCGGGAGGGAGTAGCGCCGCTTGGGACGGCCGGTGGCTCCGAGCCGGTCGTAGAAGCGGATCGCGCCCTCGTTCCAGTCGGGGGTCTGCCACTCCATGTGCCCGAAGCCCCGTTCCCGTGCCAGGCCGGCCACGCCGTCCATCAGGGCGGCGCCGAGCCCGTGCCCGCGCGCCCCCTCGGCGAGGTAGAGGCAGTCCAGGTGCAAGTAGTCGCGGCCGTCCCAGAACGAGAACTCCGCGGAGCAGGCCGCGTACCCGACGACCTCGCCCTGCGGCGTCTGGGCGAGCAGCACCCACACCCGCGCCCCCTGCCCGAACAGCACGCCCCGAAGCCGCGCCTCCAGCCCCGGCTCCCGCGGGTGCGACTTCTCGTACGCGACGTGCTCGTGGACCAGTTCGACGATGCGCGGCAGGTCCTCGACCCGCGCCGCCCGCACCGGGCTCTCGTATTCGCTCATGCCCCCATCCTGCGCCGCGGCCGAGCGGCGGGCGCAGGCGGGCTCAGCCCGCCGACAGGCGGAACATCATGCGGCCGAAGCCGATCTGGTCGCCGTCGCGCACCACGGCGGAGCCGGTCACGCGCCGTCCGTTGACGGTGGTGCCGTTGGTCGAGCCGAGGTCGGTGAGCACCCACAAACCGTCGCGCAGGGCGAGTTCGGCGTGCGCCCTGGAGACGGTCTCGTGGCTGAGCCGCAGACCGTTGCCCGGGTCCCGGCCGATCCGCAGGGGCGCCGCGCTCGGGTGCGGCAGCAGCAGCGCGGGCAGCTTCTCCACGCGCCAGGCGCGGCGGACGCCGACGCTGACGGCCGAGACACGGCCCACCCAGCCGAACAGCCGGTGCGTCCACGGGCTTTCGGCCTCCTCCCGCGTACGGAGGTCGGCGGTCAGGGCCGCGAGTTCCTCGGAGCGGCGGGCGACCAGCGCGAGTTCCATGCGACGCAGGAACGTGTCATGGGACAGCCGGCCCAGGGCAGCTCCCTCCCGGAGCTCCCCCAGCACTCGGTCGCGCTGCGCGTCGGAGACCCGCGGCGCGGGATAGGCGGGGAACTCGAAACTGGACGTCACAGGGTGATTGTCGGCCCGTCGTGGGCAAAGTGTCCAGAACTCCCCGGCCGCTGACGGGATGATGGGCCCGAGTGAGGGCGACAGGGCCAGGTACCGCCGGAGACGAGGGGACCGTCCGTGCAGTTCGAGGTGTGGGCACCGCAGACAGGTCGGGTCGCCATGCGACTGAACGACACCGCCTACGAGATGACCCGCGACCCGGCGCCCGACCGCGCCGGCTGGTGGGTCGTGGAGGCCCCGGCCGCCGACGGCGACCGGTACGGGTTCCTGCTGGACGACGGTCCGCGGCCCCTGCCCGACCCCCGCGGCCGCCGTCTCCCGGACGGGCCCGACGGCCTGTCTGCGGTGGTGGACTTCACACCGCTGCACCCGGACACCCCGTCGCCGCGGATCCCGCTCCAGGACGCCGTCCTCTACGAGCTGCACATCGGCACCTTCACCCCCGAGGGCACCTTCGACGCCGCCGCCGGCCGCCTCGCGCACCTCACCTCGCTCGGCGTCACGCACGTCGAGCTGATGCCGGTCTGCCCGTTCCCCGGCCGGCACGGCTGGGGCTACGACGGTGTCGCGCCCTGGGCGGTGCACGAGCCGTACGGGGGCCCGGCGGGACTGGCGCGGTTCGTCGACGCGGCGCACGCGGCCGGGCTCGGCGTGGTGCTCGACGTGGTCCACAACCACCTGGGCCCCTCCGGGAACCACCTCCCCGCCTTCGGCCCGTACTTCACCGACACCCACCGCACTCCCTGGGGCGCGGCGGTCAACCTGGACGCGCCCGGCTCCGACGAGGTCCGCGCGTACTTCATCGGCAGCGCCCTGGCCTGGCTGCGGGACTACCGGATCGACGGGCTGCGGCTGGACGCCGTACACGCCCTGGCCGACGGGCGGGCGCTGACCTTCCTGGAGGAGCTGGCGGCGGCCGTGGACGGGCTCGCGGCGGAGACGGCCCGGCCGCTGTTCCTGATCGCCGAGTCCGACCAGTGCGACCCGCGCACCACCACTCCCCGGGCAGCCGGCGGCCTCGGCCTGCACGCCCAGTGGAACGACGACTTCCACCACGCCCTGCACTGTGCGCTGACCGGCGAGTCGCAGGGCTACTACGCCGACTTCGCGGTGGCCCCGCTGGCAGCCCTCGCCAAGACCCTGACCCGGGCCTTCTTCCACGACGGCACCTGGTCCTCGTTCCGGGGCCGCACCCACGGCCGTCCCGTCGACCGCCGCCGGACGCCCGCGCACCGCTTCGTCGGCTACGCGCAGACCCACGACCAGATCGGCAACCGGGCACTGGGCGACCGGCTCTCCTCCTCGCTGTCCCCGGGGCTGCTCGCCTGTGCGGCGACGCTCGCGGTGACCGGGCCGTTCGTGCCGATGCTGTTCATGGGCGAGGAGTGGGGCGCGGACACGCCGTGGCAGTACTTCACCGACCACCCCGATCCGGAGCTCGCGGAGGCCGTACGGACCGGCCGGCGCCGGGAGTTCGCCGCGCACGGCTGGAAGGAGGAGAAGATCCCCGACCCACAGGACCCGGCCACCCGGGACCGGTCCTGCCTGGACTGGAGCCAGCCGGAGCAGCCCGCGCACGCCCGTCTGCTGGAGTGGTACCGCACCCTCGTGGAGCTGCGCCGCAACCACCCGGACCTGCGCGACCCGGACCTCGCCGCGGTCCGGGTCGCCCACGACGAGGAGCGGCGCTGGCTGACCTTCCGCCGGGGCGAGGTCCGGGTGGCGGTGAACCTCTCCCCCGAGCCGGTGACGATCGCGCTGGGCCGCAACGGCGTACGGGTGCTGGCCGCCTGGGAACCCCTCGAACAGCCCGGCGGCGACGGGCGGATCCACCTGCCGGGCGAGTCGGCGGTGGTCCTGGGTCCCTGAGCCGCTACGACGGCCCTCCCGTGAGCCGCGCGGCGACGGCGAGGGCCGCTCCGGTGGGGGCGCCCGGCGCGAGGAGTTCCGTACGGTGCACCAGGCGCGGCGACACGAGCGGTACGGCGACCCCCGCGGGGGCGGCCCGCGCCACCGGCAGCGGCAGCAGGGCCAGGCCGTGGCCGGCGGCGGCGAGGGCGCACAGGGCGTGCAGGTCGGTGCCGTCGTAGTGCAGGGCCGGGGCGGTGCGTACGGCGGGCGCGAGCCCGATCCCGGGGGCGTCGAGCCAGCGCGCGTCGGCCAGGTCGTCCAGCCGGACGGCGGCCCGCCCGGCGAGCGGATGCCCGGCCGGGATCAGCACGGCGAGCTCCTCCTCCCCGATGCCGGTGACGCGCAGCGGGGCCACGTCGGGCAGCCGCAGCGGATCGCTGGGCGCGGCGAGGCCGTCGACGAGCCCGAGGTCGCATTCCCCGGCGGCGACCACGGCCGGCACCTGCGCCGGGGGCAGCACCCGCAGGGTGACCCCGGTGGCGGGGAGGGCGGACAGCAGCCGGGGGCCGACGGCGAGCGGGGACGTGGCGACCGTGACCCGCCCCGGCGGCGCGGCGGCCAGCCGCAGCACGTCGGCGCGGGCGGCTTCGAGGCGCAGCAGGAGCGGCCCGGCGTGTTCGAGGAGCCGCTCACCGGCGGGCGTCGGCGCCACGGGCCGCCGGGTCAGCAGCTCGGTCCGCAGGTCGGACTCCAGGGCGGCGATGTGCTGGGAGACGGCGGACTGGGTGTAGCCCAGCTCCCGAGCGGCGGCGGAGAAGGAGGCCAGGCGGGCGACGGCGACGAACGTGCGGAGCAGGTGCGGATCCATGCCATCAGGATCACTTATCGATCATGCAGGAACAATCGTTGGTGCTGAACGGACTCCCGCCCGCAGGATGAACCCATGAACACCGCAGCACGGCCCACCGCCCGCATCGCCCTCGTCGGCGACCGCTCACCGCACGTGAAGTCCCACACCCGGATCCCGCTCCTCCTCGACGCCCTCGCCTCCCGTGACGGGCTGGTCCTCGACGCCTACTGGATCCCGACCGCCGACGCCGGGGCCGAGGCCGCCTCGGGCGCGCTGGCCCGGTTCGACGCGGTGTGGGTGCTGCCCGGCAGCCCGTACGCCAGCGAGGCGGGGGTGCTGGCGGCGGTCCGGGTGGCGCGCGAGGAGCGGATCCCCTTCCTCGGCACCTGTGGCGGCTTCCAGCACGCGCTGCTGGAATACGCCCGCAACGTGTGCGGGATCACCGGCGCCGCGCACGCCGAGAACGACCCGGGGGCGGAGGACCCGGTGATCGCGCCGCTCGCCTGCTCGCTCGTCGGCCACGAGGGCCACGTACGGGCCGAGCCGGGTTCGCTGGCCGAGTCGGTGCTCGGCGCCGAGCGGAGCCTGGAGCGCTACCACTGCGACTACGGTCCGGCGCACCGGCACCTGCCCGCGCTGGAGGCCGGCGGGCTGCGGCTGTCGGGGCACGACGAGGACGGGCAGGTCCGGATGGCGGAGCTGCCGGGGCACCCCTTCTTCCTCGCCAGCCTGTTCCAGCCGGAGCTCGCCGGTGACGGTACGAAGCCGCACCCGATCGTGAAGGCCCTCGCGGCGGCGGCCGTGGCGCACGCCCGGGCGCGGGCCGCCGGGGCGCGGGCCGCCGGGGCGCGGGCCGCCGGGGCGCGGGCCGCCGGGGCGCGGGCCGCCGGGGCGCGGGCCGCCGGGGCGCGGGCCGCCCGATAACCGTCGCAGGACCACCCGTCTGATCAGCTATGCTGTGCGTGCACGTCGAACGGGTGGTCCGCCACCCTTCGTGGTGGGTGTAGCTCAGTTGGTAGAGCACCTGGTTGTGGTCCAGGTGGCCGCGGGTTCAAGTCCCGTCACTCACCCTGTTGACCCTGTGGGGGTACGAGGTTCTCCTCGTACCCCCACAGGCGTTTCCCGGCCCCGCGCGGCGGGCGCGGGGCCGGAGCGACCCGTCAGACGGTGCTGATCGCGGGGTCGGAGACGCCGGGGGCGCCCGTCTCCACGTGGCCCGCGAAGCGGCGCAGGAAGGTGGCGTCGGCGTCCGAGACGACCTTGACGTCGTACCAGCGGCCCGTCGCGGCCAGGTCCGCCGTGTACGAGGCCGTGCCGGCCGCCGCCACCCGCAGGGTCTGGGACGCGCCGTTGTAGGCGTTGGTCACCGTGAGGTTGACGGCGGTCGTACCCGAGTTGGTGAAGGTCAGCTTGAGGTTGCCGGTGGCCGCGTCGTGGCGGGCCGTCACCTCCGGGCCGGCCTTCTTCGCCGGGCCCTTCCAGGTGCGCAGGAACCCGTTCGGCCCCCAGACGCTGAGGTTGACCTGGTAGCCGGTGGAGCTGCTGGTGCTCCAGGTGTCCGACAGGGTCTTGCCCGCCTCGACGGTGTAGGGCCACGGGCCGTCGGTGCGGTTGCCGGAGGTGCTGTGGAAGTGGGCGCCCAGGGCGGGGCCGGAGGAGAACGTCAGGGTGAACTTGCCTGTGGACACGGTCGCCTTGCCGTCCACGTACGGGGCGTAGCCCAGCGCGCGCGTCGGCTTGGCGCCGCCCTCCTGCTTGGGCAGGGAGCCGGTCGCCGGGGGGACCGGGTGGTAGGAGGGGTGCGCGTTGTGGTCCGCCGGGACGTATCCGGCGGTGGAGGGCAGCGGCGCCGGGGAGGCGTCCGCCTTGGTGAAGTCGAACGCCGAGGTCAGGTCACCGCACACGGCGCGGCGCCACGGCGAGATGTTGGGCTCCTGAACCCCGAAGCGCTTCTCCATGAAACGGATCACCGAGGTGTGGTCGAAGGTCTCGGAGCAGACGTAGCCGCCCTTGCTCCACGGGGACACGACGATCATCGGGACGCGCGGGCCGAGGCCGTAGGGGCCGGCCGCGTAGCCGCCGCCCCCGGCGTACAGGTCCTTCGAGACGTCCGCCGTGGAAAGGCCCCAGGCCGAGGAGGCCGGCGGGTACGGCGGGACGACGTGGTCGAAGAACCCGTCGTTCTCGTCGTAGGTGATGAAGAACGCCGTCTTCGCCCATACCGCCGGGTTCGCGGTCAGCGCGTCCAGGACCTGCGAGATGTACCAGGCGCCGAAGTTGACGGGCCAGTTCGGGTGCTCGCTGAACGCCTCCGGGGCGGCGATCCAGGAGACCTGGGGCAGCGTGCCGGCGACGACGTCCGCGCGGAGCTTGTCGAAGTAGCCCTCGCCGGCCTTGGCGTTGGTGCCCGTACGGGCCTTCTCGTACAGGGCGTCGCCGGGCTGGGCGCCCCGGTAGCTGTTGAAGTACAGCAGGGAGTTGTCACCGTAGTTGCCGCGGAAGGCGTCGCTGATCCAGCCCCAGGAGCCGGCCGCGTTCAGGCCGTCGCCGATGTCCTGGTAGATCTTCCAGGAGACCCCGGCCGCCTCCAGCCGCTCGGGGTACGTCTTCCAACCGTAGCCCGCCTCCTGGTTGCCGAGGACCGGGCCGCCGCCGACGCCGTCGTTGCCCGTGTAACCCGACCACATGTAGTAGCGGTTGGGGTCGGTGGCGCCGATGAAGGAGCAGTGGTAGGCGTCGCAGACGGTGAAGGCGTCGGCGAGGGCGTAGTGGAACGGGATGTCGTTCCGCGTCATGTACGCCATCGTCGTCGCGGTCTTGGCCGGGACCCACTTGTCGTACTTGCCGTTGTTGTAGGCCTGGTGGCCGCCCGCCCAGTCGTGGTTGAGGCCTTCGACGAACTGCATGCCCAGGTCGGCGACCTGCGGGTTGAAGGGCAGCACGTCCTTGGTCCCGTTGGACTGGTAGAAGACGGACTTGCCGTTGTCCTGGAGGACGGGCCGCGGGTCGCCGAAGCCGCGTACGCCCTTCATCGTGCCGAAGTACTGGTCGAAGGAACGGTTCTCCTGCATGAGGACGACGATGTGCTCGATGTCCTGGATGGTTCCGGTGCTGCCCTGTGCCGGAATGGCGGCGGCCCGAGCGATGCTCTCGTTCAGCATGGCGGCGGCGGCCGTGCCGCCCGCGATCTGCAGGAACCTGCGACGGTTGAGTTCAGCCACGGTGGAGACCTCTGGGGGTGTGGAGGGGGGCGAGGGGCGCCCCAAGGACAGCGGCCCCGGGGGACCGGACGGAGATCCTTGTCTGACCTTGTGCCGTACAGCTGGCGAACGAAAGGGCCCGGCCGACCTCTCCGCGCCCCGCCGGTGGAACGGTACGACGCCCCGCCCGCGCACAACAGACGTCGTACGCGGGGCACTTGACCCGAGGCCGATCGGACCCGCCCCCTCCCGGCGGGCGACCGGGCCCGCGGCAGCCAGGCGCCGGGAGCGGGCCGGGGTGGTGCGGACGGGCGCCGCCGTCCCGGCCCGCGAGGAACCGGCACCTGCCGGGCACGTCCCTGACGGTGCGCAGTGGCGGCGGGCGGCGGGGCCGCGGCGGTTCGGGGCGATGGGGGACGCCGCCCCTCCCGGCGACGGCTGGGCCCGTGGCGGCACGCGTCGGCGGTGTGCGGCCGGAAGGACGTGCGAGCGCCGCTGCCGGTGCGGCGCACGGGCCGGTGGGTGGCGGGGGGCTCGGCCCGCCGTGCGGGTTCCGGATCCCGCACCGGTCGGGACGCCGCACGTCGTGGCGGTCCGGGACCGGCGGGGCCATTCTTCGGTGGGCCCGGGCACGCGAGCGCCGGTGCGGTGGTGCTGCGCCCGCAGGGCCGTGCCGGGCCGGGCGACGCCCAACCGCCGGGGTGCGGGCGGACCTGCTGCCGGGGCGCACGGGGCCGGCTGCCCCCGGCCGTCCCCGCGAGACCGCGTCCCGCGGGGGCGGCCGCCGGGCGAAGGGCCCGGCGGCCGGCGCGGTCAGCTCTCCGTCGGGGTCAGCCGCAGCGAGATGCTGTTGATGCAGTACCGCTGGTCGGTCGGGGTGGGGTAGCCCTCGCCCTCGAAGACGTGGCCCAGGTGCGAGCCGCACTTCGCGCAGCGGACCTCGGTACGGACCATGCCGTGCGAGGTGTCCGCGATCAGCTCGACCGCGTCGCTGTCCTTCGGGTCGTAGAAGGACGGCCAGCCGCAGTGCGACTCGAACTTCGTGTCGGAACGGAACAGCTCGGAGCCGCACGCCCGACAGGAGTAGACGCCTTCCACCTTGGTGTCCGTGTACTCACCGCGGAAGGCCGGTTCGGTGCCGGCGAGGCGCAGCACCTGGTACTCGGACGGGGTCAGCTCCGCCTGCCACTGCTCGTCCGTCTTCTCGACCTCGTACGCCATGACGTTCCCGCTCCCTCAGTTCGACGGCCGGGCGAGACCGATGCTCTCCAGGATCAGGGGACCCAGATCCGTGACGTCGCCCGCGCCCATGGTGAGAACGAGATCGCCCGGCTTCGCCATTCCCGCGATGACCTCGGCGACGGCGTCCTTGTCGTGCTCGGCGGCGACGTCGGCGCCCGCGGTGCGGGCCGCTTCGATGATGATCTCGCTGGTGACCCCGGGCAGGGGGTCCTCGCGGGCCGGGTAGATGTCGAGGACCACGGAGGCGTCGGCCAGCGCCAGGGCCAGGCCCATCTCCTTCCCGAGTTCCTGCGTGCGGGAGAAGAGGTGGGGCTGGAAGACCACGAGGATGCGGGAGTCGCCCGCGGCGCCGCGGATGGCCTCCAGGTCGGCGGTCATCTCCGTGGGGTGGTGCGCGTAGGAGTCGATGACCTGCACGCCCGCGGCCTCGCCCTTGAGCTGGAGGCGGCGCTTGACGCCGGTGTACTTGCCGAGGGCGGACGCCAGGTTGTGCGCCGGGATGCCGAGAGCGACACCGGCGGCCAGCGCCGCGACCGCGTTGTGCGCGTAGTGGCGGCCGGGCACGGAGACGGTGAAGGTGAGCATCCGCCCGTCCAGGACGACGGTGACCTCGCTGGTCAGCCCGCGCGGGGTGATCTTCGTGATCCGGACGTCGGCGTCGGCCTCCTCGCCGTACGTGACGACCCGCAGCCCCTCCCGGCCGGCGACGCGGGCGGCGATCTCGGCCGCGCCGGCCTGGCCGTGGGCGACGACCAGGGTGCCGCCGGGGACGACCTTCGAAACGAAGGTCTCGAAGGACTCGTAGATCTCCTCCATCGACGCGTAGTTCGCGTGGTGGTCGAGTTCCGCGTTGAGGATGATCGCGACCTGCGGGGCGTACTTGTGGAAGCTGCGGTCGCTTTCGTCCGCCTCGGCCACGAAGATGTCACCCTCGCCGTGGTGGGCGTTGGAGCCCGGGGCGTCCAGGTCGCCGCCGATGGCGTAGGAGGGGTCCAGGCCCAGGGACGACAGGGACACCGCCAGCATCGAGGTGGTGGTGGTCTTGCCGTGCGTGCCGGCGACGGCGATCGGCCGCAGGCCGTCCATCAGGGCGGCGAGGGCGTCGGAGCGGTGCACGACCGGGATGCCGAGTTCGGCGGCGCGGGCCAGCTCGGGGTTGTCGGCGCGGATGGCGCTGGAGACGACCACGCAGGTGGAGTCGTCCGCGAGGTGGCCGGCGGCGTGCCCGACGTGCACCGTGGCGCCGTGGGCGCGCAGCGCCTGGGCGGTCTCGGAGTCACGGGCGTCGCTGCCGGCCACCCGCGCGCCGCGCTGGGCGAGGATCTTCGCGATGCCGGACATGCCGGCTCCGCCGATGCCGATGAAGTGGGGCCGTTCCATGGCGGTCGGCAGGCCGGGCTTCATTCAGGTCGCTCCAGGAATCGATTGCTAGGGGTGAGCCGGGGCCAGCCTATTCGTTGTGGGCGAAGAGCTTGAGCACCGGAACGCCGACCTTGTGCCGCGCGCGGGAGGCCCAGTCGCGGTGGAAGAACTCCTCCACGAAGTGCGGGGCGGTCAGGACGATCACCTCGTCGGCCCCGGTCTCCTCCACGACGGACCTGAGCTTGTCGAGCGGGTGGTCCTCGACGAGCTGTCCGACGGCCTTGGCGCCCTTTCTGCGCAGGGCTTCCAGCGAGTGTTCGAGCGCCTGTGCGGCGGGGCGGCGGGCGGCGGTGCCCTCCGGCTCGTCGCCTTCGTGCAGCGCCTCGGGCAGCTCGCCGAGCGCGACGTCGTCGATGGCGCGCAGCAGCCTGTCCTGGTCCCCCCTCGGTTGCATGAGGACGATGAAGGAGACCTCGTCGTCTCCGTGCAGGGTGGTGACGAAGTCCACGTCCACCGGGGTCAGCGGCTGCTCGATCATCAATACGCTCGTGAACACGGACGCCCTCTCCTTCATGGGCCGAGGCCGGTGGGCCGGCCTCTGCGGAAACCATCCTGCCCCGCTCGCGCGCGGGCTTTGCGGCGGATATCTCTGCCCAGGTATGTGCCCAGCGGAAGCTAAGCGGAACGGCGAATTCCGCCCCTTGTTCAGATTCGACGGTAACGGGTGAAGAGGAACCCGGCCTCCTCCAGCACACCGGCCGCTTCAAGCCGGTGCGGAACCGTGACGGAGGGGCCCCCGCAGATGCGCTGGGCGTCGCCCGCCGTGAGCATCGGGGAGATCGTCAGGCACAGCTCGTCCAGCACGTCCGCGGCCACGAACTGGCCCAGCAGACGGGGGCCGCCCTCGGTGAGCTGGCGGCGCAGACCGCGCGCGGCCAGCTCCCGTACCGCCCGTACGGGGTCCACGGACACCCCGTCGCCCGCGAGCACGACCTCGGCCCCCGCACCGGCGGCCTGCGCCACCCGGTCGGCGGGCGCGGCGGCGCCGGTGACGACCAGCGTCGGCACGAGGGGAGAGGTGAACAGGGGCAGGGAGAAGTCCAGCTCCATACTGGCGGTGATCACCGCGATTGCGGCCGCCGGACCCTGCCCCGAGGCGCTGCGGCGGTCCGCGAAGGCCTCCCGGGCCCGCGCCGGGCGGTAGCCCTCCTGGCGAACCGTTTCCGCGCCGACGACGATCACGTCCGCCAGGGCGCGCAGGGTGCCGAAGATCGCCATGTCGGTCTCGCCGGAGATCGGCTGCGAGCGACCGTCGTGCTGGGCGGCTCCGTCCAGGGTCGAGACCATGTTGGCCCGCAGCCAGTGGCCCTGCGGGCCGAGCGCGGGGTATGCGTAGGCCTCCGCGAGCTCGTCCAGCGACCACGGGCGGTCGTTGTGGTCTGCTGATGTCTGATCGGTCACAGGGAACAGGCGTCGCATCGATGCAGTGTGCCACGGCACGTAGAGTTGAGGGCTGTGTCAACCTCTCTCACGACCTCCGGTCAGGCCTCCGGGCGGCATCCGATAGCCGACGCGGGCCCCCAGGCCCTGTGTGCCCGGGCCCCCCGCGTGCCCGCCGAACGGCTGGTCGCCGAGATGGTGCCGCCGCCGCGTTTCGACTCGGTGCGCTTCGACACCTACGACCCCGACCCCACCCAGCCCAGCCAGCGCGAGGCCGTGACCGTGCTGAGCGCCTTCGCGGCGGGACTCGGCGGGGCGCACGCCAGCGGCGCGGGCAAGCGGCGCTGGTTCTCGAAGAAGCCCACCGCCGCGGCGGCCTCCCCGGGCGGGGTCTACCTCGACGGCGGCTACGGCGTCGGCAAGACGCACCTGCTGGCCTCACTGTGGCACGCGACCCCGGCCGAGCCCGCGCTGAAAGCCTTCGGCACCTTCGTGGAGCTGACGAACCTGGTCGGCGCGCTCGGCTTCCAGCAGACCGTGCAGACCCTCGGCGGGCACCGGCTGCTGTGCATCGACGAATTCGAACTGGACGATCCGGGCGACACCGTGCTGGTGTCCTCGCTGCTGAGCCGGCTCGTGGAGCAGGGCGTGGCGCTGGCCGCGACCTCCAACACCCTGCCCGGCAAGCTCGGCGAGGGCCGCTTCGCCGCGGCGGACTTCCTGCGGGAGATCCAGGGCCTGTCCGCGCACTTCCGGCCCCTGCGGATCGACGGCCAGGACTACCGGCACCGCGGGCTCCCGGAGGCGCCGGCGCCGTTCTCGGACGAGCAGGTGACCAAGGCCGCCTACGCCACTGCGGGCGCGAGCCTCGACGACTTCCCGGGCCTGCTGGAACACCTCGCGAAGGTGCACCCGAGCCGCTACGGAGCGCTGACGGACGGGATATCCGCGGTGTGCCTGACCGATGTCGGCCCGGTCCCGGACCAGTCGACGGCGCTGCGGCTGGTGGTGCTGGCCGACCGGCTGTACGACCGCGAGATACCGGTCCTCGCCTCGGGCGTGCCGTTCGACCGTCTGTTCAGTGAAGAAATGCTCAACGGGGGCTATCGGAAGAAGTACTTCCGCGCCATATCCCGGCTCACCGCCCTGGCACGCGACGCGAAGGGGCTGGTGGCCCAGTAGGTTGGACGGCGCCGGGCCGTCCACGCGTGACCGATCGTCATGCGCGGGGCCGGTCCGGTCGTTTCCCACTTCTGCGAAGGGATCCACCATGGCCACCACGCGTACCGCGCACACCGACTGGGAGGGCAACCTCCTCAAGGGCTCCGGCGTCGTCACCCTCGACTCCTCGGGCCGGGGTTCGTTCGACGTCTCCTGGCCCTCGCGCGCCGAGGCCGCGAACGGCAAGACCAGCCCGGAAGAGCTGATCGCCGCCGCGCACTCCAGCTGCTACTCGATGGCCCTCTCGCACGGCCTCGACGGTGCCGGGACCCCGCCCACCCGGGTGGAGACCAAGGCCGACGTCACGTTCCAGCCGGGTGAGGGCATCACCGGGATCCACCTGACGGTCCGCGCCGAGGTGCCGGGACTGGACGCCGACGCCTTCAAGGCCGCCGCCGAGGACGCGAAGAAGAACTGCCCGGTCAGCCAGGCCCTGACGGGTACGACGATCACCTTGAGCGCCGAGCTGATCTGAGCCGCCGCCTCCCGGAGTGGCCGGACGGCCGGAGCGGCCCGGCCGGCCGGGCCGCTCCGGCCGTTCGCGGTGACGGGACCTCGGAACCGCTGACCCCTGGCACCGCTGACCCTGGAACTCCTCAACCCCGGAACCGCTGATCCGCTGATCCGCCCCACCGTGCGACGTCGCCCCCGATGTCGGATGATCGGACGAGTCGACTGATCGGGGTGGACGGCGATGGCGAAGAAGGACGGCACGCACGGCAAGGACCGAGCCGGGTCCCCGCCCTCCCTGCGCGAGGTGCTGCGCGTACCGCCCGGCCGGGTCGACCTCGCGGCCGTCGACCCGTCCTCGACCCCCGGCGGCCCCTCCCGCAAGGCGGACGCCGTGGCCGACACCGCCGCGAAGACGGCCGGGGCGCTCGCCTCGCTCCAGGAGCGGCTGTACGCGGCGAGCACCGCGGGTGACCGGCGCCGGCTCCTGCTCGTCCTCCAGGGCATGGACACCAGCGGCAAAGGCGGCACCGTCAAGCACGTGATCGGCCTCTTCAACCCCTCGGGCTGCCGCATCCAGGCCTTCAAGGCGCCCACCCCCGAGGAACGCGGCCACCCCTTCCTGTGGCGCGTCGAAAGGGCCCTGCCCCGGCCCGGCGAAATCGGCATCTTCGACCGCTCCCACTACGAGGACGTCCTGATCGCGCGCGTCCGCGAACTGGTTCCCCGCCGCGAGCTGAACGGGCGCTACGACGAGATCAACCGCTTCGAGGAGGCACTCGCCGAGGACGGCGTCACCGTCGTGAAGGTCTTCCTCCACATCTCCTACGAGGAGCAGCGCGCCCGGCTGCTGGCCCGGCTCGACAACCCGTCCAAGCACTGGAAGTTCAACGCGGGCGACATCGAGGAGCGGGCGCTGTGGCCCGCGTACCAGCGCGCCTACGAGCTGGCTCTGGAGCGCTGCTCCACGGACGCCGCGCCCTGGTACGCCGTGCCCGCCGACCGCAAGTGGTACCGCAACTGGGCCGTCGGAAAGCTCCTGCTGGAGCACCTGGAGGACATCGGCCCGCGCTATCCGGGTGCTGATTTCGACGTAGACGAGTGCCGCGCGCGTCTACTTGCCACATAGTCGGATATTTTGCCTGGCGTGACCCTCTCCGTAGCAGTGCGCAAAGCCGCGGCCGCGGCCGTTCTCGGTGCCGCCCTCGCCGGTTGCGGGGGCGGCACCGGCTCCTCGCCGAAGCCCGCCAACGAAGCCCGTCCGGGTTCCCCGCCGGCCCCCGCCCCCGCCTCCCCCTCCGCCGCCCCCTCGGGCTCCCCGCAGGCGGGCGCGCCGGCCCCGGTGCCCGTCCTGCCGCCCGGCCCGAACGGCCTGACACCCGTCTTCGAGCGGGCGAAGCAGCACAGCGACAAGACCGTCGCACTGACCTTCGACGCGGACATGACCTCCGACCAGGGGCCGCGCGCCGCCTCGGGGGAACGTTTCGACAACCCGCAGCTGATCTCCTCCCTGCGCGCCCTCAAGGTGCCCGCCACCATCTTCATGACGGGCCGCTGGGCGGAGGAGTACCCGGACCAGGCGAAGGCCATCGGCAACGACCCGAACTTCGAGATCGCCAACCACTCGTACAGCCACCACGCCTTCAAGTCCCCCTGCTACGGGCTGCCCGCGCTCGACGGCGCCGCCGCCAAGGCCGACGTGGACCGGGCCTTCGCCGCCTTCCGGAAGGCGGGCGCGGTCAACACCGTCCCCTACTTCCGTTTCCCCGGCGGCTGTTACGACGACCAGGCGCTGCGGGCGCTGTCCCCGGCCAAGGTGACGGCCGTGCAGTGGGACGTGGTCAGCGGCGACGCCTTCGCCAAGGACCCCGACGCGGTGGCGGAGCAGGTGCTGGCCGGGGTGAAGCCGGGCTCGGTGGTGGTCATGCACTGCACCCGCAGCGCGGCGCCGGTCACCGAGCAGGCCGTCCGCAACATCGTCCCGGAGCTGCGCAAGCGCGGCTACCGCTTCGTGAAGGTCTCCGACCTGATCGGGAAGTAGCGCCGGACCGCCCTGGAAGGAGCTGCCGCGGGCGTTCAGTGCGCCGCGGGCGCCTCGGTGACCTCGCTGGGGCGGACGATGACGAAGCCCTCGCCGCTCAGCTTGAGCTGTACGGCCTCCCCCGAGCCACCGCGGATCATCGACCCGACCGACTGGGAGCGGTGCAGCCCGGTCTCCAGGGCCGCGCTCCATCCGACCACCGCGTCTGTGTCCACGTAGACGGGCGCCTGCGCGGTGACGGGGATGATGATCGGGTTGCCGTCACAGATCACCGCGAGCTTGCCGGTCCCGGTGAACAGGCTGTTGAACAGGCCGCCGCCGGTCATGCCGGCACCCTTGACCATCTTGATCTCGTAGGACAGCGACGGATCGAAGCACAGGACGTTGCGCCCGTTGATGGTCAGGGCGTCGCCGGGCTCGAACTCGACGATGAAGCAGTTCGCGGCCTGGTGGGCGAACCAGGCCTCACCCTGGCCGCGGACCGACATCAGGGGCAGGCCCTCGCCGGTCACGGCCCGCTTGAGCATGCCGCCTATGCCCTGCCCCTTGCGCTCGAACTGGAGGTTGCCTCGGAAGGCGACCATCGAGCCCTGCCGGGCCAGCATCTCCCCGTTGACGGTGTATTTGACGGACTTCGCGTTCTGGAGGGTCATGCCCGCTACGGCGGACGGCTGGACCAGGTTCTCGGACGCGAAAAGATCACTCTTCATGGGCTCGATCCTCGCCCGGACGCCACCCCTGCGGCATCCTCCTCAAGTCGGAGGCTGGCAGACTGGGCCGGATGAGCACCGAGGACACGCAGGCCCGCCAGGACACCGCCCCCGCACCGGCCGTAGGGGCCGACAGTCCGTTCCGCAAGGAGCACGCCGCCCGCGACGAGGCCCCCCAGTTCGTGCTGCCGCTGGTCGTGCGGATCGAGAAGAGCGCGCCGCCGGCCAGGACCGACGCGCTGGAGACGGCGGCCCGCGCGGTGCTGGTGCTGCTGACGGACGAGCGCTCGCACGGCGAGGGCGAATGGGCCGACGCCGTCCGGGACTGGCAGGACGCCCGGATCCGCAAGGTGGTCCGCCGGGCCCGCGGGGCGGAGTGGCGCAAGGCCGAGACCTTGCCCGGGGTCACGGTCCACGGCGCGGGCCCGTCGGGCGCCGAGTGTGAGGTACGGGTCTTCCCGCCGGTGCCCCTCGACGGCTGGCCCAAGGAGCTGGCCAAGCTCCAGGTGTCGGGCACCGACCTCGACGACCCGGAGCCGGTCGCTCCGGCGGCGCCCGGCGTACCCGTGCTGTGGCTCAACCCCGACCTGGACATGTCCGCCGGCAAGGCGATGGCCCAGGCCGGACACGCGGCGCAGCTGGCGTGGTGGGAGCTGACCGCGGCGGAGCGCGGCGCGTGGCGGGACTCCGGTTTCCGGCTGGCCGTACGGACGGCTCCGCGCGAGCGGTGGGCGCAGCTGAGCGGGAGCGGGCTGCCGGTGGTGCGGGACGCGGGGTTCACGGAGATCGCCCCGGGCTCCTGCACGGTCGTCTCTGACCACCCGGCGCTGCGGGCGCGGCTGTAGGAGGAGTCCCGGCCGTCGGCCCGGCCCCGGCCGGAACCTCAAATGTTGCTCTGAACGTCCCCCACGGCGGGTTGACGCGGCTCCCCCGGGGCCATCACATCGGCCTACGGACCGATGGAAGGGGGGCGGGGGGACATGAAGCCCGTGACACACCTGGGGGTGGGCATCGGCTGGCGGCCGGAGATCGCGGAAGCGGTGGAACGGCTGCCGGGCCTGGACTGGGTCGAGGTGGTGGCGGAGAACATCTGCCCCGGCCATCTGCCGGCCCCGCTGACGCGGCTGCTGGAGCGCGGCGTCCGCGTCGTGCCCCACGGGGTCTCCCTGGGCCTCGGCGGCGCCGACCGCCCGGACGCCGGGAAGCTGGCCGCGCTCGGGGAGCGGGCGTCGGCGCTGGGGGCGCCGCTGGTCACCGAGCACATCGCGTACGTACGCACCTCCTCGCCGGTGCTGGAGGCCGGGCACCTGCTGCCGGTGCCGCGCACCCGCGAGGCGCTGGACGTGCTCTGCGAGAACGTCCGGATCGCGCAGGACGCGCTGCCCGTGCCGCTGGCGCTGGAGAACATCGCCGCACTGTTCCCGTGGCCCGGGGACGAGCTGACGGAGGCGCGGTTCCTGACGGAGCTGGTGGAGCGGACCGGGGTGCGGCTGCTCATCGACGTGGCGAACCTGCACACCAACCGGGTGAACCGGGGCGAGGACCCGGCGGCGGTGCTGGACGCGATCCCCCTGGAGGCGTTGGCGTACGTGCACGTCGCCGGGGGCGTGCAGCGCGGCGGGGTGTGGCACGACACGCACGCGCACCCCGTGCCGGGGGTGGTGCTGGACGTGCTGGCGCAGCTGCGGGCGCGGGTGGAGCCGGCCGGGGTCCTGCTGGAGCGGGACGACGACTTCCCGCCGGAGGGCGAGCTGGAAAACGAACTCCGGGCCATCCGGGGGGTACTGGCCGCCGGTCCCGACGAGCCCGCCCGGAAGGCCCCGCGGGCCACAGCCACAGCGGCCGCGCCGGACGGGAACGAGCCGCCCGGGAACGAGCCGCCCGGGGCCGAGGTGGGCGCGGGCGACGGCGCGGGCGGGAGCGGGGGCGGACTGGACGGTGCCCGGACCCGGCTCGGGCTCCAGCAGGCCGCCCTGCTGTCGGCGCTCGTCGCGGGCACTCCCGTACCGGAGGGCTTCGACCGGCAGCGGATCCGGGTCCAGGCCCGGGCGCTGGCCGCCAAGCGTGCTTCGGTGGTGGCGAAGCTGGCGCCGGAGTTGCCCGCGATCCTGGGCGGCGGGGACGCGTACCGCACCGCGTTCCTCGGCTACGCCCGCGGCCGCCCCATGACCGGCGGGTACCGGCGGGACGCCCTGGACTTCGCCGAGCACCTGCTGATCCGGAACCTCCCGGCCGACCCGGCCGCCCGCCGCCGTCTCACCGCCTGGTGGCGGGAGCGGGCCGGGGCGCGGCCGCCGGGCCGGCTCACGCGCTGGGCGCGGGCGCTCGTGGGGAAGGCGGCGTGAACGCGTTCGCCGTGGCGCTCTGGCTCGCCGTGACGGCCTCGAGCGTGCTGCTCCTGTCCGGCGGGCGCGGCCGGCGCTCGGCGGCGTCCGGCTCGGCGGCGTACCTGCACGACCTGTCCGAGGCCGCGTTCCTGGCGGGCGGGCCGGGGACGGTCGTGGACAGTGCGCTCGTCTCCCTGCTCTGCGACGGCCGGCTGGTGGTCGGCGGACCCGGCATCGTGTACGCCCGGCCCGGGGTGCGGGCCGCCGACGTCGGCGAGCGCGCCGTGCTCCAGGCCCTGCGGCAGGCTCCGTCGGGATGGCTGTACCAGGTGCGGTACGCGGCCATGGTCGACCCGGCCGTGCAGGAGACCGGGGACGCCCTGGCCGATCGCGGGCTGATCACGGTGCCGGGGTCGGGGCGCGGGCGGCGTCGCTGGGGGCGGGCCCAGGCGGTGGTGTGCGCGCTGATGGTGCCGGTGTCCGTGGTGCTCACCTTCGTGGTGTGGGCGCCGGAGCACGGGTTCCAAGTGCCTTTCGTGTTCAAGGTGTTGCCCGTTCTCCTGGTCGGGATCGGGTGCGGCGTCACCGGCGCCCGACGGGCCCGGCGGCGGATCACGCCGGCTGGGCGGGAGGCGCTCGACGCGATGCGGGCCCGGTACGCGGGCGACCGGAGCCCGCGCGTCCAGACGGCTCTGTTCGGGCTGCGCGGTCTGCGGGACCCGTACCTGCGCCAGCAGCTGGTGCCGGCCGCCCGCGGGAGCCGCCTGGCCGCGGCGCAGTCGGGTGCGCGGCGGGCCGGCGACTCCGGCTCGTCCGATTCGGCCGCCCCGTTCGCGCCGCTGGTGTGGTGCGCGGCGGCCGATGGCGGGGGCGCGGGCTCCTCGTGCGGGAGCGCCGGTTCCGGCTGCGGCTCCTCCGGTTCCAGCTGCTCCACGGGCTCCGGCTGCTCCGGCTCCTCGGGCTCCGGCTGCTCGTCCTCCTCGGGTTCCAGCTGCTCGTCCTCCTCGGGTTCCAGCTGCTCGTCCTCCTCCGGTTCCAGCTGCTCGTCCTCCTCCGGCTCCAGTTGCTCCAGCAGTTCCTGACCACCCGTCAGGTCGGGCGCGGTACGTCAAAAGGGCGGAGCCGGGGCGACACCCGGGGCGGGGTGCTGTACAGCGACGCCCGGGAGGCATCTGATCGGACCACCCGATGAGAGGAGAGGGCCGCCCATGCGCAGGAAGCCCGCACGCCGCGCGATCGCCGCGGCGGTCCTCTCCCTCGCCCTGGCCGGTCCCGTCCCGGCCCGGGCGGCCGATGGGGACGCCGAGGCCGCCGGGGCCGAACTCGTCGCCCGCAACCCGCCGCCGCTCCACTTCGGGCCCTGCCCCGACGCCGAGGCACTGCCGGACCCCGTCCGCTGCGCGACGTTGCGCGTCCCGCTCGACTACGCCCGCCCCGACGGCCCCCGGATCTCCCTCACCGTCAGCCGGGCCCCGGCCACCGGCCGCGGCGGAGCGGCCCGCCAGGGCGCCCTCCTCTACAACCCGGGCGGCCCCGGCGCCTCCGGGATGGCCTTCCCGCTCTACGGCGCCCTGCCCGCCTGGGAGCACCTCGCCGCCGCCTACGACCTCGTCGGGTACGCCCCCCGCGGGGTCGGCCGCTCCGACCCGCTGTCCTGCCAGGACCCGGCCGCCCGCGCGAAAGCACCCACCCAGGCCGTCCCGGCCGACCCCTCCCCCGCGTACAAGGGGCAACGGGCCGCTGCCGCCCGGGCCTACGCCCTCGGCTGCGCCCGCCGGGCCGGCTCCGCCCTGCCGTACTACACGACCCTGAACAACGTCCGGGACCTGTACGTGCTCCGCGCCGCGCTCGGCGAGGCGAAGCTGAACTTCCTGGGCGCCTCGTACGGCACCTACCTGGGGGCCGTCTACGCCACCCTCTACCCGGGCCACCTGCGCCGGATGGTCTTCGACTCGGCCGTCGACCCCGACCCGGACCGCGTCTGGTACCGGAACAACCTCGACCAGGGCCCCGGCTTCGAACGCCGCTGGTACGACTTCCGCGCCTGGGCCGCCCGCCACCACACCACGTACGGCCTCGGCGCCACCCCGGAAGCCGTCCTCGGCGCCTACGAACGCGTCCGGGACGCACTGGCCCGTAGCCCCGCGGGCGGCGTGGTCGGGACGGGCGAACTCCACGCCGCCTTCCTCCAGACCGCGTACTACGACGACGTCTGGCCGGACCGGGCCCGGGCACTGGCCGCCTACCTGCGCGGCGACCCGGGCCCGCTGACGGAGCAGGCCGCACCGGACCCGGAGCGCGCCGCCGCCGCCGAGAACGCGACGGCCGTCTACACGGCGGTGCTGTGCAACGACGCCCCCTGGCCGGCCGACTGGGAGACGTGGGACCGGGACAACTCCGAGGTGGCGCGCCGGGCGCCGTTCGAGACCTGGGCCAACGCGTTCCTCAACCTGCCCTGCGCGTCCTGGCCGGTGCGCGAGCGGCAGCGGCCCGTGGACGTCGGAGCCGGGTTGCCGGCGCTCCCCCGCACCCTGATCGTGGCGGCGGAGCGGGACGGGGCGACGCCCTATCCGGGCGCGCTGGAGCTCCAACGGCGCCTCGGCCCGTCGGCCGCGCTGGTCACGGAGGCGGGGGCGGGCCACCACGGGGTGGCCGGCGGTCGCAACGCCTGCGTCGACCGTCAGGTGGAGCGGTACTTGCTGACGGGTGGCACCCCGAGGTGGCGTGCCACGTGTGCGCCGCATCCGGAGCCCGCACCGGTGTCGCTGGACGAGCGGGCGGCCGGCACCCGGGGGAATGCTCCCAGGGCGCTGCTGCCGCCGGTCGTCTGAACTTCCGGGCGGGATCTCCGGCTGCGTCGATTCGGGGGCGGGGCCTCCCGATCACCGGATGGCC
Source organism: Streptomyces cirratus (assembly GCF_014650775.1). Classification (GTDB taxonomy): domain Bacteria; phylum Actinomycetota; class Actinomycetes; order Streptomycetales; family Streptomycetaceae; genus Streptomyces; species Streptomyces cirratus. The sequence goes on along the minus strand of NZ_BMVP01000019.1, from coordinate 48,581 downwards.
GCTCCTGTCGTGGAGCGGACTCCTCCGGTCCTTCCCCCCAGGGGAGGTATCAGGCGAGCCCGGCCACCAGATCGGCGACGGACTTGCGGCGTCCGGTGTAGAAGGGCACCTCTTCACGGACGTGCATACGGGCCTCGGAGGCGCGCAGGTGGCGCATGAGGTCGACGATGCGCCACAGTTCGTCGGCCTCGAAGGCCAGCAGCCACTCGTAGTCGCCGAGCGAGAACGAGGCGACGGTGTTGGCCCGCACGTCGGGGTAGCCGCGGGCCATCTTGCCGTGGTCGGCGAGCATGCGGCGGCGGTCGTCGTCGGGCAGCAGGTACCAGTCGTACGAGCGCACGAAGGGGTACACGCTGACGTAGTCGCGCGGGTTCTCGTCGGCCAGGAACGCCGGGATGTGGGACTTGTTGAACTCGGCCGGGCGGTGCAGGGCCATGTTCGACCAGACCGGCTCCAGGGAGCGGCCCAGCTTGGTGCGGCGGAAGAGGTTGTAAGCGGTCTGCAGCTCGTCCGCCGTCTCCGCGTGCCACCAGATCATGATGTCAGCGTCGGCGCGCAGGCCGGAGACGTCATAGGTGCCGCGGACGGTGATGTCCTTGGCGGCCAGCTGATCGAAGAGTTCCTGGACCTCGTCGGCGAAGCCGGTGCGGTCCTCCGGGAGAACGTCCTTCAGCTTGAAGACGGACCACAGGGTGTAGCGAATGACCTCGTTCAGGTCCTTCGCCTTCTTCCCCGCGTTGGGAATCTTCTCTGGTGCAGTCATGTGCCTATTGTCCCGTGTGCTGATCAGTGGTCTGTGCCAGGGGTGCCGAACGTGCCCCCGAGCGCGCCGAGCACCACGTCGGCGGCCTTGCCCGCGCTCGCGACGCACGCCGGGATCCCCACGCCGTCGTAGAGCGCGCCGCACACCGCGAAGCCCGGCAGGGCGGCGACGGCGGCGCGGATGCGGGCGACGCGGGCGAGGTGGCCGACGGGGTACTGGGGCAGGCCGCCGTCCCAGCGGGTGACGGTGGAGGCGACCGGGCGGGCCGCGAGGCCCACGGCCTCGCCGAGGTCGCCGAGGGAGACCTCGACCAGCTCGGCGTCCTCGTGCCCCAACGCGGCCTCGTCGCCGTGGCGGCCCACGGACGTGCGCAGCAGGAAGAGGTCCGGATCGGCGCCCGACCAGGCCCACTTGTTGCTGGAGAAGGTGGAGGCCTTGATGGTGCGGCCGTCGACGGGCGGTACGAGGAACCCGCTGGCCCCGCCGTCGGTGATCGCGGTCGGCAGTTCGGAGCGCCGGAAGGCCATGGTCACCAGTGCCACCGAGGCGTACTCGACGGCGCGCAGCTCCGCGGCGGCCGTGGGCGCGAGCGCGTCGAGCAGCCGGGCGGCGGGTCCGGCCGGGGTGGCCAGGACCACGCCGTCGGCCTCTATGACCTCGGATCCGGCGACCACGCGCCAGCCTTCGGGCGTACGGATGACCTCTCGCACGGGACGACCGGTGTGCAAGTCCGCTCCGGCGGCCCGGCAGGCCTCGGCCACCGCGAGCGGGAGCCGCCCGACGCCGCCCTCGATCCCGGCGAAGACCGGACCGCCCGCCTGGGGCAGTGCCTCCGCCCGGCGCCGCAGTTCCCGTACGCCCTCGCCCAGCAGCGCGTGCGTACGGGCGGCCTCGTAGAGCTGCGGCACGGCGGCCCGCATCGAGATCCGGTAGGCGTCGCCCGCGTAGACCCCGCCGAGCAGCGGTTCCACGAGCCGGTCGACCACCTCGCGGCCGAGGCGCGCTGCGACGTACTCGCCGACGGCGACGTCCTCACCGATCTCGGCGGGCGGCAGCGTCGGCTCGGCCTCGATCCGGGCCAGGCCCTCGGCGGAGAGCACGCCGGAGGCGGCGAGGGGGTCCAAGTCGCCCGGGACGCCCATGACATGGCCGTGCGGCATGGGCCGTAGCGCGCCGCGGGTCCACAAGTGCGCGGTGGCGGTGGCGGGCGACCGGAGCGCGTCGCCGAGCCCCACGGCCCGGGTCAGGGCCACGGCTTCGGGGCGGCGGGCGAGCATGGATTCCGCGCCGAGGTCGACGGGGACACCGGCCAGTTCGCCGGCGTGCAGCTTGCCGCCGAGGCGCGGGCCGGCCTCCAGGAGCGTGACGCGGACCCCGTCGCCGAGCAGCCGGTGGGCGGCCGCCAGGCCGGCGATGCCGCCGCCGATGACGACGACGTGGCCGGAGGTGGCCGGCCGGTCCGTACGCATGTCCGCTTCGTGCATGGACACATCGTCTCAGACCGATCAACGCGGCCGGGCCCGGGTCCTCGTCGCCGGCAGCGGCCGGGAGGGGGCCGGGAACGGGAACGGAACACGCATTCGGCCGTTCGCCCGTAGCGTGTCCTGCACGTGACGGTGGCGCAGGCGGAGGACGGTGCGGACGATGGCAGCGGAACGGCTGGTGGTGGTCGGCGGCGATGCGGCGGGGATGGCCGCCGCTTCCCAGGCCCGGCGGTTGAAGGGTCCGGAGGAGCTCGCGATCACCGCCTTCGAGCGCGGGCACTTCACCTCGTACTCGGCGTGCGGCATCCCGTACTGGATCGGTGGACGGGTCGCGGAGCGGGACGAGTTGATCGCCCGGACCCCCGAGGAGCACCGGGCTCGCGACATCGACCTGCGCATGCGCACCGAGGTCGTGGAGCTCGACCTCGCGGGGCGGCGGGTGCGCGCCCGGGACCTCGAATCGGGCGCCGAGGACTGGACCGGGTACGACAAGCTCGTGCTGGCGACGGGCGCCCGCCCGGTCCGCCCGCGGCTGCCCGGCATCGGCGCGCACCGGGTGCACGGGGTGCAGACCCTGGACGACGGGCAGCGCCTGATGGACACCCTGGAGCGGACGCGGGGCCGCAGGGCGGTCGTGGTCGGCGCGGGTTACATCGGCGTGGAGATGGCGGAGGCGCTGGTGGGGCGCGGCTTCGAGGTGACGGTGCTGCACCGCGGCGAGCAGCCGATGGCCACCCTGGACCCGGACATGGGCGCGCTGGTGCACGGTGCGATGAACCGCATGGGCATCCGTACGGTGGCCGGGGCCGAGGTGACGAAGATCCTCACGGACGAGGAGGGCCGGGCCGTGGCGGTGGCCACGGCGGCGGGTGACGAGTACCCGGCGGACGTGGTCGTGCTGGGCATCGGCGTCGAGCCCCGTACCGCCCTGGCCCGGGCGGCGGGGCTGCCGCTCGGCGAGTCGGGCGGGCTGCTGACGGACCTGTCGATGCGGGTCCGGGGCCACGAGGACATCTGGTCGGGCGGCGACTGCGTGGAGGTCCTGGACCTGGTGGCGGGCCGCAACCGGCACATCCCGCTGGGCACGCACGCCAACAAGCACGGCCAGGTGATCGGCGCGGGCGTCGGCGGCGGCTACGCGACGTTCCCGGGCGTGGTGGGCACGGCGGTGAGCAAGGTGTGCGAGCTGGAGATCGCGCGGACGGGGCTGCGCGAGAAGGACGCGCTGGCGGCGGGGCTGCGCTTCGTGACGGCGACGATCGAGTCGACCACGACGGCGGGCTACTACCCGGGCGCGGCGAAGACGACGGTCAAGATGCTGGCGGAGCGGCGGACGGGGCGGCTGCTCGGGGTGCAGATCGTCGGCGGCGCCGGGTCCGCTAAGCGGGTGGACATCGCGGCGGTGGCCTTGACGGCCGGTATGACGGTGGAGCAGGTGGTGTCGCTGGACCTGGGCTACGCCCCGCCGTTCTCACCCGTGTGGGACCCGATCCTGGTGGCGGCCCGCCGCGCGGTCAGCGCGGTGCGGGCGGCGGACGCGTAGGCGGCCCTGCGGGGCCGGCGCCTCAAACGCCGGCGGGCCGGTCTTTCCAGCCCGTCCGGCGTTTGAGGACCGGGTCCGGGCGGAGCCCGGTGAACGGAGGAAGGGCGGGGCCGGCTCCGTGCAGCGGTCCCTCCGCCCGCCCGGACCCCTCTAGGGCGTGTTTCGAAAGTAGCGCCGGCCGCCCGAAGGGCGGGCCCCGCGGCGTCCGGTGCGTGCGATCGCAAGGCGGAGGGTCGCCCTCGTACCGGGCCGTACGCGGGCGATCCCGACAACGCGGCGAGCGTGCGTGCCGGGCGTCGCGGGGCAGGCGGGACTTTCGAAACGCGCCCTAGCGCTGCGTGCGGGTGTGGACGTAGTCCACGAGGCGGGTCAGGGCGTCGGGGTCCGTGGTCGGCAGGACGCCGTGGCCGAGGTTGAAGACGTGACCCTCCAGGCCGGCCGCGGCCGCGAGGACCTCGTCCGCCTTGCCCCGCACCGCGTCCTCGGTGGAGAACAGCACCGCCGGGTCCAGGTTGCCCTGGAGCGCCTTGCCGGGGCCGACCCGGCGGGCGGCCTCGTCGAGCGCGACCCGGTAGTCGACGCCCACGACGTCCGCCCCGGCCTCGCCCATCAGGCCGAGCAGCTCGCCCGTGCCCACGCCGAAGTGGATGCGCGGGACTCCGTACGAGGCGACGGACTGCAGGACCTTCGCCGAAGCGGGCATCACCGAGCGGCGGTAGTCCGCCGGGGCCAGCGCGCCGACCCAGGAGTCGAAGAGCTGGACCGCGGAGGCCCCGGCCTCGATCTGGACCTTGAGGAACGAGGCGGTGATCTCCGCCAGCCGGTCCAGCAGGTCCGCCCAGAGCTGCGGGTCCCCGTACATCAGGGCCTTGGTGTGCTCGTGGTTCTTCGACGGGCCGCCCTCGACCAGGTAGCTCGCGAGGGTGAAAGGCGCGCCGGCGAACCCGATCAACGGCGTGGAGCCGAGTTCACCCGTGAGCATGCCGATCGCCTCGGTGACGTACGAGACGTCCTCGGGGGTGAGGTCGCGCAGCTGTGCGAGGTCCTCGCGGCGGCGGATCGGCTGGGCGACGACCGGGCCCACGCCCGGCTTGATGTCCAGGTCGACGCCGATGGCCTTGAGCGGCACCACGATGTCGGAGAAGAAGATCGCCGCGTCCACGCCGTGGCGCCGCACCGGCTGGAGCGTGATCTCGGTGACCAGGTCGGGGCGCATGCAGGACTCCAGCATGGCCGTGCCCTCGCGCACCTTGCGGTACTCGGGGAGGGAGCGCCCGGCCTGCCGCATGAACCACACCGGGGTGTGCGGCACCGGCTCGCGCCGGCACGCCTTCAGGAAGGCGGAATCGTACGTCTGACTCGGCTGGCCCGTCGGGCGGTCAATGGCGCTCACGACCCGAATCTTCGCACGTATGAAGAAGTGCCCGGCCCGGTGCGGGTGTCCCTGCGCCGCACGGGCGCTCGTTCCGCCTAGTCTTCCCCGCATGGCTGCGGCTCAGGGACGATTTTCAGATGGCGCTGACGGTATGGACAGCGCGGAGGAGAGCTCCGTCCCGCTCCCGTTCCGGCGGGCGGTCGACGGCTTGAGGAAGGCGCGGCTGCGGACGGGCATCGAGATCGACCCGACGAAGCCGCCCCGGAAGCTGGCCCCGCACGCCTACGCCCTGGAGGCGGCGGTCGTCGACGGCGAGGACGACCTGGCCGACGGCCGGCTGATCCTGCTCCACGATCCGGCGGGGCACGACGCCTGGCAGGGCACCTTCCGGCTGGTGACGCTCGTACGGGCGGAACTGGAGCAGGAGATGGCCGCGGACCCGCTCCTGCCGGAGGTCTCCTGGTCCTGGCTGACGGGGGCGCTGGACGCGCGCGGGCTGACGTACGGGGAGGCGAGCGGCACCGTGACCATGGCGAGCTCGCACTACTTCGGCGGTCTCGCGGAGCGGCGTCCCGCCACCCAGATCGAGATCAGGGCCTCCTGGACGCCCCGCGAGGGGGTGGGCGGGGTACCGGACACCGCGGCGCACCTGTCGGCCTGGTGCGAGCTGCTGTGCCAGATCGCCGGGCTGCCGCCGGTGGGTCCGACGGACTCGGGCACGGGCGTTGTCTCCCTGCCACAGCGGCGCGGCCCGCACCACCCGTAAGGAAGGGCCGTACGGCCGCACGCGAGGCTCCCGGCGGCCGCCTCGGCGTCGAACCGGTGTCAGAACAGGGCGCCCGTTGCGGCCTTCTGATCATCGCTTGATCGATCATGCGTCCGAATTGCCCGAATTGTTACTCACCAAATCGTGATCATTCCCTAAAGCCGGGCGGGTGACGTGCCGAAGGAGTCAGTGACCATCAGCACGGTGCGCACCGGCTTCCTTCCCCGAGCCGGACGCCCCGCCACTCCCCCAGGAGGCCTAGGTGTCCGTTCTTCTCGAGCAGCCCGCAAGCCTGGTCGCCTACCGCCCGAACAAGCCGACGGCCATGGTCGTCGTGGCCGACCCGCGCGTCCGTTCCACCGTGACCCGTCATCTGTGGGCCCTCGGAGTACGTGATGTGATCGAGGCGTCGTCCATCGCGGAGGCCCGCCCCCGCGTCGGCAGCCCGCGCGACATCTGCGTGGCCGACGTACACCTGCCCGACGGTTCCGGTCTCACCCTGCTCTCCGAGACCCGCGCCGCCGGCTGGCCGAACGGCCTGGCCCTGTCCGCCGCCGACGACATCGGCGCCGTACGCAACGCCCTCGCGGGCGGAGTCAAGGGCTACGTCGTCACCGGCACCCGGACCAACATCGGGCTCCCCACCCGTCCCGGCGCCGCCCCCATCGGCGCCGCGGCCGCCCGTATGCACCGCCGCCCCCCGGGTGCCCCGAGCCACCCGGGCGGCTACCGCGAGCTCTCCGGCCGCGAGGTCGAGGTCCTGCGCCTCGTCGCGGAGGGCCAGTCCAACAAGGCCATCGGCGTATCGATGGGCCTGTCCGCCCTGACCGTCAAGTCCCACCTCGCCCGGATCGCCCGCAAGCTGGGCACCGGCGACCGGGCCGGGATGGTCGCCGTCGCCCTGCGGACCGGGATCATCCACTGACCCCGCCCGGAGGCTCCTGGGCGACGTCCCGGGGAACCCCCGGGAAACGTCCGCGCCACACCCCGCTCCACTCCCGCGCCCGTCGACGGAACGTTCCGGCGACGGGCGCGTCACATCCACGGATACCCTTGAGCGGTGACCGACGCCCAAGAGACCGCAGCAGACCTGCGCACCACCACCGGGGGCGGCCCCCCGGACGACGTCGACAAGGCGCCGATTCCCTTGCTGGAGCCCCGCGAGGGGATCCCCCCGGTGGTCGCCGACGACGATGCCCTGGCCCGGGTGGTCGCGGCCTTCGCCGCGGGCACCGGCCCCGTCGCCGTGGACGCGGAACGCGCCTCCGGATACCGCTACGGCCAGCGCGCCTACCTCGTGCAGCTGCGCCGCGAAGGCGCCGGATCGGCGCTGATCGACCCGGTGGGATGCCCCGACCTGTCCGCGCTGGGCGACGCCCTGAGCGGTACCGAGTGGATCCTGCACGCCGCCACCCAGGACCTGCCGTGCCTGCGTGAAATAGGCATGACCCCCACCTCCCTGTTCGACACCGAGCTGGCGGGCCGGCTGGCCGGCTTCCCCCGGGTCGGGCTGGGCGCGATGGTCGAGGGCGTGCTGGGCTACGTGCTGGAGAAGGGCCACTCCGCGGTCGACTGGTCCACCCGCCCGCTCCCCGAACCGTGGCTGCGCTACGCCGCGCTCGACGTGGAGCTGCTGGTGGACCTGCGCGACGCGCTGGAGAAGGAACTGGACCGGCAGGGCAAGCTGGAATGGGCCCACCAGGAGTTCGAGGCGATCGCCTCCGCGCCGCCCGCCCCGCCGCGCAAGGACCCGTGGCGCCGGACGTCCGGCATGCACAAGGTGCGCCGGCGTCGGCAGATGGCCGTCGTACGGGAGCTGTGGGAGTCCCGCGACCGGATCGCCCAGCGGCGCGACGTGTCGCCCGGCAAGGTACTGGGGGACGCGGCGATCGTCGAGGCCGCCCTGGCGCTGCCGGCCAACGCCACCGCGCTGTCCGCGCTGCCCGGCTTCGGACAGCGGATGGGGCGCCGGCAGCTGGAGCAGTGGATGGCCGCGGTGGACCGGGCGCGGGCGCTGCCCGAGAGCGAGCTGCCGCAGCCGGGGGCGACCCCGGCCGGCCCGCCGCCGCCGCGTTCCTGGGCGGACAAGGACCCGGCCGCCGCCGCGCGGCTGTCGGCGGCCCGCGCCGCCGTCTCCGCGCTGGCGGAGGGGCTGAACCTGCCGCAGGAGAACCTGATCGCCCCGGACACGGTCCGCCGGCTGTGCTGGGAGCCCCCGCAGCGGCTGGAGCCGGAGACGGTCGCCGAGGCCCTGGCGGGCTACGGCGCCCGCCCGTGGCAGGTCGAGCAGGTCACCCCGTCCCTGGTCGAGGCCCTCGCCGCCACCGCCTGATCACCCACCGAAGCCCCCGGCCCCGCGCCGGGGGCTTTCGCGTGCCCGCTCCGCGCCGGACCGGGCGGGGCGGTGTGACCTTCGCCGCTCCGCGGCCCGGGGCTGTCCACATGGGTTACTCACAAGTAGCATGGGCCGGGTGAGCGCCCGCTCAGTGAGCGCCGCCACGCGCAGCAGTGCCACCCCGCACCTGGAGGAGAGCCAACGTGCCTCGTACCGTCAGGGACGTCGTCTTCGTCGACGGCGTCCGCACCCCGTTCGGCAAGGCGGGCCCGAAGGGCATCTACCACGAGACCCGCGCCGACGACCTCGTCGTGAAGGCGATCCGGGAGCTGCTGCGCCGCAACCCGGACCTGGACCCCGCGAAGATCGACGAGGTCGCCATCGCCGCGACCACGCAGATCGGCGACCAGGGCCTGACGCTGGGCCGCACGGCCGGCATCCTCGCGGGCCTCCCGCAGTCGGTCCCGGGCTACTCGATCGACCGCATGTGCGCCGGCGCGCTGACCGCCGTGACCGCCGTCGCGGGCGGCGTGGCCTTCGGTGCCTACGACGTCGCCCTCGCCGGCGGTGTCGAGCACATGGGCCGCCACCCCATGGGTGAGGGCGTCGACCCGAACCCGCGCTTCGTCTCCGAGAAGCTGGTCGACGAGTCCGCCCTGTTCATGGGCATGACCGCCGAGAACCTGCACGACCGGTACCCGACGATCACCAAGCTCCGCGCCGACGAGTACGCCGTGCGCTCGCAGGAGAAGGCCGCCAAGGCGTACGCCGACGGCAAGATCCAGCAGGACCTGGTCCCGATCTCGGTGCGCAACACCAACGAGGCCGCGGGCGAGACGGGCTGGGGCCTGGTCACCTCCGACGAGCCGATGCGCCCGGGCACCACGCTGGAGAACCTGGCCGGGCTCAAGACCCCGTTCCGTACGCACGGCCGGGTCACCGCGGGCAACGCCGCCGGTCTCAACGACGGTGCCACCGCCGCGATCATCGCGTCCGAGGACTTCGCCCGGGAGAACAACCTCCCGGTCAAGATGCGCCTGGTCTCGTACTCCTTCGCGGGTGTCGAGCCGGAGGTCATGGGCTACGGCCCGATCCCGGCCACCGAGAAGGCCCTCGCCCAGGCCGGTCTGTCGATCTCCGACATCGGCCTGTTCGAGATCAACGAGGCGTTCGCGGTCCAGGTGCTCGCCTTCCTGGAGCACTACGGCATCGCCGACGACGACGCCCGCGTCAACCAGTACGGCGGCGCGATCGCGTTCGGCCACCCGCTCGCCTCCTCCGGCGTGCGCCTGATGACGCAGCTGGCCCGCCAGTTCGAGGAGCAGCCGCACGTCCGCTACGGCCTGACGACCATGTGCGTCGGCTTCGGCATGGGCGCGACGGTCATCTGGGAGAACCCGCACTTCACCTCCGAGGGAGACGCCAAGTGAGCACCACCACTGAGCTCCTCAAGGGCGCGGCCGAGCTGTTCCCGGACGAGGTCGTGACCCAGGCGCACGTACGCCACCTGGACCTGCCGTTCGGTGCCGGGCGCTTCGCGCTCATCACGCTGGACAACGGCTTCGACCACACCAAGCCGACCACCTTCGGCCCGCAGTCCCTCGCCAACCTGAACGCGGCGATCGACCAGGTCGAGCAGGAGGCCACGGCCGGCTCCATCGTCGGCGCGGGCATCACCGGCAAGCCGTTCATCTTCGCGGTCGGCGCCGACCTCAAGGGTGTCGAGCTCCTCAAGAACCACGACGAGGCGCTCGCCATCGGCAAGGGCGGCCACGACGTCTTCAAGCGGCTGTCGGCCCTGGCCGTCCCCACCTTCGCGTACTACAACGGTGCGGCGATGGGCGGCGGCGTCGAGGTCGGTCTGCACTGCACCTACCGCACCGTCTCGAAGGCCATCCCGGCCTTCTCCCTGCCCGAGGTCTTCCTCGGCCTGGTTCCGGGCTGGGGCGGCTGCGCACTGCTGCCGAACCTGATCGGCGCGGAGCGCGCGGTCTCGGTGATCATCGAGAACTCGCTGAACCAGAACCGCCAGCTCAAGGGCAAGCAGGTCTTCGAACTGGGCATCGCCGACGCCCTGTTCGAGGGCGCGGACTTCCTGGAGCAGTCGCTCCTGTGGACCGCGAACGTCCTGAACGGCACCACCGAGGTCGTCCGCGCCGAGATCGAGCGCGGCGAGGCCTGGGACGCGGCCGTCGCCAAGGGCCGCTTCATCGCGGACTCCAAGGTGCACGGCGCCGCCCCGGCCGCCTACCGCGCGCTGGAGATCATCGCGGCCGCCAAGGACGGCGACCTCCAGGCCGGTTTCGACGCCGAGGACAAGGCTCTTGCCGACCTCATCATGGGCGGCGAACTGCGCTCGGGCATCTACGCCTTCAACCTGGTGCAGAAGCGCGCCAAGCGCCCGGCCGGCGCTCCGGACAAGTCGCTGGCCCGTCCGGTCACCAAGGTCGGCGTGGTCGGCGCGGGCCTGATGGCCTCGCAGCTGGCGCTGCTGTTCCTGCGCCGCCTGGAGGTTCCGGTGGTCCTCACCGACATCGACCAGGAGCGTGTGGACAAGGGCGTGGGCTACGTCCACGCCGAGATCCAGAAGCTGCTCGGCAAGGGCCGCATCAACCAGGACAAGGCGAACCGCCTGACCGCCCTGGTGAGCGGTGTCCTGGACAAGGCCGAGGGCTTCGCGGACGCGGACTTCATCATCGAGGCCGTGTTCGAGGAGATGTCCGTCAAGCAGAAGGTGTTCGCGGAGGTCGAGGCGGTCGCCCCGGCGCACGCGATCCTCGCCACCAACACCTCCTCGCTGTCGGTGTCGGAGATGGCCTCCAAGCTCCAGCACCCGGAGCGCGTGGTCGGTTTCCACTTCTTCAACCCGGTCGCGATCCTCCCGCTGCTGGAGATCGTCCGCGGTGAGCAGACCGACGACGCCTCGCTGGCCACGGCCTTCGGTGTCGCCAAGAAGCTCAAGAAGACCGCGGTCCTCACCAAGGACGCCCCGGCGTTCGTCGTGAACCGCATCCTGACCCGCTTCATGGGCGAGATCCAGAACGTCATCGACGAGGGCACCCCGGTGGAGACCGCGGAGAAGGCCATCGAGCCGCTCGGCCTGCCCATGTCGCCGCTGGTGCTGCTGGAGCTCGTGGGCCCGGCGATCGGTCTGCACGTCTCCGAGACCCTGAACCGCTCCTTCCCGGAGCGCTTCACCGTCTCCCCGAACCTCAAGAGGGTCGTCGAGGCCGGCAAGCGCGGCTTCTACGTCTACGATTCCGGCAAGCCGGAGCTGGACCCCGAGGTCGCCGCCCTCCTGGTGCAGGGCGACTCGGTCCTGACCGAGGAGCAGGTGCGCGACCGCGTCCTGGACGCGGTGGCGCAGGAGATCGGCCTGATGCTGGAGGAGGGTGTCGTGGCCGAGGCCCAGGACATCGACCTCTGCCTCATCACGGGCGCCGGCTGGCCCTTCCACTTGGGCGGCATCACGCCGTACCTGGACCGCGAGGGCGTCTCCGAGCGGGTGAACGGCAAGAAGTTCCTCGCCCCCGGCCTGGCGAGCGTCCCGGCGTAACGGGTCACCCGTCGCGCGAAACGGCCGATGCCGCACCACCCCGGCGGGGAGTGGTGCGGCATCGGCCGTTGTCGGTGGTCGGCGCCGGGCTCTCAGTGGTCCAAGAGCGCCAGTGCGTTGGCCACGGGCCGTTCCGTGACCGGTTGCCCTTCGGTCTCCCGGGGCCTGTTGCGTAGTTTCCCGCCCACGACCACGGTCGTGGATCCGCCGCCGTCGAGGCCGACGGCGTTCTCGGCGCCGAGCGAGGCCATGAGGTCGGCGGCCTCGCCGAGCGTTGCCCCGGCGCTCACTCCGGATTCCCGGCCGTCGATCGTCACCAGGAGGAGGGTGCCGTCCGCGGTGACTCCGGCCGCCGTGCGCGGGGCCCTCCTGGTGAGCGCGGCGTCCTCCCCGAGCGCCGACGCCCCGTCACGCAGCAGCCGGTAGCGTCCACCGACCGCCGTCTCGACGGGCCCGGGCACCACCTGCCCCGTCGGGTCCTTCATCCGCACCGAGCGCGTGATCACACTGCCCTTGGGTGCGTGGGCGCGCAGCCAGTCGACGCCGGACCCGATCCCGTAGAGCGTGCTGCCGTTCTTGGGCAGGTTCCCCCCGGCCGGTTTGCGTACGCTCACCACCCGCCCGTCGGCGTCGAGCACCGCCTCCAGGCTGCCCGGGGGGCCGGGCGGAGTCCGGGCGCCCCACTCCTGCGTGAAAGCCACGAGCTCGCTGGTGTCCGTGCACAGCCCGCCGTACGGCTCCTGCATCGGTTCTTCGGTGTCGGACAGCCGGTCGCCGCCGACCCCTCCGCAACCCAGTACGCGGCCCGGGACCCGGTTCAAACCGTCCAGTTCCTGGCTTTCACCGTCGTCCGACGTCACCTGGTCGTCGGTGGTGATCTCGTCGACGCGGGCATCGAGCCGGCCGCCGGTGTAGCCGAGGAGCAGGGCCGGCCGGCCGTTCGTCGCCTCGCTGAGCAGCTTGCCGCCCTCGGCGTAGAGGCCCAGCGGATCGCCTTCGTAGCCGCCGTAGTACTTGCCGGTGTGGATGTCGAAGTAGGAGGCGTTGACGGCTGCCAGCGCCCCGGCCGACGCGGCCATCTTCCGTACCGTCTCGGCGCGGGCGAGGCCGCCGCCGTGCAGGCCCACCACCCGGGCCCGGGTGGTGGGGGCGATGGTCAGCACGTGGATGTGCGAGGGCGAGCGTCCGTCGAGTTCGCGGACGATCGCGCTGTACGAGACGCCCCGGGGCAAGGAGACGTCGCGAGCCTGCTCGTCCGCGGAGTCCCGGCCGGCCGGGGTGCCCGCCGGGCCCGAACAGCCCGTCACGGCGAGGGCCGTCGTCAGCACGACCGCCAGGGCGGTCCTTCTAGCCATGGAAGACATTCAGCGCCCCTGGGGACATGCCGAGGTCACCGATGTGGATGATCACCTCGGACGGATGGGTGTGCCCCGCGAGGTCCTCGTAGGTGCAGGTGAACCGGTCGTATCCCTGGAAGGACGCGGGCGCCTGGTAGGTGACCGACCCGTCGCGGGCGCAGCTGAGCGTTCCGCGACGGGCGGGGGAGACCGCGCTCAGTCTCAGCCCGTCGGCGGTTCCTCCGGGCAGGGTGAGGTGTCCGCCCGGGGCGAGGAACAGGGGCCGGCCGGGGATCACCCGGCGGCGCACGTGGAAGCCGCGGTCCTCGATGCCCGCGGACGGGACGAGTTTCTCGCCCTGGGCGGTCATGAGGCCGACCACGACGCGCGGCATCACGACGGAGCCGTCCGGGGCGTCGTCCCGCACCCTGACCACGCAGGTGGCGGTGATCGCCTGGGTCTCCGGGGCGAAGGCGGCGTAGCGGCCGTTGGGCAGCCGGCGCAGCTGTTGCATGTCCTCCAGGACCACCGCGTCGCCCAGGTCCTCGCCCAGGAGGTAGCCGTAGGTCCGGTAGGCCCCGCCACTGGGCGTCACCGTCATGACGAGCTGGAACCGCTGCCCGGGTACGAGCGCGAGCCCCGGATCGGCGGTGGCCGCCAGGTCGAGCACACCCCCGTACGGGCCCTGCGCGACCCAGGCACGGACCAGCGGGTACCAGCCGCTCATCGCCTGCCTCCCGTGGTCCGGGTCTTGGTCAGGTACGCGAAGGCTGCGTCGTCGGGGAACTCCACGGCCTGGTCGGGGTCGAAGGCCGTTTCCAGATTCCGGAAGCAGGCGGCCGGCAGCAGGAGCCGTGCCCGCATCTCGCTCGCGACGAAGCGGGCACACTCGATCGCGCCGGCGGCCCGCAGGTGGGTGTTGTCCGCCACGCCCTCGGGGTAGTTGGGGTGCTCCCCCGGTGCCAGGTGGAGGAATATCGCCCTGGTTCCCTCCGGGCCGGCCTGCCGCCACCAGGCGACACTCCACTCGTTCAGGTCGATCAGCGGCACGGACAGCCGCACCGCCACCTCGCGCATCGCGGCCGGGTACAGGTGCAGCGGTCGGCGCATGTTGCCGAAACGGTCGAACACCCGCCGCTCGTGCGGAGTGACGAGCACCGGGTGCGCGCCGCGGTCCCGCGCCTCGTCCACGTAGTGCCGCAGATTGGACTGGAACCCGTCGAAGGGCGCGGCGAACAGGTCCTCCCCCGGCTTCATGTCGTTGAGGCCGAAGGAGATCAGCAGCAGATCGCCGGGGGCGATGTGCTCCAGGATCCACCCCAGGCGCCCGCGCTGCACGAAGCTCGTGCTGCTCGCCCCGGCCCGGGCGCAATTGATCACCTCGGGCCCCTGGAGGAACAGGGGCAGGGGCTGGCCCCAACCGGCCATGGGGGCCCTGCTGCGCTGGCGACCGCACACAGTGGATTCGCCCGCCAGGAATACCGACGTCATGGTGCGACTGTCACGTACCTCTCAGAACTCCCCGAAGCCGCGTGCTCCGAGGTACAACTGCGCCCGCTGGTCACCCACGGCGTTCGCATCCATCGTTTCGATCACCTGGTAGGCACGCTCGCAGTTCGAGGTGTCGCGCAGGACGAAGAACTCGGCGGCGCGCTGCAGGTACCGGGGCTCCACCTCGAAGTTCCGCTCGAAGACCGCGATGATCTCGTCGACCGCGTGGTCGACGGTACGACAGGCCGGACCGAAGCCGTCGCGCGCCAGGTCGAAGTAGCCGCGCTTGTAGTGCTTGCTGTAGAAGGACTCGTCGTCGAAGTTCGTGTAGACGATGGGCTTGCCCATGTAGGCCACGTCGAAGAAGACGGACGAGTAGTCGGTGACCAGCATCGAGCACTCGCGCATCGCGAGTTGCACGTCCCGGCCGGTCGAGGACACGGTGATCGACGGGTGGTCGATCTTGAAGTGGCCGAGGTAGGGCCGGATCTCGTAGTGCGGCATGAACTCCAGCTCGACGCCGTAGTACTGGAGCGCCTTCAGCAGCCGCTCGTTGCGCAGTAGCGAGGAGAAGAACCGGTAGTACTCGGACGCGGGGAACGGTATCTCGGGCTTGGCAGCCCTGTTGTAGGACGGTGCCACGATGTCCCGGCGCCAGGTCGGCATGACCAGCACCCGTCGCAGCCCGGGCACCGGCTCCAGGGCGTCGAAGCGGGGCAGGCCGGTCGCCGCGACGCGCTCGTATCCGTAGCCGCAGTGCTCGGCGTAGTAGGACCGCTCGCTGCGCCCCGTGGTCAGCACCATGTCGACATTGGTGGCCTGGCCGTGGATCGAGGCGACGACGTCGTTGTAGACGACACCGTGCTGGAGGAACACCCGCTTGTAGCGCAGCAGGTCGCCGTAGCCCCGCAGGAAGGCGCGCTTGTGCAGGCCCGGGAAGCCGAGGTAGGCCTCCAGGTCGTAGGCGTTGATCAGGCGTTCCGCGTGGAGCAGGTACGCGCGGTGCTTCCACGACAGCCGGTCGATGACCTGCCCGTAGCGGGCGACCTTGTCCCAGTCGGGGGAGTCTCCGTTGATGGAGTAGTAGATCTTGCACTTGGGCCGGTTCTGCCGGATCCACTTGAACAGGTGGTAGCTGTTGTCCTGCGCGGTGTCCTCGCGCTCGCCGATGATCCATATGCCCCGGCCGTGCAGGTACGGGTAGGTCAGCCAGTACATCAGGCGGGTGCGCCAGCCGGGGCGGCCCGGGAGCGAGTTGCGCACTTCCCGGCCCAGCCGGCGCAGCTTGTCCTTGCGCCGGGCCAGGAAGCCGCGTACCCAGCGGACGGTGACCTGTTCGTCCTCGTCGATCGACAGGACGAAGCGCTGCCGTCCCGAGGTGTGCACCCCCTTGAAGCGGTGCAGCATCTGCCGGGCCGCAAGGTGGATGTCGTGGTGGAGTTCGCCGTTGAGCACGCGGATGGTCAAGGTCAGCTCCGCGTTGCGCAGCGTGTCGAGCGCCGACGGGCGGACCGTGGCGCGCCAGCCGGAGAGCCAGTCCTGGTTCTTGCGGGTACGCCAGCGGTCGCGCCGGTAGACCTGCTCCACGGGAATGGTCACCTCCCGCTCCCCGTCGGACAGCACCAGCTGGATGCGGTTGGTGAAGGCGGTGTCGATGTCCACGCCGGAGAAGACGAGGAGCCCTTCGAAGTGCATCCCGTCGTCGTTCCAGGCGAACGTCTCCAGGACGGCGCCGGCCCGCTGGACGCGCAGCAGCTTGGTCGCCACCGGGTCGCTCGCGAGCCTGCGGTACATCCCCTCTTCGTCGAGGAAGAGGGTGGGCAGGTAGTCGGGTTTGCCCAGCGGGTCGGCGAAGAGGTCGAGGTTGCCCGTGACGATCGCGTGGTGCTGGACCTTGGACTGGGGGTGCGTGGCGTACTGGAGGATCACGTCGTCGGGGATCTGGCCGTAGACGGATCTCAGCAGGGGCAGGACCGCGGCGAGCTCCGGTCTGCTCATGATCCTGTGCATGTTGCGGACGTAGGGCTGGGTCGTACGGACCACGAAGCGCTGGGCCAGGCGCACGACGCGGGCCGGGGCACCGTGGACCGAGTCCAGGACGTACGCGGCCAGGCGGACCCGGTCCACCGCCTTGACGGGGTCGTTCCAGGGGTGGTCGAAGAGCGAGTCCTGCTTCTGCTCCTCGCGTTCGAAGAAGCGCGCGTCCGGTGCGACGGTCAGCGACTTCGCGTACAGCACGGCCGGGACGGTGAACCAGTCGTCCTCGGGGCCGGGGCCCGGGCCGCAGCGGAAGCCGTGCGCACGGACGTGGGAGGTCTTGAAGAGCTTCCCGCCGAGCAGCGTGGAGAAGACGAGGTACGGTGCGTCGGACAGTCTGCGGACGGGCTGCTTGGCACTGAAGTACCGCTGCCACGGCTCGTCCGCGCCGCGCCACGGGCCGGGGAAGTTGTCCGCCTGGCCCACGACCACGTCGGCACCGCGGACCCGGCGGGCCGCCGTGAGCAGCCTGCCGACGGAGTCCTCGCCGAGGATGTCCCGGGCGCGCGCGAACATCACGTAGGGGGCCGCGACGTACCGCAGTCCGTGGTCGAAGGCGGTGCGCACGCCGAGGCGGTGCTGGGTGACGACGACGGCGTTGCGGTAGTAGGCGGTGAAGGCCGCCAATTGCTGCGGGGTGCTGTCGCTCGACCCGTCGTCGACGAACACCACCTGGGTGCCGGGGAAGGCGCGCTGCGCGACGAGCGAGGAGAGGAACTCGCGCAGGTGGTACTCGTCGTTGTGGCACTGGACCACGATCGCGGCCTCGTACTGCTCGGGCGGTGCGACGGGGACGGCCGGGGCGACGTCCTGCCACCACAGCCAGGGGGTGCCCCGCTCGGACGTGGTGGCCTGCCGTCGCTCGGTCTCCGGGCGCAGGCCCAGGTTGCCGCTGACGGTCTCGTAGACCTCGAGGACTCCGGCCTTGCCGGGGTGGCGCAGGCCGGTGACGTCGAGACCGCTGATGTTCAGGGCGGTGGAGGCGCGTTCGCCGTCGTGGCGGAGCTGGACGAAGAAGTTCCAGTGGCCCGCCTGGTCGGCCTTGTCCACGGCGGAGGCGAGGTCCACGGTGCTGTGGTAGCGGATCCAGTCCGCGTCGATCTCCACGCCGCCGACGGGGAAGCGGTGGTCCGTCTTGGTGCTGCGGCGCCGCAGCACCGCGATGAGCTCCACCTTGTCGTCGGGGCGGAACCGGCCGAACTGGTTGCGTATCGCGCCCGAGATGTGCAGTTCGCCGTCGACCAGCTCGACCGACACCGCCTGGTTGTACAGGCGGGCGTCGGCGAGCTTGCGGCCGGTCAGCTCCAACTCGGTGACCTCGAGGAACCGCTCGGCGTCGGGGTGGCCGAGCAGCGACTCCGACCAGAACACCCGGCCGTCCCGCTCGACGATGTCGGAGCTGATGACGCTGCGGCGGCGCATGTAGTCGGAGGCCGAGACCGCGATGTCGACCCGGCCGTGCATCAGACCGAAGGCACGCACCCGCTCCATGGGTCCGCACAGCTCGAAGGCGGCGGGTTCGAGCGTGCGCAGGTACGGGGCTACGGCGGCCAGGAAACCGTTGTGGTAGGCGCGGTCGCCGGTGCGCAGCTCGGGGGTGTAGAGCCGCAGGTCGTGCGAGAGGAACTTGGCAGCCTTGCGGGCCAGCAGGTCCGGGCGGCCGACGCTGTGCAGGAAGCTGTCGGTGTACTGGTGGACCAGGATGCGGTCGCGGATGCTGCGCAGTTCGCCCCGCCGGTTGGTGATCGAGGGCTGGTCCGACTCCCGCTCCCACATCCACCGGTAGACGGGGGTGGGGAGGATGGTCAGGGACCGGGCGTGGAAGTTCGCGACGGTGGAGAAGTACGTGTCCTCGAAGAAGACGCCCTCGGGGAAGCGGATGCCGAAGCTGTCGAGGAAGTCCCGGCGGTACAGTTTGCCGGCCGCGATCGGGTCCTCGAAGAGCTCCGGCATGGCGCTCAGGCCGGCCCCCGTCTGCTCGGCGGGGTACAGCTGCGGCTGCCAGACGGTGATCTCGTCGGTGGCGAGGTTGATGCGCACGACACGGCCGGCGGTGACCTCGGACCCCGTCCTGAGGGCGGAGGAGAGCAGCGTCTCGACGGCCTTGAGCGGAAGCTCGTCGTCCGCGTCGAGGAACATCACGAACTGGCCGGAGGCGGCTTCGATGCCGTTGTTGCGGGGGGCGCCGCAGCCGCCGCTGTTGTGCGGTCGCTCGATGACGCGGACCCGGCCGTCCTGGCCGGCGAACTGGCGGGCGACCCCGAGGGTGCTGTCGGTGGAGCAGTCGTCGACGACGAGCACCTCGATGCCGCGGTGCGTCTGGGCCAGCGCCGACTGGAGCGCCCGGGCGAGCGTGGCGCTCGCGTTGAAGGCCGGGATGACGATGGTGACGCGGTACTGCGACGTGTCGACCGGGAAGCTCATCTGGGGTGGCGCTCCGGTTCGGCGTAGTCAGGTCGCGGCGACGGCTGGGACGGGATCTTGTGCAGCTGCATGGTGTCGGTGACGCCGCCCGTGTACTCGTCCGTGTAGGGCCGCGGGTACGGCTGGAAGCCGGGGTCCTCGTACGGCTCGGGCGCGGGGAACATCTGGTCGGCGCGCATCGCGCGCGCGTCGTCCTCGCCGCGGCGACGGTGGCGTCCGGCGTGCAGGTGGGGGGCGATGGAACCGGCGCGCGAGGGGGTGTTGCCCGGGTCGAGCCGTTCCATCGTGCGCGTGAAGTCGCGGGTGGAGAGCCAGAACTTGAACATGATGACGAGCTCGAAGGCGCCCATCAGCACGGCCGACACGGCGGTGGTCCACAGGACGTGGCCGATGACCGGGCCGATGATGAAGATGAACATCTGGAACTCGATGCCGCTGATGAGGTGCGGCCGGATGCGGCTCTGCACCAGGGCGTGGCGGACCCGTGCGTACCAGGGGAAGCGCTCGCGGAACTGCTGGTGCAGGTCGATGACCTCGGCCTGGTCGACCTCGGCCTTCTCCCGCTTGAGGGCGTCGGCCTCGCCCAGGGGGTTCTCCCGCAGCAGGTCTTCGATGAAGACGACCTTCCGCTCCTCCTCTTCGAGCCCCTGCTCCGCCTGGCGGGCGAGGGTGACCGCCTCGATCTTGTTCCGCATGGACATGCGCATCTTGTAGATCTGGAGGGCGTCCACGTAGCGGAGCATGTCGAGGAAGATGACGGCGAGGGCCGCGAGGAGGTAGATCTCCTCGTCGTGGATCAGGAACTGGCCGCCCATGAGGGCCAGCGCGCAGAAGAGCACGCGAATGCGGTCGAAGACGTAATCGAGCCAGCCGCCGAAGATGGTGCCGTTGCCCTTGAGGCGGGCGAGCTTGCCGTCGATGCAGTCGAGGATGAAGCTGACGTGGTAGAGGCCCGCGCCGATGCACAGGGAGAGCCAGTCGCCCTGGAGGAAGAACCAGGCCGAGCCGAGGCCCACGTAGAGCGCCGCCCAGGTCACACGGTTGGGCGTCACGAAGTTCCAACGGGCGAACAGACAGACGAGGCGGGTCGCCACCGGGTCGACCAGAAGGACCGTCCACCAGGCGTCCCGCTTTTTGCAGGTCAGCTTCTGGACGGCCTTTAGTGACAGCTTGGACATAACCCCTCAGTCGTCGACGGCGTCGAACCTGGCCTACAGGGACGCCAACGCTCGAACCACGAGCACGGGCGACAGCAGGCGCCGCCACCGTGACGCCAAACGTTCACCTATGTTTTAGATAAAGGGCGCTGAACGACCATAACAAGTCACGTGTGACACCAGCCAGAGCGCAAGATGACAACTACTGACACCACACCCCGTGCGAACCACCAGAACGTCCCTTATTGAACCTCCCAGCGAGTGAACTCCAGGCCGGAAGGTCCCAGTTGCTGCCGGGCCACACGCAGTCTCCCGTCAGCTCCGACTGTGGTGATCACCACACGGCCCCGGCTGTCGAACGCGGCCGCCGGCGGAACCAAAGAGGGCTCTCCGGACTCCGCCCACCACACGCCCGTGTCGGGCCGCCCGTCCGGGTGTGCGCCGATGGCCGCCACTCCCCCGGCGCCGCCGCGCACGAGGACCGTGCAGCCCCACCCCTGGATGTCGGCGCCCGTCACCCCGTCGACCGGACCGACCCCGTCCGGCCCGCCGAGGCCGATCGGCGCCTGCGCACCCGGCCACCAGACGCAGACCTCGTTGCTGCCGGCGTAACGGAAGCGGACCGCACCGGCCTCGGGGGCCGCGGAGAGGCTCCCCGGGTACGGGCTCACCGGTATCCGGCGGTCCTCCGCCCATCCCGAGGCCGCGTCCCGCCGGTACCAGTGCACCGCGGCCCGGGCGTCGCGCGCCCTCGCCACCATGTGCACCCCGCCGTCGGCGGCCGGGAAGGCGGCCAGTTCGTCGGCGGTCCGCATTCCCCCGAGCGTTTCCCAGCCGCTGAGGGCGCCCTTGGGGGACTGCCTCCGCGCGCTGACGCTGTGCCCGAAATTGCGGACGAAGAGGTGCAGGGAGCCCGCAGCGTCGAAGGTGGCCGCCGGAAAGCCGACTTCGCGGGCCTTCTGCCAGCTCGCGCCATTGGGGTTGCCGATCGATGTCCAGGGCCCGACCGGACGGCCCGTCTGGTACTGGGTCGCACAGACCACCTCGACCGCGAACCCGCCCTCCTTGCGCTTGGTCCGGCTCAGCCCGATCAGGTGCGCGTAGCCCTCGGGACCCCGGAGCACGGTCAGCCCGGGCATCAGTTCCGGGCCCTCGAGCAGCTCCGGGCCCCGCCACCCCTCCGACTCGGTGGCGCCCTCGGTCCAGCGGACCACGCCGGCAGCCGTGGGCAGGTAGGCGGACAGGCGGCCGTCCGTCCCGGCCATCAGCCACCGGGTGGGCAGCGGGTAGCGGGTGCACGCCTCGGCAGGCAGGCCGTTCTCGGCTCCGGCCCTGCGGCAGTCGACGAAGACCGGGGTGCCGACGGCCAACTGGTAGCGGCGGGCGGCCCTGAGCGCACTGCGGGCCACCTGGCCGCGCGCCTGCGGCTCGTTGACGATGGGCAGCTTGCGTTCCCGGTCGATGTCGTCGTGAACGGGATCCGGATCGAGGGTCCGCACGCGCAGCGGCCCGATGTCGTGGAGGGTGTCGAGGATCTGGCCGGTGAGGTTGCCCGCCTCGGCATCGAGGAAGAACGGTTCTCCGGGGAAGACGCAGCCGCGTCTGCGCGCCTGGGTGACGGCCGCTTCCAACGCGCGGTGCTCGGCGTCGCCGCCGCCGTCGAGGCAGACGACCTCGATCACGGAGCCGACCGGTTCGGAGCGGATGAAGGGAACGGCATCCGCAGGGCCGGCCACGACGATCGCCACCGGCGCCGCGCGACCCGGCCGCGAGTCGGTACCCGGCAGCGGTTCGCGGGACGTCTCACCGCGTCGGGCACGGCGTCTGGTTGCTCGGGCCACGGCTTCCTCTCCTCCTACCTGGCGCCTCGCGGACTCCGGGATTTCCGCTTCACGACCGACCAGGAGGACGATAAGCGCTCTCCCGTTCGACTCAGAAATCTGCTTATAGTGCAGCGGCATCCGGACGTCCGGCCCAGGCCCCCCGAGGATTCGAGCAGTATGACCCAAGACACCGCCACCCGCCGGACCGCGGACCGGGGGGCGCGCCCGCGCAAGCGCCGAGTGTTGAAGATCGTCCTGCTCGTGGCCGCCGTACTGATCCTGGGCACCGCGGGCGCCGGCTGGTGGGCCTACAGCCACCTCAACGGCAACATCGACAGCGTCGACCTGGACCGGGCGATCGGCGACAACCGTCCGCCCAAGGTGGTCGAGAACGCCCAGAACGTCCTGGTCCTGGGCTCCGATTCACGGGCCGGCGCCAACGCGGACCTGGACCACGGCGACGTCAGCGGAGCCCGCTCCGACACCGCGATGCTCGTCCACATACCCGAGGGCCGGTCCAAGGCCACCGCGGTCAGCATCCCCCGCGACACCCTGATCAGCCGGCCCGAGTGCAAGAACGCGGACGGCGCCACGGTGCCGCCCGCGAACCGGGTCATGTTCAACTCCGTCTACTCGGTGGCCGGTCCGGCCTGCGTGGTCAAGACCGTCGAACAGCTCTCCGGGATCCGCGTGGACCACTTCGTCGAGGTGGACTTCGCCGGCTTCAAGGAGCTGGTCGACGCCCTCGGCGGGGTCACCGTCACCCTCGACAAGCCGATGAGCGGAGCCAAGGGCGGCCTCAAGCTGGACGCCGGAACGCACCGGCTGAACGGCACCGACTCGCTCAAGTTCGTCCGTACCCGCTACGGCTACGGCGACGGCAGCGACCTCGGACGCATAGGCCTGCAGCAGAAGTTCATGCTGGCGATGCTGGCCGAGTTGAAGAACCAGGACGCCCTCGGCAACCCGGCGCGTCTCTACAAGCTCGCCGACGCCGGCACCAAGTCGCTCACCACCGACTCCCAGCTCGCCTCGCTGACCTCCCTCGCCGACTTCGCGCAGAGCATGAAGGGCGTCGACCCGGCCACGATGGAGACCATCATGCTGCCGGTGGCCTACGACAAGGTCGACCCGAACCGGGTGATCGTCGCCCAGCCGCAGGCCACCCAGCTGTGGGACGCGCTGCGCGCGGACCAGAAGATCCCCGCTGCGGCGAAGGACTCCCCCGCCAAGGGCTGAACCGGCGCCGCGCCCGCAGGCCCCCGTGCCGACTAGAACTCCGCGTCCTGGCCGGCGCGGGCGAGGCGGCTGTTGTGCCGGCTGTACAGGAAGTAGACGACGAAGCCGACGACCATCCAGATGCCGAACCGCAGCCAGGTCTCCGCGGGCAGGTTGAGCATCAGCCAGACGGACGCGGCGATCGACAGGATCGGCACCAGCGGCACCCACGGCGTCCGGAACGACCGGTGCAGGTCCGGACGGGTGCGGCGCAGGACGATCACGCCGAGCGCGACGACCACGAACGCGAACAGCGTACCGATGTTGACCAGTTCGGCGAGCTTCTCCAGGCTCGTGAAGCCCGCGACGACGGCGATGATCACGCCGAGCGTGATGGTCGCCCGGTAGGGCGTGCGGTACCGCGGGTGGGTGACGGAGAAGAAGCGGGGCAGCAGTCCGTCACGGCTCATCGCGAAGAACACACGGGTCTGGCCGAGTAGCAGGATCATGCACACCGTGATCAGGCCGACGGAGGCCCCGAGGCTGATGGCGCCCGAGAAGAAGGGCTGGTTCACGGACTTGAAGGCTTCGGCGAGCGGGGCGGTGGCCGACATCTGCGTGTACTTCTCCATGCCGGTGACCACCAGCGTCACGGCGACGTAGAGCACCGTGCAGATGATCAGCGAACCGATGATGCCGCGCGGCATGTCCCGCTGGGGGTTCTTGGTCTCCTCCGCCGCAGTCGCCACGACGTCGAAGCCGATGAAGGCGAAGAAGACGAGAGAGGCCGCGGTGAAGATGCCCATCACGCCGAAGTTGGTGGGGGCGTAGCCGAAGATCAGCTGGACCAGGGGCGCCTTCCAACCGCTCCCCGGGGGCTGTGCCTGGGCCGGCGGGATGAACGGCTTGTAGTTGTCCGCCTTGATGAAGAACAGCCCGGCGACGATGACGAGCAGCACCACCGTCACCTTGATGGCGACGACGATCGCGGTGATCCGGGCCGACAGCTTCGTCCCCACGACGAGGATCGCGGTCAGTACCAGGACCAGCAGGAAGGCCAACAGGTCGAAGGTGCCTCCCCCGTCCGGCCCCGACAGCGCGGCGGGCAGGTCCCAGCCGAGGTTCGTGCTCAACAGGTGACGCACGTACCCGGACCAGCCGACCGCCACGACGGCGGTGCCGAGGGCGAACTCCAGTACGAGGTCCCAGCCGATGATCCAGGCGGGCAACTCGCCGATCGAGGCGTAGGAGAAGGTGTACGCCGAACCGGCCACCGGCACGGTGGAGGCGAACTCCGCGTAGCACAGTGCCGCCAGGGCGCAGACGATGCCCGCCGCGACGAAGGCGAGGGCGGTGGCGGGTCCGGCGTTGTTCCGCGCCGCGATGCCCGTGAGGACGAAGATGCCGGTGCCGATGATGACGCCGACCCCGAAGACCGTCAGGTCCCAGGCGGAGAGCGACTTGCGGAGCGCGTGTTCCGGCTCTTCCGTGTCACGGATGGACTGCTCCACCGTCTTGGTCCGGAAGGGGCTTTTCAGGTTCCTGCTCACCGACGCACCTCCGGCGGGTAACGAGGCACACGAGAACGGGCCGGGAGGCCCACCCCTTCAAGGGTGATCTCCCGGCCCGTCACCCGCAACCGCGCGCGGCCGCTCCGTCAGTCGACGGTGGCGGCCGGCTCGCTGTCGTAGCGGCCGTCCAACTTGGCCACCAGGCCCGTGACCTGCCGGGCGATGTCGGGCGCGGTGAGCCCGATCTCGGCCAGGATCTCCTTGCGCAGCGCGTGGTCGAGGAAGCGCTGCGGGATGCCGAAGTCGCGCAGCGGTACGTCGACACCCGCGTCGCGCAGGGCCTGCGAGACGGCGGCGCCCACACCGCCGGTACGGCCGTTGTCCTCGACGGTGACGACGACGCGGTGCTGCTCGGCGAGCGGGGCCAGCGCCTCGTCCACGGGCTTGACCCAGCGGGGGTCGACCACGGTGGTGGAGATGCCCTGCTTGTCGAGCAGGGCTGCGATCTCCAGGCACATCGGGGCGAGCGCGCCCACCGATACGAGGAGTACGTCCGGCCGGGTGACTTCCGGCGCGGGGGTGCGCAGCACGTCCATGCCGCCGATCCGGCCGACGGCCGGGACGGCCGGGCCGACGACGCCCTTGGAGTAGCGCACCACGGTCGGCGCGTCCTTGACGTCGACGGCCTCGCGGAGCTGGGCGCGCAGCTGCTCGGCGTCGCGCGGGGCCGCGAGGCGCAGGCCCGGGACGACCTGGAGGATGGACATGTCCCACATGCCGTTGTGGGAGGCGCCGTCGTCACCGGTGACGCCCGCGCGGTCCAGGACGAAGGTGACGCCGCACTTGTGCAGGGCCACGTCCATCAGGACCTGGTCGAAGGCGCGGTTGAGGAACGTGGCGTACACCGCGAAGACGGGGTGGACCCCGCCGGTGGCGAGGCCGGCCGCGGAGGTCGCGGCGTGCTGCTCGGCGATGCCGACGTCGAAGATGCGGTCCGGGAAGGCCTCGGCGAACTTGTTGAGGCCGACCGGGTGGAGCATGGCGGCGGTGATGCCGACGATGTCTTCGCGCTCGTGGCCGAGCTTGACCATCTCGTCGGCGAAGACGGAGGTCCAGCTGGCGGCGGCGGTCTTCACGGGCAGGCCGGTGTCCGGGTGGATCACGCCGACCGCGTGGAAGCGGTCCGCCTCGTGTTCCAGCGCCGGGGTGTAGCCGCGGCCCTTCTGGGTGAGGCAGTGCACGATGACCGGGCCGCTGAACCGCTTGGCGCGCTGGAGTGCCGATTCCAGGGCCTCGATGTCGTGGCCGTCGATGGGGCCGATGTACTTGAGGCCCAGGTCCTCGAACATGCCCTGCGGGGCGATGAAGTCCTTGAGGCCCTTCTTGGCCCCGTGCAGGGTCTCGAAGAGGGGCTTGCCGACGACCGGGGTGCGCTCCAGGAGCTCCTTGCCGCGGGCCAGGAAGCGCTCGTAGCCGTCGGTGGTGCGCAGGGTGGCCAGGTGGTTGGCGAGGCCGCCGATGGTGGGTCCGTAGGAGCGCTCGTTGTCGTTGACGACGATGACGAGGGGGCGGTCCTTGGCTGCGGCGATGTTGTTCAGCGCCTCCCAGGCCATGCCGCCGGTCAGCGCGCCGTCGCCGATGACGGCGGCGACGTGGTGGTCCTGGCGCCGGAGCACCTCGTTGGCCTTGGCGAGGCCGTCGGCCCAGCCCAGCACCGTGGAGGCGTGGGAGTTCTCGATCACGTCGTGCTCGGACTCGGCGCGCGAGGGGTAGCCGGACAGGCCGCCCTTGGTGCGCAGGCCGCCGAAGTCCTGGCGGCCCGTGAGCAGCTTGTGGACGTAGGCCTGGTGGCCGGTGTCGAAGAGGACCTTGTCCTTCGGCGAGTCGAAGACCCGGTGCAAGGCGATCGTCAGTTCGACCACGCCGAGGTTGGGGCCGAGGTGCCCGCCGGTCTTGGAGACGGCGTCGACGAGGAAGGACCTGATCTCGTCGGCGAGCTGGGAGAGCTCCTCCTGGCTGAGCCGGTCCAGATCGCGCGGTCCCTTGATGCGGGGCAGCAGCACCCGTGCCTCCTTGCAGTTGCTTGCTGGTCTGTCGAGTCTAATGTTCCGCTCGCGACGAGCATCATCGGGCGGTACCGGGACGGCCACGCCTTTGTCATACCTGTACACACCCCCGGGAAATCACACATCCCAAACGGGCGCATACCCGCACAGGCGTGCGCACATATGTACGCACGTGTGCCCGGCACCACGCGAAGTGGCACCGGGCACTGTGACGGTTCTTACCGCCGGGTCACACCCTGCGGCACCGCCGTCAGGCGCGTCCCGCCGTCTTCTGGGTCTTGCGGGTGACCGAGTCGATGACCACGGTGGCCAGCAGGACCGCACCGGTGATCATGTACTGGATCGGCGTCGCGATGCCTTCCAGCGCCAGACCGTACTGGATCGAGGTGATGACCATGACGCCGAGGAGGGCGTTCCAGGTCCGGCCGCGGCCGCCGAAGAGGCTGGTGCCGCCGATGACGGCCGCCGCGATCACGTTCATCAGCAGGTCGCCGGCGCCGGCGCTCTGGTTGGCGGCCGCGATCTTGGAGGCCCAGAAGAGCCCGCCGACGGCGGCGAAGGTGCCCGCGATGGCGAAGACCGCGATGCGGATGCCGGTGACGTTGATGCCCGCGCGGCGGGAGGCCTCGACGCTGCCGCCGAGCGCGAAGACGTTGCGCCCGAAGGTCGTGCGGCGCAGCACGAAGTCCGTGCCGACGAGGACGACCAGGAACAGCACCACGGCGAGGGGCAGGCCCTTGTACTGGTTGAACACCACGGCCGGACCGAAGGTGAACACCGCGAGCACGCAGGTGCGCAGCACGATCTCGCCGAGCGGCCGGGAGGGGACGCCCGCGGCCTGGCGGCGGCGGTTGTCGAAGAAGGTGGCGAGGAAGTACGCCGCCACCGCGACCGCCGCGAGTCCGTAGCCGGCGGCCACGTCGGAGAAGAAGTACGTCGTCAGCTTCCCGACGACGCCCTCGGAGTCGAGGTTGATGGTGCCGTTGCTGCCGAGGATCTGCAGCATCGCGCCGGACCAGAACAGCAGGCCGGACAGGGTGACGGCGAAGGCCGGGGCGCCGATCCGGGCGAAGAAGAAGCCGTGGAGGGCGCCGATCAGCGCACCGCCCGCGACGGCGGCGAGGATCGCGAGCCATTCGTTCACGCCGTGGGTGACGGCGAGGACGGCGACGATCGCACCCGAGACGCCGCTGACCGAACCGACCGAGAGGTCGATCTCGCCGAGCAGCAGCACGAAGATGATGCCGACGGCCATCATGCCGGTGGCGACCATCGTGATGGCGATGTTGGTGAGGTTCTCCGGGGAGAGGAAGTTCGCGTTCAGCCCCTGGAAGATGCCCCAGATGATGATCAGGCCGAGGACGACCGGGATGGAGCCCAGGTCACCGGCCTTCATCTTGCGGCCGAACTCGCTGAGGTAGCCGGAGAGGCCCTGCTCGCGGACGAGCAGGCGGGGGTCGACGGCCGGGATGGCGTCCGATGCGGCGGCCGGGTTGACCGGGTCGACGTGCTCCGTCCGGTCCGCGGGGCCCTTGCCCAGCGGATCGGCGGCAGGGTTCTGGGTGCTCACTTGCGGGCCTCCCCGGTGCGGGCCGCCCGGCGGGTCACGGCGTTGTCCGTGGCCCCGGTGATGGCGGAGATGATCTCTTCCTGCGAGGTGTCGGCGACGCTGAAGACGCCGTTGTTGCGGCCCAGCCGCAGCACCGCCACCTTGTCGGCGACGGCCTTCACGTCGGCCATGTTGTGGCTGATGAGGATGACGGCGTGGCCGCGCTCGCGCAGTCGCTCCACCAGGTCGAGGACCTGGGCGGTCTGCTCGACGCCGAGGGCCGCCGTGGGCTCGTCGAGGATGACGAGCTTGGGCTCGCCGAGCATCGAACGGGCGATCGCCACGGTCTGGCGCTGACCGCCGGACAGCGAGGCGATCGGGATCCGGACACTGGGGATCCGGATGGACAGGGTGGTCAGGAGCTCGCGGGCGCGGCGCTCCATCTCCACCTCGTCGAGGATGCCGCGGCGCTTGAGCTCGCGGCCGAGGAAGAGGTTGCCGACGACGTCGATGTTGTCGCACAGCGCGAGGTCCTGGTAGACCGTCGCGATGCCCAGGTTCTGGGCGTCGTGGGGCTTGGTGATGGAGACCGGGCGTCCCTCCCACTCGATGACCCCGTCATCGATGGGGTGCACGCCGGCGATCGTCTTGACCAGCGTGGACTTGCCGGCGCCGTTGTCACCGACGAGGGCGACCACCTCACCGGAGTGGATCTCGAGTTCTACGTCGGTCAGGGCCTGAACGGCGCCGAACCGCTTCGAGACCCCTCGCAACGCCAACACGGGCGCAGCGGACACATGAACCATCTCCTTCGCCGCCTGACCGGCGGGGATGTCGTGCAAAAGAGCAGGAACGCGAATGGGGCAATGGGGGCCGGAGCCCTCAGAAAATTACGGACGAAACGTTTCTGTACCGGCGCCCCGCGGATGGCGGGGAAAGGGGGCGGGGCGCCGGACAGGCGTGGGGTCGTCCCTTTCGGGCGACGGGGGCCTTCACCTCAGGCCGACTGCTCGGGCCGGTTCACTCCGGCCCGCTTGCCTCAGGCCTTCGGCCCGCTTACTTCAAGCCGATGCTCGTGCAGGCGGCCGCGTACTTGTCGGTGCAGATCTCGTCGAGCGTGTAGACGCCGTCCTTGACGACGGTGTCCTTGATGTTGGCCTTGGTGAGCGAGACGACCGGGATCAGCACGGACGGGACGCCCTTGGTGGTCGGGCTGTCGACGTTCTGGTTGACGATGTCGGCGATCTTCTCGTGCTTGGCGAGGGCGACGGCCATCTGGGCGGCGGCCGCGGCCTCCGGCGCGTACGGCTTGTAGACGCTCATGAACTGCTCACCCGCGACGATGCGCTGCACGCCCGCGAGCTCCGCGTCCTGGCCGGTCACGGGCGGGAGGGGGGACAGACCGGCCGCCTTGAGGGCGGTGATGATGCCGCCGGCCATGCCGTCGTTGGCGGAGTAGACGCCGATCACCTTGTCCTTGCCGAGCGCCGAGAGCGCGCCCGCCATGTTGGTGTTGGCGTTCTCCGGCTTCCACTCCTTGGTGTCGTACTCCTTGCCGATGTTCACCTTGCCGTCGAGGACGGAGTGCGCGCCCTTCTTGAACAGGGCGGCGTTCGGGTCGGTGACGGAGCCGTTCATCATGACGATCTGGCCGTCCTTGGCCTTGTCGCCCAGCGCGTCGAGCAGGGCCTTGCCCTGGACCTTGCCGACCTCTTCGTTGTCGAAGGAGGTGTAGGCGTCGATCGGGCCTTCGGCGAGGCGGTCGTAGGCGACGACCGGGATGCCGGCGTCCTTGGCCTTCTTGACCGAGCCGGCGATGGCCTTGGCGTCGACCGCGTCGACGATCAGGACGTCCACCTTGTTGGTGATCATCGTGTCGACCTGCGAGTTCTGCGTGGTCGCGTCCTGCTTGGCGTTGGCGTAGACGACCTTGGCCTTGCCGCCGGTGAGGTCGGCGACCTTCTTCTCGATGAGCGGCTTGTCGAACTTCTCGTAACGGGCCGTCTGGTTTTCCGGAAGGAGCAGGCCGACGGTTATCGCGTCGCCCTTGGCCGGGCCCGACTCCTTCGCCTTGTCGCCGGACTCCTTCGCGCTCCCACATGCGGCGAGGGAAACGGCCATCGCGCCGGCGGCAACGGCAACAGCGGCTCTGCGCATACGAGTGTTCATTGGTTGAACCTCCCTGACGAGGCCGCGACAGTGCGGCCGAGGTGGATGCGAGTCAACCCCGGCCGCAGTTTGCCGTCAAGGAGTGAATCCTTAACGAGATGACAACGGTGCCATCCGTTATCTAACTGAAGACATCAGGGCGGGAGCCCGTACTCCGATTCCATTTTCTGCCAAAAGCGTCGAATCACCCATCTCGCTCAGCACGAGAGCCAGGGCGCCGAGCACTTCCGCGCGCCCGCCCAGGGAACCCGTGAGCACCGAGAGCTGCCGTGCCGCGCTGGGGATGGCGTACCTCCCCACTGATTCACGGATGGGGGCGAGGACCAGTTCACCGGCTTCGGCGAGCGAGCCGCCGAGCACCACCCGGCTGGGGTTCAGCAGGTTGCACAGGCTGGCCACGCCGCTGCCGATGTGACGGCCGACGTCCGTGATGACCCGACGGCAGCCGGGGTCGCCCCCGCGGGCCAGCTCCACGACCCGGTCCATCGTCAACTCCGGTCCGTGGGTGCCCTGTAGGAGGGGCAGGACGTACCGGGCGGCGGTGAACGTCTCCAGGCAGCCGCGGTTGCCGCAGCGGCAGACCGGGCCCGATTCGTCGAGGGTGATGTGCCCGATCTCGCCCGCCGTGCCGCCGGGTCCCCGGTAGATCTGACCGTTGATCACCAGACCGGAGCCGACACCGCTGGCGACCTTGATGTAGGCGAGGTCCTTGACCCCCCGGCCGCTCCCCCAGACCAGTTCGCCGAGCGCACCCAGGTTCGCGTCGTTGTCCACGTACACCGGTACGCCCAAACGGCTGGACAGCTCCTGGCGCGGGTTGATTCCGGCCCAGCCCGGCAGGATCGCGGTGGAGCCGAGCGTGCCGGACTCGACGTCGATGGGGCCGGGGACGCCGAGGCCGACGCCGATGACCTTGTCGCGGCCCACCCCTATGCCCGCGATCAGCCGCCCGACCAGCGCCTCCGCGCGGTCGAAGCCCTCGGTCCAGGAGGCGTCCACGTCCAGCGGCTCGGAGTCCTCGGCGAGCACCTGGTGGGCGAGGTTGCCCACGGCCACCCGCAGGTGGGTGTGGCCGAAGTCCACGCCGATGACGATGCCCGCGTCCCCGCTGAGCGAGACGCTGCGGGCCCGCCGGCCGCCCGCCGAGGTGTCGGTGACCTCGACGGTCCCGCCTTCCTTGAGTTCACGGACGATGTTGGAGACCGTGGCCGCCGACAGTCCGGTGGCGCGGGCGATCTCCGCCTGCGTCAGTGAACCCGCGAGCCGGACGGCCCGCACGACGCGTTCGAGGTTCGCGCGATGCAGCGACGACTGCGATCCCGGAGTCTGCACGACTCATCCACTCCTGCCCATAAGCGACGGCCGGCCGTCGCCCCCCGGCCGGCGATCAGGGCTGGGTGCTCCGAGACACCGGCGTCTCTCCAACTTGTGAACCTTAAGTCGAGCCTTTGGCCCCTCACACGTCAAGAGGCTGACACAGCACGAAACGGCCACTATCGGCCATATTGGCTGATAGAAGGCCGTTCATTTCGTGTCACGGGCCCTGCGGGGGCCGGCGGGGCGGCAGCCCTACTTGAGGGTGGCGGAGGTCAGGCCGGCCTGGATCTGGCGCTGGAAGGAGAGGTAGACCACCAGCATCGGGATCATCGCGATCGTCACGCCGGCGAACAGCACCGGCAGGTCCGTCTCGTAGCCCATCTGGTACTGGAGCTGGATCAGGCCCTGGGTGAGCATGTAGCGCTCGGGGTCCGATCCGCTCTGGGGCTGCATCAGCACGGAGGGCAGGATGTACTGGTTCCACTGGCCCAGGACATTGAATATCCCCACGCTGATCAGACCGGGCTTGGCCATCGGCAGCATGACCTGGAAGAAGATCCGGGTGTCGGAGGCCCCGTCGATCACCGCCGCCTCGTGGACCGCCGTGGGCAGCGTCCGGAAGAACGAGTGCATGAAGAAGACGGTGAACGGCATCGAGTACGCCACGTACACGAGGATCAGGCCCTGGTACGTGTTGAGCATGTCGAGGCGCTTGACCATGAAGAAGAGCGGGACGAGGGCCAGGAAGACGGGGAACATCGCCCCGCTGACGAAGAAGTAGTACACGACCCGGTTCCCCGGGAAGGGGTAGCGGGCCAGCACGTACGCCGCCATCGACCCGAGCAGCATGGTCAGCGGGACGGAGAACACCAGCACGATCAGCGTGTGGGCGAAGTAGTCGCCGATGCCCTTGTCCCAGGCGCGGGAAAAGGCGTCGAAGTGCCAGTGTGAGGGCCAGCTGAGGGCCGAGCCGCCGATCTGCGAGTCGGTCTTGAAGGAGCCGAGCGCGAGCCAGATCAGGGGCAGGACGATCAGTATCGCCCAGACGGCCAGGAAGCCGTGCGAGAAGACGTTGAGCACCGTGCCGTCGGAGGGGCCCTTGCCGCCCTCCTTGGCGCGGCGGCCGCCGCCGGGCCGCTCGGCGGCGGCCTCTCCGGGGGCCTTGGTCACTGTGGTCATCGGTGTCTCCCGCTCAGAACTCGATGCGCTCGCGGCGGGTGGCGCGCAGCGTGACGATGGAGAGGATCATGGTCAGGACGAGCATGACCACGCCCATGGCGCAGGCGTATCCGCTCTTGCCGAAGTAGAGGAAGTTGCGCATCAGCACGGTCGCCATGACCTCGCTGTGGTGGTCGGGGCCGCCGCCGAACTGGCCCGAGGTCATCGTGGACACGAGGACGAACATGTCCATCGCGGCGATGCCCAGGTACACGGCGGCGGTCTGTACCGAGTCCCACAGCAGGGGCAGGGTGACCTTGAAGAAGGTCTGGGCCCGGCCGGCGCCGTCCAGCAGCGCTGCCTCGTAGATGTCCCGGGGGACGGACTGCATGGCCGCGGAGAAGAGCACCAGGTAGAAGCCGACTCCGTGCCAGACGACCACCATGAGCAGGCACCACAGCACCAGGTTCGGCTCGTTCAGCCATTCGACGGGGTGGGCCGGGTCGACGACGCCGAGCTTGGTGAGGAAGCCGTTGAGCAGGCCGCCCGCGTCGCTGCGGTACACGGCGCCGAAGAGCACGGCGAGGATGGCGAGGGAGAGGACCTGCGGGAAGAAGTAGACGATCTTGTAGAGGCCCGATCCGCGCACGCCCCGCACCCCGCCGGCGCCGCTGCGGCCGCCCGCGTTCACCATGAAGGCGAAGAACAGCGCGAGCAGGATGGTGATCACCGGGACGAACACCAGGAGCAGCAGGTTGTGCCACAGGGCGCCGCGGAAGACCTCGTCCTTCATCAGCGCCGCGTAGTTGTCCAGGCCGACGAACTGGAACGTCGGCGACTGACCCGACCAGTTGGTGAAGGAGTAGCCGAACGTCTGGATGTAGGGCCAGATGACGAAGGTCAGGTACAGCGCGAGCGGCAGGATCAGGAAGCCGGTGATGAAACCGCCCCGTCCTGTGCCGCGGGCAACGTGGCTCATGGTGTCCGTCCCGTCCGTGACGTCAGCTGCGGCGGTTGTTCTTCGCGTTCGGGTCCTTGGCAGCCTTGTCTACCGCAGCCTGGGCCCGCTTGATCCATTCCTTTGGCTGGATCCGCTGGGCCATCAGCTCATTGGACGCGTTCTGGATCTCGGTGTCCATCTCGCTGTACCAGTCGGGGTACAGGTAGTTGAAGGTGTTGGTCCCGGCCGCCTTGACCGCCGCCACCGCGGACTGCGTGCCCGGGCGCAGCTTGACGCCGGGGTCCACGCCGTCCTTGACGACGGTGAGGGAGTTGGCCTGCTGGGCGAAGACGGTCGACCATTCGCGTGACAGCATCGAGCGCAGGAACTCCAGGCCTCCGGCCTTGTTGGCGGCCTTCTCGGGAACGATGAAGGGTTCGCCCGCCCCCGCCCGGATGGCCTCGAAGGGCAGCTTGCTGTCGGCGAGCACCGGGACCGGCAGGAACTTCATGTCGAAGTCCTCCGGGGTCTGCTTGAGCTGCTCGTTCTCCAGCCAGGAGCCGGAGGGGATGAAGGCGGCCTTGTACTGGTTCCAGGCCGTCTGGGACTCCGTGTGGGTGAGGCCGTTGGTGCCCGGCATCAGCAGGCCCTTCTCGACGACCTCGTACACCGCCTCGACCGCCGCGAGGGCGGCGGGGTTGCCCTCGAAGGCGTTCGGTTCGAGGTTGTCGATCGCCTTCATCGCGTCCAGGCCGCCCTTCTTGGCGATCAGGTCCATGATGACGACGTTGATGTAGTACGGGTACTTCCCCTGGTGGGCGAGGCCGCCGATGCCGGCTTCCTTGGCCTTCGCGCAGACCGCCAGGAACTCGTCCCAGGTCTTGGGCTCGCTCCAGCCCTTCTCCTTGAAGAGCTTGCCGGAGTACCAGAAGCCGAAGACGGTGTAGACGTAGTACAGGGCGACGAACTTGCCGCCCTGGGTGCCCTGTTCCACGGTGCCGGGGATCAGCATGTCCCGGACCTTCTTGGCCGGGTCGTCCAGGGAGGGCGCGTCGAGGACCTGGGTGAGGTCGGCGAGCTGGCCGCCCTTGGCGAGGACGTCGACCTTGATCTGCTGGGCGCCCGAGTCGTCGATGACGTCCGGCGGGTTGCCACCGTTGAAGCGCGGCTGGAGCTTGCCGGTGATCTCCTGGGTGCCGAGGTGGGTGCTGGTGGTGCCCCACTTCTTGTCGAAGGCGGCTTCCCACGCCTTGGCGTAGTCGTCGCCGAAGCCGCCCTTGAAGACGACGACGTCCATCTTGCCGCCCTTGGCCACGCCGAAGGGGTTCTCCTTGGAGACGGCCCCCTTCGCGGGGCCCTTCGTCGTGGTGTCGCCGCCGGAGGCGCAGGCGGACAGGAAGCTCATCGTGGGTACCGAGATCAGTCCCAGTGCCGCGGAGCGCTTGATCAGGTCACGGCGGCCGAAGCCCTCACCAGTGGATCCCATGCTCTTGTCCTCGCCTTCGTCAGAAGTGTGAAGGAGGCCGGAAATCGCGACGGTCACCGCGCATACGGACATCATCGCCGGTCCCCCGCCGTCCCCCGGTCCGTTGCCGCTCGTAACGCGGTGATCCGGACGGCCACAGGTATAGTCCACTTCCGCTCGTGTGAGCAAGATCATGCACACTGTTGTCTGTCAGCTTTTCCGAGTTGAGACCTCCCCGAAACCTGTCCCGGGCCCGGAAAAAGCGGAAGGGCCGTACCCCCTTGACGGGGATACGGCCCTCGGGTGCCGCTGGGGGACTCAGCCGCGGATCAGGTTGCGCAGCACGTACTGCATGATGCCGCCGTTGCGGTAGTAGTCCGCCTCACCGGGCGTGTCGATGCGCACGACCGCGTCGAACTCCACACCGGTGTCGGTGGTCACCTTGACGGTGCGCGGGGTGGTGCCGTTGTTCAGCTCCTCCACACCGGTGAAGGAGAAGGTCTCCTCGCCGGTGAGGCCCAGCGCGGCCGCCGAGGCGCCCTCGGGGAACTGCAGCGGGAGCACGCCCATGCCGATCAGGTTCGAGCGGTGGATGCGCTCGTAGGACTCGGCGATGACGGCCTTGACGCCGAGGAGCGCGGTGCCCTTGGCCGCCCAGTCGCGGGACGAGCCCGAGCCGTACTCCTTGCCCGCCAGGATGACCAGCGGGATGCCGGCGGCCTGGTAGTTCTGCGAGGCGTCGTAGATGAAGGAGACCGGCGCGCCCTCGACGGTGAAGTCGCGGGTGAAGCCGCCCTCGGTGCCCGGCGCGATCTGGTTGCGCAGGCGGATGTTGGCGAACGTACCGCGGATCATGACCTCGTGGTTTCCGCGGCGGGAACCGTAGGAGTTGAAGTCGCGGCGCTCGACGCCGTGCTCCGTGAGGTACTTGCCGGCCGGGGTGTCGGCCTTGATCGCACCGGCCGGGGAGATGTGGTCGGTGGTGACCGAGTCGCCCAGCTTCGCCAGCACGCGGGCGCCGGTGATGTCGGAGACCGGGGTGGTCTCCATCGTCATGCCCTCGAAGTAGGGGGGCTTGCGGACGTAGGTGGACTGCGGGTCCCACTCGAACGTGTTGCCGGTCGGGATGGACAGCGCCTGCCACTGGGCGTCGCCCGCGAAGACGTCCTGGTAGGACTTGTTGAACATGTCCTCGCCGATGGCGTTCGCCACGACGTCGTTGACCTCGGCCTCGGAGGGCCAGATGTCCTGGAGGTAGACCGGCTTGCCCTCGGTGTCGATGCCGATCGCGTCCTTGGTGATGTCCACCTTCATGGAGCCCGCGATGGCGTACGCGACGACCAGCGGCGGGGAGGCCAGGTAGTTCATCTTGACGTCGGGGTTGATGCGGCCCTCGAAGTTGCGGTTGCCCGAGAGCACCGAGGTGACCGCGAGGTCGGCCTCGTTGATCGCCTTCGAGATCTCCTCGTCCAGCGGACCGGAGTTGCCGATGCAGGTGGTGCAGCCGTAGCCGACCAGGTTGAAGCCCAGCTTGTCCAGGTACGGCGTCAGGCCGGCCTTGTCGAAGTAGTCGGTGACGACCTTCGAGCCCGGGGCCAGGGTGGTCTTGACCCACGGCTTGCGGGTCAGGCCCTTCTCGGCCGCCTTCTTCGCCACGAGCGCCGCGGCGACCATGACGTAGGGGTTCGAGGTGTTGGTGCAGGAGGTGATCGCGGCGACGGTGACGGCGCCGTGGTCGATCTCGAACGAGGTGCCGTCGGCCAGCGTGACCAGGGTCGGCTTGGTCGGCACACCGTCGGCGGACGCCGGGGCGTCGGACGCCGGGAAGGACTCCTTGCCGGCCTCCTCGTCGTCGCTGACGTAGTTGCGCACGTCGACGGCGAACTGCTCGGCGGCGTTCGCGAGGACGATGCGGTCCTGCGGGCGCTTCGGGCCGGCGATGGAGGGGACGACCGTGGAGAGGTCGAGCTCCAGCTTCTCGGAGAAGTCGGGCTCGGCGGCCGGGTCCAGCCACAGACCCTGCTCCTTGGCGTACGCCTCGACGAGCGCGACCTGCTGGGCGTCGCGGCCGGTCAGGCGCAGGTACTTCAGCGTCTCGTCGTCGATCGGGAAGATCGCGGCGGTCGAGCCGAACTCCGGCGACATGTTGCCGATGGTGGCGCGGTTCGCGAGGGAGGTGGCGGCGACGCCCTCACCGTAGAACTCGACGAACTTGCCGACGACGCCGTGCTTGCGCAGCATCTCGGTGATGGTCAGCACGAGGTCGGTGGCGGTGGTGCCGGTCGGCAGCTCGCCGGTCAGCTTGAAGCCGACGACGCGCGGGATCAGCATGGAGACCGGCTGGCCGAGCATCGCGGCCTCGGCCTCGATGCCGCCGACGCCCCAGCCCAGCACGCCCAGGCCGTTGACCATGGTGGTGTGCGAGTCGGTGCCGACGAGGGTGTCGGGGTAGGCCTGGCCGCCGCGGACCATGACCGTGCGGGCCAGGTGCTCGATGTTGACCTGGTGGACGATGCCGGTGCCCGGGGGGACGACCTTGAACTCGTCGAACGCGGTCTGGCCCCAGCGCAGGAACTGGTAGCGCTCCTTGTTGCGGCCGTACTCCAGCTCCACGTTCTGGGCGAACGCGTCGTTGGTGCCGAACTTGTCGGCGATGACCGAGTGGTCGATGACCAGCTCGGCCGGGGCCAGGGGGTTGATCTTCGACGCGTCGCCGCCGAGGGCCTTCACGGCCTCGCGCATGGTGGCGAGGTCGACGACGCAGGGGACGCCGGTGAAGTCCTGCATGATCACACGGGCCGGCGTGAACTGGATCTCCTCGCTGGGCTGCGCCTGCGAGTCCCAGTTGCCGAGGGACCGGATGTGGTCGGCGGTGATGTTCGCGCCGTCCTCGGTACGGAGCAGGTTCTCCAGCAGGACCTTCAGGCTGTAGGGAAGGCGGGCCGCGCCCTCGACCTTGTCCAGCCGGAAGATCTCGTACGACTCGTCGCCCACCTGCAGCGTGCTGCGGGCGTCGAAGCTGTTCGCCGACACGACAGTCTCCTTCATGCATGATTTCGCGCGTATAACCGCATCCTGCCGCCACGCCCCATGGCCATTCCGCTAAGGTAGGGCTAAGTTAGGTAACCCTTACTAGCGGGGGCGGCTGCGGTACGCCTTCGGCAGATATCTCGATGTCGAGATAACTCTAGTACATGTCCGGGGGAAGGGACGAGGCGCGCACCCTCAGTCCTGCCGGCACCGTCAGCTGGCCGGGCGGTTCCGCTTGCCCGGATTCGATCAGTGCCACCAGTGCGGACACCGCCCGGACGGCGATCCGCTCCGGCTCCAGGGTGACGGTGGTCACGGGCGGATCATTGCGGGCGTACGACGGATCCTCGCTGGCGCAGACCAGCAGGAGGTCGTGGGGCGTGCGGATGCCGTGGCGCGCGGCGGCGGCCAGCGCCTGCCGGCCGCCCGGGTCGTACACGCAGTAGACGGCGTCGGGCCGGACGGGCGCGCCGAAAGCCCCGTCGAAGGCGTGACCTGCACGGTCATCCGGATCGAAGGGGATCACCAGCGGGTCCGCGCCGCGCCGCGCGCACCACTGTTCGTAGGCGGAGGTGACGGCCCCGGTGTAGAACTCCCGGCCGTATCCGGACTGCAGCGCGACGCGCCGGGCCCCGGAGGTCGCGAGGTGGTCGAGTACCTCTCGGGTGGTGGTCGCGTGGTCGTTGTCCACCCATATGTCCGAGGGCCACGGGTCCGCCGGGCGGCCGTCGAAGACCAACGGCAGGCCGCGGGCTCGCAGGGCGCGCAGCACGGGGTCCCCGGCCGGGCTGTCGAGCAGCAGCATCCCGTCGACGGCGAGGGTGTGCCACAGCGGCTCGCCGCCGCGGTCGGCGGGCAGGGTGGTCAGGGCGTAGCCGTGGGCGTGGGCGGCGGAGGTCGCGGCGGTCAGCAGCCGGGAGTAGTAGGCGATGCCGACGAAGTCCCAGGCGGAGCCGGCGTACGTGGTCACCGCCAGCCCGAGGGTGCGGGTGCGGGGCCCGCGCCGGGAGCCGTAACCGAGGCCGGCCGCCACCTCGCGGACGCGGCGGCGGGTGCCGTCGGCGAGCCGGCCGGTGCCGTTGAGGGCGTGCGAGACGGTCGCGGTGGAGACCTCCGCGGCGCGCGCGATGTCGGCGATGGTCGGTCCGGGGCCGGGCACGGGGTCATGGTACGGGCGGGGTGCGGGGGCGGGGAGTGCGGGCGGGCGAGTGCGGCGGGGTGCGGAATCCGTTGCCCGGGGCGGGTTCTGGTTAACGGGTTAATCACCCAGTGTCCACGCCACGTGCCGGCACCGCACCGCAGCCGCCTTACCGATGTCTGGAGTGGCCATGACCCCTTCCCCCCTGTCCCGACGAGGACTCCTCGCCTCCGCCGGAGCCGCTTCGGCCGCGACGCTGCTGGGCGCGGGCGCCGCGTCGGCCTCCTCCGGGCCTTCCGGGGGCCGGGGCTCCGCCGCCCTGGTGCTCCACAACGCCCGCGTGTTCACGGGCAGGTCGGGCGGCGCGCCGGTGGAGGCCGTCGCGGTTGGCCGGGACGGCAAGATCCTGGCCACCGGTTCGAACGCCTGCGTACGCAGGCACGTGGGCCGGGACACCGAGGTGGTCGACGCCCGCGGCAACACCGTGATGAGCGGCATCCACGACGGGCACGTCCACCCGCTGGGCGCCGGGGAACGGTCGCTGCGCCCTTCGCTGGCGAGCGCGGAGACCACCGTGGCGGAACTCACCGCCCTGTTGACCGGGTTCCTCGCGGACACCGGCGGGCCGGCCTCGGAGCCCGACGGCTGGCTGGTCGTCGAGGACTGGAACCCGGTCGGGCTGCTGCCCACGGGGACCAGTCCGCACCACACGATGCTCGACGCGCTGCGCACGCGGCGCCCCGTCGTGCTGGTCGGCGGGGACGGGCACAACCTGTGGGCCAACCAGCGGGCCCTCGACATCGCCGGGATCACCGCGGCCACCCCCGACCCGGTCGGCGGCAAGGTGGTCAAGGGGGCCGACGGCAAGCCCACGGGCGTACTCAAGGACGACGCCCAGGCCCTGGTGAAGCGGCACCTGCCGGAGCCGTCCACGGCCGAACTGGTGGCGGCCTGCGCGAAGGTGCTGGAGCTGGCGGCGGCCTCCGGGGTCACGACCATGATGGACGCCCTGGTCGGCCGGCACGAGCTGGAGCTGTACCGGGCGCTGTCGGCGGCGGGGAGGCTGCCGCAGCGGATCGTGCCCGCCATCCGGCTGGAGGCGGAGCAGGCGAAGGACCCGGCGGCCTCGCTGGCGTACGCCCGGGGGCTGCGGCGGGAGTTCGAGGGGGTACGGGGACTCCGGTTCGGGATGGTGAAGGTGTTCCTGGACGGGGTCATCGAGTACCCGGCGCAAACGGCGGCGCTGCTGGAGCCGTACCTGGACGGAGCGGGCAAACCGACCTCGAACCGCGGGGAGCTGTACACCTCGGCGGCGGACTACGGCCGGCTGACCGCGGCCTTCAACGCGGCCGGCTGGCAGATGCACGCCCACGGCCTGGGCGACCGGGCGGTCCGTACCGCTTTGGACGGATACGAGTACGCCAGACGGGTGACGGGGCATCGGGACGCGCGCAATGCGATCGCCCACCTCCAGATAGTGGATCCGGCCGATCTGCCCCGTTTCGCGCGGCTCGGCGTCGCCGTCTGCATGCAGCTCCAGTGGGCCTCACGCGACACGTGGACGATGGAGGCGCTGCTGCCCTACATCGGGCCCCGCCGCCACCGTTGGATGTACCCGGCACGGAGCATCGAGAAGGCGGGCGCACGGCTGACGGGCGGCTCCGACTGGCCGGTGGACGTCCTACAGGTGTGGAACCAGCTGCGGACGGCGATCGACCGGCAGGGCGCCTTCGGCGAGGGCGGGCTGTACCGGGAGCTGGAGGGCCTGAGCCGGGACTCGGCCTTGCGGATGCACACCGCGGGCACCGCCTGGCAGTTGCGCCAGGAGCAGCTGACCGGCACGGTGGAGGCGGGCAAGGCGGCCGACCTGGTGCTGCTCGACCGGGACGTGACCCGCTGCCCGGTGTCCGACATAAGCGACACGGGCGTACGCATGACCCTGGTCGGCGGGCGCGTCGTGCACGACGCGGAGTCCACGTCGGGCCGGGCGGCTTCGGCCCGCGCCGAACGGGCGCGGTCGGCCCCGCGGCCGGCCTCGTACGCGGCGGTCCACGGCGGCCGGCACCACGCCTGCGGGCACTGAGCGCGCACCGGGCACGCGGCGCCGGTCGGCTGACCCGGGGTCAGCCGACCGGCCTCCCGCGCCACGGTGGGCAACACCCGTCCGCCACACCCCGTTCGGCCCCCATCTCATATCTGAGATACGGTGCACCCATGGCAGACGACTACCTCGTACGCATCGGCAAGCTCATCCGTGACGCCCGTCAGCACCGGGGCTGGACACAGAGTCAGCTCGCCGACGCGCTCGGCACCAGCCAGAGCGCCGTCAACCGGATCGAACGCGGCAACCAGAACATCAGCCTTGAGATGATCGCCCGAATCGGCGAGGCCCTCGACAGCGAAATCGTCTCTCTGGGCTACGCCGGACCCATGCACCTGCGGGTCGTCGGCGGCCGCCGCCTCTCCGGTGCCATCGACGTCAAGACGAGCAAGAACGCGTGCGTCGCGCTGCTCTGCGCCTCGCTGCTCAACAAGGGCCGAACGGTGCTGCGGCGCGTCGCCCGCATCGAGGAGGTCTACCGCCTCCTGGAAGTCCTGAACTCCATCGGTGTCCGCACCCGCTGGATCAACGACGGCGTGGACCTGGAGATCGTCCCGCCGGCCCGTCTGGACATGGACGCCATGGACGCGGACGCGGCGCGCCGGACGCGCAGCATCATCATGTTCCTGGGTCCGCTGCTGCACCGGATGGACCAGTTCCGGCTGCCCTACGCCGGCGGCTGCGACCTCGGCACCCGCACCATCGAGCCGCACATGATCGCCCTGCGCCGCTTCGGTCTGGAGATCACCGCGACCGAGGGCATCTACCACGCCCAGGT
The DNA here is from genome assembly GCF_014650775.1 of Streptomyces cirratus. Lineage (GTDB taxonomy): Bacteria > Actinomycetota > Actinomycetes > Streptomycetales > Streptomycetaceae > Streptomyces > Streptomyces cirratus. Next base: position 6,050 of record NZ_BMVP01000019.1, on the reverse strand, counting down.
CGCCGCCGGCGTCTGCCCCGACCGCCCGATCGTCCTGACCGAGCGCGGGGACACGGTCACCGAGAACGCACTGCTGGCCGCCGCCCGGCACGACGGTGTCTCCGTCATCCGCAACGCCTCCTCCAACTACATGGTCCAGGACCTCTGCTTCTTCCTGGAGACCCTGGGCGTCAAGGTCGAGGGCATCGGCACCACCACCCTCACCGTCCACGGCGTCCCGAACATCGACGTCGACGTGGACTACTCCCCCTCCGAGGACCCGGTCGAGGCGATGAGCCTGCTGGCCGCGGCCGTGGTCACCGAGTCCGAGCTGACCATCCGCCGGGTGCCGATCGAGTTCATGGAGATCGAGCTGGCGGTCCTGGAGGAGATGGGCCTCGACCACGACCGCTCCCCGGAGTACACCGCCGACAACGGCCGCACCCGCCTGGTCGACCTGACGGTCCGCCCGTCGAAGCTCGAAGCCCCGATCGACAAGATCCACCCGATGCCGTTCCCCGGGCTGAACATCGACAACGTCCCGTTCTTCGCGGCCATCGCCGCCACCGCCCAGGGCCAGACCCTGATCCACGACTGGGTGTACGACAACCGGGCCATCTACCTGACCGACCTCAACCGCCTCGGCGGCCGCCTCCAGCTCCTGGACCCCCACCGCGTCCTGGTCGAGGGCCCCACCCGCTGGCGCGCGGCGGAAATGATGTGCCCGCCCGCCCTCCGCCCGGCGGTGGTCGTCCTCCTGGCCATGATGGCCGCCGAGGGTACCTCGGTCCTGCGCAACGTCTACGTCATCAACCGCGGCTACGAGGAACTGGCGGAACGCCTCAACTCGGTCGGCGCACAGATCGAGATCTTCCGCGACATCTAAGGGCAGACCGCAGGGGCGATCGGAGCAACCCCGGGTGCGCTCCTGCGGCGGACAAGTGAGCCTGGGGGCATGACCAGGCGCAGGGTGGTGGTGCAGGCGCCCGACGAGCGCGGTCTGCGTCAGGTCACCATCGACGGCGCACCGGCGGGCAGCGCCTGGTCGCAGCGTGATCTGCGCAGGCAGCTGCGCCGCGCGGGGCTGCCGGGCGACATGGACCTGGACGACCGGGCCGCCGTGTCCTGGCGCGGGGCGGACAGCACCTCCTGGCCCGGCCGCGCGGGCCGCCGCCGCGCCACGATCGCGCTGCTGGCCGCCGGGCTGCTCGTCTGCGCGCTCCTGCTCGCCGACATCGGCATCGTGGACGCGCTGGGGGCGCTGACCTTCTCGGGACGTCTGACCGGAGTGCTGCTCGTGCTCTCGGGAGCCGTGCAGGCCGTCGCGGCGGTCGCGGTGTTCGACTTCTGGGGGAAGCGGACGCTGCGGTACTCGGGCGCGACGGTGGTGGCGGGCGTACTCATCGCGGTGGCGACGCAGGGCCTGCTGCTGGCCGTGTGGTTCCAGGAGAGGGAGTGGACGCCGTACCTGCCGGTGTTCCTCGCCCTCTCCCTCTGGTCGCTGTGGGCGGCGTGGACGATCTGGCGGGCACGGGCCTGGAAGGGCATCCCCTATCCGAAGAGCTTCACGGCGGGCGTGACCGCCACCGCCCTGCTGGCCTCGGCCAACTTCGCCTACTCGGCCGTCTACCAGCCCCATGCCGCGCTCGTCCACGTCAAGACCGAGGCGACCTTCGGGACGCCGAGACCGGATCCGGAACTCCCCCTGACCTATCTTCCGGTGAAGCTCCACGTGAAGAACGAGGGGGCCGTTCCGGGTTATGTCGCCAACAGCATCTATTGGGTGTGGGGGCGGGAATCCGTCTTCGACGCGAAGAAGAGCGAGCTCGACCGGGACAAGTGGCGGGCGGACACGGAGAGCGGGCTGGACACGGAACTCCACGTCCAGCCCACGGCTGCGCGGGTCATCGACACCGGACCGGTCATCCCGGAAGGCGCCTGGATGGCCGCAGGAACGGACTTCACCACGGAGCGAGTGGTCCAGATCCCCACGGACGCGCGGTACGACCTCGTCTCGGCGGCCATGAGCGTCATCTTCATGAGAGGGGACCGCGGAAAGATCGGCCCCGAGTTCGTCAACCCGATCTACTCGTGGCGTCAGAAGTCGGAGAGGTTCTTCGACTGCTCGGCCGCCCCCTGCTACGAATACGTCTTACACCATGCGCGGATTCGCCACAACAACAACATCATCAACGTGACGCGCAGACCCCGCTACATGAGTTCGGCCCGCTGGTTCGACAAGACGACGAGCGGCATCACGTTCCTGATCTCCCCGTTCAACTCCAAGGGCCGCCTCTCGGCGAACGCCGAGGGGTCGGACCGCTACGGGATCGACCAGTACGTCTCCGGTCTCACGTCGGTCCCCTACGCCTCGCTGTCGGCCCCGAAGAACCCCTAGTCGGGGCCCCTGCCACGCATGACTGCGCCCGGTGACACCTTCGAGTGATCGCCGGGCGCAGGTCTTCCGAACCGCCCGTTCCGGACCGAGTCTTGACGCTCCTCACCACTCACGGAGGCGCATCCGATGACCAGTAAGGACAGCGGAAAACAGGCGGACGAAGAGATCGACTTCGCGTGGGACGGCGACTCCCGCTGGGAGGCGGCGAAGTACATCACGCTACGTCACATGGCCCGGCGCCTGCCGCACCTGATGAAGCGGTCGCTGTCGATCGCCTGGCGCGTCGACCGGGCCTCGGTGGCCGGGCTCCTGGTCTGTCAGGTCGTTTCCGGCATCGCGGCGGCCATGGGCCTCTTCGCGACCACCTCCACGATCACCGCGCTCATCTCCTCCGGGAACATCACCGACAGGCTGTGGGAGGCGTGGCCTTCCGTCGCCGTGCTCGCCGCAGCGGCCGGCGTACGGGCCACCCTCTACATCGCCATCACGTGGCTGACCTCCCGCATCACACCCCTGCTCCAGCAGGAGTACGAGCTGATGCTTCTCGGCGCGGCCACCGGCAGCGAACTCGCCGCCTACGACAGTCCCGGCTTCAAGGACCGCTGGGACAACGCCGAACGCGGCGCGGTCGTCTCCAAGGACATCATCGAAGAGGGCCAGGACCTCCTCGCCGCGCTCGTCTCCCTCCTCGCCGGCGCGGTCGTCCTCGGAACCCTCCACCCCCTGCTCCTGCCGTTCCTCGTCCTCGCCAGCCTCCCCCAGGGCGTCGCCCAGGTGCACAGCGCCCGCGTCACCTACGTCGCCGCCGTCAAGATGACCGGCCACAGCCGCATGATCGGCGTCCTGCGCTGGCACCTCGCCGACCGGCACTCGGCCGACCAGATCCGCGCCGGCACGATGGCGCCGTTCCTCCTCGGCAAGTACCGCAAACTCACCAACCGGGTCACCGCCGTCCACCGCGAGGCCGTCACCGAAGGCGCCCGCATGGCCTTCCTCGGCGCCCTCGGCGGCGGCCTCGCCTCCGCGGTCGTCTGGGGCGTCCTCGTCGCCCTCCTCGCCAGCGGCCACCTCACCGTCGCCGCGGCGGGAACCGCCGTCCTCGCGCTGCGCACCGTCACCGGCTCCGTCCAGGGCGTCGTCCGCAACGCAGCCATGATCTTCCGCACCGGCATGTACATGGACGACTGGTCGAGGTTCCTGGAGGAGACCGGCGACTACCGCCTCGCCGCCGGCGACGTCATCCCCGGCCCCCCGAAGGACATCCGCACCCACAACCTCGTGTACCGCTACGAAGGCGCCGACAAGAACGCCCTCGACGGCATCGACTTCACCGTCCGCACCGGCGAGATCGTCGCCCTGGTCGGCGAGAACGGATCCGGCAAGAGCACCCTCTCCAAGCTCCTGACCCGCCTCCACCTCCCCACCACCGGCACCGTCACCTGGGACGGCCACCCCACGACCGCGCTCGACCCCCAGGCGGCCTGGAAGCACGTCGCACTCGTACCCCAGGACTTCTCCTGCTGGCCGATGACCGCCCGCGACAACATCACCCTCGGGCAGCCCCGCAGTGACGACGAGAACGACGTCTGGGAAGCCGCCGCCGCGGCCGGTGCCGACGAAGTCGTACGAGAACTCCGCGCCGGTCTGTCCACCCTCCTCGCCCGCGAGTGGCTCAACGGCGCCGAACTCTCCGGCGGCCAGTGGCAGCGCGTCGCCCTGGCCCGCGCCTTCTACCGCCCCGCCGCCCTCCTCGTCCTCGACGAACCCACCTCCGCCCTGGACCCCCGCGCCGAGCACCGCATCTTCACCAACTTGCGTCACGCCGCCCGTGACCGCGCCGTGGTCCTGGTCACTCACCGCCTCGCCAATGTCGCCGTCGCGGACCGCATCGTCGTTCTCGACCACGGCCGGGTCGTCCAGGAAGGCACCTTCGACGAGCTGTCCAAGACCACCGGGCTCTTCCGCGAACTCCTCGAGCTGCAAAACGACCGCACCGTCCCGGCCCAGCGCGCCGCGAAGGAGAAGACCGCATGAGCGCGACGCCGCTCGCAGTTCGGGCACCGGCGCCTGCCCGGAGGGCCGACGGCCCGCACTGATGGTCTTCGGGCGCCGGACGGGGCGGGATTCGGCCAGTGGGGGGAGGCGGGTGGGCGGGGGGAGGGGCAGACTCGGGGGTTCGGGACGAGGTCTGGGGGGCGGACATGGCAGTGGACAGTACGACGGGGACACGGGCGGGTACGGAGGTCCCGGTGCTGGCCGGGGCGCCGTTGCTGGGGTCGTTGTTCGACCTGACCTCGGATTCGCTCGGCACCTACCTGCGCGCCCAGCAGCGCCACGGGGACGTCGTGCGCGTCAGCGCCGGGCCGCCCGGGCTGCGTACCGAGCTGTACTGCGTCTTCTCCGCGGAGGGCGCGCAGCAGGTGCTGGCATCGGAATCGGCCAACTTCCGCAAGGACAACCCCTTCTACCAGGAGGTCCGGGAGTCCCTCGGCAACGGCCTGCTGACCAGCCAGGACGAGGAGTACCTGCGCCAGCGCCGACTGGTCCAGCCACTGTTCACCCGCCGCCGGGTGGACGGTTACGCGAGCGCCGTCGTCTCCGAGACCCGGGCGACGCTCGACGCCTGGGGGAAGGCCGCGGACGGGGTCGTCGACGTCTCCGCCGAGATGATGCGCCTCGCCCTGCGCGCGGTGGCCAGGATCCTGTTCGGCACCGATGTGGACGCCACCGTCGACGTCATCGACCGGTCCTTCCCCGTCATCACCGAGTACGTGCTGCGGCGCGGCTACTCCCCCGCCAACATCCCGCGCAGCTGGCCCACGCCGGGCAACCGGCGGGCGGCGGCCGCGATGGAGGAGCTGTACGCGGTCTGCGACCGGATCATCGCCGAGCGGCGGGACGGCCGGGACGGCGAGGACGGTGCCGACGGCCGGACCGGCGAGGATCTGCTGACGCTGCTCGCCGCCGCGCAGAGCGCCGACGACGCCGCCTTCGACGCCGCCGAGCTGCGCGACCAGGTGCTGGTCTTCCTGCTCGCCGGTCACGAGACGACCGCCACCTCCCTGGCCTTCACCCTGCACCTGCTGGCCCGTCACCCCGAGCAGCAGCAGCGGGCCCACGAGGAGATCTCCCGCGTGCTGGGCGACCGGGAGCCGGAGGCCGCCGACCTCGACCGGCTGCCGTACCTCACCCAGGTGCTCAAGGAGGCGATGCGGCTCTACCCCGCGGCCCCGGTGATCGGCCGCCGCGCCGTGGCCGCGAGCCAGATCGGCGGACTGAGCGTCCCGGCCGGCGCCAACGTGATCCTCGCGCCCTGGGTCACGCACCGCCACCCGGCCTACTGGCCCGACGCCGAGCGTTTCGACCCGGACCGGTTCACCCCCGAGGCGGAGGCCGCCCGCCCGCGCTACGCCTGGTTCCCCTTCGGCGGCGGACCGCGCGCCTGCATCGGGCAGCACTTCTCCATGCTGGAGTCGGTGATCGCGCTCGCGGTGATGCTGCGGGAGTACGAGTTCGAGGCCGTTGACCACGAGGTGCCAGTCGGCGTCGGCATCACCCTGCGCGCGGACGGCCCGGCCCGCTGCCGGCTGCGCCGACGGGCGCCGGACACCCCCTAGTGCTGTGACCGGGAAGGTTCGCCGGGTTGCTTGTTGTGCTGGTTGGTAATGCTTTC
>NZ_BMVP01000018.1 GCF_014650775.1 Streptomyces cirratus | reverse complement strand
CTCCATGCTCACCATCAGGGACATCTTCCCAGGACACGAGCCCTTACGGGACAGCCTTTAGTAGGTTCTGTCTCCTTGGTCAGCACCGGCCCTGATGCTGACCAAGGAGATGCCTGGCTTGCCGACCCCGGAAGCCGGGCCACGCGAGAGATGATCGATGATGGGGCGCCCTGCACCGTTCCATCAGTTTGAGGCGCCAAGACCGACTACTCGCGGGCCGTCATCGACATGATCGGCCCCTCGGATGACCGTGTACCGATGCTGTCGCCTGGCTGCGGCTGGAGGGTGAGCTGGGGCGGTCACTGCCTGCGGACTACAAAGCGATCGCCGATATGTACGGGGCCTGCCAGATCAACCACCACCTTTACCTGGCCCGCCCGATGGATGGCTGGCGGGATCTCGGCACTTGGATGCGGCGTACCTCCCAGCTGTGGTCACAGGAGGAGGTGGTGAGGCAGGGAGTGGAGCCTCATCTCGACCCCGGGTCATCTGCGGCCTTCCGACCATCACCTTCGGCACAGCCCAGGGCCTCATCCCTCTGCCGGCACCAATGAGGGACACCTCATCTTCTTGGCACCACAGATCCACGAGGTCCGAGACGGAATCGCCGTCCTGAACAGGGAAGGCGAGTGGAGTACGACGTGGCCGTCGCAACCTCCTCAGGCCAGCGTTCAGGCCTCGGATCCGGATAACGACGGAGGCAAGGCGGAGGGCGACTTCGCAGGCGAGGGCGAGCTTGTCGGTCCGTGTGGCCGGGCCGCGCCACTGCTTGAGCTGGTTCATGCACCCCCTCTACGCTGTTCCGCTGCTTGTGGGCCTCGCGGTCGAAGCCGGGTGGGTGGCCGCCTTGCCGACCTCGCCGCAGGCGGTGGACGACGCGGATGCGCGACATCACGCTCTCGAAGGCAGGTGCGTCACCAGCCCTGATCCGTAGTGACGGTGAATGCCAGCGGCGGTGCTCCGCCGTCCGCGGCCAGGCGGGTTTCGGTCCAGCGATGGAGGGAACGGCCCGTCCCGCAGGCGGCGTCACGGGGCCGGGCAGCGGCCGCCTGGTCGATCGCCCCATTCCGGAGGCGCGGATCACACGTCGCGATGCCGTACGACGATCACGGCGAGGGCGACCGCTACCAGCGGCCAGAGGGCGTACACGACCCAGGAGCCGGGGAGCGTGGCGGTGTAGCCCAGGGAACCGGGATCGGGCTCCCAGGTCTCGACCAGGCGGGTCCAGGCGGCCGACACCATCAGGTGTCTGGCATCGGCTGACCAGCGGTTGCTCTCCGAGAACATGGGGGGCAGCATCAGCAGAGCGAATACGCTGGTGAGCATGGTCCCGGCGGTATGCCGGAGCAGAACGCCGAGGCCCAGACCGACCAGGGCACACACCGGAGCCAGCAACGCGGATGCCACCAGCGGCCGGAGGGCATCGGGGTGGGTGATCGACACGCTGGCATCGCGCCCGTCCAGGATGGCCTGGGAGACCAGGAAGGATCCGATGGAGGCGGCCGCGCCGACCGCGGTCCACAGCACGGCGGTGACGACTGCCTTGGCCAGCACCACCGCTCCACGGTCGGGGACGGCCGCGGTGGTCGTGCGGATCATCCCGCTGCTGTATTCGCTCACGACGGTGAGGGCGCCCATGCTGCCGGCGACGAGGATCAGCGTCATGTAACCGGTCGCCGGATAGGAGTCGTAGGCCAGGAAACCAGCGGGCTCGGAGCCCGCGGACTTGTCCGTCAAGGTGGCCACCGCAGCGGAACCGATGACGAACAAGGTGATGAGCGCAATGGTCCACGGCGTGGAGCGCAGGGACCGCATCTTGAACCACTCGGAGGCGATCAGGTCACGGAAGCGGGCCGGCGGCTCGGCGAGGGGCGCGGCCGCAGCGGTTGCGAGGGCGGAGGCGGTTGTGGTCATCGGGGCTGTCCTGCCTGGTATTCGACGCTGTCGGCGGTGAGTTCCATGAAGGCCTCCTCCAGCGAGGCGGTCCGGGTGGTCAGTTCGTTCAGCAGGATCCCGTTCTCGAAGGCGAGCGCGGCGATCCGGTCCGCCGGCAGTCCGGTCACGGCGAGCTTCTCGGCGCCCGCCGATCCCGCCGATCCCTCCGGCTCGACCAAAGCGCCCGCAGCCCTCAGCACTGCCGTCAGCTCGGCTGCCTGCCGCGTGCCAACCACCACGCCGAGACCGGTGCTGCGGGCTGCGAAGTCCCGTACCGACTCGGCGGCGATGAGCCGGCCCCGGCCGATGACGACGAGCTGGTCGGCGGTGTTCTCCATCTCCGACATGAGGTGGCTGGAGAGGAAGACCGTGCGGCCCTCCGCCGCGAGGCGTCGCAAGAGGCGGCGCATCCAGAGCACGCCCTCCGGGTCCATGCCGTTGACCGGCTCGTCGAACATCAGCACCGGTGGGTCGCCGAGCAGGGCGGTGGCGACTCCCAGCCGCTGCTTCATGCCGAGCGAGAAGCCGCCGATGCGGCCGGTCGCGGCCTCCGCCAGACCCACTTGGTGCAGCACCTCGTCCACCCGGCGACGGGAGATCCCGTTGCTGCGGGCCAGGGCGGACAAGTGGGCCGTGGCGCTGCGTCCGCCGTGGACCTGGCCTGCATCGAGGAGGGCGCCGACGTGCCGCAGGCCGCGAGGGTGGCTGTGGAAGGGGACTCCGCCGACGGTGGCGGCGCCGCCGGTGGGTGACTCCAGGCCGAGGATCAACCGCAGGGTGGTGGACTTGCCGGCTCCGTTGGGGCCGAGGAAGCCGGTGACCTGGCCCGGCCGCACGGTGAAGGACAGTTGGTCGACGGCGGTCTTGCCGCCGTAACGCTTGGTGAGTTCATTGACTTCGATCACGTGGACAACCCTGCCGGGAGGGCCCCGTCCGGTCACGGGGCCGTGGGCGGCAATCGTGCGGCCGGGTTCGCCCGTGGACGTACGCCCACGGGCCGATGCCGCGGGGTCGACGGCCGGATAACCTCGCGGGATGAACGGCACGTCGACCACCCCGTTTCCCGCCCGCGTCGCACAGCACGACGTGGGCACACCGCCTCGAAACGGCACACCGTCGATGACGAGTACGAAGGTCATGTCCTGGGCGGGGGGCGTCCTCTACGTCCTCGCGGTGGGTCTGCTCATAGGAGGGGGCCCGCGCGCTTCGGGCACGGTCCACGGCATCGGGGCACTGCTGGCAGCGAGCCTGCTCGTCGGAGTCCTACGGAGCAGGCCGGTCCTGGCCCTGTCCATGACGCTCCTCGGATCCACCGCCGTGGTCGTGGGCCCCCCGAGCTCCGCCCACGTGGACCTGTCGGCTTCGTACCAGGGCCAGTTCCTGCCCTATGTGGCGGTGGACCTCGTCCTGGGCTTCATCGTCGCCACCCGCGCGCCCCGGGCCTCGACCGTCGCCGCGGTTACATCCCTCGTCGTCCAAGTGCTGCTCGTCGGCGGCTTCGCACACGGCGACAGCGTGATCGTCAACCTCGTGATCGCCCTCCTGGCGATGGCCGCGGCCTGCACGGTCGGCCTATTGAGCCGCGAGCGGCGCGAGCACGCGGTGCAACTGCGCGCACAGGAGGTGGCTGAGGCAGTGGTCGCCGAACGACTGCGGATCGCAAGGGAGTTGCACGACATGGTCGCGCACAGCATCGGCATCATCACCATCCAGGCCGGGATGGGGAGCCGGGTCATTCAGACCCAACCCGAGGAGGCCCGCGAGGCCCTGCGAGCCATCGAAGCCACCAGCAGAGAGACCTTGTCGGGCCTTCGGCGTACGCTGGTCGCACTTCGTCAGGCTGACCCGGACGCGGCGGCTTCGGGCGGGGCACCGCTCACGCCTTCGCCCGGCCTGGCCGACGTCGAACGGCTGGCGACGGCGACGACTGACGCCGGCGTACGTGTGGACGTACGCCGCCACGGGGAAGAGCGCCCGCTGCCGGCCGACATCGACCTGTCGGCCTACCGCATCGTCCAGGAGGCTGTGACCAATGTGGTCCGCCACGCGGGCACCGGACGCTGCCGCGTGAGCATCGAGTACGGGGACGAGGAACTGTTCGTGGAAATCATCGACGACGGGCGCGGCGCCACCGAGGACGGCCCGACCCACGGCTTCGGCATCGTGGGCATGCGCGAGCGGGTCGCTCTGCTGCACGGCCGCCTCAGTGCCGGGCCGCGTCCCGAGGGCGGCTTCCGGGTGGCGGCGCGGCTGCCCTTGCCCGAGCCCGTCGGAGTTCCGGCAGGGGCCCGATGATGACCGGTCCCGTACGGATCCTGCTGGCCGACGACCAGCCGCTGGTGCGGTCCGGCTTGCGCGTGATCATGGCAGACCAACCCGACCTGGAGGTCGTGGGTGAGGCCGCCACCGGCGCCGAGGCGGTCCAACTGGTCGGGGACGTACACCCCGACGTCGTGGTGATGGACGTTCGGATGCCCGGCATGGACGGGATCGAGGCCACTCGACTGATCACCGCCGGTCCGGCGGCCGCCCGCGTCCTCATCCTGACCACCTTCGACGAGGACGACCACGTCTACGGCGCGCTCCGCGCCGGAGCGAGCGGCTTCATGGTCAAGGACATGGCGCTCGACGACATCCTCACGGCCGTCCGCGTGGTCGCCGCCGGCGACGCGTTGATCGCCCCGCGTGTCACACGCCGCCTGATCGCCGAGTTCGCCGGGCGTCCCGAAGCCACCCCGGCACACCCCCCACGGCCGCTCGCGGGCATCACGGAGCGGGAACGGGAAGTCCTCACTCTGGTCGGGCGGGGCCGGTCGAACACCGAGATCGCGGAGGACCTCTTCATCACGGTGGCCACCGCCAAATCCCACGTGTCGCGCCTGCTCACCAAGTTGGGCGCCCGGGACCGGGTTCAGCTCGTGATCACCGCCTATGAGATGGGGCTCGTCACGCTGACCGGCTGAGCGCGTCTGACACCACACCGGTTTCGGTCCGTTCCTCAGCGGGGCGGCGCCGGCGCCGCGCACGTCATGACCCCAGGGCCCCGGCAGCGGTGCCCCGCCGAAATGCCGGGAGGTGCGAGCTGAAATACGCTGGTGGTGTGGCCCACGGAGGTGCGTGATGAGCCATGACACGGGGGCGGATGTCGATCAGCTGATGGCCCTTTCCCGCCCCGCTCTCGACGATCTGTTCCGCACGAGCCGCGCCGGGGAGATACCCGTCGGCGACGCGCGCGGCACGGTGCTCGTGGGGCGCGGGGCCGTGGTGTCGAAGCTGGCGGCGCGGTTGGCACGGCTCGTCGCGTGGAAGGGCAAGGTCTTCGACGCCGAACGGGGTGAACTGCGCAACAGGGTCACGCCGCTCGGAGTGCGCGCGATACGGGCGAAGGTGTATCGGGGCGCCAGCCGGCTCGACGACGGGGAGTGCACCGTACTGGACTACTCCCGGACGTCGCTCCTCGCGCACTGGATCCGCGACGAGATCCGGGAGATCAAGCCCGGCGTCTATCTCGGCATCGTCTACTGGGGGCGGCGCAAGGTCCTCAACTTCGCCCTCTCCTACCCCGGTTCGCAGGCATCGGTCTCGGCCCGCCGCGCGTCGCAGCAGGTCGCCGTCACGGTCGGGGCCACGGTACCTCCGGAGCGGGTGGCTGAGGTGCAAGAGGTGCTGGCCGAGGCCAATCGCCGGGGGACCGGTGGCGAGTTCATGCCCTTCGCCGAGCTGGCGGGCGTCCACTTCGCGCGGCTGGTCCTCGTTCCGGAGGAGAAGGACCACGCCGGGCAGACGATGCCGGCGAGCATCGTCTACATGAGCGAGGTCGACGCCCCGATGGACGCACACCTCGCCGACCTCGTCGGCAAGGCCCGCAGCGGACTGGAAAAGGTGTTCGGGCACTGCCAGGGCTATCCGCCGTCCGGAGAACCGGATGCCACGCGGGTCGCGTGGCTACGGGCCCACTCCGTGCCCAGCTCGGCCTTCTACGTCAACACTGTCGGCCGGGGCCTGCACCGGATCCGGCAGGAGGACCGGCTGCGCCAGGCGATCCAGGAGTTCCTCGACCAGCTCGCAGCCGAGCGGGCCACCGCGGATGCGGCGGAGGTACGGGCCGCCATCCAGCGGTACGTCACCGGTCGCCCGGACCTGGCGTGGGCGCGGTCGGGTCCCGCGCCGCCCACGCTGCGGTGGCGGATGCGGGAGGCGGCGCACCTCGTGGGGGTACCGCTGGCCGCGATCGCACTGCTGCCGGCCATCCTGATCGGTCTGCCGCTCTGGCTCGTGGTGCTGCGCCGGCACGAGCGGCGTGAGGTCCCCAGCCGGGAGCGGCCCTCCCCTGACCACGTGGCCGGGCTGGCGGCCTGCGAGGACTTCGCCACGCAGAACCCGTTCACGGCGGTGGGCCTCGTCAAGTGCGGCCGGTTCCGGCGGGCCACGCTGACCGGCGTGCTGTTCGCCGTCGACTACGGCGTGCGCCACTTCTTCAACCGGGGCAGCCTCGCCGGGGTCAAGACCATCCACTTCGCCCGCTGGCTGTTCATCGATGACAAACGACGAGTGATCTTCGCGAGCAACTACGACGGCAGCCTGGAAAGCTACATGGACGACTTCATCGACAAGGTCGCCTGGGGCCTCAACGCCGTCTTCAGCAACGGCCACGGCTATCCGCGCACCAGGTGGCTCCTGCGGGACGGTGCCGAGGACGAACTCGCCTTCAAACACTACCTGCGCTGCCACCAGTTGCCGACGCAGGTGTGGTACTCCGCGTACGACGTGCTGACCACCCGCAACCTCGACACCAACGCCCGTATCCGCGCGGGTCTGTTCGGAGAACTCGGCCCGGCCGAGACCCGGGCGTGGCTCGCCTTGTTCTAGAGAAGGGTGTGACGGTGATGGCAGCAGCTGCGCGCCTGGAACTGGACGACATCCAGGGCCTCGTCGCACGCGGCTACAGCGCCCTGAGGTCGGCCTGCTTCCTGCTGCTCACGGTGGACGACCCGGTTGCCGCGCGTTCCGCGCTGGGACGGCTGGCCCTGATGGCGACGAACGGCAGCGCGGAACCACCGGAGTCGGCCCTGAACCTGGCCTTCACCTCGGACGGCCTGCGCCGCCTCGGACTGGATACCCGTGAACTCGAGGGGTTTTCACATGAGTTCGTCTCGGGCATGACCGACCCCAACCGCTCCCGCCTGCTGGGCGACGTGGGGGAGAACGCGCCGAGCCGCTGGCGCTGGGGTGGCCCGGGCTCCCCGCCCGTGGACGTCATCGCACTGTTGTACGCCCGGGACGCAGGGTCCCTGGGCCGGCTGGAGTCTCACGTTAGCCAGGACGCCCTCGCCGGAGGCGGCCTCGCCGAGGCCGTCCGTCTCGGCACGTCCCGGCTGACCGATCGCGAGCCCTTCGGCTTCCGCGACGGCATCTCCCAGCCGCTGGTCGAGGGGCTGTCGAAGGCCGCCGCCGGCGACGACGCGGTGAAGGCGGGGGAGTTCGTCCTCGGCTACGCCAACGAATACGGACTGCTCACCGACCGGCCGCTGCTACCCGCCGCATGCGACCCCTTCGGCTTGCTGCCCCGCGCGCCGGACGGCGGCGGGGCCGCCGACTTCGGACGCAATGGAAGCTATCTGGTGTTCCGGCAGCTCCGTCAGGACGTCGCGGGCTTCCACCGGTACCTCGAAGAGGCGACGCGACACCCCGACGGAGCCGCCGATCCCGAAGCCCGCGAGGCGCTCGCGGCACGCATGATGGGCCGCTGGCCCAGCGGCGCACCACTGGTGCACGCGCCGCTGCGGGACGACCCGAGCCTCGGCTCGGACAACGACTTCGGTTACTTCGCCGCCGATCCGGATGGCCTGAGCTGCCCCCTCGGCGCCCACGTCCGCCGGGCCAACCCGCGCGATTCGCTGGATCCCCAGCCCGGATCGGCCCGGTCGGTCGCCATCGGCCGACGCCACCGGATCCTGCGCCGCGGCCGCGCGTACGGCGACGGCGACGGCAACGGCAACGGCGATGGCAACGGTGATGGGGACAGAGGCTTGCACTTCCTGTGCCTGGGAGCGAACATCTCCCGCCAGTTCGAATTCATCCAGCACACCTGGCTGAACAACGCCCACTTCAATGGGCTGTACGACGGTCCGGACCCGGTCGTCGCGGCCCGCCAGAACCACGATGCGACGTTCACCGTCCAGGCGAGGCCCGTCCGCACCCGCTACCGCGACCTGCCGCAGTTCGTCTCCGTCCAGGGCGGCGCCTACTTCTTCCTGCCCGGCCTCCAGGCGCTGCGCTACCTGTGCGAGGGCACGCGATCGGGCGGACACCGTTGAACGCGCGACAGCGGCTCAACAACGCCGTCTTGGCCTGCGTCCGGCTTGAGCGGCGCATCGACCCCTACATCCGCCCGACAGCGGACCGGATCCTCCGCGGGCCGGCCCAGACCCTGGTGCAGTGGTGCGTCAACGTCCGCCGCCCCGACGAGCACCTGCGCATCGCCGAGGAGAGGGCACTGCCCGACGAAGCGGCGACCACCGAGGCCATTGCACACCAGATGGCCAAGTTCATCGTGCGCGAGTACGCCCCGGGCACCGCCCAGCGAGCCGGAAACACCAAGACCTACGGCGTCGTCCGCGGGGAGTTCACAGTGCCGGACGGGCTCCCCGAACAATTGCGCCACGGAGTGTTCCGCCGCCCGGCGACTTACCGGGCCTGGGTCCGCTTCGCCGGTCCCGGCCCCCTCGCACCACCCGACATCCAGGACAACGGAGTGCTCAGCATCGCCGTCAAACTGCTGGGCGTCGACGGTGCGACATTGCTCGACGACGAGCGGGGTACCCAGGACTTCACGGGAATCAGCACGCCGACGTTCACCACACCGGACATCACCCAGAACCTCAAGCTGCAACAGCACGTCTACGCGGGCACACCCGTCCTGTACTTCATCGGCCCCCGCCACCCGCACCTGTGCGACATGGTCATGCAGGGCCTGTACGCCAGAACCCATTCCAGCCCACTGGAGGCGCGCTATTGGAGCTGCGTTCCGTACCTGCTCGGCGAAGGCCAGGCCATGCAGTACGCCATCGCCCCACGCGACGGGGCGCGAAGCCGGGTCCCGTGGCACCCGCGCGACGACTACCTGCGCCAGGCTCTGGCAGCTACCTTGCGCGAGCGTGACGTCGTCCTCGACTTCCTCGTCCAACTGCAGACGGACCCCCACCTGATGCCGATCGAGAACGCCTCTGTGGTGTGGCCGGAGCGTCTGTCGCCCTTCGTGCCCGTGGCCACACTGCGGCTGCCGCACCAGGAGTTCGCCGACGCGGAGCAGTTCGCCCTCGCCGACCGGCTGACCTTCAACCCTTGGCACGCCCTGCCCGAGCACCGCCCGCTCGGTAACCAGAACCGCGCCCGCCGGGCCGTCTACCTGCGCCTCTCACACCTCAGGCAGGCGATGAACGGGACGCCGCACACGGATCCTGGCACGACAGCCGCATGACGCGCGAACGAGTGGAATGTCCACTATCATCGTTTGTATCCCGGAAGTTTACGCATCGCCTGTTTCCCGCACTGTCCCCATGGAAGGGTATGGCCATGGACGCGCGATGCTCTGCGCGATACAGCCTCGCCGGAATCCGGCTGGTGAACGGTGTGGCGGCGCTGCTGGCCCCGCAGCTCGTGGCCCGCCGGCTGGGGGCGGACGAGACGCAGCCGGCCCTCGTCCACGTCCTGCGCATGTTCGGGGTGCGAACAGTGTTCATCGGCGCCGAGCTGCTGTTCCTCAAGGACCCGGGCCGGATCGCCCGGGCCATGCGCGTCGGCACGGTCATCCACACCAGCGACGCGCTGTCGGCAGCCGCAGCCGGCCGGTGCGGCACGCTCCGGCCCCGGGCGGCGGCGGCCGCCACGGCGATCTCCACGGTGAACGTCGCCCTCACCCTGGTGGCCCAGTGGCCGCGACGAGGTCCGAACTGATCCTTCGACCGAATTGGTCCCGAAAGGAACCCCACGATGCGAAAAGGCCCCTTCTCTGCGCGTACTCGCGCGCACCCGCCGGTTCACGCCGACGGCAATGGCGCCTGCTCGCCGTTCGTGCGCCTGCACGACCATCTGGCGCTGGCCGTCGACCGCAAGGTCGGCTGGCAGCGTCTGCCGAAGCCGCTCGGCCTGCTGACCCTCATGGGGCTGCGCGACAACCTGCGCCGCAAGAACCTCCACGACACCAGCGGCTACCCGGCGCAGGGGATGCCCGACATCGAGCCGCCGGCCGCACGGCACCTCACCGAGCGCACCGCCGACGGCTCCTACAACGACCTCGACAACCCGCGCATGGGCATGGCGCGCTCCCGCTTCGGCCGCAACGTCCCGCCTGAGGTGACCTTTCCCGAGCCGCAGCCGCAGATCCTCACTCCGAGCCCGAGGGAGGTCAGCCGTACGCTCCTCACCCGGGACGAGTTCATCCCGGCCACGTCCGTCAACGCACTGGTCGCCGCATGGCTGCAGTTCATGATCCGCGACTGGATCAGCCACGGACAGGGTGCCGTCGACGACCCTTGGCGGATCGAACTCGAGGGCGACGACCCCTGGCCGACCTCACCGATGCTCGTGCCCCGGACCCTTCCCGACACCACCCGCAGTGAAGGCGGCGACGGCCTGCCGCCGACGCACATCAACGAGAACTCGCACTGGTGGGACGCCTCCCAGCTCTACGGGAGCGACCTCGCGACCCAACGACGGCTGCGCTCGGGCGCGCACGGCAAACTCAGAGTCGCCCGCGACGGCAGGCTGTTCCCCGACGCCCCGGAGCTGGATCCCGCGAACACTCCCGGCTTCTGGCTGGGCCTGCTGATGATGCAACACGTGTTCATCCTGGAGCACAACGCCATCTGCGACCGGCTGGGCCGGGAGTTCCCCGCCTGGTCGGACGAACAGCTCTTCCAGCGGGCGCGCCTGATCAACGCCGCGCTCATCGCCAAGATCCACACCGTGGAGTGGACCCCCGCCGTCATCAGCCACCCGACGACCGTGGCGGCGCTGCGCGCCAACTGGTACGGCCTGCTGGGCGAACGGGTGCAACGGCTGCTCGGCCGGACCAGCAGGAGCGAGCTGCTCAGCGGCATCGTGGGCGGCGACACCGACCACTTCGGCGTCCCGTACGCCCTCACCGAGGAGTTCGTGGCGGTCTACCGGATGCACCCCCTGGTGCCCGACGACTGGAGCTTCCGCTCGGCCGTGGACGACTCGCTGCTCCAGGAGACGGATTTCCGGGAGCTGACCGGCCGGCGCGCGTACGAGGTGTTCGCCGGCCACGAGCTGCCGGACCTCTTCTACTCCTTCGGCACCTCGCACCCCGGCCTGGTGACCCTGCACAACTACCCCAGGTTCCTGCAGGAGTTCCAGCGCCCGGACGACAAGCTCATGGACCTGGCGGCCGTCGACGTGCTGCGCATTCGCGAGATGGGCGTGCCCAGGTACAACGAGTTCCGGCGCCGGCTCCACCTGGAGCCCGCCGCCGACTTCGCCGCGCTGACGGACAACCCGGTCTGGGCCGAGGAGATGCGTCGCATCTACGACGACGACATCGAACGCGTTGACCTGATGGTGGGCATGTACGCAGAGCCCCGCCCCGAGGGCTTCGCCTTCAGCGACACGGCCTTTCGGATATTCGTCCTGATGGCCTCCCGCCGGCTCAACAGCGACCGATTCCTGACCAGGGACTACACACCACAGGTGTACACGCAGACCGGCCTGGACTGGATCGAGAACAACGGCATGACCAGCGTGATGCTGCGTCATTTCCCGGAACTGCGCTCGTCGCTGCGGGCCGTGGACAACGCCTTCACTCCTTGGAAGACGCTCCGGCCCCGCGCATGAGGCCCCGGTCTGGTGCCCGTGCTGGACGGCCCCACCGAGCCGGGGGCTTGGGCGCGGCCCCGACGCAAGCCCGTCGTCTGTACGCCGACCGGGGGTACGACCCCGACGAATTCACGCAGCGTCGGCCTGTGCCCCGGACGCGAGCGTCCGACCGTGCTCCGGCGGGCACGGGTGCGCTGAGTGGGTCTGCGCTGCCTTGCGTAGGGCGCGCATCGATTACGAATCGCGCTCCGGTGACTACTTTGCCTGCATGTCGAGTGCTCAGACGCCGTTGAAACTGAGAGACGTTCCGGGCTGGGCGGTGGGGTTGTGCCTGTTCGGGCTCGCCGCCGGTCTCTTCATGATCCTCTGGTACGGGGCAGATCCGCCGTTCCGGGCAAGACCCTCGGAGGACGGCGAACTGCTGCTGCAGTTCGCGGCGACGGCAGACAAGGCCCGCGCCATCGTCAAGGACGGAGGCGGGTCCAAGCTCTTCCAGGACGGCCTCGTACTGGACTGGCGCTGGTTCATCCCCGGATACGGAGCGGCCCTCGCCGGGGCTTTCGGACTTGGGCACCTGCTCCTCTACCGGAAGTCCACCCGCCTGTGGGCCTGGCGCGCACTCCTTCTCACCCCCGTCGCGCTGGCGGCGGACTGTGTGGAGAACATCTTCCTCTGGAAGGCCCTGGACCGGATCAAGGCCGCCCCGGACGGTCCTGCACTGCCCTGGGCCGGTGTCTTGCGGGGCGCCGCGGAGCGTGATCTGGAGCGGAACCTGCAGTGGGCGACCTACTTCGCCCAAGTGAAGTGGGCGCTCGTCATCCCCCTGGTGGCAGCGGCCGCGCTGATCGTCGTCACCCTCTACTGCCGTCGTGTGCAGGCTCCCGCCTTCTTGGAAAGCGCGCGGGACAGCCATGCCCGTCCCGTCGTCGCCCACACCAATCGGCCTGCCGACGAGACGGAGTGCCAGCGCACCCACCCCGACGTGATCCTTCCGCCCGCCGCGCCCCACGACTGGGAGCCCCTGCCCGAGTGGACCGCCCCCGACCCGGCACATCCACACCAGGCCCCGGCTCAGGAGCCCGACGCCACCACGGTCACCCGCTGGCGCACGCGTGCGTACCAGCCGCCGGATCGAAAGCCCGCGGAGCTCGGCTTCTGCGTTTCCGGTGGAGGTATCCGGTCGGCCTCGATCACCCTGGGCGCGCTGCAGGCGCTGCGCGAGCAACTGCTCAAGGCGGACTATCTGGTGGCCGTGTCCGGAGGCGGGTACACAGCCGGAGCCCTCCAGCTGGCCCTGACCGGTGCTCGGCTCAAGGACGCGGACGGGAACCCTTCGGTGCGGCCCGGCCTTGCCGAGCCCGCCGACGCGTTCGCGCCGGGCAGCCCCGAGGAAGACCACATCCGCCGCCACGCCAAGTACCTGGCTGATACGCCCAAGGAGAGGATGCACGCCGCGGGGGCGGTGCTGCGGGGCATGGCCGTCTCCTTCGGCATGCTGGCGCTGGTCTTCACCGTGACAGGACAGTTCCTGAACGCGTTCTACTCGCACCTTCCACTGACCGACCTGCACCGCTTCATGCCGCAGGTGCAGGCGTATGCGCCGACGTGTCAAGGACCGGCCGTCGCGAAGTGTCCCGTGTCCCCGCAGGTGGTCCTGCCGTCCTTCCAGTTGTATCCGAACGCCTGGCATCCCGTTCTCGCCCTGTTGGGCCTGGCAGGTCTGCTGTCCGTGGGAGCCGCCTTCGTAGGGGCGCGGGACATGAAGTCCCGCCCCGCCTGGCTCCGCGGCATCGTGAACACGATCGTGGCCATTGCCCTGGCGGTCGCCCTCATCTCCATCGTCCTTCCGGCGGTGATCTGGTTCTTCGCCTGGCTCGCGCACGAGCAGGGGGTGGTGTACAACGACGGCAGGGGGCTGTCGCTGCTCGCCGCGCTCACGGCGACGGCGGCTGCGGTCGGCACCTGGTTCACCGTCGTCCACAAGACGGTGAAGGAGTTGAAGCCGGACGGCGAGAAAGCGGGTCTGTTCGGCAAGGGCGGTCCGTCCCTCGTGGTTCAGGTCGGCGCCGGCTGGGTGAAACTGCTGGTGTGCTGGCTGGTACTGCTCCTGGTCGCGTTCTTCTACCTCGCCCTCATGTCCTGGGTCGCCGTTTACGCCGGCAGTTGGGACGTCTGGTGGAAGGCCGGAATCCCGATCGCCCTGGTCGTGCTGTCGCTCGTGATCGACCAGACCACCTTCAGCCTGCACCCCTTCTACCGCCAACGCCTCGCGAGTGCCTTCGCCGTCCGGCGCGCGGTGCTGAAGGACGGCTCGGTGGGCGCCCTGCCGTACGACTACAACCACGAGCCGACCCCGCTGGACCCCTACGCGGAGCGGGTGCAGGGCTTCCCCCAGGTCATCTTCGCCGCCTCGGCCGCCATCTCGCTGCGCAACCGGACCGCCCCCGGGCGCCCCGCAGTGCCCTTCACCTTCGCCTCCGACTACTGCGGTGGCCCCGACACGGGCTGGGTCCGCACCGAGACCCTGCAGAAAACGGCCCCCGCGCTGATCGGACGCGACCTGACCGTACAGTCCGCCGTCGCCGTGTCAGGAGCGGCCTTCGCCTCCGCGATGGGCACCCAGACGATGTTCATGGAGCGGCTGCTCGCCCTGTCCAACGTGCGGCTGGGCACCTGGGTCCCCAACCCGCTCTACCTCGCGGAACTGGCGAAGTACGCACCGTGCCGGTTCATGCCGCGGCTGCCGCGGGTGCGGCGGCTGCGGTACCAGCTGCAGGAACTGGTGGGCTGGTACTCGGACACCACTCCCTTGCTGCTGTGCACGGACGGCGGGCACTTCGACAATCTCGGTCTGGTCGAAACGCTCCGGCTCCGCTGCCGGACGATCTACGTCATCGACTCCTCAGGGGACACGCCGCCGCTGGCCACCACCCTCGCGCAGGCGGTCACGCTCGCCTACGAAGACCTCGGAGTGAAGATCACCTTCACGGGCGAGGGACAGAACCTGCTGGACCTGGTACCCGGAAGCGCCGCACCGCTCCCGCCCGAGACGCCGATGGCCGCGCTGAACGCCCGGTTCTCCGCCACCAGCGTGGTGCGCGGCACGATCGAATATCCCGAGCCGGTCCAGTTCTCGCCCGGCACGCCGGCCGACACAAAGGGGACGATCATCTTCGTGAAGGCCAGTCTGACCCGCGACATGCCGTACGAGCTGCTCAGTTACGCCCTCAGGGAGAAGGCCTTTCCCCGCCAGGCCACCTTCGACCAGTGGTTCGATCATGCCCAGTTCGACGCCTACCGGGAGCTCGGGCACCACATCGGCACCAAGGCCGGGGCAGCGCGTCCTGACAGGCGGCGTCGGAAAGTCCTTGCTTGGCGACTGCGGAAGTGGCAGAAGCCGAGGAAGTGAACGCCGTGACCGGCCTGCACTCCGGCGCGAACGACGGTTCCGGTATGCGCTGTGGCAGCGGGGCGACCTGCACGAGGCTGGGACTCCACAACGGACACCACGGCCCCCGCCGCCTCCCGAACCGGGTGACGACGGGGGACCATGGGGAAAGGACCTGTGCGCCGACCGCGCGGCGTGGGCGACAGCTGACCTGGTTGCGCCGACGTCCGTAGCCAGGAGCCCCCTGGGTGATGACCCCGGCGGACGGGTCGGCGTGGCTGCTTGCCCCGATGAGGGTGCCGGGCGTGTCATGTTCCCGTCCTGTGAACGCCCGGCCGCGCGAGGGAAGGAGCCCCGCGGCTCCCTCGCCTGGGAGCGGCTACGAGCACCGGCTGTTCGCACACCCGGCGCAGGGCGTGGGTTTCGCCGCATTCGGACCGCCGGGCACCGGCCGAGGACGGCGGGACGAACGTACGTTGCCGACGGTGAGGGAACCATGGTCAAATTTCCCGCGCGCCGCTCCCTGCTCACGGCCGGGACCGGCGGATCGCTCGCGGCCGTAGCCGCGGCATTCCTGCTACGCGGCCGCCCCGGGGCGCCGGGACCGGCGCCGTCCGCCACCCAGCCCGCGGCGTCCGCCTCCGGGACCGGCTCGCTGCGCACCGACCTGACCGTGCACAGCCGGCTACTCGGCCGGGACGTCCCGTACAGCCTCTACCTGCCCGCCGCGGTGAGCTCCGTGCCCCGGCGCGGCGGGCAGGACGGCGGGATCCCGGTCCTGTTCCTGCTGCACGGGGTGAGCGGTAAACACACCGACTGGGTCGTCAAGGGAGGCATCGTGCCCACCCTGGAACGGGCCATCGCGGCCGGCCGGATCCCGGCGTGCGCCCTCGTCATGCCCGATGCCCGGCGCGACCCCGGCAAGCCCGGGGGAGGCCAGGACGAGACGTTCTACATCAACGACGCCGGCTCCGGCACCGACGCCCTGCGCTACGAGGACATGTTCATCCAGGAGTTCGTCCCGACCGTCGAACGGGCCCACGGGCTCGGCGGCCGGGCGGGGAACAGGTCCGTGGCCGGGCTCTCCATAGGGGGCTACGGCGCGCTGTGGTACGCACTGCGGTACCAGGGCCTGTTCTGCGCCGCCGCCGGGCTGAGCACGGCACACTTCACCGACGAGGGCTACCGCGCGATGCCGATGAAGGAGTGGAACCGCTTCTTCGGCCATGCCTTCGGCAGGGACCGGGCCGGAACCGCCCGGTTGACGGAGCGCTTCATGAGTTACAACCTGGCCGCCGTCATCCGGCGCACCGCGCCCGCGCGGCTGCGGCGCACCCGCTGGTACCTCGGGTGCGGGACCGAGGACGCCAACTTCCTGCCGGGAACCAAAGACCTGCGCACCGTCTTCGCGGCCCGCGGAGTGAACCCCGAGGCAGTCCTTCAGCGGGGCGTCCACGGCTGGTCCTACTGGAGCGTCGCGGCGGAGCCGATGCTCGACTTCCTGGGGCGGCAGTTCTCTTGACCCCGAACAACGCTCGTGAACTCGGTACCGATGGACCTGTGGGCGCTCGCCGCCATCTCGTACGGTCGTTGACCGGCCTCGCCGCAGCCTTCGCCATTGGCGCCTGTGGCTCCGCGCAGCCGGCTCCGGTTCCCAGTGCCAAGCCCGCTCCCGCCTCCTCCGGCGTTTCACGGCCGGTCCGGAGCGCGACGCCATCACCGGTTCCCGTGCGGCCGGTACCCGTCGACTGTCGCAAGATCCACTGCGTCGCTCTGACTTTCGATGCAGGCCCGGGCCCCGACACGGCGCGCCTGCTGGACATCCTCCGGGCCAAGGGTGTCAACGTGACGTTCTTCCTCCTGGGAAAGAACACGCTGACCCGTCCCGAACTCGTACGGAGAGAGGCCTCCGAGGGGCATGAACTGGGCAACCACACCTGGACGCACAAACACCTGACCGAGGCCTCAGCAGAGGAGATCCGCCACGAGCTCGTCCTTCTCCAAGAACGAGTCAAGGAACTCACCGGTCGCACCCCCACCTTGATGCGCCCGCCTCAGGGGCTGACCAACCCGCGTGTCGCCGAGGTCTGCCGCTCCCTCGGCCTCGCACAGATCCTGTGGACCGTAACGGCGAAGGACTACCGCGACCACGACCCCGAAGTCATCACGAGCCGCGTCCTCCAGGGCGCCCAGCGCGACGGGATCATCCTCCTCCACGACGTCTACCCGGGCACCGTTCCCGCTGTGCCCGCGATCATCGACGGCCTGCGGCGGCGCGGCCTCACCCCCGTGACCGTCTCGCAGCTCTTCGCCCCCCGCCGGCCCGCACCGGGCCGGGCCTACTGGAACGCACCCTCCGACTGACCGTAGCGCCCCGCCGGAAGCCGCAGCAGACCAGTCGAGCGATGCGCACGGACCCCGGCCGGTGCGGCCGTCATGCCCGTTGATTCGGCCGACTGCCGCCCGAAATGGCGTGGTCGTCCTCGGTCGGGCAGGGTGGTGCGCCCACGCCCCTTGCCCCGGAGGTACGCCGATGCCCGACAAGGCATTCGTGGTGCTGAGTCCGCCGCCGAACGCCCGGGCCGGCTCCATCACGGTCCGGGGCCGCTCAGGAGACCTGATTCGGCTGGGCGCCGTCGCCGCCGGGTACGCCGTGGTCCAGCTTTTCCTCGTCGTACCGGGGACCGGCCTGGGGTGGGACGAGACGGTGTACGTCAGCCAGGTCTCCCGTGCCTCTCCGGCCGCGTTCTTCAGCGCCCCGCGCGCCCGCGGAATCACCTACTTGGTGGCCCCGGTCGCCGCGATCACCTCCTCCGTGCCGGTACTACGGGTCTATCTGGCGGTTCTGTCGGCAGCGGCACTACTGCTCTCCCTGTGGGTGTGGAGGCGGCTGCTTCCCACCCCCGCGCTCGCTCTGGCGGGCGGCCTGTTCGCGGGGCTGTGGATCACCGTGTTCTACGGTCCCCAGGCCATGCCGAATCTCTGGGTGGCCTTCGGGGCGCTCTTCACCGTCGGGTGCTTCCTGAGGGCCGCCCGGAATCCCGGGGACCGCATCGCGCTGGCCGGCGTCGCCTCGGGGGTGGCGTTCGCCGCACTCATGCGTCCCGGTGACGCGGTATGGCTGGTCATATCTCTGCTCTGCGCCGCGTTGGCCGTTCCCCCTTGGCGGCGACCCGCGCTTGCGGCGGCTCTGGTTGTCGGGCTCGTCGTGGGCGGCGCGGAATGGGCCGTCGAGGCCCACCTTCGGTACGGCGGCCTCCTGCCCAGGCTCCGAAGGGCGAGTGAGATCCAAGGCGGTCTGGGCTGGAACCCGGCGTTCGCCGACCAGATGCGCTCGCTCGGCGGCCGGACCCTGTGCCGTCCGTGCGATGGGCCGTGGTCACGGCCTTACACGGCCCTGTGGTGGTTCGCCTTGCCACCGCTGACCGCGGGCGCGCTCTTCGCCGCATACCGCAAGGGAAGGGTGCAGCTGGTCGCCGTGCCCACTGCGGTCGCGCTGTTCCTTGCCCTGCCCTACCTCTTGATGATCGGATATGCGGCTCCGCGCTTTCTGCTGCCCGCATACGCGCTGCTCGCCATCCCGGTCGGACTGTGCCTGACACAGCTGATCGCTGCGTGGCGAACCCGCCCGCTCGCCCTGGGCGCGCTCTGTGCCGTCCTGGTCGCCCATCTGGCGCTGCAGTTCACGATCGCTGGGGGTGCGGCGGCCCGCAGCCGCGCGGAGCGAGTGGCGTTCACCGCAGTAGCCGGCGAACTACGCCGCCTGGGCGTGCGGCCGCCCTGCATCCTCAGTGGCACGGAGGCGGTCCGTGCCGCGTTCGCCACCGGATGCGCTGCCCGGCAGGTGTACGGGGGCCATGACGGCAGCATCACCGCCGACGGGCTCATGGCCCTGGCGCGGACCCGGCCGACGGCAGTGCTCGTGCCAGGAGACCTTCAACCGCCGCATTGGGCCCGCAACTGGCGCCCCCATCCGCTGCCCAGCCTGCCGGACCAGCCCGGATACCGCGCATATCTGGCACCCTCGACGCGCCCGGCGCCGCCCGGCGCCGCCCGGCGCCGCGCGGTGAGGACCGGCGGCAGCCCATCCCGCCTACGGCGGCCGGGACCTTGGCCGTCCGTCGCAGCCTCGGTGCCGGTCCCGTATCTGACTGCTCCGGTATCCACACCAACGAGCCCGGACCGGGACGGTGCGGCACACCGCCTGGTCGAGCGGCGCCCGCCGTCGGCCCTCAGCCCGGCCTGAGCGCAGAGGTGATTCTCGACGAGATCCTCCCGCACAGGGACAGCGACAGCTCGTGGATTCCCGGCGCCGCGGGCGCTGCCGCGCGCGGCGTGCGACGCTGGAGGGAGAACGCCCACGAGCACCCGGACCCGAGCGCCGGGGGACGCGGGAGGTCCGATGGGACGGGATGTCCCGGCGTTGATGTTCACCCGGGAGGACCGGCGCCGCTACCGGAACAAGACGCAGTCCTGCCTCGACGCGTTCGCCCGCATGCTGCGCGAGGCCCGGTTCGACTATGAGCGGCCCCAGGTCGGCCTCGAGATCGAGCTCAACCTGGTCGACGGTTCCGGCGAGCCGGCCATGCGCAACAGCGACGTTCTCGCCGCCATCGCAGACCCCGCCTGGTCGACTGAGCTGGGCCGTTTCAACCTGGAGATCAACCTGCCGCCCCGGCGGCTGGCCGAGGGCGGCCCCGATGCCTGGGAGCGTGAGATCCGTGACGCGCTCAATCACGCCGAGGAAAGGGCCGCGACGGTCGGCGCCCACCTCGTCATGATCGGCATCCTGCCGACGCTCCAGCAGAAGGACGTGGGAGGGCACGCCCTCTCGGAGAACCCGCGCTACCACCTCCTGAACGAGCAGGTGTTCGCGGCCCGCGGCGAGGACCTGCGGATTGCGGTCGACGGGGTCGAGAGGCTGCGGGCGTACGCCGACACGATCACCCCCGAGGCGGCCTGCACCAGCGTCCAGTTCCATCTCCAGGTCGCTCCCGGTGACTTCGCCCCCTACTGGAACGCGGCCCAGGCCATCGCGGGGGTCCAGGTCGCCCTCGCCGCCAATGCGCCCTTCCTGTTCGGCAAGGAACTGTGGCGCGAGACCCGTATCCCGCTGTTCGAGCAGGCCACCGACACCCGTCCCGAGGAGATCAAGGTGCAGGGCGTGCGGCCCAGGGTGTGGTTCGGGGAGCGCTGGATCACCAGCGTGTTCGACCTCTTCGAGGAGAACCAGCGCTACTTCCCCGCGCTGCTGCCCCTCTGCGAGGACGAGGACCCGCACGCCACCCTCGAAGCGGGGAACGTGCCCGAGCTGGCAGAACTGAGTCTGCACAACGGAACCATCTACAGGTGGAACCGGCCCGTGTACGCCGTCGCCCACGGCAAACCGCACCTGCGCGTGGAGAACCGGGTCCTGCCGGCCGGGCCGACCGTGGCCGACATCCTCGCCAACGGCGCCTTCTACTTCGGCCTGACCCGGGCGCTGGTCGAGGAGGAGCGCCCGGTGTGGTCCCGCATGTCCTTCTCCGCCGCGGAAGAGAACCTGCACCTTGCCGCCCGGCACGGCATCGACGCCTCGCTCTACTGGCCCGGCATGGGCGAGGTACCGGCCGCCGAACTCGTCCTGCGCCGACTGCTGCCGCTGGCGCACCGGGGCCTGGAAGCCACGGGCATGGACGACATGTGGCGCGAACAACTGCTGGGCGTGATCGAACAGCGCTGCGTGGCCGGGCGCAACGGCGCCACCTGGCAGTCGGAGATGTTCCACCACCTCGACGACAACCTGCGCCGCCACGAGTCGTTGCGCCGGATGACGTGCCAGTACATGGACTTCATGCACATGAACGCCCCGGTCCACACCTGGCCCGTCGACTGAACGGTCCTCTCGCCGGGTCGCAGCCTGCGACCTCGTGCGCGCCGACCTCGCGGGAGAGCGCGTCCTGGAGCGCTGTCCGTCGGCAGCGTCCGCAGACCCGATCCGGGAGGCGGAGCCTGCACCGCGACCTGCCCGCCGACGCGGCCTGCGCTGTCGTCGATCACGGCGGCCAGCCGGCGTCCGACCCCGCCGGGCTCGGTGCAGGAGTCCATCGTGCCTTCCGGGTGACGGTGGCTCCAGAAGCTGCCAACTGGCGGCGGTACCGGTGCACGCGTCCGGCGTGTGGCAGCGGCTTTGGGCAGGGGGCACGCACCGTCAGGCACCTCGGCGGGCCCGGAGCACGTCCTGCGTCAGGTCGTCCTCCAGTACGAGGCCGGCCGCCGCGAGCTCCCGGCGCAGCTCCCGCCTCGGCAGCGGCCACAGGAGGAAGGACTCCCGGGCGTGGCGCAGGACCCGCCCCTGACGGCACACCAGATAGGAGTAGTCGTAGCGGATGCGGGCGTCCTCGGCGCTTTGGGTGAGCAGCCCGTGGTAGGTGTCCATGCCCAGCCGGACCTGCCCCAGCCCGCGCCGCACCGGCTGCGCGGGAATTTCCGACGGCGGCCGGTCCAGGAACAGCAGACCGCCCGGCACCAGCAGTCCCGCCAGCACCCGCCACAGCGCGCGCCGCTCGACGGGCGGCAGACAGGGCACCAACCGCAGGCAGACGGCCAGGTCGGCCGGCCCGTCCAGCGACAAATCGAGGGCGGAGCAGGCGTGCACCGTCACCCGTTCCCCCGCGGAACCGCCCACCGGGGGGTGTAGTCGGGAGAGCAGTACGGTCCGCATCGCGGGCGAGGGCTCCACCGCGTGGACGGGGACGTTCGAAGCGCCGATCAGCACCCCGGTGACCAGGCCCGTCCCCGCGCCGACCTCGACGATCCCCAGCCGAGCGGCGGCTGCCGGAGCGGCGAGGGCGAGCGCGTGCCGGTGGTAGGCACGGGCGTGCAACAGGTCGTAGAACTCGGCCGACACGGCGTACGCCTCACCCCGCCCCTCCCCGGAAGGGCCGGGGAGCCCGGAATGGCCATATGCCCCCGGGACGCCGGGGACGCCGGGGCGGCCACAGTGCTCCGGCGGCGCTTCGCGTTCGGCCGGTCGTATGTCCACCCGTCTGTCCATCGGGCCATCATGGCCGTCCCCGTCCCGCCCCACGAGCCCTCGATCCGGCCACAGAGGCCGGTCCGCGTCCCCGCTCCGCCCCGGTGCCACGGAGTGGAGCGGGAGCCCTCCGGTTTGCGGGTCGACGCCGTGGCGGTGACCGAAGGCGGAACCGGCGCTCGGACCACGGGCCGGTGGTGAAGGTGCCGCAGCCCTGAGTCCGCCCGCGCAGCCGGGGCGCGTAGCCGAACAGGCCGGCCAGCGGCACGACCGCCGTGACCAGCGCCGTCCCCGACCCGGACGCGGATCCCGAGATCCGGCCGCGCCGGGCCCCGAGCTCCCCGAGCACCGCGCCGTCACCGTCCTGTTGACGTGCCGGTAGACGAAGCGGCGTCGGCTCGCACCGTGCGTGGGCCAGGGTCGGCCGGTTCGGCGCCGAAGCCGTGCGGAACTCCTCCGGGGCGTCCCCGTGCAGAGCGGGGGCTCGTTCCTTGTGCCCGGGGGTCCTGCCGGAGTTGTTCGGGCATCAGGATCCGGTGCCGCCTCCCTCAAACCTCTGACCCGCCCCTGCGGGTCGATACGCCTACTCCGCGGAGACCGCGGTCAGGTCCTCCGGAAGCCGGGGCGGGGTGCCCTGGGTCCACACCACTCGCAGTGCCGAGGCGGAGATCCGCCAGCCGTCGGCGGTCCTGGTCAGTTCCGTCTCGGTATGACCGGCGGAGACGAAGACACCACCGGGGTCGCCGGCCAGGACGTGGGTGCTCAACTGGGCGCCGCGGACGGTCGCCCGGTCACCGTCGACCTCGATGACGTTGTTGCTGCCCATGTGAACGGTCCGGTCGAACAGTGCCATTCCACGCCGGATACGGCCCAGCAGGGCAGTGCGGCCACGGACGGGGCCTATGGGCATCTCCGCGGTGACGTCCTCGGTGTGGAAGGCACGTGCCCACGCTTCGTCGAAGACCCTGTCGTCGAGCGAACGCAGGTAGCGGTCCATCAGATCGGTGATCGCCGCACGGTCGGTCAGGGCCCGCACTTGTCGCTGCATTTCGTCGGTATCCATGACGGAAGTCTCCTACCTCAAGCCAACTTGAGGTCAAGGTGCATCCGTCGCGATCGGCGCCGCCCTGCCGGGCGCCGGGCGAAGGCCGCTCCGGAGGTGATAGCGGGTGCCCGTCGCGATCCTGTCCGTATCGGCAAACACGTCGCAGTCTGCGGTTCAGGGCCGGCTTGGGCAGGGGATGTACCGCAGCAGCGCAGATCGTCGCAGGTCACAGCGGTTGTGTCAGCTCGATCTCGCGCCAGTGCCGTGGCCTGCGGGAGCGGGAGGCGCGCCCGGACGGGGGTTGACCGGCATGGTCGGGCGGCAGTCGCCGCGCGTACGGCCTGTCACCGGCCGGAGGCGGAGGCAGCGCTCCGAACGTGCCGCTCGGCTCCGGGCGGGCGGGGCCGGCGCTCGGGCAAACCGCGAGGCGCGCCCTGGTGTGGAGCACCCAGGCCGCGTCGGGCAGCGCCGACGGCATGAACCCGGTGAGCCCGTCGTCGGCCGGCTCTCGCAGTACGTCGATCTCCGTGGACGCGGCGAGCGGCCCGGCTTCCTGTCAGGGGGCGTTCTTCCGGTCGTGCGCCTGGGTGTCGGCCAGGCCGCCGGCGCCGAGCAACCCGGTCGGGTTCAGGGGGCCGTGGCGTGCGAGACGGGGCAGCGTTCTGGCCGAGGCCCTCGCCACAAGAAGGGGCAGCACCGGGCGGACGGGCTGCGCGAGCCGGAGCCAGGGCGGCGCGTACACGGTCGCCGCCCGGTGGTGCACCGCCTTGGCCAGCCACGCGGCCACCTGTTCGACCGAATACACCTTCCGTGCCGGAGCGGGCATGTGTGCACGCAGTTCGCGTAGGACATCGTGGGCGTCGACGTCGCGAACCATGTCGGTGTCCGTCCAATGCAGATAGGCGATACCCACGCCCACTCCCTGGTGACCGAGTTCGGCACGCAGGGACTGGGCGAAGGACTCCACTCCCGCCTTCGAGGCGCAGTAGGCGCTCATCATGGGAGCCGCTCCGAACGCGGCTGTCGAGGCCACCTGGAGAAAATAGCCCCGTGACCTCAAGAGCGCCGGAAGGAAGACCCGTGCCGTCACGGCGCTGCCGACGAGGTTGACCTCGATGACACGACGCCACGTCTTCGGATTCGACGCCCCGAACGGTCCGCCTTCGGCGACTCCCGCGTTCGCGATGACGACCGCCGGGTCTCCCATGTCGCGGGAGACACGCAGCGCGGTGCGGCCCATCACCTCGTCATCTGTGACGTCCGCCTCGTAGCAGCGGGACTCCACCGGCAGCGAGCGCGCCACCCGCTCGAGCGTTTCGGCCTCACGCCCGAGCAAGGCGATCCGCATACCCCGCTTCGCCAATTGCCTGCACAACCCCTCTCCCAGCCCGCGTGCAGCACCCGTGACAACGGCTGTGCGGCCCGCCAAGGGATTGCGCTGCGGCATGCTTTCCTCCAAGAGGTGGCACCCGGGTCCGCGGCATTGCGGGGCGCGGAGCCCGAGGGGGAAGACACCTCATGGCACCACACGGGGAGGGGCGCCGCCTTGGCTGACACACCGGGCTCCGGGCCCGTCCGCCCACGCGGCGAGGAAGCCGACCGATCCTCTCGCCCAGGGTCGCAGCATCGAACGTCCCTGGCGCGTGACCCGCGCTTCCCGCCGCGGTGCCCCAGGACGCGCTGCTCTGCACGTGTGTACGGCGGCAGGGAGGGGCCTGCCCGGTAGGAAGAGCACGCGCAGCCGGGTTGAACCAGGCCCCGGACGGTGCGGTGATCGCCGACGGGGAAGACATCGGCGACCTTCCGCGCCGCGCCCTGGACGGGAGACCCGGCAGACTGCGTGACCACCAGAACCATTGCGACCCTCGCGGCACCCGACCCCGCCTGCACCGACGGGATCGCCCGGTACACCGGCGGGCCGTAATCGTTCCCATGACCGTCCTCAACACCGCTACGCCGCCTACGCCGCCGCGCTCTTCGACCCGCGGCGCGAGACCGGCCCCTTCCACCCCCTTGTCCTGCACAGCACCCGGCCGTGCTCCAGGCCCGGATCGCAGCCGGCACGCAGTACCCGACCCCCCCGGCTTGCAGCGAGGCCGTACGCGCACACCGCCGTCGGCGGGCAGTCGACTACGAGGAGGGGCCGGCGCTCATCCACAGCGACCTCCGAGCACCGCGCTGCACGGTGACTGCCAGACCGCCGATTCCGCCCACGCCGTCCTTGACACCGGTATGGACAGGCCTGTGCGGTGATCTTCCTGCGTCGCGGGCCGTCGGCTCGTAGCAGCGGTGCGACACTGGCGGAGTGACGGACAGCGAACGGCAGACGGACCGACACCTGGAACGGGTCATCCTGCAGCTGCTGGATCGTCGCGGTCCGACCGCGACGATCTGTCCCTCCGACGCCGCGCGTGCGGTGTACGACGGGGACGACGACGGCTGGCGCGCCCTCATGGAACCGGTCCGGCGTGCGGCCCGGCGGCTCGTGGAGTCAGGTGAGGTGGAGATCACCCAGGGCGGCCGCGCCGTGGAGCCGACGAAGACCCGCGGTCCGATCCGTATCCGCCGCGTCCACTGACGCGGGAACGGCGCCGCGCGTTCCGAGCAGCCCGCGGCCCACATTCCCCCGCGCGGGCGTGCGGGGTGTGCGTCCGAGGATCGGGCACGGCCGGACGCAGGCACCCATCCCGCGACCGACGGCCGACCGGCGCGATCCACCCCCACGTCCGCGGTGAGAGCGGTCGGTATTCGCCGCGGGGCATCTTCGCTTACAGCCCTCTTGCACGCATGCGGGGGTTCGCGATTGTCTACTCGTGAAATGATTGACAGTCACATGCGCTATACGCTGGGCTATTTCGGCTATTTGACGCCGCGTCTAATGAAGTGATCAACTGTCAAGTTTCTGCAAAGTCCGCGCGTCCGTCGAACCATCGGGATGGCCTGGACCAATGGTTGCACGGCACTCAAGTGTGCCTATCGCCAGGTGAATTGAGAGACCGTCAGGAATCTCTCATGTAGTTGAACTAGAGACATCTTTGCGCGTAGAGCGACGGCGTTTAAATCTCTCCTTATCCGTCTGGCAGGATTCCCGCACCCAATCCACTTGAGGAAGCGATGTGGTTATGCCTGCTCGCAGAAGCGCGTCAAGCCGCAGTACGGCACCCGTGCGCCGTCGGCTGTAACCGCCTTCACCGCCGAACGAGGCGCTTCCCCGGCTCACGCCTCTCCGGGCGACGCCGCAGCGGCGTCCGCTCTACGCCCGGTGGCGGGCGGATCCGGGGGAGTGCCGCGCCGGCCTCCCGGGTGCAGGCCACGGCCACGGCCGGCACTTACGGTCCGTACGCGCCCCCAGCCCGGAACCGGGGGCCGGGGCCGGGGCCGGGTGCCGAGCGAGCGAGTTCCGGAACTTCCCGAATCAAGGAGCATGATGCACAAACGTCGCACGTCCCGCCGGAAGAAGGCGCTGATAGCCGCACTCACCGCCACACTCTCCGGCGGTCTGCTGTTCGGCTTCGGTGCCCTCGCCCAGGCCGATGTGGTCAGCGGCACGGTCATCGGCGGGCAGGGCAACTACAGCACCGTCAACCACCGCACGAAGCCGTCCCTGTCGGCCCAGGTCAACGGCTCCTCCAGGGTCGGTGACAGGATCCAGATGTCCTGCCGGACCACCGGCGACACGGTGGAGAACGACCCGCGGTGGATCTACACCGGCTCGTACTACATCGCGGACGCGTTCATCCGGGAGAACACCACCGCCCTGCCGGTCTGCGGCTCGAACCCGAAGCCGACTCCCACGACCGCGAAGACGCTCCAGATCGACATGCAGAAGCAGGTCAGGACCCAGTGGTGCTGGGACGCCTCCGGGGTGACCATCGCCAAATACTGGGGCCGCACGGTCAGCCAGGAGCGGTTCTGCCAACTCGCCGCCCAGGGCAGCTGGGTGGACTGCAACAACCAGCCCGCGACGTTGGAAGACATGGCCAACGGCCTGGCCGGGGTGGGGCTGGGCAACAGCGGCCGCAGCCTGTACCGCAACGCCTCGTTCAGCGAGTCGACCACCGAGATCGCCGCGGGCCGGCCGTTCGCCGTACGGATCGGCTGGCGCAGTGGCGGCGGCCACATGAACGTCATCTACGGCTACGACAGCGCCAGCAGCATGATCGCGGTGGGCGACCCGTGGCAGACCACCCAGACCTATACCTGGTGGAACTACTCCACCTACGCGAACAACAACTCGTTCCAGTGGACGCACTCCCGCGTCGGCATCCAGGGCTGAGGAGAAGACCGACCATGCAGAGCATGCGACGCACCAGGCGCGCGGCAGTCCGTGCCGCTGTCCTCGCTACCACCGCTCTCGCCGCCACCCTGTGCGGAAACGTTTCCGCGCAGGGTGCGGACGGCGACGGCATCGCGGGCTACCAGTCCGCCCAGCAGACGCTCCGGAGCGACCAGCTCCGAGGCACCGTCTCCCGCTTCCTGGTCTCGGCCCGGCCGCCCGGCAGTGCCGCCGCCGCGGACGGCGGCGCCGTCGGCACTCCCCGAAACGCCCCCTCCGCAGTCGCCGCGCCGCCGAAGTTCGATCTCAAGGACCCGGTGCCGATGTTCGAGGTCAGCCCCGAGTTCGTGGCCGGCAAGACCCAGGCGACCCCGCAGACCGCGCTGCGGCTCTCCTATCTGGCCTCACGGGTGACCGCCTCCGACGGCCACCAGGCAGCCGTCCTGCTCTCGCCTCAGGGAAACCCGGCTGCACCGGCAAACGGCGGGCAGGCCGTCGGCGCCGAGGGCTGGCAACTGGCCGGCATCAGGGACGGGGACACCGAGCTCAGCCTTGCCGAACGCGGCACCCCTCAGGCCCGCACCTTCACCGAGCCGCAGATCCACGCCTGGTACCGGCTCACCGCCGAAGGCCTGGTCGAACCTCTCAACGATGAGGCGACCACCGGCCTCGGCGGAAAGCGCTCACTCACCCTCACTGCCTACCAGAAGCTGGTCACCACCCGATACGGTGACAAGCTGCCCGGCTCGGAGTACGACCGGAAGGGCCTGGCCGGTGGGTACGACGGTCTGGTGGGGGACCAGCCGGCCGAGCCCGTAGCCGCGTTCGCGGGACCGGCAGCCGACGCGTCCTGGCAGCCGGCAGCCGCAACCGGGGCTGCGGCCCTGGCGGCGACCGGCGGTGCGGTGGTGTACGCGCGCCGCCGACGGAGAGACGCCACGCGCTGACCTGTACGGATTCACTACCGGCGCCGGCCCACTGGATAAGTGGGCCGGCGCCGGGCTTCACCCCCGCACATCAGCGTGGGGACGAGAACCGGGCCGTCCCGGCGTCCGACCCCGAGCGCCGGATCACCTCATCTCGACGGGGCCTTCTCCTTCTCCTTCTCCTTGCCCTTCTCCTTTTCCTTCTTCCCGTTGTTTCCCTTGTTTCCGGCCTGCTGCTCCTTGTTCTTGGCCGCCGGCCCGTGGTCCGTTGGAGGGGGGGCGGCGGGGGGCGAGGCAGCAGTACCGGGACCGGATGTCCGGTTCCGGGCCCCGGCAACCTGGGCCTCGGCAACCCGGGCCTCGCCGGCCTGGGTCGCGCCGGCCTGGGTCGCGCCGGCCTGGGTCGCGCCGGCCTGGGTCGCGCCGGCCTGGGTCGCGGTGCCCTGGGTCGCGGGGACCGGGGTGGTGGCGCCCGAGCTCGTGGCCCCGGGTGCGGAGGGGGCCGGCGTTGCCGGCGTCGTGGGTGTGAGCGACGGACGCGCGGCCGCCTGGGGCGTCGTCGGCCGGCTGCCGGAGGGCGCGTGGGAGGAGTCGGTAGCCCCTACCAGGAGCACGGACGCGCCGACCACGCTCGCGGCCATCACGACGACTCCCGCGGTACGGGGGGACGGGCGGCGCGGGCGCTTCTGCGGACCGGGAACGCGCGGGAGGTGACCGAGCGGGGCGGGGGCGCGGTGCGTGTCCGACGCCGGGTTCGCCGGAACGGCGGCGGGAGCCGGGCCAGACGCGGTGCCCAGGGGCGGCTTTTTCGCCGCCCCGAGGCTGTGCAGGGTCTGGTGTATGCGGGCGGCGTCGGGCCGTGCCTGCGGGTCCGGATCCGTCATCGCTCTCAGCAGCCTCCCCAGAGCGTCGGGTATCTGCTCGGGCACCTCAGGGGCACGCAACAGCGGGGCGACGCCGATCTCGGCGGGCGTGCCCACGTACTCGCGGACGCCGGTGAGTGCCTCCAGAAGTGTCAAGCCCAAGGCGTAGACGTCGCTCGCCATGCCCGCCCCGTGGCCGCGCAGTTGCTCGGGAGCCATGTAGGCGAGGGTTCCGACGAGCGTTTCCGGTTCGCTGCGGGTACGGTCGTCGACGGCACGGGCCAGCCCGAAGTCGGCCAGGAAGGGAGAGCCGTCGTCGCTGAGCAGGACGTTGGACGGCTTGATGTCGTGGTGGATGATGCCGTGCGCATGGACGTGGTCGAGGGCCGACGCGATCTCGGTACCGAGCCGGATGACGTGTACGGGGCTCAGAGGGCCGGCGTCTATGCGGGTGCGCAGCGTGATGCCGGGTATCAACTCCGTCACCATGTAGGCCACTTGCCCGTGGCGGCCGATGTCGTACACGGTGACGAGGGCGCGGTGAGAGAGCCGGGCCAGGGTCTGTGCCTCGTCACAGAAGTGGTCGGCTGTGACGGTGTCGGCTCCGGGGCGGAAGAGTTTGACCGCCACCTCTCGTTCCAGGACCTGATCGACACCGCGGAACACGTCCGCCGTCCCGCCGGAACCGATGAGGGCTCGAAGCCGGTAGCGGCCTCCGAGCAGGGAGCCGAGTGGGGTCTGCACTGCGTGGGCCGAAGTCGGACGCGTCGACATGCGGGACCTCCTCTACTCGCCGGCGTTACGCCGCGCTTACCCCACGGACGACGGGCTACGCAGCCGGGCGATACCGGTGGGCGCCGGCTCGGTGCCGGCGCGGTGGGTGCGACTCCCCGGTCTTCGCCGAGGGAGGGCGCCAGCGCCGGCCGGTACCTCGCTACGGCCTCCCTGCGGACTCCGACCGGAACGGCAGGCTGCCGTACGTGGACCTCGCGGGGGGCCTGACGTTCGCGCAGCCGGGCGCCGACGTGGGCGGCGAGGGCATCGACGTGCTCTTCGTCGTGGGCCCAGGCGAGCTCACCGGGGCGCCGGCGGAACTGGGCAAGTCACGGACGCCACAGGGTGTCGAAAAGCGTGTGGGCAGCGCGTGGTCACCCTGGCCGCCGAGGCCGGCTGTCCCAGAAGGGGACATGGTCCATGCCGAGCTGCGGGACGTGGGGCTGAGCCAGTAGGGGAGAGCCCGGCGCGGGCGGGCCCGGGGGTGAGGCGTGTCTCATCCGGCCGGTGACGCTTGTCTATGAAACGAGTTGCATACAAAGATCGGGGCATGGCGCTTGAGCACGCGATCCTCGTCTCCCTGCTGGAGCAGCCGGGCTCCGGCTATGAGCTGGCCCGGCGGTTCGACCGGTCCATCGGCTACTTCTGGACCGCGACCCACCAGCAGATCTACCGCGTGCTGAGGCGCATGGAGAACGACGGCTGGATCGAGGTCCGCGCTGTTCAACAGCAGGCCAGACCGGACAAGAAGGAACACTCGGTCACCCCGGCCGGCCGCGCCGCGCTCTCGGCCTGGCTGCGCGACCCCGTCCAGCCCGACAGCGTGCGCCACGAGATCGCCGTGAAGATCCGCGGCGCGGCCTTCGACGACCCGTCCGCGCTGATCACCGAGGTCGAGAGGCACCACCAGGCGCACGCCGACCGGCTGACCCACTACCTCGCGGGGGAGCTGCGGGACTTCACCGGCCCCGAGGCTCCCGCCGCGCCGGATGCCGGTGAGGAACTGCAACACGTCGTGTTGCGAGGTGGTATCGCCTACGAGCGGATGATGCTCGCCTGGCTCGAGGACGTCCTTGCCACGCTCCGCCGGATCGCCTAGTCCGCCGACCGGGCGCGCGAGCCGTCCGCCCCACCAGGCCGCTCCGGCGCCCCCTCGCCGGCCCGCCCCCCTCGCCACCGTTCCCGCGACGCCGCAACCGCCCGACGCGACTTCCCCGACACTTCCGTACCCCCGTGTGCCAGACCCCGACAGAGCCCGGACCGCACCCGGGCCCGAAAGGCGAACCCTCATGACCGACACGCTGCTGTTCAACCCGCGCACCTATGACCCCGCCCACTTCGACCCCGAGACCCGCAGGCTGCTCCGCGCCACCGTCGACTGGTTCGAGGACCGCGGCAAGCGCAAGCTGATCGAGGACTACCGCTCGCGGGCCTGGCTGGCGGACTTCCTCGCGTTCTCCGCGAAGGAGGGCCTCTTCGCGACCTTCCTGACCCCGGCGCCCGAGGCCGGCGACGACGATCCGGACAAGCGCTGGGACACCGCGCGGATCGCCGCCCTCAACGAGATCTTCGGTTTCTACGGTCTCGACTACTGGTACGCCTGGCAGGTGACGATCCTCGGTCTCGGCCCGGTCTGGCAGAGCGACAACGCCGCCGCCCGCGCCCGGGCGGGGCAACTCCTGGGCGAGGGCGAGGTGTTCGCGTTCGGCCTGTCCGAGAAGACCCACGGCGCCGACATCTACTCCACCGACATGCTCCTGGACCCCGACGGCGAAGGCGGCTTCCGCGCCCGCGGGTCCAAGTACTACATCGGCAACGGCAACGCCGCCGGCCTCGTGTCCGTCTTCGGACGCCGCACCGACGTCGAGGGGCCCGAGGGGTACGTCTTCTTCGCCGCCGACAGCCGTCACCCGGCGTACCACCTGGTGAAGAACGTCGTCGACTCGTCCAAGTACGTCAGCGAGTTCCGCCTCGACGACTACCCCGTCCGGTCCGAGGACGTCCTGCACACCGGCCGGGCCGCCTTCGACGCCGCGCTCAACACCGTCAACGTCGGCAAGTTCAACCTCTGCACCGCCTCGATCGGCATCTGCGAGCACGCGATGTACGAGGCCGTCACCCATGCGGACAACCGGATCCTCTACGGCCGCCCCGTCACCGCCTTTCCGCACGTGCGCCGTGAGCTGGCCGATGCCTATGTCCGACTCGTCGGCATGAAGCTGTTCAGCGACCGTGCCGTCGACTACTTCCGCTCCGCCGGCCCCGACGACCGCCGTTACCTGCTCTTCAACCCGATGACCAAGATGAAGGTGACCACGGAGGGCGAGAAGGTCATCGACCTCATGTGGGACGTCATCGCCGCCAAGGGCTTCGAGAAGGACACCTACTTCGCCCAGGCGGCCGTGGAGATCCGCAGCCTGCCGAAGCTGGAGGGCACGGTCCACGTCAACCTCGCGCTGATCCTCAAGTTCATGCGCAACCACCTGCTGGAGTCCGCCGACTACGCGCCCGTGCCGACCCGCCTCGACGCGGCCGACGACGCGTTCCTCTTCCGCCAGGGGCCCGCGCGCGGCCTGGGCTCCGTACGTTTCCACGACTGGCGGCCTGCCTTCGACGCGTACGCCTCCCTGCCCAACGTCGGCCGTTTCCGCGAGCAGGCCGACGCCCTGTGCGAGTTCGTCAAGACGGCCGCCCCCGACGAGGAGCAGAGCCGTGACCTCGACCTCCTCCTGGCCGTGGGCCAGCTCTTCGCCCTGGTCGTCCACGGCCAGCTGATCCTGGAGCAGGCACGTCTGTCGGGCCTGGACGAGGACGTGCTCGACGAACTGTTCGCCGTCCTCGTGCGGGACTTCTCCGCCCACGCGGTGGAGCTGTACGGCAAGGACTCCGCGACGGCGGACCAGCAGAGCTGGGCGCTCGGGGCGGTTCGGCGCCCGGTCGTCGACGCCGACCGCTCGGCGCGCGTCTGGGCGCGCGTGCAGGCACTGGCAGGGGCGTACGAGATGGCGCCCTGACGAGACGGGGCGCGACGACAACCCTCACCACGCTGCGGCAGTCCGTTCCCGGCCGAGCCGCCGGCCTCGTGCCGTGCCGCGCGGGGCCGGGGCCGGCGGCCTTGAGTTCCCCCTCAAGGCCGCCGTGCCGGTCCCTCCGATCCGACGTCCACGGGGACGTCCAAACGCTCGGCCACCGTGGTGAGGGTGGCCCCCAAGGGCAGCGCGACCCGGGTGACGGCGTGCCGGTCACCCCGGGTCGGATCCCGGTTGACGATCAGGACGGGCTTCCCGGCCCGGGCCGCCTGGCGGACGAACCGCAAGCCCGACATCACCGTCAGCGAGGACCCCAGGACCAGCAGCGACGTGGCCGCCTCGACCAGGTCGCGGCAGTGCTCGACCCGGGGCGGCGGAACGCTCTCGCCGAAGAACACCACGTCCGGTTTGAGGACGCCCCCGCACGCGTGGCAGGGCGCCACGCAGAAGTCCCCGACCTGCTCGTCGGTGAGGTCGGCGTCGCCGTCCGGGTTAAGTGCCGCCGCCACCGGCCCGAAGCCCGCGTTGGCCTCCTCCAGCCGGCGGGCGAGCTCACGGCGCGAGGTGAGGGCGCCGCAGGAAAGGCAGACCACGCGCTCCAGGCTGCCGTGGAGTTCCACCACGCCCTCGCTTCCGGCGGCCTGGTGCAGCCCGTCGACGTTCTGGGTGATCACACCCGCGAGCAGGCCCTGCCGCCCGAACGCCGCCACCGCCCGGTGCCCGGCGTTGGGCAGGGCCCGACCGAACGTGCGCCAGCCGAGGTGGCTGCGTGCCCAGTACCGGCGCCGGGCACGGGCACTGGCGGCGAATTCCTGATAGGTCATCGGGGTGTGCCGACTCAGGCTCCCGCCCTCTCCCCGATAGTCGGGGATGCCCGACTCCGTGGAGATGCCGGCCCCGCTGAGCACCAGCACACCACCGCTCCTCAGCGCGTCGACGACCGGCGCCGGCTCCGTGGTGCCGGGTGGCGGGTCCTCGGTGGGCGTCCAGCTCAGAGTGGGGCGCGTACGCATGCTGCCAGCGTACGGAACGGGTAGGACAACGGCGCGGGAGCCGGACGCAGGGGCGGTGACGGTCGCCGGCTGTACGGCGTCGATCGCGGCGGGGAGACCTCAGGAGCGGGTGCGTCCCCATGTCTGCAGGCTGAAGGGCCGTCCCTTCTCCTCACCGGTGATCAGCGGCACGTCGAGCAGTCGGAAACCCGCCTTGGTGGCCACGGCGACGCTGGCGGCGTTCTCCGCCTCCAGTTCCAGGATCACCTGCTCCGCGCCCAGTTGCTCGAAGGCGTAGGCGCACATGACCCGGACGGCTCGCGCCGCCAGGCCTCGGCCGCGGTGCGCCGGGCCCACCGCGTAACCGATCTCGGTTCCCTCCGGGGCACGCCTCAGCATCACCTCGCCGAGCGGGGCTCCGCCGTCGACGGTGATGGCGAGGAGGATCGTCGTGCCCTCCGCCCGCAGCTTCCGGTCCCGGTCCAGGCGCGCGCGGGCGGCCGCGTCGTCGAAGGGGGAGACGATCGGTGTCCAGTAGGCGATGTCGGGGTGATCGAAGAGTCCCGGCATCGCGGCCAGGTCCGCCTCCGTCCAGTCCCGCAGGACGAGACCTTCTCCCTTGAGCTCGATCCGCTCCGGAAACGACGACTTCGTGCTGGTCATGATGGGTTCCTCCGCGGCCTGTTCCGACGAAGCAGGGTAACCGCGGGCAGGTGGCGTGGGCACACGATTTCCGGCCCTCCCGGCGTCCGGCCGACCGGCCCCGGCGGCGCGGCAACGGCGCGGAACGCGCAGCGTGACCGCCCCGGCACGTGCGGTCGTCGTCGAAAACCCCCACGCGGTGAGAGGAGAGCGCATGATCCGGCCGGCGGCGGCCACGAACCTGGGAGGCGTGCGGCGGTGCGGGTCAGGTCGTGGCAGTGCCGAACCATGCGGGGAGGTGGGCGAGGAGATCCTGCTGGTCCTCGCCGACCCAGGCGACGTGGCCGTCCGGTCGCAGCAGTACCGCGGGCGCGTCGAGTTCTTCGCTGACGTCGACGACGTGGTCGACGCGGTCCGCCCAGCCGGCCACCGAGAGGCGGCCGCTCTGGTCGAGGAGCAGGCCGCGGCCCTCGTGCGTCAGGTCGTACAGACGGCCCCGCTTCAGCCGGACGTCCCGCAGCCGACGGCCGAGGAGGTCGTGGCCAGGACCGAAGTCGTAGCGGATCGCGATCGCGCTGATCTTCTCGATGAGGTACCGGTTCACCTCCTCGAACTCCACCAGTTCCGCCATCAGCCGGCGCACCGCCTGCGCCCCCGGCTCGGACGACATCAGCTGGATCTGCGCGCGGGTGTTGTCCAGCACGTCGGCCGCCACCGGGTGCCGTTCGCCGTGGTAGCTGTCGAGCAGGCCTTCCGGTGCCCAGCCGCAGACCTCCGCGGCCAGCTTCCAGCCCAGGTTGAACGCGTCCTGGATGCCGAGGTTGAGGCCCTGGCCGCCGGTCGGCGGGTGGATGTGCGCCGCGTCGCCGGCCAGCAGCACCCGGCCGACCCGGTACTGCTCGGCCTGCCGGGTCGCGTCGCCGAAGCGGGAGAGCCAGCGTGGCGAGTGTGCGCCGAAATCGGTGCCGCCGTACGCCCGCAGCTGCTGTTTGAACTCCCCCAGGGTCGGCGCGGCGACACGGTCCTCCGCCACCCCCTCGGCGGGCACGATGACCCGGTACTCCCCGTCCTCCATGGGCATGGCACCGAACCGCAGCTGGGTCTTTCGCACTTCGGCCGTCACGGCGGCCAGCGTCTGCGGCTCCACGTCCAGCTTCATCACGCCCAGCAGCGTCTCGACCCGGGACGGCTCGCCGGGGAAGGCGACACCGAGCAGCTTGCGCACCGTGCTGCGGCCGCCGTCGCAGCCGACGACGTAGCGCGAGCGCAGCCACGTACCGTCGGCCAGCTCGACGCTCACCCCTTGGTCGTCCTGCTCCAGCCCGGTCACCTCGCAGCCGCGCCGGATCTCTGCGCCGGCCTCGACGGCGTGCTCGGTCAGCAGCCGCTCGGTGGTGGTCTGCGGGATGTGCAGGACGTACGGATGCGCGGTGTCCATCCGCTCCGGCCAGGACTTGGCGAGCCCGGCGAAGAAGCCGCCGACCGTGTACTGCTTGCCGAGCGCGAGGAACCGGTCCAGCAGACCGCGCTGTGCCATGACCTCGATGCTGCGGGCGTGGAGCCCCTGGGCGCGGGACTGCCTGATCGGCTCCGTCTCCTTCTCCAGTACGAGCACCCGCACGCCGTGCAGGCGCAGCTCGCCCGCCAACATCAGGCCGGTCGGGCCTCCACCGGCCACGATCACTTCTGCGTCCAGGTCTGCGTTCACGGCCATGTCTGTGTTCGTCATGAGAAACCCCCATCGAGCGTGTTGCAACGCCCGGCTGCTGTGTGGCCGCCGACCGGCAGTTTCCGGGGCGGTCGCAGATTCTGCGGCATCACCGGGGCCTTGCCGCAAGACCCCCTGTGCGCTATATGTTGGTAGTGGCAAGGAGTGGGCAATGACCTCCTTGCCTTTCTCACGCGTGCTGCGGGCAGCCGGCAATCCCCGCCGATGGCCAGGGGCAAGGCGCCGGTGGAGGCGTGCTGGTCCGCGATCAGCAGCATTGCCGGACTTCGCGGCCGGCTCTTCGAACAGCGCGTATCCCCACGGCAGTTGAACGTGCCGCCCTCGCGTTGCTGTCGGCCACCTTGAAGCGAAGGGCACCTGCAACGGCCGCCGGGCGCCGAGCAGTATGTGTGAGACTTCCTCTGAATGATCACTCGGGGGGGAGTCTCGCGTTGAACGCGCTGTTGAGGAGGGTGTGGATCGGGCTGGCCGCGACCTTGATCGTGAGTCTGGCCGCCGTGGCCCTGCCGGACCACATCCAGATAGACGACGACGGGCGCGTTCACCTGGGCGCGCCCGATTCCACGCCCCGCCCGTCCACGGCGGCGCCCACACCGGAGTCCACGTCACCGCCCCTCACACGGGAGGCCGTGGACGAGGTGATCCGGACCGCGGTCAGCGCGGCGGGCCTGGATCCCGCACAGGGCCGTCCGACCGTCGCGGCCGGCGCCGACTCGAACAGGACGGGCTGGACGGCCGTCCGCGAGAAGACCGCCGCACAGTCGGAGATGCACGCGATCTGCGCCGACCTGGAGCGCCAGGGCTGGGTGCTGAACCCGAACGGCGA
Source organism: Streptomyces cirratus (assembly GCF_014650775.1). Lineage (GTDB taxonomy): Bacteria > Actinomycetota > Actinomycetes > Streptomycetales > Streptomycetaceae > Streptomyces > Streptomyces cirratus. The sequence continues at coordinate 61,153 of NZ_BMVP01000018.1, read as the reverse complement.
CAGCGCCGACGCCTCACGCAGCTACAAGCGCGGGGGCTGGTACCTGCTGGTGAGCACCCGCGGGAAGACCCAGGCACCGTCCGACACCCTCAGTGACTCCCAGACCTACCTGACCGTGACGGGGCTCCAGCTCGACCTGTCCGACATACCGCTCCCCGGGATCACCGTCCGCATGCGCTGACCTCCGGCTGCCCTCCCGGCGCGCCGTGATCGCCGCCTCCGTCCGGACGCGGGGCCGGCAGGGAGCCGGCTGGGCAGTTGGGGGCAGCCGCCTCCGCCAGACAGGCGAAAGCACCATTCGGTTGGGTGCCACCGGCCCCGAACCGGTTGCGGTCGTCCGCGTTTGGCTGGTTGCTGAGAGTGTCGCCAAGAACGGCGCGACTCCTGGGAGGCACCATGAGCTATCAGCAGGATCTGATAATTTGCCGCGAACTGGGCGAACGCCATGGCGAGAGCCGGGCGCTGAACAGCCTCGGCGTCGCCTTGCAGCAGGTGCAGCGGTTCGACGAGGCCATCGAGGCCCACCAGCAGGACCTCGTCACATGCCGCGAGCTGGGCGAGCCCCATGCCGAAGGGCAGGCCCTGAACAACCTCGGCACGGCTTTGCAGCAGGTGCAGCGGTTCGACGAGGCCATCGACGCACACCAGCAGGCCGCCGCCCGGTTCGCCGAGCTGGGCGACCACCACCGCGAGGGGCAGGCCCTGAACAACCTGGGGACGGCTTCGCAGCAGGTGCGGCGGTTCGAGGAAGCCATCGACGCACACCAGCAGGCCGCCGCCCGGTTCACCGCGCTGGGCGACCACCACCGCGAGGGGCAGGCCCTGAACAACCTCGGCACGGCTTCGCAGCAGGTGCGGCGGTTCGACGAGGCCATCGACGCTCACCAGCAGGCCGCCGCCCGGTTCGCCGAGCTGGGTGACCATGACGGTGAGGGCCGGGCCCTGAACAACCTGGGTACGGCTTTGCAGCAGGTGCGGCGGTTCGAGGAAGCCATCGACGCTCACCAGCAGGCCGCCGCCCGGTTCGCCGAGCTGGGTGACCATGACGGTGAGGGCCGGGCCCTGAACAACCTGGGTACGGCTTTGCAGCAGGTGCGGCGGTTCGAGGAAGCCATCGACGCGCACCAGCAGGCCGCCGCCCGGTTCACGGAACTCGGTGACCACGAGGGCGAGGGCCGGGCCCTGAACAACCTGGGCATGGCCCTGCAGCAGGTGCGGCGGTTCGACGAGGCCATCGACGCACACCAGCAGGCCGCCGCCCGGTTCGCCGAGATGAGCGACGACGAGGGCCGGGTCCTGAACAACCTCGGCACCGCCCTCCAGTCCCGGGGGCTGTGGCGGGTGCGCAAGGGCAAGAACCAGAGCGAGGCCAAGGGCCAGAACGACGCCAGGGGCGATGCCAGTAGTGACGCCAAGGCTCGCGGCGAACGTCTGGTACCGCTCATCGTGGACATCCCCTCGGGATCCTCGGCCGTATCGGCACCCACGGCTACCGCTGCCTCCTCGTCCCCGGAGCCGCTCGCGAAGACGGAGGTCCTCACGCTCACCCCCCTGGAGGAGTCGTCATCGGCGCAGGCCGACGTCCAAATGGCGAACAAGCGCTGGGGACGCCGCCGCAAGGCGCAAGACACGGTGCTCTCCGACGACCTGTAGTGGGGCGGGGCGTGCGCGGTCGGCAGCCGCGGACGCCGAAGCCGTACACCGTCTCCGAGCGGTACACCGCGCCCGGCCGCAGTTCCCCACTGGGAACTGCGGCCGGTTGGGGGTCCGGCAAGTCCTGCCCCAGCCGGTCCCTAGAGCCCCAACTGACACGGCAGAGCGTCCTCGAGTTCCTCCAGTTCCTGCGCGTTCAGCGTGAGCTCCACGGCCCTGGCGGAGTCGGTGATGGAGGTCGGGCGGCTGGCTCCCGGTAGCGGGATCACTGCCGGCGAGCGGGCGAGCAGCCAAGCCAGCGCGATCTGCTGCGGGCTGACGCCGCGTTCGGCGGCGATGCGGTGGAAGGGTGTGCCGATGGAGGTGGGACCGGAGGGACCGTCGAGGGAACTGCGGGAGATGCCGCCGAGTGGGCCCCACGGCAGGAAGGCCAGCCCCAGCTGTTCACTCAGCCGCAGCTCCGGCTCGCTGTCGCGGACGGCGGGCGAGTACCGGTTCTGTACGGAGACGAGCCCTTCGCCGAGGATCTGATGTGCCTGGCGGATCTGGGTGGTGGTGACGTTGGAGATACCGGCGGCGCGGATGGTGCCGGCGTCGAGGAGCTCGCGCAGCGCGCCGACGGATTCCGCCCAGGGTACGGTCGGGTCCGGCTTGTGCAGCTGGTACAGGCCGATCGCCTCGACGCCCAGGCGCTTGGCGGAGGCTTCGGCGGCCTGCTTGAGGTGGGCGGGTGTGGCGGTGACGGTCCAGCTGCCGTCGCCGGGACGGCCGCGGCCACCCTTGGTGGCCACCAGGACATGGGAGGTGTCGCCGCCGTAGCGGGCCAGGGCGCGGGCGATCAGCAGCTCGTTGTGACCCGCTTCGTCGGCGTGCCAGTGGTAGCTGTCGGCGGTGTCGACAAGGGTGACACCGGCGTCGAGCGCGGCGTGGACGGTGGCGACGGCCCGCGTCTGGTCCGGGCGGTGCTCGATGGACAGCGGCATGGCGCCCAGACCGATGGCGCTGACGGCGGTGCTGGCGATGGTGCGGTACTGCATGGTGGCCTTGTTCCTCAGTCGGTGGGAGCGACGGATAGGGCGAGGGCTTCGGCGACGGCGCCGGGCAGCCAGTCGGCGGTGCGGGAGAAGGAGAAACCCAGCACCTTCGCACGGGCGTTGCTCATGGCGTAATGGCGGTCGAAGGAGAACGGCGAAGCCTCCTCGCCCGCCGGGACGGTCCGGTAGACGGCCTCCCGGCCGGCCGGCGCGGCGACGATCCCGGCGAGGCCGTACACATCGAGCGGGCCGTCGGAGCAGGCGTTGACCGGGCCGGTGAAGTCGGCAGTGGTCGCCCACGACAGCAGGTCCGCCAGCTCCTCGTAGTGGATGAAGACCGTGGGCAGCGCCTTCGCGTGCACGGTGACCTCTTCGCCCCGGGCGATGCGCCCGGCATAGTGCGCCAGCCGGCCGGTGAACTCCTGCGCGCCGCCGCCGAGCACGTGGGCGCTGCGCACCGTGGCGAAGGCGAAGCTGCCGGCGCGGGCGAAGACCGCCTCGGCCTGCCGCTTGCCCTCGGCGTAGTGCGCCTCCAGGTAGGCGTCGTCGTGCCACGGCAGGTCCATGGCTACCTGCCAGGTGCTCGGGTCCACGCTCTCCTCTGACACGGGCGTCCCCGAGGGCACGGCCGGCAGGGCGGCGGTCGCGGGGTCGTAGACCTCGATCGTGGAGGTCATGACATAGCGCCGGGTGCGGCCGGCAAAGGCGCGGGCGGCGATGGCGGCCTGTACCGGGGTGTAGCAGATCTGGTCCACCACGACGTCGAAGGTGCGGGCGTCGAGCGCGGCCGTCAGGGCGGCCTCGTCGTTGCGGTCGACGACGAGGTGCTCGACGCCGACGGGCGGCGGGCCGGAGCCGCGGTTGATCAAAGTGACCTGGTGGCCCGCAGCCTGTAGCCGCTCTACGAGGAGCTTTCCGAAGTACCGGCTTCCGCCGATGACGCAGATCCTTTGCATGCCCCAAGCCTGCAGACCTATCGTCATCAGCAGAAGTGCTGACTTACTTGATCGGGATTAAGGAAAACTGTTGATCGATGTGCAGCGGCTTCGCGTCCTGCGGGCGGTGGCGGAGTTCGGCAGCTTCAACCAGGCGGCCGCGGCTCTCCGCCTCACCCCCTCGGCCGTCTCCCAGCAGGTGGCTGCACTGGAACGCAGCCTCGGTGTCCAGGTCGTCGCGCGCAGCACCCGGGGCGTCACCCTCACACGGGCGGGCCACATCATGGTCGGCGCCGCCGAATCCGTCGCCGCGGAGCTCGAACATGCACGACAACGGGTCGCCGCGCTCAGCACTGGCCGCACCCAACTCACCGTCGCCACCTTCACCAGCGGCGGCAGGCTCCTGCTGCCCGCCGCTCTCACCCGGCTCATGGCAGTCCATCCGCGCACCGTGCTCCATGTCAGGGAGGGTGAACCCGAGGACACCCTTCCACTCGTCCGTCAAGGTGCCGTGGACCTTGCCCTCGCCTACCACTTCGACGGCCCGCTCCCCGTCGGACCGGGCCCCAGCTCCCGCCTGGAGTGGACGCCGCTCCTGGAAGACCCCCTGCACGTCGTCCTGCCGCAGGGGCACCGACTCGCCGACCACGACGCGCTCGACCTCGCCGATCTGGCAGCCGAACCCTGGGTGCTCGGCTGCATGAAGACCGAGGCATACCTGCGCCGCTTCGCCGAACGCGCCGGCTTCGATCCGGAAATCCGCGGGACCACCTCCGACTACTTCTTCGCCCGCTCCCTCGTCGCGGCAGGCATGGGAGTCTCCCTGATCCCCTCCATCGCCCTCACTCCCGGAATCCCGGGCCTGCGCACCGTCCCGATCAAGTCGCCGGGCCCGGTCCGGCACATCGGCGTCGCCACGATCGGCGGCCGTGACCGGCCCCGTGTCACGACGCTCATCCGCACCCTTTGCGAGCAGGCGATGCAGCACGACGGGCATTGAATCTCCACCCGAGTCCCGAAACGGCCCGGGTGGAGATCGTCAGCGTGCTCGCGGTCCTGTCCGGCACGGACGGCCGCCGTAGGCGCAGCCGGACAGGACACGGTCTCAGAACACCTTGATGGTGGCGCTCTGGGCGCCCCCGTAGTAGCCGTAGTGGCCGTCGATCGTGGCCCAGAATCCGGACACCACCACGTAGGTGCCCTGGTGCACGCCGATCGGCCCCTTCCTCAGGTCCGGGGCACCGTTCGTCCACGCCCCGATGCATCCGAAGTCGCCGACCTGGGTCGTGGTGCCGTTGGAGTTGACTTGCAACAGCTGCGCGCAGGGGAAGATGTCGATCGCGTTCGGGTTGCGGATGTGGACGGTCGCGTTGATGCCGACGCTCCCGTCACCGCTGCTGCACGGCCACAGCTGGACGCCGCCGGGCTCGGATGCCCAGCCGGTCGTACGGCAACCCCCGGGGCTTGTGTTCGCCGAGGCGCTTTCAGCAGTGGCCAGTCCGCCTGCGAGGACGGTGGCCACCGCCGTCAGGATCGCGGCTGTCCTCGCCGTGCCTCGGCGGGTTCGAGCAGAGCGTCGCATGTGTTCGTCCTTCTCTCCGTCGGTGGTACCCGATTGCCCGTCCCGGGGCGTGCACCGCGTTCGTGGCTGTGCTGCGGTCGGCTCCCATGGACGTTCACGGACTGCTTCGTTTCCCTCGCACCGGTCGGTGCGGTGATTTCAGCGAACACCGTGTCGATCGACGGACCGAATGATTCGATTGCTTTCGAAGGAACTGGCGAAGGGGCAGCGCTTGTGATCCGGATCCGCCTGGGGACTCAAGGCCTGGGGAGCGTCAGGTTCGCCGTTTCGCCCCTCGGCTCAGCCAAGGACCTGCTCAGCACCATCGGCTCCAATCCCGCCGGCCTGGACGCATCGTGGCGCGCCAGGACCACCCAAGCGCTGACCCTGCACCGACTGGGACTGCTGGCTGTGGTCGGCGCATGCGGACCGCGAGGTTACGCTCCGGACTTCCTCCGGCCTGAGCCCCAGACCTTCCAGAACGAGACGGACAGCGAACTACACCGGATCGCCACGACGCCCCACGAGCGGATCCGCTACGAGTTGGGAAGTGCCATCAGTGGCCACTCCTGGGATCCGCATTCCACCCGCCCGGCCCCGCGGCAGCTCCTCCAGGCGCTCGCACGCGGAGAAGGCCACTTCGCGCAACGCCTGGCCGATGAGATGGCACAGTTCTGGCACGCGGTGTTGGCGCCGTCGTGGCCGGCCGTCCAGGCACGTCTGGAAGCCGATGTCACCGCACGGGCCTCCGAGATCGCCCGATACGGCCTCGCCGAGACGCTCAACCATCTGGCTCCCAACCTGCAATGGTTAGACGGTGAGCTGCTTGTTCACCTCCGCTCGGGTAGCGCGCACCAGATGACGCTGGACGCGAATGCAGTGATCATGACACCGAGCGTCTTCATCGACCGGGCCGTCTTCTGCGCCGCCGAGCCGGCTGGTGCGCCGAACCCACGCACCCCGCTGATCGTCTACCCAACCGTACGGATCGACGCTCTCCCGCAGATCCAGGAGCACCCGTTGATCGGTGAGATGCGACAAAGGCTCCTGGCCGAGTTGCACCAACCGCGTTCCACGACGGAAATCGCCCAGCGCCTCTACCTGAGCCCGGCCACCGTCTCGTACCACCTGCAAATCCTGTACCGCGCCGGGCTCGTGACGCGCACCCGACGGTCCCGACACGTCCTCTACCAACGACGCGCAGGTGCGGCGGGGGCCCCGTGAGCATGGGATGCAAGTACCTCCGTTGCCGGCGTTCCCGTGACTCCCTTCTGCTGTGCGGGCGGTGCGCCTGCCGCGGTTCCGCGGCGAGTCGCGGCAGCCCCGAGCCCAGGGCCTTGGCCGGGCTACCTGTCGGAACTCTCCGGGAGGTCCTGATACCCGGCAGCCGCTTCGGCGGCCCGACGGAGCGGACCCCCACGAACGTGCTCAGGTCGCGACCGGGCCGCGGTCAGGCGCGTCAACGAACGGCGTCGGCGTTCTCTGCGGGCCACTGCCGGAACGTGCGGCCCGGCGTTCCGGTGAGCTGTGAAACGGTGTCGCGTGCCCGTAGCAGTTCGTGGTTCACGTCTCCGCCGGTGACGTCGAGCACCGCGTCCGCACTTGCTCACCCCCGGCGTCCGGCGCCCAACCGGCCGTGTCACACACCGAAGGGATCGAGGTCATCCGGCCCGCCGTCGGCCCGTCACCGGCGCTCGGACCGGAGCCCTGGAAGCGTGGGCGGTCAGGAGTTGACGCAGGTGTTCCCGAAGGCCGGGTTGAGCAGTCCGATCACGCTCACACTGTTCCCGCACGCGTTGACCGGGATGTGGATCGGGATCTGAATCACGTTGCCCGAGCCCACCCCGGGCGAATACGCGGCCACACCCTGGGCCCCGGCATCGGCCAACGCGACGAACGCCCCGCCGACCACGGCCACCCCCGCGGCCAACGCGACCGCGGCGCTCTTGAACAGACCAGTCACAACTGCCTCCAAAAGGTATGCGCACCACTTCGCACGTGCGCGGGGCATGCCCGGACGCTCCGGGCCCTCGCACCGTCTTCGCTCCCCTCGGGCGCGTGGCTGGGTCCGTACCGTCGGGTTCACCCGAAGGGCGTATGCAGGCGGGCGGCGGACGTGGCAGCGCCGCCCATCCGCTTCCCGGTGCAGGTTCAGGCTCGGGTCCCGGCCGTGAGCGTGACCAGGATGACGCTTCGTCTGGAGTTCGATGACGGCCAGGTCTTGCGCTTCGGCGCGGCCCCCGGGCGTTCTGCACTCGCGGTCGCGCCGCTGCGTTCAGGCTGCCGGGGCGACGGACGGGGTGGGGGCCGGCAGGAGAAGTCGACGCGGCCTGTCGCTTCCCGCTCGATGGTGTCGAGCAGGTCGGTGAGGAGCGCTTTGTGGAGCCAGCGGGCTGCGAGAGGCCACAGCAGGCGCATCACCCCGGCCGCACGCGCGGTGATGGTGTGGACGACCTGACAGCGTGCCGGCCCGTTGGGGACGATGACGAATTCGTGGTGACCCACCAGGCCCGGTCCGGGGGTGAAGATGAAGCGGATCTCCGGCTGCCGGGCTCGTAGGCGCTCACCTGGACGCACTCCATACGGGTGCGTATGGAATGACCGTACGCTACCGTATGGAGATGGAACGAGAACGTCGTCGGTTGTCCGCGAACGATTGGGCCGAAGCCGCGCTCAGCGCCCTCGGCAAGGGCGGAGTGGCCGCTGTCGCGGTCGAGCCGCTCGCGACGGCACTGGGCACGACCAAAGGCAGTTTCTACTGGCACTTCGCGAATCGAGAGGCGCTCATCGAGGCGGCGCTCTCACTCTGGGAACAGCGCTTCACCGAGGCGACCATCTCCGCCCTGGCCGCCGAACCCGAACCGGCAGCCCGACTGCGGATGCTCTTCACGCGTGTCAGCAGGGACGCGGAACACAATCCCGCGGCTGTCAGCGTGCTCGCCTCCGCCGACCACGCACTCGTCGCACCCGTGGTGCGGCGCGTGATGGAACGGCGCATGGCCTACGTCGTGAGCCTCTTCGAGGAGCTCGGATTCCCGCCCGAGGTGGCGGTACAGCGTGCCGTTCTGGGGCTCACGGCCTACGTCGGACACAACCAACTGGCCGTACGGCTGCCGGGCTTGCTCCCGCTCGGAACGCAGGACGGGCTGAACGACTACGTCGAGGCTGCGGTCGCATTGCTGCTCCACGACGCACCTGGCCCGAGCGCGCCCGCGACACCGTAGGGAGGGCCACCGGCCGTAGCCGCATCGGCCGCCGTTCTCGGCGTCGACCGGCAGCGAGCAGCGCGTTCACCCGGGACGCCCCACGGCTCGTCCTCGATCGGCCGCAGCCGGCGGCCGGGCTCGGTGCACCGGGACGCTCAGGTGGCGGGCAGGCGCATGCCGAGGCGGGTGCTCAGGGCGCGGGCGGTGGTGCGTACCTCCTCACCGGTGTCGCCGTTGACGACGGCGGCGAGGAGGGCGAGGGCGAGTTCGGCCTCCCGGTGGGTGAGGATCGCCAGCCGCTGGGGGGCGGCGTCGGCGTCGAGTTCTTCGGCCACGATGTCGGTGTAGAGGTCGTCGAGGGTCACGCAGATCCCAACGCGCGGCCGGGCGACCGGTTACTGCGGCCGGGTGCCGGCCCTACCCGCCCCGGTGTGGGGGTGGGCGGGCGTACGAGCCCATCCGGAGGAGGGCAGGCCGGTGCGGGGCCTCGTCCTCCGCCGACTCCTCACCGACGCCGCCCCCACCGGGCACGGAGGGCCTGTTCCAGCGCCAGCACCCCCCGGCCGGCCGACGTCCGGCTCAGCCCACGTCCGAACACGCGTACTCCCGACTCCGTCAGTGGTCGACGAAGCTCAGGCTCGTCGCGTCGTAGCGGGCGCCCGCGATCTCCTCGCGCGGAGCCGCGGCCTCGATGGCGGCAAGGTCCTCCGGTGTCAGCTCTACGGACAGGGCCGCGAGGTTTTCTTCCAGGTACCGCCGGCGCCGGGTGCCGGGGATCGGTACGACGTCCTCGCCCCGGTGCTGCACCCAGGCCAGTGCGAGCTGCCCGGCGGTGACGCCCTTGGCGGCAGCCAGCTCCTCCAGCTTCGCGACGATCGCCAGGTTCCGGTCGAGGTTGCCGTCGGCGAACCGCGGCTGCGTGCGCCGCACGTCGTTCTTCGCCAGGCCCTCCACCGAGTTGTAGCGTCCGGTCAGAAAGCCCCGCCCGAGCGGGGAGAACGGGACCAAGCCGATGCCGAGCTCACGGCAGACCGGGGCGGCCTCCGCCTCCAGGTCGCGGCTCCAGAGGGACCACTCGCTCTGCAGCGCCGTGATCGGGTGCACGGCGTGTGCCCGACGGATCGTTTCCGGACTTGCCTCCGACAGCCCGAGGTGGCGGACCTTGCCGGCCTGTACCAGCTCGGCCATGGCGCCGACGGTCTCCTCGATCGGCACCCGCGGGTCGACCCGGTGCTGGTAGTAGAGGTCGATGTGGTCGACCCCGAGCCGGCGCAGCGACGCCTCGCACGCCTGGCGCACGTAGGGGGCGTCGCCGCGAATGACGGTGGGCTCGCCCAGACGGTTGGCGAAGCCGAACTTCGTCGCGACCACCGCGTCGTCGCGCCGCCCGGCGATGGCCCGACCGACCAGTTCCTCGTTGTGCCCGGCACCGTAGAAGTCGGCGGTGTCCAGGAGCGTCACCCCGAGGTCGAGGGCGCGGTTGAGGGTCTCGATCGACTGTGCGTCGTCCGAGTCCCCGTAGCCGTGACTCATCCCCATGCAGCCCAACCCCTGCGCGGACACGGTGAGTTCACCCAAGTGTCGGATGCGTACGTCGATCATTCTGCTGCCTCCCGAGCTGGAAAACCATCTGCCCACGACGCTAGGACTTGGAGTGCACTCGATGTCAAACGATCAAGCGGCCGCCCGGCCGGCCGGCCGGCCGCCGACTGGTCGTCCGCCGTCCCGGCCGTGCCCGCTTCCCCCGACCCGTACGCCGGCGCCTAACCACGGTGTGCGCCCCGACCGCCGCCGACCCTGGGCATGGGGCCCGCGTGGACCGCCCCCCGCAGATGACCGGAAGACAGGAGAAGCCGGTCGTCCGGGTTGCAGGAACAGCTCCCCAGGTCCCGCCCGGACAGGGCTCGTCGAGAGAGAATACGTATCGATGCGTGCTGTCGTCGTGCCCGAATATGGCGGCTCCGACGTGCTCCGCGTCGCCCAAGCGCCGACCCCTCAGCCGGGTGACGGCCAGATCCGGATCCGGGTCGCGGCGGCCGCCTTCAACCCCGCCGACACCTTGGTCCGTTCCAGCGCCCTGGCCTCCCGCGTCCCCGTACGGGACTGTTGCGTTCCCGGCCTCGACGCACATCCGTCGCCGCCGCGCCCCGCCACCCGGGTGCGTCCTACTCCTCAGGCTCCCAGGCGCGGAGCAGGTCGAGCAGCCCAGCGTCTCCGTCAACGTGCAAGGAGTCGGCCGGGATGCGGTCGTACAGGTAGAGGACCAGCTCACTGGCCGTGCCGTGGACGGAGACACCGGCTGCGTCCGAGTCCTCGCCGGGCGTGGGGATGCGGGTGGAGCGTGCGCCGTCACCGTCGACCGTGAGGCGCCAGGAGCGGCCCTCAGTGGTGTGGAAGTCGAAGGCCGTGGGCTTGTGCGGCCAGGCACTGGGCGTCGCGACGCAGGTGAACAGGAACTCCTCCACACCGTCGACCGCCACCTCAATCGGCAGCGGCTGTGGGGCGCCACCGGTGAGCTGGGCGTCGTACGTGTGCACCGCGGTCTCCTGGGCCCGGTGCCGGGCGACTCCGCCGGAGGCCCGCGGCGTCTGCAACGGACTCCACCAGGCCCAGCAGCCGGCGTCCGGGCCCGCCTCGCGCAGGGCGCTCAGCAGAAGCTGCGTCGACGCGGCCAGCCAGGCCAGCAGGGCCTCACGCTCTCGCGGCACTTCCAGAGCGGCTCGCGCAGCGACGGCCTCGGCCGGGGGAGCGTCGGCAGGCCCCGCGCCGACGATGGCGGCCCAAAAACGGTCTCCCCCACCCAGGTGCTTCACCAGATCGAACAGCGTCCACTCGGGGCAGGTTGGCACCTGTGCGTCGAGACTGGGCGCGGAGGCGACCGCGGTGCGGAAGGCGGTCGACCGTTCATCGATCAGTCGCAGCAGGTCAGGGAACTCAAGAGTCTTCTCCACGCCGAATGTCTATCACCGTACTCCGGTGATCGGACAGCGATTTTCACGCTCGCCGTCGGTTGGCCATCGCGGGCGTCGTCCTCGCCGCCCACCGCTGGTGTAAAGATGCGCACTGCTGCGAGGACGCTGGTGGCGGCGGTACGCGAGGCGTCGTGTCTGCGGGTGCTCTGCCTCGCCGAGCTGCCGGGCATCGCGGCGACGTGACGTCCACCCCATGCGCGCGGTCATGCTGCCGAGCTCCGTGCCCTGTTTCATCTCACGGTACTCCGGCCGCCAGAGCGTGTCCTGCCACGGGCCGTCCACGACCCCGGCAAGACCGACCTCGACCATGCGCTGGTGGTCGCGCTCAGCGGGGACTGCCCCGCGGACATCGCCGTGCTGCGGGCCGAGCCGGCCGTCTTTCGGCCGGTGGCCTCCGATCCGACCCTCTCCCGCCTCATCGACGCCCTCGCAGCCTCGGGCGAGAGCGCGACCATCGGTCTGGACGGAGTCCCGTTGTCGCGTACTCGGTCAAGCAGGACGCGGCCCCGGCCTGGAAGAAGACATACGGGCATCACCTGCTGACGGGTTTCGTCGACCACGGCCCGGACAGAGCCGGAGAGCGGTGGCCGTCCCGCCGGCTGTGGGCGTCTGGTTTGAGTGGCTCACCTGCCCACGGTGGCATACGTTGGCAATGGAATCCCCTTGCATATCGGCCCATTGGTCTTCGTGAAGTGGACGGCGCCATGGGAAACATTCGGTCCTTCCCCGGAGGAATCGCATCCCGGCTGGCTTTGCTGGCGGCTGTTCTCGTGGGACTCGGCCTGCCGACGCCCTGCCCGGCCCGCGCCCAAGGCAGCGGTATCCCCCTCTACAACCAGAGTTCCGGGTTGGCGGCGGATGTCACGGCCGCGGGGACGGCCAACGGACAGGCGATCGTCCTGTGGCCGCAGAACAGTGCCGCAAAGAACCAGCAGTTCGACTTCGTGGACGCGGGCGGCGGGCGCGGATACAAGATCGTCGCACGCCATTCGGGAAAGTGCCTGGATGTCGCGGGCTGGTCCAAGTCCGACGGGGCGCAGGTCTTCCAATGGGACTGCCATGGCGGCGCCAACCAGCTCTGGGAGTTCGTCGACATAGGGGATCCGAAGTCCTGCCCGCCGTCCGGCGGTTGCCCTGAGAACACTGTCGGATACCTGATCGTCTCCAAACACAGCGGCAAGTGTCTCGATGCGGGAAACGCTGATTTTCCCAGTCCGCCCAGGCAGGGCGCCGGCCTGCAGCAATGGGCGTGCGCACGGGACACGGGTGACCCCTGGTGGGTCAACCAAGCATGGAGAACCGGTGATGAGCCCGCCCCGCTTCCGCCGATGCCCGCAGATGCCAAACAGATGGTCAACCAGGTCGTCCTGGCGCGACGTGATGAAGGCAGGTGCTCCGATCCGAGTGTGCGTATCGATCCCCGGCTCAGCGACGTGGCACGGAAACACAGTGCGGATCTGGCCGCCAACTACGCGAAACTCATCGACGCGTATCCCCGGAACGATCCCAAGCGCGGGCACATAGGCTCGGACAACACACTTCCCGCGGACCGGATACGAACTGCCGGCTTCGCCCCCGCGCAGCGCCCGGAGAATTGGAGCTACGGCACCAACCAGACCTTCGCCCAGGCGATGGACGACTGGCTACACCACGATGAGGCGTCCAACTTCGGCCACCGCCTGGCGATCCTCGACTGCAGGTATAGGGTGCTCGGCGTGGGCACGGCCACGGGTCACAACTCCCGGGTCTACTGGACAGAGAACTTCGCGCTCGGGTGACCCGCCCAGGTACCTGAATCCAGGTATCAGGTCACTAGTCCCCGTTTCCGCGTTCAGGGCGACGTTCGTGTTGTCGTCCGCCTGATCGACACCCTCGCCGCGTCCGGCGAGAATGCCCTCCAGGCCATCCGGTCCGCACGATTCGAAGGCCCCGGAAGGCGAAAGGGTCCGCCGTCTTCGTCGGCGGACCCCCACGAAAGACCGAGGCCAGGCATAGCCAACACCGCACCTGCCGGCCCGATCCGAGAGGCGGCCTGTGACCACCGGTGCCTGGTTGGTGTCCGGGACAGGGCGCAGGCCAGCTCCCAGGGACGATGCGGCGTTGCGCGTCGCCCTCGCCTGGCCAGCCGGAGTTGGCGACGGTCTCTTCCTGCTGGGTGCGCCGCCAGATGCCCCCCTACTCGAACCGCGGCAAATGTCCGACGCTGTCTCAGTCGATCTGATCCCTGCCCACCGTTTCGTGGACCTACCGGAGCTTCGCCGATTCACGGCGGGATCGTGATCACCAGGGGACGACGCCGTCGTCGTCGAAGAACGAACCGGTCGGGCCGCCGTCGGGCAGGGTCGCGAGCCGGATCGCTGTGGCCGCGCCCTGTTCAGGGGTGCGGGGTCCGTGGAAGCCTGTGAAGTCGGTCGCGACCAGGCCCGGGCAGGCGGCGTTGATCAGGATGTTCGTACCGGCGAACTGCCGGGCGTACTGCACGGTGAGGGCGTTGAGGAACGACTTCGACGGCGCGTAGGCCGCCATGATCGGGATCTCGGTCTCTGGGTCCGCCTGCCGGGCGAGGGAACCGACGCTGCTGGAGACGTTGACGATGCGTGGCGATGTCGAGCGTCGCAGCAGTGGCAGCATCGCGTTGGTCACCCGGACGACACCCATGACATTGGTATCCACGACCGTGCTGAGCACCTCCAGGTCGAGCGCGGTCGGGTCCTGCACCCACCCCGGGTCCATCTCGCCCGAGATGCCGGCATTGTTGACCAGGGCGTCCAGGCGCCCGGCCAGCAGTTCGATCAGTTCCGCGGCGTCAGTGACGCTCTGGTCGTCGGTCACGTCCAGCGGTACCCCGAACGCGTCCACGCCGGCGGCGCGCAGCTTCCCAACGGCGGTTTCGCGTCGGGTGGCGTCGCGGGCTCCCACGCCCACGCGGTACCCGAGGTTGCCCAGCCCGGCCGCGATCTCGTACCCGATGCCCTTGTTCGCGCCGGTCACCAGCGCGATCATCGTTTCGCTCATGCTGATGATGTTGGCTCGCGGACGGATGGCGCGGCCAACACCGATACGGTGTCCTGTCATACCTGCCAGGTATCACCGCGTATGCTGCGGCCGTGGACACCCTGGAGACCCGCGAGTTGAGGTACTTCGTGGCCGTCGCCGAGGAACTGCACTTCGGACGCGCCGCCGAGCGCCTCGGCATGGCCCAGCCGCCGCTGTCGCGGGCGATCCAGCAGCTCGAACGGCGCCTCGGGGTCTGCCTGCTGCAGCGCAACCGCCGTGGCGTCCGCCTGACCGGTGCCGGAGAGGTGCTGTTGCACGAGGGCAGGGCGGCCCTCAACGCGATCGCTGCCGCCGCTCGCCGCACCCGGCGCGCCGGCGGTGCCGACAGCCCTGGCGGTCCCCGCGGTCTGCTGGTCCTCGCGGTGAAGGCCGCCGCGTCCCACGAACTGCTGCGGAGACTTCTCGCCGCCTACGCGGCCGAACCCGACAGCGCCGAGATCGAGGTGCTGCCGTGCGGCATTCGTGAGCAGGAAGAGCTGCTGCGCGACGGACGCGCTGACGTCGCGCTCATGCACACGCCGTGGAACTCCCTCGCCGGGTTCGACAGTGAGGAACTGACGACCGAGGGGCAGGTTGCCGTCCTGCCCGCCGGGCACCCCCTCGCCGCCCGCGGGACCCTGTCCCTGGCCGATGTCAGGGACGTCCCCGATCTACCGCTCGCCCGCTGGCCCACCCGAGGCACCTACGCACCCGGCCCCGGCCCCGAGATCCACAACCAGACGCAACTGGCCCAGTTGATCGCCCTCGGACGCACCGTGGCGGTCGTACCCGACTCGGCCCGCTCCTGGCTGTGGGCCGAGCACACGGCCGTCCCCTTGACCGACGCTCCTCCCGTCGTGACCCACATCGCCTGGCCCGCGCACAGCCGCTCCCTTGCCCTGGCCGGCCTGGTCCGCACGGCCGCACGGCTATGACCGGCTCCCGCCCCCATCGGTCAGCACCCGGGACAGCTCAGATGCCACGAGGGCCGGCGAGACCGAAGAAGCAGACCCGCGGTACCAGATCATCCGGGAGGGCGAGCGCATCGGACCAGATGATGCGAGGCAGGGACCGGACCGCCTGAGACGGGACAGCCCGTCCTCACGCACACAAACTGGGCAGTGGCCCGTCTTCGCTGACGCGCGCAGCCGTCAGACCGACTTCCGTGGCAGCCGTCCCAAGCAGGTTTCGGACGTCCTTTCCTCCCATCCCGCTCACCGCCTCGCGCATGGGTCAGGGACAAGTCTCTTCGGTCTTGGCCACGGTGAAGCTGACGGGCTGCCCGGACAGCGCGGTCCCGGCGGACGGAGCCTGCGTGCACACCTTCCAGTTCGACTCCTGGAGCACCATGCGGCCCTGCAAGGCGTCCTTGACGGTGATGGAGGCGTTCGACGGGAGCGCCCCGCGCACGGCCTTCATGCCCTGCCCGACGAAGTTCGGCATCGTGCTGCCAGCCGGCTTGGGCGCAGCGACGTCGCCGACGGGACAGGTCTCTTCGAGCTTCACGGCGCCGAGATCGATGGTGGTGCCGGTCTCCATGGCCACGCCACCGGCCGGGGACTGGCTGCACACCTTCCAGTCGCGGTCGAGGACCTGCATCCGGTCCCGACCGAGGCTGTCGTGGGATTTGAGGGCGTAGAACCCGCTGGCCTGCGCCTCGTCCTGTGCGGTCTGGAGGCCCTTACCGACGAGGTTGGGGAGAGTGGCGGTCTTGCCCTTCGCCGGGGGCGCGGCCGCCGGGGCTGACGCAGCCGGTGTGGTCGCTGTGGGCGCCGCCGAGGTGGGGGCAATGCTGGGAAGGTCGCCTTGGCATGCGGTGAGGGTGAGGGCTGCGGCCGCGGTGAGCAGAGTGATGGCGTGGTGTGTGCGCATCCGGTCATGCTCGCGGGGCGTCCGCGGCTGTGAGGTGACTGTGACCGGTCTGTGACGTGCGAAGGCCCTGGGCGTGAGCGGAGCTTCGGTGTCTCAGCACGCCGGAGATGGCCCACAGGTTCACGGGCGAATCGCAGTGTGCGCACGCTCGGCGTACAAGAGGAGACGCCCCCGTCCGCCGCCCCTCCCCGGTTGCCCGGCTCAGAGGCGCTTGGCGCTGCGCAGGGTGGTGGCGTAGTAGCCGTTGCCGTCGAGGCGCGACGCGCCGCCCTTGTCGCCGATGGTGGGGCCGTTGGCCTCCTCGCGGCTCGATATGAAGATCTTGTGGCCGTCCGTGTCGTTGCCCAGGTACATGCCGGTGTGGTCCAGCCGCTCGCCGGTGCGCGCGTCGAGTTTGAAGAACACCAGGTCGCCCGGCTGGAGGACGTCGATGGAGGCGGGCCGGTCCTTCGCGGCGACGCCCTTGAGCGGAAGGACGTTCACGCCGATCTTCGAGCGGGCCATGCCGTTGGCGGTACGGGGCAGCCCGGTGCCGCCCGCGTCGGTGGCCATCAGCGGGAAGCGGCTGCGGTAGCCGAAGACGGTGCGCATGAAGCCGGAACAGTCCATGTCCCGGAACTTGGCCTTCTCGGGCTGCTCCGTCGTGCCGTCGCGGAAGGTGTACGGGATGCCGAGGTAGTCGTAGAAGTCGGACTGCTCCAGGCGCAGGTCGTTGCCCTCGGAGCCGCTCGGGTTGATCGGCCCGAACGCCGCGTCGCCCGCGTACTGGACGCCCGCCGCGTCCTTCTTCACCGGGGCCTTGTCGCCGTACTGGAAGGCGATCGCGAAGACGTCGTCCTCCTCGCTGCCGTAGTACTTCTTGAACCAGTCCTGGAACCACTGTTCGCGTTCCGCGCCGACCCGCCAGGGCTCGGGCAGGAGGCGGACCCAGGTGTCGGTGACGACCCGGGTCTGTGTGGTGGCCGGCTCGGTGAAGGTGCGGCTCTTGCCGGTGAGCGTCGCGGTCCGGGCCCCGTCCGTGAACGTCGCGAGGACCGCGCCGTCCCCGCTGCGCAGCACCGAGCGCTGCGGGTTCTGCAGCCGCTCCCACTTCTGGGTGCCGTCCTGTCCGCCCTTGGCGCCACCCTTCGCCGCCTGGTCGGTCACGCGCACGGCGGCGGGCGCCTGGGCCTGCTCCTCCTTGCGCAACTCGTAGGTGAGGTAGGCGCTGGCGGCCAGCAGGCTCGTCACCACGAAGGCGTGCAGGACGGGACGGGCGCGACGGGCGGGTTTGACGGTCATCGTTGCTCCGGGCGGTACGGCGGACGGCGTTGCGGGTGGTCGGGCGCGGCGTCGGTCAGGCGTGCGGCAGGAAGCCCAGCAGGATGCCCGAGGTCAGGACGACGTAGGTCATGAGGGTCGCGGACCCGGTGGCGAGGAGCGTGGCGCCCTTGGGCTGGCGGACCAGCTGGTAGGCGATCAGTCCCGGGACGATGAAACCGAGGGTCTGGTTGGCGTACAGCAGGGGGAACTTCATCTGCAGCACGATGACCACCGTGGCTTGCAGGAGCACGCCGATGAGGACGACGGCGGCGAACAGCCGCTTGCCGTAGAGGATCACGAACTTCTGCGTGACGAGCGTCAGCACGTACGTCAGGACGGTGATGCCCACGACGAGGGCCGCCCGCTGCAGGTCCTCGATGAGGGTGAGGGCGAGCCATCCCGGGGTGATCATGCCGCCGGGCGAGAGGTTCGTGGTCAGGTAGCACAGCAGGGAGAAGAGCAGGCCCAGTGCGATGCCGATCGCGGCGATCTCGGGGGTGAGGACTGCGGGGATCAACGGGGCTCTCCTGGATAGTGCTGCTGAGGGTCGTACCAATGCGGGTCGTACCACTGCGGGTCGTGCGACTGCGGGTCGTGTGAATGCGGTTGGTGCGGCTGCGGTGGGTACGGCTGCGGGGCGTGCGGCTGCGGTTGGCCCGGCCACGGCTGTTCGAGCGGCGGGTGCTGCCGGGGCCCGGGGTACGGCGGCTGGTGGTAGTCGGCCTGCGGGTACTGCGGCTGGTGGTCGGTCGGCTGCCGGTACTGCGTCGCCTCCCCGGGGGGCTGCTGCCGCACGTACTGCCTTGGCACGGGCGGCTGCGCGTACCGCGCCTCCTGAGCGGCGGTGAGGTCCGCGTACGGGTCCAGGTGCGGGGCGTACTGGGGCTGTTGCGTCCGGGCCGGCCGGACCGGCTCGGGGGCGGGCTCGTCCTCGAAGCCGGGGAGTTCCGCGAGGTGCTCCAGGAGGATCTCCCCCTGACCGTGGATGTTGCCGATGGCGACCAGCGAGGACTGCTCGCCCAGGTGGCCGAGCAGCTCGTGCATGAACTCCTCGCCGTCGCGCTGGTCGCCCCCGAGGTCGACGGCGCGCGAACGCCACTCGGCGGGGATCGCGTCGATGGCGCTCTTGGCGGGATGCCCGATCACGAAAACCTTCTCGGGCATCAGGTCGGGCACGATCTGACCCATCTGACCGTTGCGCTCGACCCGGTCCGGCCGGCAGTTGATCACCACGTTCAGCGGGCGGTCGACGGCCCCGAGGTCGAGGAGCTGGTTGATGTTCATCAGCGTGGACTCGGGGTCGTTCGCGGCGAAGACGTTGGCGAAGCGCACCCGCTTGCCGCCGGGCGCGACGTACCGTTCCACGGACAGCACGCCCGGGTCCGGCGGGGCGTCGTACATCCCCTGGAGGGCGGTCTCCCGGTCGACGCCGAGCAGCTCGGCGACGGTCAGCGCGATGGCGACGTTCTCCTTGAAGGTGAACCAGCTGAACCCGCGCAACTCCTCGTCGCTGACGGTGTCGGGGTCGGCGTAGACGAGCTTGCAGTCGCGTGCGTCCGCCTCCTTCTGGAGGACGTGGAAGCGTTCCTTCTCCGCGGTGACGCAGATCCCGCCGTGCGGCATCGACCGCGACAGGGAGCGCCCGATGTCGTCGAGCGTGGGGCCCATCTCGGCGACGTGGTCCTCGCGGACGTTGCACAGCACGCCGATGGTCGACTGGATCAGCTTCGACTGGTTGATCTCCTGGAGTGCCGGCATGACCGCCATGCATTCCATGACCAGCGCGTCCGGCCGGTAGGCGGCGGCGCGCCGGACGATGCCGATCTGTTCGACGACGTTGGCGATGCCGAACTTGCGGTAGACGGGCTCCTCGGTGGCGTCCGGGTGGATGAAGCGCGCCGCGGTGCCGGTGGTCTTGGCGACCGTGCGCAGCCCGCCGCCGCGCAGCGCCCCGGCACAGAGCCGGGTGATCGAACTCTTGCCGCGGATGCCGTTGACCAGGACCCGGTGGGGTATCCGGTCGAGGTTGGCGTAGTGCCGCCGCTGCTCGACGATGCCCGCGACCAGCATGACCAGGCAGCTGACGAGCAGCACGCAGTAGAGGAAGAGCACGGCGGATCAGTTCCTTCCGGCCGGGGCGGCGCCGGTCCGGCCGGCGCCACCGCCGGCGTCCCGCTTGCGCTGCTCCTGCAGCTGCTGACGTATGACTTCGAGGCTGCGGGTGACGGCTCCGACCTCGTCGTGGTGGGTGGGGTAGAGCACGGTGCGGCGGTCGCCGTCGGCGAGGGCCTCCGCCCGCTCGGCGAGGGAGCGCAGCGGTCGCACCACGATGATGTGCAGCCATCCAAGGCAGGCCGCCGCGCCGGTGAGGCCGAGCAGTCCGGCCAGTACGGTGCGGTTCTGCGCGGTGTACGCGGCGATCTCCAGGCCCTTGGCGGGTTGCATGCTGACGACCGTCCATCCGAGCGGCTGGGCCAGGCCCCCGCCGGTCAGCGGTGCGGCGGCGGCGACGGAGGTCCCTCCGTCGCGGATGACGTCGGCGCGGGCGCCGGGGCCCTTGCCCGTCTTCTGGTTCGCGCTCGTCACCAGCGCGTCGAGCCGGTCGTTCGGCAGTCGCGCGAAGGCGAGGTAGCCGCTGTTCCCGCCGACCACGCGGTGCTTGCCGTCGACCACGCGGACCGTGCCCAGGCCCGGACGCCTGAGCAGTGCGTTGATGAAGTCGATGCGAAGCTCGCCGACCACCGCCGCGCCGCCCAGGGCGGGCGCCTCGGCGTATTCGGTGATCACCGGCTCGTGGCCGCTGTCGATCACGGTCACCGGTTCGCGGGAGGGTGCCTTGCCGCCGAGGTGGTGGGGCGTGCCGCCGGCCCGGGCCATGACGGTGCCGTCGGACCTCAGCACGTAGAGCGACGCGTACCGCGCGTGCTGGGCGCGCGTGCGTTCCAGTAGGTCCGTCACCTCGGCAGGGGTGGACTTGGCGCCGAGGACGGAGGCCACCGAGGTGAGGTCGGCGTGGCCTTCGTTGAGGGCGCGGCGCACCCGGTCGGCGAGGGTGTCGGTGCGCTCGCGCTGGTCGTCGACGATCGTCTGGGGCACCTTGACGGAGGTTCCCGCGCGGTTGAGCGTCAACAGGAGCGGCGCGGACCATGCCAGCAGGAGCACGGCGCACACCGCGATCAGGGCGCGCGTTCCGATCCGACCGCGGCGACCCGGGCGGGGGCCGTCGGCGGGTGCGCCCGGCTCGCCGAGCGCCTGGCGGCGCAGCCGGTCGAGGGCGGCGCCGATGCGGGCCGCCTCGCCGTACTTGGGGAGGGTGACCGGCCGGTGCAGGTCACCGCGGCCGATCCGGCGGCTTTCGAGGAACAGCTGGAGCAGCGGGCGCTGCACGGTGACGACGAGCAGGGCCACCGCGATCGCGCCGAGGACCAGCAGGGCGCCGGCGGCGGCGAGCCAGAAGAAGGAGTCGCCGACGGCGGAGCCCTGTTCGGTGACGCCGACGAACGAGACGACGGTGAGCCCGAGGGCGGTGGCATCGGTGCCCTCGCCGGGCGCCGGTCCGGCGAGCTTGGCATAGCCGGCCACGGACCGGTGACCTGACGCGGCGTCTCCCAGCAGACTGCCGCTGACGCCGGGGAAGCCGCCGGAGCCCGGCTCCTTGGACTGGAGCGGATGCTGCTTCGCCTTCTGCGCCGTCGTCTTCGCGAACGCGTCGAGCTGCTTGCGCTCGCGTCCCGCGTCGCCGACGCCGCTGCTGTCCACGACCTGCCCGGAGGCGTCGAGCACGGCGATGGCTCGGCTCTTGCCCAGGCTGACGCCCGGCACCCGCAGGCTGCTGGAGGCGACCAGGAGCTGTTGCGGGTGACCCTGCCAGGAGAGCAGGGCCAGGGTCAGGAGGCGGGTCTCGCCGTTTTCGAGCCGCACCATGCGGGGGGCGAGACCGTTCGGGGCGTTGAGGGTCGTCAGGTCGAGGGCGGTCAGGGGCAGGTTCTCGCCGCGCTGCGCTGCGAGCCGTCCCGACTTGATCTCGATCACGGCCGTGCCGCGCCACTTCTGGTAGACGTTGCCGAGCTTGTCGAGCACCGAGTCCGGTGAGACGGGCTCGCCCGCGCTGAACAGCGAAGCGGTCCGGCCGATGTCGGTGACGCTCTCGTCGAGCGAGGCGCGCAGGGCGATGGCGCCGTCCTCGGCGAAATGCTGCTGGGAAGTGAGGACGGCGGGCGGTACTGTGCTCTTGCCCACGTGGCCGAGTTGGAACGCGGTGAGCGCGGCGAGGGCCAGCAACAAGGCGGACATGGCTGCGATGGGCGGGCGGATGCCACCCAGCAGGGACATGTCCGCCCTACGGCGGGTCCGGCGCCGCCGCCTCGATCGCGACGCGGCCAACAGAGGCTCCTCTTCGTTCTGTCCTGGAGCCGGTGTGGCCGAGGGATTGTGACGGTCTTGGTTACGGGGGCGGTCCGGGGAAGCTCGGGTTGTCGTGCCGCCGGGTAAACGGAGTGCGCCACTCCGCTATTTTCATATGACTATGAGCGCACAGTCGACCAAGCGAATAACAATTGCGGCACTGTGTGCAGCGTTTGCTCTGCTATGTACCGGTTTGACGCTTTTCCTGGTGCGGCCGGACGCGACCCCGCCCCCTCGGCAGGCCGCGCCGACGCCACGGCCCTCCCCCGACAATGACCTCGTGCGGCGGATCGCCCTCTTCACCGCGGGTTTCGGCGAGCGCGGGGGCTATCGCGTCCCCACGAACGAGGAACGATCGACCCTCACCCGGGGCGTCGCCCTGCTGCTCGACGGTGACCCGCAGGCCGCACGGGCACGGCTCGAGACCGTCGGCTTCACCCTGCACGCCGTGACGGACGGCGTCAGCGGCCGACGGTACGCGGAGGTCGCGGACGGGGCGGGGGAATCGGGCCGCAGCAGCCGCGGCTGGGGCCGGGTGTACGTGGACCTCGACCACCCCCCGCGCTGGTCGGTACAGGTTCCCCACCCCATCGCCGACGCCCGCACCGAGCTCCTCGGCGCCCGCGTGCTGCGCGGGGCGCCCGGCGGGGTGCTGGTGATCGCCGGGGCCCACCGCAACGCGGCCAAGGACGGGTCGGCCGACATGGCCCACCGCACGGACTCCGTCTTCCACGGCGTGATCGACGAGCTGATGCGCCGCGACCTCCCGGGCATCCAGTTGCACGGCTTCGCCAACGAGTCCTTCCCCGGCCGCGACGCGGTGGTCTCCACGGGCGCCGGTGACAAGGCCGTGGCGGACGCCGCCCGGTTGACCGCGGCCCTGCGGCGCGACGGCCGCCAGGCATGCACGGCGTACTCCGAACGGTGCCGGCTCTCGGGGACGGAGAACGAACAGGGCCAGGTCGCGGCCGGGGAGAACGTACGGTTCCTGCACCTGGAGCTGAACAGGACGGTCCGCGGGGACGACGAGGGACTCGACCGGACGGCGGCAGCGATCGCGACCCTCACGAACAACTGGGCCACGGGCTGACGACGTCGACCGGGATGCGCCCGTACGGCGTCGGCGGCGCCGCTCCCAGCGCTTCGCCGTCGCCTCGATCAGGTCCGCCAGGTACGCGTGCGCCTCGGCCGGCTCCAGCACCCGAGGAAGAACACCCTCAGCAGGACATCGCTGCGGGTGTTGCGCTGGGGCTGGGGCTGGGGCTGGGGCTGGGTCTCGGTCAGCCGGTGCCGCAGTTCGGCGAGCCCCTCGTCGGCGAGGGTGTACTCCTCGCGGCCCCCTTTTTCTGGCCTCCGCCCCCTGTACGCGTTTGTCGATCACATAGGGACACGGCCCCTCGCCTGACAGCCAGAGACGCCTTCCGCCACAAGAGGGCTGCTCGGGTCGGATTCAGGCGTTCACATGACGCGGGGTGACTGCATGCCGCGGTGCGGCGTGACGGACCGGCTTGTGTCCCGGGGCGGCTTGAAGGCGCCGCAGCCACAGCGAGGCCGTGCCGAGCAGGCCGGTGAAAACCGCCAGGAGGAGCACACAGGCCCACATCTGCCGGCTCCAGGGGTGGGTCCATCCCGTCCAGGCTGCGCATGCCGCCCACAGCAGGACCCCCGCGATGTAGACGGTCCGGACCCGGCGCAACTGCCGTGCGGCCCGCAGGGACATCAAGTGTTCGGTCTTCGGTGCCATGCCCAGCCGTGTGCCCCGATAGGCCCACCGGCATGCCCGCCACGGATCGGTCGCCGTCCAAGACCCGCGCCAACCTCTCGCGGGCGGGACGGCGCAGGTGTGGGGACGGGCGATCGGCGACGCCCCGGCCGACGTGCGGTTCCTGCTGCCCCGTCAGTTTCCGCGCAGAGCCAGTCGATCATGGTTGAATGCTGCGTCGCGGTGCTCCGGGGGGGCTGTTGCCGCGTTGCGTCCGCCCTCTCTCCACGAGGTGACGCGGGTCACATCGGCCCCATGTCACGAACGGAAGGGCAGCTTGCGTCTGGTGGTCGTCCGCAACGCGGGAACGGTCCACACGAAAGAGGCAGCAGAGCGATGAACACGACAACGCGGCACGAGGTCCTGGTCATGGGCGCCGGCTACGCCGGGCTCGGCACCGTGATACAACTCGCGGCCCGCACCAGGAAGCGCGGCAACCTGCGAGTGACGCTGGTCAACCCCTACGACACCTTCACCGAGCGGCTCCGGCTGCACATGACCGCCACCGGCCAGGAGACGGCCAAGCCGAACATCCCGGAGCTGCTGGACGGCACCGGCGCCGAGTTCGTCCGCGGCTGGGTCACCGCCGTGGACACGGAGGCCAAAACCGTCCGGATCGACGACGACCGGCTCCTGCGCTACGACACCCTGGTCTACGGCCTGGGCAGCATCGCGGACACCGCCTCCGTCCCCGGCGTGGACGACCACGCCTACACCCTCAACAGCCCGCAGGACGCCGCTCTCCTCGCCGACCGGCTGACCCGGCTCGACGGGGGGACAGTCGTGATCGGCGGCAGCGGCCTCACCGGCATCGAGGCCGCCGCGGAGATCGCCGAGCGGCACCCGGAGCTCCAGGTGGTACTGCTGGGCCGGGGGGAGCCGGGCGCGAGCATGCACCCGAAGGCCAAGGCACACCTGGACGCGGCGCTCGCCCGGCTCGGCGTGCGGGTGCGCAGCGGCGTCGAGGTGGTGAAGGTGCTGCCGGACTGCGTCGAGCTCGCGGACGGCTCCAGCATCCCGGCGGCCGCGGTGCTGTGGACCAGCGGCACTCGCGTCTCACCGCTGGCCGCGGCCGCGGGCCTGACCGTGGACGAGCGCGGCCGGGTGGTCACCGACAGCGCACTGCGCTCGGTCTCCCACCCGGACGTATACGCCGTGGGCGACGCGGCGGCGATCCGTCAGGGCTACGGAGTGATGCACGGGACCTGCCAGGGCGGCATGCCCACCGGCGTGCACGCGGCCCTGTCGATCCTGCGGGTGCTGGCCGGCAAGGAGCCCAAGCCCTTCCGCTTCGGCTACTACCACACCCCCGTCAGCCTGGGCAGGAACGACGCCGTCGTGCAGTTCACCCGTCCCGACGACAGCCCGCGCCGGATCGTGCTGACCGGCAAGCGGGCCGCGAAGTACAAGGAGACGGTCACCGCAGCGCCGTGGCCGACCTTCGCCCGCATGAAGAAGATGCCCGCCGCGGGCGCCCTCTGGCCGCACGGCGGCCGCTACACCCGGATCAGGAGTGCGAAGTGACCCAGCCGCAGCAGGACGGTTCCGACCACCTCGCCTTCCAGCAGTACCGCACCCTGCTCTTCTCCGTCGGCTACCGCATCCTCGGCACGGCCGCCGACGCCGAGGACGTCGTCCAGGACGCATGGTTGAAGTGGTCGGCGGCCGACCGTTCCCAGGTCGCCGACCCCAAGGCCTATCTGACCCGGATCGTCTCCAACCTGGCGATGGAGCGACTTCGTTCGACCCGCCACCAGCGCGAGACCTACGTGGGTCCCTGGCTGCCCGAGCCGATCCTCACCGGCCCGGACACCGCCGACGGCGCCGCTGCGGCGGACTCGGTCTCGATGGCCCTGCTGGTGGTGCTGGAGACACTGAGTCCGCTGGAGCGCGCGGTCTTCGTACTGAAGGAAGTCTTCGCGTTCAGTTACGTGGAGATCGCCCAGGCGGTGGAACGTTCTGAGGCGGCGGTGCGGCAGGCCGCACACCGCGCCCGCGAGCACGTCCAAGCCCGCCGGCCCCGCTTCACAACGGACCGAGCGCACCAACGTCACGTCACCGAGCGTTTCTTCGCGGCGACGACGGGCGGCGACCTCAACACCCTCATGGAGGTGCTCTCCCCGGACGTGACGCTGTGGACCGACGGTGGCGGCAAGGTCCGCCAGGCCCTCAAGCCGGTCGTCGGCATGAAGACCGTGGCCGGTTGGTTCGCCGCGCTCGGCACCGTGACCTACCAGGGCATCGAGCCCGGTCAGATGCGGGCGGAGCTCACCTGGATCAACGGCGGCCCGGGGCTGGTCTTCCGTGCCCCGGACCGCGTGATCGCGACGCTGACCTTCGACTTCGACGCGGAGGGCCGCATCTCGACCATCCACAACGTGGCCAACCCCGACAAGCTCCACGCCGTCGCCGACGGCACCCGGCACGAACTCTCCTGAGCCGCCCGATCGGGGATGGTGAAGCAGTAGCCGGCGAGCACGGCGAGCGGCTGGCCATCAGGAGACGGTACGACGTCGGCGGCGCGTACGTCATCGTGGAGTGCCGGCCGGTCTGGGGTTCCCACGCCGGGCCTGCTTATGCTGCCGTCATGGGTTTGGATCTCATGCTGTTCATGGCGGACTGGAAGTGCTTGAGCGCCATACCCGTCGAGAAGCGGATTGAGGCACTGGCGGATGCCGCCCTCCGGCCGCCAGAGCTTGACGGCGAGTACCACACCGGCGCGCGGAGCGGCGGCTGGGTGTGGCTGCCGGACCGGGAGTCCGCATGGTGCGCCGAGTACGACTTCTTCACCACCACTGGTGCCTTCCGACCGCACGCCCGCGCGGGGGATGCGTGGGCTGACATGCGGCCTCTCGTCGACGGGTTCGTGCGCGAGGCGATGGACACCTTTCTCATCGATCTGATCTGGGACGCGGACCCGGAAGACGATCCTGCGCTGACTGGCGGCGAAGGGTTCTTCCCGGCGCCCAATGACCGCTGGCACCCGCGTGTCCTTCTGGCGTGCCCGCCCGAGGCCCTGCCTGGCAAGGCCCGCGCCTGGACGCAGGTGGAGTCCCGCCTGGAGGAGCTACGCGGCCCGTTCGCCGCCGAGTGCGCGGGCTGGGCAGGCCGTCCGGACACCTTCGAGGACTTCACCGCGCTTCTGCGTGAATGGGGCGACGTGACCACCGGGGCTGCGCGCCACGGTTGGGGGCTGGTGGGTCTGCCCTAGCAGTCAGCCGCGAGGGGCACCCGGCCCATGCGTTGCACATCCTGTACGGACGGCCGTTCGATACGCGTGGCGCCTTGACCGGGCGTCGGGTGAGTGCCTTGGCGATGGGCGCATCGCTCGTGCTCACCGGGTGCGGCAGCGGCGGCGACGAGGCGCCCGTCTCCTGGAATCGCCCCTGCGACATGCTGCCCAAGGCCGTGGTGGAGAAGTCGGTCGGCGTTCCGCTCGTGGCGGCGGGCTCGGAAGGACGGTACGGGTTCGAGTGCCGCTACCGGCCCCCGAAGTCCCCCGAGGACTTCTGGACGGTCTCCTTCAGGTCGGACACCGCCGGGACGTACTGCCCCGAACCGAAATCCCGGCCCGCGTCGGAGATCGACGCCGAGGCGTACAAGACCGACGACAACGGACGTGTGGTCGTCGGGGGTCGGTACCACGGCCACTGTCACCGTCGCCTCCGCCCTCGACCTGCTCCGCACGGCCAGGAGCCGCATGGAGTGACGGCGCGGTCGTCGTGCGCTCAGACCCGGGGGCCGTGGCTGTCCGGTACTGCCCGCTCCCGTCCACATCCGGGGACGCCGGACGCGTGACGCCGGTGCCCGGTACGGGGGTCGGTGTCGTACCGTCCGTACCGGGCACCGGGCTCGCGGGCGCCCTTCGGTCAGCGCAGGCGGGTGACCCGTGACGTGAAGGAGGGCTCGGCAAGCCGGGTTCCGAGCGCCACGGGGACGTACTTCGCGCCCTCCCCGGTACCGACCGTCAGGACGCCGACCTCGGTTCCCGCCTTCGCGGCGTGCGGGGTCCCGGAAGCGCCCGGCCGCAGGGCCAGCTGCAACTGCTGGCCCGGTACGCCGATCACACTCAGGTCTTTCGTGGCCACCAGCGGGGTACGGCCACCGAGGCCGTCGTCCACGTGGCCGACCGTCTGGCCCTTGCGGATGACCGGCGCCGAGTCGAGCGCCTGCCGCACCGACCCGATGATCTTCTCGCTGTTGGCCAGGACGAGCTTCAGGCTGTTCTCCCCGTTGTGGTCCGGGCCGTCCGCGTGCTGGTCCATGAGCGTGCCGAGGATCAGCGGGGTCTCGTCGCCTACCGACTTGTACGCCGCCCACATCAGCGTGCCGCCCGCGGGGGTGTTCGACCCGGTCTTGATGCCGCGGACACTGAGGCCGTTGACCGTGAGCAGGGTGTTGTTGTTGATGAGCGTCTCGGACAGCCCCTTGATCCCGGCGCTCGGCAGGGCGACCACGGCGCGGAACGCCTCGTCCTTCATCACTGCCTCGGCCAGCTTCAGCTGGTCGGCGGCGGTGCTGACGGTTCCGGCGTCCAGACCGCTGGGGTCGGTGTACGTGGTGTTCCGCATGCCGAGTTCCCGGGCGGCGGCGTTCATCTTCCCGACGAACGCCGACTCGGAGTCGGTGCCGGTGTCCCAGCGCGCCAGCAGCCGGGCCACGTTGTTGGCCGACTTGAGCATGAGCATCCTCAGCATGTCCTGCTGGCCGAACTTCGCCCCGGCGACGAAGCCCTCGATCCGGGATTCGTCGTCGGAGGTGCCGTCCGTGACGGCCTTCGCGTCGACCTCGATCTGGGGGCCTGCCTCGGTCTTGCGGAGCGGGTGGTTCTTGAGGATGACGTAGGCCGTCATGACCTTGGCGACGCTGGCGGTGGGTACGGGCTTCTGCTCGCCGAAGGCACCGATGTCGCCGGAGCCGGGCACGCGTACGGCACCCTGGCCCTTGGCGGGCCACGGTACGGAGAACTGCCCGCCAAGGGTGTGCGTCTGCTCGGCCGCGACGACCCGGGGGGCGGGCAGCGGACGCAGCAACTGCCCGCCGATGGCGGCGCCGGCGAGGAGCAGGAGTATCGGGGTCCAGATCTTCACGCGCCGGACGACGGTGCGGCGCGGGGTCTCGGGCGGAGGCGGGTTGTTGGTGAGCTCGGCCAGCAGATCCAGCGGGGGCCGCGGCGGGACCGGCACCTCGCGGGTGCGCTCGACGACGGGGTGCGGCGCGGGGCCCTCCGGGGCGGGCGTGGCGGCCGGCTCCGCGGTCCCCGCCGGCGTACGGGCGGGCCCCCCGGGCCGAGCCGAAGCCCGGCCGGCCCCCGGGCTCGCTGCCGGGGCCGGGCCCGGGGTCGGGGTCCGGCCCGGGGCCGGCGCCGGGATCCCGGGCCGGGTAGTGGGCGTGGCCGAGGTCCGGCCCGGGGCGGGGTTCGGCGGTACGACGCGCGGCAAACGTGCCTTCTCCGTCGGGGCGTCGAGGTCCTTCAGGGCCACGAACTGGCTGGTCCGCTCGGCGTCGGCCTCGTCGTCCCGAGCCCAGGACGGCACCGGCCGGTCTTCCCGGCCCGCGTCGTCGTCCGGACCGGCTGCCTCTGCGGACTCCTCGGCCGCCTCGTCCTGCTCGTCGACTGTGCCCGCGCCATCCACGCCATCCGCGCCGACCGCAGGCTCGGGCGCGGCAAGGCGTACGTCCCGGCCGCCAACCTCAGCCTGGGGCGTGCCCCCGCCGTCGGCTACCGCGTCGGACTTGGTCACGTCCCCGTCAGCGTCCGCGACCCGGGGGGCAGAGACACTCCCACTGGTGCCCTCGGCCCCGGCCTCGGCCTCGGATGCAGGCCCGCCAACCGCTGTTTTGGACGCGGGTGCATCCCCGTCCGAGGCCGCCGTCCTCTCGGTCCCGGGTGCGGGTTCGCCGGTGGCTGCCGCGGACCGGGCGGATGCCGCCCCATCGTTGGCCTCGGCACCGGACGCCGGTACGTCCCCCTCCGCGGCCGCAGTCCCGGGTACGGCCCCGCACGTGGCAATCGCGTCGGGCAGTGCCGCCGGAGCCCCGGGCGCGGTCTCGCCGGCCTCCGTCCCGGCTTCTGACCTCGCCGCCGCTTCGGCCAGAGCTCCGTCGACGGACCCGATCTCCGTGGCGACCTCGAGTCCGGTCCCGGCTTCCGCCTCGGCGTCGGTGGAGGCCTCCGACTCGCCTTCCGCCTCTTCGTCCGCCTCTACTTCCGCCGCAGTCCCGCCCCGCTCGCCCACCGCGAGGACGGTCTCGGGCGCGTCAGCCTCAGCCACGGGTTCACCCCGCGGACCCTCGTGGGGCTCGGCGTCCCGGGCGTCGTCAGCGGACGTCTTGTCCGGGTCCGTCCCCGTGGTGGAGTCCGGCGTGGGCCGGGGGGTGTCGCTCGGGGGTTCGGGAGGCGTGTTCTGCGTTCCCGGGAGCTCGGTCCCTTCCGTCTCCGGAGACTTCGGAGTGTCCGGGGAACCGCCCGCCACCGCTACCGCCTTCATTCCTGCCCCGCCTTGCCACTCGCCCCCGGCCAACCCGGCCGGTTCTTGCCGATTCCGTCAGGCGGGCCCCGCAGACGCCCGCTGATTGGCTAGATGTAAGAGGTTCCCCGTTCGTTCCCGCGACCCGATCTTGTGACAGTACGGTCATACTCCGGCCGGGCCGAACGGGCCCGTCCGGTTCAGACCCATGGTGGAGTGCGGCCAGTCGGGGGAGTGCCGCCGTCCCGGGCGTGGTGGGCGAGGTCCTCGTGGGTCAGTTGGAGCCCTGCCCGCAGGACGGCGTCGTGCCGGGCGGGGTGGCCCTCGAGGTGGGCGAGGTTGAGGGCGCGGGCCAGGTCGGGCCGGGATCGCGGCCGTGGACGGCGATCCCGGGCACGACATAGGCCGGCGCGGCCGTCGTCGTGCATGCCGGTGCCTTCGCGGTGGTGTTGTCAGCTCCGGCGTTCTGCGGGTTGTTTCGGCGCGGCCGGGGCGGTTCTGGGAGGCCTTGCGCTTGATGGGTGCGGCGCGCCCTGCGACCGGCCGTCACCGATGGCCAGTTCGCCGTCCCCGAGGAGGAGTTCGGGCTTCCCGCACACCTCCGGCCTACTCGGAGCGGGACGGCTTTTCCGCGGTTGCCTTGGGCGCCTTGGGTGCCTCCGGAGCCTTTGGAGCCTCCGGGGTCTTGGGGGGCTTGTCGAAGTCGGCCTTCTTCGGCCTGTTCTCCAGATCCTCGTCCTTCTGAAGGTCGCCGTACTGCCTCACCGTCGCGCTCGCGTCCTTCATGCCGGCGGAGGCTGCGTTCGTGACCGAGCCGGGGTCCCGGGCGTACTGGGCCTGCGCGCCGGCGGATGCCTGGGTGGTCTGGATGAAGGAGCCGAGGAAGCCGAGGACGGCCCGCGCCTCGGGGGAGGTCTCCTGCACGATCTTCGCGCGGGAGGAGGCCCCGTGGATCGCGTTGTTGAACAGGCTGGCGCTCGTGTCGTCGTACGTGCCGTCGTTGCTGTCCTCGAAGTCGACGTCCTCACCTGGCTGCGGCTTCGTGCTGTCGGTGGTCACGGAGAAGAGCCCCGCGCCCTTGCCGGCGGCGTTGAAGATGTTGTCGAACACGATGGTCGTCACCTCTGGTCCTCGTCGTGGCGGCGGTGCCGCGTGGTCAGGGCTGCTTGTAAAGGGTCTGCTGGCTGACGGTCAGGGCCTCAACGTCGAACATGGTGTGGTGGACGTCCAGGGCGGAGACGACCTCGGCCAGTCCCTTCATTCGGAAGCCGCCGGGTGTCAGGTCGACGTCGTTGACGTCGCGGGCGACCATGTGGCTGAGGCCGGGGTAGGTGCCGGGCTGCGGAGGGGACAGGACCGCCACCGGCACGGCGTACTGCACCGCGATCAGCCCGGAGAAGGTCACCGGGATCTCGTAGGTGTACTGCTTGCGGGTGCGCCGCTGGGTGACGACGGTCTGCACGCGGGAGTTCGCCGGCACCTTGCCGGAGATCTGCGACTTGGAGGCCCAGCTGGTGTTCAGGGAGCCGCCGACCGTGGCGGCGATGCCCAAGGCCAACTGGGCGTTGAGAGACGCGTTACCGGTGGCGCTGCCCGAGGTGGTGAACCCCACCGAGTTCGTCATCGTGTTCGACGAGGAGTTCGTCGCGGAGCTGCTCGCGGACGTCTCGGTGGTGTTGG
Source organism: Streptomyces cirratus (assembly GCF_014650775.1). Taxonomy (GTDB): domain Bacteria; phylum Actinomycetota; class Actinomycetes; order Streptomycetales; family Streptomycetaceae; genus Streptomyces; species Streptomyces cirratus. The sequence continues at coordinate 29,266 of NZ_BMVP01000018.1, read as the reverse complement.
CGTTGTCGACGCCGACGCTGTCCTTGCTGTTCTTGTTGGTCACCGTGTTGGCGTTCTTGTTCGCCGTCCCGTTCTGGCACGACGCCGCGAGCTGCGACTGCAGGTCCAGGCGGAGCTGGTTTTGCAGCTGTAGCTGGAGCGAGGCACCGATGCTTCCGCCGAAGGTGAGTTTGGCGTCCCCCTGGAGCGACCAGGTGACCCCATTGGAGACGGTGAAGTCGACCGAGTCGGCAAAGGTCATCTCGGCGCCGCTGCGGTTGACGTAGCTGCGGGAAGAGAACGTGTCGGGCGGGGGCTGGGCGATGTCGCCCCGCACCTCGATCAGCGGCTCCCCGAGGTTCATGTAGGCGAGCCAGCCCCGCTCGAACGCGGTCCCCGAGAAGGTGCCGAAGCTCGACTTGTTCACGGAGAACCCGACCGGCTTGTGCTTCACGCCGGAGGGGTCGGCGTAGACCAGGTTGGGGTGGTTCAGAATGGCCTGCCAGATCTGCTCGATGTTGAGTTCCCGCAGGTTCTTCTTCGTCAGCGGCTGACGCCTGGCCTCTACCAGGCTGTATGCGGTGGAAGGCATCTACCCGTCCTCAACTAATTCGGCTGAACCGCGCTCGGTGAATTCAAAAAGAAAACTACGCACGTTCGCCGGACGAAATTATCGCGTTCTCCCGCACGCGGGAAGGCGTTTTCGCATGTCACACTCAACCGAGTGATCGGTTTTCGGCAATCACTTCCGAAACGCCGGTGAAGTGACCTTTCCGCACCGGCATTCACTCGATCGATGACTTCTTGTCAACCTTGCTCATGGGTACCGTGACCCCAGGCGCTACCGCAGGGGTGGTTTCGCTTTCGACCGTTCATCCAGCTCCATTCTGCTTCCGTTCGAAGGTCAGATCCGCTTCGATGCGGCTCCATTGCGTGTCGCGTTGAGCATCCGAAGTTTTCGTGTTCCGCATTCAGGACAGGTGAGGTTTCCGCGATGTACACCCAAGAGCGCACGGCGATGTCCAATTTGGTGGTCGGCGGCCCGGTGGCGGTGAACAGCTACGACAACGCGATCGTTGCGGCGCTGGTCGAAAACCGTCCGGTGATGCTCGTCCATGCTTTCAACGGCGGCTACCTGCGACCCGCAGAGCTGGCCGAAGCGAGCCACGACAAGGGCGTCCAACTGGCCACCGCCCTCGACGAGACCGTCAAGGAGGCCAAGGGCCACCTCTGGCACATCACCCCCGCCGGCTTCTTCGGGCAGCGGCCGCTGTACTTCATCGAGAGCGCCGCCGGCCAGGCGACGCCCAAGCCCGCCGGCGCGGGCGGAACCGACACCGGACGTGGCGACGACGGCATGCCGAAGCCGCAGCGCAGGCGCATCACCGTCCACCAGGACGCGCCCCAGAGCACGGCCGACACCGTCCAGGTCGGCCTGCCCGACAAGGTCGGCGACAAGTGGCGGGGGAAGAACGGCGCACCCGAGGACACCCAGCTCTGGGTCGTCACGGTCACTCCGTGGGGCGGCATCACCTTCGTGCCCATCACCCACCCCGACACCATCCTCGGCTTCAAGGACCACGCGGTGACCGCCAACAGCGAGGTGAGCCTCACTCACAACTGGGGCGGGGACTTCACCGGGACGGTCATCAACACGTTCTACCCGCGCCTGCCCAGCGAGTGGAATGTCCCGTACCACCACGTCTTCACGTGATCCGCGGCCACCGCCGTACGACACCCGTCCCGAGCCACCGTCCGCACCGCCTGGAAGAGGCACCACGATGCCCGTGCCCACGGAAGAACTGAAACTGGAGATCGTCAACGCCGCCACGGGGGAGATCCTCGACGGCAGGGCCACACCGGGGCAGGGCGGGCCGGTCGTCGTCCGTGAGCTCCCCGAGGACGGTCCGGCCCCGGAGCAGTGGCGGATCCTTCCCGTGCAGTCCGCGCAGGACGAGCGGGTCTACGTGATCCGCAACGTGACCGGCGGGAAGGCCCTTGAGCAGCCCGCCGCCGCAGGCGGCGGCGTCCGTCAGGAAGAGGCGGCCGACGGCAAGAAGACCCAGCAGTGGCGCCTCGTCCCCGTCGAGGGCGAAGCCGCCCTCTACTTCATCGAGAGCGCGGCTGACGACACCGTCCTCGACCTCGACCGCGATGCTTCCGGTGAGAGCGGCACCCCGGTCGTCGTGCGCGCGTACGACGAGGACGCGGAGAGTCAGCGGTGGCGTCTCGTGCCGGCCGAGCCCGAGCGCGTCAGCGACCCGGTGCTGCGGTGGGCGCGGCTTGGGCACTGGAACGGACGGCAGTCCTGGCGGCTGGCCCCCTCGGCGGCGCTGCGGCCCGCATCCGACGCGACACCTTCGTTCAGCGATCTGCTGCTGGTCCTCGACCGGTTCGGAACCGACCAGGACGCCGGCGGCTGGAAGAGCGAAGGGGCCGCGCCCCGCCCCGGCGCACAGCCGGGCTCGTGGGCCGGGCTCGGCGCGCGGTTCCTCGCCGAAACCGCCGGAAAGGCGCCGGCGGACATCGTCGCGCTCAAGCCGGCCAAGGGGGCCGTGACAGCGGCCGCGCGAGGCAACGGCACGTTCGAGGACGAGGAACGCGTCCTGCACCCGCCCGCGCCCTCCCCGAGTGCTGCGGACCTGTGGACCCTGGCCGACATCACGGGCGAAGGCAGGCCCGGCATCGTGGTGCTGGCAGCCGACGGTGTGCGGGTGTCCGCCCAGGAGGAGGACGGGACCTTCGCGCCCGCGGGCGGCGGGCCGGCCCTCAAGGCGTTCGGCCACGGCGATCAGGCCGGCGGGTGGCTGGCGGACAAGCATCCCCGCTTTCTGGCCGACACCACCGGCGACGGCCGGCTCGACATCGTCGGCTGCCACGACGACGGCGTCTGGGTCTCCCTCCAGGACGAGTACGGAAAGTTCGCGCCATTGCCCGACGAGCCCGCTCTCCGTGCGTTCGGCCACGACGAGAAGGCCGGCGGGTGGCTGGCGGACAAGCATCCCCGCTTCCTGGCCGACACCACCGGCGACGGCCGGCTCGACATCGTCGGCTGCCACGACGACGGCGTCTGGGTCTCCCTCCAGGACGAGGACGGAAAGTTCGCCGAACCCCTGTACGTCCTCGACGACTTCGGGACCGACCAGGGGTGGACGTCGGCGGAGGAGCACCCCCGGTTCCTGCTGAGGACCACCGGCGACGGGGCGACGGACATCGTCGGCTTCGGCCCCCACGGCGTCGTCGTCGCGCGCGGCCTCGACGACGGCACCTTCGAGCCCTCGAAGCTCGTCCTGAACGACTTCGGGACCGCTCAGGGGTGGGACGCGAGGAAGCACCTGCGCTTTCTCGCCGACGTCACCGGTGACGGAAACCCCGACATCGTCGGCTTCGGCAATGAGGGCGTCTGGGTGTCGCACAGCCTCGGCGACGGCAGGTTCGAGCAGGCACAGCTGGTCTGCCCCGGCTTCGGGTACAACGACGATGCCGGCGCCTGGCGGGTCGGTCACCACCCCCGCTTCCTCGCGGACATCACCGGCGACGGCCGGCTCGACATCGTCGGCTTCGGAGGACCGGGCGTGTACGTGGCCCGCAACCTCTACCGCCGCTTCCGAACCCGATAGGCCCTGAGTTGAAACACCGACAGCGGCATCTCGACAACGAGTCACCAGGTTGCCGTCTTGTGTACGGCGCATGGATGCGGCCCCCGCCGCGGAACCCGGCCACCCCGGCCGGCCCAGTGCTACGGCACCGGTCCGGTCACCCAGAACGTCTCGCTGCCCGTACACGGGCCGAGGACTCTCGCCCCTGGGGGTGAGACACAGCGCGCGCCCCTGCTCGGGGTATCGCTGTCGAACTGCACGACCGTGGCGCACTCAGAGGATGTCCGTCCGACTACGGATGCGTCCATGTCGTGTGCAATCGACCAACTACTCGGCGTATTTCAAGTTGGGGAGAATCCATGCGTAGGTCCACAGCGGCATGTACGGTGCTCGCGCTGGGAGCGAGCTTGCTGCTCGGAGGGCTGGCGCCCGGAGCCACTGCTGCGGCCGCTCCCGGTGCGGTCACGGCGCTCCGTGCGCCCACGCCTCCGTCGTCTGTCCCCGATCTCGATGCCCCGGGGCCGGCCAGGACGGTCGAGTTCCCGCCGGACGGGCGGGTCCGCTCCAGTCCGGGGCACGTGCAGATCCAGGCTCCGCAGTACACGCGCATTGTCCGGGTGGACCCCTGGTGCAGCGGCATGAGCTGCCCCGTGTCCATCGCCCCCGACGGCTCGTCCGCCGGCTTCTCGATGCAGAGCAACAACTGGGTGTGGAGCCGGCCCTGGAAGGTCGACGTTGTCGCCGCAGACGACGCGCCCATGGCAGGTGGCCGGTTCACCGGCACTCTCACCTTCGAAGGTGTGGCGGTGGACTGGACCGTCAACATCACTGAGGGCACTCCCGGGGCCTTCGGCGGGTACGTCAGCAGCGTCCCCGGGGGAGGAGGCGCCCGGGTTCGTTTCGTCGACCCCGATCTGAATGCCGCCGCCGCAGGGTTCAGGGACAAGGACATCATCACCTCCGTCGACGGTCAGCCCGTCACGTCGGCGGCATCCCTCAGCGCCGTCCTCGCCGGTAAGCGAGCCGGAATCGCGGTGCCCGTGAGCATCACGCGCAACGGTACCCAGACGACCTTGCAGTACACGGTCGACGAGTGATCGCCACGACGTCCACGCGCGGGCGCGCTTGCCGCCTGCCGCTCCTGCGGCCTTCGGACACGACCGGCAGGGCCTCCGTCCCGGCCGGCCGGCACACGGTGAGGGGATGATCATGAGCAAGGCCAAGACAGCAGCAACGGAGGGTGAAGACCTCGCCCCCGAGATCACCACGGTCGCCGGTACCGGAGATGCCGGGGCCTCAGGAGACGACGGGCCCGCTGTCGCGGCCCGGCTCGACCGTCCCTACGGCCTCGCGATGGACAGCACGGGCACCCTCTACTTCTCCGACTACAACAATCACCGGGTCCGGAGGGTCACCACGGACGGCAGGATCCGCACGGTGGCAGGGACCGGCACCGCCGGGTTCGGGGGCGATCGGGGCCCGGCCCTCTCAGCCCGGCTGGACGGCCCGCGTGAGGTGGCGGTGGACCGTGCCGGGAACCTCTACATCGCCGATTCCGAGAACCACCGGATCCGCAAGGTCACGGCCGACGGACAGATCGGCACAGTCGCCGGCACGGGCACTGCCGGGTTCAGCGGTGACGGCGGCCTCGCCGTTGCCGCCGAGTTGAACTGTCCGTACGGGGTCGCAGTGGACGGCACCGGCAACCTCTACATCACCGATACCGACAACCACCGGGTCAGGCAGGTCACACCGGACGGGCAGATCCGCACAGTCGCCGGGACCGGAACCCCGGGGTTCTCCGGCGACGGGGGGCCTGCCGCCGCCGCTCAGCTGAACAGCCCGTACGGCGTTGCGGTGGACGGCGCCGGCGACCTCTACATCACCGATGCCGAGAACCACCGGGTCCGCAGGGTCACCGGGGACGGCACGATCAGCACGGTCGCGGGCACGGGCACCGACGGCTTCAGCGGTGACGGCGGCCCTGCGGCCTCCGCCCGGCTGGACTTCCCCCTGGGCGTGGTGGCCGACACCACCGGCACCCTCTACGTCTCCGACCACAACAACCACCGGGTCCGCAGGATCGCCGGGGACGGCACGATCAGCACGGTCGCGGGCACGGGCACCGACGGCTTCAGCGGTGACGGCGGCCCCGCCGCCTCCGCCCAGCTGAACTACCCGTTCGGGCTCGCGGTCGACTGCGTTGGCGCCCTCTACATCGCCGACTACGTCAACAACCGCGTCCGGAAGGTCGCGGCGGCCGCCATGGCAGGACTGCCGGAATCAGGCACGGTCGTTTCCTGGGCGAGCGTCCGAAGCAGGCTGCGGATCGGGGTCACGCGCGAGTCGCTCAAGGACGGGGCCAAGATCCAGCAGTCGCTTGCCGCTCCCCGCCAGTCGCAGCGCTGGCGGCTGGTCGTAGCCGGGGCGAGCGACGGCGGCGGCGTGGTGTACACGATGGAGAACGTGCGCAGCGGGAAGGTTTTGGAGGTCGACGAAGCCCGGGGGACGGCCGGGGTGGTCCTCGCGCAGCGCGCCTACGAAGGCGACGAGGCGCACCATCAGCAGTGGCGGTTGATCCCGGTGGGCGGCGTGGCCGACGACCCCCGGGTCTTCGAGATCGCGAACCGGAACAGCGGTCTGCTTCTGAGCGTCGAGACCAACGCGCCAGTGGTGATCACGCAGCGCTGGGCGGATGGCGACCACCGTGGCAGGCAGTGGCAGTTGCTGCCGGTGTGACGCACGAGCAGGGGGGGCAGGAGCGGCCTCGCCGACCCTGCCCTGCCCCTGCCCTTTCAGCCGGGCGCCGGGGGCACGCTCGTCCAGGTCCTGGCGGCGCCTGGTGTCCTCGCGTCCGTCCAGGAGCGGCCGCAGGTGGCGGGACTCGACCTCGCGGGCTCGGGTCGGGCGTGATGCCAGGCGCGGAGGCCATCGTGCCCGTCCTGCGTGGGCTCGACGAAACCCCGCTGCTGTGCGTCGTGGTCGCCCGGGCCACGGGCCGGCCTCGGCGGGCGCGGGGCCCGGTGGGGTTGCTCGGGCAGTGGCCGGCCTGGTCGTGGTGCAGGTGCCCGCGCGCGGCCCACCGCGTCAAGTAGGCCTTCCCGGCGGATCACTATGCCCTGGGCGAAGCAGGGGGCCCAGGCTCGTCGTCCGTGTTTGAGTGATCCGATGAATATCTTGGTGTTGGGCGGGACGGCGTGGGTCGGCCGCGAGGTTTCGCGGCAGGCACTGGACCGTGGGCATCGGGTGACTTGCCTGGCCCGCGGGGAGAGTGGCGCCGTGGCCGAGGGTGCGGTGCTGGTCGCCGCGGACAGGCGTGACCCGTCGGCGTACGAAGGCCTGGAGGGCAGGGACTGGGACGCCGTGGTCGAGGTCTCGTGGCAGCCGGGCTTCGTCCGCGGGGCGCTGGCGGCGCTCGGGGCGAGGGCGGCCCACTGGGCGTACGTGTCTTCGATCAGCGCGTACGCCTCGCACGCGCAGGTGGACGCGAACGAGTCGGCGTCTCTGCTCCCGGCGGCCAAGGGGGACGAGGTCGACCGTGAGGAGTACGGGGAGGCCAAGGTGGCGTGTGAGGAGGCCTCGGCGGCTGCGGTGGGCGATCGGCTCCTCATCGCGAGGGCCGGACTGATCGGCGGCCCCGGTGACCACAGCGGCCGCACCGGCTACTGGGTCGGCCGTGCGGCGCGCGAGCCGCTGGCGCCACTGCTGGTACCCGCATCGTCCGATGTCGCGACGCAGGCAGTGGACGCGCGGGACCTCGCGGCGTGGTTGCTCGACTGTGCGGAGAAGGGGACGACCGGAGTGTACGACGCGGTCGGCCCGATCGTGCCGTTCGGTGAGTGGGTCGCACTGTCCCGGGAGGTCGGCGGGCACACCGGGCCGGTGGTGAAGGCCGGCGCCGACTGGCTGCTCGAGCAGGAGGTGGGGCAGTTCATGGGCCCGGAATCGCTCGCGATGTGGATGGCCGACCCGGACTGGGTCGGCTTCAGCGCCCGCAACGGTTCCTCGGCCGGTGCGGCGGGCCTTCGACACCGGCCCCGGGCGGAGCTGCTGGCGGACACCCTGCGCTGGGAGCGGGAGCAAGGTCTGGACCGGCCTCGCCGGGCCGGTCTCAGCGGCGAGCGCGAGCGGGAACTGCTGGAGGCATGGAGCAGGGCGGTGCGGGAGTAGTCGCGCGCCGACCATGAGGTGGCCGCTGCCACGGCTGAGTGCCGGCTGTATCTGCGGCAACCACGGCGTGTGCTGCCCGAGTAGGCCCGGTACACCCGGAGCGGGGCGGCGGCCTGCTCGGGTCCGAGCGGAGCGTCGGCGGCGACCGGGCGCGCGAGGCCCCCGTCCGCGAAGCGGGTCCTCCTCCTGAAGCAGTCCGAAGGCGGAGCAGGGACGTGTGGACCGGACACGCCCGGTTGGGCCCGGAGGAGAGAGTCAAGCGGCGCGCGGTGGTGGGGCGCGACGCCGACAGCGACGACTTCCGGGCCCGTCACGTGTGCCGCCCCTCCCTGGCGAAGCGCAGCAGGAGCAGGGCGATGTCGTCGGTACGGGCAGTGCCGCCGCGTGCTTGGCCGATGAGGTCGTCCGCCAGCCTGCGCACCGGGTGGCCTTCGTGAGTCGCGGTGATGCGGGCGGCTACGGCCGCGATGCCGTCGTCCAGGTCCTCGCCGGGAACCTCGACCAGCCCGTCGGTGTACAGGGTGAGCAGAGTGCCGGGCTCGAACGGGATCTCGACGGCCGTGTAGGAGGCGTCCGGGTCGATGCCGAGGAGCAGGCCGGGCGGCAGGTTCAGCGTCTTCGCCGGGCCGCCGGCATGGCGCAGCAGCGGGGGCGGATGGCCGGCGGAGGCCAGGCGGACGGTGTGGCCGGCGAGGTCGATGTGGGCGTACACGCAGCTGGTGAACAGCCCCGGTTCGAGGTCGGTCAGGAGCCGGTTGGTGCGGGCGAGGACCTCTTCGGGAGGTGCGCCGGCGCCCGCGTGGACGGCCGTGCGGACCTGGCCCATGAGGGCGGCGGCATTCACGTTGTGGCCCTGGACGTCGCCGATGGCGGCCGCGGCGGTGGTGTCGTCGATCCGGATGAGGTCGTAGAAGTCGCCACCGATGTCGAGCCCGTGCGCCGCCGGCAGGTAGCTGGCGGCCACTTCGAGGTGCGGGACGCGGGGCAGGGCGCGCGGCAGCAGGCCGGTCTGCAGACTGTGGGCCAGCTGGTGGGTGGCGTCGTAGAGGCGGGCGCGGTCGAGGGCCTGTGCGATGAGTCCGGCGAGGGAGGTCAGGACCGCCCGTTCACCGGGGACGAACGTATGGGGACGCGCGTAGGCCAGGATGAGGGTGCCGATGGGCCGGCGGGAGGCGATCAGGGGCAGGAAGGCCCACGCTGCCATGCCATCTCCGATCACGACGGCCGGGAAGGCGGCGGCGAGCTCGTCGGCGTTCGCGAAGAACAGCGGCTTGCCCGTGCGCAGGCCATGGGTGCTGGCTGTGTGGACGCCGAGCGGGATGCCGTCGTAGCGAGCCATGAGCTCGGCTGTGTAACCACGGAAGCCGACGATGCGCAGACGCTGCTCCTCGGCCACCAAAAGGGCCAGGGCCTGGGCGCCGAGCGCGGGGACGAGCAGGTCGGCGGCCTGGTCGACGACGTCGCGGGCGTGGACGGCCTCCGTGAGGGCGGCCGCCAGGTGCATGAGCTGGTAGAGGGCGGTGGCCCGGCTGGGCGAGGGCTCCGCGGGAGTGGCCGTCGGCGCGGCGGGCGGCGGGACGGGCTCGTCGGTGGTGAGCGGGGTGATACGGACGCTGATCCCGGTGTCGTCCGGGTAGAGGTCGAAGCGCAGGTAGTGGCCGATCGGGGGAGCGGCGGTGAAGCTGCGCGGCATTCGGCTGATCGCTGCGGCCCGGTAGTGGTCCTCGATGACGGGGGTGTCCATCCAGGGCAGGGCTTCCCAGGGCAGGGCTCCTCGGAGCCGGGAGACCGGTGCGCCCAGCAGCTCGGCCGCCTCGGCGGTGATGAAAGTGATCGTGCCGTTCAGATCGAGTGCGCAGTTGCCTCCGGGGAGCCGGCGGACGAAGGCCATGGCGGCGGCCGCCTCGGCCGGTCCGGGCGTGGGAGGGGGAAGCGGTTGCAGCATGACCGGCTGCGCCGGGGGAGGGACGGGGTACCCGGCTTCGGCGGCCCGGCGCAGGTGGTTCGCGAGACGGCCGCAGGCCGAGTCCACGGCGACGCGTTCCCGGTCGGTCAGGTAGGGCGCGTGGGAGCCCGGCCACAGGAGTACGAGACCGGCCCCGGTGGGCTCCGCCCCGGACACCGGGTCGGGGACGAGCGGGGCGGCGGCGAGGGCGAAATCGTACGGCAGGACGAGGCCGAGACGCGGGTAGCGCCGGGCCGTCTCCTCCCGGCCGCCCAGCCAGACGAACCGCCCGTCGCGAACCGCGTCGGCCACCGGGATGGAATCGTCCATGGGGACCCGGGACCAGGGCAGCGCGAACTCTCGGGCCAGGCCGAGGGTCATCGCCAGATGCAGGACGCGCCGGGTGGGGTCGGGCAGGTAGAGCATGCCGATGGACGCCCCGGTGGCCGCGCAGACTTCGAGCAGGGCCGCGCCGAGCGCCCGCTGATCGGCCCCCTCGACACCCTCGACACCCTCGGCGGGGCCGGAGGGCTCGGGCGGCTCGGCCCCCTGGTCACGCCCTGGAACGTTTCGCACCTGTCCATGGTCCCCCCACACCCCGCCTGCGCTCCTGCACCGGCCCGCTCCGGCGAGCCCACCCGTTGGCCGAGCACGGGACTGGGGCGCCAGTACGGCGACCGAACAGACGTGAGGCGTCCGTAACGGCGTCCCCCGGCTCCCTGTGCCCCAGCCCCTGACGGAGCTGCCGACCGTACCCGTCGGCTGGCTGACCAGCCCGTCCGGACAGGAGCCGCTGGTTGTCCTGAAGGCCCTGGCCGACCAGCGGCAACATCACCGGCGAACCCGGCCAGGTCGCCGCCGCTGCGCTCCTCGCCGAACGGGTACCCGTCTGCGACGGAGTCCGGTGGCCCGAACGGTGGGAAGTGACTCCGCCAAGCGTCCGACTGGCGGGTCGGCGGGTGGCCCGCGCACAAGTCCAACCTGCGGGAATGGGCCGTCCCGCAGGTTGGACAGCGAGGTGCCCCGGCGGTCGGCCTCATGGTCGGGGGTCTGCGGACCATGGCGCCGGTGAGTCTGCCCGCGTCGGGGTGGGACCAGCGCACCGGCACGCTCGTCGCCCAGCACTGCATGTCCTTGAAGTCGGTGTCGGCGCAGACGTTCCAGGCGATGCCGCCCGTGAAGGGCCGGTCGGTGCCCTCTTGCGCCTGGGCGAATGCCGTGGTGGCGGCGGTGGTCAACAAGGCGGCCGCGGCGGTGGTCTGATACGCGCGCATTCTTGTCATGCCGCTGTTCCGTGTGGGGAGGACGCTCGGTGGTTTGGCGGCCGTTCAGCGCCGGGGCCGGACGTCGTTGAGGGCGGTGCCTGGGATGGCGGGCCGGGACGCGTCGATGGTGGTCCGTGGGCCGGTGCGGCGCGTGAGGAGAAGAGCGAGGAGGGCTGTCGAGGCCGGCACCGCCGCCGAGACGGCCCGCCCGGCCGCCCGCCGGTAACAACGCCCGGAACGCCAGGCCGTAGGCGTTGACCGCCCACGGGGTTCCGGTGTCCGAAAGGCCCACTCCGTTGCGGATCTGAGGGAGCGCCGCGTTGACGATGGAGGTGGCAAGCATGACGGCGAACCGGCTGGCGGCCGGCGCGGCCAGCACGGCGCCACGGCGGAGGGTAGCGGCGCCCCCAGCGCGACCGCTCGGGTCACCGGCGAGCGAGGACTTTCCGACGCCACCCCCACTGCCGGGCCACCGTGTAGCCCACCACCATGGCCGGCAGGACTCCCCGGATCCCGCGGGCCCGGCGCGTGCCCGGCCACGCCGCGCTGGAAGTGGACGCTCAGCAGAGCTGCGACCGCGAGGAGGGGGCGGCGAGCGCGGCGGCCGGAGCCGGCCCTACCTTGGCCTCCTGCTCGTCCGAGTGCGGCCCCCCGCGGCTTCGCGGCCGAGCGCCTCGCGTTCTGCCGCCGGATCCTCGCTGACGGCATCGCCCGGCTCCGGACCCTGGGGTAGGACGCGTGGCTCGTTGACGAACGGCGTTCCTGCTCTGGAGCCGGGTCGTTCCGCCCCCGCACGCCCCGACTCGCGGACGCGCCGTCCTCAGCGGGCTCCGAGCAGGTGCTCGAGGGCCAGTTGGTCCAACTGCTCGAAGGCCATGCCGCGCCCGCCGGCGGCATCGACGTCGAACTCCTCGAAGGCGGAGCGGTCCGCCAGGAGGCCGGCAAGGCCGTCCTCGGCCGTGGGGCGGGCTAGTTCGGGCAGCCGGGAGGCGGCGAGCGCGGCCCGGACCTCCGGGTCGGCGCGGAAGGAACGGGAACGCTCGGCCAGCAGCAGATAGTTGCGCATGCAGGCGGCCGCCGAGGCCCAGACGCCGGCGGAGTCCTCGGTGCGCGGCGGCTTGAAATCGAAGTGCCGCGCGCCGTCGTAGCCGGCCGACTCCAGCAAGTCGACCAGCCAGAACGCCTGCCGCAGGTCTCCCGCGCCGAAGCGCAGGTCCTGGTCGTACTTGATCCCGGACTGGCCGTTGAGGTCGATGTGGAAGAGCTTGCCGTGCCACAGGGTTTGAGCGATGCCGTGCGGGAAGTTCAGTCCTGCCATCTGCTCGTGGCCGACCTCCGGGTTGAGTCCGACCCGCTCGGGCCGCTCGAGCTCGTTGATGAACGCGAGGGCGTGGCCGATGGTGGGCAGCAGGATGTCGCCGCGCGGCTCGTTGGGCTTCGGCTCGATCGCGAAGCGCAGGTCGTAGCCTTGTTGTTCGACGTACTCGCCGAGCAGGTCGAAGGACTCCTTCAACCTGTCGAGAGCCGTGCGCACGTCCTTGGCCGCCCCGGACTCGGAGCCCTCGCGCCCGCCCCAGGCGACGTAGACCGACGCGCCGAGTTCGGCCGCCAAGTCGATGTTGCGGATCGTTTTGCGCAGGGCGTAGCGGCGCACGTCGCGGTCATTGGCGGTGAACGCGCCGTCCTTGAAGACGGGGTGGGTGAAGAGGTTGGTGGTGGCCATCGGCACCTTCAGCCCCGCCGAGTCCAGCGCGGAACGGAAGCGCTTGACCGCCAGCTCGCGCCCGGCTTCGCCCGTACCGAAGGGGATCAGGTCGTCGTCGTGGAAGGTGACGCCGTACGCGCCGAGCTCCGCCAGTCGTCGCACGCTCTCGACCGGGTCGAGGGCGGCCCGGGTGGCGTCGCCGAAGGGGTCCCGCCCCTGCCAGCCGACGGTCCAGAGGCCGAAGGTGAACTTGTGCGCGGGAAGGGGAGCGAGCGGGTCGCTGGTCATGGAGCGGCTCCGGATCATGCCGGGGGGTTTGTAATGGCAAGCAACAAATTAGTATGCCGAGACGCCAGAAGGAACCCCACCGGAGGAAACACATGGCTGCCCAGCGTGTCGTGATCGGGTTCGACAGCTCGACCCAGTCCACCAAGGCCCTCGCCGTCGACATCGACACGGGCGCCGTCGTCGGTCAGGGCCGGGCCGCGCACACCGTCAGCGAGGGTTCCGGCCGAGAGAGCGACCCCGAGCAGTGGTGGCGGGCACTGGGGGAGGCCGGGGCCGGGACCGGCTGGGCGGACCGTGCGGCCGCCGTCTCGATCGCCGGCCAGCAGCACGGACTGGTCACCCTGGACGCGGCGGGAGCGCCGGTACGCCCGGCGCTGCTGTGGAACGACGTCCGAGCCGCTCCGCAGGCTGCCGAGCTGCGGGCCGCGATCGGAGTGGCGGAGATCGCCCGCCGTACCGGGAGCGTGCCGACGGCCGCCTTCACGGCCGCCAAATGGGCCTGGCTGCGGGCCGTCGACCCCGCCGCCGCCGGCCGCGTCGCGGCCGTCCGCCTTCCCCACGACTTCCTGACCGAGCGGCTCAGCGGCGCGGCGGTGACCGACCGCGGGGACGCGTCGGGGACCGGCTGGTGGGGCCCGGACGGATACGACCACGGCGTCCTCTCCCGCATCGGTCTCGACCCGGAACTACTGCCGCAGGTCCTCCCGCCAGGCGCGCAGGCCGGCGTCGTCCGTCCGGGGCTGCCGCTTCGCCAGGGTGCGCCGGTGGCCACGGGGACCGGCGACAACATGGCGGCCGCCCTCGGGCTGGGCCTGCTTCCCGGTCAGCCGGTGCTCAGCCTCGGGACCTCCGGCACCGTCTACGCCGTCGGCCGGACGCGGCCCGCCGACCCGAGCGGTACCGTCGCGGGCTTCGCCGACGCCCTCGGCGGCTGGCTGCCGCTCGCCTGCACGCTCAACTGCACCTTCGCCGTCGACCGCTTCGCCGCTCTCCTCGGACGCGGCCGCGAGGACGTCGAAAGCGGCGGTACGGCCGTGGTCCTGCCCTACCTGGACGGCGAGCGCACGCCGGACCTGCCGGCCGCCTCCGGACTGGTCCACGGGCTGCGCCACGACACCACCCCCGGACAACTGCTCCAGGCCGCCTACGACGGCGCGGTCCAGACCCTGGTCGCCGCTCTGGACGACGTACTGCGCGCGGGAGGCGAGGCCCCCGCGCCTGACGTGCCGCTGTTGCTGATCGGTGGCGGTGCCCGTGGTCAGGCATGGCAACGGACCGTCCTGCGGCTCTCCGGCCGGGCGGTGCAGGTGCCCGCCGCGCGGGAACTGGTAGCCCTCGGGGCCGCCGCCCAGGCCGCCGCGCTGCTCACCGGCGAGCCCGCCGACGCCGTCGCACGTCGCTGGCGGACCGCGGAAGGCCGGCTGCTGGAGCCGGTGACCAGGGACGAGGCCACCCTCGAACGGATTGCGGATACCCTGCGTCGGTCGGGGGCGTTGCAGGGCGCCCCGGCGCAGGACCGGTAGGAGGGGCGGCACGTGGGGGCGGTCGAGAGAGCGAAGTGGCGCCCGGAGGACGGACCCGCCTCGCAGCAGGACATGCGCCGGCGGAACCTCGTGCTGGTCCTCGCCGCAGTCGCCGCACAGGGCCCGCTGTCCCGCGCGGACGTCGCCGGGCGTATCGGCCTGACCAGGCCCGCCGTCTCCTCCTTGGTCGACGAGCTCATCGGCCGCGGTGCGCTGACCGAGGCGGAGACCACGTCCGGCGGGCGGGTCGGGCGCCCCGGACGTGCGCTGGCCGTGAGCCGTCAGGGCCCCGCGGGCCTCGGTCTGGAGATCGGCGTCGCGCATCTCACCGCGTGCGTGGCGGACCTGCGTGGAGAGCCGCGGGTGTGGCGCAGGGTGGAACGGGCCAACGCGGGCCGGTCGCCCGGCCAGGTGCTGGCGGAAGTCTCCGCGCTGGGTGCCGAGGCGGAGGCCGAGGCTGCCGCCCTCGGGCTGCGCGTCGAGGGCCGGGTCCTGGCCGTGCCCGGGGTGGTGGCGAACGCACCGCGCGGGC
The DNA here is from genome assembly GCF_014650775.1 of Streptomyces cirratus. GTDB lineage: Bacteria > Actinomycetota > Actinomycetes > Streptomycetales > Streptomycetaceae > Streptomyces > Streptomyces cirratus. The sequence continues at coordinate 14,260 of NZ_BMVP01000018.1, read as the reverse complement.
TGGTGGAGCGCGCGCCCAACCTCGGCTGGCACGCCGTCCGCCTCGCCGACCACTGGCCCGACCCTGACACCGTGCCCGAGCCGGAGAACGAGGCCAACCTCGGGGCGCTCGCCGAATACTGGAACGCGGAGCAGCCCGTGGAGACGTTCGTGCACGTCTCCGCCGAGGCCGGAATCGGTGCCGCTCTGGTCATCGACGGACAACTCTTCCGGGGCGCCCGCGGCTTCGCCGGTGAACTGGGGCACATCCCCGTGCAACCGGAGGGTGCCCCCTGCGCCTGCGGCGCACGCGGTTGCCTTGAGCAGTACGCGGGCGAGGCGGCCGTGCTGCGCGAGGCCGGTCTCGCGCAGCCCCTCTCCGGGCCCGCCGACGACCCGGTCGCCCTGCTGGCCGAGCGGGCGGGCGCCGGGCACGCGCCGACCCTGCGTGCCCTGGACCGCGCAGGACACGCCCTGGGCCTCGCCCTCGCGTCCGCAGTGGAACTCATCGACCCGGACGGCCTGGTCCTGGGTGGTGCCTACGCCGAGCTCGCCGAATGGCTACTGCCGTCGGTACGCGCCGAACTGGCCGTACGGGTCACCGTGCGGCCCTGGGCCGCCGAGGCGCTGCGTTCGTCGGCTTTGGGGCGGCGCGGACCGGTCCTGGGCGCGGCGCAGATGACGGTCCGCCGGATCATGGCGGACCCCACCCGGCTGCCCGCAGGGTGAACCGGAGCCGGTCCGGCGCCTCGTACACCTCGGCTTCCGCGACCAGGCCGGCACAGGCGTCGTGGATGCGGTCCGCCGCCGACTTCGAGACGCCGAACAGCGGGGCAAGCTGTCGCATCGTCAGGTCCGTCCTGCGTTACGTGGCGACGAGCACCGAGCGGTCGAGCGGTCCGCCGACGGATGGCTCCCCGGCCCCGTTGCACCCACCGCACGTGGTCGACAACAAGCGCTTCGGCCGCGGCGACCAGGTCTTCCGCCTCCACCCTCTGCCGGACCTGCCACCGGCTCCTGAGGCCGGCCGGCAGCCACCCGACCTGGTTCCGGTTACCGGGATGCGAGGTCGTCCGGCAGGCCGGCCGACGAACTGCCGGGAATCCGGACCGTCGTGGGCGAACGGCGTCGAGCACCGTGTCGGTCTTGCTTAGCATGTACGCGACGCGCGAGACGTGCGTCCCACGCGGAACCCGGCAGCACCAGCGCTCGGTTCCCCGGCTCCGGATCTTCTGCCGAAGGAAACACGCATGCACCGCCGATCTGAGGCCCTGTACGGGGTCTTGGCCACTGTCCTCGCAGTATCGCTCACGGCCTGCGGAGAGGACGGCGGTGGCGCGAAGTCCGGTCCTTCCGAGGAGCGCCTGACGGACGGCCGGGCCACTCGGCAGACCCCGTCGGCGAGCCCGTCCGCGACTCCGTCCGCGAAGCCGACGTGGGGCCCCGCATTGGCGTTGGGACAGCCGGCTCCGAACCTGTACGAGCCGGAGATGACCATGGGCGGAAAGTTCGAGGTAACCGCCACGAAGATCGTCAAGGGCACCCCCGCGCAGGCGAAGTCGCTGCACTGGGACAAGCGCATGGCGGGCGAACCGGCCGGCAGCACCCCGTACTTCGTGTACTTCACGTACACGCTCAAGGATGGCAAGCCGCACGCCGCCAACGTCGATCTCGGAGCCTACGCCGCGGCCCTGGACATGAACGGTGTCAAGGTCGCGGAGCGGCCGACCGTCCACACCGGATATGTCGACGGCGGGTGCCCCGTCCCACCGATCTACCTGCGTTGGGACATGGGCGAGAGCCGCACCCTCTGCACGGTCTTTGCCGGCGATGCGTCGAACCCGCCCGCCCGGCTCGCCTGGGGCACCGACGAGGACTACATGAAGGGCGCCTCCTGGGAGTGGACCGCCAAGTGACCGCCGCGTGAATAGGCGTCTCCGGTGCGGCGGCCCGCGCCCGCCACATACTCCGCCAACGAGACGAACGGCCGTCGCCTCAATGAGAGTTCACTTTCAACCGCATCCTCGTCGGCGATGTGTTCTACGTGGAGATCACTGCCGCTGTGTCCTTCATGGCCCTGGTGACCGCGGTGGACGCTCTCGGCCGGGGTCCGGCTTCACGTCGTGATCCTGCTCATCGCGGGCGTACGTCAAGGTGGTCACCTACGGGCGGCCGAACCGGGCGTCCTCCGCGACCACGCCCCGGACATCATCAATGTCAGTCCGCGACCACAACGGTGAAACTCCGGGAACCGTCCGCTTCGTACCGGAGCGAGTCAAGGTCGCCGCCGACGTGTTCGAGCAGGCACTGGGCCATGCCGGTGCTGACGCGCCACGGTTCCTGCGTCTTGCCGGCCGGCGGCGCGGGGGGCGCTGTGGGGTCGTAGCGGGGGAGGGCCACTTCCTCGTTGACCCTGGAGGAGAAGGCCGCCGCCTTCGCGGCCACGACCACGCGCACACGCTTCGGAACGCCCCAGCCCGACGGCTCGCGGATCAGGGTGAGCCGGACGTGTCCGAGCCCGTCGTCCATGCCCCACGGGAGCGTCCACTCCAGTGTTCCGTCTATCGCGTCCGGGACGATGTTGCGTGCGCGCTGTTCCTCGATCAGCGGAGGAAAGATTGCGAGCAGGGCCTTCAGGCGAATGAGTACGTAGTTGGTCCAGACGTCGAGTGTCATCGGTCCCCCTTCGAAGGTGCCGCCATCGAAGCCGATCTCTGCCCCGAGAGGAATAGTCCGCCTGGGTGGCCCTCCACGGCCGAGCGGCCGTGTGCGAATGCGAGGAACCGGCCGGTCGGCGGGCCGGCGGTGTGGGTGGTCGTTCCTCGGCCGGCCGAGCGGCAGGAGCAGCCCCGGCGCCGGGAGGCCGCGGCTTGGCCGTGTCCCGGGTGCCGGCGCACCGTCTACCCGCCCGGCGACGATTGGAGCACGGCAGCCGCTCCGGGCGGGCTGTGTGGCATCTGCCAATCCCCGCGCCGACCAGGCTGCCCGCCAGGCCCGCGAGCCGCGGGGGAACAGGCGGCCTTGGAGTGCGAGCGCCGGGCAAACGGCTGGCTCGGCTTCCTGCCGCGCAACCGTTGATCTCCAAGCGGCCACCCCCTCGACGGCCGATGATCCGCACGTGCCTCCCCCTGACCTCCAGCGGCTGGCCGGTCGACGAGGCGTGCCCACCGAGCTGCCCGCGGCAGTGTCGGCGGTGACTGTGTCGGTCAGCCGAGCACGCCCAGGGCGGTGTCGGGACCGCAGTAAGGGCAGAGTTCCAAGCCGTCGGCGTTGATGCTGTGGACTTGGTCGCGGCCGATGGGCTTGCCCTTGCCCATTTGACACGCGCCGACGTGGGCGCGAAGCGCTTGTGGGCCGCCGGGGGTCCGGATGGCTTCGCCTTTCCGGAGGCGGAGGCGGCGGCGGAATGCGGCTCTGCTCCTGGGCCAGGGCCGTCTCCAGAGCGGCGATGGTGCGCGCGACCTGGTGCTGCCGCTGCCCGCCGCGAGCGGTGGTGTGGTGTCGGGTGTCAGGACCAGCCACGTGTGCGTGGGCCGTCTGGTAAGGCAAGGGCCACCCGGCCGACTGGGCCGACGCCATCCAGGCGGCGCGCTCGCTGGCCGTCGAGGACCGTGCCGAGCTGGTCGTGCGCCAGGGCCAGTACGGCCCCTGGCACCCGGGCCGCTGCGCCGGGCTGCTCGTCACCCCGGACGGGGTGGAGACGGTCATCGGCCACGCCGGAGAACTGCACCCGCGCGTCGTCAAGGCGATGGGCCTGCCGGCCCGCACCAGCGCGATGGAGCTCGACCTGGACCGCCTGTCGGCGGCCGGCGGCGAGGCCCTCCAGGCGCCCCGGATCTCCTCCTCCCGGTGGCGACCCAGGACGTGGCGCTGATCGTCGAGCGTCGGTTCCGGCCGCCGCGGTCGAGGCCGCGCCGCGCAAGGGCGCGGGCGAACTGCTGGAGTCGCTGCGGCTGTTCGACGTCTTCGAGGGCGTGCAAGTGGGAGAGGGAAAGACCCTGGCCTACGCGCTGCGCTTCCGGGCGGTGGACCGCACGCTGACGGCGGAGGAGTCCACGGCCGCGCGCGACGCGGTGGTCCCCCTCGCCGGTGAGCGGACGGGCGCGGTGCTGCGCGGAGCGTAGCCCCGGTCATGAGCGGAGGAGGTGCACCCCGTTTCCGGGGTGCACCCCCTCCGGCGTGTTCTGCTGCCGGGCCTCAGCCGCCCGGCTGGAGCACCCCGTTGACGGTGAGCCGGTAAGGCGCGGGGGCGAGGACCGTCTCGGTGGGCTCGTAGTGGTCGACGATGGCGAAGACCGTCTCGGCCCTGGTCCCCAGCAGTCGCCTCAGCTGGTCCGGGCCCAGTGCAGCGTGACGGTCGCCGTCGAGCGGCACCTCGGCCGTCCAGACCTGCTTGTGGTCCGCGGTGAAGGCGGCGAGCCGCAGGCTGATCCCCGGAATCTTCTTGATCTGGTAGGCGCTGACGGTCTGCCAGCCGGTCAGGGTCGAGCCGTCGGAGACGAGCGTGGCGCCGGCCTTGACGTTGTCGATCCACAGGCCCGGGAAGGTCAGGGAGCTGTCGGTCAGATAGCGGAAGGCCACCAGCACCGTCCGGCCCGCGAGGTCCGAGAGGTCGATCGTCTGATGCGTCCAGCCGCCGGAGTCGCCGTTGAACCCGGGTACCTGCGAGGAGATGTTGCCGACCGCGTTCGGGAGCGCGGTGACCATCCCCGCGCTCTGGCGGGAGGTGAAGGTGGCGCCCCCGTCGGTGGACACCTGGACGACGGCGAGGTCGTACCCGGGCTCGATGTCCCAGCGGGCGTCGAAGGACAGCGTCGGGTCGGCAGGGTCGACCGTGACGGACCGGACGATGCTGCGGTCGAAGCTGACGTCTGCGCCCAGCGGGCCCGAGGAGAGGGCGGGGTCGCCGGGACCGTGGCCGTCCGGATCGACGCTCCACTCGACCGGCCGCGTCGGGTAGACCGCCGGCGAGTCGAACCGCACGGAGCGCAGGTCACGTGCCTTGAGGTAGGCGTCGGCGCCGTCCCGCAGGCGGACGAAGTCGGCGCCGTTGGAGGGGGCGCCCGGACGGGCGTAGGCGAAGGGAGTGTCGAGGTTGACCGTCGAGTGCAGTGCCTTCGCCCGGAAGCGGGCGGGGTCCTCGGGGCTGGTGAACTTGGCGCCGTCGTCCAGGAGGCCGTCGAGAGCCGCCGTCGCGGACCAGTCCTTCAGGATCTCGAAGGCCGATTCCTTGGCATGGTGGCGCGCCAGGGTTTTCGAGAGCCGGTCGAAGCCGGAGCCGCCGCCCGCGAACAGCAGGTCTTTCACGAAGCCGTGTCCGTAACGCTCGTCGAGCGTGTGGATCATGGTCTCGGCGCCGCCGTAGTCGCAGAGGACGCTCTGGCCGGGATCGGGCCACACGGTCAGGGAGTTCTCGGGGCCTCCGTTCCGGTCGCCGTACGGGTCCGTGTAGCCGGGCGGCATCGCGGCGTCCTGGCGGCCTTGGAAGCAGGCGATCTTCAGGTTCTTCAGGGCGTCCTGGGTACGGTCGTCGTAGCCGACCAGCCACCTGGCCCATTCGGCCGTGCCCTCGGTGATCCAGGCAGGGGCGGTGACGTCCGCGGCCCTGCTGTGCCAGAGCACGTGGTTGTACTCGTGGGCCAGGAGGCCCTCGATGTAGTTCGGCATCGGGAAGCCCTCCCAGACGCGGCACAGGTCCGGTCCGAGAGACTTCGGCTTCGGACCGACCATGGTCTTCCACCCGGCTGCCTGGACGATGAGGAAGTTGCGGTCGACCGCGTCGATGGTGTCCCCGAGGAACTGCCCGCCGCTGGGGATGTTGTCGACGAGTGCGACGACCCGGTCGCCCTTGCCCCGCCAGGCATCCGCCGGAATGCTCGGGTCCAGCAGTTCCGGCTTGGCCTTGCTCCCGTCGCGCGGAGTCGCGAAGCCGAACACCCGGCCCTCGCGCGAGCGGATGACGCGCTCGAACTGCTCGGCGATGTAGCGCAGCTGCTGGTCGGGGACGACGAGGTCGTCGGCGTTCGAGCTGCTGCAGTCGCTGGTGTCGACCCGCATGTCACCGGTCCGCACCCAGAGCTCGATGTGCGGAGCGACCTCGCGCAGCTCGAACTCCTGCAATACGACCTGGAAGTCCCAGTCGATGGTCGGCCAGGTGCGGCGCGTGCCGATGGGCAGGCCGGCGCCGCTGTCGCCGCCCCAGTGGCCGGTGCGCGCCTGCTCATGGAGGTGCGGGGATTTGCGCCAGTGCCGTTCCGGGTGGTGGGACGGCCCGTCGGCCCGCTGGTGCGTACGTTTCGGCAGGGGGTCGTCGGTGGCCGGATGCCCGTGGGCGGGCGATACGCCCAGGGACAACACGAAGGCGGCCAGGAGTGTCGTCAACCACGCGACGCGTCGACACATTCCGGCCGGGGCAGGCTGGCGCATCGGATCTTCTTCCGGAGCGGGGGATGATGCGCCAACGTAGCGAAGCCGCGGCGCCGATCGTCCGACGCTGCGCGAGGCGCGCCCTGCACGGAACCCCAATGGCCTCGGGAGTGGCGGCGCGGACGTCCGTGCGGCCGGGGCGCGCGCACCGGGCCCGGCGGGTGGGCCGGGCATGCGTTCGGTCCGGCTCGGCCGGCCCCGGCGACCAACCAGGCCCCGGCGGATCCGAAGCGCGCCGCCCGCCTGCCGTGGAGTGTCGGGCAGACAACAGACGGGCTAAAAGCCCCATGTGCGAAGTCCGGGGCTGGATCCACGCCTCCCAAGCCACGGTCGAAGCCTCAGGCACCGGTTTCGAGGGTGCGCTTGAGGGTGTCGAGCTCGAAGCTGATCACGAATTCGGCGCCTGTACCGTTGGCGACGACGCGGGCGGGGACCTGCCAGGACGCCTGATCCTCGACGTAGTCGTGGTCGTGGTCGTGGTCGTGGTCGTGGTCGAGGATGCCGAGTTCGGCGTTGCCGCGGATGCGGAGCCTGGCGGGGCCGTGCGGGGTGGTCATCAGCCACCAGTCGGGGTCATCGGTGGGCTCGTGGGCTGTGGGTGGGCTTCGCCCAGCAGGCGGCGTATCCACTCCTCCAGCTGGTGCCGCTGCGCCGGGTCGAGGCTGGCGAAAAAGTGGGCGTCGTTGCGGTCCGCGATCTCGGCCGGCCACGGAGCCAGGTCGCGGCCGGTGTGAGCGCCAAGCTCGTATCCAGCGGTGCTGATTCCACGTAACCAATAGGTAGTCGTGCGGCAGACACCGCCACGGGAGCCATGTCCAGTTCACGTAGAGGACCGCGTCCAGCAGGCTCCGCAGGTCGTGTCGGGTGGCCGGCCGATGTCCAGGCCGCGACCGCCACGCGGTCAGGACCGATTCGACAAGCTCCCACCTGGCATCGGACAGATCGCTCGGGTATCGGCGGCGTTCAGGCATGATGCCGGACTACCCAGCCGGCCCGGGCGTGCGGACCGGCGCCTGCAGCGCACGGCGCGAAACCCGGCGCCTTGGGGCAAAACAGGAGCGGGCAGGCCAAGACGGCCGCCTTGCGGCCACTTCCGCATCATGAACGACACGACACCAGCCCCATGAGCCCCGAACAACCACAAGACCATACCCACGCAAAAGCTCACATAAATCCACTAAACGCCCTCTTGGGTGTAGGTGTGTTTGGCGCATTCATACGGGATAGTCATGAAGTGCCCCCACTGCCATCAGAGCCACCAGACGAGAACCCAAGCGGCGGGCAAGAAGAGTCCGCTCGGGACCGGAGTCATGACCGCGATGCTGAAGCAGGCACCCGCAGCCGTGTGACTCGATGGATGTCTGGGGCGTATCGCTGGCAGACACTTTTGGCCGCGCTGATCGCTGCTGCCGCCGCCATCGTCGCGGCAGTCCTCTCCGGCCAGAGCGACGGAGGCGGCCGACCCAATCGGTCAGAACAGGTGCTTCTGGTACCGCCGAACCCGACTCAAGCGACCGTGGTAGGCATCACCTCGATCTCAGCACCGCGGCCTGATCCCGCCTCCCCTGGCAGCGGTCTTCTCATCTCGGTCAAGGGGAATGTGGTCAATCTGGCGCAGGACCATACTGTCGTCGTTGTCGCGACTAAACGGACGTCTACCTCAGGCCGATACGCTTTCGCCTACGCGGATGTGGACAGACAGACGGGGACCTGGGAAGCCGATCTCTTCCTGCCGAAATCCGAACGCTTCATCCCCTCTTTGTCCGCGGGCACCATGGAACGGGAGAAGCCCCTGGCTTCAAGGACCGACTGCCTTCCCGGTCTTTGCCCGAGCGAGGTACACCGAGGGCCTACCGCAAGGATTGAGAACGATGGTCCTGGTGCGAAAGGCTTCGAGAATGAGACACAGCCCCGCGCTGTCCCCACTCCCCAGCAGTCGACGACGTCCCCGTAACGGCGGTCGATCGCCAAGGCTCGCCATCCATACGCGGGAAGGCGATCTCGGCGGAAAGGTCATCGGTGGCCGTCCTCCCACGGCCTGACCCAGCCAGTGACCAGAGCGGCGGCGACACCTCACCGATCGCACGGGACGCGGCACCCCGGCACGTGCCCTGGGTGGCGCCGAGGGCTCGCGCCGTCGCGACCTCCAGGTGCCGTCGGCGTGGCGCAGGGCGTTGTTGACGAGGTCGCAGTCGACCAGCCAGGACCGCGCTTTCGGCAGCCGCCTCCGCCGGCGGGGGTAAAAGCGGTGTACGCGTTCACCACCGGCCTCGTCGCCGACGCTCTCGCCGCCCGGAGCGGCCCGGGGCCGGGCCAACGGCACGCGTCCCCACGCCCGGGCCGACACGCCGACATAGGCCCCCTGCCGCGCCCGGACATACGGCCGGTAGCCCGCCCATGGCCATGCCCCCTTACGGGTGGATCGGCTTCCGGTCACACGTCCAGGGCCCGGGGGGCTCGTTGTCTGCCCCGGATTCCTCAGCGGTCTGGCGAGGGCACAACTCGTCGGTTGTCTCCGCGGCAGGCCCCTCGGCTGGTCCGGATCCAGGGTCGTGAGCTGCGGCGACCAGATCAATTGAGACGCCGGACTGCTGAGAGTCTCAAGCGATCTGGTCCCGGAAGCCTGGACGTCGGGTGTTGTCTCAGTTGATCTGGTCCGTCCCTGGTCGGCGCCCGACGCGTGCAGGCCCGAGGGCAGGGTGCTTGCGGATCCGCGGCTGCGATTTTCGCAGGAGGCAGCGATGTCAGGCTTGGCAGGCAGAGGCTGTGAGCCGGTCGGCGAGCGCGATGACAAGGTCTCGGAGTTCGTTCGGTCGCTCGATGACGAACGGCCGGTCGAGCGAGGCGAGTACGGGAGGCAACCAGTCGAGCCGCTCTGCTCTCAATTCGACGTGGAGCCAACGCTCGGCGTGCGGATCTGTGTCTTCCGCCGGGGCGGCCTCCGTCACGCTCGCGACGCTGGCGGGAAGTCGGGCGCGGATCTGTTCGACCGTCCCGTGGATCCGCAGCGTCACTTCATGTCGGTAGGCGGCCTGGGCGAGCCCTGACAGGACGCGGTCTGCCGGATCGAGTCCGGCGGGTGGCTCGAATGAGCCTGGCAGGGTCCTCGCGTCCGCGATGCGATCGAGCCGGAAAGTCCGGTCCTGGCCGACCTCGGGATCGGTGCCCGTGACGTACCACCGGCCCTCATGGGTGACGATCCCGTACGGGTGCAGCGTGCGTTCGCTGCGTCGGCCGTCTTGGGCGGTGTACCTGATCGAGATCGGGCGGCGATGCCGTACCGCATCGGAGATGGCGAGCAGGACCCCCGTATCCGGGGCGGCGAACTCGCCGGGTGCAGCCGTGAAGGCGAGGGATTCCATCACGGTGTCGAGCCGACGGGCGAGACGCTCGGGCAGTGCCCGGCGGATCTTGGCCGCTGCCGTCTCGCCCGCGGTTTCAGTCGCCGTCAGCAACCCCGTCCTGCGGCCGGCGACGAGTCCGAGCAGCACGGCGAGCGCCTCGTCGTCATTGAGCATGAGCGGAGGCAAGCGGTACCCGGGGGCGAGCCGGTATCCGCCATAGCGGCCACGGACCGCCTCGACGGGGATGTCGAGGTCGACCAGGTGGTCCACGTACCGCCGCACGGTGCGCCCGTCGACGCCGAGCCGGTCGGCGAGTTCCGCCACCGTTCTGATGCCGCCCGACTGCAGGAGTTCCAGGAGAGTGAGCACGCGACTGGTAGGTCGAGCCATGTCCACAAGCCTAGCCTTGATACTGGACCGATTCTGTCCACTATTTGTTCTAGCGTCCGAGGTGCAACAGCTTCACCCAGCTGAGGAGAGCACCATGGACTTCATTTCGATCCGGATCATCACAGGGGACATCACGCGCCTCGTGGACTTCTACGAGCGAGCCACCGGAGTGCGGGCGGACTGGTCCACCGAGGACTTCGCCGAACTCCGGACGCCCAGCGCAACGCTCGCGATCGGCAGCACCCGCACCGTGGCACTGTTCGCGCCCGGCTGCGCCCGTCCGGCCGACAACAGCACCGTGATCATCGAATTCCTCGTCTCCGACGTGGACGGGGTATACCGGAACCTGGTCGACTTCGTCGCTGACTTCGTGACTGAACCCACCACGATGCCCTGGGGCAACCGGTCGCTCCTGCTCCGTGACCCCGACGGCAACCTCGTCAACTTCTTCACCCCTGTCACACCGCTGGCCATCGAGAAGTTCGCCCGCTGACGACAACGCGGCCGCCTGGGCGGAGCCAGTCTCGGCGCGGCACGCTCCGTACGACGGACCCGATCACCTGAGACGCCGAGCGAATCGGACCAGATCACGTGAGACTGGGTCCAGATCGGGTGAGACGGGACACACGTGCTCACACTCTGGTGGCACGGGACACGTGCTGTCCCAGGACAGCGAATCCGGACGAAAACAGCTGACGAGATCCTCGACAACGTCACTGCCTTCTGCCACCGAATCTCTGACTCAGGTCACTGGCCCGAATGCGGCGTCCTCGCCGAATGCCAGGCATGCGCGTGTCGGTGTCGGCCGTTGGCCGGCGCGGCCGGAAGGCGGCCGCCGGAACGGCCGTGTCTTGTAGCTCGCTCGGAAAGCTGCGGCTGCGGAAGCGGGCGTTCCTTGGCAGTGGGCGGCACTCGGCGCCGTCGTGGCCCTGGTCCTCGGCATCACGGTGCTCGTCAAGCGCCGTCGACGTCGACCCTTCCGGACTCGTCGCCGCGGTTGGACGGATGCGGTGGTCAGAGGGGCAGAGGGGGGCAGGTCATTGACCTGCGCTGGCCTGTATGGATGACGACGTGTCCCGTCGGCTCAGCACGGGGCCGGGGAGGCGCGTGGGATCGCGCTGTCGGTGGCCACTGCGAGGGTGACGGGCATGACGATCAAGGAAGTGACGCGTCACGCAGTCGCAGAACAGCGGATCGAGCAAGCCCTGACGGGCATGCAGGGCCGAGCATCCGGCCGGTGACACACGATGCGGTACGGCGGCGTGCCGCTGCGCCGAGGACTCACTCGCAGAGGGCGTCGGTGTCCGAGTCGGCCGACCTCGCGGAGACGGACGCGTTGTGCGGCTACCTGAGCGTCATCCAGGGCCCTATGGCGAACGCCCCGGCCCGGTGCCGCTGGCCAAGCCGGACACCACAGAGCGGGCGCGTACTGCCGAGCAACTCGACAGAGCGGAGACGCTGACGTCGGACCAGCGGCTGTTGCGCGTCCTTCTCGACGACGACCAGACCGAGTTCGAGCGAGCCCTTCGGGAACGACTCGTGGCGCACCGCGAGAGCGTCGGCCCCGACCCGGCTGCCCGGGGCCTGCTGCCGCTGGGAGTCGTCACCCTGGCGGCCCTCGCCTGCCTCGCGCACGGGCTGGCAGCTGGGCACCCGATCCGGCTATCTGCCAGCAGCGCTGCTGAGCGCCCCGCAACAGCAGTAAACGGCCGGCGGGCCCGCACCGACCCCCTGCCCAGGTAGCCCCGGCCTCGAAGGTCTCGCGGCGTATCCAGGGTGCAGGCTCATGCACACATAGGCGGCGCCTTCACTGCGACACGTCACCGACTGCCCCGTGGGCGCAGACAGCCTCACCGAGAGGTCGCGGCAACACCCGCCTACAAGTGCGCGAGCATCACCAAGACCATTGACGACGCCGGATACAGCGGCCCCTGGGCGGACAACTGGGACGTCACGGTGAGAACGTGCGCGGCGCGGTCCGGGGCACGCTCTACACCTGTGCCGAGGTGCGACGGGAGGGCCCGATTACCTACCCGGCGATGACCGAGCGGGATTTCTCGGTCGAGTCTCGGTGCGAGGACAGCACGTCGAGCAGCAAGCGCAGCGGAAGCTACCGCACCCCGACGATCAGCCACCGGGCCGGCCCCCGAGCCCTGGGGGACTCGGTGCTGTTCCCGGACTGGCACGGCGGCGGACACGGCTTGGCGACGCCTCGGCCTGTGGCGGCCCGCTCCCATCTGCTGCGCTTTCTCAGGCGGCGCCTGTCCCGTCGTTGATCTGGAAGGTGACTACGTCGACCTCGTCGGTTCCCACCAGATCCGGGTAGTGGGCCTTGAGGCTTTCCCGGAGTTCGGTTGCGGTCGTCAGCCCCTCGGCTTGGGCGTCCTGGTTGGTGAGGTCGCCGACCAGGCAGTGCCTGATGTCCGTCACGTCTGCCGGCACGACGACTTCGGGGTCGCTCTCGAACACCAGCCGTGCCGGCCCGAGCTGGGCCGGGTCCCGGAAGCGGATGGTCTTGGTCTTGGCGCCGGAGCGGACGGCTTCGAGATAGCGGGGGTTGAACCGGATGACCGGGGGGCCGGCCGTCTCGGGGTCTTGGTAGAGCGATGGGTCGAGACCGGTCATGCCTTCCGGGGTCCATCGCTGAGTCAGCGGCAGCAGGTCGGCGGCGAGAACGGATCTGGGCCCCGCGGGCGTGGGCACGATGACGCGCATGGTGGGGTAGTAGTCCACGAAGACCTGCCGGTCACGCCCGCACGGGCCGACGACCCCCCGCCCGTGGTTTCCGACGGCAACGATGCAGCGCATCTGACGGGCGCCCTGGGCTCGTGCGGCTCCCAAAGCCACGAGTTCGGCGCAGGGGCCGCCGGTGAAGTGGTAGAGGTTCACGCCGGCGAACATCCGGTAGTCGGCGGCCATGACCGCGGCACCCATGGTGTGGATCCCGTCTTCGTCGGGCCCGGCGTCGGTGTGCGCGTCTATGGTGCGGCGTGCCAGCTCCACGAGCTCACGCTCGTCATCGTCGAGAGCTCGTGCAGATGACGGTACGTACACGGTTTCAGCCTTCTCATCAGTCAGCAGTCGCCGAAGAGCATTCCACGTCACGCAGGTGGGCTCCACCGGATTTCGGCTGCCTTGACCGGGCCCCTGTGATGGTCCCGTGGGCTGAGCTGGAGCGCCGTGGCTGAGGCTGATCGTGGTCACGGACGACGATCGCCGGCCGCGACTCTGCCGCGGCTGTGGTGGCCCATTGAATGCCGACGGTGAAGGCGGCGGCGGTGTTCTGGGCGCGCAGCAGCGCGGGATGTGAGGTTCAGCAGCCACAGACCTTGATCCGGCGGCCCGGCCGGTGGGCGGCTGTGCTCGGGTCCGTCGGGCCGGTTCTGGGCATCGAAGGTGTCCGCCCGGGCCAGGTAGCGCGCTCAGTCACACCGACCAGACAGCGTTCCGCCGTCCGGCGCCCTGGCCATCGTGTCCGAGTTAGGCCCTGGCGATGGTGTGACGTCCGTCGGGGGAGCCGATGTCGGCGCAGCCTGCCGGGGGTTCCGATGCGGAGAAGCTGAGACCGTCCGAGAGGGAATCGGCGCGACACGACCAGCTGTCGTTCACTACTGTCACATGCGGAAGGAAGTGGACATGGCACTCGTCAAAAGGGGATCGCGGCTCATCACCGTGGACGGCACCACCTACCGGTGGCGGCTCCGCGGACGGCCGACCTACGACCAGGGCCTGGTCCATTCACCCCTTACCTACGCCGCCGAACACGCCGAGACACCGGGCACCATACTGGTGATCAAGACCAACCAGCCGCACCCGAGTAACTGGTTGGGAACACAAGGCAGCCCAGTCCTGCCCGCCCAGGTCGCTGACGGCATCCGCACCGCTCTCGCCGCCGGCTGGACGCCCGAGAACCCGGGCTCACCGTTCTACCTCGACCGGTCAGCAGGCTTCGTCTCGTCCCACTGACCCAGTCGCACTCAATGACTCACCGCCCCGGCCATCGGTGAGTCCCTCTGCTTTCCGCTCCCCGCATTCCCTAGTTGGTTCACTCCGCGAACCGACTAAAGGCTGTCCCGTAAGGGCTCGTGTCCTGGGAAGATGTCCCTGATGGTGAGCATGGAG
>NZ_BMVP01000017.1 GCF_014650775.1 Streptomyces cirratus | reverse complement strand
TGCGGGAAGCCCCGCACCAGCCCTTCATGGGTTCGGTGCGGGGCTTTTCTGCGTTCACCAGCGTTTACCGGCCCGCGGAATTACGGGTGCGGTGGTGCGGACGGGCGTGGTTGGATCCGCTGTTATGAACGGACACGTGATACGTCCCGTACGGGGCGACGAGTGGAAGAAGGCGAAGGAGCTCCGGCTTCTCGCGTTGCGGGATCCGGCGGCGGCCATTGCCTTCCTCGAGACGGCGGAGCAGGCCGAGGCCCAGCCCGACGAGTTCTGGCAGGGGCGGACGGAGCGGGCGAGTGGGGGCCGGGGCGCGCGGCAGTTCATAGCGGAGGCGGCTGACGGGCAGTGGAACGGGTCGGTGACGCTGCTGATCGAAGCGGCCGGCGTGCCGGACTACTTCGGTGAGGTGGTCGAGCAGGAGCAGGGGCACCTGGTGGGTGTGTTCGTGCGGGCCGAGCAGCGGGGTAGCGGGCTGACCGAGGCGTTGTTCCAGACCGCGCTGGAGTGGGCGTGGTCGCTGGAGGACCCGGCGGTGGAGCGCGTACGGCTGTTCGTGCACGAGGAGAACGCGCGGGCCGAGGCGTTCTACCGGCGGTTCGGGTTCCGGGCGAGTGGGGTGACCGTGCCGATGCCGGGTGATGCGGGCGGGGCGATGGAGCGGGAGTACGTGTTCCAGAGGCCCGGGCGGGGATAGCGGCGCCGCGGTCAGCGGTGGTGGGGGCCGGCCGGAGTGAACTCGGCGGCTTCCGGCCAGCGGGCGCGGGCCTGTTCCCTGCTCCGGCAGAGCGCGAGGAGGGGGAGCGTGTCGTCCTGGAGCAGCTCGGGGAGCTGTGGGATGGGGGCGACCGCGGCGACGTCGTCCAGGATGAGGGCGAGTGGTGGGTCGAGCCGACCGTGGGATGACCTTGCAGCCATGCGACGGCCGTGCTCGACCACGCTCGCGGCGAGTGCGGTCAGCAAGGGCATCGCACCCGGGTGGGTACGGGGGTCTTCCAGGGGTTCGCCCACCACGTAGAGGGTTCCCCCCTCGGTGACGAACGATGCCAGGGTCAGCGAATCCGTTCGATTGGGATTGCACGCGTCACGGATGTGGACCGAGCTGAGGCAGGAGAGGGCGCGGGCCGTCAAGTGCTGGGCCTGCTCGCGGCGTTCGGGGTGGGCGGTGAGGGCGCTTTCGAGTTCGCCGGCGGCGCCGGGGGTGGCCCGGGGGTGGGTGCGGAGGATGCGGACCGGATCCTGGGCGTTGGTGCCTTGGGCCCAGCGGTGGAGCTGCTTGAAGGGGCGGTCGTCGAGGGCCGCGGCGTGGAGCCAGCTGCGGAGGAGCGTTTCGGCGGTTTCGGCGATGGCGGCGTCCATGCGGGCCGTGGGGCGGACGGGAGCCAGCAGGGCGGTGGCGCGGGCGGCGGCGGTGTCTCGGTCGGCGCAGCCGGTGGTGGGGTTCCAGTGCATGCGGGACGGGGTGTCGCAGAGGTGGGAGGGGTCGTAGAGGAGGACGGGGCCGATCTTGGCGCGGGCGTCTTTGGTCGTGGCCCAGAGGGTGGGGGCGGAGGTGATGACGAGGGCGGGGCCGGTGATTGCGGCGAGGGCGGCCTTTGCCGTGGTGTGGCGGGTGGGGGGTGGGGCGTAGGCGAGGCGCGGGGCCGGGAGGGTGGCCGGTGCGGTGGTGTTGCCGGGGGCGCTGCCCCCAGGGCTCTGCGCCTCAAACGCCGGCGGGGCTGGAGGTGGCGGCGCGGCCTCGTGTGTGGGTGGGGCCGGGAGGGTTGTCGGTGCGGCGGCGTTGCTGGGGGCGCTGCCCCCAGGGCTCTGCGCCTCAAACGCCGGCGGGGCTGGAGGTGGCGGCGCGGCCTCGTGTGTGGGTGGGGCCGGGAGGGTTGTCGGTGCGGCGGCGTTGCCGGGGGCGCTGCCCCCAGACCCCCGCGCCTCAAACGCCGGCGGGGCTGGATTCGACGGCGCGGCCTCGGATGTGGGCGGGGGGTCGGTGGGCTTTTGGGCGCGGGACTTGGCGCGGGTGATGACACCCAGGGTGAAGATGGTGAGCACCAGGAGGATCAGGAGCTGGCCGATGAACAGGCCCCAGAACAGGCCCCAGCCGGAGAGGGCGGTGGGGTTGGTGTCCGGCCACGCCCCGGCGAGGTCGTGGGGTTCTGTTATCAGGGCGCGGATGGCCCCCGGGGTGTGGGTGAAGGTGACCGTGTCCGGCCAGGCGCCCTTGGAGAGGAGGGCGGCGAGGCCGGTGGCGGACCAGATGAGGACGGCCAGGCCGAGGAGGAAGGCCAGGAGGCCGACCAGGACTCCGTCGGGGATGCCGCCGGGGCGTGCGGGTGGGTCCGTACGTCGTGGGTCGGGCATGGTTACGCCACCGTGGTGGCCGAGCCGGGGCCGCCGTTGCGGTGCCGTTCCATGAGGAGGGCGCGCTGTTCCGCTTCGAGTTCGGCGGCCAGCAGGTCGTCGGGTAGTTGGGGGGCGGAGGATTCCGTCATGGCGCGGTCGGTGTAGACGAGGGGGCGTTCGGCTTCGGTGATCAGGTGTTTGACGACCTGGACGTTGCCGTTGACGTCCCAGACGGCGATGCCGGGGGTGAGGGTCGGGATGATTTCCACGGCCCAGCGGGGCAGGCCGAGGACGCGGCCGGTGGCGCGGGCCTCGTCGGCTTTCTGGGCGTAGATGGTGCGGGTGGAGGCCATTTTGAGGATGGCCGCGGCTTCGCGGGCCGCCGCTCCGTCCACGACGTCGGAGAGGTGGTGGACGACGGCGACGAAGGACAGGCCGAGGCGTCGGCCGAACTTGAGGAGGCGCTGGAACAACTGTGCGACGAAGGGGCTGTTGATGATGTGCCAGGCCTCTTCGACGAGGAAGATGCGCTTCTTCCGGTCGGGGCGGATCCAGGTGTGTTCCAGCCAGACGCCGACGATCGCCATGAGGATCGGCATCGCGATGGAGTTGCGGTCGATGTGGGACAGGTCGAAGACGATGAGCGGGGCGTCGAGGTCGATGCCGACGGTGGTGGGGCCGTCGAACATGCCGCGCAGGTCGCCGTCGACCAGGCGGTCGAGGACGAGGGCGACGTCGAGGCCCCAGGCCCGGACATCGTCTATGTCGACGTTCATCGCCTCGGCGGATTCGGGCTTGGGGTGGCGCAGCTGTTCCACGATGTCGGTGAGGACGGGCTGGCGGTCGAGGATCGTTTCGACGACGTAGGCGTGCGCGACCTTGAGGGCGAAGCCGGAGCGTTCGTCCAGTCCGTGTCCCATGGCGACTTCGATGATGGTGCGGAGCAGCGCGAGCTGCCCGGTGGTGGTGATGGCCGGGTCGAGGGGGTTGAGGCGGATCCCGTCGTCGTTGGCGGCGATGGGGTCCAGGCGGATGGGGGTTATTCCCAGCTGCTGGGCGATGAGGTTCCATTCGCCGACGCCGTCCTCGCCCTGGGCGTCGAGGACGACGACCTGTCGGTCGCGGAAGCGGAGCTGGCGAAGGACGTAGGTCTTCTCCAGGGCGGACTTTCCGTTGCCGGATTCGCCGAGGACCAGCCAGTGGGGGGCGGGGAGCTGTTGCCCGTAGAGCTGGAAGGGGTCGTAGATGTAGCCCTTGCCGCTGTAGACCTCGCGGCCGATGATGACGCCGGAGTCGCCGAGGCCGGGGGCGGCGGTGGGCAGGTAGACGGCTTGGGCCTGTCCGGTGGAGGTGCGTACGGGCAGGCGGGTGGTTTCGACCTTGCCGAAGAGGAAGCTGGTGAAGGCGTCCGTCAGAGCGGACATGGGATCTCGCATGGGCGGCACTTCCTTCCGGCTAGCGTCGGATGCCGGTGGCGAACGGCAAGGTGTTGACGAATGCGCGGTGGTGCTCGCGGTCGCACCATTCGAGTTTCAGGTAGGACTTGCCGGCGGAGGCGCGGATGGTGCGCTTGTCGCGGGCGAGGGCCTCGGGTGAACGCGAGGACACCGTGATGTACCCGACGAGGTTGACTCCTGCCGCACCGCTGGCCAGATCTTCACCCCTCTGGTCGAGCCGGCCGTGGGCGGCGATGTCGCGGGGGTCGACGGTGCGGTTCATCTTGGCGGCGCGGCTGGCGTCGGCTTCGTCGTTGGTCTTCTCGGTGAGCATGCGCTCGATGGCCACTTCGGTGGGCTCCAGGTCCATGGTGACGGCGACGGTGCGGATGACGTCGGGCGTGTGGACGAGGAGAGGGGCGAGGAAGTTGACGCCGACGGGGGTCATGGGCCATTCCTTCACCCAGGCGGTGGCGTGGCACCACGGGGCGCGGGTGGAGGATTCGCGGGTCTTGGCCTGGAGGTAGGTGGGTTCGACGGCGTCGAGTTCGGCGGGCCAGGCGTTGCGCTTGGTCATGGCCTGGATGTGGTCGATGGGGTGGTCCGGGTCGTACATGGAGTGCACGAGGGAGGAGAGGCGGCCCTGGCCGAGGGGCTGGCGGACGCGGATGTCGGCTTCGGCGAGGCGGGCGCAGATGTCGGTGAGTTCGCGGGCCATGACGATGGCGAGTCCGGCGTCGCGGTCGAGTTTGCGGCCCTTGTGGGGGGTGGAGGCGCGGGCGATGGTGTGGGCTTCGGCGGCGAGCTCGCGCGTGTAGTGCATGCAGGCGACGAGGTAGGCGCGGTGCTGCTCGCTGGAGGTGGAGACCATCGACTGGAGCTGGTCGTAGGAGTCGCGCAGCCAGACGGGGGCGTTGGTGTCGCCGCGCTGGGCGACGTCCTTGGCGTGGGCGTCGGGGTCGGCGGGGAGGGTGCGGGCGAGCATCTGGAGGCGGGTGACGAAGCCGTCGCCGTTGGCGACGTGTTTGAGGAGGGTGCCGAAGCGGTCGACGAGGGCTTCTTGGTCCTCGCTGTCGCGCAGACCGACGCCGGGTCCTTCGATTTCGATGGCGGCGGTGACGGTGCGGCGGTCGGCGTGGAGGAGGACGGCGATCTCGTCGGGGCCGAAGGGTGCGGCGAGCCAGTTGATGCGGCCGATGCCGGGGGGCGGGCCGACTTCGACTTCGCGGCCGTCGGAGGCGCGGACGCCGGCTTCGACGGCGCCGGAGCGGTAGGTGGCGCCGCGGCGCAGGGTGCGCTTGTAGCTGCGGTTGATCTCGAACCACTTGTAGAAGGTGCGGCCCTTGTAGGGGACGTACACGGCGGCGAGCGCGAGCAGGGGGAAGCCGGCGAGGCTCACGATGCGCAGGGCGAGGTCGGGGACGAGCAGTCCGCTCATCATGCCGAAGAACGCGCCGACGATGATCAGGGCGATCTCGCCGGTTTCGCGGTTCTTGCCGACGATCGCGTTCGGCCGGGCGCGGCCGATGAGATACGTGCGGCGGGGCGCGACCGGGTGGAGCTGGTGGGACTGGGTCGTCAACGCCCGTCACCTCCTGTGTTCCTCGTACTCGATCCAGTGCGGGGCGCGGGTGCGGCGGAGGGGACAGTTCCGCCGGCGGATCCGCCGCCGGAGGTGGGGCGGCTGCTGTGGGCGGCCACTCCTCCGGAGATGGGGTTGGCGGGGCGGGGGGCGCCGCCGCCTTCGCCGCCGCCGGCGCGGTGGGCGCCGCGGCTGCTGTGTGTCTTGATGCCCTGGGAGACGAGGGAGGCCGGGGAGCTGATGACGGCGGCGGCCTGGGCGCCGTCGGTGGCCTTGCTGCGGTTGGAGCGGGCGGAGGCGATCTCGTCGCCGAAGCCGGGGACGAAGCGGTAGATCATGGCGGAGGCGAAGATCGCGAGGAGGATGATCGCGAGGCCGGAGACGACGGCGGAGAAGGCGTCGGGGCCCTTGTCGCCGGCGAGGGCTCCGGCGAGGCCGAGGACGATGACGATGACCGGTTTCACGAGGATGACGGCGATCATGATGCCGGCCCAGCGGCGGACGTGGCCCCACATGTTGCGGTCGACGAGGCCTGCGTAGACGACGGTGCCGAGGAGGGCGCCGACGTAGAGGAGCGCGGCGCGGATGACGAGCTCCAGCCACAGGACGCCGGCGGCGAGCACGGTGACGAGGGCGACGACGATCAGCATGATCGGGCCTCCGCCGATGTCGTCGCCCTTTTTGAGGGCTTCGGAGAAGGAGCCGAAGAAGACGTCGCCCTGGCCGCCGGTGGCGGTGGCGATGACTTGGGTGACGGCGTCGGTGGCGGAGACGACGGTGTAGAGGATGAGGGGGGTGAAGGCGGAGGCGAGGACGGTGAGCCAGAGGAAGCCGATGGCCTCGGACATGGCGGTGGCGAGGGGGACGCCGCGGATGGCGCGCTTGGCGACGGCGAGGAGCCACAGGACGAGGGTGAGGACGGTGCTGGCTGCGAAGACGACCGCGTACTGCTGGAGGAAGGCGGGGTTGGTGAAGTCGACGGTGGCCGTGCCCTTGATGGCGGAGCCGAGCTTGCCGACGATCCAGGAGGCGGCGTCGGCGCAGCCCTTGGCGAGGGAGGCGAGGGGGTTGATGGCGTCGGGGGTGTTGGTGGTGAGGCCGGTGTTGGGGCTGCCGGTGGCGCCGCCGCCGACGCTGCGCTCGCAGGATTCCTTGAGCGGGCCGATGACGCCTTCGCACTTGCCGCTCTGGGTGGCCGAGGTGCTGGGCGTGGGGGTGGCCGTGGGCGGCGGGGTGGGTGCGGCGAAGGCCCGGGCGGACAGCAGGACCAGTGCGGTCTGGACGGCGGCCAGTGTTCCGGCGATGCGGAAGGGGCGGCGGCTACCGGGCATAGGTGAACCCTCCGAACTCCTTGACGGCCTTGCTGATGTCGTCGGACGTGGAGGCGGGGACGTCACCGGGGACGGGGGCGGGGCCGTCCTGCTGGGTGTCGGCGACGATCTTCCAGTCCTCGCCGGCCCAGGACAGCTCGAACGTCCAGGTCTTCCAGGTGGTGCGCACGGGGTCGGTGGACTTGGGGCCTGAGGTGCCGAGCAGGCCCGTGTACCAGACGGCGATCTTCGCGCTCGTGGGGCTGTAGCCCTCGACGCGGGTGCCGACGGGGACGGCGCGGGTGACGAAGGTGCTGCCCTGTGGGGGGTTGCCGTCGGCGTCGAGGCCGAGGCTGGTGAGGAAGGCGGCCGAGTACGCGGAGTCCTGGGCGCCCTTGCGCGCGGCCGCCGCCTCCGGGGTGTAGAGGGCGTCCATGATCGCGTGGCGGAGGTCCCGCTTGAGCATGCCGTCCGAGCCGAGGGCGACCGCGTAGTTGGCGGCGGCGGACTGGGCGCCTTGGTCGGTGTGGGCGAAGCCGCGGGGGATGCCGTTGGTCTTGGTGTCCACGGGGCGGGTGCCGGTGGGGGAGGTGGGGGCGGTGGTCGGGGGTTTGTCCGAAGCGGTGGGTGGGGTGGTGTCGCCCGACTGGTTCGCGAACGCGATGGCGGCGATGAGGAGGACCACCACGCCGACCACCGTGATGAGGCCGCGGGAGGCGCGGGGGGCGCGGCGGGGGGTGCCGTAGGGGTCGGAGGGGACGTCGGGGAGGCGGGTTCGGGTCTGGCCCGTGCCGCCGACCTCGCCGTAGCCGCCGCCACCGTACTGGTCGTCGTTGCTCATTGCGTGTCCGCCCCCTCCGCGTCGTACGACGGTAGCGCTCGTTGCCGCGTGGCCGCGGTGTGTTGATTCGCCATCAGGTACGACGGCCGGCGGGCGGCACGGCTAGACGGCCATTCCGTAGACGATCGTGAAGAGGGTGCCCAGGGATCCGATGATGAAGACGCCCGTGAGCCCGGCCACGATCAGGCCCTTGCCCTGTTCTGCGCTGAACGTGTCGCGCAGGGCGGTCGCGCCGATGCGCTGTTTGGCGGCGCCCCAGATGGCGATGCCGAGGCAGAGGAGGATCGCGACGGCCATGACCACCTCGACCATGACCTTCGCTTCGTTGCCGAGACTGCCGAACGGCCCCCAGTTCGGGGCGATTCCGCCGATGATGGTGGTGATGTCGCCCTTTTCGGCTGCCAGGATCATGTAACTCACCGCCCCAGTATGGGTAGTTCCGGTAGCCCGTGCCCGACGGCAGGGGTTACGCACTATCTTCGCTGATGAAACCGCGCCAGTCGTCGACTTGGCGGCTCTCTTTACCCGATCTCCCGGCCGGTACCCGTCCCGTCGCCCTGACCTGGGCGGAGGCGGTGCATGCGGAAGAACGTATGGTCACTCTGTGTATCACGGTGGGTGACGCCGGGCAATGACTGCCGTCGCGGCGCGGGCGGCCGGTCGCCGCGGGCCTGGGCGGGGGCGCGCCTCAGGTCCAGTGGGAGGGGCGGGTCAGGGACGGGGGGATGCGGGTGGCGGGGGAGCCGTGGGCGGCGTTCAGCTGGGGCTGGGTGAGGAAGAGGGCCTCGCGCAGATCGGCGCCGCGCAGGTCGGCGTCGCGGAAGTCCGCGCCGATCAGGTCGGCGGTGCGCAGGTCGGCGCGGGAGAGGTCGGCGGCGATCAGGTAGGCGCCCCGCAGGTTGGCGCCGCGCAGGTCCGCGCCGGAGAGGCGGGCGCCCATCAGGTCGGCGCCGCGGTGGTTCTTCTTCTTGCGGCCGGGGACGGTGGCCCGGACGAGTTCGCTCGTCTTGAGCAGGAGGGCGTTGATGTCCTGGCGCAGGGCGCCGACGTCGAAGGGGGCCAGGGTGTCGGCGTCGGCGCGGGTGGCGTCGGTGGTGGTGGCGAGCGCCGCGCGCAGGTCCTCGTGGAGGGGGGCGGCCGCCGGGAGGGCGAGGGCCTCGGTGAGGTAGTACAGCAGCTCGTGCAGCTGCCGCATCACGGGGAAGACCTCGAACATCTGGCGGGCGGCGCCGGGGTGGGTGCGCCAGTCGCGGCCGCCGAAGGTGACCTGGGAGACCTGCTGGCCCGCGCCGAAGCAGTCGAAGACGGTGCAGCCCTGGAAGCCCTTGTCGCGCAGCCCGGTGTGGATGCCGCAGCGGAAGTCCTGCCGGAGGTTCTTGCAGGGGGTCCCGGCGGTCTTGTTCACGGCGAAGTCGGTGGACTTGGCGAAGGGGAGGGCGACGCAGCAGAGCGCGAAGCAGTTGGCGCAGTCGGCGTGCAGGGCGGGGGTGGGGGCGGGGGCGGGGGTGGTCGGCACCGCTCCATTGTCCCTTGTCGCCCGTGGGGGTGGTACCAGTGGTTACCACTGGGTAGCGTGCGGGGCATGGGTGCTGCTGAGGGGTTCTTCGAGCGGATCGACACCGGGCGCTTCCTGGCGACCGCCTACACGCGCGGGCCGTGGGACGAGCGCTCGCAGCACGCCGGGCCGCCCGCGGCGCTGCTGGGGCGGGCCGTCGAGGAGCGGGACGGCGCCCGCGCGGACATGAGGATCGCGCGGATCACGTACGAGATCCTGCGGCCGGTGCCGATCGGCGAGCTGGAGGTCACCACCAGCGTGGTGCGTGCGGGCCGCGGTACCGAGGTGGTGGAGGCCGCCCTCGCGCCGGCCGGGGCCGCACCGGTGATGCTCGCGCGTGCCCTGCGGATCCGGGTCGCGCCGCAGGCGCTGCCGGCGGTGGCGCCGGGGCCGCAGCTGCCTCCGCCCGGCGAGGTTGCCGAGACCCCCTTCGAGCTGCCGTGGGAGACGGGCTACCACACGGCCATGGAGACCCGCTTCGCCGCCGGGGCGTTCCTCGAGCCGGGGCCGGGGACCTGCTGGATGCGGATGCGGGTGCCGCTGATCGTGGGGGAGGAGACCCGGCCGCTGGACCGGGTGCTGGTCGCCGCCGACTCGGGCAACGGGATCAGTGCGGTGCTGGACTTCGGCCGCTACGTCTTCGTCAACGGTGACCTCAGCGTCCACTTGCACCGCCACCCGGTGGGCGAGTGGGCGTGCGTGGAGGCCCGTACGAGCCTGGACGCGGCCGGGATCGGCCTCGCCGACGCACGGCTGCACGACGAGAAGGGGTCCATCGGACGCAGCGTGCAGAGCCTGTTCGTCGCGCCCAGGTAGTGGTGCCCGCGTAGGGCGGCTGTGGGGCGTGGGTCCCCTGTGGTGGGTGTCCGTCGTGGCTCAGGTCCGAATTCGGCCAGCACGTGGCCGGGAAGGCCTGGAAGGCTTTTGCGCGCGCCGACGAGCCGGGAGACTGGATGCCGGATGTCGGATGTTCCGGCTTACGGGTGGGTTAGTCGGGTTGTCGGCGCGGGAGACGCGGATGACCGGCCGAAAACGGGCGGTGTGGGGGAGGGTTGACGGGTGCGCAGATTCTGGATGGTCGGCGGGATCGGAATCGGAGTGGCCCTGAGCTTCCTCGTGCTGCTCGTGGTCGGGACGTACTCGGCGGCCGCGGGCCTGGTGGGCGCGGGGGCGGGCGGCAGGGCGCTGGGGCTCGCGAAGGGCGCCGTACCGGCGAAGTACCAGCCCTTGGTGCAGAAATGGGGCACGTTGTGCCCGGCGATCAGCCCGGCGTTGCTGGCCGCGCAGCTGTACTCGGAGAGCGGCTGGAACCCCAATGCCGTCAGCCCGGCGGACGCGCGGGGGATCGCCCAGTTCATCCCGGGGACGTGGGCCGGGCACGGGGTGGACGGCGACGGTGACGGCGACCGCGACATCTGGGACCCGAACGACGCCATCCCGTCGGCTGCTTCGTACGACTGTGAGCTGGCCAAGGACGTGGCGGGGGTGGGCGGCGACCCGACGGGCAACATGCTCGCGGCGTACAACGCGGGCTCGTACGCGGTGATCAAGTACGGCGGGGTGCCCCCGTATGCGGAAACGCAGGGGTACGTAAAGGCGATTACCACACTGGCCAAGAGCTTCGAGCGGCCGCTGGGGCGGGTCTCGCCGTCGCAACAGGCGTCCGGGGCCCTCTACTTCGCGCAGAAGCAGCTGGGGACCCCGTACCTGTGGGGTGGCAACGGTACGCCCGACCAGGACGGGCGGTTCGACTGTTCGGGGCTGACCAAGGCGGCGTACGAGTCGGTGGGCGTGGAGCTGCCGCGGGTCGCGAACGACCAGTACAACGCCGGGCCGCACCCCTCGCGGGCGGAGCTGCTTCCGGGCGATCTGGTGTTCTTCTCCGATGATCTGACGAACTCTCGGGACATTCGCCACGTCGGGATCTACGTGGGGGGCGGCTACATGATCAACGCTCCCTACACGGGTGCGGTGATCCGCTTCGACAAGATCGACACGCCGGACTACTTCGGCGCCACCCGCGTGACGAAGGACGGCGCGGAGGCGCTTCCGGAGCGTGCGGCGGATGCCCGGGCGGCCTCGTGACGGTCCGTTAAGCATGGGCCCTGAGCTGCGACGATCAGTCACTCTTGGATAACGTTGGAGTGATCATCCCGTGGAGAGTGGAACGTACGCGCCACGACGGGCGTTCCATGGGCACAGGAGCTGATCGGCGGGGGTTGACGGGGCGGGCGCCGGGTGCGTCCGCACGGACCTAGGCAAGGGCAAGGGACCGCATCACCATGGCTGGACTCACGACCGGTGGGCCGAACGTGGATGTAAGCCTGCTGTACGAGATCAACGGCCTGGCCCGGCGCGCGCCGGACTGGGTCGACCGCGCGGTGAGCCTCGTCGGCGACTACGGGATCCCCCTGGCGATGGTCCTGCTGCTCCTGTGGTGCTGGCGCGGGCTGCGACGGGAGCGGCGGCAGCGGCCGGACGAGGCGGGAGCGGCCGAGTCGTTCGCCGCGCTGGTGTGGGCGCCGCTGGCGGCGGGGATCGCGCTGCTGGTGAACGTGCCGCTGCGGGGGCTCGTGGGGCGGTCGAGGCCGTACCTCGAGCACGAGGGGCTGGAGGTGGTGGGCGGCGCGGCCGATGGGTTCGGCGGGGCCGGGTTCTCCTTCGTCAGCGACCACGCGACGGTGGCGATGGCGCTGGGGGTCGGGATCTTCGTGGCGAACCGGCGGCTCGGGCTGGTGGGGATCGGGCTGGCGCTGCTGGAAGGGCTGTGCCGGGTGTACATGGGCGTGCACTACCCGACGGACGTGCTGGGAGGGCTGGCGCTGGGCACGGCGGTGGTGCTGGTGCCGGCGCCGGTGGCGATGGCCGTGCTGGGCCCGCTTGTGCGCGGGCGGGGGCGGGGGGTCGTGGCGCGGACGGTGGCCGTCGAGGTGGAGGCGGGGGAGAAGGACCTCGCGGCGTAGGCCGCCCGGCCCCTGCCGCGCCCCAAACGCCGGCGGGGCTGGGAGTGCCCTGGCGGCGGCGGGGCTGGGAGTGCCCTGGCGGGGCCGGGGTGGGTCAGTCGTCCTTTTCGTTGCGGCGGTAGCGGGAGCGGAGCCAGAGGCCGGTGCCGATGGCGGCTGCCGTGGTGACGGCGATGGCCAGGGCCACGTCGGCCGGGCCGTCCGCGGAGCCGACCGGGCGGGCCCAGGCCGGGGGCGGGGGCAGGGCGATGAGCGACACGGCCCAGGCGAGCGCCGCCGCGAAACGGAGTCCCCGTCGAGGTCCTGGCATGAGTCAAGGGCAACCGGTGGCACGGGGCCCGGCCAGTCGGGCCGTCCGAACGGGGGACGCGGGTGGTCAACCCGCCGGGTGGCGGGTGGCGTCGCGGCGGGCCAGGTCTCTGGAGCGACGGGCCGGGCCCGTCCAGCCGCAGCTGCATACGGCCAGGCAGAACGCACCGCGTTCGGCGGTGGTGGTGATGTGTGTGGGCTCACCCCGGTCGCGGGTGAGCGACGTACTCAGGCTCGCTTTGGTGTGCGGGTCCACACCACCACGGTACCCGGACCGGTCCGCCCCCGGTACTGCCGCCGCCCGTGACGGGAAATCCCGGACCTCGTTAAACGGAACGGGTGGGGCCTCGGACAAACAGCGGGCACGCGTTGGGGGTTGGCAGGCGATGGTGGTGCACCAGCACAGGCGGCGACGAGGGCGTGCGGGCGGGGCGGTGCTCGCCGTCGGCGTCGCGCTGGCCCTGGCTGCGACGAGCGGCTGTGGCGGCCCGGCGAGCGGCGACGACCGACCCCCGCAGGACCCGGCCGCGGTGGTCCGCGGCGCCGCCGACGCGCTCACCGGCGCCGGCAGCGCGCAGGCCCGTACCGCGATGGAAATGGCGACCGGCGGAACCCGGGTCACCATCCGCGGCGAGGGCGGGGTCAACTTCAAGAGCCGGATGGGCCAGCTGCTGGTGATGCTCCCGGCCGATGTGACCGGCAAGGCGGAGCACCGGCCCATCACCGAGCTCCTCGTCCCCGGCGCGCTCTACATGAAGAACCGCGGGGCGGGCGTCCCCGCCGACAAGTGGGTCCGCGTCGATACGACGACCCTCGCGGACGGCAACCTGGTCACCGGCGGCGCCACCGACCCCCTGGCCGCCGCCGAACTGCTGCGGGGCGCGCAGGAGGTCACGTTCGTGGGCGAGACCGACCTGGCGGGCACCAAGGTGCGCCACTACCAGGGCACCACCGACATCGGGCGGGCCGCGCTGAGCGCGTCGCCGGGCGTCAAGGGAGCCCTGCAAGCCGCGGCGAAAGGGTTCAGCAAGGACACCGTCCCCTTCGACGTCTACCTGGACATGGAGGGGCGGCTGCGCAAGGTCCGGCACCGCTTCAGCTACGTCAACAATGGCGTGATCGATGTGTCGTCGACCACGTTGTTCTACGGGTTCGGGACTCCGGTGACCGTCAAATTGCCGCCAAGCGGGGACATTTACGCCGGGAAGATCGCCGGATAGCCGGACCGTGGGGCGGTGGCGGCGCGACCGGGCCATGGCCCGGTATCCGGAAATGGTCCATCCGTGTCATGCGCGCCCCGAGGGGCGCTCCCTACGCTGGGAAGCCGGGCGGCCAGCAAGCGGCAGAGAGAGGTGACACGCGTGACTCCCGTGTGCGGTACGACGGTGCAGGACCACGTGGCGCTTGCCGAGATCGAGCTGTGCGGTGAGCTGATCATCGCGGCCTCGGCGGCGGGCGAGGACCGGCTGAGCCAGGACCGGATCGACGAAGTGCTGCTGGGCATCGGGCTCTGAGGCCACGCGGGCTCTGAGGCCACGCGGGCCCGGAGGTGACCGGCCCGGCGGGGACCGACCCGGAGACGGCCGGGCCCGGAGGCGCCCGCCCGGCGGGGACCGGCCGCGGCGGCGGGCGGCCGCCGGGGCCCGTGGAGGACGCTCAGGTGCGCAGCAGGCGGGCGATCGCCTTCGTCGCTTCCTCGACCTTGGCGTCGATCTCGGTCCCGCCCTTGACGGCCGCGTCCGCGACGCAGTGCCGCAGGTGCTCCTCCAGCAGCTGGAGCGCGAAGGACTGGAGCGCCTTGGTGCTCGCCGAGACCTGGGTGAGTATGTCGATGCAGTAGACGTCCTCGTCGACCAGGCGCTGGAGGCCGCGGATCTGCCCCTCGATCCGGCGCAGCCGCTTGAGGTGCTCGTCCTTCTGGTGGTGGTAGCCGTGGACGGGCGCCGCGGCGACCCCGCCGGCTCCGGAGCCTTCCGCCTCGATGGTCGTCATGCGTCCTCCCGTGGTCCGGACGAGGGGCGTATACCGGTGGGGCATACCCCTCATGGGTATAGGGTACCGGGCCGCGCCCCGGCGGGCGGGGGTCCGTGCTCCCCACTGTGCCTGATGGAGGACACTGGGGAACGGCCGGTTAGCCGTGGCCGGGGGATGCGCCTAGCATCAGCCTGACCGAATCCAATGCACCCCGAGGACCTCACGTGCGATTTCGTCTGACCCCCAGGGAGACGAGCTTCTACGACATGTTCGCCGCATCCGCGGACAACATCGTCACGGGCTCGAAGCTCCTGATGGAACTGCTCGGAGCGGACTCCTCCGCCCGGGCCGAGATCGCGGAGCGGATGCGGGCTGCGGAGCACGCGGGGGACGACGCCACCCACGCGATCTTCCACCAGCTGAACTCCTCCTTCATCACGCCGTTCGACCGCGAGGACATCTACAGCCTGGCGTCCTGCCTCGACGACATCATGGACTTCATGGAGGAGGCGGTCGACCTGGTCGTCCTCTACAACGTGGAGGAGCTGCCCAAGGGCGTCGAGCAGCAGATCGAGGTCCTGGCCCGGGCCGCCGAGCTGACCGCCGAGGCCATGCCGCACCTGCGCACCATGGAGAACCTGACCGAGTACTGGATCGAGGTCAACCGCCTCGAGAACCAGGCCGACCAGATCCACCGCAAGCTGCTCGCCCAGCTCTTCAACGGCAAGTACGACGCCATCGAGGTGCTGAAGCTCAAGCAGATCGTCGACGTGCTGGAAGAGGCCGCCGACGCGTTCGAGCACGTCGCGAACACGGTGGAGACCATCGCGGTCAAGGAGTCCTGAACCTCGTGGACACCTTCGCGCTGATCGTGACCATCGGTGTCGCGCTCGGCTTCACGTACACCAACGGCTTCCACGACTCGGCGAACGCGATCGCGACCTCGGTCTCGACGCGGGCGCTGACGCCGCGTGCCGCGCTCGCCATGGCCGCCGTGATGAACCTCGCCGGTGCCTTCCTGGGCAGCGGAGTGGCCAAGACCGTCAGCAAGGGGCTCATCGAGACGCCGCAGGGCAACCGGGGCATGTGGATCCTGTTCGCCGCGCTGGTCGGGGCGATCGTCTGGAACCTGGTCACCTGGTACTTCGGGCTGCCGTCGTCCTCCTCGCACGCCCTCTTCGGCGGCATGGTCGGGGCGGCGCTCGCGGGCGGTATCGGCGTCATCTGGCACGGGGTGCTGGAGAAGGTCGTCATCCCGATGTTCCTGTCGCCCGTGGTCGGCCTCATCGTGGGCTACCTGGTGATGGTCGCGATCATGTGGATGTTCCGCCGCTCCAACCCGCACAAGGCAAAGCGCGGCTTCCGGATCGCGCAGACCGTCTCGGCGGCCGCCATGGCCCTCGGCCACGGTCTGCAGGACGCCCAGAAGACCATGGGCATCGTGGTGATGGCCCTGGTCATCGCCGACGTGCAGGGTTCGGGCGATCCCATCCCGATCTGGGTGAAGATCGCATGCGCCGTGATGCTGTCGCTCGGTACGTACGCGGGTGGCTGGCGCATCATGCGCACGCTCGGCCGCAAGATCATCGAGCTGGACCCGCCGCAGGGCTTCGCCGCCGAGACGACGGGCGCGTCGATCATGTACACGGCTTCGTACCTGTACCAGGCGCCGATCTCCACCACCCACGTGATCACCTCCGCGATCATGGGTGTGGGCGCGACCAAGCGGGTGAACGCGGTCCGCTGGGGTGTCGCCAAGAACATCATCCTCGGCTGGTTCATCACCATGCCGGCCGCGGCCATGGTCGCCGCGCTGTGCTTCTGGATCGTCGACCTGGCCTTCGTCGGCTGACCGGGACGACCGGTACGCGGCAGCGGGCGGCGGTACGAAAGCGGGCCGGCTCCCCCCACCCAGGGGGAGCCGGCCCTTTCGCCTTGCGGTGGCACCGCCATGCAGCACCGCAGGACGCTCAGTACATCCGCGGGGTCCGGATCTAGCCGAAGCGGCCCGAGATGTAGTCCTCGGTGGCCTGGACGGACGGGTTGGAGAAGATCCGGTCCGTGTCGTCGATCTCGACGAGCTTGCCGGGCTGGCCGACCGCGGCGAGGTTGAAGAAGGCGGTGCGGTCCGAGACGCGGGCCGCCTGCTGCATGTTGTGCGTCACGATGACGATCGTGAAGCGCTCCTTGAGCTCGCCGATCAGGTCCTCGATGGCGAGGGTGGAGATCGGGTCGAGCGCCGAGCACGGCTCGTCCATCAGCAGGACCTGGGGCTCGACCGCGATGGCGCGGGCGATGCACAGACGCTGCTGCTGGCCGCCGGAGAGGCCGGAGCCGGGCTTGTTCAGCCGGTCCTTGACCTCGTTCCAGAGGTTGGCTCCCTGGAGGGACCGCTCCACGATGTCGGACAGCTGCGACTTCTTGAAGTTGCCGTTCAGGCGCAGACCGGCCGCCACGTTGTCGAAGATCGACATGGTGGGGAAGGGGTTCGGGCGCTGGAAGACCATGCCGACGGTGCGGCGGACGGCGACCGGGTCGACGCCCGGGCCGTACAGGTTCTCGTCGTCCAGCAGGACCTTGCCCTCGACACGGCCGCCGGGGGTGACCTCGTGCATGCGGTTGAGGGTGCGCAGGAAGGTGGACTTGCCGCAGCCGGACGGCCCGATGAAGGCGGTCACGGAGCGGGGCTCCACGGTCATCGAGATGTCATCGATGGCCTTGTGGTTGCCGTAGAAGGCGGACAGGCCGCTGACGTCGATTCGCTTGGCCATGAGGGGTCACTTCGCTTTCATACAGTCGCGCGTCAGCGACCGGTCTTCGGGGCCTTCCAGCGGGCGATGCCGCGGGCCACCAGATTGAGGATCATGACGAAGGCGATCAGGACGAGGGCTGCGGCCCATGCCCGGTCGTAGGAGGCTTCACTGCCGACCTTGTACTGCTCCCAGATGTACAGGGGGAGCGAGGACTGAGCACCTTCGAAGGGGTTTCCGTTGATCAGCTGCGTGCCGAAGACCAGCAGCATGATCGGCGCGGTCTCACCGGCGATGCGGGCGACGGCCAGCGTCACGCCGGTGGCGATGCCGCCGATGGCGGTGGGGAGCACGACCTTGAGGATCATGCGCCACTTCGGCACGCCGAGGGCGAGCGCGGCCTCGCGCAGCTCGTTCGGGACGAGCTTGAGCATCTCCTCGGTGGAGCGCACCACGACGGGCATCATCAGGATCGACAGGGCCATCGAACCGGCGAAGCCGGAGGGGCCGAAGCCGAGCATCAGGTTCCAGGTCGTGAGGATGAACAGGCCCGCGACGATGGAGGGGATGCCGGTCATGACGTCGACGAAGAAGGTCACGGCCTTGGCGAGCGAGCCCCGGCCGTACTCGACCAGGTAGACGGCGGTCAGCAGGCCGACGG
Organism: Streptomyces cirratus; assembly: GCF_014650775.1. Lineage (GTDB taxonomy): Bacteria > Actinomycetota > Actinomycetes > Streptomycetales > Streptomycetaceae > Streptomyces > Streptomyces cirratus. Next base: position 105,787 of record NZ_BMVP01000017.1, on the reverse strand, counting down.
GCGCGGCGATCGCGGTGGCCAGGGCCACCTGCTCGATGGTGCCGAGCAGCGCGTGGTAGACGCCGCCGCCCTTCTCGAAGCTGGTGATGCCGTTCATCGAGTGACTGAGGAAGTCGCCGTCGAGGGCGTTCATGCCGCGGCTGACGGTGGTCCAGATCAGCGAGAGCAGCGGGATGACCGCGAGGACGAAGCAGACCCAGACGACGGAGGTCGCGACGCGGTCCTTGGCCTGGCGGCGGTTTTCGACGACCGCGCTGGCGACGTAGGTGATGGTGACGAACAGCAGAGCGGAGATCAGGCCCCACTGGATCTTGCTCTGGAGGCCGAAGGCGGCTCCGATGCCGCAGCCGAGGGCGATCGAGACGACGGCTATGCCGGCCGGCGCCCAGCGGGGCAGACCGCCGCGGGTCAGCCGGGAGGGTGCGACGGACTTGGGAGCCCGGGCGGGCCGCTGGTCCTGGATCGTGTGGCTCATCAGGCGTTCGCCCCCGAGTACTCCTTGCGGCGGGCGATGATCATGCGAGCCGCTCCGTTGACCAGCAGGGTGAGGAGGAAGAGGACCAGGCCGGAGGCGATCAGGGCGTCCCGGCCGAACTCGTTGGCCTCGTCGAACTTCGCGGCGATGTTCTGCGCGAAGGTGCCGCCACCCGGGTTCAGGATGTGGCCGGAGATCAGGAAGCTCGGGGACAGGACGGTGGCGACCGCCATGGTCTCGCCGAGCGCGCGGCCGAGGCCGAGCATGGAGGCGGAGATGACGCCGGAGCGGCCGAAGGGCAGCACCGACATGCGGATGACCTCCCAGCGGGTCGCGCCGAGGGCCAGGGCGGCCTCCTCGTTCATGCGCGGGACCTGGAGGAAGACCTCGCGGCTGACGCTGGTCACGATCGGCAGGATCATGATCGCGAGCAGGATGCCGACGGTGAAGAGCGAGCGGGCGACGCCGACCTGGGTCTTGTCGAAGACGTAGGTCCAGCCCATGTACTCGTCGAGCCAGAGGTTGAGGCCGCCGAGGTACGGGACGAGGAAGAGGGCGCCCCAGATGCCGTAGATGATCGACGGCACGGCGGCCAGGAGGTCGACCACGTAGGCGAGGGGGGCGGCCAGCTTGCGCGGCGCGTAGTGCGAGATGAAGAGGGCGATGCCGACGGCGATCGGAACCGCGATGACCATCGCGATGATCGAGCTGACGACGGTGCCGAAGAGCAGGACGGCTATGCCGAAGACGGGCGGGTTGGCCGACGCGTTCCAGTCGAAGGTGGTGAGGAAGTTGCCCTCGTTCTTCGACAGCGCGAGCGTGGCGCGGTAGGTGAGGAAGACGGCGATCGACGCCATGATCACCAGGAGCAGGATGCCGGAGCCCTTGGAGAGCCCGGCGAAGATCTTGTCACCGGCGCGGCCGGTGGATCCTGCGCTCGTGGTGACCGGCGGAGCCGTGTCGAGCGGGGTGGGTGTGGTGGAAGCCATGGTCTTTCCGGTCTGGACGGGGGCGAGCCCCCTGGCGGCGGTGCACCGGATCCCCCGGGGTGGAAGGGGGAGGGTCCTCGGGGGCGGGTCCGGTCCGGACGGGGACCGGACACCGCACCCCGGGGCTCACTTGTTCAGCGACTAGGACAGCGACTTGATGACTTCGCGGACCTTGGTGTTGATCTCGGCCGGGATCGGCGCGTAACCGTTGTCGGACAGGACCTTCTGGCCGGCGTCCGAGGCGGTGTAGTTCAGGAAGGACTTGACGGTGGGCAGGGTCTCCGCCTTGTTGCCCTTGTCGCAGACGACCTCGTACGTGACCAGGACGATCGGGTACGCACCCTCGGCCTTGGTCGTGTAATCGAGCTTAAGCGCCAGGTCGGAGCCGGTCCCGGCGATCTTGGCGGCGGCGATGGCCTTGGAGGCGCTCTCGGCGGACGCCTTCACCGGGGCGGAGGCGCCGGTGTTGATGTCGACGGTCTTGATGTTCTGCGAGGTGGCGTAGGAGAGCTCGAAGTAGCCGATCGCGCCGTCCACGGCCTTGACCTGGGAGGCGACACCGGCGGAGCCGGACGCGGCCTGGCCACCGGGGGCCGGCCACTTCTTCGCGGCCTCGTAGGTCCACGCGTCGGGGGCGGTGGCCTTGAGGTACTTGCCGAGGTTCTCGGTGGTGCCGGAGTCCTCGGAGCGGTGGAAGGCCTGGATGGCGGTGGAGGGGAGGGTGACGCCCGGGTTCAGCTTCTTGATCGCCTCGTCGTCCCACTTCTTGATCTTGTCGTTGAAGATCGCGGCGAGGGTCGGGGCGTCCAGGTTCAGCTTGTCCACGCCGGCGACGTTGAAGCCGATGGCGATCGGGCCGCCGACCATGGGCAGGTTGATGCCCTGGCCGCCGGTGCAGACCTTCTTCGACTCCTCGACCTGCTCGGGCTTCAGCGCGGAGTCCGAGCCGGCGAAGCCGACGGTGCCCTGGTTGAAGGCGACGATGCCCTCACCGGAGGAGGACGACTTGTAGTTGACCTCGACGCCGGAGCAGGCGGCCATGTAGGCCTTGACCCACAGGTCGACGGCGTTCTTCTGCGCGGAGGAGCCGGAGGCGAGCAGCTTGCCCTTGGCGTCGTCGCACTTGATGTCGCCGGCGGCGGGGGCGGAGGCCTTGCCGCTCGCGGTCGAGTCGGCCTTGGTGTTGTTGTCCGAGCCGCACGCCGTGAGGACCAGGGCGCCGGACACGACGAGCGCCCCGAGGGCGGAGGCACGAAGCATGCTCTTGCGCTGAAGCTTCACTTTCGGGTGTTCCTTCCAGAAGCCGCCGGCCGCTTTCTGTATCGGGGCGGCGTGCGAAGAGGACTACGGGGGTGGGGCGGTGGTCGCCGGGGATCGGGGATCGGCTCGCACCTTGCGGTACTGAAATTAGGCAGATCAGGTGAAGCGGTCGACGGGGGTTGGTGAACGGGGGGTGAACCATGGCGGACGGCCTGGTGCGGATGGGGGGGTTTGTACCTGGGCGTAACGGGACGTTACCCGCACGTTATGCCGCCGTGACCTTGTCCTGGCCGTCGGGGTGGGGGTGGGGTTGGCCGGATTCCGCCGGTGGGTGTACGGGGTCGCGTGCGGGGGCCCGGGGGCCGTTTCGCGCGCGGCGCCGCTGCGGGGCCGGGGTGCCGTTTCGTGTGCGGCGCCGCTGCGGGGGCCGGGGTGCCGTTTCGTGTGCGGCGCCGCTGCGGGGGCCTGCCCCCGAACCCCCGCGCCTCAAACGCCGGCGGGGCTGGAATGGCGGGGTCCGGGCCCCGGGCCCTCGCGCCTCAAACGCCGGCGGGGCTGGAGTGGCGGGGTCCGGGCCCTGAACCCCCGCGCCTCAAACGCCGGCGGGGCTGGGATTGCGGGGTCCGGGCCCCGGGCCCTCGCGCCTCAAACGCCGGCGAGGCTGGAAATGCGGGGCCGGGCCCCGGGGCCTCGCGCCTCAATCGCCGGCGGGGCTGGAAATGCGGGGCCGGGGCGGAGCCCCGGGGAACGGTGGAAGGGTGGGTAGGGGACAGCCCCGCAGGGCACCCCCTCACCGGCCGATGGTCGAAGGACGGCAGGGGGGATGCACCGCCCGGCCGTCGACGGACGGAGTCCGGCGCAGCGGCGCGAAGCCCGATAGGCGCGCCAGCGCCGAGCGGTGCGAGGGGCGCGTCGAGAGGGGTGGCGCGCCAGCGCCGAGCGGTGCGAGGGGCGCGTCAGGAGGGGGCCAGGGGGACCATTGACTCGAAGCTGTGGCGGGCCGCCTCTACCGCGTGGCGTTGGTCCGCGTGGAGGACGCCCAGGGCGTAGGCCGTCGTCGGGGCGATGCGGGGGGTGCGGGCCGCCGTCGCCGAGGCGGCCGCGGCTTCGGACGCGTCGCGGTGGCGGTCCAGGGCCTCGCCGGCCGCCGCCAGGCGGGCGACCTCCCCGCCCAGCGCCTCCCGCGCGTACCGGTGCACCCGCAGCAGCCGCCGCACCTCGTGCCAGGCCCCGTCGTCCTGTGCGGAGTACGGCGAGTGCCGCGGCGGCAGTGCCTCCACCGCCGCGTCCAGCCGGGTCCGCGCCACCTCCGCCAGCGGGACGAGTACGTCCTCGACCCGCCCCCGGGCCGCGACCGGGTCCAGCGGCACCTCCGAGGCGAGGACCGCCACCGCGTCCGCGACCGCGTGGAAGCGGGAGGAGCCCAGCGCGGACAGGGTCGCCGAGTGGGCCCGCGTGCGGGCCAGGGTCAGCTGGCGCTCCAGCAGCGCGCCCGCCCGCGCCGAGCCCACCGTCAGCGATCCGGCGCCGCACGCGCCGGAGAGCCGGTGCAGGGCGTCCATCAGCCGTGACAGCCGGGCGGCGTACGCGTGCTCGTCGGCCAGGGTCGAGGACAGCCAGACCAGCTCGGTGCGCAGCCCGTCCGCCCAGGAGGACTCCGCCACGGCGCGGAAGGTGGTCAAGGAGGAGGCGATGCGGCGCGCAGCCCCCCGCAGGCTGCGCGCCGCGTCGCCTCCTTCCGCGGGACCGGCGGCGCCGGCCGCGCTCTCCTCGTGCACGCGCAGTGCCCGCAGGAACGTGGTGGCCTGGGAGCGCAGGTACGTGCCGAGCACGTCGCCCGCCGTCGTGGCCCCCGTCGTGGCCCCCGTCATAAGGTCATGGTCATGGTTTGGCTGAGCCACGCCGGCGCCTCCGGGCGTCTATGAGCATCTCCTGTACGTGCCGCAGCGGCTGGCCTTCGGAGTCCGTGCTGTGCCGGGTCCATTCGCCGTCCGGGCCCAGGTGCCAGGAGGCGGTGTCGTCGGACATCCCGGTTTCCAGCAGCCGGTCCAGTGCCGTGCGGTGGGCCGGGTCGGCGACCCTGACCAGTGCCTCGATGCGGCGGTCGAGGTTGCGGTGCATCATGTCGGCGCTGCCGATCCACACCTCGGGTTCGCCGCCGTTGCCGAAGGCGAAGACCCGGGAGTGTTCGAGGAAGCGGCCGAGGATCGAGCGGACCCGGATGTTCTCCGACAGCCCCGGGACCCCGGGCCGTACGGCGCAGATGCCGCGGACCCAGATGTCCACCGGGACGCCCGCCTGGGCGGCCCGGTAGAGGGCGTCGATGAGGGCCTCGTCGACGATCGAGTTCATCTTGAGCCGGACGTACGCGGGGCGGCCGGCCCGGTGGTGGTCGGCCTCCTTGTCGATGCGGGCGATGAGCCCGTCGCGCAGCGACTTCGGCGCCGTCAGCAGCCGGCGGTAGGTCTCGCGCCGCGAGTACCCGGACAGCCGGTTGAAGAGGTCGGAGAGGTCCGCGCCGACCTGCGGGTCGGCGGTGAGCAGGCCGAGGTCCTCGTAGAGCCGGGCGGTCTTGGGGTGGTAGTTGCCGGTGCCGACGTGCGAGTAGCGGCGCAGCTGGTCGCCTTCCTGGCGGACGACGAGCGACAGCTTGCAGTGGGTCTTGAGGCCGACGAGTCCGTAGACGACGTGGCAGCCGGACTCCTCCAGCTTGCGCGCCCACTTGATGTTGGCCTGTTCGTCGAAACGGGCCTTGATCTCGACGAGGACGAGGACCTGCTTGCCGGATTCGGCGGCGTCTATCAGGGCGTCCACGATGGGGGAGTCGCCGGAGGTCCGGTACAGCGTCTGCTTGATCGCGAGGACGTCCGGGTCCGCGGCGGCCTGTTCCAGGAAGGCCTGGACGGAGGTCGAGAAGGAGTCGTACGGGTGGTGCAGCAGCACGTCCCGTTCGCGCAGCGCCGCGAAGATGTCGGGCGCGGACGCGGACTCCACCTCGGCGAGGTCGCGGTGGGTGCCGGCGATGAACTTCGGGTACTTGAGCTCCGGCCGGTCCAGGGAGGAGATCCCGAAGAGGGCGGTCAGGTCCAGCGGGCCGGGCAGCGGGTACACCTCGGCGGCGCTGACGTTGAGCTCCTGGACGAGGAGGTCCAGTACGCCGGGGTCGATGGACTCCTCGACCTCCAGGCGCACGGGCGGGCCGAAGCGGCGCCGCATGAGTTCCTTCTCCAGGGCCTGGAGGAGGTTCTCGGCGTCGTCCTCCTCGACTTCGAGGTCCTCGTTGCGGGTGACGCGGAACATGTGGTGCGCCAGCACCTCCATGCCGGGGAAGAGCTCCTCCAGGTGCGCGGCGATGACGTCCTCCAGCGGGACGTAGCGCTGCGGCGAGGCCTCCAGGAAGCGGGAGAGGAGCGGCGGGACCTTGACGCGCGCGAAGTGGCGGTGGCCGCTGACCGGGTTGCGTACGACGACGGCCAGGTTCAGGGAGAGGCCGGAGATGTACGGGAACGGGTGCGCGGGGTCCACGGCCAGCGGGGTCAGCACCGGGAAGATCTGGTTGCGGAACAGGGTGAAGAGCCGGGCCTGCTCCTTCTCGGTGAGATCGGGCCACCGGATGAGGTGGATGCCCTCCTCGGCGAGCTGCGGGGCGATGTCCTGCTGGTAGCAGGCGGCGTGCCGGGCCATGAGCTCGCGCGAACGGGTCCATATCTGGTCCAGCACTTCGCGGGGCTGGAGGCCCGAGGCCGAACGGGTGGCGACGCCGGTCGCGATGCGGCGCTTGAGGCCGGCGACGCGGACCATGAAGAACTCGTCCAGGTTGCTGGCGAAGATCGCGAGGAAGTTCGCGCGTTCCAGCAGCGGGGTGGCCGGGTCCTCGGCGAGCTCCAGGACGCGTTCGTTGAAGGCGAGCCAGCTGCGTTCCCGGTCGAGGAACCGCCCGGCGGGCAGCTCGTCGCCGTCCTTGCCGTCGTAGGCGTCCGGATCGGAGTCGAGGTCGGGCGCGAGATCCGGCGCGAGATCGACGTGGGGGCGGTGCGCGGCTATGGAGCCGATGCGCGCCTTCGCCGTGGGGGACGTGTGAGACGGGTGCTGGGCGGGGACCTCGGTGGGGTCTGCGCTGGGCTGGTGGCTCATGACTCCATTCTTCCGCGCAAGCGGAAGGACAGGCGCGTCGGACGTGTCGGCCGTCAGCCGGAGTCGCGGATGCATGGTGGGAGACTGGCAAGCGCTGCTTAATGCGCGGTGAATGGCGCATGGCTTCCAGGCTCCGCCTGGCGCACGACTACGTCGCGGGTTGCGGTTCCGCGGCCGCGGGCGTACGGGGGGTTCGCGGCCCGGGCAGGGCGCCGGGAGGTGTACGCCGGGCGGCGCGGGCCGTGCGGCGGGCGGTGCGGGTGCGGGGTGCCGGGCGGGCGGTACGGGGCCTTGTGGGCGGGGAACCGTACCGCCTGCGCGGGCTCAGCTCTCCGTGCGGTACATGAGGTCCACCTCGTAGGTGCTGAAGCCCAGACCCTCGTAGACGGCCAGAGCCGCCGGGTTGTCGGCGTCGACGTACAGCATGGCGGTGGGCAGGCCCGCCTCGGCGAGGTGGCGCAGGCCGATCGCGGTGAGTGCCTTGCCGAGGCCGCCGCCCTGGGCGCCGGGGCGGACGCCGACGACGTAGACCTCGCCGAGCCGCTCGTCGGCGTGGACCTTCGTCCAGTGGAAGCCGATCAGCTCGCCGTCGCGTTCGGCGAGGAAGAAGCCCTTGGGGTCGAACCAGGGCTGGCTCATCCGGTCGTCCAGGTCGCGCTGGGTCAGGGCGCCCTGCTCGGGGTGGTGGGCGAAGGCCGCGGCGTTCGCGGCGAGCCAGGCCGCGTCGTCGGCGCCGGGGACGAAGGTGCGGACGGTGACGCCGGGCGGCAGGACCGGTTCGGGAAGCGGCGGCGCCTCGGGGCCGAGGGGGCGGCGCAGCTGGCGAAGTTCACGGAAGAGGGTCAGGCCGAGTACCTGCGCGAGGTGGCGGGCGGCGGACTTGCCGCCGTGCGCCCACACCCGGATCCGCTTGCCGGAGGCGGCGAGCAGGGCCGAGCCGAGGGCCCGGCCGTGGCCGCGGCCGCGCAGTGAGGGATCCACGACGAGTTCGGCGGCGGGGGCCTCCACCGGGTCGGTGTCCTCCAGTTGCCCGTATCCGGCGAGCCGTCCCTTGTCGGTGAGGAGGAAGTGCCGGATGCCCTCGCGGCGGCCGCCGCGGAGTTGGAGCCGGCCCTGCTCGGAGACGGCGGTGGTGCCGTCGCTCCGCGCGGCGTCCGCGATCAGGGCCAGTACCGCCTCGGCCTGTTCCTCCGTCAGCTGGTCGAGGATGTCAATCTGCCGTCCCGGCTCAAGGGCCGCTGCTGCGTCAGTCATGACTCCACGGTACGACCGCAACCTGCCCGTAACCGATTAGGGCCTGACACGCTACGCGCGTTGACCTTAGGCTTCGGCGGACCTCCCAAGTTGTCTCGCTGTCCACAAAGGGGAACAAATGTCAGCGAAGCCACAACGGCACCGCCGCGCCCGCCGGTTGACCTTCACCGCCCTCGCCCTCACGGCCGGGGCCGGCGCGATGGTCGCCGCCGCACTTCCGGCCGGTGCCGCGAGTGGTGGCGGTGCGGCCAAGAGCCGCACCGTCGACGTGCAGATGCTGTCGTTCAACGACTTCCACGGCACGCTGGAGCCCCCGCAGGGCTCGTCCGGCACCGTGAGCGAACGGCAGGCCGACGGCACCACCAAGGCCATACCCGCAGGCGGCGTCGAGTACATGGCGTCCGCCCTGCGCGAGGCCCGCAAGGGCCACGAGTACTCCGTCACCGCCGCGGCCGGTGACATGATCGGCGCGAGCCCGATGCTGTCCGGGATGTTCCACGACGAACCGACCATCGAGGCGCTGAACAAGCTGGGGCTGGACGTCACCAGCGTCGGCAACCACGAGTTCGACGAGGGCAAGACCGAGCTCCGCCGCATGGCGTACGGCGGTTGTCACCCCGTCGACGGCTGTTTCGAGTACGGCAAGACCTTCGGTGGATCGCAGTTCCAGTACCTCGCGGCCAATGTGACGGACGAGAAGACCAAGCGCCCGATGATGTCGCCCACCTTCATCTGGAAGAAGGGGGACGTGAAGATCGGCTTCATCGGTGTGACCCTGGAGGGCACCCCGGACGTCGTGACCGCCGAAGGGGTCAAGGGCCTCAAGTTCGGTGACGAGGTCGAGACGATCAACAAGTACGCCAACGAGCTGAACAAGCAGGGCGTGAAGTCGATCGTCGCGCTGATCCACGAGGGCGGTCTGCCCGCGAGCGGCGCGTACAACTACGACTGCGACGTGCCCGGCGCGGGCGCGGGCATCTCGGGTGCCATCGTCGACATCGCGAAGAACGTCGACCCGAAGGTCGACGCGCTGGTGACGGGCCACACGCACCAGGCGTACGCCTGCAACATCCCGGACCCGGCGGGCAACCCGCGCATGGTGACCTCGGCGGCCTCCTACGGCCGGTTGTTCACGGACACCACGCTCACCTACGACCGGCAGACCAAGGACATCGTCCGTACGCCGCTCAGCTCGCCCAAGCCGGTCCAGAAGGTCGTCAGCCGTGACTTCCCGAAGGCCGGGGACATGACCGAGCTGATCCAGCGCTGGAACGCGCTCGCCGCGCCCATCGCGAGCCGCCCCGAGGGCTACATCTCGGCGGACGTGCCGGGCCGTGGCTCGGAGGCGCCGGAGAAGCCGCTCGGTGACCTGATCGCCGACGCCCAGCTGGAGGCGCTCGCGCCGGCCGACAAGGGCGGGGCGCAGCTGGCGATCATGAACCCGGGCGGTATCCGCGCGGACTTGGCCTACAAGGCCGCCGGTGGCGAGGGCGACGGGGTGGTGACGTACGGGGAGGCGTACACCGTCCAGCCGTTCACCAACATGATGAACGTGGTCGACCTGACCGGCGCCCAGCTGATCACCGCGCTCCAGCAGCAGGTGACCGGGCCGGTCAACGGGCCCAACCCGAAGATCCTGCAGGTCTCGAAGGGCTTCACGTACACGCTGGACATGACGAAGGCGGGCGCGGACCGCGTCGTCGTGGACTCGGTGAGGCTGAACGGTGCGGCGATCGACCCCGCCAAGACCTACCGGGTCGCGATGAACGAGTTCCTCGCGGGTGGCGGCGACGGCTTCACCGTCCTCAAGGAGCACAAGAACAAGCTGGTCGGCGCGTCCGACCTGGACTGCTTCAACGCGTACCTGAACAAGTCCTCGGCGGCGGCTCCGATCGCCCCGCCGGCGGCGGACCGGATCACGGTCGTCAAGTAGTACGAGCAACAACCGTACGACCAGGGGCGGCGGCCCGGACGGGCCGCCGCCCCTGCGGCGTTCTCCGCGGCGTTTCAGAGTCCGGCGAGGAACTTCCGGACGGCCTCGTGGAAGCCGTCCGGGTCGGTGAACGGCACGAAGTGGTCCCCGTCGAGGGGTGTGTACGAGGTCCCGGGCCGCCGGGCGACCATCGCGTCGGCGGTGTCCTGCGCGAGCGTCTGGCTGCGGGTGCCGTGGACCAGCAGGGCCGGGCAGGTGCTCGCGAGCCAGTTGTCCCAGTGGTCGCCGCGGCAGGCTTCGGCGGAGTCGGTCATGTCCTGCGGGTGGAACGGCAGCCGCCAGCCCTCGCCGCCGGGGAGCGGGCGCAGCGCCTGTTCGACGAACCGGGAGCCGACCGGGCCGGCCGCGGCGAGGAGTTCCTCGCGGGTGGGGGCTGTGTACCGCATGCCCCTGAGGAAGGTGAAGAGCCCTCCCGTCGTGTCGGGGGCGATCTGCACGGTGGCGTCCACGTTGACCAGGGCGCGGACCCGGCCGGGGTGGGCGGCGGCCAGCTGGTAGGCGGTGATCCCGCCGAGGGAGTAGCCGAGTACGGCGACGGGCTCGTCCAGGCCGAGGTGGTCGAGGAGGGCGACGGCGTCGTCGATGTACCCGGCGCGGCCGTAGTCGGGGGCGCGGTCGGAGTCGCCGTGCCCGCGCTGGTCGGGGGCGATGACCCGCCATCCGTCGCCGAGGGCTTCGGCGAGGCCGGTGAAGGCGAGGCCCTCGGACATGCCCCCGTGCAGCGCGAGCAGTGGGCGGCCGGGGCCGCCGAAGTCGAGGTAGGACAAGGCGCGGTCGTCGATCGTCAGCGTGTGGCGCATGGTTTCGCTCTCCCCTGGGTGGCCTGCGGTGACGGTATGACCATGACCCTGCCAGTAGTTGGGCAACCGCGCAATACGTTTGTATTGGGCGGTTGCCTAAAAGTGTGCGCGGATACGATCCCGCCATGGGAAATCGCGAGGACCTGCTGGCCGGAGCGCGCCGCTGCCTGGAGGAGAAGGGGTACCTGCGCACCACCGTGCGCGACATCGCCTCGGCCGCGCAGGTGAGCATGGCCGCGATCGGCTACCACTTCGGATCGCGCGAGGCCCTGCTCAACCAGGCGCTGTCCCGGGCCATGGAGGAATGGGCGGCGTCGGCCGGCCGGCTTGCCGGGCAGGGGGAGACCGCCGCGGAGCGCTACGCCGACATGTGGGACCGCAAGATCGCCGACTTCGGCGAGATGCGCTGGCTGTGGACGGCCTCCGTCGAGGCCTTCGTGCACGCGCAGACCTCGCCCGCACTGCTGTCGGTCCTCGCCGACGACCAGCGCCGCTCCCGCCGGATGGTCGCCGCCCAGTGGCGGGGCGTGCCCCAGGAGGAGGTGGCGGAGGAGGACGTACGGGGCCTCGGGTCGGTGCACCTCGCGCTGCTGACCGGGGTGATGGTCCAGTGCCTCACCGATCCCGGGCAGGCGCCGAACGGGCGGGAACTCGCCCAAGGCCTGCGCGCCATGGCCGAGTTGCTCGAAAGCTGACCCGTACCGACGGGTAGTAAAGCCCGCTGCCGCACGCCATACTCCGGTCCGACCACCGGACCGGAAAAAGGGGCGGGCATGGCACTGGATCGGCGTGGATTCCTCACCGGGGCACTGGCGGCGGGCGCGGGAACCGCGATGGCACTGGGCTCAGCGGCCCCTGCCTCCGCGGCCCGGGCCTCCGCCGGGACGGCCCCCGCCGCGCGCGCCGCGCTCGGCACCCAGGACTGGATGGCCGGACTCGCCGACTCCACCCCGCTCCAGCGGATGACCATTCCCGGTACCCACGACTCCGGCGCCACCAAGGGCGGCCTCTACGTCGCCTGTCAGAACACCTCCATCGCCCAGCAGCTCGACTCCGGCATCCGGTTCCTCGACGTCCGCTGCCGCGTCACCGGCGGCTCCTTCGCCATCCACCACGCGGCGTTCTTCCAGGACCTGATGTTCGGCGACGTCCTCGTGGCCTGCTGGAACTTCCTCGCCGCACACCCTTCCGAGACCGTCCTGATGCGGGTCAAGCAGGAGTACTCCGGCGAGAGCGACGCGACGTTCCGCGCCGTCTTCGACGACTACCTCGACAACCGCGGCTGGCGACCGCTGTTCCGGATCGCCGACGCCCTGCCGGCCTCGCTCGGCCAGGCGCGCGGGAAGGTGGTGCTGCTCGCCGACAACGGGGGACTGCCGGGCCTGCGCTACGGCGACGGCAACGTCTTCGACATCCAGGACGACTACAACGCGGAGCCGTTCGCCAAGCGCGGCAAGATCGAGGACCAGTTCCGCCGGGCCGTCGCGCAGCCCGGCAAGCTCTTCGTGAACTACACCAGCACCGCCGCGTACATGCCGCCGCGCTGGAACTCCGACCGGCTCGATCCGCAGGTCCACGGCTTCGTCGACGGCGGCGAGCTGGCCGGCCGGACCGGGCTCGGCATCGTCCCCATGGACTTCCCGAACACCCGCTCCGGCCTGGTCGCCTCACTGATCCGGCACAACTGACGAGGGCGGCGGGGGAACGAGGGGCGGTGCGGGCGGCGGGGTCGGTGCCCCCGGGATGCTGAGCACCGCCTCCGTGCCCGGGCCGCCGTCCGCCGGCGCCCGCAGCTGGGCGCTCCCGCCCGCGCGCTGCGCCGTACGGGCCACGATCGACAGGCCGAGCCCGCTGCCGGGCAGCGCGCGGGCCGACGGGGAGCGCCAGAACCGCTCGAAGACGTGGGGGAGGTCATCGGCCGGGACGCCGGGCCCGTGGTCCCGTACGGTCAGCTCCCCGTTCCGCAGGGCCACTTCCACCGTGCCGCCCGGCGGGCTGAATTTCACGGCGTTGTCCAGCAGGTTGACCACCGCCCGCTCCAGCGCGGCCGCCTCACCCCGTACGTACCAGGGCCGCAGGTCCGAGCCGAAGACCAGCTCGGGGCCGCGCAGGCGGGCCCGGGACAGCGCGGTCTCCGCGATGTCGTGCAGGGCCACCACCTCCAGCCGTACGTGGGCTGCGGCATCGGGCCGGGACAGCTCCTGGAGGTCCCCGATCAGCGCCGCCAGTTCCGTCATCTGCGCCTTGACCGAGGCCAGCAGCTCCTTGCGGTCCTGCGGTGGGATGGCCCGGCCGGTCTCCTCGCTGCGCGCCAGCAGTTCGATGTTGGTCCGCAGCGAGGTCAGCGGGGTGCGCAGCTCGTGCCCGGCGTCCGCGATCAGCTGGGCCTGCCGGTCGCGGGAGGAGGCCAGGGCCGCCGTCATCGAGTTGAACGACCGCGACAGGCGGGCGATCTCGTCGTCGCCCTCGTCGGGGATCCGTACGGTGAGGTCCTCGGTGCGCGCGATGTGCTCGACGGCGCCGGTGAGTTCGTCGACGGGCCGCAGACCCGTCCGGGCCACCCACAGCCCGGCCACACCCGCGCCGACGACGCCGACGCCCGAGACGAACAGCAGCACCCAGGCCAGGGTGGACAGCGGCCTGTCGACGTCGGCGAGCGGCTTGGCCACGGAGATGGCGACGGTGCCGCCCACCGGTCCGCTGACGTTCACCGGCTGGGTGTAGACGCGTACCGGCGTGCCCTCGGTGGTGCGGCCGTCGTACAGCACCGGCCCGCGCCGGCCCTGGGCGACCTGGAGGTCGTACGCGGTGACCGGGAGGGTGTTCTTGCCGTCCACCCAGCACCGCCCGCCCGCGGGCAGGACGATCTGCACCTGCGCGCTCAGGTTGTTGACGATGGCGCCGGGCACCTTCTCGCGGCAGCCGACCTCCGACAGCGTCTGGTTGGCCTGAGCGCTGGCGTTGGTGGAGCGCAGCGAACTGTCGAGCTGGTCCCGCAGCTGCGTACGGACCATGAACCAGCTGACGACGGCGACGGCCGCGACGGCGACCGCCACGGCCACGGTCACCAGCAGGGCCAGCCGGGAGCGCAGGGGCAGGGCGCGGAACCGGTTGACCGGGCTCATTCGGGTCCGCTCTCACCGGCGCGCAGGACGTACCCCACCCCGCGCACGGTGTGTACGAGGCGGGGCTCGCCGCCCGCCTCGGTCTTGCGGCGCAGGTACATCACGTACACGTCGAGGGAGTTGGAGCTCGGCTCGAAGTCGAAGCCCCAGACGGTCTTCAGGATCTGCTCGCGGGTCAAGACCTGGCGGGGGTGGGAGAGGAACGTCTCCAGCAGCGTGAACTCGGTACGGGTCAGCTCCACGGGCCGGCCGGCACGGGTGACCTCGCGGGTGGTGAGGTCCATCCGCAGGTCACCGAAGACGAGGGTGTGTTCGGGTTGGGCGCCGCCCGGTGCGGGGGCGGCGTAGGCGCTGCGGCGCAGCAGGGCGCGGACCCGGGCGAAGAGCTCGTCGAGCTCGAAGGGCTTGACGAGGTAGTCGTCGGCCCCCGCGTCGAGGCCCGTGACGCGGTCGCCGACGGTGTCGCGGGCCGTCAGCATCAGGATCGGTGTGGTGCTGCCCGAGGCCCGCAGGCGCCGGGCCGCGGTCAGGCCGTCCATGCGGGGCATCTGGATGTCCAGGACGATCAGGTCGGGGGCGTACGAGGCCGCCTTGTCGAGGGCGTCGAGCCCGTCGACGGCGGTCTGCGTCGCGTACCCCTCGAAGGCGAGGCTGCGGCGCAGGGCCTCGCGGACGGCCGGCTCGTCGTCGACGACGAGGACGCGCTGGGGGTCGCCTTCGGCGCTCCCGGCAGTCGTTGCAGCCATGGTGGGGTCCCCCAGGGTGGTGGTCGGTCGGTGATCGGCGGCTCCTCCAGGCTAGGGCGTCAGTAGGAGTTCGGGCCGTTGTCGCCGCTGCCGCCGGTACCGCCCTGGCGGAGGGAGGACAGCTCGGCCTTGACCGTGTTGACCGGGATGGCGAAGCCGAGGCCGACGCTGCCGGCGCTGGAGCTGTCCGCCGAGGGGGAGTAGATCGCGGAGGGCATTCCGACGATCTCGCCGTTCATGTTGACGAGGGCGCCGCCGGAGTTGCCCGGATTGAGGGAGGCGTCGGTCTGGATCGCCTTGTACGAGGTGCTGTCCTTGCCGGTGTCGCCGTTGAACTGCCGGCCGTCGAAGGAGAACGGCCAGCCGTCACCGCCTTGGCGGCGTTGCGGCAACTGCTGCTCCTCGGACTTCGGGACGCTCACCTCCCGGTTCAGCGCCGAGACGATGCCGCTGGTGACGGTGCCGGTGAGGCGGTCGGGGGAGCCGATGGCGACGACCTGGTCGCCGACGCGCAGGTTGTCGGAGTTGCCGAGGTGGGCGGGCTTGAGGCCGGAGGCGCCCTGGAGCTTGATGAGGGCCAGGTCCTTCGCGGGGTCGGTGCCGAGGGTCTTGGCGGCGTACTTCTTGCCGTCGCTCATCGTCACCTGGATCTCGGAGGCGCCGGCGACGACGTGGTTGTTGGTGACGATCTCGCCGTCGGCGGTGACGACGATGCCGGAGCCGGTGCCCTGGCCGGAGCCGGTGCGGGTGTCGATGCGGACGACGGAGGGGCTGACCTGTTCGGCTACGCCGGCGACGGTGCCGCTGCTGGACTGCGAGACGTTGGTGCCGGTGAAGGCGCCGGGGCCGGTGCCGTGCTGGCCGAGCAGCTCCTCCACGGCGGCGGCGGTCCCGCCGCCGACGAGGGCTGCGGCGAGGGCGACGGCGGCGAGCAGCGCGACGGGACGGCGGGGCCTCGGGGCGGCGGCGGCCGGGGCCGGGGCCGGGGCCGCCGGCGGGTACGCGGGGGGCGGGGGGTACTCGCCTTCGCGGCGGAAGCTGTCGGTCATGTCTCAGACTGTGTCCCCGGATGATGAGAGCATTCTGAGTCCCGTCTGAGAAGCCCGACAGAACCGCGTATGCCCGATATAAGGTCCCCCCTTGCTGCCGCGATGGCCGGGGTGCCGTTTCGCGCGCGGCGCCGCTGCGGGGGCCGGCCCCCGGGCCCTCGCGCCTCAATCGCCGGCGGGGCTGGAAACGCGGGGCTCCGGGCCTGGGGGGCCGTTTCGTGTGCGGCGCCGCTGCGGGGACCGGCCCCCGAACCCCCGCGCCTCAATCGCCGGCGAGGCTGGAGTGGCGGGGGCCAGCCCCCGAACCCCCGCGCCTCAATCGCCGGCGGGGCTGGGATTGCGGGGCCGGGGCGGAGCCCCGGGGAACGGTGGAAGGGTGGGTAGGGGACAGCCCCGCAGGGCACCCCCCCCACCGGCCGATGGCCGAAGGACGGCAGGGGGGATGCACCGCCCGGCCGTCGACGGACGGAGTCCGGCGCAGCGGCGCGAAGCCCGATAGGCGCGCCGGCGCCGAGCGGTGCGAGGGGCGCGTCGAGAGGGGTGGCCCGCAAGGGCCGAGCGGTGCGAGGGGCGCGTCAGGACGGGCGGCAGCCGCAGGAGCGGCGGATCACCAGGGCCGACGGGAACTGCTTCAGCCGCTCGCGGCGGGAGCCCGCCACGCGCAGGGCGTCGTCCAGGACCAGATCCACCGCCGCCCGCGCCATCGCCGGGCGGTCCGACGCGATCGTCGTCAGTGGCGGGTCCGTCAGGGCCGCTTCCTTGACGTCGTCGAAGCCGGCCACCGCCAGCTCCCCCGGCACGTCGATCCGCAGCTCCCGCGCCGCCCGCAGCACACCGATCGCCTGGTCGTCCGTCGCGCAGAAGATCGCCGGGGGCCGGTCCGGCCCCGACAGGACCTCAAGGGCCACCTTGTACGCGTCGTAGCGGTTGTACGGGGCCTCGAACAGCCGGCCCTCCACCGACCGCCCGGCCTCCAGCATCGCCCGGCGCCAGCCCTCGACGTGGTCCGCGACGGGGTCGCCCACCGACGGGGTGTTCTCGACGCCGCCGATGCAGGCCACGTACGGGTGCCCGTGTTCCAGCAGGTGCCGCGTCGCGAGCTGCGCGCCGCCGATGTCGTCGGTGATGACCGCGACGTCGTCGATCGCCTCGGGCCGCTCGTGCAGCAGCACGATCCGCGCGTCCCACGCCTCGATCTCCGACGCCGCGCGCTCGCTCATGCCCTGGCTGACCAGGATCAGGCCCGACACCCGCATCCCGAGGAAGGCCCGCAGGTAGTGGACCTCGCGCTCGTCGCGGTAGTCGGAGTTGCCGACCAGCACCATCTTCCCGCGCTCGGCGGCGGCCTGTTCGACCGCGTGCGCCATCTCCGCGAAGAACGGCTGCCGCGCGTCCGGCACGATCATGCCTATGAGGTCGGTGCGCCGCGAGGCCATGGCCTGGGCCACCCGGTCTGGCCGGTAGCCCAGGTCCTTGATCGCGGCGAGTACACGCTCGCGCGTGGCCGGGGCGACCGGCCGGGGTCCGTTATTGATGACGTAGCTCACGACGGCGGTAGAAGTACCCGCAAGTCGCGCCACGTCATCCCGCGTCACCTTGGCCACGCGCGGCAGTCTACGCGGGGTGACCTACCTCTGGGCAGGGCGTCCTGCCGACTGGACCGTCACCGGTGCTTCCTCCATACGGGGGAGCGCCGCGGCGGCCTGGGCAGCCGCTTCCGCAGCCGCCCGTTCCACCTTCTCCGGCGTGACGAAGCGGTAGCCGACGTTGCGCACCGTCCCGATCAGCGACTCGTGCTCGGGGCCGAGCTTGGCGCGCAGTCGCCGTACGTGGACGTCCACCGTCCGGGTGCCGCCGAAGTAGTCGTACCCCCACACCTCCTGGAGGAGCTGGGCGCGCGTGAAGACCCGGCCCGGGTGCTGGGCGAGGTACTTGAGCAGCTCGAACTCCTTGAAGGTGAGGTCCAGGACCCGCCCCTTGAGCTTCGCGGAGTACGTCGCCTCGTCGACCGACAGGTCACCGTTGCGGATCTCCATCGGGGAGTCGTCGGAGCCGAGCTGCTGACGGCCGGTGGCCAGCCGCAGCCGCGCCTCGACCTCGGCGGGTCCGGCGGTGTCGAGGAGGACGTCGTCGATGCCCCAGTCGGCGGTGACGGCCGCGAGGCCGCCCTCGGTGACGACGAGGACCAGCGGGCAGCCGGGCCCGGTGGAGCGCAGCAGCTGGCACAGCGACCGCACCTGCGGGAGGTCGCGGCGGCCGTCGATGAGGATCACGTCGGCGCCGGGCGTGTCCACGAGGGCCGGGCCCTCGGCGGGGGCCACCCGGACGTTGTGCAGCAGCAGGCCGAGGGCGGGCAGCACCTCGGTGGACGGCTGCAGGGCGTTGGTGAGGAGCAGGAGCGAGCTCATGCCCGACCACCTGCCCGGGTCGGGTGTTCGTGCACGCCCGTGTGCGCGTGCACGGTTCGCTGGTCCATCACTCGGTTCCTCCTCGGTCCCGTCGAGGACTTTCGCGGCACTGCTTCGTACGACTTCGTGTGGTGCCTGCCCGGTCCCCGCGCCCTGAGGCCCGGACGGCACCTGTTCTCGGTCCGTTCAACGTGCTGAAAGCACAAAAGGACCCGGGGGCTACGTTGCCCGGATCCTCTGCTCCGTCAGGATAGCCCACCGGCCCTTTCGGGGCCGAGGTTCCATCTGATCCCTCTTCTGTGGTTCCCGCCACGCCGGGCATCCGGTGGGAGGCGTCATCATGGAGGCCGACGGCACAGAGCCGACGGTAGAGCCGACGATGGGAGCAGCAGTGGCAACCGGGACCATCCGCTACTGGGCGGCGGCCAAGGCCGCGGCCGAGACGGCGGAGGAGCCGTACTCGGCGCGCACGCTGGCCGAGGCGCTGGACGCCGTGCGGGAACGCCACCCGGGGGAACTGACCCGGGTCCTGCTGCGCTGCTCCTTCCTCGTGAACGACGAGCCTGTGGGCAAGCGCCCGCACGATGCCGTCCTGTTGACGGAAGGGGGCACCGTCGAGGTGCTCCCGCCGTTCGCGGGCGGGTGAGCGGGAGCCGATGAGCAACTCCGACGAACAACAGCCGCAGCCGCAGCCCCAGCGGCAGTCTCGGGGGAGGCACGGGCGGCCCGGGCCCGAGCAGGACCCGTACGGGACCCAGACCTGGCAGTCCGAAACCTGGGAGACCGGCTACCAGCCGGTCCAGCAGGTTCCGCAGTCGCCCGCCGCGCCGCTGGGCGGGGTGCCCGGGCAGCAGCAGCCCGTCGCGCCCGAAGGGTGGTTCCGCGACGAGGCCCCGGCGGGCCCCGGCCAGGCGCCGCCGTCGTCCGAGTGGGCCGCCGAGACCGCTTACCTGCCGCCGTACCAGGAGCAGGCTCCGGTACAGCAGCCGCAGCCGCAGCCGCAGCCGCAGCAGGCGCAGCCCTTCGCGCCGGAGGGCTGGTTCCGCGAGGAGGCCCCGGCGGGCCCGGGCCAGGCGCCGCCGTCGTCCGAGTGGGCCGCCGAGACCGCTTACCTGCCGCCGGTGCGGGAGGACGCCGCTCAGCAGGGCTGGTACCGCGAGGAGGCCCCGGCCGCCCCGGCACCCGCCCCCGGCGGGAACTGGGCCGAGACCACGGCCTACCTCCCGCCCCAGGCGGCCGCTCCCCAGACCCCGGACGCCGCCGCGACCGCGTACCTGCCGCCGGTCCGGAACGACGACGCCGCCGCGACCGCGTACCTGCCCCCGGTCCGGAACGACGACGCCGGGGCCACCGCGTACCTGCCGCCGGTCACCGATGCGACGGCCCCGCCCGCACCGGCCGCGCGCGGTGCGGCCGCCACGCCCGCCGCGCCCGGCGAGGAGCCCGAGTACTCGCCGCCCACCCTGGCGGGGAACACGCTGCGCGCCGTCGACCCCGCGCAGGCCCGCGCCGAGGGCCGGTCACCGATCATCGACCCCGGCCCGCAGTCGGCCGTACTGACCGCCGCCCTCGGGCTGCTGCTGGCCGGCGCGGCCGCGCTCGGAGACCTGGCGCTGCTCGTGCCGCTGATCGCCCTCCAGGGGCTCACCGCCGCAGGCTGGTTCCGCCTCAACGGCATGTGGCCCGCCCGCCAGGGGATCGCCCTCGCCTTCGCCGGAGCCGTCGTCGCCGACGCGGCGGTGCTCGCGGTGGACGACGCGTACGGCCCCGGCGCGATCATCGGCACCCTCGGCGCCTGGGTGCTGCTCACGCTGGTCCTCCAGCTCCGCAGCCACGCCGATCCCGACGAGCGGATGTACGGGTTGATGGCCTCGGTGGCCTCCGCCGCACTCGCCGTCGTCTGCGCCGGGTACCTGGCTTCCGGCTCGCAGGCCGTCAGCGTCGGCGCCGCAGCCGTGGCGGTGGCCGTCTTCGCCCGTGCGCTGCCGCTCCCGACCCCGGCTTCCGTCGCCGTCTCGCTGGCCGCCGCGGCCGGCGCGGGCATCGCGGTCGGTTCGTTGAACGGTCTCGGGGCAGGCGGTGCACTGGTCGGACTGGCCGCCGGTGTGTGCGCGCTGGTGGGGCTGCGGGTGGCCGCGTACGACTACCCGTCGAAGTTCGTCCACATGACGGCCGGAGTGGCGCTGCCGCTCGCGGCCGCCGCCCCCGCCGTCTACCTGATGGGCCGGGTGGTCGGCTGACCGCCGTGCTGACGGCGGCCACATGTCCGGACATGGTCAACTAGAGCGCACGTACCGATCAGTAGGGGGAGGGGAACGTGCGTTTTCTACGCGCCGTCGTCATCATCGCAGTGATCCTGGGCGGGCTCTTCGTGGGTGCCGACCGCTGGGCGGTCGGCTACGCCGAGAACCGGATCGCCGAGCGGATACAGGCCCGGCAGGGGCCGGCCGGCAGTGCGGAGGTGGACATCCACGGGTTCCCGTTCCTGACGCAGGCGCTGGGCCACGAGCTCGACCGGGTCGACGTCACCCTCAAGGGCGTCGAGGCCTCCGCCGACGGCCGCAAGACCCGCCTCACCCGGCTCGACGCGGCCTTCCACGAGGTGAAGCTCAACGACGGTTACAGCGGCGGCACGGCCCGGCGCGCCGAGGGCACCGCCTTCGTCTCGTACGCGGACCTCACCGAGGCGTCGCAGAACGGCGTCACCGTCGCCTACGGCGGGACTCCGGGGAAGGTGAAGGTCACCGCCCGGCTGGAGTTCCTCGGCCAGGGCCTGACGCGCAGTGTCGTGTCGACCATTGCCCTCGCGGACGGCCCGTCCGGGAAGGGCAAGATCGTCCGGGTCCACGCCGACGAGGTGCCGGGCGAGGGGATCCCGGGCATCGAGCGGGTCGTCCGCAAGAAGACCGACTTCGACCGCAGCATCGACGGTGGCCTGCCGTCCGGGCTCCAGCTCTCGACGCTGACCTCCGACGAGCAGGGCGTCCACCTCTCACTGACGGGCACTGACGTGGTCCTGGCAGGTCAGTAGGGCATCCTGGCCCGCCCGGACGGGGTCGTGGCCGGATCGTGAGACGGCTGGTCCGATCCGCAGGAGGACGGGCCGGCGCGAAGAGCCCCGGAGGCCGTAAGACGGCCTCCGGGGCTCTTCGCATCCCGCCATTCGGACGATCCTGTCTCGGAATATGACACACCGGTGACAGGGCGGCCGATTCGTCCCTACGATCCCTACCTATGAAGCATCAGCAGGCGGACCTCACGAAGCGGCGGGCAGTAGACCTGTGTCGCGTCGCCGCCATGCTCTGTCGCTCCATCTAGCGGTGTGAGCCCTTCCGCTCCACCGGCCGTCGACGGCCTTTCCCGCGTGAGTGAATCCGCGACCCGCCCGGCTGCCCCCTGACGCCTCCCCGCGCAGGGATCGACGGCGGTCGCCCGGAGCGCCGCGCAAGCGCACCACCCCGCAGCAGCATCCGCACCGTCCCGCCGCACACTGCCCCGGAGGAGAACACCATGAGCCGCAGCGACGTCCTCGTCGACGCCGACTGGGTCGAGGCCCACCTGAACGACGCCAACGTCGTCATCGTCGAGGTGGACGAGGACACGTCCGCCTACGACAAGAACCACATCACCAACGCCGTCCGGATCGACTGGAAGAAGGACCTCCAGGACCCGGTCCGCCGTGACTTCGTGGACCAGGAGGGCTTCGAGAAGCTCCTCTCCGCCAAGGGCATCTCCAACGACGACACGGTCGTCCTCTACGGCGGCAACAACAACTGGTTCGCGTCCTACGCCTACTGGTACTTCAAGCTGTACGGCCACCAGGACGTCCGCCTCCTCGACGGCGGCCGCAAGAAGTGGGAGCTCGACTCCCGCGACCTGGTCGACGGCAATGACGTCCCGAACCGCCCGGCCACCCAGTACAAGGCCAAGCCCCAGGACGCCTCGATCCGCGCCTTCCGCGACGACGTCGTGGAGGCGATCGGCAGCCAGAACCTGGTCGACGTGCGCTCGCCCGACGAGTTCTCCGGCAAGCTGCTCGCCCCGGCGCACCTCCCGCAGGAGCAGTCGCAGCGCCCCGGCCACGTGCCGAGCGCCCGCAACATCCCGTGGTCGAAGAACGCCAACGACGACGGCACCTTCAAGTCCGACGAAGAGCTGACCGCCCTCTACGAGGCCGAGCAGGTCGACCTGTCCAAGGACACCATCGCCTACTGCCGCATCGGCGAGCGCTCCGCGCTCACGTGGTTCGTGCTGCACGAGCTCCTGGGCCAGGAGAACGTCAAGAACTACGACGGCTCCTGGACCGAGTACGGCTCGCTGGTCGGCGTGCCGATCGAGCTCGGCCCGAACAAGTAACCAGCACAAGCCCTCTCCAGGACAGGACAGAGAAACATGTGTGGAGCACAGATCGGCGGGCCCGACCTCGCCACGCTCAAGCCCGGTGAGACCGCCATCCAGGGCCAGGTGACCAAGGACGGCGAGCCCGTCAGCGGTTACGTACGGCTGCTGGACTCGACCGGCGAGTTCACCGCCGAGGTCCCGACCTCGGCCACCGGCCAGTTCCGCTTCTACGCCGCCACCGGCTCCTGGACGCTGCGGGCGCTCGTCCCGGGTGCCCAGGCGGACCGTGCCGTCGTCGTCGCCGAGGCCGGCGGAGTGACGGACGTGGCGATCGCGGTCTGACCGCCGCTCCACGTACGACCGGCCGAAGGGCCGCACCCCAGGGGGTTGGACGCCACTGGAACGGGGTGCGGCCCTTCGTGCCGTGCGGGATCCGCCCTACTCTGGAGGTATGTACGCCAGGAGGCGCCGCGTCTATTTCCTGATGATGGGCGGTTGCCTGTTCCTCTTCGTCTCCGCCTGGGCCTTCGTGCGCCTGTGGTCGGTGGAGGCCGCCGTCGCGCTGTGCGTCGTCGCCATGGTCATCCCCCCGGTGGCCGCGATGATCGCGAACCGGCGCGGCCCGGACGACCGCTGGTGGGACGACCCTTCGGGCGATCCCAAGTCCGACGAATGGTGGGACGAACTGGACGGAAAGCGGCGCCGGTACGACGGAAACGGCGACCCAAATCCACCGCAATAAGAATGTAATAAGAACGAATACAACGGCTTCCCCCCGCAGCGGGTCTTGGGTGTGCGCGGGCAAACGCACCTGCGCCTCCAGCCCCTGTGGAGGGACCTCCTTGCAAGCAGAACAAAGCGTTCCCGAGCTGGTGAAAGGCACGGAGAATGCGACGGAGTCGGACACTCCGGAAATTCCCGCGGCACATTCCGGAACACCGGTCACCGCAGCGGCACCCGAGCCGGGGCCGCGCCGCCGGGGCCGCACCGCACTCCTGATCGCCGCCGGCCTCGTCCTCGGTGCCGTCGCCGGCACGGTCACGGGCTACGCCGTGCAGTACGACCGCGAGCCCACCCCGCTCCCGCCGCTGGCACAGCAGTCGATCGACACCCCGCCCCCCGTCGCCCCGAACGCCGGGACCACCCGGCGCTCGATCAACGCGAACCGCTGGACCAAGGCGGAGGAGGACATCGACAAGATGCTGGTCGACGCCCCGTCCGGCGCCGACGTCGCCTTCTCGGGAGCGCAGAGCACGGACGAATACGCGGCCGACTACTACGACAAGCCGTCCGCCGGCATCGGCGCCCTGATCAGGGACCGGGTACGGCGCAACGCCTCCAACCAGTGGAAGGAAGGCCGGGGGACGTACGTCGAGATCCGGCTGAGCCAGTACCGGGACCGTACGGGCGCGGCGAGCTTCCAGCGCGGCATGGGCTACATGTCGAAGGCCGACATGGCGGGCAACAACGGCAAGGACCTGCCGGGCGTCCCGAAGGACTTCGGCCACATGTGGATCTACTCGAAGCCGGGGCACGCCCGTGTCGTCGCCCGGCGCGGGGACATCGTGATGGACATCATCTACACGAACGCCGACGGCAGGGTCGACGAGGGCGCCCTCCTCGACCTGGCCAAGCGGCAGTGGGAGCGACTGTGAACGAGGAACAGGGCGCCGCCCCCGCCGCACCCGACGCAGAGGTCGACGTGGCGCCCGCGCCGTCCGGCCGGCGCACGGGCCGCCGCAGGACCGTGGCGCTCGTCGCGGGCGGGCTGGCCGTCGCCGTCCTCGCGGGCGGGGGCTCGTGGGCCTCCGGCCGGGTGGACGAGGCCGACCGGACCGCCCCGACCCGCTACTGGCTGCCGGACCCGCATCCCTCGCGTTCGGCGCCGTCGATTCCCGAGGTGCCCCCGAACGACCTGACGGCCAAGCTGCTGCCGGTCGACTCGTTCCGCCTCCGGCTGGGCCCGGACGTCGACTCGTCGGAGGGCAACGACTTCTACGTCTCCGGCGACCGCGCCCTGCAGACGTTGAAGGACTCCTGGACGGGCCTGTCCGCCGTGCAGCGCGCCGAGCGGGACAAGGCGCTCGCCGGCCTCAAGCTCAAGGGCGTGGCGGGCCGCAGTTACCAGCGGGTCCAGGAGGAGGACGTCATCGAGGTGCAGCTGACGCAGGCCGACCCCAAGGCCGTGTCCGGGATCGCCGAAGACTCCGAGAAGTTCTTGAAGCTGATCTCCGACGACCGTGAAACCCCGAAGGTCGAAGGGTTCCCCGGCGCCGCCTGCGGGCTGCGCCGGGAGGGGTTCGCGGAGCACAAGGAGGGCGACAAGGTCGACACCATCCAGTGCGTCGCGAGCGAAGGGGACCTGTTCGTGACCTTCCGGATGTACGGGTCCGGCCTGCTGCCCGTGGCCACCGCCGTCGAACTCTTCCAGAAGCAGCTGAACCACCTGAGGTCCCCCGGGGAGTCCGTGTGAGCGAGCAGAAGACCGCCGAGGCCCCGAGCAAGGACCGCCGCGGGCTGCGGGCCGCCGTGCGCTGGGGCGCCGCCCTCCTCGCCTTCGCCGTCGCCGGCACGGGGACCGCGTACGGGTTGACGCGCCTCGACCGCACCGACGTCCCCGGGCTCTCCACCCTCGGCGACGGCCGCTGGGACTACCCGGTGCTGGCCAAGCCCACCCTCCCGGCCGGCGCCCCCCTTCCGGCGGCCCCGGACAACGAAGACGGCCGGCACTACGCCCCGCTGCGCAGTCTCCTGCTGCCCGCCCCGGCCGGCTCCAGGCCCGACACCACCGTCAAGGCGGACAAGGACGGGGCCGTGTCCGTCGACGCCTTCCTGGAGGAGTACACCCCCAGGGACCGGGATACGCTGAGGCCCGTCCTGGAGTACGAGGGCCTGATCCAGATCGTCGTCCGTGCCTGGACGATGCCGGACGGTACGCGCTCGCGCGTCTACCTGCTGCGCTTCGCCTCCTCCGCGGCCGTCGGCACCTTCACCGGGTGCTCCGTCAACTCCTCCCTGAAGGACGCCGAGACCCTCGTACCGGACCTGGAGTGGGGCAAGGGCGAACGCGATGAGGAGACGGTCGCCCCTCGCAACGTCAACATCAGCGCGTACGAGGAGGGCAGGCCGTACGCCGGGGAACAGACGCGGCTGGGCTGCCTCCAGGCGGGTGACGTCCAGAGCGTGATCGTCCAGTCCCGCAAGGGCGCGTCACCGCTGATGCCCCTGCACCAGGCACTGGTCCTGCAGAGCCAGCTGCTGGGCTGAGGGCGGGTACGGCCTACCTCACAGAGTGCGCCGGTCTCCGGGCCAGTAGGCTTGGGGACCGGCCCGTACACCGCACCGAATCCTCCGAGGAGCACCCCGTGCTTGAGGCAGTCTTCACTTCCCTGCTGATCCTGGTCTGCGTCGGCGTCCTCGCCTTCACCGGCCTGGCCGTGAAGAAGCTGTACCAGGGTCAGCGCTGAGCATCCGCCGCGCCGACCGCCCCGGAACCCCTCACACAGATCGTCTGAGCAGCCACCCATGATCCAGATCCCGTCCGACCTGAACCCGGGCCTCGTGCCCCTCGCCTTCCTCCTCGGTACCTGGGAGGGCGCGGGCGTCTTCGACTTCCCCGGTGAGGAGAAGTGCAACTTCGGCCAGGAAGTCGTCTTCAGCCACGACGGCCGGGACTTCCTGGAGTACACCTCCCACAGCTGGGTCCTCGACGCCGACGGCAACAAGGTGCGGCCGCTGGAGTCCGAGTCCGGCTACTGGCGCATCGACAAGGACCGCAAGGTCGAGATCGTCATGGTCCGCGACCAGGGCGTCGTCGAGGTCTGGTACGGCGAGCTCGCCGACCAGAAGCCGCAGATCGACCTGGTGACGGACGCCGTCGCGCGCACCGCGGCCTCCGGCCCCTACAGCGGCGGCAAGCGGCTCTACGGCTACGTCAAGAGCGACCTGATGTGGGTCGGCGAGAAGGCCACGCCGGAGATCGAGCTGCGCCCGTACATGTCGGCCCAGCTCAAGAAGGTCGTCACGCCCGAGGAGGTCGCCGAGATGGCGCGCAACCTCCCGGACATGCCGGACGACGGCATCGCGTTCTTCCGCTGAGCCGACGTCCACAGCCTGTGCGGAAGGGGACCGCGGGACCGCCCGCAGGTCCCCTTCGCGCGCTTACACTGGCCGGGTGGTGAGCACCGAGAGCACCGAAGGCACCGACTGGAAGACCGACCTGCGGCGGCGCGGCTACCGGCTGACGCCGCAGCGCCAGCTCGTGCTGGAAGCGGTCGACGCCCTGGAGCACGCCACCCCGGACGAGATCCTCGCCCAGGTGCGCAAGACGGCCTCCGGGGTCAACATCTCCACCGTCTACCGGACGCTGGAGCTGCTCGAAGAGCTGGGTCTGGTCTCGCACGCCCACCTCGGTCACGGCGCCCCCACCTACCACCTCGCGGACCGGCACCACCACATCCACCTGGTCTGCCGCGACTGCACCGAGGTGATCGAGGCCGATGTGGACATCGCCTCCGAGTTCACCGCGAAGCTCCGTACCGCCTTCGGGTTCGAGACCGACATGAAGCACTTCGCGATCTTCGGGCTGTGTGCCGGCTGCGCCGCCGAACACCGCTCCGGCTCCGCCTGAGGCTCCGTCCGGCAGGGCCGTACGCTTGGAGCCATGACCAGCAGCCCCTTGCTCCATCTCCCCGGCGCCGTACCGGCCGAAGGCCGCGACGAGGGCGTCGCCGCCCACTACGGAGAGCTGTACGGCGAACAGCGTGCCCTCGCGGACGGCCGGGGTTTCGTCGACCTCTCCCACCGCGGAGTCGTCACCGTCACCGGACCCGACCGGCTGAGCTGGCTGCACCTGCTGCTCACCCAGCACGTCACCGACCTGCCGCCGGGCCAGGCCACCGAGGCGCTGATCCTCTCGGCCAACGGGCACATCGAGCACGCGCTGTACCTCGTGGACGACGGGGAGACGGTCTGGGCGCACGTCGAGCCCGGCACGCAGGAGGCGCTGATCGCCTACCTGGAGTCGATGAAGTTCTTCTACCGCGTCGAGGTGGCGGACCGCACCGCCGACTTCGCGGTGGTGCACCTTCCGGCCGGTTCCATCGCCGAGGTCGCCAAGGAACTCGCCGTCCGCGAGACCCCCTACGGCCGCGACGTGTTCGTCCCGCGCGGGGACCTGGAGGCCTTCGCCGCGTCCCACGGCCCCGCCGCGGGTCTGCTGGCGTACGAGGCGCTGCGCGTGGAGGCGCACCGACCGCGGCTCGGGCAGGAGACCGACCACCGTACGATCCCGCACGAGCTGGGGTGGATCGGCACCGCCGTGCACCTCCAGAAGGGGTGCTACCGGGGTCAGGAGACGGTGGCCCGCGTCCACAACCTGGGCAAGCCCCCGCGCCGCCTGGTCTTCCTGCACCTGGACGGCTCCGAGGTGCTGCTCCCGGCGCACGGGACGCCCGTACGGCTCGCCGCGGACGGGGAGGAGGGCCGGCAGCTCGGCTTCGTGACCACCGCCGTGCGCCACCACGAGCTGGGGCCGATCGCGCTGGCGCTGGTCAAGCGGAACGTTCCCGTGGACGCGCCGCTGCTGGTCGGCACGACGGCCGCCGCGCAGGAGGTCGTGGTCGCGCCCTGACGGCCGAGGTGCCGCGGGCGGCCGGGCCGCCGCGGGCGGCCGGGCTGCCGTCGGCGGCGGCGGTGACTCAGACGTCGACGACGATGGTGAACGGGCCGTGGTTGGTGAGCGAGACGCGCATGTCCGCCCCGAACCGGCCCGTCTCCACCGTCGCGCCCAGCGCCCGCAGCTGCGCCACCACCTCGTCGACCAGGGGCTCGGCCACCGGGCCGGGCGCCGCCGCGTTCCAGGTGGGGCGCCGGCCCTTGCGGGCGTCCCCGTAGAGCGTGAACTGGGAGATCACCAGCAGCGGCGCGTTCACGTCGCTGCAGGACTTCTCCGCCTCCAGGATCCGCACCGACCACAGCTTGCGGGCCAGCAGCGCAGCCTTCTCCGGCGTGTCGTCGTGGGTGACCCCCACCAGGACGCAGAGCCCCTCGCCGACGATCTCCCCGACGGTCTCGCCGGCCACCACGACGCTCGCGCCGTCCACCCTCTGCACCACTGCTCTCATACCACCTGTGTACCAGGCGTGCACCCGTCCGGGGCCGATCGGGTGGCGTGGGACTGCGTCGGCACCACGGTCAGTGGCACGATGCAAGAAGGCGGTGCCCCCAGCACCGGTCGAGGGGACGGACACGAACGCATGAACACCTCAACCTCTGGTACCTCCGTACCTGTAACCGCGTCAGCCACGTCAGTCACGTCAGTCACGTCAGCCGCGTCATCGGCGGGCCGGCCGCCCGCCCAGCGCAACGGCGACGGCCCGGGAACGACCATCCCGGCCACCGCGCTCGGGCTGCCGGAGCTGCGCGCCCTGCGCCGCGACGCGCAGCGCGACGAGGCCGACCTGAGCTACGTACGCAGACTCCTGCACGGCCGCATCGACATCCTGCGCGCCGAGCTGGCGCGGCGTACGGACCCCGAGGCACCGGTGGTGGACCGGCTCTCGGAGATCCTCGCGGACGCCCCGTCCAGCCGCAGCGCCTCCGCCCGGCACGTCACGCTCGGCACCCCGCAGAGCGAGGAGTCCCGGCTGCTGGCGGCCGAGATGCTGTCGGACGTGGAACTGTCGGACCTGGGCGCCCGGACGGACGCCGAACTGCACGAGGCGATGGCCCGGCTGATCCGCTACGAGCAGCAGGTCTCGCGGCGCAGGCAGCAGTTGCAGCGCATGGCGGACGACTCCAGCGCGGAGATCACCCGGCGCTACCGGGAGGGCGAGGCGCAGGTGGACGACCTGCTGGCGTAGCGGCGGGCCGCGCGCCCGCGCGGAAAACCAGGCGACCCGGCCGGGGCTCACGGTTAGCGTGGGCGGCTATGAGCGCTGACGTCCGGCCGATAGCCGAAGCAGAGATCCGCGAGTGGATCCAGACCGTGAACACCGGCTTCCTGACCGCGGCCCGGGTCACCGACTCGGATGTCGACCTGCGGGCCAAGAACGGCGAACTCGCCCGCACCCAGGGCGCGTTCGATACCGCCACCGGGCGTTGCGTGGCGACGTTCCGCTCCTTCGCCCAGCGGCTGACGGTGCCCGGCGGGGCGGCCGTGCCCTCCAGCGCGGTCACGAACGTCACCGTGCTGCCCACGCACCGCCGCCAGGGCCTGCTCACCCGGATGATGGCCGCCGACCTGGCGGCCGCCCGGGACCGCGGCGACGTCGTGTCGACCCTGATCGCGGCGGAGTTCCCGATCTACGGGCGCTACGGGTTCGGGCCGGGGTCCCACACCGCGGAGTGGGAGATCGACGTACCGCGCACGGGCCTCGACCGGCACCGGCCCGTGCCCGCCGACGGCGGCCGGATCGACCTCGTGGACGCCGCCGAGGCGCGGCGGGTGGGGCCCGCGCTGCACGAGCGGCGGCGCGCGATGACGCACGGCACGGTCGACCGGAGCGCGTACCGGTGGGACCTGGTCACCGGCCTCCAGGAGGTGTCGGCCCAGCCCTACCGGGAGAAGTTCTTCGCCGTGTACCGCGACGCGGACGGCGAGGTGGCCGGGCTGGCCGCCTACCGCGCCGACGACCACTGGTCGGACGCGAAGATCCCGCAGAACACCGTCGAGGTGACGGACCTGATCGCGGTGACCCCGGCCGCGGAGCGCGCCCTGTGGCACTACCTGTGCTCCATCGACTGGGTGCAGAAGGTGCGCACCGGCTACCGCGCCCCCGACGACCTGCTCCCGCGGTTCCTGCCGGACCCGCGCGCCGCCCGTCTCGTGACCTGCGCCGACTTCCTGTGGGTGCGGCTGCTGGACGTGGTGCGGGCGCTGGGCGCGCGGACGTACGCCGTGCCGGGGGTCCTGGTCCTGGAGGTGAGCGACGCGGCGGGACTGGCCGGCGGTCGCTACCGGCTGGACGCGGGCACGGGGGAGTGCACCCGTACGCGGGAGCCGGCCGATCTGCGGCTCGACGTAGGCTCGCTCGGGTCGCTGTACCTCGGTGACGAGTCGGCGGTCCGGCTGGCGGCGCTCGGCCTGGTCGCGGAGGAGCGGCCGGGGGCGGTGGCGCTGGCGGACGCGGTGTTCCGCACGGCGCGCCGGCCGTGGTGCCCGGACGTCTTCTGACGGCCCTGGGAGTGCGTGGCGGGTAGCCGGCCGGGACGGGAGCGAGGACTGAGGAACGTGGCGGCACTGGTGGAGGCCCTGCGCGCGGCAGGCTGCGTGTTCGCGGAGGAGGAGGCGGAGCTGCTGACGGCGGCCGCCCGGGACGAGGGGCACCTGGCGGAGCTGCTGGCGCGGCGGGTGGCCGGCGAACCACTGGAAGTGGTGGTGGGCTGGGCGGAGTTCTGCGGACTGCGCATGGAGGTGGGCGAGGGGGTCTTCGTGCCGCGCCGGCGCAGCGAGTTCCTTGCGCAGCAGGCGGTGGCGCAGGCCGGTCCGGGCGCGGTCGTCGTGGACCTGTGCTGCGGGGTGGGGGCGCTGGGGGCGGCGGTGGCCTCGCGGGTCCCGGGCGTCGAGCTGCACGCGGCGGACATCGACGCGGGGGCGCTGGTGTACGCGCGGCGCAACGTGGCTCCGTACGGTGGCCGGGTCCACGAGGGCGACCTGTACGCGGCGCTGCCCGGCTCGCTGCGGGGGCGGGTGGACGTGCTCGTGGTCAACGCCCCGTACGTGCCGACCGGGGAGATCGCCTTCCTCCCGGCGGAGGCCCGCGACCACGAGCCCCCGGTGTCGCTGGACGGCGGCCCGGACGGCGTGGCCGTCCACCGCCGGGTGGGGGCGGAGGCCGCCCGGTGGCTGGCGCCGGGCGGCCACCTGCTGATCGAGACGAGCGCCCGCCAGTCCCCGCTGACGGCGTCGGCCCTGACGTCGGGCGGCCTCGCGGTGCGCGCGGTCACCTCGGACGAGTTCGGCACCACGGTCCTGATCGGCAGCGTCTGAGCGCCTCCTCGGGGGCAGCGGGCGTCAGGCGGCGGGCGCCTGGTTGATCCGCACGAGGTTGCCGGAGGGGTCGCGGAAGGCGCAGTCGCGCGGGCCCCACGGCTGGTCGATGGGTTCCTGGAGCACCTCGGCGCCGGACGCGCGCACCTTCTCGAACGTCGAGTCGAGGTCGTCGGTGCGGAAGACGACCATCGGCAGGACGCCCTTGGTGAGCAGCTCCTGGAGGGCGTCGCCGTCGGCCTGGGAACGGCCCGCGTGCGGCTCTGAGATGACGATTTCGAGGCCGGGCTGGGCCGGGCTGCCGAGGGTGACCCAGCGGTGGTCACCCGAGGCGACGTCGTTGCGGACTTCGAGGCCGAGGGCGTCGCGGTAGAAGCCGAGCGCCTCGTCCACGTCGTTGACGGTGATGTGGCAGTACTGGAGTGAGATGTTCATGGCGCCAACGCTAGGCGGCGGCCGTGGCGCGCGCTTCTCGGATCCTGCTCGCGTTCGGGGGCCCGGGGTTCAGCGGTCCGGCGTTCAGCGGTCCGGCGTTCAGCGGCTCGGGCGGGTGTACACCTTGGCCACGCAGGCGGGCATCGCCGTCACCGCGGGGTGCTCCCGGTTGCGGTACGCGCTGGGGGTCTCGCCCACGATCTCGGTGAAGCGCGAGCTGAACGAGCCGAGGGAGGTACAGCCGACGGTCATGCACGCGTCGGTCACGCTCACACCGCCGCGCAGCAGCGCCATGGCCCGCTCGATCCGGCGGGTCATGAGGTAGCTGTAGGGGGTCTCGCCGTAGACGGCCCGGAACCGCCTGGAGAAGTGCGCCGGCGACATCAGCGCGTGCTGCGCCATGGTGGGCACGTCGAGCGGCCGCGCGTACTCCCGGTCGATCAGGTCCCGCGCCCGGCGCAGATGCGCGAGGTTGGCGAGTTCCTGCGGATCCATGCCCCGACGGTACCACCGGCCCCTCGCCGGCCGCCGGGGTCACGGTCCGGGCCCAGGCCCTCGCGCAGGCGTCTCAGAACCGGCGGGCCGACTCCTGCGCGTGGGCCATGCGGCGCAGGCTGAGCAATACCGGTTCGTAGAGCACCGTGAGGGCGACGGCCGCCTCGATCTGGCCGGCCGGGGTCGGCTGCTCCTCGACCATGTCCAGGTCGGTGACCGCCAGTTGGGCTGCCAGACGCCCGTACGGGAGCAGTTGCTCGGTGTCGCAGGGGTAGCCGAGCCGGACCAGCGCGGCGACCGAGTCGATGAGCCGCCGGTGGGCGGGGCCGAGCACGTCCGGGCCGGGCCCGCAGGACCAGCCCAGCCGCTCCAGCAGCGCTCCCACCGAGCGGCGCGCGGTCTCCACCGCCGGGTCATCCTCGGCGAGGGCCCCGGCGCTGGGCAGCGCCCGGGTCGCCGCGCCCAGCCGCAGGTGGTGGTCCAGCGACTCGTCCTCCGCGGCGGCGATCACCTCGCGTGCGGAGGCGACCGGAACCCCGCCGATCTGGATCAGCGCCCGCACCAGGCGCAGTCGCCGCAGGTGGTCCTCCCCGTACTCGGCCTGGGTGGCGGAGACGCGGCGCCCGGGCTGGAGCAGCCCTTCGCGGAGGTAGTACTTGATCGTGGCGGTGGACACACCGCTGCGCTCGCTCAGCTCCGCCAGCCGCATGCTCTTGCACCCTTCATCGGACAGTGTCACTATCCAAGCATGGGTAGCGCCGCTATCCAAGACGGGACGGGGAATCTGATGGCTATTGCACCGGTATCCGGGCGGGTCACGGCCGCCGCGGAGGGCGACGTGGTCGTCTTCCTCATCGGGATGCGGATCAACCGCCTGCGGGCCGTCCGCCACTGGCTGCCGGTCCTGACCGCGATGCCGCGCATGCTCAAGGAGCTCTCGCGCGACGGCGGCAGCGGCCTGCTGGGCCTG
Source organism: Streptomyces cirratus (assembly GCF_014650775.1). Taxonomy (GTDB): domain Bacteria; phylum Actinomycetota; class Actinomycetes; order Streptomycetales; family Streptomycetaceae; genus Streptomyces; species Streptomyces cirratus. The sequence goes on along the minus strand of NZ_BMVP01000017.1, from coordinate 72,321 downwards.
CGGAGACTGGCCGGCGGACCCCGCGTGTTCGGCGTGGTGCAGTACTGGGAGTCGCGCGAGAAGCTGCTCGCCTACGCCTCGGACCAAGGCGGCGAACACCGCCCCGCGTGGAGTGCGTTCAACCGCCGCGCGAGGGCCGGCCGGGGTGCCGTGGGGATCTGGCACGAGACGTACGTCGTCCCGGCCGGGTCGTACGAGTCGGTCTACGTCGACATGCCCGCGGCCGGTCTCGGCGCGGCCTGGGGAGTCGAGCCCGTGGGCCGGCGCGGGGAGCGGGCGGCGCAGCGGCTGGCGGGCGGGGCCGGCTGAGTGGGAGCTATTGCAAGCGGCTGCTTGCAATAGTTAGCGCAGTGCGGCAGCATGGGGGCATGGCATCGCTCAACGTCGGAAATCTCGGCGAGTACCTCCGTGAGCAACGGCGGCAGGCCCAGCTTTCGCTGCGGCAGCTGGCCGACGCCGCGGGGGTGTCGAATCCGTACCTGAGCCAGATCGAGCGCGGGCTGCGCAAGCCGAGCGCGGACATCCTCCAGCAGCTGGCCAAGGCGCTGCGGATCTCCGCGGAGACGCTGTACGTGCAGGCCGGGATCCTGGACGAGCGGGACCGCGACGAGGTGGAGACGCGGGCCGTCATCCTCGCCGACCCGTCCATAAACGAGCGGCAGAAGCAGGTGCTGCTCCAGATCTACGAGTCGTTCCGCAAGGAGAACGCTCAAGAGGCCGATCCGGCCGGTGCCGACGACGAGAAGCCCCACACGAACTGACTGTGATCCGGGAGGACCAGCACATGGCCATCGCCGATGACCTGAAGAAGACCCTCACCGACCCGACCCCCCTCTACTTCGCCGCCGGCACCGCCGACCTCGCCGTGCAGCAGGCGAAGAAGGTCCCCGGGCTGATCGAGCAGCTGCGCGCCGAGGCCCCCGCGCGCATCGAGGCGGTGCGCAACACCGACGCGAAGATCGTGCAGGACAAGGCCAGGGAGGCGCAGGAGGCCGTCGCCGCCAAGGTCGCCGAGGTCTTCGGCGCGATCGACCCGAAGAAGCTGGGCGAGACCGCCCAGGACCTGGCGCTGCGCGGCGTCGGCGTGGCCGCCGAGTACGCCGTGCGGGCGAAGGAGACCTACGACAAGGTCGCCGAGCACGGTGAGCAGGCCGTACGGGCCTGGCGCGGCGAAGTCTCCGAGGAGATCGTCGACATCGCCGCCGCGGTGGAGCCGGACGTCCCGGCCCAGTCCGGGCCCGAGGCCTCGTCGGCGTCCTCCTCCTCGGCGGGCTTCTCCGCCGACGAGGAGAAGACGGCCGGGAAGAAGCCCGCAGCCCGCAAGACGCCGGCGAAGAAGCCCGCCACCGCGCCCGCCGACGAGAGCTGATCGCGGGACCGGGTGAGGTGATGACGGACCGGGCACCTGGAAGGTGTCCGGTCCGTTGTCGTGGGTGAAGGCGGCTCTGCCAGTAGCGTGGAGGCAGGCGGTATCGGCGGTATCAGGCGGCGTACGCGGGAAGAGGCGGTCGGGCGATGTTGATGAACGGTTTCGACAACGGGGTGCTCCCCCTGCTCGGCTACGCCATGCTGGCGCTCGCCGTCGCCGCCTTCGTACTCGCGCTGATCGCGCGCGAGGACGCGTACCGGGCCGCGGACAAGCAGACCAAGACCTTCTGGCTGGTCATCCTCGGCGCCACGGTCCTCGTGGACTTCTTCCTCGGGATGCTGTTCCTGCAGATCGCCGGCCTGGTGGCCACCATCGTCTTCTTCGTCGACGTCCGGCCGGCCCTCAAGCAGGTCTCGGGCGACGGCCGGCGCCGGGGCGGCAGCAGCAGCGACGGGCCGTACGGACCGTACAACGGCGGGCGGTAGCGACCGGCAGCGGCCGGGTCAGCCTTCGGCGCGCGAGAGCAGCACCACGGCGACGTCGTCGGTGAGCTCGCCGCCGTTGAGCCGGCGGGCCTCGGTGACGGAGGCCTCCAGCAGGCCTTCGCCGCTCAGGCCGGCGTCGAGGTGGCGATTGATCATCTCGACCATGCCGTCCTGGCCGAGGCGCTCCCTGCCCTCGCCGACGCGGCCTTCGATCAGGCCGTCCGTGTAGAGCATCAGGCTCCACGAGCCGCCCAGCTCGACCTGGCGCCGGGGCCAGCGGGCCTTGGGCAGCAGGCCGAGCGCGGGGCCGCTGCTCTCGTACGGCAGGAGCCGTGCCGAGCCGCCCGCCCGGACGATGAGCGGGGCGGGGTGGCCGGCCAGGCACAGACCGGCGTGGCGGCCGTCGGGCGAGATGTCCACCGTGCACAGCGTCGCGAAGATCTCGTCGCAGGGCCGCTCCACCTCCAGCACCTGCTGGAGGGTGGCCAGCAGGTCGTCCCCGCACAGGCCGGCGAGGGTCAGGGCGCGCCAGGCGATGCGCAGCTCGACGCCGAGGGCGGCTTCGTCGGGGCCGTGTCCGCAGACATCGCCGATCATGGCGTGGACGGTGCCGTCGGGGGTGCGGACGGTGTCGTAGAAGTCCCCGCCGAGCAGGGCGCGGCTGCGGCCGGGGCGGTAGCGGGCCGCGAAGCGGAGGTCGGAGCCGTCCAGGAGCGGGTTGGGCAGCAGCCCGCGTTCGAGGCGGGCGTTCTCCTGGGCGCGCAGTTTCGATTCTGCGAGCTTGTACTGGGCGACGTCGGCGCGCTTGCGTTCCACGGCGTAGCGGATGGCGCGGCTGAGGAGGCGGCCGTCGAGTTCGTCGCGGAAGAGGAAGTCCTGGGCCCCCACGCGGACGGCCTCGGCGGCGCGTTCGGCGTCCGCCTCGGCGGTGAGGACGAGGACGGCGTGGCGCGGGGCGATGCGCAGGACCTCGCGGAGGGTGGCGAGCGGGTCGTCGGCGGCGCCGCCGGGGTGGGGGAGGGAGAGGTCGAGCAGGACGCACTGCACGTCCGGGGTGAGGAGCCGGGCCGCCTCGGTGAGGTTGCGGGCGGTGCGGAGCCGGATGCGGTGGCCGTCGGCGTGGAGTATCTCCGGGACGGTGAGGTCGCCGGCGGGGTCGTCCTCGATGACCAGCAGGGTCAGGGAGGGGGCGGCCGGCAGGGCTGCCTGGCCGACCTGGGTGGTGACAAGGGTGTCCCGCTGCCGCGGTACGGGTGCGGGCATCGTCTCCGGTTCCTTCGCTCCCCCCGAGGGTGCGCTCATGCGGTCGACCCTAGCTGGCCGGTGCGGGCGGGGGAACGGCGGCGCGGGACAGAGCCCGCGTCATATGCCGTTATCGCGGGGAAAGCCCGGACGCGAAATGACGAACGTCACCACCACCCCGCCCCCACCGTCCCGCCCACCGAGACACCGGCCCCGCCGGCGCGGCGGCCGCCGGGACATCGGCCATACCGGGGCGGGGGTCGCCGGGTGGGGTGATCCGCCGGGGGCGGCGGCCCCGCCGGGGTTACGCGTCCGGGCGGACTACCGCCTTGATCGGCATGGAGCCCGCGCCCGCGAGGGTGACGGTGCGGCCCGGGCGGGGGGCGTGGATGATCGCGCCGTCACCGACGTAGATGGCGACGTGACTGGCGTCGTCGAAGTAGATGATCAGATCGCCCGGGCGCATGTCCTTGACCGGCACCTTCGGCAGCAGCCGCAGCTGTTCCTGCGAGGTCCGCGGGATGCCCCGGCCCGCCGCCAGCCAGGCTTGCGAGGTCAGGCCGGAGCAGTCGTACGAGAGCGGCCCCACCGCGCCCCACACGTACGGCTTCCCCACCTGGGCGGTGGCGAACTGGATCGCCTTCTTGCCCGCCTCGGACGCCGTGCCGTTGATCTCCTTCAACACGCCCGACGACAGCCAGGCCGTCTGCGCCTGGCGCTGCGCGTCCTGTTCCAGCTGGAGCAGCCGGGCCTTCTCCTCGGCCTGCAGCTTGCTCTCAAGCTCCTGCGCCGCCTTGATCTTCTCCTCGATCTGCTTCTTCGAGGTCTCCTGCTTGACCCGGTTCGCCTCCAGCTTCTGCCACAGCTCGCTCGCGTCCTTCGCGTACCGCTGGAGGTCGTTCTGGGTGCGGTTCAGCTCGGCGAGCAGGTCCGCGGTGGCCTTCTCGCCCTGCCGCAGCCGGTCCGCGCCGTCCAGGTACTGGCTCGGGCTGCCGCTCAACGCCAGCCGCGCGCCCGGCGGAAGGCCTCCCGAGCGGTACTGGGCCCGGGCGGCGGCGCCCGCGCGGTCCTTCAGCGAGGTGATCCGCTCCCGGCCGGCCGCTATCAGCTTGGCGAGCTCCACGACCCGTTCGGACTGCGCCTTGGTCTCGCTCTCCGCCTGGTTGTACGCGTCGGTGGCCGTCCCGGCCTGCCGGTACAGGTCCTCTATCTCCTTGTGGACCTGCTCCAGGGACTTGGTCTGCGGCTCCGGCGCCACGGGCGCACCCGGCGCACCCGGAGCGACCGGCGCCGCGTACGCGGTCGACGGAAGTCCGAGGGCCGGCGCGGCCGCCAGTACCGCCATCGCGCACAGCAGAGTGAGAGCGGACGCGCCGCGCCGCCGCGCTCGCTTCACGGTCCCCATGGTTCCCCCCATGCCCCTGCAGTCAGAAGGGACATCACCCGACATCACATCTGACTATTCATCAGTAACTTGTTGCTGCTTTCGGGATGGTGCCACGAGTCGGTGAATTCCGACACCCTCTGTGGATAACCCCCTTACCGCCGGATACGCGGCGTTCACCCCGTCGGGCGCAACGCCTCCCAGCGCACGGTCAGTTCCCCCTGTCGCCACCGCGCCGGCCCGTCCGCCAGCGGCCAGTCGACGGCCAGCGCCCGCGCCGTCCGGATCCAGCGCTGCCGCGCCCCGTACGAGGCGTACGGGGCCGCCGCCGCCCACGCCCGGTCGAAGTCGCGCAGGAACGCGTGCACCGGCTCACCCGGCACGTTCCGGTGGATCAGCGCCTTCGGCAGCCGCTCCGCCAGGTCCGAGGGGCGCTCCAGGTTGCCCAGCCGGGTCGCGAAGGTCACCGTGCGCGCCCCCTCCGGACCGAGTGCGACCCACACGTGCCGCCGCCCGATTTCGTCGCACGTCCCCTCGACGAGCAGCCCGCCCGGGGCCAGCCGTGCGCACAGCCGCCGCCACACCGCCTCGACCTGCTCCTCGTCGTACTGGCGCAGGACGTTCGCCGCGCGGATCAGCATCGGCGCCGCCCCGCCGTCCAGCGGGACCTCGAAGCCGCCGTGCCGGAAGCTGAGCCCGTCCCGTTCGTACGGCTTCGCCCCCGCCACCCGGGCCGGCTCGATCTCGATGCCGACCACCCGCACCCCGGGCGCCGCCTCCCGCAGCCGGGTCAGCAGCTCGACCGCCGTCCAGGGTGCCGCCCCGTAGCCGAGGTCCACCGCCACCGGGGCCTCCGCGCGCCGCAGGGCGGCCCCGTGCGTGGCCGCGATCCAGCGGTCCATGCGGCGCAGGCGGTTCGGGTTCGTGGTCCCGCGCGTGACCGTGCCCACGGGGCGTCTGGGGGGCGGTGGGGTGCTGCGGGAAGCCATGCGCCGAGCGTATGCGGGCAGGCGGGGGAGCGGAAAACCCGCCGGGCGCCCCCGCCCCGCCGAGACGAGCGGCCCCGACGAGCGACCCCGAGACGAGCGTCCCCGGGACGGAACGTCCCGAAAAGGCGTCCCCGAAGAGATTGGGGAGAGGGAAATCCGTCCACCCCGGAATGCGGGACGCGCCCGTCCGGGTTGCACTCCTTGCAGGGCGCCCTCCGCGCTCCGCGAGTCATGCCCTGCGCCTGCTCCGGCGCGCCGTCCGAGCGAGAGGAACTGCTCCCTTGAGCCAGTACGTGTCCCGCCTCGGCGGCAGCATCAGCGGCCGCATCGCCGCCGCCCGCTCGACCCGGCACGAGCCGCCCCGCCTGCGCCTGCCGGCCGTGGGCCACTCCCGCAAGCCCCGCCGCGTCGCCATGCTCAGCGTGCACACCTCGCCCCTGCACCAGCCCGGCACGGGTGACGCCGGCGGCATGAACGTGTACATCGTCGAGCTCGCCAAGCGCCTGGCCGCGATCAACATCGAGGTCGAGATCTTCACCCGCGCCACCACCGGTGGCCTGCCGCCCCGGGTCGAGCTGGCCCCGGGGGTCCTCGTGCGGCACGTGGACGCGGGTCCGTACGAAGGCCTGGCCAAGGAGGAGCTGCCGGCCCAGCTGTGCGCATTCACCCACGGCGTGATGCAGGCCTGGGCCGGGCACCGCCCCGGCTACTACGACCTCGTCCACTCCCACTACTGGCTCTCCGGGCACGTCGGCTGGCTCGCCGCCGAACGCTGGGGCGTGCCGCTCGTGCACGCCATGCACACCATGGCCAAGGTCAAGAACGCGGCGCTCGCCGAGGGCGACACCCCCGAGCCCGCCGCCCGCGTCATCGGCGAGACCCAGATCGTCAGGGCCGCCGACCGGCTCATCGCCAACACCGCCGAGGAGGCCGACGAGCTCGTGCGGCACTACGAGGCCGACCCCGGCAAGGTCGCCGTCGTCCACCCCGGCGTCAACCTCGACCGCTTCACGGTCGGCGACGGCCGGGCCGCCGCCCGCGCCCGCCTCGGGCTCCCGCAGGACGCCGTGATCCCCCTCTTCGCGGGCCGGATCCAGCCGCTCAAGGCCCCCGACATCCTGCTGCGGGCGGTCGCGGAGCTGGTCGACCGCGATCCGTCGCTGCGCGCGCGGCTCTTCGTGCCCGTCGTCGGAGGCCCCAGCGGCAGCGGCCTCGCCAAGCCCGAGGGGTTGCAGAAGCTCGCCGCGAAACTCGGCATCGCGGACGTCGTCCACTTCCACCCGCCGGTCGCGCAGGACCGGCTCGCCGACTGGTTCCGGGCGGCGTCGGTGCTGGTCATGCCCTCGTACAACGAATCCTTCGGGCTCGTCGCGATCGAAGCGCAGGCGACCGGTACCCCGGTGCTCGCGGCGGAGGTCGGAGGCCTGCCGGTCGCCGTCAACGACGGCGTGACGGGCATCCTCGTACCCGGACACGACCCGGTGGACTACGCGAGGGAGCTGCGCCGCTTCCTGGACGAACCCTCGCTCACGGACCGGATGGGCGCCGAGGCCGCGCGGCACGCGCAGTTCTTCGGCTGGGACACGGCAGCGAGCGGCACGGCGGACGTGTACACCGCGGCGATGCATGATCATCGCCGTCGCGTACGCTCCCACCATGGCTGACGCTGACACCGCCGCGATCGTCGAGAGCACCCTGTCCGACGCCGGACTGGACTGGGAGAGCCCGTCACCGGGCTCGTACGTCGTCCAGCTGCCCGGCACGCGCAAGCTGAGCACCACCTGCTCGCTGCGGGTCGGCAAGCACTCCCTGTCGGTCAACGCCTTCGTCATCCGCCACCCCGACGAGAACGAGGCGGGCGTCCACCGCTGGCTGCTGGAGCGCAACCTCAAGCTGTACGGGATGGCGTACGCGGTCGACGGCCTCGGTGACGTCTACCTGACGGCGCGGCTCCCGCTGAGCGTGGTCACCCCCGCCGACCTGGACCGCCTGCTCGGCACGGTCCTGGAGGCGGCGGACGGGGCGTTCAACACGCTGCTGGAGCTGGGCTTCGCGAGCGCGATCCGGCGCGAGTACGAGTGGCGCGTCTCGCGCGGCGAGTCCACCCGCAACCTGGACGCCTTCCGGCACCTGACGCGGCCCGCCTGACGCGCCCGGCCCGGCCCCAGCCGCGACGGTTCAGACGACGGCCGGGTCCGGCGCAGCAGGGGCGGCGGCGGGGGGAGCCGGGACCACGGCACCCGGGACCACGGCACCCGGCACCACGGCACCCGGGCCCTCGTCCGTCGGCCGGGCCGGCGGGACGGGGGCCGGGGAACCCTCGGGGAGCCTGCGCATCAGCAGCCAGTACCCCAGCCCGGCCACCGTCCCCAGCACCCCGGTCGCCCCCCACAGCCACCCGGCCCCCAGGTGGTCGATCACGTAACCGGCCATCAGCGGCGCCACCAGCGAGGCCACCGCCCAGGACAGCGTGTACATCCCCTGGTAGCGCCCCCGCCCGTGCACCGGCGACAGCCGCGCCACGAGCCCCATCTGCGTCGGCGAGTTCACGATCTCCGCCAGCGTCCACACGCACACCGTGGCCGCGTACGCCCACAGCGACCCGGCGAAGGCCGTCATCGCGAACCCGTACCCGGCGAGCAGCGCCGAGACCACCAGCAGCCGCTGCGGGTCCCGGTGCTCGATGAACCGCGTGACCGGGATCTGGAGCAGCACGATCAGCAGCCCGTTCGCCGCGATGACCAGCCCGTAGTCCCCGGCCGAGAATCCGGCCGCGCCCATGGCCACCGGCAGCCCCACCGACCCCTGCGTGAAGATCAGCGAGATCAGGAACGACAGCCCGACGACCCCCATGAACCGCCCGTCGCGCAGCACCGTCCCGAGCCCGATCGCCGGACCCTCGTCCCCGCCCGCGGCCGCGTCCCTCACCGGCCGGGACTCGGGGAGCTTCACGAACACCAGCACCGCGCACAGCAGGGTCAGCGTCGCCTCGCCCAGGAACCCGGCCAGGTAGCTGTACTCCGCCACCAGCCCGGCCGCCATCGCGCTGACGCCGAAGCCGAGGTTGATGGCCCAGTAGTTCAGCGCGAAGGCACGTACCCGGTCCTCGGGACGGACGATGTCCGCCATCATCGCCGTGACCGCCGGGCGCGAGGCGTTCGAGGTCATGCCGACGAGCAGCGCGACCGCCGCGATCGCCGCCGGGTGCTCCATGAACCCGAGCAGCGCCACCGAGAACGCGGTCGACAGCTGGGCCCCGAGCAGCGTCGGCCGGCGCCCCAGCCGGTCCGTCAGCACGCCCGCGACCAGCGAGGACAGCACGCCGCCGAGTCCGTGCAGGGCGAGCACGAGACCGGCGAACGAGGCCGAGTAGCCCCGGTCGATGGTCAGGTACAGGGTCATGAACGTGGCCACGAAGGCACCGAGCCGGTTGACGAGCGTGCTCGTCCACAGCCACCAGAAGGCGCGCGGCAGCCCTGACACGCTCTCCCGTGCCCCCCGTGTCAAACGGCCCACCGACATGCGGTTCCCCCCAGGAAGTAAGTGCCTCTCCAGCGCTCCGCACCCTACGAGCGCACGCCGTCGAGCCGCCACCCAATTGACGCCGAGCGTCAATCCGGCGGGGATCAAGTCAGGTGTGGGAGGACCCCGAGGCGGCCGTGGACACCGCGCGCAGGCGCCCCGGGCCGTCCATTAGGCTCGTACGCATGGCCGACGCACCGTACAAGCTGATCCTCCTCCGCCACGGCGAGAGCGAGTGGAACGCGAAGAACCTGTTCACCGGCTGGGTGGACGTCAACCTCAACGAGAAGGGCGAGAAGGAGGCGGTCCGCGGCGGTGAGCTGCTCAAGGACGCCGGCCTGCTCCCCGATGTCGTGCACACCTCGCTCCAGAAGCGCGCGATCCGCACCGCGCAGCTGGCGCTGGAGGCCGCCGACCGCCACTGGATCCCGGTCCACCGCTCCTGGCGCCTGAACGAGCGCCACTACGGTGCGCTCCAGGGCAAGGACAAGGCCCAGACGCTCGCCGAGTTCGGCGAGGAGCAGTTCATGCTGTGGCGCCGCTCGTACGACACCCCGCCGCCGCCCCTCGAGGACGGCACGGAGTTCTCGCAGTCCGACGACCCGCGCTACGCGACGATCCCGCCGGAGCTGCGCCCGCGCACGGAGTGCCTCAAGGACGTCGTCGTGCGGATGCTCCCGTACTGGTACGACGCCATCGTCCCGGACCTGCTGACCGGCCGCACCGTCCTGGTCGCCGCCCACGGCAACTCGCTGCGCGCCCTGGTCAAGCACCTGGACGGCATCTCCGACGCCGACATCGCGGGCCTCAACATCCCGACCGGCATCCCGCTCTCCTACGAGCTGGACGCCGACTTCAAGCCCCTCACCCCGGGCGGCACCTACCTCGACCCGACCGCCGCCGCGGCCGCCATCGAGGCCGTCAAGAACCAGGGCAAGAAGTAACCCCACGCACGGAACGGCCCCCCGGCCGCGGAGGGATCCGCGGCCGGGGGGCCTTCGTGTGGGACGGGGCGGGTCAGCCGCCGCACTGGCAGGGCGCGCCGGCCTGGCAGCCGCAGCCGCAGCCCGAGCCGCAGCCGCAGGCTGCCAGCAGTGGCAGGCGCAGCGGCTCCCGCGACGGCGGTGGCTGCGGCCGCTCGTGCTCCGGGGTGACGGGGACGGGGGAATCGGGCATGGATCCTCCTCGCAGGCGGTGCGCGGGCGGTGTGCCTTCGTCCCCATTCACGCCTAGTGACTCCGGCGCGTCAACGGCGCATTGGAGCTCGACGCGCGCGCCCGTGCCGACGCGCGCGACGTGCCGGCGGGTTCGACGTGACCGCCGTGCCGCCGTGCCCGTCGTGCCGGCGGGTTCGACGTGACCGCCGTGCCCGTCGTGCTCAGACGCCCTCGACCTGGGTCGGCGGCTGGAGCTCGTCAGCGTGCTCGCCCGTCACCAGGTAGACGACCCGCTTCGCGACCGACACCGCGTGGTCCGCGAAGCGCTCGTAGTAGCGGCCCAGCAGCGTCACGTCGACCGCCGTCTCGATGCCGTGCTTCCAGCGGTCGTCCATCAGGTGCTGGAACAGCGTGCGGTGCAGCTGGTCCATCTCGTCGTCGTCCTGCTCCAGCTGGAGCGCCAGGTCGACGTCCTTCGTGATGATGACCTCGGCGGCCTTCGCCATCAGCCGCTGCGCCAGCTGCCCCATCTCCAGGATGGTGGCGTGCAGGTCCCGCGGCACCGCCGTGTCCGGGAAGCGCAGCCGCGCCAGCTTCGCCACGTGCTGCGCCAGGTCGCCGGAGCGCTCCAGGTCGGCGCTCATGCGCAGCGAGGTCACGACGATGCGCAGGTCGGTCGCGACCGGCTGCTGCCGGGCGAGCAGCGCGATGGCGCGGGCTTCCAGGTCGTGCTGGAGGTCGTCGACCTTCTGGTCGGCGGCGATGACGCTCTCCGCCAGCTTGAGGTCGGCGTCGAGCATGGACGTCGTGGCCCGCCCGATCGCGGAACCGACGAGCCGGGCCATCTCGACCAGGCTTTCTCCGATCGAGTCCAGTTCCTCGTGGTACGCGTCGCGCATTGTGTCCCTCTCTTGCCTGCTCGCTTACTGCTACTGCTTACCGCTCGTCACCGCTCGCTCATCAGGAGCTGTCAGGAGCCGTGAGACGCTCCGGCGGCCGCGTGGCCGTCCGGCCCCACGTTGACACGGTGGGCCGCGAACGCGTCCGACTCCGGCACCACAAGTGAATCAGCACGGTCGTCAGGGTGAACTCTGGGCGACGAGTGTTCGAGCTGCCACCCGAACGGCTGTGGAAGTGTCGTCACGCCTGCTTAACCTGGATGCATGGACGTGAACGCGGCGGTCGCCGCAGCTGCAGCGATCGCCGGGCTGTGCACCGGTGTGATCGCGATGCTGGCGTTCCGCTGGAGCGAGCGCGACCAAGCCCGCCCCACTAGGAGCTCCATGCGCCCCGACATCAACGCGGTGCTCCCGCCCGGAGTGGACACCGTCCTCTCCGTGCTCCGCTCCTCCGCCGTCGTGCTCGACGAGGGGGACGCGGTCGTCAAGGCCAGCTCGGCGGCTTACGCCCTCGGCCTGGTCCGCGGCGGCAAGCTCGCCGTGGAGCCGATGCTCCACATGGCGCGCGACACCCGCCGGGACGGGGAGATACGCCAGATCGAGCTCGACCTGCCCCGCCGCGGCACCGGCCGCGGCGAGGCCCTCGCCGTCTCCGCCCGCGTCGCACCGCTCGGCTCCCGCCTGGTGCTGCTGCTGGTCGAGGACCTGACGGAGGCCCGCCGGATCGAGGCGGTCCGCCGCGACTTCGTCGCGAACGTCTCGCACGAGCTGAAAACCCCGGTCGGGGCGATCTCCCTGCTCTCCGAGGCCGTCATGGACGCCAGCGACGACCCCGAGGCGGTCAGCCGCTTCGCCGGCCGCATGCAGATCGAGGCCACCCGCCTGATCAACCTCGTACAGGAACTCATCGACCTCTCCCGGGTACAGAACGACGACCCGCTGGAGGACGCCGAGCCGGTCCGCGTGGACACCCTGGTGGCCGAGGCCATCGACCGCTGCCGACACACCGCGACCTCCAAGCAGATCCACATGGCCGCCGGAGGCACCGCCGACCTGCGCGTCTGGGGCAACCGCGGCCAGCTCGCGGCGGCCCTCGGCAACCTCGTGGAGAACGCCGTCAACTACAGCCCGGCCCGCACCCGCGTGGGCATCGCCGCGCGCCGGGTGGCCGCGCCGGGAGGGGACCTGATCGAGATAGCCGTGACCGACCAGGGCATCGGCATCCCGGAAAAGGACCGCGAGCGCATCTTCGAGCGCTTCTACCGCGTCGACCCCGCCCGCTCCCGTGCCACGGGAGGAACCGGGCTGGGCCTCGCCATCGTGAAGCACGTAGCGGCTTCGCACGGCGGGGAGGTGTCGGTCTGGAGCTCCGAGGGACAGGGCTCCACCTTCACCCTGCGCCTTCCCGAAGCGGCCGCGCCCGCCCCCTCCGCCACCCCGGCCGTCCCCGCCCGACCCCTGCTCGACTCAGAAACAGCCATCCCTGCCCCGGAGGTCCTTCCGTGACCCGAGTGCTCGTCGTCGAGGATGAGGAATCCTTCAGCGACGCCCTGTCCTACATGCTCCGCAAGGAGGGCTTCGAGGTCGCGATCGCCGCGACCGGCCCCGACGGGCTTGACGAGTTCGAGCGCAACGGCGCCGACCTCGTCCTCCTCGACCTGATGCTCCCCGGCCTGCCCGGCACGGAGGTCTGCCGGCAGCTGCGCGGCCGCTCCAACGTCCCGGTGATCATGGTGACCGCCAAGGACAGCGAGATCGACAAGGTCGTCGGCCTGGAGATAGGAGCCGACGACTACGTCACCAAGCCCTTCTCCTCGCGGGAGCTGGTCGCCCGCATCCGCGCGGTCCTGCGCCGCCGCGGCGAGCCGGAGGAGGTCACCCCGGCGGCCCTGGAGGCCGGGCCCGTACGGATGGACGTCGACCGGCACGTGGTCACCGTCGCCGGGGGGAAGGTGGACCTCCCGCTCAAGGAGTTCGACCTGCTGGAGATGCTCCTGCGCAACGCGGGCCGGGTCCTGACCCGTATGCAGCTGATCGACCGGGTCTGGGGCGCCGACTACGTCGGTGACACCAAGACCCTCGACGTCCACGTCAAGCGCCTGCGCGCCAAGATCGAGCCGGACCCGGGCGCGCCGCGCTACCTGGTCACCGTCCGCGGCCTGGGCTACAAGTTCGAGCCGTAAGCCGCAGCCGTGGGCGTCGCACACACGCCGAAGGCCCCCGTCCGCAGCGGACGGGGGCCTTCGGCGTGTGTCTGCCTACGGGGCTCAGTGCCCGGCGGCGTGCGAAGCCGAACCGGAGGGGGCGCCGGACGGCGTGCCCGACGCGGCGCCGGACGGGCTGCCCGACGGCGCGCCCGAGGGGCTCCCGGACGGGCTGCCCGAGGGGCTCGCGCCGGCCGCGCCGGGGGCGGGGGCCGGGGCCTCGGTCGGGCCGAAGGCGGCGTACATGCCGGCGCCGGGGACGACGTACGCGTCGAGCTTCACGTCGCCCGTGCTGCTCAGCTGGAAGACGACCTGCTGCACGTTGCCGTCCTGGACCGCCTCGCGGCCGCCCTCGACCACGGCGGAGGCGTTGCCCTTGCCGCCCAGCACCACGGAGCCGCCGGCCGGGACGGTGATCTTGCCGGAGCCCTCGGCCGGCTTGAGCGTCACCTTGGTCTTGCCACCCGCGAGGGTGATGCCGTCAAGGGTCTGCGGGGTGTCGCCGGAGTTGAAGACGGTCGCCGAGACGGCGGCCGGGCCCTTCTTCTCCTTCGAGCTCGGGGTGATCACCAGTGCGTTCTGGATCTTGATGTTGCCCTTGGTGACGGCGGCGTTGTCCGGCTTGATCTCCAGAGTCTGCGCGTCGTTGCCCGCAGCGCATGCGGAGAGCGAAGCGATCGAGAACACGATGGCGGTAGCGGCGAGAGCGCCGCGTCGAAGGCTGCGGCTCACGGCGGCGGCAACTCCTTGGACGTACGGACGGAAGGTGGACGACCCCAGCTCGCGCTGGGGGAGGTGCCCCGTCGGACGGCTGAGGTAAAGCCGCCCTAAGGGTGTGTCAGCGCGCTTAGGTTACCGAGCCGCCGCCCCGCCCCCGCACCCGACCCTCCGCAGTGCCCGACCTGCCCCGTGCGGGTCTGCGCGATCACCAATTCCCCATATCGCGCGGAGATCACCGGTGCGCGGTTCGCGGACCCTCGGCCTGCCGCCCGTTGATCAATTTCCGGATTCCCCGAGGGCTGCTCCGGTGATCAATTCGCGGATTGGGCCGGAACCGCTCCGTACGGGTGCCCGCCAGTCGAACGGAGTAGTTCGGTTTCCAGCCTTCGAACCCGGCAAAACGGGACGTACATCACATCGAACGGCCCGTCCCTCAGGTGTACCGTGGTCGTTTCGTCCGGTCCGCACAGCGCCTCCGACCTGCGAATACCCCCTTCCGGAAGCCCTCCGCAGCACGTACGTGTCGCTGTTGTCAAGCCCCGAGATGTGCCCTGACCTGCGAAAACGCCATTCATAACGGTCAGTTCTCGTGTTACCCTGGATAGCCACGGAAGGGGTACCTGTCACATGACGTTCAAGGTTGGCGACACCGTGGTCTATCCCCATCACGGGGCCGCGCTGATCGAGGCCATTGAGACTCGTCAGATCAAAGGCGTGGACAAGACCTACTTGGTGCTCAAGGTCGCCCAGGGCGACCTGACGGTTCGTGTGCCTGCGGACAATGCGGAGTTCGTCGGTGTTCGCGACGTAGTCGGCCAGGACGGGCTGGACCGGGTCTTCGAGGTGCTCCGCGCACCGTATGCAGAAGAACCGACGAACTGGTCCCGGCGCTACAAGGCAAATCTGGAGAAGCTCGCTTCTGGCGACGTCATCAAGGTCGCAGAAGTGGTGCGCGACCTGTGGCGCCGTGAGCGTGAGCGCGGGCTTTCCGCGGGCGAGAAGCGCATGCTCGCGAAGGCGCGCCAGATCCTGGTGAGCGAGCTCGCGCTCGCCGAAAACACCAACGAGGACAAGGCCGAGGCCCTCCTCGACGAGGTCCTCGCGTCCTGACGCGAGAACCCGTACGCGACGAGCCGGACGGATCCAGCTCCACGGATCCCGTCGTACAGGCCCTTCGCAGACAGTTGTGCCGCGGTGCCCGATGACAAGGAAACTTGTTGCCGGGCGCTGCGGCATGTCTGTACCCGTATGCCCCTACCCCTGCCTCTCCCCCCCGTCCCGCTCAACCGGCTCGCCCGGTCGTCACGGAAGGGGCGAAGGTGTCGTACCCGCAGTCACCCCAACGCCATACCCATGTCGGCCGAAGTCACAAACCTGGCTCGGAGCTACTGATGTCTGACGAATCGCGCCCCCACCGCACCGCCGCAGTGATCCCGGCCGCCGGGCGCGGGGTACGCCTCGGCCCCGGCGCCCCCAAGGCCCTGCGGACCCTCGGCGGAACGCCGATGCTGATCCACGCCGTCCGCGCCATGGCCCGCTCCCGCGCGGTGTCCCTCGTGGTGGTGGTCGCCCCGTCGGACGGCGCGCCCGAGGTGCGCCGCCTGCTGGACGAGCATCCGCTGCCGGAGCGGACCGAGGTGCTGGTCGTACCGGGCCGCGAGACCCGCCAGGGGTCCGTGCGCGCCGGCCTGGAGGCGCTCCCGGCGGACGTCACCTCCGTACTCGTCCACGACGCGGCCCGCCCGCTGGTCCCCGTCGAGACCGTCGACGCCGTCATCGAGGCCGTCCGCGACGGCGCGCCCGCCGTGGTCCCCGCCCTGGCGCTGGCCGACACCGTCAAGGAGGTCGAGCCCGGCAAGCCCGGCGAGCCGGAGCCCGTCGTCGCGACCCCGGAGCGGGCCCGGCTGCGCGCCGTCCAGACCCCGCAGGGCTTCGACCTCGCCACGCTGCTCCGCGCCCACGAGAAGTTCGCCCTCACCTCGGCCGGTGCCTCCGCCGCCGGCCCCGGCCCCGGCGTCGAGGGCGAGGGCGCCACGGACGACGCCGGCATGGTGGAACGCCTCGGCGTCACCGTCGTGGCGGTCCCCGGCCACGAAGAGGCCTTCAAGGTCACCCGCCCGCTCGACCTGGTCCTCGCCGAGGCCGTACTCGCCCGCAGGAGGGCCACCGATGCCTACTAGCCCCGACGCCGGAGCCCCCGCGGCCCCGCTCCCGCTGCTCCCGCTCGTCGGCATCGGCACCGACGTGCACGCCTTCGAGGCGGGCCGCGAACTGTGGTGCGCCGGCCTGCTGTGGGAGGGCGAGGACGGCCTCGCCGGACACTCCGACGGCGACGTCGCCGCGCACGCCGCCTGCGACGCGCTCTTCTCGGCCGCCGGAGCCGGAGACCTCGGCGCGCACTTCGGTACCTCCCGCCCCGAGTGGTCCGGCGCCGCCGGCGTCACGCTCCTCGCGGAGGCCGCCCGCATCGTCCGGGCCGAGGGCTTCGAGATCGGCAACATCGCGATCCAGGTGATCGGCGTACGACCGAAGATCGGCAAGCGGCGCGAAGAGGCGCAGAAGGCGCTGGCGGCCGCCGCGGGCGCCCCCGTGTCGGTCTCGGGCACCACCACCGACGGTCTCGGTCTCACCGGCCGCGCCGAGGGCCTCGCCGCCATCGCAACGGCCCTCGTCTACCGGGTGGACCCGTCCTAGAGCCACCCGCGCCGACACCACTTCGGCCACGAACAGAGCCGCTCCGGCAGCAAACAGGGCCCCGCGTCGCCGAAGGGTCGCGGGGCACTGCTACGGGCGCACTACTCTGGATGCCGTGACTATTCGCCTGTACGACACCAGCGCCCGGCAGATCCGCGACTTCAACCCCGTCACACCGGGCTGTGTCTCGATCTACCTCTGTGGCGCCACGGTGCAGGCCGCCCCGCACATCGGGCACGTCCGGTCGTACCTGAACTTCGACATCATGCGCCGCTGGTTCACCTACCGCGGCTACGACGTCACCTTCATCCGCAACGTCACGGACATCGACGACAAGATCATCAGGAAGGCCTCCGAGCAGGGCCGTCCCTGGTGGTCCATCGGTTACGAGAACGAGCGCGCCTTCAACGACGGCTACGACGCCCTCGGCTGCCTCCCGCCGACCTACGAGCCCCGCGCCACCGGCCACGTGCCGGAGATGATCGAGATGATGCGCGGCCTGATCGAGCGCGGTCACGCCTACGAAGCGGACGGCAGCGTCTACTTCGACGTGCGCTCCTTCCCCGGCTACCTGTCGCTTTCCAACCAGGACATCGACGACCTGCGCCAGCCCACTGAGGAAGGCATCACCGGCAAGCGCGACCCCCGCGACTTCGCCATGTGGAAGGCGTCCAAGCCGGGCGAGCCCGACTGGGAGACCCCGTGGGGCCGCGGCCGTCCCGGCTGGCACCTGGAGTGCTCCGCGATGGCGCACAAGTACCTCGGCCGCGTCTTCGACGTCCACGGCGGCGGCCTGGACCTGATCTTCCCGCACCACGAGAACGAGATCGCCCAGGCCAAGGCCTTCGGCGACGAGTTCGCGCAGTACTGGGTCCACAACGCCTGGGTCACCATGTCCGGCGAGAAGATGGCCAAGTCGCTCGGCAACTCGGTGCTCGTCTCGGAGATGCTCAAGCAGTGGCGTCCGATCGTGCTGCGCTACTACCTGGGCACCCCCCACTACCGCTCGATGATCGAGTACAGCGAGGAGTCGCTGCGCGAGGCGGAGTCGGCCTTCGCGCGCATCGAGGGCTTCTGCCAGCGCGTCGTCGAGAAGGCCGGCGGCCCCGTCGAACCGGCCGCCGAAGTGCCGCCCGCCTTCGCCGAGGTCATGGACGACGACCTCGGCGTGCCGCAGGCGCTCGCCATCGTCCACACGGCCGTCCGGCAGGGCAACAGCGCGCTGGCCGCCGACGACAAGGACGCGGCCATCGCGCGCCTGTCGGAGGTACGGGCCATGCTGGGCGTGCTCGGCCTGGACCCGCTCGACCCGTCCTGGGCCGGCGAGGGTGACCGCGGCGAGGACCTGCACGGCGCCGTCGACACCCTGGTGCGCCTGGTCCTGGAGCAGCGCGAGTCCGCCCGTGCGCGCAAGGACTGGGCCACCGCCGACGCCATCCGCGACCAGCTCCAGCAGTCCGGCCTGGTCGTCGAGGACGGCCCCACGGGACCCCGCTGGACGCTCGGCCCCCGCTGAGCCCGACGGGCACACAGGAGCCGAGTCCACCGGAGCAGTCCCGTTGTGCCGCCCGGCGTCCCGGGCGGCACACTCTTCATACGTACACACCGCAGCACCAACGAAACAGGTAGAGGTCATGGCCGGGAACAGCCAGCGCAGGAACCGCCGCACGTCCAACAAGAAGGGCGCTACGGTCGGCAGCGGTGGCCAGCGGCGCAAGGGCCTGGAGGGCAAGGGCCCCACGCCCAAGGCCGAGGACCGCAAGAAGCACAAGGCGAACCGCATCAGCAACGCCATGGCCCGCCAGGCCGCCAAGCGCCGCCCCGCACCCCGCCGCGGCGGCCCCAAGGGCACCAGCGAGATGGTCGTCGGCCGCAACCCGGTCTTCGAGGCGCTGCGCGACGGCGTCCCGGCCACCACCCTCTACGTCCAGCAGTTCATCGACAACGACGAGCGCGTCCGCGAGGCCCTCCAGCTCGCCGCCCAGCGCGGCAACATCAACCTGATGGAAGCCCCGCGCCCCGAGCTCGACCGCATGACCAACGGGCTCAACCACCAGGGTCTGGTCCTCCAGGTCCCGCCGTACGAGTACGCGCACCCCGAGGACCTCACCACCGCCGCCTACGACAACGGCGAGGACCCGCTGATCGTCGCCCTCGACGGCGTCACCGACCCGCGCAACCTCGGCGCGATCGTCCGCTCCGTCTCCGCCTTCGGTGGCCACGGCGTGGTCATTCCCGAGCGCCGCGCCGCCGGTATGACCGCGGGCGCCTGGAAGACCTCGGCCGGCACCGCCGCCCGCACCCCGGTCTCCCGCGTCACCAACCTGACCCGCGCCCTCCAGGAGTACAAGAAGGCCGGGATCGCCATCGTCGGCCTGGCCGCCGAAGGCGAGCACACCGTCAACGACCTGGCGGCGCTGGCCGGCCCGGTCGTCATCGTCGTCGGCTCCGAGGGCAAGGGCCTCGGCCGGCTCGTCGGCGAGAACTGCGACTACCTCGTGCGCATCCCGATGCCGGGCGGCGCGGAGTCGCTGAACGCCGGTGTCGCCGCCGGCGTCGTGCTCTACGAGGCCGCCCGCCGTCGCGCCGAGGCGCCGCGCACCTGATCACCGCAGGCCGATCGGCCGGCGTCCCTTGATCCGTTCGGCTCAGGGAACGTGACCCGTGAGCGTGTCACCCCGCCCCTTCCGGGCGGGGTGACTTGATCTTGACGGGTCTCGGACACATCCCTGCTGTCAAGGCAGTGTCCTTATCACTCGTCACTCGGTTAGATGAGTGTGGACACCAGAACGTCAGGGTTCGACGACCAGCCCGCGCTGAGCATGGTCAAGGTGCCGTGCGATCCCGCACAGGTCATCGTCAACCACGCAAGCTTCCGCGTGCGGCTCGCACCGAGCCCGAGCGCGCGTTCCAAGCCCTCGCTGCCATCCAATGCCCCCGGCCGGGCGCCCGTCCTCGGCGGTGCCGTGGCCGCCGCCGCCGGGGCGACCCGGCGCCGGGCCCCCGTCGTCTGGAGCGGCAAGGCCGACCCCGGCGACACCGCCGCGATGGGCGGTCTGCTCCAGGCGGTCCGGGAGGCGGGCCGCGGCCCCGACGGCTTCGACGGGGGCGCCACCCAGACCATCCCGCGCGTCGACCTCGCGCACGACCTCGCCGACGACACCCTCGCCACGCCGACCGTCATCGGCCAGCGCACCTACGGCGACCCCGACGAGACCCGCCCGCTCGGCGCGGTCCGCCGGCCCGGGGGGCCGTCCTACGACTACGGGCCCCCCGACGGGTACGGCACCGGGTACGACGGGGACAGCGGCGAAAGCGGGGACGAAACGCGGCGGTCGGCCTCCGACGCCCGCGCGCAGGCCTCCTACTACCCCGGCCGCCGGATGAACCTCGGCGTCGTGCTGCTCCCGCTGCGCGTGTTCCTCGGCTTCATCTCCATCTACGCCGGCATGGGCAAGCTGTGCGACCCCGTCTACTTCGACGGCGGCGAACGCGGCTCCATGGTCACCTGGCTGCACACCCTGCACCCCTGGGCACTGGCCGAGCCGCTGCGCGACTTCGCCCTCGCGCACCCCGTCGGCGCGGGGCTCACCGTGGCGTTCCTCCAGGTCATCGTGGGCGTGCTGACGGTCTTCGGGCTCTGGCAGCGGTTCGCCGCCTGCTTCGGCGCGCTGCTGTCCGCGGCGCTGCTGATGACGGTGAGCTGGAAGACCGTCCCGGCGTACGACGCGCCCGACATCATCTACCTGGCCGCCTGGAGCCCCCTGATCATCGCGGGCGCCCCCGTCTACTCGCTCGACGGCCGCCTCGCGGGTGAAGCCTGGCGCACGCTCGGCCCGCGCTCCGAGGTCTGGCAGCTGCGTCGGCGCGTCCTGCGGCGCGGGGCCCTCATGGGCGGCGTGATCTGCGGGCTCACCCTGCTCGTCGGCTCCCTCCTGGGCGGGGCCGTCCGCTCCACCGCCGTGGTCACCGTCCCGGGGCCCGGTCGGGCTCCGAGCAACTACCTGCCCGGCACCCCGCTGCCGGTGCAGGCGCCGGCCAAGCGGCAGCAGCAGCCCTCGCAGCAGCCGTCCAAGCCCGCCACGCCCTCGGCGAGCGCCTCCGCGCCCGCCGCCAAGTCCGGGCACGCCGGGGCCGGTTCGGCGCCCTCGCAGAGCGCCGGGACGGGCGCGCAGTCACCGTCCGCGAGCCGCAGCGGCGCCGGGAACGGCCAGAGCACCCCGCGCAGCAGCGCGCCGCGCCAGTCCAGCCCGCAGCAGCCGCCGACGTCCTCCTCGGGCAGCGGCAGCGGGGGCGGCAGCGGCGGCGGCGGGGCCAAGAAGCCCGGTCTGGTCGGCGGCCTGCTCGGCTGAGGACCGGTACCCGTACCCGAGGCCCGGCGCGCGAGGAGCGCGCCGGGCCCTTCGGCGTGCGCGGGCGTGCCCCGTGCGTGCCGTCGTGCGTGCCGTCGTACGTGCCCGCGCGCCGTCGCTCGTGGGGTGCTCGGGGGGCCGCTCAGGAGCCGCCGTGCGCGGCCAACTCCCGGGCGGCCTCGGTCAGGTCCTTCGCCGTGTCGATCGCCCGCCAGTAGGCCCCCTGGGGCAGCGGGAAGCCCGCGAGGCGGCGCTCCCGGGCCAGCCGGGGGAACGTGGTCCGCTCGTGGTCGCCCAGGTCGGGCAGCAGCGCCGCGAAGGCCGGGCCGAACACGTACACGCCGGCGTTGACGGGGTACGGCGACTGCGGAGCCTCGATGAAGTCCAGTACCTGCCCGAACCCGTTGGTCTCCACGACGCCCCACGGGATCCGCGGCCGGGCCAGCGCCAGTGTGGCCACCGCGTCGCGCTCCTTGTGGAAGGCGGCCATCTCGCGCAGCGAAAACCGGGTCCAGACGTCGCCGTTGGTGGCGTACCAGGGCTGGTCCGCGTACGGGAGGTGGCGGGCGGCGTACTTGAGGCCGCCGCCCCGGCCCAGCGGCTCCTCCTCCACCACGGTCGTCACCCGCAGCGGCAGCCGGGCCCGGCCCAGCCAGTCCTGGAGGACCCCGGCGAGGTGTCCGCAGGAGACGACGGCATCGGTCACCCCCTCCGCCGCGAGCCAGGCGAGCTGGTGCCCGATGATCGGCATGCCCGTCCCCGGGATCTCGACCATCGGCTTCGGGCGGTCGTCCGTGTACGGCCGCAGCCGCGTGCCCTGGCCGCCCGCCAGGACCACGGCCTGGGTGGGGGCAGCCGGGAACGCGGCCGCGTCGTGCGGGGGTCGGGGCGGTACGGGGGGAACGTCGGTCATGCCCGTCAGCGTAGGCAGGAGCCCCCCGCGGCGACGGCCGACTCGGCGGCCGTCAACCCGCCGGTCGGGCCGTCAGCCCATGGAGGCGACGCCGGACGCGTACGAGGTGTCGCACACGGGGCGGGCGAAGGACTGCGCCTTCGTCGGTCCGTAGGCCTCGACGGCGGCCCGGCCCAGCGCCCGCGCGATGCCCACGCAGTGCTCGGCGAGCGAGGGCCGCCGGTCGACCTCCTGCTGGAGGTGCGTGAGGACGTCGCCCGGCTCCTCGCCCTGCCGCAGCTCGGTGAGCAGCTTGTCGCGCAACAGGTCCTGTGCGGCACGCGGCTTGGCGGGAACGGACACGCCTTCGGCAGAGGCGGTCAGGATCTGGGAGGAGGAGTTGTCCGCCCAGGGGACCATGGTGACCGCCAGCGTCCCGGACAGGACCAGGACGACGGGCAGGACCAGGGCGAGGGATCGGCCGATACGGCGGGCAGTGTGGGTCACGAAGGCGAGAGTAGCGCTCGGTGAAGATGTGGCGACAATCAGTCACCCGGTCGGGGGATGGTTCGACGCGGGTTTTCGATTACCGGGTTGACGGGTGGGGCTGAATGGCCCGTTCTGCCCGGGATGCCGGTCACGGGCAACTTGCCGGAAAGGGGCACCCCTTGGCGGAGCGCCCCTTCACCGTTGCCGTTGCCGCGACCGTCAGCCGGAGAGGCGGGCGCCCGAGGACGTGGAGAACACGTGGATCTCGTCGGGGCGCGGCACCACGTGCAGCGTCGAGCCCTTCTCGGGCACCTGGCGGCCGTTGACGCGGACCACGAGGTCCTGCTTGCCGGCGGTGGCGTCGGCGACGGAACCGTAGACGTAGCCGTCGGCGCCGAGTTCCTCGACCACGTTCACCGTGATCGTCAGGCCGCCCGCGTCGCCGATGTCGAAGTGCTCGGGACGGACGCCGACCGTCACGGTGCGGTCGCCCGCGTCGGCTGCCGCGGTCAGCGCCTCGCGGGAGACGGGGACGACGCTCTCGCCGAACTTCACGCCACCGTCGGTGATCGGCACCTCGACGAGGTTCATCGCGGGCGAGCCGATGAACCCGGCGACGAACAGGTTCGCGGGCCGGTCGTACATGTTGCGCGGGGTGTCGACCTGCTGGAGCAGACCGTCCTTGAGGACCGCGACCCGGTCGCCCATGGTCATGGCCTCGACCTGGTCGTGGGTGACGTACACGGTGGTGATGCCGAGGTCCCGCTGGAGGGCGGCGATCTGCGTACGGGTCGAGACGCGGAGCTTGGCGTCGAGGTTCGACAGCGGCTCGTCCATGAGGAACACCTGCGGCTTGCGCACGATCGCGCGGCCCATCGCGACGCGCTGGCGCTGGCCGCCGGAGAGCGCCTTCGGCTTGCGGTCGAGGTACTGGGTGAGGTCGAGCATCTTCGCCGCCTCCTCCACCTTGCGACGGATGGTCGCCTTGTCCTCGCCGGCGATCTTGAGGGCGAAGCCCATGTTGTCCGCGACGGACATGTGGGGGTAGAGCGCGTAGTTCTGGAACACCATCGCGATGTCCCGGTCCTTGGGCGGCAGGTGCGTCACGTCGCGCTCACCGATGCGGATGGCGCCGCCGTTGACGTCCTCCAGGCCGGCGAGCATGCGCAGCGAGGTGGACTTGCCGCAGCCCGAGGGGCCGACGAGGACGAGGAACTCCCCGTCCTCGATCTCCAGCTCGAGCTGGTCGACGGCGGGCTTGTCGCCGCCGGGGTACAGCCTGGTCGCCTTGTCGAAGGTGACAGAAGCCATGGTGGTGAATCCCTTCTACCGGCAGGAACGTGCCGGACGATCCGAGTGGAAGGTCTAGTCCAGTAACCGGACTCCGCCCGACGCTACCCGCCCGCCCGCCTCGTGTCAGCACCCCCGGGACGTGACGTCGGAAAGTTCTTCGCTGGCGGGTTGGCGGGCTGTGTAAAGTGAAGGCGATTCTGCGTGCCGCGCAGCGTCGGTGCCTCCTTAGCTCAGTCCGGCCAGAGCAACGCACTTGTAATGCGTAGGTCGTCGGTTCGAATCCGACAGGGGGCTCTGGTGAAGGCCCAGCTCTGACCTCTTCTGAGCTGGGCTTTCGTGTTTCACCGAATCTTGCGGCGGCGCCGGGCGCGGGCGGCACGGGTGCTCTCTGTCTCAGTTCTGGTCTCAGACGCGGGTCCGGGGCCAGGTCCCGGGGCGGCCGCGGAGCGGGTCGCGGGCGGGTTGGGTGTAGGCGAGGGTGCGATAGCCGTTCGGGAGGGTGACCGTCTCGACCCCCGGCGGGAGTTCCCGCAAGCGACAGTGCGGGCTGCTGGATCGCGGCGGGTGGTAGATGGGGTCGCCGTAGCGGGTGGTAGTGGAGTTCACCGCGTTCGGCGGAGGCCTTGAGGGTCTTGCGGACGGCTCCGTGGCTGCGGCCGACGAGGTCGGCGACGGCGGCGGGCTTCATGCCCTCGGCGCCGGCCGCGCGGATCGCGGTGATCGCGTCCGGGAGCCAGGAGGGCCCGGTTTCCCTGTCGTCGCGGAGCGCGGACAGGTTCAGCCCCGAGGGTTCGGCCTTCGGTTCCGCCGGGGTGTCGGGGGTCTGGGGCTGGGGGGTGGTGGTGAATTCGATGCCGATGAGCCGCTCGAACTCGGCGTCGACCGCGTCCACTGCCGGCGCGGCCGGGGTGGGGTCGGTGCGGAGCGCGGAGAGGTTCAGGCCCGAACCGCCCGCCGGGACCTGGGACTCGACGGGCGGGGTGGTGTGGTGCTCGGTGATCCAGGCGGTGCGGTTCTGGTCCCAGCGGCGGGTGTGGTCGGGGCCCGCGGCTTTCGCGGAGACCGGGTCGAGGCGGGGTGGCGGTCGGAGGTGGCGATGACGATGTCGCGGATCTGGGCGGGCCACGTCGATGTCCGCGCCGCTCCTTCCAGGGCGGGGGCGGTGTTCGCGTCGCGCTCGTCTTCACGGGAGCCACTAGCCGCACCACGCGCGAGCGGATGCCGCGGGGCGAGGCGGAGCACTACCGGGAGCGGGCTCTGGAGCTGGGTGTGCCGGCGGAGGCCGTGCTTGTCGAGTCGAACGCGCGAAACACGGGCGAGAATATCCGCTTTTCCCGTGCACTCCTCGCAGATCGCGGAGTGCACGTTTCGTCTGTACTACTCGTCAGCAAGCCGCACGAGGAGCGGCGAGCCTATGCGACTGCTCAGAAGTTCCGGCCAGCAGTCGAGTTCATCAGCGCATCTGCGCCGATGACGCTTGCCGAGTACGCCTATGCCGGCCCCGGTCCGCACCGAGCCAGGAGTGTGCAACGGCGGGATAGGAGTTTCCCGACGCCGTCAAGGCACCCGCCGGGCCCGGCGCGGTCGGTCGCCCGGGCCTGCGCCCCTTCTGTGCCCTGCTCCACCCCGGCCGAAGACCGCACGCTTACGGCTCAGGGTTGCGGGGTGGAGAACCCCGTTATGGCTGGGGCGGCGGCTCCACGGCCAACCCGCCTCGGAGGTCGAGGCTCGTTCGGGTACACGTTCCCTCAGAGCTGGCCAAAGTGGATCCGTCGAGGATGATCAGGGACAGAAATCGTACAGGGCTTCTTCTATTCGCCAGGACCTTAATGCGCGGAAGAACGTTTCTGTCTCGTGCGCCAAATGGGGTCGAGTTGCTTGCTGAGTGCGTGTCGCTCTTAGCGAGAAACCAGCCTTTTCTATCATTACCGCATGCTGAGACAGCAGGACCACCCGGGCAGGTATCGGGCCTATTTCCGTCTCCTCGTGATTATCCTTCTCGTTGAAGGTGTCACGTTTCTGGCCAGCGCGATTGCCGATATTTCGACATTCGGCAAGGAGCAGGCGCTCTCGACCCTATTGCGATCGGTGCTGGCCGCTCTAAGCCTGGCGGCGCTTGCGCAGGTACTTCACACAAAGTGTGGGCATCCCAACCACGGTTGGCAGCTGGCGCTCCCCGGGTTCTCTCGGGATCGAAACCCCTGGCATTATCCGCTCGTGTTGCTCGCTCAGGCGGCCGCACTCCCGATGCTGTTTATTCCCATTTGGATTGAACTTAAAAGTCCAATCATGGACGGCTTCGATGCCCCGCTACTTTGTCTTTCAATTCTCCTTTTCGTGTACGCCGTTGTGCTTCTAATGACTGCCCTAGCCAGTGGGCATGTCAACTTTGGGTGGGTTGCACTAGGCTCCCTGCTGCCCTTGCTTGGTTTTGCCCAGTTCGCATACCTAACCTTTTACAAGCCTGCATATGAACGCCCCAAAGTGGACGTCGCGACGCGGATTGAAAAAGTGAATAGCTCCCGCGGGGTCACCCGATTGCTGGGCACTGTAACCTTGCAAAACAAAGGTGAAGCGTCAGCCGACGTACTTGGCGCTATGTTTACGGTTACTGGACATAGGATGGAATCGGCGGAAGGCATGGGTGCGGGAAAGGTTAGCCAGCTACTGGATTTGTCGGAGCCGGATCGGCATCACTTCGGAAAATTTGTCTCTCTACTCAGCTTCGATGACCTAATGGCCACTGGGGAGTCGTTGGCGCCCGGGGAGAGTCGAACTCGCTCATTCGTATTTGACGCGCGCGACGGCGGGCAGAATTTTGTCCGCTTGACTGTCTACGTCTCCACGGCCACTCCCACGGGCGATTCAAAGCTCGCACCATGTAAAACTCAACCGAGGTCCTCCAATGTTTGCACGCGGACGAATTTCCCGGCCAGCAGTTGGGCTCGCAAAATCCTGGGCGACGATCCGTTTTCCCTGACGACGGTACACTTTGCCTCCCTGCCTAAGGGGCCCCCTTACCTCTCCACCGAATACCACTCTGCAAGCCGAGTGCAACGTAAGGAAGCGGAGGCTATCGACCCTCTTGCCCGTAATCAGTTCGTTCAGTCGATCGCTGAATATCGACTGGATCCATAAAAGGTACCTTCCGAGGTCAACCGCTCGTAGACCGTAGGGGATCAGACGCAGACGCAATGCCCCGGGCCTTTGAGGTCCGGGGCATTGCGCGTGTCCGGGGGCGGTCAGTGGCGGCCGGAGATGCGGTCGGCGAGGCGGGCCAGGGGGGTGGTGGCGGGGGTGTGGGTGGTGGTTTCGCGGCGGTCGGCCTCGCGGTAGGCGGCGTAGAGGGCCTGGACGCCCAGCCAGCGGAAGGGTTCCGGCTCCCAGCGGCGGACGCGGTGGTTGACCCAGGGGAGGGCGGTGAGGTCCGTGGACGCGCCCAGGACCAGGTCGCGCAGGGTGCGCCCGGCGAGGTTGGCGGTGGCCACGCCGGAGCCGACGTAGCCGCCGGCCCAGCCGAGGCCGGTGGTGCGGTCGAGGGTGACGGTGGCGCACCAGTCGCGGGGGACGCCGAGGACCCCCGACCAGGCGTGGGTGACCTCCACTCCGGTCAGCACCGGGAAGAAGGAGGTGAGCAGGGCCGTGAGGGAGGCGATGGTGCGTTCCTGGGTGGTGCCGTCGTTGTCGGTGCGCGAGCCGTAGCGGTAGGGGACCCCGCGGCCGCCGATCGCGATGCGGTCGTCGGCGGTGCGCTGGGCGTACATGTAGGCGTGGGCCATGTCGCCGAGGAGCGCCGCGTCGGACCAGTTCAGGGATTCCCAGGTGGACGGGGCCAGCGGGGCCGTGACGATCATCGAGGAGTTCATGGGGAGCCAGGAGCGCTTGTGGCCCTTGAGGGCGGCGGTGAAGCCCTCGGTGCAGCGCAGGACGTACGGGGCGCGGACGGTGCCGTACGGGGTGCGGGCGCGGCCGGGGTCGATCTCGGTGACGGGGGTCGACTCGTGGATGACCACGCCGAGCCGTTCGCAGGCCGCCGCCAGGCCCGTGACGAGTTTCAGTGGGTGGATGCGGGCGCCGTGGGGGGACCAGCTGGAGCCGACGGCGTCCGCGACGTCGATGAGGGCGCGGGTGTCGGTGGCGTCGTGCAGGACGCGGTCGGTTTCGCCGAAGGAGAGCTCGCCCTCGTGGAAGGCGCGCAGGCGGGTGAGCTGGGCGGGGGTGCGGGCGACTTCGAGGACGCCGCCGTGGTGGATGTCGGCCTGGATGTCCTCCTTGGCGGCGACGCCGATGACCTCGCCGACGGTCTCGTTCATGGCCTGCTGGAGGCGGAGCGCGGCCTGGTGGCCGTGGAGCGCGGCGTAGCGGTCGCGTCCGGCGATGCCGTTGTAGAGCCAGCCGCCGTTGCGGCCGGAGGCACCGTAGCCGCAGAACTTCTGCTCCAGGACGGTGACGCGGAGGTCGGGTGCGGAGGACTTGAGGTAGTAGGCGGTCCACAGGCCGGTGTAGCCGCCGCCGACGATGACGACGTCTGCCGTGGCGTCGGAGGTGAGGGGGGCGCGGGGCGGTGCGGTGGCGGTGTGGTCCGTCGCGTACCAGAAGGAAATGCCGCCGTTGATCGTCATGGGGAGTTTGCTACACCCGGTTTCCGAGGGGTGTCCAGGGACGGGGTGTCGCGTTTCCGGGCCGGATCGGGGGCCGGTTGGCTGATGCGGCCGCAGGGGCCGCCTGGGGCCGGTCGTAGGGTGCGGGCATGATTCGCAACGCTGTGGAGGCGGACGTTCCCGTCATCCGGTCCATGATCCGAGAACTCGCGGAGTACGAGAGGGTGCCGCACGAGGCGCGGGCCACCGAAGAGCAGTTGCGGGAGGCGCTGTTCGGGGAGCGGCCGGCGGCGTTCGCGCACGTCGCGGAGACGGAGGAGGGGGAGGCCGTCGGGTTCTCGCTGTGGTTCCTCAGCTTCTCGACGTGGCGAGGGGTGCACGGGATCTACTTGGAGGACCTGTACGTGCGTCCCGGCGCGCGCGGTGGCGGATACGGGAAGGCGCTGCTGGCGGAGCTGGCGCGGATCTGCGGGGAGCGGGGGTACGAGCGGCTGGAGTGGTCGGTGCTCAAGTGGAACGAGCCGACGATCGCGTTCTACGAGGCGTTGGGCGCGCGGCCGCAGGACGAGTGGACGGTGTACCGGCTGACGGACGGGGCGCTGGCGGGCCTGGCGGGCCTGGCGGGCCTGGCGGAGTCGGGGGCGGCGGACTAGGCGGGCGCCGCCGGGGCGTTGTGGGGGCGTTGTCAGTGGGGTGCGTCACGATGGGGGAATGGTGCGGAAGGGGCAGGGCCGGGGCGGATCGGTGAAGGCGGCCAAGCGCGCGGAGGTGCGGTTGCCGGAGTTGGTGGCGTGGGAGGGGGGCGGGCTGGAGCCGGACGGGGACTACGACGGGGTGGAGTTCACGGACGTGGACTTCGGTGGCCAGGAGGGGATCGGGGCCCGGTTCATGGACTGCGCGCTGCGGCGGTGCGGGCTGGACGAGGCGGGGCTGGCGAAGGCGCGGATCCTGGACTCGGTACTGGAGGGGGTGCGGGGGGTGGGGACGGACCTGTCGGGGGCGTCGCTGCGGGACGTGGAGCTGGTGGAGGCGCGTCTCGGCGGCGTCCAGTTGCACGGGGCGGTGCTGGAACGGGTGGTCGTGCGGGGCGGGAAGATCGACTACCTGAACCTGCGGAAGGCGCGGCTCAAGGACGTGGTCTTCGAGGGGTGCGTTCTCGTGGAGCCGGACTTCGCGGGGGCGGTGCTGGAGCGGGTGGAGTTCCGGGACTGCACGCTGCGGGGGGCGGACTTCCTGGGGGCGCGGATGGCCGACGTGGACCTGCGGGAAGCGGTGGAGCTGGGGATCGCCCGGGGCGTGGAGGCCTTGGCGGGCGCGGTGATCAGCCCGGCGCAGCTGTACGACCTGGCCCCGGCGCTGGCGGCGCAGCTGGGGGTGCGGGTGGTGCCGTGACCGGGGTGCCGGTCCGGGCCGTCCGGCCCGAGTGCGCCGGTCAGGGCTCAGGCGGGGACGCGGGGGAAGCGGGCCTGGAGGGTCCAGATGGCGGGGTTGTCGGCGAGGCCGTCGTGCATGTCGACGAGGTCGGCGATGAGGTCGTGCAGGAAGTCCCGGGCCTCGCGGCGGAGCAGGCGGTGGGTGAAGGTCAGGGGGGCTTCCTCGGGCGGCATCCAGTCGGCCTCGATGTCGACCCAGCCGAAGCGGCGCTCGAACAGCATGCGGTCGGAGGACTCGGTGAAGTCCAGTTCGGCGTACTGGCGGTTGGCGGAGCGGCTGCCGCGGGGGTCTTGGTCGAGCTGCTCGACGATGTCGCAGAGCGCCCAGGCGAAGTCGAGGACGGGAACCCATCCCCAGGCTGTGGACAACTCCCGGTCGGCGTCGGTGTCGGCGAGGTAGACGTCTCCGCAGAAGAGGTCGTGGCGCAGGGTGCGGATGTCCGCCGAGCGGTAGTCGGTCTGCGGGGGGTCGGGGAAGCGGCGGGAGAGGGAGTAGCCGATGTCGAGCACGTAGTGATGGTGTCACGGGGTGGGGTGGCTCCGCCGGGTGGGGGCGGGGGGCTCCGCCGGTTGGGCGGGCGCGGCGGCGGGGCTGGGTCTTGCTGCCCCTGGGTGGGCGGGTGCGGCGGCGTTGCCGGGGCGGGCCCCCGGGCGCCCGCGTCTCAAGCGGCGGCGGGGCTGGCAGGTGCCTCAAGCGGGCGGCGGGGCTGGAAGGCGCCTCAGCCGGCGGTGGGGCTGAAATGGGTGGGCCCGGTGGCTACGACGGGAGGAGGCGTTGTTCCTTGGCCACCGCGACGGCGCCCGCGCGGGTGTCGACGCCGAGTTTGTCGTAGATGCGGCCCAGGTGGGTCTTGACCGTGGCTTCGCTGATGAAGAGGGCGCGGGCGATGTCGCGGTTGCCGAGGCCGCGGGCCAGCTGGGTGAGGATGTCCAGTTCACGGTCCGTCAGCGTCGGGCGCGCCCCCCGCATGTGCGCCATCACACGGCTGGCCACCGGCGCGGAGAGGGTGGTGCGGCCGGCCGCCGCCGAGTGGATCGCGGCGAAGAGTTCCTCGGGGCGTTCCGCCTTGAGGAGGTATCCCGTGGCGCCCGCCCCGATGGCGCGGGTGATGTCCGCGTCGGTGTCGTACGTCGTCAGGACCAGCACGTGCGGGGGGTTCGGGGCGGCGGTGATGCGGCGGGTGGCCTCCACCCCGTCGATGCCGGCGCCCAGCTGGAGGTCCATCAGCACCACCTCGGGCCGGAGCTTCGCGGCCAGTGCGACCGCCTCCTCGCCGCTGCCCGCTTCGCCGAGCACCTCGATGTCGGGTTCGCTGCCCAGCAGGGCCAGCAGACCGGCGCGGACGACCACGTGGTCGTCGCAGAGGAGGATCGTGGTCATCGGACCGGCTCCAGGGGGATCGCGGCGGACAGGACGGTTCCTTCGCCGGGGGTGGATTCAAGGGTGAGGGTGCCGCCGAGCTGCCGCACGCGGGCACGTATCGCGGGGAGGCCGTGGCCCCGGCCGGGGGTGTCGGCGCGGGTTTCGCGGGGTTCGGTGAAGCCGTGTCCGTCGTCCGCGACGTCCAGGACGACCTGGTCGCCCAGGAAGCTCAGGGTCAGGGCGGCGGTCCGGGCCCCCGAGTGCTCTCGGACGTTGGCCAGGGCGCCCTGGGCGATCCGCAGCAGGGCGGATTCGGCGCGGTCGGGCAGCGGGGCGGGCGTGCCCTCCAGGTGGAAGCGGACCTCGATGTCCGGGCCGGCGTCCAGCGCGCGCAGGGCGTCGGCGAGGCGCCCGCCGCCCGCCAGCTCGGGCGGGGCGAGGTCGTGGACCAGCCGGCGGGCCTCGGCGAGGCCGCGCGCGGCGGTTTCGGTGGCGGTACGGACGTGCGCGCGGGCGGTGCCGGGGTCGCTGTCCCAGGTGCGGTCGGCGGCCTGGAGCAGCATCTGCTGGCTGGACAGGTGCTGCGCGAGGGTGTCGTGGATCTCCATGGAGAGCCGCTGGCGTTCGGCGAGGGTGCCTTCGCGGCGCTCGGTGGCGGCCAGTTCCCGGCGGGTGCGGAGGAGGTCGTCGATCAGGGTGCGCTGTGCCCGGGTCTGGCGCTCCATGTGGACGAAGACGGCCGTGGCGAGGGCGGCGACGGCGGGCGGGGCGAGGAGGAGGTTCGGGTCGAAGGACGGGGACAGCCTGAGCTGGGCGGCGACGACGAGGGCGGTGAGCAGGGCGACGAGGACGACCGCAGCGCGCGGGGGAAGGGTGCGCAGGGCGGTGTAGAAGAGGGGCACGGCGCACCAGGCGAAGCTGGGTGCGAGGAGGACGAGGACCACCCAGGTGGCGACGACCCCGCCCAGCCAGAGCAGGCGCCGCACCGTGGGCGCGGCGCCGAGGGCGGGCCCGAGGACGTACAGCAGGGCGAGGGTGGTCCCGAGGGCGATGACCCAGGGCGTCCGGGGCTCGCCGGGATGGTGCAGCAGGAACCGGGCCACGGAGGCACCGAGGAGCAGGAAGAACGCGGCGTGCGTGACGGCGCCCAGCATCCGCGTCCCGGGGGCGGCGGCGGTGGCGGTGGCCGTGGTGCCGCCGGTGTCGGGCGCTCCCGCCCCCGGGCCCGGGGACGCGCCGGCGGGGCCCTTGGCGGGGGTGGGGTCGGGGGCGGGGGTCACGCGGGCTCCTGGGGGTGGGGCGTAGGTACATCCTGAGCCAAACCGGCAGGTGAGCGCGGCGCATCGGCCGATCGGACGACCCCGGGGTCGTCCGGTGCGGGGACGGGGCGGGGCGGGATACCGGGTGAGGCTTGGAGCAGCGGACCACCTACCTCTGGAGCAGCAGCATGAACACCCGTACCCGCGTTCTCACCGGTACCGCCCTCGCCGTCGCGCTCGGCGCCGGGACCTTCGGCGCCGTCAGTGCCGGCGCCGCCCAGTCCGACGGCCCGAAGGGCGACGACAGGAACTTCACCACCTCGACCCACCTCACCGTCGGCGCCGCCACCCGCGCGGCCCAGGCCGCGCTGGAGGCCGCCGAGAAGGAGGGGCAGAAGGTCACCGTCGCGGTGGTGGACCGCAACGGCAACACCGTCGTCACCCTGCGCGGCGACGGCGCCGGTCCGCAGTCCTACGAGTCGGCGCAGCGCAAGGCCTACACCGCCGTGTCCTGGAACGCCCCGACCTCGGTGCTCGCCGGCCGTCTCGCCCAGGCCCCCAACCTCAAGGACATTCCCGGCACCCTCTTCCTGGCCGGCGGCACCCCGGTGCAGGCCAAGGGCGCCCCGGTCGCGGGCATCGGCGTGGCCGGCGCCCCGAGCGGTGACCTGGACGAGAAGTTCGCCAAGGCCGGTGCCGACGCGCTCGGCAATTAGGCCCTGTCCGGGCGGCCTTCTCGGGCCGGCATAGATCGCCCGGAGAGGGCTCAGGCCGCGCTCGCGCCCGCCCGCATAGGATCGAGCGCGTGGATCACCGCGCGCTCAACCGGCCCAACCGGCCCAACCGGCTCAACCGGCCCAACCGGCCCAACCGGGACAACCGGCTCAACCGGCTTCGGCTGACCCGGCTCGCCGCGCCCGCCGTCGCCGCCCTCGTCGCCCTCACCGCGGGCTGTACGGGTTCGACCGTGCAGGGCCGGCCGGGCGCGTCGGGGCTGCGGGACCCGTACTTCCCCAAGGCGGGCAACGGCGGCTACCAGGTCGACCACTACGCCCTGGACCTCGGCTACCGCCCCGCCGACCGGCAGCTGACCGGCACGGCCGTCATCACGGCCCGCGCGGAGCAGACCCTGAGCTCCTTCAATCTCGACCTCAGCGGGCTGCGCGTCGACGCGGTCACCGTCGAGGGCGAGCCGGCCCGGTACAACCGGACGGGCCGGGAGCTGACGGTGCGCCCGCGCAAGGACCTCGGCAAGGGCGAGGTCTTCCGTGCGGAGGTCCGCTACAGCGGTACGCCGAGGCCCCTCACCGACGCGGACGGTTCCCAGGAGGGCTGGATCACGACCGCCGACGGGGCGGTGGCCGTCGGAGAACCCGTCGGGTCGATGACCTGGTTCCCCGGCAACCACCACCCCAGCGACAAGGCGTCCTACGACATCACCCTCACCGTCCCGCAGGGCTACGAGGCGGTGTCCAACGGCGAGTTGGCGTCCCGCCGGGACACCGGCGACGGGCGGACCGCCTTCGCCTGGCACAGCGCCGAGCCGATGGCGAGCTACCTGGCCACCGCCGCCATCGGGAAGTTCAAGGTGGCCACCTCGCGCACCTCCTCGGGCATCGGCGTCTACAACGCGGTGGCGCCCGGCGAGGAAGCCCGGAGCGCGGCGGCGCTGGGGCGGCTGCCGGAGGTGGTGGAGTGGGGCGCCGGGCGGTTCGGGCCGTACCCGTTCGCCACCGTGGGAACGATCGTGGTGCCGGACGGCACACTGCCGTACGCGTTGGAGACGCAGACCAAACCCGTCTACTCGGGCGCCCCTTCGGTGGAGCTCACCGTGCACGAACTCGCGCACCAGTGGTTCGGCGACTCGGTGTCGCCGAAGTCCTGGAAGGACATGTGGCTCAACGAGGGGTTCGCGACGTACGCGGAGTGGCTGTGGTCGGAGGACCACGGCGGGCCCGGCGCGCAGAAACGGTTCGACGCCCTCCTCGCCGGTGACACGTCCTTCGAGGGGGCGGACGCCGCCCACTGGGACGCCTTCCCGCCCGCGGCCCCGCCCGGGCCCGAGGACATCTCGGAGGCCCCGGTGTACTACCGGGGCGCGATGGTGCTGCAGCGGATCCGCCAGGAGGCGGGTGACGAGCGGTTCTTCGACCTGTTGCGCGGCTGGGCCGCGGACCACCGCCACGGGAACGCGAGCACGGCGGACTTCACCGCCTACGCGCAGCAGCGGACGGGCCGTGATCTGAAGAAGGTCTGGGACGTGTGGCTGTACGGCGAGGACAGTCCCAAGCCGTAGCCGTAGCCGCAGCTGTAGCCGCAGCCGCAGCCGTAGCCGTCATCGCCCGCATCGGCGGCGGGGCCCCTCCCCGGTGCCGATCGCGGGGAGGGGCCCCGGCAGTGGCCGTGCCGGGGGAGATCAGACGTTGACGCCGAAGTCCTGGGCGATGCCGGTGAGGCCCGAGGCGTAGCCCTGGCCGACGGCGCGGAACTTCCACTCCGCGCCGTTGCGGTAGAGCTCGCCGAAGACCATGGCGGTCTCGGTCGCCGCGTCCTCGGAGAGGTCGTAGCGGGCGATCTCGGCGCCGCCGGCCTGGTTCACGACGCGGATGTACGCGTTGCGGACCTGGCCGAAGTTCTGGCTGCGCGACTCGGCGTCGTAGATGGAGACCGGGAAGACGATCTTGTCGACATCGGCCGGGAGGCCGGCGAGGTTGACCTTGATGGACTCGTCGTCGCCGGAGCCCTCGCCGGTGCGGTTGTCACCGGTGTGGACGATGGTCTGGTCCGGGGTGGACTTGTTGTTGAAGAAGACGAAGTGACCGTCGGAGACGACCTTGCCCGTCGCGTTCACCGCGATGGCGGAGGCGTCGAGGTCGAAGTCGACACCGGTGGTGGTGCGGACGTCCCAGCCGAGGCCGACCGTGACGGCGCTGAGGCCGGGGGCCTCCTTGCTAAGCGAGACGTTGCCGCCCTTGGACAGGCTTACTGCCATTTTGACTGGTGTCCCTTCCTCAATCACATGACCGCCGGACGTGGTCAAGTTACCGCTGCCCTGCATAACGCGGGGAGGGGGCCGGTAGGTTCCACGGCCCGCGCGGCGGCGGGCGGGCGCGGGGAAATGGGGTGACGGGGTGCGGTGCGGGGCGGGATCATAGGGCCATGCCTGGTCCCTATGTCATCCGTGGTTCCGTCGCGCTGCCCGAGGGGGAGCTCGGCTGGCGGTTCTCGCGTTCCTCCGGGCCCGGCGGCCAGCACGTGAACACCTCCGACTCGCGGGTGGAGCTGCTGTTCGACCTCGGGGCGACGAAGGCGCTGCCGGAGGTGTGGAAGGAGCGGGCACTGGAGCGGCTCGCGTCCCGGCTGGTGGGCGGGGTGCTGACGGTACGGGCCTCCGAGCACCGCTCGCAGCTGCGCAACCGGGAGATGGCGCTGGTGCGGCTGGCGTCGCTGCTGGCGGAGGCGACGGCGCCGCCGCCGAAGCAGCGGCGGGCGACGAAGATCCCGCGCGGGATCAACGAGCGGCGGCTGCGGGAGAAGAAGGCGCGGGCCGAGACGAAGCGGGGCCGTACGGGCCGCGACTGGTAGCCCGCCCGCGCGGCGGGCCGTACCGGGCCGCCCCTACCGCGCCAGGTGCCGGTAGCGCCCGCGGAAGTACGTCAGCGGCGGCGCGTCGGGGTTGGGCAGGGCGGCCGACAGGACCCGGCCGACGACCAGGGTGTGGTCGCCCGCCGGGACGCGGGACTCCGTACGGCACTCCAGCGTGGCCAGCGCCTGCGTCAGCAGCGGGGCCCCCGAGACGGCACCCCGCTCGTACGGGACGCCCGCGAACAGCAGCCGGTCGCTGATCCGGCCCTTCATCGCGAACCGGCCCGCGACCTGGAGCTGGCTGTCCGCGAGGACCGAGACGGCCCACAGCGGCTGCTCCGCCAGCAGGTCGTCCATCCGGGAGCCCTCGCGCAGGCTCACCAGGACCAGCGGGGGGTCCAGGGACACCGACATGAAGGCGGTCGCCGTCATGCCGACGTCCTCCCCCCGCGGACCGCCGGCCGTCAGCGCGGGCTCGTGGGCGGTGATCAGCGTTACGCCGGCCGCCAGCCGGGACATCGCGGCGCGGAATTCTTCGTCGGTCACCCCCTCAGGATGCGGGGTGGGGGCGGTGGGGGCGGGTTCCAGGGTCGTCTTCGGCACGCCTGGAACGCTAGTCTCGCTCCCTCGCGGCGCACATCGGGCCTTGGTCCCAGGCGCGTACGGACCCCGGGTCCTAGGACCGCGCGTATCGTTTGCCCGCGGAAAGGAGAGGGAGCGCTCCCAGTCGCGGCGAAGCCTCTCGCGCCTCTTCCGGGCACGTTCTTCATCTCATGTGACTTGAGTCACAGACGGCAAGATTTGTTGACCCTGTGTACCTGCCGCACAGCTCACTGTGATTCAGTGGACGGGACACCGCAACGAACCGCCGATGACACACCTGGAGTTGCTGTCGAGGTCTCGGGGAGAGCGAGCAATGGAGACCGAGTCGGAGCCGTACGTCCGTCTTGCGACCCTGCGGCAGCTGCACCGGGTGGTGGCCGACCTCAATACGGCCCGGAGCCTGGCGGACACTCTGCAGACCGTCGTGGACGGCATCGTCGCGGGCCTCGGCTACGAACTCGCCTGTGTCAACCTCGTGCGCCCCGACGGGGATCTCGTCGTGGCCGCCTTCGCAGGTGACCCCGCCGCCGAGGCCCTGATCACCGGACGCGTCGGCTCCCGCCCCTCCTGGGAACGCCGTCTGACGATGGGTGAGGACTGGGACGGGCTGCGGTTCATCCCGCACACCGAGGGCTGGGTCCTGCTGGAGGACGACGTGCCCCAGTGGCACACCGAGGGCCCCGATCCCCGCTTCGCCGACGAGTGGCACCCCGAAGACCGGCTCTATGCACCCATGTACGCGTCCGGCGGGGAACTTCTGGGTGTCATTTCGGTGGACAGACCGCGCAACGGCCGCCGCCCGGGCGCCTGGGGGCGCGAGGCGCTCCAGATGTACGCCTTCCAGGCGGCGATTGCGATCAGCAACGCGCGGCTCCGAGCGAACATGCAGCGGGCCCTGGTGCGGCTGGAGCGCGAACAGCAGGCGTTGCGCGCCAGTGAGGAGTCGTTCCGCCAGGCCTTCGAGTACGCGCCCAGCGGCATGGCCATCGCCGAGATGGGCGGCGACCAGCACGGCCGGCTGCTGCGGACCAACGACGCGCTGTGCCGGCTGCTGGGGCGGCCGGCCTCCGTGCTGCGCCGGTACTCCTTCTCCGACCTCGTCCACCCCGAGGACATCGGCACGCTGCTGCGGACCTCGGCCGAGGGCGGCCGGGCCGAGCTGCGGCTGGGCCGGCGCGACGGTACGTACGTGTGGGTCTCGCTGCGCAATTCCGTGGTGGCCGACGCCGCCGACGGGCCCCGGTTCCTGCTCACCCACGTCGAGGACATCGAGGAGCGCAAGCGGCACGAGCTCCAGCTCGCGCACCGGGCCAGCCACGACGCGCTGACCGGCCTGCCCAACAGCGCCGAACTGCGCTCGCGGCTCGGCGCCCGGCTGTGCCGTCGGCCACAGTCCGTACGGGCCACTGCCGTGGAGGCGCTGGACGCGGCCTTCGAGGGGCGCCCGGAGGCGGGAGGTGGTGCCGCGGAGCACGGCTTTCGCCCCGACGGGTACGGCGACCCCTTCGAAAGTCCCGCGGCGCCCCCGGGCGAGGTGGGCCCGTACGACCACCACGTGCACACCGTCGCACCCGCCACCGACATCGACGACGGGACGAAGGGCCTCGCGGTGCTCTTCTGCGACCTCGACGGCTTCAAGTCGATCAACGACCGGTTCGGCCACCACACGGGTGACGCCGTACTGATCGAGGTCGCCCGGCGGCTGACGACGGGCGTGCGCGACGGGGACACGGTCGCCCGGCTCGGCGGTGACGAGTTCGTCGTCCTCGCCGACGGGCTGGGCGCGGCCGACGCCGCCGACCTGGCCGTCCGGCTGCGGAACGCGATCATCCCGCCGATCCGGGTGGACGGCCGCGCGGTCCGCGTCGGGGCGAGTTTCGGCATCGGCTGGGCCAGCTGCGGCATGTCGGCGGACGAGGTGTTGCGCTCCGCCGACCAGCGGATGTACATCGAGAAAAGGTCCCGTTCCAAGGCGCACCGCCGGGCCGGCTGAGCCGATCGGCCGCCCGTGGGCGCACGTGTTCGGGGTAGGCTCCCGTGGGTCGAAAGGAGTGACCTGCGATGACGACGCCCGCGAACAGCGGTCCGCACGGCGGGGCGAACCAGCCCGAGGACGAAGATCCGTTCGGCTACCTCTACGCGGACGGCCAGGCTGCCGGTGCCACCCCGCCCGGTTCCGGCGGTGGGTACGGATATCCCGGTCCCGCGGCCGGTGGGCAGGCCGGCGCGCAGCCGGGCGTGCCCCGTACCTCGTACAACCAGGTGCGCACGGTAGGCGACCGGCGGGGCCAGCGCGGCCCCGTGCCGTACCAGCAGGGACCGGCGCAGCAGGGCTACCAGGCCCAGTACCAGGCCCCCGAGGCGCTCCAGGCCGGTGGCTACGGCGTTCCGCAGCAGCAGCAGCAGCAGCAGCAGCAGACGCACGCCCAGCCGCTCCC
Organism: Streptomyces cirratus; assembly: GCF_014650775.1. Classification (GTDB taxonomy): domain Bacteria; phylum Actinomycetota; class Actinomycetes; order Streptomycetales; family Streptomycetaceae; genus Streptomyces; species Streptomyces cirratus. Next base: position 33,348 of record NZ_BMVP01000017.1, on the reverse strand, counting down.
CGGCAACGGCGGGCACGGCGGGCACGGCGGCGGTGGCGGGTCGAGCCGTCGCGGTCTGCTCATCGCGGCGATCGCGGTGGTGGCCGCGGTGGCGATCGGCATCGGCGCGGCCCTGACCTTCGGCGACAAGGGCGACAAGGACGGCAAGGGCCAGGCGAACGGCTCCGGCAAGCAGTCGGCGGCGCCCAAGGACAACTCCCCGGGCCCGCAGCCGAGCGGCTCCCCGCAGCCCTCGGACGGCCCGCTGCCCAAGGCGGACGCCTCGGGCGCGGGCATGACCCTGACGGGCGGCGCGGCGCTGACGAGCACGGTGCCCGGTGCGAAGAGCGCGGGCGGCCAGTACGTCGGCAACTTCAACCAGCCGGGCGCGGCGCTGACCTGGAGCCTGGACGTGGCCAAGGCGGGCCAGTACGCCGTCTACATCAGCTACAACGTTCCCGGCAAGGACGCCAAAACCACGCTCACCGTCAATGACGAGAAGCAGGAACGTCCGATAAACATGGCCAACTTCGCCAAGGCCAAGCCCGGCGAGTGGGACAAGTGGACGTACACGTACTCGCTGGTGGACCTCAAGAAGGGTCCCAACACCGTCAAGATGTCGTGCGAGACGGGCAACCAGTGCGAGATCATCATCGACCAGCTCTGGCTCCAGAGGCCGCCGTCGTAGCGGGAGGTCAACCGGCCTGACCGGCCGTCACCTTCACCGACCCCCGCACCTCTTCGTAGGTGCGGGGGTCGAACTCTCCCGCCGCCGGGGCGTGCACGGTTGCCGCCGAGAGTGCGACGGCGCGGGTGAGGCGGGCCGGCCAGTCCAGCCCCTCGGTCAGGGCCGAGAGCAGGCCCGCGACGGCGGAGTCACCGGCTCCGGTGGGGTTGCCGCTGAGCGGGCGGGGCGGGGCGGCCTGCCAGGTGCCGTCGGCGGTGGCGGCGAGCAGGCCGGCCGGGCCGAGGGAGGTGACCACCGCGTGGGCGCCGCGGCGGCGGGCGTCGCGGGTGGCGGGCAGCGGGTCTCGGGAGCCGGTCAGCTCGGCCAGCTCGGCGGCGTTCGGCTTGATCATCTCGGGGCGGGCGGCGACGCCCCGGCGCAGTGCTTCGCCGCTGGTGTCCAGCAGGACGGGGATCCCGGCGGCGCGGGCGGTGCGGACGAGTACGGCGTACGCGCCCACCGGCACGCCCGGCGGCAGGCTCCCGCACAGCGCGACCGCGCGGGCCCCGGCCAGGAGTTCCTCGTAGCGGGTCAGGAACCGGGCCCATTCCGCGGGAGTGATCTGCGGGCCCGGTTCGTTGAACTGGGTGGTGTCGCCGGATGCTTCGTCGACGACGGCCAGGGTGCGCCGGGTGGTGTCCGCGCAGGGCACCAGGGCGTCCGTCACGCCGGGGTCGGCGGCCAGCAGTTCCCGTACGACCGCGCCCACCGCCCCGCCCGCGAAGCCGGTCGCCGTGACCTGGTGGCCCAGTGCGGCGAGTACGCGGGCGACGTTGACGCCCTTGCCGCCGGGGCGTTCGGTCGCGCCGGTGACCCGGTGCGAGGTGTGCGGAAGCAGCCGCGGCACCCGGTAGGTGACGTCGAGCGCGGCGTTGAGGGTCACGGTGAGGATCATGGTCAGCCCCGGTCTTGGTGTGTGCCGGGATCATGCCAAACCGCGGGCCGTCCGCCCAGTCCGCGGGGCGACGGCCCGTCACCGTCCAGCCGATCGGCGCCTCAGACGCCGGGGTTGACGATCCATTCGCCGCGCCGCATGACGCCCTTGAGCTCGAAGGAGGCGTCCAGTACGACGAGGTCGGCGTACTTGCCGGGCTCCAGCGAGCCGACCTGGTCGTACAGGCCGATCAGCTTGGCCGGGTTGGCGGAGATGGCCTGGACCACCGATTCGACGGGCAGCCGGTCGACGGTCACCGCGCGCTTGAAGGCGGTGTCCAGGGTCAGTGTGGACCCGGCGATCGAGCCGCCCTCCACGAGGCGGGCGACGCCGTCCTTGACCTCGACCTCCAGCGGCCCGAGGTGGTAGGTGCCGTCGCCGAAGCCGGCCGCGTCCATCGCGTCGGTGATCAGCGCGACGCGGTGGGCGCCCGCGTGGTGGAAGGCCAGTTCGAGCATGGCCGGATGCAGGTGCGTGCCGTCGTTGATCAGCTCGACGGTGACCCTCTCGTCCTCCAGCAGCGCGGCGATCGGGCCGGGGGCACGGTGTTCGAGGCCCGGCATCGCGTTGTAGAGGTGGGTGGCGACGGTGGCGCCCGCGTCGATGGCGCGGCGGGTCTGGTCGTAGGTGGCGTCGGTGTGGCCGATCGCGGCGATGACCCCGTGTTCGGCCAGCAGCCGTACGGAGTCCAGGCCGCCGGGCAGTTCGGTGGCGAGGGTGACCATCCGGGCGGTGCCGTGCGCGGCGTCGACCAGCTTGCGGACCTCGGCCGGGTCGGGGTCGCGCAGCAGGTCCGCCTTGTGGGCACCCTTGCGGCAGGCGTTGATGAAGGGCCCCTCGAAGTGGATGCCCGCGATCTCGCCCTGCTGCGTCAGCTCGGCGAGGAGCCCGGCGCGCCGGGCGAGTTCGTCCAGCTCGCCGGTGACGGTGGAGGCGATGAGCGTGGTCGTGCCGTGCTCGCGGTGGGTCCGTACGCCCTTGAGGACTTCCTCGGCGGTGCCGGAGGTGAAGGAGGCGCCGCCGCCGCCGTGGTTGTGCATGTCCACGAAGCCGGGGACGATCCAGTGCCCGGTGAGGTCGGCGACGGGCGTGCCCGGGGATGCGCTGCCCGCGATCCGCTCGCCGTCGACGATGACGCGGCCGCCCGCCACGGTCCCGGTGGGCAGCACCACCTTGGCACCGGACAGAACAGTGCTCTGTGTGCTTGCGGCCATCAGGCAGGTACCTCCGTGGCGAGTAGGTCCCAGGCGAGCAGCCCTGCGCCCAGGCATCCGGCGGTGTCCCCGAGGGCCGCCGGAACGATCTCGGGCAGCCGCTGGAACGTCACGCGCTCCTCCACGGCCGTCCGAAGTGGTGTGAACAAGGTTTCTCCCGCCTCCGCGAGCCCGCCACCGATGATCACCGTGCGCGGGTCCAGCAGGGTGATCGCCGTGACCAGCCCGTCGGCGAGGGCGCCGATGGCGGCCAGCCACACCTCCCGGGCGCGGGCGTCGCCGGATCGGACGGCCTTGGCGCAGTGCGCGGCGTCGGCGTCGGGGTCGCCGCTGGCGGCGGCCCAGGCGCGGCTGACGGCGGAGGCGGAGGCGAGGGTCTCCAGGCAGCCGTACTGGCCGCAGCCGCAGGCCGGCCCGCCGGGGCGGACCACGATGTGGCCGATCTCGCCCGCGTAGCCGTGGGCGCCCGCCTCGATGCGGCCGGCCAGGCCGATGGCGCCGGCGATGCCGGTTCCGAGCGGGACGAAGAGGAACCGGTCGGCGTCCCGGCCGGCGCCGATGCGGCCTTCGGCGAGACCGCCCGTGCGTACGTCGTGCCCGAGGGCCACCGGGATGCCGCCGAGGCGCGTGCTGAGCAGCTCGCGCATCGGTACGTCGCGCCAGCCGAGGTTGGCCGCGTAGACGGCGGTCCCGTTCTCGGCGTCGACGATGCCGGGGACGGCGACGCCGGCGGCCGAGGCGGCCCGGCCGAAGTGCTCGCGCCCGTGGGCGAGGAGTTCGGCGGCGAAGCCGAGGATCGTCTCGACGACGGCTTCGGGGCCCCGCTCGCGGCCGGTGGCGCGGCGCGCCTCGTGCAGCAGGGAGCCGTCCCCGGCGATGAGGGCGGCCTTCATCCCGGTGCCGCCCACATCGAGGGCGATGACGTGTTTCACGGGTTTCACAGAAGACAGTCTCGCGTGCTCGGGAGGCAAAGGTCTAGTCCATTGGGAGGAATGTTGAGCGGCCATACAAATCCGGGAGCCCGCTCCGGCAACGGTCCGGACACGGTCCGGACCGGCGGCGCGTTCCGGATGTCAAGCAGCCCGAAAGTGGTGTAGACCTTACGACGAATAGTAGGTACGACAAGGGGTGGATCAGAACTGTGAAGGGCCGTTACCTGAGCCTGGCCGCGACCGGGGCAGCGCTGTGCCTGACCGCCGTGACGCTGACGGGCTGTGGAACCGTGCAGGGCCTCACCGGGAACAACGAGGTGACCCTGCGGGTCGTGGCGGCCGACTACGGCGACAATCCGCAGAACTCCTCCACCACCTACTGGAAGGACCTCGCAAGCTCCTTCGAGAAGACCCACCCCGGCGTCAACGTCGAGGTCAGCGTCTACTCCTGGACCGAGGTCGACGCCAAGGTCGCCGAGATGGTCAAGGCGCACAAGGCCCCCGACATCGCGCAGATCGGCGCCTACGCCGACTACGCGGGAGCCGGCAAGCTCTACTCCGCCGAGGAACTGCTCTCCGTGCAGACCGAGGCCGACTTCCTCGCGCCGCTCGCCGACGCCGGCAAGGTCGGGCAGACCCAGTACGGCATGCCCTTCGTGGCCAGCACCCGGCTGCTCTTCTACAACGAGAAGCTGCTCACCGACGCCGGTGTCATACCCAAGGACACCAAGGGCGGCTGGCAGCCCAAGAGCTGGGCGGACCTGGAAGCGGCCGCGAAGAAGCTCAAGGCCGCCGGCGTCCAGACCCCCTTCGCGCTGCCGCTCGGCCGGGAAGAGGCGCAGGCCGAGACGATGATGTGGATGCTGGCCGGCGGCAGCGGCTACACCGACAACGAGGACAGCTACGAGATCGACTCCCCGGAGAACGTCAAGACGTTCGAGTTCCTGCGCGACAAGATGGTCGGCCAGGGCCTCACCGGCCCCGTCGAGCCGGGCAAGCTCGACCGGCAGGCCGCCTTCGACGGCTTCGCGCGGGGCGAGGTCGGCATGCTCAACGGCCACCCGACCCTGCTCAAGCAGGCCGGCGGCAAGGGGATCAAGTTCGGGATGGTGCCGATGCCGACGGCCGACGGCACCGACCACCCGACGATGGGCGTCGCTGACTGGGTCATGGCCTTCAAGAACGGCCACAAGACGGAGACCGGCAAGTTCCTCGACTACCTGTACGAGGCGAAGAACGTGACGGCGTTCACCGGCAAGTACGACCTGCTGCCCGTCACGACCAGCGGCTACCGGGCGATGGAAGCCGCCACCGGGGGCTCCGCGCCGCAGCTGAAGACCTTCCTGACGGCGCTGCCCACGGCGCGGCTGTACCCCGTGGGCAAGAAGTCGTGGGCCGGTGTGAGCGAGGACGTCAAGCAGAACATCGGCAAGGTGGTCCAGCCGGGCGGCCGGCCGGAGAAGGTCCTCGGTGACATCGCGCTGGCGGCGCGCAAGGCGGACGCCGGGCGCTGAGGGTGGGCGCCGGGCGCCGAGGCGGCCCCGAGGCAGCCTGAGGGCGGCCGGGGGCGTGTCGGTGGGCGGCGTTAATCTGGCCGTATGACGGACGACGGGCGATTGACGGCCGCCGAGGCCGCCGTGCTCGCGTACGAGGGACGAACCTGGTCCGGGCCCGGAGCCAAGGAACGGGCCATCCGGGAAGGGCTGGGGATGACCCCGGTCCGGTACTACCAGCTGCTCAACGCCCTCATGGACGACCCGCGGGCCCTGGAGCACGCGCCGGGCACCGTCAACCGGCTCCGGCGGATCCGCGCGGCGCAGCGGGCCCGGCGATAGCAGTCGTACGACTGGACCGTTAGGGTCGTCCCTATGGGGAGCCATGCGCACGATACGCCGATGCCCGTGCCCGCCACCGCCGCCGGTCGCGAGGGACTCGAAGCCCTCCTCCGGGCGCCGCGCCGATCCGTCGTAGCCCTCGACTTCGACGGCACCCTCGCCGACATCGTTCCCGACCCGGACCAGGCGCGCGCCCACCCGGACGCCGTACCCGCGCTGGCGGCGCTCGCGCCGCAGGTGCTGGCCGTGGCCGTCGTGACCGGCCGGCCGGCCGGGGTCGCCGTGCGGCACGGCGGGTTCGCCGGGGTCCCGGGGCTGGAACACCTCGTCGTCCTCGGGCACTACGGGGCCGAGCGGTGGGACGCCGTCAGCGGGCTCGTCCACGCGCCCGCCGAGCACCCGGGGGTGGCGGCCGTACGGGCCGAGCTGCCGGGGTTCCTGGAGTCGATCGGGGCGTGGCGGGGGACCTGGATCGAGGAGAAGGGCCGGGCGCTGGCCGTCCACACCCGGCGGGCGGAGGATCCGGAGGCCGCCTTCGAAGCGCTGCGGGAGCCGCTGGCGGAGCTGGCGGCGCGGCACGGGCTGGTGGTGGAGCCGGGGCGGGCGGTGCTGGAGTTGCGGCCGCCGGGGATGGACAAGGGCGTCGCCCTGACGGAGTACCTGGAGGAGGTCGGCGCGGAGGCGGTGCTGTACGCGGGTGACGACCTGGGGGACCTCGCGGCGTATGCCGCCGTCGAGAAGCGGCGGGCGGAGGGGTTGCCGGGGCTGCTGGTCTGCAGCTCGTCGGAGGTCCCGGAGCTGGCCTCCCGTGCGGACCTGGTCCTCCCGGGGCCGGCGGAGGTGGCCGCGTTCCTGGCCACCCTGGCGGCGGCCCTGCGGGGCTGACCTCCGGGCGTTTCGCCTGGCCGGCGTCTGAGGCGCGGGGCGGGCCCCCGGGGCCCGGGCCGGTTCTGCCGTCCGCTGCGGGGCGGCCCCCTGGGCCGGGCCGGTTCTGCCTTGCCTGCGGTGCGGGGCGGGCCCCCGGGGCCCAGGGCGGTTCTACTTCGCCGCGCGGCGCGGCCCCCAAGGCTCGGCCGGTTCTGCCTTGCCTGCGGCGAGGGGTGTGGGCGGAGGCCGGCCTCCTTGGCGGCCGCGGCCCTTTTCAGCCTCGCCGGCGTTTGAGGCGCGGGGTGTGGGGCGGAGCCCCGCAAGCCCGGGCGCAGCCCGGGTTGCCGCTGCGCGGAGCCGTCCCCTACCCGCCCTTCCACCGTTCCCTGGGCTTCGCCCGGGCCCGCGCCTCAAACGCCGGCGGGGCTGGAGGGGGCTCCTGGGCTCTGCCCAGACCCGCGCCTCAAACGCCGGCGGGGCTGGAGTTGCCGTGCCGGCAGGGCTGGAGGGGGCCCCTGGCCTTCGCCCGGACCCGCGCCTCAAACGCCGGCGGGGCTGGAGTTGCCGTCCCGGCGGGGCTGGAGGGGGTTCCCTGGGCTCTGCCCGGGCCCGCGCCTCAAACGCCGGTGGGGCCCGGGGGAGGGCTGGGGTCAGGGGGACTGGAGGGTCGTGAGTTGGGCCGTGAACCAGGACGTAGGGGGGAGGGCGGTGGCGGCCGAGGAGAGGCGCTTCGTGCGTTCCGCGCGCTCCGCATCCGGCATCGCCAGCGCAGCGTGCAACGCCGCGGCCGTCTCCGACACGTCGTACGGGTTCACCGTCAGCGCATCCGAGCGGAGCTCCTCGTACGCTCCCGCCCCCGTCGACAGCACCAGCGCGCACCCCGCCTCCGACACCACCGGGATCTCCTTAGCCACCAGGTTCATCCCGTCCCGGACGGGGTTCACCAGCGCCACGTCCGCCATCCGGTACGCCGCCAGCGAGCGCGCGAAGTCGTCCTCCACCGACACCAGCACCGGCTGCCAGTCCGCCGTCCCCAGCTCCGCGTTGATCTGCGCCGCCAGCTCCCGGACCGCCGCCGTGTACTCCCGGTACACCGCCAGGTCCTGCCGCGAGGGATACGCCGACGCCATGTGCACCACCCGCTCCCGCCATTCCGGGTGCGTCATCAGCAGCTCCCGGTACGCCAGCAGGCCGCGCAGGATGTTCTTCGACAGCTCCGTCCGGTCCACCCGGACGATCGTCTTGCGGTCCCCGACCTCCGCCCGCAGCCCCGCCAGCTTGTCGTCGACCTCCGGCCGGTGCGCCAGCGCCCGCAGGTCGTCCCCGTCCACGCCCAGCGGGAACGCCCGTACCTCCGTCGTGCGCCTCGCCCACACCGACTCCCGCCGGTGTTCCACGATCCCCTCGCGGACCTCCTCCGCGCTGCCCTCCGCGCCGTCGAACGGCATCGCCGACAAGAACGCCCGCGCCCATTCCCCGGTGTGGAAGCCCAGCAGGTCCGCCCCGAGCATCCCCCAGGTCAGCTCCTCCACCACGTACCGCGGCAGCATCCGCAGGACGTCCGGGGAGGCCCACGGGGTGTGCGTGAAGTGCGCGATCCGCAGGTCGGGCCGCAGCACGCGCAGCATCCCCGGCACCAGCGCCAGCTGGTAGTCCTGCACCAGCACCGCCGCGCCCTGGCCCGCCTCCGCCGCCAGCGCGTCCGCGAAGGCCCGGTTGTACAGGACGTACGCGTCCCAGCGCCGCCGGAACTCCGCGTCGAAGACCGGCTCGCGCGGGATGTCGTACAGGTGGTGGTGGGTGAACCAGAGCACCGAGTTCGCGATGCCGTTGTACGCGGCGTCGTACACCGCGGGATCGATGTCCAGCATCCGGACACCCGGCTCGGAGACCCCGCGCCGCACCGCTTCCCGGTCGCCCTCCGACAGCGCCGCGCAGATCCACACCGCGTCCGGCTGCTCCGCGAGCGCCGCGGACAGTCCGGAGACGAGACCGCCCCCGCCGCGCCGGGCGCTGAGGGTGCCGTCGGGGGCGTGGGCGTACGAGAGGGGGCCGCGGTTCGCGGCGACGAGTACCTGGGAAGCCATGCCGCGAACCTAACCCCGTCGCACGCGCCTCAAACCCGCCGCCGCGTCACGCCACACCGCATCACGCCACGCGGCGGATCGCGTACTCCTCGATCTCCAGCATCGGCGGCCGCTCCTCGGTGTCGACGGCGTACGTCCGGGCCACGAAGCCCTCCGGGCCCCGCTCGAACTGGGTCAGCGCCGGCCGCACCTGGGGGTACCCGCGGCGGTGGCCGGGGGAGTGTCCGCGCGAGAGCCGCAGCTGCGCGGTGCGGTAGATCGCCGCGGCCATCCGGCCGAGCGCCTGCCCGTCCTGGTGGCGGTGCAGCCGAACGCCGACGTCGACCTGGGCCAGCGCGTCCAGCCCGACCGTGTGCAGCGCGTCCACCAGCAGGCCCAGTTCCACGCCGTAGCCGACGGGGAAGGGCAGACGCTCCAGCAGGGAGCGCCGTACGGCGTACTCGCCGCCCAGCGGCTGGACGAACCCGGCCAGCCGCGGCCAGTGCAGGTTCAGCAGGGGCCGGGCCACCAGCTCCGTGACGCGGCCGCCCTGCCCCGGGGCGTCGCCGAGCGGGCGGTCGTACATCGCCTTGACGAACTGCACGTCCGGTTCGGTCAGCAGCGGGCCGACGATGCCGGAGACGAACGCGGACGAGAAGTCCCGCAGGTCGGCGTCCACGAAGCAGACGATGTCGCCGGTGGTCGCGAGCAGCGAGCGCCACAGCACCTCGCCCTTGCCGGGCACCGCCGGCAGCCGCGGCAGGATCGAGTCACGGTGCACCACGCGCGCTCCGGCCTTCGCGGCGACCTCCGCCGTACGGTCGCTCGACCCGGAGTCGACCACCACCAGCTCGTCCACCAAGGGGAACGGCAGTCCCTCGATCAGGTCACGGCGGATCACCTCGACGATCGCGCCGACCGTGGCCTCCTCGTCGAGCGCGGGCAGCACCACGCTGACCGTGGCTCCCGACGCGCGCTTGCGCTCCAGCAGCCGGCCGAGCGGACGGTCGGCGGCCGGCCAGGAGCGGTCGGCCAGCCAGCGCTCCACCTCTTCCAGCACTTCGGGCACTCCCGGGATCGATGTGTTCAGGACGCGGGGTCGCGGCGGATCGGCAGGCGCTTTCGGGCGAAATGTGATCCATCTCGCCGTTCGGACAGCTGTCTCAACCACCCGGGCCTTCGGTTACAGTCTTGAACAACGCGAAGGACCACGGCATGCCGGGGTCCTCGTGCACAAATGCCCGGACGTGCCGCAGAGCACGCGCCGCGCCATACCGCTCATCCAGAGGGGCAGAGGGACACGGCCCGTTGAAGCCCCGGCAACCCTCCAGTCGGTTCTCGCGATCGCGCACACAGCGACGTCAGCGAGGTCCCCGGCTAGGGAAGGTGCCAATTCCGTCTCATGGCGAAGTGCGCCATGGGGAAGATGAGGAGAAAGGGCCTCGCCATCATGGCTGCACAGACTGTCGCCACCTCTGCCGGATCCACCGGCACCTCTGTCGATCTCGGACCCGCCACCGGCCTGTCCTGCCGCGAATGCGGAACGCGCTTCGACCTCGGCCCGATCTTCGCCTGCGCCGAGTGTTTCGGACCGCTCGAAGTCGCGTACGACCTGCCGACCGGTGACCCGGAGGCGCTGCGCGCCGCGATCGAGGCGGGTCCCGACAACATCTGGCGCTACGCCCCGCTGCTGCCCGTCCCGGCGGACGTGGCCTCCAAGCCCAGCCTCAACCCGGGCTTCACCAAGCTCGTGGACGCGGCCAACCTGGCCAAGGAGCTTGGCGTCACCGGCAAGCTCTACGTCAAGGACGACTCCGGCAACCCGACGCACTCCTTCAAGGACCGCGTCGTCGCCATCGCCGTCGAGGCCGCCCGCGCCTTCGGCTACACGACGCTCTCCTGCTCCTCCACCGGCAACCTGGCCGGCGCCGTCGGCGCCGCGGCCGCCCGGGCCGGCTTCCGCTCCTGCGTGTTCATCCCGCACGACCTGGAGCAGGGCAAGGTCGTCATGGCCGGTGTCTACGGCGGCGAACTCGTCGGCATCGAGGGCAACTACGACGACGTCAACCGTTTCTGCTCCGAGCTCATCGGTGACCCGCTGGGCGAGGGCTGGGGCTTCGTCAACGTCAACCTGCGCCCCTACTACGGCGAGGGTTCCAAGACGCTGGCCTACGAGATCTGCGAGCAGCTCGGCTGGCAGCTGCCCGACCAGATCGTGATCCCCATCGCGTCCGGCTCGCAGCTGACGAAGATCGACAAGGGGCTCCAGGAGCTGATCAAGCTCGGGCTGGTCGAGGACAAGCCGTACAAGATCTTCGGCGCCCAGGCCGAGGGCTGCTCGCCCGTGTCGACGGCCTTCAAGGCCGGCCACGAGGTGGTGCGCCCGCAGAAGCCGAACACCATCGCCAAGTCCCTGGCCATCGGCAACCCGGCGGACGGCCCGTACGTCCTGGACATCGCCCGCCGCACCGGCGGCTACGTCGAGGACGTCAACGACGAGCAGGTCGTCGAGGCCATCAAGATCCTCGCCCGGGCCGAGGGCATCTTCGCCGAGACCGCGGGCGGCGTGACCGTCGGCGTGACGAAGAAGCTCATCGAGAACGGGCAGCTCGACCCCTCCCTGACCACGGTCGTCCTCAACACCGGTGACGGCCTCAAGACCCTGGAGGCGGTGGCCTCGGACAGCGGCCAGACCGCCACCATCCGCCCCAGCCTGGACGCGTTCCGCGCTGCCGGCCTGGCCTGAGGCCCGACCCATCCCACCGCTTCCGGAAAGGCAGCAGCGCCATGAGCGTCAACGTCCGCATCCCCACCATCCTGCGCACCTACACCGGTGGCCAGGCCGAGGTCCCCGCCGAGGGCGTGACCCTCTCCGAGGTCATCGAGTCCCTGGAGAAGAGCCACCCGGGCATCGCGGCCCGCGTCCTAGACGACCAGGGCAAGCTGCGCCGCTTCGTGAACGTCTACGTCAACGACGACGACGTGCGCTTCGAGGGCGGCCTGCAGACGCCGACGCCGGACGGCGCGGGAGTCTCGATCATCCCCGCCGTGGCCGGCGGCTGCTGACAGCCGGGTTCCCGCTGTAGCCACATCGCGTCCCACCTGAATTGCCCCCTCCGCTAAAAGCGGAGGGGGTAATTCTCGTTGATTGGGCGCGGTAGAGTTGGGGAAGTCCCCTCCGCTGTTCTTGCCCGCCGCATATGAGCGGGCCGCCGGAGGGTTGACATTGAGTCAACATGCGAGTCTGGTATGAGGCTTTGGTGTCGGATGTCGGGCCCGAGTTGCCCGGGAATATGCCTACTTTTCACTTGATTTCCATATTCCTCCTTGTCCAGAATTCTCGTCGGAATGACCTGTTGCAGACAGCACCGGTGCGGATACATTCAGCCGCGGTCGAGGCGTTCCGGCGCAAGTTCTGACCCGGGTCCGCGAAGTGCGGTCCTGCGCAAGGGCCAGTAATAGGGGAGTTAGGCATGGCTCAGGGCACCGTCAAGTGGTTCAACGCGGAGAAGGGCTACGGCTTCATCGCGGTCGACGGTGGTGCGGATGTGTTCGTCCACTACAGCGCCATCCAGATGGACGGGTACCGCACCCTTGAAGAGGGTCAGCGGGTCGAGTTCGAGATCTCGCAGGGCCAGAAGGGTCCTCAGGCGGACATGGTCAAGCTCGCACTCGGCTAACCCGGCGCGATCGACCACCGACGCAACAGGTCTTCGACGTCGGACGCTCTCAAGACGTCAGGCGCACCAGGGGCCCACATCCCGGACACGGGATGTGGGCCCCTCGTGCGTCCGGGGCGGGGTCTTGGCCCGGCGTTGCCGAAGCCGCTTGCACTCGACGGGGTCGAGTGCTAATCATTGGCGTTAGCACTCTCCAGGTGAGAGTGCTACTGAAACGAGGACCGGGTCGGTGAGGCCCAAGGGTCCGGCGGGAAGGAACCGCCGGGCTCGCCGGCCGTCCGTCGCGGGCGCGGGCGCGGTCCAGGAGCAATCCACCCCAGTCCTGGAGGACCACTTCAGATGGCCAAGATCATTTCGTTCAACGAGGAGGCCCGGCGCGGTCTCGAGCGTGGCATGAACCAGCTCGCCGACGCCGTCAAGGTCACCCTTGGCCCCAAGGGTCGCAACGTCGTCCTTGAGAAGAAGTGGGGCGCCCCCACGATCACCAACGATGGTGTGTCCATCGCCAAGGAGATCGAGCTCGAGGACCCGTACGAGAAGATCGGCGCCGAGCTGGTCAAGGAAGTCGCCAAGAAGACGGACGACGTCGCGGGCGACGGTACGACCACCGCCACCGTGCTGGCCCAGGCGCTCGTCCGCGAGGGCCTGCGCAACGTGGCCGCCGGCGCCAACCCGATGGCCCTCAAGCGTGGTATCGAGAAGGCCGTCGAGGCCGTCTCCGCCGCCCTGCTCGCGCAGGCCAAGGATGTCGAGACCAAGGAGCAGATCGCTTCGACGGCCTCCATCTCCGCCGCCGACACCCAGATCGGCGAGCTCATCGCCGAGGCCATGGACAAGGTCGGCAAGGAAGGCGTCATCACCGTCGAGGAGTCCCAGACCTTCGGTCTGGAGCTCGAGCTCACCGAGGGCATGCGCTTCGACAAGGGCTACATCTCGGCGTACTTCGCCACCGACATGGAGCGTATGGAGGCGTCGCTCGACGACCCGTACATCCTGATCGTCAACTCCAAGATCGGCTCGGTCAAGGACCTGCTGCCGCTCCTGGAGAAGGTCATGCAGTCCGGCAAGCCGCTGCTGATCATCGCCGAGGACGTCGAGGGCGAGGCCCTGTCGACCCTGGTCGTCAACAAGATCCGCGGCACCTTCAAGTCCGTCGCCGTCAAGGCCCCGGGCTTCGGCGACCGCCGCAAGGCCATGCTCGGTGACATCGCCATCCTCACGGGCGGCACCGTCATCTCCGAGGAGGTCGGCCTCAAGCTGGAGAACGCCGGTCTCGACCTGCTCGGCCGCGCCCGCAAGGTCGTCATCACCAAGGACGAGACGACCATCGTCGACGGCGCCGGTGACAGCGACCAGGTCCAGGGCCGCGTCAACCAGATCCGCGCCGAGATCGAGAACTCCGACTCGGACTACGACCGCGAGAAGCTCCAGGAGCGCCTCGCGAAGCTGGCCGGCGGCGTGGCCGTCATCAAGGCCGGTGCCGCGACCGAGGTCGAGCTCAAGGAGCGCAAGCACCGCATCGAGGACGCCGTTCGCAACGCGAAGGCGGCCGTCGAAGAGGGCATCGTCGCCGGTGGTGGCGTGGCCCTGCTCCAGGCCTCCTCGGTCTTCGAGAAGCTGGAGCTCACCGGTGACGAGGCGACCGGCGCCAACGCCGTGAAGCTCGCCCTGGAGGCCCCGCTCAAGCAGATCGCCGTCAACGGTGGTCTCGAGGGTGGCGTCGTCGTCGAGAAGGTGCGCAACCTCCCGATCGGTCACGGTCTGAACGCCGCGACCGGCGAGTACGTCGACATGATCGCCGAGGGGATCATCGACCCGGCGAAGGTCACGCGCTCCGCGCTGCAGAACGCCGCGTCGATCGCCGCGCTGTTCCTGACCACCGAGGCCGTCATCGCCGACAAGCCCGAGAAGGCCGGCGCCGGCGCGCCGGGTGGCATGCCGGGCGGCGACATGGACTTCTGATCGGCCCCGGCTGATCGGCAGTCCGCACCACGCTCCATGTTCCGAGGGCGGCACCCCACCAGGGGTGCCGCCCTCGGGCGTTCCCGGTCCTCGGGACAGGTCCGCGGGCGGGGCGGCGGTCTGGTTGACTCGGAGGCATGAGCGAGAGCAGCGCACCCTTCGTCAAGATCTGCGGGTTGAAGACCGCGCACGACGTCGACGTGGCCGTCGGGGCCGGGGCGGACGCCGTCGGGTTCGTGTTCGCCCCGGGCAGCCCGCGCACCGTCGACGCCGCGAAGGCGCGGGAGCTGGCCGGGCGGGTGCCGGCGGGGGTGCTGACCGTCGGGGTCTTCCGCGGGCAGTCGGTGGAGGAGGTCCGGCGGCTGACGGAGGAGAGCGGGGTGCGCTCCGTACAGCTGCACGGCGACGAGGGGCCCGAGTACTACGGGGAACTGCGCGCGGAGGGGCGGACGCTGATCCGCGCCACCGCCACCGCCGTCGCGGCCGCCGGGGAGTACGGCGAGGACCTGCTGCTGCTCGACGCCCCCGACCCCGGCTCCGGCAAGCCGTGGAACTGGGCCTCCGAGGAGTTCACCGCGCCGCGCGGCCGCTGGCTGCTGGCGGGGGGCCTCGACCCCGACAACGTCGGGGCGGCCCTGCTCGCCACCGGCGCGTGGGGCGTGGACGTCTCCAGCGGCGTCGAGCGGGAGCGCGGAGTGAAGTCACCGGAGCTCATCCGCGCGTTCCTCGCGGCGGCCCGCAATACCCGTCGCTGAACGCAACCGTGCGACTACCCAGGGCGATGGATCCGGCATGGTCGGCTCCGCCTGCGGGCAGACACTCTCCATGGACACGGACCTGCTCGGCTGGCTGGGACGCCTGACGTCCCGCCTCGCCCCGGGAGGCGGTGGCGGAGCGGCGGTACCCGGACCCCGCCGCGCCCCCGTCTTCACCGCCGACTTCACCTCTCCCGCCCAATGGGTCGCCGGCCGCTCCTGGGCCTATCCCGACGGCGGCCCCGTCAACCCCGGCGACAACAAACTCGACCACCTGGTGGAAGACCCCGCCTACAGCCGCACCGGCGTCTTCCGCGCCACCCGCCGCCCCGACGGCAACTGGGACACCGGCCTGCTCACCACCGAGGGCAGCGACGAGGGCTTCATGGTGCGCACCGGCGACGTGCTGGAGGCACGGGTACGGCTCCCCGCGGAGCTGGGGGCCTGGCCCGCGATCTGGACCTGGCGCGACGGCGGCCAGGAGATCGACGTCTTCGAGTACCACCCCGACAACCCCGACCTGCTCGAACTCTCCAACCACGTCCGGGAGGCCCACCGCTACCACCGCGACCCCTCGGTCCGGCCCGGCGCCTGGGTGGACCTGCGCGTGGAGTTCGGCCGGAACTCGGTCGTCTGGTGGGTCAACGGCGCCCGCGTCTTCTCCGACCGCCGGGGCGTGGGCCGCGGCTGGCGCGCCTACCTCATCGTCAACCTCTCGGTGTGCGCGGGCAACTACCACCCGGCGCCGGAGCCGGAGGTCACGGAGATGTCGTACGAGGTCTCCGAGCTGCGCGTGTACCGGGACCGGACGTAGGCCCCGGTCCCGGCGGGGGCGCTCAGCCGACGACGACGGTCATCTTGCCCAGCGCCCCACCCGCTTCCATGACCCGGTGGGCCTCGACGATCTCCTCGAAACGGAAGGTCCGCACCGGCCTCGCCGACAGGACCCCGGACTCGACCTTGGCGTAGATCGCGTCCAACGGGACGTCGGCGAGCGGGAAGTCGGGGCCGCCCAGGACGAAGGCGCTGCCGAAGAAGCTCAGCTGCACGCCGGAGGGGAGGTCGGTGATCGGGTTGAAGTCGCGCACCGGCTCCAAGCCGCCGAGGAAACCGAGCTGGCAGACCCGGCCACGGGGACGGACCGTGGCCAGGGAGTCGCGCAGGACGCTGTTGCCGACGAGGTCGAACACCGCGTCGACGGCGTGGCCGCCCCCGCTGACCTGGGCGGCCAGGTGTCCGTCGTCGATGAGGACCTCCTCGGCGCCGAGTTCCTCGAGGAGTAGTGCGTGCGCGGGATTGCGGGTGGTCGCGAGCACGCTCGCGCCGTGGTCGACGGCGAGGTTGACGGCGGCCTGGCCGAGGGAGGACGTCGCTCCGCGGACCAGGACCCGCTCGCCCGGGCGCAGGCCGAGG
Organism: Streptomyces cirratus; assembly: GCF_014650775.1. Classification (GTDB taxonomy): domain Bacteria; phylum Actinomycetota; class Actinomycetes; order Streptomycetales; family Streptomycetaceae; genus Streptomyces; species Streptomyces cirratus. The sequence continues at coordinate 16,984 of NZ_BMVP01000017.1, read as the reverse complement.
TTGCCGAACAGCCCGCTCCACGCCGTCGCGTAGACCTCGGGCACGGCCGCCAGCTCGGCCCATCCCAGCGACGAGTCCACCGCTGTCACGTTGCTGGCCGGCACCGTGACCAGCTCGGCGTAACTGCCGTTGCGGGTACGGCCCATGCCGCCGAGGACCGCCACGACCCGGGTTCCGGGGGCGAGGCGGCCCGAGGGGTCGGCTTCGACCGATCCCGCGCACTCGATCCCCGGGACGGCCGCGACGTCTCCCCAGCTGCCGGCGCGCATGTACGCCTCGGCGTGGTTGAGGCCGAACGCCTCGACCCGGATCAGCACCTCTTCCGGCGCGGGCACGGGGTCGGGCAGTTCGGTGACGTGCAGTACCTCGGGGGCGCCGTAGGCGGATATGACGATGGCCTTCATCGGGCATGCTCCATTCTTGAAGGGTCATTCAACTACGAGGGCTGAAAAAAGGGGCCACCGCTCACGGTGGCCCCTGGCGCGGGCCCGTCAGGCGAGGACGGTGAAGGCGTTGTCGACGATCGCGCGCAGTACCGTCCCGTCGGGGTTCGCCTTCCCCACGACCATGAGCCCCTGGCACGTCGCCACCAGCAGCTTGGCGCTGCCGGCCGGGTCCACCGAGGCGCGGACCTCGCCGGTGTCGCGGGCGTTGCGCAGGGCGGTGGTCATGCACTGCTCCAGGCGGGCCAGGTGGCCGCGCACGACGGCGGCGGCCTCGTCGTCCTCGGCCGCGTTCTCGATCGCGGTGTTCACGAGCAGGCACCCCTGCCGGCCCTCCGGGCTGAGCAGGTCGCTCACCAGCCCGTCGAAGTAGCCGCGCAGCTCGCTCAGTGAGGCGCCGGGCGCCGCGAGTTCGCCCAGCTTCTGCGGGACGACCAGCTTGGAGTACCGCTCCAGGGACCTCAGGAACAGCGTGCGCTTGCCGCCCGGAAACGCGCTGTAGAGACTGCCGGGCTTCACGCCGGTCGCCTTGACGAGATCCTCGATCGAGGTGGCCCGGTAGCCCTGCCACCAAAATCGCAGCATGGCCTGGTCCAGCACGGCGTCGGGTTCGAACTCGCGGGGGCGGGGCATGCCACGAAAATACATGAGTGACCATTCAAGAACAAGGCGCCGTCCGGCGTGCAGCCGAACGGACCACCCGGTAGCGTCGAAAACACGAGTTCCGGCCGACCGCCGCCGATGTTGGCAGAGGACGGGATCACATGCCCAAGCACAGCATCCACGCGGTGACCGCCGCGGCCGCGCTGGCCTGCCTGTCGGCGTTCGGCACCACGTCAGCCGCCGCGACCGGCCCGACTCCCGCCCCGACGCCCGGCCCGGCCGCCCCCCGGTTCGTGCCCGGTGCCTGCCCGAAGCCACCCGAGCCCGTCGAAGCACTGGCCAAGGCGCGGTGCGGCACCCTGGAGGTCCCCGAGAACCGCTCCCGCCCCGGTGGCCGGACCATCAAGCTGGCCGTGGCGCGCATCCCGGCCGTCGCGCACCAGCCCGCCGCGGACCCGGTGGTGTTCATGGCGGGCGGCCCCGGCGCCGACACCTTCGACGACATCCCCTTCCTCATCGGCTCCGGCCTGAACAAGGACCGCGAACTGATCGTCATGGCCCAGCGCGGCAACCTCTACGACCAGCCGAACCTCGCCTGCCCGGAGGTCGACCGGTTCAACGCGCAGGCCGTGGGCCTGGGCTACGACTCCCAGCAGGCCGAGCAGCTCATGCTCAAGGCGGTGAAGGACTGCCGGGCCCGCCTGACGGCCGGCGGAGTCGACCTGAGCGCCTACAACACCACCGAGAACGCCGCGGACTTCGCCGACCTGCGCACGGCGCTGGGCATCCCCCGGTGGAACGTCTACGGGTACTCCTACGGCAGCAACCTGGCCCTCACCTACCTGCGCCTGCACCCCGAGGGGATCCGCGCGGTGGCGATCGACTCGGTCGCACCTTCCCAGTTCGTGACCCTGCCGTGGACCTGGGGCAGCACCGCCGAAGGCATCCACAACATCTTCGAGGCCTGCGCGGCGCAGCCCGCCTGCAAGGACCGCTACCCGGACCTCCCCCGCACGCTGACCGAACAGGTGCGCAAGCTGGAGGCCCACCCCCTGACGCTGGACGTCACGCCGCCTAACGGCGGAAAGCCGGTCAAGACCGTCCTCGACGGGGGCGCGCTGCTGAACCTGATCGTCGCCTTCACCCCCCGGCCCAAGGACATCCCGGCGGCGCTCGACGAGCTCAGCCGCGGGAACCCGGAGCGGTTCGCCGAGGCCCGCGCGGCCGGCTCGGTCCAGCACGTCGGCATGTTCGCGCACGGCCTGACGAACTCGATAGCGTGCAGTGAATGGGCTCCGGGCTACTCGGGACACGACGTGCTCAAGGCGGGCCGCAAGGCCTTCCCCGGGTGGCCCGACTCGGTCCTGGCCCAGGCTCCGCAACTGCCGTTCCAGTACCCGGTGTGCGGGATCTGGGACGTTCCGGACCGCTCGGAGGTCCAGCGGGTGCCCACGGTCAGTTCGGTGCCGGCGCTCGTGGTCTCCGGCACGTTCGACGTGAAGACCGGGGCGAGCTGGGCGAAGGGCGTGGCCCGCGACCTGTCCCGTTCGACCGCCGTACAGATCCCCGGCATCGGCCACTGGGTGGTCCCGCAGTCCCCGTGCGCGCAGCGCGTGCTCGCCTCGTTCTTCGCCCGCCCGACCGCTCCCGACACCTCGTGCGTGGACGGTCTCGAACCCGAACCGTTCACGATCGTCCCGAAGTAACCGGGAGGGCAGATGACACCCCACCACGGGCCCCGCCGCAGCACCGTGCGCATGGCGGCCGCCCTCCTCGCCACCGGTCTGCTCGCAGCGCCCGCAGCCCAGGCGCGGTCCCGCACCGACGTCGGCCCCGGCCCCGGGGCGCCCATCGGCACCACGGCCCGCACCGCGGGCGACGCCCGCTACCAACCGGGCCCCTGCCCCAGGACGCCGGAACCGATCGAGGCGCTCAAGGGAGCCCGCTGCGGAACCCTCACCGTCCCCGAGAACCGGGCCGGGGCGAACGGCAAGACGATCAGGCTCGGTGTCGCGATCGTGCCCGCCAAGTCCGCCACACCGAAACCCGACCCCATCGTGTGGCTCGCGGGCGGACCCGGGGACGACGCGGTCGGCGAGGCGAAGATGGCGATCGACGGCGGCCTGAACCGCGACCGTGACGTGGTCTTCATGTCCCAGCGCGGCACGTACTCGGCCGAGCCGAACCTGCTGTGCCCCAACATCGACGAGTTCAACGCGAAAGCGGTCGGTCTCGTCTACGACGCGCCGTCCACCGAGCGCCTGCACGTCGCGGCCACGAAGGCCTGCCACGACCGGCTGGCGGCCCGCGGCATCGACCTCGGCGCCTACAACGACACGGAGAGCGCGGCGGACTACGAAGACCTGCGCACCGCGCTCGGCATCAAGCAGTGGAACCTGTACTCCATCTCCTACGGCACCCACCTGGCACTGGTCTACATGCGCCTGCACCCGGGCGGACTCCGCTCGGTGGCCCTCGACGGCATACTGCCGCCGTCCAAGGGCGGCTCGGCCCTGACCTGGAGCAGCGCCCGGCAGGGCTTCGACGGCCTGTTCAAGGCATGTGCCGACCAGCCCGCCTGCGCCAAGCGCTACCCGAACCTGCCGGCCACCTTCGACAAGCTCGTCCGCGACCTCGAAGCCAAGCCGGTCACGACCACCGTCACGCTCCCGGGGAGCGACAAGCCGGTGAAGGTCGTCCTGGACGGAGGGGCCCTGGTGAACTGGATGACCTCCGCCACCCACGTGGCGCCCCAAGTTCCCGCCGCCCTGGACGAGCTGGCGCACGGCAAACCCCAGCGGATCGCGAAGCAGTGGGCCGGCGGCAAGCTCAGCCCGGCAGCCGTGGGCAGGGTCGCGCACGGTCTCTCCTACGGCGTCTTCTGCAGCGAGTGGACACCGTACGAGAGCCAGGAGCAGGCGCTGCGGGGCGGCCAGGCGGCGTTCCCGTCCTTCCCCCGCTCCGTGCAGGCCCAGGCTCCGCAGCTCACGTTCCTGCGTGAGGACTGCGGCGTCTGGAACGTCCCCGCAGCGGCGCCCTCGATCCGGGAGGTCACGCGCGGCGACATCCCCACCCTCGCGCTGTCGGGCAGCTTCGACTCCCAGACCGGCGCGGACAACGGGCCGTACGTCGCCCGTACGCTGAGCAGGGCCAAGGTCGTGACCGTCCCCTACGAGCCGCACGTGGTGTTCGCGACCTCGAAGTGCGCCCAGGAGATCGCCGTCTCCTTCTTCGACACCCCGGCCGCACCCGAGACCGGGTGCCTGAACGGCCTCGAACCGCCCGAGTTCGAAACCGGGCCCTGAGCCGGCCGCCGGGGCGCCACCTCACCGGGGCAGCGAGTTCAGGAGGGCGGCGCCCCGCTGGGCGTCGTCCACGCTGACCGCGAAGTCCCTGCCCCGGGAGCGGATGACGAGGCAGGGGCCCCGCCGCACCATCACCGTCGTACCGAGCCCGCTGATGCGGTAGCCCCAGCCGCCCACCTGCATGGGCCTGCGCTCCTCCACGCGGGCCGGTACCTCGATCTCCCCGGGGGACCAGCGCCTCACGGGCCGTCCGAGCGGCCCGTACGCCACCTCCAGCGCCCGGCCGGTGATCCGCACGGTCACGGAGGCGAACACCAGGAGCAGCAGGGCCGACAGGAGCAGCACCGCCGCCGGCGCCCACACCAGGGCCACCGGCCCCACCAGCCCCACGACGGCGAGCCCGACCGCGACGAGGGCGAGGAAGACGGCCGTCGCCTGCATCCACCGGTTCGCCGCGTGTGACCGCCACAAGACCTGTTCGGCCTGAGCCATGACGCCTCCAAGATTCCCGGTCCTCCCAGTCTCCACCCACGGGCCCCCGCGCACTGCGGCGTTTACGGTGGGAAGTGAGCGGGTCGAAGTGGAGCCCCGGGAGGCCGGAGATGAGCGACGAGCGTGACGCGTTCCTCGAATGGGCGCGGACCCGGCTGCGGGACGCGGAGAGCGCCGTGCACAACGGGGACGCCGGGCCGCGCTTCGCGCTCTGGTCCCGGCGCGAGCCGGTCTCGGTGATGGGCGCCTGGATGTCGGCCGTCGGGTACGAGCAGATCAGCGAGCTCTTCCACCGGCTGGCGGACTCGTTCTCGGACTGCACCGCGTACGCGTACGAGATCGTCGCGGCGGACGTCGTCGGCGACATGGCGTACACCACCGGCTACGAGCGCACCCGGGTCAGCGTCAACGGCGAGCCGCGCCGCTACGTGCTGCGCGTGACCCAGGTCTACCGCCGCGAGGGCGGCGAGTGGAAGGTCTGCCACCGTCACGCGGACACGCTGGAGACCGACCAGAGCTGACCGGTCCGTTCAGGCGGGTTCAGGCGGGGGTGCCGAACGAGGAGCCGACGCCGTCCTCCTCGATGGACTCCACGAGGGGGTTCGCCCGCAGGGCGGTGACCTGGTCGGGGGAGAGCGGGGCGGCGAAGCCGTTCATCGCGGTGTGGAAGACGTGCACCGGCCTGATCCCGTGGTGGTCCGCCACCATGGCCGGGTCCATGCCCCGCCGTACGGTCACCACGTACGTCGGCCACTCGTCCGGAGCCGGGTGGGCCGCGCGCGGCGCGGAGCCGTGGGTGGCGGCGGTGACGGCCGTGGCGGGCAGGGCGGCCACGGCGGCGAGGGCGGTGACGGCGACGGCCGCCCGGCGGGTCCAACGGGGTCGGTTGCGCATGGCCGCGACGCCATCACGCACGGGGGTCCCGGTCAACGACGTCCGGCGGCGCGCCCCGGCCCGGCGGTGGTGAACGCCGAATGCGCCCCCTCCCTGTCGGCCAACCGGGGGTGGCTCCTCAAGGCGCACCGGTAGGTGCCCGATGCATGGAAGGGGCGCGCCCCTTTCGGCGTACCCGTCCGTGAGGTGGCGGTGCCTCGCATCCTCAGCCACCTGCCCGAAAGTTCCTCCATGCGCCTGCTCGCCCGTGTGACGACCGCCGCCCTGCTCGCCATGACCCCGGCCCTCGCCGGCAGCGCGTCCGCAGCGGCCCCCGAGCCGACCCCGGCTCCGTTGATCGCCTCGACGGACGCGGTGCCCGGCCAGTACATCGTGACGCTGGACAAGGGCGTCGACGCGGGCGCGCTGACGAAGAAGCTGGGCTTGAAGCCGAGGTACCTCTACCGCCACGCCATCAACGGCTTCGCCGTGCCGATGACCCGGCTCCAGTTGGAGGCCGCCCGCAAGACCCTCGGGGTGAAGACGGTCGAGGAGGACACGAGGATCTCCGCCGTGTCGGACGGCTCGCACGACGACCGGCGGGCGATGGGCTCCCCGACCTCGCTCTGGGGCCTGGACCGGATCGACCAGAGGACGCTGCCGCTCGACGACGACTTCACCACCAAGGGCGACGGCGCCGGGGTGACGGCGTACATCCTGGACACCGGCATCGACTACGACCACGACGAGTTCGACGGCCGCGCGACCTTCGGCTACGACGCCGTCGGCGACGGCAGGCAGGGCATGGACTGCCAGGGCCACGGCACGCACGTCGCGGGTACGGTCGGCGGCAGGACGTACGGAGTCGCCCGTAAGGCCGACCTGGTCGCCGTCCGCGTCCTGGGCTGCGACGGCACGGGCTCCTACTCGGGCATCATCGCCGGCATGGACTGGGTCGCGAACAACGCCAAGCAGCCCGCGGTGCTGAACGCCTCGCTCGGCGGCCCCTGGTCCGAGGCGGTCAACAACGCCGCGAACGCCCTCTCCGACCGGGGAGTCCTGCCCGTCGTCGCGGCGGGCAACAGCTCGGAGGACGCGTGCAACATCTCGCCGGCGTCCGCCGACCGCGTGGTGACGGTGGCGGCGAGCAACAGGTGGGACGAGGAGACGAGCTTCTCCAACTACGGTCGCTGCGTCAGCCTCTACGCCCCCGGCCAGGACATCACCTCCGCGAAGCTCGGCGGCGGCAGCGTGGCCCTGAACGGGACGTCCATGGCCTCGCCGCACGTCACCGGTGTCGCGGTGCTCTACAAGCAGGCGCACCCGGCCGCGACCCCGGCGGAGGTCGCCGAGTTCCTGGGCGACGCGTCCACCAAGGACGTCCTGACCGGTGTCAGCCCGGGCAGCCCCAACCGGCTGCTGTTCACCAACGGTCTCTGAGCGACCCCACGAAGTCGGCCCAGGCCTGCGCGCGGAACACCACGTGCGGGCCCTCGGGCCGCTTGGAGTCCCGGACGGGGACGATGCCGGGGTGGCCGTCGGAGACTTCGAGGCAGTTTCCGCCGTCGCCCCCGCTGTGGGTGGACTTCCGCCAGGTGGCCATCTCCAGGCAGTCGCCGCCGTCGCCACCGCTGTAGCTGGACTTGTGCCAACTGGCTGCCGTCAGGTCATAGTCATGCAAGCTGATCATGTTCGAAATCCTCCGCCACCGACTCGATCAGAGCCAGCGACTCCCGTGGGGAGAGCGCGTTGGCCATGAGGAGATCGTAGGTCAGAGTGTGCTGGGCGACCGTGGACGGATCGTCGAACAACTGGCCTGTTCCCATGCCTTGGACGTAGGCGAGCGGGGGAGCGTCCTCGAAGGACATCAGCTTGAGGGAGCCCAGCAGCCCCGCGTGGAAACCCGCGCTGAACGGCAACACCTGCACGACGATCCGGTGTGACCGGATCAGGCTCGCGATGTGACGCAGGGCCTCGGCGAGGATCGATGGGTCGTCCCCGCTCCGGCGCAGGATCGCCTCGTCAAGCACGCACCAGAACACGGGGGTTGTTGGATCACCGAGCAGCGCCGCCCGTTCCAGGCGGTTCCTGACCAGCTCATCGATCACGTCCTCCGTCGCCGTCGGTTGGTACGCGCGGAACACGGCCCGCGCGTACGCCTCCGTCTGCAACAGACCTGGGATGATCAGCGGCGCGTACTCCCGGATGGTCTTCGCCAGCGCCTCCGCTTCGGCCGCCGCCGCGGAGTGGTCCGGGTACTTGGACTTGGCCGCCGCCTCGCAGTTGCGGGCGAAGAATCCGTCCGTACGGAGGATCTCGTCTATCTGGCGGGCGACATCGAGGTGCATCCGGCGTGTCCCGGCTTCGAGCTGGCCGATGAACGAGCCGCTGACGAACAGCCGTTCGGCCAGTTCGGCCTGGGTGAGGCCCGCGCGTTCGCGGGCGACGCGGAGTTCCGCGCCCAAAAGGGCGCGGGGCGAGGAGGAGGGGTCGAGGTTCTTTGGTCCCGGCATGGCAACTCCTGGTCCAACACGTGCGTTTGTGCAGGGTCCGACGTTGAAAGGCTAGCTACCGAGTAGCCACTCTGTGTGCAGAACGTGATTACTCAGAGCGAAAGGGACATGTCATGGTGCTCTCGCCGAAGGAACGGATGCTGGCGGCCGAGGAGGCCGTGGGGCAGTTGAAGGAGGCCCTCGGGGATGTGGGTGTGGTCTTCCCGTCGCTGGGGGTGGACGGGGTGTCCGCCGCCGGGACGTACGGGCTGCCCCTGGTCGACCTCGGGCGCTGCAACCTGGACACCGCGCTACGGCTGGCCGCCGTGCTGCACGAGCGGGCGCATCCGTGACGGGAGACGAACGGGCGCGGTGCGAGGCGGTCTTGAAGGGGCTGGCGGAGGCGGCGCGCGGATGGGAGTTCGAGCTGGCGTGGAAGTTGTGCTGGCTGGAGAAGGGAATGGTGAGGGCCGGGTGGAAGCGTGCGGGCATGGGCCTTTCGGTACGGGTGTCGCAGGACGGGCGCAGCGGGCTGTGGACCGCTGTCGGCGATGACGGGAAGCGGAGGGTGAGCGAGACGGCCGACACGGCGGACGAGGCGACGGCGTTGGTGCAGGAGGCGTTCGGCCTCAAGGCGTGGCGGCCTCAGCCGCCTCCGCCGCCCGGCTGGCAGCGGTTCTCGCTGGTGCACAGCCCGGCCGGGGAGTTCCCGGGGTTCGACGACCGGCGCTATGACGCGATCAAGGCGTGCCCGCCGACCGGGTGCGTGGTCGAGGACTTCGGCGGGTGCTTCGGGCTCCGCTGCGAGCGGCCGGGGGCGCGGCTGCTCGACGCGGTGGCGCCGCTGTGCGGGGAGATCCGGGCCGGGTACGGGCTGCTGATGACGGGCCTCGGGATCGAGAAGCTGTGGGAGTGGTCGCAGGACGGCCCGGACGGCTGGGGCGCGGAGATCGTGGGCCAGCTGCTGCTGATGGCCGCGGAGCGCGGCCCGAAGCTGGGCTACGACGTGGAGGACCTGGTGGCCTACCTCCGCACCGCCGCCGGGGGGTGCGGGGCCTGATCAGCGGGGGCGGAGGTATTCGACCTGGGCGAGGGGGGCTCCGTCGCCGAAGTCGTGGGTGCGCACGGAACCGGATTCGGTGAAGCCGGACTTCACGTAGAAGCGACGGGAGCGGGGGGTGTCGCGCAGGGTCCAGAGGTGGGCGCCGCCGTATCCGTCGTCGTGCAGGCGCTGGAGCGTCGCGGTCATGAGGGCGTCGGCGATGCCGGTGCCCCAGGCCTCGGGGTGGGCGTAGAAGGTGTGGATCTCCGCGAGGGCGGGCCGGTCCGCGGACGGGCCGGAGGAGGACATGGCGAGCGGGCGGCCGTCGAGCCGGGCGAGGAGGATCGTGGCCGTGTCGTCGGCGACCCGGGCGTGCCAGCGGGTGAGCCGGGCGCGTACCTCCCGGGAGGCGAACTCCGCCTCGAAGAAGGGGGCGTACGCCGCTTCCCACGAGGCGGCGTGGATCTCCCCGAGCACGTCCCCGTCGGACGGCGTGGCGCGACGAATCTCGATCATCCGATCACCTTATGCACGCCGTCCTCGTACGGGCCGGAGAACCGGTCAAGCCGGGGCCGGTTCGGGGGAGGGGGGTGTCAGGGTGGGGGACGGGCCGGGGTCGGTGTTGAGGTCCGTCAGCATCTGCGGCGTGAAGCCGAAGAAGTAGGTGGCGGCGAAGCCGACCGCGTAGCCGACCGACAGGCCGCCCGCGTAGACGGCGATGGCCGGGCCGAGACCCGTCGGGCCGTCCAGGAGCGGGAACAGGGCCCAGCCGGAGGGGCCGATGGCCGTTGAGCCGAAGCCGGCGCCCAGCTGGTTGAAGAGGCCGACGAACGCGCCGCCCGCCGCCCCGCCGACGCAGGCGGTGACGAAGGGGCGGCCCAGCGGCAGGGAGACCCCGTAGATCAGCGGTTCCCCGACGCCCAGGAAACCGGCCGGGAGCGCCGACTTGATGGTGGTGCGCAGCGACCGGTTGCGCGGGAGGCGGTAGTAGACCGCGATGGCCGCACCGACCTGGCCCGCGCCCGCCATCGCGAGGATCGGCAGCAGCACGGTGTAGCCGGAGTGCTCGATGAGGGTGGTGTGGATCGGGATCAGGGCCTGGTGCAGGCCCAGCATGACCAGCGGCAGGAAGAGGCCGCCCAGCACCAGCCCGGCGAACGCCCCGCCGGTGGCGAGGAGCCGGTCGGCGAACCAGCCGATGCCCCCGGCGACTTCACCGGCCAGGTACATGAGCCCGAAGAGGGTGACCAGGCCGGGGAGGAGGACGGTGAGGGTGGGCGTGACCAGGTTGTCCACGGCCTGCGGGACCCAGGTCCGGCACCACCTCTCCACGTACACGGCGAGCAGCGCGGCCGCTAGCGCTCCGAGCACACCGCCCTGCCCCGGCGCGAGGTGCTGGCCGAACGCCTCGATCTTCGCGACGCCGGGGAAGACGATGATCGCCGCGACCGCGCCGCCGAGCACGGGTGTGCCGCCGAACTCCTTGGCGGTGTTGTAGCCGACGAACACGGCGATCAGGGACATGAAGCCGGACGCGATCGCGGCGAGGGCGGGGACGACGGCGGGCAGCAGGCCGGAGTTGGTGAGCAGGCCGTTCAGCCCGGCGATGATGCCGCAGCCGATGAGGGCCGGGATGAGCGGGACGAAGATGTTCGCGATGCGGCGCAGGAGCAGTTTGACGGGAGTGGCGTTGCGCGCCTTCCTGGCCTCTTTCAGCGCTGTACCGCGTTCCAGGAGGGCCCCGGCCGTGGCGGGGCGGGCGGGGGGCGCGGTCCGTGCGGGGGGCGCCTCGCGCACCAGCGCCTCGAACTCGGGCGTCACGCGGGCGACGGCGCCCGGTCCGAGCACGATCTGGTAGGTGTCGTCGTCCACGACCCCGAGGACGGCGGGGACGGCCTTGAGCGCCTCGTCCTGGACGAGGGCGCGGTCGCGCAGGCCGATGCGCAGCCGGGTCATGCAGTGCGCGACGGAGGTGACGTTGTCCGGGCCGCCGACCAGGGGGAGGATCGCGGCGGCCGTGGCGCGGTGCGTGTCGGGGGACATGGGTGGGATCGCCTCGCTGCTGGTCGGGTGGGCGGCTGCCGGTCGGTGGGGATCAGTGCGTCCGGGTGAGGGCCGCGCGCAGGTGGCCGTCCGTGTCCGCGAGGAGGGCGGCGGCGGTGGGGCCGTCGACTCCGCCGAGGATGACGAGGACGGCGTTCTTGACCTCGCCGCCGGTCGCGGCGAGCGCGGCCTCGATCTCGTCGTCCGGGGCGCCGGTGGCGAGCGCGACGATGCGCCGGGAGCGGGCGCGCAGCTTGTCGTTGGTGGCGCGGACGTCGACCATCAGGTTCCCGTACGTCTTGCCGAGGCGGATCATGGTGACGGTCGAGATGAGGTTCAGTACCAGCTTCTGCGCGGTCCCGGCCTTCAACCGGGTGGATCCGGTGAGGAATTCGGGGCCGACGACGACTTCGATGCCGTGCTCGGCGGCTGCGGCGAGCGCGGAGCCGGCGTTGCAGGACAGCCCGACGGTGAGCGCGCCGCGGGTACGGGCGAACTCGACGGCGCCGATCGCGTACGGGGTGCGGCCGGAGGCGGAGACGCCGATGACGGTGTCGGTGGCGGTGAGGCCGAGTGCGGTGAGGTCGTCGGCGGCGAGGGCGGTGGAGTCCTCGGCGCCTTCGACGGCCTTGACCATGGCGGTGGGGCCGCCCGCGATCAGGCCGACGACCTGGCGTGGGTCGGTGTTGAAGGTCGGCGGGCATTCGCTGGCGTCGAGCACGCCCATGCGGCCGGCGGTGCCGGCGCCCGCGTAGACGAGCCGGCCGCCGCGGGCCATGCGGGCGGCGATCGCGTCGACGGCCGCGGCGATCTGCGGGAGCCGGTCCGCGACGGCGGCCGGGACGGTGGCGTCCTCGGCGTTCATGAGGCGGACGATGTCGAGGGTGGGCAGCCGGTCGATCTCGGCGAGGTCGGGGCGGAAGGCCTCGGTGGTGAGGGCGTCGAGCTGGGCACGCAGTTCCGCGTGGGCGGTCATGGGCGGGTCCTAGCGCTGGGGGCGTCTCGCGTCGGGGGCTGAGGTCGGCACCGTATTTTCGTCCGGGGTGGGGGTCAAGGCGCCATGCCCGGGGCGGGGCCCGCGGGTGAAGACGCATCGGCTTTCCCCGTACTCGCCCGTACGGGTTCACAATGGGCCCATGGACCACGCGACCCCCCTTGAGCAGGCGCTGCACGCCGCCCGCGCCCTTGTACTCGCCGATCTCGTCGCGGGCGAGGTCGCCGAGGCCGATGTCGTGTCCCTCGTGGAGGACTCGGTCACGCACCGCCGGTGGTGGGTGGAGCAGTGGCCGGAGGGGGTCGACTACCTCGCCGGACTCGTCGCGCAGGACGTGCAGGACGCGCTGCTGGAGAAGTACGGGCGGTGGCCGCTGTGCCCGGTGTGCGCGCACGGCGATCCGCATTCCCTGGACGTCGAGCCGGAGCTCGGGCCGGATCCGCACTGGGTGTGCTCGGAGGCGGGCGTGCGGGTGGCGGCGGTGGGCGGACTCGGCCCCGTCTTCGGCCGGCGGTGAGCGACGGGTGACGGTGTACATAGACCCGCCGACCTGGCCGGGTCACGGCCGGATGTGGTCGCACCTGGTCAGCGACGTCTCGTACGAGGAGTTGCACGCCTTCGCGGCGTCGATCGGCTGCCCGCCGCGGGCGTTCGAGCGGGACCACTACGACGTGCCGTCGTACCGGTACGCGGACGCGGTGGCGGCGGGTGCGGTGGAGGTGGGCAGCAAGGAGCTCGTCCGCCGGATCACGGAAGCGGGCCTGCGCCGCCCGAAGGGGCGCACGGTCTGAGCGGTCCTGCCCCGCCCGCCCTGCCCGCCCCGCCTCTCGGGCCTGCCTGCCGCCTGCTCAGCCCCTGGTCAGGGCGTCGGCGGGGGCCGGGCGGGGCGTGGAGGAGGCCAGGACGCGGGAGCGCGTGGGGCGGTCGAGACGCCGGGCGAGGGCGGTCAGGGCGAGGGCGGTGACCGTCATCGCGGCGCCCGCCCAGGCGGTGGCGGCGAAGCCGAAACCGGCGTCGATGACGGTGCCGCCGAGCCAGGGGCCGCCGGTGTTGCCCAGGTTGAACGCGGCCGTGGTCGTGGCGCCCGCGAGGGTGGGGGCGGCCCCGGCGACGTTGAACAGCCGGGCGTTCAGCGCCGGGGCGGTGAAGAAGGCCGAGAGGCCGATCAGGAACGACAGCGCCACCGCCGCCACCGCGAAGGACGCGAGCAGGGCCAGCGAGACGAGGAACACCGTCGAGGCGGCGATGCCCCACAGCAGCACCCCGAACAGGTGCGCGTCAGCGACCCGCCCGCCGATGGTCGTACCGACGAGCGCGCCCACCCCGAACAGGCCCAGGATCCACGGCACCCAGCCGGAGTCCAGCCCGGCCACGTCCGTGAGCAGCGGGGACAGGTAGCTGAACGCGCAGAAGACCCCGCCCGCGGCGAGCGAGGTGACTCCGACCGACAGCCACACCTGGCGGTCCCGGTAGATCCGCAGCTCCCTGCGCAGCCGGGGCTTCTCGGCGGGCAGCGGGATGCGCGGGATCAGCGCCAGGATCCCGGCGAGGGCGACGGCGGAGGCCGCGCCGACGGCCCAGAACGCCGAGCGCCAGCCGAGCTGCTCGCCGAGGAAGGCCCCGGCGGGCACGCCGAGGACGTTGGCGATCGACAGTCCGCCGATCATGACGGACATCGCCCGGGCGCGCTGGTCCTTGTCGACCATGGCGATGGCGACGGCCGCGCCGACCGCCCAGAACCCGGCGCAGGCGAGCGCGGAGACCACGCGGGAGGCGAAGAGCAGCTCGTACGAGGGGGCCAGCGCGCCCGCCACCTGCCCGAGGCCGAAGAGGGAGATCAGGCCCACGAGGGTCGTGCGGCGCGGCAGGCGCAGGGTCGCGACGGCCAGCAGTGGCGCCCCGACGACCATGCCGATCGCGAAGGCCGATATCAGCAGGCCGGCCTGCGGGATGGTGACGCCCATGTCCTCGGCGATGGGCGGCAGGAGCCCGGAGAGCATGAATTCGCTGGTGCCGAGGGCGAAGACGGACAGGCCGAGGACGTAGACGGCGACGGGCATGCGGGAGCGTTCGGGGGCTGCGGGCATGTAGTGCACAAACCAGCCACAACGGTGACGCATTCCCGGTCCCTGCCGGATTTGTCAGGTCGCGTCCGTCAGGGTGGCCAGCTCGGCGGCCAGGTTGCGGCGGGCCGTGGCCTCCCAGTGGGCGGTGCCGTAGGGGGTGCGGAAGAGCCGGGGCAGGCCGAGCAGCTGGCGCAGTACGGCGGCGCGGCCGTCGCGGAAGGCGTCGTCGGGGACGAAGCCGTACTCGGCGCGGACGGCGGTGACGTAGGCGGCGTAGGCGTCCGGGGACCCGGCGAGGACGGCGAGGTCGGCGTCGCAGAGCACCTCGCCGTTGGTGTCACCGGCCGCGGGGTCGTGGGTGACGGTGAGGCGGACCAGCCGGGCGACCTCGGCGGTGCGGGCCGGGTCGATGCCCAGTTCGGGCAGGGCGCGCTCGGCGAGGGCGGCGCTGCGCTCTTCGTTCTCGGACCGGTCGGGCCGGTAGACGGCGTCGTGGAACCAGGCCGCGAGCTCGACGGCGGCGGGGTCCTGCGCGTGCGGCGCGAGTACGTCGATGCGTGCGAGTACGTCGGCCAGGTGCGCGGTGGTGTGGTACCGGCGCTGCGGCTCCGCCCAGGCGGCGAGGAGGCGGTCGGCGTAGGGCGTGGCGTCGAGCCCGGGGGCGGCGCCGGCGGCGGCGGTGGTGGCCTGCCAGCGGTCGCGGAGGTCTGTGGTCATGGGCACATTGTGGGGGTGGCGTGGCGGTGCCGGTCGTGGTGCTGGTGGTGGGTGGGCGCGGGCCCGTATTCTGAGATTGGACTAGACCTATTTTTCCGAGGATGGGATCGATCGAATGAGCAACCGTGCGCTCCTGGAGGTGATCGCCCTCGACGTGGAGGACGCGGTCGCGGCCCAGGCCGGTGGGGCGGACCGACTCGAACTGGTCACCGACATGGCCGCCGACGGGCTCACCCCGCCGCGCGAGACCTTCGCGGCGATCCGGGCGGCGGTCGACATCCCGCTGCGCGTGATGCTCCGCCGGACGGACGGGTTCGCCGCTGGCCGGGTCGACCTCCTCGTCGCGCAGGCGCGGGAGCTGCGGGCGGAGGGCGCGCGGGAGTTCGTCCTCGGCTTCCTGAACCCGGACGGCGAGCCGGACCTCGCCGCCGTCGAGGCGGTGGTCGCGGAGCTGGGCGGCTGCCACTGGACCTTCCACCGGGCCATCGACCGGGCGGCCGACCGGGACCAGGCCCGCAAGGCCCTCGCCGGCCTGCCGGGACTGGACACGTTCCTGACGGCCGGGTCGGCGGCGGGGGTGGACGAGGGGCTGCCGGTCCTGGTGGCGGAGGCGGCGCGACGGGGCGAACCGGGTTACGGGGCGCGGATCCTCGTCGGCGGCGGCCTGGCGCTGGACCACCTCCCGGCGCTGCGGGAGGCGGGCATCAACGCCTTCCACATCGGCGGCGCGGCCCGCCCGACGGGCTGGTCGGGCCCGGTGACGGCGACCGCGGTGGCCGAGTGGCGGACGGTGCTGGACGCGTAGCGCCGCGGGCGCGGGTGCGGGTGCCTTCGGTGCCTCCGGGGCGGGGGCCGGCCGGGGCCTCTCGACGGAGGCGAGCCCGGCCGGGCCCTGCGGGAACGGGACGGCCCGGGCGGGGCTTGCGGAGCGGTCGGTCGGTCGGGGCGCCGGGTGCCGCAGGGCCGTCGCGCACCGGGGTTGACGGCTCGTCAACCCCCGTTACTTGCGCGGGTGCGATGCCCGGCGGCCGGGCGGCGTCAGCAGAACTTGCTCTCCAGTGCGGCCTTCGCGCCCGCGTTGTAGCCCTTCTCGTAATTCGGGTCGAGCTGGGTGAGGTTGTTCTGCTTCTGCTCGCCCACCGCCTTGCAGGTGGTCTTCGTGTCGTCGAAGCCCTTCCTGAAGCCCTTGGAGTACTGGGCCTGCGCGTCCTGCTGTTCGGCTTCCTTGACCGTGCCGCAGGTGGCCTTGTCGCCGCCCGAAGAGGCGGTCACCTTGCCGGCCGGGATGAAGCCGCTGGTGGAGTTGAACTCACCGTTGTCGTTGGCGTTGCCGCTGGAGGTGAAGCTGTGGGTGGCGGAGCCGCCCTCGACGACCACCTCCACTCCGGGTTGCGCGCCCTTGACGTTGACGTCGTAGTGGCCCGGACTCGTCGGGGTCTGCTTCACGCTGCAGGTGAGGGAAGGCACCGCCGCCTGCGCGGAACCCGCCAGGAGCGACACCGACCCGAAGGCCAGTGAGGACACCGCCAGCGGCGTCAGTACGGCCAGTCGTACACGTCGGTTCATTGTTCGTCCTTCTCTCGGAGACAAGGCGGCCGAGCGGGGACCACGCGACGGCCGAGCGGGCACCACGCGGCGATCAGCGTGCGGCGCGTGCCGGGCCCGGCAGGAACGGGGGCCCGCGGGCCTCCCGGAGCGGTGGCCCCTCACACGGGCCCCGCGCCTCGTGGGCCCCGCCCGCAGGGGCGGCCCGGGGCACCTTCACGAGGTGATTCCATCGTCCGGCCGTCCGGGCCCCGTGTCCACCGGAGTTACGGGTGGGCCGGCACCCGGTCCGGCAGCCGCTCCGGTGCTAGTGCTGTGACCGGGAAGGTTCGCCGGGTTGAGCGGTCAGGCTGCGGTGGGTAGGGGTCT
>NZ_BMVP01000016.1 GCF_014650775.1 Streptomyces cirratus | reverse complement strand
GAGCTGCCGGACTTCACCTGGGAGCGCACCGACCGCGTCGACGCCCTGCGCGCCGCCGCCGGTCTGTAAGCGACGGACCTGTGACGCGAGGCCCCGGACCCTGAGGTCCGGGGCCTCGCGCATGTCCGGGTGTCAGTGGCATTTGGTAAGAATGCGGGTGTGAGCAGCGCGAACGAGTCGGGTCAGCGGGGCGGGGAGAGGGATCCCGGCGGGCCGCCGGAGCAGCTCGCGCTCATCCGGGACATCGTGGCCGAAGCGAAGGCCAAGGCGCCCAAGGCCAAGCCCCGCACCTGGCGCGGGGCGGCCCTCGCCGAGGAACTGCCCGTCGCCCGCGTCCTGGTCAACAAGGGCGTGCTCCACCTCGACCAGCTGTGGGACTACGCCGTACCCGCCGAGCTGGCCGAGGCCGCGCAACCGGGCGTACGGGTCCGGGTCCGCTTCGGCGCGGGCGCCCACCAGGTGCACGGCGGGCGCCGCGAGGGCGGCGGCCTGATCGACGGCTTCGTCATCGAGCGGCGCGCCGAGTCCGATTACGACGGGGCCCTGGCCGCCCTGGCCCAGGTCGTCTCCCCCGAGATCGTGCTCACCCCCGGCCTGCTGGCGCTCGCCCGGGCCGTCGCCGACCGGTACGCGGGCAGCCTCGCCGACGTCCTCCAGCTCGCCCTGCCCCCGCGCAGCGCCCGAGCCGAGGCGAAGCCCTCGCCGGAGCCGCTGCCGCCGCCCCCGGCGCCCGAGCCCGGTGGCTGGGAGCGGTACGGGGCCGGCCCGGCCTTCCTGCGGGCCCTGGCCGGCGGGGGCAGCCCCCGCGCCGTGTGGACGGCCCTGCCCGGCCCCGGCTGGGCCGGTGAACTCGCCCGGGCCATGGCCGCGACCCTCGCCTCCGGCCGGGGCGCCCTCGCCGTGCTGCCCGACGGGCGCACCGCCGCCCGGGTGGACGCGGCGCTCACCGCCCTGCTCGGAGAGGGCCGGCACGCGCTGCTGACCGCCGAATCCGGGCCGGAGAAGCGCTACCGCCAGTGGCTCGCGGTGAGCCGGGGTTCGGTGCGGGCCGTGGTCGGCACCCGCGCCGCGATGTTCGCACCCGTGCGGGACCTCGGGCTGGTGGCCGTGTGGGACGACGGGGACTCCAGCCACAGCGACGACCGCGCCCCGTTCCCGCACGTCCGGGAAGTACTGGAGCTGCGTGCGCTGACCGACGGCTGTGCGTTCCTGGCCGGGAGCACGAGCTGCACCGTCGAGGCCGCCCAGCTCGTCGAGTCCGGCTGGGCGCGGCCGCTGGTCGCCGACCGGGAGACGGTACGGGGCTGCGCGCCCCGGATCAGGACGGTCGGTGACGAACTCCTGGCCCGGGACGAGGCCGCCCGGGCCGCGCGGCTGCCGAGCCTGGCCTGGGAGACCGTGCGCGAGGGCCTGAGGAGCGGGCCCGTACTGGTGCAGGTGCCCCGGCGGGGCTACGTGCCCCGGCTGGCCTGCGAGCGCTGCCGGGCACCGGCCCGCTGCCGGGCCTGCGCCGGGCCGCTGGAGGCGCCGGACGAGCGGGACCTGCGGTGCGGGTGGTGCGGGCGCGGGGAGCCGTCCTGGCACTGCGAGGAATGCGGGTCGTTCCGGCTGCGGGCCCGGGTGGTCGGCGCGCGGCGCACCGCCGAGGAGCTGGGGCGGGCGTTCCCGGCCGTGCCCGTGCGCACCTCCGGGCGCGATCACGTGCTGGACGAGGTGCCGGACCGGCCCGCGCTGGTGGTGTGCACCCCCGGGGCGGAACCCGTCGCGTCCGGCGCCGGGTACGCGGCGGCGTTGCTGCTGGACGGCTGGGCCATGCTCGGCCGGCCCGACCTGCGGGCCGGGGAGGAGGCGCTGCGGCGCTGGATCGGGGCCGCCTCGCTGGTCCGGGGGGAGGGGCAGGTGGTGGTCGTCGCCGAGCCGACGCTGCGGCCGGTGCAGGCGCTGGTGCGCTGGGACCCGGTGGGGCACGCGGTGCGGGAGCTCGCGGAGCGGGCCCAGCTGGGCTTCCCGCCCGTGTCCCGGATGGCGGCGGTGGCCGGGCGGCCCGAGGCGCTGGAGGCGTTCCTGGCCGCCGCCGAACTGCCGCCGGACGCAGAGATCCTGGGGCCGGTGCCGCTGGCGGGCCGGCGGGGGGAGCCGTCGCCGGGGGAGCGGGCCCTGATCCGGGTCCGGCCCGGCAGCGGGGCGGATCTGGCGAGGGCCCTCAAGCAGGCACAGGCGGCCCGGTTGGCGCGCGGGGTGACGCCCGCGGAATCGGTCCGGATCAGGATCGACCCGCCGGACATCGGCTAGGCGGCCCGCGCGGGACGCCCGGCGGGGCGTGCCGCGGGAGCGGCTCCGGCGGGGGCTTGACTTCGGGCCGGGCGCTGCCCGCGGCCCGGCGTGGGTTTCCCGGGCAGGCGCCGGCGTGCGCCCCGCTCGCGCCCCCGCCCCCGGCCGGGAGCGGCCTCGGGGGAGGGGGCGCTCCCGGCCGGGGGCGGGGGCGGGCTGGGAGCGGTCGGCCGTCAGGGGTCGGCGTCCCGGCGGCGGGCCGCCGGGTCAGCCGTTGCGCGGGCCGGGGAACGCGGGCGACCGGGAGGCCGCCGCGCCCTGAGCCCCGGCAGCCGACTCCTCGCGTACCGGCTGCGGCGGTACGGAGCGCGCCGCCGGGACGGTGGGGAGCGGCGCCAGGGTCCGGGTGGTGGTGGTCGTCCCGTCGGCCGGCACCTCCACGGACTCGGCGGCCTGCGCGCGCCGGGCCCCGTAACGGCGGTGCACGGCCTGCTTGGTGACGCCGAGCGCCGAGCCGACGGCGTCCCATGAGAAGCCGAGCGAGCGGTCGAAGTCCACCGCGGCGGTGACCAGCGTCTCGACGCTGTCCCGCAGTTCCTGCGCGAGCCGTACGGTGGGCGCGGGGGCCCTTCCGTAGACGACGAAGCCCGTGGAGGGACCGGAGCGGCGCGGGCGGTACACGTTGCCGAGCTGGGCGGTGAGCGTGCGCAGAGCATCCACCTGCCGGCGAACCCGCTCGATGTCCCGCACCAGGAGATGCAGGCTGGCCCGTGCTTGGGCGTCGTGGGTGGCGTGGTCGGCCATGAAGAAGCCTCTCGAACCGTGCTTAAGAGCGGATCGGGCCGCAGACACCGTTCTCAATCGCGGCCCGTTTCGGTCAATCTCTTTTGACCAACGCGTCAGCGGGCGCCCAGGTCACGCTCGGGGGGCGTGTCGGCATATGCGAGAGGCGCGCGCGTCGCGGTACGCCCCCGGGCGCACGAAGTGGGCCGTCCGCGGCCTGGCCCATAGACTGGTGCGCTGCTGACAGCCGAGATAGCGAGGTAGGACCCAGTGAAGCTCGTCTTCGCAGGCACCCCCGAGGTCGCCGTACCCGCCCTGGACGCCCTGATCGCCTCCGGGCGCCACGAGGTCGCGGCCGTCGTCACCCGGCCCGACGCCCCGGCCGGACGGGGCCGCCGGCTCGTCGCCAGCCCCGTCGCCGAGCGCGCCGAGGAGGCCGGGATCGAGGTCCTCAAGCCGGTACGACCGCGCGACCCGGACTTCCAGGCGCGGCTGCGCGAGATCGCGCCGGACTGCTGCCCGGTCGTCGCGTACGGGGCGCTGCTTCCCAAGAGCGCCCTCGACATCCCGAAGCACGGCTGGGTCAACCTGCACTTCTCGCTGCTGCCCGCATGGCGCGGGGCCGCCCCCGTCCAGCACTCGATCATGGCGGGCGACCAGGTGACGGGCGCCTCCACCTTCCTCATCGAGGAGGGCCTGGACTCCGGGCCGGTCTACGGCCACCTGACCGAGGAGATCCGGCCCACCGACACCAGCGGCGATCTGCTGACCCGTCTCGCCTTCGCCGGATCCGGCCTGCTCGCCGCCACCATGGACGGCATCGAGGACGGCACCCTGCGCGCCGTGCCGCAGCCCGCCGACGGGATCTCCCTCGCCCCCAAGATCACCGTCGAGGACGCCCGGATCGACTGGAAGGCCCCCGCGATGCGCGCCGACCGCGTGGTGCGCGGCTGCACCCCCGCGCCGGGCGCCTGGACGGTCTTCCGCGGCGAACGCCTCAAGCTGATCTCCGTCGGGCTGGTGCCCGACCGCACGGACCTGGAGCCCGGCGTGCTGGCCCCGGCCAAGAACAACGTCCACGTCGGCACCGGCTCGCACGCCGTGGAACTTCTCTGGGTGCAGCCCCAGGGCAAGAAGCCGATGAAGGGCGCCGACTGGGCGCGCGGGGTGCGGATCGCGCCCGGTGAGCGCCTGGGCGGAGCGGACGTAGGCTGATAGCGGCCGCGCCACACCCCCCCACCCGTCTCGTCTCGACACACCCCGAGCACCACGTACAACCGGAGCACCTTTCACGTGAGCGAACAGCCCCGTCAGCCCCGTCAGACCCCCCGGCGGAACGCCGCGGGCGGCAACGGCAAGCCGTCCGGCGGAAAGCCGTCCGGCAGCGGCAAGCCGTCCGGCAACCAGGGCGGCAAGCAGGGCAAGCCCTACCGCCGGCCGCAGAAGGACCCCGTCCGGCTGCTGGCCTTCGAGGTGCTGCGGGCGGTGGACGAGCGTGACGCGTACGCGAACCTCGTACTGCCGCCGCTGCTGCGCAAGGCCCGCCAGGACGAGAGCTTCCAGGCGCGCGACGCCGCCCTGGCCACCGAGCTGGTGTACGGGACGCTGCGCCGGCAGGGCACGTACGACGCGGTGATCAAGGCCTGCATCGACCGTCCGCTGCGGGAGGTCGACCCGCCGGTACTGGACGTGCTGTCGCTCGGCGCGCACCAGCTGCTCGGCACCCGGATCCCGCCGCACGCGGCCGTGTCGGCGAGCGTGGAGCTGGCCCGCGTCGTGCTCGGGGACGGGCGCGCGAAGTTCGTGAACGCCGTCCTGCGCAAAATCACCGCGCATGACCTGGAGGGCTGGCTGGAGCGGGTCGCGCCGCCGTACGAGGACGACGCCGAGGAGCACCTCGCGGTCTACCACTCGCACCCGCGCTGGGTCGTCAGCGCCCTGTGGGACGCGCTGGGCGGCGGCCGCGCCGGTATCGAGGACCTCCTGGAGGCCGACAACGAGCGGCCGGAGGTCACCCTCGTAGCGCGCCCGGGCCGCTCCACGCCCGAGGAGCTGCTGGAGGCCGTCGGCGAGGATTCGGCGCTGCCGGGGCGCTGGTCCCCGTACGCGGTGCGGATGGCCGAGGGCGGCGAGCCGGGCGCCCTGGAGGCGGTGCGCGAGGGCCGTGCCGGCGTCCAGGACGAGGGCAGCCAGCTGGTGGCGATGGCCCTGGCGGCGGCGCCCGTGGAGGGCCGCGACGAGCGCTGGCTGGACGGCTGCGCGGGCCCGGGCGGCAAGGCGGCGCTCCTCGGGGCGCTGGCGGCGCAGCGCGGGGCGTTCCTGCTGGCTTCCGAGAAGCAGCCGCACCGGGCGCGGCTGGTGGAGAAGGCCCTGGCCGGCAATCCCGGCCCCTACCAGGTCATCGCGGCCGACGGCACCCGCCCGCCGTGGCTGCCGGGGTCCTTCGACCGGGTCCTGGTGGACGTCCCCTGCTCCGGCCTCGGCGCCCTGCGCCGACGCCCCGAGGCGCGGTGGCGGCGCCGGCCCGAGGACCTGGAGGGGTTCGCGCCGCTCCAGCGGGGGCTGCTGAGGGAGGCCTTGTCGGCGGTGCGCGTCGGCGGCGTGGTGGGCTACGCGACCTGCTCGCCGCACCTGGCCGAGACCCGGGTGGTGGTGGACGACGTCCTCAAGGGCCGCGGCGCCGGCGCGACGGCGCGGGTATCGGCGGAACTGATCGACGCCCGCCCGTACATGTCGGGCGTCCCGGCCCTCGGCGACGGCCCGGACGTCCAGCTCTGGCCCCACCTCCACGGCACGGACGCCATGTACCTGGCCCTCCTCCGCCGCACGGCGTAGCGGCCGCATCCCCCGGCCGCCCCGCCCTTGCCCGGCCGAAGTCGGCACGGGCGGGGGCTTCGCCGCGCAGCCGACGGACGAGCCGTCCGACCACGACGCGAGGGTGCGCCAGTGACGACCGGTCCCGCAGAGAGTGTCACCGCTCCGTAACGGGTGTCGACATGACTGGAACTCATTTTGCAGACGCCAATGCGTAGTTGATAGACATGGAACGTCAGTGCGGGGCGTGTTTGCGGAACGGGGGGCACCGTGTCGACGTGGGACATCAAGCCGGATGGCGTTCAAGGCGTTCTGAGCAAGACCGCCGAGGCCGGCGGCAAGTTCGAGGAAGAGTTCACGGCGTACGGCGAGGGCTTGGCGGGCGCCGCGACGAGCGCGGGCACGATGGTCCTGGGCGGTACCGAAATCCCCAAGGGGGGTGCCTTCGGTCCCGTGGCCCAGGCGTTGCTGGAGTTCCAGCAGCACACGGAGAACGACGTGAAATTCCTGCCCGTCCGGACGGGGAAGTCCATCACCGGGGCACGTCTGGCCACTGAGGAGTACCTCAAGGGCGACCTCGCGATGGCGAAGAACAAGCAGGAGGAGTACTCGAAGGCTCCGACTCCGGAAGAGTTGAAGGGCCCCAAGAAGTGATCGACCTGGGGAAGATACCGACCTTCACGGGCAACCTGGAGACCTTGGAGACGCATGCGGCTTCGCTGAAGACGACTGCCTCCGGCATTCGCGGCACGGGCAAGGACGTTCACGACGCCTTTCAGGCGTTGGACCCGGTCTACGACGCTCCCGAGCAGGAGGAACTGCTCAATTCGACGATCCCGGTGCGGGACAAGGCGGATGAGTTCGCGAAGAAGCTGGAATCCGTCAGCGGTGCGCTGACGAGCTTCGCGACGTCTGCCCGTCCGCTGGTGGACAAGATGAAGCAACTCCGCGCGGACGCGGAGAAGTTCGTCGCGGACAACAAGGACGACGACGACTGGCAGCAGGACCAGGGCAAGATCGACGAGAACGCTCGTCTCGTCCGTGAGGTCGGTACGACGTGGGTGGCGTTCCAGGGTGTAGAGCGTGACGCGGCCAACAAGATCACCGCGTTGGTGGGCGGTACGCACTTCGTCGTCGATGACGGTTCGCACAAGGCCGGCATGTACGGCTTCAAGGAAAGCGACGTCAAGGACGCCGGGGAGACGCCTTGGGGAACGGCCGACGAGCGCGAGTACACGGGCTTGCGGGCCGCGTGGGAGTGGACGAAGGACCATGCCGGTGGCGCCCTGAAGGGGTTCTTCGTCGACGGCGTCTGGGGCACCCTCAAGGGCCTGGGCCACATGGTCAACGTGTTCGACTGGGACACCTTCAAGAAGACCTGGTCGGGCATCGGCAATGTCTTCGGCGGTATCAGTGCATACCTCATGACCCCGTACGACTGGGCGATGGACAAGATGTTCGGGCCGGTCGACCACAGTGACAGCGACAAGCAGAAGGCGGCCCTGCGCGACTTCGGCAAGTCGCTGGTCGCGTGGGACGAGTGGGACAAGAACCCGTCGCGGGCGTTCGGGACGGTCGTGTTCAACGGAGTGACCCTCGGCTCGGGCACGCTGCTCAAGCTCGGCAAGGCCGGGAAGCTGGGTGTGGCCGCGGAGGTCGCGACCACGGTGGGCAAGGCGGGGGCGCTCGTCGACCCGATGAGCTACCTCGGCAAGGCGGCGGTCGTCACCAAGCTCAAGGTCGGCGACCTCATGGAGGGCCTGAGGGCCAGCCGGGCGGGTGTCGACGACATGGCCCGCAACGTGCCCTCCGGTGCCTCGCCGCATCCCGGCGAGGCACCCGCGATTCCCGGCCACGAATACGTCGACCCCGCCGGCAACAAGCGGGTCATCGGCGCCGACGGGTTCATCCGGGACGAGAACGGCAACGTCGTTCCCGACACCGAACCCGTCAGGGAGCCGCACAAAGACGACCTGCCCGACATCCACGAGCACGAGACCGCGCCGGTCAAGGAAGAGCCGAAGGTCCTCGAAGGCGCGGGCGGCCCCAGCCGTGTAGAGAACGGCACGGGCCACCCGACGGGTGGCGACGGCAGGGGTAGCGTCCCGTACGTGGGCGGGCATGCTGCCGAATCCCCGACCGCCCACGCCGCCTCGCCCAGCGGTGAGCATGGTCCGAGCGGTAGGACGCCCGGCCCCAGGGCGCATGACGTAGACCGTGCTTCCCTGTCCGGTGCCGGGCACAGTGCGCCTCACGCGAGTCATGGCGGGCATGGCCCCGTTCAGGACCCGGCAGGTCACGGCTCGGGTTCCGGTCACGGTGGCGACTCACATGACCCCGTCGGCCCGGACGCAGGACAGCCTGCGGGGACGGGTGCTGATCAAGGCGGGGACGCACACACCCCCAATCAAGATGGGCCGGGGGTAGAAGAGTTTCCTCCGCTGCCGAAGGGCGGCCGTATCCCTGAGCACACCTTCGAGCATGTACTGCAGGGTGAGCTCAAGTACGATCGCAATGGCAATCCAAAGGTGTCGGGGTACCATTTCCGACCCGGTGGACGCGATCTCAACAGCCATATGGTCAAGGTTCCGAAGATCATCGAGATCGACAATAAAACGGGCCTGACTACGGGAAACGTGTGGATGCGTGATCCGCGAACCGGGTTGATGGTGATGAAGCGGGCCAAGACGACTTTCTTTCCTGCAGGTTGGACGGAGAAGCAGGTCAGGCGCGCCATGGAAAAAGCCTTCGAGAACGGCCGTGTGGTTAACCCCATCACCAACAAGTGGCAGGGGGACTGGAAGGGCATCAAGTTCGAAGGTTACTTCGACCCGCTCACGGGGGACGCGAAGACCGTTTACCCGCTCATGCCGAATTAGCCATGAAGGAGAACAGATTAGTGATTCGCACTCAGTACTACGTTGAGAAGTCCGGGACGCCATTCTTCTGTGGGCCTGATGAGCTGATGTTCCTGGGGGAGTGGGTGACGGCTGACATCCAGCTCTCGCCGCTGTCCGTCCTGGAGGCGATCGATCTCGTGGCCGAAGCGCAGACCAACCCGGCTTTCGCGCCGGAGGACCTGGACGGGAATGCGCACACCGTCACCATCAGTCCTCGGGGCGTGAGGGTGGAAAACTTCTTCGTCGACCATGTCCGGGGTGAATACACCCTCGATGACGCGTTCCGGGTGCTGATCGACTTCTGGGACTACTGCTGCCAGGCGAATCCTGAGAAGGCCGACGCGCGACGACGGCAGTACGCCGAGGAGCAGGGCCGCGATCCGCTGGAGGGGATCCGCGAATACCGCGGGGCTTGACCGCTCCCGCCGAGTGGCCGGTGCCGGCCGCGATGGCAGGTGGTCCGGCAGCAATGATTCGCCGGGAGTCACGGCGAGCCGCCGTTCTCCCCGCAGATTCAGAACCGGTGTGTGGCATCGACGCGTCCGGAGCAAGCTTCCACGAACGAGGTTCCTCGGCGGTGCGGCGACAGCGCATTCGGCGTGCCGGAGTTCTCCGGGCCTGCCGAGCCGAGCGTTCCGGGGCGATAGGTGACAGCCGACATCCCGTACAGGGGATTCGAGATCCGGCCCGGTCGCACTGCCTCCGTGGGCGTCTTAATGCCGTGGCAGCCGACTTGGCGGACGCCGTCGGTGAGATGTGCTCATGCGATGCCGAAGACGCCGTCCTGGTGTGTAACCAGGTGCGAAGCTGACCCGCGATGGCGACGACGTGCGCATCCGGGCGCGTTGGCACGCACGGGAACCACGAGTCGTCACTCACCGGGCCGGGCTGTGTGACGGTCGGGGCGATGGAGTTCGTCAGTTCATGGTGCGAGGTCCGGTGGCGCATCGTGCGCGATGTCGAAGCGGGCTTTGTGGAGCTGGCGGACGACGACCTTCGCGTTCGCGCCGAGGCGCTGCTCGGGGATAACAATGATCAAGCAGCCAGGGGGAACACCGCATGACTACCGACGTGATCGCGCTCACCGAGAGGATGCCCGACCCGCTGAGCGTGCTGGCCGGGTTGCTCGCGGGCGGGCCGGACATGCGGGTCGAGACCGCCGGTGAGGGTGCCGTGGTGCAGCTCTGTGATGCCGAGGGGCGGCCGCTCGTCTCCATCGAGGTGCCGCTGCCGCTCCAGGTGCCGGGCGAGGCGGCCAGGTTGCTGGGGCCCGGCTCCGAGCCGTCAGGGGACGGCCCGGCCTGGTGGATCGAGGTCCGGGCCGCTGTCGGCGTCCCCCAGGCGGAGCAGCTCGCGGGTGCGTTCGCGGCCCGTATGACCATGCTGCTGGGCGGCCGGGTATGGCCGCCGGACGCCCCCGGCACGGTCGGCGCGGCCCGGCCCGTCGATGTCTCGGGCGTCACCGCGGTGCCGGCCCCCGCTGCTGCCCAGCCGGCTGTCGACATGCTCACCGACGAGGCCGCCGTCGTCCTCCAGGACCGGCCGGTCGTACCCATGACGAGCTGGCTCTCCGATGCCCTGCGGGCCACCCTCGAAAGCGACCGCTCCTTGCAGATCGTCACCCCTCCGCACTGCCGCCTCTCCATGGCCACCCGCATGCTGCTGCAGTCCACCCCCTCGCGCTGGGTGGTGCAGGACGAGCGGTGCGGCTATTACGACGGGCTGACCGGTGCGGTACTGGAATGGCGGGATGGCGCCTTCACCCCGGACCGGGACGAGAGGGGTGAGACCCCCGTGGCGGACGCCTTCACGCAGGCGTACGAGCCCACCGGCGAGCGTCAGCTCATCGTCTCCTTCCGTACCCTGCACCGCGCCGATGCGGATCTCGTTCTCGGCGGCGCGGTGGAAGCCGCCTGGCAGGCACTCACCGGCGGTCCGCCGGCCGGCTGGGGGACGTCGGAGCCGGCCGGACTGACCTGGTCGCGGCGGCAGCTGACCGACGTGGCGTACGAGCGCGCACCCCGTTCCACCTGGACGGTGGTCGTCGGCGCCCCGGACCGGCCCGCCGTCGCCACCCTGCGCGTGATCCGCACCCCGGAGGGCGTGGAGGAGGACGTCACCCTCACCGTGGGGTACGGCCCGGGTGAGGAGCCGGCCCTGGAGGCGCTGCCGGAGCTGGCCGACGAGCTGGTGGTCCGGCACGGGCTGCGGACCATGATGTGCCAGGTGCGCGAGGCGCGCCGGGACCTGAGCGCCCCGCCGCGCTTCGAGCCCCCGCCGCTGCCGTACGCGTTCGTGCTGGGACCGGCGGAGGTCGACGAGGCAGGACGCGACACCGCGAGCCGGACGCCGCTCAAGGAACCACCGGTGCGGCTGGGACACCGGGGCCGGCCGGGTTATTACTACCCGCTCGGCGACGGCGGGAGCGCCGAGAGCTGGACCGCCCTGGAGCAGCTCATGCGTCACTTGCGCGGGGCGCCGCCCCTGTGAAGGGCCGGGACGGAACGCGGACCGGGGGTTAAGCCGGCGTGAAGTGAGTGGGCCCCTCGTTTAAGCACGGCTGACGGGATCGGGACTTCCGGGGTCATGGCCGGAAGTGGTGTCCGGCATGGCACGCTTGGGGCATGGCCGTTCAGATCAATCCCAGCATCCTGTCCGCCGACTTCGCCCGACTCGCCGAGGAGGCGAAGGCCGTCGAGGGGGCCGACTGGCTGCATGTCGACGTCATGGACAACCATTTCGTCCCGAACCTCACCCTCGGCGTGCCGATCGTGGAGTCCCTGAGCCGCGCGACGGACATTCCGCTCGACCTGCACCTCATGATCGAGAACCCGGACCGCTGGGCGCCGCAGTACGTGGAGGCCGGTGCGGGGTCGGTCACCTTCCACGCCGAGGCCGCCGCCGCGCCCGTGCGGCTGGCGCGGGAGATCCGGGCCAAGGGCGCGCGGGCGGCCATGGCGCTCAAGCCGGCCACCCCGATCGAGCAGTACGAGGACATCCTGCCCGAACTGGACATGGTGCTGATCATGACCGTCGAGCCCGGCTTCGGCGGCCAGGCCTTCCTGGACATCATGCTGCCCAAGATCCGCCGCACCCGGGAGATGATCGCCAAGCACGGACTGGAGCTGTGGCTCCAGGTGGACGGCGGGGTCTCGGCCTCGACGATCGAGCGGGTCGCGGAGGCCGGCGCGGACGTCTTCGTCGCCGGGAGCGCGGTCTACGGGGCCCCCGATCCGGCCGCCGCCGTACGGTCGCTGCGCGAGCAGGCGGGCGCGGCGATCGCGGCGGCGCCCTGGGCTTGCGACCACGGGGCCAAGGCTTGATGAACAGCTCGGTGAACCGACGCTGTACGGGCTGATCAACGGCCGTCGGATCTGACAGGATGAACGGCGAGTCGAGAGTGTGAACAGCAGTGAGGAGAACGCGGTGTCTGCAATGTCGGCGGGACGGTCAGCCCTGCGGATGGGACCCGCGGAGCTGGTGCAGGCGGCGGCCATGGCCCGCCGTTTCTACCTGGAGGGCAAGTCCAAGATCCAGATCGCCGAGGAGTTCGGCGTGAGCCGCTTCAAGGTGGCCCGGGTCCTGGAGACCGCCCTCGAACGCGACCTCGTGCGCATCGAGATCAGGGTCCCCGCGGAGCTGGACGCCGAGCGTTCCGACGCGCTGCGGGCCCGGTACGGGCTGCGGCACGCCGTGGTGGTCGAGTCCCCGGCCGACGCGACCGAGGACGCCCCGGACCCGGAGAACCTCGGCGCGGTCGCCGCCGACCTGCTGGGCGAGCTGGTCAACGAGGGCGACGTGCTCGGTCTCGCCTGGGGCCGCTCGACCATCCACATGGCCGCCTCGCTGCACCGGCTGCCGCCGTGCACCGTGGTCCAGCTGACCGGCGTGTACGACGCGGGGACGGCGGAGCGCGGTTCCGTGGAGGCCGTGCGCAGGGCCGCCCAGGTCTCGGGCGGTGACGCGCACCCGATCTACGCGCCGATGCTGCTGCCCGACCCGGCGACCGCGGCCGCGCTGCGCAGCCAGACGGGCATCGCGCGGGCCTTCGAGTACTTCGACAAGGTGACCGTCGCCGCGGTGTCCATCGGCTCGTGGGAGCCCGGCATCTCCACCGTGCACGACATGCTCAGCGACGACGAACGGGCGCACTACGCCTCGCTCGGCGTCGCGGCCGAAATGTCCGCACACCTGTTCGACGCCGAGGGCCGTCGGGTCGGCCGCGACCTCGGCGAGCGCTGCATCACCGTCGAGGCGGACCGGCTGCGCCGGATCCCCGAGGTGGTGGCGATCGCCGGCGGCCTGCGCAAGGCCTCGGCGATCGGGGCGGTACTCCGGTCGGGCCTGGTGACCAGTCTGGTCACCGACACGGCCGTGGCGGACTACTTGCTGACGGAGTCCCAGCCGGGCCTGCGTCCGGCCCTGGAACGCGCCGACCCCGACGACTGACCGGGGCCGCGGAGACCGCCTCCGCGGGCGCCCGGTACGGATGGTGCCGCAATTGAGATCCGAACGGCGGACCGCGGGGCGGCCCGCTGGGCGCATACTGGACCCAATGACTAAGTCAGCAGTACCTCGCCGCCATTTGCCGTCAAGCCCGTTCAAGGCCCCCGTGGAACCGCCGCTCCGGCAGTTCAGCGTCGGCGACCGGGTCACTCACGACGAGCACGGCCTCGGCCGTGTCGTCGGTATCGAGGAGGGGATCGCTGTCCTCGTCGACTTCGGATCGGTCCAAAAGCGCATCCTGAGCCCCTATACCAAGATGGCCGCGCTCTAAGCCGCCTTCACACGCCGCTTCCCACGACTCGCGGACGAATCGGATGTTTGGCACGATCGGCGCATGATTCTTCGGAACGTGCCCCGATCGCTGCTGCGCGCGCTGGGGGCCCTGTTCCTGTGCGCCGCGCTGGTGACCGCGGTCGGCTGCGCCGGCAAGACGCCCGGGGCGGCGCGGACCGGCGCTCCCGCGAGCCCCGGCACCGCGAGTCCGAGCGACGGGGCTCGCGCCGTGGTGCCCGGATGGGCCAGGGGGATGGCCACCGTACGGGCCGACGCGCTGCCGCAGCAGGCGCGTGAGGTGCTGGCGCTGATCGACAAGGGCGGCCCGTACCCCTACCGGCAGGACGGCACGGTCTTCGGGAACTTCGAGAAGGCCCTGCCCCGGCACGAGCGCGGCTACTACCACGAGTTCACCGTGAGGACACCGGGGGAACGCGACCGTGGGCCCCGGCGCATCGTGACCGGCTCGGGCGGGGAGTTCTTCTACACGGACGACCACTACGACACGTTCAAGGCGGTTCTGCGATGACCCTCGGAGCGGGGCCGCTGGGCCCGGCGCTGGCCGCCGCCGACGAGGCCGGCTGGACGACGCTGCGGCTGGACCTGGACGGCGTCCGCGGCAAGGCGGAGCTGCTGCGGCGGTGCGGGGAAGCGCT
Source organism: Streptomyces cirratus (assembly GCF_014650775.1). GTDB lineage: Bacteria > Actinomycetota > Actinomycetes > Streptomycetales > Streptomycetaceae > Streptomyces > Streptomyces cirratus. Next base: position 119,022 of record NZ_BMVP01000016.1, on the reverse strand, counting down.
GCGCGTGCCGCAGTGGTTCGGGGGGAACTGGGACGCGCTGGCGGACGTGCTGACCGACCTGTCGTGGCTGCCGGACGGGCCCGGGCGACTCCTGGCGGTCACCTCCTGGCACGACTACGCGCAGGCCCGGCCCGGGGAGTGGGCGACCTTGCGCGAGATCCTGGAACAGGCCGTCGACTTCTGGCGGAGCCAGGGCGGGGGCGCGCCCCCGTTGCGGGTGGTTCTCGCCGACCCGCCGGGCCCCGAGGGCAGCCGACGCGGCTGAGATCGCCGCGACGGGGCCGGGACGCCGCGACGGGGCGCCGTCGGGCAGGGCCTCGGCGGCGCCCCGGCCGGGTCAGGACTTCGGGATCCAGGGCGGGGTCTGCCCCCAGGACCAGACGGGGATCTTCGCCGCGTCGACCGGCGGCGGGTTGGGACCCGAGTAGATCAGGGCCATCCGGGTGCCCCACTCGATGTAGTAGGCGAACACCGCCCGGAACTCCGGGTCCGTCGGCAGAGCGACTTCGTCCGCCGTGTCCATCAGCAGGTCCACCCACCGGCGGCGCTGCTCCTCGGTGATGCCGCGGCCCAGGTGCTTGGTGGCCATGTGCTGGTGGCCGCCGTGGTGGGCCGAGTAGTCGGCGGGGCCGCCGAAGACCTCCGACAGCCAGACGGCGACGTGCTGCGGGTGGTTCGAGTCCATGCCGGCGAAGACCGGGGCCAGGATCTCGTCCTGTAGGGCGTGTGCGTAGAAGACGTCGGTGAGGCGCTTCAACGCCTCGGCCCCGCCCATCCACTCGTAGATGGTGGGCGTCGTGTCGGGCGTGGTGCTCATGACTGGGAGGCGGCCTTTCCCGTGCCGAAGACGTCGGTGACCCGGTAGTGCTTCATTTCCTCGATGTTGTTCAGGTACGGGCGGATCGCGGCGAAGAACGCCGGGAACTGCTCGCCCTTGCGGAAGCCCTGGAGGTGGTCCTCGACCGACGTCCAGCGGATCCGCAGGATGTAGCGCTCGGCCTCCTCCTCGCTGTGGGCCAGTTCGTAGTCGATGCACTCGGGCGATGCGGCCAGGGACTCGGCCGCTCGCGCGTAGGCTTCCTCGAACGCCGGCTGGTCGTCCGCCGCGATGCGGTAGCGGATGTATTCGACGGTGGTGGTCATCGTGTGGGGCCTCTCCCTGCGGTCGATTGTCCCGTCCCGGCTACCTTTCCGGGATCTTGCGCGCCCGGCGAGGTATTCGGCTATTCGGAGTCGGACTTCTTGATGTCCGCCTTGACGTCGGGGCCCTGCGAGCGGACCCGCTGGACCGTGTCGAGGGACTCGCGCAGCTCGGTGAGCCAGGCGTCGGTGTTGCGGCTGACGAGGCGCACGCACCACGCCAGCGCGTCGGCGCGGCTGCGGGCCACGCCGCCCGACACCAGGGTGTCCAGCACCTGGCGCTCGGACTGGCGCAGCCGCGTCATCACCGGGACCGCGAGGTGGGTGAACAGGGTCGTCTCGTCGCCGGAGCGCACGCCCCAGGACACCTTGCGGCGGTAGAGCTCTTCCGCCTCGCGGGCGACCTCGATGCGCTGCTCCCGGGTGCGTTCGCGGAAGTCCTTGACCGACTCGTTCGCCGGGAGGGTGCCGATGACCGTGATCTCCTCGCGGTCGGCGGTGACGGAGACCAGGGACTCGTAGACGTCCACCGGCAGGCGGTCCGCGAACCAGGTACGGAGCTGTGTCTGCTGCTCGGGTGTAATCATGTAATCAACGTTGCATCCGCTGCCCTCTTGATCGCAAGGAATCGCCGGGAATCGGCCGTTCGCTCTCAGCTGGTCCCCCGCGGGGTTCAACCCATCGATCGGTAGCGGTGGATCAAGGAGACGGCCATCGCCCCCTCGCCCACGCCCGAGGCGACCCGCTTGACGGAGTGGGCGCGCACGTCGCCCGCCGCGAAGACGCCCGGGACGCTGGTCTCCAGCGGGTACGGGGCGCGCTCCAGGCTCCACTCCGCCGGGAGCTCGCCCCCGTTGGAGATCAGGTCGGAGCCGGTGAGGACGAAGCCGTACTCGTCGCGTTCCACGACCCCGGCCAGCCAGTCGGTGTGGGGGCGGGCGCCGATGAACGTGAACATGAAGCGCGCCGGGACCTCGGCGTCCTCGCCGGTGTCGGCGTCGTGGAGGGTCAGCCGCTCCAGGTGCTCGTCACCGTCCAGCGCGACGACGGTGGTGCGCACCCTGACCTCGATGTTGGGGGTGCGGGCGATCTCGTCGATCAGGTAGCGGGACATGCTGGCGTCCAGGGACGCCGCACGGACGAGGATGGTGACGCGGGCCGCGTACTTGGCGAAGTGCACCGCCGCCTGGCCGGCCGAGTTGGCGCCGCCGACGATGAACACGTGCTGCGAGATGCAGGCCGAGCTCTCGGTGGTGGCCGCGCCGTAGTAGAGCCCGGCGCCCTCGAAGCGGTCCGCTCCCGGCGCCTCCAGGCGGTTGTAGGAGACCCCGGTGGCGAGGAGGACCGTCTCCGCGCTGATCTCCGTACCGTCCGCCAGGGTGAGGATCTTCGCCGGGTCGTCGCGGGTCAGCGAGACCACCTCCACCGGGTGCAGGATCTCGGCGCCGAAGCGGGAGGCCTGGATGGTGGCCCGGCGGGTCAGGTCGCCGCCCGAGAGGCCCGACGGGAACCCGAGGTAGTTCTCGATCAGGCTGGAGGTGCCGGCCTGGCCGCCCGGGGCGCGGGAGTCCAGCATGAGGGTGGACAGGCCCTCGGACGCCGAGTACACCCCGGCCGCCAGTCCCGCCGGACCGGCGCCGACGATGACGCACTCGTAGTGCGGGCGGGAGGCGGTGGTGGCCAGGCCCAGGCGCTGGGCGAGCTGGGTGTCGGTCGGCGCGGAGAGCACCGCCCCGTCCGGGAAGCGGACCAGCGGCAGCGCCGCGTCGGGCTCGGCGGCGGCGAGTACCGTCAGCGCCTCGGGGTCGCGCTCGACGTTGAGGAAGCGGAACGGCTGCCCGTTGCGGGTGAAGAAGTCCCGCACGGCGTGGGTGCCGGGCGACACCAGGTGGCCCGCGACGATGATCCCGTCGTAGGCGGGGCGGTAGGTGGCGAGCCAGTCCGAGAGCAGGTCGTCCAGGACCGGGAACAGCCGCTCGTGCGGCGGGTCCCAGGGCTTGAGCAGGTAGTAGTCCAGGCGGACCCGGTTGATGGCGGTGATCGCCGCGTCGGTCTCCGCGTACGCGGTCAGCAGGACCCGGCGGGCGTCGGGGAAGCGGCTGACGGCCTCCAGGAGGAACTCCACTCCGGTGACGTCCGGCATCCGCTGGTCCACCAGGAACAGCGCCGGGTCGTGGCCGCGTTCGTCCAGGGAGTCCAGGATCTTGAAGGCGTCGGCGGCCGAGGAGGCGCCGAGCACCCGGTAGCGGTCCCCGTACGCGCTGCGCAGGTCGCGCCGGACGGCCCGCAGCACCTGGGGGTCGTCGTCCACGGCGAGGATGACGGGCTTGCGGTTCTCGGACCGCTCGGCGGTGGCCGGCGCCTGCCCTGCCGCGGCCGCGGGCGCGGTGGACCCGGTCCGGTCGACGGCGGAGGAGGGGGCGGCGGAGCGGCCCGCGGGGGAGGGGGCGGCGGCGTGTTCCCGGCGCGCGCTCACGCGGGGTCCAGCATCAGCTTGTCGGCGTAGCACCAGGCCCAGTCCTCGCCGGGCTCGTGCGAAGCCGCGATGGGGTGCCCGACGGTGCGGTAGTGCCGGGTGGCGTGACGGTTCTTCGAGGAGTCGCAGCAGCCGACGTGTCCGCAGCTCAGGCACATCCGCAGGTGCACCCAGCCGTCTCCCGTCGCCAGGCACTCCTCACAGCCGTCGGTCCCGGGCTTCACCGGACGTATCTGGTCGACGTGTGTGCACAACAGGTCCATCGTCATCGTCCCCGTCCCTCTCCTCGCGCACTCGTACCGCTCGTCACGCCGGTTAATCACGGGCGCGTCCAGACCATAAGACGGCAGTCCCGGAAAGGTTCATCGATTCGGCCGAAGTCATGGAGTACCGGACCTACTTCATGACCTCCCGGGGCGACTACCTGAGGTGTGGGGACGGCATGCCCTCCTACCTCACGAAGTCGCATACGGGCGCTTTGACGCAGGCCCCGCACAGAAGCAGGGTGGGGGACGCCAACACAACAGGCGGCGCCTGGAGGAATCTGTGAGCAGAAAGATTCTGGTCATTGTCTCCGAACACGGTTACTGGGCCGAAGAACTGATCGGACCGGTATCGCAGTTCGACGAGCGGGGCTATGAAGTCGTATTCGCCACGCCGACCGGGAAGCGCGCCCACGCACTTCCGCCGAGCCTCGACGCCGACTACATCGACCCGCCGCTGGGCCGTTCGGTGACCACCGAGGAGAACGCCCGGCTGGGCCGCGAGTTCGAGCAGTCGAGCCGGCTCGACTCACCGCTCGACATCGAGGCGTGGGCGCCCGAGCGCCCGTACACGAGCGACAAGGACTACCTGCCCAAGCTGGAGCAGTACCACCGCGATCTGGACAAGCTGCAGGAGGACATCGCGTCCTTCGACGCGGTCCTCATCGTCGGCGGCAGCGGCCCCATCGTCGACCTCGCCAACAACGAGCGGGTCCACGCCCTCATCCTGGCCTTCAAGAACGCCGGCAAGGTCGTGGCGGCCGAGTGCTACGGGGTGGCCTGCCTGGCCTTCGCCCGCGACTGGGGCGACCGCAAGAGCATCATCTGGGGCAAGCACGTCACCGGCCACTGCAAGGAATACGACTACAAGGACGGAACCGGATTCCTCGGTACCGACTTCAACATGGGGCCGCCGCCGTACCCGCTGGAGTACATCCTGCGCGATGCCACCGGCCCGCGCGGCGCGTACCACGGGAATTTCGGCCACCCCCTGTCGGTGATCGTCGACTTCCCCTTCGTGACCGGACGTTCGACCCCCGATTCCTATCTGACGGGGCAAAAGATCGTGGAAGTCCTGGAGAACGGGCTCACCCGGTACGGATGGTAGTCCGGTAACTCCTGGGAAAGAGGGGGAATTCATGGAAGCCACTCCCGGACGGGAAAGGCTGATCGAGCAGTTCAAGGCCGACGGCCTGAATGTGATGTTCGGAAATCCGGGGACGGTCGAACAGGGATTCCTCGACGCGGTCGACGCGGCAGCGGACTTCCGGTACGTCCTCGCCCTCCAGGAGACCGTGGCCGCCGGCATCGCCGACGGCTACGCCCGGGCCACCGGCGGCGCGGCCCTGCTCCAGCTGCACTCGGGGGTGGGGCTGGGCAACGGCATCGGCATGCTCTACCAGTCGCTGCGCGGCCACACCCCGCTCGTCGTGGTCGCCGGCGACGCCGGGGTCCGCTACGACGCCATGGACGCGCAGATGGCGTCCGACCTGGTGGCGATGGCCAAGCCGGTGACGAAGTACGCGACCCGGGTCACCGACCAGCGCTCCGTACTGCGCACCGTCCGGCGGGCCGTCAAGATCGCCCTGACCCCGCCGCGCGGACCGGTGTTCGTGGCGCTGCCGATGGACGTGCTGGACGAGCTGAACTCCGAGCCCGTACTGCCCGCCACCGTGCCGCTCACGGACGTCTCGCCCTCACCCGCCTCGGTGGGCCGGGCGGCCGAGCTGCTGGCGGCCGCCGAACGCCCGGTCGTGCTGGTCGGCGACGGGGTGGCGCTCTCCGGAGCCCAGGCCGAACTCGTCGCCGTCGCCGAGCTGCTGGGCGCCGACGTGTACGAGGTCGACTCCTCCGAGGTGAACATCGCGGCGTCGCACCCGCTGCGGCGCGGCCAGACGGGCCACATGTTCGGCCCGCACAGCAAGCAGCTGATCGAGGACGCGGACGGGGTGCTGATCGTCGGCACGTACGTCTTCCCCGAGGTGTTCCCCGAACTGGAGAGCCCCTTCCGGGCCGGCGCGAAGGTCGTGCACATCGACCTCAACGCCTACGAGATCGCCAAGAACCACCCCGTGGACCTGGGCCTGGCCGCCGATCCCAAGCAGGCGCTGCGCGCGCTGGCGGGCGTACTGGAGCACCGGCTGACCACCGCCCGGCGAGCCGCGGCGGCCGCCCGGCTCGACGCCCGCTCCCGGGAGCGGGCCTCGCAGGCGGACGCGCCGGACACCGACGGAACGCCGATGGCGGCCTTCCTGCGGACCCTGGCCGAGCGGACGGGCGGCGACCTCATCGTCTTCGACGAGGCGCTGACCACCTCGCCCCTGGTCACCAAGTACCTCCCGGCGGAGCGGCCCGGCGACTACCACCTCACCCGGGGCGGCTCGCTCGGGGTGGGCTTCCCGGGGGCGGTCGGAGCCAAGCTGGCCCGCCCGGACCGCCTCGTCGTCGGCTTCGCGGGCGACGGCGGGTCGATGTACACCTACCAGGCGCTGTGGACCGCGGTCCGGCACGGGATCAACGCCAAGTTCGTGGTCTGCAACAACCGCAAGTACCGGCTGCTCGACGACAACATCGCCCAGTACTGGCGGGAACGGGACATCGCCGAACACGACTTCCCGGGCTCCTTCGACCTCTCCCACCCCGAGATCGACTTCGCCGGGCTGGCACGGGCCCTCGGCGCGGACGGGACGCGGGTGGAGAAGCCGGACGAGGCGGTCGCGGCCGTGGGCCGGATGCTGGCCCACCCCGGCCCGTACCTCGTGGACATCCAGATCTGATCACCGCACCACCCACCACGCCCTGACACCACCGCACCGGTACGGACAGGAGGAGACCGCATGCCCGTCGAGCGGCTGACCGAGGACGCGATCCGCACTTTCGCCGAGAACTGGTACGTGGCCCTGGACCAGCACCTTCCGCTGCAACAGGTACTCGCCATGATCACCGAGGACCTGGAGTTCAAGGTCCCCGAGGACACCTTCCTCGGACACGAGGGCTTCGGCCGCTGGTACGCCGCCGTGACCTCCCGCTTCTTCGACGAGGTCCACACCGTCACCAAGGTCGAGCCCGTCATCGAGGGCGACCGGGCGATCGTCCGGGTCCTCGTGAACTGGCAGGCCAAGATCTGGGACCCACCGGCTCCGCGCAGCCAGTGGCTCGGCTTCGACGCCGACCAGACCTGGGTCGTCGTGGCCGGCGAGGACGGCCCGCTGATCAAGCAGTACACCGTCAACGAACTGGCGCCGATGCCCGGTTCCGGCTCCCTCTGACCGGCTGCGAAGACGTAGGAGGAACGGCGATGACCGAAGTGACACGGGAGCGGGTGCAGGCGGCCTACCAGGCGCTCGGCTCCGGCGACCGGGCGCGCATCCTGGAGTACTACTCCGAGGACCTGCGCTGGCTGGTGCCGGGCAACCATCCGCTGGCCGGCTGGTACGAGAGCCTGGACGCCTTCCTGGAGCTGATGGGGCAGACCCACAAGCTCACGGGCGGCACCTTCCGGATGGACGTCCAGGCGGTGCTCGTCGGTGAGGACTGCAGCGCCGACGTGTGCCGCAACGTCGCCGTGCGCGACGGCGCGGACGAGGCGAGCGCGTCCCCGTACGAGCGGATGGACTACCCGGTCTTCCACTTCATGCGGTGGCGGGACGGGCGGATCGTCGAGGGCCGCGACGGCCTCTTCGGCGACACGGCGACCGCCTTCAGCCAGTTCTGGGCGCCCTTCGCGCCGGACGGAACCCGCAGGGACCGATAGGGGGATGAGTGCGATGAGCGCGTCGGACGCACGAGAGATTCTGCGCAAGTACTACGAGTACGCCAATGCCGGGGACTGGGACAGCTGGTGCGACCTGTTCGCCGACGACCAGGTCATGGACGAGCAGCTGGCCGGACACATCGAGGGCCTGGAGGTCCTGCGCTCGATGATGAAGGGCATGGGGACCATGTACCGGGTCTTCCGGAACGAGCCCGTGCACTTCCTCGTCGACGGGGAGAAGGCCGCGGCCGTCTCCCACCTCACCGCCGTCAGCGCCTCCGGCGAGGCCATCGAGGCCGAGGTCATGAACTTCTTCCGGATCGTGGACGGAAAGATCGTCTACATGGCGAACTACCACGACACCGTGCCCTTCCAGGTGCTCGGCCAGGGCTGAGGGGCGGGCGTGATGGCGAGAGATGAGTACGACTACATCATCGTGGGATCCGGTACCGCCGGCAGTGTCCTGGCGAACCGGCTCTCCGAGGACCCGGACGTCTCCGTCCTCGTCCTGGAGGCCGGCGGCGACCGCATCCCGCCCGAGGTGGACGACCCGTCCTCCTGGTACAAGCTGCTGGGCGGACCCGTCGACTGGGGCTACACCAGCGTCCCGCAGCCGGGGCTCGACGGCCGCCGTACGTACGAACCGCGCGGCAAGGCCCCGGGCGGCAGCAGCAACCTCTACATCATGATGCACATCCGGGGCCACGCCTCGGACTTCGACAACTGGGCCTACCAGGGCGCCGCGGGCTGGTCCTACGAGGACGTACTGCCCTACTTCGCCCTCCTGGAGGGCCAGGAGGACGCCACGGCGCCCACCACCGGCACCCGTGGCCCGCAGCGCATCACCAACGCCGGGCAGCACGGCCCGAACCCGGTCTCCCGCGCCTTCATCGACGCGGCCGTCGAACTCGGCCACCAGGAGATCGCCGACTTCAACACGGACGGGCCCCGGCGCGGCCTCTTCGGCACCGGCTGGCACCACATCGACGTCGCGGACGGCCGCCGCCAGGGCGCGCTCGCCGCCTACCTGGAGCCGGCGCTGGAGCGGGCCAACCTGACCCTGCGCACCAGCGCGCAGAGCACCCGGCTGCTCTTCGACGGCGACACTTGCACGGGAGTCGAGTACGTCCAGCTCGCACCGCCCGCCCCGATCCCGGGCCGCGTGGTGGGCGACGGGCACAGCGCCGAGGCCGAGCCCGGCCCGCACACCGTACGGGCCCGCCGGGAGGTGATCGTGGCCGCCGGGGCGATCGAGTCCCCGAAGCTGCTGCTGCTCTCCGGCATCGGCCACCCCGAGCAGCTGCGCGAACACGGCATCGGGGTCACCGCGGCCCTGCCCGGCGTCGGCGAGAACTTCCACAACCACGTGCTGACCGGGCTGATGGCGGAGGTCACCCAGGAACTGCCGCCACCGGCGCAGAACCTGTCGGAGAGCGCTCTGTTCCTGTCCTCCCGGCCCGGCCTGCCCGCCCCGGACCTGCAGATCGCCTTCGTGCACGTGCCGTTCGACGTGATCGTCGGCAAAAACCACCCCAACACGGTGAGCATCCTGCCCGGCGTCGTCCGGCCCGTCTCGCGCGGCTGGATCAGGCTCGCGAGCACCGACCCGCTGGCCCACCCGCTGATCAACCCGAACTACCTGGGCGACCGGTGGGACCTGGAGCGCATGGTGCAGGGCGTCAAGCTCGCCCGGGAGCTGTTCGCGACCTCCGCGTTCTCGCCCTGGTACAAGCAGGAGCTCCAGCCCGGGCCGGGCCACGCGGGCGACGACGAGCTGCGGACCTTCGTGAAGCAGAAGTCGGAGAGCTACCACCACCAGGCCGGTTCCTGCCGCATGGGCATCGACGACCTGTCCGTCGTCGACCCGGAGCTGCGGGTGCACGGCGTACGCAACCTGCGCGTCGTCGACGCCAGCGTGATGCCCGCCGTCCCGTCGGGCAACTGCCACACCGCCATCGCGATGATCGCCGAGCGCGCGGCGGACTTCCTGAGGGGGACCTCCCGTGCCTGACGCCGTACTGCGCGAGGGCGCGCTGTCCGGGACCCGGATCGCGGTCCTGGTCGAGAGCGACTTCTACGAGCCCGAGATCTCCTACTACCAGCGCCGGTTCGCCGAGGAAGGCGCCGAGGTCGACTTCCTGACCCGGCTGTGGGGCAACGACTCCATCACCTTCACCGGGCACGAGTACCGGGCGCCCTTCACCGCCGACAAGTCCCTGGAGGGGCTGAGCGACGAGGAGCTGCGCCGGTACGCGGCGATCATCGTGCCCTCGGGCATGGTGGCCGACCGGCTGCGCTACACCGAGGACGTGGACGTGCTGGCGCCCGCCACGGAGCTGCTGCGCCGGGCGTTCGAGGAACCGACGGTCCTCAAGGGGATCATCTGCCACGGCATGTGGCTGGCCGCCTCGATCCCCGAGAAGATCCGCGGCCGCAAGGTGGTCTGCCACAACAACCTCATCGGCGACGTCCGGAACATGGGCGCCGAGTACGTCAACGAGGACGTGGTGGTCGACGGTGACCTCGTCACCGGCCGCACCGGGGCCCACCACCACCTCTTCGCCCGCCGGCTCATCGAGCTGATGGCGGCCGGGCGGGGCCGGGGGGCGGCCTGATGGCCGGGATGGTCTGGTCGCACGTGGGCCTGAACTGCACCGACCAGAAGACCACCGAGGAGTTCTACACCCGCTACTTCGGCTTCGCCCGGGCCAGGGTGGTCGACCTCGGCGAGTCGCAGATCGTGTTCCTGCGCAAGGGGGACGCGTACCTGGAGCTCTTCGCGGCCGGCCCCGGACAGGGCCGCCCGGCGCCGGGGCCCGCGACGGCGCAGGCCGAGGGGGACGGGCCCCAGACGCCGGGCCGGATGCGCCACCTGGCCTTCCAGACCGACAGCGTGGACGCGTTCCTGGCCGATCTGGGCGACGCGGCGGAAGTGACCCTGGGCCCGCTGGACTTCGACGACTTCATCTGCGGGTGGCGGACCGTGTGGGTCCGCGATCCCGACGGGGTGATCGTCGAGGTCAGCCAGGGATACGAGGACGACAGCTCTCACGACAAGGACGGTGTGTGAAACATGGCTGACGCCGTGAGTTTCTCCTTCTCCGACACGATCGCGGGCTACGTCGTCCGCTTCGACTCCCACGGCCGGCTGCTGCGGCTCAAGACCTCCGACGGCCGCGAGTTCGACGTGTCGCTGGCCGGGGACCCGAGCGCCGAACTGGTCCGCAACCTGGACGAGCCGTACATCGACGCCTCCGGACACATCGACGAAATGCTTTCGCCGGGCCGGCTGCTGTTCGTCTACGGCGTGCACTACCCGGGTCCCGGCGGGCGCTTCGACGCCAAGCGACTGGTCTTCCTGGGCCGCGGCGCCGAGGACTACCGGTTCGAGGAGCCCAGCTGGTGGATCAAGCAGATCGAGTCGCTGGCCGACTTCTACAAGCGGGCCCAGTTCGGTGACGGGCCGGTGGACTTCACCGAGTACCGCACCGAGATCCGGCTCGGCGGCGACAAGACCGCCAGCCACGTCCAGGAGACCGACACGATCTCCCGGCTGGTCTACGGCATGGCCTCGGCCTACCTGCTGACCGGCAAGGACGAGTACCTGGAGGTCGCCGAGCGCGGCACCGAGTACCTGCGCAAGCACATGCGGGTCGTGGACAGCGAGGAGGACGTGGTCTTCTGGTACCACGGCATCCGCGTCGACGGGGACAGCGAGCGCAAGCTGTTCACCTCGGAGTTCTCCGACGACTACGACGCGATCCCGATGTACGAGCAGATCTACGCCCTGGCCGGCCCCGTCCAGACGTACCGCGTCACCGGAGACGTACGCATCAAGAACGACGCGGACGCCACCATCCGGCTGTTCGACAAGTTCTTCAAGGACGAGGAACTGGGCGGCTACTACTCGCACATCGACCCCATCCTGTTCAGCGCCGACCACGAGTCGCTGGGCGAGAACGCGGAGCGCAAGAACTGGAACTCGGTCGGCGACCACGCGCCCGCGTACCTGATCAACCTGTACCTGGCGACCGGCGACCAGAAGTACGCCGACTTCCTGGAGTACACCTTCGACACCATCGCGGACAGGTTCCCGGACTACAAGAACAGCCCCTTCGTCCAGGAACGCTTCTACCGCGACTGGTCGCACGACACGACGCACAGCTGGCAGCAGAACCGCGCCGTGGTCGGGCACAACCTCAAGATCGCCTGGAACCTGATGCGGATGAACTCCCTCAAGGCCAAGCCGGCCTACGAGGAGCTCGCCCGCAAGATCGGCGAGATCATGCCGGCCGTCGGCAGCGACCGCCAGCGCGGCGGCTGGTACGACGTGGTGGAGCGGGTGAAGGAGGACGACGAGGAGTCGTACCGCTTCGCCTGGCACGACCGCAAGGCGTGGTGGCAGCAGGAGCAGGCGATCCTCGCCTACCTCATCCTCAACGGCACGGTCGGCGGCGACGACTTCCTGCGCGAGGCCCGGCAGGCGGAGTCCTTCTACAACACCTTCTTCCTCGACCACGACGAGGGAGCCGTCTACTTCAACGTGCTCGCCAGCGGTACGCCGTACCTGCTCGGCACCGAGCGGCTCAAGGGCAGCCACTCGATGTCCATGTACCACTCGGCGGAACTGTGCTACCTCTCCGCCGTCTACAACAACCTGCTCATCAACGGCCGGGAAATGGACTTCCACTTCCAGCCCGACCCCAGCGACCTGCCCGACCGCCTCCTGCGCGTCTCGCCCGACCTCCTGCCCGCGGGCTCCGTCGAGGTCGCGTCCGTCGAGATCGACGAGAAGCCGTGGACGGACTTCGACGCGAAGGGCCTCACGGTCCGGCTGCCCGACGTCCAGAGCCGGGTCAAGGTCAAGGTCCGGCTGCGGCCGGTCACCAGGTAATGCCCAACGGGGGGCGCCCCACCATGAGGGGAAGAAGACAATGACTCTTCACGTGAAAGAACGCCGGAACAAGGGCGGCACGGTACTCGTCGCCACCGGTGAGATCAACAGCGAGACCTCGGGGCAGCTGCTCCAGGCCCTGCTGCCGCTCGTCCGCGAGGGCCGGTCGCTGCGCATCGACCTCACCGCCGTCACCTACGTCTCCAGCGCCGGCCTGCGCACCCTGCTGGTCGTCTACCGCGAGGCCCAGCACGCCGGGGTCGCCGTCACGCTGTACGGGGTGAGCGAGGAAGTGCGGTTCGTCATGTCGGCCACCGGCTTCCTGGACTTCTTCGCCGCCGGCGAGGCGGAGGCGGCCAACGCGAAGGCCCGGGCCGCGCGATGAGCGAATCGACGACCGAACAGGTACTGCGCGTCGACGCCTACCCCACCCACGAGGTGGGCGGGTACCGCGTCCGCGCCGGCAAGCCGTTCCCCTTCGGGGCCAACGTGGTCCCCGGCGGGGTCAGCTTCTCCGTCTTCTCCGACCAGGCCACCTCCATGACCCTGGTCATCTACAAGCGCGGCGAGGCCGAACCGATGGCCGAGCTGGAGTTCCCCGAGGAATTCCGCACCGGCTCCGTCTTCGCGATGACGGTCTTCGGCCTCGACCACGAGAACATCGAGTACGGGTACCGGGCCGACGGCCCCTACGACCCCGTCACCGGGCACCGCTTCGACGCCCGGCAGGTCCTCTCCGACCCCTACGCGCGGCTGATCTCGGGCCGCGACGTCTGGGGCGTGGAGCCGGACCGAAGCCGCGGCTACCAGTACCGCTCGCGGGTCTGCCTCCAGGACTTCGACTGGGGCGACGACACCCCGCTGCGGATCCCCGCAGAGGACCTCGTCGTCTACGAGACCCACGTGCGCGGCTTCACCCGCCACCCCTCCTCGGGGGTCACCGCCCCCGGCACCTTCGCGGGGCTGCGCGAGAAGATCCCGTACCTCAAGGAACTCGGGATCAACTGCATCGAGCTGCTGCCGGTGTTCGAGTTCGACGAGAGCGACAACCCGCGCAGCAACCCGGAGACCGGCGAAAAGCTCTACGACTACTGGGGCTACAACACGGTCGCGTTCTTCGCGCCCAAGGCCGGCTACGCGGCCACCGGACGCTACGGGATGCAGGGCGACGAGTTCCGCACCCTGATCAAGGACCTGCACGCGGCCGGCATCGAGGTCATCCTCGACGTCGTCTTCAACCACACCGCCGAGGGCAACGAGCAGGGCCCGACGATCTCCTTCAAGGGGCTCGACAACGCCACGTACTACATGCTCACGCCCGAGGGGTACTACTTCAACTTCAGCGGCACCGGCAACACCGTCAACTGCAACCACCCCGTGGTCCGCAACTTCGTGCTCGACTGCCTGCGCCACTGGGTGGCCGACTACCACATCGACGGCTTCCGGTTCGACCTCGCGGCCATCCTCGGCCGCTCCGCCGACGGCACCCCGCTGCCCAACCCGCCGCTGCTGGAGTCGCTCGCCTTCGACCCGGTGCTGCGGCACACCAAGCTCATCGCCGAGGCCTGGGACGCCGGCGGCCTCTACGAGGTCGGCAACTTCCCGGCCTACGGACGCTGGGCCGAGTGGAACGGCAAGTACCGCGACACCGTCCGCAGCTTCCTCAAGGGCGACCCCGGCGTCACCGGGGAACTCGCCACCCGGGTCGCGGGCTCGCCCGACCTGTACTCCAGCCGCGGGACGTCGGCGTCGGTCAACTTCCTGACCGCGCACGACGGGTTCAGCCTCGCCGACCTGGTCTCGTACAACGACAAGCACAACGAGGCCAACGGCGAAGGCAACAACGACGGCGGCAACGACAACGCCAGCTGGAACTGCGGGGCCGAAGGACCCACCGACGACCCGGAGATCAACGCGCTGCGGCTGCGCCAGATGAAGAACGCCCTGGCCATCCTCTTCACCAGCCAGGGCATCCCGATGCTGCTGTCCGGCGACGAGGTCGCGCGCACCCAGCAGGGCAACAACAACACGTACTGCCAGGACAACGAGCTGTCCTGGTTCGACTGGGACCAGGTCGACCAGAACAGTGAACTGCTGCGCTTCACGCGGGAGATGATCGCCTTCCGCAAGCACCACCGGGAACTGCGCTCCACCTCCCACCCCACCGGACAGATGCGGGACTCCCTGGGGCTGCCCGACATCAGCTGGCACGGCGAGCGGGCCTGGCAGCCCGACTGGTCGCAGGAGAGCCGGCTGCTGGCGGTGGCCCGCTGTGGCACCGGGGACGACGACGTGGTGTACGTGGCGATGAACGCGCACTGGGAGTCGCACGACCTGGAGCTGCCCGCCCTGCCGGGCGGGCGGACCTGGCACCTGTTCGCCGACACCTCGGCCGAGGCGCCGTACGACATCCGTACCCCCGGTGCGGAACAGGAGCTGGACAACGCCGGCAAGTACCTGATCGGCCCCCGCTCCGTCGTGATCCTCGTGGGCCGTACGAACGAGCCCGGGACGACCGGGACGTTCTGACCGAAGGAGACCTGTCATGCCGCTTTCCGTGACCCTGAGCATCGAGGGTGACACCACCGTGATCGAACTGGAGGGCGAGCTGGACGCCAAGACGGCCCCGGACTTCCACCAGACCATCGAGAAGGCCGCGGGCCACGGCACCAGCACCGTCGAGATCCGGATGGCCGGCGTCGGCTACATGGCCAGCGCCGGACTGCGCTCCCTGGTCTTCGCCCAGCAGAAGGTGGCCGACCACGTCACCATCAAGGTGGTCGGCGCCATCGAGCCCGTCTCCCGGACCATCCGCACCGCCGGACTGGACCGGAGCATCCAGCTCTCCGACGACTGACGGCCGTGGGCGACATGGTCGAGCCGGCGAGCAAACCCTCCGTACTGGACGTGCCCGCGAAGATCGGGGCGCTGGGCGAGATCGCCGCGTTCGTCCTGCGGCTGGCCGGCCGGGCGGGCCTGGGCAAGCAGGCGACGTACCGGATCCGGCTGGCCGTGGACGAGCTGGCCACGAACATCATCATGCACGGGTACCGGGGCGGTTGCGGACGCATCACCGTCCGCGGCCGCTCCGGCCCCGGCGGAGTGCGGATCGTCCTGGAGGACACCGCACCCCCCTTCGACCCCGTCGAGGGCTGCCTGCCCCCCGCCACCGGGGTACCACCGCAGCGGCGGCGGGTCGGCGGGCTCGGCATCCACCTGGCACTCACCAGCGTGGACGAATACAGCTACGCGCGCATGGACGGCCGGAACACCAGCACGCTGACTGTGAAGGCTGAGGGGACGGACCCATGCCCTCCACGACCGTGATCATCCTCGACGAGTACCCGCCTCCCACGCCCGAGCTGCTCGACGCGCTCAGGCTGATGGACGCGGAACTCGTCCCCCGCACCCTCGGGGAACTGCTGCGCGGCCCACTGGAAGTGCTGCCCGTCGCGGACGTCCTGCTCGCCCCGGCCGAGGCCGACGGCGAAAGCATCCGGTCAGCCGTACGCCGGCTGCGCCGCTGGGCCGGGGCCCCGATCGTGGTCGTCTGGACGGTGACCGAATTCGCCGCACTGCAACACCACGTGCGGCTCGGCCACGACTACCTCGTACCGCCGTTCCTGCCGGCCCTGGTCGGCGCCCGGCTGCACAGCTGCTCCGAGCGGGCCGGGCTCGGCCGCACCCTGCGCGAGGCGGACGCCCGCGCCGAACTGATGGGTTACGAGAAGGAGCTGGAGATCGGCCGGGAGATCCAGGCCGGCTTCCTGCCCGAATCGCTGCCCGTCCCGACGGGCTGGGAGATCGACGTACGCTTCCGGCCCGCACGGCAGGTCGCCGGGGACTTCTACGACGTCTTCGAGATGTCCCGGGGCCGTCGGCTCGCGGTGGTCGTCGCCGACGTCTGCGACAAGGGCGTCGGAGCGGCCCTGTTCATGGCCCTCATCCGCTCGCTGCTGCGGCACACCGCCGAGAACAGCGGCCTGCAGCACCTGATGGCGGCGGGCCGCACGGGCGGCAGCCGCCGCACCCCAGTCGTCGGGGCGACCCCGCTGCTCAACGCGGTCACCGCCACCAACGGCTACCTCACCCGCAACCACCTGCGGCAGGGCTACTTCGCCACCCTGTTCTTCGGCGTGCTCGACCCGCTCACCGGAAGCCTCGTCTACATCAACGGCGGCCACAACCCGCCCCTGCTGCTGTCCGGCTCCGGCGACGTGCCCGTACCGCTCGACGTCACCGGACCGGCCGTCGGCGTACTGCCCGACTGCGTCTACACCCTCGGCTACGCCCAGCTGAACCCGGGCGACACCCTCTTCGTGTTCACGGACGGGGTACCCGAGGCCCGCTGCTCGGACGGAACCTTCCTCGGCGACGAGCGGATGCTGGAACTGCTCGGCGGGCCCCCGGCGAGCGGCAAGGACGTCGTCGACCGGATCGACCTGGCGGTGCGCGAGCACACCGGCAGCGCCGAACAGCACGACGACGTCACCATGCTGGCCCTGCACCGGCCACGTGCGGCGCGGGGGCCGCACGCGGACCGAATGGCGGCGGCCTGATGACCCGCACCATCGTGGTGCACTCACACCGCGGCGGTACCGGGAAGTCATCGGTACTGGCGAACCTCGCGCTGCTGATCGCGGCCGGGGGGAGCCGGGTGGGGGTGGTCGACACCGACATCCAGTCGCCCACCCTGGACCTGCTGTTCCGGCTCGCGCCCGGCGCCTCCCTGGCCGACTACCTCCTCGGCCGCTGCGAGATCGAGGCCGCCGCCCGGCAGACCGGCGTACCGGGGCTGTACGTGGTACCGGCCCGGACCGGGACGGCGGCCCTGCGCGAGCTCATGTCCACCGGCTACGACGTGGGGCTGCTGCCCGAGGGCTTCGACCGGCTCGCCGAGCACTACGCCCTCGACGTGCTACTGCTCGACACCCACGCCGGACTCAACAACGAGTCGGTGACGGCCATGGCCAGCGCCGACGTGGTGGTGATCCTGGCGCGCGCCGACCGCGTCGACCTCTCGGGGGTCGAGGAGACCGTCTCCCTCGCCGGGCGCCTGGCCTGCCGCCGGGCCCTCGTCCTGAGCATGGCCCCTGAGGGCATCGACCGGGTGGACGCCCGCCGGCGCGCCGAGGAGGTCTACGGCGCACCCCTGGCCGGAATCCTTCCGTACGTACCGGAAATGGCCGCCTTGTACGGCGAGCGCATATTCGCAGAAGCCCATCCCGACCACCCCCTGGTCGGTGAATTCCGCACCATCATCTCGGCGCTGGACGCACGTGACGAAGTATCACGCGCCTGACGCTCCCCCCTTACGCCCCCCGCGGGGGCCGTGTTGAATCGGCAGCGATTCCAGAACAAGGAGATCAGTCATGAAGATCCTCGTCGTCATGACGGCAAAGGCCACGCTCCATCTGCTCGACGGGGAACAGCACCCCTCGGGATTCTGGGCCGAGGAATTCGTCGTGCCCTACACCCTCTTCCGCGCCGCCGGCCACACCGTCGACGTGGCGACGATCGGCGGCCAGGCCCCGACGGTCGACCAGACCAGCATCGACCCGCAGTTCCTCCAGTGGGTCCGCCCGGCGGGCTCCCCCGACGAGGACGCCGCCAACGCGGCGGAATACGTACGGGTCATCGAGAACACCCCGCAGCTCAAGAACCCGATCGCGCTCGAAGCCCTCGGTGAGAAGGACATCGCCGACTACGACGGGATCTACGTCAGCGGCGGCCACGGCGCCATCGGGGACCTGCCCAAGTCCGACGAGCTGGCCCAGATCCTGCGATGGGCCATCGCCCAGGACAAGCCGCTGGCCACCGTCTGCCACGGCCACACCTCGCTCCTCGCGCTGCGCGACGGAGAGGGCCGCTGGCCGTTCGAGGGCTACCGGATGACGGCCTTCTCGCACAGCGAGGAGCTCGTCACCAACATGGCCGGCCGGCTCCCGCTGATCCTGGAGGCCGAACTCACCCGCCTCGGCGCCCGCTACGAGAAGGCCGAGGCGATCTGGGACTCCCACGTCGTCGTCGACCGCAAGCTCACCACCGGCCAGAACCCGTACTCCTCCAAGGCCCTCGCCGAGACCTTCTTAGCGCAGCTCGCGAAGGGCTGACAGGCCCCCCGCACCCCGACACGGAAGGCAGCCATGACCAAGCGTGAGCTGAGCGGCCAGCCCCTCGCCAACCCCGGGAAACTCTTCATCGGCGGCAGATGGGTCCCGTCCCAGGACGGCCGGACCGAACCGGACGTCAGTCCCGTGGACGGGCGGGAGATCGTGCCGGTGGCCCAGGCCACTGCCGCCGACGCGGACGCGGCCGTGGCCGCCGCCCGGGCGGCGTACGAGGAGGGCCCCTGGAGCAGACTGTCCGCCCAGGAACGGGCGCTGCGGCTGAACCGGGTCGGGGAGCTCATCGAGCGGGACCTCGAGGAGATCGCCCTGCTGGAGACGGTGGACATGGGCAAACCGTTCGCCTTCTCCAGCACCGTCGACGCCCCCATGGCCGCCCAGCTCATGCACTACTACGCGGGCGCGGTCACCCGTGTCGACGGCTCCTCCAGGGCGCCGGCGGGCGGCCAGCTCGCCTACACCCTGCGCGAACCGCTGGGGGTGGTGTGCGCCATCACCCCCTTCAACTTCCCGCTGCTGCTGTCGATGACCAAGATCGCCCCGGCCCTCGCCGCGGGCAACACGGTCGTCCACAAGCCGTCCCCGGCCACCCCGCTCACCGCACTCAAGATCGCCGAGCTGTTCCAGGAGGCGGAGATCCCGGACGGGGTGCTGAACGTCATCACCGGACCGGGCGTGGAACTGGGGGAGACCCTCACCGACCACCCCGGCATCGACAAGATCGCGTTCACCGGCTCCACCGCCGTCGGCCAGGCCATCATCCGCAAGTCGGCCGGCACGCTCAAGAAGGTCACGATGGAACTGGGCGGCAAGTCCGCCAACATCGTCTTCGCCGACGCCGACCTCGACGCCGCCGAGGAACTGGCCTTCTTCGGCATCTACTACAACAAGGGCGAGATCTGCACCGCCGGCTCCCGGCTGCTGCTCCAGCGCCCCGTCCACGACGAACTGGTCGAACGGCTGGTACGGCGGGCCGCCGCCCTCAAGCCCGGAGACCCCCGCGACCCGGCCACCCTGTTCGGGCCGCTGGCCCACCGCGGCCAGTTCGACAAGGTCAGCTCGTACATCGAGATCGGCGAGAAGGAAGGCGCCGTCCTGCGGACCGGCGGCACCGGATGGACCCCCGAGGGCGCCGGCCCGGGCCTGTCGGGCGGCCTGTACTTCCTGCCGACCGTCTTCACCGGCGTCGACAACGGGATGCGGATCGCCCAGGAGGAGATCTTCGGCCCGGTCCTGTCGATCATTCCCTTCGACACCGAGGAGGACGCCGTACGCATCGCCAACGACAGCGCTTACGGCCTCGCCGCCGGGGTGCACACCAAGGACCTGCGGCGCGCCCACCGGGTCGCCTCGCAGATCAAGGCGGGCACCGTCTGGGTCAACTGCTACAACCAGTACGACCCCTCCGTGCCCTACGGCGGCTACAAGGCCTCCGGTTACGGCCGTGAGTGCGGGCCCGAATCCCTCGAAAGCTACACCCAGACCAAGTCGGTCTGGATCGGCATGGACTGAGGAGCGTCAATGCGGACAGGCATCATCGGCGCCGGGCGGATCGGCACGGTACTCGCACGGATCCTGGTCGCCGCCGGCCACGAGGTCGTGCTCGCCAACGCCCGCGGGCCCCGGACCCTGGCCCCGCTGTTGGCCGAACTCGGCGCCGCGGCCTCGGCGGCCGGGCCCGCCGAGGCCGCGGGCCGGGCCGACCTCGTGGTGCTGATGGTGCCGTTCGACCACGTGCGGGGGCTGCTGCCGCCGCACGTGGTGCAGGACAAGGTCCTGGTGGACGCGACCAACGCGTTCGGCGGCCCCGGGACCCCCGCCGATCTCGGCGGACGCGGCTCCAGCGACATGGTCGCCGAGTGGTACCCCGGCGCCCGGGTCGTGAAATCCCTGAACACGATGCATTTCGAAACCCTCGCCGTGGCCGGTACCGCAGGGGGCGAACGACTGGCCCATTTCACGGCGGGAGACGACGGAAAAGCGAAGGAAATCGTCGCGGGAATCATCTCGGACCTGGGATTCGCCCCCGTCGACACCGGTCCGCTGCACTCCGGAGGAATTCTCCAGCAGCCCGGCGGACCCCTCTTCAACCGGCCGCTCACGGAAGCGCAGGCGCTCGCATGGATCTCTCACTGAACGTGAACGGAAGACCCGAGCAGTTCTCGGCCCCGCCGAACGAACTGCTCGTGGAACGGCTCCGTGACGGCCTGGGTCTGACCGGCACCAAGGTCGGCTGCGACACTGGCCAGTGCGGCACCTGCGTCGTCCGCATCGACGGCAGGTCCGTCAAGAGCTGCCTGGTCCTCACCGCATCGGCCGCCGGCTCCCGGGTCACCACCATCGAGGGCGTCACCACCCTCGGGGGTGAACTCACCGGCCTCCAGGAGGCCCTGCGCGAAGAGCACGGCACCCAGTGCGGCTTCTGCACCCCCGGCATGGTCATGGCCCTCGGGGAACTCGTGGACAACACCGCAGGCCGTGAGGCGCCCACCGAGCCCGAGATCCGCGAGTGGCTCACCGGCAACCTGTGCCGCTGCACCGGTTACCACAGCGTCGTACGCGGAGTGCAGCGCGCCTGCTCCGCCGCCCGCGCCGGGGAAAGCGCCGCCACCGCGCCCGGACAGGAGGTGTGAGGCCATGACCGCCGTAACGGGGGAGAGCGCTCTCCAGGGCAACGGAGTGCTGGGACAGCCGCTGGACATCCGCGAGGATCCGCAGCTGCTGCGCGGCGAGGCCACGTACGTCGCGGACATCGACCTGCCGGGCACCGCGCACATGGCCATCCTCGGCAGTCCGGTCGCCCACGCGAGGATCCTGTCCATCGACACCAAGGCCGCGCAGGAGCTGCCCGGCGTGCTGAAAGTGGCCACCGCGGCCGACTTCACTGATGTCATGCCCCTGCCCTGCATCTGGATACCCGGCGGGGTCGAGAGCCACTTTCCGCCCCACCCCTACGGACTTCCCGGCGCCCGCCCGGTCCTGACCGGCGACAGCGTCCGGCACGTCGGCGACCCGATCGCCGTGGTCGTCGCCGAGACCCCGCGCCAGGCCGCCGCGGCCCTCGCCGCCATCACCGTCGAGTACGAGCCGCTGCCCGTGGTCACCCGCGCCGACGAGGCCCTCGCCGAGGGTGCGCCCCAATTGCACGAGGCCGTCCCCGGCAACCTGAACGCGTACTGGACCTGCGGCGACAAGGACCGCACCGACGCGGCCATCGCCGAGGCCGAAGTCACCGTCGAGCTCGACCTCGTCAACCAGCGCACCATCAACAGCCCCATCGAGCCCCGGGGCGCGGTCGGCGACTACAACGCCGCGACCGACGAGTACACCCTGTACGCCTCCACCCAGGGTCCGCACAACCACCGGTTCCTGCTCGCCGCGCTGGTCCTCGGCATCCCCTTCAACAAGCTGCGCGTGATCGCCCCGACCGTGGGCGGGAGCTTCGGCACCAAGGGCTACCTCTACCCCGACATGGCGCTGGTCCTGCTGCTCTCCAAGGCGCTCGGCCGGCCGGTGAAGTGGGTGGACACCCGCACCGGCCTGATGAACTCCACCGTCCAGGGCCGCGACCACCGCCAGCACGTCACCCTCGCGGGCACCCGCGACGGCCGCATCACCGCCGTGCGCGCCACCAGCTACGCCAACCTGGGCGCCTACCCCTCCACCATCGGCCCCGGCGTCGCCACCGCGCTGATGGGACGCTCCATCAGCGGCATGTACGACATTCCCGCCGCCTTCTGCGAGGTCTACGCCGCCTTCACCAACACCGTCTCGCTCGGCGCCCAGCGCGGCAGCGGGCGCGCCGAGGCCGCGTTCCTGATGGAGCGCCTCGTCGACCGGTACGCCTTCGAGATCGGCATGGACCCGGCGGCCGTGCGGCGCAAGAACCTCGTGCCGAAGGAGAAGTTCCCGTACGACAACGGCCTCGGCTGGACGTACGACTCCGGTGACTACCGGCTGAACTTCGACCGGGCCATCGAGCTGTCCGGCTACGCCGACATGCCCGCCCGCAAGACGGAGGCCCGGACCCGTGGCAAGCGGCTCGGCGTGGGCATCGCCTCCTACGTCGCCATCTGCGGCGTGGGCCCCTCCACCCGGATGTCGAAGGAAGGCATGCTCGGCGGCACCTGGGAGAGCGCGAACATCCGCGTCCACCCGACCGGCGAGGTCACCGTGACCGTCGGCTCCGCCTCCACCGGCCAGAGCCACGCCACCGTCTTCGCGCAGGTCGCCGCCGACGAACTCGGCATCGACCCGGCGCAGGTCCAGGTCCTGGAGGGGGACACGCAAAAGGCCCCGTACGGGCAGGGCACCTACGGCTCGCGCTCCTACAGCATGGCCGCGCCGGCCGTCGCCCTCACCGCCCGCAAACTCAAGGCGAAGCTCGTCAAGGCGGGCGCCGTCTTCCTGGGCGTTCCCGAGGACAAGGTCGTCTACGAGGGCGGAGGCGTCCACGAAGAGGGCAACGAGGAGAACGCGAAGACCTTCGCCGAGCTGGCGATGGCCATGTGGTACGGCTGGGGACTGCCTCCCGAGATCGAACCCGCCTTGGACGAGACCACCCACTTCGACCCGCCGGACTTCAACTATCCGTTCGGGACGCACGTCGCGGTGGTCGAGATCGACGAACTGACCGGCGAGACCGAGGTGGTGGCCTACACCGCCGTGGACGACGCGGGCAACATCGGCAACCCGAAGATCGTCCGCGGTCAGATCGAGGGCAGCATCGTGCACGGCCTCGGCCAGGCCCTCATGGAAGCCGCCGAATACGACGAGGACGGGCTGCTCATCAGCTCCGACCTGAACCACTACGCCCTGCCGCGCGCAGCCGACGTGCCCTTCTTCACCCTGGACAAGACGACCACGCCCAGCCCGCACAACCCGCTCGGCGCGAAGGGGGCCGGCGAGATCGCCACCGTGCCGCCCGCCGCCGCCGTCGTCAACGCCGTCGTGGACGCCCTCGGCGACCTGGGCGTCCGGCACATCGACATGCCCCTCACCCCCGAGAAGGTCTGGCGCCACCTGAGAGGGGAAGCCCAGTGATCCTCACCGAGTTCGACTACGTACGGCCCGTCGGCCTCGAAGAGGCGCTCACCCTCCTCGCCGGCACGCCCGGCGCCCGGGCCCTGGCCGGCGGCCAGAGCCTGCTGCCCGACCTGCGCACCGGCGCCGCCCGGGCCCGCCTGCTGGTCGACGTACGGCACCTGGAGGAACTGCGCGGCGTCGAAACCGCCCCGGACGGGACGCTGCGGATCGGGGCGCTGACCACGCTCGCCGAACTCGCGGCGCACCCGCTGGTGCTGGAACGGGCCCCGGAGATCGCCGCCGCGGCCCGCGCCAACGGCGACCCCCAGGTCCGCAACCTCGGCACCACCGGGGGGAACCTGGCCGCCACCGGCCGGGCCACCGACCTGCCGGTCGCGGCCATCGCCGCCGGCGCGGAGGCCGAACTGGCCGGCCGCCACGGGCGCTCCACGGTCACTGCCGAGGAACTCGCCGCCTCCGGAGTTCCGGCGGAGACCGTGATCACGGCCCTGCTGGTGCCGCCCGGGGGACCGGCGGGCGCCTTCGAGAAGAGCGCCGACCGCGCCACCCGCTACCCGCTGTGCGCGAGCGCCGTACGCATCACCACCGACGGTCCCCGCATCGCGGTGACCGGAGCCACCGCCCGTGCCCTGCGCCTGCGCGGGGTCGAGGACCGGCTGGGCGCGGGCCCGTACACCACGGACAACGTGCTCGCGGCCTTCCGCGCCGAACCCCGGGAGCTGTTCGTCCCGGGCCGGGGCACCTCGGCCGAGTACCTCGGCCACCTCGCGGGGGTCCTGACCGCCCGCGCACTGGCGAGGGCCCAGGCGCACGCCTGATCACCGCCCACCACGGGGGAGTTGACGAGAGTGGCCGAACCGACCAAGACCACCACGGGGGACATCGTGCAACCGGCCGGCCCGCAGGCCGGTGCGCCCAGAGGCTCCGGCTTCTGGGTGGTGGGCGCCGTCCTCGTCCTGCTCATGCTCTCCTCCTCCGTGCCCTCCGCCCTCTACGTGCTCTACCAGCAGAAGTGGGGCCTGTCGTCGGGCACCATCACCGTGGTCTTCGCCCTGTACGCCGTCACCGTGCTGGCCGGGCTGCTGCTGTTCGGGTCGCTGTCCGACACCCTCGGACGGCGGCCCGTGCTGGCCGCCTCACTGGTCCTCGCGATCGTGTCCATGGGCCTGTTCGCCGGGGCCCAGGGGCTCGGCCTGCTGCTGGCCGCCCGCGCCGTACAGGGGCTGGCGGTCGGCCTCGCCACCGGGGCGATGGGCGCGGCCCTGCTGGAGTTGACCCCGCGCTCCAAACCCGCACTCGGCGCCCAGGTCAACAGCGCGGGCCCCACCGTGGGCATCGGGCTCGGCGGGCTCGGCGCGGGGCTCCTCGTCCAGTACGGGCCCGCCCCGACCGTACTGAGCTACGCCCTGCTCGTCGGGGCCTTCGCGCTCACGCTGGTCGGGGTGGTCCGGATGGGCGAGAGCGCACCGGGGTTGCAAGGTGGCCGCTTCCGGATCGTCCCGCGCCGCATCCGGATACCGCCGGGCGCGGGCGGCCGGTTCGCCGTCCTGGTGCTCACCATCGTCGCCGTCTGGTCGGTCGGCGGCTTCTACCTCTCGCTCGGCCCGCACCTGGCCCTGTCCCTGCTCCGCAGCACCAACTACCTGGTCGGCGGGGCCACCGTCGCCCTGCTCGCGGGCGCCGCGACCGGCGCGCAGCTGCTGCTCGGCCGCACCGAGGCGCTGCGCACCGCGGTCATCGGGCTGCTGGGGCTGCTGGCCGGCCTGGCGCTGGTACTGCTGGCCCTCGGGCTGGGCTCAGCACCCGTCTTCCTCATCGCCACGGCCGTGCTGGGCAGCGGCTGGGGCGCCGCCTTCCTCGGCTCGTTCCGCGCCCTCAGCACACTCGCGGAACCCGAGCACCGGGGCGAACTCACCGCCGCCGTCTACGTGTTCGCATACCTCGCCATGAGCGTCCCGTCGGTGCTCGCCGGAATGCTGACCAACATCCACGGCCTGCACCGCACCTCGGTCGGCTTCATGGCCGTCGTCGCCGGGGTGTGCGCGCTGGCCCTGATCGTCACCTTGCGGCTGTCCGCCCGTACGCGGGCAGAGGGGAGTACGGCATGAGCGGCCCGGAGTTGCGGTCTGCCCTGCGCGAGCTGGAGATCTTCGCCGGTCTCACCGAGGAGCAACTGGACTGGCTGGTCTCGGTCACCGAACCCCGGGTGCTGTCCGACGGCGAGGTGCTCTTCCGCGACGGGGACGAGGCCACCTGCTTCCACGTGCTGCTCTCCGGCGGCCTCGTCGTCACCAAGGTCATCGACGGCCGGGAGGAGGTGCTCACCCGGCACTCCACCGAGGAGGAGAGCGCCGCTGCCGAGGAACACGACGGCAAGCCCTCCGCCGCGCACCGCTTCACCGGGGAGCTGCCGCTGCTGACGGACGGCTCCTACGTGGCCACCGCGTCCGCGTCCGGACCCGCGACCACGGTCGTCGGCTACCCGAAGCCGGTGTTCTTCGAGATGCTGACCCGCTGCCACGGCGTGGCGGCCGTCCTGCTGCCCGTACTGGCCTGGCGGATCAAGTCCTCCGAGGTGCAGGCCCGCAAGCGGGCCACCGTCGAGGCGCTGGGCACGCTCGCGGCGGGCCTCGCACACGAGCTGAACAACCCGGCGGCCGCGGTGGCGCGCGCGGCCCAGGAGCTCGCCCCCGCCCTGGAGCGGCTGACCCGCACCGCGCACGCCTGGGGCGCGGCCGCCTCGGGGGCCGAACGCTCCTTGCTGGACCGGCTCACCGACGAGCTGGACAAGCTGCCGCCGCCGCAGACCTCCGACCCGCTGGCGCAGGCGGACGCCGAGGAGGAGATCGCCGACTGGGCCGAGGAGGCGGGCAGCGAGCGGCCGGGGCTCCTCGGCTCGGGCGTCTCGGACCTCGGCCTGGAGCTGGGCTGGCTGCAGGAGCGGCTGGAGGGGATCGGGGAGCCGGCCCTGCCCGCCGCCCTGGACCACCTGGCGGCGCTGCTGGAGATCCGCTCCCTGGCCGCCGAGCTGCGGGCCGCGGGTCCGCGCATCTCCCAGCTGGTCGCGGCCACCCGCGATTACGCCAATCTCGACCGGGCCCCCGAACAGCGCTTCCCGGTGACGGACGGACTGGAGAACACGCTGGTCGTGCTCCGCTCGAAGCTCTCCGGCATCACCGTGGTACGTGAGTACGAGCCCGGCCTGCCGGAACTGACCGGCTACCCGGGCGAGTTGAACCAGGTGTGGACCAACCTCGTCGACAACGCGGCCGAGGCCATGGAGGGGGCCGGGACCCTCACCCTGCGCGCCCGGCCGGAGGGCGTGTGCATGGTCGTGGAGGTCGTCGACACCGGCCGCGGCATCCCCGAGGACGTCCTGCCGCGGATCTTCGAACCCTTCTACACCACCAAGGACGTGGGGAAGGGCACGGGCCTGGGGCTGCACCTGAGCTACCGGATCGTGACCCAGCGCCACCACGGGTCGATCGCGGCCCGTTCCCGTCCGGGGGAGACCCGGATGGTCGTCCGGCTGCCGCTCGCCACACCGCCGCCGGCGGCGGCCGCCGGTTCCAGCACCAGTTGAGCCACCACCAGCCCACAGAGTGGAGTCGAACATGGCCACGTACGACATCTCCAAGCTGCACCCTGTTTTCGTCCGCCAGATGGAGGCGCTCGCCGCCCTCGACATCGAGGCGGTCATGAAGAACTACACGGACGACGCGGTGCTCGTGCGCTTCGAGGGGGCTTCGGTGGGCATCGAGGCCGTTCGCGAGACGTTCACCGGCTACCTCTCGGTCAAGCCCACGCTGGTCGAACTCCAGGAGTACATCGAGACCGAGGACACGATCTTCTACCGCGCGATCATGAACCTGAACGGTCAGCCGGAGCACGCGTTCGGGACACTTGTGGTCCGCGATGGCCGGATCTGGCGTCAGACCGCCGGGTTCGGCAGCTGAACCCCGAGAACTGGGTAGCGTGTGCGGGGAGGGCGGGGGCAGCGCTCTCCCCGCATGCGCGGAACGAGTGACAAAGGGGAGTCAATGGAACGCGAAACCGGTCGCGTCGAGGCATTCAGTGACGGCGTGTTCGCCATCGTCATCACCATTCTTGTTCTGGAACTCAAAGTTCCGAAAGAAACGGGATCGGAGTTCTGGAGCGGGGTGTGGGAGCAGTGGCCCCATTACGCCGCCTATGTGGTGAGCTTCCTCATCATCGGCGTGATGTGGGTGAACCACCACACCATCTTCAGTCACCTCAAGCGGGTCGACCGTCCGCTGTTGTTCCTGAATCTCCTGGTGCTGATGGTGGTGTCGGTGATCCCGTACACCACCACCGTGCTCGCCGAACACCTCATGGAGGAAGGCGGATCGGCCAACGCGGCGGCGATCCTCTACAGTTCGGTCACCGTGGCCTACGCCCTGGCCTTCCTCGCCTTCTGGTGGTACGTCACGCGGGTCGGCCACCTCTTCCACGAACGGGTGGACAAAGAAGGTGCCCGGGCGACCCGAATGCGGTTCGGCCTGGGGGCGGTCGCGTACCCCATGACGGTGCTCCTGTCCTTTTTCTCCGCACCGCTCACTCTCGTCGCACACTTCCTGATCGCGCTCTACTATGCGGCGAACCAGATCCCGATCCCACTCGTGGTAGAGGAAGAGCGGCTCGCAACTGCCGGCGACCTCAGGAAGTAGCCGCCCTGGCCTACGGCCGTTCTGCGCGGTCAAGTAGGGTATTGGATCTAGCTGGTCGCGGGGGAGGCCCAGATGGCTCGCGTAGTCCTGCCGGAGGATTCCGCACAGGAAATCTCCGAGTTGATCGATGTCCTGATTTCATTGTTCTTCGAGTCATTACCCCGGCGGGACCAGCGAAACTGGGCCCGCGTTTATCTCAACGGACTCGTGCGGACCAACGGGAAGAAAACGATCCGCAACCTCGCCGGGACCGGCGCCAGTTCCGTCGAACAGAGCCTCCAGCAGTTCATCAGCAAGTCCCCGTGGGACTGGACCCCCGTACGCCGGTCCCTCGCCCAGCACATCGAACGCACCGCCCAGCGGCCGCTGGCCTGGGTGGTGCAGCCGATGGTCATCGAGAAGGCCGGCGACCGCTCCGTCGGTGTGGGCCGCCAGTTCGTGCCCCAGCTCGGCCGCACCGCCAACTGTCAGCAGGCCGGCGGTATCTGGCTCGCCTCCAGCGAGGCCAGCTTCCCGGTCGAATGGACCCTCACCCTCCCCGGGCCCTGGACCAGTGAACTGCTGCGCCGGCGCCGGGCCGGCATCCCCGACACGGCGCGCTCGCTCACCCCCGCCCAGGACGCCGTGCACGCCGTCCAGCGCATGGCCGCCACCTGGCAGCTCCAGCGGCGCCCGGTGGTGATGGAGGTCTCCAACAGCGACCTCCCGCAGTGCATCGAGTCCTTCGCGCTCCAGGACATCCCCTTCGTCTTCAAGGTCGACGGCTCGCTGCCCGTCTCCTTCGGCGGGTCCGGACGCCACAAGCCCGGACCGCACACCGCCCCCGCCCGTGAGCTCATCGACTCCCTGCGCTCCCAGCGCCGGGTCGTCGAATGGACCCGCCACGGCCGCGCCGAGGGTGCGGTGACGCTGCTGACCTCGGCCTCCATCCTCGCCACCCCCAGCGAGGACCGGCCCGCCCCCGCACCTCCCACCCCGCTGCTGCTCGTCGGGGCCTGGACGGAGACCGCCCTGCTGCCGTCGGAGTTCTGGATCACCAACATCGGGGACCGGCCGCTCGCCCAGCTCTTCCTGCTGGCCAAGCTCACCGACCGGGTCTCCCTGGACTTCGCCGAGACCTGCGAACCCGTCGGGATCCGCGACTTCGAGGGCCGCTCCTTCCGCGGCTGGCACCACCACGCCACCCTCGCCAGCGTCGCCCACGCCGCCCGGCTCCTCGGCAGCGCCGGCGCCCGCCTCCCGGACACCGCCGCCGCCCTGCCCTACCGGGGACCGACCCGGCCCCGCCCGGCGGCCGTCCTGCCGCCGAGGCCGCTCATACCGGGGCAGACCGCCCGCCGCGAATACATACGCTGATGCTGGACATCGCGGGGGAACTCCGCACCTGGTGCGCCGAGCGGCGCGAGTTCGCGCTGGCCACCGTGGTCGCCGTCAGCGGCAGCGCGCCGCGCGGGCCCGGTGCCTCACTGGCCGTCGACGCCCGGGGCACCGCCCTCGGCTCCCTGTCCGGGGGCTGCGTCGAGTCCGCCGTCCACGAGCTGTGCCTGGAGGCGATCGCCACCGGGGAAGGGGGCGTCCACCGCTTCGGGTACAGCGACGACGACGCCTTCGCGGTAGGGCTGACCTGCGGCGGAGTCCTGGACGTGCTGATCACCCCGGTGCGCGGGCACGACCCCGTGCGGCCCGTCCTGCGCACGGTGCTCGACCGCGCCGGGGCCGGCACGCGCACCGCGTTCGCCCGGGTGGTCGCCGGGCCGCCCCGGCAACGCGGCCGGGCGCTGGCCGTCCACGCGGACGGCTCCTACGAGGGCCACCTGGACGGTGGAGCCGCCCTGGACCGGGCCGCCGCCGAACGGGTGCGGGACCTGCTGCTCGCCGGGCGGACCGGCACCGCCGAGCTGGGCACCGCCGGCGGCCTGTGCGGGGCGCCCCTGACCCTGCTGGTCGAGTCGGCCGCGGAAACGCCCCGGCTGATCGTCTACGGGGCCATCGACTTCGCCGCCGCCCTGGCGCGGATCGGCGCTTTCCTGGGGCACCGGGTCACCGTCTGCGACGCCCGGGCCGTCTTCGCCACCCCGGCCCGCTTCCCCGGCGCCGACGAGGTCGTCGTGGAGTGGCCCCACCGCCACCTCGCCGCCGAATGGGAGGCGGGCCGGCTCGACGCCCGTACCGCAGTCTGCGTCCTGACCCACGACGCGAAGTTCGACGTACCGCTGCTGTCCCTGGCCCTGCGGCTGCCGCTGGCGTACGTGGGGGCCATGGGGTCGCGGCGCACCCACACCGAGCGGGCGGCCCGGCTGCGGGAGGAGGGCCTGCCGGAGGCCGCGCTGGCCCGGCTGCGTTCACCCATCGGCCTGGACCTGGGCGGCGGCACCCCCGAGGAGACGGCCCTGGCCATCGCCGCCGAGTTCACCGCCGTCCGGCACGGCGGAACCACGAGCCCCCTCGCCGGCCGGCCCGGCCCGGTGCACGCGCGGCCGGGCCGGACCGTGCCCGCACACGCGCGATGACCTGGCGGACCCGGCACCGAGGTCCCCGCCCTCCCGGAATCCGCCCGTACGGTGCACCCCGCTCGCTTGCCGGGACGGGGTTCCGTAGGAACAGACCACAGGGGCCCGGTATGTCCTGGAGGATCGGACCGGGCTGCATAAACACCGGGCCATGGGAGAATGAAGTACGTGCGTTTCCTCGGCTGACCCGTCGAGGGCCAACTCCGATCGACTGGGATGTTCAGCACGTGCGTTTCCTCAATGACCAGAAGCCGCCGTACGACCTGACGTACGACGACGTTTTCATGGTGCCGAGCCGGTCCGCGGTCGGTTCCCGTCAGGGCGTCGACCTCTCCTCGCCCGACGGCACCGGCACCACCATTCCGCTCGTCGTGGCCAACATGACCGCCATCGCGGGACGCCGGATGGCCGAGACCGTCGCCCGCCGCGGCGGCATCGTCGTCATCCCGCAGGACATCCCGATCGAGGTCGTCACCGACGTCATCTCCTGGGTCAAGACCCGCCACCTCGTGCTGGACACCCCCATCACCCTGGCACCCACCCAGACCGTCGCCGACGCCCTGTCGCTGCTGCCCAAGCGGGCCCACGGCGCCGGAATCGTCGTCGACGCCGACAACCGGCCCGTCGGTGTCGTCACCGAGCACGACCTGACCGGCGTGGACCGTTTCACCCAGCTCTCCGAGGTCATGTCGAAGGAGCTGCTGCTCGTCGACGCGGACATCGACCCCCGCGAGGCCTTCAACAAGCTCGACGCCGGCCACCGCAAGCTGGCCCCCGCCGTCGACAAGGACGGCAGGCTCGTCGGCATCCTGACCCGCAAGGGCGCCCTGCGCGCGACCCTCTACACCCCGGCGACCGACGCCAACGGCAAGCTGCGCATCGCCGCCGCCGTCGGCATCAACGGCGACTTCGTCGGCAAGGCCAAGCAGCTGCTCGACGCGGGCGTGGACACGTTGGTCATCGACACGGCCCACGGCCACCAGGAGTCGATGATCAGCGCGATCAAGGCCGTCCGCGCGCTGGACCCGCACGTCCCGATCGTGGCGGGCAACATCGTCGCCGCCGAGGGCGTCAAGGACCTGATCGACGCCGGCGCGGACATCATCAAGGTCGGTGTGGGCCCCGGTGCCATGTGCACCACCCGCATGATGACCGGCGTGGGCCGCCCGCAGTTCTCCGCCGTGCTGGAGTGTGCTGCGGAGGCCAAGAAGTACGGCAAGCACGTCTGGGCCGACGGCGGCGTCCGGCACCCGCGCGACGTGGCGATGGCGCTGGCGGCAGGCGCGTCCAACGTGATGATCGGCTCCTGGTTCGCCGGGACGTACGAGTCCCCGGGCGACCTCCAGCAGTCCGCCGACGGCCGGTTCTACAAGGAGTCGTTCGGCATGGCGTCCGCGCGTGCCGTGCAGAACCGCACCTCGGAGGAGTCGGCGTACGACCGGGCGCGCAAGGGCCTGTTCGAGGAGGGCATCTCCACTTCGCGGATGTTCCTGGACCCGGCGCGGCCCGGCGTCGAGGACCTGATCGACTCGATCATCGCGGGCGTGCGGTCGTCCTGCACGTACGCGGGCGCGGGCTCGCTCGCCGAGTTCGAGGAGAAGGCCGTGATCGGCGTCCAGTCGGCGGCCGGCTACGCGGAGGGCAAGCCCCTGCACGCCAGCTGGAGCTGACCCGCCCCACCCCTGTGGCCCCGCCCCCGTCCGCCCGGACGGGGGCGGGGCCACGGGCAATACGGCGCTCAGGCGCGGTGGCGCGGTGCCCCGGGGCCCGCAGGGTGGACGCCGGGCCGGTATTTGGGGATCCGCACCGTGACCTTCATCCCGGCGCCGACGCCCGTCTCGATGACGAGCCCGTAGTCGTCCCCGTACACCTGCCGCATCCGCTCGTCCACGTTCGGCAGCCCCACCCCGGACGAGGAGCCCGTTCGTTCACCGGCCAGGATGCGGCGGAGCAGGGCCGGATCCATCCCGACGCCGTTGTCCTCGATGGTCAGCACCGCCTCCGAACCGGCGTCCCGGGCGGCGATGGTGATCTTGCACCGGGCGGTGGAGTCCTCCAGCCCGTGCTTGACCGCGTTCTCCACCAGCGGCTGGAGACACAGGAACGGCAGCGTCACCGGCAGTACCTCCGGCGCCACCTGCAAGGTCACCGTCAGCCGGTCGCCGAACCGGGCCCCGGCCAGGGCCAGGTACTGCTCGATGGAACGCAACTCCTCGGCGAGCGTGGTGAAATCCCCGTGCCGCCGAAACGAGTACCGCGTGAAGTCGGCGAACTCCAGCAGCAGGTCCCGCGCCCGCTCCGGGTCGGTACGCACGAACGAGGCGATCGCGGCCAGGGAGTTGAAGATGAAGTGCGGGGAGATCTGCGCCCGCAGCGCCTTGATCTCCGCCTCCATCAGCCGGGTCCGCGACCGGTCCAGCTCCGAGAGCTCCAGCTGGACCGACACCCAGCGCGCCACCTCCGTCGCGGCGCGCACCAGCACCGCCGACTCCCGCGAACCGTACGCGACGAGCGCGCCCAGCACCCCGTCCTCACCGGTCAGCGGGGCGAACACCGCCCACTTGAGGGGGCAGTCGGGCCGCTGGCAGTCCGTGCGCAGGCTCATGCTGCGCCCCGACTCCAGCATCAGCGCCACCCGGGCCATCGCCCGCCGCTGGTGGTGGTCGCCGCCCGGCCCGTCCCAGGCCAGCACCGCCTCCCGGTCCGTGAGGCACAGCGCCTCGGTACCGAGGAGCGACCGCAGCCGCCGCGCGGCCTTGCGGGCGGCGTCCTCCGTCAGCCCCGCGCGCAGCGGGGGAGCGGCCAGCGAAGCGGTGTGCAACGTGTGGAAGGTGGCCCGCTCGACGGGGGTACCCAGGTCCAGCCCCGCGGCCCGCTCCCCGCGCCGGGCCTGCCACCTGCCGCCCGCCCAGCCGAGGGCCAGCAGCGCGGCCGCCGCCAGCAGGGCGACCGCCGCCGGCACCGCCCCTGTCAGCCCCTGCGTCACCGACCCGTCCACCGCGCGCCCCCGCTCCGGTCGCCGACGACGTCCTCCGGCAGGTGCAGCCGGGCCAGGGTCGCGGCCGTCCCGGCCGGGATGCGGGAACGGGTCGCCAGGGACACCGTCACCATCGTCAGGAACCCGAGCGGAACCGACCACACCGCCGGCCACGCCAGCAGGGTGTGCGTCCAGCCCGCCGGTACGAGGCCGCCCCGGGTCGCCACCACCGCGCCGAGCGCCGCCCCGCCGCCCGTGACCAGCCCCGCCACCGCGCCCGGCGGGGTCAGCCCGCGCCACCAGATGCCCAGCACCAGCAGGGGGCAGAAGGACGACGCCGACACCGCGAAGGCCAGCCCCACCGCGTCCGCCACGGGCACGTCCGACGAAGCCACCGCCCCCACCAGCGGCACCAGCATCGCCACCACCACCGCGAACCGGAACGTCCGCACCCGGCGCCCCGGCAGCACGTCCTGGTGCAGCACCCCCGCCACCGCCATCGTCAGCCCGGAGGCCGTGGACAGGAACGCCGCGAAGGCACCCCCGGCCAGCAGCGCCCCCAGCAGCTCCCCGAGCAGGCCGCCCAGCATCCGCCCCGGTAGGACCAGCACCGCGGCGTCGGCGTCCCCGGTCAGGGCCAGCTCGGGCGCGTAGATCCGGCCCAGCGCCCCGTACACCGGCGGCAGCAGGTAGAACACCCCGACGAGACCGAGCACCACCAGCGTGGTGCGGCGGGCGGTCCGGCCGTCGGGGCTGGTGTAGAACCGCACCGCGACGTGCGGCAGCCCCATCGTGCCGAGGAACGTGGCCAGGACCAGCCCGTACGTGGCGTACAGCTGGTGCCCGTGACGGTTCCCGGACAGCGGCTCCGACCAGCTGGACGCGCCCAGCCCCGCCTCCGCCCGGGCGTCCGGCACCACGCTGTCCGGGGTGAACCGGAGCAGCGCGTGGGCCCGTACGGTGTGCTGCCCGGCGGCCAGGGTCACGGGCTGAGCCGTGTACGAGCGGCCGTCCACCTGCCCCGTCACCGTCAGCGTGAGCGGCTCGCCCAGCGAGATCCGCAGGTCCTGGGCGGCGGTGACGGCGGTGTGCTCGCGGAACACCGCCGGGGCGTCGAAGGTGGCCCGCGGCGCCCCGTCCCCGGCCCAGGCGCCGATCAGGAAGAACGCCGGGACCAGCAGGGCGGTGAACTTGAGCCAGTACTGGAAGGCCTGCACGAAGGTGATGCTGCGCATCCCGCCCGCCCCCACGGCCGCCGTGACCACGGTGGCGACGACGACGCCCCCCACCCAGTGCGGAGCCCCGGTCAGGATCTTCAACGTCAGCCCGGCCCCTTGCAGTTGGGGCAACAGGTACAACCAGCCGACGCCCACCACGAACAGCACCGCGATCCGCCGCACGGCCCGCGACTCCAGCCGGGCCTCGGCGAAGTCCGGCAGCGTGTACGCGCCCGAGCGCCGCAACGGGGCCGCCACCAGGACCAGCAGCACCAGGTACCCGGCCGTGTACCCCACCGGGTACCAGAGCATCTCGGGCCCCTGGAGCAGCACGAGCCCCGCGATCCCGAGGAAGGAGGCGGCGGAGAGGTACTCGCCGCTGATCGCCGCCGCGTTGAGGCGGGGGCCGACGGTGCGCGACGCCACGTAGAAGTCGGAGGTGGTCCGGGAGATGCGCAGACCCAGCGCGCCGACCAGCACGGTGACCAGGACGACGACGGTGACCGCGGTCAGCGCGTACGTCTGGTTCACCGGCGCGTCCTTCGGCAGGCAGAGGGGTCCGGCGAGTGTACGCAGCGCCGCACGCCGGGCGACAGACACGATCAGGCACGAAGGTGGCCGAACAGACCGCCCTGGGGCGGGCGCTTCGACGGGGGAGCTCAGACGGCCGGGTCGCGGTGCTCCGCGCAGTCCCGCAGGGCGATCTCCAGCTCCACGTACGACTCTTCGGCACGCCGGAAAGCGAGCGTCAGCGCCGCCTCCGCACGCGGCGGCAGCTGCTGCCGGGCGCCGTCCTGGGCGTCGTAGAGCACATCCGCCCAGCGCGCCGCCACGCTGCGCAGCCGGGCGAGCAGGGCCTCGGCCTCGACGGGTCCGGCCGGCCGGGTGCGGGGCAGTCCGGTGAGGGCGTCCACCAGCGCCTTGATGTCGGGCATGTAACGGGCTCCTCCCGGGCCGGAAGATCCACGATACGCGCGGACCGCTCGGCCGGGGCGGGTGCCGTCCACCGCTGCGGCCGACGGGCCCGGCGGATCGCCGTACGCCCGTCCCGGCGCGACGAACGGCGACCGGAGCGCGCCGGACGGTCGGCGGCCGCCGTACACCGCGGGCCGGACGGCGGGCGCGCCCGGGGCCGGCCGTCAGCCGGTCGCGTGCCGCATCAGGAGGTCGCGCAGCTCCCGCGAGTGGCGGCGGCTCACCTGGAGTTCCGCCGCCCCGACGCGGACGCTGGTGGTGCCCCCGTCGAGCCGCAGTTCGTCGATCCGGCCGAGCGCCACCAGGTGCCGGCGGTGGATCCGGACGAAGCCGCGCGCCGCCCAGCGTTCCTCCAGCGTCGACAGCGGGATCCGTACCAGGTGGCTGCCGTCGTCGGTGTGCAGCCGGGCGTAGTCGCCCTGGGCCTCGACGTAGGCGATGTCGGAGATCGCCACGAAGCGGGTCACGCCGCCCAGTTCGACGGCGATCTGCTCCGTGGACCGGTCGGCGACGGCGACCTCGGGGGCCGCTCCGCGCTGCGCGGGTACGGCCGGGTCCGCCGCGGCCTCCGGCTGCGTGGGGCGGCCCAACTGGGCGCACGCCCGGCGGACGGCTTCCGCCAGCCGCTCCGGCCGCACCGGCTTGAGCACGTAGTCCACCGCCTTCAAGTCGAAGGCCTGGACGGCGAATCCCTCGTGAGCGGTGACGAACACGACGAGCGGGGGCCGCGCGAACCCGGCCAGCAGCCGGGCGACGTCCAGCCCGGTCAGCCCGGCCATGTGGATGTCGAGGAAGACCACGTCGATGCCGTGGAGCCCGTCCGGGCCGCTCTCCAGCGCCCGCGTGACCCGGCGCAGGGCCTCCGTGGCGTCCGAGGCACCCACGGCGCTGCTCACCCGCGCGTCGGAGCGCAGCAGGTAGAGGAGTTCTTCGAGGAGGGGCTTCTCGTCGTCGACGGCGAGTACGCGCAGCATGGAGCCGAGTCTAGGTTCCGCCCGGCCCCGGCGGAACGGTGTCACGACACGGGTGCGCGGCCCCGGTCCTCGGGGGGAGGGGAGGACGGGGCCGCGCGGTCAGGTGGTGTGCGGGGGCCCTACTGGGCCGTGATGAGCTTGCCGTCGGGGGCGACCGCGTACCAGGTGCCGCCCACGCCCTGGCCGTTGGTGTCACCGGCCTTCTTGTCGCCGGTGAAGGTGTAGACGGGCCAGCAGTTCACCGTCTGCTGCTTCTTGCCGTCGGGACGGTCCAGCACCAGGTAGTTCTTCTCGATGATGCCCTTGGCGTTCGCCTTGTCCACCGGCGGCACCACCGGCCATTTGGCGACGCAGTCGCCCTCGCACTTGGAGACCATCGGCCAGGCGGTGTCCGGCTTGAACCGGTAGACCGTCATCCCGTTGCCGTCGACGATGTGCTCACCGAGCTTGGGGTCCTTCGCCACGGTCAGCGCGCCCGTCGTCTGACCGGCGCCCGCGGGCGCGGCGGCCGGCTTCGCGGCCTTCTTGCCGTCCGGTGCCGCCGCGAACCAGGTGCCGCCCACGCCCTGGCCGTTGGTGTCGCCCGCCTTGGTGTCCTTGGCGAACCGGTACACCGGCCAGCCCGCCACCGTCAGCTGCTTGCTGCCGTCGGTGCGCACCACCTCGCCGAGCAGCGCGGCGTCCATGCCGGCGGCGGCCGTGGCGTCGCCGGCCGCGACCGCCGGCCAGGCCTTCGCGCAGTCGCCGTCGCAGTTGGACTTGGGCGGCTTGGCGGTGTCCTTGTCGAAGCGGTAGAGGGTGAAGCCGGCGCTGTCGGTGAGCACTGGGCCCAACTGGTCGTTGGCGGCGATCGCCAGCTGACCGGCGCCCTTCGCGCCGGCGGCGCCGGCCGCTGCCGGGTCGGCTCCATAGGGGTCCGCGGCGGGAGCCTGGGCGGCGGCCGCGGCCGGCTTGGTGGTGTCGGCCGCCTTGTCGTCGCCGCCGCACGCGGTCGCCGTCATCGTGACGACGATCGCGATCGCGGCCAGGGAAGTTCCGCGCTTGATACCCATGTTGATCTCTCCCACGTGTGGTGTCCGCCGAGTCCGTCGCCGGAGCGTCGGCAACTTGTGCAGGACACGTCGTGGGGGGAGCGCTCTGTTCAGCCGGGGCGGTGTGTCCTCTTTCACCTATCCCGCGTCGAACCCGGCCCGCCGCATGGCCGTGACCACAGCGAGGCCCAGAACCCGGTGTCCCTCGTCGTCGGGGTGCAGCCCGTCCGCGAGGTGCTCGGGTCCGAGCAGGTCCCGGCCCGGCAGCAGGGCCAGGCGGCCGTCCCCGGCGGTGATCCGGTCGCGGACGGCGCGCTCCATGGCGTCGCGCAGGGCGCCCAGGGTGGCGCCGAGCCGGTTGGGTGTGCGCTCGGCCTCGGGACGCAGCACGGGGGACAGGAGCAGCAGCGGGGTCTGCGGGTGGCCCTGCCGGACGAGGCCGATGAACGCGCGGGTGGTCTCGTAGAGCATCGGAGCGGAGAACGGCACCCGGGACCAGCAGTTGGTGCCGAAGGCGAGCGTCAGGGCGTCGGCGGGGAGGCGCGCGATCTGTTCGGCGGTGGCCAGTTCCCCGCGTGCGGAGCCCGCGTAGCCCAGGTTGACGGTGTCCCAGCCCAGTTCCCGGCCGGCGACGGCCGCCCAGCCGTGGGCGGGGCGCGTGGACCACCAGCCCTCGGTGATGGAGTCGCCGTGCACCACCCAGCGCGGGGTCCGCGGGGCGGGGGCCAGGGGGCCGCCGATCCCGCGCACGCCGAGTATCAGCGGCGACTGGGCCTCGGGCGGGTGGACGGTGAACGGTCCGCCGCCGCCGGGCAGGTCGATTCGTACGACGGCCTCCGCGGCCGGCTCGGTCCACACCTCGTGCACCGCCCTGTGGCGGTCCCAGAGGGCGAAGCCGTGTGCGATGTCGCGCAGCGTGTCGGTGGGGCCGGGGACGGTCGCCCGGTAGCGGATCTCGACCGCGCGGGCCTGCCCGGGGGTGAACTCCAGCCGGACCCCGATGGGCAGCGCGGCCCGCTCGCCGGTGTCCCAGGGCAGCCGCATGGTGTCCGCCGGGTCCGCGCGCACCGGCCGGCCCTCGTCGAGCCAGGCCACTCCGCGCAGGAAGGGGCCCGGGTCCTGCCACGCGTCGTCCGCGCCGCTCACTTCTCTCACGCATCGCCTCCGTCGTCGGGTGCGGGAACCGCTTCGACTCGTACCCCGCCCGGAGGGGTTCGACCGCCGTGCGGCCGAACCCGCGGAAAGGGGGTGCAAAAGCGGTCTGCGCAGTGATCGATCATCCGCGCGCAACAAAGGGCCATCTGGGACAGATCCGCGCAACGATCGTGCGGCAATGTGCAAGGATGGTGCATTACGGGCGCTATCACTCAGCTCGTAGGCTCACTCGCTGTACGTGGAGTGGCGCGGACCGCCTGCTCGGCGGTCCCCCATGCCCAGGCAGGCTCCCCTGCTCGCCTGTTCCTGCTCCGGACCGCTGCGGTCGACGCCTGAGAGTCCCCATCCGCAGTGTCAAAGGAGTCCTTTCGTGCTCGAAACCGGCCAGGCGCCACCGCTCACGTCCGAGCCCAGCAAGCCTGCCCATCCTTTGCTGCGCCGCAAGCCGGTCGAGCAGCTGGTCGCCGAGGGCGGCCAGGGTGAGGGCGGCTCCCTGCGCCGCTCGCTCACCATGTGGCAGCTGACGATGATCAGCATCGGAGCCACCCTGGGCACCGGCATCTTCGTCGTCCTGGGCGAGGCCGCCCCCAAGGCCGGCCCGGCCGTGACGATCTCCTTCATCATCGCGGGCCTCACCGCCCTGTTCTCGGCGCTCTCGTACGCCGAGCTGGCCGGGTCCGTCCCGGTCTCCGGATCCTCGTACTCCTACTCCTACGCCACCATGGGCGAGTTCATCGCCTGGATCTGCGGCTGGTGCCTGGTCCTGGAGTACGCGGTGTCCGTCGCCGCCGTCGCCGTCGGCTGGGGCCAGTACCTCAACGAACTGCTCGACGGGACCATAGGCGTCACCCTCCCCGAGAAGATCGCCGCCCCGATGGGCGAGGGCGGCTGGATCAACCTGCCCGCGCTGATCGTGGTCCTGCTCGCCATGGTCTTCCTGATGCGCGGCGCCAAGGAGAGCGCCACCATCAACTCGATCATGGTCGGCGTGAAGATCGTGACGCTCGTGCTCTTCATCGGCATCGGCGTCATGGGCATCAAGTCCGGCAACTACACGCCGCTGGCCCCGCTCGGCGTCACCGGCATCAGCGCCGCCGCCTCCACCCTCTTCTTCTCCTACATCGGCTTCGACGCCGCCTCCACCGCCGGTGAGGAAGCCAAGAACCCGAAGAAGGACCTGCCGCGCGCGATCATGCTCTCGCTGGGCATCGTGACGGTCCTCTACGTCCTCGTCGCCTTCGTCGCCGTCGGCGCCATGCCGTGGCAGGACTTCGCGGGCACCGAGGCCGCGCTCGCCCAGATCATGACCAACGTCACCGGCACCAGCGTGTGGGGCGTCGTCCTCGCCGCCGGCGCGGTCGTCGCCATCGCCTCCGTCGTCTTCGCCGTGCTCTACGGCCAGACCCGCATCCTCTTCGCGATGTCCCGCGACGGCCTCGTCCCCAAGGTCTTCGCCAAGGTCGACGCCAAGACCGGTGCCCCCCGCGCCAACGTGGTGATCGTCTCGCTCTTCTGCGGCGCGCTGGCCGCCTTCATCCCCCTGGGTGAGCTGGCGAACGCCACCAGCATCGGCACGCTCTTCGCCTTCGCCCTGGTCAACGTCGCCGTCGTCATCCTGCGCCGCACCAAGCCCGACATGCCCCGCACCTTCAAGGTGGCGCTGTTCCCGGTGACGCCGATCCTCGGCTTCCTCGCCTGCGCCTACATGATGTACAGCCTGCCGGGCGCCACGTGGGTCGCGTTCGGTGTCTGGATGGCCGTCGGCCTCGTGGTCTACTTCCTGTACGGCATCCGCCGCTCCCGATTGGCCACGGCAGAGAAGTGATCCACCCGCAGTGCGACTGAACGATCTCGACGAACGCATCGTGCACGCCCTCGCCGAGGACGCCCGCCGCTCCTACGCGGACATCGGCTCCGAGGTCGGGCTCTCCGCCCCCGCCGTGAAGCGGCGCGTGGACCGGCTGCGCTCGGAAGGGGCCATCACCGGCTTCACCGTCCGCGTCGACCCGGCCGCCATGGGCTGGGAGACCGAGGGCTTCATCGAGATCTACTGTCGCCACAACACCTCGCCGGACGACATCCGGCGAGGTCTGGAGCGGTACCCCGAGGTGGTGTCCGCGTCGACCGTCACCGGCGACGCGGACGCCCTCGTCCAGATCTTCGCCTCCGACATGCGCCACTTCGAGCGGGTCCTGGAGCGCATCGCGGGCGAGCCGTTCGTGGAGCGCACCAAGTCGGTGCTGGTCCTCTCCCCGCTGCTGCGCCGCTTCACCTCCGGCGCCCCGGCGTAGCCCCGGCTGGGACGATCTCCCGGCCGCCCGGCGCCCAGGACCGCCCGGACGGGGGACCCTAAGCAGACTGCCTGACGCGGGCCGGCGTGCGGTCGTCAAGCAGGGCCCGGCGTTCTTCCTCGGTGAGGCCGCCCCAGACCCCGAACGGCTCGCGGGTCGTCAGCGCGTGCTCCAGGCAGGCCGCTCGCACCGGGCATCCGGCGCAGACCTGCTTGGCCGCCTCGTCCCGTACCTCGCGGTCCTCGCCCCGCTCACCGGCGGGGTGGAAGAACCGGTTGGAGCCGAGGTCCCGACAGGCGGCACGGGCCTGCCACTGCCAGTAGTGGTGGGCGGAACCCGGCAGGCGGGAGACGTCGGACATGGCGGTTCCTTTCCGTGGGAAGTCGTCGGTACCAGCGCGTGTGACCCTTCCCCGCGCACTGAAACCCCTTCCCCCCTACGGGAATCCCCGCGCTCCCGCTCACACCCGCCGCACATCGGGCCGGGGGGCGGGGCGGACGCCCGCCAATTGCGTGCCCACCGCCGCCCCCCTGTTCATCACTCAACCCGTCGCCGACGCTACGGGAGCGGCCGGCCGCACTCAATGAACCCCGTGTTACGCCTTCTTTTCCGCGTCCGGGGCCGCGTCCGGGCCGGCGCCGGGGGTGCGCAGCCCGATGAACACCGGCTCGCGCCGCAGGGTGAACCCCATCGACCGGTACAGCCGGATCGCGCCGGTGTTCGCGGCGGCCGCGTGCAGGAAGGGAACGTCCCCCCGCTCTCGCACGGCGGCGGCCACCGCACGGACCAGCCGCCCGGCCAGGCCCTCGCCCCGGTGGCCGGGATGGGTGCACACCGCGCTGATCTCCGACCAGCCCGGCGGCCGCATCCGCTCCCCGGCCATCGCGACCAGCCGGCCCTCGCGCCGGATCCCGAGGTAGGTGCCCAGCTCCACGGTGCGCGCGGCGAACGGGCCCGGCTCGGTCAGGCGCACCAGCTCCAGCATCTCGGGCACGTCCGCCGGACCCAGCCGCACCGCCTCGGCGTCGGCCTCGGCCCGTACCCCGCCCCCGTCCAGCTGCACGCCCGGGATGGAGCGCAGCGTCCGCCACCCGTCCGGCGGGACGGGCAGGCCGGTGAGCCAGACCTCCTGTCCGGGGCCGACCAGCGACGCCAGGTCCGCCCAGGCCCGCGGGTCCGCCGGGTCGGCGAGGGCGGCGAAGGGGTTGGCGTCCGGCCGGTAGCGCGCCGCGCGGCCCGCCACCTCGGCGAAGTCCCGGTGGGTGCCGGTGAGGGCGGCCCAGACCGGGTTGTCGAGCGGGTGGGCGCCGGTGGCGGTGGGGGTGCCGGAGTCGGGGGGCATGGAGTGCGGGATCCTTCGGGTCGGGGCGTCGGGGCGTCGGGGCGTCGGGGCGTCGGGGGACGGCCATGGTCGTCAGCGTCCGCGCGGGACGCTTTATGCCCGCCTGACCAGCGGCCCGTCACCGTCCGGCGCCCGCCCCCGCGTACCCTCGTACGTACGCCGTCGGCCCACGGGGAGCGGGCCGCGCAGGCTCGGCGCAACGAATCTCCGTACCGGCCGCGAAACACGCAACGAATCGATGCTCCGAGCGCAACGGAGACGTCTTGTCGCGGTCGAACGGACGAACGTACCGTCTAGTGACACCCCTCCCACCCGTCACAGAGGTACGCCCATGCCCCCGCTGCGCACCGCTCTCCTCCAGAGCTCCGGAGTTCTCGGCGACCCCGCCGAGAACCTCAAGAGGCTCGACGAGGCCGCAGCGCGCGCCGCACAGGGCGGGGCCGGGCTCCTCGTGACCTCGGAGATGTTCCTGACCGGCTACGCGCTGGACCTCCAGGACATCCCCGGGCTCGCCGAAGCGGCCGACGGCCCGTCCGCCGTCGCCATCGGCGAGATCGCCCGCCGCCACGGTGTCGCCGTCCTGTACGGCTACCCCGAGCGGGCGGGTGCGGCGGTCTACAACTCCGCGCAGCTCATCGGCCCCGACGGGACCGCGCTGGCGAACTACCGAAAGACCCACCTCTTCGGCTGCTTCGAACAGGACGTCTTCACCCCCGGCGACGCCCCCGTCGTCCAGGCGGACCTGAACGGCCTCCGCGTCGGCATCATGATCTGCTACGACGTGGAGTTCCCCGAGAACGTCCGGGCCCACGCGCTCGCCGGGACCGACCTCCTCCTGGTCCCGACCGCGCAGATGCACCCGTTCCAGTTCGTCGCCGAACAACTGGTCCCGGTACGGGCCTTCGAGAACCAGATGTACGTCGCGTACGTCAACCGGACCGGCCCCGAGGGCGAGTTCGAGTTCGTCGGCCTCAGCTGCCTGGCCAGCCCCGACGGGGTCACCCGCACCCGGGCCGGCCGCGGTGAGGAGATGGTCCTCGGCGACGTCGACCCGGAGCTGCTGCGGGTATCGCGAGAGACCAACCCGTACCTGCGCGACCGCCGGCCGGGGCTCTACGCCTCGCTGGTCTGATCTGCCCGGGCCGCCCCCGCCCACCCCCACCTGCCACACAGTCCGTTCGCAAGGAGCCGTACCCCATGACGTCCACGGTGCCCCCCGCCGTCCCGCACAGCGACGGACAGCCCCCGATCACCATGTTCGGTCCGGACTTCCCGTACGCGTACGACGACTTCCTCGCCCACCCGGCGGGGCTCGGCCAGATACCGGCAACCGAGTTCGGCACCGAGGTCGCCGTCATCGGCGGCGGACTCTCCGGCATCATCTCCGCCTACGAGCTGATGAAGATGGGCCTGCGGCCCGTCGTCTACGAGGCCGACCAGATCGGCGGCCGCCTGCGCACCGTCGGCTTCGAGGGCGCCGGCACCGAGGGCCTGACGGCGGAGATGGGCGCCATGCGCTTCCCGCCGTCCTCCACAGCCCTCCAGCACTACATCGACCTCGTCGGACTGGTCACGGAGCCCTTCCCGAACCCGCTCGCCGAGTCCACCCCCTCCACGGTCGTCGACCTCAAGGGCGAGACGCACTACGCCGAGACCATCGCGGACCTCCCGCAGATCTACCGCGACGTGTCCGCCGCCTGGAACGCCTGCCTGGACGAGGGCGCCGACTTCTCCGACATGAACCAGGCGATGCGCGAGCGGGACGTCCCGCGCATCCGGGAGATTTGGGCGAAGCTCGTCGAGAAGCTGGACGACGAGACCTTCTACGGCTTCCTCTGCAAGTCCGAGGCCTTCCAGTCCTTCCGCAAGCGCGAGATCTTCGGCCAGGTCGGCTTCGGCACCG
This sequence comes from Streptomyces cirratus, assembly GCF_014650775.1. GTDB lineage: Bacteria > Actinomycetota > Actinomycetes > Streptomycetales > Streptomycetaceae > Streptomyces > Streptomyces cirratus. Next base: position 74,258 of record NZ_BMVP01000016.1, on the reverse strand, counting down.
GCGGCTGGGACACCGACTTCCCGAACTCCATCCTGGAGATCCTGCGCGTCGTCTACACCGAGGCCGACGACCACCACCGCGGCATCGTCGGCGGCTCGCAGCAGCTGCCGCTGCGCCTGTGGGAGCGCGAGCCCGAGAAGATCGTCCACTGGGCCCAGGGCACCTCGCTGTCCTCCCTGCACGACGGCACCCCGCGCCCGGCCGTGACCCGCCTGCACCGCACGGCCGGCAACCGCATCACGGTCACCGACGCCGACGGGGACATCCGCACCTACCGGGCCGCGATCTTCACGGCGCAGTCCTGGATGCTGCTGTCGAAGATCGAGTGCGACGACACGCTCTTCCCGATCGACCACTGGACGGCGATGGAGCGCACCCACTACATGGAGAGCTCGAAGCTCTTCGTGCCGGTGGACCGCCCGTTCTGGCTGGACAAGGACGAGGAGACCGGCCGCGACGTCATGTCGATGACGCTGACGGACCGGATGACCCGCGGCACCTACCTGCTGGACAACGGCCCCGACCAGCCGGCCGTCATCTGCCTGTCGTACACCTGGTGCGACGACAGCCTCAAGTGGCTGCCGCTGTCCGCGAACGAGCGGATGGAGGTCATGCTCAAGTCCCTCGGCGAGATCTACCCCAAGGTCGACATCCGCCGCCACATCATCGGCAACCCGGTGACGGTGTCCTGGGAGAACGAGCCCTACTTCATGGGCGCGTTCAAGGCGAACCTGCCGGGCCACTACCGCTACCAGCGCCGCCTGTTCACCCACTTCATGCAGGACCGCCTCCCCGAGGACAAGCGCGGCATCTTCCTCGCGGGCGACGACATCTCCTGGACGGCGGGCTGGGCCGAAGGCGCGGTCCAGACGGCGCTGAACGCGGTCTGGGGCGTCATGCACCACCTCGGCGGCTCCACCGACGCCACCAACCCCGGCCCGGGCGACGTCTACGACGAGATCGCCCCGGTCGAACTCCCCGAGGACTGACCCGCCCTCGGCCCCTGATCACGGGCCGCCCCCGCGCCTCCCCCGGCGCGGCGGCGGCCCGTTCTCATGCCCGGGCAGCCGGCCGGATCAGGTGGCGAAGGCCCGGGCCGCCGTACGGGGCCGCAGGTTCGTCGGAGTCAGCAGGCAGCGGCCGACCAGGCCGACGCCCGCGTCGAGGGATTCGCGGAACTCCTCGGCGAGCTCCGGGGCGCCGCGCAGCGTCCACAGCAGGCGGGCCGCCGCCCAGGCGCCCGAGCGGGCGCGGTCCAGGCTCCAGGAGCCGAGCAGGTGCGTCAGCGGGTCGGCGACCTCCAACAGGTCGGGGCCCGGCATCAGGTCCTCGCGGATGCGCTCCTCCAGACAGACCAGGACGTCCCCGACCCGGTCGAAGTCCGCCTCCAGCGCCGCCGGTTCGCAGCCCAGGTGGCGGCAGGTGGAGACCACCGCCAGAGCCAGGTCGTGGCCGATGTGCGCGTTGATCCCGGCCAGCGCGTGCTGGAGCGGGTGCACACCGGGGTGGCGGCGGTACTGGAGCAGCGGCCGCCAGCAGGCCGGGGCGCGGTCCGCCTCCACCGCCGCCAGGTAGCGCTCGGCGAAGCGGACCGTCAGGGTCTGGGCCCGGCGCGGGACGGGGAAGTCCCCGTCCCGGACGCGCCGCCGGAGCGCCTCCGTCACCGTCAGGTAGACCCGGTTGAAGACCGCGACACCGTCCTGCGCGGGCAACCGCTCGTCCAGGGCGCGCATCCGCGCGAGCACCGCTTCCATGGGAGGCAGCGTCGCAGCCGGGACCGCCCGATCGGGGAACTTGGCCGTGGGCTTCCCCGGTTCGGGCGAAACTCCGTCAACCGCGCGTGTCCGGGGTGTCCGGGTCGTCGTAGCCGGAGGCGCCCGCGTCGAGCAGCGGCTGCTGCTCCTTGAGGTGCGCGGGGGCGAAGTACCGCAGGGCGTGGTAGCCGCCGACCACCACGATCGTGCCGAGCGCGATGCCGCCCAGCTCGAACGTGCCGGTGACGTGCAGCTTGACGCCGCCGACTCCGATGATGATGCCCGCGGCGGCCGGTACCAGGTTCAGCGGGTTGCGCAGGTCCACCCCGGCGTTCAGCCAGATCTGCGCGCCGAGCAGGCCGATCATCCCGTACAGGATCACGGTGATGCCGCCGAGCACCCCGCCGGGGATCGCGGCGACGACCGCCCCGAACTTCGGGCACAGGCCGAACAGCAGGGCGAAGCCCGCCGCCGCCCAGTACGCGGCCGTCGAGTAGACACGGGTGGCCGCCATGACGCCGATGTTCTCGGAGTAGGTGGTGTTGGGCGGCCCGCCGAGCGCGGTGGACAGCATGGAGGCGGCGCCGTCGGCCGCGATGGCGGTGCCGAGCTTGTCGTCGAGCGGGTCGCCGGTCATCTCCCCGACGGCCTTGATGTGCCCGGCGTTCTCCGCGATCAGCGCGATGACGACCGGCAGCGCCACGAGGATCGCCGACCACTCGAAGGCCGGCGCGTGGAAGGAAGGCAGCCCGATCCAGTCCGCCTCGGAGACCGCGGAGAGGTCGAGCCGCCAGTGGTCGACCGCGGGTCCGCCGCCCACCGTCGAGTGGATCTTGCCGAAGAGCAGGTCGAAGACCCAGGAGACCGCGTACCCGAAGACCAGGCCGAGGAAGATCGCGATCCGGGACCAGAAGCCGGGCAGGCACACCACGGCCAGTCCGGTGAAGACCATCACCAGCAAAGCCGTCCACTGGTCCTGCGGCCAGTACGTCGACGCCGTCACCGGAGCCAGGTTGAAGCCGATCAGCATCACTACGGCGCCCGTGACCACCGGCGGCATCACCGCGTGGATGACCCGCGCCCCGAACCGCTGTACGGCCAGACCTGCCAGGAACAGCGCCACGCCGACCACGAACACGGCCCCCGTGACGACCGCGCTGTCCCCGCCGGCCGCCCGGATCGCCGCGGCGACGCCCACGAACGAGAGGGAGCAGCCCAGGTACGAGGGCACCCGGCCGCGCGTCGCCAGCAGGAAGAGGACGGTCGCGACGCCCGACATCATGATGGCGAGGTTGGGGTCCAGGCCCATCAGGACCGGCGCGACGAAACTCGCGCCGAACATCGCCACCACGTGCTGCGCGCCGAGCCCGACGGTACGCGGCCACGACAGCCGCTCGTCCGGCCGGACCACCGCGCCGGGGGCGGGGGTCCGCCCGTCGCCGTGCAGGGTCCAGCCCACGCCGAAGCCCATGTCCACCACTTCCGTTCCGCCGGCCGGTCACCGATAGCGGCTGCAGCCGGTCGACCACCCGCGCGAGCCAGCGGACATCCTACGGCCGGGCAGCAGCCGGTTCGTCCTGATCGGACGGCCCGCCGTCCTCCTCGCCCGCCGCTCCGCGGCGCAGCACCGCCGCCCCCGCGACCAGGGCGAACGCCAGGAGAGTGACGAGCCCGAACGACACCACCAGCGACGTCGCGTCGGCCACCGCCCCGATCGCCGAGGGCGCGATCAGGCCGGAGGTGTACGTGATCGTCGCCACCCCGGCGATGGCCTGCGCCGGAGCGGGCCCGCTGCGCGCCGCCGCCGCGAAGACCAGCGGCACGACCACCGCGATGCCGAGCCCGAGCAGGGCGAACCCCGCCAGGGCCCCCGCCGGATGCCGGAGCGCGACCACCGACAGCCCGCCCGCGGTGGCCAGTGCGCCGCCCGCCCGCACGGTGCGCACCGGGCCGAAGCGGTCCACCACCCGGTCCCCGGCGAGCCGCGCGACGGCCATGGTCAGGGCGAACGCGGTGGTGCAGGCGGCCGCGAGGCCCGCGTCGGTGTGCAGCACGTCGCGCAGGTAGACGGCGGACCAGTCCAGGCCCGCGCCCTCGGCGAAGACGGCGCAGAACCCGACCGCACCGATGAGCAGCGCCGACTTCGGCGGCAGCGTGAAGTGCGGGGGTGCCTCGGCCTCCGCGTCCCCGCGCGGGTCCAGGACCCCCCGGACGGCGATCAACCCGGCCGCCGTCAGGGCGAGCGCGGCGAGGAGGTGGTGCAGCCGGGCATCGGTACCGGCGTGGGCGGCGACGGTACCGGCGGCCGAGCCGATCAGTGCCCCCACGCTCCACATGCCGTGCAGGGAGGACATGATCGAGCGGCCGAGCCGGTCCTCGGTCTCCACGCCGAGCGCGTTCATCGCCACGTCGGCCATGCCGGAGGTGGCGCCGTAGACGAACAGGGCGCCGCAGAGGGCGGGCAGGCCGGGGGCGAGGCCGGGCAGGACGAGGGAGGCGGTCCACAGGGCCAGCAGGCCGCGCAGCGCGGTACGGGTCCCGAACCGATGGCTGATCCGGCCGGCGAGCGGCATCGCGAGGGCGGCGCCGAGGGCGGGGAAGGCGAGGGCCAGGCCGAGCGTGCCGGAGTCGAGGCCGGCGTGTGCCTGGATCCAGGGGATGCGGGTGGCGAACGAGCCGGTCACCGCCCCGTGGACGCAGAAGACGGCGGCTATCGCGAGCCGGGCGCGGCGCAGGCGCGCGGGGGTGAGGGCGGTGTCCCCGGTCGTCATGCCGACAACCTACCGGTGGTTGCCGCGCCGCCCTTTGCGCTGCTCCGCCCCGCGCCTCGATCGCGGGCGGGGCCGGATTGGCCGCCGGGCGCGAGCGGCTCCGGCTGCGCCGGGCCGTGCGGGGCTCTGCCCCGGGCCCCGCGCCTCGATCGCGGGCGGGGCTGGTTTGGCCGGCCCGGCGGCCTGTTGCGAGTGGGCCCGGTTGTGCCGGGCCTTGCGGGGCTTCGCCCCGGACCCCGCCCTCGATCGCGGGCGGGGCTGGATTGGCCGCCGGGCCTTGCGGGGCTCTGCCCCGGGCCCCGCGCCTCGATCGCCGGCGGGGCTGGTTTGGCCGGCCCGGCGGCCTGTTGCGAGTGGGCCCGGTTGTGCCGGGTTGCGCCCGGGGCCCGCGGCGCAACCGTCGGCGGGCTGGATTTGCCGGCCGGGCGCGAGCTGTTCCGGGCCTGGCCACCGGCCCCGCGTCTCATTCGCGGATGGGGCGGTCATGGGGCGTCTTGAGGAACTCCGCGAAGCTCTGGCGGCCCACCGCGTGGGTCGGGGTCAGGTGGCCGCCGTGGCGGAAGGCCGCGTAGGCCTTGCCGGCCAGGGGGACGCCGAGGACGCGCCGACGGCGGCCCGTCGCCGCGAGGCCCGCGCGGGCGAGCTCCGTCAGGGAGTGGATCTCCGGGCCGCCCATGTCCGGGACCCGGCCCGCCGGCTCCGGCACCGCCAGCTCCGCGAGCCGGTCCGCGACCTCCTCGGCCGCGATCGGCTGCATCCGTACCCCCTTGGGCACCGGCACCACCACCGGCAGCTTCCCCATCACGTTCACCGCCTTCGCCACGAGGTCGTGGAACTGGGTCGTCCGCAGGATCGTGAGCCCCAGCCCCGACTCCTCCAGCATCCGTTCCACCTTGAGCTTCGTCACGTAGTAGCCGTACGGCACCACGTCCACCCCGACGATCGAGATGTAGACGATGTTGCCGACGGTCCCCGCCCGCCGGGCCGCCTCGATCAGGTGCCCGGCCGCCACGTCGTCACCGCCCCTCGGCGAACTCGCGCAGTGCACGACGACCTCCACGCCCGCCATCGCCGCGTCCAGTCCGCTGCCGTCCCGGAGGTCGACGGGGTACTCCTTCGCGTGCCGGCTCAGGACGCGGACCTCGTGGCCCGCCTCCCGCAGCCGGGTGACGACGAGCGCCCCGACGGTGCCGGTGCCTCCGGTGACCAGGATCGTGTTCATGGTGGTGTCGTCCTTCCGGGACAGGTGCGTTTACCAGCCAGGACCGGGCAGCCTCCCCGGATGTGACAGCTGCCGCCGCAGGAATTGCAGCTTTTCCGGGTTCAGGACCGCCCGAATGCCGTTCACCAGCCCGTCCGGCCCGTCCCCGAACTCGACGACCAGCACGCTGACCTCGCCGAAGACCAGCGCGGGCATCCCGTTGACCTCCGCCAGGGCGACCGGCAGGCCCGACGCGAACTTCTCCAGAACGCCCACCAGGAACCGGGCCACCTTGTCCCGACCCACGATCGGCCGCCGCGCCGCGCTGACCACCCCGCCGCCGTCCGACACCAACCGTGCGTCGGCGCTCAGCAGGGTCTCCAGCCGCGCCACGTCACCGTCGCGCGCGGCCGCCATGAAGGTGTCCACCAGGCCCTGCCAGCGCTGCGGGTCCGGTGGCCGCAAACGCGGACGCTGGGCTTCCACCCGCTGGGCCGCACGCCGGTACAGCTGGCGGGAGTTGGCCTCGGTGAGGTCGAGCAGCTCGGCGATCTCCCGGTGCCCGTACGCGAAGGCCTCGCGCAGCACGTACACCGCCCGCTCCACCGGCGTGAGCTGCTCCAGCAGCACGAGCAGGGCCATCGAGACGCTGTCCCGCCGCTCCGCGGAGTCCAGCGGGCCGAGCGTGCCGTCCGAGGTGAGCACCGGTTCCGGGAGCCAGGGACCGACGTACTCCTCGCGCCGGGCCCGGGCCGAGGTCAGGCGGTTCAGGCACAGGCGGGTCACGGTCTTCGCGAGCCAGGCGCCGGGGTACTCGACGTCGTCCCGGTCGGCCGCGCTCCAGCGCAGGTACGCGTCCTGGACGGCGTCCTCCGCCTCGTGTGCGGAGCCCAGCATCCGGTAGGCGATGCCGAACATCCGGCCCCGGTGTTCCTCGAAGTCGGCCGCGGAGGCGGCCACAGGCGTGCTCACATCAGCAGCGTACGCGGGAGGACCCGGTGGCCGCCGGGCCACCGGGTCCTGACCTGCACTCACCTCGGGTTGTCAGCAGGCACCCTGGTCCTTCCAGACGCCCCAGTCGCCCGTGGTGCCGGGCTCCTCGTTCTGCGTCCACCACTGGGCCTTCCAGGTGTGGCCCTTGTGGGAGACGAGGTTCCCGCTGTTGTAGACCGTGCCCGCGACGTACGCCGGAGCGGTGCAGGTCCCGCCGGGGGGAGTGGTCGGGGGCGTGGTGGGGGGCGTCGTGGGCGGAGTGGTCGGGGGAGTGGTGGGCGGCGTGGTCGGGGGCTGGGTGCCACCCGGCTCGACCACCGTCGTGCCGCGCGCCAGATCCCCGGCGAGGGCGTAGGTGGTGCCGGAGATGTTCACCGTCCAGTTGGAGGGCGTGGAGACCGGCAGGTAGTAGTTGAACGCCAGGTCCACCGAGGTGCCGGGAGCCAGTGTCTGCCAGGCCGGCAGCTTCAGCGAGACCCGCTGGAAGTCGCCCTTGAGGCCGCCGACATTGTTGCCGCTGTGGCCGGTACTGATCACCTTGGTGCCGAAGCCCGACTGGTCCGAGGCGTTGGCCGGGGCCGAGGTCCCGTAGTCGAACTGGAACTCGGTGCCGCCGGGCAGCGTGGCCTTCGTGTTGTTGGTGATCCTGAGCTTCGGGGTGATCGGGTAGTTGGCGTCGCCCAGCTTGAAGTCGGTGAACTCCGTCCTGATGTCCACGGCCTGGGCGGGCGGCGTGCCGCCCGCCGTCTTCGCCCCGTACGGCGCGGCCGACTTGAACTTCTCGTACATCGTCGTGGTGAGCGTGTCGCCCATCTCGTACTGGCCCTTGGCGGCGTTGTACCCGTAGTCGCCCGCCAGTTCCCAGACCATCGTGCCGCCGATGCCCCTGTTCACCACGTAGTCGGCCTTGGTGGCGACGGACTGTTCGTCCTCCGTCGACAGGAAGACCTTCTTCTGGTCGTTCCACAGCCACGGCGCCACCAGCGTGGAGTCGTACTTGCGGACGTAGGTGCCGGTCAGCGTGGTGGTCGCCGGGAAGCCGTACTTCGTGACGTAGTCGCCGACGACCCCCTTCTCCAGGTTCTTCGCGTGCCACATCGGGTTGGAACCGGCCGGGGACTCCTTCCCCGCCGTGTCCAGGTCGTGCCAGAGGTTGTCGATGCCGACCGCGCCGTCACCGCACTTGGTCAGTCCGGCCCCGGCCGGACAACTGGTGGCCGGGGCCTTGCCCCAGAGGCCGTCCGTGCCGCCCTGCACGTTCTTGAAGCCGCGGGTGTAGTACGGCAGGCCCATGTTGATGCGGCCGGCGGGCATCGAGCCGCGGAAGTAGTGGTAGGCCCAGTCGGAGTTCAGATAGCCGATGCCGCCGTACTGGGAGGTGGAGTAGACGCCCGCGGCGGCCAGTTCGCCGTCCTTGCCGTCGTCGAAGAGGGAGGCGTTGGGGCCGACGTACTCGTTCCAGGCGCCGTGCAGGTCGTAGGACATGATGTTGACGTAGTCCAGGTACTTCTGCACCTGGAACGTCTCCATGCCCCGCAGCAGGTAGCCGGAGGAGGGCGCGGCGACCGAGAGCAGGTAGTGCCTGCCGTCGGCGGCGCCCGCGCGGTCGAGCCTCTCGCGCAGCGACTTCATCAGCGCGGCGTAGCCCTTGACCAGTCCGGCCCGGCGGGCGTTGGAGAGCTGCCAGTCCAGCGGGTTGCCCGCGTCCTTCATCGTCGTGGGGTACTCGTAGTCGATGTCGACGCCGTTGAAGCCGTACTTGCGGATGAACGCGACGGAGGAGTCGGCGAAGGTGTCGATGCCCGCCTGGTTGACGGAGCCGTCGGCGTTGGTTGCCATCGAGTAGAAGCCGCCGGAGGCGACGCGGTTGCCGTCGTCGCCGAAGTAACCGCCCGTCTCCGCCCAGCCGCCCACCGAGATCAGCGTCTTGACGTTCGGGTACTGCTTCTTGAATTTGTTCAGCAGGTTGAAGTGGCCCTTGTAGGGGAGGGCCGGGTCCATCTCGGCTCCGGCGACGTCGGGCCAGGTCATTGCGGTGGCGGCGTTGGCGGAGTTGTCCGCGCCCACCGAGATCTTGTTGTCGGCACCGACGTGGGCGAAGGCGTAGTTCAGGTGGGTGACCTTGGACCACGGGACGTTGTTGGCGAGGTAGGCGGGGGTGCCGTCCTTGCCGGTACGCCAGCCGGTGAAGTAGCCGATGACGCGCCGCTGGTGGTCGGCGCCCATCTTCTCTCGGCCTTCGGAGTCGTAGACCGAGCAGTACGGGACGTCGACACCGGGCGTCGTGTACAGCCCGTCGGGGCGGCAGCCTTGGTTGTCGGCGGCCTGGGAGACGCCCGTCGAGAGCCCGGCGACCAGCAGTCCGGCGATCGCTGCACCGGATGCCAGGAGCATGGCTCTCGTACGTGTGGGGGACGGCATTGTGCCTCCTGGGGAGGGGAGGATGGCGGGACACGACCTTGGGCAGCGTGGGGCAACGTGCGGAAGAGTGGCGCTGGTTGGCCCGCGGCGTGCGCACGCCGACGGACCGCCTCCCGGGGAAGATGAAGGGAACGTTAAGAGGACTAGACCATCGCGTCAATAGGTCTGGACCAAAGGGCGCACGGCCGCGTGCGGGGCCTGCGCCGCGCTGCGAGTGGCGCAATAGCTCCGCTCAAGAACGGCCGGTTTGTGATCCAGGCCACAGCGCCTCACCCGCATGGCCGCAGATCGGCCGTGGCACACTGGCCCTAGTACCAGTAGCAGCGCACTCCGGGGTCGGTGCAATTCCGAACCGGCGGTTATAGTCCGCGACCCGTCCGCATCCAGCGGCCGGTTGACCAGGTGAAATTCCTGGACCGACGGTTAAAGTCCGGATGGGAGGCAGTGCGCGGCGGGCCAGTCACCGGTACGCCGCCGTCGGCGGTCCATCGGGCGTATCCCACGGGATACCACCGAACGGACCCGCTTTTCCGGCCCGGCGTCCCCGCGTGTGCTTCCCGCTTCATCTGTCGTATCCCGACAGGCCCCGGAGTCCGTGCCCGATGAGGCAGGAGGACCCGGTGGCGACAGACGCCACGCAGAACGCACCCGAGACGGGTGCCGCCGCCATGCGCCGGGCGATCGCCCTCGCGGCCCGCGGACTCGGCTCCACCAGCCCCAACCCCGTCGTCGGCTGCGTCATCACCGACGCCGCCGGAACGGTCGTCGGCGAAGGCTGGCACCAGCGCGCCGGCGGTCCGCACGCCGAGGTCCACGCCCTGCGCGCCGCGGGCCCCGCCGCCCGCGGCGGCACCGCCTACGTCACCCTCGAACCCTGCAACCACACCGGACGCACCGGACCCTGCGCGCAGGCCCTGATCGAAGCGGGCGTCACCCGCGTCGTCTACGCCGTCCCCGACCCGAATCCGCAGGCCAGCGGCGGCGCCGCCACCCTGCGCGCGGCCGGGGTCGAGACCGAGGGCGGGTTCCTGCGGGCCGAGGCCGAGGCGGGCAACGCCGCCTGGCTGACCTCCGTACGCCTCGGCCGCCCCCACGTCACCTGGAAGTACGCCGCCACCCTCGACGGCCGCAGCGCCGCCGCCGACGGCAGCAGCCGCTGGATCACCTCCCCCGAGTCCCGCGCCGACGTCCACCGGCTGCGCGCCGAGGCCGACGCCGTCCTCGTGGGCGGCGGCACCCTGCGCGCCGACGACCCGCACCTCGCCGTACGCGGCGTCGAAGGGGCCACCCAGCCCCTGCGCGTCGCCCTCGACACCCACGCCGCCCTCCTCCCCGGAGCACGCGTCCTCGACGACGCGGCCCCGACCCTGCTCGTCGTCGCGGAGAACGCCGACACCCGGCACCTGCCCGGCGTCGACCTGCTCCGGCTGCCCCTGCGCGACGGCCGCGTCCCCGTCCCCGAACTCCTCGCGGCCCTGCACGCCCGCGGCGTGCGCTCCGTGTTCCTCGAAGGCGGCCCCTCCCTGGCGGGCTCCTTCCTCGAAGCCGGGGCCGTCGACCGCGTCGTCGGCTACCTCGCCCCCGCCCTGCTCGGCTCCGGCCCCGCGGCACTCGCCGACGCCGGCATCACGACCATCGCCCGGGCGGTGCGCCTGCAGATCACCGAGGCCGTCCGCATCGGCACCGACCTGCGCATCACCGCCGTCCCCACCGCCACCGCCGTCCCCACCACCGCCCCCAAGGAGCACTGAGTGTTCACCGGAATCGTCGAAGAACTGGGCGAGGTCACCGCCGTCGAGCAGCTCGCCGAAGCCTCGCGCTTCCGCCTGCGCGGCCCCCTCGTCACCGAGGGCGCGAAGCACGGCGACTCCATCGCCGTCAACGGTGTCTGTCTGACCGTCGTGGAGACCGCGGACGGCCAGTTCACCGCCGACGTCATGCAGGAGACGCTGAACCGCTCCGGCCTCGGCGCCCTGGCCAAGGGCTCGCGGGTCAACCTGGAGCGTCCGATGGCGCTCGGCGGGCGCCTCGGCGGCCACCTCGTCCAAGGACACGTGGACGGCACCGGCGAGATCATCTCCCGCACCCCCTCCGAGCACTGGGAGATCGTCAAGGTCGCCCTCCCGGCGAACCTGTCGCGCTACGTCGTGGAGAAGGGCTCCATCACCGTCGACGGCGTCAGCCTCACCGTCGTGGAGGCCGCCGCCGACTGGTTCACGGTCAGCCTCATCCCGACCACCCTCGCCCTGACCACGCTCGGCCTCAAGCAGCCCGGCGACCCGGTCAACCTGGAGGTCGACGTCCTCGCCAAGTACGTGGAACGTCTGCTGGCCGCCGGAGTGGACCCGCTGCGCACCGAAGGAGAAGCCAAGTGAGCGCCCTGACCTGGCTCAACACCGAGGCCTTCGAGATCGTCGGCCAGAAGGTCATCTGGTCCGACATGATCGGCAACCTGATGGGCCTGGCCGCCCTCGCCCTCGGCTGGCGCCGCTCCATCTGGACCTGGCCCGCCCAGCTCCTGTCCGGCCTCATCCTGATCGCCGCCTACGCCTCCGCCCACCTCCCCGGCGGCGTCGGCAAGCAGCTCCTGGTCATCGGCGTGGCCGTATGGGGCTGGCGCGCCTGGCAGCGCGGCAGGCAGCAGGCCCAGGACGGCTCCATCGCCGTACGCACCGCCACCTGGCGCGAGCGCGGCCTGCTCCTGGCCGGAGCGGCGCTCGGCACCCTCGCCGTGGGCGGCCTCTTCACCCTGTTCCCGAACCTGTCGTGGAGCCCGTGGGCCGACGCCTACATCTTCGTCGGCACCATCGTGGCCATGGTCGCCCAGGCCCGCGGCCTGGTCGAGTTCTGGTTCGCCTGGCTCCTCGTCGACCTCGTCGGCGTACCGCTCGCCTTCACGGGCGGCCTCGCCTTCTCCGGCCTCGTCTACGTCGTCTACTTCGCGCTCGTCCTGTGGGGCGCGTACGACTGGTACCAGCGCTCGCGCACCACCACCGCCCCGGCCCTCGAAGGAGCAGCGGCATGACCCCCCTCAAGCCCGTGCCGGACATGCCCGAAGGCCTCACCGCGCAGACCTTCCGCCTCGACCCGGTCGAGCAGGCCATCCGGGACATCGCGGCCGGCCGCCCGGTCGTCGTCGTCGACGACGAGGACCGCGAGAACGAGGGTGACCTCGTCATCGCCGCCGAGAAGGCCACCCCCGAGATCATCGCGTTCATGATGAGCGAGTGCCGCGGCCTGATCTGCGCCCCCATGGAGGGGCCCGAGCTGGACCGCCTCGAACTTCCCCAGATGGTCCAGCACAACACCGAGTCGATGAAGACCGCCTTCACCGTCTCCGTCGACGCGAGCGCCGCCCACGGCGTCAGCACCGGCATCTCCGCTGCCGACCGCGCCACCACCCTGCGGCTGCTGGCCGCCGGCACCTCCGGGCCCTCGGACTTCGTCCGCCCCGGCCACATCTTCCCGCTGCGCGCCAAGGCCGGCGGCGTCCTCGTCCGCAACGGCCACACCGAGGCCGCCGTCGACCTGGCCCGCCTCGCGGGCCTGCGCCCGGCCGGCGCCATCGTGGAGATCGCCGGTGAGGACGGCGTGATGCTGCGGCTGCCCGAGCTGATCCCCTTCGCCCGCAAGCACGGTCTGACGATCATCTCGATAGAGGATCTGATCGCCTACCGCCGCTCCGCCGAGCCGACCGTCCGCCGCGAGGCCGAGGTCAACCTGCCGACCGCCTTCGGCACCTTCACGGCCTACGGCTACCGCTCCACCGTCGACGGGGTCGAGCACGTGGCCCTCGTCCACGGCGAGGTCGGCGACGGCAGCGACATCCTGGTCCGGATGCACTCCGAGTGCCTGACCGGAGACATCTTCCAGTCCCAGCGCTGCGACTGCGGCCCGCAGCTGCACGCCTCCATGGCCCGCATCCAGGCCGAGGGCCGCGGCGTGGTCGTCTACCTGCGCGGACACGAGGGCCGCGGCATCGGACTGCTGTCCAAGCTGCGCGCGTACGAACTCCAGGAGCGCGGCCGCGACACCCTGGACGCCAACCTGGAGCTCGGCCTGCCCGCCGACGCCCGCGACTACGGGGCCGGCGCGCAGATCCTCGCCGACCTCGGCGTGCACAGCGTGCGGCTGCTCACCAACAACCCCGACAAGGCGGACGCCCTCGTCGGCCACGGCATCGCCGTCGCCGGCCGGGAGTCGATGCCGATCGAGGCGGGCGAGCACAACCTGCGGTACCTGCGCACCAAGCGCGACCGGATGGGCCACGACCTGCCCTGGCTGGACGGCCCCGTGACCACCTCCGCCTGCGGCAACCAGTAACCCCGTCACCACCCCACCCCCCTACGTACGAACAACGAGGAGCAGAGCTGTGAGCGGCAAGGGCGCACCCGAACTGAGCGTGAAGAACTGCGGCGACCTGCGGGTCGCCGTGATCGCGGCCCAGTGGCACGAGAAGGTCATGGACGGGCTGGTCGACGGCGCCCTGCGGGCCCTGCACGAGCTGGGCATCGACGAACCCACCCTGCTGCGCGTCCCCGGCAGCTTCGAGCTGCCGGTCGTGGCGAAGGTACTGGCCGGTCGCGGCTACGATGCCATCGTCGCCCTCGGTGTGGTCATCCGCGGCGGCACCCCGCACTTCGACTACGTCTGCCAGGGCGTCACCCAAGGCCTGGTACAGGTATCGATCGACACCGGAGTCCCCGTCGGCTTCGGCGTCCTGACCTGCGACAACGACGAGCAGGCGCTGGACCGCGCCGGGCTTGAGGGGTCGAACGAGGACAAGGGACACGAAGCGGTCACCGCCGCCGTCTCCACCGCCATGACCCTGCGGACCGTCAGCGAACCCTGGCGCTGAGTGGCGGCGGGGGACCCCTTATTCTGAGGACCATCATGGCGAACAAACCCTCCAAGAGCTTCGAAGAGCTCTTCACCGAGCTCCAGCTCAAGGCCGCCAACGGCGACCCCAGCTCCTCCCGCACCGCCGAGCTCGTCGGCAAGGGCGTCCATGCCATCGGCAAGAAGGTCGTCGAGGAGGCCGCCGAGGTCTGGATGGCCGCCGAGTACGAGGGCAAGGAAGCCGCCGCCGAGGAGATCTCCCAGCTGCTCTACCACGTCCAGGTGATGATGGTCGCGCGCGGGATCTCCCTCGACGACGTCTACGCGCACCTCTAGGCCGGAGCCCTGCCCGCGGGCCCCCCGCCCGCACCACTCTTTTCGCACCTACGAACCTACGCACCCGAGGAAGCCCCCATGCTGCGCATCGCCGTCCCCAACAAGGGTTCACTCTCCGGACCGGCGTCGGCGATGCTCCATGAGGCCGGCTACCGGATGCGCAAGGAGTCCAAGGAGCTCGTGGTCGTCGACCCCGAGAACGAGGTCGAGTTCTTCTACCTCCGCCCCAAGGACATCGCGATCTACGTGTCCTCCGGCAAGCTCGACATCGGCATCACCGGCCGGGACCTGCTGCTCGACTCCGGCGCCAGCGCCGAGGAGATCCTGCCGCTGAACTTCGGCCGGTCCACCTTCCGCTACGCCACCCTGCCCGGCACTGCGAAGGGCCCCGAGGACTTCGCCGGGATGACGATCGCGACCTCGTACGAGGGGATCGTCGCCAAGCACCTCGCCGACAAGGGCATCGACGCCTCCGTCGTCCACCTCGACGGCGCGGTCGAGACCGCCATCCAGCTCGGCGTCGCCCAGATCATCGCGGACGTCGTGGAGACCGGCACCAGCCTGCGCAACGCCGGCCTCGAAGTCATCGGCGAGCCCATCCTCACCTCCGAGGCCGTCGTCATCCGCGGCAACGGAACCGACCCGGACGACCCGCAGGCCCAGCAGTTCCTGCGCCGCCTCCAGGGCGTCCTGGTGGCCCGCAGCTACGTGATGATGGACTACGACTGCCGCGCCGAGCACCTGGAGCGCGCGGTCGCCCTCACCCCCGGCCTGGAGTCGCCGACCGTCTCCCCGCTGCACAACGAGGGCTGGGTCGCGGTCCGCGCCATGGTTCCCGCCAAGGAAGCCCAGCGGATCATGGACGACCTGTACGAGCTCGGCGCGCGCGCCATCCTCACCACCTCGATCCACGCCTGCCGTCTCTGATACCCCACCCGTCACTGACACCCCTCTCGTCACTGCCGGCACCTCGCAGAACCGAGCGCACACCATGGCCGACGCCGCCGCCCAGCCCGAACCGCCCGCCCTGCCGGTCACCTTCCGGCCGACCCGCACGCGGGCCGTCCTGCTGGGCGCCGGCCTCGCCATCTTCGTCACCATCACGGCGATCGCCCTGCTCCTGGACCTGCACCCCGGGGAGCGGATCAGCTTCGTCTTCACCGCGCTCCTGCTCAGCTCCGTCCTCGTCCTGCTCAGCCGCCCCAAGGTGTCCGCGGACGAAGCCGGGGTCACCGTCGTCAACCTCACCCGCACCCGCCGCCTGGAGTGGGCGCAGATCCTGCGGGTGAACCTCCGTCCGGGCGACCCCTGGGTCTTCCTGGACCTGAGCGACGGCACCAGCCTGCCCGTCCTCGGCATCCAGCCCGGCATCGCCAAGGCCCGGGCCATCAGCGACGCGCGCGCCCTGCGCGCCCTCGCCGAAAGCCACGGAACCGGCACGAAGGACCACTGAGCCCGGGCATCACCGCTGCGTCCCATTGCGGCGGCGATCCCAATGACTACCCTGGTGGCGGGGCGCAGCCGTGCGCCCTCCCACCGGCCCCGGACCCCGTGGCCCGTGGGCAACTGCGACTTGAGGAGTGACTCCCTCCAGCAATGGACGGATCGTCCGGTAGTACCCGCGCCGCCCTCCCCGTGGAGGCGGCGGCATGACCATCCCGCTACTCCTTCTCGTGGCGGCATTCGCCCTGATCCTCGCCAACGGCTTCTTCGTGGCGGCCGAGTTCGGCCTCGTCACCGTGGAACGCCCCGAGGCGGAACGCGCCGCCGCCGACGGTGACCGCCGTGCCCGCACGGTCGTCAGCGCCCTGCGCGAGCTGTCCTTCCAGCTCTCCGGCACCCAGCTCGGCATCACCATCACCTCCCTGGTCGTCGGCATGCTCGCCGAACCGGCCCTCGCGGCTCTGCTGTCGAGGCCGCTCGGCGCGACCGGCCTGCCCCCGGGAGCCGTCTCCGGCGTCGCCGTCGTCATCGGGATGCTGCTCGCCTCCGCCGTCCAGATGGTCGTCGGCGAACTCGTGCCGAAGAACTGGGCGGTCTCCCGGCCGCTCCAGGTGGCCCGGTTCGTCGCCGGACCGCAGCAGTCCTTCTCCCGCGCCTTCCGACCGGTCATCGCGGCACTGAACGCCGTGGCGAACCGTCTCGTACGGGCGCTCGGCGTGGAGCCGGCCGAGGAGATGGCGTCCGCCCGCACCCCCGGCGAGCTCGTCTCCCTGGTCCGCCATTCGGCCCAGGCCGGCGCCCTGGAGCAGGACACCGCCGACCTGTTCGTACGGACCCTGTCCCTGGGCGGGCTCACGGCCCAACACGTGATGACGCCCCGGGTGAAGGTCAGCGCCCTCCAGCACACCGCCACGGCGGCCGACGTGCTCAACCTGACCCGGGCCACCGGCCTGTCCCGTTTCCCCGTCTACCGCGAGCGCATCGACGAGATCACCGGCGTCGTCCACCTCAAGGACGCCCTCGCCGTACCCGAGGCGGAACGCGCCCGCACCACCGTGACCCGTATCTGCGTCGCCCCGCTGCTGGTGCCCGGCTCCCTGCCGGTACAGCCGCTGCTGGAGCGGCTGCGCAGCGAACAGCCGATGGCCGTCGTCGTCGACGAGTACGGCGGCACCGCCGGTGTCGTCACCCTGGAGGACATCGTGGAAGAACTCGTCGGCGAGGTCCGCGACGAGCACGACCTCGCGGAGGACGACAGCCCCGAGCTGGCAGCCGTGCCCGCCGAGGACGGCCGCCCGTCCTGGGAGGCCGACGGAAGCTGCCGCGTGCACACCCTGCGCCGGATAGGCCTGGAGGTACCCGAAGGCCCGTACGAGACCGTCGCCGGTCTCGTCGCCGACCTGCTCGGCCGGATCCCCGCCCCCGGGGACCGCGCCGAACTCCCCGGCTGGAAGCTGTCCGTCCGCCAGGTCCGCCGCTACCGGGCCGAACGGGTCCGGCTCGTGCGCACCGCCCCGCTCACCGCTCCCGCCGAACTCGAGGCGGTCGGCCGGTGATCGCGCTCCAACTGCTCTTCGCCCTGCTGCTCGTCCTGGCCAACGGATTCTTCGTCGGAGCCGAGTTCGCCCTGGTCTCCGTACGCCGCAGCCAGATCGAACCCCTCGCGGCCGGCTCCAAGCGGGCCCGCCAGGTGCTGCACGGCCTGGAGAACCTGCCCCGCATGATGGCCGCCGCGCAGTTCGGCATCACCCTGTGCTCGCTGACGCTCGGCGCGGTCGCCGAACCCACCGTGGCCCGGCTGCTGGAGCCCCTCTTCCACGCCGTCCACGTCCCGGAGGGCCTGGTCCACCCGCTCGGCTACGCCGTCGCGCTCGCCGCCGTGGTCTTCCTCCACCTGGTCATCGGCGAGATGGTGCCGAAGAACCTGGCCATGGCCGCCCCCGAGAAGACCGCCCTGTGGTTCAGCCCCGGCCTGGTCGCCTTCGCCCGCCTGTGCGGGCCGGTCACCACCGCGCTCGGCGCCTGCGCCACCTCCGTCCTTCGGCTCTTCAAGGTCGAGCCCAAGGACGAGGTCGAAGCCGTGTACACCAGCGCCCAGCTCGGCCGGCTCCTCAAGGACTCCCGGCAGGCCGGGCTCCTGGAGCCGGTCGAACAGGAGCGTCTGGAGGACGCCCTGGAACTGGGCACCCGGCCCGTCACCGACGTCCTCCTCGCCCGGGACCGGCTCGTCACCGTCGGCCCCGACGTCACGCCACGGCAGATCGAACAACTGACCGTGCGGACGGGCTACTCGCGCTTCCCCGTACGCTCCGGCAACGGCGCCTTCATGGGCTACCTGCACGTGAAGGACGTACTGGACCTGGAGGAGCGGGAGCGGGCCGTACCCCAGAGGGTCTGGCGCCGGATGACGACCCTGTCCTCCACCCTGCCGCTGGACGACGCGCTGACCGTCATGCGCCGCGACGCCACCCACCTGGCGCAGGTCGCCGGCCCGGGCGGCCGGGTACTGGGCCTGGTCGCCATGGAGGACGTCCTGGAGATGCTGGTCGGCGAGGTCCGCGACCCCGCCCACCGCACGCCGCCGGCGGTCCGCCGGGCTCCCGCCCCGGAGGACGCCATGGCGGGCTGAGCCCCCCCCGCTCAGGCGTAGCGGTCGAACAGGGCCCGGACGTACCCCTCGAGCCGCCGGGGCACAACCCCGGCGGCCAGGTCGGTCCGGCCCAGCTCCCGCCAGGGCACGGCCACCTTCTCGGCGTCGGGGGCGAGCCCAGGGCGTCCAGCAGCCGCCGGTAGAGGTGCTCGGCGGGGTCTTCGGCCAGGGTCCCGCCGACGGCCTGATCACCCAGGCGTACGGCCCCCGGCAGCAGGGTCATCAGCAGGGACGGGTGGTCGCAGTGCTGCGCCGTCGCGTCCACCGCCACGAGGGTGGCCGCGGGCACACCGCTGCCGCCGAGCAGGCGCAGGACGGCCGCCTCACGGGTCAGCAGGCCCCGCGCGTGCCGGACGAAGAAGGGCTTGACGAAGCACCGCAGGACCAGTGAGCGCGGGCCGTCCGGCCCGCGCAGGTCCGGCCGGCGCATCTGCGACGTCCAACCGTCGCGCAGCCGTACCGCTCGTTCCAGGTACTCGCCCTCGGACAGTTGCCCCTCGACCCACGAGCGGGTGGACTCCCGGCCCCCACCGTCCGGATCCGTGCCGGTGCGCCCGGCCCCCTCCCTCACCATGCAGGCAGGTCATCCGCCTCGGGCGAACGTGTGCCGTGGACCGGATCCGGCGGCGGTGTCGCTACAACGGCGGGGGTTCCGGGCGTTCTTGGGGGCCCCGGCCGGAGAGGACCTCGCCGTACGCCTGCATCAGGTCCGCCAGCCGCAGCGTCGACAGGTCGTCCCGGGAGGGGTCACCGGCGAAGCCGGCCAGGCGCAGGTCCCGGTAGGCGCAGCTCTTCTCGTAGAGCGTGCGCAGGAACCGGCCGTTGCCCAGCTCGTCGATCCAGCCCTGCTCGACCACGTGCCCACTGATGCTGCGCAGCTCCTCCAGCGCCTCCTCGTCCCAGCGGTCGCCGTTGCCGTCCGCCAGCACCTCGCCGATCGCGGTCAGTTCGAGGGGCCGGTAACTCGGGAAGTCCACCCGGGTCGTGAACCGCGAGGAGAGCCCCGGGTTGGTGCTCAGCAGCCGATCCATCCCGGCCGGGTAGCCCGCGAGGATGACCACGAGGTGGTCGCGGTTGTCCTCCGCCCGCTTGAGCAGCACCTGTAACGCCTCGTCGCCGTACGCGTCGCCCTTGCTGTAACCGGAGTTCGACAGGCTGTACGCCTCGTCCACGAACAGCACCCCGCCGATCGCCGAATCGATCAGCTCGTTCGCCTTCACGGCCGTCTGCCCCAGGAACTCGCCCACCAGATCGGCCCGCTGGGCCTCCACCAGGTGATCGCCGCCCAGCAGGCCGAGCGCGTAGAAGACCCGGCCCAGGATCCGGGCCACCGTGGTCTTGCCCGTACCGGAGGGTCCCGAGAAGACGAAGTGCCGCTTGGGCGGCTGCACCGGGAGCCCCTGGCCCGCCCGCAGCCTGGACATGTGCAGCTGCGCCGAGAGGGCCTTCACCTGACGCTTGACGGGCTCCAGCCCCACCATCCGCTCCAGCTCCGCGAGCGCCTGCGCCAGCGCCCGCGGATCGGCGGGCCCCGCGGGAACCCCCACAGGGGCGCCCTGGGCCGGTAAGGCCGCCCGGTGGCGCATGCCCTCGGGCCGGCCCCCGCCCGGCGGCCCGAACCGGGGCTCCGACGGGTCGGGGAGCAGCGGGTCGGGCTCCGCCTGGCCGTCCGCGGCGGTGTCCTGCGCGGGGGCGCCACCCCCGCCGCCGAGGGCCACCGCCGCCAGGTCCCCGCCCGCCGGGGCCGGCCCGTGCCCGGCGAAGCCCTCGCCGGAGTGCCCGTAGGCGGCGTAACCCGCCATGTCGTCGGGGTCGCTGCTGTCGGCGATCGCCGTCAGGCGGGCGGCGGTGTCCATGAAGGCCGGATCCACCCTGTGCACCGCCCGGTACAGCGGGAGCGCGGCGGCGCTGCGGCCCGTCCCCTCGTGGGCCCGCGCCAGCCAGTACCGCAGCTCCTTGCGCTGCGGCTGCTCGCTGCGGCAGCGCATCAGCGCTGCCGCGAGCATCGGTTCCGCCTGCCCGTACATCTCCAGCCGGACCCGGGCCATCCCGCCGAACAGACGTGCCTCGATGCCCAGTTGCGGATCGTCCACCAGCGGCTCGGTGTGGCGCACCAGCTGCTCCCAGTCCTTGACCAGGTAGGCGCGGCAGGCGTGCAGGAAGCGGACCTGCGGATCGGTGTCGACCGGGGGCAGAGCGGCCAGCGCCTGGTCCAGCTCGGGCACGTGGCGGCCGTCCAGCCAGTGCGAGGCGTGGGCGAGCAGCAGGTCACGTCGGCTCTCCAGCACCGGCTGCACCCACCAGCCCAGCCAATACCAGGAGTTCAGCGTCCTGCGGTGCCGGGCGCGCTGCTCGCCGAAGCGGTCCCGGTGCGCGTACATGCGTAACAGCGCGTTGGTGGTGTCCGCCCTGAGCGCGTGCAGGCCCAGCCACGCGTCGGCCATCGCGGGATCGAGCCGCACCGCCGTGCGGAACTCCTCCTCGGCCTGCGGATAGGCGCCCATGGTGCAGGCGTCGACCCCGCGCAGCCAGGCGAGTTCGGCCGGGGCGTGGGTGCTGCCCGGCATGCCGAAGTCCATCACATCCCCCACAAGCCTGCCCCCGTGGTGCGCGGCAACCCGCGGGGAGATCCCGTGAGTTGTCCACCATGCCGATGAAATCAGGGCTGCATCCTACCTGCGGTGACGCTCCTGACCCAGGGTGCGGCGGCCGCGGGTCGGGAGTCCCTCCCGGACCCTCGCGGTGACTCAGGGTGAGGGAAGTGGAGGGCATCGTGGTCGCGCCCGACCGCCCGCGGGCCGTGCCCGGACAGAACGAAGCCCCCGATCACGGGGGAACAATCGGGGGCTTCGCGTCCGCTGCGGTCCTTGGGGACCGCGCATTCAGAACGTAAGGCCGTCGCGGGGGCGGGGTCAAGCGGCGCGGGGGACCCCCGGCGGCGGGCCGGCGGGGGCGGCTCTCAGGCCCGGGGGAGTCCGTGACGTTCGGTGACCGAAGCCGGGGTCCGCACGGTCCCAGGAGCCCCGGAAGTCCACTCGTATCCCGTACCGCTCTGGCGCACCAGGGTGTCGGCGAAGGGGCGCGAAGGGTCGTCCGAGAAGTGCGCGAGCTCGGCGCGCTCCCATTCGTCCCAGAAACCGTGAAGTTCACGCCCGTCCCGGCTTCGCCCGCGCACCCAGGACACCTCGCGCGGCGTCTCCATCCACAGCAGCCGCGCCAGCCACGGGCGCAGCATCCGCCGGCCCGCCCCGACCCCCTCGACGATCAGCACCGGGACCGGCTCCAGCACTCGCCGCGGGCCGAACCGGCGCAGTACCCAGTCGTACGGGGCCCAGTGGGCGGGCCGGCCGGCCGCGAGCGGCTCCAGGACCTGGGCGCTGAGCCGACCGAACCAGTCGAACAGCTCCTCGTGCGTGGCGACGTCGTCCAGGTGCAGCACGGGGGCGCCGCCCAGGGCCTCGGCGAGGTGCTGCGCGAAGGTGCTCTTGCCGGATCCGGCGTGCCCGTCGACGCCGATCAGCCGGACCGGGCCGAGGGAGGGCGGCAGCGCGGCGAGCTCCCGCGCGAGCGGACCCAGGGCCCGTCGGGGGGACGGCGACGACTGCTCGGGCTCCTCCACCCCCTCACCCTATGCCGCCCCCAGCCGCCGCCCGCCGGCCCCACCCCCCCCGCGGCCGGCGGCTGGGGCTCGGCGGGCCCGGGCTTCGTGGGCGTCCGACACGGGTCCGCGGCTTCCGTCACCCCGCGCGTGGGAACTGGGAGGGTGGGACAGCCGATCCCGCCGTGCCGACCCCAGGGGGGCCACCACCATGACCGCACCCACCCCGCGCAGGGCCCTGCTCGCCGCAGCGCTCGCGGCCGCCGCCGTGGCCACCGTCCCCGGTGGGAAGGCCTCGGCCGCCGCCCCGCCAGTGCCCCGGCGCAGCGCCACCGCGCCGACGATCGACAACCGGTTCTGGTACTCGTACTCCCACTGGCAGGCCGGCACCCACCGCGGCACCAAGGCCGTCGCCGGTACCCGCCCAGGCCTGGAAATCGCGACGCCGGCGGGCCGCACCGACTACACCGACCCGCACACCGGCAGGACGGCCGCCTGGGACTACGCCACCTGGACCTCCCCCGTACACCGCTCCGCCGTCCCCGCCACCGAGGCCGTCGCCTCCTGGAACGCCCGCACTCCCGCCGGTACCTGGATCCAGTGCGAGCTGCGCGGCACCTACAGCGACGGCACGGCCACCCCTTGGTACGTGATGGGCCGCTGGGCCTCCGGCGAGGGCGACATCCGCCGCACGTCGCTCGACGGCCAGACCGACGGCCGCACCACCGTCTGGACCGACACCCTGGCCGTCGACACCCCCGCGAAGACGAGTGGCCTGCGGCTGCGGGACTGGCAGTTGCGCCTGACCCTCCACCGCAAGCCGGGTGCCGCCACGGGGCCCACCGTATGGCTGGCCGGAGCCATGGCCTCGGACGTCCCGGACCGGTTCACCGTGCCCCCTTCGAAGCCGTCCGGTACGGCCCACGAGCTCAAGGTCCCGCGCTACTCGCAGGAGATCCACATCGGCCGGTACCCCCAGTACGACAACGGCGGCGAAGCCTGGTGCAGCCCCACGTCCTCCCAGATGACCATCGAGTTCTGGGGCCGGAAGCCCACCGCCGGGGACCTGGCATGGGTGGACCCCTCCTACTCCGACCCGCAGGTCTGCCACGCCGCCCGCTCCACGTACGACTCCGCCTACAAGGGCTGCGGCAACTGGCCCTTCAACGCCGCCTACGCCTCCACCTACCGGGACATGGCCGCGGTGGTGACCCGGCTGGCCTCCCTCACGGACCTGGAAACCCTGATCCGCGCCGGGATCCCGGTCATCACCTCGCAGTCCTTCCTGTCCGAGGAGCTCACCGGGGCCGGATACGGCACCTCCGGCCACATCATGACCGTCGTCGGCTTCACCGGGGCCGGGGACGTGATCGCCAACGACCCCAACTCGGCGGACGACGCCGCCGTACGCCGGGTCTACCGGCGCACCGAGTGGGAGAACGTCTGGCTGCGCACCCGGCGCCGCAACGCCGCGGGCAAGGAGGTCCAGGCGACGGGCGGGATCTGCTACCTCTACGTCCCCGCCCGTCCGGGCGTCGCACAACTCGCCGCCCTGCACTCGGTCGGTGTGATCTGACGTCCGGCGCACCTGCCGGTGCACTCGCCGATTTATTGCCACCGGATGGGTTGTAAGTGGGACATAAAGGGCAGAGGGGGGTGTAGGAGCAGCTTCAACAGGAGGCAGTCCGACATGACCACGCACTCAAGCATCGAACACCACCCCGACCTCGCCGAGATGCGCACGCGGTTCGAGCAGGTCACCAGCACACCCCGCGCTCAGGCAGTGGAGGCACTGGCCCTCATCACGGGCCTCTACATCGCGGCGTCGCCGTGGATCGCCGGATTCAGCGTGCTGAGCGCGCTGGCCGTCAACAACCTCATCGCGGGCCTGGCCTACTGCCTGTGCATGGGCGGTCTGGGAACCGCGTACGAGCGCACCCACGCCATGGCGTGGACCGCCGTCGGCATCGCCGTCTGGACGATCATCGCCCCGTGGGCCATCGCGGGCAACGTGGACACGACCCGCTCGGTGGTCAGCAACGTCATAGCGGGCGTCGTCGGAACCCTGCTGGCACTGGCGATGGCCGCCATGGCCGGCCGGGAACGCCGCGGCGCCGGACGCATGCGCCGCGCTTGACCGCGACGGCCGGCCCGGACGACATCCGTATCCGTTCCGTCCCGTCCGTCTATCCCGTTCACGCCCGCCGCTTCCCGCGGCGGGCGTGACGCGTGGGGCGTGACGGGTGGGGGCGTCACCGGGGCCGGTGACGGGGGCGGGCGTGAGGTGCGCCACCCGTGATGTTCGTCTCTACCGCGAAAGCCGCGAAGGCTGCCACATTGGACGGCATGACCGCACGCGCCTCCGCCCTCACCGCCGCAGCCCCCGACCTCGCCGCCCGCGTGCGCCGCCGCGCCCGCACCGGCGGCCCCGACGGGGACACCGCCTGGCTGGAACACGTCCTCGGCTGGACGCTCGTGGTCGTGGTAGCCATGTTCGTCACCCAGGTCGGCTGGCTCTGACCGTCCCGCGCCGGCCCACCGGGCTCACGACGCCTCCAGCCGCAGCCCGTCCGTGACGATCACGTCCGAGGTGACCAGCGCCTGCTCGGCGCTGACCCGCGTCATGAAGACGAACGGGGGGATGACCGGGGGGAGCGGGCATGCCCTCGGGGCTGAACGTGACGCACAGCAGCCCCTCGATGCACCCGCTGAACCTGGTCGG
This sequence comes from Streptomyces cirratus, assembly GCF_014650775.1. Classification (GTDB taxonomy): domain Bacteria; phylum Actinomycetota; class Actinomycetes; order Streptomycetales; family Streptomycetaceae; genus Streptomyces; species Streptomyces cirratus. The sequence continues at coordinate 49,530 of NZ_BMVP01000016.1, read as the reverse complement.
GTACAGGTCACGTTGCCGCGCAGCTCCAGCGACGAAGCGGCCAGCCCGTACTCGTCCCGGCCGTCCCGAGTCCGCAGCCGGTAGTCGCTGAGCGAGGCGGCCGTCATCCTCAGCACCAGCACCTTGCGGGGCCCGTCGGCCGTGCCACCTCGGTGACCCCGGCGAGGGCGATGCCCTGGGGCGCGAAGAGCGAGGTGGTCACCGTCGGGGAAGTCCTGGCCACGGTCACCGGCGCCGCCGCCCTGGCGGGCGTTGCCGTCGCCCCGGTCGTCAGCGACGCCGGCAGCGCCACCGGCAGTGCGGCGGCCAGGACCCGCGGAGCGCCGCGCCCCAGGCGGGCCGCGCCACCCCGATCGCCGCCCCCTTCCGGACGCGGGGTCCAGCCGAAGGCCGGCGCGCTGCCCGCGACGCCGAGCAGCATCCCCACCAGGAAGCCCCCGAGGTTGGTCGCCACGAAGGACAGCACCGACAGCAGCAGGGCGTGAACGGACACGTACGCCCTCGTCCGGGGCAGGAACCACAGGAACAGGGCCGCCACGACCAGCGCCGCCCCGATCCCGATCGCCGCGACCCCGCCCAGACCGAGGCTGACCAGCACCGTCAGCGGAGAGAGCGGGACCAGCAGCAGTTCGGTCCCGCCCAGCAGCACCAGCAGCCCGCCCCAGAACGGCCGGGTCCGGCGCCAGGCCCGCAGCCGCCGCCGGGGGCCGGGCAGCGGCAGCCCCTTGGCTAGAAGCACTGCTCGCCGTCCAGGCTGACGTTCAGCCGCATGCCCTTGAGCCGGAAGTTGCCGCCCGTGGCGGACCAGGCGTGCGACTTCACGTCCAGCACCTCGATGTTCCCCGCCTGGAGCCCGAACTTGCCCGGCTCGCCCCTGACCCCGTCGACCTGGTCGAGGGTGGAGGGGTCCCGGCCGATCCGGGCCGTGCCGAAGGTCGCGTCACCGTCGAGGTCCTCGCCGTCGATGACGAGGTTGCTGGCGGTCACCTGCCCGGCCTGCCCGCCGGCGGTCAGCTTGAAGACCACCGTGCCCAGCGGGGTCTCCACCCGGGCGGCCTGGCAGATGTCGGACAGTGTCGCCTCCCCGATCCCGAGCAGCGCCACCGGGTGCCCCTTGCCGTCCGCCGACCGGTCCGTCTGGACGTAGGAGGCGAGGCCCTTGCTGCTCAACTTGGAGGAGGAAACCTGGAAGCCGGTCCCCGATACGGCGAAGGACGCGGCCAGCGCGCCCTGGGCCATGACCGTCGCCATCACCCCGATGGCGAGGACCGCGGGCAGCGCCACGGCCGCCGTCTTGCGCCAGTCGACCCGGCCCTCGGGCCTGTCGTTCGAGCTCATGGAAGTGCCTCCCGTACGTCGTCCGTGCGCAGGGGAAGTGCAAGAGACAGGTCTGCCATACTGCGGGCGTCCTGTGGGAGTTCGAGGCTGGGGCCGAATTTGAACAATAGTCAACAGCGCGGTCAGGGACAGGGCCAGGGGCGCGGCCGACAGCCCGGAGCGACCGGCCGTTCGCAGGTCCGCAGGGCCGAACTCATAGCCATCGGGCGCAAGTTGTTCGCCGACACCTCGTACGACGCGCTGTCCATGGACGACATCGCCAAACAGGCGGGCGTCGCCAAGGGGTTGATCTACTACTACTTCAAGAGCAAGCGCGGCTACTACCTCGCCATCGTCGAGGACTCGGTGGCCGAACTCGTCGCCCGCGCCGGCGCGGACACCGAACTGACCGGCGCCGAGCGCGCCCGCCGGACCATCGACGGCTACCTCCACTACGCCGAACACCACCAGGCCGCGTACCGCACCATCGTCACGGGCGGCGTCGGGTCGGACGCCGAAGTGCTGGCCATTCGCGATGCGGTGCGCGAGGAACTGGTGGCCACCATCGCCGAGGGGGCGTACGGGCGCCGGGCCGTCCCGCCGGTCGCCCGCCTGGCCCTCGTCGGCTGGCTCTCCGGGGTCGAGGGGACCACCCTGGAATGGATCGGCGCTCTCGCGGCGCAGGACGTCGTGGGCCTGCCCGGCCGCGCCGGACTGGCGGCGCTGCTGGTGCGACAACTACGTGCCACTTTGACGGTGATCGAGGAATTTGTGCCGGAGTGCCCGGCTCCACCCGTACTTGAGGAGACCTCCGGCGCGGCCGGGGATCTTGGTGATCAACGACCGGTGACGGGAAGCCCCTGATCGGGCATACTCAAGCCGCCGCAGCCGCTGAACAGGCCCTTCCGTGATCCGGGAGGGCAGTATCGGCTGTGAGAGCACCGAGACCCGGCGGCGCGTCCCACACCTCACGCGCCGTCGCCGTGCCCGATGAGGGAGGAGAGCGCCGCCATGAACGACCGCGCCCCGCAGCCGGTGGAACGTCAGCTGCCCACCGAAGAGTCCCGCGATCTGCTCGCGCTCGTACGAGAGATCGCGCAGCGGGAGATCCGCCCCCGGGCCGCCGAGGAGGAGGACGCCGGCCGTTTCCCCCGCGAGGTCTTCGCCCTGCTGTCGGAATCGGGGCTGCTCGGCCTCCCCTACGACGGTGAGTTCGGCGGCGGCGAGCAGCCGTACGAGGTCTACCTCCAGGTGCTGGAAGAGCTCGCGGCGGCCCGGCTGACCGTCGGCCTCGGCGTCAGCGTGCACTCCCTGGCCTGCCACGGCCTGGCCGGGTACGGCACCAAGGAGCAGCAGTCGGCCCACCTGCCCGCGATGCTGGGCGGCGGCCTGCTCGGCGCGTACTGCCTCTCGGAGCCGGCCGCCGGCTCGGACGCGGCCTCCCTGAGAACCAAGGCGGTGCGCGACGGCGACGGCTGGGTGATCACCGGCACCAAGGCGTGGATCACCCACGGCGGGGTCGCGGACTTCTACACCGTGCTCGCCCGGACCGGCGTCGAGGGCCCCAAGGGGATCACCGCCTTCCTGGTTCCCGGTGACGCCGAGGGCCTGACGGCGGCGGTCCCGGAGAAGAAGATGGGCCTCAAGGGCTCGCCCACGGCCCAGCTGCATTTCGACGGGGTCCGGGTGCCCGACTCGCGGCGGATCGGCGAGGAGGGCCAGGGCTTCACCATCGCGCTCGCCGCGCTGGACGCGGGCCGGCTTGGCATCGCCGCCTGCGCGATCGGTGTCGCGCAGGCGGCCCTGGACGAGGCGCTCGCGTACGCGCTGGACCGCAAGCAGTTCGGGCACCCCATCGCGGACTTCCAGGGGCTGCGGTTCATGCTGGCCGACATGGCGACGAAGATCGAGGCGGGCCGGGCCCTGTACCTGGCGGCGGCGCGGCTGCGGGACGCCGGCAAGCCGTTCTCCCGCCAGGCGGCGATGGCCAAGCTGTTCTGCACCGACGCGGCGATGGCGGTGACGACGGACGCGGTCCAGGTGCTCGGCGGCTACGGGTACACCGCGGACTTCCCGGTGGAGCGGCTGATGCGCGAGGCGAAGGTCCTCCAGATCGTCGAGGGCACCAACCAGATCCAGCGCATGGTCATCGCCCGCCACCTGGCGGGCCCCGAATCCCGCTGACCCGCCCCGGAGCCGGGCCCCACCCCCGGCTCCACCCGCCCCCGGACCCCGGCTCCGCCCGGGGGGCCCGAACACGACGCGGCCCCCCGCCCCGGCCCGGCCGCCACTGGATCCGGACCCGCCTCCACCCACCCGGCTACCGCTGGGGGAGCGCCCTCAGCTCCGCCCGGGCGGACCGAGCGGCGACAAAGGCCCCGGTCCGGCCCGCCGCCACCGGCATCGACGCCCTGTGCCCACCCGCCGGGGGCCGAGGGGCGACGGCGGCCCCCCGGCCCGGCCGCCACCGGGTCCACCCTGTGCGAACGCGACTCCGCGACCCCCGCCCGGCTACCGCTGGGGGGAGCGGCCCCCGGCTCCGCCGGCGCGGACGGAGGGGCGACAGCCGGCCGCCACCGGGCACCTCCACCCACCCGGCTACCGCCTGGGGGAGCGCCTCCCCCAGGTCCGCCCGCCCGGACCGAGCGGCGACAAAGGCCCCCGCCGCCATCGGCGTCGACGCCCTGTGCGCACCCGCCCGGGGAGCGGCTTCTCCGGCCGGCCCGGGGGCCCGCGGTGCTGCTGCCGCCCGGGGGACGAGGGGTAGCAGCGGTGCCGGCGCCCGCCCGGCCGCCACCGGATCCGGATCCGCCTCCGCCCACCCGGCTACCGCTGGGGGGAGCGCCCCCAGCTCCGCCCGGGCGGACCGAGCGCCGACAAAGGACTCCGGGGCCCGTGGTGCTGCTGCCGCCCGGGGGGCGAGGGGTAGCAGCGGTGCCGGCGCCCGCCCGGCCGCCACCGGATCCGGATCCGCCTCCGCCCACCCGGCTACCGCTGGGGGCGCCCCCCAACTCCGCCCGGGCGGACCGAGCGCCGACAAAGGACTCCGGGGCCCGGCCCGCCGCTACCGGCGTCGACGCCCTGTGCGCACCGGCCCGGGGGCCCGTAGTGCTGCTGCCGCCCGGGGGCGAGGGGTAGCAGCGGTGCCGGCGCCCGCCCGGCCGCCACCGGACCCGGATCCGCCCACCCGGCTACCGCTGGGGGGAGCGCCCCCAGCTCCGCCCGGGCGGGACCGAGGGGCGGGAGCGGTGCCGGCGGCCGCCCGGCCGCTGCCGGCGACGGGCCCCCGGCGGTAGCCGCGGTTCACCGGTCGGGGGGCGCCCGAGTCAGCACGCTGCGCGGGTGCGCGTACCGACGGCCCCCTTGTGGCGGGCCTCGGCTGCAGGGGCGCTGGTTGCCGAGTGCCTCCGCCGACCGCCGCCGAGGTAGGCCCAGCGGTATCCGGTGCGCACTGGCTCACGCGCCGCCTGCGGCGGAACAGGGGCCAAGGCCTGCCCGGACGCCCCTCCTCGGGTGCGGCAGCGTGACCCGGTCCGCCTCCGCCCGGGGTACGCCCAAGCCGTGCAGGCCGGGCCGTTTTCCGCCTCGGGCTCGACCGCGGTGATCCGCGTCTGCCACCGCTACCGGCACCGCCACCGTCGTCCCCGGCCCACCGAAGCGCACCGGCGCGGCGCCCCCGGCCCGGCAGGTGGCTCGGGTTCTCGGGTTGTCACGGTGTGCCACAAAGGGTGGTCCCCGTCACGGCTTCTGACGTACCGTCATATCCGCCCGCGGAGCCCGCCCGTACGCAGGAGGTTCGCCATGCCCGCCGACCGGCCCGTCGCCCTGGACGAGTACCCCATCCACCAGGCACCGCTGTCGATGAAGCACCTCGTCAGCGGCGACCGCAACGCCTATGACCGCTGCATCTTCCACGTCTTCGACCACGCCGGCCGCGCCGTCCTCATCCTCGGGCTCGGCGTCTACCCCAACGCCGGCGTCATCGACGCCTACGCCACCTTGCGCCTCGGCGACGAACTCCTCGCCGTCCGCGCCTCCGACGCCCTCACCGACGACCGCATGAACCTCTCCGTCGGCCCCCTCCGCATCACCGTCGACGAACCCCTCAGGCGGATCACCCTCCACTGCGACGCCGACCCCGCCGACCCTCGGGGCCTTTCCTACGACATCACCTGGACCGCCGAGTTCCCCGCCGTCTGGGAACCGCACCACATCCAGCGGCGCGGTGACCGCCTCGTGCTGGAGGGCCGCCGCTTCGTCCAGGCCGGCAACGTCACCGGCACCATCCGCGCCGACGGCGAGGAGCTCACCCCCACCCCCGGTGCCTGGACCGGCACCCGGGACCGCAGCTGGGGCGTGCGGCCCGTCCCCGGCGAGGACGGCGGCCGCGGCGCCGACGAGTACCGCCCCGAGGGCTTCCACTGGCTCTGGATACCCGTTCGCTTCGAGGACCGCTTCCTCATGGTCATCACCCAGGAGGACGCGGACGGCCACCGGACCCTCAGCGAAGCCGTCCAGGTCTTCCCCGACGGCAGTGGCCTCGCAGACGGGCAACTGGGCTGGCCGCACACCGACATCCGCTACCGCCCCGGCAGCCGCCACCCCGAGAGCGCCGTCGTCCACCTCACCGACCCCGCGCGCAAACCCCTCGAACTGGGCGTGGAGATCCTCAACTCCTCCCCCCTCGCCGTCGGCGCCGGCTACCCGCCCGCCTCCGACTGGCAGCACGGCACCTGGCAGGGCCGCGGCTGGACCGACCGCCGCGTCTACGACCTCTCGGACCCGGCCGCCCACCCCATGGCCGCCTTCGGCGTCACCGACCACTCCGCCCGCTTCACTCTCGACGGCCGCACCGGCCACGGCATCTTCGAGCACGGCAGCTTCGGCCGCCACGACCCCAGCGGCTTCACCGACTACGCCTCCGTCGCGCCGTAACAGCCGGCCCGAACCGAAGGCCACCCGAGCCGAAAGCCACCCGAAACAGCAGGAGGGACTCCATGGCAACGGCACCGCGCCCCCGCACCTCCACCCGCGAGCCCGAGGAACTCGGCCGCCGCCTGACCGCCTGGCTCGACAGCCGCATCCCCGGCGCCAAGGTCACCAACACCTCCGTACCCGGCTCCAACGGCATGTCCAGCGAGACCCTCCTCTTCGACATCGAGCACCCGGACGCCGCCGACCGTGCCTGCGCCCTGCGCCTCGCCGCCGACCCGGCCGCCTACACCGTCTTCCCCACCTACGACATGGCCCGCCAGTACCGCGTGATGCGGCTGGTCGCCGAACACACCGACCTGCCGGTACCCCGCGTGCGCTGGCTGGAGGAGGACCCGCAACCGCTCGGCGCGCCCTTCTTCGTCATGGACCGCGCCGAAGGCCGGGTCCCGCCCGACGTCATGCCCTACACCTACGAGGGCAACTGGCTGCACTCCGCCACCGACGCCGAACGCGCTGCCCTCCAGGAGGCGAGCGTCTCCCTCCTGGCCCGCCTCCACGACCAGTTCCCGTCCCACGAGGCGCAGTTCCTCCTCCCGGCCGGAACGGGAACCCCGCTGCGCCGGCACGTCGAGGCCCAACGCGCCTACTACGCCTGGGTGGTGGACGGCCTGGCCCCCTCACCCCTGCTGGAACGGGCCTTCGACCGACTGGAGGAGCTCTGGCCCGCCGACGAGGGCGAGCCCGTCCTGAACTGGGGTGACGCGCGCATCGGCAACGTGATCTACCAGCCCGACGGCTTCGAACCGGTGGCGGTGCTCGACTGGGAGATGGCGGCGTACGCCCCGCGCGAGGTGGACCTCGGCTGGACCGTCTACCTCCACCGCTTCTTCCAGGACCTGACCGTCGGCTTCGGCCAGCCGGGCCTGCCCGACTTCCTGCGCCGCGACGACCTCGAACGCCGCTACGCGGAACTCACCGGGCACGTCCCGCGCCACATGGAGTTCCACACCCTGTACGCCGCCCTGCGGCACGGCATCGTCATGCTCCGCATCGCCTACCGGCAGGCGCACTTCGGCGAGGTCGAGGTCCCGGCCGACCCCGACGGCCTCATCCTGCACCACGCCGCTCTCGCCGCCATGGTGCAGGGAACGTACTGGTAGGGCCCCGGCCCGGCCGGTCAGGCGGCCTGCGCGTGCTGACGCATCTGCGGCGGCAGCACCGTCGCCGTCATCCGTACCGGACGCGAGCCCGGACCGCCGACGTGCGAGAAGGGCTGCGTCCGCCAGTCCAGCCCCTGCGGCAGCGTGAGCATGACCACCGGGTCCAGCTCCTGCGCCTCCGGCTGGAACGCGCCCACGGTCGCCAACGCCTCCGAGGCCGGACGGCCCGTGCCCGCGCACACCGTGAGCCCGAACGGGTTCCACGGGGTCAGGCAGAGCGCGTGCTGCGGCAGGTACTCCTCGTCCGCGACGAGGGCGATCGACTGCCCGCAGTCGGGGCAGACCGCGTGGTGGATCTCGAAACCGTCGGCCTCTTCGAGGTACTCCCCGTCGTCCGCGTCCTGCGCGTACTCGGCATACGCGGCTTCGCTCATGCGACCGGCACGGTTGGTGTTCAGCATGGATGTACTCCCCCTTGGGTGGGCCGGGCGGGCAGATTTCTTCGGCCACGGCCACAGCAAGCACTTCCCGTCGCGCGGCACGAGTAACCACGAGAGCCGGGCGTACGCATCCATACCCCTGTGGCCTTGGTCACATGCCCGGCGCAGGTGCCGTTTCCCCGTGGACACCGCTGTGCCTGGAGCGGTCCTGGGCAATAGGTTGAGCGGCTATGAGCGCAATGGAGGAGCTGGACCGCCAGATCGTGGATCTGCTCGTGCGGGACGGGCGGATGAGTTACACGGATCTGGGCAAGGCCACCGGACTGTCCACGTCGGCAGTCCATCAGCGAGTACGCCGCCTGGAGCAGCGCGGAGTCATCCGCGGCTACGCCGCCGTCGTCGACCCCGAGGCCGTCGGGCTGCCGCTGACGGCATTCATCTCGGTCAAACCGTTCGACCCCAGTGCCCCCGACGACATCGCCGAGCGGCTGGCGGGGGTCCCGGAGATCGAGGCGTGCCACAGCGTCGCGGGCGACGAGAACTACATCCTCAAGGTGCGCGTGGCCACGCCCCTGGAACTCGAGGACCTGCTGGGCCGCCTGCGCGCCCTGGCACACGTCGCCACGCGTACGACCGTGGTCCTCTCCACCCCCTACGAAGCCCGCCCGCCCCGCGTGTGACCTCCCGCCGCGCCCCTCGCACCGCTCGGCGCCGGGGGCGCCCCCGAGGGGGCGCGTCCGGCCCGGGGCGGGCGACCAGCGAAACTGGGGGCATGACTGACCGCACCGCCTCCGCCACCGCCGCCGGAACCCACCGCACCGTCCTGCTCCGCGGCGGCGAGGTGCACAGCCCCGCCGACCCCTTCGCCACTGCGATGGTCATCGAGCGGGGGCACGTCGCCTGGGTCGGCTCCGAAGGCGCCGCCGACGCCTTCGCACAGGGCGTGGACGAGGTCGTCCACCTCGACGGGGCGCTCGTCACCCCCGCCTTCACCGACGCGCACGTCCACACCACCTCCACCGGCCTCGCCCTGACCGGCCTGGACCTCTCCGCGGCCCGCTCGCTCCCCGAGGCCCTCGCCCTCGTCCGGGCCTACGCCGCCCGCCGCCCCGCCGACCGGGTGCTCCTCGGCCACGGCTGGGACGCCGCGCGCTGGCCCGAGCGCCGCGCCCCGCGCCGCGCTGAGCTGGACGAGGCCGCCGGCGGCCGCCCGCTCTACCTGAGCCGCGTCGACGTGCACTCCGCCGTCGTCACCACCGCCCTGCTGGACCTCGTCCCCGGCGTCCACGCCCGCGGCGACGAGCCGCTGACCCGCGACGCCCACCACGCCGTCCGCCGGGCCGCGCTCGACGCCGTCACCCCGGCCCAGCGCGCCGAGGCGCAGCGCGCCGCCCTGGACCGCGCCGCCTCCCTGGGCATCGGCTCCGTCCACGAGTGCGGCGGCCCCGAGATCTCCTCCCCCGAGGACTTCACCTCCCTGCTCGACCTCGCCGCCCACCACCGGGGCCCGCGGGTCTTCGGCTACTGGGCCGACCGCGACATCGACCGCGCCGTGGAACTCGGCGCGGCCGGCGCCGCCGGCGACCTGTTCGTGGACGGAGCCCTCGGCTCGCACACCGCCTGCCTGCACGCCCCGTACGCCGACGCCGCCCACACCGGCACCGGCTACCTCGACGCCGCGGACGTCGCCGCGCACGTCTCCGCCTGCACCGGGGCGGGCCTCCAGGCCGGGTTCCACGCCATCGGCGACGCCGCGCTCGCCGCCGTCGTAGAAGGTGTCCGGGCGGCCGCCGAAAAGGTCGGCCTCGCCCGGATCCGCGCCGCCCGCCACCGCGTCGAGCACGCCGAGATGATGACCCCGGCCACCATCGCCGCCTTCGCGGAGCTCGGCCTCACCGCGTCCGTGCAGCCGGCCTTCGACGCTGCGTGGGGCGGCGAGGAGGGCATGTACGCCGACCGGCTCGGCGCCGACCGGGCCAGGACCCTCAACCCCTTCGCGGCCCTCCTCAAGGCCGGCGTGCCGCTCGCCTTCGGCTCGGACGCGCCCGTCACCCCCCTCGACCCCTGGGGCACCGTCCGCGCGGCCGCCTTCCACCGGACCCCCGAGCACCGCATCTCCGTACGGGCCGCCTTCGCCGCGCACACCCGCGGCGGGTGGCGGGCGCTGGGCCGGGACGACGCCGGCACCCTCGTCCCCGGCGCTCCCGCCGACTACGCCGTCTGGCGCACGGAGGAACTCGTGGTGCAGGCACCGGACGACCGGGTCGCCCGCTGGTCCACGGATCCGCGTTCCGGCACCCCCGGTCTGCCTGACCTGACGCCCGGTGCGGATCTCCCCGTGTGCCTGGCCACGGTCGTGGGCGGCCGGGAGGTATTCGTACGGCCACAGGGGTGATCCGGCGGGCCTCGGTTCGGTACCGGCGGCCCGACCCGGATAGGTTCGGCCGGGTCCACCACAGGACGTCCCTTCCGGACGGATCCGTCCGCCCAGCGCACCCGCGCCTCGGGGGCGAGGGAAGGTTTCGCCGGTGCGGGCGCCCCCAGCGGCAGTTGGGGGAGGGTGGCCTCAGGTCGGGGCCCGGCGGTCCAGTAGACAACGGCCACGGTCACCCGCAGCCAGCGGGAGCCTGGCCGGCCCGAAGGACCGTTGGCCCCGATCCCTGTTCTAAAATCGTTCCGCTGTGACGGGACGACGAGGCCAGGCTGGACGAGAAGCATGCAAGGGGACCTAGTGAGCGACGGCGGACAGCGGACCTACGGGCCCCTCGGCACCACCTTGGTGATCATCCCCACGTACAACGAGGCGGAGAACATCGGGCTGATCGTCGGCCGCGTCCGCGCCGCGGTGCCCGAGGCGCACGTCCTCGTCGCCGACGACAACAGCCCCGACGGCACCGGCAAGCTCGCCGACGAACTGGCCGCCTCCGACACGCACGTCCACGTCCTGCACCGCAAGGGCAAGGAAGGGCTCGGCGCCGCCTACCTCGCGGGCTTCGCCTGGGGCCTGGAGCACGGCTACGGGGTCATCGTCGAGATGGACGCCGACGGCTCCCACCGGCCCGAGGAGCTGCCCCGCCTGCTGACCGCGCTCACCGGCGCCGACCTGGTCCTCGGCTCCCGCTGGGTACCCGGCGGCCGCGTCGTCAACTGGCCCAAGAGCCGCGAGATCCTCTCCCGGGGCGGTTCCACCTACTCCCGGCTGATGCTCGGGGTCCCCATCCGGGACGTGACCGGCGGCTACCGCGCCTTCCGCCGCGAGACCCTGGAGGGGCTGGGCTTGGAGGAGGTCGCCTCCGCGGGCTACTGCTTCCAGGTCGACCTGGCCCGCCGGGCCGTCCGCAAGGGCTTCAAGGTGGTGGAGGTCCCCATCACGTTCGTCGAGCGCGAGTTCGGCGACAGCAAGATGAGCAAGGACATCGTGGTCGAGGCCCTGTGGCGGGTCACCCAGTGGGGCATCAAGGCGCGTACGGCCAGGCTCACCGGCAGGCCCGAGGCGTAGCGCTCCCCGCCCCCGACCGCTCCGGGTCCCCCTTAGGGGATGTCCGGTACCTCCGACTGAGGCCGCTTTTACGCCACCCCAGGCACACTGGGGTCATGACGACCGGCACCTCGACTGCTCCCCGGCGGCGCTCGGCCGCCCGTACCTTCCTCCCCCTGGCGGTCGCCGCCTGGTTCATCCTGGAGATCTGGCTGCTCAGCCTGGTCGCGGGCGCGGCCGGCGGCTTCACCGTGGCCCTGCTCATCCTGGGCGGGATGCTGCTGGGCGGCGTGGTCATCAAGCGGGCCGGCCGCCGGGCCTTCCGGAACCTGACGGCGAGCTTCCAGCAGGCCCAGCAGGGCAGGGCGCCCGCTGAGCGGCAGCCCGGCCAGGGCAACGCCCTGATCATGCTGGCCGGCCTGCTCCTGATCCTGCCGGGCCTGCTCTCCGACGCCGTCGGCCTGCTCCTGCTGCTGCCGCCCGTGCGGGCGCTGGCCGGGCGCCGGTTCGCCCGCACCCTGGAGCGCTCGATGACCTCGGCGGCCGGCGGCGGCTTCGGCGCCGCCTACCAGCAGGCCCGTATCCACCAGCCCGACGGCAAGGTGGTGCAGGGCGAGGTCGTCCGCGAGGACCGGCCCCAGCCGGGACCGGGCGCCTCCGGCCCCGACTCGGGCTACCGGCCGCCGCTCGCCTCCTGAGGCGAGACAAACAGGGACACAGGCAGCCGGGACACAGGCAGCCGGGACACCGGCAGCCGGGACACGGAAAGCATGCCGAGGGCCCCCGCCACGGGAAGTGGCGGGGGCCCTCGGCTTCGTTCTCAGTCCGGGTGTCAGGCGGACTTGCGGCTGTCCCGCGGATGCACGGCAATGTTCATGGCGCCGGAACGCAGGACCGCCAGCCTCTCGGCCAGCACTTCCTCGAGTTCCTCGCGGGTGCGTCGCTCCATGAGCATGTCCCAGTGCGTTCGCGCGGGCTTGCCCTTCTTCTCTTCGGGCCCGTCCCCGTCGACCAGGAGTGCCATGGCGCCGCACGCCTTGCACTCCCACTCCGGCGGAATTTCTGCCTCAACCGAGAACGGCATCTCAAATCGATGTCCGTTCTGGCATGCGTACTCCACCGCCTGGCGCGGGGCCAGATCGATGCCGCGGTCCGTCTCGTAGCTGGTAACCACGAGCCGCGTACCGCGGAGAGCTCGCTCACTCATGAATCGTGCCTCCCGGGCTTGTCGCCCACAGGACAGGTGTCGCTGTCGTCGTCATCCGGTCAACGTCCGGTCGGCGGTATAGATTCCCGCTCCGGGTCACGCGTCGCCCGTCGTGCCGCCCCTTGTTGTACCCACCAGTGCCCGGTTTGTCACATCTGGCAGCAGATGTCACCCAGCGCCTATCCCTCTTGTGCGCGCAGTAACGGTCCGCCTGGCAGGCCAAAGGCGTACACTACCGGCCCTTTGCTTCAACGTCGAAATTCGTTCCGAATCCGTTCCCGGAACCGGCGTCCTCAGAGCCGTTCGGGAACAGGATTGCCTGCCGCTTCCACGGCACGCCGCACCGGCACCCGGGCCAGCAGCACGAAACCCAGTGCGAAGAACACCACCAACGAGACGATCGCCGTCCGGTAGCTGCCCGTGACCTGGTACGTCAGGCCGAAGACCAGCGGCCCCACCCAGCTCAGCCCGCGGTCGCTCATCTCGTACGCGGAGAAGTACTCGGCCTCCTTGCCCGCCGGTACCAGGTGCGAGAACAGCGAACGCGACAGCGCCTGGCTGCCGCCCAGCACCAGCCCGATCATCGAGGCCAGTACGAAGAACCACTCCGGGGTCCGCGCCGGCAGGAAGTAGCCGGCCGCCAGCGTCAGCGCCCACGCGGCCAGCGAACCGAGGATCGTGCGCTTGGCGCCGTAGGTGCGTGCCAGCCGGCCCATCCCGAGCGCGCCCGCCACCGCCAGGACCTGTACGAGGAGCACCGCCACGATCAGCGTCGACTGCTCCAGCCCCAGCTCCTCGGACCCGTAGACCGAGGCCTGCGAGATCACGGTCTGCACGCCGTCGTTGTAGATCAGGTACGCCAGCAGGAACGACAGCGTCAGCGGGAAGCGGCGCATGTCCCGCAGCGTCGCGGCCAGCTGGCGCCAGCCGCTGACCGGCGCGGCCGCCCCCGGCTCCCGCACCACCGACCGGTCGCGCAGCCGGCGGAGCGGGATGATCGCGAAGGCCCCCCACCACAGGCCCGCCGAGGCCAGGCAGATCCGTACCGCCGTGCCCTGCGACACTCCGAAGGAGTCGTGGCCCTGGAAGAGCACCAGGTTCAGGACCAGGACGAACGCGCCCGAGGTGTACCCGAACGCCCAGCCCCGCGAGGAGACGGTGTCCCGCTCGTCGGGCGTGGCGATCTGCGGCAGGTAGGCGTTGTACAGCACCATCGACACCGCCAGCGCGGCGTTCGCGACCACCAGCAGCAGGCCGCCCAGCAGGTAGCGCTCCCCGCTCAGGAAGAACATCCCGGTGGTCGCCGCCGCGCCCGTGTAGGCCGCGGCCGCCAGCAGCGGCTTCTTGCAGCCGCCGCGGTCGGCCACCGCACCGGCCAGCGGCATGACCAGTACGGCGACGATCACCGACACCGACACCGTGTACGCGAAGAAGGACCCGGCCCGGACCGGCAGGCCCAGCGGGTGCACGTAGCCCTCGGCGTCCGCCGCGGCCTTGGCCACCGACGTCAGGTAGGGGCCGAGGAACACCGTGAGCACACTCGTCGAATAGACCGAGCACGCGAAATCGTAGAAGTACCAGCCGTGCTGTTCGCGCTTGCGGGCGGCGGCGGATCTGCCGTCCTCCGCCCCCGCTTCCGCTTCGTCCGTCGTCCGCGCCGTCATCCGGTGCCCCCTCGCTGTCCCCGTACCGCCACGGCCGCCCGAGCCCGCGCACGGGCCCGTCGGGCGGTCAGGCCCAGGCTCCGCGGCGGTCCAGCACCGTGCGCAAGATGTCGATCCGGTCGGTCATGATGCCATCCACGCCCAGGTCGAGCAGCGCCTCCATGCGTTCCGGTTCGTTCACGGTCCACACGTGCACCTGGAGCCCGCGCGCGTGCGCCGTCCGTACGAAGCGCCGGTCGACCACCCGTACGCCGGCCTGGCTCTCCGGGACCTGCGCCGCCACCGCGCCCACCCGCAGGGCCGCCGGGATGGCGTACGAGCGCAGCCGCAGCCCCAGTACGCCGAGCACCCCGTACGAGGTCGCCAGCCGCGGCCCCGCGATCCGGTGGGCCCGGGCCACCCGGCTCTCCGAGAACGAACCCACGCACACCCGGTCCCACACCCCGGCCCGGGCGATCAGGTTGACCAGCGGGTAGAGCGCGGACTCCGCCTTGATGTCGACGTTCCAGCGGGCCTCGGGGAACTCCTCCAGCAGGTCCTCGAAGAGCGACAGCGGCTCCGTCCCGCCCACCCGCGCGGCGCTGACCTGCTTCCACGACAGCTCGGCGATCCGGCCCCGCGCGTCCGTCACCCGGTCCAAGGTGGCGTCGTGGAAGGCGACCAGCTTGCCGTCGGCGGTGGCGTGCACATCGGTCTCGAAGTACCGGTAGCCCGCCCCGGCGGCCCGCCGGAAGGCGAAAGCGGTGTTCTCCAGGCCGTCCGCCGCACCACCCCGGTGCGCGAAGGGGATCGGAGCCGGGTGGTCGAGATACGGATGGCGAAGGCGTACGTGCGTCACGGCGGCAGTATGCCCGCTGTTACCGGTGGGGCGTGAGCGTCCGGATGGACGCCCGGTGAACGCGCCGGTCCCCCTGGCCCGAATGGACCGCTCCATGACACCCTGACCTCGCAGGAGCAATCCAATACCGGCCCCCGAACCGGCCGGTCGCGGCCAATTCGACGAAGGTGGACCGGACAGCATGGCTCAGTGGACCTCGGCGGTCGGTGCCGCACAGCTCGCCCGTCTGATCACCTCGCAGCAGGACCGGCCCCCCGTGCCCGGCGCCCGCAGGCCCCCCGCCTACCGCCTCCTCGCCGACGGGATCCGGCTCCTCGTCCTCGAAGGGCGGGTCCCCGTCGCCGCCCGGCTGCCCGCCGAGCGCGAGCTGGCCGTCGCCCTCACCCTCAGCCGCACCACCGTCGCCGCCGCCTACGAGGCCCTGCGCGGCGAGGGCTTCCTCGAGTCCCGGCGCGGCGCCGGCAGCTGGACCGCCGTCCCCGCCGGGAACCCGCTGCCCGCCCGGGGCCTGGAACCCCTGCCGCCCGAGTCCCTCGGCTCGATGATCGACCTCGGCTGCGCCGCCCTCCCGGCACCCGAGCCCTGGCTCACCAAAGCCGTCCAGGGCGCCCTGGAGGAACTGCCGCCCTACGCCCACACCCACGGCGACTACCCCGCAGGCCTGCCCGCGCTGCGCCGGATGCTCGCCGACCGCTACACCGAACGCGGCATCCCCACCATGCCCGAGCAGATCATGGTCACCACCGGCGCGATGGGCGCCATCGACGCCATCTGCAGCCTCTTCGCGGGCCGCGGTGAGCGCATCGCCGTCGAGTCCCCCTCCTACGCCAACATCCTCCAGCTCATGCGGGCCGCCGGGGTACGCCTCGTACCCGTCGCGATGGCCTCCGGGCTCGGGGGCTGGGACATGGACGTCTGGCGTCAGGTGCTACGGGACTCCGCGCCGCGCCTGGCCTACGTCGTCGCCGACTTCCACAACCCGACCGGTGCGCTGGCCTCCGAAGAGCAGCGCCGCGCCATGGTCGAGGCGGCCCGCTCCGCCGGCACCGTCCTGGTCGCCGACGAGACCATGGCCGAACTCCAGCTCGACCCCGGACTCGCCATGCCCCGCCCGGTCTGCTCCTTCGACCCGGCCGGCTCCACCGTCATCACCGTCGGCTCCGCCAGCAAGGCGTTCTGGGCCGGCATGCGGATCGGCTGGGTCCGCGCCGCCCCGGACGTCATCCGCAGCCTGGTCGCCGCGCGCGCGTACGCCGACCTCGGCACCCCGGTGCTGGAGCAGCTCGCGGTGAACTGGCTGATGCGCACCGGCGGCTGGCAGGAGGCCGTCGGGATACGCCGCGTCCAGGCCCGGGACAACCGTGACGCGCTGGTCGCGGCGGTGCGCCGGGAGCTGCCCGACTGGGAGTTCCAGGTACCGCGGGGCGGCCTCACGCTGTGGGCCCGCGCCGGCGGGCTGTCCGGGTCGCGGCTGGCCGAGGTGGGGGAGCGGGTCGGCGTGCGCGTCCCCTCGGGCCCCCGGTTCGGGGTGGACGGCGCGTTCGAGGGGTACGTCAGGCTGCCGTTCACCGTGGGCGGGCCGGTCGCGGACGAGGCCGCCGCCCGGCTGGCGGCGGCGGCCCGGCTGGTCGGTACGGGTGCGGGCGGCAGCGGGGCGGAGCCGCCGCGCACGTTCGTCGCGTAGGGCGGTCGGGGGGGCGGGCCGTGCGGGCTCAGGGCCCCACGGGCCAGGGGCCGCGGGCCTTCGGCGTCTCCGCCGGGACCTCCCGTGCCGATTCCCGCTCCTCCCGCACGTCTGCTTCGACGCCGCTCCCTTCCTCCTCGGCGCCGATCGACGGTGCCTGCGCCCGGGGCGGCGGCTGGACGATGCGCAGCGGCGTAGCCGGGGTGACGTGCTCCGGTGCCGCGGGCCGCGGCGTACGCGGCTGCGCACGCTCCGGAAGCAGCTCCGTCACCGCCTGGCGGTGCACCGGGTAGGCGGCGTCGTCGTAGGGATCCGGTGTGGCAGGCACCTGGAGGCGCAGGACGGGACCGGCCCCGAGCCGGGCGTACCCGCGCCCCGGCGGGACCTGCGCCGTCGGCGTCGTGTGCGGCGGCAGCCCCAGCACCTCGGCGACCTGCTGGATCCCGACGGGGCCGAGCACGACCCGGGCCCGGGTGTGCTGCCAGACGGCGTCGCCCAGCAGCTCCAGCTGGTCGAAGTGCTCGGCCACCACCACCGTGACGTGCGCGGCGCGCCCGTGCCGCAGCGGCACCTGGAGCCGCCCCAGCGGATCCGGGCCGTCCTCGGCAGCCGCCAGGTGCGCGAGCACGCTGGGCCGGTCCAGCAGGACCCACAGCGGGCGGCGGGTGTCCTCGGGCATGGCGCACCCGGACTCCCGGGCCCGGTGGGCGGCGATCAGCCGCCGCTCCGTCTCCTGCGCCGCCCATTCCAAGGTGGCCTGCGCGCCGCTCGGACCGCACTCGACCGCGAGAACGCCCGCCCGGCCGGTGAGGCAGGCGTACTCGCCGCTGCCCCCGCCCTCGACGATCAGCACTTCGCCACCGTGCCGCAGGGCCTGGAGGGCGATCGAGCGCAGCAGGGTCGTGGTGCCGCTGCCCGGCTGGCCGGCCGCCAGCAGGTGCGGCTCCGTGGAGCGGGGCCCGGTCCGCCAGATCACCGGTGGCACGTCGCGCGGCTCGTCGCCCTCCAGGACGGGCAGTGTGCGCTGCACGCTCCCGGCGTCGGTGAACCCGAGGACCGTCTCCCCGGGGGCGGTCACGAACGGCTGGGCGGCGATGCCCGTCGACAGCGCCTCCAGCACCCGCAGTTCGAGCTGGTTGCCCTCCTCGTCCCAGTCGAAGAGGTACTCCCGCCCGCGCCCCGACTTGGCGTGCAGCAGCGCCTCGATCCGGGCCCGGGCGGCCGGCTCGCCGTCGGTGAAGTAGGCCGGGTAGCGGATGCGGAGCCGGGTGACGCGGCCCGCTTCGTCGAAGGCGTGGTCGCTGAACGCCTGGTCCCAGCTCCCGCCGTGGACGAACAGCGGACTCGGGTCCTCCGGGACGGAGAAGTAGGGCACGAGGGCCTCGTAGAGCGAACGCAGGCGTTCGGTCTCGGCGTCGCTGGGGCCGGTCTTGACCGGGGTGCGCGGCCGCCCGTGCCAGGCCGCCGCCGCCATCAGGGCGAGCAGGCCGAGGAGCGGACCGTAGGGCACGAGCGCCAGGACGAGGACGACGGCGGCCCCCAGGAACAGCGCGGGACCGCGCTTGTCCTTGGGGGTGTCGGCCCACTTGCGCCGCCCGGCGGCCGCCAGGACGCGCAGGCCGCGCCCGATGACGATCAGCGGATGCAGGACATCCGTGGCGCTGTCGGCGGCCGTGCGGGCGAGGTCGCGGCCCCGGGCCAGCGACGTGGTGCCGCCGGTGAGGATGCGGGGGAGTGGGCGCCGGGCCACGGGCGTCTCCTGGAGTTGTGGTGTGGCGGGACGGTGCGGTCGGGGGCGGGGCGGTCGGGGACGGGCGGGGCGGGGACGGCAGGGCTGCGGCGGACGGCCCGTCAGGCCGGCCCGGGCCGGCCGGCCTGAACGGCGTACGGCGGGCTCAGAGCTTGATCCCGCCCAGCAGGCTCGCGAGGCTCGCCGTGCTCGCCGTGATGCTCGGGGCGATGGCGGAGCCGGCGAGGAAGAAGCCGAACAGCGAGCACACGAACGCGTGGGTCAGCTTCATCCCGTCCTTCTTGAAGAAGAGGAAGCAGATGATGCCGAGCAGAACGACGCCTGAAATGGACAGGACCATGACGACTTCTCCTGGTGGGTGGGGACGTGGGACGGTCACCATCAGTTCTTCCAGGCTCACAGAAAGTATCAATGCGACAAAAGGTGCAAACGGGTGAATCCGGGCGCCTTTCACTTGACTGGCGGTGCCCGGCTGGCGCGTCGGCGGCGGAGCGGTCAAGGAGCCGCCGGAGGGGGCGGCGGACGGGTGAAACGGCCCGGGGCGAACCAGGTCAAGGGTGATCTTTGCCTCGGGTCGCCCCCGCCATGTACGGACCCGGGCGCTACTCTGGCGATTCACCCGTACGGACGCAGTCCCGTACGCCCCCTGCCCTTCCGGCCTGGGGAAACCTTTGCCGACGACAGTGAGTGAAAGGCGGCACGGCCCATGAGCGAGCGCACCCCGGACGGCTCCGGCTCCCAGGACGTTCCCGACGCGGACGTCATCGAGCTCGCCACCAAGATCTTCGACCTCGCCCGGCAGGGGGAGACCGCCGCGCTGAGCGCCTACCTCGACGCCGGGGTCCCGGCGAACCTCACGAACGACCGGGGCGACACCCTCGTCATGCTCGCCGCCTACCACGGCCACGCGGAGGCCGTCACCGCCCTGCTGGCCCGCGGCGCCGAAGCCGACCGCGCCAACGACCGCGGCCAGACCCCCCTCGCGGGCGCCGTCTTCAAGGGCGAGGAGGCCGTCATCCGGGCCCTGCTCGCCGGCGGGGCCGACCCGTACGCCGGGACCCCCTCCGCAGTGGACACGGCGCGCATGTTCGCCAAGGCCGACCTGCTGGAACTTTTCGGAGCCAAGTAGTCCGCTTCTGGCCGGTACCAGGCGCGCTCCGACCCCTCCCGGACCTCACGGGTTGGTCACGGCAGACGTAAATGTGGTCGCGGCGCACAAACCGCCTGGGTCATCATGGCGTCGGATTCGATTCGCGGACATGACGGACGGGCAGGAGCGGGCTGGACAAGGACGCCGTTCCGCCCCACCCCCGCCGAACCGGCCGTACTGATCGCGAAGCACCGACGAGAGTGAGAAGGCAATGGTCTACATCGAGCGGAACAAGACGGCGAACGTCCTCACATGCTGTTACGCGGCCCTGTGAATCCCGATTCCCGGTTGCGTCCCCAGCTTGATTTGAGGCCATTCCCATGTTCGAACCAGTCATAGCGCCGAGCGGCACCCTGCTCGGGCTCCTCCAGCGGGGCCGCGGCGACGGCACGCTGCACGCGCTCGCGGCGCCCAGGGCAGAGGCCCTCGCGGCCCTCGACCAGTGCGTCATCAGCGATCCGCGCCAGGACTGGCAGGTCGAGAACCGCTCGCTGTACTACGCCCGTCTCTACCTCGACCTCGACGGGCCCCTCGGCGAGATCGAAGCCCACCTCTTCGCCGCCGACGACCTCCTCGACGAGGACGAGCACCGCACCGGCCTCGCCCTGTCCGTGCTCGGCCACCTCGCCGCCTACGGCCGCGACGACGCGCTGATGCTGCTGCGCCGCTACGCCGCCCACGGCGCGAACTGGTCCTGGGCCCTGGACGAGCTCGCCCTGCGCGACGACGACGAAGGCCTGCGGTCCCTGGCCGCGTCCGTCCTCGCCCGCTTCCCCGCCACGCAGGAAGGCGGGGCCCGGCTGGCCGCCGCCGTCCGCGACGCCTACGAGCCCCGGCCCTGGCGGCTGTGGGAGGAGAGCGCCGCCTACGGGGAGCGGCTGCGCGCCGCCCGGCAGCAAGGCTCCTTCGACCGGTGGCAGCGCCAGCTCACCCCCAAGGGCCCCCAGCCCGGATGGGGCGTCGAAGCCGTCTTCGAATGGGCCGCCGACGGGCTGCGCCGCGGGACCCCGCTGCACGTGCCGGCCGCCCGGTGCCTCGCCGCCGTCGCCACGCCGGAGGACCGCCCGACCGTCCTCGCGGCCGCCGCCGGGGCACACGGGGAGGCCGCGCGGGCCACGGCCCTGCACCACCTCGTCCTCGCCGAACCGGAGAACCCGGCCGTGCTGGACCTCATCGAAGCCGCCGGGGACGAGGCCGCGGTGGCCGCCTACGAGCGCATGTGCGGAGCGGCGGCCGTCGAGCGGGGCCGCCTGTGGGTCCGTCGCCCCGACGCCCTCGGAGCCGCCGCCGGCGCCCTCCTCGCCGCCCGCGGCTCGGCCGAGGACGCCCTGGTGGTCTTGGGCGCCCTGCGCTCCACCGTCCGCGGCCACGGCCCCGACGCGCAGCGCCTCTTCGCCCTCGTCGACGGCGCCGGCCGCCTGGCGATCGGCTGCGCGGCGCCGGTGCTGCGCCACATCTACCGCGAGACCTCCTCCTCCCACCTGCGCGGTCGCGCGGCCCGGGCACTGGCCAGCACGGACGCGTCCTTCGCGGCCGGCTTCGCCGTCGAGTGCCTGTGGGACTGCGAGGAGACCACCCGCGAAGTGGCCGCCCGTCACGCCGAGACGGCCGATGCCCGGGTGGCCCCGCGCCTGCGCCGCCTGGCGGCCGACCCGGCGGAGGAAGAGGACGTCCAGTCGGCGGTCCGCAGCCGCATCACCCCGGAGTCGGCGGTGTAACGCGCCGCCCCCCACCGCTCGCCGTACGACCCTCCGTGGCGCCTCCGGCCCCCCGCGTCCTCCTCACCCCCGAGCGCGAGCGCGAGCCGGGACCCGTCACCCGCCCGGCCCGGGCGGGGGCGGTGGAGCCGGGGCTCGCAGCCCGTCGCCTGCCCGGCGCGAGCGCGGAGCCGGGCCCGGCAGCTTCGTCGCCGCCTCGGCCCAGCCTGCGACCGCTAGACCCGTCGCCCGCCCGAGAACTGAGCCCGCACGGTCCGGGCGCGGGCGCGTGCAGTCAGGCCGCAGCTTCGTCGCCAGGCCGGCTCGGCCTGCGGCTGGTAGTCCCGTCGCCCGGCCGGGGACTGGGCCCGCAGGGTCCGGGTGCCTCGTCGCTCGGTCGGCCCGGGGCTGAGCCCGCCTGGCTCGGGCGCGGGCGGTGGAGCCGGGGTTCGCAGCCCGTCGCCCGCCCGGCGCGGGCGCGGAGCCGGGACACGCAGCCTTGTCGCCGGCCCGGCCCGCCCGGGCCTGAGCCCGCCCGGCCCTGGGCCCGGGCGGTGGAGTCAGGGCTCGGAGTCGGGCCCCGCAGCTTCGTCGCCGGGTCGGCCCGGTCTGCGACCGGTAGTCCCGTCGCCCCCCCCGGCGGGCGGGGCTCGCAGGCGCGGCGCTCGCCCGGCTGGGCGTGGGAGCCGGGACGCGCAGCTTCGTCGGCGCCTCGGTCCGGCCCGAGACCGGTGGCCCCGTCGCCCGCCCGCGCAGCTTCGGCGGGTCGGCCCGGCGGGCCTGGGCTTGAGCCCGCTGCCCGGCCGGAGGCTATGCGCTCACGAAGCGCACCTCCAGGCCGGGGACCGCCTGGGCCGCTGCGTTCAGGGGGCGGCCGGAGGGGACCACGCCGAGCACCGGGTAGCCGCCCGTCACCGGGTGGTCGGCCAGGAACAGCACCGGCAGGCCGTCCGGGGGGACCTGCACCGCGCCCAGGACCATGCCCTCGCTCGGGAGTTCCCCGCCCCGCCGGCGGGCCAGCCGGGGGCCGCCCTCCGTCCTGAGGCCGATGCGGTTCGACCGGGCCGACACCCGGTACGGCGAACGCAGCAGCCGCGCGATCGAAGCCGCCTCGAACCAGTCGGCCCGCGGGCCCAGCCGCAGCGGCAGCACCAGCACCGACGGGGGCCCCGGCACCCCCAGGGCGCCCGCCCCGCGGACCGGGCCGATCCAGGCCCCGCCCACCGGCAGCACCGTTCCGGCCGACAGGACGGCGGGCCCCAGCCCCGACAGCAGGTCCGTCGAGCGACTGCCCAGCACCGGCGGGACGGCGAACCCGCCCCGCACCGCGACGTAGCTCCGCAGCCCCGACTCCGCCCGGCCCACATCCAGCTCCGCCCCCGCCCGCAGCCGGACCGGCGCTCCCCACGCCGCCGGGCGCCCTGAGACCCGTACCGCGCAGGGCGCGCCCGTGACCGCGACCGTGACGGGCGCCCGCGCGCGCAGCGCCACCCCGTCCAGCGTGGTCTCCAGGACGGCCGCGTCCGCCGCGTTGCCCACGAGGCGGTTGGCCAGCGCACGCGCTCCCGCGTCCAGCGCCCCCGACCGGGGCACGCCCAGGTGCGCCAGCCCCGGCCGCCCCCGGTCCTGGACGGTCGTCAGCGCCCCGGCCCGCAGCACCAGCAGCCCGCTCACGCGCCCACCTCCTCGAACCGCACCCGCACCCCCGGCGCGAACAGCGCCGCAGGCTCCCGCGCCGGGTCCCACACCACCGCGTCCGTCGTCCCGATCAGCTGCCAGCCACCGGGGGAGGAGCGCGGGTAGACCCCCGCGTACTCACCGGCCAGTGCCAGCGAGCCCGCCGGGACGGACGTACGGGGCGTCGCCCGCCTGGGCAGGTGGAAGCGGGCCGGAAGCCCCGTCAGATAGCCGAAGCCGGGTGCGAAGCCGCAGAACGCGACCCGGAACGCGATACCGCCGACGATCGCCGGCACCTCCTGCGCGCCCACGCCCCACAGCGCGGCCACCTCCGCCAGGTCCGGCCCGTCGTAGCGCACCGCGACCCGCACCAGCGGCCCCTCGGACGCCGCCGGCGCGGGCACCTCCCAGCGGGCGATCCGGGCCCCCAGCGCTGCCGGGTCCGCCACCCCGTCCAGCAGCACCGTCCGCGCGGCCGGCACGATGTCCCGTACGCCGCCCAGCTCCCCGCGCCGCCGCAACAGCTCCGCGTGAAGCGCTGCGACCTCCTCGGCGGAGTCCGTCTCCAGAAGCAGCGCCTCCGTACCCACGACGAGCGGCCTCACGCGAACGCCTCCACCCGTACCCCGGCCGCGCCCAGCGCCTCCCGCACCCGCAGCGCGAGGTCCGCGGCGCCCGGGGTGTCCCCGTGCAGGCACAGCGAGCGCGCGCCCACCGGGACCGCCGTCCCGTCCGCCGCCGTCACGACACCCTCGGCCGCCATCCCGACCGCCCGGGCCACCACCGCGTCCGCATCGTTCAGCACCGCCCCCGGCTCGCCCCGCGGCACCAGCGTCCCGACCGCCGTGTACGCCCGGTCGGCGAACGCCTCCGGCACCGCGGGCAGCCCCGCCTCACCGGCGGCCGCCAGCAGCAGCGAACCCGGCAGCCCCAGCACGGGCAGCCCGCCGGGGCCGGCCGCGAGCAGCACCCCGGCGACGACGGCGCCCGCCTGTCCCGCGTCGTACACGGTGCGGTTGTACAGCGCGCCGTGCGGTTTCACGTAGGAGACGGCGGAGCCGGCCGCCCGCGCGAAGACCTCCAGCGCGCCGATCTGGTAGGCCACCTCGTCGGCCAGCTCGCGCGGCGGCACGTCCATCGCCCGCCGCCCGAAACCCGCGAGGTCCCGGTACGAGACCTGCGCCCCGATCCGTACGCCCCGCCCGGCCGCCAGCTCGCAGACCCGGCGCATGATGGACGGATCCCCGGCGTGGAAGCCGCAGGCCACGTTGGCGCTGGTGACCACCGACAGCAACGCCTCGTCGTCCGTCAGCGTCCACCGCCCGAAGCCTTCGCCGAGGTCGGCGTTGAGGTCGATGACGGGAGTGATCACGGGAGCCATGCGGTGAGCGTAGAACAGGCCCCTCCTGGAACTCGCGCGGTGGCGGGCGGGCCCCCCGCCGGACCGGGGAGGATCCGGCCGAACCGTGCCGTTTGGGATGTTGTCCGTGTCAGCGCCTAGTCTTTCCGTCGTGACTCTCCCTGCCCCGGCGAAGCCCCTCGTGTCCCCGGCGCCGGGCCCGGCCGCCGACGAGGGCCTGGCCCGGCGGCTGCGCGCCCTCGCCTGCACCGCCCCGCTGCACGACCTCGACGTCCGCAAGGCCAATCTGGCCGGCGAGTACGGGGTCTACGCGATGGCGGAGGTCGCGCTGGCCGCGATCGACCTGGTCACCCTCAACATGGACTTCGACACCGGCGCCGACCACGAGCAGATAGTGGCCCGGCTGCTGCCGCGCGTCGCCGCCCAGGCCCCCGGCCGGCCCGCCGCCGAGCACGAGCGGGTGGCGCGCTGGGTCCTGGAGAACCTGATCAACGTCGGCAGCGTGGACCGGGGCTTCCGCGCGATCTACGGCACCTTCGGCCCCGACGGGGTCTACGTCCGGAGGGACTACGACTTCAAGCTGATCGAGGAAGTCCCCGGCTACGGCGGGGCGGTGTACCTGCGCACCACCGACGAAGCCGTGAACGTGCTGGTGGGCGCCCTGGACACGGACGTCACCAGCGCGCAGATCGCCGCCGAGGTCAAGCTGGAAGTGCTGATCAGCCGGGGCCGGCTCGCCGATGCGCAACTGGCCGCCGAACAGGCCCGGTACCGCACCGTCCAGTACGCGGAGACCCTGCGCCGGACGCTGGACGCGACGCGGCGCAACGTACGGGCCGTGGACTGGCTCGAAGCCGTGCCGGACATGATCGCCGAGGCGCTGGAGCACGTCGCCGACCGCTACCGGCACGAGAACGCCATCCTCACCAACATCCGCAAGGCCCGCGACGAAGCCGAGGACCTCGACAACAAGCGGCGCGCCGCCGAGCTGGTCGACATCGTCAAGGACTGCATCCGCCGCCACACCCAGCTCCAGTCGCGGCTGCTGGACGCGGGCCCGCTCTTCCGTGCCGAACAGGACCGGCAGGCCTTCGCGGCTCCGGCGCCGCGCTCGGGCATCGACCTGTACGGGCAGCTGATCGCCCCGGTGCTGCCGCTGCCGCTGGAGCAGGCCACCCGGGTCACCGACGCGTTCTTCGCCCGGGGCACGGGGCTGCGCACGCCCGTCTCGGTGCGGGTCGCCGATCTGGTGGAGATCCTGCTGACGCCGCCGGTGGAGCGCGAGCACCTGGGCGTGGAGATGCCCGAGCCCGACCTGATCGCCACCCCGGACGACAGCCGGTTCAGCGAGGAGCAGCTCGCGGCGGCCATGGTGCTGCTGGACCTTCCGCACGACGCGCCGCGCCGGCTGTCCGGCCTGCTGGCCGAGGCCCGGCGCAGCGACCCCGAACTGCCGTACCTGGTGGCGCTGCTGGCCGTCCACGCGGCGAGCCCGGCGGTGGGTACGGCGTACCGGCAGGGTGAGGAGCGGCTGCTGTTCGCGGTGGACGACGGCACCGAGCTGGACGACCCGGAGTTCGGCGGCGCCGACCTGATCGTCGGCACCGCCCTCCTCGACGCCGCCGCGATGACGGCCGCCCGCACGGAGCCCTCATGACCCGGCCCCTGTCCCTGCCGGCCCCCGCCGTAACCCCCGCCCCGACCGCCGCCGCGCCTTGCGGGCCGGTCGCTTCCCCGCCCTCCGGCTCGCCGGCCTCGCCCACTCACGGCCCGCCGTCCGCGGTGGCGGCCCGGACCGTTGCCCCGGTGGCCTCCGGGTCGGCGGCCACGGTGGGGGCCCGGTCGGTCGCCTCGGCGGCTTCCAGGGCCGTCGCCCCGGTGGCCTGCGGGTCGGCGGCCGGCTCCGTCGCACCGGCCTGCACCGCCCCGCTGGGGAAGGTGCTCCCGGGGGCACGGGCCGGCGCGAGGCCCAGGGCCGTCTACGTGTCGAAGCCCGGTCTGGTGGCCGCATTCCCCGGCGCGTCCACTCCGCTGCCTCCCGGGCCGGCGGCTGGGGCTGCGTCCGGCTCCGTCGTCACGACGAAGCCCGGGCCGGTGGCCGCGATGACGGGCCGGTCCGTCGGCATGGCGAACCCCGGTCGGGGACCCGGGGCTTCCGGCCGGCCGGGGCGGGGGATCACCCCGCCGCCCGTCGCCGAAACCACCGCACCACACGAAAGGCACCACCCGTGAGCGACCACCACGCCGAAGCCCCCGCGCGGGGCGAGCCCGACGCCGCGCAGGGCCCGGCTCCGGCGCCCGGCGGCGCGGCCGTGACGCCCGCCGACGCCGCCGACGCGGCCCGGCTCGTCGCCTTCGGGCTCCAGCCCAAGCTGCTCCCCGCCCGCGACGCCGAGTACGCCGAACTGCTGCGCCGCTACCGCGAGGAGCCCGCCTTCGGCCGCCTCGCCGACGCCGTCGCCACCGGCCTCGGCCTCGTCGTGCTGGAGGTCTCGCCCCGCGCCGGCATGGCCGTGGCCGCCGACGAGGACTCCGTCTTCGCCGTCCGGATGGGCGACTACGCCCGCCGCACCGCCGCCGACGGAGGCGACCGCTTCTTGCACGGCCTCGCCCACCTCGCCGTCGCCGCCCTCGCCTTCCCCCGCCCCGAGGACCTCGCCGACGACGGCTACATCGGCCGGATCACCGTCAACGGCGTCGACTCCTTCGTCCGGCAGACCTGCCGCCGCTTGGAGGAGCGCGCCGAGGAGCTCGGCGAGAACACCGACCCCGCCTCCGACGCCCCCGGCCTGGAGGCCGCCTGGCGCGTCTACGCCCGCCGCAGCGCGACCGGCGCCACCAAGGACGCCCGCCGCCTGGCCGGTTCCACCACCGGCATCGTCGGCAAGGCCGCGGCCTTCCTCACGGAATCCGGCTTCCTCCAGCGCACCGGCGACGACTCCGGCGGCACCTACCGCACCACCCCCCGCTACCAGCTCCAGGTCCGCGACATGGCGGGCAGCGCCGCCATGGCCGAACTGCTGGAGCTCGGCGTGGTCCCCGTCAGCGACGGCTCCGCGACCCTCCTGCCGCCGCCCGAGGGCGACGACCTGGAGCTCGCCGCCGACGCCGGCTTGCCCTTCCACGCCTGAGCCCCGCGCCCTGATCCCCGTACGCACCACGAGAGACCGCGAGAACCCGCCGCCATGTACGAGCTGTCCCGGATCCGCCTCTACTCCATCGGGCCCGCCGGTGCACGTTACGCCGACACCGTGCTCGACCTGCGCGGAGTCGGCGAGCCGGTGCCCCACCCGGCGCCCGCCCAGGCGGAGTTCTTCGAGGACGAGCCGACCGGACCGCCCCGCCGGCCCGCGCCCGCGGGCGTGCTGTTCCTGGAGAACGGCGGCGGCAAGTCCGTCCTGCTGAAACTGATCTTCTCGGTGATGCTGCCCGGCCACCGCAACACCCTCGGCGGCGCCAGCTCCGGCGTGCTGCGCAAGTTCCTGCTCGCCGACGACTGCGGCCACGTCGCCCTGGAGTGGCAGCACACCCAGACCGGCGAATGCGTCGTCGTCGGCAAGGTCAGCGAGTGGCGCGGCCGCCAGGTCTCCAACGACCCGCGCAAGTTCGCCGAGGCCTGGTACTCCTTCCGCCCCGGGCCGGGTCTGAGCCTCGACAACCTGCCCGTCGCCGAGGCCACCTCCGTGCGCCCGCCCGTCGAAGGCGCCTCCGGCGCCCAGGGACGCCGCCGCACCATGAAGGGCTTCCGCGACTCCATCACCGAAGCCGGCAAGGCGTACCCGCACCTGGAGGTGTACTGGGAGGAGATCCACGACCGCTGGAACGAACACCTCACCGACCTCGGCCTCGACCCCGAACTCTTCCGCTACCAGCGCGAGATGAACGCCGACGAGGGCGAGGCCGCCGGCCTCTTCGCGGTCAAGAAGGACTCCGACTTCACCGACCTCCTGCTGCGCGCCGTCACCGACACCCGGGACACCGACGGCCTCGCCGACCTGGTCCACGGCTTCGGCAACAAGCTCGGCCGCCGCTCCGAGCTGATGGCCGAACGCGACTTCACCGCCGGGTCGGTGGAACTGCTCACCAAGATCGTCGAGGCCGCCGGGGCCCGCTCCCGGCTGCGCGACGTCCACGCGGGCGCCGAACGCCGCACGCGCACCCTCGCCCGGCGCCTGTCCGCCCGCGCCACCGAGGAACGCGGCCGCGCCGCCGAACTCGCCGAGCGGGTCACCGCCGCCGCCCACGCCGTCACCGCCGCCGAAGCCGCGCGCGAGCGCAGCGCCGCCATCTCCGCCGAACTCGCCTACCGGCACGCCTCGCTGGCCCTGACCGTCGCCGACAAGGCCGCCGCCGCCCAACGCCGTGAACTCCTCGAAGCGCGCACCCTGCACTCCGCCTGGCAGGCCGCCGAGACCGTGCTGCGCCACCGGGCCGCCGCCGACCGCTCCGCCCGGGTCGCCGCCGCCATCCTGGAGGCCGAGCGCGACGCCGCCCCCGCCCTGGCCGCCCGGGCCACGGCCGCCGCCGGGCTCGTCCGCGCCCTGCACACCGCCGCCGAGCAGGGTGAGGCGCGGGCCAACGAGGAGGAGGAGCGTTCCGCCGTCCTCCAGGCCGCGGGCGAAGCCGCCCACCGCGATGCCACCGCCGCCGCCACGGCCGCCCAGCGCGCGCGCAGCGAGGCCGAACACCTCCGCGCCCGCCTGTCGGAGGTCCAGCAGGAGACCGCCGAAGCCGTACGGGCCGGCTGGCTCGACGACTCGACGCCCGACGCGGACCCGGCGCGCGCCGCCCTCGCCGCGAGCGACGCCGAGAAGAGCGCAGTCGCCGACTGGGACGAGTCCCGCGAGGCCGCACGCGCCGCCGCCGACGCCGCCCGCGAGGCCGCGGCCACCGAAGCCCGCGCCGAACTCACCGCCGCCCGCGCGGCGGACGCCGCGGACGCCGCCGAAGCCGCGCACGCCGCGGAGGAGCGCGCGGCCGCCTCCCTGGCCGCGGCCCCGCGCATCGCGGAGCTGCTCGGCCTCCCGTCGGCCCCCGACACCTTCCTCCCCCGCCCGCGCACGGGCGCGCAGCCCGGCCCCGCCGACCCGCCCGGGACCGGCCCGGCCCGGGTCCCGGGCGCGGCCGTGCCTGCCTCCGGTGCCGATGCCACCGGGCAGCCGGGCGCCCCGCGCTCGGGCGCCCCGGGTTCCGCCGAGGACACCGGCCGGTCGGGCAGCGTCTCCGTCTCCGACGCAGCCGGGTACGGCGCGACCGGGCACGGCGCAGCCCTCGGCCACCCCGCGGCCGCCCCCGCACTCACCGTCGCCGACCTCGACCGGGGCTCCGACGAGCTGCTGCGGATGCTGGCCGACACCGTCGGCTCCGCCGAACGCCAGCTGTTCGAGCTGCGTACCGCCGCGGCCGAGGACGCCCGCATCCTCGGCGCCCTCGGCGACGGCGGGCTGCTCCCGCCCGGCCCCGACGTGCTCGCCACCGTCGAGTACCTCGGCGAACACGGCATCCCCGCCCTCCCCGGCTGGCGCTACCTCGCCCAGTCCGTGGACCCCGCCGACCACGCCGCCGTCCTCGCCGCCCGCCCCGAACTGGTCGACGGCGTCGTCATCACCGACCCCGACACCCACGCCCGCGCCCGGGACGTCCTCTCCGGCGCCGCCCTGCTGCCCCGCTCCACCGTGGCCGTCGGCACGGCCGCCGCGCTGCTGGCCCCGGTTCCGTCCGCCGACGCGGATCCGGCCGGATCCGGCATCTTCATCGTTTCCCCGAACCCGGCCATGCACGACGAACACGCCGCCGACGAGGAACGCCAGGCCCTGCGCGCCCGCGCCACCGCCCGCGACACCGAGATCCGCGACCTGGCCGCCCGGCTCTCCGGCGACCGGGAGCTCGCCGCCCGGCTCGCGTCCTGGCGGACCGGCTGCCCGCCCGGCCGTCTCGCCGAGCTCGCGGAACACGCCGCGGCCGCACGGGCGTTCGCCGAGGAATGCGACGCGGAACTCGCGGAGGCCCGTACCGTACGCGCCGAGGCCGACGAGGCGGCCGCCGACGCCGCCCGGGTCCGCGACGAGCGCCAGGACGCCGCCCAGCGCGCCCGTCGGGTCGCGGACGCCCTCTCCGGCCTCGCCTACCGCCTGCGCGAGCGCTCCGGCTGGCAGGCCCGGCTCCGGGAACTCGCCGACGAGGCGGCCGAGTCGGAGGCCCGCGCCGAAGCGTGCCTGGACCGGGCCCGCGCCGCCGACGAGGACCGCCGTGCCGCCCAGCGGGCCGCGGACGACGCCCGCCGCACCGCCCGCGCGCTGCGCGCCGAACGCGCCGACATCGCCGGCGCCCCCGACCCCCTCCCCGAGGACGACGGAACGCCCAAGGCCCCGCTGCCCGACCTGCGCGAGGCCTACCGGGCCGCATCCCGGCTCTACGAGAAGGTCGGCGTGGGCGCCGACCTGCGCGCCGAACAGGCCCGGGCCGAAAGCGACGAGAGCGCCGCCCTCGCGGAACTCGACCGGCTCACCAATAAGGTGCGCACCCGGGCCGCCCAGCTCCTCGAAGGCACCGACGGCGCCGACGGCCCTTCCCGGCAAGCCGCCGCAGCACGCGCGGAGGCCCTCGTGCAGATGCTGGAATCCCGGGCGTCCGCCGCGAGCGAGCAGCTCGGCCGGCTGCGTGGCGAGGCCGAACGCCTCGCCCCCTCCGACGGCGAGGCGCACACCGACCTGCCCGAGGAGCTGGTCCCCGGCGACGTCGAGCACGCCCAGGGCCTGCTGCGCACCGCGACCGCCCAGCTCGCCGCCCACACCGCCGCCGTCGAGAGCGCCCGCGCCGCCCACGCAGACCTGCTGCGCTCCCACCGCACCGCCGAGGACGGGGCGGGCGGCTTCGACGAGACCGCCGCCCTCCTGCGGGACCTGCTGCGCGACCACACGCAGCAGGAGGACGAGCAGGAGCAGGCGCCCCACCGGGGCACCCTGGACGAGGCCCGCCAGTCCGCCGCCGAGGCCCGCCGCTCCCTGCGCGCCTGCGCCGCCGACCTCTCCGCCGCCGAGTCCGCCGTCCGCGAGGCGAGCGACGTCCTGGTCCGCCACGCCAACGCCAACCGCTACGAGCAGGTACGCACCCCCGCGCGCCAGCAGATCCGCGAACTGCCCGCCTCCGCCCTGCCGGAACACGCGGCGGCCTGGGCGGCCGCCTTCGCCCCCCGGCTGCGGGTGCTCACCGACGAACTCGCCCAGCTGGAGCGCAACCGCGACAGCATCGTCGACCGGCTGCGCGGCCTGGTCGAATCCGCACTGGCCACCCTGCGCTCCGCCCAGCGGCTCTCCCAGCTCCCCGAGGGCCTGGGGGAGTGGTCGGGCCAGGAGTTCCTGCGGATCCGCTTCGAGGAACCCGACCAGGCGACCCTGACCGAGCGGCTCGGCGAGGTCATCGACGAGGCCACCCGCGCCGCCGTCAAGAAGAACAGCACCGCCTCCTTCGGCGAAGGCCGGCGTGACGGCATGTCCCTGCTGCTGCGCGGAGTCCAGGCGGCCCTGGAGCCCAAGGGGATCTCCGTGGAGATCCTCAAGCCCGACGCGGTACTGCGCGCCGAGCGGGTGCCGGTCGGACAGATGGGCGACGTCTTCTCCGGCGGCCAGCTGCTCACCGCCGCGATCGCCCTCTACTGCACCATGGCGGCGCTGCGCAGCAACGACCGCGGCCGCGACAAGCACCGCCACGCGGGCACGCTGTTCCTGGACAACCCCATCGGCCGCGCGAACGCCACGTACCTGCTGGAACTCCAGCGGGCCGTCTCCGACGCGCTCGGCGTCCAGCTGCTGTACACCACCGGCCTGTTCGACACCACGGCCCTCGCGGAATTCCCGCTGGTCATCCGGCTGCGCAACGACGCGGACCTGCGCGCCGGCCTCAAGTACATCAGCGTCGAGGAACACCTGCGCCCCGGTCTGCCACAGCAGTCCCCGGACGGCGAGACCATCCACGGCGAGATCACGGCGACCCGCATGTACCGCCGCTCGACCGCAAACGCCTGAGCCTGACACCTGACGCCTGACACCTGACACCTGACGCCGGACGTGTAGCCGGTTACGCGGGGGCGGCCGGGCAGGCCGCCCCCGCGCCGTCAGCCCCGGCCGTGGGCGGCCAGCCTGCCGCCCTCGGCCGGGCGTATGCGGGGCACCCGGCCGGGCGCCCCCGAGCGTGCCTCCCGGCCGGCCCGGTGCTCCGCCCGGCCGCCGCCGCGCGCCGTGCTGCTCGGCTGCGACAGCACCCCATGACGCTGGTTCCACATCTGCCGGGTGATCAGCACGTCCAGCACGGCCCAGGTGGCCACCACCGTCCCGGCTATCGCGCCGAGCACCATCGGCAGCGCGAGCCAGGAACCGGTGAGCGTCAGGAAGAAGCTCACCGTCGCCTGCATCAGGGTCAGGGCCACTATCAGTACCGCCCGCACCGCCGAAGCCCGCACCGGATCGGGCATCCGGTACCTGCGCGCAGGTTCCTCCACCCACAACGACCGCCTCGTGGCCGTCGTGCCCGCCCCGACGTGGTCCTCGTAGACCGGGTCGTCCACCACCGATTCGTCCGCCACCGGTCCGTCCGTCACCGCGTCGTCCGTCGTGCTCATGGTCCACTCACTCCCCACCGCACGGTCCGCATTGCTCACCCACACCTCATACCCCCTTGTGCGGTTTCGACCGTCTTCCCCGTCAGACGTTCGGGGAGGCCGGGAGATTCCCGGATCGTGGCACGGGTTCACGCACCCGAGGCGCCCCTGAGAAAGAATTCCAGCCATCCATCCGACTGCGGGAACCGACACCCCACGAGGTGCCATGTGCCACATAACGGGCCGGACTTGCCAGGACCTAAGGGACAACTCATGATCTTCACAAGGGGGGCAGGCCGAAAACGTCCGGACACGCCTTCGAAGCTCCTCCCCGGCAGTAGTAGGCTCACGCCGTTTAAAAGACGGAACACCGAGCCCCGGCAACGGGGTTGACCTGGGGGAGGCTGGGGAGGCCATGCGCTTTCGCGGGAAGTCCATCCGCCGGAAGATCGTGGCGTTGCTCCTTGTGCCGCTCGTCTCCCTCACCGCCCTCTGGGGCTTCGCGACCGTCATCACCGGCCGCCAGGCAGTGCAGCTGCTCGGCGTCGCGCCCGTCATCGCCAAGGTCGGCTACCCCATCGAGGACGTCGTCCGCGTCTTGCAGAAGGAACGCCGCCAGACCCTCGTCGTCATCGGCGATCCCCGCGCGTCGGCCGCCACCGCCGAACTCGCCAGGAGCCGTAACGCCACCGACAGCGCCGTCCAGGACATCACTGCGGACGCCTCCAACCCCAAGGTCGTCGACCAGCTCAGCCCCGCCAACGCACAGCGGCTGCGCTCGATCCTCGACGCCTTCCACGGCATCGCGGCGCTGCGCCACTCCGTCGACCAGAACAGCCTCGCCCCCGCCCAGGCCCTGGACCTCTACAGCCGGCTGGTCGACCCCTGCTACGAGTTCCTCATGAACCTCCACGCCCTGGAGGACGTGGAGATGGACAAGCAGGGCCGGGCCCTCGTCGGTGTCACCCGCGCCCGCGAGACGCTCTCCCGCGAGGACGCCGTCATCGCCTCCGCCCTCGCCGCCCGCAACATCGGCGCCGCCGACGTCCGGCACGTCTCGGACTACACCGCCAACCGCGCGCTGCTCTACGACTTCAACCTCGCCATCCTCCCCGCCGCGGACCGCGACGTCTTCGAGGAGTACTGGGCCGGCCCCGAATCCAAGGCCCTGCGCGACGCAGAGGAACGATTCATCTCCGGCGGTGCCGCCAAGCCCCCGCGCACCCTCACGGCCGCCCAGTGGGACGAAGCCGCCGGCAAGGTGCTCGGCGACCTCGCCGAGATGAACACCGAGGCCGGCGACCGCTACCAGCAGCGCGTCAAGCCCGTCGCCATGAACGTGCTGGTCCAGGCCGCCGTCGCGGGCATCCTCGGCTTCATCGCCCTGATCGTGTCCCTGGTCATGTCCGTGCGCATCGGCCGCGACCTCATCCGCGACCTGTCCCGGCTCCGCAAGGACGCCCACGAGGCCTCCGGTGTCCGGCTGCCCAGCGTGATGCGGCGCCTCGCCGCCGGCGAGAACATCGACGTGGAGACCGAGGCGCCCCGGCTGGAGTTCGAGAAGGACGAGGTCGGCCAGGTCGCCCTCGCCCTCAACAGCCTCCAGCGCGCCGCCGTCGAAGCCGCAGTCAAGCAAGCCGAACTGCGCCGGGGCGTCTCCGAGGTCTTCGTCAACCTGGCGCGCCGCAACCAGGTCCTGCTCCACCGCCAGCTGACCCTGCTCGACACCATGGAGCGGCGCACCGAGGACACCGAGGAACTGGCCGACCTGTTCCGCCTCGACCACATGACCACCCGCATGCGCCGGCACGCCGAAGGCCTCGTGATCCTCTCCGGCGCCGCGCCCTCCCGCCAGTGGCGCAAGCCGGTCCAGCTGATGGACGTCGTACGGGCCGCCGTCGCCGAGGTCGAGGACTACGAGCGCATCGAGGTGCGCAGGCTCCCGCGCATCGGCATCGAAGGCCCCGCGGTCGCCGACGTCACCCACCTCGTCGCCGAACTGCTGGAGAACGCCACCGTGTTCTCCCCGCCGCACACCGCCGTCCAGGTCCACGGCGAGCGCGTCGCCAACGGCTTCACCCTGGAGATCCACGACCGGGGCCTGGGCATGACCCCCGAAGCACTGCTCGACGCGAACCTCCGGCTCGCCGAGACCCCCGACTTCGAGCTCTCCGACACCGATCGGCTGGGCCTGTTCGTCGTCAGCCGCCTCGCCCGCCGCCACAGCGTCAAGGTGGTCCTCCAGCCGAGCCCGTACGGGGGCACCACCGCGGTGGTCTTCCTCCCGGCGGAGCTGCTCACGGAGGCACCCGACACCAACGGCACCGGCATCCGCCTCGAAGGCCTCAAGAGCGCCAAGGCCGGCAAGACCGGCAAGGCCGCGCGGCCCGTACCGGTGGCCAAGAACGGCACCCCCGCCGGCCGTCCGCTGCCCGCCGGGGTGCTGGGCGGCCCCGTCGAACTGGAGGGCCCGCTCGGCGTCCTCGGCCTGGACGGCGTCGACGGCGTCGACGGCCTGGACGACGACCCCGCGGCGCTGGACGAGGCCGCCGTCGGCATCACCGGCCTCACCGGAGTCGGCGGCCGCCCCCCGATGGCCACCCTCGACGACGAGACGCCGCCCGGCGGCGTCCCCGGCGCCGTCCTCGGCCTGCGCCCCACGGCCCGTCCCGGCACCGGCCGGCACCCGGAACGCTCCGGTACCTGGAAGGGTGACCGGCTCGGTGAACGCCACCGCGAGCGGGGCACCGGCCCCGCCGCCGAGTCCGCCGCCCCGTCCGGCCCCGTCCGCATGGAGCGTCCGCGCCCCGACACCGAAGGCCCCCGCACCCCGGGAGCGATCCCCCTGCCCCGCCGGCGCCCGACCCCTACGCTGGTCGCCGACCACGGCCGCCGCGTAGAGCCCCGCCCCGTGTCCAGGGCCGGCCGGGCCGGGCAGGGCGAGGAAGCGGCCCGCGCCGAGGCGCCCGGCACGGGCGCTCCCGCCCCGGGCCCCGGCGGCCTCCCCCGCAGGGTCCGCCAGGCCAACCTCGCACCCCAGCTCAAGAACACCCCGGCCCCCGCACCGGCCGACATCCCCGCGAAGGCGGTCACCGACCGCGACGCGGAGGACGTACGCATGCGCATGTCCGCCCTCCAGCGCGGCTGGACGGCGGGCCGCAACCAGCACGCACCGCAGCAGTCCGAGGCCGAGGCCGGCACTCCCGCCGCCCCCGCTCCCGGATCCGAGAACGAAGGGGACGGTCGATGACCGCACCGCAGACCGGCAACGACACCAGGGGCCGCGGCTCCGGCCCGCTCAACTGGCTCCTGGACGAGCTCGTCGACAAGGTCGCCAGCATCCGCAAGGCGGTCGTCCTCTCCGGTGACGGACTGCCCACCGGCAGCTCCAAGGACCTGACCCGGGAGGACAGCGAGCACCTGGCGGCCGTGGCCTCCGGCTTCCACAGCCTGGCCAAGGGAGTGGGCCGGCACTTCGACTCCGGCAGCGTCCGCCAGACCGTGGTCGAACTGGACGAGGCGTTCCTGTTCGTGATGGCCGCCGGCGACGGCAGCTGCCTGGCCGTGCTGGCCGACGCCGAATCCGATGTGGGTCAGGTCGCGTACGAGATGACCCTCATGGTCAAGCGCGTCGGCGACCACCTGGCGACCGCCCCGCGCTCCGGGCTGCCAGCCGGAGGGTGAGACGGACGGCATGAGCGATTCAGGCCGGTACCACCCCGAGCAGCCCCCGGGCGGGGCGGAGGACCCCGCGCACCCCCACTGGTTCGACGACGAGGCGGGCCCCGTCGTGCGCCCGTACGCCATGACCCGTGGCCGCACCAGCCACGCGGGCCAGCACCGCCTCGACCTGATCGCGCTCGTCGTCGCCGAACCGGCGGCCGACGATCCGGTCTGGGACCTGACCCTGTCCCCGGAACACGCCCACATCCTGGGAAGGTGCCGGGAACGCCCCCAGTCCGTCGCGGAACTCGCGGCCGACCTCGACCTCGCGGTCGGAGTCGTCCGTGTCCTGATCGGCGACCTCGTCGACGACGAACTGGTCCATGTGACACGGCCGGTGCCACCGGCCGAACTGCCCGACGAATCCATACTGCGTGAGGTGATCGATGGCCTTCGGGCGCTCTAGCCGCACCGGCGCCATGCATGCCGTGTCGCCGGTCGAGCCGCTGACCCTCAAGATCCTGGTCGCGGGCGGTTTCGGGGTGGGCAAGACCACCCTGGTCAGTGCGGTGAGTGAGATCAGACCGCTACGGACGGAGGAACGTCTCTCCGAGCCGGGCATCGGCATCGACGACACCGGGGGAGTGGAGGGCAAGAACACCACGACCGTGGCGATGGACTTCGGCCGCATCACCCTGCGGGAAGACCTCGTGCTCTACCTCTTCGGCACGCCCGGACAGGACCGCTTCTGGTTCCTGTGGGACGAGCTGGCCCAGGGGGCGCTCGGCGCGGTGGTCCTCGCCGACACCCGCCGCCTCGCGGACTGCTTCGCCGCCATCGACTACTTCGAGCGGCGCGGCATCCCCTTCGTGGTGGCGGTCAACTGCTTCGACGGCGCCGACCGGCACCCCGTGGTGACCGTGCGCGAGGCGCTCGACCTCGATCCCGAGGTACCGGTGCTGCTGACCGACGCGCGCGACCGCGAGTCGGTCAAGGACGTGCTGGTCGGGGTGGTGGAACACGCCATGTCCCTGGCCAGGGCCCGCCGCCACAGCCTGTCGGCCGGAGCCTGACGCCGCGGCCCGTGCGCGGAGGCGGCCCGCACCCCCGCCGACTGGGGTACGGGCCGCAGCTCTCATGGGGGGTTCGGGAATCCCTCTCGTGCTCGGGACCGTGGAGTGAGTGTGAACCCGCCACCGTGGGCCGTCAAGCATTCGGACAGCACCCGCCGGTCACGAGCGCAACCAACGGGATCCAGGGCGCCCACCGCACCGCGCCCACCGCACCGCGCCTACCGCACCGCGCCTACCGCACCGCGACGACCGCCGAACCGTGACCGAACAGCCCCTGGTTGGCGGTGATCCCGGCCCTCGCCCCCGGCACCTGCCGCTCCCCGGCCCTGCCCCGCAACTGCCACGTCAGCTCGCACACCTGGGCGATCGCCTGCGCCGGCACCGCCTCCCCGAACGACGCCAGTCCGCCGCTGGTGTTCACCGGGATCCGCCCGCCGAGCGCAGTCGCCCCCTCCCGTACGAGCTTGGCCCCCTCGCCCTCGCCGCACAGCCCGATGTCCTCGTACCACTGGAGCTCCAGCGCCGTGGACAGGTCGTACACCTCCGCGAGCGACAGGTCCTCCGGCCCCAGCCCCGCCTCCTCGTAGGCGGCCCGCGCGATCGAGGCCCGGAACGGTCCGCCGGCCGGAGCGGAAGCGGTCACCGCGTCGGTGGCGATGTCCGGCAGGTCCAGCAGCGTACGGGGATACGTGGGCGTCACCGTCGACACCGCCCGGATCCGCACCGGGTCCGCGACCCCGTGCGAACGCGCGAACTCCATGCTGGTCAGCACGAGGGCCGCGCCGCCGTCCGAGGTCGCGCAGATGTCCAGCAGCCGCAGCGGATCGGCGACGACCGCCGAGGACGCCACCTCCTGGGCGGTGACCGTCTTGCGGTAACGGGCGTACGGGTTGAGCGCCCCCGCCGCCGCGTTCTTGACCTTCACCTCCGCGAAATCCTCCAGGGCGTCCCCGTACAGCGCCATCCGGCGGCGCGCGTACAGCGCGAAGTACGCCGGGTTCGTGGCCCCCAGCACCCGGAACCGCAGCCAGTCCGGATCGTCCGGCCGCTCCCCGCCCGCCGGGGCGAAGAACCCCTTCGGCGCGGCATCGGCCCCCACCACCAGAACCACCTCGGCCAGCCCCGCCAGGATCTGCGCCCGGGCGGCGCCGATGGCCTGGGCGCCGGACGCGCAGGCCGCGTACACACTGGTCACCCTCGCGCCCTGCCAGCCGAGCGCCTGCGCGAAGGTGGCACCGGCCACGTAGCCGGGATACCCCGAGCGCACGGTGTCGGCGCCGACGACGGACCGTACGTCCGTCCACTCCAGGCCCGCGTCGGCCAGCGCCGTCTTCGCGGCGGCCCGCCCGTACTCGACGAAGCTGCGGCCCCACTTGCCCCACGGGTGCATGCCCGCCCCGAGTACGGCTATGTCGGCGCTCACGCGGTCACCCCCGCAGGCTCCACGGGCCGGAACCGCCAGGTGGTCCACACCGTCCCGGCGTCCTCGTTCAGCACCCCGCCGATCACTTCGACCTCCATCCCGACCGCCAGATCGGCGACCGTCACCCCGGGCGCACCCTGGCCCAGTACGACCATCCCCTCGGCCTCCAGCTCCACCGCGATCAGGGTGTACGGCTCCCAGGGCGCGTCCGGGTCGGACACGTACGGCGCGGGCGGCCGGTAGCGGCCGTCGGTGTAGGACCAGACCCGCCCGCGCGGCGACAGCGGCGTCTGGGCGAGCTCGCCGCCGCCCGGGCAGTGCGGGTTGCGGCAGTACGCGTCCTCGCGCGGGAAGAACACGGCGGCGCAGGCGGAACACCGGGTGCCGAGCAGCCGGAAGTCCCCGTCCTCCTCGGTACCGGTGAACCACCCGCTCACGACGGGCGTGCGGTTGCGTTCCAAAGCCCCTCCCTCACTCACGATCTGACGACTCGTCAGAATCCGAGTGTGGCACGGGCGCCGCGCCCCGGTCACCGGTTCACCCGGTCGGCTCACCGCTCAGTGACCTACCGACGCGATGGAAACCGGAAAGTCGAAGTACGTGTCCGGGAAGGCCTCAGGCCTGTACGTGAAGTGCCACCACTCCTCCGGCAGGTTGACGAAGCCCTGCGCGGCGAGTGCCCGCCCCAGCAGCTCCCGGTTCGCGTGCGCCCGTACGCCCACCCGCGGATCATCCGTGTGGGACAGCGGATCGAAGAAGTCGAACCGCGTCCCCATGTCGAGCGCCCGGCCGCCGGGCAGCGCCACCAGCGTCACATCCACCGTGCTGCCCCGGCTGTGCCCCGACATCGGCGCGATGTAGCCCTCGGGGATCAGCCGCGCCTTGTCCACGCGCGGGTAGTACTCCGCCTTGGCCGACTGGTCCCCCGCGTCCCCGGCCCACCGCACGAACGCGTCCACCGCCCGCTGCGGCCGGTAGCAGTCGTACACCAGCAGCCCGTAGCCGCGCCGCGACAACTGCCGCTGCGCCCTGCGCAACGCCTCGGCGGCGGGCCGCGCGAGCAGGCAGACCGGCTCCTCGTACCCGGCGACCGGACGGCCGGTGAAGTTCCGCGCCGACGCGTACCGCACGTCCTGCACGATGGTCGCATCGACGTCCGACAGCGCCACGAAACCGGGCCCCGACGATCCGCCGAGCAGCGCCCCCAACAAGGCCACGACGGCCTGCATCCTCATTCCCCTTGGCATACCATCGCCGGATGCCGGGATACCTGAGGGACTCGCACTGCTCCACCTGCGGAGCTGCGTTCGACACGGCCGACTGGCCCCGTACCTGCACCACGTGCGCAACCACCGCCTACCGCAACCCGCTCCCGGTGGCCGTGGCCCTCCTGCCGGTGGAGGACGAGCACGGCACCGGCCTGGTGGTCGTCACCCGCACCATCGAACCGGCCCTCGGCGAGATCGCCCTGCCCGGCGGGTTCGTCGACTTCGCCGAGGCCTGGCAGGACGCGGTCGTACGGGAACTGAGGGAGGAGACCGGCATCGAAGAGCCCGCCTCCGGAGTCACCCTGGCCGACGCCCTCAGCTCCCGGGCCGGGCACCTGCTCCTGTTCGGCCTCCTCCCGACCCGCCCGGCGGACTCCCTCCCGCCCTCCGTGCCGACCGACGAGACGGACGGCTGGCACATCCTGCGCGCCCCGGCGGAACTGGGCTTCCCCCTCCACACCCGGGCAGCCGGAGCCTGGTTCGCCGGCCAGTACGCCTGAGCGGGCCGCCCCCACCGCTCCCCTCGGAGCTGCTCAAAGCCCCCGCACCACCACCCCGGTCACCGGCTCGCCCGCCTCGTCCTCCACCACCACCGTCTCCCCGGCCCACCGGACGGCGTACCGCTCCACCTCGGCCGCCTCGAACCCCGGCCCCGGATCACGCACCACCACCCCGCCACCGGTCCGCCCCCGCGCCGGGGCCCACACCTCCAGCGTTACCGCGCCGTCCTCCCCGCGCACCGGCAGCACCGACCCCGCCCGGGCCAGCACCGGCGTCCGCCCGAGCGGGGCGTCCAGCAACACCTGGCCCGGCCCCTCGTGCGCCGCCCCCGTGGCCGTGTCGTACCACCGCCCCCTCGGGAGCCGCACCGCCCGCCGGTCCACCCCGCACTCCAGCACCGGCGCCACCAGCAGCGCGTCCCCCAGGAGGAACGCGTCCTCACAGTCGCGCAGCCGCCGGTCCTCCGGCGCCCCCCACCACAGCGGCCGCACGTACGGTGCACCCGTCCGCCGCGCCAGGTGGGCCAGCGTCACGAAGTAAGGCCGCAGCCGCTCCCGCTCCGCCAACACCGCCCGCGCCGCCTCCTCGACCTGCGGCCCGAACTCCCAGGGCTCCCGCCGGCCCGCCCATATCGCCGCGTGCGTGCGGAACAGCGGCAAGAACGCGCCCAGCTCGAACCACCGCAGGAACAGCTCCGGCGACGGCGACCCCCCGAAACCCCCCACGTCCGGGCCCGAGTACGGCACCCCGCACAGGCCCAGCCCCAGCACCAGCGCGAGGGAGGCCCGCATCCCCTCCCAACTGCTCTCCACATCGCCGGACCACGAGCCCCCGTACCGCTGCATCCCCGCCCACCCCGACCGGGAGAACAGGAACGGACGCTCCGCCGGCCGCAGCCGCAGCAGCCCCTCCCAGCCGGCCCGCGCCATCCCCAGCGCGTACACGTTGTGCGCGGCCCGGTGGTCCCCGCCCGCCCCCTCCAGCACGTGCCGCGCCGAACGGGGCAGCGTCGCGTCCCCGAACGCCGCGAACGCGACGGGCTCGTTCATGTCGTGCCAGAAACCCGCGAAGCCCTGCGCGAGGCGCTCCTCGTACAGACCGCCCCACCACTCCCGTACCGCCGGATCCGTGAAGTCCGGATACGCGCACTCGCCCGGCCACACCTCGCCCCGCACCTCCCGGCCCCGCGCGTCGCGTACGAACGCCCCCCGCTCGCCGACCGCCAGCCCGGCGGAGTGCAGGGGGTCGCCCGCCTTCACCGCCGGATCGACGATCGACACCAGCCGCACTCCGTCCGCCGCCAACTCCGCCGCCAGCCCGGGCAGGTCGGGGAACCGCTCCCGGTCCACCGTGAACACCCGGTGTCCGTCGTAGTGGTCGATGTCCAGGTGCACCGCCGCCAAGGGGAGTCCCCGCGACGCGTACCCCGCCACCACCCGCCGTACCTCCGCCTCGCTGCCGAACCCCCAGCGCGCGTGCTGGTAGCCCAGCGCCCACTGCGGGGGCACGGCCGCCGGCCCCGTCAGCCCGGACCAGCCCTGCGCCACCCGGGCCGGCGTCCCCACCAGCACCCAGCAGCGCAAGGGGCCGCCCTCCGCGCGCAGTTCCGTCGTCCCGGGCCGGTCCGCGCCCGAGCCCGCCCCCTCCTCGCCCTCGCGCAGCACCACCCGCCCGTCCCAGGTGTTGTCGTGGAACATCAGGTGCGTCCCCGCGTCCGCGACCACCCAATGCACCGGCATCGTCAGGTACAGCGGGTCGTCACCCGGCCCGAAACCGCCCTTCGGGTCGGTGTTCCACAGCCGGTACG
Source organism: Streptomyces cirratus (assembly GCF_014650775.1). Classification (GTDB taxonomy): domain Bacteria; phylum Actinomycetota; class Actinomycetes; order Streptomycetales; family Streptomycetaceae; genus Streptomyces; species Streptomyces cirratus. The sequence continues at coordinate 6,842 of NZ_BMVP01000016.1, read as the reverse complement.
AGCCGTCCCGCAGCCGCGCCCCCGCCGCCCGGCCGCCCAGCCCGAAGAACCGCGCGTCCGCCGGGACCTCCCCGCGCACCTGCCACCTCGCCCCGCCCCGGCCCGGCTCCACCGGCTCCCACCAGCGCGGCGGCGATTCCCGGCGCAGCACCGTCCCGCCCGGCGTACGCACCTCCACCGCCCCGTGCCGGGACACCGCCACCGTCACCCGCTCCGACACCACCCGCCAGCCGCCCCCGGTGTCCGGTTCCAGCACGGCGCGCGGATCCGGGTCCGGGCCGTTGCCCACCACCGCGTACGAGGGCGTCGGCTCCGCCCCGTCCCAGCCCCAGAACACCGCGCCGCCCACCGTCACCCGCACCACCAGCTCCGAACGCGCGAAGCGCAGGAGACCCCCGCCCGGCCTGGGCTCCGTGCCGGTCAGCAGCCCCGGTACCCGCGCCCGCTCCGCGCCCCGGAGCGGGAGCCCCTCGGCGTCCGCGCGCCGGCGCCGCCACGCCGCGCGCCAGGCGCGCCTTCCACGCGCCGTACCGATCTCCCACACCCCGCGCACCAGATCACGACCGTCCATGGCGCTCACCCTGCCACCGCGCCCCGGCCGAGCGGGCTGCGTTCAGCTGCCGTTCACCCGCCGACGGAGCCCGGCGGACGATCACCGCGCCGCCCCGAACCACTCTGGTGCGGATGTCGATCACATGGCATCGTCCCTGTGAGCCGCCGCGCGCGCACCGAACGCGCGGTGGCACCGTACGCACACGAAGCGCGAGCCACACAGTCGACCGGGAGCCGACCCATGACCTCAGCCACCCCGCCGGAACCCCTCTGGACCCCGGGCCCCGAACGGATCGCGGCGGCCCGGATCACCGCATTCCAGGCCTGGGCCGCCGAGCACCACGGCGCCCCCGCCGAAGGCGGCTACCCCGCCCTCCACAGCTGGTCCGTCGACGAACTCGACACCTTCTGGCAAGCCGTCGCCGAGTGGTTCGACGTCCGCTTCAGCACCCCCTACGAGTCGGTCCTCGCCGACCGCTCCATGCCGGGCGCCCGCTGGTTCACCGGCGCCACCCTCAACTACGCCGAGCACGCCCTGCGCGCCGCCGAGGACCCGGCCCGCGCCGGGGAGCCGGCCCTGATCTGCGTCGACGAGACCCACCAGCCCGTCCCCGTCACCTGGGCGGAGCTGCGCCGCCAGGTCGGGGCGCTCGCCGCCGAACTGCGCGCCCTCGGCGTACGCCCCGGCGACCGGGTCAGCGGGTACCTCCCCAACATCGCCGAAGCCGCCGTCGCGCTCCTCGCCACCGCCGCGGTCGGCGGGGTGTGGACCTCCTGCGCCCCCGACTTCGGCGCCCGCAGCGTCCTCGACCGCTTCCAGCAGGTCGAGCCCGTCGTACTGTTCACCGTCGACGGCTACCGCTACGGCGGCAAGGAACACGACCGCCGCGAAACCGTCGCCGAACTGCGCGCCGAACTGCCCTCGCTGCGCGCCGTCGTCCACATCCCGCTGCTCGGCACCCCGGCCCCCGAGGGGACCCTCGCCTGGCCCGAGCTGGTCGCGGGCGACGCGGAGCCGGTGTTCGAACAGGTCCCCTTCGAACACCCGCTGTGGGTCCTCTACTCCTCCGGCACCACCGGCCTGCCCAAGGCCATCGTCCAGTCCCAGGGCGGCATCCTCCTCGAACACCTCAAGCAGCTCGGCCTCCACAGCGACCTCGGCCCGCAGGACCGGTTCTTCTGGTTCACCTCCACCGGGTGGATGATGTGGAACCTGCTCGTCTCCGGCCTGCTCACCGGATCGACCGTCGTCCTCTACGACGGCAGCCCCGGATACCCCGACACGGGCGCCCAGTGGCGCATCGCGGAGCTGACGAAGGCCACCTTGTACGGGACGTCGGCCGCGTACGTGATGGCCTGCCGCAAGGCCGGGGTCCACCCCTCGCGCGACTACGACCTGTCCGCCGTGAAGTGCGTCGCGACGACCGGCTCGCCGCTGCCGCCCGACGGCTTCCGCTGGCTGCACGACGAGGTCGCCGAAGACCTCTGGATCGCCTCCGTCAGCGGCGGCACCGACGTCTGCAGCTGCTTCGCGGGCGCCGTGGCCACCCTGCCCGTCCACATCGGCGAACTCCAGGCGCCTTCGCTGGGCACCGACCTCCAGTCCTGGGACCCGTCCGGCAAGCCGCTCGTCGGGGAGGTCGGCGAACTCATCGTCACCAACCCCATGCCGTCCATGCCGATCCACTTCTGGAACGACCCCGACGGCAGCCGCTACCGCGAGAGCTACTTCGAGATGTTCCCCGGCGTGTGGCGGCACGGCGACTGGATCACGATCACCGACCGCGGCTCGGTCGTCATCCACGGCCGCTCCGACTCCACCCTCAACCGGCAGGGCGTCCGGATGGGCTCCGCCGACATCTACGAAGCCGTCGAGCGCCTGCCCGAGATCAAGGAATCCCTGGTCATCGGCCTGGAGGAACCGAACGGCGGCTACTGGATGCCGCTGTTCGTCCACCTCGCCCCCGGCACCACCCTCGACGACGCCCTGCGCGCGCGGATCAAGGCGACGATCCGCGAGGAGCTCTCCCCGCGCCACGTGCCCGACGAGATCATCGAGGTCCCGGCGGTCCCGCACACCCTCACCGGCAAGCGCATCGAGGTCCCCGTCAAGCGCCTCCTCCAGGGCACCCCCATGGACAAGGCGGTCAACATCGGCTCGGTGGACCGCCCCGAACTCCTGGCCTTCTACGAGGAGCTGGCCCGCAGCCGGAGGTGACTGTCAGTGGTCATGGCTACTGTGAGTGAGCAAGTTGTTGCGACACTCAGGGGGAGCCATGCCACGCACGAACACCACCGCCCACACCACGGCCGACACCACCGGCCCTTCTCACGGAGCCGCACCAGCGCCCGCGGGGGCGACCGGCCGCCGCGCCGACCGGCGCGCACTACGCCGCCGACTGCGCCGCGAAGTCCCCAGCACCCTCGGCCTCCTGGCCGACGCCGGGGACTTCGCGGCAATGCGCCGCTACCGCAGCTTCCCCTTCGCCGACCACGCCGAATACCCGGACTACCTCCGGCACGTCGAGGCGCTCCTCCGCTCCCTCGCGGCGCAGGGCATCCACTCCACCGTCGCCCTCTTCGACCCGGAGGAGTACGCCGACTACTGCACGGAACACGGCCTCGACCCGGACACCGCGCAGGCCCGCACCCGCTTCACCGCGGAACTGGCCGGCGCGAGCGGCTGCCTCCCCTACACGGGCCAGCCCATCGCAGAACTCGTCCCGCTCCTGCTCGACGAAGCCGTCCGGCAGGCCACCTGGGAGTACGCCACGACCCTGCTCGCAGGCGTCGGCACCTGCGCGGACTGTGGCGAGGACATCGGCCAGGCGTCCTTCGAACGGGCCGCCGGCGCACTCAAACGCCTCGTCGACGGGGCCGGCCCCGGCCATCACCACCTGGTCTGCAGCGTGCCCACCGACACCGAACAACTCGTCGCCGTCCTGCACGCCCAGGTACCCGACACCGACACCCGGCCGCGGATCGAGAGCCGCGAAGGCATGGACTTCGTCACGGTGCTGGCCGCCGGGATCGCACTCGGCGGCGCCGGGGGACTGGTGCTCCGCAGCACCTCGGAGGAATCCCCGGACCGGGTCCACGGGTGGCGCCTGGACCGCGGCCGCCTGGTCGCCCTCTCGGCAGCGGCGGTCTTCAACGCCTACTGCACCGACGCGGACACCGGCGACCCCGTCGCCCCCGAACCAGGAGTGGAGTACTGCCCGGGCTACGAGGTGGACGACCCGGACCCCCACCACTGACCGGCGCCGGGCACCACTGACCGGGGTCAGGAAGAGCCAGAGGGGCCCTCGCCACTGGCGAAGGCCCCTCTGGCCGGGAACTCCTACCGCTTACCGCTCGCGCCGCGCCTGCCCGCTCACTCGCCGGACAGGACCGCCTGCGCGGCCACCCGGGCCTCATCGGCGGTGTCGGCCGCACGTGCCGCGGCCGCGGCACGCTCACACTGCGCCAGCGTGTGCTTGGCCAGCGTCGCCCGCACATAAGGAATGGAAGCGGCCCCCATCGAAAGGGAGGTGACACCCAGACCCGTCAGCACACACGCCAGCAGCGGATCGGAAGCGGCCTCACCGCAGACACCGCAGCTCTTGCCCTCCGCCTTGGCGGCCTCGGCCGACATGGCGATCAGGTCCAGCAGCGCCGGCTGCCACGGATCCTGGAGCCGCGACACCGCCCCGACCTGCCGGTCCGCGGCGAAGGCGTACTGCGCGAGGTCGTTCGTGCCCAGCGACAGGAACTCGACCTCCTGCAGGATCGAGCGCGCTCGCAGCGCGGCGGAGGGGATCTCCACCATCGCCCCGAACTTCGCCTGCAACCCGGCCTCACGGCAGGCGTTGGCGAAAGCCTTGGCATCGATCCGGTCCGCCACCATCGGGGCCATGACCTCGAGGTAGACCGGCAGCCCCTCAGCAGCCTTGGCCAGCGCGGACAGCTGCGTACGCAACACCTCCGGGTGGTCCAGCAGCGTACGCAGACCCCGCACGCCCAGAGCCGGATTCGGCTCGTCGCCCGGCGTCAGGAAGTCCAGCGGCTTGTCCGCGCCCGCATCCAGCACGCGCACGACGACCCGGCCCTCGGGGAAGGCCTCCAGCACCTTGCGGTACGACTCGACCTGCTTCTCCTCGGACGGCGCCTTCTTGCTGTCGTCCAGGAACAGGAACTCGGTACGGAACAGGCCCACGCCCTCGGCCCCCGCCGCGACAGCCGCCGGCACGTCCGCCGGACCGCCGACGTTGGCCAGCAGCGGCACCTTGTGCCCGTCGGACGTGGCGCCCGGCCCCGACGAAGCGGCCAGCGCCGCCTTCCGCTCGGCCGCCGCTGCCTCCAGCTCGCCCCGCTTCTGCGCCGACGGGTTCACGAACAGGTCACCCGTGCTGCCGTCGACCGCGATGAGGGTCCCCTCGGCGATCTCACAGGCCCCCGGCAGCGCGACGATCGCCGGCACGCCCAGAGCACGCGCGAGGATCGCGCTGTGGCTGGTCGGCCCGCCTTCCTCGGTCACGAAACCCAGCACGAGCGCAGGGTCGAGCAGCGCGGTGTCGGCGGGCGCCAGGTCCCGCGCGATCAGCACGTACGGCTCGTCGCTGTCCGGCACACCCGGCATCGGCACACCCAGCAGGCGCGCCACGATGCGGTTGCGCACGTCGTCCAGGTCGGCCACCCGCCCGGCCATGTACTCCCCGGCCCCCGCGAGCAGGTCGCGGTAGGAGGCGAACGCGTCGTAGATCCCGCGCTCCGCGGTGCTCCCGACGGCGATCCGCCGGTCCACGTCCGCCATCAGCTCGGGGTCCGTGGCGATCATCGCCTGAGCCTCCAGCACGTGCTGGGCCTCGCCACCGGCCAGCTGTCCGCGCGCCATGAGGTCGGCCGACACGGCTTCCACGGCCTTGCGGGCGCGCCCCTGTTCGCGCTCCGCCTCGTCCGCGGTGATCTGCTTGGCCGGCGGTTCGAGGACCGCCGTGCCCATGTGCCGCACCTCGCCGATCGCCACACCGTGGCTCACGCCGACGCCTCGCAGCGTTGTCTCCATTTCACCCGTCTCCGATTGAGCGGCGGGCCCGGCCAGCCGCGGTGGATGTCCGACGCGCCCCGGCAGGGGCGGTACGTCACTGCCAGCTGAAGAGGACGTCGTCGGCCTTCACGTCCCCGGACTCGACGACACCCGCGAGGGAATCCGCGGAGGCCTCGAGTGCGACGACGGGGCAGACGGGCGACTTGCCGGCGGCCTCGACCGCCGCAGGGTCCCAGCGGATGACGGCCTGGCCGCGAGTGACGGTGTCGCCCTTGTTGACGAGCAGCTCGAAGCCCTCGCCGTTGAGCTGGACGGTGTCGATCCCGAGGTGAGTGAGCACGCCGTGTCCCTCGCCGTCGACGACTACGTACGCGTGCGGGTGGAGGGAGACGACCACACCGTCCACGGGCGCCACCGCCTCCGAGGCCTCGCGCACGGGATCAATAGCGGTGCCCGGTCCCACCATCGCGCCGGAGAACACCGGATCGGGCACAGCCGCGAGTCCGATGGCACGCCCGGCAAGTGGGGACGTCACGCTGGTCATGGAGGGCCTCCCAGGGGGGTGGGGCTTCTTCGAGTCGCCGTCACAATCTGTAAGGACGGCCTACTTTGAGAAGGGTAAGTCATGAGATGTCCCGGTTCTGCACGAAATGCTCCCCCCTGAAGGCGGGTGCTGGACGTGCTGCCGTGACACCAACGTAGTGGACTAGACCATAGCCTGAATCGATTTGCCTGGGCACTCCCGGCCCTGTACTGTCGTGAGTCCCGCCAGGACGTGTCGCGTGAACATCTCGCGAACCGCCGATGGACGGGAACCCCCCTCTGAAGTACTGATCTTGAGCTCGACTCCTTTTCGCATGCCTTCCGGGCAGAACGGCAAGTGGTCGGAGGGCCCAGAAAGCACTGATAGAGTCGGGATCGCCGGAAAGGGAAACGCGAAAGCGTGGAACCGGAGGGCGGAAAACGAGCGGGACTGACTCTGATAGAGTCGGAAACGCAAGAACAAAACGAAGAACAAAGGAAGCGCCCGGAGGAAAACCCCAGTAATTGCTACTGAGGGTGAGTACGAAGGAAGCGTCCGTTCCTTGAGAACTCAACAGCGTGCCAAAAATCAACGCCAGAAGTTGATACCCCGTCCACTTCGGTGGATGAGGTTCCTTTGAAAAAGTCCTGGCTCTGACTCTGTCAGGGGCAGGCAACCAAACACAGCGAGGACGTTGTGGTCAGCCGGTCTTATTCCGACCATGGCTGGCCCGCTCTAAGT
>NZ_BMVP01000015.1 GCF_014650775.1 Streptomyces cirratus | reverse complement strand
TTAGTTCTGAAGTAACGAACCGTGTCCATGCCCGGTTGGTTAACTTCATAGTGTTTCGGTGGCCATAGCGTTAGGGAAACGCCCGGTTACATTCCGAACCCGGAAGCTAAGCCTTTCAGCGCCGATGGTACTGCAGGGGGGACCCTGTGGGAGAGTAGGACGCCGCCGAACAATCATTGCGGGAAGCCCCGCACCAGCCCTTCATGGGTTCGGTGCGGGGCTTTTCTGCGTTCAGGGCCCATCGGGCTCTCCTGTAGGGTCAAGGTGCATCGTTCGACTAGTTCTACCGTCACAGTGGAGGCCCCCGGGTGGAGGTCCAGGAGACTCGGGTTCAGACTGACCGAATTTTCACCATTCCGAACATCCTGAGCATGGCGCGCCTCGTCGGCGTACCCCTGTTCCTCTGGCTGATCCTCGCGAAGCACGACGGGTGGGCACTTCTCGTCCTCATGCTCAGTGGCATCAGCGACTACCTGGACGGGAAACTCGCGCGCCGCTGGAATCAGATCAGCAATCTCGGCCGGCTGCTGGACCCGGCCGCGGACCGGCTGTACATCCTGACGACGCTCTTCGGTCTGACCTGGCGCGGGATTCTCCCTCTGTGGCTCACCGCCGCCCTCCTGGCCCGCGAGCTGATGCTGCTGGTCATGGTGTGGATCCTGCGCCGGCACGGCTATCCGCCGCCGCAGGTCAACTTCCTGGGCAAGGCCGCGACCTTCAACCTCATGTACGCGTTCCCCTTGCTGCTGCTCAGTGACGGCAACGGTCCGTTGGCCTGGATGGCGGCAGTTTTCGGATGGGCGTTCGCCGGATGGGGTACAACCCTCTATTGGTGGGCAGGAATCCTTTACGTGGTTCAGGTCCGCCGGCTGGTCAAGGCGGATGCCACGGCCGATTGAGCTTGCTCGACGCCGGTACACGCGGAGGAGTTGCGGAGTCACCGTCCGAGACGGGTGAGGTCGGCTTGACCGTCATCTCTCAAGGAGGACTCTTCCGACATGAAGGCCGTCGTGATGGCCGGTGGCGAAGGCACGCGTCTTCGCCCCATGACCTCAAGCATGCCCAAGCCGCTCCTTCCGGTGGCGAACCGGCCGATCATGGAGCACGTGCTCAGGCTGCTCAAGCGGCATGGGCTCAATGAGACCGTCGTGACCGTGCAGTTCCTGGCGTCGCTCGTCAAGAACTACTTCGGTGACGGCGAGGAGCTCGGGATGGAGCTCACCTATGCCAACGAGGAGAAGCCACTCGGGACCGCCGGCAGCGTGAAGAACGCCGAAGACGCGTTGAAGGACGACACCTTCCTCGTCATCTCCGGCGATGCGCTCACCGACTTCGACCTCACCGATCTGATCCGCTTCCACAAGGAGAAGGGCGGCCTCGTCACGGTCTGCCTGACCCGGGTTCCGAATCCGCTGGAATTCGGCATCACCATCGTGGACGAGGAGGGCAAGGTCGAGCGCTTCCTGGAGAAGCCGACCTGGGGACAGGTCTTCTCGGACACCATCAACACCGGCATTTACGTGATGGAGCCGGAGATCTTCGACTACGTCGAGGCGGACGTTTCGGTCGACTGGTCGGGTGATGTCTTCCCCCAGCTGATGAAGGAAGGCCGGCCGATCTACGGCTACGTCGCCGAGGGCTACTGGGAGGACGTCGGCACGCACGAGAGCTACGTCAAGGCCCAGGCCGACGTGCTCGAAGGCAAGGTCCAGGTCGACATGGACGGCTTCGAGATCTCCCCCGGCGTCTGGATCGCCGAAGGTGCCGAGGTGAGCCCCGACGCGGTGCTCCGCGGGCCGCTGTACGTCGGCGACTACGCGAAGGTCGAGGCCGGCGCCGAGATCCGCGAGCACACGGTCGTCGGGTCGAACGTCGTCGTCAAGAGCGGGGCCTTCCTCCACAAGGCCGTGGTGCACGACAACGTGTACGTCGGGCCCCACAGCAACCTCCGCGGCTGCGTGATCGGCAAGAACACCGACATCATGCGGTCCGCCAGGATCGAGGACGGCGCCGTCATCGGTGACGAGTGCCTCGTCGGCGAGGAATCGATCGTCCAGGGGAACGTGCGCGTCTACCCCTTCAAGACGATCGAGGCCGGCGCCTTCGTCAACACCTCCGTCATCTGGGAGTCGCGCGGGCAGGCCCACCTGTTCGGTGCCCGTGGCGTCACCGGCATCCTGAACGTCGAGATCACCCCCGAGCTGGTGGTGAGGCTGGCCGGTGCCTACGCGACGACCCTCAAGAAGGGCGCCACGGTCACCACGGCCCGCGACCACTCCCGTGGCGCGCGAGCGCTCAAGCGCGCCGTGATCTCGGCACTCCAGGCCAGCGCGATCAACGTGCGGGACCTGGAGAACGTGCCGCTGCCCGTTGCCCGGCAGCAGACCGCGAGAGGCAGCGCCGGCGGCATCGTGCTGCGCACCTCGCCCGGGGTGCCGGACTCGGTGGACATCATGTTCCTCGACGAGCGCGGCGCCGACCTCTCCTTGCAGCAGCAGCGCAAGCTCGACCGCGTGTACGCCCGCCAGGAGTACCGGCGTGCGTTCCCCGGTGAGATCGGTGACCTGCAGTTCCCGGGCAGTGTCTTCGACGCCTACACGGGTTCGATGCTGCGGCGCGTGGACATCACCGGAGTCGCCGATTCGGGGCTCAAGGTCGTCGTGGACGCGTCCAACGGCAGCGCGGGCCTCGTCCTGCCCAGCCTGCTGGGACGGCTCGGGGTGGACGCCCTGACCGTCAATCCGGGGCTCGACGAATCCCGTCCGACGGAAACCCGGGAGTCCCGGCGGGCCGGGCTGGTGCGGCTGGGCGAGATCGTGGCCTCGTCGCGGGCGGCCTTCGGTGTGCGCTTCGACCCGGTGGGTGAGCGGATCTCGCTGGTGGACGAACGCGGCCGGATCATCGAGGACGACCGGGCGCTGCTGGTGCTGCTCGACCTCGTCGCCGCCGAGAAGCGCAGCGGCAAGGTCGCTCTGCCGGTGACCACGACCCGTGTCGCCGAGCAGGTGGCCGCGTACCACGGCACCCAGGTGGAGTGGACGACGACATCGCCGGACGACCTGACCCGGGTGGGCCGCGCGGAGAGCACCATCTTCGGTGGTGACGGCCGCGGCGGGTTCATCGTTCCGGAGTTCAGCAGCGTCTTCGACGGTTCGGCCGCCTTTGTGCAGCTGATCGGGCTGGTGGCGCGCACGCAGCTCACCCTGAGCCAGATCGACGCGCGGATCCCGCGGGCACACGTGCTCAAGCGGGACGTGCCGACGCCGTGGGCGGTGAAGGGGCTCGTCATGCGGCGGGTCGTGGAGGCGGCCGGCGACCGGCAGGTGGACACCACCGACGGGGTGCGCGTGGTCGAGGCGGACGGCCGGTGGGCGCTCGTGCTGCCGGACCCGGCGGAGGCCGTGACGCACCTGTGGGCCGAAGGCCCCGACGACGCGTCCGCGCAGGCACTGCTGGACGAGTGGGCCGCGGTGGTGGACGCCGGCGAGCACTGAGGCGGCCGCACCGGCGCCGTCCGGGGGCCGGGCGGGAGTCTCCCGTCCGGCCCCCGGACGGCGCATTCGGTGTCGGCGGCGGCCTCATGCGACGATGAGCGGCATGTCGCAGCCGCACACCAACCGGAGTCCGGTCACACGGCCCGCGCGCCCGGACGCTTCCATGTCGCTGCTGACGCACGTGATGGACCACAGTCTCGACGAGGGGTACGCGGAAGCCTCGGCGCGGCGCGAAGCGGAGGGGACCTCCGGCCTCCCGCGCACCCTCAAGGCCAAGCTGGCGCTCGCGGGCGGGCTCGTACTCGCCGCGATGGTGGTCACCCTGGGCGCGGCGCAGGCGCGGGTGGCGGCGCCGGTACTCGCCAAGGAGCGTCAGGAGCTCATCGACCGCGTGGACCGGGCCAACGCCCACGCGGACGGGCTGGAGAGGGACATCGAGCGGCTGCGCACGGAGGTCGCCGATCGCCAGCAGGCGGCCCTCAAGCAGGTGGGCGGCGACCAGGGCCGGCTCGTGGCCTTGCTGTCCGGGGCGACCGACGTACGCGGGCCCGGGGTGAAGCTGGTGGTGGACGACGCCAAGGGCTCCGCGTCGGGCGGCGGCGGTGGCCCGCGCGAGACCAAGGGGTTCTCGGACACGGGACGGCTGCGGGACCGGGACATGCAGAAGATCGTCAACGGTCTGTGGCAGTCGGGCGCGGAGGCGGTCTCGATCAACGGGCAGCGGCTGACGGCGCTGTCCGCGATCAGGGCCGCCGGTGACGCGATACTGGTCGACAACAGGCCGCTCGTGCCGCCGTACGAAGTCCTCGCCGTGGGTGACGGCAAGCGGCTGGGCACCCGGTTCCAGGACTCGGCGGGCGGCCAGTACCTTCACGTGCTCCAGGAGAGCTACGGCATCCGCTCCACCCTTACCCCCGTGGACGACCTGCGCCTCCAGGCCGCGTCGAGCCTCGCCGTGCGTACAGCCACAGCAGAACAGCCGAAGAAGGGTGCATCGTGATCGCGGTACTGGGCCTCGTGGCCGGAGTGGTGGTCGGGCTGCTGGTCAGGCCCGAAGTGCCGGCCGTGGTGGAGCCTTATCTGCCGATCGCCGTGGTGGCTGCGCTGGACGCGGTGTTCGGCGGTTTGCGGGCCATGCTGGACGGCATCTTCGTGGACAAGGTGTTCGTGGTGTCGTTCCTGTCGAACGTGGTGGTGGCCGCGCTGATCGTCTTCCTCGGGGACAAGCTGGGCGTCGGCTCGCAGCTGTCGACCGGCGTGGTGGTCGTGCTCGGCATCCGCATCTTCTCCAACGCGGCGGCCATCCGCCGGCACGTGTTCCGGGCGTGAGGCCGATGAGTACGAATGGAACGCCTCCCGAGGAACCGAACGTTCCGGAGCAGCCTCTTGTAGAGGGGACGCCGGCACCGGCCGGGGCCCCGGAGGAGAGCGGCCGCCGGCGGCTGGCCGCGGGCCTGTGGCCACCGCGGCTGAGCCGGGCGCAACTGATCGTCGCGCTGCTGCTGTTCGTCCTGGGGCTGGGCCTGGCCATTCAGGTCCGCTCCAACAGCGACTCCGGCCCGCTACGCGGCGCCCGCCAGGAGGACCTCGTACGGATCCTCGACGAACTGGACGGGCGCACCAAGCGGCTGGAGGACGAGAAGCAGAAGCTGGAGGAGCAGCGCAAGGAGCTGGAGAGCAGCTCCAACCAGGCGGAGGAGGCGCGCAAGCAGACCGTGGAGAAGGAACGCCAACTGGGCATCCTGGCCGGTACCGTGGCCGCACAGGGGCCCGGCATCACGCTGCGGATCACCGACCCCAAGGGTCAGGTGCAGTCCGATCAGCTGCTGGACACCCTCCAGGAGCTGCGGGCGGCCGGCGCCGAGGCGATCCAGATCAACGGCGTACGGGTCGTGGCGGGCTCGTTCTTCTCGGACGAGGGCGGTGGGGTCGCGATCGACGGTAAGAAGATCACACAGCCCTACGAGTTCAGGGTGATCGGCAAGCCCCAGGACTTGGAGCCGGCGCTCAACATCCCCGGCGGTGTGGTGCAGACGCTGGAGAAGGAGCAGGCCACGGCGAACGTCACACGGTCGGCCAAGATCGTCGTGGACGCCTTGCGGGCTGCGAAGCAGCCTGACTACGCTCGGTCGTCATCGTCGTGAGACGGGGCGGAATGTGGAGCGGCTCACGTGGGCGGATGCCTGCGGGGGGTCGACGCGCCGAAGTCGCGGTGCGTGGTGGAAACTGTCTGGTGGTTACGGACGTTGTGAGAATGTCCGGGTCGGCAGGTGTGTGCATGCGGAGTTCGTCCTGCCCCACGGGCGGGTCTGTTTCGGTCAAGGGGAATCGCCCGTGAAGTTGTTTGAGAAGTTGTTCGGCAAGAAGAACCGCGAGGAGAGCGGTGCGCGGCACCGTGCGGGGCACGGGGACGCGGAGGTCCAGGCGGACCGTCCCCTCTTCCGGGACGAGGTCGGTGCCGGGGGTGACATTCCGGGCGCTTCGGGCGCGTCGTCTGTTGACCCTGCCGGTTCCGGCCGCATAGGTTTCGGTGAACCGTCAACCTCAAGTGCGGGTGGAGGGTTTGCCTCCGACCCGTATGCCACCAATGCCTCCGCGGGGCAGCCGCGGCGCGAGGAGCCGTCCATGTCGGCCGAGCAGGTTTGCAGCAGGTGTGGCCACCGCAGCGATGCGGCGAGCCGGTTCTGCTCCAACTGCGGGGCGCCGCTGCGGGCGGGTCTGACGCCGGAGCGTGCCTCGGAGACCACGTCCACCATCTCGATCTCGGGCCTGGAAGCCTACGAGGCCGAGGTGGCGGGGCACGTGCCGTCCTCGCTTTCCCCCGAGGCCCAGGCCGCGGTGGAAGCCCTGCCTCCGGGTTCCGCCCTGCTGATCGTGCGGCGCGGCCCCAACTCCGGCAGCCGCTTCCTGCTGGACGGCGAACTGACCACGGCGGGCCGGCACCCGCAGAGCGACATCTTCCTGGACGACGTCACCGTCTCGCGGCGGCACGTCGAGTTCCGCAGGAGCCAGGACGGCGGGTTCACCGTCTCCGACGTGGGCAGTCTCAACGGCACGTACGTCAACCGTGAGCCGATCGACTCCGTCGCCCTGCACAACGGCGACGAGGTGCAGATCGGCAAGTACCGGCTGGTCTTCTACGCGAGCCTGCGGGGCGTCTGACCCTCCCCGGGGCACCTCTTCGGCGATCGCCGAAGAGGTGCCCCCAGGGGAACCGACAGGGAAGGTCCCATGCTGCGTACCCCGTCCGGCGGTGCCGCGAAGAACGGCACCGCCAGGGCCGCCGGGCGGCTGGTGAGCATCGGCACGGTGCTGACCATGCTGCGCGACGAGTTCCCCGACGTCACGATCTCCAAGATCCGCTTCCTGGAGGCGGAAGGGCTGGTCGAGCCCAGACGCACACCTTCCGGATACCGCAAGTTCAGCACCGGCGACGTCGAACGGCTGAGCCGGATCCTGCGGCTGCAGCGGGACCACTACCTGCCGCTGAAAGTCATCCGGGAGCAGCTCGAGGCACTCGACCGCGGCGAGCAGGTCCGTATCCCGGCCCCTGCGGCCCCCCGTGACCCGGGTGGCACGGCCGGGACCACCGGACCCGCGGCCGTGTACGGCGAAGTGGGCCGGGAGCGGCCCGCCGCCGCCCGGGTGGGGCGGGCGGAGCTGCTCGCCGCCGCGGAGGTGGACGAGGAGCAATTGGCCGAGTGGGAGTCGTACGGGCTCCTCGGCGAGGCCCCGGACGGCGGGTTCGACGCGGAGGCGGTCACCGTGGCACGGCTGATCGCGGACCTCGGCCGTTTCGGACTGGAGCCCAGGCACCTGCGGGCGATGAAGGCGGCCGCGGACCGCGAGGCCGGACTGGTGGAGCAGGTCGTCTCCCCCTTGCGCCGGCACCGCAACCCGCAGACCAGGGCCCATGCCGAGGCCACCATTAAGGAGCTGGCGGGACTCTCCGTACGGCTGCACGAGGCGCTCGTGCAGACCGCTCTCGGGGTCCGTCTGCGTTGACCGGAAAGAGCCCGACTACCCAAACCGGTCGGGCACGTCCTAGGGTTGCTGTGTGAACGAGCTCGACGTTGTGGGTGTCCGGGTGGAAATGCCCTCGAACCAACCGATCGTGCTCCTGCGCGAAGTGGGAGGCGATCGGTACCTCCCCATCTGGATCGGTCCCGGGGAGGCGACCGCCATTGCCTTCGCGCAGCAGGGGATGGCCCCTGCCCGGCCGCTGACGCACGACCTGTTCAAGGACGTGCTGGAGGCGGTCGGTGAGGAGCTCACCGAGGTCCGGATCACGGATCTGCGGGAGGGCGTCTTCTACGCGGAGCTCGTCTTCGCGAGCGGGGTCGAGGTGAGCGCGCGGCCTTCGGACGCCATAGCGCTGGCCCTGCGGACGGGGACGCCGATCTACGGCAGTGACGGCGTGCTGGACGACGCCGGCATCGCCATTCCGGACGAGCAGGAGGACGAGGTGGAGAAGTTCCGCGAGTTCCTCGATCAGATCTCGCCCGAGGACTTCGGCACCGGCCCGCAGTGAGGCGGCGGACAAGCCGCCCACCAGGGACATTCTGCCCATTCGGTTAGCCTTTCCCCGAAAAGGGGCACGGGAAACCACTCTCAGGGTGATTATCACTCGGCGTGCCGAGTGTGGCGATCGTTGACGCACCCCTGGTGACTGCCTACCTTCGAGGTGGCAGGTCGAGGACGGAGGGTCGGCGTGAGCATCACGGGCGACGGCATGACCGGGGGCATCCCCGCACGGAGTGACGGTGGGCCGTACCCGCTGCACGGCGGTGCGGCGGGCAGCGCGCGCCGCCGGCCGGAACCGGCGCCGGCCGCACCGGGCGGCGGGGCCCCGGCGCCCGAGCAGGTCGGCTACCGGGGGCCGACGGCGTGCGCCGCCGCCGGCATCACCTACCGGCAGCTCGACTACTGGGCGCGCACGGGGCTGGTGGAGCCCAGCGTGCGGCCCGCCTACGGCTCGGGGACGCAGCGGCTGTACAGCTTCCGCGACGTGGTGGTCCTCAAGATCGTCAAACGCTTCCTGGACACCGGGGTCGCGCTCCAGAACATCCGTACCGCGGTGCGGCACCTGCGCGACCGCGGCTTCTCGGATCTCGAACGCATGACTCTGATGAGCGACGGCGCCACCGTCTACGAGTGCACCTCGCCGGACCAGGTCGTCAGCCTGCTCCAGGGCGGCCAGGGCGTCTTCGGCATCGCGGTGGGCGTGGTCTGGCGCGACGTGGAGAACGCCCTGTCGCAGCTGCACGGGGAGCGGATCGACACCGGCGAGACGCTGATCGGCCAGAACCCGGGCGACGAACTGGCCGCGCGCCGCAACCGGGCCGTCTGACGCGCCACGCGCCCCCGGGGGCTCCGGGCGGCGTTGTCAGTGGCGTAGGGGAGCATCGGAGCTGTGAGAGCCGCGCCGACCATCCTCCACCTGGACATGGACGCCTTCTACGCCGCCGTGGAGCAGGCGTCGAAGCCGAGCCTGCGCGGAAAGCCGGTGATCGTCGGCGGTCTCGGGCCGCGCGGGGTCGTCGCCACCGCCTCCTACGAGGCCAGGCGTTTCGGGGTGCATTCGGCGATGCCGACGGCGCAGGCCAGACGGCTGTGCCCCAACGGCGCGTACCTGATTCCCCGCTTCACCCTGTACCGGGAGGTCAGCGAGACCGTCATGGCCCTGCTGCGGGCGCTGTCACCGCTGGTGGAGCCGCTCAGCCTCGACGAGGCCTTCGTGGACCTGGAGGCGGGCGGGGTCGCCTTCGACTCGGCGGCCGCCCGTGAGACGGGGGAGCGGCTGCGGGCCGACATCATGGCCGCCACCGGGCTCAGCGGCTCCGTCGGGCTGGCCGGCTCCAAGATGCTGGCCAAGGTCGCCTCGGAGGAGGCAAAACCGGCCGGGCTGCTGCTGATCGAGCCCGGGACGGAACGGGAACTGCTCGCGCCGATGTCGGTACGGACCCTGCCGGGCGTCGGGCCGGCCACCGGGGAGCACCTGCGGCGGGCCGGGATCACCACGGTGGGGGACCTGGCCGAGGCCGGGGAGGACGAGCTGGTCCGGATGGTGGGGCGGGCCCACGGGGCGGGGCTGTACCGGATGGCGCTGGGCCTGGACGACCGGCCCGTGGTCTCCGAGCGGGACGCGAAGTCGGTGTCCGTGGAGGACACCTTCGACGTGGACCTGCACGACCGCGTGCGGATCCGGTACGAGGTGCAGCGGCTCGCCGACCGCTGTGTGGGACGGCTGCGGGGCTCTGGGCACTCCGGGCGCACGATCGTGCTCAAGGTGCGGCGCTACGACTTCTCGACGCTGACCCGCTCGGAGACGCTGCGGGGCCCGACCGACGACCCGGCGGTGGTGCGGGAGGCGGCCCAGCGGCTGCTGGAGGCCGTGGACACCACCGGCGGGGTGCGGCTGCTGGGGGTGGGGGTGACGGGGCTTGCGGACTACACCCAAGAGGACCTCTTCGCCCAGGCCGCCGACGCCCTGGCTGACGCGCCGGGCGCGCCGGAGGGCCCGGGGGGCGGCCCTGCGGGGGAGGCGCAGGCCCGTGCGCCGCAGGAGGCGCGGGAGCCCGGCGGGGCGGCAACGGCGGCCGTGGGACCCGCGCCGGTCATCGGCGGGGTGGAGGAGCCGGAACCGGCCGCGGAGCGCCGCTGGCCGGCCGGCAGCGACGTCAGGCACGCGGTGTACGGCCCGGGCTGGGTCCAGGGCAGCGGAATCGGCCGGGTGACCGTGCGCTTCGAGCAGCCCGGATCGGCGCCGGGCCGCGTACGCACCTTCCGCCTGGACGACCCCGAGCTGGAACCGTCCGACCCGCTGCCGCTCGTGGGCGAGGAGGTCCCGGACGGGGCTTGAGGAGTCAGCCTTCGCCGGCCAGGCTGCCGAAGTCCCGGGGCTGCTGCGGGGACGCGGGGCGGTGGAAGTCCGCCGGGAGGGTCACGTCCAGCCCGTAGTGGTGGTAGAGCTGGAGCTCCTGCTCCGGCGAGAGGTGGCGGCCGACGCCGAAGTCCGGCGCGTCCTTGATCAGGGAGCGTTCGAAGGGGACCCGGAGGGTGTCGTCGACCACCTCACTGGGCTCCAGGGGAACGAAGGCGTCCCGGCTGAACAGGCCGGTCCGTACGGCGGCCCACTCGGGCACGCCCGTGGCATCGTCGAGGTAGACCTCGTCCACGGTGCCGATCTTGGCGCCATTGCGGTCGAACGCCTTGCGGCCGATGAGACTGCGGGGATCGATGTCGGTCTGCACGGTCCGGTCCCTCCAAGTGGTCGCAGCTGTTCCGTAATGACTCGTAATGACTACAGAAGGGCAAATTCTCGGCGGGGGCCACTCGAGGGAGCTTCCAGATCCTCGCTGGTAGGCTGGGTAGCGGCTGTTGACCCTGTGCGGGAGAGTCCTCCGAGTGAGCACGACGGAGGCGCCGAAGGAGCAAATCCTCCCCGGAATCTCTCAGGCATACGTACCGCACGTGACGAGGCCACTCTGGAAAGCAGGGGCGGGTACCGGTGCGCAGCGCGGTGCCTCCCCTCACCGACGGTGAAAGCCGGATCTCGTGGGTCCTTCCCGCGGCTCCGGTGAAGCTCTCAGGTTGAGATGACAGAGGGGGAGGCCGTCCGGGTGCCCGCGCCGTGGTGCCCCTCGCAGGTCGTACGACCAGGAGGCCTCCGTACATGACCGCCAACCGCATTCCGCTCTCTCAGCTGGAGCGAGGCATCCCCTTCGAGCAGCGCCACATCGGCCCGGATGCCGAGGCGCAGGCCAAGATGCTCGCTCAGGTGGGCTACGGCTCCCTGGACGAACTGACCGCCGCCGCGGTACCGGATGTGATCAGGACCGCGGACGCGCTGAACCTCCCCGAGGCGCGGACCGAGGCCGAGGTGCTGGCCGAGCTGCGCTCGCTCGCCGACCGCAACCAGGTCCTCTCCTCCATGATCGGCCTCGGCTACTACGGCACCTTCACGCCGCCGGTGATCCTGCGCAACGTCATGGAGAACCCGGCCTGGTACACGGCCTACACGCCGTACCAGCCGGAGATCTCGCAGGGCCGGCTGGAGGCGCTGCTGAACTTCCAGACCGTCGTCGCCGACCTGACCGGCCTGCCGACCTCGGGCGCCTCCCTGCTCGACGAGGGCACCGCGGCCGCCGAGGCCATGTCGCTGGCCCGCCGCGTCGGCAAGGTCAAGGGCGGTGTCTTCCTGATCGACGCCGACGCGCTGCCCCAGACCATCGCGGTGATCGAGACCCGCGCCGAGCCCATCGGGGTCGAGGTCGTCGTCGCGGACCTGTCCGAGGGCATCCCGGCCGAGATCGCCGAGCGCGGTGTCTTCGGTGTGCTGCTCCAGTACCCCGGCGCCTCCGGTGCGGTGCGGGAGATCAAGCCGGTCATCGACCAGGCGCACGAGCTGGGCGCGATCGTCACCGTCTGCGCCGACCTGCTGGCGCTGACCCTGCTGGTCTCCCCGGGGGAGCTGGGCGCCGACATCGCCGTCGGCACCACGCAGCGCTTCGGCGTCCCGATGGGCTTCGGCGGACCGCACGCCGGCTACATGGCGGTCCAGGCCAAGCACGCCCGCTCGCTGCCCGGCCGCCTCGTCGGTGTCTCCGTCGACGCGGACGGCAACAAGGCGTACCGCCTCGCGCTGCAGACCCGCGAGCAGCACATCCGCCGCGAGAAGGCCACCAGCAACATCTGCACCGCGCAGGTGCTGCTCGCCGTCATGGCCGGGATGTACGCCGTCTACCACGGTCCGGACGGCCTGCGCACGATCGCCCGCCGGACCCACCGCTACGCCGCCCTGCTCGCCGCGGGCCTGACCGCCGGCGGGGTCGAGGTCGTGCACGGCGCGTACTTCGACACCGTCACCGCCCGGGTTCCGGGGCGGGCCGCCGAGGTCGTGGCCGCCGCCCGCGAAGGCGGGGTGAACCTCTACCAGGCCGACGCAGACCTCGTCTCCATCGCCTGTGACGAGACGACGCTGCGCGCCGACATCGAGGCCGTCTGGGCCGCCTTCGGCGTCACGGCGGACATCGAGGCGCTGGACGCGAGCACCGAGGACACGCTGCCCGAGGGCCTGCTGCGTTCGGACGCGTACCTGACGCACCCGGTGTTCCACCAGCACCGCAGCGAGACCGCCATGCTGCGCTACCTGCGCAAGCTCGCGGACAAGGACTACGCGCTGGACCGGGGCATGATCCCGCTGGGCTCCTGCACGATGAAGCTCAACGCGACCACCGAGATGGAGCCGGTGACCTGGCCCGAGTTCGGCCAGCTGCACCCGTTCGCCCCGGCCGAGCAGGCGGAGGGCTACCTCACGCTCATCACCGAGCTGGAGGAACGTCTCTGCGAGGTCACCGGCTACGACAAGGTCTCGATCCAGCCGAACGCCGGCTCCCAGGGTGAGCTCGCCGGCCTGCTGGCCGTGCGCGCCTACCACCGCGCGAACGGCGACGAGCAGCGCACCATCTGCCTCATCCCGTCCTCCGCGCACGGCACGAACGCCGCCAGCGCGGTGATGGCCGGCATGAAGGTCGTCGTCGTCAAGACCGCCGACGACGGTGAGGTGGACGCGGACGACCTGCGCGCCAAGATCGAGCAGTACCGCGACGAGCTCGCCGTCCTCATGATCACCTACCCCTCGACGCACGGTGTCTTCGAGGAGCACGTCGCCGACATCTGCGCCCAGGTGCACGAGGCGGGCGGCCAGGTCTACGTGGACGGCGCCAACCTCAACGCCCTGGTGGGTCTGGCCAAGCCGGGCCACTTCGGCGGAGACGTCTCGCACCTGAACCTGCACAAGACCTTCTGCATCCCGCACGGCGGCGGCGGTCCGGGCGTCGGCCCGGTCGGTGTCCGGGCGCACCTCGCCCCGTACCTGCCCAACCACCCGCTCCAGCCGACCGCCGGTCCGAAGACGGGCGTCGGCCCGATCTCGGCGGCGCCGTGGGGCTCGGCCGGCATCCTGCCGATCTCCTGGTCCTACGTCCGTCTGATGGGCGGCGACGGCCTCAAGCGCGCCACCCAGGTGGCGGTGCTCGGTGCGAACTACATCGCCAAGCGCCTGGAGCCGCACTACCCGGTGCTCTACACGGGCCCCGGCAACCTGGTCGCGCACGAGTGCATCATCGACCTGCGTCCGCTGTCGAAGGCGACGGGCGTCAGCGTGGACGACATCGCCAAGCGTCTGATCGACTACGGCTTCCACGCGCCGACGATGTCCTTCCCGGTGGCCGGCACGCTGATGATCGAGCCGACGGAGTCCGAGGACCTCGCCGAGATCGACCGTTTCTGCGACGCCATGATCGCCATCCGCGGCGAGATCGAGCGGGTCGCGGGCGGCGAGTGGCCGGTGGACGACAACCCGCTGGCCAACTCCCCGCACACCGCGGCGGCGCTCGGCGGCGAGTGGAACCACCCGTACAGCCGCGACGTGGCCGTCTTCCCGGGCGGGGTCACCGCGGCCGAGAAGTACTGGCCGCCGGTGCGCCGGATCGACGGCGCCTTCGGCGACCGGAACCTGGTGTGCTCCTGCCCGCCGCTGGACGAGTACGACGCCTGAGTCGTCGTCCCGTAGACGGATGACGTAGGGGGCCGGTCCCGGAGCGTACGCTCCAGGGCCGGCCCCCTCTGCGTGAGCGGGCTGCCTACGCGATCGCGAGCGGGCGGTGCGGGGCGATGATCTGGCCGTCCGGCAGCAGCTCACCGGTGTCCTCGAAGAGCAGGACGCCGTTGCACAGCAGACTCCAGCCCTGTTCCGGGTGGTTGGCCACCGGGCGCGCGGCCTCCCGGTCGGCGGACTCTGATGACGGGCAGGCGGGCTGGTGCTGGCACATGGATGCGTTCTTTCGCTGCGGTGTGGTCTGCGTGCTACGGCTCGATGTGTGTTTCAAGGCCGTCCCCCTGTGTTTCATCCCCGCACCAGCGGGGAGCTTGTCGTCAGTCTTCCCCCATGACGGCTGCTTCGCAGGGATTTCCCGGCAGCTGTCCTCATAGATTGATGACGCATCACTCGTGCGGGCGGTTCAGCCAACTCCCCTGCCGATCGGGGTGGTTCCCCGCTGGTCCAAGCGGGCTAGGCCGCATGGGCCACTAGGGCCATGCCGGTCGGTCCGTGCAGGTCAGGCGGCCGGAGCGGCCACCGGCGGCGGTGTCGGAGGTGCCGTACGCCGCAGCCTGCGGGTCAGTACGGGCAGCAGTTCGGACACCGGGTGCGGCCGGTAGGGGGCGATCCCGGGCGGGGCGGGAGCCAGCGGCACCAGCAGGTCGGCGGCGGCCGGCAGACCGGCGGAGGCGTCGGCGTTCACGGCTCCGTGCAGCCACAGCGTCAGCATGTACAGCTCCGGTACGGACAGCAGCCTCGGCTGGTATCCCTGGGCGAGCGACTCCGCCTGGCGCAGCGCGCGTTCCGTCGCGGCGACGTAGGGGCCCTCGAAGAAGTGCGAGAAGGCCCAGCCGTCGGGGGTGAGGCGGGTGTCGGCGGCCGCGACGAACCGGTCGCCGCTGCGGATCAGGAACCGCCAGCCCGTCAGTCGCGTCCGGGGCGGCCTGCCGCCGGGGGACAGCGCCGAGGCGTTCAGCCGGTCGAGGACGTGGACCGGGAGGGGGAGTTCGGCGGTGACCGGGCCGTGCGGGGCGCGCAGGGAAGGCGTGTGTGCCTCGTTGACGGCGGTGGGGGAACCGAGTGCCGCGAGGACGCTGCGCAGGGCGGGCGCGGGAGCCGGAGGGACATGCAGCGGCATGGTGGGTCGCCTCTCACTTGGGAGACCGGTGCTACGGGAGAAGGTGCGGACGGCGCTGTCGCATTCTGGGGTCAGAGGTGGGCTGTGGGGCAATGGCCGCGCGCCAACTCTCTGCCTCGTTTGCGGAGTTTATACGACATGTGTTCACGCAATGTTTCGGCTAGCTGTCCCGGCTATTGCCGACAAGGCGATTACCGGTCCCGCTGACCTGACATACATGCCGGTTGCACGCGGACATGCAGCGCTGACCTCGGAGGTTACCGGACGGGGGCTCGGCTGGAAAGCGCCGGTTATCCGGAATGGGCAAAGTCAACGGGGAATTTGCTCAAACGTACTTGCCGGGTGAATGTGCCGGAGCGCCGTTCGCGCCAAACCGGCGCGCGCTCGCGGCCACGCGCGCCCCCACGGCGTTAGCGATCATGCCGCTGGGGCATCATCGACCGTAACGCCCGCCTGGATGCTGTGGGGACGGGCCACTTGAGGAGGGACACCTCGATGGGGGAGAAGGTCGTGGCAGGCGGATTCGACCTGTCCGATCGGCAGCGGTATCGGAGGAAGCTGCGGGAGTGCCTGGAGGGCCTGGAGCGACTTCTGGCAGAGCAGAGGTTCGATCGCCCCAAGAACATGATGGGGCTGGAGATCGAATTGAATCTCGCGGGTGCCGACGGGTTGCCGAAAATGGTGAATGCCCAGGTCCTGGAACGGATAGCGAGCCCCGATTTCCAGACCGAGCTCGGAATGTTCAACCTGGAGGTCAACGTCCTCCCGCACCGTCTGGAGGGCCGCGTTTTCGACCAGCTCGCCGAGGAACTGAGCGCGGGACTGCACTACGCCCACCGGCAGGCCGCCGAGATCGACGCGGGCGTGGTGATGATCGGGATCCTGCCGACGGTCTCCCGCGCCGACCTGGCCCTGGCCAACCTCTCGGCGGTGGACCGCTACTCGCTGCTGAACGAGCAGATCCTGATGATGCGCGGCGAGGACTTCACCCTCGACATCGAGGGGGTCGAGCGGGTCACCTGGACCACCGGCTCGATCGTGCCGGAAGCGGCCTGCACCTCCGTGCAGTTGCACTTGCAGGTGACCCCGGCCCGGTTCGCGGACGTGTGGAACGCGGCGCAGGCGGTGGCCGCGGTGCAGATAGCCGTCGGCGCCAACTCCCCGTTCCTGTTCGGCCGGGAGCTGTGGCGGGAGTCCCGTCCGCCGCTGTTCACGCAGGCCACCGACACCCGGCCACCGGAGCTCCAGGCGCAGGGCGTGCGGCCGCGTACCTGGTTCGGGGAGCGCTGGGTGGAGTCGGCGTACGAACTCTTCGCGGAGAACGTCCGCTACTTCCCCGCGCTGCTGCCGATCTGCGACGAGGAGGAGCCGCTGCGGGTGCTGGACGAGGGCGGGGTGCCGAGCCTCCAGGAACTGGTCCTGCACAACGGCACGGTCTACCGCTGGAACCGGCCCGTGTACGGGGTCGCCGACGGGGTGCCGCACCTGCGGGTGGAGAACCGGGTGCTGCCGGCCGGGCCGACGGTGGCCGACGTCGTGGCCAACGCGGCCTTCTACTACGGGCTCGTACGGACGCTCGCGGACGAGCCGCGGCCGGTGTGGACCCGGCTCCCCTTCGCCGAGGCGGAGGCCAACTTCGACGCGGCCTGCCGGTACGGGATCGACGCCCGGCTGCGCTGGCCGCGCCGGGGCCGGGGCGCGGGCCTGGCGAGCGTACCGGCGGTGCGGCTGGTGCTGGACGAGCTGCTTCCGATGGCGGCGGCGGGCCTGGACGCGTGGGGCATCGCCCCCGCCGACCGCGACCGCTGCCTCGGGATCATCGAGGAGCGCTGCCGGCGCCGGGTGAACGGGGCGACCTGGCAGGTCGACACCTACCACCAGGCGCTCGCGGGCGGCCTGGAGCGCGACGCCGCACTGGCCGCGACCACCCGGCGCTACAGCGAGCTGATGCACCGGGGCGACCCCGTGCACACCTGGCCCGTCGGGCTCCCGGAGCGGGAGGTGGACGCCTCGGCGGCGATCGGCCGCTGACCCGCCGGGTCCGGTGCGTCCCCGGCCCCGCCCAGGGGGCACTATGGGGGTGGACAACGGGACGGCGGGACGGGAGTCGCACGTGCGGGTGGAGCCGGAGCCGGTGGCCGAGGACCGGCGGGAGGACGGCCGCGGGTACCTGCGGACCGAGACGCTGCTGGTGCTCGCGCTCTCCCTGGGCGCGAGCGCGGTCTCGGCGCTGATCAGCTTCACCGGCTCGCTCACCAAGCCGGGCGGCCTCAAGGACCAGGCCGCCACGCTCAACGGCTCGTACGCGCCGGGTCGCCCGTGGCTGGACCTGGCGTGGCAGCTGTTCGGGATCGCGACCGCGCTGGTTCCCGTCCTGCTCGTCGCCCACCTGCTGACCCGGGAAGGCGCGCCGGGGCTGCGGGTGCTCGGCTTCGACCGCACCCGCCCCGGCTGGGACCTGGGCCGGGGGGCGCTCGTCGCGGCGGGCATCGGCAGTGCGGGGCTGGCGTTCTACCTGGCGTCGCGGGCCGCCGGGTTCAACCTGACGGTGGTGCCGGAGGCGCTGCCCGACGTGTGGTGGAAGTTCCCGGTGCTGATCCTCTCCGCCGTGCAGAACGCGGTGGTGGAGGAGGTCATCGTGCTGGCCTACCTGCTGCGCCGGCTGGACGGGCTCGGCTGGTCGCCGACGGCGGCGCTGCTGGCCAGCTCGGTGCTGCGCGGCTCCTACCACCTCTACCAGGGCGTCGGCGGCTTCGTCGGCAACATGGTCATGGGCGTCGTCTTCGTCCTGGCCTACCGCCGCTGGGGCCGGGTGGCTCCGCTGGTCATCGCGCACGCACTGCTCGACATCGTGGCCTTCGGCGGGTACGCCCTGCTGGCGGGCCACGTCTCCTGGCTGCCGACTCCCTGACGGGTCAGGGGCCGGTGCGCAGCTCGCCGTCCAGGACCGTGACGGCGCCGCCGGTCAGGAGCGTACGGTCGCCGGCGAGCCGGACGGTGACCAGGCCGGTGCGCGTCCCGCCCTGGAGGCCCACCAATTCGGTGCGGCCCAGCCGGGCGGCCCAGAACGGGGCGAGCGCGGTGTGGGCGCTGCCGGTGACGGGGTCCTCGTCGATGCCGACGGCGGGGAAGAAGCCCCGGGAGACGAAGTCGTACCCGCGGGAGGGGTCCTCGGCGGCCGCGGTGACGATCACCCCGCGGCGGGCATAGGCACGCAGGGCGGCGTGGTCGGGCGTGAGGTCCCGCACGGCCCGTTCGCCGGCCAGTTCCACCACCAGGTCGCCGATGTGGGCAGAGGTGTCGTGGACGGACAGGACCGGGGCGCCGAGGGCGCGCTCCACCTCGGCGGGCGTCTCGACGGGGGTGAGCGAGGACGTCGGGAAGTCCATCGTGATCCGGCCGTCGTCGCCGGCCCGAGCCGTCAGTACGCCGCTGCGCGTGGCGAAGCGGATGAGGCCGTTCGCGAGGCCGCTCGCCGCGAGGACGTGGGCGGTGGCGAGGGTGGCGTGGCCGCACATGTCGACTTCGGTGGCGGGCGTGAACCAGCGCAGCGCCCAGTCGGCGTCCCCGCCGGACGGCAGGGGACGGGCGAAGGCGGTCTCGGAGAGGTTGACCTCGGCCGCGACCTGCTGGAGCCACTGGTCAGCGGGGAACTCCCCGTCAAGGAGCAGCACCCCGGCGGGGTTCCCTCCGAAGGGCCGGTCGGTGAAGGCGTCGACGATTCGAATGCGCATGCCCCCGACCGTAGGGCGGCCCCTTGATCGCAGCCAAAGTCCAATGCGAGGCGACTGGCCCTGTCGGTGAAAAGTTTCCGATATATCGTTGACGCATCGCGAGTGGTCGGCGATAGTGGAGTCATCGGAGCCCGGAAGCGGGGTTCGAAGAAGCGATCGCAAGCGATCGACATCGAGATCGACCGATGACGAAAGGAGCGCAGTCATGCGTTCACACGGACAGCACGGACACGGCCACGGGTACGAACACGGACGGGGTCACGGTCACTGCGGGCCTGAGCGTCGGGAGGAGTTCATGGGGCGGCGGGCCGCCTTCGGGCCGTTCGGTCCGCCCTTCGGCGGAGGGCCCTTCGGCGGGCGCGGGGGACGGGGCGGGCCGCGCGGCCGCGCCCGGCGCGGAGATGTGCGCGCCTCGATCCTGGCGCTGCTCGCCGACCGGCCGATGCACGGCTACGAGATGATCCAGGAGATCGGCGAGCGCAGCGGCGGGGCCTGGAAGCCCAGCCCGGGCTCGGTCTACCCGACGCTCCAGCTGCTCGAGGACGAAGGCCTCATCACCAGCGAGAGCGACGGCGGCAAGAAGCTGTTCACGCTCACCGACGCCGGCCGCACCGAGGCCGAGTCGGGCCCGTCGGCCCCGTGGGCCGAGGCGGGCCGGGGCTTCGACTTCGAGGCGATGCAGGAGATCCGGACGGCCGGAGTCGGCCTGATGGAGGCGTTCGGCCAGGTCTTCAAGACCGGCACGCCCGAGCAGCGCGAGAAGGCCCTCGCGGTCATCAACGACGCCCGCAAGAAGCTCTACCTCATCCTGGCCGACGAGCACTGATCCCGGCCGCACCTCCCGCGGAACGCCGGCGCGCCCCACGAGTCCTCTCGTGGGGCGCGCCGGCGCGTGTGCCCGGGGGCGCTCAGGCGACCAGAGCCGACAGCTTGCGCAGCGATTCGTTCAGGGCGGCGGTCGCGGAGTCCTTGAGCTTGCCCGCCATCAGCGAGACGGCGGCTCCGGTGAACTCGCCGTCGATGCGGACGGTGGTGGCGCCGCCGTCCGGGATCAAGGTGTACCGGGTGAGGACGGCCACGCCCATCGGCCCCTTGCCGGTGATGGCGAAGAGGCGCTCGTCCTCCAGCTCCGAGACGGTCCACAGCACCTCGGCGGGGAAGCCCATCATCTTCATGTTCTCGGCGAAGGTGGAGCCGACCGCGAGGGTCTGCGGGCCGCCCTTGGGGAAGTCGGTGTGGGTCATGCTCCACTGGCCGTACGCGTCCCACTCCGTCAGCTGCGCCCAGACCTTCGCGGCGGGCGCCTCGATGCGTGATTGCGCGGTGACTTCGGCCATGCGACCACCCCTTCTCGTCGGGTACGTGCGCGGAACGTAGCCCCGGCGACCGGAACATTCAATACTGACGACCTGTCAGAAAAGTAGCGGCCGCGGGCCCCGGCCCCCGGTCCGTCTCAACAGGTGTCACTCAGGTGATACTCCTGTCCGGCCCTGCCATGATGACCCCATGCAAGCGTCAGGGAAGAACGCCGGAATGGGCCTCGCCCTGATTTCGGCGTGCGCGTTCGGTGGCTCCGGAGTCGCGGCGAAGCCGCTGATCGAGGCGGGCCTGGACCCGCTCCACATGGTCTGGCTGCGGGTGGCCGGAGCGGCGCTCGTGCTCTTCCCGCTGGCCTGGCGCCACCGCGACCTGGTGTGGCGCAAGCCGCTGCTGCTGGCGGGGTTCGGGCTGATAGCCGTCGCCGGCGTGCAGGCCTTCTACTTCGCCTCGCTCTCCCGCATCCCGGTCGGGGTGGCCCTGCTGCTGGAGTACCTGGGCCCGTGCCTGCTCCTCGGGTACATCCGGTTCGTGCAGCGCAAGCCCGTGACCCGTGCCGCGGCCGCCGGAGCGACCGTGGCGGTCGTCGGGCTGGCCTGCGTCGTGGAGATCTGGGCCGGGCTCAGCCTGGACCTGCTCGGCGTGCTGCTCGGTCTCGCCGCCGCCTGCTGCCAGGCCTGCTACTTCGTCTTCGCGGACCAGGGCAGCGACGAGGGCGACGTCCCCGACCCGCTCGGCGTGATCGCGTTCGGCATGCTCATCGGAACGCTGGTCATGACTGTGATCGCGCGCCCGTGGCAGATCGACTGGCAGGTGCTGGCCGGCGACGCCGTCATGGGTGACATGACGGTGCCCGCGCCGGTGCTGCTCACCTTCGTGGTGCTGATCGCCACCGTGTTCGCGTACCTGACCGGCGTCGTCGCCGTGCGCAGGCTGTCGCCGCAGGTCGCGGGTGTCGTGGCCTGCCTGGAGGCGGTCGTCGCGACCGTGCTCGCCTGGGTGCTCCTGGGTGAGCGCCTCTCCACCTGGCAGACGTTGGGCGGAGCGCTCGTCCTGGGCGGGGCGTTCATCGCGCAGTCCTCGCGCCCCACCCCGCCGGCGGCGCCCGAGCCGGCCGCGCTGGACCGTGAGGCGACCAACGTCTAGGGTGACGAACATGCCTTCGACCGCCGTGCTTCCGCCTCCCGCCGCCTAGCGCGGGCGGCCCTCACGCAACAGTCCCGGCCCGGAACGTACCCGGGCGGGTTCGCGCTGCCCGCGAAGCGATGACCGGCTTTCCTCATCCTTCACGCATGCGCGGAGACACCTGTGTCGAACCAATCGCCCGTTGCCGGGCGCAGTCTGCTGTACCTCGTCATCGCCGGAGCCGCCTGGGGCACCGCCGGAGCGGCCGCCTCGCTCCTCTTCCTGGCCAGTGACCTCGGCCCGCTCGCCCTGTCGTTCTGGCGGAGCGCGGGCGGGCTCCTGGTCCTGGCCGGGGTGCTGGCCGTGCGCCGCCGCCCCGCGCCGGCCGCGCCCCGACCCTCGGTCCCGTCACTGATCGGGACCGGCCTGATGTTCACCGTGTTCCAGGCCGCGTACTTCGGCGCCGTGCGGGAGACCGGCCTGGCGGTCGGCACCGTCGTCACCCTGGGCGCCGGGCCGGTGCTGATCGCGCTCGGCGCGCGGTACTGGACGGGTGAGCGGCTCGGCCGGGGCGGAGCCGCCGCCGTCGGCGGGGCGCTGGCCGGGCTCGCCGTGCTGGTGCTGGGCAGCGGTGGTGGTGAGGTGCGGCCGCTCGGCGTCGGCTGGGCGCTGCTGTCGGCGGCGGGCTACGCCGGGATGACCCTGCGAGCCCGTTGGCTGGGGCAGCGCGGGGAGGGTGGCGACCCGCTCGTCACCACCGCATGGTCGGTCGGGGTGGGCGCGGTGTGCCTGCTGCCGCTCGCCGTGCTGGAGGGGCTGCTTCCGCACACCGCCGAACCGGCCCGGGTGGCGTGGCTGCTGGTCTACGTCGCAGTGGTGCCGACGGCCCTCGCGTACGCCCTGTACTTCACCGGGGCCGCCGCGGTGCGGGCCGCGACGGTGTCCGTGATCATGCTGATCGAGCCGGTGAGCGCCGCGGTGATCGCCGTCCTGGTGCTCGGGGAGCGGCTGACCGGCGCCGTGGTGCTGGGCACCGTACTGCTGCTGACGGCGGTCGGTGCGCTGATCGCCGCCGAGGCGCGGCGGCCTGCGGGCGGGCCGGTGGAGGTCCGGCCCGCCCCGGTGGCTCAGAGCGCGGCGAGGTAGCCGGGAACGGCGGTGCCGGGGGCCAGGTCGGCGGCCGGGACCGGGGTCCCGTACGCCGGGGCGACCGGGACCACGCCCGACCAGTAGGGCAGGTCCAGGTCCTCGGCGTCGTCGTTCGGGCCTCCGGTACGGAGCTTCGCCGAAACCTCGTCGAGGTCCAGGCGGATCACCGCCGTGGCCGCGAGTTCCTTGGCGTTGGCCGGACGGGAGTCGGCGGAGCGGCCCGGAACGACGTGGTCGACCAGGGCGTCGAGCGCCATGCGGCACTCGCCCTCGTCGGTGACCTGGTAGGCCGTGCCGTGCACCACGACGGAGCGGTAGTTGAGGGAGTGGTGGAAGGCGGAGCGGGCCAGCACCAGGCCGTCGACGTGCGTGACGGTCACGCACACGGGCAGGCCGGGGTCGCTCTTCCCGGCGGCGAGCAGCGGGCGCGAGCCCGTCGAACCGTGGATGTAGAGCCGGTCGCCCACGCGGCCGAAGAGCGTCGGCAGTACCACCGGCGCGCCGTCGCGGACGAAGCCGAGGTGGCAGACGTAGGCCTGGTCGAGTATCGAGTGGACCGTCTCGCGGTCGTAGCGCGCCCGCTCCTTGGAGCGGGTCGGGACGGTGCGCGAGGTGGGCGAGTACGAGCCGGTCGGTGTGGCGTCCGTGCTCGCCGGGTCGCTCGCCGGGTCGCTCGGCTGGTCGGTCGGCTCGGTGACGGGCGTGACGCTCATGGTGCGGACTCCGTTGTACTAGTGCATAATGTTCTTTGTGCTAGGAGAGTATCGGATTACAGGGCGTCGCGCATCGGACATCGCGGCCAGCGTCGAGGCGGGCGTCGGATCGGGTGCGCTCGCGCCCGGCGCGCTGCTGCCGCCCATGCGGGAGCTGGCCGGGCTGCTGGGGGTCAACCCCAACACCGTCGCCGCCGCGTACCGGACGCTGCGCGAGCGCGGGGTCATCGAAACGGACGGGCGGCGCGGCAGTCGCGTACGGGCCCGGCCCGCGACCGCGCCCCGCGACGAGCTGCGCGCGGTCGTTCCGGAAGGCGTACGGGACGCCGCGTCGGGCAACCCCGACGTGTCGCTGCTGCCCCCACTGGACGGGGCACTCGCCGCCGCGGCCGACCGGTACGCGAAGGCGCCGACCCTGTACGGGGACGACCCGGTGGCGCCGGAGCTGGGCCGCCTCGCCAAGGCCGGCTTCGACGCGGACGGGGTGCCGCCCGGAGCGATGGCGGTGACCTCCGGCGCGCTGGACGGCGTCGAGCGGGTGCTGGCCGCGCATCTGCGGCCGGGGGACGCGGTGGCGGTGGAGGACCCGGGCTGGGGCAGCATGCTTGACCTGGCGGCCGGCCTGGGCCTGCGCCTGCTCCCGGTGCGGGTCGACGACGAGGGGCCGCGCCCGGAGTCGGTGGCGCGGGCCCTGGCCGCGGGGGCCCGGGGACTCGTGGTGACGGCCCGGGCGCAGAACCCGACGGGCGCGGCGGTGAGCGCGGCCCGGGCGGCGGAGCTGCGAGAACTGCTGGCCCGGCACCCCGAGGTGCTGGTCGTGGAGGACGATCACGGCCACGGCATCGTGGACCTGCCGCTCAACTGCCTGGGCGGAGTGACCCGGCACTGGGCGCTGGTCCGCTCGACGGCGAAGGCGTACGGGCCGGACCTGCGGCTCGCCGCGCTGACCGGCGACGCGGTGACCACGGACCGGGTGCGCGGCAGGCAGCGGCTGGGGCCGGGCTGGGTGAGCCGGCTGCTCCAGTACGCGGTGGTGGAGCTGTGGACGTCGGGCGCGGTGGATCCGGCGGCGGTGGCCCGGTCCTACGGTGAACGGCGGGACGGGCTGGTCGCGGCGCTCGCGGAGCGCGGGGTGCGGGCTCAGGGGCGCAGCGGGATGAACGTGTGGGTGCCCGTCGCCGACGAGACGGGGACGGTGACCCGGCTGATGGGCGCCGGGTGGGCCGTGGCGCCGGGTGCGCGGTTCCGGGTGGAGAGCGGCCCGGGGGTGCGGGTGACGGTGTCCCAGCTCGCGCCCGCCGAACTGCCGGGCCTGGCCGACGCGGTGGCCGCGGCGGTCAGGCCGGTGGGAGGGGGCCGGTTCGGCTGACCACCGCCGGGGCGGACCCCCGGCGGGGTCCGCGGATAGGGCCCGTCCGCGTGCGGTGTCAGGCGGGCTTGGTGCCGGACGAGGGCCGGGCCTGGGTGAGGGCGGCGCCCGCCAGGACGACGGCCGCGCCGACCGGGGTGTTCCAGTGCAGCTGCTCGCCGAGGACGAGAACGCCCGCCGTGGTGGCGATGACCGGGACGAAGTACGTGACCATCTGCGCGGTGGTCGGGCCGATCTCCGCCACCAGGCCGTACTGCATCTGCAGGGCCGTGCCCGTCCCGAGGGCGCCCAGCGTGATCACCGCCAGGGTCGGCCAGAGCGGGAACCCGGCGGGCGCCGAGGTGAACAGCACGCTGACCAGGAGCAGCTGGAGCGTCGAGACCATGAGCTGCGCCGCGGTCATCGCCACCGGCGAGCCGGGCGTACCCGCCAGCGTACGGCGCACGTAGATCCAGCCGATCGGGTAGCAGAGCGAGGCGAGCAGCGCGAAGGCGGCGCCCCTGGCGTCGACTCCGGAGAACCCCTGCCAGGCGCCGAGCACGGTCAAGACGCCCAGGAAGCCGAGCCCCAGCCCCGCGAACCGGCGACGGGTCGGGCGGTCCTCGGACAGCGCCACCAGCGAGAGCACCATGCCCCACAGCGGCGACGTGGCGTTGCAGATGCCCGCCAGGCTGGACGGGATGCTCTGCTCGGCGAAGGCGAACAGCGAGAACGGCACGGTGTTGAGCAGCAGCGCGCTCACCGTCAGATGGGCCCAGGTGCGCCGGCCGCGGGGGAGGGGCTCGCGGCGGACCAGCAGCACGCCGAGGAGGGCGAGCGCCCCGGACAGGACCCGGCCGAGGGCGACGTGGAAGGGTGCGTAGCCCTCCGTGCCCACCTTGATCAGGAGGAAGCTGAAGCCCCAGATCACCGACAGCGCGGCGAACCGCACGCGCCAGTCGAGGGTGCGGCCGCGGCGGGCGGAGGTGGCGACGGAGGTCGGGGTGGAGGTGGCCGTCGGGGCGGAACGGGCGGTGGCGGGTGCGCTCATGGGTTCACCTTGGTGCCCAAGAAGCATTAGAACAAGCGAGATTTGCTCGCCGTGACGCCGTAGCATCGCTTACATGTTGAACCTGGAGCGCCTGCGCACCCTCGATGCCCTCGCCCGTCACGGCTCCGTCGGCGGCGCCGCGGACGGCCTGCACGTCACCACCTCCGCCGTCTCCCAGCAGATGGCCAAGCTGGAGCGCGAGGTCGGGCAGCCGCTGCTGGTCAAGAACGGGCGCGGGGTCCGGCTCACCGACGCGGGGCGGCTGCTCGCCGGTCACGCCGCCCGGATCATCTCCCAGGTGGAACTCGCGCAGGCCGACGTCGAGGCCCAGCGCGGCTGCGCCGTCGGGGAGCTGGGCATCGGGGCCTTCCCGACGGCGATGCGCGGACTGCTGCCGCCCGCCCTGTCCGCCCTGCGGGTCGACCACCCCGACCTGCGGCCGAGGGTGCGGGAGCAGGCGCCCGAGGACTCCATGGCGGCCGTCGTGCGCGGTGACCTCGACCTGGCGCTGGCCATCGACTGGTACAACAAGCGGATGCCGGTGCCCGCCGAACTCACCCGGATGCACCTGCTCGACGATTCCTGCGACGTCGCCGTCCCAGCCGGCCACCGGCTGGCCGGGCGGAGCGAGATCTCCCTCGCGGAGTTCGCCGCCGACGAGTGGATCTCCTGGAACGAGGGCCAGTTCTGCCACGAGTGGCTGGTGTTCACCCTGCGCGACATGGGCATCGAGCCCCGGGTCGCGCACATCGCCGAGGAGCACCACACCCAGCTGGCCTTCGTGGAAGCCGGCCTCGGGGTGTGCGTGACGCCCCGGCTCGGGCGCGGACCGGTGCCCGAGGGGGTCCGGCTGCTGCCCGTCCGGGACGCGGTCCAGCGCCACGTGTACGCGCTCTGGCGGGCGGACGCCGGCCGGCGGCCCTCGATCCGGGCCGCCGTGGAAGCCCTGCGGACCGCCGCGCTCGGTCTCTAGTGCTGTGGCCGGCAAACCTTTCCGGTCACAGCACCAGGGCGGCCCCTACAGCTTGCGGAAGTCCCAGGAGACGACCGAGTCCGGGGTGAGCTTGATCCAGGCGTGCCGCCCGTCGTGCGGCATCTCCGCGATGCCGAAGTTCTTGGCCGGGAACAGGCGCTCCGGCTCCGCGAGTTCGGGGCAGGGCTCACCGGTGCGCGGGGCCTCGCCCACGAAGACGGCGCTGCCGCAGAGCTCGACCCCGCGCAGTTCGTCGTACGCCTCACCCGCGTCCACGACCACCGAGATCCGCGGATCCGCGCGCAGGTCCGACCAGCGGCGGCTGCGCGTGATCGAGTACAGCCACAGCGACCGGCCGTCCCAGGCGAACCACAGGGCGCCCACGTGCGGGCGCCCGTCGGGGGAGACCGTGGCCACCCGGCAGGTGCGCTGCTCGCGCAGGAAGGCGTCCACTTCCCCGTCGGTCATCATGATGCGCCGGCCCCGCCGCTGGGTTCCCTCCACACGCGTCCCGTCCATGCGTCCCGCACCCCTTCACATCTGACTGTGTGTCAGGAATCATGCGGGATCGACGGTCGTCACGCCAGGGGGAGCCATGCCGGAACTCGCGCCCGCACCGGAAACCGCCACCACCGCGCTGCTCACCGTCGAATGCCAAAGCGGCGTGGTCGGGGCCGAGAGCGCGCTGCCCGAACTGGCTCTGGAAGCACGGGAGTCGGGGATGCTGGGCCGGGTCGCCGCCTTGGTCGCCGCCGCGCACCGGGCCGGGGTGCAGGTGCTGCACGCGGTCGCCGAACGCAGACCCGACGGGCTCGGGGCCAACACCAACGCCCGGCTCTTCCGGGCCGCCGGGAAGCTGCCGGTGCGCCAGCTCTCCGGAAGCCGCGCCGTCCAGGTCGCCGCACCCATCGAGGTGGCCGAGCGGGACCTCGTCGTACGCCGCCTCCACGGGCTCTCACCGATGGCCGGCACCGACCTCGACCCGCTGCTGCGCAACCTCGACATCCGCACGCTGGTCGTGACCGGGGTCTCGTCCAACATCGCCATCCCCAACACCGTCTTCGACGCCGTGAACCTCGGCTACCGGGTGGTGGTCCCCTCGGACGCCATCTGCGGCGTCCCCGCCACCTACACGGACGCGGTGCTGCGCAACTCCCTCTCCCTCGTCGCGGCCATCACCACCACCGAAGCACTGCTCAAGCAGTGGGCCGGTCATCCCCCGTCCGGCGGATGACCGAACGGCTTCGGCCCGTGGAAACCCGGTGGGTCGCGGCGATCACGACGCCTGCGCTGGCGGGGGAGCCCTCGGTACTTCTCAGGGGGCGGGGAACCGGCTGAGCTGAATGGATACCCTCGGGAAATGCTTACAGAAGTGACGGCGACCCGCTACGTCACGCCTCTGCGTGAGGGCGGCTCGCTGCCGGGGATCGTCGAGGCCGACGATCTCGGGACCTACGTCATGTAGGCCCCGTGGTCAGCCCCGCGGCCTGCGGTTTTCCGTGGCCACAGGGTGCTGACCTGCACGGATTCTTCTTCAGGCGCTTTCACGGGCTTTCCTGCTTGTGCCGCTCGAACTCCCCACGGCCTCCCCGTGCGGCGGCAAGTCTCCCCACGCGCTCCCCGGGAGTCCGGTGCGGCGAGGCGGGTCCCCTCCCGCCGTCGGTCTGTCCACGTATGACGGCGTCCGTGGTGCCTCCCGGCGCATCCTGGCCGAGCGCAACGCCCGGCGAGGCCGAACGCCTCGCACGCCGTGCAGGCTGAGGAGGCGCGCGCCCGCCACCGTGCGCCCCTGGTGCGCTTCGAGAGCGTTGCGTCACTCCCTGGAGCTCCTTGTCCCCTTCCTGGTCCGTACCTAGCCTGTCAGTGCGCCGAAGATCAACTCGGTGAGCGCCTGTGCCCGGAGCGATTCGTTCGAGGTTTGAGCTTCCGGCACTGAATCCGTTCGGTGTTCCGCCGCTGATGGCTTTTGCACGACAGCGCCACCCCCCACTCCGCTGAAGGAGAAGTTCGCATGGATGCTGAGCCCATTGCATTGGTCGGGATCGGGTGCACGCTCCCCGGTAAAGTGCACGGGCTGGATGACATGCAGACGGTTCTGCGGGAAGGGCGCGACTGCATCGAGGAGCTCCCGTCCAGCCGGTGGGACGTGGACGAGTTCTACGATCCCGACCCTCTGGCCCCGGGCAAGACCTACGTCCGCCACGGCGGATTCGTAGACGACGTCGACCGCTTCGACGCGGCGTTCTTCGGGATCCCGGACGCCGAGGCGGTCCGCATGGACCCTCAGCAGCGCCTGCTCCTGCAGACCGTGTGGCACGCCCTGGAGCACGCGGGGCAGGATCCCGACGAGATCAGGGGCAGCAACACCGGCGTCTTCCTGGCGCTGATGAACAGCAACAGCTACTTCGTCCTCAAACACGACGCCATGGGCCTCAACGGCATCACGGGCTACGACGCGATGAGCGACGCGATCAGCATCAGCGCCGGCCGCATCGCCCACTTCCTCGACCTGAAGGGGCCGTGCTTGGCGGTCGACACCGCCTGCTCCGGGTCACTGGTCGCCCTCCACCTCGCCCGGCAGTCCATCCTCACCGGCGAGTGCGACTCAGCCGTCGTTGCCGGGGTCAATCTGATCCTCAACCCCGAGGTCCACATCGCTTTCTGCAAGGTGGGCCTGTTCTCCCCCAGCGGGCAGTGCCGGGCGTTCGACGCGCAGGCGGACGGCTACGTCCGCAGCGAGGGCTGCGTGGCCGTCCTGCTGCGCCGTCAGTCGCTCGCCGAAGAGCGGGGCGACCCGATCCTGGCCAGCATCGTCGGTACCGCGATCAACCACGACGGGCGCACCCCCGCGTTGACCACCCCCAACAGCCGGGCCCAGGAGCAGGTGATCCGCACCGTGCTCTCCCGTACCGGCATCGACCCCGCCCAGGTCGATTACGTTGAGGCGCACGGCACCGGAACCCCGGTCGGCGACCCCATCGAGATGGGCGCCATCGTCAACGCGTACGGCCGGGTCCGCACCGCGGGCCGGCCGCTGTACGTCGGCTCGGTGAAGAGCAACTTCGGGCACACCGAAGCCGCCGCCGGACTCCTCGGCGTCGTCAAGGCCGCCCTCTCCCTGCACCACGAGACCATCTACCCCAGCATCCACTTGGACCGGCTGAACCCCAAGATCGATCTGAACGGTGCCACGGTGGAGATCCCCACCGAGTCCGTGCCCTGGCCACGCGGGGACGCTCCGCGCCTGGCCGCCGTCAACTCCTACGGCTACAGCGGCACCAACGCCCACGCGATCCTGCGGGAGGCACCGCGGCCCCAGCCCCAGCCAAAGCCCCAGCCGCGCCCCGCCGAACTGCTGGTGCTGTCCGCCAAGTCCCCCGAGAGTCTGGACGTCCTGGCCGACCGCTGGGCGGAGCACCTCGCCGGGACCGACCGGGAGACCCTGCCCGCGGCCGTCTTCACCGCCGCCGCCGGGCGCGCCGCGCACCGCCATCGGCTCGCGGTGACCGGGCGGAGCGGCATCGAGATCGCAGGCGACCTCCGGCTGTGGCGGACCCGCCGGACACCGCCGTCGGTCTCCAGCGGGCATCCGGCCAAGCGCGCCCGGACCGCCTTCGTTTTCACCGGCCAGGGCGTTCAGTACCCGGGCATGGCCCGCGAGCTGTACGAGAGCGAACCGGTCTTCGCCGACGCCATCGACCGGTGCTCCGACGTACTCGACGGCGAACTGCCCGTTCCGCTGCGGCGGATCCTCTTCGAAGAGCAGCCCGCGGAGGCGCTCGACGACACGCTCCTGGCACAGCCGGCGCTGTTCGCCGTCGAGTACGCGCTCGCCGCCCAGCTGCGTTCCTGGGGAGTCGTCCCGGACGCGGTGGCCGGGCACAGCGTCGGCGAGCTCGCCGCCGCGTGCGTGGCCGGCATGCTGTCCCTGGAGGACGCCGCCCGCTTCACCGCGCTGCGCGGCCGGCTCATGGCCGCACTGCCGCGCGACGGCGTGATGCTGGCCGTCGCCGCGGACCCGGAGACCGTGCAGGGCTGGGTTGCCGGGCGGGAGGCCGACGTCTGCGTCGCCGCCGTGAACGGCCCGCGCTCCGTGGTCGTCTCGGGCCGGGCAGAGGCCGTGGACGAGGTGGCGCGCCTCGCCGAGACCTACCGCAGCCCGACCGCCCGGCTGCGCACCTCCCACGCCTTCCACTCGCCGCTGATCGACCCGGTCCTGCCCGAGCTGGCCAAGGCGGCCGCGGGCCTGCGCCCGGCCGCTCCGGCCGTACCGGTGTTCTCCAACGTCACGGGCGAGGCCCTGACCGGCGCGGAAGGACCGGAATACTGGAGCCGGCAGGCCCGCCGCCCCGTCCGGTTCCACGACGGCATGCGTGCGGTGGCCGCCCTCGGGTGCACCGTGGTCGTCGAGATCGGTCCGCACCCCGCCCTGCGGGCGCACGTCCCGGAGGCGTTCGGCCCCGACAGCGTCACCGTGATCCCCACCCTGCTGCGCGACGGGCGCGACGTACGCAACCTCCTTGCCACCGTGGGCGCCCTGTTCACGGCGGGGGCCGCCGTCGACCTGCCCGCGCTCTACCGGGGCCCGCGCCACCGCCGTACCTCGTCGGCCCCGCAGTACCCGTTCCGCAAGGACCGGTACTGGCTGACGCCCGCGCCGGACGCCGGCCACGACGGGCAGGCGGAAGCGGCTCCCGGCCGGAAGGCGGCCCCGGCCGAGCCGCGGCCCGCCACCCGGACCGTCCACCGGCACGACCTGCCTCCGGGCACGCCGTGGGCGGACCACCGCATCCTCGGGTCGACGGTTTTTCCGGCCACCGGCTACCTGGAACTGGCCGTCAAGGCCTACGCCTCGGCCAACGGCCACACCTCCGCGCCGGTCGAGCTGACCGACGTCGGCTTCGTCCGGCCTCTCCTCCTGGCCCCCGCTAGGACCAGCGGCGTCCACGTCGACCTGGAGGACGACGGCTCCGCCACGGACGGCCACTTCCGGTTCACCGTGGCCGGATCCGACGGGGACGCCCCGCCCCGGTACTGCCAGGGAAAGGTCGGACCGGCCGCGCGGCAGGACCGCTCCGGGACCCGCCTCGAGGAGCTCCGCGCCGCGATGCCCACCGAGCTGGCGCCCGGGCGGCTCTACGGGCGGCTGCGCGAGGACGGCATGGAGTACGGCGCGAGCTTCTCCACCGTCCGCGAGCTGTGGCTCGACGAGGCAGGCGGCCAGGCACTGGGCCGGATCACGGCCGCTCCGGACGGGGCGTCCCGCGTGAGCCACGAGCACCGGTTCGCCACCATGCTCGACGGCTGCCTGCACTTGACCGCCGCCGCGGCGCACGACGGCGCGGCCAGGGGCGGGACCTACGTCCCGGTCCGCGTCGGCCGCATGGTGCTGCACGGCCCCCTCTCCGACCAGATCTGGGGGCACGTCCGGCTGCGGCCGGGCGACAGCGCAGCAGCGTTCACGGCCGACCTGCGCGTCCTCGACGACACCGGGAACGTCCTCGCGGACATGGAGGACGTCGAGTTCCGGCGCATCGCCTCGCTGACCGACAGCTTGGCCGTCCCGGCCGTCCCGGCCGCACGGGCCCCCGGCGACCCCTCCCGCGAGAGCGGAGACGCACGGCAGGAACTGCGGGGGCGCGTCGAGTCCCTGCCGGCCGAAGAGCGCCGCCAAGTGGTCATCACCTGGCTGACCGACGAGATCATCGAAACGCTCGGACGGATGTCGGCCGATCTGGAGTTCGACAGCCACGACCTCGACCCCTCCCTGGCCCTGCTGGAGATCGGCCTTGACTCCCTGAGCGTCACGGCACTCCAGCGGCGCATCCAGGAGAAGCTCGACTTCCGCTTCAAGGCCATGGAGGCACTGGAATACCAGAGCGTCGAGGAACTGGCGGGGTACCTCCTCGAACGGGTGATCCTGGCGGACCCGGCCGGCGCCGCCACCGCCCTGACGGACTCCTGAACCTGCCTCCCGTTACACCCGGCAGACCACCGGGCGAATCCCACCAAGAGGGGAAGTGCCAGCGACCGTGCTGAGCCCCGACTTCGTCAACAGCTACCT
Source organism: Streptomyces cirratus (assembly GCF_014650775.1). Taxonomy (GTDB): domain Bacteria; phylum Actinomycetota; class Actinomycetes; order Streptomycetales; family Streptomycetaceae; genus Streptomyces; species Streptomyces cirratus. The sequence goes on along the minus strand of NZ_BMVP01000015.1, from coordinate 104,408 downwards.
CGACAGCCACCTCGGCGAGCGCCAGGTCAACAAGATCCAGCACGGCTTCCCGTCGCCGCGGTACTGGAACGAGCTGTCCGTGCCACTCGAAGAGATCGGCGACGACCGCCGCCACCTGCGCGCAGCGGTCGGCAAGTCCCCGGTGTTCCTGTACGTCGGTGTCCCCTACTGCATCAAGACCGACCCCGGCAAGTGCGGGTACTGCCTGTTCCCCGTAGAGGAGTTCCAGGGCAACGCCGCCCTGGAGAACTACTACGGCTACGTGGAACGCGAAGCCGAGATGTACCGGGAGCAGATGGAAGGCTCCGTCCTCGCCGGGGCGTACTTCGGCGGGGGCACCTCGAACCTCTACAGGGCCCCGGTCTACCACCGGCTGATGGACATGGTGCGCCGCCTCTTCCCCGAGATCTCGGAGCAGGCGGACCTCACCCTGGAGGGCATTCCCCAGCTCTTCACGCGGGAGAAGATGGAAGCCGTCCGCGACTCCGGGATGAACCGGATCAGCATGGGCGTCCAGCAGATCAACGAACGGCTGAACAGCCTCAGCGGGCGCAAACAGACGACCAAGCACGTCGTCCAGAGCCTGGAATGGGCCCGCGAACTCGGGCTGTCCGCCAACGTCGACCTCATCTTCGGCTGGCCCCAGCAGACCGTGGACAACATGCTGGAGGACCTGGAGACACTGGTCTCCTGGGACGTTCACGACATCACCCACTACGAGCTGAACGTCGGCGGCCCGACCGACTTCGCGCTCAACCGCTACCACGAGCTGCCCAGTACCCTGGCCAACCTGGAGATGTACCGCGCGGGGCGCGACTTCCTGCTCGACCGCGGCTACCAGCAGCTCTCCACGTACAACTTCCGCCGCCCGGGCGACCCTGCGGCCCGCGATTTCCGCGAGGGCTACCTCCCCCGTTTCGAGCACATGGACACGCTGGGGCTCGGCTACGCGGCGATCACCTTCTTCGGCAACCCCGCGCTCCCGTCGGGCCGCTCCTGGTCGTTCATCAACCATCGCAGCCTGTCCCAGTACAAGGCGGCCATCGACCACGGCCGCTTCCCGGTCGAGCGGGGCTTTCGGCACACCCCCGACGACTGGCTGATGATGCTGCTCTTCCGCAGCCTCATCAGCACGGAGGTCGACCGGACCCAGTACCGCGCCGCCTTCGGCGTCAACGTCTACGAGAAGTTCGCCACCGTCTGGGACGCCCTGGCCGAGCGGGGCTACGCGGAGATCACCCCGGAGCGGATCCGGCTGGTCGGGGACGGCGCGTTCTACGCCCCCATGATCTCCGCCCTGATCGCTGAGGAGCGTTACCGCGAGCTGCGCGAGGAGGTCGCACGGCGAAAGAAGGAGGAGTCGCGCCGGCCCGCCCCCGCGACGGGCGTGCCACTGCCCATGCCCGCGACAGGCGTGCCGTTGCCCATGCCCGGGGTGGGCAGTGGTGGATGACCTCCCCCTGGCGGGGCGCGGCTGCGTCATCACCGGCGGATCGCGGGGCATCGGTGCCGCGGTGGTACGGCTGGCGCTGGCGCAGGGCGCCGACGTCGTCTTCGGCTACCACAGCGGAGAGGAACGGGCCCGTGCCCTGGCCGAGGAGCTGCGCGCCGCCCACCCCGGCCGGCGCTGCGTCCCGCTGTATGCCCACGTCGCCGACGCCGCCGAGGCCGAACGCTTCGCCACCGCCGCCCTGGGCCACCTGGACCGGCTCGACGTCCTCGTCAACAACGCCGGCGTCACCCGTGACACCCTGTTCGCCCGCATGGGCGCGCAGCAGTGGCACGAGGTCATCGGTACCAACCTCGACAGCATGTACACCGTCACCAAGCCCCTGCTGATGCCCCTGGTGAAGCAGCGCAGCGGCGCCATCATCAACATCGCCTCCTCCTCCGGGCTGCACGGCATCCCCGGCCAGACGGCCTACTCGGCGGCGAAGGCCGGGGTCATCGGCTTCACCAAGGCCCTGGCCAAGGAGATCGGCTCCCGGGGTGTCACCGTCAACGCCGTCGCCCCCGGCCTGATCGAGACGGACATGACGGCGGCGATCCCGGAGGAGAAGGCCGAGTTCCTCAAGTCCCTGATCCCCGGCCACGCGTTCGGCTCCCCGGAGGACGTGGCACACCTGGTGTGCTTCCTCGCGTCCGACCGGGCTCGCTATATCACCGGGCAGGCCATCGAGATCTCCGGCGGACTGGTCGTGTAGGCCGTGCGGGTGCCGTGCGCGGGCGTGGGGCCCTCAGCCGAGGGCCCCTTGGCCGTCGCGGCCGTCGCGGATCCGGATCAGGCCCTCCTGGGCGAGGGTGGCCACCAATACTCCCTCGCGGGTGAAGACCCGGCCCAGGACCAGCCCCCGTCCTCCGGAGGCCACCGGTGTCTCCAGGGCACAGAGCAGCCAGTCGTCCACGCGGAAGGCCCGATGGATCCACACGGTGTAGTCGATGCTCCAGCCGGTGGCGTGGAACCAGGAGACCCCGTGCCGGACCAGGACCGTCTCCAGCATGGTGACGTCGCAGACGTACACCAGCAGGCAGGCGTGCAGCAGGCGTTCGCGGTCGGCCGTCGCCTCGGACGGCACGTCGCCCTTGGCACGCACCCACACCTGGGTCCGGGAGGACACCTGCGACCGGTCCTTCTCCGCGTCGAAACTCAACGGGCCGACGAAGCGCAGCTCGTACGGCTTCCCGAGGGATTGCGTCACCTCGCCGAACGCCTTGGTCAGCCGCTCCTCGTACGTCGGCAGGCACTCCGGGTCCGGAACGGGCGGCATCGGGTCCTGGTGGCCGAGGCCCGGCTCCGGGCGGTGGAAGGAGGCGGTCAGGGTGAACACCTCCCGGCCGCGCTGGGTCGTGTGAACCCGGCGGGTGGCGAAGGAGCCGCTGTCCCTCACCCGTTCGACCCCGTGGTCGAAGGGCACGGTCGGCAGGGCGGGCCGCAGGAAGGAACAGTGCACGGAGTGCACGGCCAGCCCGGCGGACACCGTGCGGCCGGCCGCGGCCAGCGCCTGGGCGGCCACGTGCCCTCCGTACACCGGGGAGGACCGCTCCAGGGGAGGGCGGCCGAGGAAGCGCTCCCCGTCAGACCGGTCCGGCGCGGGTTCGGGGTCGGGGTCGAGCAGGCCGAGCAGGTCCAGCAGCGCGCGTTCCTGGTCCATGGGCCCCACTTCACCTCGGCATCACCGAACGGGAGCCAGTATCGCGACCGCGGACCCGGCTCTCAACCGAGCTCACCAGCAGGCGAGGCCGAGCCGCGTCGCCGTTCGACCGGGGAGGTCCCGTAATGTCCGACCGCTTCAGCGCGGCGCTGTACCGGCGGCGCTTCACCGTGCTGTGGGTGAGCGCGCTCGCCCTGGTCCTGGCCGCGATCGGCGGCCTGGGCGTGGAACACCGGCTGGTCCACGGCGGGTTCTCCGACCCCGGCGCACCGTCCTCCCGCGCCGCGCGTCTGGTGGCCGAGCACTTCCCGTCCGCCGACGACGACCTGGTGCTGCTGCTGCGCGGGGCCGATCCGGTCGATTCACCGGCGACGGCCTCCCTCGGCACCGCCCTGACCCGGCGCGCCGCGCAGGCCCCGGGCGTGCGGGCGGCCACCTCGTACTGGACGGCGGGGCGCGCCCCCGCGCTGCGCTCCCGCGACGGATCCCTCGGCCTGATCTCGCTCTCGCTGCTCGGTGACGAGGACGACAGGGCGAGGACCGCCGAGCGGCTGGTGCCCGACATCCGACGCCACGCGCAGGGGCTGACGGTCATGGCGGCCGGCCCCGCGCAAGTGCAGTCGGAGGTGGGCAAGCGCACCGCACACGACCTGCTGCTGGCCGAGACGATCGCCATGCCGATCACCCTCGTCCTGCTCCTGCTGGTCTTCGGTAGCGTGGTGGCCGCCGCCCTGCCGCTGGTCATCGCGCTGCTGTCGGTGCTGGTGAGCCGGGCCGCGCTGAACGCCCTGGGGGCCACCGTGTCGATCTCCGTGTACGCGATGAACTCCACCACCGCGCTCGGTCTCGGCCTCGGCATCGACTACAGCCTGTTCCTCCTCGCCCGTTTCCGGGAGGAGCTGGGAGGCGGCGCCACGGTACGGCAGGCCCTGGGGCCCACGGTGCGCCGGGCCGGGCGGACGGTCGCGTTCTCCGGGCTGACGGTGGCCCTGTCCCTGGTCGCCCTGCTGGTCTTCCCCCAGTACTTCCTGCGGTCCTTCGCCTACGGGGGCATCGCGGTGGTGCTCTCCGCCGCGGCGGGGGCGGTCCTCGTGCTGCCCGCGCTGCTGGCCGTCCTGGGCCACCGGGTCAACCGCTACGACGTCTTCGCCCGGTTACGCGGTCCGGCGGGCCCGGCGGCGGCGCCCGAGACCGGCCGCTGGTACCGGTTCGCCCGGGTGGTGATGCGGCGCCCGGTGCTCTACGGAGGCGGCGCGGTGCTGGTACTGGCCGTCCTCGCGTCCCCGTTCACCCGGGTCTCTCCCGGCCTGTTCGACGACCGCTCGCTGCCCGCCGACTCCCAGGTGCACCGTGCCACGCAGTTGCTGCGCGACCGGTTCGACGCCGACGTGCTGGGCACCGTACCGGTGGTGGTGGAGGGCGTGGGGCGCGACCGTACCCAGGCCCTGGAGCCCTACGCCCGTGCCCTGTCCGCGGTGCGCGACGTCCGCCGGGTGACCGCGGCCACCGGCAGCTACGTCGCCGGCCACCGGGTCCAGGGGCCGGGCCCGGCCAGTGCCGCGCTGGTGGACGACGACTGCGCACTGCTCTCCGTGGTCTCCGCGGTGGAGCAGGACTCCTCCGCCGGCACCCGACTCGTCGGACGGCTACAGAAGGTGGCGCCACCGGACGGCGCGGCGCACCGCCCCGCCCGGGTGTCGGTGGGCGGCCGGGCCGCCGAGGTCGAGGACAGCACGTCGGCGATCGCCCGGGCCACACCGGCGGCGATCGGCATCGTCGTGGGCTCCTCCCTGGTGCTGCTCTTCCTCTTCACCGGGAGCGTCCTGATGCCGGTGAAGGCGCTGGCGCTCAACACCCTCAGCCTCAGTGCCACGTTCGGGGCGATGGTGTTCGTCTTCCAGGAGGGCCACCTGTTGTTCCTGGTGGGCAGCCCGCCGCACACCGGCACACTGGACGCGACCATCCCGATCCTGACCTTCTGCGTGGCCTTCGGCCTCTCCATGGACTACGAGGTCTTCCTGCTCTCCCGGATCCGCGAGCGCTACCTGCTCACCGGGGACAACACGGAGTCGGTGGCCTTCGGCCTCCAGCACACCGGGCGGATCATCACCGCCGCGGCGGTCCTCGTCGCCGCGGTGCTGTTCATCTTCGCCGTCTCCGGGGTGACGCTGCTGAAGCTGCTCGGCGTCGGCCTCGCACTGGCGGTGGTGCTGGACGCGACCCTGGTCCGCGCCGTGCTCGTGCCGTCGTTCATGCGGCTGGCCGGGCGGGCCAACTGGTGGGCCCCCGCGCCACTGCGCCGCCTGCACGACCGCGCGGGGCTGCGCGAGGACGTGGGGAGCCGAACGGTGCCGAGGCAGGTCACGGAGCCGGAAAGCGTGGCGCGGAGGAACATCGAATGAGCGCTCGGACGGCGTCGCCGCCCGGCGGTCCCGGACGGGGCCTCCAGGTGGCCGATGTTGGACTTCACCGGGCCCCGGCAGCATCCGTGCCGCCGGGCTGCCGGCCCAGAGTTGACGGCCGTTCGGGATATGCCTTGGATTTGAAGATCAGTCGCCGGATAACCTGGGAAAATGCTCACAGAAGTGATCGCGACCCGCTACGTCACGCCCTTGCGTGAGGGCGGCTCGCTGCCGGGGATCGTCGAGGCCGACGATCTCGGGACCTACGTCATGAAGTTCACCGGGGCCGGTCAGGGGCGCAAGACCCTGGTCGCCGAGGTCATCTGCGGCCGGCTGGGGCAGCGGCTGGGGTTGCGGGTGCCGAGGCTGGTGCAGATGCAGCTCGACCCCGTCATCGGGCTCGGCGAGCCCGACCAGGAGGTGCAGGAGCTGCTCAAGGCGAGCGGCGGGCTGAACCTCGGCATGGACTACCTCCCCGGCTCGATCGGCTTCGACCCGCTCGCGTACCAGGTGGACCCGGTCGAGGCGGGGCGCGTGGTGTGGTTCGACGCCCTGATCAACAACGTCGACCGTTCGTGGCGCAACCCCAACATGCTGGTCTGGCACGGGGACGTCTGGCTCATCGACCACGGCGCCACCATGATCTGGCACCACAACTGGCCCACCGCCCAGAGCGCGGCCGCCAAGCCCTACAACGCCTCCGACCACGTGCTGGCGCCCTTCGGCCCGGACATCGCGGCGGCCGCCGAGGCGCTCGCTCCCCTGGTCACGAGGGAGCTGCTCACCGAGGTCGCCGCCGACGTTCCCGACGAGTGGCTGGTCGACGAGCCCGGCTTCGACTCGACCGACGCGCTGCGCCGGGCGTACGTGGACGCGCTGCTGACGCGCGCGGCGACGGTCCACGAGAGGATCTCCATGCAGGCGCAGGCGAAGGCCCCGTCCAAGCCGCCGGGCTGGCTGACCGACCACCTGCCCGAGTGGCCCCACAAGACCAAGAAGAAGAGCGACAGCTAGTGATCAAGCGGGACGTGTTCGAGTACGCGCTGGTGCGTGTGGTGCCCCGCGTGGAGCGCGGCGAGTGTTTCAACGCCGGCGTGATCGTCTACTGCCGGGCCAAGTCCTACGTCGCCGCCCGCACCCACCTCGACGAGGCCAAGCTGCGCGCCCTGGACCCCGCGGCCGACGTCGCGGGCGTACGGGCCGCACTGCACGCCGTCGAAGGGCTGTGCAGCGGTGGCGAGCGTGCCGGCCAGGCGGCGGGCGACGATCCGGGGCGCCGGTTCCGGTGGCTGATCGCGCCGCGCAGCACCGTCGTGCAGCCGGGCCCGGTGCACACGGGGCTGACCGCCGATCCGGAGGCCGAGGTGGGGCGGCTGCTCGACCTGCTGGTGCGCTGACCCGGAGGAAGATCCGTACGACCTGGGGCCCTGGGGCCCGGTGCCGTTGACACCGGGTGCCAGGGCTCCTAGCGTCTCCTCAGCTGAAGCTACTAAGCGGTTGCTCACCCGTGAGACGCCGCTCCAGAGGATCCCAAGCGCGAGGAGACCCAGCATGTCCACCACCGAGCAGCGTGTAGCCATCGTGACCGGGGCGGCCCGGGGCATCGGCGCGGCGACCGCCGTACGCCTGGCCGCGGAAGGCCGCGCGGTCGCCGTGCTCGACCTCGACGAGGCGGCCTGCAAGGACACCGTGGAGGCGATCACCGCAGCGGGCGGCACTGCCCTCGCCGTCGGCTGCGACGTCTCGGACGGCGCGCAGGTGGAGGCCGCGGTCGAGCGCGTCGCGAGCACGCTGGGCGCCCCGACCGTCCTCGTCAACAACGCGGGCGTGCTGCGGGACAACCTGCTCTTCAAGATGAGCGAGACCGACTGGGACACGGTCATGAACGTCCACCTCAGGGGCGCGTTCCTGATGTCCCGGGCCTGTCAGAAGTACATGGTGGAGGCCAAGTTCGGCCGCATCGTCAACCTCTCCAGCAGCTCGGCCCTCGGCAACCGCGGTCAGGCCAACTACGCCGCCGCCAAGGCCGGCCTCCAGGGCTTCACCAAGACGCTCGCCGTCGAGCTCGGCAAGTTCGGCGTCACCGCGAACGCCGTGGCCCCCGGTTTCATCGTCACCGAGATGACCGCCCAGACCGCCGCCCGCGTCGGCATGGGCTTCGAGGAGTTCCAGGCCGCCGCCGCCACCCAGATCCCGGTGCAGCGCGTGGGCCGCCCCGAGGACATCGCGGGCGCCATCGCCTTCTTCACGGGCGAGGACGCGGGCTTCGTCTCCGGCCAGGTCCTGTACGTGGCCGGCGGCCCCCTCAACTGACGACGGGGTACGGCAACCGACGCGAGGCACGGCAACCGAAGAGAGGCACGGCGCACATGACGACGTACGAAGGAACGGACAGCGGCAAGGTCGCGCTGATCACCGGCGCGAGCCGGGGCATCGGCTACGGCATCGCCGAGGCACTGGTGGCCCGTGGCGACCGGGTCTGCATCACGGGACGCAACGAGGACGCCCTCAAGGAGGCCGTGGAGGCCCTGGGAGCGGACCGGGTGATCGGCGTTGCCGGCAAGGCGCACGACGAGGCGCACCAGGCCCTCGCCGTGGAACGCACGATGGAGGCGTTCGGCCGGGTGGACTTCCTGATCAACAACGCGGGAACCAATCCGGTCTTCGGGCCGATCGCGGACCTAGACCTCGGCGTGGCGCGCAAGGTCTTCGAGACCAACGTGATCTCGGCGCTCGGCTTCGCCCAGCGCACCTGGCACGCCTGGCAGAAGGACAACGGCGGTGCGATCGTGAACATCGCCTCCATCGCCGGCGTCTCCGCCTCGCCCTTCATCGGCGCGTACGGGATGAGCAAGGCCGCCATGGTCAACCTCACCCTCCAGCTCGCGCACGAAATGGCGCCGGGGGTGCGGGTCAACGCGATCGCGCCCGCCGTGGTCAAGACCAAATTCGCGCAGGCCCTCTACGAGGGGCGCGAGCAGGAGGCGGCGGCCGCCTATCCGCTCGGCCGGCTCGGCGCCCCCGAGGACATCGGAGGGGCGGCCGCGTTCCTCACATCTGCACAAGCGGAATGGATCACTGGGCAAACTCTCGTCATCGACGGGGGAATGTTCCTCAATGCCGGAGTGCACTGACCGATAAACGGACGCATTTGCCTCCCAAAGGGAGGCAAATGCGTATCGAATGTGCATGAAATCGGTCAAGTGCCTCACGAAACCTGCCCATTGGATTTGTGAGGCACTGCGGTAGGGTCTGCCGCACCCCTGGCTGATCGAGGAGCGTGCACGTGTTCAACCGGACCAGATGCCTGCAGATCACTGCAGCCCTTGCGTCCATATCCCTGCTCGCCGGATGCGGTCTGCTTTCCGATGACAGCGGTGCCGACAAGAAGCCGATCGTGGTCGGCACGACGAGCAAGCCGAGCACGCTCGACCCGGCTGCGGCCTGGGACGGCTCCTGGGAGCTGTACCGGAACATCTACCAGACCCTGCTGGCCTTCCCCACCGGCAGCACCAAGCCCGAGCCGGACGCCGCCCAGGGCTGTGAGTTCACCGACTCCGCCAACGAGTCCTACCGCTGCACGCTGCGCAAGGGGCTCAAGTTCTCCAACGGCGAGGCGCTCGACTCCAAGGCCGTCAAGCACTCCCTGGACCGCATCCGGACCATCGCCTCCAAGAACGGCCCGAAGGACCTGTTCGGCAGCCTGGACAAGATCGAGACGCCGGACGCGCTGACCGTCGTCTTCCACTTGAAGACCCCCGACGCGACCTTCCCCTTCGTCCTCGGCTCGCCCGCCGCCTCGCTGGTACCGCCCGGCGAGTACCCCGCCGACAAGGTCCGCAAGGACGGCAAGACGACCGGTTCCGGCCCGTACGTCCTGACGTCGTACAAGGACGGCGAGGCGGTCCTCGGCCGCAACGACAGCTATGTGGGCTTCGCCAACCGGCGCAACGACAACGTGACCATCCGCTACTTCGCGGACTCCAAGAAGATGGTCGCGGCGCTCAAGGACAAGGAGATCGACGCCACCTACCGAGGCCTGTCCGCCGCCGAGATCAAGGACCTCCAGAGCCCCGCCTCGCACGACCAGGGCGTCCAGGTCGTGGAGAACGTCGGCTCCGAGATCCGCTACCTGGTCTTCAACCCGAAGGACCCGCAGGCCGCCAAGCCGGCCGTGCGCCAGGCGATCGCCCAGACCATCGACCGCGGCGCCCTCGTCTCCAAGGTCTACCAGGGCACGGCCGAGCCGCTGTACTCGATGGTCCCCAAGGGGGTCCTCGGCCACAAGACGCCGTTCTACGACATGTACGGCCAGCCGAACGTCGACGCCGCCAGGAAGACCCTCAGGGACGCGGGGATCACCCAGCCGGTGGAGCTGACCTTCTGGTACACCACCGACCGGTACGGCTCCTCCACCGCTGACGAGTTCACCGAACTCAAGCGCCAGCTGGACGAGAGCCTCCTCTTCAAGATCACCCTGCGCAGCAAGCCCTGGATCGAGTTCCAGGACGGCTACAAGAACGGCGAGTTCCCCGTCTTCGGGCGAGGCTGGTTCCCCGACTTCCCCGACCCCGACAACTTCATCGCGCCGTTCGTCGGCAAGGAGAACGCGGTCGGCACCCCGTACGAGCCGGCCGACATCCTCAACGACCTGCTGCCCAAGTCCCGCCGCGAGAGCGACCGCTCGGCCGGAGTCAGGGAGTTCGAGCAGGCGCAGCAGACCTTCGCCAAGGACGCGCGGCTGCTGCCGCTGTGGCAGGGCAAGCTGTACGTGGCCGCGCGGGAGGACGTCGCGGGCGCCGAGCGGGCCCTGGACCCGCAGACCGTCATGCAGATGTGGGAGCTGTACCGCAAGACCAGCTGGTAGCCCCCGCTCCCCGGCCACGGGCGTTGTCAGTGCCTGCGTATAGGTTCGGTCCAGTTGCACCACGCAGTTTCACGGACCTGTACCGGAGGATGTAGACGTGAGCCAGATGCTGCCCGAGTCCTGGCTCCCCGCGATCGGCGGGGAGCAGGACCAGCCCTACTTCCAAGAGCTCCTGGAGTTCGTCGAGAAGGAGCGGGCCAACGGGCCGGTCTACCCGCCCCACGAGCAGGTGTTCGCGGCCCTGGAGGCCACGCCGTTCGACAAGGTGAAGGTGCTGGTCCTCGGCCAGGACCCGTACCACGGCGCCGGCCAGGGCCACGGCCTGTGCTTCTCCGTGCGGCCCGGCGTGAAGACCCCGCCCTCGCTGCGCAACATCTACAAGGAGATGAAGGAGGAGCTCGGGCTGCCCGTCCCCGACAACGGATATCTGATGCCGTGGGCCGAGCAGGGAGTCCTGCTGCTCAACGCGGTGCTCACCGTCCGTGAGGCCGAGCCCAACTCCCACAAGGGCAAGGGCTGGGAGAAGTTCACCGACGCGGTGATCCGCGCCGTCTCCGCCCGCCCCGACCCGGTCGTCTTCGTGCTCTGGGGCGCCTACGCCCAGAAGAAGATCCCGTTGATCGACGAGGAGCGGCACGTGATCGTCAAGGGGGCCCACCCCTCCCCGCTGTCGGCCAAGAAGTTCTTCGGGTCCCGGCCCTTCACGCAGATCAACGAGGCCGTCGCCGCGCAGGGCCATGAGCCGATCGACTGGCGGATTCCGGACCTGGGCTGACGCCACACCGCGCCTCGGTGCCTGAGCCGGTTGCTCCGGTTAGCGTCTTGATGATCAGACCGGAGCAGGTCTGGCGGATGCAGCCGGAGGTCGCGTTGACGGAGCAGCGGGAGGCGTCGGAGGACGCCGTCATGACAAGGATCGGCCAGGCGGTCATCCTGCTGCACGCCGGCGACCGCGAGGAGGCCCGCAACCGGCTGGGCGAGATCTGGTCCGAGATCGGCGAGGGCGGCGACCTGCTCCACCGCTGCACCCTCGCGCACTACATGGCCGACGCCCAGGACGACCCCGCCGACGAACTGGCCTGGGACCTGCGGGCCCTGAGCGTCGCCGAGCGGATCGCGGACGGGCCGCCCGCGCGGCCGCAGCCGCACCACGCGGTCCGGGTGTTCTACCCGTCGCTGCACCTGAGCCTGGCCGCCGACTACGTGAAGCTGCGCCGTCCCGAAGCCGCCCGGGTCCACCTCGCGCGGGCCCGGGCCGCCACCGGCGCGCTGGCCGACGACGGCTACGGCAACGGGGTGCGGGCGGCCATCGCCCGGCTGGAGCGCCGGCTCGAGGCGGACCCGGGCGCCCCGCCCCGGCCGTTCCCCGAGCAGGGGCCGTAGACCCCGGCGAGCGGACCCGGGTGCGGGGTCACCCGCCGTGCACGCCCGAGCAGATCCGGGCCTCCGGGCTGTCCGGGTGCCAGCGCCCGTGCCGCCGCCCGAGGGCGCACACGTCGGCCGGGCGGACCGGAAGCTCCCGCATCAGTTCACGGCCGGCCTCCGCCCCGCGCCCCGAGGGGCCGGGCAGGCCCCCGGGGTGCCCGGCCGCCGCCTTCGCGGGCCGCCGGGGCTCGGGGATGTCGGGAACGGGCGGCGCGGCCTCCTCGGGCCCCGCCGGAGCCCGGCCCGAGGAGCGGGGGGCCGGCAGGCGGGAGCTCCCCGAAGCCGCCGGACGCGCGGACTCCCGCGGCAGCGTCTTCAACGCCTCCAGGGCGGGAGCCTGGACCACCACCGCGGCCCCCGGCCCGCCGTGCGGCTCGTGGTGGGGCGGCAGCCCCGTGGAGGTGCCCGCAGGCTGGGTCGCGGTCGGGCTCACGTTCACACAGCCGGAGACGGCCGAAACGGCACAGGCCACTCCGAGCAGCAGTTTCGTCGTGGTTCGGGTTGGATGCACCCGGGCAACTCTGCTGTGCGGGGACCCGGTTGCGAAAACCAGGAGCGGATATTGCCCCCGCACGGGTGACGGCCGGCCGCCGAGGCGCCGCAGGTTGACGCCCGCCGCGCAGGTGCCGCAGGCCGGCACCGGCCGTGGAGTTGCCGCAGGCTGACACCGCCCGCCCGGGGCCCTACTCGCCGGTGGCGCCGTCGATGTGCTCGCGCAGCAGATCCGCGTGGCCGTTGTGGCGCGCGTACTCCTCGATCATGTGGTTGTAGACCCAGCGCAGGCTGAACACCTCGCCGCGGTGGTGGCTCCCGGGGTCCGACACCAGGTCCAGGGAATGGCCCGCGGCGGCCTGCCGGGCCAGCTCGACCTCCGTCTGCCAGACCTCCTCGGACTCCGACCAGGAATCCTCATCCGTGAAGTGGAAGTCCCCGTCGGGGTCTTCACTCGTGGAGTACAGCTCCGGCAGGTCCGCGCCCAGCATGATCTCCCGGAACCAGTACCGCTCCACCTCCGCCATGTGGCGTACGAGCCCCAGCAGGCTCAGCTCGGAGGGCAGGAGCGGAGTGCTGCGCAGCTGCTCGTCCTTGAGGCCCTCGCACTTCCAGGCGAGGGTGGAACGGTGGTAGTCGAGCCAGCCGTCCAGCATCTCCCGCTCGTTCGCGGTGGTGGAGGGCTCGTCACGGTGTGATCCAGAACTGGTCATGGTGCCCATCTTCTGCGAACACGGCCCCTGCCACCAGGGATTAAGCTGCGAGCGTCCCCCAAGGAAGCAACCAGGAGGTACCCGGTGAAGGTCGGCGTCATCGGACTCGGCGACATCGCCCAGAAGGCGTACCTGCCCGTCCTCACCGCCCGGCCCGGAGTCGAGCTGCACCTGCAGACCCGGACCCACGCCACACTGCGGCGGATCGGCGACGCGTACCACGTCCCCGCCGAACACCGGCACACCGGCCTCGACGCGCTGATCGCCCAGGGACTCGACGCGGCCTTCGTCCACGCGCCCACCGCGGTCCACCCCGAGATCGTGACCCGGCTGCTGGAGGCCGGCGTACCGACGTACGTGGACAAGCCCTTGGCCTACGAGCTGGAAGAGTCCCGGGCGCTCGTCGAACTGGCCGAGGCGCGCGGGGCCGGCCTCACCGTCGGCTTCAACCGCCGCCACGCACCCGCCTACGCGCAGTGCGCCGACCACCCGCGCGATCTGATCATCATGCAGAAGAACCGGGTCGGCCTGCCCGAGGACCCGCGCACCCTCGTCCTGGACGACTTCATCCACGTCGTCGACACCCTGCGCTTCCTGCTGCCCGGCGAAGCCGATCACATCGACGTGCGGGCCGTGGTCCGCGAGGGGCTGATGCACCAGGTGGTCCTCCAGATGTCCGGCGACGGGTTCACCGCCCTCGGCGTCATGAACCGCCTCTCCGGCTCCACCGAGGAGGTCCTGGAGGTGGCCGGGCAGGACACCAAACGGCAGGTCGTCAACCTCGCCGAGGTCATCGACCACCGCGGCCAGCCGACCGTGCGCCGACGCGGCGACTGGGTGCCGGTCGCCCGCCAGCGCGGCATCGAACAGGTCGTGGACGCCTTCCTGGAAGCCGTCGGCGCGGGCCGCGTCCCGAGCGCCCGCGACGCCCTGCTCACCCATGAACTGTGCGAGCGGGTGGTGCGCTCGGCTCTGGAGCAGGCCTCCTGAGCGAACGCGCCGCCCGCGCCGCACAGTACGCGGCCAGGGCGGCGAGCGCCGAGCCCACCGGCCAGTCCCCGAAGCGCACGTAGGGCGTCGTGCCCCGGGCGAGCGGAACCTCGTACACGGCCGCCGCGCTCGCCGAGGTGGGCAGGGCCGGCCCGATCCGCTCCCCGGAGGGGCCGTGGACCTCGCTGATCCCGGTCAAGGTGGCGTGCACCACCGGGCGGCCGTCCTCTGCCGCCCGCAGGGCGGCCAGCGAAGCGTGCTGGGCCGGCGCCCAGCTGTCCTGGAAGCTGGAGGTCGACGACTGGGTGACGAGCAGCGCGGCCCCGTCGCGGGTCAGTCGCCGGCTCATGTCGGGAAAGGCGGACTCGAAGCAGATCAGCGGTCCCAGCCGCACCCCCGGGCGGCCCGCCAGGTCCATCAGGGCGGGGGCGTCACCGCGCATCCGGTCCTCGCCCGCGGCCTTGCCGACCGAGGTGGCCCAGCCGAACAGGGACCGCGCCGGTATGTACTCCCCGAACGGCACCAGCCGCATCTTGTCGTACCGGTTCCCGGTCGGCCCGTCGGGACCGATGAGCACGGAACTCTTGTATATCCCGGGCCGGTCACTGCGCGGCGCGTCGACGTTGACCAGCAGCGGAGCCCCCACCTGCGCCGACAGCGCCATGAGCCGCCGGGCCAGGTCCGGCCGGGCCGCCAGGTCCTCGCCGACGCTGCTCTCGCCCCAGACCACCAGGTCCGGGCGCCGGCCCGGCGGCGCCCCGGCCAGCTCCCGGGTCAGCCGCTCCCCGGCCGCGAAACGCCGCTCCGTGCTGTCGGGGCCGTCCGCGACCGGACCCGGCTGTACGACTGCCACCCGCAGCGCGCCCGACACCTGCGGCCGCGGTACCCAGAGCCACACCGCCCCGGTCAGCACCGCACACCCCGTCACCCCCGCCACCGCCGCAAGCCGCGCCCCCGGCACCGCGACCAGCATCGCCAGCGCACAGTTCACCGCCACCACCAGCAGGCTCACCAGCCACACGCCGCCCACCGACGCCAGCACCAGCGCAGGCGGTACCTGCCACTGGCTGGCCCCCAGCAACCCCCACGGCCCGCCCAGCCCCTGCCAGGACCGGACCAGCTCCGGCACCAGCCACCCCGCCGGTACGAGGACCAGCGCCGCGCCCGCGCGCCCGCCCGCCGGGACCCCGCCGAGGAACTCCCGCACCAGCAGCGCCCAGGGGATCCAGAGCGCACCGAGCAGGGCCGCCAGCAGGAACAGGAACACGTGCAGGCTCGGCAGCAGCCAGTGGTGGACGGCGAAGACGAACCCCGTGCCGCCGAGCCAGCCTTCCAGGGCGGCGCGCCGCCCGGTGGGGGCGGACCTCAGCAGCAGCATCCACGGCACGAGGGCGACGTAGGCGAACCACCACAGCGCCGGAGCGGGGAAGGCCAGCGCGGGCAGGGCGCCCGCCGCGACCGCGGCGCCCGCACGCCACCACCCGTTGAGCTCCGCGACCATGGACGCCTCCGCTTCCAGTGTCGGACGGCCGGGGCGGATCAGCCCGCCAGGTGCCGCCACTTCTCGTGCACGGTTACCCCGGCGAGCCGCCAGCCATCGCGGGTCCGGGCCAGGGCGAAGGCGTAGCGGCCCGCGGCGACGAAGTTGGGAGCCGTGACGGCAGGGTCGGACGCGGCGTCGGCCAGCCGCATGGGGTTGAGGAAGTCGGCCCGTACCCGCGCCGTGTCACCGGGCGCGCCGTCGGTGACGTCCAGCCGGATCAGCCGGTTGACGATCAGGTGCTGGCGTACGGGGAACAGCGTCATGGTCCGCGCCAGCCAGTCCGCGACCTCCGCGGCCGGGCCCTCCACCCCACCGGCCGACCGGTAGTCCGCCCGGCCCGACGGGGTGAAAAGGGCCCGGTAGCCGTCCCAGTCGCCGTCGTCCACGGCCGCCGCGTACCCCGACACCACCTCGTCGATCGCCAGCCTGTCCATCACCGTCGCGAGGTCCACACGCTGCGTCATCGGGTCAGTGTGCGGGCGCCCGGCCGCGAGGCCAAGGGGCATGCGCGGACTTGATCCCCGCCGGCCGGTCAGCGGCCGGAATGCGCCTCCCGCTGGCGCACGACGACCAGGAACGCGTCACTGTCCAGGTCCATCACCACCTCGGCCGGCACGCCCTCGCGCATCCGTTGGGCCGCGTACTCCTCGGCCGGCCAGCTTCCCCGCGGACTCCCGGCCGGAAAACGCTCCAACACCACACGACGCATGGGACACCCCCTGCAATTCGCCTTCGGTTCTCTCAGGTCTTTACAGGCACAACGACGCGGAGGCCGTCCGGGAACGTTCCCGCACGGCCTCCGATTCACGCGAAACGGTGATTTAACCGGCCGATTCGCCCGCGTGCGGGCTCAGCACGTTCATGCTGATCAAGACGATCAAGGCGATGCCCAGCAGGATGCGGTACACCACGAAGGGCATGAAGCTCTTGCTGGAGATGAACTTCATGAACCAGGCGATCACCACGTAACCGACGACGAAGGCGATGACCGTGGCGAAGATCGTCGGACCCCAGGACACCTGGCCCTCGCCCAGCTTCTTCAACTCCATGCCGCCCGAGGCCAATACCGCCGGGATGGCGAGGAGGAAGGAGTAACGCGCCGCGGCCTCACGGGTGAAGCCCATCAGCAGGCCGCCGGAGATCGTCGCGCCGGACCGGGAGACACCCGGCACCAGCGCCATCGCCTGGCAGAGACCGAAGATCAGACCGTCCTTGACCCCGAGTTCCTTGAGCGTCTTGCGCTCGCGCACGGCGCGGTGCCGGCCGCCCTCCTCGTCGCGCGCCGCCAGCCGGTCGGCGATGCCGAGCACGATACCCATCACGATGAGGGTGGTCGCGGTCAGCCGCAGATCACGGAAGGGGCCCTCGATCGCGTCCTTGAGCGTCACGCCCAGCACACCGATCGGGATCGAACCGACGATCACCAGCCAGCCCATCTTGGCGTCCTGGTCCCCGCGCAACGACTTGTCGAAGAGCGAGCGGAACCAGGCGGAGACGATCCGCGCGATGTCCTTGCGGAAGTAGATCAGCACGGCGGCCTCGGTGCCGATCTGGGTGATCGCGGTGAAGGCCGCGCCCGGGTCCTGCCAGCCGGCGAATGCCGCGGTCAGCCGGAGGTGGGCGCTGGAGGAGATCGGGAGGAACTCCGTAAGCCCCTGGACGAGACCGAGGATTAGGGATTCGAACCAGCTCATGTCGGGGTGCGCTCGTCCTTGTGATCGTCGGGAAGGTCGCGTCCGATGCTAGGGCCCGTGGGGAACGCCGGTGACCACAGGGGGGTGCTGGGGCGTGAGCCCGTACGCGGGCAGCGGCGCGGGCGGGGGCGCGAGGCTGTGCCGTTTGCGCCAGGCGACCGCCGCCGCGACCACACCCGACACCGCGATGAAGCCGAAGGAGACGAGGAACGCCGGCGAATCCGGCGAGGAGGCGCTGGCGCCGGCGATCACGTACGCGGCGGTGTTGGGGACGGTGCCCAGCGCGGTCGCGGAGAGGAAGGGCAGCCAGCCGCAGCGGGACACCGCCGCACAGTAGTTGGCTGCCGCGAACGGGACTCCCGGGAAGAGGCGGATCGCGAGCACCGAGCGGAAGCCGTGCCGGCCGAGCTGTCCGTCGGCCGCGCGCAGCCAGCGGCCGCGCACCAGGGGCCGCAGGGCACTGCGGCCCAGTGCCCGGCCCAGACCGAAGGAGATCCCGGCGCCGACGACCGTGCCGGCGACCGCCGCGAGCAGCCCGAGCGGGGCCCCGAACACCGCCCCCGCCGCCAGGTTCAGCAACGGCCTCGGTACGAACGCCGCCGTGCACAGGCCGTACACCGTCGCGAACAGCAGCGCCGCCGTACCCACCGGGAGTCCCGGCGGCAGGCCCTGCGACAGCAGGCGCTGGGGCTCGTACAGCAGCACGCACCCGCCACCCGCCGCGAGCAGCACGACGAGCAGCGACAGCCGGGCCCACGGCGCGAGGAGGAGGGACATCCCGGGAGACTAGCCGACACGCCGGGCGCGCCACCGCCCTCCGCCTCCCGCGCGCGCGAACGGCGGCCGACGCGCTCGAGGCCACCGGGCCGCGCCCGGCGCCGGAAGTGACGAAGACCACGTCGCGCACCCGCCGGCCCACCGCCGGGAAAACCGTTCGACGTCCCCCGGGCGCTGAGGCAGGATCAGGTGCATGTCCCGGTACGCCTTCCCCGCAGCGCCGTCCGCAGTCGCGGACGCGCCGAAGGCTGCCGTCCTCGCAGAGGCATTCCCCTTCGCCGCATTCGACGGCGCACGAAGCTGACCCTTCCCGGAACGTCCGGCGGACCCCGCAGGGGGAGGGTCGGTTCGCTCCAGGGGTCCCGTACCGGCTTCGCGACACACGGGAAGACATCATGGCCAAGACGGCCTTCGTACGCACCAAGCCCCACCTCAACATCGGCACCATGGGCCACGTCGACCACGGGAAGACGACCCTCACCGCCGCCATCACCAAGGTCCTCGCCGAGCGCGGCGGCGCCTCCTTCGTGCCCTTCGACCGCATCGACCGGGCCCCCGAGGAGGCCCGGCGCGGAATCACCATCAACCTCACGCACGTCGAGTACGAGACCGACACCCGCCACTACGCGCACGTCGACATGCCCGGTCACGCCGACTACGTCAAGAACATGGTGACCGGGGCGGCCCAGCTCGACGGCGCGATCCTCGTCGTCTCCGCCCTCGACGGGGTCATGCCCCAGACCGCCGAACACGTACTGCTCGCCCGCCAAGTCGGCGTCGACCACATCGTGGTGGCCCTCAACAAGGCCGACGCCGGGGACCCGGAACTCGCCGACCTGGTCGAGCTGGAGGTCCGCGAACTGCTCGACGCCCACGGCTACGGCGGCGACGCGGCGCCCGTCGTACGGGTCTCCGGGCTCGGGGCGCTGGACGGCGACCCGCGCTGGACCGCGGCCATCGAGGCGCTGCTGGACGCGGTGGACACGTACGTGCCGATGCCCGTGCGGTACACGGACGCGCCGTTCCTGCTGCCGGTGGAGAACGTACTGACCATCACCGGGCGCGGGACGGTCGTCACCGGCGCCGTCGAGCGCGGCAGCGTACGCGTCGGCGACCGGGTGAGCGTGCTCGGCGGCGACGGGGAGCCGGTCCTGACGGTGGTCACCGGGCTGGAGACCTTCGGCAAGCCGATGGAGTCCGCCGAGGCGGGCGACAACGTCGCGCTGCTGCTGCGCGGGGTGCCGCGCGACGGGGTGCGCCGCGGGCACGTGGTCGCGGCGCCCGGCAGCGTCGAGCCGAGGCGCCGCTTCACCGCCCGCGTGTACGTGCTCTCCGCCCGGGAGGGCGGCAGGACGACGCCGGTGGCCACCGGGTACCGGCCGCAGTTCTACATCCGCACCGCCGACGTCGTCGGAAACGTGGACCTGGGCGCGGTGGCGGTGGCCCGGCCGGGAGAGACGGTCACCATGACCGTCGAACTGGGCCGTGACGTTCCCCTGGAGGCCGGCCTCGGCTTCGCGGTCCGCGAGGGCGGACGCACGGTCGGCGCGGGGACGGTCACGTCGGTCGACTAGGCCGCCCCTTTCGGATGTTGCCGCTTGAGCCCGCGTCGTCCGGTGCCGGGCGGCGCGGGTGTGGGGGCACCTCCCAGCGGTAGCTGCGGGAGCAGGATCCGGAAGAGACGGCCCGCGCCCTGTCGCCCGGGTGGGCCGGGGGGACCCGGTGTGGTGGCGGTGGTGGGGCTGGGGCAGACTGCCGTCACCACTGGGTTCGTGAGTGACGAGGGGCGGGCGGCGATGGCCGGCAGGACGGCACTGGTACTTGGCGGCGGCGGACTCACCGGAGTCGGTTGGGAGACCGGGATCCTGTGCGGCCTGGCCGCCGCGGGTACCGACCTGAGCACCGCCGACCTCGTCGTCGGCACCTCGGCCGGTTCGGTCGTCGGCGCCCAGCTCGCCTCCGGGCTGCTCACGCCGAGGGAGCTGTACGAGCGCCAGCTCGGGGACGCGACCGGCGAGGCCGCGGCGAAGCTGGGGGCCGGCACCTTCGCGCGGTACGCCGTCGCGATGCTGCGCTCCCGGGACGGCGCGTCCTACCGCCGGCGGGTCGGCGCTTTCGCGCTGGCAGCCGACACCGTGCCCGAGGCGGACCGGCGGGAGGTGCTCAAAGCCCGGCTGGTTTCCGGCGAGTGGCCCGAGCGGCGACTGGTCGTCACCGCCGTGGACGCCCTGACCGGCGAGCTGAAGGCCTTCGACCGGGAGAGCGGGGCCGGACTGCTGGACGCGGTCGCGGCGAGCTGCGCGGTGCCGGGGGTGTGGCCGCCCGCGACGGTGGACGGCCGGCGGTTCATCGACGGCGGCATCCGCTCCGCGACCAACGCGGACCTGGCCGCCGACTACGAGCGGGTCGTGATCATCGCGCCGGTGGCGCTCGGTACGAAGCTGATCCCCTCGCCCGCGGTACAGGCCGCGCAGCTGCGCAAGGCCGGGGCGCAGGTCCTGTTGATCACTCCGTCCGCCGAGGCCCGCAAGACCTTCGGGCGCAACGTCCTGGACCCGGCGCGGCGCGACCCGGCCGCCCGGGCCGGGCTGGCCCAGGCGGCGGCGCACGCGGCGGAGGCCGCGCGCGTCTGGTCGGCGTGACAATGGTGTCGTGAACGACGAGCAGATCCCGGTGGTCCGGGACGTGGGCCAGGGCACCGCCAAGCTGATGCCGGACGTGGACCGGGAGCGGGCCTGGCTGCTGACCGTCGACGGGGCGCCGCAGTCGTACGTCGACCTCGACGAGCCGGAGCACCTGGAGTTCGAGTACGTACGCCGCCTCGCACACGTACTGGACTGCGCGGCGGAGCCGGGGACGCCGCTGGACCTGCTGCACCTCGGCGGGGGCGCCCTGACCCTCCCCAGGTATGCCGCCGCGACCCGGCCGGGCTCCCGCCAGCAGGTGGTGGAGTTCGACGCGGGCCTGGTGGAGCTGGTGGCGGAGCACCTGCCGTGGGGCGAGGGATCCGGGGTCACGGTGCACGCCGCCGATGCGCGGGCGTGGCTGGAGGCCGCGCCCGGGGCGAGTGCCGATGTGGTGGTCGCCGACGTCTTCGGAGGCTCGCGGGTCCCGGCCCAGCTGACCTCGCTTGAATACGCGCGGGAGGCGGCGCGGGTGCTGCGGCCCGGCGGGCTGTACGTGGCGAACCTGGCGGACGGGGCCCCGTTCGGCTTCCTGCGGGGGCAGTTGGCGAACTTCGGGGCCGTGTTCGCGGAGCTGGCGCTGATCGCGGAGCCGGGGGTGCTGCGGGGCCGCAGGTTCGGCAACGCGGTGCTCGTCGCCTCGGACCGGGAGCTGCCGGTGGCCGCACTGGCCCGGCGTTGCGCGGCCGACGCGTTCCCGGCCCGGGTGGAGACGGGCGCGGCCCTGGCCCGGCTGGCGCGGGGCGCGGCCGCGGTGCGCGACGCGCAGGCCGTTGCGTCGCCGGAACCCCCGGCGGGGGCGTTCAGCGTCGGCTGACGACGTCCTGCGGGCCCGGCTTCACACCGCGGCGGGCTCGGCCGCCGGGGAAGGGGCGGCGGACGGGCCGGGAGACGGGGACGCGGCCGGGCGGCGGTTCAGGCGGCGGACGTCCGGGGCGGCGAGGACCACGGCGGTGGCCACGACCACGAGCGTCGCGCAGCCCCACAGCGCCTGCGTGCGGCCGAAGGCCGTCTCCGCCGGGCCGGCCAGGGCGGTGGCCAGCGGGACCATCGACACCGAGCCGAACCAGTCGTACGCCGAGACGCGGGAGAACTTGTCCTCCGGTATCTCCTGGTGCAGGGCCGTCATCCAGTTCACGCCGAACACCTCGATGGCCACACCGCTGACCAGCATCACCGCGCACAGTCCCCAGGTCGCCAGCGGCACCGCCAGCGCCGCCGACGGCAGGGCCATCGGGAACACGCACAGCGTGCCGACCAGCAGCAGCCGGCGCGGCTTCCACACGGTCATCAGGATCGCCCCGCCGATCGTGCCCACGCCGAAGAAGGCCAGGGCCACGCCCCAGGGAGCGGGTCCGCCCAGCCGGTCCCGGGCGACCAGCGGCCCGTACACCGCCTCCGCCGCGCCCACGACGGCGACGACCACCGAGAACTGGAGCACGATCCGCCACAGCCAGGAGCGGCTCCTGAACTCGTCCCAGCCCTCCCGCAGATCGGCCAGCAGACCTCCGCCGGGAGCCCGCTCGGCGATGTGGCCGACGCGCAGGAAGGCCCGCAGCGCACCTGCGACGGCGAAGGCCGCGGCGTCCAGTGCCAGTACCCAGCCCGGGCCGATCGCGGCGATCATGGCTCCGCCCAGGGCCGCGCCGCCGATGCCCGCGCCGTTCATCGCCATTCGGAACAGGGCGAAGGCGCGGTTCGAGTGCTCACCCGAAACGCTCGACAGCAGCATTCCCTCGGCGGCCGGGTTGAAGAAGGCGGTACCCGTGCCGCAGAGCGCGGTGAGCAGCATCATCTGCCACAGCCGCGGGTCACCGGACAGTACGAGCGCGGCGAAGGCGGCTTGGGAAAGGCAGTTGAGGGCGTTGGCCGCGACCATCACCCGGTGTCTCGGCAGCCGGTCGGCCAGCGCGCCGCCGATCAGCAGGAAGAGGACGAGCGGCAGGGTGCGGGCCGCGGCCACCAGGCCGACGTCGCCCGCGCTCCCACCGGCGTCGAGGACCGCGAAGGCGGCGGCGATGAGCGCCCCGTGGCTGCCGAGGTTGGTGACGACGGCGGCACCCGTCAGCAGGGTGTAGTTGCGGCCGGCCCATGCGGGCCTGCGGCGGGCGGATGTGCGGGACGGGGCGGCGGGGGGAGAACTCACCCAGGGACTATCACCCGCCCCGGGCCGGGAAACCAAACGGATTGCCGGCCCGGGGGCGGGGGGTGGCGGAGGTCAGCTGCCGGTGAGGCGGACGGAGCTCATGATCTTCTCGTACGTCTCCTTGGAGACCTCGCCGGGGACGCCCGCGGCCGCGTAGAGCACCCAGACGGCGAAGTCACCGTTGGCGATCTTGTAGGCGAAGGCGATGCTCTTGCCGTCCGAGTCGCACTTGGTCTTCTTCGGCAGGCCGGTGGCGGTGGCCGTGGAGAAGCTGCCCTTGAGGCCGGAGAGGGTCGTGAAGTCCTTGGAGTCCGTGGACTTGACCGTCTCCTTCGGGTTCGGGGAGTCCTGGGCGTACGCGGCGTACACCCAGTTCTCGGCGGCGATCCGCGCGGCCTCGGCGGTGTCCTTGGCGCCCTGCGCGCCCTTTGCGCCGGTCCCGGCCAGCTCGGTCGTCTCCTCCTTGCCGTCCTTGTTGGAGTCGACCTTGCACCAGTCCTGCTTGTAGAAGGCGGGTGCCGTCATGGTGACGAGCGGGGAGCCGTCACCCTTCTTCGCGTCCTCGAAGCCGCTGCTCAGGCCCGAGCTGGCGACGGTCCAGTCCGGCGGTACGTCGAAGGCGGTGCCGTGCAGCGGGTTGATGACGACCTTCCAGCCCGGGATCACCGGCTTGACGTCCCCGCCGGCGCGCGGGTTCCCGGTCGGGGCGGGCGGGGCCGCCGAACTGGCGGGGGGCGAGGAGGCGGCGACCGGCTTGTCGTTGGCCTGGACGGTCTTCTTGTCCCGGGTGAGGACGAAGGTCCCGGTGACGGCCGCGGTCACGACCACCGCGGCGGCGGCGACGATGGCCACCGTCTTCGTGGAGTACGGGCTCCTGGCGCGGGCCGCCGACTGGGTCACCGTCTGGGGCTGGGCCCACGGCTGGGCGGCCGGCGGCGTCTGGTGGCCCGCCTGCGGGTATCCGTAACCGGGCTGCGGCTCACCGAATCCCGGTTGCGGCTGCTGCTGGTACGGGTTCGGCTGTCCCGGCTGCTGCTGGTACGGGTTCTGTTGCGCGTCCTGGGGGTTCGGCTGTCCCCCGGGCGGCTGCTGCTGTCCTGGCCACATGGCCGGTAACGATAGTGGGAGGGGGCGGCGGTGGCCACGGCCGCCCCCTCGTCCGGTCTGGCCAAGCTGCCTTACTCGTGGGTAACATCGCCTGCCATGAGCGCAGAACAGATGAACGTGGGCGAACTGCTCGCCGCGACCGTGCCGATGGCCCGCACCCTGAACCTCCAGTTCCTGGAGACGACCCCCGAGCGCGCCGTCGTCCGGCTGCCCGACCAGCCCGACTTCCACAACCACGTCGGCGGTCCGCACGCGGGCGCGATGTTCACCCTCGCCGAGTCCGCGAGCGGCGCCATCGTGCTCGCCGCGTTCGGGGACCAGCTCTCGCGCGCCGTGCCGCTCGCCGTCAAGGCCGAGATCGGCTACAAGAAGCTCGCCAAGGGCGTCGTCACCGCCACCGCCACCCTCGGCCGCCCGGCCGCCGAGGTCATCGCGGAACTCGACGCGGGCGGCCGCCCCGAGTTCCCCGTCACCATCGCCATCCAGCGCGAGGACGAGGCCGTGACCGGCGAGATGACGGTGGTCTGGACGCTGCGTCCCAACGCCTAGTGCTGTGGCCGGCAGACCTTCCCGGCCACAGCACTGGGCAGCGCGCGGCAGCCTCCGCAGGGCTGCACCCGGGGCGCCGGTGGCGCGTCCGGGCGGCGGCCTGTGGGCCGCGGGCCGGCGCGGGCGGGGGAGCGGTCCGGCGCGGGCCGCTCCCGTTCCGCGCTGCGCGTGCCCGGGTGGCGAGCTGCGTCGCCGAGGCGTGGCCGAGGGGGCAGGCCGGGAGGCCGGTGGGCGCTGGAGCGGCCGGTACGGGGTACCGGCCCGCGCGAGATGTGTGCCGGCCGTTCGTCCCGGCAACCGCTGCTGAGGGGGAAGGCCGTCGTGGCGAGCCGATAGGCTGCTTGTTCGGCGTGTCACAGGGGGCGCGCCGGAGACGACTCTGGAGGACGTACCGGTGCACATCCAGGAATGGCTGGAGACGATCCCGGCGGTCAGCGTCTATCTCCTCGTGGGGCTGGTCATCGGGCTGGAGAGCCTGGGCGTTCCGCTGCCCGGCGAGATCATCCTGGTCAGCGCCGCCCTGCTGGCGTCACAGCAGGGGCACATCGACCCGGTGGTGCTGGGCGCGTGCGCCATCGCGGGCGCCATCGTCGGCGACTCCATCGGCTACGCGATCGGGCGGCGGGGCGGCAAGCCGCTGCTGGAGCGGCTCGGCCGGCGCTTCCCCAAGCACTTCGGACCGCAGCACGTGGCGCTGGCGGAACGCTCCTTCGAGAAGTGGGGCATGTGGGCCGTCTTCTTCGGGCGGTTCGTGGCCCTGCTGCGGATCTTCGCCGGACCGCTGGCGGGCGTGCTGCGCATGCCGTACTGGAAGTTCCTGATCGCCAACGTGCTCGGCGGGATCCTCTGGGCGGGCGGTACGACCGCCGTCATCTACACGGTCGGCGTCGTCGCCGAGCCGTGGCTCAAGCGGTTCTCGTGGCTGGCGCTGGTGGCGGCCCTGCTGATCGGCCTCGCGGTGACCCTCGTACTGCGCGCGCGGATGCGCAAGGCGGCCGCCGCGGCGCGCGAGAGCGAGTCCGCGCCCGCCCCGGCGCCGGCGGCGGTCTCGGACTGAGACCGGCCCCCGGCACTCCCCGGGGACCTACTCCTGCGGGCCCACCGAGGCGCGGTGCTGGTCGGCGAGACCGGTGTACATCACGGCGTTGACGCGGATGCCCTCGCGCTCCTCCTCCGTCAGCTCCCGCCGCACCTTGGCGGGAACCCCGGCGACCAGCGAGCCGGGCGGGACCACCATGCCCTGCGGGACCAGCGCCTGCGCCGCCACCAGTGAACCCGCGCCGATCACCGCGCCGTTCAGCACCGTCGCGCCCATGCCGATCAGGCAGTCGTCCTCGACGGTGCAGCCGTGCACGACGGCGTTGTGGCCGATGGAGACGCGCTCGCCGATGGTGACGGGGAAGCCCGGGTCCACGTGGAGGGTGCAGTTGTCCTGCACGTTGCTGTCCGCGCCCAGGGAGATCGGACCGCAGTCGGCGCGCAGCACCGCCGAATACCAGACGCTGGAGCGGGCGCCGAGAGTGACGTCGCCCACCACCACGGAAGTGGGTGCGGTGAAGGCCGACGGGTCGACGACCGGCTGCTTGCCGCCCACGCCCGCCACGAGTGCCGGGGCCGCCTGCTGTGTCATGTTCTCTTCCCTCGTTCTGTGTTCTCCACCGGTGCCGCGCTCACAGCACGGTAGGACACCCGTCCACGGCCCCCGGCGATGGGGTGCAGATCACGGCGCGGTTCCGGCGCGCGGCACGCTACGGTTGCCCGGTGCCGAAGAACCAGAACACGTTCTCATCCCTGCGCCGCCGCGTGGCCAACCGCGCTGTCCATGCCGGGTGGCGCTGGATGCAAAGGGCCGGGGCCGTCACCGCCGAGACGCCCGGACGGCTGCGCTTCGGCGCCATCGGCCACGGCACCCGGCTCGCCTTCCCGCAGGGCACCGTCTTCGGCGAGCGGTGGATCCGGCTCGGCGAGCACTGCATCATCGCCGAGCAGGTCACCCTGACGGCCGGGATGATGCCGGACCTGGACCTCGGCCCGGACCCGGTGCTCGTGCTCGGCAACGGGGTGGTCCTCGGCCGCGGCAGCCACGTCATAGCCGACACCCGGATCAGCATCGGCGACGACACCTTCTGCGGGCCGGGCGTGTACATCACTTCCACCAACCACAGTTACGACGACCCGAACGAGCCGGTCGGCAGGCAGTGGCCCCGCAGCTCGCCGGTGGAGATCGGCCCGGGCTGCTGGCTGGGCACCGGGGCGGTGATCCTGCCCGGGGCGAGGCTGGGCCGCAACGTGGTCGTGGCGGCGGGGGCCGTCGTACGGGGCGAGGTGCCCGACCACGCGGTGGTGGCGGGGGCCCCGGCGCGCATCGTGCGGCGGTGGGAGCCCGAGACGGGCTGGCAGCCGCCCCTGCGCACCCCGGCGCCGGTCCCGATCGCCGACGGCATCACGCCGGAGCAACTGCGCGGCCTGGCCGCCCTGGCGGCGGAGGAGGAGACCGGACGGCTCAGCCCGGAGCGGGCCTAACCGGCCGCGAGCAGGACGGTGCCCGCGAGGGCGAGCCCCGCTCCGGCGGCTTGGACCGTACGCAGCCGCTCCTTGAGGACGGCGAAGGCGGCGAGCGCGGTGATCACCGGGTAGAGCGAGGAGAGCACGGCGGCCACCGTGACCGGGCCGCTCTGCGCGGCCACCGAGTACGTGCCGTTCGCCGCGACGTCCGCGAGGCCCACGAAGGCCAGCGCCGGCAGGAGCCCCCACAGGAGCCGCGCGCCGCCGCCCTCCGGCAGGGCGGGCGTTCCCCGTCGCACCTGCACCCACAGGGCCGCGCCGCCCGCGGCCACATTGGTCACGCGCTGCACGAACAGGGCCAGGAAGAGCCCGGCGACCGTGTGCGAGGCCTGCGAGATCAGGGCCATCACCGCGCCGAAGCCGAAGGCCGCGACCAGGGTGAGCAGGACGGCCCGGCGTTGTACGGGCGCTCCTCGCAGTTCCGGGCCGCCGGCCAGGACGATGCCGACGACGGCCACCGCGATCCCGGCGAACTGGCCGGGGCCCGGGCGCTCGCCCAGCGCCAGCCCGGCTCCGACGGGGACGATCACGCCGAGCGAGCCGAGCGGGGAGACCACGCCCATCGGGCCGAGGGCCAGCGCCTTGTAGAAGCTGAGCATCGCGACCGGCCCGACGAGTCCGGCGGCGACCGCGAACCACAGCTGCGGCCCCGCCTCCCGCCAGGCGCCGGTGGCGAGGACCACCGAACCGAGCACCACGACGGCGACCACCTGTGAGACCACCACCACCGTCAGCGCCGGTATGCGGCGCGTCAGCAGCCCGCCGCCGAAGTCGGCAAGACCCCACAGCACGGCTGTCGCCAAGGCGAAGAGGACGGTCATGCGGGGACCTCGCAGTACAGTGTCTTGAACGGTGGGGTGCAGCGTCCAGTACACCACATCGTGGTTCATCGTGCTGGACCGTGCGATCCAAAATATTGGACTCTACGTGCTGGACGCCGAAGCTGGGGGAATGGTGTCGGACCTGGAACAGCTCACTCAGGCGCTCGGACGCAACCTCCGGCGCTGGCGCGGTGAACGCGGTTTCACCCTCGAAGCACTGGCGGCGCGGTCGGGCGTGAGCCGCGGGATGATCATCCAGATCGAGCAGGCCCGGACGAACCCCAGCGTCGGCACCACCGTCAAGCTGGCCGACGCCCTCGGTGTCAGCATCACCACCCTGCTGGACCGCGACCGCGGCCCGCGGGTGCACCTGGTGGAGCCCGGTCAGGGGGTCCGGATGTGGTCAACGGCCGAGGGCAGCGGCGCGACCATGCTGCTCGGCGACGACCGGCGCGGCCCGCTGGAGGTGTGGGCGTACCGGCTGGAGCCCGGCCAGGGCACGGCATCGGACCCGCATCCGGCAGGGACCCTGGAGATGCTGCACGTCACGGCCGGACGGCTCACCCTCACCGTCGACGGCGACCCCTACGAGGTGCCACAGGGCGGGGCCGTCTCCTTCGAGGCGAACGTCCCACACGAATACCGCAACGACGGCGCGGAGCCGATGGAGATGACGATGGCGGTCTCGATCCCGCCGGTCAGCGGGCACGAGCCGGCGCTGTCCCACTGACGGCCCTCGCTACAGGGCGGGGATCTCGATGGCGGGGCAACGGTCCATCACCATCAGCAGACCCGCCTCGCGCGTCCGGGCCCAGGCGGCCTCGTCGACCACCCCCAGCTGGAACCAGACGGCGCTCGCCCCGACCGCCACCGCCTCGTCGGCGACCGCACCGGCGAGGGTGCTGTTGACGAAGACGTCGACCACGTCCACCGGGAACGGGATGTCCGCCAGCGACGCGTACCCGGGCTCGCCGTGCACCGTCTCCGCCTTGGGATGTACGGGAACCACCCGCTTCCCGAACCGCTGGAGCACCCGCGCCACCCCGTAGGCCGCCCGCCCCTCGTTGTTGGACAGGCCCACCACCGCCCAGGTGTCACCGGTCTCGGTGAGGATCCTGCGGATGGTCTCCTGGTCGCCGTACACGCGCACCGCCTCCTGTCGCCCGCCGGACCGGCTCGTGACGGCCCGCGCGAAGGGATCAACGGAGAGCGCGCGCATCCGATTCCCCCGCTACGGGACCGGAACTCCCGTGCGGAGGAAGAACAGGCCCACGATCTGTCCCTCCGTATTGAAAGTGACGCGGAAATCCCCGGGCCGCTTCGCCATGTGCAGCGGGACGTCGACCACGTTCCCATTGCCGGACGCGACCTGTTTCGGGTCCCCGTGCGACTCGAAGCGACCGAACGTCTTCTGGTAGTCGTTCCAGGAGTTCGCGAGGAACTCCGGAGTGGCTTGTCCGCGAAGGGCCTCGTCGAAGCGGGCCGAGACGGCGGTGAAATCGCCCCGTGTCACTTCGTCGAGGGTGTCGACGGCGAGCTGCTCGTCATCGGGCCGGGCCGCAACCGTCCTGGCGTCCGGGACCGTGACCTGCGCGGCGGCGTGGGCCTGCGCGACAGCCGGAACGCAACCGCCGATCGGCAATACCGCTAGGGAAGCCACCAGGGCCGCCGGCGCGACCAGGAGCAGCCGCCGCCGCCACATTCCGCCGCGTGTCGTTCCGCCGCGCGTCGTGTCCTTGCCGGGAAGCAAAAACATGGATTTCCCCTTCCCGCGTTCGGTGGGGCCGGATGCGTTCACCGTAGATCGCCCGATTGGCGGGCGCATTTCGGCCGCCCGGCCGCCCGGCAGAGGCTGGTCGGCCGGTTCTCGGCCACCGCTTAGGGTGGAGCGGTGAAGGCAGACCAGTACGTGACGGTCGCCCGGGAGGGCGTGCACGAGGCGGAGATCAACCGCTCGCGGTTCCTGTGCTCGCTCGCGCCCGCCGCGACGGAGCAGGAGGCGCAGGAGTTCATCGCGCGCATCCGCAAGGAGCACCCCACCGCCACCCACAACTGCTTCGCCTACGTGATCGGCGCCGACGCCTCGATCCAGAAGGCCAGTGACGACGGCGAGCCCGGCGGCACCGCCGGGGTACCGATGCTGCAGATGCTGACGCGGCGCGACGTCCGGTACGCCGTCGCCGTCGTCACCCGCTACTACGGCGGTGTCAAGCTCGGCGCGGGCGGGTTGATCAGGGCCTACGGAGGGGTCGTCGGCGAAGCACTGGACGCGCTCGGCACCGTCACCCGCCGCCGCTACCGGCTGGCCACCGTCACCGTCGACCACCAGCGGGCCGGCAAGACCCAGAACGACCTGCGCTCCACCGGCCGCACCGTCGTCGACCTGCGCTACGGCTCCGCCGTGGAGATCGAGGTCGCCCTCCCGGAAGCCGACCTCCCCGCCTTCGAGGCCTGGCTGGCCGACAGCACCGCGGGCAGCGCCACCCTCACCCTCGGCGGAGAGACGTACGCACCCTGAGCGCACCGACCCGGTCTTGCCGGAGCGGCCGTGACGGCCCCGGCGACGGGTTAGCGTAGTGGGGGCAGTGGGCCGGAGGACGACCAGGGGGACGGGCATGCGCGGCGAGGCCGGCGAGTGAAGTTTCTGCACACCTCGGACTGGCACCTCGGGCGGTCCTTCCACCGCGTCAACATGCTCGGCGCCCAGGCCGCGTTCATCGACCACCTCGTCGCGACCGTGGAGGAACACCGGGTCGACGCCGTCCTCGTCGCCGGGGACGTCTACGACCGGGCCGTGCCCCCGCTGCCCGCCGTCGAGCTGTACGACCGCGCCCTGCACCGGCTCGCCGGGCTCGGCGTGCCCACGGTGATGATCTCCGGGAACCACGACTCCGCGCCCCGTCTGGGGGTCGGGGCCAAGTTGATCGAAGGGGCCGGGATATTCCTCAGGACCGATCCGGCCGGCTGTTCGGACCCCGTGGTGCTGGCCGACGTACACGGTGATGTGGCGTTGTACGGGCTGCCCTACTTGGAGCCGGCCCTGGTGAAGGAGGCCCTCGGCGCGCCGAAGGTCAGCCACGAGGCGGTGCTGGGCGCGGCCATGGACCGGGTGCGCGCCGACCTCGCGGGCCGGCCGCCCGGAACGCGCTCCGTCGTCCTCGCCCACGCCTTCGTCACCGGCGGGCAGGCCAGCGACAGCGAGCGCGACATCACCGTCGGAGGAGTGGAAGCCGTACCCGCCGCCGTCTTCGACGGGATCGACTACGCCGCGCTCGGCCACCTCCACGGCTGCCAGAAGATCAACGAACGGGTGCGCTACTCGGGTTCCCCGCTCGCCTACTCCTTCTCCGAGACCGACCACCGCAAGACGATGTGGCTGATCGAACTCGGGGCGGACGGTGAACTCGTCACCGCCGAGCGCATCGACACCCCCGTTCCGCGCGCCCTCGGGCGTCTGCGCGGGCGGCTGGAGGAGCTGCTGGACGATCCGGCCCTCGATGCCCACGAGGACCGCTGGATCGAAGCCACCCTCACCGACCCCGTCCGCCCCCAGGACCCCATGGCCCGCCTCGCCGCCCGCTTCCCGCACGTCCTCAGCCTCGCCTTCGACCCCGAGGGCCGTGAGGACGACGGCGCTGCCTCTTACGCGCAGCGCCTGAGGGGCCGCACCGACCAGGAGATCGCCGAGGACTTCGTCGCGCACGTCCGCGGGGGCGGCCACGCCGACGACGCCGAACGGGCCGTGCTGCGCGGCGCCTTCGACGACGTGCGCACCCAGGCCGTGAGCCGGGAGACCCTCCGATGAGGCTGCACCGGCTCGAGGTGACCGCCTTCGGGCCGTTCGCCGAGCCGCAGGAGATCGACTTCGACGCCCTCTCCGGCGCCGGGATCTTCCTGCTCCACGGACCCACCGGCGCCGGCAAGACCTCCGTCCTCGACGCCGTCTGCTTCGCGCTCTACGGAGCCGTGCCCGGCTCCCGCCTCCCCCACATCACCAGTCTGCGCAGCGACCACGCCGCCCCCGGCACCGCGACCGAAGTCACCCTCGAACTCACCATCGGCGGACGCCGCCTGGAGATCACCCGGCGGCCCGAGCAGGACCGGCCCAAGAAGCGCGGCAGCGGCACGACCAGGGACCGGGCCCAGAGCCGGCTCCGCGAACGCGTAGACGGTGCCTGGAAGGGGCTCAGTCGCTCCCACCAGGAGATCGGCGAGGAGATCGAGCAACTGCTCGGCATGAGCCGAGAACAGTTCTGCCAGGTGGTGCTGTTGCCGCAGGGTGAGTTCGCCCAGTTCCTGCGCGCCGGCGCCGAAGCCCGCGGGCGGCTCCTCGGGCGGCTCTTCGACACCCGCCGCTTCGCCGCCGTCGAGACCCTGCTGGCAGAGCGGCGCCGGGCGGCCGAGGCCAAGGTGCGCGCCGGCGACGAGAAGGTGCTCGGCGTCGCCCAGCGCATCGCCCAGGCCGCCGGGGACAGCGCCGACCTGCGCGCCTGGCCGCTGCCCCGCCACCAGCCGGGCGAGCCCGGCCTCGCCGAGGCCGTCCGCGCCTGGGCGGCGGTCGCGCGCTGCGCCGCCCGGGAGCGGCTCACCGTCGCGGAGTACGCGCTGGCCGCCGTGGAGAGCCGGTACGCGGCTGCCCGGCGGGCCGCCGAGGAGGCGCGGGAGCTCGACCGGTTGCAGCGCCGCCACGCGGAGACCGCCCGCCGGGCCGCCCTGCTCGAAGCCGCCGGGCCCGAACGGGAGCGGGTGCGCGCCCTGCTCGACCGGGCCCGCCGGGGCGCCCTCGTGGCCCCCGCCCTGGAACTGCGCGGGGCAGCCGCCGCGGCGCACCTGACCGCCGCCCACGCGCAGACGCTCGCCCTGGCCGAACTCCCGGCCGCCCTCGCCGAAGCCGGAGCAGAGCAGCTCGCCGCCACCGAGCAGCGGCTGCGCGGGGAACTCGGCGCGGTCGCAGCCGCCCAGCGGGCCGAGCAGCGCAGCGCCGCGATCGGCCGCGAGCGGGCCACGCTGGACCGGGAGTCCCGGGACGACGAGGAGCAGCGCCAGGAGTCCGCCGAGTGGCTCGCCCGCTGGGAGGGCACCCGGACGGAACTGGCCGGCCGCGTGGAAGCCGCGCAGCAGGCCGCCACTCTCGCCGAGCAGCTCGCCGCCCGGCTCGAGCCCGCCCGGCTCCACCTGAACGCCGCCCGGCGGCGCGACGCACTCGTCGCCGAAGCCGAAGTCGCCGACGCCGCACTGCTGCGGCTGCGCGAGGAGTCCGCCGCCGCGCGGGAGAGCTGGCTGGAGCTGAAGGAGGCCCGGCTCAGCGGGATCGCCGCCGAACTGGCCGCCGCCCTGGTGGCGGGGGAGCCCTGCAAGGTGTGCGGGTCGGCGCAGCACCCGCATCCCGCGCGTCCCGCCCCCGGGCACGTCGACCGGGCTGCCGAAGACGCCGCCCACGCCCGCTTCGAGCAGGCCGAGGAGCGGCGGGGCGCCGCCGAACGGAAGCTGGCCGCGGTGCGGGAGGCCGAAGCCGAAGCCGCGGCCGCCGCCGGGGACGCCACCACCGCCGAACTCCTCGCGCTCACCTCGGACCTGAGCGCCCGCCACGCCGCCGCCCACGCGGACGCGGCCGGACTGCACACCGCCCGGGAGCGGCTGGCCCGCGCCGAGCGCGAGTACGCCGCGCGCAGCGCCGACCGGCTCGACGCCGAACGCCGGACCGCCGCCAGGGCCTCGCGGCGCGAGGCCCTGGACCGGGAACGGGCCGCGCTGGAGGCCGAGCTGGCCCTCGTACGGGGGGACGCGCCCAGTGTGGCGGCCCGCGCCAGGGTGCTGGAGGACCGGGTCCGGATCGTCACCGCGGCCGCCGCCGCACTGCGCCGCGCCGACGCCACCGCCGCCCGGCTCAAGGAGGCCGACGACCAGCTGGCCGACGCCGCGTTCAAGGCCGGGTTCGACACCATCGGCGCGGCGGCCGACGCGGTGCTGCCGGAGTACGAACGCACCGCGCTCCAGCACCGGTTGGACGCCTGGCAGGCCGAGGAAGCCATGCTGGCGGACCGGCACGCCGAGCACGACACCACGGCGGCGGCCGCGCTGGCGCCCGCCGACCCGCAGGCTGCCGAGGAGTGCGCGGCCGCGGCCGCGGCGAAACTGCGGGAGGCCGGCTCGGCCGTCGACGCCGCCCGAGTGAGCTGCGCCGAGCTGGACCGGCTCTCGCAGCGCGCGGAGCAGGAACTGCGCGCCCTGGGCCCGTTGCGCGAGGAGTACGACCGGGTCGCCCGGATGGCGGGGCTCACCGCGGGCACCTCCGCCGACAACGAGCGCAAGATGCGGCTGGAGTCGTACGTACTGGCGGCGCGCCTGGAGCAGGTCGCGGCCGCGGCGACGGTACGGCTGCTGCGCATGTCCGGCGGCCGCTACACCCTGGTCCACTCCGACGCGCGGGCGAGCGGGCGGGGCCGGTCGGGCCTCGGCCTGCACGTCGTGGACGCCTGGACGGGCAGCGAGAGGGACACCGCCACCCTGTCCGGCGGCGAGACCTTCTTCGCCTCGCTCGCGCTCGCCCTGGGACTGGCCGACGTGGTGACCGACGAGGCGGGCGGCATGCGCCTCGACACCCTCTTCATCGACGAGGGCTTCGGCAGCCTCGACGACCAGGCCCTGGACGAGGTGCTCGACGTACTGGACTCCCTGCGCGAACGGGACCGCAGCGTCGGCATCGTGAGCCACGTCGCCGACCTGCGGACCCGGGTCCAGGCCCAGCTGGAGATCGTCAAGCAGCGCGGCGGCTCGGTGGTGCGCCACCGGGTGGGGAGCCCGGCGGGCTGAACCGCAGGCCGGTCCTCACGGACTCAGTGGCCTGCGGGGGAGCGGCGAGGAGTAGACGATGCTGGTGGTGACCGCGCCGAGACCGGAGATCCGGCCGGCGACCTCCTCGAGGTGCGACATCGAGCGCGCGGCGACCTTGAGCACGAAGCAGTCGTCGCCCGTCACGTGGTGCGCCTCCAGGATCTCGGGGGTCGCCTCCAAGAGGTCGTGGAACGGCTTGTAGTTGCCGTGCGGGTAGCGCAGCCGGGTCAGCGCGAGGATGGACTTGCCGAGCTTCTCCGGGTCCACCACCGCGGTGTAGCCCGTGATGACGCCGGCCTCCTCCATCCGCCGTACGCGTTCGGTGACGGCGCTCGCGGACATGGAGACGGTACGGGCCAGGTCCGCGAAACTGGCGCGGCCGTCGGCCTGGAGGGCCTGCAAGATCCGCCAGTCGGTGGCGTCCGGGGAATAGTCGCTCATCCGGCAGGTATAGCAGGGGATTCCCCGGTGGAACACGGTGGAGGCCGGGGAAGGCCACTTCCGGGACCGCCGCGCACCTCGTAGGTTTTGAGCCATGACGACGACGACCCAAGCCCAGCCCGCCGCCACCGCAACCCCTGCCGCCCCCGCCAACCCCGTGCTCCGGGTGCCCCCGGCCAGTCCGGCCGCGGCGGCCGCCTACTTCTCGGCGAGCCTCGCCTTCCACGCGGACGTGTCCGACGTCGCCGCCGCCTTCAAGGCCCACCGGGAGCAGGGCGCCGAACTGGGCTTCCAGCTCGTCGACTCCCGCTCCACGCCCTCCTGGGACCAGGCCCACGTGCCCGGCGCGATCCACCTGCCCACCGCGCTCGTCCCCGAGCAGGCCGAGCGGCTCCTGGACAAGGACGTCCCGGTGGTGACGTACTGCTGGGGCCCCGGCTGCAACGGAGCGACCCGCTCCGCCCTGGCCCTCGCCGAACTGGGATTCAGGGTCAAGGAGATGCTCGGCGGCATCGAGTACTGGATCCGCGAGGGCTTCGAGGTCGAGACCTGGCAGGGCAGCGAGCAGCGCGCCGGAGCCGACCCGCTGACCGCGCCAACGGACTCCGACGACTGCGGCTGCTGAGCCCGCCGTCCGGTCCTGGCCGGTCTGCGCAGCCGAAGCCCGCTCCGGCCGGAGCGGCGGGCCGTTCGCCCCGCGGGGAGGCGAGCGGCCAGTCCGGCCCGGCCGGCTCAGGTCAGAGCTTCGACAGCTCGTCCACCAGGTCGTCCAGACCCAGCGAACCCTGGGACAGCGCCGCCATGTGCCACGCCTTCAAGTCGAAGGAGTCGCCGTGCGCCGCGCGCGCGTTGTCCCGGCCCAGCAGCCAGGCGCGCTCGCCCAGCTTGTAGCCGATCGCCTGACCCGGCATCGACAGGTAGCGCGTCAGCTCGCTCTCGATGAAGTCCGCCGGCCGGCCGCTGTGCAGGCCGAAGAACTCCTGGGCCAGCTCCACCGTCCAGCGCTCGCCCGGGTGGAACGGCGAGTCCGCCGGGATGTGCAGGCCCAGGTGCATGCCGATGTCCACGATGACCCGCGCGGCGCGCATCATCTGGCAGTCCAGGTAGCCCAGCCGCTGTTCGGCGTCCCGCAGGTAGCCGAGCTCGTCCATCAGGCGCTCGGCGTACAGGGCCCAGCCCTCGACGTTCGCACTGACCATGCCGACGCTGGCCTGGTAGCGGGAGAGCCGGTCCGCCACGTGCGTCCACTGCGCGAGCTGGAGGTGGTGACCCGGAACCCCCTCGTGGTACCAGGTGGAGACCAGGTCGTACACGGCGAACCGGGTCTGGCCCATGGTCGGCAGCCAGGTGCGGCCCGGACGCGAGAAGTCCTCGGAGGGGTTGGTGTAGTACGGAGCCGCCGCGCCGCCCGCCGGGGCGATCATCGACTCCACCTTCTTGACGCGCTCGGCGAGTTCGAAGTGGGTCCCGTCGAGGTTCTCGATGGCCTCGTCCATGATGCCCTGGAGCCAGGCCTGCACCTCCTCGACGCCCTCGATGTGGGTGCCGTGCTCGTCGAGGTGCTTCAAGGCCTCCCAGGGGCCGGCGCCCGGAAGGATCTTGGCCGCCTCCGCCTTCATCTCGGCCAGCAGTCGGTGGAACTCCGCCCAGCCGTACGCGTAGGCCTCGTCCAGGTCGAGGTCGGTGCCGTTGAAGTACCGCGACCAGCGGGCGTACCGCTCGCGGCCCACGGTGTCAGGCCGGCCTTCGACGGCGGGGGCGTACACGTCGCGCATCCAGTCGCGCAGTTCCACGACGGCTGCCGTCGCCCCGGCCGCGGCCTTGTCCAGCTCCGAGCGCCGCGCCTCGGGGGCGGCCGCGACGAAGTCGCCGAAGAAGTCCCGGTCGCCGTCGGTGTCCTGGCCCGCCCAGGTGGTGAGCTGGCCGACGAAAGTGGCGGTGGCGCGGGGGCCGGCGTACAGGCCGCGCTCCAGGCCGAGCGTCAGGCTCTCGCGGTAGCCGGCGAAGGCCTCGGGAACCGCGCGCAGCCGCTGGGCGATCGCGGCCCAGTCCTCCTCGGTCTCGGCCGGGGTCAGGGTGAAGACCTCGCGGACCTCGTGCGCCGGGGAGTGGATGTTGCTGACGGTGCGCAGGTCCTCGTCGGCCTCGTATACGGCGAGCTCCGCCGTCAGCCGCTCACGCAGCAGTCGGCCGCAGCGCCGCTCGGCATCGCAGTCCGCGCCGGGCAGCCGCTCGGCGGCGTCCAGCCGCGCGAGCGTGGCCCGGGCGAGGTCGGCGACGGCCGCGCGGCCGGCCGGAGAGTAGTCGGGGAGGCTGCCGGAGCTGGCGGCGACACCGAGGTAGGTGCCGATGACCGGGTTGATGGCGATCAGGTCGTCTACGTAGGCGTCTGCGACCTGGCGGGGAAGCCGGGAGGCGCTGTCACTGTGGAGGGAGTCTGACATGCGGCCATCTTCGTACGGAGGACCTCCCCGCGTCATCAGCGTTCGCTCTGGGCCTGCTTACAGGGGTAGGCGGACCCGGATCGCGTGGGTCCGCCTGCCCCTCACCGTGCCGTCGCGGCCGGTCAGCCCTGGCTGCGCGTCTCGTACGAGGGCGACTCGCGCGGGATTTCGTACGCGACCCGCGAGGTGACCGGTGTCGCGTCCAGCCGGGCCGTGATCACCAGGGTGCCCTCCTCTATCTGGTAGTCGAGGGGAAGGCCGAGACCGCGCATGGCGGCGACCATGCCGGTGTTGGAAGCCTGGGTGACGGCGTACACGCTGTCGCAGCCGGCTTCGACGGCCAGGGCGATGAGGCGGCGCAGCAGCTCGGATCCGATGCCGCGGCGCTGCCAGTCGTCCTCGATGAGCAGCGCCACCTCGGTCTCGTCACCGTCCCACAGCAGGTGGCCGAGTGCGACCAGCTTGCCCGACGCGGTGGTGGCGGCGAGGGTGCGGCCGAAGCGGGGGCTCAGCAGGTGCCCGAGGTAGCGGTCGGCGTCGGCGACCGGGCCGTGGTAGCGCAGGCCCAGCGTCCGCTCGGAGCAGCGGTCGTGCATGGCGCGGGCGGCGGCCCGGTCGGAGCCGTCGGCGCGGCGCACGGTGATCTCGTTGCCCTCGGGCAGCGTCAGTACGTCCTGGCTGCGCGGCACGCGCGGGCCCAGGCGGGCGTCGAGTTCGACCAGGGCCCGCGCGCGGGCGAACTCGGTGGGGGTGAAGGGCAGGTAGGGGCGCTCGATGGTGATGGCGCCGCCCGAGGGGTCGCGCAGCCGCATCACCGTCGCCTCCAGGACCCCCTCGACCGGGGCGTCGACGCCCGCGTTGGGGCGGCCGGCGAGGGTGGTCGCGGGGATGGAGTGGATCGTGCAGCGGCCGAGCAACTGGCGCAGGGCCAGGGGGAGTTCGGCGGCGTCCAGGGCGGTGCGGGTGGCCAGGCCCAGGACCCGGGTCGGGGTGTCGACCAGGTCGTGGGCGTCGGCGCGCTCGATCCAGGTGCTGCGGCCGCCCGCGCCGGCGATGGCCCGGGTCAGGTCGGACGAGGGCAGCTGCTGCGGGGCGCGGAGCAGGAACTCGTCGACGGTGCCGCCCTCGGGCAGCGGGTGGGTCTGGAGGGTCAGGATGTCGACGCCGTTGCGGGCGAGGGCCGAGCAGAGCGCGGCCAGGCTGCCGGGCTCGTCCCGCACCGTCGTCCGCATCCGCCACAGGGCGGCGGCCGTCGTGGCGGACGTGGCCGGGGAAGGCGCGGCAGCCTGGCCGCCCGGATCGGGGAGGTCCGTGCCCGGCGGCGGCGCGTGGCTGTGGCGGCGCGCCCACCAGGTGTGGAACGCCGCTGTGACCAGCAGTGCGACGGCCGAGGCCACCAGGAGCACGGGGCCCCGGGGGCCGTGGGCGACGGCATTGGCGATGCCGTCGGCGACCGCCACGGCGCAGAACAGGGCGGCCAGTTCGACGAGGTCACGGCGCCAGTGGTGGCGGTGGGGACGCTGGGCTGAGGCGGGGTTACGGTCAGTCATGCACACCACTGTTGCGCAGGGGTGTTGCGTGATCACGAACGATCTGTGACCGACTGGTTAAGTGTCGATCCGGTGGATCTGGCCGCCATGGCCGGTTCGACCGGTTCGTGTGACCTGCCGGTTTCGGGGCGGTTTTGCTGCCGGTCCGGGCCCGGCTGCGCCGGGGGCGGGGCGGGGCCCGGGGTGCGCTACGGCTGACCCACGCGCCCCGGCTGGAGCGTCGTGGTGAAGAGTACGCCGCCTCCCTGGCGGCGCAAGCGGACGGTGAGCTCGCCGCTGCCGCCGTCGATGGACACCTCTCCGTAATACGGGGGGTTCTCCGCCGGGGACATGTTGGCGACCGGCGCCGACTGGACGTACGCCGTACGGGGGCCGAAGGTGGCGTCGAGCCGCCCGGCCGGGAAGCCGCCCGCGCCGATGGGGCCCGAGACGAACTCCCAGAACGGCGCGAAGTCGGTGAAGGCCGCCCGCTCCGGCGCGTAGTGGTTGGCGGCCGTGTAGTGGACGTCGGCGGTGAGCCACAGGGTGCCGGTGATGCGCTGGTGCTTGATGTGACGCAGGAGTTCGGCGATCTGGAGCTCGCGCCCGAGCGGTGCGCCCGGATCGCCCTGGGCGACCGCCTCGAAGTTCGCGGCGCCGTCGGGGACGACGATGCCCAGCGGCATGTCGGCGGCGATCACCTTCCAGGTGGCGCGGGATCGGGACAGCTCGCGCTTGAGCCAGGCCAGCTGCTCCGCACCGAGGATGCCGATGGGGTCGTGGGTCTGCGTGCCGGGGGAGTTGGCGTCGCGGTACGTGCGCATGTCCAGGACGAACACGTCGAGCAGCGGGCCGTGCCGCATCACGCGGTACATCCGGCCCTCGGCGCGGCCGCCGCGCAGGTCGGTGACGGGGAAGTACTCGCCGAAGGCCTGCCGCGCCCGCGCGGCGAGGGTGTCGATGTCCTTGACGGTGTAGCGGGGGTCCTCGATGAGCTGGCCCGGGTACCAGTTGTTGCGCACCTCGTGGTCGTCCCACTGGGCGAGCACCGGCACCTGGGCGTTGAACTCCCTGAGGTTGTGATCGAGGAGGTTGTAGCGGAAGTTCCCGCGGAACTCGGCCAGCGTTTCGGCGACCTTGTCCTTCTCCGTGGTGGTGACGTTGCGCCACACGCTGCCGTCGGGGCGCGCGACGGAGGCCTGGATCGGGCCGTCCGCGTAGATCGTATCGCCGCTGAACAGGACGAAATCGGGGTCGCGCAGCCGCATTTCCTCGAAGACGCGGTACCCGCCGAGGTCGGGGTTGATCCCCCAGCCCTGACCGGCGAGGTCCCCGGACCACAGGAAGCGCACGTCGTCGCGGCGCGAGACGGGGGTGGTGCGGAAAGTGCCGCGGACCGGCTCGCTCGTGCGGCGCGGGTCGGCGGGGTCGGCGAGCAGCACGCGGTAGTGGATCTGGCGTCCGGGAGGCAGGTCGCGCAGCGTGGTGATGCCGGTGAAGTCGGTCGCGGGCCCGAGGAAGGGGCCGTCGTGGCGGCGCACGCCGTAGCGGAACGAGTCGCTCGGGGACGTCTCGACGCACATCCGGGCGGGGCGGTCGGAGCGCGTCCAGACGGTCGCCGAGTGGGCGGTGATCTCGCCGGACTGGGCGCCCCACAGGGCGCTCGGCCGGCCGGACAGGGCGAGGGCCGGCGCCTTGCCGGTGACGGCGAACGCCGGTGCGGCGAGCGCGCCGGACAGGGCGAGGCCGACCGGGACGGCGAGTGAACTGCCGAGCAGGGACCGTCGGGTGTGCGGCGTGGGTGCCATGGTGCGTCTCCAGGGACCGGCGGGGGGTGGGCCGGACCAGTGTGCCGACGCACACCGGCCCGGCCGCGTCGCCCACGCGAACCGCGGGTGAACACCCGTCAGCTGATCACCGTTTCCGCGCGCGCGGGGGAGGCGCTGCGCGCCGTGTCGAGGATGACCCGGGCGACGAGCGCCGGATCGTCGTTCATCGGGACGTGGCCGCATCCCGGGAGCCGGACCAGGCGGGCACCGGGGATGGCCTGCTTCGCGCGGACGCCCTGGCGGCGCAGGAGCAGCCGGTCGCGGTCGCCCCAGGCGATGGTGACGGGCAGTCCGGGCACGTCGACGGTGAACCGGACGGCGGCGCCTGCGGCCAGCGTCTCTTCGAAGCCGGTGGCCCCGCGCAGGGCCAGCGTCTCGGCGACCACGGCCTCGGGAGAGCGGCGCGCCGGGCGGGCGTAGATGCTGCCGGTGAGGGCCGCCCGGCCGGGGGCGGTGAGGGAGAGCCGTTCCAGCACGGGGCGGGGCAGCGCCCGGGCTCCGCCGCGCATGGCGCGAAGGGCGGTGAAGGCGTAGCGGCGCTCGCCCGGCGACCAGAAACCGGCGGGGGACAGGGCCGTGACCGAGCGGACGAGGCCGCCACGGGCCATTTCGAGCGCGAGCA
Organism: Streptomyces cirratus; assembly: GCF_014650775.1. Taxonomy (GTDB): domain Bacteria; phylum Actinomycetota; class Actinomycetes; order Streptomycetales; family Streptomycetaceae; genus Streptomyces; species Streptomyces cirratus. The sequence goes on along the minus strand of NZ_BMVP01000015.1, from coordinate 62,782 downwards.
GGCCGCCGAGTGAGTTCCCCGCGACGTGCGGGCGCTCGACGCCGAGCGCGGAGCAGAGCGCGCCGAGGGCCGGGGCGACGGTGCCCAGGTCGTAGGGAACGCCGTGGGGGAGCGGACCCGAGAGCCCGAAGCCGGGCAGGTCGACGGCGATGACGTCGTGCTCGGCGGCCAGGACGTCGGTGACCGGATGCCAGGCCTGGTGGTGGTGGCCGATGCCGTGCAGGAGCAGGAGCGGTTCGCCGGAGCCCTTGCGCTCGTAGGCGACGGTGGCGGTGCGCGGGCCGTGCCGCGAATCGATGGGGAAGGAGACCGTGGCGGTCATGCTGCTCCTCGTCGGGTGGACGCGTGTGAGACAGGCTGTCAGTAATGACTACCGCTCAGTAGGTACCGAGGGCAAGGCGCCGTGACGGGCTCTCTCGCCCACGCCTCCTCGCTCGCGCCCCTCGCACGAACATCCTGTGAACGGCTTGATACATATGTGCCGCATACGCCCGATCTGCCCGGCGCAGCGGCGAGCATTGGTCTTGACCAAGGTGGTGCGCCGTCCTATCGTCGCCAGGGATAGTGCAGGAACCTTTAATAAACAAAGGCGCGGAACTGCGGTGCGCAGCTGCGGTGGGGAACTGCCGCTGGAATACGGCGTTGCAGCGATTGCAGGAGGAGTCAGGGTGGGGACCACGCAGCTCGAATCGGTGCCGGAGCCGAAGTACTGGCACCTGAAGACCGTTCTCAGCGAGGCGCTGGACCAGGACTTCGCCGTGGGTGAGGTGCTGCCCAACGAGCGGGAGCTCGCGGCCCGCTTCGGAGTCGCCCGTGCCACCTTGCGCCAGGCGTTGGAGCAGCTGGAGCTGGAAGGCCGTCTGCAGCGGCGCCGGGGGGTCGGCACCACCGTCGCCCCGCCCCGGGTGGGCGTCGCCGTCGGCAGTACGGGCCACAGCTGGCCGGGAGAGAGCGCCGACGGGTGGGAGGCCGTGGACGCGGTCGAGGCCGTCGCGCCCGCCGCGGTACGGGCGCTGCTGGCCGCCGGGCCGGGTTTCGCCGCCGACCAGCCGGTGCACACGGTGCGCCGGACCCGTGTCACGCAGGGGCAGGCCGTCGCTGCCGAGCTGCTGTACGTGCCCGCCGGATCCGTGCCGGGCCTGTCCGCCATCGACGCCCCGACCGGTCCTGCGCGGGCCCGGGCGGTGCTGCGGGAGCTCCAGCGGCTCACCCTCGACGGGCAGGACCGGTCCGTGGAACTCGGTTCCGCCCGCGCCGATGACGCCAAGGAGCTGGACCGGCTCCCCGGTGCTCCCGTGCTGCTGGTGACCACCCGCTACTTCACCGCCGAGGGAACGGCAGCCGTCTCCGTGGCCACGTACCGCGCGGACACCTGCCGCCTGACCTTCGGCGACTCGGGGGTCGAAATCACGGCCCCCGCCCGCGCCGCCTCCTGACCCGGCCGCGGCCGAGGGGGCGCCGGGGCCGCCGGCGTTCGCGTCGGTGTCCGGCCCCCGCCGCCGCCCGACCGCGCCTGCGCGGCGAACCTCCCCGGGCCCCTGCGCCCGCAGCCGGCGTCCGCTTCCCCGGCAGCCGGCGCTACAGCCCGCCGCTCACGGGTGGCCCGGCCGTCCCGCCGACAGCTCGTACGGGACGGCCTACCAGCGGCGGCGGGCCGTTACCGTCTTTTCCACCGCGAACAGCTCTTCCTCGACGTGGTCCAGCGCGAGCCGCAACGCTCCCGTGGCCACCGCCGCCTCGCCGAGGAGCGACAGCTCCACCTTCGGCGGGCGCAGGCAATACCGTTCCAGTTCGCGGCGCAGCGGTTCGAGGACCCCGTCGATGCCCGCCGCCCAGCCGCCGACCACCACCAGCTCCGGGTCCATCGCCAGGACCAACGCCGCCACATCGTGTACCAGCCGTTGCAGGAAGCGCTCCACCGCCGCCACCGCACGCGCGTCCCCCCGCCTGGCCATCGCGAAGACCTCCGCGACCGCCGGCTCGTCCAGCGGGTGCAGCGGCTCGCCCGTGGTCGACAGCAGCCGCTCCGGCGTGACCTCGCGTCCGAGCAGGTGCAGCGCACCGATCTCACCCGCCGCCCCGCCGAACCCGCGGTGCAGTCGGCCGCCGATCAGGGAGCCCGCACCGGGGCTGAGGCCCGCCATCACGAAGACCATGTCGTCGGTGTCCCGCGCGGCGCCCTTCCAGTGCTCGGCGACCGCTGCGGCGTTGGCGTCGTTCTCCACGTGCACCGGGCAGCGGAACGAGCGCCGCAGCCGGTCGCCGAGCGGCAGCCCCGTCCAGCCCGGCAGCGCCGTCCCCAGGCGGACCGTGCCGTCCGCTTCCACGATGCCGGGGCTGCCGACGCCCACCGCCCTCAGCGAATCCCGGGGCACACCGGCACGCCGCAGCAGGTCCGCCACCGCCGCGCGGACCCGCTCCAGCCGCTCGTCGGCCGAAGCCGTCTCGGCGACGTCCTTGGTGCCGGCCCCGATCACCCGCCCGTCCAGCCCGGACAGCAGCACGGCGACCCGGTGCGAGCCGATCTCGATGCCCAGCAGATGACCCGCCTCGGCCCGGAAGCGGAACCTCCTGGCCGGCCGGCCCTGCCGCCGCGCACCCTCCTCGGCATCGGCTTCGACGACCAGCCCGGCCCCGATCAGCCCTTCGACGACCCCCTCCACGGTCGGCCGCGACAGCCCGGTCACCCTGGTGAGATCGGTGAGGGTCGGCGATCCGGCCGCCCGCAGTGCGCGCAGCACCACGGCCGAATTGATACGCCGGAGCAGAGAGGGATCCCCGCCGGTCAGCTGCCCCAACGTGTGTCCTCCCAGCTAGCGGCCCTGTCAGCCGGATCGTACTGCGCACGGGGTAGCGCGGCGAGAAGCGGCCCCCCACCGGCCGGATCCACGCGGCCGTCTCAGGCCGGGGAGACCCGCATCGGTCGGCCCCCGGGCCACCGGCCGGAGCACCGGCGGCCCGCTCCGGCACCGTCCGGGCCTTGGCGGTTGCCGTACTGCGCCGCCGGCGCCCGCACCGCGGGCGGGGAGAGAAGGGCCTCCATGGCGACCGCGTCCGGCCGCAGTTGCCGCACGGGGGGACAACGGACCCCCCGTCCGCCGCCTCGCCGCGGCCTCCTACGGCGTCAACTCTCCCTGCTGGACCTGCCGTTCGGCAACGGCCAGGTGGCGGGCGGGGCGGGATGGCCGGCGATGCGACGCATGAAGGCGTGACGCGGGGCCAGTTGTCAGTGGGCGCCGAGATACTGACGGCATGACCACGGCAGAGCATCTCGACACGATCGACCGGCTCCGGTCGCAGGTGTTTCCTTCGGAACCGGTCTGGTCCGGCAGGCACAGCAGCGGGCCGGGATACCACCTGGTCCAGCTCGTGCAGACCCGGGACTTCTGGGAGGACGACGGCTCGGGGCGGAGCGAGGCGGCCGACCAGATCAGTGCCGAGTACGGGGCGCTGGAGCAGGCGCTCACCGATCGATGGGGAGATCCCCAGGTCTTCACCCTCGAGGGGACGATGCGCCGGGGGCTCGACGGGGAGGAGATACCGGAGCCGTGGGAGGAGCTCAGCAACAGCACCGACCACGTGCACCTGTGGCGGGCCGAGGACCGGTGGCTCGTGGCCTACGTCGCCCACTGGGAGGCGGAGGACCCGTTCCGGCTGATGGCCTGCGTCACCGTGATCGACCCGCCCTGACCCCGGCCGCACTCAGAGGACGGGGGCAGGGGGCAGAGGGCAGGAGAGGTTCTACCGTTCGCCCTCGGCGGCGGCGCGGAGGCGGGCGTACTCCTGAGCCATGGTCTCCGCCGTCCAGTGGGCGTTGAGACCGCTGGGGTTGGGGAGGGCCCAGACGCGGGTGGTGCCGATGGTGCGCTCCTGGGGACCGATCTTGGCCTTCGGCTCCTGGAAGGCGATGCGGTAGGCGGTGACGCCGACCACGGCCAGCCACTGGGGGCGCAGGAGTTCCACCTTCGCGGTCAGCAGGCGGCCGCCCTCCCGGTACTCCTCGGCGCTCAGCTCGTCGGCACGTGCCGTGGCGCGGGCCACGACGTTGGTGATGCCGAGGCGGTAGGACAGCAGCTCTTCCTGCTCGGCGGGGGCCAGTCGGCGCGGGGTGAAACCGGACAGGTGCAGGACCGGCCAGAAGCGGTTGCCGGGGCGGGCGAAGTGGTGGCCCGTCGCGGCGGAGAGGAGCCCCGGATTGATCCCGCAGAACAGGACGCGCAGGCCGCCCGCGACCACGTCGGGGACGACGCGGTCGCGGGCGGCGTTCAGCTCGTCGGGGGTCAGAGGATCGACCCCGGCGTGTACCCGGCGGCCTCCGGGTGCTGCTTGGCGATGTCCTCGATGCGGGAGACCACCGTGGCGACCTGGTCGCCGGCGGCGCCCGTGAAGGACAGCTTGTCGGCCATCAGGGCGTCGAGCTGGGCCCGGTCCAGCGGCATCCGCTCGTCGGCGGCCAGCTTGTCCAGGAGCTCGTTGCGCTCGGCTCCCTGCTCGCGCATGGCGAGCGCGGAGGCAACGGCGTGCTCCTTGATGACCTCGTGGGCGGCCTCCCGGCCGACCCCGGCCCGCACCGCGCCCATCAGCACCTTGGTGGTGGCGAGGAAGGGCAGGTAGCGGTCCAGCTCGCGGGCCACGACCGCCGGGAAGGCGCCGAACTCGTCCAGGACGGTCAGGAAGGTCTCCAGCAGGCCGTCGAAGGCGAAGAACGCGTCGGGCAGCGCCACGCGGCGGACCACGGAGCAGGAGACGTCGCCCTCGTTCCACTGGTCGCCGGCCAGCTCGCCGGTCATCGAGGCGTAACCGCGCAGGATGACCATGAGGCCGTTCACACGCTCGCAGGAGCGGGTGTTCATCTTGTGCGGCATCGCGGACGAGCCGACCTGGCCGGGCTTGAACCCCTCGGTGACCAGCTCGTGGCCGGCCATCAGGCGGATCGTCTTGGCGATCGAGGACGGGGCGGCGGCCAGCTGCACCAGGGCGGTGACCACGTCGTAGTCGAGCGAGCGCGGGTAGACCTGGCCGACGGAGGTGAAGGCCTGGGCGAAGCCGAGGTGGGCCGCGATCCGCTGCTCCAGGTCGGCGAGCTTGGCGGCGTCGCCGCCCAGCAGGTCCAGCATGTCCTGGGCGGTGCCGACCGGGCCCTTGATCCCGCGCAGCGGGTAGCGGGCCAGCAGGTCCTCCAGGCGGTCGTAGGCGACCAGCAGCTCGTCGGCGGCGGTGGCGAAACGCTTGCCCAGGGTGGTGGCCTGTGCGGCGACGTTGTGGGAGCGGCCGGCCATGACCAGCTCGGCGTGCTCGCCGGCCAGCTTGCCGAGACGGGCGAGGACGGCGACGGTACGGTCCCGGGCCAGTTCCAGGGAGAGCCGGATCTGGAGCTGCTCGACGTTCTCGGTCAGGTCGCGGGAGGTCATGCCCTTGTGGACGTGCTCGTGGCCGGCGAGGGCGTTGAACTCCTCGATGCGGGCCTTCACGTCGTGCCGGGTGACCTTCTCGCGCTCGGCGATGGAGGCGAGGTCGACGGTCTCCAGGACGCGCTCGTAGTCGGCGAGGGCGGCGTCCGGAACCTCGATGCCGAGGTCCTTCTGGGCGCGCAGCACGGCGAGCCACAGCCGCCGCTCCAGCGTCACCTTGTACTCGGGGGACCACAGGACGGCGAGCTCCGCGGAGGCGTAGCGGCCGGCCAGGACATTGGGGATGCGGGGCTTGGCTGTCACGTGTAGGGATTCTACTTGGGCCGCCGCTGTGCGTTTACGCAGGTGGGGGACCCGCCCCGGATTGTGCCTTGCTACGAGAGCCGGTCGGGCGCCAAGGCCTCGTACGGCAGCAGCTCCGAGCGTTTCGCCGCTCGGCCGTCGCCGGAGGAGCGGCCGGTGATCCGGCGCCCTATCCAGGGGAGCAGGTGCTGCCGGGCGAAGCGGAGGTCCTCGGTCCGACGGACGGACCAGCCCGGGGCCGCCGAGGGCGGCAACGGGGCCCGCCAGTCCTCCTCCGGCTCCAGGCCCAGCGCCTGCCAGACCGCCTCCGCCACGCGCCGGTGGCCTTCGGGGGTCAGGTGCAGCCGGTCCACGTCCCACAGCCGCGGGTCGCCGAGCACCGCGGCCCCGTACAGGTCCACGAGCAGCGCACCGTGCCGGGCGGCCAGCTCCTCCAGGATGGCGAAGAGCTCCTCCATCCGCGGGCGGAAGCGTTCCATCACCGGTCCGTTGCGGCCCGGGGAGCGCATCAGGACCAGCGTCCCGCAGGAGGGGGCAAGGAGCTCCACGGCCTCCTCCAGGTGCCCGCGCACCCGGCCCATGTCGACTTTTGGCCGCAGCGCGTCGTTCAGGCCGCCCACCAGGGTCACCACGTCGGCGCCCATCTTCGCGGCCAAGGGCGCCTGGTCCCGGGCGATCTGCCCGATCAGCTTCCCGCGGACCGCGAGGTTCGCGTACCGGAAGCCCGGCTCCCGCGCCGCGAGGCGCGCGGCCAGCACGTCGGCCCAGCCCCGGTAGGAGCCGTCCGGGAGCAGATCGGACATGCCCTCGGTGAATGAGTCGCCGATCGCGACGAAACTGGTGTAAGACGCATTCATCTCCATGGCGCAGCGATGCTACCGCGCGGTAGCCCGGTTGTGCACGGTGGTGCACAACCGGGACGGCACGGTCGGCGCTAAGCCGTGGCCGGTCGGCCGAAGAGCTCGCGCAGGACGTCCTCCATGGTCACGAGACCCGTCATCGCACCGTCCGGCCCCTGCACGGCGGCCAGGTGCGTGCGGCTGCGCCGCATGGCGGTCAGTACGTCGTCCAGCGGGGTCTGCGCCCGCACCTGCGCGATCGGGCGCAGCGCGGAGGCCGGGAACGGCTGGTCCCGCTGGGTCACATCCGCGTCGAGCGCGTCCTTGACGTGCAGATAGCCGAGGATCTTGTGCTGCGCGTCGATGACCGGGAAACGGGAGTACCCGGACGTGGCGGCGAGCCGCTCCAGCCCCGCCGGGGTGATGTCCTCCCGAGCCGTGACCACCCGGTCCGCCGGCAGCACCACATCGGTGACCGGCCGCCGGCCGAGTTCCAGGGCGTCGTGCAGCCGGGCGCTCGCCCGGACGTCGATGAGCCCGGCGGCACTGGAGTCCTTGACCATTCGGGCCAGTTCGTCGTCGGAGAAGGTCGCCGCGACCTCGTTCTTGGCATCCACCCGCAGCAGGCGCAGAAGGAAACTGGCGAACGCGTTGATCGCGAAGATCGCCGGCTTCAGCGCCCGCGTCAACGTCACCAGCGGCGGCCCCAGCAGCAGCGCCGTCCGTACCGGCTCGGAAAGTGCCACGTTCTTCGGCAGCATCTCGCCGAAGAGCATGTGCAGGTACGTGGCCAGGGCCAGCGCGATCACGAACGAGATCACGTGCGTCAGCCCGCCCGGCACGCCGAAGAAGTCGAACACCGGGGCCAGCAGGTGGGCGATGGCCGGCTCGGCCACGACACCCAGCACCAACGTGCACAGGGTGATCCCCAGCTGCGCCGCCGCCATCAGCGCCGACACGTGCTCGAGGCCCCACAGCACCGCGCGGCCCCGCCGGTCGCCCTGTTCGGCGTACGGCTCGATCTGGCTGCGCCGGACGGAGATCAACGCGAACTCCGCGCCGACGAAGAAGGCGTTGACGACCAGGGTCGCCAGGCCGATCAGCAACTGAACCACGGTCATCGCGCGTCCCCCGCATCCTCGTCACCGGCGGCCGCGGGCGGGCGCAGCAGCACGCGGGCCGCTCTGCGTCCGCTCGCGTCCACCACGTCCAGCCGCCAGCCGTCCAGCTCCAGGCCGTCCCCGACCTGCGGGATACGGCCCAGCTCGGTGGCTATCAGCCCGGCCAGCGTCTCGTACGGGCCGTCCGGCACCCGCAGCCCGATCCGGCGCAGCTGATCGGTGCGCGCGGCGCCGTCGGCCGAGTAGAGCGGCCGGCCGGAATCGTCCGAACCGGCGGGGGCCAGGTCCGGCGTCTCGTGCGGGTCGTGCTCGTCACGGACCTCACCGACGACCTCCTCGACGATGTCCTCGAGCGTGGCCACGCCGGCCGTACCGCCGTATTCGTCGATCACCACGGCCATCGTCTGCTTGCCGGAGAGCCGGTCCAGCAGCCGGTCCACGGTGAGCGACTCGGGTACGAGCAGGGGGGCGCGCAGCAGCTGCGACACCGGGTAGCCGTGCCGCTCCTCGGCGGGCAGGGCCAGTACGTCCTTGATGTGGACCGTGCCCACCACGGTGTCGAGGCTGCCCCGGTACACGGGGAAACGGGACAGGCCCGTCGCCAGCGTCGCGTTCGCCACGTCCTCGGCGGTGGTCTGCACGTCGAGGGCGGTGACCTGGACCCGCGGCGTCATCACGTTCTCGGCGGTCAGATCGGCCAGGTTCAGCGTCCGCACGAACAGCTCGGCGGTGTCCTTCTCCAGGGCTCCCAGCTTCGCGGAGTGCCGGGCGAGGGCGACGAGCTCCTGCGGACTGCGCGCCGAGGCGAGTTCCTCGGCCGGCTCCATGCCGAACCGGCGGACCATGTGGTTCGCCGTCCTGTTCAGCTGGCTGATCAAGGGCCGGAACGCCCGGCTGAACGCCCGTTGGGGGGTGGCGACGCGCTTCGCGACGGCCAGGGGGGAGGAGATCGCCCAGTTCTTCGGCACCAGCTCGCCCACCACCATCAGGACCACCGTGGACAGCACGGTGGCGAGCACCAGCGCTGTGGAGGAGGCGGCGCCGGCCGACATGCCCATGGCGTGGAAGGGGCCTTCGAGCAGGGCGGCGATCGAGGGCTTGGAGATCATGCCGATGACCAGGCCCGTCACGGTGATGCCGAGCTGCGCGCCCGACAGCTGGAACGTCAGGCTGCGGACGGCGGCCAGGGCGCTCTCGGCCCCCCGCTCACCGCGCTCGACGGCCTCCTCGAGCTCACCGCGCTCGATGGTCGTCAGGGAGAACTCGGCCGCGACGAAGACCCCGCAGGCGAGGCAGAGCAGCAGCGCCAGGAGGAGCAGGAGCACTTCGGTCATCGGTCGGTCACCTCCGTTCCATGATCGGTCAGGAGGCGGGGCATCGCGCGACGTCGTGCCACCGGAGGTCTGCTGCGGGTACTGGGAGGCTCGCCCATGGGCGGACGTTCACACCTTTCGCTCGTGAGGACTGGTTCTGACATGGTAAAGGACGGGCAAAGGGAAGGCCCCCTGCTTCAGGCGGGTCCCACCGGATGGTGGGATCACCGCATGAATGATCTTCATATCTCCGCTGCGACGGCCGCCGACCTCACCGCCGTGCTGGACTTCTGGAAGACCGCCGCCGAGGGCACGAGCATCAGTGACGACCTCGCGGGCGTCGAACGGCTCCACGCCCGCGATCCGCACGCCGTGCTCCTCGCCCGCCGCGACGGGGAGCTGGTCGGCAGCGTGATCGCCGGGTTCGACGGCTGGCGCTGCCACCTCTACCGGCTGGCCGTACACCCCGAGCACCGCAGGCAGGGCATCGGCGCAGCGCTCCTGGCCGCCGCGGAGGAGCGTTTCCGCGCCCTCGGCGGCCGGCGGGCCGACGCGATGGTGCTCGACCGCAACGAGAGGGCGCAGGCGGCGTGGAAGGCGGGCGGGTACCACCCGGAGGAGCACTGGACCCGCTGGGTCAAGCCGCTGAACGGCTGACACCGGCGCCCGGCCGCCGGGACCGCTCAGTCCACGCCCCGCCGGGCCGTACCCAGCACGCAGTACGAGGTCGGCAGCGCGGGTCCGCGTTCGGGCAGCCGGAACACCCGCTGCGAGACGATCCGGAACCCGGCTGCCTCGATCGAGGCCAGCGGGTCGCGCGCGGTGTGGCAGTTGCCGAACAGGCGGGGCCACCCGGTCCGGTCCAGCGTGCGCTGGACAGCGGCCATGCCCGGTCCCGGCGCCAGGCCGTGCTCGAAGAAGCGCAGCTCGCCGTCGGGGCGCAGGACCCGGTACAGCTCGGAGAGGGCCCGCGGCAGGCTCCGTACGGTGCACAGCACGAGGGAGGCGACCGCGGCGTCGAAGGCCTCGCTCTTGACCGGGAGGGCCTCGGCGACGCCGGGCACCAGATCCACCGGTACCTCGGCGCGCAGCGCGGCGGCAGCGGCCCGCCGGCGCAGGACGCGCTCCGGTTCGACGGCGACGACTTCGGAGACGGCGCGGGGGTAGTGGGCGAAGTTCAGCCCGTTGCCGGCCCCGATCTCGATGACGCGGCCGGACACCCCGTGCAGGAGCTCGTTGCGGATGGCGGCGATGCCGCCCCGCACGTCGGCGGTGGGACTGACGCGGGCGTAGAACCGGGCGAAGAGGGGGTGGTGGACGGGATCCGAACTGAGACGTGAAGTGGGCATGACGAGCCTCCGGGCGGGTGCGACGGGTGCGGTTGCCCTGCCGGGCTGTTCCCCGTCCAGGCGGCCCGCGAAACCGGTGGAGCGTGCCAGCCGACCACCACGCTGGGGGAGTTGAGGCCGCGTGAGGTGAGTACGCGTACTCATGAACCCCGGCCGGACCGCACGGATAATCGGATCATCCGGCCCTTGTCGCGGGGCCGCCTCAGGACGTGGAGACGCCGTGAAGTTCCGTACCGGACCGGCCCGCACCGTGCTGCTCGCGGCGGGACTGCTCGCGTTGACCGCCTGTGGGACCACAGTAGCCCCGGGCGCCGGGCCGGCGGCCGGATCCGCCACCCCTTCCGCGGCGCCGAGCGTCGACTACGCGGCGCAGGCCGCCGCCGCGGTGCAGCGCCACGACAAGCTCTTCCCCGAGGTGGCCGCGCGGTGCGCGGGCCGGCCCGAGACGATGCCTTCCGAGACCGGGACGCCGGCCGGCCTGCCGACGGACCCTGAGGCGCGCAAGTACGCCGAGAACCACGGGTACAAGACCCAGGCCCGGCTCACCCCGGCGGCCCGGTGCCGGGGCGACGCGCACGCCGCGCGGATCAAGGCGGCGCTGGACGGCCCCGACGGCAAGGGCGTGCCGCGCACCACGGAGGAACTCCGCGTACTGCTGACGGGGCTGGGCTACCGGGTCGAGAGCCAGGACGTGTACGGCTCGGCGCCGGACAACCTGATGTTCGTACTGTCGGTCCCGGAGAGCGGGCCGTGCGTGACGGGATACCTGGGCAGCCCGGTGAAGATCGAGGCGCACGGGATGTACATGGAGGGCGGCTGCCACGAGCCCCGCGGCGGCCACTGAGGCCTGGAGGCAGGAGGCGGCGGGGCGGGGAGCGCCGTCGCGCGAACGCCCCCCGCCCCGGCCGGGCCGGTCCTCAGGCCGGCCAGGCGGCCGTGAACGAGTGCGCCGACCAGCCGCCGTGCAGGGACGGGGCGAGCCAGGTGGGGGCCCCGGCCCGGAACGCGGCGGGCGCCAGCGCGCCGGCGCCCTGCGGAACGGCGCCGAGCAGCGGCAGGCCCGACACCATCGGGAGGTCCGCCAGGTTGCAGCGCGAGGCCAGGTCCGGCATGGCCGGCCAGCTGCCGATCACCACGCCCGGCGCGGTGAGCCCGCGCGCCTCCAGCGCTTCCACCGTCAGCGTCACGGAGTTGAGCGTGCCGAGAGCCGCCGGCGCGACGATCAGGACCGGCGCGTCGAGCAGCCGCGCCGCGTCGGCCAGCGTGTGCCCCGCCTCGTCGAAGCGCACCAGGAGACCGCCCGCGCCCTCCACCAGGACCAGGTCGTGCGAGGCCGCCAGCTTCTCCGCCGCATCCGCGACCACGGCGGGGGACAGCGTCGGCAATCCCGAGCGGCGGGCCGCCGTGTCCGGTGCCAACGGCTCCGGATAGCGGGCCAGTTCCCGGGCCGTGACGGACGACCCGGCCAGCCGGGCGACCTCCGCCGCGTCACCCGGCTCGTCCGGGCCCACGCCCGTCTGCGCGGGTTTGAGCACCGCCACCGACCGGCCGGCGGCCACCGCGGCGGCGGCGACCGCCGAGGTCACCACCGTCTTGCCGATCTCGGTGCCGGTGCCGGATACGAAGAGGATCGTCATGTCAGCCCTCCTGTGCGGCCGCGCGGACGGCACGGCAGATGCGGGCCACATCCGCGTCGCCCGTCACGAACGGCGGCATCGTGTAGATCAGGTCGCGGAACGGGCGCAGCCAGACGCCCTCGCGCACGGCCGCCCGCGTGGCCGCCGCCATGTCGACCTCGTGGTCGAGCTGGACCACGCCGATCGCGCCCAGCACCCGTACGTCCCGCACTCCGGGCAGGGCGGCGGCCGGGGCCAGGCCCTCCAGCAGACCGGCCTCGATCCGCTTGACCTCCACCGCCCAGTCCTGGCTCAGCAGCAGCTCGACCGAGGCCAGCGCGACCGCCGTGGCGAGCGGATTGCCCATGAAGGTCGGCCCGTGCGCCAGGACCGGTACCTCGCCGCGCGAGATCCCCTCGGCCACCCTTGCCGTGCACAGCGTCGCCGACAGGGTGAGGTAGCCGCCGGTCAGGGCCTTGCCCAGGCACATGACGTCCGGGGTGATGCCCGCGTGGCCGGCGGCGAACAGGGCGCCGGTGCGGCCGAAACCCGTCGCGATCTCGTCCAGGACCAGGAGGACGTCGTACTCGTCGCACAGCTCCCGCAGCACCCGCAGGTAGCCGGGGTTGTGGAAGCGCATCCCGCCCGCGCCCTGCACCACCGGTTCCACGATCACGGCCGCCAGCTCGTGCGCGTGCGCGGCGATCAGGGAGCGCAGGTGCGCGGTGTACGCCGGATCCACCGGGCTGTCGAACCCGCCGGGCGGGGCGTCGGCGAACACCTGCCGGGGAAGCTGCCCCGACCACAGCTCGTGCATCCCGCCTTCGGGGTCGCAGACCGCCATCGGCTGCCAGGTGTCCCCGTGGTAGCCGCCGCGCCAGGTCAGCAGCCGGGTCTTGCCGGACCGTCCGGCGGAGCGCCAGTACTGCAGGCACATCTTCACCGCGACCTCGACCGAGACCGAGCCCGAGTCGGCGAGGAAGACGTGCTCCAGACCGTCCGGGGTGATCTCGACCAGCTTCGCGGCCAGCCGGACGGCGGGCTCGTGGGTGAGCCCGCCGAACATCACGTGCGACATCCGGCCCAGCTGGGCGGTGACGGCGTCGTTCAGCACCGGATGGTTGTAGCCGTGGATGGCCGACCACCAGGAGGACATGCCGTCGACCAGTTCCTCCCGCCCGTGCGCCGGGGCGCCGAGCCGCAGCCGGACACCCGCGGCGGAGGCGACGACCAGCGGTTCCTGCCGCCCGGGCATCGGACCGTACGGGTGCCAGACGTGCTGCCGGTCCAGCGCGAGCAGTCCGGCGGTGGAAAGGGAGTGCTGGTCAGGCATTCGGGGCGAGATCCGTTCCCGCGCCACGGCGGCGTACCGCCACCAGGTCCGAGCGCACCTCGCCGGCTTCCGCCTGGACGGGGGCCGGGGCCTCGTGTTCCGAGTGCCCCGAGCAGCCGCCGCACGCCGAACCGCACCCCGGCGCGTCCGTGGAGGCCGCCGAGCCGCAGAGCGAGCCGCCCGCGGCGCCCGAGCCGCAGCCGCGGGCCGCCTCCTGCTCCGAGCGGTGCGCCGGGAGGGTCGTCGTACCGGCGCCCTCCACCTCGAAACCGGCGTCCGCGATCATGTCGAGGTCGGCCTGACCGGCCTGGCCCTCACTCGTCAGGTAGTCGCCGAGGAAGATGGAGTTCACCAGGTGCAGGGCCAGCGGCTGCATGCTGCGCAGGTGCACCTCGCGTCCGCCCGCGAGGCGGACCTCGACGTCGGGGCAGACGAACCGCACCATCGCCAGGATCCGCAGGCAGCGCTGCGGGGTGAGGTTCCACTCCTTGGCCAGCGGGGTGCCCTCGAAGGGGATCAGGAAGTTGACGGGCACCGAGTCCGGGTCGAGTTCGCGCAGCGAGTACACGACGTCGACCAGGTCCTCGTCGCTCTCGCCCATGCCCGCGATCAGGCCGGAGCAGGCGGACAGGCCCGCCGCGTGCGCCTTTTGTACGGTGTCGACCCGGTCCGCGTAGGTGTGCGTCTTGGTGATCTGACCGTACGTCGCCTCGGAGGTGTTGAGGTTGTGGTTGTAGGCGTCGGCGCCCGCGTCCTTGAGGCGTTCCGCCTGGCCGTCGGAGAGCAGGCCGAGGCAGGCGCAGACCTCGACGCCCTCGTTCTGCTCCTTGATCGCCTCGATCGTCTTGCCGACCCGCTCGACGTCCCGGTCCGTCGGGCCGCGCCCGCTGGCCACGAGGCACACGCGCTTCGCGCCGCCCGCGACACCGGCCGCGGCGGCCTGGGAGGCCTCTTCGGGCTTGAGCCAGGTGTACTTGAGGATCTCCGCCTTCGATCCCAGGCGCTGGGAACAGTACGAACAGTCCTCCGGGCACAGGCCCGACTTCAGGTTGACCAGGTAGTTCAGCTTCACCCGCCGTCCGAACCACTGGCGGCGTACCTTGCCGGCCGCGGCCACCACGTCGAGCAGTTGGTCGTCGGAAGTCGCCAGTACGGCGAGTGCCTCTTCGCGGGTCGGCAGCTCGCGCCGCAGCCCCTTTTCCACCAGGGTGTTCAGCAGGTCCATGACGCCGATCCTGGACCACACGACCGCTCACGGCCAAGGAGAGATCGCACAACATCGCCCGGAGCGAGTGTGTGTATCGCCACACCGGGTGCTCACGCCCCGGCGGGCTAAGGTCTAGCAGCCCTGTGGACAGCCGACAAAACGCGAGGACCCCGCCGATGCTCCAGCACCTCCCCGAGCCCGTGGACGTCTTCGCCTGGATCGACGAAGCGGAAGGGGCCCGCGAGCGGGCCGGGCTCGTGCGGACGCTGCGTCCGCGACCGGCGTCCTCGCCGCTGCTGGACCTCGCGAGCAACGACTACCTGGGCCTGTCCCGGCACCCCGAGGTCGTCGCCGGTGCCGTGCGGGCCGCCGAGCGCTGGGGCGGCGGGGCCACCGGCTCCCGCCTGGTCACCGGCACCACCGAGCTCCACGCCACGCTGGAGCGCGAACTCGCGGCGTTCTGCGGCTTCGAGGCGGCTCTGGTGCTTTCGTCCGGTTACGCGGCCAATCTCGCCGCCGTCACCGCGCTGAGCGGCCGCGGCACGCTCGTGGTCTCCGACGCGGGGAACCACGCCTCGATCGTCGACGGCTGCCGGCTGTCGCGCGCCGACGTGGGCGTCATCGCGCACGGCGACGTGGACGCCGCACGCAAGACGCTGGCCGGGCACGAGGGCCGTGCCCTGCTGGTCAGCGACTCGGTGTTCTCCGTCGACGGGGACGCCGCCCCGCTCGCCGGCTACGCCGCGGCCTGCCGCGACGAGGGGGCCGCTCTGGTCGTGGACGATGCCCACGGGCTCGGCGTCCTGGGCGAGGGCGGCCGGGGCGCGCTGCACGCGACCGGTCTCGCGGGCGCGCCCGGCGTGGTTGCGACGATGACCCTCTCGAAGTCACTCGGCAGCCAGGGCGGCGCCGTGCTCGGGCCGGCGAAGGTCATCCGGCACCTCGTCAACACGGCCCGGACCTTCATCTTCGACACCGGCCTCGCTCCGGCCGCCACGGGCGCCGCGCTCGCCGGTCTGCGCCTGCTCGCACGGGAACCGGAACGCGCCGCGCGGGCACGGGAGGTGGCCGCCCTGCTGTACGGACGACTCACCGCGTCCGGCCTGACCGCGGCCCGGCCGGACGCGGCCGTGGTGTCGGTACGGGCCCCGTCGGCTTCGGCGGCACTGCGCTGGGCCGCCGACTGCCGCGAGGCAGGACTGTCCGTGGGGTGCTTCCGGCCGCCCTCGGTTCCGGACGGCATCTCCCGGCTGCGGCTGACCGCCCGGGCCGATCTCACGGGGGACGAGATCAGTCGGGCCGTCGCGGTGATCCTGCGTACCGCACCCGCGGGAGCCACGGACCACTGAGCATCACGCCGGGGCGTCCGCCCGAACCGAGGCGAGGAAGCCGGCCCAGGCGGGCCCGGTGAAGAGTACGGCCGGGCCCTCCGTCCGCTTGGAGTCGCGGACGGCCAGTAGACCGCCACTGAGGGCGGCCGCTTCCACGCAGTTGTTCATTCCGGTGCTGCGGCTGCTCCGCCGCCACCGAGCGTCGATCAGAAGTCCGCCGGTGGATAAGGGGGTTGCGGACACGAGGGTGCCTCCTTACGCGTCGTCAGCAATGGAGCTGATCAGATCCGACGAGTCCTGGGGCGGGAGGGCGTGCGCCTGGATTGTGCGGAACGCGGCGCTGTACGCCTCTAGGTCTTCCTTCCGCTCCAGGTAGAGGCTACTCGTCAAATGGTCGAGTACCACCACATCCAGATCGGCGATGTTCGGAAATGAGAAAATTACGAACGGTCCGGTCAGGCCGAGATGGCCCCCTACGCTGAACGGCAGTACCTGTAGGCGCACTTGGGGCAGCCGCGCTACCTCCGCCAGGTGCCGCAACTGCTCCCGCATCACTCCTGCCCCGCCGATCTGCCGGCGCAGCACCGCCTCGTCCAGTACCGCGCTCAGTTCGAGCGGAGGGTCGGCCCGCAGCACCGACTGGCGTGCCAGGCGTACGTCGACCAGCGCGTCCACCTTCGGCTCCGGCAGCCCGCCCAGCGCGGCCCGGGTCACGGCGCGCGCGTATTCCGGCGTCTGCAACAGGCCCGGAACCACCGAGAGTTCGACGGTGCGGGCGGAGCGGGCCCCCGCCTCCAGGCTGATGAAGTCCCGGTACTCCTGGGGCAGCAGCCCCCGGTAGTCGTGCCACCACTGGCGTCCCGGGGTGCGGTCGCCGCCGGTCCCGGGGCCCGCCGCCGAGGCCCCCAGTGCCTCCAGCAGGGCCCTCTGCTGGGTGCTCACCACATCCCCGTAGGCGTCGAGGAGGAGGCGGATGTCTTCCGCTTTCACGCCACTTCGACCCGTTTCGATACGGCTGACTTTCGACTGGTGCCACCCCACCAACCGGGCGGCCTCACCACTGGTGAGACCGCTGCGGTCACGGAGCGCACGCAATTCCTCGCCCAGCTTGCGGCGGCGTACCGCGGGACCGTGCTGCATGGCCGCTCTCCTTCCCACCGGCACACCTCGCACCAGTCTGCCGTCCAAATACGCTCTTCCGTAGCAGAGTTCACCGCATCGAGCGACAGATATATGCATATCTTGGGAGAACGGAGGAAACGACGGCACGATGGGTGCACTCTGACGCTCAGCGTAGATCCGGGGCGGCTGCGCCCCGGTGGGAAAGGGACGTCGCCATGGCAGACCACCAGGAAGCATCCGTCACTCTGCCGAGCGACCCGGCCGCGGTCGCCGCTGCCCGCCGGTACGTCGCGGAGGTGCTGGGTGAATGGGGACTGCCCGAGGAATCGGAGATGGCCGACACCGTCCGGCTGATCGTCTCGGAGCTCGCGACCAACGCGGTGCAGCACACCTTCGGCCAGTCGCCCACCTTCACCGTGGACGTCCGGCTGGAGCGCGGCGAGTGGCTGCGGGTCGGGGTGACGGACAGTCACCCGCGGCGCCCCCGGCGGCTGCCGGCCGCCGTCCAGCAGGACAACGGCCGGGGGATGGTCATCATCCGCTGGCTCGCCGCGGAGGCGGGCGGCCGGCTCTCGGTCACGCCGACCGAGGACGGCGGCAAGACGGTGTGGATCGCCCTGCCTTGGGCGGTGGGGGCCCCGGCGAGGACCGCGACCGGCTGTTGAGGGCGACGGTGCCGGGCCCGGCGCGGACGCTGCCGAACCCCGCGCAGACGATGCCGGGTCCCGCTCAGGCGATTCCGCGTTCCGCGGCGCTGCGTTCGATGCACAGCTCGTTGCCCTCGGGGTCGGCCAGTACGACCCAGCCCGCGACTCCGTCCTCGTCCCGCCGGTCGTCCACGACCCGCGCCCCGAGACCGACGAGCCGCTCGACCGTCTCGTCGCGGGTGCCCGTGGGCGGCTGGATGTCCAGGTGCACCCGGTTCTTCACCTTCTTGCCGTCGGGTACCCGGATGAACAGCAAGCCCGGCGCACCGGGTTGCCCCGGCTCCAGCTGGATCTCCTCGTCGCCCTCCACGCCGTCCTCGGCGATCGCGTAGCCGGTCACCTCGGACCAGAACCGCGCGACCTTCCAGGGGTCGAGGGCGTCGAAGGTGATGTTGCGGACGGGGTTCAGCATGTTGACCTCCATGCGGTACCGGTGTGCGCAAACCCGCGGAACTCGGTGCCCGGGCCGAACCGGGAGCCTCCCGGAAACGTGGGTTAACTCGGCGGAAAAATGCGGGTCCTACTCTGGCGCCCGCGTGCTTCCGCCAATGATCACCCATGAGCCGGTAAAGCAGTGGTGATCGGGACGGAAAGTCTCTTCCCGTGTTGGGCAAGACATGCTTGGCACGGATATGCACAGGTCAACAAAGTGTTGAAGAGGATTAGGGTCTTCTTGGCGCGAAGTTGATCTTGTCCTGGAAACTTGGTGATACGTGTGCAACTGACACCGCACGAGCAGGAAAGACTGCTCATCCACGTCGCGGCAGATGTGGCCGAAAAGCGCAGGGCGCGCGGGGTGCGCCTCAACCACCCCGAGGCGGTCGCCCTGATCACCTCGCACATCCTCGAAGGCGCCCGCGACGGACGGACCGTGGCCGAGCTCATGGCCTCGGGCCGCACCGTGCTGCGCCGCGACGAGGTCATGGAGGGGATCCCCGAGATGATCCACGACGTCCAGGTCGAGGCGACCTTCCCGGACGGCACCAAGCTCGTCACTGTCCACGACCCCATCGTCTGAACGGGAGCACCCGCATGATCCCCGGCGAAATCGTCTTCGGGGACGGTCCGGTGCGCCTGAACGAAGGCCGCGCCGTCACCCGTCTCACCGTGCTCAACGCCGCCGACCGCCCCGTGCAGGTCGGCTCCCACTACCACTTCGCCGAAGTCAACCCCGGCCTCGACTTCGACCGCGCCGCCGCCCACGGGCAGCGGCTCAACATCGCCGCCGGTACCGCGGTCCGCTTCGAGCCGGGCATCCCCGTCTCCGTCGAACTCGTGCCGCTGGGGGGCCTGCGCACCGTGCCGGGCCTGCGCGGGGAAACCGGAGGGCCGCTCGATGGCTGAGATCTCGCGCCAGACGTACGCGGACCTCTTCGGACCGACCACGGGCGACCGCATCCGGCTGGCCGACACCGACCTCTTCGTGGAGATCGAACAGGACCTCAGCGGCGGCCCCGGACGCTCGGGTGACGAAGCCGTCTTCGGTGGCGGCAAGGTCATCCGCGAATCCATGGGACAGGCCCGGACCACCCGCGCCGAAGGCGCCCCCGACACGGTGATCACCGGCGTCGTGATCCTCGACCACTGGGGCATCGTCAAGGCGGACCTCGGCATACGCGACGGCCGGATCTGCGGCATCGGCAAGGCCGGCAACCCCGACACCATGGACGGGGTCGACCCCGCCCTGGTCATCGGCCCCGAAACCGAGATCATCGCCGGCAACGGGAAGATCGTCACCGCCGGCGCCATCGACGCCCACGTGCACTTCATCGCCCCCACCGTGATCGACGAGGCCCTCGCCTCCGGCATCACCACCCTCGTCGGCGGCGGCACCGGACCCGCGGAGGGCTCCAAGGCCACCACCGTCACGCCCGGACCCTGGCACCTGGCCAGGATGTTCGCGGCGCTGGAGGCCTACCCCGTCAACATCGGCCTGCTCGGCAAGGGCAACACCATGTCCCGCGAGGGCATGTACTCCCAGCTGCGCGGCGGCGCCCTCGGCTTCAAGATCCACGAGGACTGGGGGGCCACCCCGGCCGCCATCGACGCCTGCCTGACCGTCGCGGAGGAGACCGGCGCCCAAGTCGCCATCCACACCGACACCCTCAACGAGGCCGGGTTCGTCGCGGACACCCTCGCGGCCATCGCCGGGCGGACCATCCACTCGTACCACACCGAAGGCGCGGGCGGCGGCCACGCACCCGACATCATCACCGTGGTCTCCGAGCCGAACATCCTGCCCAGTTCCACCAACCCCACCCGGCCGCACACCGTCAACACCATCGAGGAACACCTCGACATGCTGATGGTCTGCCACCACCTCAACCCGGCCGTCCCCGAGGACCTCGCCTTCGCCGAGTCCCGGATCCGGCCGTCCACCATCGCCGCCGAGGACGTCCTGCACGACCTCGGGGCCATTTCCATCATCTCCTCCGACTCCCAGGCCATGGGCCGGGTCGGTGAGGTCGTGCTGCGCACCTGGCAGACCGCCCACGTGATGAAGAAGCGGCGCGGCTTCCTGCCCGGCGACGGCCCGGCCGACAACCACCGGGCCCGGCGATACGTCGCCAAGTACACGATCAACCCCGCGGTCGCCCAGGGCCTCGCCCGCGAGATCGGCTCCGTCGAGGTCGGCAAGCTCGCCGACCTGGTCCTGTGGTCCCCCGCCTTCTTCGGGGTCAAGCCCGAGGTCGTCGTCAAGGGCGGCCAGATCGCCTATGCGCAGATGGGCGACGCCAACGCCTCCATCCCCACCCCGCAGCCCATCCTGCCCCGGCCCATGTACGGGGCCCACGGGCGCGCTCCGGCCCTGAACTCGATCAACTTCACCGCGCAGGCGGCCCTCGACGACGGGCTGCCCGAACGGCTCGGTCTCGACAAGCAGTTCGTGGCCATCGAAAGCACCCGCAAGGTGAGCAAGACGGACATGCGCAACAACGAGGCCATGCCCAGGGTCGAGGTGGACGCCGACACCTTCACCGTCACCATCGACGGCGAGGTCGTGGAGCCGGCCCCGGCGGCGGAACTGCCCATGGCACAGAGATACTTCCTGTTCTGATGGGCGTCTCCCGATGAGCCTCGCCGCGCTGCTCGTCCTCGCGGACGGCCGCTTCCCCGCCGGAGGGCACGCCCACTCCGGCGGGGCGGAGGCCGCCTGCAAGGCGGGCCGGATCCACGACGCAGCCACCCTCGCCGAGTTCTGCCGGGGCCGGCTGCACACCTCCGGCCTGGTCGCCGCCGGACTCGCGGCCGCCGCAGCCCACGGCCTCGACCCGGCGGAACTCGACACCGCCGCCGACGCCCGCACCCCCCCGCCCGCGCTGCGGCTGGCCGCGCGACGGCTCGGCCGGCAGTTGCTGCGCGCCGCCCGGGCCACCTGGCCGGCCGCCGAACTCGACGCCCTCGCCGCAGCCTTCCCGCGCGGGGCCCACCAGCCCGTGGTGCTCGGCGTCACCGCCCGGGCCGCCGGGCTCGGGCCGCTGGACGCCGCGCACGTGGCCGCCTACGAGAGCGTCAGCGGCCCCGCCACCGCGACCGTGCGGCTGCTGGGCCTGGACCCCTTCGAGGCGAGCGCCGTGCTGGCCGGCCTGGCCCCCGAACTCGACGCCGTGTCCGGACGGGCCGCGAGCGCCGCCCTGCTGGCCCGGCACGAGGGACTGGAGGCGCTGCCCGCCTCCTCCTCCCCGCTGCTGGACATCGCGGCGCAGGCCCACGCCGAGTGGCCGGTCCGGCTGTTCGCCTCCTGACCGCCGCCCCACCCAAGGAGAAACCATGCACCTCGACCACGGGGACAGCTACCCCCACCGCCACACCCACAGCGCCGAGCCCGTACGGGCCGACGGCACGCGCCGGGCCCTGCGCGTAGGCCTCGGCGGACCGGTCGGCTCCGGCAAGACCGCCACCGTCGCCGCACTGTGCCGGGCCCTGCGCGCCGAACTGTCCATGGCCGTCGTCACCAACGACATCTACACCCGCGAGGACGCCGAGTTCCTGCTCCGCGAGGCGGTCCTGCCGCCCGAACGGATCGCCGCCGTCGAAACCGGGGCCTGCCCCCACACCGCCATCCGTGACGACATCTCCGCCAACTTGGAGGCGGTCGAGGAACTGGAGGAAAACGTCGGTCCCCTGGACCTGATCCTCGTCGAGTCCGGCGGGGACAACCTGACCGCGACCTTCTCCCGGGGTCTGGTCGACGCCCAGATCTTCGTCATCGACGTGGCCGGCGGCGACGACATCCCGCGCAAGGGCGGCCCCGGCGTCACCACCGCCGACCTGCTCAT
Organism: Streptomyces cirratus; assembly: GCF_014650775.1. Taxonomy (GTDB): domain Bacteria; phylum Actinomycetota; class Actinomycetes; order Streptomycetales; family Streptomycetaceae; genus Streptomyces; species Streptomyces cirratus. Next base: position 40,850 of record NZ_BMVP01000015.1, on the reverse strand, counting down.
CGTCAACAAGACCGACCTCGCCCCCCACGTCGGCTCCGACCTGGACCGGATGGCCCGCGACGCCGCCGAGCAGCGCGGCGACCTGCCCGTGGCGTTCCAGTCCCTGCGCGGGCCCGAGGGAGTGGCCCCGGTGGCCGACTGGGTGCGCGCGCGGATCGCAGCCTGGGCCGTACGGTGACCAGCGCACCCCCCGTCGCCCCGGAAGCCCCCGCAGCACCCGCTGCCCGCGCTGCGGCCGGGCTGCGGGCCACCGCCCGGATCGCCGCCGCAGCCGACGGCCGGGGCGGCACCGCCCTGCCGCTGCTCGCCGGGGAAGGCCCGCTCGCCCTGCGCCGCACCCGCGGCGAGGGCGCCGAGGCCGGTGTGATGCTGGTCGGCGCGATGTCCGCACCGCTCGGCGGAGACCATCTGAGCGTCGAGGCCGACGCCGGACCCGGGGCCCGGCTCGGGCTCCGCTCGGCGGCGGCCACCCTGGCGCTGCCCGGCCGGGACGGCGCGCCCGCGCGGTACGACGTACGGCTGACGCTGGCCGAGGAGGCGGCGGTGCGGTGGCTGCCGGAGCCGCTGGTCTCCGTACAGGGCAGTGACCTGCGGGTGCGCACCCGAGTCGAACTCGCCCCCACCGCCCGGCTGCTGCTGCGCGAGGAGCAGGTGCTCGGCCGCACGGGGGAGTCCCCGGGCCTGCTCCGCAGCCGTCTGACCGTCCTGCGCGGCGGCCGCCCGCTGCTGGACCAGGAACTGGCCTGCGGGCCGGGGGCCCCCGGCGGCTGGGACGGCCCGGCGGGGCTCGCGGGCCACCGGGCGCTCGGCCAGCTCCTGGTGGTGGACCCGCAGTTCGCCGAGGCCCCGCCGGAGCCCGCGGTGCTGGGCGAGTTCGCGGCGGTGACCCCGCTGGCCGGGCCGGCCGTCCTGGTGACGGCCCTCGCTCCGGACGCGCTACGGCTGAGGGAACTGCTCGACGCGGCCTGCTCGACGTACGGCTGGTAACGGCAGGGCGGACCCGGGGCGAACCGGACACCGCTCAGCGGTACACCCCCGTCCGGATATCGGCTTGGCAAAGAACCGGACCGTGCACTGTCGCCCACTCCCGGTCAGGCGCAAGGATCCCCCTGCACGTCAACGACCGAAACCGACCAACACGGCTGCCCGTGACGGCACATGACGCAGGGGGAACAACCACGTGATACGCACCGCGGCGCTGGGGAGCGCCGCCACTCTGATCACCGGCGCACTGGCGGCGAGCCTGCTGCTCGCCCCTACCGCCGAGGCCGCCCCGGCCTCCGGCGACAACGGATACAACGAGGCGATCGGCGTTCAGGTCGCCGCCGCCCGCGCCGCCCGCACCGGGATCGACTGGAAGGACTGCCCCGCCGACTGGGGCTTCGAGAAGCCGATCCAGTGCGGCTGGGTGAAGGTCCCGCTCGACTACGCCAAGCCGTACGGCAAGACCATAGACCTGGCCGTCGACCGCGCGCTGAGCACCGGCACCAAGGAGGAGCGCCAGGGCGCGCTCGTCTACAACCCCGGCGGCCCGGGCGGCTCCGGCATGCGCTTCCCGCGCCGGACCACGACCAAGTCCCCGCTGTGGGTCAACACCGCCAAGGCGTACGACTTCGTGGGCTTCGATCCCCGCGGCGTCGGCCACTCGGCGCCCATCTCCTGCGTCGACCCGCAGGAGTTCGTCAAGGTCCCCAAGGCGGACCCGGTCCCGTCCGGCGAGGCCGACAAGCGCGCCCAGCGCAAGCTCGCCGCGGAGTACGCGGACGGCTGCAAGGAGCGCAGCGGCGAGATGCTGCCGTTCATGACCACGCCGAACACCGCGCGTGACCTGGACGTCATCCGGGCCGCGCTCGGCGAGAAGAAGCTGAACTACCTCGGCGTCTCCTACGGCACCTACCTCGGCGGGGTCTACGCGACCCTGTTCCCGGGCCACGTGCGCCGCATGATCGTCGACAGCGTGGTCAACCCGGAGCAGGACAACATCTGGTACCAGGCCAACCTGGAACAGGACGTCGCCTTCCAGATGCGCTGGAACGACTGGGAGGACTGGGTCGCCAAGAACGACGGCGTCTTCCACATCGGCGACACCCGCGCCAAGGTCGAGGCCAAGTGGCTCGAACTGCGCGCCAAGGCCAAGGCCAACCCGCTCGGCGGCGTGGCCGGCCCGGCGGAGCTCATCGGCTTCTTCCAGAGCGCCCCGTACTACGACTCCTCCTGGGTGCCCACCGCCCAGGCCCTGAGCGCGTACGTCGCGGGTAACGAGCAGCCGCTGATCGACGCGGTCACCCCGGACCTCTCCGACATCAAGGGCAACATCAGCACGGAGAACGGCAACGCCGTCTACACCGCGGTCGAGTGCGCCGACGCCAAGTGGCCCACCAGCTGGGCCAAGTGGGACAGGGACAACACCGCGCTGAACAAGAAGTACCCCTTCCTGACCTGGTCCAACGCGTGGATGAACCTGCCCTGCGCGACCTGGAAGTCCAAGCAGAGCACCCCGATCGAGGTCGGCGCGAGCGCCAAGCGCGGTCTGCCGCCGGTCCTCGTCGTCCAGAGCGAGCGCGACGCGGCCACCCCGTACGCGGGCGGCGTCGAGATGCACCGCCGCCTCGGCGGTTCGCGTCTGATCACCGAGAAGAACGCGGGCTCGCACGGTGTCACCAGCCTGGTGAACCCCTGCATCAACACCCGCGTGGAGGGCTACCTGCTCACCGGCAAGGTGGACGCGCAGGACGTGACGTGCGAGCCGCACGCCACGCCGGTCGCCCCGGCCCCGGCCGCCGCCAAGTCGGCGGCCCCGTCCCAGAGCGCCGAGCTGGCGCCGCGTGAGGAGCTCCCGGCCGTCCGCTAGGCCGCCGGCAGCACCCGGGCACGAACACGGAGAGGGCTCAGCGCGTCCTGCGCCGGGCCTTCTTCCGTGCCTGCTCCTCCTCCGCCTTCACCTCGGCGGCGTACCGGTCGACGTATTCCTGCCCGGACAGCTCCAGGACCGCGTACATGATCTCGTCGGTGACGGCCCGCAGGATCGCCCGCTCGCCCTCCAGGCCCTCGTACCGGGAGAAGTCCAGCGGCCGGCCGAAACGGATCGTGACCCGCCGGATGTTCGGGATCTTCTGCCCGGGCGGCTGGATCTCGAAGGTGCCGACCATCGCGCACGGCACGACCGGCACGCCCGCGCCGAGCGCCATCGCCGCGACCCCGACCTTGCCCTTGTACAGCCGCCCGTCGTGCGATCGGGTGCCCTCCGGGTAGATGCCGAGCAGTTCGCCCTTGGCCAGGACCCCGAGCCCTTCGCGCAGCGCCGCCTGTCCGGCGTCCTTGCCGGAGCGGTCCACCGGGATCTGGCCGGCGCTGCGGAAGAAGGCGGCCGTCAGCCGCCCCTTGAGGCCCGGGCCGGTGAAGTACTCGGCCTTCGCGAGGAAGGTGATCCGGCGTTTGAGGATCGCCGGCATCAGGAAGTGGTCGGAGAACGACAGGTGGTTTCCGGCGATGATCGCCGCTCCCTGCGGCGGGATGTTCTCCAGGCCCTCGATACGCGGTCGGAACAGCAGCCGCAGCAGTGGGCCGAGCAGCACGTGCTTGAGCAAGTGGTAGAACACCGGCCGTTTCCCTTCACCTGGCGGACACGTCAGTGTGGCGCACCCGGTGCCGGATGGGCAGATCACCTGCTGCCGGAGGCGGCCAGCCCGGCGGTCAGCATGCCCAGCAGCACCCACACGAACCACAGCCAGCCGTTGCTGCCGAGCACCACGGAATACGCCGCGACGGCCACCAGAGAGCCGAAGGTCAGCACGGCCATCGCCTTAACGGATCCGCTCATGCCCCATGGTGGCGCGGGGAGGGGCCGCCGCGCTACCGGCCACGCCCCTGGAGCGAGGCGAGATACGAGTTGTACGCCTCCAGCTCCTGGTCCCCGTTGCGCTCCGCCGCCCGGTCCGAGCGCTTCGCGGCCCGCTGCTCCGAGCGGTACCACTGGTAGACCAGCGCGATCAGCACCAGCACCGAGGGGATCTCGCTGAACGCCCAGGCGATGCCGCCGCCCCACTGCTGGTCGAGCAGCGCGTCGACGTGCAGGGAGGCCGGCGGGTTCTCGTACGACTTGATCATCGGCTGGCTCGCCATCATCAGCGCGATGCCGAAGAACGCGTGGAACGGCATGCCGGCGAACAGCTCCAGCATCCGCATCACGTAGCCGGGACGGTGCGGACCCGGGTCCACGCCCATGATCGGCCAGAAGAAGATCAGGCCGACGGCCAGGAAGTGCACCATCATCCCGATGTGTCCGGCCCTGCTCTGCATCAGGGAGTCGAACAACGGGGTGAAGTAGAGGCCGTAGAGGCTGGCGATGAAAAGGGGGATCGTGAAGGCCGGGTGGGTGATCACCTTGAGGTAGCGGCTGTGCAGCAGCATCAGCAACAGCTCGCGCGGTCCCTTGACGCCCCGGGCGGCCGGCGGGAGCGCGCGCAGCGTCAGCGTCACCGGAGCGCCGAGCAGCAGCAGGATCGGGGAGACCATGCTGATCACCATGTGCTGCACCATGTGCACGCTGAACATGACCATTCCGTAGTCGTTCAGCTTGGTGCACATCATCAGGGCCACGGTCAGCACACCGGCGGCGAAGGAGACGGTCCGGCCCACCGGCCACGCGTCCCCGCGCCGGCGCAGCCGCGCCACGCCCCACAGGTACAGGCCGAGCCCCAGCAGCGAGCCGATCAGGAAGAAGGCGTCGAAGGAGAACTCCAGCCCGCGCCCGAGAGTGAACGGCGGCAGGTCCATGTCCATGTCCATATTCATGTCCATGCCGTGACCGCTGTGATCCATCTCTTCACTCCCTTGACTGTGGCGCTCCACCACAGTAGTGCCGCCCCCGGACGACGAAGCGTCCGGGGGCGGTGTCAGAAGGGGGGAAACATCACAGAACGGTCTCCGCCTCGGCGTAGCGCTCGACGGGGACCGTCTTGAGGCTGCGCACGGCGTCGGCCAGCGGCACCATCACGATGTCGGTACCGCGCAGCGCGGTCAGCATGCCGAACTGGCCCCGGTGCGCGGCCTCCACCGCGTGCCAGCCGAAGCGGGTGGCCAGGACGCGGTCGTACGCGGTCGGCGTGCCGCCGCGCTGCACGTGACCGAGGATCACCGGACGGGCCTCCTTGCCGAGGCGGTCCTCCAGCTCGACGGCGAGCCGGTTGCCGATTCCGGCGAACCGCTCGTGGCCGTACATGTCGGTGCCGCCCGACTCCAGCGCCATCGAGCTGCCCTCGGCGGGCTTGGCCCCCTCGGCGACCACGACGATCGCGAACCGCTTGCCGGCCGAGAACCGCTCGCCGACGATCGCGGTCAGCTCCTCGATGTCGAAGGGACGCTCCGGCACGACGATGGCGTGCGCGCCCGCAGCCATGCCCGAGTGGAGCGCGATCCAGCCGGTGTGGCGGCCCATGACCTCGACGACCATCACCCGCTGGTGCGACTCGGCGGTGGTCTTGAGCCGGTCCAGGGCCTCGGTGGCCACCCCGACGGCGGTGTCGAAGCCGAAGGTCACATCGGTGGACGCGATGTCGTTGTCGATGGTCTTGGGGACGCCGACGATGGGCAGGCCGCCCTCGGACAGCAGGTTCGCCGCCTTGAGCGTGCCCTCTCCGCCGATCGGGATGATCGCGTCCAGACCGAGGTCCTCGAGGTGGCCGCGGGCCCGCTCCACGCCGTCGCGCAGGTGCGCGGGCTGGACGCGGGAGGAGCCGAGGATGGTGCCGCCACGGGCCAGGATGCCGCTGACGGCGTCCAGGTCGAGCTTGCGGTAGTCGCACTCCAGCAGGCCCCGCCAGCCGTCGTGGAAGCCGATCACCTCGTCGCCGTGGTCGACGACGGCGCGGTGCACGACGGAGCGGATGACGGCATTGAGGCCGGGGCAGTCGCCTCCGGAAGTGAGCACACCAATGCGCATGGCAGGAAGAACCTTTGCAACGTGGGCCGACGACCGGACCACGTCGTCCGGTTGGTACTGACCGCCAGCCTACAAGCGGATTCCCACCGGGCTGAACCATCCTCCACATGCTGGTCACATCCGTCGTACGAACGCACGCCGGCCCGGACCCCCCAAGGGAATCCGGGCCGAACGGCGCGTGACGGACGCGTTACGCGGGCTGGGTGGCCGCCGCGATGCGCTCGTCGCGCAGCGCCTCGTACCAGCGGTCGTCGAGACCCGGCAGCGCGTTCACATCGAGGGCCAGCTTCAGCAGCAGGTCCGCGATCTGCGGGTTGCGGGCCATCACGGGACCGTGCATGTAGGTGCCGAACACGGTGTCGTTGTACGCGCCCTCGGTGCCGTCGCCGGTGCCGTTGCCCCGGCCCAGGCGGGTGCGGGCGAAGGGCTTGGCCGTCGGACCGAGGTGGGTCACGCCCTGGTGGTTCTCGAAGCCCGTCAGCGGGGGCAGGTTCAGGCGCGGGTCGATGTCGGCGAGGACGTCGCCGACGCACCGCTCGCCCTCGCCGCGCACGGTGACCACGTCCAGCAGGCCCAGGCCCTGCTGGCGCTCGCCCACGTCGTTGACGAACTCGTTGCCGAGGATCTGGTACCCGGCGCACACCGAGAAGACGATCGCCCCGTTCGAGACGGCCCGCTCCAGGCCGCCGTCGCGCAGCAGGCGCTCCGCCGCCAGGCGCTGCGGCCGGTCCTCGCCACCGCCGATCAGGTAGATGTCACCCGAGGTGGGGATGGGCTGGTCGCTGCGCACGTCCACGCGCTGCACGTCCAGGCCGCGCTGGCGCGCCCGGCGCTCCACCACGAGGGCGTTGCCCTGGTCTCCGTACGTGCTGAGCAGGTCGGGGTAGACCCACACCAGACGCAGGCTGTTGTCGCTCATGCTCTTGTGTCCTCTGGAGGTATGAGTACTAGTTGCCGACGCGGCGGCGCACGTCCTGGAATGCGGTGTAGTTGGCGATCAGCTCGATCTGTCCGGGCGGGGCGAGCTGCACGGCCTCGTCGAGGGTCTCGCAGACCCGGAAGTCCAGGCCCGCGACCTCCAGGCGGACCGCGAGGTCCAGCTTGCGGTCGCCGATCACGAAGATGGGGTGACCGGCCAGGCGCGGGTAGTCCACGTCCCAGAGCCAGGAGGTGTCCGTGCCGTCGGCGCCGCGCGCGTTGACGGAAAGGATCACCGGCGTCGGCGGCGGGTCGATCAGTGAGAACGTCTCGAGCCAGCCCGCCGGGTTCTTGGCGAGCAGCAGACGCAGTTCACGTCCCAGGAAGGAGACCACGTCGTAGCGGCCGGCGACGGCCTGGACCTGGTACATCCGCTCCAGCGCGACCTGCGGCGGTACACCGAACACGGCCGCGACGGCGGCCGAGGTGGCGGCGTTGGCCTTGTTGGCGCGGCCGGGCAGCTGGAGGTGGATCGGCCAGGCGCTGCCGTGCGGGTCCAGTACGTGGTCGCCGGAGAGCACCCAGCTGGGGGTGGGGCGGCGGAAGCCGCACTCGCCGCAGAACCAGTCGTCGCCCGGGCGCTGCATGACGCCACCGCAGGAGGGGCACGACCAGGCGTCGTCCTTCCACTCCTGGCCGGCCGCGACCCACACCACGTTCTGCGAGGAGGACGCGGACCACACGATCAGCGGGTCGTCGCAGTTGGCCACGATGACGGCCTTGGAGCCCTGGAGCCCCTCGCGCCACTTCTCGGCCAGCATGCGGGTCTCCGCGGCACGGTCCAACTGGTCGCGGGAGAGGTTGAGCAGGGCGATCACCTTGGGGGTGACGTCCCGGGCCACTCCGGCGAGGTACTTCTCGTCGACCTCGATGACGCCGTACTTGGCGTCCGAGCCGCCCGCCAGCGCGGAGGTGATGCCGGCCGGCATGTTCGCGCCCAGCGCGTTGGAGACCACCGGACCGCTGGCCCGCAGCGCCTCGGCGATCAGGCGGGTCGTCGTGGTCTTGCCGTTCGTCGCGGAGACGAGGACGACGTCGAGATGCTGCGCCAGCGCGCCGAGGAGATCGGGGTCCAGCCTGAGTGCGACCTTGCCACCGATCACCGATCCGCTTCCGCGTCCCGCGGCCCGCGACACCGCCGCCGCGGCCTTGCCCGCCGTCACGGCCAGCTTGGCCCGCGGCGAAAGCGGCTCCGTGTTGCCTGCCATCGTCCCTTGTCCTCCTTGCGTCGGTCGGCCCCAGCCTATCCAGTACCTGCCGGGGCCTTGACCGCGGCGCCCCAGGGGCGGCGCGGATCTGCTCATATCTTCGCCCGTCGTAGGCTTACGGCCATGCGACAGCGCCTCATCCCCGGCACCACGGGACTCGTCCGCACCATGAGCCTGCTGGGCGATCCGGTGCTCCACTCGCCGTGCGCCGAGGTCACCGAGTTCGGGCCCTCCCTCGACCGGCTCGTCGAGGACATGTTCGCGACGATGTACGCGGCCAACGGCGTCGGTCTCGCCGCCAACCAGATCGGTGTCGCCAAGCGGGTGTTCGTATACGACTGCCCCGACGACGAGGACGTCCGCCACGTGGGACACGTCGTCAACCCCCGGCTGGTGAGCGCCGACGGTGACGAGTTCCGCGGCCCCGAGGGCTGCCTGTCGCTGCCCGGCCTGGAGGCCGGAACGGTCCGCTTCGACCACGCCGTCGTCGAGGGGGTCACCTCCGACGGCGCGCCGGTACGGATCCCGGGCACCGGGTTCTTCGCCCGCTGCCTCCAGCACGAGTGCGACCACCTGGAGGGCACGGTCTACGCGGACCGGGTCACCGGACTGCGGGCGCGCCGGCTGCGGCGGGCGATCGGCAAGACGGCGTGGGGCGCGCGAGGACTCGCGGACCTGCGCCGCGAGGCCTGACGGGAAGCCGGCCGCCCCCGGCGGCCGGGCCGCACTCAGAAGCCGGGTCCGCCCTGGCGGTTGCCGGCCGTGGCCAGGCGGCCCCACAGCAGGTCGGTCAGCGCCGCCACCAACTCGGCGCGCTCACAGGGGCGTTCGCCGAGCCACCAGTCACCCGCCGCGTGCATCATGCCGACGATGCCGTGCCCCCACACCCGGGCCAGGCGTTCGCTGCCCGGACCGAGGTCGACGCGTTCGCCGATGACCTCGGCCAGTTCCTCGCCGAGCCGGCGCAGCAGCGGGGCCGAGTGCAGGCCCACGTCGAAGCCGCGTTCGGCGGAGTGCGAGTCCTCCGCCGGGTGCATCAGGAACCGGTACACCTGCGGCCGCGCCTCGATGGCCGCGAGGTAGGTGTCGAGCGTGGACTCCACCCGGCTGCGGCGCTCGGCCGGTGCGTCCAGTGCGGCCCGCAGCGAGTCCAGCAGGGCGTCGGTGTGCCGGACGGCGAGCGCCTGGTAGAGGCCCGCCTTGTCGCCGAAGTGGCGGTAGAGGATGGGCTTGGTGATCCCCGCCTCCGCCGCGATGGCGTTCATCGAGGCCTTGGGCCCGTCCCTGAGTACGACGCGGTCGGCCGCTTCGAGCAGTTCCCGCCGCCGGCGCTCGGCAGCTCCCGGTTCCCCGGCCTGATGCGTGGTCTCCATGACGTGTTTCTCTCCCCGCCCTTGCGATGTGCGTGACGCCCACGCAACGTAACACCCCGCACACCCTGCCGATCGAACCGGCGGCGCTCCCGTGGCCGGTCGGTGCCCCGCTTGACAGTGCTTACTCGTCGGTAACAGACTGGGCCGCCGTGGCTGGTTACCGCAGGTAACGGCCTGCCGGTGACGGCTACGCGTACGCATGTGAGACAGCTGGAGGGGACATGGCGGAGTTCACCATGGAGCTCAACGACGACCAGAAGCAGGTGCGCGACTGGATCCACGGGTTCGCCGCCGACGTGATCCGGCCCGCGGCCGCCGAATGGGACGAACGCGAAGAGACTCCGTGGCCCGTCATCCAGGAGGCGGCCAAGGTCGGCATCTACTCCCTCGACTTCTACGCCCAGCAGTTCTTCGACCCGACCGGTCTCGGCATCCCGATGGCGATGGAGGAACTCTTCTGGGGTGACGCCGGCATCGCCCTGTCGATCGTCGGCACCGGCCTCGCCGCCATCGGCGTCCTCGCCAACGGCACCGAGGAGCAGATCGGCACCTGGATCCCGCAGATGTACGGCGACGCGACCGACGTCAAGGTCGCCGCCTTCTGCTCCTCCGAGCCCGACGCCGGCTCCGACGTGGGGGCCATGCGCACGCGCGCCGTCTACGACGAAGCCAAGGACGAGTGGGTGCTGAACGGCACCAAGACCTGGGCGACCAACGGCGGCATCGCAGGCGTCCACATCGTCGTCGCCGTGGTCGACCCCGAACTCGGGACGAAGGGCCACGCCTCCTTCATCGTGCCGCCGAACACCCCCGGCCTGTCCCAGGGGCAGAAGTTCAAGAAGCACGGCATCCGCGCCTCGCACACCGCCGAGGTGGTGCTGGAGGACTGCCGGGTCCCGGGCTCCTGCCTGCTCGGCGGCAAGGAGAAGCTGGACGAGCGCCTCGCGCGCGCCCGGGAGCGGGCCCGGGCGGGCGGCGGCGAGCGGCTCAAGAACGCGGCCATGGCCACCTTCGAGGCGTCCCGCCCGGCGGTGGGCGCGATGGCCATCGGTACGGCGCGCGCCGCCTACGAGGTAGCCCTGGACTACGCCAAGACCCGTACCCAGTTCGGCCGTCCGATCATCGACAACCAGGGCGTCGCCTTCCAGCTCGCGGACATGCGGACGCAGATCGACGCGGCCCGGCTGCTGGTGTGGCGGGCTTCCTGGATGGCCGTCGCGGGCAAACCGTTCACCTCGGCGGAAGGCTCGATGTCCAAGCTCTTCGCGAGCGAGGTGGCCAAGAAGGTGACGGCCCAGGCGGTCCAGATCCTCGGTGGCAACGGTTTCACCCGGGAGTACCCGGTGGAGCGCATGCACCGCGACAGCGCGATCTACACGATCTTCGAGGGCACGAGCGAGATCCAGCGCCTGGTGATCGCCCGCACGATCTCGCAGATGCCGATCCGCTAGGTCCCGGAGCCCGGGCGCCCGCCCCCGTCCCCCGCTGACGTGCGGGGGACGGGGGCGGCCGTCGTTCAGCTGGTCGCGGCGCCGATCACGACCAGCGCGACGATCGCCAGGGCGATCAGGGCCATCGGCGTCGCGATGATCAGCGCGGGAGGCCGCTGCCAGAGCGGCTTGCCCGGGTCGAGCGGGGGCCGGAAGCCGCCCACGGGAGGACCGAGCTTGCGGAAGGCCGAGCGCGGCACCAGGTTGACCAGCACCGTGAGCGGCGTGATGAACAAGGACGCCGGGCCCCACCACCCCTGCCACAGGGTCTTCGCTGACATGTCGCGCACGACGGCGGTACCGCAGTCACGGCAGAACGGGCCGTGCGTGCTCAGGAACCGCATCATCAGCACCAGCCCCTGGTGCCCGCGCACGGTGCCGGGCGCGGCCGGCTGGGCGCCGCACACGCGGCAGGCGTACCCGGGCTGCTGCGGGTGCTGGGGCTGCTGCTGGTAGGCCGCGTAGGGGTTGCCGTACGGGGCCCCCTGCTGATGCTGCGGCTGCTGCGCCGCGTACGGGTTGCCCTGCTGGGCCGCGCCCTGTTGGGGCGGCACGGCGTACGGGTTCTGCGGGACGGCGCCCTGTTGCTGCGGAGGTGGCGGAGTGGCCATGGTGGTTCCTCTGGAGACGTGGTGGCATCACCGGGCGCGGTGATCACGGAACCCTAGCCCGACTTGTCAGGAACGCAGCAACCGGGCGAGAGCGCGGCCGAACAGGAGTCGGGCCGCCGCCGCCACGACCGGGTCGAAGAAGCGCCCGAGCCCCCGTACCCGCAGGTCCTCGCGCCACTCGACCTCCGTGCCGGACGGCTCCAGGGGCCTCACCTCGATCTCCGCCCAGCCCAGGACGACGCGGCCGCGTTTGTCGAGACGCACCAGCCCCGCCGAACCCTCCGTCGGCGGCCGCCAGACGGTGACTTCCATCGGGTCGTCGAAGGTGACCCTCCCCACGCCCGTACGCGCCGTGAAGCGCGTTCCCACCCGCGTGGGCGGCGCCGTTTCGACGGTCGTCCGGGTGAAGGGGACCTGCGCCCCGTGGCGCGCCCAGTCCGTCAGCCTCGACCAGGCTTCGGCGACCGGGAGGCGGGTGCGGTGAACGATCCGGATCGGGGGCATGAGCGCATGGTAATCGGGCATACACACCGTGAACTCGACCGCGAATATGGGTTCCGTCAGGGGGCGGCGATCAGTAATACTCACCGCCACCGTGGATCGCGGATTCGACCGGGTGACCACCGGCCCTCCCGCCCCACACTGCGAGGAGGTGCGCCATGTGCTCCCACCAGCCCCCCTGCCCGTCCGCCGACAGCGCCGATCACGACGCTGCCCGCACCGTGGCCTCCCACCCCGAACAGGGATGGAGCCTGCTCTGCAACGGTCTGGTGGTGTTCGACGACACCGGGGAGCTGCTCCCCGACGGCCGCACGGTGGAGCCCCGCCGACCGGCCCTGGTCTGAGCCAGGAGGCAGCATGCGCCAGCAGCTGATCCGCAAGCCCGTCCCCAAGCCCGCCCCCCGAGACCTGGACCTGCGCACCCCGTCGGGCAGGCCCCTCCCGTACTGACGGCAGCACGCCCGCCGCCGCTACGGGAGAGGGGAACCGCGCGGGACCGCGCTCAGGCGGTCGCCGCCGCCGCGCCGCCCCGGAAGGCGTTCTCGTACGCGGCGTCGCCGATCGCCGCGCGGGCCTGCCGCTCGCCCTCGTCCCGCAGGGCCGTCAGGGACGGGGAGCCCATCTGCGGGCGCCCCACCGTGCGCCACCACGCGTGCCCGGTCCCCAGCAGGCGCGCCGCCAGTTCGCCGTCGCCCAGGCCCGCCACGGCCGCCGCGAGCACGTCCAGGCCGAGCGCGATGCCGAAGCGGTCGCCCAGCAGCCGCTTGCCGGACAGCATGGCCCGTACGTGGCGGGCCGCCTCCCCGTGGTTGCCGACGCCCAGCGCCGCGACGGCCAGGATGTAGTCGGCGTACGCCCGAAGCCAGCGTTCTCCCAGCTGCGCACACGCCTCGCGCAGCCCCCGGGCCTCCTCGGCCGCCTCCTCGAACCGCCGCTCGTCGCACAGCGCGTAGCCGGAAGCCAGCCGGCACAGCAGCCAGCCCGTCCCGTCCGGCCGGCCGCCGTGGGCCGCCCGCGCCCGGGGGCCCGCCAGCGCGAGCGCCCCCACCGGGTCGCCCGGCATCATCACCGCGACGGCGCGCAGGTGGGCGGCCCGCAGCGCGGGTTCCGGGTCGTCGAGCCGGGCCGCCTCGCGGGCGCACAGCCGTCCCAGCTCCGCGGCCGCGTCCATGTCGCCCTGGAGCAGGGCCGTCAGCCCGAGCGCCCACACCGCCTGGGTGTACGCCGGCCCGGTGCGCGGCCCGGACGCGAGCGCCCGTTCCAGGAAGCCGCGGCCCTCCTGGGCGTGGCCGCAGGCGAACCAGAAGAACCAGAGCGCCCCGGCCATCTCCTGGGCCGCCGTCGGATCGGTCCGCAGCAGGTGCTCCAGGGCCGTGCGCACCTGCGCGTGCTCGGCGCTCATCCTGCGGTACCAGTCGATCTGCCCGGGGCCCAGCCAGCCCCGCTCCGCCGAGTGGCACAGCGCCGCGTACCAGTGGGCGTGCCGGTCCGCGGCCGTGCGTTCCTCCCCGAGCTCGGCCAGCCAGTCGCGCCCGTACTCGCGGATCGTGTCCAGCATCCGGTAACGGGTCCCCGCGCCGCGCTCCTCGGTCCGCCGGACGACGGACTTCGCCACCAGCTGGGCCAGTACCCGCTCCACCCGGGCGGCGGGCAGCGGCCCGCCCGCACAGACCGTCCGGGCGGCGGCCACGTCGAAGTCCCCGGTGAACACCGACAGCCGGGCCCACAGCAACCGCTCCACCGGCTCGCACAGCTCGTGGCTCCAGCCGATGGCGGTCCGCAGGGTCTGGTGGCGGGGCAGCAGCGCGCGCGTGTCGGCCAGGACCTCGAACCGGGCGTCCAGCCGCCGCACCATCTGCTCCAGCGTCCACAACCGCATCCGTGCGCCCGCGAGTTCCAGGGCGAGCGGGATCCCGTCGAGCCTGCGGCACACCTCTGCGGCCAGCAACGCCCGTTCGGGATCGCGGAACGCTTCGGCGGCGTCGGGCATCGCGGCCACGGCCCGGGAGCGGAACAGGGCGAGGGCGTCGCTGTCCGGTGCCTCGTACGGCAGGGGGCGGACCTCGAAGACCACCTCGCGAGGGCTGCCGAGCGGTTCGCGCGAGGTGACGAGCACCGTCAGTCCGGGCGCGGACTGCAGGAGTTCACCGACGAGGTGGCGGCACGCGGGAATCAGGTGCTCGCAGGTGTCGAGGACCAGGAGCAGTTCCTTGTCGGCCATCCACGCGCACAGTTCCTCGTCCAGGGGGCGTGCGCAGTGGTCCGCGAGCCCGACGGCGTGCGCCACGGTGGTGGTCAGCAGGCCGGGGTCGCGCAGCGGCGACAGCTCGACCCACCAGAGCCCGTTGCGCCGGGGCCGGCCGCTCGCTGCGGCCCGGAGGGCGAGCCGGGACTTGCCGACGCCGCCGACCCCCGTCAGGGTGACCAGTCGGCGCAGGTCCAACAGTGCCCGTAAATCGTCCAGTTCGCTCTCCCGGCCGATGAAGCCGGCCGGTTCCGGCGGCAGGTTTCCCGGCACGGCGCGAGGGGCTGGCCCAGGGGCTCTACCTGCGGAGTGTGCCTGATTGTTGTTGACCGAGTACTCACCGAACACGGATGTATTGTGCGTGATCTTCTTCCGCGGCCATGCCGTCCGCGTCGGAATCCCCACCGGATTTCAAGTGCGCCGCTCAGCCGGCGAGGACCGTGCGCCGTTCGGGAGTGAAGGCGCCCCAGTTGCCGTCGGGCAGTCTGGCCCGCAGTTTCAGCGACCAGACCGTGCCCGCCGGCTCGGTCACCGTCAGCCGGTGCACCACCGTTCCACGGGGAACCGCGCCGGACCCGAACTGGATGACGGTGACGGGCTGTCCGTTGACGTAGAGCTGGTACTCGGCGGTCTCGTGCCCGGTGGCGGGAGCGGTCCAGGACAGGGTGACGGCGCCCGGGGAGGCGACCGCCGTGAAGCCGGAGGGCGCGGTGTCCGGGCCCTGCGCCGGGTCGGCGGGCGTGGTCACCTCGGCGAGGGGGCCGTCGGGGGAGGCGTTGTCGGAGCCGTCCCGCGCGCGGACGGTGAAGCCGTAGCGGGTGCCCGGCTGGAGGCCGGTCAGGGTGGTGGAGGTCTCGCCGGGGCCGGCCGTGTGGATCCGGACACCGCCCTGGTAGACGTCGTAGGCCGTCACGCCCGTGTCGTCGCTCGCCGGCGCCCAGGTCAGGCGGGCGGCCCGGGGGCCGTCGGCGCGGCCGGTGGTGGTGGCCGGGGCGGTGGGTGCCCGGTGGTCCTCCGCCCGGGCGGCCGGGGTGGTGACCCGGGCGGCCGCACTGTGGGGCGAGCGGCGGCCGTCCGCGCCCTTGGCCCGGACGGTGAACGCGTAGGCGGTCAGTGGGCTCAGCCCGGTGACGTCCACCATCGTCTTCTCGGCCGGCACGTCCCGGATCAGCCGGTCGGCCTGGAACAGCTGGTAGCCCGTCACCGCGGTCCCGCCGGAGGGCGCTTCCCACATCACGTGGACGGAAGTGGCGCTGCCGGCCTGGGCGGTGATGCCCGCCGGGGCGGGCGGCGACTGCGGCCCGCTCCCCGAGCAGGCCGCCAGGGCAAGGCAGAGGGAGAGCGCGGCGGCGGTCCGCCCCGGACGTCTGGCCGGATTTCGCACGGGAAGCGCCTTCCGCCGCAAGCCTCGTAAAGGTCTAGACATATATGGCACGGCCCGACGCGCCCCGGCAAGTCCCGGGCGCCGTACACCTCCGGTGGGTCACGCAGGGTCAACACCCGTACGGCGGACACGTGTTTCGCCCGAAGGCCCCCTCCACTGCGCCACCATGGCGGCGCCCGAAGGAGGCTTCGATGGTGATTTCCCTCTCCGTGATCGTCCTGCTCCTCGTCCTCGCGTGGATCTTCCTGCGGGGCGGAGGCCTCAAGTTCTCCCACGCCCTCGTCTGTGTCCTGCTCGGCTTCTACCTCGCGAGCAGCAGCGTCGCCGCGACCATCCACAGCGGGCTCGCCGCGACGGCGAGCGTGGTCTCCGGCCTCAACCCCTGAACCCCTCGGATCCCCTCATTCCCGACTCCCTTGATTCCGCCCGGTGATCGACTGTTGCGCGTTCGTGAATCATCCGGCTCCTCCATGGACTCATCCGACGGTTCGACCTAGCGTCTGGCGGCGGCGCGATGTCAGACGTGGTGTCAACAGAACCGATCGGACGATAGGAATGGAGGGAGTCCGGATGTTCCGAAGAGCGCTGAACTGCGCCGTGGTCCCCGCCGTCGCCGTCTTCGTGGCGATGTACGGGATCAGCCCGGCGCAGGCCGAGGAGATACCCAAGGCGCCCGGCCACCGCCTGGTCAGCCAGTACGACGGCGGCCCGGCAGCCGCCGCACCGCTGCCCGGCGAAGCCCCGCCGCAGCACCCCTACCTCGCGCCCAACGGCCGCAGCGGCATGCACTCCGACGCCGCGGGCAGCGCCACGTCACCCTGGTCCGGCCCGCTCGGCAAGAACCCCAAGGTGACCAGCGAGAAGATCGCCGCTCTCGGCGGCGAATGCGCCACCGCCACCTTTGACACGGCCGGCCGGCTGGTCACCGTCTGCGGCACGTTCTCCGGCTTCAAGGTCAAGCTCCTGGATCCGCAGACGCTGGCCACGCTCGCCGAACACCAGCTCCCGCAGCGCTCCTCCACCGTCGAGGCGATCACGTCCCTCGACTTCTCCAAGATCTTCAAGGACACCTCGGGCGGCGCCTACTTCTACCTGGACGACCAGGACCGCGCCGTGCTGGCCGACTCGCGCCAGCACATCCTGCGCCTCGCCCACTCCCAGAACCCGGACGGCGGCTGGAAGTTCACCGTCGACGCCGACTGGGACCTCACCGCTCACGTGCCGCACGACTGCGTCGGCTGGACCAACCTGTGGCCCAGCGGCACCTGCGATCCCGTCACCTCCGTGATGCCCGACTGGGACGGCCGCATCTGGTGGGTCACCCGCCAGGGACGCGTGGGCACCGTGGACCCGACGACCTCCCGGATCCGTTCCGTCCGCCTCGACGGGGAGGAGATCCAGAACTCCTTCTCCGTCGCGCAGGACGGAGTCTCCATCGTCACCGACCACGCGCTGTACAGCTTCCGCGCCACCGCCGACGGCACCCCCGAGGCCCAGTGGCGCCAGACCTACGACCGGGGGACCGGAACCAAACCCGGTTCCGTCAACCAGGGTTCCGGCACCACCCCGGACCTCTTCGGGGACGGCTACGTCGCCATCACCGACAACGCCGACGACCGGATGAACGTGCTGGTCTACAGACGGGGCGTGGACGTGCCGGCGGACCGGCGGCTGGTCTGCAAGGTCCCGGTGTTCGCCTCCGGCGCCTCCACCACCGACAACTCCCTGATCACCTGGGGCAACAGCATCGTCGTCGAGAACAACTACGGCTACGAGAACCCCACCAGCCTGCTGCTCGGCAAGTCGGTGGTCGGGGGAGTCAGCCGCATCGACGTCCGGCCCGACGGAAGCGGCTGCGACACGGTGTGGCACAGCGCCGTCCGCTCGCCCTCCGTCGTGCCCAAACTGTCCACCGGCAACGGGCTGCTGTACTTCTACGAAAAGGAGCCCAACGCCTGGGGGATCGACGCGTGGTACCTCACGGCGGTGGACTTCCGCACCGGCGAGCGCCGCTGGCGCCGGCTGACGGGCACCGGGCCCCTGTACGACAACAACTGGGCGCCGATCACACTCGGTCCCGACGGCACGGCCTACGTCGGCGTCTTCAACGGCATCGTCGCGGTACGCGACGGGGGCTGACGGGCCGGGCGGCGGGCGGCGGACGGTGCCCCGGGGCTCCTTGAGGAGCGCCCGGGGCGAGCCGGTCGTCAGCCGCCGTGCCGCCAGAGCGGATGCTCGCGCTCCGCCCAGTGCCGGTCGACGGAGCCCGTGCGCAGGCCGCGCCGGGCCTCCGGATCGCGCAGGGCCATGCCGATGTGTCCGGCGACGACGACGCCGAGGGTCAGGGCGAGCCAGTCGTGGACGAAGGTGGCGCCGGTCCGCAGGACCAGCGGGGCGAGCCCGGTCAGCCACATCAGCAGCCCGGTGCCCAGCATCACCAGCACCGCCCCGGCCAGCCAGCCCGCGTACACCTTCTGCCCGGCGTTGAACTTCCCGGCCGGACGGTCCCCGCCCCGTCGCAGGGCGCTGCGCAGCCACACCCCGTCGTGCGGCCCGAACCGCCCCAGGCGGCCGAGGTCGGCGCGCAGGGCGCGGGACGCCAGGCCGAACAGGACGGGGACCACCAGCAGCAGCCCCGACCACTCGTGGACGGTGACCACCAGACGGCGGCGCCCCACCAGCTCCGCGAGCGGGGGAAGGTACAGGCACCCCGCGGACACCACGCACACGCCCATCAGGGCGGCCGTGCTGCGGTGGACCCACCGCTGGGTCCTGCCGAACCGGTGTACCCGCCCGGGTGTTTCAGACGGTAGGGGCATCGTCGCGTCCGTTCGATCTGCCGACCCACGCGTCGACGTCGTAGCCGAGCCGTTCCCAGTAGCCCGGTGCCACCTCGTCGGTGACGGTGATGCCCGAGAGCCACTTCGCGGACTTGTAGAAGTACATGGGGGCGACGTAGAGCCGCGCCGGTCCGCCGTGGACGTGGCCCAGCGGTTCGTCCTGCATACGCAAGGCCACCATGACGTCGTCCCTGCGGGCCTGCGGGAGGGTGAGGCTCTCGGTGTAGGCGCCGTCGAAGCAGGTGAACCGGATGGCGCGGCCCTGCGGCCGCACCCCGGCGGCGTCGAGCAGCCGCGACACCGGGACCCCCTCGAAGGCGGTACCCGGCACGCGCCAGCCCGTGACGCACTGGACGTCCCGGACCACGCGGGTCTGCGGGAGCCGCCGCAGCGCGTCGAGGTCGTACGTGGCCGGCCGCTCGACCAGTCCGTCGACGGTCAGCCGGTAGTCCGCGGGGCCGCGTTCGGGCACCGAGGAGGCGACCGAGTAGTAGCGGAAGCCGCCGCCGTTCGGGAGCAGACCCGTGAGCCCCGTCGGATCCTTGTCGGCGGCCGCGCCGAGCGCGGTTTCGAGCCCGCGCTGCAGAACGGGCGCGGCCAGCAGCCCGGCGGCGCCGAGGCCGACCATGCCGAGGACCAGCCGTCGTCCGACCGGCGTGCCGGTCTCGTCGGGGTCGGGTTCCGGATGTGGTGGTCCCGGGGCGGGCTGCTCTGTACTCACGCGCTGATTCGACCACTTGCGGGCGCCCGCCACCAGGGGCGACGCGGTGCCGTCAGACTTCCGTCACATCCTGCTCCAGTCCACTTCGGCGAGTCGCACATGCTATCCGGACGTAGCGGTTTGTGCGGTAGGTGCGGCGTGGCAAGCCCGTTCGAGTCCGCAGGGCAATGCGGGTGAGGGCGGCGAACCGGCCGTTCCCTGGCCGGCCCCACCATCCCGGGACCCCTCCCCGCGGGCCGTCTTCACCGGTTCGCCCAGCCTCACCACCAGAGTCCGGTACTTCCCCCGGGCGCGGCGCTCGCGCACACGCCGCCGTGCCGCGTTCGCCGCAGCGCATCCCGCAAGGGAGACTCCATGTCCAAGGGGCTGCTGCTCCGCCGCGTCACCGGGAAGGTCGCTCGCCATCGGCGCCGCACGGGCCCTGGCCGTACCCGCGACCGCATCCGCCGGCACCGTGAGCGTGACCGTCAGGACTCCCGGCGCCACCTCCGGCCCCGCCGTCTTCGCCGAGATGTCGGCCCACGCGGACTGCTCCGGCGGGCACCGATCCGACGCAGCGTCAGGTCAACCGTCCCGGACCCTTGACTCTTCTTGCGGCAGTCGCGATTCTCGGTGGACCTTGGGCGGGACATGACAATCCAGCCCGCCGTCCGCCGACCGGAGACATGGTGATGGCCGTGACCCGACAGCCGCACAGCGGAGGCAGGCCGATCGCGGTCCTGTCCTTACTCCTGGCCATGCTCGCCATGGTCCTCGGCCCCACCCAAGGGGCCGCCGCGGACGGCCCGGGCTGGTGGGACCCCGTCGCCCGGCCGGCGCCGGACTCGGCCGTCAACGTCACGGGCGAGCCCTTCAAGGGCACCGACGCGCAAGGCAACGTACGCGGCTTCGTCGACGCCCACGACCACATCATGGCGAACGAGGGCTTCGGCGGCCGCCTCATCTGCGGCAAACCCTTCTCCGACCTGGGTGTCGCCGACGCCCTCAAGGACTGCCCCGAGCACTACCCCGACGGTTCCCTCGCCATCTTCGACTTCATCACCAAGGGCGGCGACGGCAAGCACGACCCCACCGGCTGGCCCACCTTCAAGGACTGGCCCGCCCACGACTCCCTGACCCACCAGCAGAACTACTACGCCTGGATCGAACGCGCCTGGCGCGGCGGCCAGCGGGTACTCGTCAACGACCTCGTCACCAACGGGGTCATCTGCTCGGTCTACTTCTTCAAGGACCGCGGTTGCAACGAGATGGACGCCATCCGCCTCGAAGCGCAGAAGACCTACGACATGCAGGCGTTCATCGACAAGATGTACGGCGGCCCCGGAAAGGGCTGGTTCCGTATCGTCACCGACTCCGCCCAGGCCCGTGACGTCGTCAAACAGGGGAAACTCGCCGTCGTCCTCGGCGTCGAGACCTCCGAGCCCTTCGGCTGCAAGCAGATCCTCGACATCGCCCAGTGCAGCAAGGAAGACGTCGACCGGGGCCTGGACGAGCTCTACCGCCTCGGCGTCCGCAGCATGTTCCTCTGCCACAAGTTCGACAACGCCCTCTGCGGCGTCCGCTTCGACGAAGGCGCGCTCGGTACGGCCATCAACGTCGGGCAGTTCCTGTCGACCGGCACCTTCTGGCAGACCGAGAAGTGCGCCGGCCCGCAGCACGACAACCCGATCGGGCTCGCCCCGGCGCCGCAGGCGCAGAAGGAACTGCCGCCGGGTGTCACGGTTCCGGCGTACGCGGCCGACGCCCAGTGCAACACCAGGGGCCTCACGGCGCTCGGTGAGTACGCGGTGCGCGGCATGATGAAACGCAAGATGATGCTCGAAGTCGACCACATGAGCGTCAAGGCCGCCGGGCAGGCCTTCGACATCCTGGAGACCGAGTCCTACCCGGGCGTGATCTCCTCGCACAGCTGGATGGACCTCGGCTGGACCGAGCGGCTCTACAAGCTAGGCGGTTTCGCCGCCCAGTACATGAACGGCTCCGAGGGTTTCAGCGCGGAGGCGAAGCGTACGCAGGCACTGCGCGAGAAGTACGGCGTCGGCTACGGCTACGGCACCGACATGAACGGCGTCGGCGGCTGGCCCGGCCCGCGCGGCGCGAACACCCCGAACCCCGTCAGGTACCCGTTCCGCAGCACCGACGGGGGTTCCGTGATCGACCGGCAGAGCGCCGGACAGCGCACCTGGGACCTCAACACCGACGGGGCCGCGCACTACGGCCTGGTCCCGGACTGGATCGAGGACATCCGGATCGTCGGCGGCCAGGGCATCGTGGACGACCTCTTCCGCGGCGCCGAATCGTATCTGCGCACGTGGGGCGCGTCCGAGCACCACCAGGCCGGGGTCAACCTCGTGGCGGGAGCGGCGGCGACGGCGAGTACCTCGGAGTGGAACCCGTTCACCAGCTACGCGCCCGGCCGCGCCGTCGACGGCGACCGGGGAACCCGCTGGGCAAGCGACTGGAACGACGACCAGTGGTTCAGCGTGGACCTCGGCTCCTCGAAGCTGGTCAAGCGCGTCACCCTGGACTGGGAGCGCGCCTACGGCAGGGCGTATCGCATCGAGACCTCCGCCGACGGCACCAACTGGCAGACGGTCTGGTCCACCACCACCGGTGACGGCGGCCTGGACACCGCCCAGTTCGCCGGAGTCCCGGCCCGCTACGTCCGCGTCCACGGGCAGGGCCGCGGCACGCAGTGGGGCTACTCCCTCAACGAGGTCGGCGTCTACAGCAGCTGACCACGCACGGCGGCAGCTGACCACGTGGGGCATGCGTCCCGGCGGTGAACGCGTACGACGCGTACGACGTGTACGACGTGTACGAAAGGAACACGCATGGGACGCATGCCCCTGGCCGACCGGCGGCGCCAGCTGACCGAGGCGGCGATCCGGGCGATGACCCGCGACGGCGTCGCCCGGACGACCACCCGGTCCATCGCCGCCGAGGCCGGGCTGTCGCTGAGCGTCTTCCACTACTGCTTCGACTCGAAGCAGGCCCTGCTGGAATCCGTCATCGAGACGATCACCGAACACTGCATCCGGGTGGTCCGGGAGGCGCTCCGCCCTCGGGCCACCCTCCACGAGACGATCCGGGCCGGCTTCCAGGCCTACTGGGACCACGTGGTGGCCAACCCGGGCGAGCACATGCTCACCTACGAGCTCACCCAGTACGCCGTGCGCCAGAGCGACTTCGCCCACCTCGCGCGACGGCAGTACCGGCTGTACTCCGACACCTACGGCGCACTCATCGATCAGCTCCGCACCGTGATGGACTTCGAACCGGCCGTGCCGACCGAGGTCCTCGCCCGCTACCTCGCCGCCATGACGGACGGCCTGACCCTGCGCTTCCTCGTCCTCGGAGACGAGGAAGCGGCCTCCGAGGTCCTCGACATGATCACCGACCACGTCACCGGCCTGGTACGCGTTCCCGTCCCACGGGGTGCGGGAACCCATGGCGGGGGTGACGCGTTGAAGGGACAGTGGCCGACGTAGAAGGAGGTGTCCGCAGATGTCCACAGGCGGAAAGGTCGCGGTTGCCGGCGTGGTGGCAGCCATCGTGCTGTTCGCGACGGTCGGATTCTGGGCCGGGCTCCTGGTCCTGATCGGGGTGCCCA
This sequence comes from Streptomyces cirratus, assembly GCF_014650775.1. Classification (GTDB taxonomy): domain Bacteria; phylum Actinomycetota; class Actinomycetes; order Streptomycetales; family Streptomycetaceae; genus Streptomyces; species Streptomyces cirratus. The sequence goes on along the minus strand of NZ_BMVP01000015.1, from coordinate 17,945 downwards.
CCGTGGCGTACTTCATGCTGGACTCCTCCCAGCGACGTCGGCTGCGGGGTATATCCAGGAAGCAGATCGGCCGCTGACGGCGGCCAGGGGGACGCACATGGGCAGCGCACAGGTTACGGCGGTCAGCAGCAACGGCGTCTACTCGTTCACCAAGCCGAGGCGGGAGAGCATCACGCTGCTCGCCGGGCTGGGCGTGGAGGGAGACGTACACGCCGGGGTCACCGTCAAACACCGTTCACGAGTGGCACAGGACCCGACCCAGCCGAACCTGCGGCAGGTCCACCTGATCCACCGGGAGCTCTTCGACGAGGTCGCCGGCGCCGGCTTCACCGTCCGGCCCGGCGAGCTGGGGGAGAACGTCACCACGGAGGGCGTAGACCTCCTCGCCCTGCCCGTCGGGACACTGCTGCGCCTCGGCGAGGAGGCCTTGGTGGAGGTGACCGGCCTGCGCAATCCCTGCCTGCAGATCGACAAATTCCGCAAGGGGCTGCTCAAGCAGGTCGTCGGCAGGGACGAGGAAGGCCGTCCGGTGCTCAAGGCCGGCGTCATGGGCGTGGTCCGGCACGGCGGCACCATCCGCCCGGGCGACCCCATAACGGTCACCCTGCCGCCGGGCCCGCACATACCGCTCGAACGCGTCTGACGCGGGGGAGCGCGGCGGCCCGAGCAGGGTGCGTCCTCAGACGGGCCGCACGGCGATGCGCTGCAGCTGCTCCAGCAGGTCGCGCAGTTTCGGCAGCTCCGGGTGGTCCGGGTGGCCGTCTTCAGGGACCGGCAGGACCTCGCCCGGCTCCTCGTCGAGCAGGACGAACGCCGTCTCGCCGGTGCGCGCCACCAGCGACCAGCCGGGCCCGTCCGCCCGGAGCGTCCGTGCGCCCTCCTCTGCGAAGGAGGACCGCACCCGGCCCGGCGGCGGGGCCTGCTCCGCGTACCCCGCTGCCTGGGTCAGCGCCCGTGCCAGCCCCGGGTGCGCGACGGCCGCCGCCCCGCCGTCCGTCGCGACCCGCCGGCGCCAGTCCGTCCAGTCCCGGGCGATCTGGTCCGCGCCCAGCCGACGCTGTACCGGCCCCCACACCTGCGCCGAGGGCGGGGCCAGCGGCACCCGGCCGGTGCCGTCCGCGCCCTGCTCGGGATCGTGAGGGTCGGGCAGGCCGGACGCGGAGACCGTCAGCTCCAGCGGCCAGCCCGCCAGCGAGACCACGATGGTCCGCTCGTCCGGGGACAGGTCGTACTCCATGCCGCAGTCCCAGGAGGCGATCGCGGTGGCCACCAGCGCGACGTCGTCCACGACGACCGTCCAGCGCGCGCCTTCCTCGTCCTGCCCGAGCACCAGCCCGTACCCGTCCGGGACCGGCTTCACGCCCAGGAGCGCGCACGCCTCGGGGTAGTCGTCACCGAGGACGGCCGGGAACTGGGTGGGGGTCACCAGCACCGCGGTCAGCACGTACAGCGAACCCCCGTCGTCCTCCGCCTGTGACACGTGGCCTCCTCCCGATCCGGTCGCTCGCTCGTCGGCGCACCTTAACCAGTGGGTAACTCACCCGTCGAGAGCCCGCGGGCGTCGATTTTCAAGCCGGGCACGCGGACGACGAGTTGAGGTCCCGGCCGACGGCCGGCCCCGCTGTCGGTGCCGGGTGGGAGACTGCCCGGCATGATCGAGCCGACCGCGAAAGCGGATCTTCTGCGTTACCTCCAGGACGCCCGCGACGCCTTGCTGTGGAAGATGGAAGGGCTCAGCGAATACGACGTCCGCCGCCCTCTCACGCCGACCGGCACCAACCTGTTGGGGCTGGTCAAACACCTCACCGGGGTGGAGCTGGGGTACTTCGGGGACACCTTCGGACGGCCGTTCTTCGACCAGGGGCCGCCACCCGCCTGGTACACCGAGGCCGCTGAGCCCAATGCGGACATGTGGGCCACTGCGGAGGAGTCCCGTGAGGACATCGTGGGGCTGTACCGGCGCGCCTGGAAGCACTCCGGCGAAACGATCGGGGCGCTGGCGCTGGACGCGGTCGGGCAGGTCCCGTGGTGGCCGCGGGAGCGACGGGCGGCGACCCTGCACCAGGTGCTCGTGCGCGTGATCGCCGACACCCACCGGCACGCCGGCCACGCCGATGTCGTGCGCGAGCTCATCGACGGGTCCGTCGGGTGGTCGAAGGGCAATGACAGCATGCCACCTGGTGACCAGGCGGCACGGGAGCGCTACCACGACCGGCTGGAGCGGGTGGCGCGGGAAGCGCAGGGGGCGCCGGAGGACGGCAGGGGCTGATCCTGTCGGCGCAGGGTGTCCGCGCCCCGTCCGCGCCGGGCGCGGGAGGTCAGGGGCGGCGGGAGGCCAGGGCCAGGAAACGGTCGTCCTCGTCCGCGTACGAGGTCATCTCCCAGCCCGCCGCCGACAGCAGTGGGCCCAGGTTGGCGGCGGCCCGCAGATCCTCCGGGGTGAGTTCCCGGCCTTGGCGGGCGGCGAGCGCCGCCCGCCCGATGGGGTGGAACAGCGCGAGCCGCCCGCCCGGGCGGACCACACGGGCGAGTTCGAGCAGTCCCGACTCCGGATCGGGGAGGTGCGCGATCAGACCGGCCGCGAACACCGCGTCCAGCACCCCCTCACGCAGCGGCAGCCGGGTGACGTCCGTGAGCAGCAGCGCCGCCGCGTCCGCCCGCCCGGCGTCCCGTGCGGCGGTCAGCATCTCCGGGGTGAGATCCGCGCCGATCACGGTTCCCGAGGGTCCGACGGCCGCGCGCAGTGCGGGCAGTGCGCGCCCGGTGCCACAGCCCGCGTCGAGCACCCGGTCTCCCGGCCGCAGACCGGATTCGGCCACGGCGCGTGCGAAGGCGGGGCCGTCGTCGGGGAACTTGCGGTCCCAGTCCGGGGCGCGCGCCCCGAAGAACTCCCGGACATGCGTGTGGTCTTCGCTCATGGGCCCATGATCTCCCACATGGATGCCCCGCACGGGCCCCGCCCCGCACGGGGCCGTGCACAAGGTGACATCCAGCCTGATCGAAGACGAACGTAGCTCTGTCATATTCCAGCAGTTACAGCGGGTTTCGAAATGCGCCCCTTGTTCGCGCCCTCACCCGCACTAGCGTCCGTTGGCCATGGGACACCTGCACCACGCCGCCTATGGCTGGCTGACCCCCGCGCTGTCGTACGTGATGGCCTGCATCGGCGCCGCCCTCGGGCTGCGCTGCACCGTCCGCGCCCTCGCCGCGACCGGATCCACCCGCCGCAACTGGCTCCTCACCGCCGCCTCCGCCATCGGAACCGGCATCTGGACGATGCACTTCGTCGCCATGCTCGGATTCGAGGTCACGGGGACCGACATCCACTACAACGTGCCGCTGACCATCCTCAGCCTCCTCGTCGCCGTACTGGTCGTCGGCGCGGGCGTCTTCGCCGTCGGCTACGGCCAAGGCCGCGGCCGGGCCCTGGTCCTCGGCGGCCTGACCACCGGCCTCGGCGTCGCCAGCATGCACTACCTCGGCATGGCCGCCCTGCGCCTGCACGGTACGGTCTCCTACCGGCCGCTCACGGTCGCGCTCTCGGTCGCCATCGCCGTCCTCGCCGCGACCGCCGCCCTGTGGGCCGCGCTCCACACCACGTCGCCGCCGGCCGCCGCCGGCGCCTCGCTCGTCATGGGCGCCGCCGTCAGCAGCATGCACTACACCGGGATGCTGGCCGTCGCCGTCCGCGTCACCCCCTCCGACGCTGCCCTGCCCGGTGCGACCGCCATGCAGTTCATCTTCCCCCTCGCGGTGGGGCTCGGCTCCTACCTCTTCCTCACCTGCGCGTTCGTGGCCCTGTCCCCGACCGCCGACGAACGGGCCGCCTCGGCGTCGGCACGCAGCCTCGGGGAGAACGCCGTGGGGGCCCGCTGAGCGCCCCCGCCCCGACCTCCGGGGCGCCCACGTCGAACGCCCGCACCGACCGCACCCTACGTACAGCCCCGGAACGAGGAGCCCCATGCGCACACCCCGCAGGAGACCGGAAGCAGCGCCCCCCGCGCGCGGCCGCCGGGCGCACGCCGGGCCACCCGCCGAGGAGCCGCCGGACGGTGCGCAGGCCCACGCCCCGCGGCTCCCGGCCCCGCGCCCCGGGCCGGGGATCCGCCTCCGCCCGGGCACCGTGCGCGCCAAGGTCGTCTCCCTGCTGATGGTCCCGGTCGTCTCGCTGCTCGGGCTGTGGGCCTTCGCGACGGTGAGCACCGCCCAGGACATCGCCCGCCTCAGCCGCGTCCAGCGGATCGACGCACAGATGCGCACCCCGCTGTCGGCCGCCCTCGCCGAACTCCAGGCCGAGCGGCGAGCAGCAGTCCGCTTCCTGGCCGATCCCGCGGCCGAGCAGGGCGCCGCCCTGGAGCAGCAGGCCCGGCGCACCGACGCGGCGATACGCCGCTTGCGGCTCGGCGACCGGAACACCGTGGCCGACTCGGGTGACCACCCGAGGGAGGTCGTCGCCCGGCTCGGTGCCTTCGTGGCCGCCGCCGAGGAGCTCGGCCCGTTCCGCAAGCAGGTCACCGGCCGGGGCGCGAGCGCCGAAACCGCCTACGAGGCCTACACCCGGGTGGCCGACTCCGCCCTCGCCGCCGCCGGTGCCTTGTCCGGTGGAAAGGACCCCGAACTCGGGGCCGGGGACCGGGTGCTGCTGGAGTTCGGCCGGGCCGGGGAGCTGCTCTCCCGGGAGGACGCGCTGCTCGCCCTGCCGGGGGCGCCGGGCGCGCAGGCGCAGCGCCGTCTGACCGGCGTCATAGAGACCCGGCGCGCCCTGACCGACTCCGCCGCGCGGGACCTGCCGGGCGCCGGGCAGCACGCCTGGGAGGCGGTGACCAAGAGCGCCTCGTACGCCGAGCTCACCGGAGCCGAGGAACGGGCGCTGGGCGCGGCCGTCCCGGGGAACGGGACCGCGCCGAAGGAGGCCCGTGGGGTGCCCGCCGGCTGGGACCCCGCCTACACCGAGGTCAGCGCGTCCCTGCGGGAGATCGCGGAAGCCGCCCACGCCGGAGCCGCCCACCGCGCCGCGCCCTTCGCCGAAGGCGCGTTCGGCGCGTCGGGTGCCGCCGTGCTGCTGGGTCTGGCCGCCGTCGCCGCTTCCCTCGTCATCTCCGTGCGCATCGGGCGCGCCCTGGTCGTGGAGCTGGTCTCGCTGCGCAACACCGCCCTGGAGATCGCGCACCGCAAGCTCCCGTCCGCCATGGAGCGGCTGCGTTCCGGTCAGGAGATCGACATCGACGCCGAGACCGCGTCCGGACCGGTCGCGGACGACGAGATCACCCAGGTCGGCGAGGCGTTGTCCACCGTCCACCGGGCCGCCCTGAGCGCCGCCGTCGAGCGCGCCGAACTCGCCGACGGGGTCAGCGGCGTCTTCGTCAACCTCGCCCGGCGCAGCCAGGTCCTGGTGCACAAGCAGCTCACTTTGCTCGACTCGATGGAACGGCGCGCCGAGGACCCCGGCGAGCTCGGGGACCTGTTCCGGCTCGACCACCTCACCACCCGGATGCGGCGGCACGCCGAGAGCCTGATCATCCTTTCCGGCGCCGCCCCCGGCCGGGCGTGGCGGATGCCGGTGCCGCTGACCAACGTCGTCCGCGCCGCCGTATCCGAGATCGAGGACTACAAGCGCGTGGAGGTCCGCCGGCTCGCCGAGGCGGCCATCGTGGGCGGCGCCGTCGCCGACCTCACCCACCTGCTCGCCGAACTCATCGAAAACGCGGCGCAGTTCTCGCCGCCGCACACCAAGGTCCGGGTCAGCGGCGAGCCGGTGGGAGCCGGCTACGTCGTCGAGGTCGAGGACCGCGGACTGGGCATGGGCAGCGCGTCTCTCGACGAGGCGAACCGCCGCATCGAGCAGTCCGAGGCCCTCGACCTCTTCGACAGCGACCGGCTCGGGCTGTTCGTCGTCAGCCGGCTCGCTGCCAGGCACGGCATCCGGGTACACCTGCGCCCGTCACCCTACGGGGGGACCACCGCGGTGGTGCTGCTGCCCAACTCCGTGATCCAGGGCGCCATAACCGTCGGCACCCCGCCCCCACGCCCGACCTCCTCAGCGCCCCCGCCCTCTTCACCGCTCCCCTCCTCTTCACCGCTCCCGGCCGAAGAGCCGGAGCCTCGGCGGCCTGCCCCGGTGGCGCCGCTGCGGCCGCGCGGCGCCGGTGGCGGTGCCTCCCGTGGACAGGCCCCGGCGGCGCCGGTCGCGCCGGCACCCGAACCCGCGCCGGCACCCGATCCCGCGGCGGTGGTGACTGAACCCGCGGCGGTGACCGAACTGCCGCGCAGGGTCCGCCAGGCCAGCCTCGTCCCGCAACTGCGCGAGGTTCCCGCTCCGGTGGAGCCGGCCGAGGCGCACCTCTGCGCGGAGCTGCCCGGCCGCAGCCCCGAGCAGGTCCGGGACCGGATGGCGGCGTACCAGGCCGGCTGGGCGCGCGGCGCCCGGGAGAAGTCCCCCCACCACGGCAGCGAAGGAGATTCCTGATGGTCGAACAGCGGAGAACCGACCTGGGCACAGCCCACGGATCCGGCGAACTGAACTGGCTGCTCGACGACCTCGTGGTACGGGTCAGGGAGGTCCGCCACGCGGTGGTCCTGTCCAACGACGGCCTCGCGGTCGGTTCCTCCAGCCGGCTGAGCCGTGAGGACGGCGAGCACCTGGCCGCCGTCGCGTCGGGCTTCCAGAGCCTCGCCAAGGGCGTGGGTCGGCACTTCCGCGCCGGGGGCGTGCGCCAGACGATGGTGGAGATGGACGACGGGTTCCTCTTCGTCGCGGCCGCCGGGGAAGGCTCCTGCATGGCGGTGCTCAGTGCCGCGGGCGCCGACATCGGGCTGATCGCCTACGAGATGGCCCGGCTGGTGAAGCGCGTCGGTGAACACCTCTACACCCCGCCGCGGTTCACGGCGCGGCCGCCGGCCGCCGGTTGAGAACGGCGGCCGCGCGTATGGAAGGCCATTGGTACGACGCGGAGGCGGGCCCGCTCGTGCGTCCGTACGCCATGACGGGAGGGCGCACCAGACCGGGCCCGCACGGGGCCAGGTTCGACCTGATCGCCCTGGTCGTGGTGGACCGGTCGGGCACGGACACGGCGGACGAGGCGCTGCTCGGCCCCGAACACCGGGCACTGCTCGGGCTCTGCCGGGCCCAGACGCAGTCGGTGGCGGAACTCGCCGCCGACGCCGACCTGCCGGTGGGCGTCGTGCGGGTCCTGCTGGGCGACCTGTTGGAGGGTGGCCATGTGAAGGTCAGCCGTCCGGTACCGCCCGCCCGGCTGCCCGACGAGCGGATTCTGCGGGAAGTCATCGAAGGATTGCGAGCACTGTGATGGGACTGCAGGACGACGGACCGGGCCCGGACGCCGGAGCGGACGCGGAGTCCGCTCCGCTCGCACTGAAGATCTTGGTGGCGGGCGGTTTCGGGGCGGGCAAGACCACCCTGGTCGGATCGGTCAGCGAGATCAGGCCGCTGCGGACCGAGGAACTGCTCAGCCAGGCGGGGGAGCTCGTCGACGACACGGGAGGCGTCGGCCGGAAAACGACCACGACGGTGGCCATGGACTTCGGACGGATCACCATCCGGGCCGGGCTGTCGCTGTACCTGTTCGGGACACCGGGGCAGGACCGGTTCTGGTTCCTCTGGGACGAGTTGTCGCAGGGCGCGCTGGGCGCGGTGGTGCTCGCGGACACCCGGCGCCTGGAGGACTGCTTTCCGGCCGTTGACTACTTCGAGCACCGGCGGATCCCGTTCGTGGTGGCCGTCAACTGCTTCACGGGGGCCCGGCGGTACGGGGCGGACGAGGTGGCGCGGGCCCTGGACCTGGAGCAGGGGACGCCAGTGGTGCTGTGCGACGCGCGGGACAAGGACTCGGGGAAGGAAGTGCTGGTCAGGCTGGTCGAGTACGCCGGGCGGGTGCACACCGCCCGGCTGCTCGAATCCGTGGGTCCGCCGACGGGGCCGCACTGACGGGCGCCCCCGCCGACCGGATCGGGAGCGGTGCACGGGCTTCCACCGGCGCGGGAGACGGCGGGTGTACCCCGCGACGACGGCGGCCGGGTGAACGCCCGCCATTCCTCTTGAGTCATCTTCTGCGCCGGGGGTCCGTCCTCCTTGCCGGAAAGCAGCTGGTGGGGAAGGCTTGCGGACGACCGAGCAGAGTGGGGCGCGGCCCGTGGGCCGCGCCGACGGGGAGGGGCTCTACATGGCACTGGACAAGCAGCTCGACTGGCTGCTCGACGATCTGACGCGCAGGGTCCCGCAAGTGCGGCACGCGGTGGTGCTGTCCAACGACGGGCTGGTCACGGGGGCGAGCGCCGGGCTGGCGCGGGAGGACGCCGAGCACCTGGCGGCGGTCGCGGCCGGACTGCAGAGCCTGGCGAAGGGATCGGGGCGCCACTTCCGGGCGGGTGACGTCCGGCAGACGATGGTCGAGTACGACGAAGGCTTCCTGTTCGTCGTGGCGGCGGGCGCGGGCAGCTGCCTGTGCGCGCTCAGCGCCGCCGAGGCGGACATCGTGCAGGTCGCCTACGAGATGACGCTGATGGTGAACCGGGTGGGCGAGCACTTGGGCGTCACGGAGCGGCGGATCACCGGGGGGTGAGCGCCCGGGAGAGCCCGTGAGGGGCACGACCGGCTGCCGGATCCGGAGTTATCCACAGGCGCCGCGCTGCTCCGTCGCACTCGGTTACGGTCTTCACACAGAGTGATCGCCACTCGGTGGGGGAGGACCGTGATGAAGAGTGATGTGCAGGACTGTGCCGTACGGGAAGCGCCCGGGCGGATGGTGGCGACGGAATGCGCGGAGGCATTGGCGCCGGTGTCGGCGGACGCGCCGCCGCAGGAGCAGTTGTTCGGCGCCGTCCGGGCGTCCCGGGAACTGGGTCTCAAACGGGGTGAGTTCGCCCGGGCCGTCCAATTGGGGCTCGTGCGTGCCGGACCGCGGGCGTCGAGCGGGGCCGTCCGCTTCACCCGGGCCGAGCTGGACCGGGTCCGCGCGACCGGTGGGTTCCCGGAGACGCTGCGGGCGCGCGTCGAGACCGTGGCCGGCGCGGATGCCGCGGCCGAGGTGCTGGGGGTGGGGCCGAGCCGGTTGACCCGGCTCGCGCGCTGCGGGCACCTCACCCCGGTCGGCTACCGGATCAACCGGTACCGGGCCGTGGTGTGGCTCTACCTGGCTGCGGAACTGAGGGAGTTCGCGGTCCGGGAGGCCGGGATGCTGAGGGGGATCGCGCCCCCGGCCGACCGGGAGCTGATCGCGGCCAAGACCGACCTGCGGCCGCGGGCATGGCGCGGGCGGCATGTGGGACTGCTGCTGAGACGGACCACCGATCCCTGGGAGCGGGCCGCCGTACTGGCCTCCGTCCTCCCCGAGGAGGAGCTGCGGGCCGTGGTGCCCGATCCGGCGGAGCGGATCGTGCTGGCGGCCCTGGCACCGCCGCCGCCCTACGGGCATCCGCAGCTGCCGGCGGCCGCGGCCGTGGCGCTGCCGCTCCTGCGGGCGCAGGACCCGGACGAGATCCACTGGTACCGCACCAGTCTGGACTTCGCCCTGACGGGGGCGCGCGGTCAGTCGAAGTCGACGCCGGAGAGGGGGCCGACGTAGACCCAGGCCCCGTCCTCCCGGGAGAAGCCGCTGAGTTCGTGCATGGATCCGGTGTGCCGGCCCTCGCGGTAGTGCGCCCTGAACTCCACCGACCCCTGCGTCTCGAACATCCCGCCGCGCTCGGTGGCGAGGACCTCCAGCCGCTCCCAGCGCTGGCCGGGGTCCAGTTCGAGCCCGGCCGGGCGGGTCGAGGAGTGCCAGGACCGCAGCAGATAGGCGGTGTCACCGACGGCGAACGCGCTGAACCGGGAGCGCATCAGCAGTTCGGCGGTGGGGGCCTGCCGCTCACCGGAGTGGAAACGGCCGCAGCACTGGGGATAGGCGGCGGGCAGCCCGCAGGGACAAGGGAGGACCGGCGTGGGCATGGTGGGGCTCAGCTCTTCGGGGTTGACGGCGCGGACGGGTACGGGCGGAAGAGGCCTTCCTGGACCACCGAGACCAGCAGCCTGCCCTCCAGGTCGTAGATACGGCCGCGGGCCAGGCCCCGGCCGCCGTGCGCGATGGGCGATTCCTGGTCGTACAGGAACCACTCGTCCGCTCGGAACGGCCGGTGGAACCACATGGCGTGGTCCAGGGAGGCCATGTCGAAACCGCGCATGCCCCACAGGGGTTCGACGGGGATGCGCACGGCGTCGAGGAGGGTCATGTCACTGGCGTAGGTGAGGGCGCAGGTATGGACGAGGGGGTCGTCGCCCAGCGGGCCGACGGCGCGCATCCACACCGCGCTGCGCGGATCGGCGTCCTTGAGCTCCTCGGGGGTCCAGCGGAGCCGGTCCACGTACCGGATGTCGAAGGGCTGACGGCGGGCCATCCGCTCCAGCGCCTCGGGCAGCGCGCCCAGGTGCTCGCGGATCTCGTCGACCACCTTCGGGAGCGCGTCCGGGTGCGGGAAGTCGAGGCGAGGAGGCAGCTGGTGCTCGATGCTGCCCTCCTCCGGGTGATGGAAGGAGGCGGTCAGATTGAAGATCGTTTTGCCCTGCTGGATCGCGGCGACGCGGCGCGTGGTGAAGGAACGCCCGTCGCGCACCCGCTCCACCTGGTACACGATCGGCACCCCGGGGATGCCGGGGCGCAGGAAGTACGCGTGCAGCGAGTGGACCGGACGGTCGCTCTCGGTGGTGCGGCCGGCGGCCACCAGCGCCTGGCCGGCGACCTGCCCGCCGAACACGCGCTGGAGGGATTCCTGGGGGCTGGCGCCCCGGAAGATGTTGACCTCGATCTGCTCCAGGTCGAGCAGATCGACCAGTCTCTCGGCGGGGTTCGTCATCAGGGGTTCTCCACTGTCGGGTCCTGCGGGTCCGGTGGCGCTGGCTTACGGGGGGCGGGTCAGAGCTCGCCGAGCTCGCCGACCGAGGTGACGCGGATGACCGCCCGGCCCTCCTCGTCGGAGGCCGCGAGGTCGACCTCGGCACTGATGCCCCAGCCATGGTCCCCGTTGGGGTCGGCGAAGGTCTGCCGGACGCGCCACAAGCCGTGCGCCGCGTCCTCCTCGATCTGCAGGAGCTTGGGTCCGCGGGCGTCGGGGCCGGTGCCCAGGTCGTCGTACTCGTCCCAGTAACGGTCCAGGGCCTCGCCCCAGGCGTCGGCGTCCCAGCCGGACTCGCCGTCCAGCTCTCCCAGCACGTTGACGTGGTCCAGGGCGGCCAGCTCCACCCGGCGGAACATGGCGTTGCGGACGAGGACCCGGAAGGCCCGCGAGTTCGCGGTGACGGGCTTGACCTGGTCGGCCTTCTCCTGAGCCTCCTCCGCCGTCTCCACCTCCGGGTTCGCCAGCTGCTCCCACTCGTCCAGCAGGCTGGAGTCCACCTGGCGCACCAGCTCGCCGAGCCAGGCGATGAGGTCCTGGAGGTCCTCGGACTTGAGGTCGTCGGGGATGGTGTGGTCCAGCGCCTTGTACGCGCCGGCCAAGTAGCGCAGCACGATGCCCTCGGTGCGCGCCAGCTCGTAGTACGCGGTGAACTCGGTGAAGGTCATCGCCCGCTCGTACATGTCGCGGATGATCGACTTCGGGGACACCGGGTGGTCACGGACCCAGGGGTGGCTCTTGCTGTACACGTCATAGGCGTGCAGGAGCAGCTCTTCGAGCGGCTTGGGGTACGTCACGTCCTGGAGCCGCTCCATCCGCTCCTCGTACTCGATCCCGTCGGCCTTCATCGCGCCCACGGCCGTGCCGCGTTCCTTGTTCTGCTGCGCGGCCAGGATCTGGCGCGGGTCGTCCAGCGTCGATTCGACGACCGAGACCATGTCCAGGGCGTAGGAGGGGGACTCCGGGTCCAGCAGGTCGAAGGCGGCGAGCGCGAAGGTGGACAGCGGCTGGTTCAGCGCGAAGTCCTGCTGGAGGTCGACGGTGAGCCGGATGCTGCGGCCCTCCGCGTCCGGGGTGTCGAGCTGTTCGACGACACCGCCGTCCAGCAGCGAGCGGTAGATGGCGATCGCCCGGCGGATGTGGCGCAGCTGGGCCTTGCGGGGCTCGTGATTGTCCTCCAGGAGGTGGCGCATGGCCTGGAAGGCGTCGCCCGGCCGGGCGATCACCGAGAGCAGCATGATGTTGGTGACCTTGAAGCGCGAGGTGAGCGGCTCGGGGTCGGCGGCGATCAGCTTCTCGAAGGTGGTGTCCGACCATGCCACGAAGCCCTCGGGCGCCTTCTTGCGGACCACCTTGCGGCGCTTCTTCGGGTCGTCACCCGCCTTGGCCAGGGCCTTCTCGTTCTCGATGACGTGCTCGGGCGCCTGCGCGACGACATAACCCGCCGTGTCGAAGCCGGCCCGTCCGGCCCGGCCCGCGATCTGGTGGAACTCTCGGGCGCGCAGCGTCCGCACCCGGTTGCCGTCGTACTTGGTGAGCGCGGTGAACAGCACCGTGCGGATCGGGACGTTGACACCCACTCCGAGGGTGTCGGTACCGCAGATCACCTTCAGCAAACCGGCCTGCGCCAGCTTCTCCACCAGGCGGCGGTACTTGGGCAGCATGCCCGCGTGGTGTACGCCGATGCCGTGGCGTACGTAGCGGGAGAGGTTCTGGCCGAACTTCGTGGTGAAGCGGAAGTTGCCGATCAGCTCCGCGATCTTGTCCTTCTCCTCGCGGGTGCACATGTTGATGCTCATCAGCGACTGCGCCCGCTCGACCGCCTGGGCCTGGGTGAAGTGCACGATGTACACCGGGGCCTGCCGGGTTTCCAGCAGCTCGGTGATGGTGTCGGTGATCGGCGTGGTGACGTACTCGTACGACAGGGGTACGGGCCGGGTCGCGGAGCGGACCACCGAGGTCGGCCGCCCGGTGCGCCGGGTCAGGTCCTCCTCGAACCGCTTCATGTCACCGAGGGTCGCCGACATCAGGATGAACTGTGCCTGCGGCAGCTCCAGCAGCGGGATCTGCCAGGCCCAGCCCCGGTCCGGCTCGGCATAGAAGTGGAACTCGTCCATGACGACCTGGCCGATGTCGGCGTACTTCCCGTCGCGCAGGGCGATCGAAGCCAGTACCTCCGCGGTGCAGCAGATCACCGGCGCGTCCGCGTTCACGGAGGCGTCACCGGTCAGCATGCCGACGTTCTCGGTACCGAAGAGCTTGCACAGGTCGAAGAACTTCTCCGACACCAGCGCCTTGATCGGAGCGGTGTAGAAGGTGACCTTGTCCTGGGCCAGGGCCGTGAAGTGCGCACCCGCCGCGACGAGGCTCTTGCCGGAGCCGGTCGGGGTGGACAGGACCACGTTCGCCCCGGAGACGACCTCGATCAGTGCCTCCTCCTGCGCCGGGTACAGGGTGATGCCCTGGTCCTCCGCCCACGAGGAGAAAGCCTCGAAGAGGGCGTCGGGCTCGGCGTTCGGCGGGAGCTGATCAATGAGGGTCACACCCCCCATCTTGCCTGGCTTCCCGCCGGATCAGGCAACCGGCGACCGAAGCGAAGATCATCGACTGTACGCTGTGCCGTCGGCGCGGCCCGAACGAATCAGTCACCGGGGCCCGAGACGAACGAACCGGGGCGGGAAAACGAACATGATGGGTCCGGCGCACTCACTGTCCGGCGCGGCGGCCTGGCTGGGGGTGGGTGCGGCGGCCGCGGCCGCCGGGCACCCGATGCCGTGGCCCGTCCTCGTCGTCGGCGCGCTCATCTGCGCCGGAGCGGCCCTCGCCCCCGACCTCGACCACAAGTCGGCGACGATCTCGCGCGCCTTCGGGCCCCTGTCCCGGGGGCTGTGCGAGGTGGTCGACAAGATCTCCTACGCCGTCTACAAGGCGACGCGCGCCCCGCGCGACGCCCGCCGCAGCGGCGGGCACCGCACCCTGACCCACACCTGGCTGTGGGCCGTCCTCATCGGCGCCGGGTCCTCCCTCCTGGCGGTCACGACCGACCGCTGGGGCGTGCTCCTCCTCCTCTTCGTCCACTTGGTGCTCGCCGTCGAAGGCCTGCTGTGGCGGGCCGCCAGGATGTCCAGCGACATCCTGGTGTGGCTGCTCGGGGCCACCAGCGCCTGGATCCTGGCCGGTGTGCTCGACCAGCCCGGCAACGGCGCGGGCTGGCTGTTCACCGAGCCCGGGCAGGAGTACCTGTGGCTCGGCCTGCCGATCCTGCTCGGCGCCCTGGTGCACGACATCGGCGACGCGCTGACCGTCTCCGGCTGCCCGATCCTGTGGCCGATCCCCATCGCCGGCAAGCGCTGGTACCCGATGGGGCCGCCCAAGATGATGCGCTTCCGGGCCGGCAGCTGGGTGGAGCTCAAGGTCCTCATGCCGGTGTTCATGCTGCTCGGCGCGGTCGGCGGTGCCGGCGCACTGAACTTCATCTAAGTCCTGCCCGGGCCCGGGGAGACCGCCCCGACAGGGCCCTGGCCACCGCCGGCCCCCCGGTACGCCGGACCGCGGCCCACAGAGGCCGCCGGGGGGTGCGGTTCGCGCCGTTTCGCCGCGGGCGGCCCGGGGCGGCCCGCGGCCCCGGTGCTCCGAGGGAACAGCGCGGGTGCGGGTTCGCCCGGCGCCCGAGAAGGCCGGACGCCCCCGCTCCGGTCCGACTGCGGCACAGCCCGTACCGGCTCATTACGGCCAAAGACCGCGCAGCGCCGCACTCCCCGGGATGTATAACGTTCGGCGGGCGTGACGACCGCCCGCACGGGGGCGAGGAGCAAGCTGTGAGCGGGATAGTGATCTACCTGCCGCCGGGGAGCGGCGGCACGGCGGCCGCGGAGCCGGACGGCGACGGCGCGGTGACGTTACGGCTCGGCCCGGGGGAAGTGGCCCGCTTCGGACGGGGGTCGGCCACGACGCCGGTCGAACTCCGCCTCGTCGACGACGCGATCTCCCGCCTGGCCGGCGAGATCCGCGTGACCGACGACCACTGGCAGCTCAGCAACCTCAGCGCCACCCACAGCTACCTCGTGGAGAACCCCGAAGGGGCCGGTGAGTACCTGAGGGTCCCGCCACGCCGGGCGGGGGCCCCCATCCCCTTCGAGTTCTCCCGCGTCGTGCTGCCCACCCGCCGCGACACCACCGTCTCCTTCCAGGTCTTCGCCCCCGACCACGTCTACCTCGACCCGGACGGCCTCGGCGGCGCGGGCGGCCAGTGGGGCGGACGCACGGTCACCGCGTACTCCCTGGACGAGACGGCCACCTACTTCCTCGTCCTCGTGGCGCTCTGCGAACCCCGGTTGCGCGACGAGTCACCGGTCGCGGTGCCGACCACGCCCCAGATCGTCGAACGGCTCAGGGACCACGCGGCCTGCGGCAGGCTGACGGCCCGCGCCGTCAGCTCGCACATCGACTACCTCGCCGAGGAGAAGATGCGCGTCGTCCCGCCCCCCGAGCAGGACCCCGGCCGCGGCGCCCGCCGCAACGGCAAGCGGGAGTCGATCGTCGGCCTCGCCCTGCGGTTCGGGCTCGTCCGGGAAGAGCACCTGGCGCTGCTGCCACCCCGGAGCGGAACCAGCCCCCGCAACGAGCCGACCGGAGGAGGGGAAGGTGCACGGCCCGGCCGACACATCGGGAAGTGACTGCGCGGAGCTGCTCGCGCCCGGCTACCGGGTCGGGAACTGGGAAGTCACCGAACCCATCGCCGCCGGCGGCTGGGGGACCGTCTACGCGGGCCGCGCGGCCGGCGAGGACCGGCCCGCGACGCGGGACACGGTCGCGCTCAAGTTCCTGCCGACCTCCGGGCTCGCCCCGCGCCAGGCCCGCAACGTCGTGGACACCGCCCGGCGCGAGGTCGAACTCGGCCGCCGCGCGGGCCACCCCCGGCTGATCCGCCTCCTGGATTCCGTCGTGCTCAGCGAACCGGACCACCCGTTCCTGGACGGTGCGCTCGTCCTCGTGATGGAACGGGCCCGGCGCAGTCTGAGGGACCTCCTCCACGCGGGCCCGGTGAGCGAGGCCGAAGGCGCCCGACTGATCACCGAGATCTGCGAGGGCCTGGCCCACCTGCACCGCACCGGCTGGGTGCACGGCGACCTCAAACCGGACAACATCCTTCTCATGGCGGACGGCTCCGTCAGACTCTCGGACTTCGGTCTCGCCGCGGAGCTGACCGGAACGCACGGCACCCACGGCTACGCGCCCCCGATGGGAACCTTCGACTACCTCCCGCCCGAGCGCTGGAAGGCCCCCCTCGGCGAGCACGGCGTCCAAGTCCGGCCGAGCGCCGACATATGGGCCCTCGGGATCGTGATCCACGAGGTGTTCACGGCCGGTGCCCCACCGTTCCCCGGCGCCACGCCCATGGCACGCGGCGCGGCGGTCCAGGAGTACGCCGACGGGCGCGCCCCCCTGCGCCTGGACCCCGCCGTACCCCCCTTCTGGCGCGAGCTGGCCGCCGACTGCCTGGCCCCCTCGCACGCCGCCCGCGCCGCCCACACGGCGGAGAGCCTCCTGGCCCGCGTCACCGCCCGCCCGCAGACGCGCGAAGGGCTCCCCGCGGGCCGCAGGCGCAGGGCCGTCCGTGCCGCCCTCGTCTGCGCGCTGCTGTGCGGGACGGCCACGGCGAGCGCACCGCACGGCGCGCGTGACGACGTTCCCCCCCTCGGCGGCGCCGGCCGGATCCGGGTGTTCAACGCCGAACCGACCTGCACCACCCGCACCGACCGGGACCCGGACTGCAGCCTCGGGCTCGCCATCGACCCCCAGCGGCCCTACACCGCGGACAACGTCGTCCCGACCCGGGTGTGGCAGGGCGACGAGCTGGCCGTCGACTGCCTGCTCGCCCACGGCATCCCCATCATCGACGAGCGGGACGCCTGGTCGCCCCAGTGGTTCCGCGTCCGGCTGCCCGCCGGCTCGCCGCGGCCCACCGCCTGGCTGCCCGCCGTACGCACGAAAGACCGCCCCCGCGTCCCCGCCTGCCCCGTCCCCGCCTCCGGACGCTGATCCGCGAGCGCCCCCTGCGCCCCGTCCTGTCGCCGTCTCCGGACGCTGACCCGAAGCCGCCCCCTCCGCCCGTCCCATGCCTATCGGGCACCCTCCGGCGCTGTCACTCCGGATCGTTCCGGATGCCCTGCCCGCCCCGCCCCCGGCTAGCTTGCGGGCTGTCGGTGGGCCGACCGCGCACGCACCTCGCCCCGGCACGCCGAACGTCCCCGCACCGCAAGGTGATTGACGAAGCGAAGGAGCTGGAACGTGCGTGGCACAACAGCTGGGCGCGCGAGATCCGTGACGGCGGTCCTCCTGGTCGCGGCGGCCGTGTCCGCCCTCGGCGGCGGCCCCGCCTCCGCGCGGAACGCGGCCGGGGTACCCGGTCCCCTCGGGCACGCCATGACGGCCGGGTTCTACTGCGACATCCCCCCGGAGCGGGACATCGCCGTGACCCGCAAGGTCTACGAGGTCGGACAGCGCCGGGGAGTGTCCGACAAGGTCATGCTCGCCGGCTTCGAGACCGGCTGGGTCGAGTCCCGGATGAACAACCTCGACTGCGGGGACCGGGATTCACTGGGCGTCTTCCAGCAGCGGCCCTCCCAGGGCTGGGGCTCCCCGGAGCAGGTCATGGACGTCGACTACGCGGCGAACAAGTTCTTCGAGGTGGCCCAGCAGATGGAGCCGGGCATGGAGGGCAGCAGCGCGGGTGAACTCGCCCAGGCCGTCCAGCGATCGGGCTACCCGGAACGCTACCCGCAGGCCGAGGGCGTCGCCCGGCAGATGCGGGACGAGGCCTTCCAGCCCTACGGGACGATCGGCGCCAAGTACTACGGCACGGGCGGACCCGACGGCCCCCTCGGCCGGCCGCTGCGCGCCGAGGAGCCCGCCCAGTCGGGCGGGCGGTTCCAGCTGTTCCAGCACGGGATCGTGATCTGGCATCCGGATGCGGCGTTCGCCGTGTACGGGGACATCCTGGACAAGTTCTGGGCGACGGACGCGGAGCGTCGTTGGGGGTTCCCGACGATGGACGA
>NZ_BMVP01000014.1 GCF_014650775.1 Streptomyces cirratus | reverse complement strand
CTGATGCACCCGTACTACGCGGCCGAGCGCGGCCTCGTGGACGACGTCATCGACCCGGCCGAAACCCGCGAAGTCCTCATCAGCGCCCTCGCGATGCTCCGCACCAAGCACGCCGATCTGCCGTCCCGCAAGCACGGCAACCCGCCTCAGTAGAAGCGAAGGAGACCTGCCACCCATGAGCGTCACCGCAGACACGCTGCTCAAGGTCGAAAAGGGCCACGCCGAGCCCGAGGAACTGGCCGCGATCACCGCGATCCTCCTCGCCCGCGCCGCCGCCACCCCCGCGGCCGCCCCGGTGCACCGCATCGGCTCCCAGGCCCGCTGGCGCCGCCTGGAGCGCAGCCCCGGCTTCCGCTCCGCCCACAGCTGGCGCGGCTAGACCCCGCAAGCAGCAGCGGCCGTCACGACAAAGGGCCCCCGCACTCCTCACGGAGTGCGGGGGCCCTTTCGTGGGCCGGGACGGCTAGCGCAGGCGGGCCATCAGGGCGTGCTCGACCAGGGTGATGAGCGCGCTCTTGGCGTCGCCGCGGTGGCGGGCGTCGGTGGTGATGATGGGGGCGTCGGGGCCGATCTGCAGGGCCTCGCGGACTTCCTCCGGGGTGTACGGCTGGTGCCCGTCGAAGCCGTTCAGGGCGATGACGAACGGCAGGCCGCTGTTCTCGAAGTAGTCGACCGCGGGGAAGCAGTCGGCGAGACGGCGCGTGTCGACCAGCACCACGGCGCCGATGGCACCGCGCACGAGGTCGTCCCACATGAACCAGAAGCGGTCCTGGCCCGGGGTGCCGAACAGGTACAGGATCAGGTCCTGGTCCAAGGTGATGCGGCCGAAGTCCATGGCGACCGTGGTGGTCGTCTTGTCCCCGGTGTGGGTCAGGTCGTCGATACCGGCGGAAGCGCTGGTCATGACGGCTTCGGTACGCAGCGGATTGATCTCGGAGACCGCGCCGACGAACGTGGTCTTGCCCACGCCGAAGCCGCCCGCCACCACGATCTTCGCGGAGGTGGTGGAGCGAGGAGCCGCTCCGCCGTTAGAGCTTGCGAAGTCCACTGAGCACCCTTTCGAGCAGTGTCACATCTGGCTGGCCGCCGGCAGACTCGTCGCCGCCGGGCTGATGAATGGCGACAAGGCCCGCCTCCGCCAAGTCGGCGACGAGGATGCGGGCGACACCAAGAGGAATGGAGAGGAGTGCCGAGATCTCCGCGACGGATTTGATCTCCTGGCACAGGCGGCAGATGCGCTGGTGCTCGGGCAACTGCCCTTGCAGCCGGGCGGGATCCGCCGTGGTACTGACCAGCGCCTCGATGGCGAGCTGGTAGCGCGGCCGGGTACGGCCGCCGGTCATCGCGTACGGACGCACCAGCGGGTTGTGCGCCTTGGGCGCCTGCGGACGCGAGGCCCGCGGCTGCTGCTGCGGAAGCCGGTGGGGAGCCTGCGGCTGCTGCGGCTGCTGCCCGTACGGCTGCTGCTGGTAGGGGTTGTGCTCCGGCACGGGCCGGCTGGGAGCGGAGGGAAAGTTGAAGCGGTTCTGGTCGTGCCCACCCTGCGGCTGCTGCGCGCCGCCATAAGGATGTCCTCCGGGTGTTGTCACGCTTCCTCCTCCTGCTTCAAGAACGCAGTACTCCCTGTAGAACCGCGCCACCGCACCCTATGGTGCGATGACGCGAAACGCACTGCCTGTTTGCTAGTTGAGAAGACTTCCCTGCAGCTCCGAACGCAGTTCCGGGGTGAGGACACTGCCGGCTCGGTCCACGAGGAGGGCCATCTCGTAGCCCACGAGGCCGATGTCGCACTCGGGGTGCGCGAGCACCGCGAGCGACGAACCGTCGGAGACGGACATCAGGAACAGGAATCCCCGGTCCATCTCCACCACGGTCTGGTTGACGGCGCCACCCTCGAAGATGCGGGAGGCCCCGGCGGTCAGCGAGGTCAGACCGGAGGCCACGGCCGCCAGCTGATCGGCGCGGTCGCGCGGGAATCCGTCGGACATCGCCAGAAGAAGGCCGTCGGCGGAGACCACCACCGTGTGGGACACCCCGGGGGTGTTGTCCACGAAGTTGGTGATCAACCAGTTCAGGTTCTGTGCCGCCTGGCTCATCGGGCTCACACTAACGCTCCTGGTCATAGCTGTTACTTGACTGCTCGGAACCCGCGCTGCGTCCCTGCTGGACACCCCGCCGCAGGTTGCTCAACCTGCCGCGGACGTCCTCCGGGGCGCGGGAGACCTGGGGGCCGCCCTGCGGGGTCGTCTCCGCAGCACCCTCGACCAGGTTGGCCTTGGGCACCCGCCGAGGGAGACCGGACGGGGTGACCCCGCCCGCCTTCGGCTCACGGAGTTTGGCGGCCTGCTGCCAGCGCTCGTCGTTGTTCGAACGCCATGCCGCGCTGCCTTCCGTCTCCTCCGGCTCCAGCTCCGCGCCGGCCGGCTGCTGCTGACGCTGCGGCCGCTGCTCGAAGAGGGATCCGGTGGACTCCGCTTTCTGCTGTCCCGACTGCCACTGCTGCTGGCTGCCGCGGCGCGGCAGGCCCGCCCCGGTCATGTGGTGGCCGGTGTCGGCAGCGGCGCCCGGACGATCGAAGCCTACGCGGTCCGGAGCCGCTTCGGGAGCGGCCTGGGATTCCGATTCGGTCCCGTAATCCTGCTGGTAGGCGCCCGAGTAGGTGTTCTGTTCGGGCCACTCTGCCTGCTGGGACTGAGATCCGTAGCCCTCTTCGTAGGACTGGGCGCCCTGGCCCTGGTCCTGGTACTCCGCTTCCGGATACGCGTAGTTCTGCTGCGGGTAGGCCTCGTAGGACTGCTCGGAGCCCGAAGCTTCGTACGAGGATTCGTAACCCTGCTCGGACTGCTGCTCGTAGCCCTGGTACTCCTGGTACCCGTGCTCCGGCTGCGGTTCCGGATACTCCTGCGAAGAATGCCCGGACTGCTGGTCCTGGTCCTGGTCCTGCGGGAAGCCCACCTGGGCCGCCAGCGCGGCCCGGCGCTCCTGCTGGGTCAGGGACCGCCCGACCGGGTCGAGCGAGCGCTCCTCGCCGCCCTGCGCGCCGTCGCCGTGGGCGTCGTAGCGCGAGTCGTCGAAGCCGAGCTCGGCGGCCGTGCGCAGCGGCGGGGCCAGCTGGGCCTGCTGCTCCGGGATCATCGAGGAGACCGTGAAGTCGTCCTCCGGTATGCCCTCGCCACCGCCACCGTGGGTGATGGCGTCCGGGAGCATGACCAGCGAGGTCGTACCGGCCGCCTCGCCGGAGGGACGCAGCTGGACGCGGATCCCGTGGCGGTCCGCCAGCCGGCCGACCACGAACAGACCCATGCGCTGCGAGATCGCGGCGTCCACGGTCGGCGGGTTGGCCAGCTTGTGGTTGATGTCCGCGAAGTCCTCGGCGGTGAGGCCGATGCCCTTGTCGTGGATCTCCACCATGACGCGGCCGTCCGGCAGACGCGTGGCGTTGACGCGGACCTTGGTCTGGGGGGAGGAGAACGTGGTCGCGTTCTCCAGCAGCTCGGCGAGCAGGTGCACGAGGTCGGTCACGGCCTGGCCGTGGATCTCCGCCTCGGAGACGCCCGAGAGTTCGATGCGCTCGTACTGCTCCACCTCGGAGGAGGCGGCGCGCAGCACGTCGACGAGGGGCACCGGCTGGTCCCAGCGGCGGCCCGGCTCCTCACCCGCGAGGATGAGGAGGTTCTCGCCGTTGCGGCGCATACGGGTGGCCAGGTGGTCCAGCCGGAAGAGGTTCTCCAGCTGGTCCGGGTCGGCCTCGTTGTTCTCCAGGTCGGTGATCAGGGTCAGCTGGCCCTCGATCAGCGACTGGTTGCGCATGGAGAGGTTCGTGAAGATCGCGTTGACGTTCCCTCGCAGGAGGGCCTGCTCGGCGGCGAGCCGGACCGCTTCCCGGTGGACCTGGTCGAAGGCGCGGGCGACCTCGCCGATCTCGTCCTGGGAGTCGATCGGGATCGGCGTCACACGGGTGTCGACCTTGCCGGGGTCGGTGCGCGAGAGCTGGTCGACGAGCGTCGGCAGACGCTGCTCGGCGACGTCGAAGGCGGCGCTGCGCAGGCGGCGCATCGAACGGCTCATCTGGCGGGCCATCATGCCGGCCAGGATGAAGGCGGCGAGCAGGGCCACGACCACGGCGGCACCGGTGATGATGGCGTCGTTGCGGGCGGAGTCGGAGAGCGCGACGGAGTCCTTGACGGCCTTGCCGAGCAGTTCCTTCTCGATCTCGGCGTAGCCGTCGAACTTGGCGGTGGCCGCCGCCTGCCAGGCGGGGGCGGTGGTGCCGGCGGCGGCGAGCTTGTCCTTGCCGACGCCGCTGGCTATCGCCTCCGTCATGCCGGTGAGGGCGGAGCCGTTGACGACGGGCGGGGCCTTGAAGGTGGTTCCGGCCTGCTCGGCCGCCAGCTTGGCGGCGGTCAGCTTGGCGGCGCCGTCCTTGGACTTCTCCGCCATGACCTCTTTGAGGCGATTGGTGTCCGCGTCGGTGCCGGCGGCGACGTACTCGCCGATGGCGATCTCTTCGAGGTAGGCGTAGGAGGAGAACGCGACGAGCTGGCCCTTGCGGACGTCCTCGTTCTCGTTCGGGCGGACCAGGAGGTGCGTACCCACCGACCGCTGGAGCGAGTTGGCGGCCTTGGCCAGCTCGACCGCGTAGACCATGCGGCCGTAGCTGGTCACGTTGCCGGTGCCCAGGCCCAGTTCGTTGGAGAACGTCATGAGGTAGTGCTGGACCAGCACGTAGCCCTCTTCGGTCGGGATGGGACCCGCCGCGTTGGGGAGTGCCTTCTTCGCCGTCTCCGGCGCTACGTAGGCCGTCTTGCGGACCTGCTCCAGCTTGGGCTCCTCCTGGTGGAAGAGTGCCAGGCGGTGCTCCAGGCCCTTGTTCTTCGGGAGGTCCTTGGAAGCCTCGGCGAACTTCTCCTTGGCCGCGTCCGTGGCCGCGTACGCCTTCTGCACGACCGGGCTGTTTCGCTCGCCCTTGAGGAGCGGCTCGGCCGTGAGGTCACGCTCGTTGAGGAGGGCCTGGCCGTATTCGGCCGCCGCCTGGACGATGCGGGCGGTCTTCTCGGCGTCCTTGGCCTCGTTCCAGCTGTCGACCGAGCCCTTCACCTGGAACCCGCCCATGACCAGTCCGACGAGGACGGGCACGAGGAGGATGGCGTTCAGCTTGGTCGGCACACGCCAGTTGCGCGGGGCGAACTTGCTGCTGCTGCCCTTGGCGGCGGGTGGCTCCACGGGTACGTCAATGGGCGACGCGGCCGCTCGCGGCGGCGGGGTGAAGTTGCCCCGCGCGGGTTCGACCCCGGGGCTCGCGTTGCTTCGCCTCACTCGTCCAACAACCTCTCGGCGGTGCTACTAGCTAGTTCGTTGAATTCCAGCACGGTTGACGGCCTCGTTCCAAACACTTGGAATCAGCCATTCCAACAACCTTATGTCACGTATAAATCGGACATAAAGAGCGACCTGCGGCAAAAACCGGGCCAGTTGTGAGCACAGGGATACCGCGTGAACGCACGCTGTGCGCAACTGGCTTCAATTGTCTGTCGAAACGTTATGAACGAGGAGGGCGGGCCGTGTTCTATGACACAGCCCGCCCTCTCCCGAACCGACATGGGACCGGCGTTACTTGAGCCGCGCCATCAGCGCGTGCTCCACGAGCGTGATGAGCGCGCTCTTGGCGTCCGCGCGGTGGCGGGCGTCGGTGGTGATGATGGGGGCGTCGGGGCCGATCTGCAGGGCCTCGCGGACTTCCTCCGGGGTGTACGGCTGGTGCCCCTCGAAACCGTTGAGCGCCACCACGAACGGCAGGCCGCTGTTCTCGAAGTAGTCGACCGCGGGGAAGCAGTCGGCCAGGCGGCGGGTGTCGACCAGGACGATCGCGCCGATGGCGCCGCGGACCAGGTCGTCCCACATGAACCAGAAGCGGTCCTGGCCCGGGGTGCCGAACAGGTACAGGATCAGGTCCTGGTCCAAGGTGATGCGGCCGAAGTCCATGGCGACCGTGGTGGTCGTCTTGTCCCCGGTGTGGGTCAGGTCGTCGATGCCCGCGCTCGCGGACGTCATCACGGCCTCGGTACGCAGCGGATTGATCTCGGAGACCGCGCCGACGAACGTGGTCTTGCCCACGCCGAAGCCGCCCGCCACCACGATCTTCGCGGAGGTGGTGGAGCGAGGAGCCGCTCCGCCGTCAGATCTTGCGAAGTCCACTGAGAACCCTCTCGAGCAGCGTTACATCCGGCGTTCCGCCGGCCTCTCCATTGCCCGGCTGGTGGATGGCCACCATTCCGGCCTCGGCCAGGTCTGCGACGAGGATCCGGGCGACACCGAGCGGCATCGACAGCAGTGCGGAGACCTCCGCGACCGACTTCACCTCACGGCACAGGGTGCAGATGCGCTGGTGCTCCGGCAGCAGGCCGGACAGGTGCATCGGATCGGCCGTGGTGCTGACCAGCGCCTCTATGGCGAGCTGGTAGCGGGGCCGGGTCCGGCCGCCGGTCATCGCGTAGGGACGCACCAGCGGCTGGTCGCCTTCCGAGTACGAGTCTCCGTACGAGTCCGGGTAGGCGGGGGGCGGGGTCATTGATCCTCCGGGCTGGACAGCAGTGGTCAGCGTGCCGTCTCACGGGGCGGCCGGTGGGGGGGACGGTATGACGGCCTGGCGGTGGTACTTGGTTGCGGGGCGGGGGCCCCGTGCCCCCCGGCCGGAAGTACCGTCCGGCCGGGAGGGTCGCGGTCAGCCGAGGAGGCTGCCCTGGAGTTCCGATCGCAGTTCCGGGGTGAGGACGCTGCCGGCCCGGTCCACGAGGAGGGCCATCTCGTAGCCCACGAGGCCGATGTCGCACTCGGGGTGCGCCAGTACGGCCAGCGAGGAACCGTCGGAGACGGACATGAGGAACAGGAATCCCCGGTCCATCTCCACCACGGTCTGGTTGACGGCGCCGCCCTCGAAGATGCGGGAGGCGCCGGCGGTCAGCGAGGTCAGACCGGAGGCCACGGCCGCCAGCTGATCGGCCCGGTCACGGGGGAAACCTTCCGACATCGCCAGAAGGAGTCCGTCGGCGGAAACCACCACCGTGTGGGACACCCCGGGGGTGTTGTCCACGAAGTTGGTGATCAACCAGTTCAGGTTCTGTGCCGCCTGGCTCATCGAACTCAACTATCGCTCCTGCTGGTAAGTGGGGTCGATCTGGTAACTGCCGGTCGCGGGGCCGGTGGTGCCGGCCTGGCGCCCCTGCTGGATACCGCGTCGGAGGTTGGTGAGGCGGCCGCGGACGTCGTCCGGGGCACGCGAGACCTGCGGGCCGGCCTGGGTCTCGGACTGCTGCTGGGCGGTGCCGGCCACGAGGTTCGCCCGCGGCACCCGCTTGGGCAGGCCCGAGGTGGTGATGCCGCCGGCGGCGGGCTGGCGCACGCGCTCGGCCTGCCGCATCAGCTCGTCGTTCGGCGAGGACCGCCAGCTTACGGTCGGCACCGCGCCGGTCGCCGTCTGGTCGGCCGCGAGCTCCTGACCGCGCTGGGGGAGCGGCTGCTGGTGAGCCGGCGCGGCGGGAGCCTGCTGCTGGAACTGCTGCTGCGGCTGCCGGGGTACGGAGGGACCGCCGTCCTGGCGGGCCCAGTTCGACTCCAGCGTGTCGAAGATGGGGCTGCGTGCCTCACCGGCGGCCGGAGCCGCCGGCAGCGCC
Organism: Streptomyces cirratus; assembly: GCF_014650775.1. Classification (GTDB taxonomy): domain Bacteria; phylum Actinomycetota; class Actinomycetes; order Streptomycetales; family Streptomycetaceae; genus Streptomyces; species Streptomyces cirratus. Next base: position 163,331 of record NZ_BMVP01000014.1, on the reverse strand, counting down.
TCGGGCTGCGCCTGCGGACGCTGCGCCGGGGAGTAGCCACCGGGCTGGGGGGCCTGGGCCTGGCGGCCGTTGTGGCCGCCCACGCCGGGGCCGCCGCCGCGAGGTGCCTGGAAGTCCCCCGGGCGCTCGAACTGCCCGGTGGCGGACGGGTCCAGGGGACCGCGTACGTCGGGGCGCTCGAACTGTCCGGTGGTGCTGCTCCCGGGGTTGCCGCCGGTGGCACGCGGGGCCGGGGCATTGAAGTCCGGGCGGGGGAACTCGGCCGTCGCACCGGGGCCCGACAGCTCGTCGTGCCCCCGCGGGACCTCGTGGCCGCCCTGGCCCGCGCCCCAGCTGGTGCTCTGCGGGGCACCGGCGGGCGTGCCGCCCGCACCCGGGAGCTCCGGACGAGGGGCGCCGCCGCGCGGCGGCAGCTGCGGACGCTTGCGCTGGACCGGCGCCTGGGGCTGGCCCTGGGACTGACCCGGGCCCTGGCCCTGGGCGGTGGCCGGAGCGGGCTGCTGCGGCCGCTCGAAGCCGTTGCCCTGCGGGAAGGCGGCGGGGCCGGTACCGGGCCGCTGCTGCGGACCGCCGGGCGCGCCGCCGAGCGGACCGCCCGCCGGGCCGCCGTTCGGGTTGCGGCCCGGGAGCGGGGCACCGGGGGTGAAACCGCCCGCGCCCTGACCCGTCGGGGCACCCGGACCGGCCTGCGGACGCGCCATCGGGCCGCCCTGCTGGGGCCGGCCGCCCGGACCGCCCTGCGGGCCGGGACCCTGGCCCTGCGGCCGCGCCTGCGGACCGGCGGAACCGTCCCGCCCGGGCAGCGCGGCACGCTGCCCGGCGGCGGAGACCTGGCCGCGCTGTGGACCGGCGCCCACGGGGGGACGCGCGCCACCGCCGCCTACGGAACCCTGGCCGGCGGAACCGCCCGGACCGCCCTGGGGGGATCCGGAACCGGGACCGCCCTGACCGCCCTGGCCGGGCATCGGCGCGGGCTTCTTGCCGCCCTGGGCGACATCCACCGGCAGCATGACGAGCGCGGTGGTACCGCCCGAGTCGGAGGGGCGCAGCTGGATCCGGATGCCGTGTCGCAGGGACAGGCGGCCGACCACGAACAGGCCCATGCGGCGGGAGACGGAGACGTCCACGGTCGGCGGCGACGCGAGCCGCTCGTTGATCGCGGCGAGGTCCTCGGGGGAGAGGCCGATACCGGTGTCGTGGATCTCGACGAGCACCCGGCCGTCCGGCAGGGCGTGGCCGGTGACCTTGACCTTGGTCTGCGGGGAGGAGAACGAGGTGGCGTTCTCCAGCAGCTCGGCCAGGAGGTGCACGAGGTCGTTGACGACGCGGCCGGCGACATCGGTGCCGGGCACCGACGACAGTTCGATGCGCTCGTACTGCTCCACCTCGGACGCCGCGGCGCGGAGCACGTCGACGAGCGGGACGGGGCGGGTCCACCGGCGGCCCGGCTCCTCGCCCGCGAGGACGAGGAGGTTCTCGCCGTTACGGCGCATACGGGTCGCGAGGTGGTCGAGCTTGAAGAGCGAGGACAGCTGGTCCGGGTCGGCCTCGCGCGACTGCCAGCTCGGAGATGAGCGAGAGCTGGCGCTGGATCAGACCCTGCGAGCGGCGCGAGAGGTTGGTGAACATCGCGTTGACGTTGCCCCGCAGCAGTGCCTGCTCGGCGGCGAGGCGGACGGCCTCGCGGTGCACGTCGTCGAAGGCCGCGGCCACCTGGCCGATCTCGTCGCGGGTGTGCAGACCGACGGACTCCACGGTGGTGTCGACGTCCTGCGGGTCGGTCTCGGACAGCTGCTTGACGAGCTCGGGCAGCCGGTCCTGGGCGACGCGGGTCGCGGTGTCCTGGAGGCGGCGCAGCGAGCGGATCATGGAGCGGGCCATGACGAAGGCGCCGACGAGGGAGACACCGAGGACGAGGAGGATCAGCGCACCGTTGATGATGGCGTCCTGCTGCGACGCGCTCTTGAGCTCGCGGGCCTTTTGCTCCATGTCCTCGAGCAGGGTGAGCTCGATGACCTTCATCGCCGTGAGCTTGGTGCCGTCGGAGTCGTACCAGTCCATCCAGGAGCGGTACTCCTGCTCCTTGGAGAACTGTCCCGGCGAGGACAGCACGCGGCGGGTGTAGTGGTCCGCCTTGCTGATCTCCGCGTTGCCGTCGCCGAGGCTCGCGAGGAGTTCCTCGGGCTTGCCCTGGTAGACGAGTTCGAAGGTCTTCTTCGCCTGGCTCTCGCCGCGCAGCGCGGACATCGCGTACAGGCGGTCGTTCTCGCTCAGCGTGCCGGGGTGGTCGCCGCTCTCGGGGAGCGAGGCGGCGATCATCGCGCGCTGGATGGAGGCGTACTCCTTGGCGGAGGAGAACGCCGCCAGGGCACGCGTACGCTTGATCATCTCGGGGTTGGAGGTGGCCTGGGCCATGTCCTGCGAGAGCGAGAGCAGCGAGACGATCAGCGCGTTGTACTCGGTGACCGTCTGCTGGGCGCTGCTCTGGTACGCCTTCTTGCGGATGTCCTCGATGCCGGTGAGCTGACGGCCGATCTGCAGGATGTTGTTGCGGATGGACTTGAGGGTCTCGTCCTTGTCCTGCGTGCTGTCGACCTTGTCGGTCGCGACGTCGAAGGCCTTCTTCGCGGCGTCGGTCTGGTCGCGGACACCCTCGACGAGGGAGTTCGACTTGCCCGACTTGTCGACCGACAGCGGACCCGCCGACTTGTCGCGCTCCTCCTGGAGCGCGGCGGCCAGGTTGGTGGCCTGCCGGGTCATCGTCGTCAGCAGCTGCATGTGCTCCAGCTGCGCGATGTCGTTGAGCGAGTCGTTGATGCGGAAGCCACCGAGGGTGGTGGCGGCGACGACCGGCAGGGTCAGCAGCGACACCAGTCGCGTGCTGATGCGCCAGTTCTGCATGGCGAGGCGTGAGCCGGGCCCGCTGGGGGCCTTCGGTATCGCCACGTCCTGCTCGGGAGCCGGCTCGCCCTTGTCCTTGGTCCGCGCCGCCACGCCCTTGGGCTTGGCCCGGCCCTTGGCCTTCCCCTTCACGGGGCCTGCGGCACCGTGGCCCGCTCCGTCGGCAGCCGGCCCCCGGTTCTGGGCGTGCTGGGTCGAGGAGCCACGGTCGGTCCCGCCGCGCGGCTCCTGCTCCGACGCAGCTTCCCCTCGGCCCTCGTGGGCCTGGGGAGAACCCTTGCCATCCCTCTTGAATCGTCCCTGCACTAGCGTCGCAACCTCTGGACCAGGCGTCCCGCCGGTGGAGCGGTGGGACGGTGTCGAGTCGTGGGGCACTGACGGCCCCATGGTGGGGTGGTCGTCGGTGACCGGCGCGTCTCCCTCTCCTTGCCACCGCGCTCGGCGCTGAGTCGCGCCACCTGCGCGCCGGCTGTTTCCCGCGGCGGTCCCGCGAATTCCAGCACAGTGGGGGATCTCCAACAAGGTGCGCGTGTCGCCCCGGCGAGCCCGTCACGGCTTGTGACAGACGCGCTACACGACGTGGAGACCCTTTCGGGGTAAACCGGACTTACGCCGACCAAACACCGCTGCTGTCAAGGTGTCCCAGTCGAGATGATCAGGAGCGGAATGAAGCGTTCAGTGGCGCAATGTCCGTTTCGCGGCGCCCCATTGACTGCCTGTTATGCCCGTAATGCCCGGCCGCTGGTGAGGAAACTCACACAGCCGTGGCCATTACTTCCCGGTTCGGTGGGGGATTCGGATGTTTAGCCTTTCCCTTTGCAGGGTTGGCGCATCCGACAACCACCACACCGACGAGCGAGCCGAGGGCCCAGAACTCCCATGAACGCGCAGAAGACGACTCTGATGTTCCGCAACATAGCCAACCCCCGCCGCACCACCCTGGCGCACCTCCAGGACGCCGAGGAACTGCAGTCGGTACCGGCCCCGGAGCACTCCGTCGAGCTCCCCGCGCAGACCGCGAACCCCCGCCGCACCGTCCTGATGGACGCGCCGGTCGCCGCCGCCGCGCAGTAGGGCCCGCCCCAAAGGGCGCGAAGCGCCCCCGCTCACCGCGTTAGCCTGGAGTCCGCAGACTCCGGCCGACGGAATCACGCAGCGGAAAACAGAGGGGCAGAGGCAACAGGTGCGCATCGCCAGGTTCTCGATCGACGGCAACGTCGCCTTCGGCGCGGTCGAGGGCAGCACTGCCCCCGGCGCCGAAAGCGAGCTCGTCCTCGACATCATCAAGGGCATCCCGTTCGCGGACTTCGAGCTCTCGGGCACCAAGGTCCCGCTGAACAAGGTCCGGCTGCTGCCGCCCGTGCTCCCGAACAAGGTCGTGGCCATCGGCCGCAACTACGCGGAGCACGCGGCGGAGCTCGGGAACACCGTCCCCGAGACGCCCATCACCTTCTTCAAGCCCTCCACCTCGGTGGTCGGCCCGGGCGACCCCATCACGTACCCCTCCTTCTCCCAGGACCTCCACCACGAGGCGGAGCTCGCCGTGGTCATCGGCCGGATGTGCCGCGAGGTCCCCAAGGAGCGCGTCAAGGACGTGATCCTCGGTTACACCTGCGCCAACGACGTCACCGCGCGCGACGTCCAGCAGCGCGAGAAGCAGTGGGCCCGCGCCAAGGGCTTCGACAGCTCCTGCCCGCTGGGCCCCTGGATCGAGACCGACCTGGACCCGTCCGATCTGACCATCCAGTGCACGGTCAACGGCGAACAGCGCCAGCTCGGCCGCACCAGCGACATGGTCCGCTCGATCGAGGACCTGGTCGTGCACATCACCGAGGCCATGACGCTGCTCCCGGGCGACGTCATCCTCACGGGAACCCCGGCCGGAGTCGGCCCCCTCAACGTCGGCGACGAGGTCGCCGTCACCATCGAAGGCATCGGCACTCTCACCAACAAGGTGATCAAGCGTGGCTAACGCGAACGTCCGCGTACGTTTCTGTCCCTCCCCGACCGGCAACCCCCACGTGGGCCTGATCCGGACCGCCCTCTTCAACTGGGCGTTCGCCCGCCACCACGGCGGTACGTTCGTCTTCCGCATCGAGGACACCGACGCGGCCCGCGACTCCGAGGAGTCCTACCACCAGCTGCTCGACTCGCTGCGCTGGCTGGGCTTCACCTGGGACGAGGGCCCCGAGGTCGGCGGCCCCCACGCCCCGTACCGCCAGTCGCAGCGGATGGACATCTACGCGGACGTCGCCCAGCGCCTGCGGGACGGCGGCTACGCGTACGACTGCTACTGCACGACCGAGGAGCTGGAGGAGCGCCGCAACGCCGCCCGCGCGGCCGGCAAGCCCTCGGGCTACGACGGTCACTGCCGCGACCTGAGCGCCGAGCAGGTGGCCGCGTACCAGGCCGAGGGCCGCCTCTCGATCGTCCGCTTCCGGATGCCCGACGAGCCGATCACCTTCACCGACCTGGTCCGCGGAGAGCTGACCTTCACCCCGGAGAACGTGCCGGACTTCGGCATCCTGCGGGCCAACGGCGCCCCGCTGTACACCCTGGTCAACCCGGTCGACGACGCGCTGATGCAGATCACGCACGTGCTGCGGGGCGAGGACCTGCTGTCCTCCACGCCGCGCCAGATCGCGCTGTACAAGGCGCTGATGGAGCTGGGCGTCGCCACCGGCATCCCGGAGTTCGGCCACCTGCCGTACGTCATGGGCGAGGGGAACAAGAAGCTCTCCAAGCGCGACCCCGAGGCCTCGCTCAACCTGTACCGCGAGCGCGGCTTCCTCCCCGAGGGCCTGCTGAACTACCTCTCGCTCCTCGGCTGGTCGTTCTCCAAGGACCAGGACATCTTCACCATCGAGGAGATGGTGGCGAAGTTCGACATCACGGACGTGAACGCCAACCCGGCCCGCTTCGACCTGAAGAAGGCCGAGGCGATCAACGCCGACCACATCCGCCGGATGGACCCGAAGGCCTTCGCCGACGCGTGCCGGCCGTGGCTGCGGGCGCCGCACGCCAACTGGGAGCCGGAGGACTTCGACGAGCAGGCGTGGGAGGCCATCGCGCCCTACGCGCAGACCCGGGTGACCGTCCTGTCGGACATCACGGCGAACGTCGACTTCCTCTTCCGCAAGGAGCCGGTCGAGGACCAGGCGTCCTGGGACAAGGCGATGAAGGGCGAGCCCGCAGCGCTGCTGACCACCGTCCGCTCCCACCTGGAGACGGCCGACTGGAGCGACCCGGAGGCCCTCAAGCAGGCCGTCCTGACCGCCGGCGAGGCCCACGGCCTCAAGCTGGGCAAGGCCCAGGCCCCGGTCCGCGTCGCGGTCACCGGCCGTACCGTCGGCCTGCCGCTCTTCGAGTCCCTCCAGATCCTGGGCAAGGAGCGCTCCCTGGCCCGCATCGACGCGGCCCTGGCCAAGCTCACCGCCTGACCCCGCACCACCCCCGAAGGGGCGGCCGCCCGACGGCGCCGCCCCTTCGGCGTCTGCCGGAACAGGTAGTGACGGACTTCTCCGTCGTGCCCTCCCGGGGCGGCCGCGCGGCGTAGGCTCGGCGGCATGCCGATCCGCGCGTTGTTGTGGGACGTCGACGACACCCTGTTCGACTACACCGGGGCCGACACCGCCGGTCTCGCACGGCACCTGGCCGACGACGGGCTGGCCGAGCGCTACGGGTCCCCGGCGGCGGCCCTGGCACTGTGGCGCGCCGCGACCGAACGCCACTGGGCGCGCTTCGCCGCCGGTGAGACGACCTTCCGGGCCCAGCGCCGGGACCGGGTACGCGACTTCCTGGGCGCCCCGGAGATGGGCGACGCCGAGGCCGAGGACTGGTTCGACCGGTACGTCGTGCACTACCAGGCGGCTTGGGCGCTGTTCCCGGACGTGCTGCCCGTGCTGGACGCCCTGGCCCGCGACTACCGGCACGGCGTGCTCTCCAATTCCTCCACCGCCAACCAGGATCCCAAGCTGCGCCGGCTCGGGCTGCGCGAGCGCTTCGAAGTGCTGGTCTGCGCCGCCGAGCTCGGCGTCAGCAAGCCGGACGCGGCCGCCTTCCTGGGGGCCTGCGAGGCGCTCGGGCTGCCGCCGCACGAGGTGGCGTACGTCGGTGACCAGCCGGAGATCGACGCCCGTGGAGCCCGCGACGCGGGCCTGACGGCCGTGTGGCTCGACCGCTGCGGCATGCCCGGACCGGCACCCGGAGGAGTGCACCGGATCTCCGGTCTTGCCCAGCTCCCGGCACTGCTGGCCGCCGATACCCGTTTTGGAGCACGGTCAGGCATCCGGTAATGTTCTTTCTGCGCCGCCCGAGCGGGCCGGAAGGCCGGACGGAGGCGCTAACCGAATGAAAGTCCCCCAGGGGCTTGCATTTTGGTGGGCTATAGTGTAATTGGCAACACGAGGGTTTCTGGTTCCCTTATTCTAGGTTCGAGTCCTGGTAGCCCAGCGCAGTGCAGCAGTAACGCAGTGCTTTGCCCCCGTTGTGTAGCGGCCTAGCACGCCGCCCTCTCAAGGCGGTAGCGCCGGTTCGAATCCGGTCGGGGGTACAGATCCTTCCCGCAAGACCTCCACTGGGTAGCTCCCGGACGTCTTGATGCAGGATCGCTAGGGCCCCCGTTGTGTAGCGGCCTAGCACGCCGCCCTCTCAAGGCGGTAGCGCCGGTTCGAATCCGGTCGGGGGTACTACGTCTAGCATGGTCTAGACCACTATGGGCTATAGTGTAATTGGCAACACGAGGGTTTCTGGTTCCCTTATTCTAGGTTCGAGTCCTGGTAGCCCAGCGCAGTGCAGCAGTAACGCAGTGCTTTGCCCCCGTTGTGTAGCGGCCTAGCACGCCGCCCTCTCAAGGCGGTAGCGCCGGTTCGAATCCGGTCGGGGGTACGTATGGGAGAGGCCCTCCGCGATCATCGCGGAGGGCCTCTTTCGTCGTGTTCGTCATTTTCGTCGTGTTCGCCATGCGCGGGCAACGGGGCCAGGGCCTGGCGGCGGCCATAAGTACGGGCCCGGGGGCGCGTGTTCGGACGTGTGCGGCGTCGTACGCGCCCCCGGGCCCGGAAGGACGGGGGGAAAGGGCGGAGGAGGTCAGCCGGAGCGGCGCAGGGCCTCCGTCAGCCGGCCGGCGGCGTCGATGACCGCTTGGGCGTGCATCCGGCCCGGGTGCCGGGTCAGGCGCTCGATCGGGCCGGAGACCGACACCGCGGCCACCACCCGGTTCGACGGCCCGCGCACCGGCGCCGAGACGGAGGCCACGCCGGGCTCCCGCTCGCCGATCGACTGGGCCCAGCCGCGGCGCCGTACGCCCGACAGGGCCGTCGCCGTGAAACGCGCGCCCTGGAGCCCGCGGTGGAGCCGCTCGGGCTCCTCCCATGCCATCAGGATCTGCGCGGCCGAGCCGGCCTTCATCGGGAGCGTGGAGCCCACCGGGACGGTGTCCCGCAGGCCCGACAGCCGCTCGGCCGCCGCCACGCAGATGCGCATGTCGCCTTGACGCCGGTAGAGCTGCGCGCTCTCGCCCGTCACGTCGCGGAGGTGGGTGAGCACCGGTCCGGCCGTGGCCAGCAGGCGGTCCTCGCCGGCCGCGGCGGCAAGCTCTGCCAGCCGCGGACCGAGGATGAACCGGCCCTGCATGTCCCTCGCCACCATCCGGTGGTGTTCCAGTGCCACGGCAAGGCGATGTGCCGTGGGTCGTGCGAGCCCTGTCGCCGCGACCAGCCCGGCGAGGGTGGCCGGACCGGACTCCAGTGCGCTCAGTACCAGAGCTGCCTTGTCGAGAACGCCGACGCCGCTAGAGTTGTCCATGAAACGATATTCACGTCTCACACTGTGAAACGCAAGTTCAATTTTTCCAAGAAACAGCGAGTCTGTATGTACGGGTCCACGAACCACTGGGCCCGGGACGGTGAGCCGGAGGGAAAGCGATGGGTAGGACACTCGCGGAGAAGGTCTGGGACGACCATGTCGTCCGGCGCGCCGAGGGCGAGCCCGATCTCCTCTTCATCGATCTGCACCTGCTGCACGAGGTGACCAGCCCCCAGGCCTTCGAGGGTCTGCGCCAGGCCGGCCGCAAGGTCCGTCGCCTGGACCTCACCATCGCGACCGAGGACCACAACACCCCCACCATCGACATCGACAAGCCGATCGCGGACCCGGTCTCCCGGGCCCAGCTGGAGACGCTGCGGCGCAACTGCGCCGAGTTCGGGGTCCGGCTGCACTCGCTGGGCGACGTCGAGCAGGGCGTAGTCCACGTGGTGGGACCGCAGCTGGGACTGACCCAGCCCGGCACCACCGTGGTCTGCGGCGACTCCCACACCTCCACGCACGGCGCCTTCGGCGCGCTGGCCTTCGGCATCGGCACCAGCCAGGTCGAGCACGTGCTGGCCACCCAGACGCTGCCGCTGGCCCGCCCCAAGACGATGGCGATCACCGTCACCGGCGCGCTGGCCGAGGGCGTCACCGCCAAGGACCTGATCCTGGCGATCATCGCGAAGATCGGCACGGGCGGCGGCCAGGGCTACGTCCTGGAATACCGCGGCGAGGCCATCGAGCAGCTGTCGATGGAAGCCCGCATGACCATCTGCAACATGTCGATCGAGGCCGGCGCCCGCGCGGGCATGATCGCCCCCGACCAGACCACCTTCGACTACCTCCAGGGCCGCGACCACGCCCCGGTGGGCGAGGACTGGGACGCGGCGGTCGCCTACTGGAAGACGCTGCGCACCGACGACGACGCCGTCTTCGACGCCGAGGTCGTCATCGACGGCGCCTCGCTGTCGCCGTTCGTCACCTGGGGCACCAACCCGGGCCAGGGGGCGCCCCTGTCGGCGAGCGTCCCCGACCCGGCTTCGTACGAGGACGCTTCGGAGCGCCTCGCCGCCGAAAAGGCCCTGGAATACATGGGGTTGACGGCCGGACAGCCGCTGCGTGACATCAAGGTCGACACCGTCTTCGTAGGTTCCTGCACCAACGGCCGCATCGAGGACCTGCGGGCCGTCGCGGGCATCGTCGAGGGCCGCAAAGTCGCCGACGGCGTACGGATGCTGGTCGTCCCGGGCTCGGTCCGGGTCGCGCTCCAGGCCGTGGAGGAGGGTCTGGACAAGGTCTTCAAGGAGGCCGGGGCCGAATGGCGGCACGCGGGCTGCTCGATGTGCCTGGGCATGAACCCCGACCAACTGGCCCCCGGTGAGCGCTCCGCGTCCACCTCCAACCGCAATTTCGAGGGCCGCCAGGGCAAGGGCGGGCGCACCCACCTGGTTTCCCCGCAGGTGGCCGCCGCGACCGCGGTACTGGGCCATCTGGCCTCGCCCGCCGACCTGTCCGACGTCACCGCCCCCGCCGGAGTCTGAATCATGGAAGCTTTCACCACCCACACCGGCCGGGCCGTCCCGCTGCGCCGCAGCAACGTCGACACCGACCAGATCATCCCCGCGCACTGGCTGAAGAAGATCACCCGCGACGGGTTCGAGGACGGGCTCTTCGAGGCCTGGCGCAAGGACCCGGAGTTCGTCACCAACCGTCCGGAGCGCGCCGGCGCGACCGTGCTGGTGGCCGGCCCGGACTTCGGTACCGGCTCCTCGCGCGAGCACGCCGTCTGGGCCCTGCAGAACTTCGGTTTCAAGACCGTCATCTCCTCGCGCTTCGCCGACATCTTCCGCGGCAACTCGTTGAAGAACGGCCTGCTGACCGTGGTCCTGCCGCAGGAGACCGTCGAGCGGCTGTGGCAGCTGACCGAGGCGGACCCCACCGCCGAGATCACCGTCGACCTGGTGGACCGCAAGGTCCGAGCCGAAGGCGTCGACGCGGAGTTCGAACTCGACGACAACGCCCGCTGGCGTCTGCTGGAGGGCCTGGACGACATCTCCCTCACCCTTCAGAACGAAGCGGACATCGCCGCCTTCGAAAGCACCCGGGCCGCCTTCAAGCCGCGCACGATTCAGGCGTGATTCCAGCCTGATCAGCGCTTATTCGTCCTCGGGTGATCACATCGCCCCCACTGTGCCCCCCGCCTCCCGGCGGGGGGCACAGTCGTGTGTTGAGGCCCCGTGAGGCGACAACTCGCCCCAGATGGCACAATCTGTGCATGGAACGCGACAGTCAACTTGAGCTCTACGAAGTGGTCGCGAACCGATTGAAAGAAGCACACGCAAGGGTGCGCACGCTGCAAGTCCCGGAGGGCGTAAGGATGGCGCTGTCCCGGAAGCTGTTGGTCGTCACGGCAGCGGCGAAGCATGATCTCGCCGATGCGGCAAGGCGCCTGGACAGGTTGATGAAGGACCTCGACGAGGGTCGATTCCCTGAAGGCGACTGATGCGAAGGAACTCCGTAACGGCTTACGACGTTGCGGCACTAGGGTGATTAGCCCGTTTCGTGTTTGATTTGCGGTATATATCCGCCTAACGTGCGAAATAAGCTTGAACACATTCGTTCTGGCGAAGTCTCCGAAGGGGAAGACGTGAACAAGGCGCAGCTCGTAGAAGCGATTGCCGACAAGGTCGGCGGCCGCCAGCAGGCCGCGGACGCGGTCGACGCGGTACTGGACGCGATGGTCCGCGCGGTCGTCGCGGGCGACCGGGTTTCGGTCACCGGCTTCGGCTCGTTCGAAAAGGTCGACCGTCCGGCCCGCTACGCCCGTAACCCGCAGACGGGTGAGCGCGTCCGGGTCAAGAAGACCTCGGTTCCCCGCTTCCGTGCGGGCCAGGGCTTCAAGGACCTGGTCAGCGGCACCAAGAAGCTCCCCAAGGGCGGAGAGGTCGCCGTCAAGAAGGCGCCGAAGGGCAGCCTCACGGGCGCGCCGCCCACCATCGCCAAGGCCGTCGGCAAGAAGGCCACCGCGAAGAAGACGGCCGCCAAGTCGACCTCCGCGAGGAAGACCACGACCGCCGCCACCACCAAGAAGGCCGCCGCCAAGAAGACGACCGCGGCCGCCAAGAAGACCACCACCGCCGCGAAGAAGACGGCGGCGGGCTCCTCCACGGCCGCGGCGAAGAAGACCACGGCCAAGAAGACCACGTCCACGGCCAAGAAGACGGCTCCGGCGGCGAAGAAGACCACCGCGAAGACCACGGCGCCCGCCAAGAAGACGACGGCGCGCAAGACCACCGCGAAGAAGACCACCGCCCGCAAGAAGTAACAGGGCGGGTCACACACGCCGGGCCGGCTTCCCCAGGGCGGGGAAGCCGGCCCGCGGTGCGTCCGCGCGCCGTTGGCGCGGGCCCCGGCCCCCCGTCAGAACGTCTGCAGGGTGACCAGGGTGATGCGCAGGTCCGCGCCCGAACCCTCCGTCTCGATCCGCACGCGCTGTCCCGGACGCAGCAGTCGCAGGCCGCCCGCGTCGAACGCCGCGGCCTCGAAGGGCACGGGGGTGCCGTCGTCCAGCAGCACACTGCCGCTGCGGGTCTGGGAGTCGTACGTGTACGCGGTGGCCTGCATACCGGCACTGTATAGGGCCGTGTGAGGGCCCACCCCCAGGGCGAGGGCCGTGCGCAGATCCGCGCCGGTGTCCACGTCCCGTCGGACGCTGTCGACGCCGGTCAGGGCGATTTCCACCGCCCCGGACGCCGAATGCCGGGCCCGCGACGGGCCGCCGAACGAGGGCGCCAATTCCACGTCCGGAGCAGCGGAAAGCAAGGTCGTCCCGATTCCTGCCGCATCCGCCAGAAAAGCCCGCGGAAATACCGAGGCGTTATCGAGCACGCGTAGCAATTCGGGCGGCCGCAGCGCGGGCAGGTCCGCGTTCAGCGCGGCCACCGCCGACCCCGGCCGCCCCGAGCGAACGGCCCGCGCCCCGTGGGCCAGCGCCGCGTTGAGCCCCGCGCCCGGGACGTCGGGGACGATCCGTGCCCCCAGCCGCGCCAGTTCCGCACCGGCCACCGCGTCGTCCGTGACGACCACCACATCCGCCACCGCGGCGCAGGCCAGCGCCCCCGCCACGGTGTCCTTCGCGAAGGCCAGCGCGAGCCCCGGGCGCCAGCCGCCGACGGCCGCCGCGAGCCGGCTCTTGGCCAGCGCCAGCGGCTTCAACGGGACCACCAGACTCCAGACGGCGTTCGTCACGGCCCCCTTCCCTCCGGTGCGCCCCCGCACGCGTTCGGGCCGTGGTCAGGTCACGGCCCGGTCATCAGTCGCCCCATTGTCTCCTCAGCCCGGACACGGGTGGGTCGGGCGGCCTGAGCGGGGCGTACGGTGTTCTCGACAGAGACCGGACCTGGGGCGACACTTGTCCGGCCCGCGAGGTGCCAGCGCGCCCCGGTCCTAGAGGAAGGTGTCCGAGTGTCCCGCCGCAGAATCGGCTTCTGGTACCGCCTGGCGGCGGTCATTGCGAAACCGCCGCTGGTAGTGCTCTTCAAGCGGGACTGGCGGGGAATGGAGCACATTCCGGCCGACGGCGGTTTTATCACCGCCGTCAATCACAACTCGTACTTGGACCCGCTGTCCTACGCGCACTTCCAGTACAACACCGGCAGGGTGCCGCGGCTGCTCGCGAAGGCCGCCCTGTTCAAGGTGCCGTTCGTCGGCATGATCCTGCGCGGCTCGGGACAGATCCCCGTCTACCGGGAGACCACCAACGCCCTGGACGCCTTCCGGGCGGCCGTCGCCGCCATCGAACGCGGGGAATGCGTGGCCTTCTACCCCGAGGGCACCCTGACCCGCGACCCCGGGATGTGGCCCATGGCCGGAAAGACCGGTGTGGCCAGGGTGGCACTGGTCACCAGGGCCCCCGTCATCCCGGTGGCCCAGTGGGGCGCGAACCTCGCGATGCCGCCCTACGCCAAGGAGAACAAGCTCAGCCTGTTCCCCCGCAAGACCCTCCAGGTGCTCGCCGGACCGCCCGTGGACCTCTCCGAGTTCTACGACCGCGAGCCCACCCCCGACGTGCTCAAGGCGGCCACCGAGGCCATCATGGCGGCGGTCACCGGGCTGCTGGAGGAACTGCGCGGCGAGAAGGCGCCCGAGCAGCCGTACGACCACCGCAAAGCCAGGGCTGAACAGCGGCGCAAGGCCGCGGGGGAGGGCATGAAGTGACAGGTCCCGTGAAGGCAGCCGTGTACGGAACCGGCTCCTGGGGCACGGCGTTCGCCATGGTCCTCGCCGACGCCGGCTGCGAGGTGACCCTCTGGGGACGCCGCAAGGAGCTGGCCGACGCCGTCAACACCGGCCGGAGCAACCCCGACTACCTGCCCGGCGTCGAACTTCCCGGCAACATCCGGGCCACCACCGACGCCGCCGAAGCCGCCGAGGGCGCCGACTTCACGGTCCTCGCCATCCCCTCCCAGACCCTGCGCGGCAACCTGGCCGCCTGGGCGCCGCTGCTGGCCCCCGACACCGTGCTCGTCTCCCTGATGAAGGGCATCGAACTCGGCACCGCCAAGCGGATGAGCGAGGTCATCGAAGAGGTCGCCGGTGTCCCCGCCGAGCGCGTCGCCGTCGTCACCGGGCCCAACCTGGCCCGCGAGATCGCCGCCCGCCAGCCCGCCGCGTCCGTGGTGGCCTGCGTGGACGAAGCCGTCGCCCGGCGCCTCCAGGCCGCCTGCCACACGCCGTACTTCCGCCCGTACACCAACACCGACGTGGTCGGCTGCGAGCTTGGCGGCGCCGTCAAGAACGTCATCGGCCTCGCCGTCGGCATCGCGGACGGCATGGGGCTGGGCGACAACACCAAGGGCTCGCTGATCACCCGCGGCCTCGCCGAGACGACCCGCCTCGGCCTCGCCATGGGCGCGGACCCGCTCACCTTCTCCGGCCTCGCCGGCCTCGGCGACCTGGTCGCCACCTGCTCCTCGCCGCTCTCCAGGAACCACACCTTCGGCACGAACCTCGGCCGCGGGATGACCCTGGAGGAGACCATCGCGGTCACCAAGCAGACCGCGGAAGGGGTCAAGTCCTGCCAGTCCGTGGCAGATCTGGCCCACCGGCACGGAGTGGACATGCCGATCACCGAGACGGTCGTCGACATCGTGCACCACGGCAAGCCCACGCTGGTCGCGTTGAAGGAACTCATGAGCCGCAGCGCCAAACCGGAACGCCGCTGAGTCCTTTCCGGACGTCCGAGCGGGTACTCTCGTGGCGATATGAGCAGCGAGAACCTCCCCCAGACCCCTGAGCAGCAGGGCCGCAAGCCCCGCGTGGCCGTCGTGTTCGGCGGCCGCAGCTCGGAACACGCCATCTCGGTCGTCACGGCGGGCGCCGTGCTGCGCTCCATCGACCGGTCCAAGTACGAGGTGCTGCCCATCGGCATCACCACGGACGGCCGGTGGGCGCTGACCGCCGACGAGCCCTCCCGGATGGCCATCGCCGACCGGAAGCTCCCGAACGTCGACCAGCTCGCGGACTCCGCGGACGGCGCGGTCGTCCTCTCCGTCGACCCGGCGAACCGCGAGGTCGTCTACACCGAGCCGGGCGCCGTTCCCAAGGCCCTGGGCGAGGTCGACGTCGTCTTCCCCGTGCTGCACGGCCCGTACGGCGAGGACGGCACCCTCCAGGGGCTCCTGGAACTCGCCGGCGTCCCGTACGTCGGTTCCGGAGTCCTCGCCTCGGCCGTCGGCCAGGACAAGGACTACATGAAGCGGGTGTTCACCTCCTTCGGGCTGAACGTCGGCCCGTACGTGACCATCCGCCCCCGCGAGTGGGCCGACCCGGACGCCGCCCGCGGCAAGATCCTGGACTTCGCCGCCGAACACGGCTGGCCGCTGTTCATCAAGCCCGCCCGGGCCGGCTCCTCCATCGGCATCACCAAGGTCGACGACCCCGCCGCCCTCGACGCGGCCGTCGCCGAGGCCCAGCGCCACGACCCGAAGATCATCGTGGAGGCGCTGCTGCGCGGCCGCGAGATCGAGTGCGGCGTGCTGGAATTCGAGGACGGGCCCCGCGCGAGCGCCCCGGCCGAGATCCCGCCGGTGTCCAGCCACGATTTCTACGACTTCGAGGCGAAGTACATCGACTCCGCCTCCGGGATCGTGCCCGCCCCGCTCACCCCGGAGCAGACCGCCGAGGTGCAGCGGCTCGCGGTCGAGGCCTTCGAGGCCGCCTCCTGCGAGGGCCTGGTACGCGCCGACTTCTTCCTCACCGAGGACGGCACCTTCGTCATCAACGAGATCAACACCATGCCGGGCTTCACCCCCATCTCCATGTACCCGCGCATGTGGCAGGAGTCGGGCGTCGAGTACCCGGAGCTGGTGGACCTCCTGATCCAGGCCGCGCTGCGCCGCTCCACCGGACTGCGCTGACCCGGGCCGGGCCCACGCACGAAAGGACCGCCCGCCGGATCTCCGGCGGGCGGTCCTCGTGGGAACGGGGGAGAGGGCGGTGCCTCAGTAGGAGGCGATGCCCTCGGGAACGGTCTTGGCGACCGCCGCGGAGAGCCCGACCAGCATCTGCGCGTCGGTGGCGTGCTCCTTGTCCACCCGGACTTCGGTGTACGCCAGCCGCAGCCCGGTCGTGAACCGGTAGCCGCCGCCCTCGCCGTCGGGCACCTTCTCCACCAGCCAGCCCACTCCGTTGACCTCGACGCCGTCCTGCTTCGGATCGGCCATCCGCGGCGGCTTGGGGATACCGCACCGCAGTACGATCGCCGAACCGCCCCAAGAGGCGGTCAGCGGCGACTGCGGTGCGGTGCCGGTCCGCTCCAGACCGGCCACCGAGTCCGGGAGCTCCTCGTGCAGTGCCGCACAGAGTCCCGCGACCTCGGCGGGCGGCGTGGGCGGTGGCTCCAGCCGGGCCGGTGAACCATCCGGAGCGCAGCCCGCCAGGGCCAGCAGGGCGGTGCAGGCGGGCAGGGCCAGGAGACGCAGCGGCCGGTGGTGTGCAGACATCACCGGCCAAGAGTAGACGGGGCTACAGATGGACCACGGGGCAGGTCAAGGTGCGGGTGATCCCCTCCACCTGCTGGACCTTGGCGACCACCATGCGGCCGAGATCGTCGACGGTGTCGGCCTGGGCGCGCACGATCACGTCGTACGGGCCCGTCACGTCCTCGGCTTGGATCACCCCCGGGATCCGGCCGATGGACTCGGCGACGAACGACGCCTTGCCCACCTCGGTCTGGATGAGGATGTACGCCTGTACCACGGAACCTCCAGGGCGGCCACGAGGATCATTTCCCCTAACCTTCGGTTGGGCCCTGGAACTGCGGGTGGGCCCGGGGAAGAAGGGACGCCACGGTACCGCGTCGCCGAGCGCCACGGGGAGACCCGCGAGCCCGGCACCGCGCACGGCGGGGCGCACATGGAGCAGAAGTTGACGTATCTGTTGACGGTACCCAGAGCTGTGACGGCTCGCGACCGCAAGCGGACTGGGCAAGAAGGGGCACAGCGATGAAGGGCACTGTGGGCGAGCTGGGGGAGTTCGGGCTCATTCGGGAGCTCACCTCACGGCTCACCACCACCCCGGCGGTCCGGCTCGGACCCGGGGACGACGCCGCGGTGGTGTCGGCCCCCGACCGACGGGTCGTGGCGAGTACGGACATCCTGCTGGAAGGCCGGCACTTCCGGCGCGACTGGTCCACGGCCTACGACGTCGGCCGAAAGGCCGCCGCCCAGAACCTCGCCGACATCGCCGCCATGGGCGCGGTGCCGACCGCGCTCCTGCTCGGCCTCGTCGTCCCGGCGGAACTGCCGGTGACCTGGCCCACCGAGCTGATGGACGGCATCCGCGACGAGTGCCAGGTCGCCGGCGCGGCCGTGGTCGGAGGCGACGTCGTGCGCGGCGACACCATCACCGTCGCCATCACCGCCCTGGGCGACCTGCGCAACCACGAACCGGTGCTGCGCTCCGGCGCCCGCCCCGGCGACGTGGTGGCCGTCACCGGCTGGCTCGGCTGGTCCGCGGCCGGCTTCGCGGTGCTCTCGCGCGGCTTCCGCTCCCCGCGGGCCTTCGTGGAGGCCCACCGGCGCCCCGAGCCGCCCTACCACGCGGGCCCCGCCGCCGCCGGCCTCGGCGCCACCGCCATGACCGACGTCAGTGACGGCCTGGTCGCCGACCTCGGTCACATCGCCGAGGCCAGCAAGGTACGGATCGACCTGCGCTCCGCGGCCGTCGACATCCCGAGCCAGATGTACGACATCGGCCAGGCGGTCGGCGTGGACCCGCTCCAGTGGGTCCTCACCGGAGGTGAGGACCACGCGATCGTGGCGACCTTCCCGCCCGACGTGAAACTGCCCGCCCGCTGGAAGGTGATCGGCGAGGTGCAGAACCGCTCCGCGCTGCCCCAGGTGACCGTCGACGGCGCCCCCTGGACCAGCACCGGCGGGTGGGACCACTTCGGCGCCGACCCGGCCGACGAGGAACCCCCGCGGTGAACCGCCCGCCGCTGTGCCTGACCGTCGCCGGATCCGACTCCGGCGGCGGCGCCGGCATCCAGGCCGACCTCAAGACGATGCTGGCGCTCGGTGTGCACGGGATGAGCGTCCTCACCGCCGTGACCGCGCAGAACTCGCTGGGCGTGCACGGGGTCTGGGAGCTGCCCGCCGAAGCCGTCAGGGCCCAGTACCGGGCCGTGGTGGACGACATCGGGGTGCAGGCCGTCAAGACCGGGATGCTGTCCTCGGCGGTCCTCGTGGAGACGGTGGCCGAACTCCTCGCCGGCACCGCGGCCCCGGTGGTCGTGGACCCCGTCGGCGTCTCCAAGCACGGCGACGCGCTGCTCGCCGCCTCGGCGCTGGACGCCGTACGCGGGGAACTGCTGCCCCGGGCCACGGTGGCGACGCCGAACCTCGACGAGGTGACGCAGCTCACCGGCGTCGTCGTGGAGAGCGAGGACGACATGCGCCGGGCCGCCGACGCGGTCCTCGGCTACGGCCCGCGCTGGGCCCTGATCAAGGGCGGCCACCTGACGGCGCACGGCGACGAAGCCGTGGACCTGGTGACCGACGGCGCCGAGGAACACTGGCTGCGCGCCCCCCGGTACGACAACCGGCACACCCACGGCACCGGCTGCACCCTCGCCAGTGCCGTCGCGGCGGGCCTCGCACAAGGCCTGGAGGTGCCCGCGGCCGTCAAGGCGGCCAAGGAGTACGTCACCGGTGCCATCGCGGCCGGCTTCGCGCTCGGTGCGGGCATCGGCCCCGTTGACCACGCCTGGCGCCGGCGGGCCTGAGCCCTGCCCACCCCGTCGGGCCCGCCACCGGTCCGGACGGCCGGGCAACGACGTGTGGGGCCGGTGGACCCACCGGCCCCACACGCGCGGGAAAGGCAAAAGGCCGGTCCACTGGGTGGACCGGCCTTCTTGGCAACCGGAAAGGGCTGCGCTACGACGACGGAAGGCGTCAGCGCGAGACCTTGCCGGCCTTGATGCACGAGGTGCAGGCGTTGAGGCGCTTCGGCGTCCCATTGACCACGGCACGGACGCGCTGGATGTTCGGGTTCCAGCGACGCGAGGTGCGGCGGTGCGAGTGGGAGATGTTGTTGCCGAAGCTCGGCCCCTTGGCGCAAACGTCGCAGTTGGCAGCCACAGGTCACTCCAAAGACTTCAGATGCACTTACAGTGAATCCGGCGCACCGGAATCAGAGATCCGAAGTGGTTTGCCGGGGGAAATGGCCCGACTCTCATCGGGCAACCGGAGCAGCATACAACGACTGCGCCCGTCCAAGAAAACTACCATGGGCTCCACCGGCCCCGCCCCGGGCGGCCGGCCTTCGTTACCCTGCGGTGAACCCTGGCCCGCACAAGGAGGAACGCCCGGTGCCGCACGAGCCTGCGCCGCAGTCCGCCGACGAGCTCGACGCCGAAGCGGTGCGCACCTGGAGTTCGCTGGCCCTGGCCGCCCTGGACCGGGCCCGCGAGGACATCGACGCCATCAACGTCTACCCCGTCGCCGACGCCGACACCGGCACGAACCTCTACCTCACCGCCGAGTCCGCCGACCGCGAGCTGGCCGCCGCCTTCGAGGACGTGACGCGGACCACGGCCGCCCCCTCCCTCCCCGAAGCCGTACGGGCCTTCGCACACGGAGCCCTCATAGGCGCCCGGGGCAACTCCGGCACCATCCTCGCCCAGCTGCTGCGCGGGGTGGCCGACGTACTGGGCGCGGAACCGGACCGGCGGGCACAGGCGCCGGGCCCGATGCTCGCGCAGGCGCTGGCCCGGGCGGCCGAGGAGGCGTACCAGGCCGTCGCGCACCCCGTGGAGGGGACGATGCTCACCGTCGCCACCGCCGCGGCGCGGGCGGCCGGCGCCGCCGCCGGGACCGCCGCCGACGTGGCCCGCGCCGCCTACGACGGGGCCCGCGCCGCCCTCGCCGAGACCCCGGGGCAGCTGGCCGCGCTGGGCCGGGCCGGGGTGGTCGACGCCGGGGGCTGCGGGGTGGTCGCCGTACTCGGGGCACTGTGGCAGGCCCTGTCCGGCCAAGAGCCCGCCCCGGAACCCGTACGCGGCCGGGCCGTGCCCGTACCGCAGCCGCCGCAGCCCTGCGAGGCGCAGGACCTGGGCGGGCCCGCGTACGAGGTGATCTACCTGCTGGAGGCCACCGAAGTCGCCGTGGCCACCCTGCGGGCCCGGCTGGACGGGCTCGGCGACTCGCTGGTGGTGGTCGGCGGCGAGGGGCTCTGGAACGTCCACGTCCACGTCGACGACCCCGGGGCGGCCGTGGAGGCCGGGGTGGTCGCCGGGCGGCCCTACCGCATCCGCATCACCCACTTCGGCGACGAGCGGCGCCGCGCGCGGACCGAGCGGGTCCAGCGGGCCGTGGTCGCCGTCGTCCCGGGCGAGGGACTGGCCGGCCTGTGCGGGGACGCGGGCGCGACCACCGTCCTCGCCCGGCCCGGGGAGGCACCGGCGGCCGCCGGACTGGCCGACGCGATCCGGCTGGCCCATGCCCGCGAGGTGGTCGTGCTGCCCAACGACAGCGAGTGGCGCGCGGCGGCTTCCGCGGCCGCCGAGGAGGCCCGCGCCGACGGCGTACGCGTGGCCGTGATCCCCACCCGCTCGGCGGTCCAGGGCCTGGCCGCGCTCGCCGTGCACGACCAGGACGCCACCTTCGACGAGGACGTGGTGGCCATGACGGCCGCCGCGGGCGCCACCCGCTACGGGGAACTGGCCGTCGCCGAACGGCAGTCCTTCACCTCCGTCGGCATCTGCCAGGCCGGGGACGTGCTCGGCCTCATCGACGGCGACGTCGCCGTCATCGGATCGGGCCTGCCTGAGACCGCGGAGGCCGTCCTGGCGCGGATGCTCGGCTCCGGCGGGGAACTCGTCACCCTCGTCCTCGGACCGGAGGTCCCCGATGCCCTCGCGGCGCGCCTGGAGGCGTACGTCCAGCACGGGCACCTGGCGGTCGACACCGTCACCTACCGCGGCGGCCGGTACTCGGCGCCGCTGCTCATCGGGGTCGAATAGCCGCGTTGTCGGAGCCATGGTGTGCAATGGAACACGTGCCCGCGCTCGACGAAGACCTCAAGAAGACGCTCGGCCCCGCCACCGCGAAGGTGCTGGCCGAGCAGCTCGGCCTGCACACGGCCCTGGACCTCCTCCACCACTACCCGCGGCGGTACGCGGAGCGGGGAGAGCTGACGCCCCTCGCCGACCTCGCCGACCAGATCGACGAGCACGTGACGGTCGTCGCGCAGGTCGCCGACGCGAGGCTCCTGACCTACCAGGGCAGCCGGGGCGGCGGGAAACGCCTGGAAGTCACCATCACCGACGGCAGCGGCCGGCTCCAGCTCGTCTTCTTCGGCGCGGGCGTCCACAAACCGCACAAGGACCTGCTGCCCGGCAGCCGCGCCATGTTCGCGGGCAAGGTCGGCATGTTCAACCGCAAGCTCCAGCTCTCCCACCCCGCCTACGAGCCGCTCGGCGCCGACGCCTCCGACCGGGACGCGGCCACCGCCTTCGCCAACCAGCTCATCCCGATCTATCCGGCCTGCGCCAAACTGGAGTCCTGGAAGATCGCCAAGTGCGTGGACGCCGTCCTGCCCAGGGCCCAGGAGACCGTGGACCCGCTCCCCGCGGCGCTGCGCGAGGGGCGCGGCCTGGTCCCGCTCCCCGAAGCGCTGCTCAAGATCCACCGGCCGGGAACCAAGGCCGACATCGAGGACGCCCGGCAGCGCCTCAAGTGGGACGAGGCCTTCGTGCTCCAAGTCGCCCTGGCCCGCCGCCGGCACGCCGACTCCCAGCTGCCGGCCGTTGCCCGCCGCCCCAGCCCCGGCGGCCTGCTCGACTCCTTCGACGCGAAGCTGCCCTTCACCCTCACCGAGGGCCAGCAGAGCGTCTCCAAGGAGATCTTCGACGACCTCGCCACCGAACACCCCATGCACCGCCTCCTCCAGGGCGAGGTCGGCTCCGGCAAGACGATGGTCGCGCTGCGGGCCATGCTCGCCGTCGTCGACTCCGGCGGGCAGGCCGCGATGCTCGCGCCCACCGAGGTGCTCGCCCAGCAGCACCACCGCTCCATCACCGAGATGATGGGCGAGCTCGCCGAGGGCGGCATGCTCGGCGGCAGCGACCAGGGCACCAAAGTGGTGCTGCTGACCGGCTCCATGGGAATGCCCGCCCGGCGGCAGGCACTCCTCGACCTGGTCACCGGCGAAGCCGGCATCGTCATCGGCACCCACGCCCTGATCGAGGACAAGGTGCGCTTCCACGACCTCGGCCTCGTCGTGGTCGACGAACAGCACCGCTTCGGGGTGGAACAGCGCGACGCCCTGCGCTCGAAGGGCAAGCAGCCGCCCCACCTGCTCGTCATGACCGCCACCCCCATCCCGCGCACCGTCGCCATGACCGTCTTCGGCGACCTGGAGACCTCCGTCCTCGACCAGCTGCCCGCCGGCCGCTCCCCGATCGCCACGCACGTGGTCCCCGCCAAGGACAAACCGCACTTCCTCGCCCGGGCCTGGGAGCGGGTCCGCGAGGAGGTCGAGAACGGCCACCAGGCCTACGTCGTCTGCCCCCGCATCGGCGACGAGGCGGACGACCCGAAGAAGAAGTCCGCCGAGGACGAGAGCGAGAAGCGGCCTCCGCTGGCCGTCCTGGAGATCGCCGAACAGCTGGTCAAGGGCCCGCTCGCCGGGCTGTCGGTCGAGGTGCTGCACGGGCGGATGGACCCCGCCGACAAGGACGACGTGATGCGCCGCTTCGCCGCCGGCGAGGTCAAGGTGCTCGTCGCCACCACCGTCATCGAGGTCGGGGTGAACGTCCCGAACTCCACCGTGATGGTGATCATGGATGCCGACCGGTTCGGCGTCTCCCAGCTCCACCAGCTGCGCGGCCGCGTCGGCCGCGGCTCCGCCCCCGGACTGTGCCTCCTGGTCAGCGAGATGCACGAGGCCAGCCCCGCCCGGGCCCGCCTCGCAGCCGTCGCCGCCACCCTCGACGGATTCGAACTGTCCCGGATCGACCTGGAGCAGCGCCGCGAGGGCGACGTGCTCGGCCAGGCCCAGTCGGGCGTGCGCTCCTCGCTGCGGATGCTCGCGGTCATCGAGGACGAGGAGGTCATCGCCCAGGCCCGCGAGGAAGCCACCCGCGTGGTCGCCGAGGACCCCGAGCTGACCGGCCTGCCGGGCCTGCGCACCGCGCTGGACGCCCTGCTGGACACCGAGCGCGAGCAGTACCTGGAGAAGGGCTGACCGGTACGACATATCGTTGGAGCGCACAAGCATCCCCGCACTCCCCTTCCTCCCCACCCCAAGGACCCAGATGACGCGCGTGATCGCCGGCAGCGCCGGCGGGCGACGGCTGGCCGTGCCCCCCGGCACCGGAACCCGCCCGACCTCGGACCGGATGCGCGAAGGGCTCTTCTCCACCTGGGAATCCCTGCACGGCGTGGAAGGGTCCCGCGTACTTGACCTGTACGCCGGCTCCGGCGCGGTCGGCCTGGAGGCGCTCTCGCGCGGAGCCGGCCACGCACTGCTGGTCGAGCCCGACGCGAAGGCCGCCAAGGCGATCCGCGACAACATCAAGGCGGTCGGTCTGCCGGGCGCGGACTTCCGGGCCGGGAAGGCGGAGCAGATCGTCGCGGCGCCCCCCCAGGGGGAGTCCTACGACATCGTGTTCCTCGACCCCCCGTACGCCGTCGGGCACGATGATCTCCGGGAGATCCTGCTCACACTCCGGTCCAATGGCTGGCTCACGGACGACGCACTGGTCACCGTGGAACGCAGCACCAGGAGCGGCGCCTTCCCGTGGCCCGACGGGTTCGAGCCGCTCCGGTCGCGGAAGTACGGCGAAGGAACCCTTTGGTACGGTCGCGCCGCCTTCACCAGCGAAGAGTCATGATGCCCGCACCGGAGAGCGAGGGACTTCACTTGCGCCGCGCCGTTTGTCCCGGGTCGTTCGACCCCATCACCAACGGACACCTCGACATCATCGGCAGGGCCTCCCGGCTCTACGACGTCGTCCACGTCGCCGTGATGATCAACCAGTCCAAGAAGGGGCTGTTCACCGTCGAGGAGCGGATCGAGCTGATCCGCGAGGCGACGGCCGACTACGGCAACGTCCAGGTCGAGTCCTTCCACGGACTGCTCGTCGACTTCTGCAAGCAGCGGGACATCCCGGCGATCGTCAAGGGTCTGCGCGCCGTCAGCGACTTCGACTACGAGCTGCAGATGGCCCAGATGAACATGGGGCTGTCGGGCGTCGAAACGCTGTTCGTGCCCACCAACCCCACCTACAGCTTCCTGTCGTCCTCCCTGGTCAAGGAGGTCGCGGCGTGGGGCGGCGACGTCGCCCACCTGCTGCCCGCGCACGTACACGCGGCGCTCCTGGCACGACTCGCCGAACGCTGACCGCGGGGCGTTCCCCCAGCCGGTCCCGCGCGCCCGCCCGGCGGCCTTAAAGTCGTCCCGTCCGACTCGGGAACCGCCCGAGGCCGAGAGAGTGCGAGCCCCCATGGACGTGCAGAAGAAGCTCGACGAGATCGTCGCGGCCGTCAGCGGCGCCCGGTCCATGCCCATGTCGGCCTCCTGCGTGATCAACCGCGCGGAGCTGCTCGCCGAGCTGGAAGAGGTCCGCAAGGCGCTCCCCGGCTCGCTCGCCCAGGCACAGGAGCTGATCGGCGGCCGGGACCAGATGGTCGAGGAGGCCCGCCGGGAGGCGGACCGCATCATCGAGTCCGCGCACGCCGAGCGCGGTTCGCTGATCTCCGGCACCGAGATCGCGCGGCGGGCGCAGGCCGAGGCCGACCGGATCCTCGCGGACGCCCGCCGGGAGGCCGGGGAGATCCGGGCCGAGGCGGACGACTACGTCGACAGCAAGCTCGCGAACTTCGAGGTCGTCCTCAGCAAGACCATCGGCTCCGTGGACCGCGGCCGCGAGAAGCTGCTGGGCCGCGGACCGGGGCTGGACGAGCACGGGTACCCCGAAACGGACGCCCCCGAGCGCAGCAGTGACCCGCAGACGCAGCGCGAGCAGGCGGACGCGTACGTGGACGCCAAGCTGGCGACCTTCGAGGCGGTGCTCTCCAAGACCCTGGAGGCCGTCGGCCGGGGCCGCCAGAAGCTGCTGGGCCGGGTCCCGACGGACGACCTGGGCGCGCACATGGCCGCCCAGGACGCTGCGGACGCCTCGCAGTCCCGCTCGGCGAGCGACGCGGACTTCCTGGCGGGCCTCGCCGAACCGGTACCCGCACCCGCCGCGGCTCCGGTCCCCGCCCAGACCCGTCAGGAACCGGCCTACGACGCGTACGGCGGCTATGCCTACGAAGGCCAGCAGCAGCCGCAGCAGGACCCGTACTCCGGCTACCAGGACCAGTACGGCTACCAGCAGCAGGTCCAGCAGCCGGACCCGTACGGGATGCCCTACCAGCAGCAGCCCGATCCCTACGCGGCGTACCACCAGCCCCAGGCCGCCCAGCAGCCCGCGCTCGACGAGACCAGCCTCTTCGACACGAGCATGATCGACCTGGACCAGCTGCGGCAGTACGAGCAGGGGCGTTAGGCCGGATTGGGCGCTGGGCGCGGCGCCGGGTATCCTGGCTGTTCGGTCGCGCGTATGCACCGCGATCCATGCTGCCCTCAAGTGCCCCACTTGTGGCGCAGTCCTCGATCTTCAGCGATCTGTGAAAGCAGGAACCGGCCCTGAACACCCGCCTCGACCACCGCAACCCCCTCGTGTTCGACACGCACGAGCTGGGTCGGCGTCCTGGTGCCATGCAGCGGCTGTCCCGCGAGATCGCGGCGCCGGCGGACCTCGGTCTCGCCGACGTCATCGGAGTGCCGGAAGGCGCCCCGTTGAAGCTCAACCTCCGAATGGAGTCGGTCATGGAAGGGGTGCTTGTCACAGGCACCGCTCGTGGCCGGGCCGTGGGGGAGTGCGTAAGGTGTCTGGAGACCGTCGAGCGCGAGCTCAAGGCGGACTTCCAGGAGATGTTCTCGTACCCTGACGCCGACGACCGGACCCGCTCCAAGGCGGAGCCGGCCGACGACGCCGAGGACGACGAGGACACGCTCCACCTTGAGGACGGCTTGTTCGACCTCGAACCCGTGCTGCGTGACGTGGTGGTGCTCGCACTGCCGCTGCAGCCGGTGTGCCGGGAGGACTGTCTCGGACTGTGCCCCGAATGCGGGCTCAATCTGAACGAGGACCCGGACCACCACCATGACGCCGTCGACATCCGTTGGGCGGCTCTGCAGGAACTCGTCGTGACCGATCAGGACGACGAGAAGGACAACATGAGCGGCACTGCATCTGACGGAGTTCAGAGCGCCGCCGAGAAGCAGGAGAAGTAGCCGTGGCTGTTCCGAAGCGGAAGATGTCGCGCAGCAACACGCGCCACCGCCGGTCGCAGTGGAAGGCTGCGGTCCCCACCCTGGTTTCGTGCGAGCGTTGCCAGGAGCCGAAGCTCCAGCACATTGCGTGCCCGAGCTGCGGCACCTACAACAAGCGCCAGGTCCTCGAGGTCTGAGCGGCTGGTGAGAGGCGCAATGTCTGAGCTGTCCAACGCTGAGAAGCAGGCAGACAGTAACAACGCGGCCTCGTCCCACGTGCTTCTGGAAGGGCGGCTCGGGTACCAACTCGAGTCCGCCCTTCTGGTGCGTGCACTGACCCACCGCTCGTACGCGTACGAGAACGGCGGTCTGCCCACCAACGAGCGCCTGGAGTTCCTCGGGGACTCCGTGCTCGGCCTGGTGGTCACGGACACGCTGTACACGACCCACCCCGACCTGCCGGAAGGCCAGCTGGCCAAACTGCGGGCCGCGGTGGTCAACTCGCGCGCACTGGCGGAGGTCGGGCGCGGCCTCGACCTCGGCTCCTTCATCCGGCTCGGCCGGGGCGAAGAGGGCACGGGCGGCCGGGACAAGGCCTCCATCCTCGCCGACACGCTTGAAGCGGTGATCGGCGCGGTCTACCTCGACAAGGGC
Source organism: Streptomyces cirratus (assembly GCF_014650775.1). Classification (GTDB taxonomy): domain Bacteria; phylum Actinomycetota; class Actinomycetes; order Streptomycetales; family Streptomycetaceae; genus Streptomyces; species Streptomyces cirratus. Next base: position 136,142 of record NZ_BMVP01000014.1, on the reverse strand, counting down.
CTCGACGCGGCCTCGGAGCTGGTTCACCGGCTCTTCGACCCGCTCATCGAGAAGTCCTCCAACCTCGGGGCCGGCCTGGACTGGAAGACCAGTCTCCAGGAGCTCACGGCGGCCGAAGGCCTTGGTGTACCGGAGTACCTGGTCACCGAGACCGGACCGGACCACGAGAAGACCTTCACAGCTGCCGCTCGCGTCGGTGGTGTCTCGTACGGCACCGGCACCGGCCGCAGCAAGAAGGAAGCGGAACAGCAGGCGGCGGAGTCCGCGTGGCGCGGGATCCGTACCGCGGCGGACGAGCGGATCGCGGCGCAGGCCGCGGCCGCCGCCGCTCCGGCGGCGGTCCCGGCCACGGCCGGGCCCGACGACGCCACGGCCGTGGACGGCGGGGCGCCGACGCCCGCCGGTCCGGCGACGGGCGCCTGACGCTTCCTTCGGGAACCACCGCCCGCCCCTGCCTCGCAGGGGCGGGCGTCCTGTTTTGCCGGCTCCTCGGGGAGGCGGCCCGCCCTTGTCACGGGCTCGTCCGCCGGTGGCCCGGGGGAGTCGCGGCGGGGCAGGCCGGTAGGCTCGCGAGTGAGCCGCAAAAACGTACCCGTCGGAGGAACACCGTGCCCGAGCTGCCCGAAGTCGAAGTGGTGCGGCGGGGGTTGGAGCGCTGGGTGGCCGGGCGGACGGTCGCCGCCGTGGAGGTCCTGCACCCCCGGGCGGTTCGCCGTCATCCCGGCGGCGGGGCCGATTTCGTCGCCCGGCTGACCGGCCAGACCTTCGGGGTGGCGATGCGGCGCGGCAAGTACCTGTGGCTGCCCCTGGAGGGCCGGGACCTGTCGGTGCTCGGGCACCTGGGCATGAGCGGGCAGCTGCTGGTGCAGCCGACCGAAGCGCCCGACGAGAAGCACCTGCGGATCCGGGTGCGCTTCACCGACGACGCCGGGACCGAGCTGCGCTTCGTCGACCAGCGCACCTTCGGCGGCCTCTCGCTGCACGAGACCGCCCCCGAGAGCCCCGAGGGGCTGCCCGACGTCATCGCGCACATCGCGCGCGACCCGCTGGACCCCCTCTTCGACGAGCCCTCCTACCACCTCGCCCTGCGCGCCAAGCGGACCACCCTCAAGCGGGCGCTGCTGGACCAGTCCCTGATCAGCGGGGTCGGCAACATCTACGCGGACGAGGCGCTCTGGCGCGCGCGGCTGCACTACGAGCGCCCCACCGCCACGCTCACGCGCCCCCGCAGCGCGGAACTCCTGACGCACGTCCGGGAGGTCATGAACGCCGCCCTCCAGGTCGGCGGGACCAGTTTCGACAGTCTCTACGTCAACGTGAACGGGGAGTCCGGCTACTTCGACCGCTCGCTCGATGCGTACGGGCGCGAGGACGAGCCCTGCCGGCGCTGCGGTACGCCCATGCGGCGCCGGCCGTGGATGAACCGGTCGAGCTACTTCTGCCCGCGCTGTCAGCGGCCGCCGCGGCTGCCGTCGTAGGACTCCCGGGCGGCGAGGACCTCGGGCATGCTGCCCTCCACGAAGTGGATCAGCGACAGCAGCCGGTCGGCGACCTCCCGGCCCAGCGGCGTCAGCTCGTAGTCCACGCGGGGCGGGTTGGTCGGCTGGGCGTCACGGCTGACGATGCCGTCGCGCTCCAGTGCGTGCAGGGTCTGCGAGAGCATCTTCTCGCTCACGCCGTCGACCCGGCGGCGCAGCTCGTTGAACCGGCACGGGCCTTCGCGCAGGGCGCTCACGGTGAGGCTGCCCCAGCGGCCCGTGACGTGCTCCAGGGTTTCCCGTGAAGGGCACGTGCGCGCGTACACGTCGAACGGGAGGTCCGTGTACGTCGTCTCGGGACAGAGGGGTTTCTCCATGACACCAGCGTACCCCTCCACAGCGCTAACCATGCGCTTGCGCTTTCCAAAAGTTAGTGCTTCTCTTGGGTTCGTCGCCGCCACTCACCGCGGGGGCGCCCCGAGCACTTCTTAGGAGAACCGCCATGTCCGCCCTTGCCCACGCCCCCGTCGTCTCCGTCGCCTACCACTCCGGATACGGACACACCGCGGTCCTCGCCGAGGCCGTCCGGGCCGGTGCCGCCGAGGCCGGAGCCACGGTCCACCTGATCAAGGTCGACGAGATCGACGACGCGCAGTGGGCGCTCCTCGACGCCTCCGACGCGATCGTCTTCGGCTCGCCGACCTACATGGGCACCGCCTCGGGCGCCTTCCACACCTTCGCCGAGGCCACCTCGAAGCGCTGGTTCGGCGATGTCTGGCAGGACAAGGTCGCCGCCGGCTTCACCAACTCCGGCTCCAAGAACGGCGACAAGTCCGGCACGCTGGGCTTCTTCCAGACCCTCGCCGCGCAGCACGCCATGAGCTGGGTCAACCTCGGTCTCAAGCCGGGCTGGAACACCAGCACCGCCTCCGAGCACGACCTCAACCGGCTCGGCTTCTCGGCCGGTGCGGCCGCCCAGACCCACACCGACCACGGGGTGGAGGACGTCCACAAGGCCGACATAGCCACCGCCGAACACCTCGGCCGCCGCGTCGCGCAGCACGCCCGCGTCATCGTGGCCGGCCGCGCCGCCCTGGCCGCCTGAGCCCGGTCAGGTCAGCGACAGGGGCAGGGACAGGGGGGTTCCTGCCGGACGCGGGGCCTCGGCTAGAAGCCGAAGTCCTGCGTCCACCACGGGCCGCCGGCGCCGAAGTAGACGCCGACGCCCAGGGTGCGGAACTCGCAGTTGAGGATGTTCGCCTTGTGGCCCGGGCTGTTCATCCAGGCGTTCATCACCGAAGCCGCGTCACCCTGGCCCCGGGCTATGTTCTCGCCGCCGAGGCCGGAGATGCCGGCGGCCTGGGCCCGGTCCCAGGGGGTGTGCCCGTCGGGGTCGGTGTGGTCGAAGAAGCCCCTGACCGCCATGTCCTTGCTGAACGCCGTCGCGAGGGAGGCGAGCGGGGGGTTCGCCCGGACCGCGCCGCAGCCCGCCTGGGCGCGCGCCTGGTTGACCAGGGTGAGGACGGCCGCCTCCTCGGAGGAGTGGCTGTCACCCGTCGCGGGAGCCGGGACGGCAAGCTTGGGCGCGGCCGGCTTGGGCGCTGCCGGCTTGGGGGCGGCGGGCTTGGGAGCCGCGGGCTTCGGGGCGGCGGTGGTCTTCACCGGCTCCGGAGCCTTGGTGGACGCCGAGGGCGTGGGCGTGGGCGACGGGGAGGCGGAGGCCGAGGGGGAAGGCGAAGCGGACGGGGTGGGGGAGGCGCTGCTCGCTGCGGGGGAGGGCACGGCCCGGCCCGGAAGCCCGGTGAGGCCGCCCTGCTGCTGGAGGGAGCTGCCGGCGTCCGGCGTCGGCGACGCCTTGGCCTCTGTCTTGGAGCCGGAGTCCGTACCCACGTAGGGGAAGGAGTCGCCCACCGGTACGAGACCGGTGGTCACGGCCGCCGTGCCGAGGGCGACGGCCACGGAGACGCCCAGCAGACCGTTGCGCACGACGGTGCGGCGCTTGCCGCCGGCGGGCGGTGCGGCGTGGAGTCGGTGGCGTCCCATCCGGCTGGCCTTCCTCACAAGATCATCCCTAACTCCCCCAAATGGGTGAGTTCATTGGTGCGCGACTGTACGCCATGGGCCCAGGGGGGTGATGTGCCTGGAAAGTGATCGTCCGGTTAGCGTTCACGCATGAACGAAGACGTCCGGCTGACCGCCTGGGTGCGCGGCCGAGTACAGGGAGTGGGCTTCCGCTGGTTCACCAGGGCCAATGCGCTGGAGATCGGAGGCGTCGTCGGCTTCGCGCTGAACCTGGACGACGGCCGAGTACAGGTGGTGGCCGAGGGTCAACGTGAGAATTGCCACCGGCTGCTGGACTGGCTGCGCTCGGGCGACACGCCCGGGAGGGTGGACGGAGTAACAGAGATCTGGGGCACACCGCGCGGTGGCTACGACGGGTTCGCCATCCGGTGACCGATCAGCCGATCATGGGCTGATCGCATCCGCGGGCGGTCCGCACCGCCTCGGAACTGCGAATTCCTCGCGGAGGCGTTGCCGCGCCCGGTGAAACGTGGAAGGCTCGGAGATGAGGATGATCTCCGCGCCCCGTGCGAGGCCCGGGCTGCCCGCCGATACAGGGCGTGATCGTGTTGACCGTCAAACTTTTTGGTGAGACGCTGGAAGCCCCGCGCACCTGAGCTGTTCGGCAGCGCTGACAGTAGCAAGCGCAGTGACTGACAGTTGCTGCCGGACCGCCGCGGGTGCGATTCCCTCACGACCCACACCGCTTCGGTCGGTCACTCAGTGTGGAGGACCATCCATCATGGCAAAGGCGCTTCTCGGTTACGTCGGCGGTTCTGACCCGCGACTCCTCGCCGAGATGCGACGGCTTCAGCAGCGCGTCCAGGACCTCGAGTCCGAACTCGGACGGATCCAGTCCGAAAACGACGCACTGAATGCGGCCGCCGCTCAGCACGGAGACACGTTGCTGGACACCCTCGACGTATCCCAGGCGGAGCCTGCGCTCACCTGATCCGCGCTCTCGCGTCGACGCTCGACTCCAGCCAGCACGATCTGCAAGGGACGCTTCGGCGTCCCTTCTTCCTTTCCGCCGCCTCCTCGCCCCTTCTCTGCGCCTTCGCCTCCGGTGACCTGTGCGCCGATCGGGGGCATTGGGCCAGATGGGGGCCGTTTCCTTTAGCGTCTGATCTGCCCGGGACCTTCAAGGGCGAAACCGAACGCGAAAGGTAGAGTCCGGCGGCGTGCACCTCAAGTCCCTGACCCTGCGTGGCTTCAAATCCTTCGCCTCCGCCACCACCCTGCGGTTCGAACCCGGGATCACCTGCGTCGTGGGCCCGAACGGTTCGGGTAAGTCCAACGTGGTGGACGCGCTGTCCTGGGTCATGGGGGAACAGGGAGCCAAATCCCTGCGCGGCGGGAAGATGGAGGACGTCATCTTCGCCGGCACGACGGGCCGCCCGCCGCTCGGCCGCGCCGAGGTGTCCCTCACGATCGACAACTCCGACGGCGCCCTGCCCATCGAGTACGCCGAGGTCACCCTCACCCGGATCATGTTCCGCGGCGGCAGCAGCGAGTACCAGATCAACGGGGACACCTGCCGCCTGCTCGACATCCAGGAGCTGCTCTCCGACTCCGGCATCGGCCGCGAGATGCACGTCATCGTCGGACAGGGCCAGCTGGACTCCGTCCTGCACGCCGACCCGATGGGCCGCCGCGCCTTCATCGAGGAGGCGGCCGGGGTGTTGAAGCACCGCAAGCGGAAGGAAAAGGCGCTGCGGAAGCTGGACGCGATGCAGGCCAACCTCGCGCGCGTGCAGGACCTCGGCGACGAGCTGCGCCGCCAGTTGAAGCCGCTCGGGCGGCAGGCGGCGGTGGCCCGCCGGGCTGCGGTGATCCAGGCCGACCTGCGGGACGCGCGGCTGAGGCTGCTCGCCGACGACCTGGTCACGCTGCGGGGGGCGCTGGAAGCGGAGATCGCCGACGAGGCGGCGCTCAAGGAGCGCAAGGAGTCGGCGGAGCGGGAACTCGCGGGCGCGGTGCGGCGCGAGGCCGAGCTGGAGGAAGCGGTGCGGGACCTCGCGCCGCGTCTGCAGCGGGCGCAGCAGACCTGGTACGAGCTGTCCCAGCTCGCCGAGCGGGTACGGGGGACGGCGTCGCTGGCCGAGGCGCGGGTCAAGTCGGCCTCGGCGCCGCCCGAGGAGGAACGGCGCGGGCGCGATCCCGAGGAGCTGGAACGGGAGGCCGAGCGGATCCGCGAGCAGGAGGCGGAGCTGACGGCGGCGCTGGAGGCGGCCTCGCGGGCGCTGGAGGACACCGTCGAGCACCGGGCGGAGCTGGAGCGGGCACTGGCGGAGGAGGAACGGCGGCTGCGGGACGCGGCGCGGGCCATCGCCGACCGGCGCGAGGGCCTGGCCCGGCTGACGGGGCGGCTGGGCGCCGCGCGGTCGCGGGCGGGTGCGGCGCAGGCGGAGATCGACCGGTTGATCGCGGCGCGGGACGAGGCGCGGAGCCGGGCGGAGGCCGCGCAGGCCGAGTACGAGGCGCTGGCGGAGGAGGTCGGGGGCGGGGACGAGCCGTCGGCGCAGGCGGAGTACGAGGCTGCGCGGGCCGGGCTGGAGCAGGCAGAGGCGACGCTGGCCGGGGCGCGCGAGGCGCTGACCAGCGCGGAGCGCTCGCGCGCGGCGGTATCGGCGCGGCGGGACGCGCTGGCGCTGGGTCTGCGGCGCAAGGACGGCACGGGGGCGCTGCTGGCGGCGCGGCTGGGCGGGCTGCTGGGGCCGGCAGCCGAACGGGTGCGGGTGGCGCCGGGGTACGAAGTCGCGGTCGCGGCGGCGCTGGGCGCGGCGGCCGACGCGCTGGCGGTCGCCTCCCCGGCCGAGGCGGCCGACGCCCTGCGCCACCTCCGCGACGCCGACGCCGGCCGCGCCACCCTCCTCATCACCCCCCGCCCCCCTGCGACCGTCCCACCCCAGTCGGCCACTCCCGCCGCCACCCCGAACGGAGCCACCCCCTGCGGAACTTCCGCGCAGCGCGGGCCGCAGGGTGGCGGCCGGGGCAGCGCCGAGGGCGTGACCCCGGCCGCGTTCGGGCCGCAGCGCAGCACCGGAGAGGACGTCCCCGGTGGGTTCCCGGGCGGAGCCGGCCCCAAGCCCGGCCCCGGCGGCCCCCGGACGGAGCCCGGCGGGCAGGCCGGCAGCGCGGACAGCGCCCCCGGTGGGCCCTCGGGCGGCGCCGCTTCCCCGGCCGGCGCCGCGGCGCGGGGCGGGAGCGCGGGCAACGGTCCCGGCCGGGCCGAGGCCTTCGGCGGGGGTCCTGCGCAGGTTGCGTGCGGTGCCGCCGCGGTGGGGGCCGGCCCGGGGTTGCCCGCCGTGGAGCTGGTGGACGGGGACGCCGCGGTGATGGGGGCCGTGCGGTGGGTGTTGCGGGGGTACGTCGTCGTCGGGACCCTGGCGCAGGCCGAGGCGGTGGTGGCCGAGCACCCCGACCTCGTCGCCGTGACCGCCGACGGGGACGTGCTCGGGGCCCACATCGCCCACGGCGGCTCCGCCGGGGCGCCCAGCCTCCTCGAAGTGCAGGCCGCCGTGGACGAGGCCGACGCCGAAATCACCCGTCTGGACGCCGCGTGCGCGGAATTCGCCGCCGCCCAGGCCGCCGCCCAGGACCGGCGCCGTGCCGCGGCAGCCCTCGTGGAGGAGCTGGCCGAGCGGCGCCGGGCCGGGGAGCAGGCCAGGGCCCAGGTCGCGCAGCAGCTCGGCCGGCTGGCCGGGCAGGCCAAGGGCGCCGCGGGCGAGGCCGAGCGCAGCGCCGCGGCCGCGGCCCGGGCGCAGGACGCGCTGGACCAGGCCCGCCTGGAGGTCGAGGAGTGCGCCGAGCGGCTCGCGATCGCCGAGGAGACGCCGGTGGAGGAGGAGCCCGACACCTCCGCCCGGGACCGGCTCGCCGCCGACGGAGCCAACGCCCGGCAGACCGAGATGGAGGCCCGGCTCCAGCTCAGGACCCACGAGGAGAGGGTCAAGGGCCTGGCCGGCCGTGCCGACTCGCTCGACCGCGCCGCCCGCGCCGAGCGCGAGGCCCGGACCCGAGCGGAGCACCGCCGCCGGCGCCTGCGCCACGAGGCCGAGGTCGGCCGGGGGGTGGCCGACGGGGCCCGGCAGCTGCTCGCGCACCTGGAGGTGTCGATCGGCCGGGCCGAGCGGGAGCGTTCCCTCGCCGAGCAGGCCAAGGGCTTGCGGGAGCAGGAGCTCGCCGACGCCCGCGCCCGGGGCCGCGACCTCAAGGGGGAGCTGGACAAGCTCACCGACTCCGTGCACCGGGGCGAGGTGCTCGGCGCCGAGAAGCGGATGCGGATCGAGCAGGTGGAGGGCCGGGCCCTGGAGGAGTTCGGGGTCGAGGCGGCCGGACTGGTCGCCGAATACGGGCCGGACCAGCCCGTCCCGCCGTCGCCGCCCGCCGAAGGGGAGGAGCTCCCCGAGGACCCGGAGCACCCCCGCAACCGACCCGGCCCCTTCGACCGCGCCCGCCAGGAGAAGCGCCTCAGGGCGGCCGAGCGCGCGTACCAGCAGCTCGGGAAGGTGAACCCGCTCGCGCTGGAGGAGTTCGCGGCCCTGGAGGAGCGGCACAAGTTCCTCAGCGAGCAGCTGGAGGACCTCCGTAAGACTCGGGCCGACCTCCTTCAAGTCGTGAAGGAGGTCGACAAGCGGGTGGAGCAGGTCTTCACCGAGGCGTACCAGGACACGGCCCGGGAGTTCGAGGGTGTCTTCGCGCGTTTGTTCCCGGGAGGGGAGGGCAGGCTCGTCCTCACCGATCCGGACGACATGCTGTCCACCGGGGTGGATGTGGAGGCCCGGCCGCCGGGCAAGAAGGTCAAGCGGCTCTCCCTGCTCTCCGGCGGGGAGCGTTCACTCACGGCCGTAGCCCTGCTGGTCTCCATCTTCAAGGCCCGGCCCAGCCCGTTCTACGTGATGGACGAAGTGGAGGCAGCCCTTGACGACACCAACCTGCAGCGGCTCATCCGCATCATGGCGGAGCTCCAGGAGAGCTCTCAGCTGATCGTCATCACGCACCAGAAGCGGACGATGGAGATCGCGGACGCCCTCTACGGCGTCTCGATGCAGGGCGACGGCGTTTCGAAGGTCATCAGTCAGCGCCTGCGCTGACCAGCACCCCGAACCCGACCACTGTGCATTCAAGAAGTGAAGTTCAGTTCTCTCTGAGGTAACTCCACCGAGGTATTGACTTCACATACTGAACACATAAGCTCTGCTCCGCTGCCTTTTCCCTTCGGGTGGTGCAGGTCTCCCACCTGTGCGCCACTGGAAGAAACCACCCCCACCCGCCACCGCAGCCGGGCACGCAGGAGCAGACCTTGACCAGCAGCACAGAGCAGGCGTCGGCCTCGGGCGGCGGACGCGCGCCCCACCCCGACCACCTCGGGCACGTCATCTTCATCACCGCGGCCGCGGCCATGGGCGGCTTCCTCTTCGGATACGACAGCTCGGTCATCAACGGCGCCGTCGTCGCGATCCGGGACCGCTTCGACGTCGGCTCCGGGACCCTCGCGCAAGTGATCGCGGCAGCCCTGATCGGCTGCGCGATCGGCGCCGCCACCGCCGGCCGCATCGCCGACCGGATCGGCCGTATCCGCTGCATGCAGATCGCCGCCGCCCTGTTCACCGTGAGCGCCATCGGCTCGGCCCTGCCGTTCGCCCTCTGGGACCTCGCCATGTGGCGCGTCATCGGCGGCTTCGGGATCGGCATGGCCTCGGTCATCGGCCCCGCCTACATCGCCGAGGTCTCCCCGGCCGCCTACCGCGGCCGGCTGGCCTCCTTCCAGCAGGCGGCCATCGTCACCGGCATCGCCGTCTCGCAGCTCGTCAACTGGGGCATCCTGAACCTGGCGAACGGCGACCAGCGCGGCGAGATCGGGGGCCTGGAGGCCTGGCAGTGGATGCTGGGCGTCATGGTCGTCCCCGCCGTGCTCTACGGGCTGATGTCCTTCGTCATCCCGGAGTCCCCGCGCTTCCTGATCTCGGTCGGCCGTACCGACGAGGCCAAGAAGGTGCTGGGGGAGGTCGAGGGTTCGGGCGTCGACCTCGACGCGCGGGCCGCCGAGATCGAGCACGCGATGCGCTCCGAGCACAAGTCCACCTTCCGGGACCTGCTCGGCGGCCGCTTCGGCTTCCTGCCCATCGTCTGGATCGGCATCGGCCTCTCCGTCTTCCAGCAGCTCGTCGGCATCAACGTGATCTTCTACTACAGCTCCGCGCTGTGGCAGTCCGTCGGTATCGACCCCACCAGCTCGTTCCTCTACTCCTTCACCACCTCGATGATCAACATCATCGGCACGGTGATCGCGATGATCTTCGTGGACCGGCTCGGCCGCAAGCCGCTCGCCCTGATCGGCTCCGTGGGCATGGCGATCTCCCTCGGTGTCGCCGCGTGGGCGTTCTCCTTCAAGGAGGGCACCGGGGACAACATCACCATGCCCGACACCCAGGGCACGGTGGCGCTGGTCGCCGCGCACTCGTTCGTCCTCTTCTTCGCCCTGTCGTGGGGCGTGGTGGTCTGGGTGCTGCTCGGAGAGATGTTCCCCAACCGCATCCGCGCCGCCGCGCTCGGTGTCGCCGCCTCCGCCCAGTGGATCGCCAACTGGCTCATCACCGTCACGTTCCCGTCGCTGGCCGACTGGAGCCTGTCCGGGGCGTACGTCATCTACGCGGTCTTCGCCGCGCTCTCGATCCCGTTCATCCTCAAGTGGGTGCCGGAGACCAAGGGCAAGGCGTTGGAGGAGATGGGGTAACCATCCCCGCCACCACCCCCTCTCCTCTCACACAGGTACTGCCCCGGCTCATCCCTTGAGCCGGGGCAGTACCTGTTCGCACAGCAGTTGCAGGCTGCGCCAGCCCTCGTCGACGGGCATCCCGCCGCACAGCGGGTGCAGCACCAGGTTCCCCGCCTCACCCGCGCCGCGGGCGTACGCCACCGCCTGCTCCGGGGTCAGCACCCGGTACACGCCTTCCTCGCGCAGCTCCGCCACCGAGCGCGCCGCCGAGCGCACCGCGCTGCGGATGTCCTCGGACTGCCAGGACGCGTACGTCGCCGCCTCGTGCAGGAAGCACTCGCCGTGCTCGGCCCAGACGCGGTCCGGGTCCTGCGCGATGTGCAGCAGCGGGGTCTCGGCGGCGGGCATCATGCAAAAGCCCTCCGTGCCGTACTCCACCAGCTTCGCCCGGTAGTACGCCTCCAGCTCCGGGAGGTGCGCGCTCGGGAAGAACGGCAGGCCCAGCCGGGCCGCGCGCCGGGCCGCCGCCTCGGAGCTGCCGCCGACCAGCAGCAGCGGGTGCGGCTGCGTGAACGGCCGCGGGGTGACCCGTACCGTGCGGCCGCGGAAGGTGAAGGGCTCGCCGGTCCACGCCTTGAGCAGGGTCTCCAGTAGCTCGTCCTGGAGCTTGCCGCGCCGGCCCCACTCCACCCCGTGCTGCTCGTACTCCTGCGGCCGGTAGCCGATGCCCGCGACGGTCACCAGCCGGCCGCCGCCCAGCAGGTCGAGGACGGCGATGTCCTCCGCCACCTTCAGCGGGTCGTGGAGCGGCCCGATGATCGCCGAGACGGTGACGGCGATCCGGCGCGTGGCCCCGAACACGGCGCCGGCGAAGGCGAAGGGCGAGGGCAGCCAGTTGTTGCCGGTGCCGTGGTGCTCCTCGGTCTGGATGGTGTCGACCCCGCGGTCGTCCGCGTACCGGGCCATCTCCAGCGCGGTGCGGTAGCGGGCGCGCAGGCTCTCCGGAGTGCCGTTCGGGTCGACCAGATTGAACCGGGCCACGGTGACGGGCATGGCGGAGTCCCCCTTCGCCGGGTGGGATGCGCGGGCGAAGGGGGACGTTAGCTGACGTAGCGTCAGTTGGACAGGGTTCCGGCGAGCGCCGGCTCCTTCGCCCCGGCCGCGTCTTCGAGCGGCGCGGTGCGCGGCAGTACGGCGTACAGCGCGCCGGAGGTGAGGATGCCGACCACCCAGCCGAGCCCGTTGCGCCCGGCCCAGGTGTCGCAGAACGGTCCGGCGAACCAGTCCACCTTCGTGAACAGCAGGCCCACCACCAGCGCCACGCCCCAGGCCGTCATGGCCTGCCAGGCGAAACCGCCCCGGTACCAGTAGGCGCTGCCCGGCGTCGTGTCCAGCAGCGCGGGGCCGTCGTAGGTCTTGCGCCGGAGCATGTCCACGCCGAAGACGCCGATCCACGCGGAGAAGGCCACGGCCAGCAGGGTCAGGAAGGAGATGAACGAGCCGAAGAAGCTCTTCGCGACCACCATCAGCAGGAAGCCGAACACCAGGCTGATGACGGCGTTGACGCTGACGGCCCAGGCACGCGGCACCTTGATGCCGAGGGTCTGCGCGGTGAACCCGGCCGAGTACATGGACATCGAGTTGATCAGCAGCATGCCGACGAGGGCGATGAGCAGGTACGGGACCGCCAGCCAGACCGGCAGCAGCTCACCGATGAAGGAGACCGGGTCCGCGGCGCTGGCCAGGTCGGGGGTGCCGACCGCCATCACCGCGCCCATCAGCACCATGGGCAGGACGACGATCCCCGCGCCGCCGATCGTCGCGCCGACCATGCCCTTGGCGGAGGCGGTGCGCGGCAGGTAGCGGGTGAAGTCCGGGCCGGACGGGACCCAGCTGATGCCGCCGGCCGCGATCGTGCCGATGCCCGCGATCATCATCGCGGTGGAGCCGGCCGGCTTGTCGAAGACGGCGGCCCACTCGGTCGTGAGGACCAGGTAGCCGAGCACGAGCACGCTGAACGCCCCGAAGAGGTACGTCGACCACTTCGAGCAGACCCGCAGCGCGTTGATGCCGAGCCCCGAGACCACGAACGTGCAGCTGACGAAGAACAGCAGCGTGACGACGATCAGCGGGGTGTTCGCCCGCACACCGAAGAGCAGGTCGAGGACGGTCAGGACGGCGTAGGCACCGCTCACCGCGTTGATGGTCTCCCAGCCCCAGCGGGCCACCCAGATCAGCGCGCCGGGGAAGAGGTTGCCGCGCTGCCCGAAAACGGCCCGCGAGAGCGCCATGCCGGGGGCGCCGCCGCGCTTGCCCGCGATCGAGATCAGCCCGACCATCCCGTACGAGACGACGGGCGCGGCGAGCGCCACGACGAGCACCTGCCAGATGTTCAGCTTGTTGAAGATCACCAGCCCCGCGCCCATGGTCAGCAGCAGCACGCTGATGTTGGCGGCGACCCAGGTGGGGACGAGTTCGCGGACGCGGCCGGCGCGCTCGCTGTCGGGGACGGGCTCCAGTCCGCGGGTCTCGACCGCGGACTCTGCGGGCTCGGCAGGCATGCACTACTCCGGGGGACGTGGGGGGAGTCGTACATCATGGTATTTACACACGGAAAAGCACAAATTGAGGATTCGCCCGCCGGCCACAGCTCCTGCTCACGGGCCCCGGGACACCTCACGCCATACTGAGTGGGTTATGGAAATCCTCATTCTCGCTGTAGTCATCGCCCTGGTCGCGGTCGGCGCGATCAGCGGGCTCGTGGTCAGCAGCCGCAAGAAGAAGCAGCTGCCGCCCACGGCGCCGCCGAGCACGCCGACCATCACTGCCCCGCCCGCCGAACCGCAGGTGGGGGAGGACGCCGCACCGACGGCGCAAGAGCCGCGCCGCACGATCGAGGAGGTCGAGCTCCCCGACGCGCAGACCGCCGTCGAATCGCCGGTCGCCGTCGAGGACCCCGTGGTCGGGCTCGCGCCCGCCCCCGAGATCGAGGTGCCCGAGCCCACCGCCGGCCGCCTGGTCCGGCTGCGCGCACGGCTCGCCCGTTCGCAGAACTCGCTCGGCAAGGGGCTGCTCACGCTGCTCTCCCGCGAGCACCTCGACGAGGACACCTGGGAGGAGATCGAGGAGACCCTCCTCATCGCCGACGTCGGCGTCGTACCGACCCAGGAACTGGTGGACCGGCTCCGCGAGCGGGTCCGGGTGCTCGGCACCCGCACCCCCGCCGAACTGCGCAGCCTGTTGAAGGAGGAGCTGCTGACCCTGGTCGGCACCGACTTCGACCGTGCGGTGAGGACCGAGAGCGGCGTCGACACCCCCGGCGTCGTGATGGTCGTCGGAGTCAACGGCACCGGCAAGACCACCACGACCGGCAAGCTGGCCCGGGTGCTGGTCGCCGACGGCCGCAGCGTCGTGCTCGGCGCGGCCGACACCTTCCGCGCCGCCGCGGCCGACCAGCTGCAGACCTGGGGCGACCGGGTCGGCGCGCGCACCATCCGCGGCCCCGAGGGCGGCGACCCCGCCTCGATCGCCTACGACGCGGTCAAGGAGGGCATCGCCGAAGGCGCGGACGTCGTCCTCATCGACACCGCCGGCCGGCTGCACACCAAGACCGGGCTCATGGACGAGCTCGGCAAGGTCAAGCGCGTCGTGGAGAAGCACGGCCCGCTGGACGAGGTCCTGCTGGTCCTGGACGCGACCACCGGACAGAACGGCCTGACCCAGGCGCGCGTCTTCGCCGAGGTCGTGGACATCACCGGCATCGTGCTGACCAAGCTCGACGGCACCGCCAAGGGCGGCATCGTCGTCGCCGTCCAGCGCGAGCTGGGCGTCCCGGTCAAGCTGATCGGTCTCGGCGAGGGCCCGGACGACCTGGCGCCCTTCGAGCCGGAAGCGTTCGTCGACGCGCTGATCGGCGACTGAGGGCCCGCGCCCGAGCCGCCGGCGGCCGCCGCCAGTGCCCCCACCAGTGCCCCCGCATCCGGTCCGGACGCGGGGGCACTGGTGCGCGTACGGGGCTCAGCGGCGGAAGCGGTGGCAGATGTACGCGAGCGTCCCCAGCAGCAGCCGGGCCTGCGGCGGCCCGCCCACGCAGTCGAGCGCGGGCGGGCGCAGCCAGAGCGCCGGGCCGAGCCCCGCGTGGTCGGAGGGCGGGGCCGTCAGGAAGGCGCCGGTGCCCAGGGCGCGCAGGTCCAGATCGGCGTCGTCCCAGCCCATCCGGTAGAGCAGCTGCGGCAGCCCGGCCGAGGCGCCCGGCGCCACGAAGAACTGCGCCCGGCCGTCCGGGGTCACGGTGACCGGCCCGAGCGGCAGGCCCATCCGCTCCAGCCGGACCAGCGCGCGCCGCCCGGCCTCCTCGGACACCTCGATGACGTCGAAGACGCGGCCGACGGGGAGCAGGATCGCGGCGCCCGCATATTCGTCCCAGATCTCGGCGACCTCGCCCAGGGTCGCCCCCGCGGGCACGGTGGGGGCGAAGTCCAGCGGGTGCGCCCCCGGCGCGCGGCAATTCGTATGACCGCAGGAGCAGTCGCGGCCGGGTGCCGCGGCGCGGGCACCGGGGACCGCGTCCCAGCCCCACAGCCCGGTGTACTCCGCCACCGCCGTGCACTCCGAGGCCCGTCCGCGCCGCCGCGAGCCGGAACGGAACTCCTTGGTGCTGCGGCTGCCGCCGATCGTGAAGCCCATGCCCATGCCCCCTCCAACGGGTCGGACGCGCCGGTGGTTACGACGCCGGCGAGACCTGCTGTCCGGTCGGGCGGGGGTACGGCTCGCGTCAGGGCGGCCCGGCGCACTCCTCGCCGCGCGCGCCCCGGCCGCACTCCCGTCCAACCGTTCCGTTTCGCCTTCCTGTCAAGTGAATCGCGCCTGGCCGGTGGCGAGTTCATTCGAAGGGGTGGCGAATGGTGGCGTTTCCACGGTCGGCCTCGCCCGAGGGGTGATCGTAGGATTACTTTCGGTGCACGAACCCCAGAGGTGAGCCCATCCGTGGGTATGCCGGTGGCAATCCGTGAAGGATGTGTGAAGTGCCTGGCGGTGGCCGCCGATCCGGCCAGGGTTTGTGGGGAAGAGGCTTAACGGATGGGGGCGTTCCAGTGAGCGGCAACGGCGCAAGCGGAACGAACGGGCAGTCGCCCGCGGCTTCGGAGGCGTCCGCGTCCTCGCCGGCGTCTTCGGAAGCCGTCGTCCGCAACGAACAGCTGACCTCCTGGTTCGTGCGCAGCGGCTGGTCCAAGGGCGAACTCGCCCGCCAGGTCAACCGCCGGGCCCGCCAGATGGGCGCCCACCACATCAGCACCGACACCTCGCGCGTGCGCCGCTGGCTCGACGGGGAACAGCCCCGCGAACCCGTCCCGCGCATCCTGTCCGAGCTGTTCTCCGAACGCTTCGGCTCCGTCGTCGCCATCGAACAGCTCGGTCTGCGCACCGCACACCAGACCCCCTCCGTCTCCGGCGTCGACCTGCCCTGGGCCGGACCGCAGACCGTCGAGCTGCTCAGCGAGTTCTCCCGCAGCGACCTGATGCTGGCCCGCCGCGGCTTCCTCGGGACCTCGCTCGCCCTGTCCGCCGGACCCGCCCTCATCGAGCCCATGCAGCGCTGGCTCGTCCCGGTCCCGGCCGCCGACCCCGGATCCCGCACCGAGGGCGGGCCGGCGGCCCCCGTCGGCGGCTACCGGCCCGCCGGGCTGTCCGATCCGGAACTCGACCTGCTCGAAGCCACCACCGTGATGTTCCGCCAGTGGGACGCCCAGTGCGGCGGCGGACTGCGCCGCAAGGCGGTCGTCGGACAGCTCCACGAGGTCACCGACCTGCTCCAGGAGAGCCACCCGGCGCCCGTCATGAAGCGCCTGTTCAAGGTCGCGGCCGAACTCGCCGAACTGGCCGGCTGGATGAGCTACGACATCGGACTGCACCCGACCGCGCAGAAGTACTTCGTCCTCGCCCTGCACGCCGCCAAGGAGGGCGGCGACAAGCCCCTCGGCTCGTACATCCTCTCCAACATGGGCCGGCAGATGATCCACCTCGGACGCCCCGAGGACGCACTCGAACTCATCCACCTCGCCCAGTACGGAAGCCGCGACTGCGCCGGGCCCCGCACCCAGGCCATGCTGTATGCGATGGAGGCCCGCGCGTACGCCAACATGGGCCAGCCCAGCCGCTGCAAGCGCGCCGTGCGGATGGCCGAGGACACCTTCGGCGACGTCGGCCTCGGCGCCGAGCCCGAGCCCGACTGGATCCGCTTCTTCTCCGAGGCCGAGCTCAACGGCGAGAACTCCCACTCCTACCGGGACCTGGCCTACGTCGCCGGGCGCAGCCCCACCTACGCCTCCCTCGCCGAGCCCGTCATGGAACGGGCCGTCGAGCTGTTCGCCAAGGACCCCGAACACCAGCGCTCGTACGCCCTGAACCTCATCGGCATGGCCACGGTCCACCTCCTCCAGCGGGAGCCCGAGCAGGCGGCCGTCCTCGTCGACCAGGCCCTGGACGTGGCGCGCAAAGTACGGTCCGAACGGGTGAACACCCGTCTGCGCAAGACCGTCGACAGCGCGGCCCGTGAGTACGGCGACGTCGCCGACGTGGTCCGGCTGACCGACCACCTCGCCGCCCGGCTCCCGGAAGCGGCGGAGGCCGTCTGACGGCCCCGGCAGCCGTCCCCACCAAGCCCCGGCCGCGGCGGCCGACCCCCGTGAAGCCCTACCAGGCTCCCCCAGCCAGGCCACCCGGGTCCCCGCCGCGGCCGGCTCCTTTTTCGTGTTCATCGGGCTGTAACAGCCCGGACGCCTTCGTCATCGGCGTGAAACATCGAGCGGCGGCGCCGGAAACCGGGCTGCGGGAATCTCAGGGGCAATAACCGGCCAGCCTCTAGGCCCGCACCAGCAGGGCTTATGCCGAGCGCCGCTTAGGTAGCCACGATCGCCCGCACGCGAACGTACCGACGACGAGGAGACGCCGATGGCATCAGCCATCACGACCCTCGCGGCAGACGCCCCGGCCCTGTCTGCCGCGAACACCGGGTTCATGCTCATCTGCTCCGCCCTGGTCATGCTGATGACCCCGGGACTCGCCTTCTTCTACGGAGGCATGGTCCGCGTCAAGAGCAGCCTCAACATGCTCATGATGAGCTTCATCAGCCTCGGGATCGTCACGATCCTGTGGGTCCTCTACGGATTCAGCCTCACCTTCGGGACCGACGCGGGCTCGCTCATCGGCTGGAACTCCGACTACGTCGGACTCAGCGGCATCGGCATCACCGAGCTCTGGGACGGCTACACCATCCCGGTCTACGTCTTCGCCGTCTTCCAGCTGATGTTCGCCGTCATCACCCCGGCCCTGATCAGCGGCGCCCTCGCCGACCGCGTCAAGTTCAGCGCCTGGGCCCTGTTCACCGCCCTGTGGGTGAGCCTCGTCTACTTCCCCGTCGCCCACTGGGTCTGGGGCACCGGCGGCTGGCTCTTCAAGCTCGGCGTCATCGACTTCGCGGGCGGCACCGCCGTCCACATCAACGCCGGCGCCGCCGCCCTCGGCGTGATCCTCGTCATCGGCAAGCGCGTCGGCTTCAAGAAGGACCTGATGCGCCCGCACAGCCTCCCGCTGGTCATGCTGGGCGCCGGTCTGCTCTGGTTCGGCTGGTTCGGCTTCAACGCCGGCTCCTGGCTCGGCAACGACGACGGCGTCGGCGCCGTCATGTTCGTCAACACCCAGGTCGCCACCGCCGCCGCCATGCTCGCCTGGCTCGGCTACGAGAAGCTGCGCCACGGCTCCTTCACCACCCTCGGCGCCGCGTCCGGCGCGGTCGCCGGCCTCGTCGCGATCACGCCCTCCGGCGGCTCCTGCTCCCCGCTCGGCGCGATCGCCATCGGCGCCATCGCCGGCGTCGTCTGCGCCATGGCCGTCGGCCTGAAGTACAGGTTCAACTTCGACGACTCGCTCGACGTGGTCGGCGTCCACCTCGTCGGCGGGATCATCGGCTCCCTCCTCGTCGGCCTCTTCGCCACCGGCGGCGTCCAGTCCGACGCCAAGGGCCTCTTCTACGGCGGCGGCCTGGACCAGCTCGGCAAGCAGGCTGTCGGCGTCTTCGCCGTCCTCGCCTACTCTCTCCTCGCATCCGCACTGCTCGCCTTCCTGCTCGACAAGACGATCGGGATGCGGGTCAGCCAGGACGACGAGGTCTCGGGCATCGACCAGGTCGAGCACGCCGAGACCGCCTACGACTTCAGCGGGGCAGGCGGCGGCGCCTCCTCCCGGAGCACCGCCGTACCCGCCCACGCCGCCGCCGCGACCAAGAAGGTTGACGCATGAAGCTGATCACCGCGATCGTCAAGCCGCACCGGCTCGACGAGATCAAGGACGCCCTCCAGCGGTTCGGGGTCCAGGGACTCACGGTCTCCGAGGCCAGCGGCTACGGCCGCCAGCGCGGCCACACCGAGGTCTACCGGGGCGCCGAGTACACGGTGGACCTCGTACCGAAGATCCGCATCGAGGTGGTCGTCGAGGACGACGCGGCCGACGACGTGATGAACGTGCTGGTCACCGCGGCCCACACCGGCAAGATCGGTGACGGCAAGGTGTGGAGCGTGCCGGTGGACTCGGTCATCAGGGTCCGCACCGGCGAGCGCGGCGCGGACGCGCTGTAGGCGACGGGAGCCCCCGGGTGACGAGTGTGGAGAACACGACCGCCGAACCGTCCGGCCAGGACGGGGACGGCTCGGGACCCGGCGGCTACGCCGAGGCCCGGCTGCGGCTCCTCCAGGAGGAGTCGCGGTCCGGGCCTTCCCGGCGTTCCGCCCTGGCCCTGCTGACCGACCAGTGGCTCGGCGCCCTGTTCACGAGGGCCGTACGGGAGACCGGCGTCCGCGGGGCGGCCCTGGTCGCGGTCGGCGGCTACGGCCGCGCCGAACTCTCCCCCCGCAGCGATCTCGACCTGCTGCTCCTGCACGACGGCAAGGCCGACACCAGGGCACTGGCCGCGCTCGCCGACCGCCTCTGGTACCCCGTCTGGGACCTCGGCATGGCCCTGGACCACTCGGTGCGCACCCCCGGCGAGGCCCGCAAGACCGCCGCCGAGGACCTCAAGGTGCAGCTCGGGCTGCTCGACGCCCGGCCCGTGGCCGGCGACGCGGGGCTCCTCGCCGGGCTGCGCACCTCCGTCCTCGCAGACTGGCGCAACCAGGCCGGGAAACGGCTCCCGCAGCTGCACGCCCTGTGCCGCGAGCGCGCCGAGAAGGCCGGGGAGCTGCGGTTCCTGCTGGAGCCCGACCTCAAGGAGGCGCGCGGCGGGCTCCGCGACGCCGCCGCGCTGCGTGCCGTGGCCGCGTCGTGGCTGGCCGACGCCCCGAGGGAGGGGCTGGCCGAGGCCCGCCGACGGCTCCTCGACGCCCGCGACGCCCTGCACCTGGTGACGGGCCGGGCCACCGACCGGCTCTCCCTCCAGGACCAGGACCAGGTCGCCGCCCGGCTCGGACTGCTCGACGCGGACGCACTGCTGCGCGAGGTGTACGAGGCCGCGCGGGTCATCTCCTACGCCGGGGACGTCACCTGGCGGGAGGTCGGGCGGGTACTGCGCTCCCGCGCGGCCCGGCCGAGGCTGCGCGGCCTGCTGCTGGGCACGCGCGGGCCCGCCGTGGAGCGCGCGCCGCTCGCCGAGGGCGTCGTCGAGTCCGACGGCGAGGCCGTCCTGGCCCTCGCCGCCCGGCCCGACCGGGACCCGGTCCTCGCGCTGCGCTTCGGGGCGGCCGCCGCGCAGGCGGGCCTGCCGGTCTCACTGCACTCCGTACGCCGCCTCGCGGCCCAGGGCAAGCCGCTGCCCGTGCCCTGGCCCGCGGAGGCCCGGGAGCAGCTGGTCACGCTGCTCGGGGCGGGCGAGCCGACGGTCGGGGTGTGGGAGGCACTCGAAGCCGAGGGGCTGATCACCCGGCTGCTGCCCGACTGGGAGCGGGTGCGGTGCCGGCCGCAGCGCAACCCCGTGCACACCTGGACGGTGGACCGGCACCTGGTGGAGACGGCGGTCCGGGCCGCCGCCCTCACCCGCCGCGTCAGCCGCCCGGACCTGCTCCTGATGGCCGCCCTGCTCCACGACATCGGCAAGGGCTGGCCCGGCGACCACTCCCTGGCCGGGGAGACCATCGCCCGCGACATGGCCGCCCGGGTCGGCTTCGACGCCGAGGACGTGGCGGTGCTGGGCGTCCTCGTACGCCACCACCTGCTGCTCATCGACACCGCCACCCGGCGAGACCTGGACGACCCCGCCACCGTGCGCTCCGTCGCCGAGGCCGTGGGCTCGGCGGGCACCCTGGAACTCCTGCACGCGCTGACCGAGGCCGACGCCCTGGCCACCGGCCCCGCGGCCTGGAGCGCGTGGCGGGGCTCCCTCGTGGCTGACCTGGTGTCCCGGGTCGGGGCGGTCCTCAAGGGCGCGGCCGCCGCCACCACCGAGCTCGGCATCCCGGTCACCGAACAGGAACGCCTGGCGGTGGAGGCGCTGCGCACCGGGGAGCCGGTGCTGGCCCTGGAGACGCGCCACGAGGAGGACGCGGTCGGGGTCGACCTGGTGGTGGCCGTGCCCGACCAGCCCGGGGTGCTGCCCGCGCTGGCCGGGGTA
The DNA here is from genome assembly GCF_014650775.1 of Streptomyces cirratus. Taxonomy (GTDB): domain Bacteria; phylum Actinomycetota; class Actinomycetes; order Streptomycetales; family Streptomycetaceae; genus Streptomyces; species Streptomyces cirratus. Next base: position 115,285 of record NZ_BMVP01000014.1, on the reverse strand, counting down.
CTGGCGCTGCACCGGCTCACCGTCCGGGCCGCCGACCTGCGGTCGCTGGAGCTGCCGGAGCGGCTGGGGGAGGTACTGGTGTTCCGCTGGCGGGTGGCCGCCGAGTACGGGGCCCTGCCCGAGGCAGCCCGGCTGCGCACGGACCTGGTCCGGGCGCTGGACGGCTCGCTGGACGTCCCGGCGAAGCTGGCCGACCGCGAGGCCGCGTACCCGCGCCGGCGCGGGGTGGTCCCGCCGCCGCCCCGGGTGGCGGTGGTGGACGTGTCCTCGCTGGCCACCGTCCTGGAGGTGCGGGCCCCCGACGCCGTGGGACTGCTCCACCGGATCGGCAGGGCGCTGGACGCGGGCGGCGTCCGGGTCCGCAGCGCGCACGTCTCCACGCTCGGGGCGAACGCGGTGGACACCCTGTACGTCACCGACCCGGACGGCAAACCCCTGCCTCCCCGGGCCGCCGCCGCGCTCGCGGCGTCGGTCGAGGCAGCCCTGCGCTGAGCGCGCCCGGCGGTGGGCCCCGGACCGCAGACGGACCGCCGGGCCCACCACCGGGAAAGGGCCGATACCCTGGGGGACGACCACACGCCCCCGACCCGAGGAATCGCGACCACCGTGTTCGATACGCTTTCCGACCGCCTCAGCGCGACCTTCAAGTCCCTCCGGGGCAAAGGCCGCCTCTCCGAGCAGGACATCGACGCTGCGGCGCGGGAAATCCGTATCGCCCTCCTCGAGGCCGACGTCGCGCTTCCCGTCGTCCGTTCCTTCATCGCGAACGTCAAGGAACGCGCCCGCGGCGAAGAGGTCAGCAAGGCCCTCAACCCCGGCCAGCAGGTCCTCAAGATCGTCAACGACGAGCTCGTCTCGATCCTCGGCGGCGAGACCCGGCGGCTGCGCTTCGCCAAGACCGCGCCCACCGTGATCATGCTCGCCGGCCTCCAGGGTGCCGGTAAGACCACCCTCGCCGGAAAGCTCGGCCTCTGGCTCAAGGGACAGGGCCACGCCCCGCTGCTCGTCGCCTGCGACCTCCAGCGCCCCAACGCCGTCAACCAGCTCAGCGTCGTCGCCGAGCGCGCCGGTGTGGCCGTCTACGCGCCGCAGCCCGGCAACGGCGTGGGCGACCCGGTCCAGGTCGCCAAGGACTCCATCGAGTACGCCCGTACCAAGCAGTTCGACATCGTCATCGTCGACACCGCCGGCCGTCTCGGCATCGACCAGGAGCTGATGCAGCAGGCCGCGGACATCCGCGACGCCGTCAGCCCCGACGAGATCCTCTTCGTCGTCGACGCCATGATCGGCCAGGACGCGGTCAACACCGCCGAGGCCTTCCGCGACGGCGTCGGCTTCGACGGCGTCGTGCTCTCCAAGCTCGACGGCGACGCCCGGGGCGGTGCCGCGCTCTCCATCGCGCACGTCACCGGCAAGCAGATCATGTTCGCCTCGAACGGTGAGAAGCTCGACGAGTTCGACGCTTTCCACCCCGACCGCATGGCGGGCCGGATCCTCGACATGGGTGACATGCTCACCCTCATCGAGCAGGCCGAGAAGACCTTCTCGCAGGCCGAGGCCGAGAAGATGGCGGCCAAGCTGGCCAAGGGCCCCAAGGAGTTCACGCTCGACGACTTCCTGGCCCAGATGGAGCAGGTCCGCAAGATGGGCTCCATCTCCAAGCTGCTCGGCATGCTGCCCGGCATGGGGCAGATCAAGGAGCAGATCAACAACATCGACGAGCGCGACGTCGACCGCATGGCCGCCATCATCAAGTCGATGACCCCGGCCGAGCGCCAGGACCCGCACATCATCAACGGCTCCCGCCGCGCCCGTGTCGCCAAGGGTTCCGGCGTCGAGGTCAGCGCCGTCAAGAACCTCGTCGAGCGGTTCTTCGAAGCGCGCAAGATGATGTCCCGCATGGCCCAGGGCGGCGGAATGCCGGGCATGCCGGGCATCCCCGGGATGGGCGGCGGCCCCGGCCGGCAGAAGAAGCAGGTCAAGCAGGCCAAGGGCAAGCGCAAGAGCGGCAACCCGATGAAGCGCAAGGAAGAGGAGGCCGCGGCAGCGGCCCGGCGCGAGCAGGGGCCGCAGGCCACCGAGCCGGCCGCCGGCGGCAACCCGTTCGGGCTGCCCGCGGGCGGGGCCAAGCCCGGCCAGGACTTCGACCTTCCGGACGAGTTCAAGAAGTTCATGAAGTAGAAGCTCATGAAGGAGAGGTTCTCGAAGCAGAAGCTCATGACCTTCACCGAGTGACGGCGGCGCGGTGCGCGAAGCACCGCGCCGGAAGGGCCCTGGCCGGCCCGAGCGGGACCAGCCGGCCGGGGTCCTTCGTCGTTCCGGGAGCGGATTCCCGGGGGCAATGGTCCGGTATCTCCCTTATGGTCGGCCGGGAGGACGGCAGAAGGAGGCCCCGTGCCCAGCCCCACCCCCGCACCGCCCCGCGACCGGGCCGACACCCCCTGGCGTTCCGAGGGCGCGCCGCCCACCCCGCCGCCGAGGAAGAAGATGGCCGGCGGATGGCGCGGGCTGGTCCTCGCCGCCCTGATCGTGTTCCTGATCGCCAACCTGGTGCTGTCGTTCTACAACGAGGGCGACGAGCCGACGATCTCCTACACCGAATTCAGCAGGCAGGTCGCCGACGGCAACGTCTCGAAGATCTACTCCAAGGGCGACGCCATCCAGGGGCAGCTCAAGACCAAGGCGCCGAAACCGGACGGCGGCAAGGGCGACTACACCAAGTTCGTCACCCAGCGCCCCGCCTTCGCCGACGACGACCTGTGGGCCAACCTCACCAAGCACCAGGTCACGGTGACCGCCTCGCCCGTCGTGGTGCAGCGCAGCCTCCTCTCCAACCTCCTCATCTCGCTCGCGCCCATGCTGCTGCTGGTCCTGTTGTGGGTGTTCATCGCCCGCCGGATGGGCTCGGCCATGGGCCCGGGCCTCGGCGGTCTGGGCCGCAAGGCACCACCGAAACCGGTGGAGATGGAGACGGGCGCCAAACGCACCACCTTCGAGGACGTCGCGGGCATCGACGAGGTGGAGGGCGAGCTCAACGACGTCGTCGACTTCCTCAAGAACCCGCAGGCGTACCGCAAGATGGGTGCCCGCATGCCCGGCGGAGTCCTCCTCGCCGGCCTGCCCGGCACCGGCAAGACCCTGCTCGCCCGCGCCGTCGCCGGAGAGGCCGGAGTGCCCTTCTTCTCCGCCTCCGCCTCAGAGTTCATCGAGATGATCGTCGGCGTCGGCGCGTCACGGGTCCGTGAACTGTTCACCGAGGCGCGCAAGGTCGCCCCCGCGATCATCTTCATCGACGAGATCGACACCATCGGGCGCGTGCGCGGCGCCGGCGGCGGCCTCGGCGGCCACGACGAACGCGAGCAGACCCTGAACCAGATCCTCACCGAGATGGACGGCTTCTCCGGCTCGGAGGGCGTCGTCGTCCTCGCCGCCACCAACCGCGCGGACGTCCTCGACCCGGCGCTGACCCGGCCGGGCCGCTTCGACCGCCTGGTGCAAGTCTCCCCGCCCGACCGGCACGGCCGCGAGGCGATCCTGCGCATCCACACCCGCGAGATCCCGCTCGCCGACGGCGTGGACCTGGGCCGGGTCGCGAGCACCACACCCGGCATGACGGGTGCCGAACTGGCCAACCTCGCCAACGAGGCCGCCCTGCTGGCCGTCAAGCGCAAGCAGACGCAGGTCACCCAGGCCGATCTGTCCGAGGCCCTGGAGAAGGTGCAGCTCGGCGCGGAACGCCCCCTGGTCATGCCGCCGGAGGAGCGGCGCCGCACTGCCTACCACGAGAGCGGCCACGCCCTGCTCGGCATGCTCCAGCCCGGCGCCGACCCCGTCCGCAAGATCACCATCGTCCCGCGCGGGCGCGCCCTGGGCGTCACCCTCTCCACCCCGGACGCCGACCGGTACGCCTACACGGAGCAGTACCTGCGCGGACGCATCATCGGCGCGCTCGGCGGCATGGCGGCCGAGCACGTCGTCTACGACGTGATCACGACGGGCGCCGAGAACGACCTCGAACAGGTCACCAACCTCGTGCGCGGCATGGTCGGCCGATGGGGCATGAGCGAACGCGTCGGCCGCCTGACGGCGATCCCCTCCGACGGACAGGGCGCCTACGGGCTCTCCGCCGCGCCCGCGACGCTCGACGCCGTCGACGCCGAGATGCGGCGGATCGTCGACGAGTGCTACGTCGAAGCCTGCCGCCTCCTGCGCGAGCACCGCTCGCAGCTCGACGACCTCGCCGAGGCCCTGCTCGTCGCCGAAACCCTGGACGAAGCCGCCGCCTACGCCGCCGCAGGCATCCCGCGCCTGTCGAAGTGACGCCAGGCGCGGGACCTCCCGGTGTCAGCGCACGCGGGCGATCACGTAGCGGAAGATGTTCGGCAGCCACACGGCGCCGTCCGGCCGCTCGTACGGGTGAAGCGCCTCGGTCAGCTCCTTCTCCACCTGCGCCGGGTCGGACGCCGAGTCGTACAGACCCGTCGACAGCAGCCCCCGCACGGCACTGTCCACATCCGCGTAGCCGAACGGGCAGAACACCCGCCCCGAACCGTCCGGGACCAGCCCGGCGCCCGCCACCAGAGCGTCCAGGTCCCGCTGCGACGGCCCGCCGCCCAGCACCGCCGGAACCGTGCACCGCTCCGGCGGACCCCAGCCCGCCAGCACCACCGCCCCGCCCCGGCGGACCGCGGGCAGGGCCCCGGCCAGAGCCCGCGAGCCGGGCGAGAACGCCAGCAGGACGTCGTACGGCCGCGCGGCCGACGGCGGGTCCGCCCGCACCTCCAGCAGCCGTTCACGGGCCAGCGCACGCCGCGCCGCATCCGCCTCCACACCCGTGACGGCGGCCCCGCGCCGCTGCGCCAGCAGGAGGGCCAGCCCGGCCCCGCACCCCAGGCCGAGCAGCCGGGCCCCGGGCCCGACCTCCAGCCGGTCGTAGACCGCCTCGTACAGCGGTACCAGCATCCGTTCCTGGATCTCGGCCCAGTCCCGGGCGACGAGCGTCGTCGTCGGCATCGGTGTCATCGAATGAGCGCTCCTGATTCCATGTCGCCCCCTTGCCCCCGTTGCCAGGGAACTCCCCATCCGCCCTCCCGTCCAGAGGAGTGCGCCACCCGATTCACGCATCGAGCGCCCGGCGCCGTACCATTCGCGCCATGGCAAAGGCACCCGTTCTCACCCCCCAGGCGGAGGATTTCCCCCGCTGGTACCAGGATCTGATCAACAAGGCCGAGCTGGCCGACAACGGTCCGGTACGCGGCACCATGGTCATCCGGCCGTACGGCTACGGGCTGTGGGAGCGGATGCAGCAGGAGATGGACGCGCGCATCAAGGACGCGGGCGCCCAGAACGCGTACTTCCCCCTGTTCATCCCGCAGTCCTACCTGACGAGGGAAGCCGAGCACGTCGAGGGCTTCGCCCCCGAGCTCGCGGTCGTCACGCACGGCGGCGGCAAGGAGCTGGACGAGCCGGTCGTCGTCCGGCCCACCTCCGAGACGATCATCAACGACTACTTCTCCAAGTGGGTCCAGAGCTACCGGGACCTGCCCCTGCTGATCAACCAGTGGGCCAACGTGGTCCGCTGGGAGATGCGCCCGCGCGTGTTCCTCCGTACGAGCGAGTTCCTCTGGCAGGAGGGCCACACCGCCCACGCCACCTACGAGGACGCCCGCGACTACGCGGCCCGCATCCACACGGACGTGTACGGCGACTTCATGACGAACGTGCTCGGCATCGACGTCGTGCTCGGCCGCAAGACGGCCAAGGAGCGCTTCGCCGGCGCCATCAACACCCTCACGCTGGAGGGGATGATGGGCGACGGCAAGGCCCTCCAGCTGGGCACGAGCCACGAGCTGGGCACCAACTTCGCCAAGGCCTTCAACACCCAGTACCTGTCGAAGGAAGGCAAGCAGGAGCTCGTCTGGCAGACCTCGTGGGGCGTCTCGACCCGCATGGTCGGCGGGCTGATCATGTCCCACGGCGACGACAACGGCCTGCGGGTGCCGCCGCGCCTCGCGCACGTCCAGGTCGTCGTCATGGCGATCAAGGGCGACGAGGCCGTGGCCAAGGTCCGCGAGCTCGGGGCCCAGCTCAAGGCCGCCGGGATCCGGGTCCAGGTCGACGACCGCGTGGACACGCCCTTCGGACGCCGCGCCGTGGACTGGGAGCTCAAGGGCGTGCCGGTGCGCGTCGAGATCGGCCCGCGCGACCTGGAGAACGGCACCGCGATGCTGGCCCGCCGGATCCCCGGCGGCAAGGAGGCCGTGCAGATCTCGGCGCTGGCCGACCTGCTGCCCAAGGTGCTGGAGGAGGACCAGGCGCAGCTGCTGCGCGAGTCCCGCGAGCGCCGCGAGGCCCGCACTTCCGACGTCGCCACGATCGAGGAGGCCGCCGAGGCCGCCGTCGCCGGCGGTTGGGCGCGCATCCCGTGGGCGGACCTGGGTCCCGAGGGCGAGGCGAAGCTGGCCGAGCAGGCCGTCTCCGTGCGCTGCCTGATCGCCGAGGACGGCTCGGTCCCGCTGGCGGACGACGCCCCCGGTACCCTCGCCATCGTGGCGCGCTCGTACTGATCGCCCGTCGACCCCAGCCATGCCCCCGGCGTGCGGCTCCGGCCGCGCGCCGGGGGCATGGCCGTCGTAGGCCCTGCGCTGGTCCTCGTTACGTACCGACTCATCCGGGGATATGCGCACACGTCCTCGTCGGGACGCATCAGACTGAACTGACTGGTACGTGCAAAAAATTTGGAATGGCCCGGAATCGGAACACCAGGGCACCCCGGCTCGTTGTCACGACGTGAGCACGACACCACCTGTTCTCGCCGCAGAGCTGGCGCAGGCGTGGGCCGACATTCAGCGGTACCACCCCGAGCTGCCTGACCTTGCCGCGCCCGAGTCCCTGATCGGAGAGTCGTCGTCCGCTTGCGGCGCCGAGCTCTCCTTCGAGCGACTGCTGCACGAGGCAGTCCACGGCATCGCCGCCGCCCGTGGAGTCCGCGACACCTCGCGGGCCGGCCGCTACCACAACCGCAGATTCCTCGCGATCGCCGAAGAGATGGGGCTGGACCACTCCGAAGAGCCGCACGCCAGCAGCGGTTTCTCCCTGGTCTCGCTCAGTCCCGAGGCGAAGAGGCGCTACCGGCCCACGATGGAGCGGCTGCAACGAGCCCTCAAGGCGCATACCGTGGCCACGGCCGCCGACACCAAGCGCAGCTTCCGCGGACCGGCCGCGCGGCACGGCTCCTCGGGTGGCGGCGTACGGGTCAAGGCGGTCTGCGACTGCGGGCGCAACGTACGGGTCGTCCCGTCGGTGCTGGCCCAGGCGCCCATCGTCTGCGGTGGCTGCATGAAGCCCTTCCGCATCCCCGAGGTCGCCGTCTCGGCCGCCGCGTCCTGAACCGCGGGCGCGGCCGCGCGGACGGGGCCCGGCCGGCGGGCGGGTCCCGCGCCCGACCGCGCCCTAGCGGCAGGCACCCCTTACGGCTGAGCGCGCCGCAGGCATGTGGCACAATGGCTAGCTGTACTCGACAGTCGCACAGGACCCCTCTCTCCTCCGGCTGACGCGTCCATCGGGCACCCGAGTACCGCAACCCCACGTGGCATCTCATGTGCCCAACCACGTCAAGTTCAGGAGACACCACTCCAGTGGCAGTCAAGATCAAGCTCAAGCGCCTCGGCAAGATTCGCCAGCCGCACTACCGCATCATCGTCGCCGACGCCCGCACCCGCCGGGACGGTCGCGCGATCGAGGAGATCGGCATCTACCAGCCGACCTACAACCCGTCGCGCATCGAGGTCAACGCCGAGCGTGCGCAGTACTGGCTGTCCGTCGGCGCCCAGCCCACCGAGGCTGTGCTCGCCATCCTCAAGCTGACCGGTGACTGGCAGGCCCACAAGGGTCTCCCCGCCCCCGCGCCGCTGCTCCAGCCGGAGACGAAGGAGAGCAAGCGTCGCTCCTTCGACGAGTTCGCCAAGGCCCTCGAGGGCATCGGCGAGGGCAAGGGCGAGGCCATCACCCAGAAGGCGAAGAAGGCCGACAAGAAGGCGGACGAGGCTGAGGCCGCCGCCGAGTCGACCGAGGCCTGATCATGCTCGAGGAGGCTCTTGAGCACCTCGTGAAGGGCATCGTGGACAACCCCGACGAAGTGCAGGTCGCCTCGCGCAACCTGCGCCGCGGACAGGTGCTCGAGGTCCGGGTCCACCCGGACGACCTCGGGAAGGTGATCGGCCGCAACGGCCGCACCGCGCGTGCGCTGCGTACCGTCGTGGGCGCGATCGGCGGGCGGGGGATCCGCGTCGACCTCGTCGACGTGGACCAGGTCCGCTGAAGAGTTGAACCACCGGCACGGGCCGGGGAGGGCGAATGCGCCCGCCCCGGCCCGTCGTCGTCTGAACAGGAGACAAGACAGTGCAGCTGGTAGTCGCGCGGATCGGCCGCGCCCACGGGATCAAGGGTGAGGTCACCGTCGAGGTGCGGACCGACGAGCCCGAACTGCGGCTCGGACCGGGCGCGGTGCTCCAGACGGAGCCCGCGTCGGCGGGCCCGCTGACCATCGAGACGGGCCGGGTGCACAGCGGGCGGCTGCTGCTGCGCTTCGAGGGCGTCAAGGACCGCACCGGTGCCGAGGCGCTGCGCAACATCCTGCTCATCGCCGAGGTGGACCCCGCGGAGCTTCCCGAGGAGGAGGACGAGTACTACGACCACCAGCTGATGGACCTGGACGTAGTGCTGGCGGACGGTACCGGGATCGGCCGGATCACCGAGATCTCGCACCTGCCCTCGCAGGACCTCTTCATCGTGGAACGGCCCGACGGCAGCGAGGTGATGATCCCCTTCGTGGAGGAGATCGTCGCCGAGATCGACCTGGAGGAGCAGCGCTGCGTGATCACGCCGCCGCCCGGGTTGATCGACGACCGCGCCGAGGTCGTCTCCGGCCGTGACGAAGAGGCCGAGGCCGCCGGGGACGACGCCTGATGCGTCTCGACGTCGTCACGATCTTCCCCGAGTACCTGGAGCCGCTGAACGTCTCCCTCGTCGGCAAGGCGCGGGCGCGCGGCCAGCTCGACGTCCACGTCCACGACCTGCGGGAGTGGACGTACGACCGCCACAACACGGTGGACGACACCCCCTACGGCGGCGGCCCCGGCATGGTCATGAAGACCGAACCGTGGGGCGAGGCCCTGGACGCGGCGCTGGCCGACGGGTACGAGGCCGGCGCCCACGGTCCGGTCCTGGTCGTCCCGACGCCCAGCGGGCGCCCGTTCACCCAGGAACTGGCCGTCGAACTGTCGGAACGCCCGTGGCTGATCTTCACCCCGGCCCGGTACGAGGGCATCGACCGCCGGGTCATGGACGAGTACGCGACGCGGATGCCGGTGTACGAGGTCTCCATCGGTGACTACGTCCTGGCGGGCGGCGAGGCGGCCGTACTGGTCGTCACCGAGGCCGTGGCCCGGCTGCTGCCCGGGGTGCTCGGCAACGCCGAATCGCACCGGGACGACTCCTTCGCTCCCGGTGAGATGGCGAACCTGCTGGAGGGGCCCGTCTACACCAAGCCCCCGCAGTGGCGCGGCCGGGGCATCCCCGACGTCCTGCTGAGCGGGCACCACGGCAAGATCGCCCGATGGCGGCGGGACGAGGCCTTCCGCAGGACGGCACGCAACCGGCCCGACCTGATCGAGCGCTGCGAGGCCTCCGCCTTCGACAAGAAGGACCGCGAGATGCTGAGTCTCCTGGGCTGGAAGCCGACCCCCGACGGCCGATTTTGGCGTAGGCCGCAGACCGTGGAAGAATAGGCGGCTGCTGTGTGCTCGCGTACGCCCCTGCCACAGGGGGACCGTCGTACGCGAGAGGGCACAGCTCCCGAATTCTCTACGGATATCCGCACCGGCGGCCTGTGGCGTCGTGCGAAGAAAGCAGACGAAGAACATGTCTCACCTGCTCGATGGCGTCAACGCCGCCTCGATCCGCTCCGACGTCCCGGCCTTCCGCCCGGGTGACACGATCAACGTGCACGTCCGCGTCATCGAGGGCAACCGCTCCCGTATCCAGCAGTTCAAGGGTGTTGTCATCCGTCGCCAGGGCTCTGGCGTCTCCGAGACCTTCACCGTTCGCAAGGTCTCGTTCAGCGTCGGCGTCGAGCGCACCTTCCCGGTGAACTCCCCGATCTTCGAGAAGATCGAGGTCGTCACCCGCGGTGACGTGCGTCGCGCCAAGCTGTACTTCCTCCGTGAGCTCCGCGGCAAGGCCGCGAAGATCAAGGAGAAGCGCGACCGCTGATCTCCCCTCCGGGTCCAGGGGGCGGCCGGATAGGCTCCCCCACGATGGACACCGAAGCAGAGCTCACCCAGCGCGGCCGCCCTTCCCCCGACGAGGGGGAGGGGCGGCCGCGCCGTGCGTTGGCCCCGCGCGGGCTGACCTGGCGGCGGGCCGGGCTGCTGGGGCTGGCCTGCACGGTCTTCGTGCTGGTGCTCGGCAACTTCGTCGTGCAGCCCTTCCTGATCCCGAGCCGGTCGATGGAGCCGACGCTCCGCGTCGGCGACCGGGTGCTGGTCAACAAGCTGGCGTACCGTTTCGGCGACCAGCCGAAGCGCGGGGACGTGGTCGTCTTCGACGGCACCGGCTCGTTCGTCCCGGAGGGACCGCAGGGCGATCCGATCGGCTCCGCCCTGCATGACGCGGCCTCGGTCCTCGGGCTGGCGGAGCCGTCCGACACCGACTTCGTGAAGCGGGTCGTGGGCGTCGGCGGCGACGACGTGGTCTGCGACGAGAACGGCCGCATGAAGGTGAACGGGGTTCCGGTGGAGGAGCCGTACCTCTATCCGGGCGACACCTCCTCGAAGGTGCCCTTCCGGATCGTCGTGCCCCTTGGGACCCTGTGGGTCATGGGCGATCACCGGTCCCAGTCGAGGGATTCCCGGGACCACCTGGGCGAGCCGGGCGGGGGGATGGTGCCGGTGGACAAGGTGATCGGGCGGGCCGACTGGATCGGCTGGCCCGTGTCGCGCTGGGGCGCGGCGGGGACCGCGGGGGGCGGACATGGGTAGCCGGGGGCGGCCGAGAGGCCGGCGGGGCAGCGAGCGGGACCCCGAGCCGGAGCCGGAGCCCGAGGTCGTCGAGGCGCCGCCGCAGCCGGAGGGCGGCCGGGCCGAGCGGCGCCGGCTGGCGCGCCGGGTCCGCCGGCGCAGACGGACCCGCAGGGCGGGGGAACTGCCCCTGCTGGTGGTGGTCGCGCTGTGCATCGCCCTGCTCCTCAAGACCTTCCTGGTGCAGGCCTTCTTCATCCCGTCGGGCTCCATGGAGCAGACGATCCGGATCGGCGACCGGGTCCTGGTCGACAAGCTCACGCCGTGGTTCGGCTCCAAGGTGGAGCGGGGCGACGTGGTGGTGTTCAAGGACCCGGGCGGCTGGCTCAAGGGAGAGGCGGCCCGGCCGGGCAAGGACCCGGTCGTCGTCAAGCAGATCAAGCAGACCCTGACCTTCATCGGACTGCTGCCCTCGGCGAACGAACAGGACCTGATCAAGCGGGTCATCGGCGTCGGCGGCGACACCGTCACGTGCTGCGACTCCCGGGGGCGGATCACCGTCAACGGAACGCCGCTGGATGAGCCGTACGTGAACCCGGGCAACGCCCCGTCGGAGATCCGGTTCGAAGTGAAGGTGCCGCGGGGCCGGCTCTTCGTGATGGGCGACCACCGGGCCAACTCGGCCGATTCCCGCTACCACCTCGACGAGGGCTTCCAGGGCACGATCGACGAGAACGGAGTGGTGGGACGGGCCGTGGTGATCGCCTGGCCCTACGCCCACTGGCGGCAGCTGGAGCAGCCCGCGACCTTCCGCACGGTGCCCGATCAGGCGCGGCGCGGACGGCGCGGACGCGGTGGACGGCGTCGGGGCACGCCGTTCGCATAGTGTGTCCTCGGTCTCCCGCGCCTTAGGGAACTCCCGCTCGTTAAGGGAGGGGAGGGCCCGTGTCCGTACCGGCGCGGGCGGCGAATCCGATTGAGGGAGTGGATGTGGGGGATGTGGCGGTAGGCGCGCGGTCCGGACGCGACGAGGGTGCCGAGCGGCCGGAGGACGGCGTCGAAAGCGAGTCCGAGAAGGGCGGTGCCGGGGCGCGACCCCAGCGCTCGTTCTGGAAGGAGCTGCCGCTCCTCATCGGCATCGCCCTGCTGCTGGCCCTGCTGATCAAGACCTTCCTGGTACAGGCGTTCTCGATCCCGTCGGAGTCGATGCAGAACACCCTCCAGCGCGGTGACCGGGTGCTCGTGGACAAGCTGACCCCGTGGTTCGGCTCGGAGCCCGAGCGCGGTGAGGTCGTGGTCTTCCACGACCCCGCCAACTGGCTCGCGGGCGAGGCCACCCCGGAGCCGAACTTCGCGCAGAAGGCCCTCAGCTGGATCGGCCTCATGCCGTCCGCCGAGGAGAAGGACCTGATCAAGCGGACCATCGCCATCGGCGGTGACACGGTCGAGTGCAAGCGGGGCGGACCGGTCGTCGTCAACGGCAAGGAGCTGGACGAGCCGTACATCTACCCCGGCAACACCCCGTGTGACGACGCCCCGTTCGGCCCGATCACCGTCCCCAAGGGCAAGATCTGGGTGATGGGAGACCACCGTCAGAACTCCCAGGACTCCCGCTACCACATGCAGGACTCCACCCAGGGCTTCGTCCCGGTCAAGGACGTCGTCGGCCGGGCCGTGGTGGTCGCGTGGCCCGTCACCCGCTGGGCGACCCTCCCCGTCCCGGACACCTTCGACCAGCCGGGCATCGGCAACCAGGCCAAGGCCGCCGCACTCGGCCTCGACGCCTCGGGACTGGCGCCGGTCGGACTCGGGCCGGCGGCCCTGGGGCTCACGGGCGCGGTTCCCGTCGTCCTGTGGCGCAGGCGGAAGCTGACCGGCCGGAGCTGACCGGCGGTAGTACCGCCGGGTAGGGTGCCGCCCAGGTCGACGATCCCGAGTGTGGGGGCTGCTGCAATGGGCGGAACAAGAGCGAGCGGTACACAGGTCATACGGGGTGGCGGCAAGGGCCACGGCGGTCTCGGCAACGTCTTGTCGGGAATCGCCGTGGCCGTCGGCTTCGTGCTCTTCCTCGGCGGTTTCGTCTGGGGCGCGCTGACGTACCAGCCGTACACGGTGCCGACCGACTCGATGGTGCCGACCGTGCGGCCCGGCGACCGGGTGCTCGCACAGCGGATCGACGGCGACCAGGTGCACCGTGGTGACGTCGTCATCTTCACCGATTCCATGTGGAGTGACTCGCCCATGGTCAAGCGGGTGGTCGCGGTCGGCGGCGACACCGTGAAGTGCTGCGGCACCGGCGGCAAGCTCACGGTCAACGGCAGGGAGCTGGACGAGCCCTACCTCGACGACGCCCGGCTCACCCCGCTGGATGCGGCGACCGTACCCGTGCCCGGAGGCGCATCCGACACCACCTTCGAGGTGAAGGTCCCCGACGGCAACCTCTTCCTGCTCGGTGACCACCGGGCGGGTTCGCTGGACTCCCGCGCCCACCTCCAGGAGAGCGGGCAGGGGACCGTGGCCCGCTCGGCGGTCAGCGCCCGGGTCGACGCGCTGGCGTGGCCGTCGATGGCGATGGTGGAGCGGCCCGGCACCTACGCCGCGCTCCCCGGCGGGACCTCCCGGCCCGGGCCGCTGCGCCTCCAGCTGGCCGCAGTGGTGGCCGGGGCCGCCCTGGTGCTCCTGGGGGCCGCCTACGGGCCCCTCACGCGGGTGCTGGGGCGCGGACGGAGGCGGGAGCGCGTCGATGCCCGCTGACGGGGCCCGCAAGGTGTCCCGGGTCGTCCTCCTGGACCCGCGGGACCGGATCCTGCTGCTGCACGGCTTCGAGCCGGGCGACCCCGCGAACGACTGGTGGTTCACCCCGGGCGGCGGGGTGGAGGGCGCCGAGACGCGTGCGGAGGCCGCGCTGCGGGAGCTCGCGGAGGAGACCGGCATCACCGAAGTGGAACTGGGGCCGGTGCTGTGGCAGCGGTACTGCGCCTTCCCCTTCGACGGGCGGCGCTGGGAGCAGGACGAGTGGTACTTCCTCGCCCGCACGACCCGGACCGCGACGGAGACGACCGGGTTCACGGAGCTGGAGCGGCGCACCGTCACGGGAGCGAGGTGGTGGACCTCCGAGGAACTTCTGTCGGCACGTGAGACGGTGTACCCGACCAGACTCGCCGGGTTGCTCCGTACGCTGCTCGACGACGGTCCTCCGGGTGCGCCGGTGGTCCTGGCCCCCGAAATCGTTTAGGGGCTCGGGGCTCTGGCGCACAATAGGGGGACGCACGGCTGAAGGGGAACATGCCATGAGTGCCGAGGACCTCGAAAAGTACGAGACCGAGATGGAGCTGAAGCTCTATCGGGAGTACCGCGACGTCGTCGGTCTGTTCAAGTACGTGATCGAGACGGAACGCCGTTTCTACCTCACCAACGACTACGAGATGCAGGTGCACTCGGTCCAGGGGGAGGTCTTCTTCGAGGTCACCATGGCTGACGCCTGGGTCTGGGACATGTACCGTCCGGCCCGCTTCGTCAAGCAGGTGCGCGTGCTGACCTTCAAGGACGTGAACATCGAGGAGCTCAACAAGAGCGACCTCGAACTTCCCGGGAGCTGACCGGCCCGAAGACCCGGCTCACCCGCGAGGGTGACCGGGTTTTCCACAACGCCACGGTTGTCCACCAAGATCCACGCGGGGGGCGGGGGCACGGGATCGTCGGTGCCGGAGGTGGTGCCGGATGAACGCGAAGAGCGTGGCACAGCAGGCATTGGGCCGGTACGGCGAGGACCTCGCGGTGCGGCGGCTCACCGAGTCCGGGATGACGGTGATCGCCCGGAATTGGCGATGCCGCAGCGGGGAGATCGACATCGTCGCGCGGGACGGTGACTGCGTCGTCGTGTGCGAGGTGAAGACGCGCAGGGCGGGGGCCGCCGGGCGGGAGGTGTTCGAGCACCCCATGGCAGCCGTCCGGCCCGGCAAGGCGGAGCGGTTGCGCCGGCTCGCCGGGCGCTGGCTCGCCGATCACGGGGGGCCACCGCCGGGCGGGGTGCGGATCGACCTCGTCGGGATCCTGCTGCCGCGGCGCGGTGCGCCCGTGGTGGAGCACGTCAGGGGGGCGGCCTGATGGGGTTCGCGCGGGCCTGCTCGGTGGCCCTGGTGGGGGTCGAGGGCGTGCTGGTCGAGGTCCAGGCCGACCTGGAGCCCGGCGTCGCGGCCTTCACCCTGGTGGGGCTGCCCGACAAGACGCTGGTCGAGAGCCGGGACCGGGTGCGGGCCGCCGTGGTCAACTCCGGCGCCCCCTGGCCGCAGAAGAAGCTCACGGTGGGACTCAGCCCGGCCTCCGTACCAAAGTCCGGAGCGGGCTTCGACCTGGCTGTGGCGGCAGCCGTCCTGGGGGCCGCCGAGGTGGTCGAGCCGGGCGCCATCGCCGATCTCGTCCTCATCGGGGAACTCGGGCTGGACGGGCGGGTGCGGCCCGTGCGGGGCGTCCTGCCCGCCGTACTGGCCGCCGCCGAGGCCGGGTACCGGCAGGTGGTGGTGCCGCAGCAGTGCGCGGCCGAGGCGATGCTCGTCCCGGACGTGTCGGTGCTCGGCGTACGGAGCCTGCGGCAGCTGATCGCGGTCCTGACCGACGGGGTCGTTCCCGAGGAGGAGGATCCGGCCGCAGGGCGCCCCGACCCGATGCTGGCCGGGCTGCTCGTCCCGGGCGCGGGACTCGGCACCGGCATCTCCCGCGGTGGCGGCGGGGACGGCCCCGATCTCCCGGACCTCGCCGATGTCGCCGGGCAGCACGCGGCCCGCCGGGCCCTGGAGGTGGCGGCCTCGGGGGGACACCACCTTTTCCTCAGCGGGCCTCCGGGCGCGGGCAAGACGATGCTCGCCGAGCGGCTGCCCTGGATCCTGCCGCCGCTCACCCGACAGGATTCCCTCGAGGTCACGGCCGTCCACTCGGTCGCGGGAATCCTGCCGCCCGGTGAACCCCTGCTCGTCCGGCCGCCCTACTGCGCCCCGCACCACTCCGCGACCATGCAGTCCCTGGTCGGAGGCGGGGCGGGGGTGCCGAGGCCGGGGGCGGTTTCCCTGGCCCACCGGGGCGTGCTGTTCCTCGACGAGGCCGCCGAGTTCGGTTCGAAGGCGCTGGACGCGCTGCGCCAGCCCCTCGAAGCGGGGCACGTGGTCATCGCCCGGGCGGCCGGGGTGGTGAGGCTGCCGGCCCGCTTCCTGATGGTCCTCGCCGCCAACCCGTGCCCGTGCGGGCGGCACACGCTCCAAGGGTCCGGCTGCGAATGCCCGGCCTCGGTGGTCCGGCGCTACCAGGCGAGACTGTCCGGGCCGCTGCTCGACCGCGTCGACCTGCGCGTCGAGGTGGAGCCCGTCACCCGCTCCGACCTGCTGGGGCGCGGCGGCCGGGGCGAAGCCAGCGCGGTGGTCGCCGAGCGGGTCCGTGAAGCCCGGGACCGGGCCGCCGCCCGGCTCGACGGCACCCCGTGGCGGCTCAACTGCGAGGTGCCCGGGCAGGAGCTGCGGACCCGGTGGCAGGCCGCCCCGGGCGCGCTGGCCCAGGCCGAGCGGGACATGGAGCGGGGACTGCTCACGGCGCGGGGGCTTGACCGGGTGCTGCGGGTGGCCTGGACCGTGGCCGACCTGCGCGGCAACGAACGCCCGGACGCGCTGGACGTGGCCGTCGCGCTGGAGCTGCGCACCGGGATCGCCCGCGGGGCGACGCTGGCGATGGCGGTGCAGTCATGACCCCCGCGGAGCCGCCGGGAGGGCCGGGACCGGGTGAGGAGCCTGGTGCACGGCAACCCGGTCCCGCCGGCCCGGGTGCGGCGGGGCGGGGTGGCGAGCCGGGACCGCTCGCAGGTGCGGCACCGGATGCCGGACCCGGACCACGGGGCCCGGTGGAGCCGGGGCCGGGCGGTGAGCCCGGGGTGCGGGGAGCGGCGGGGGCTTGGGAAGGCGGTGCGGCGGGGGCTTGGGCTTGGGAAGCCGGTGCGGCGGCGGGGGCTTGGGAAGGCGGTGAGGAGGGGGCGGAGGTGTTGGCGCGGGCCGCGCTGACCCGGGTGCTGGAGCCCGGGGACGAGCGCGGCGGGCGCTGGCTGCGGGAGTTCGGCGCGGTGGGCCTGATACGGCTGCTGACCGGGGCCGATCCCCGGCCGGGGGAGCGGCGTCCGGCGGGGGTGGGGCCGGAGCGGCTCGCCGGATACCGCAGACGGGCCGCCCTCGCCGATCCGCGGCGCGACCTCGCGCAGGCCGCCGAGGCGGGAGTGCGGTTCATCTGCCCCGGGTCGGCGCAGTGGCCGACGCAGCTGGACGACCTCGGTGACGCCCGGCCGGTCGGGCTGTGGGTACGCGGCGGGGCGGACCTGCGCACCTGGGCCCTGCGCTCGGTCTCCGTGGTCGGGGCCCGGGCCTGCACCCCGTACGGGGCCCACATGGCGCAGACCCTGGCGGCGGGTCTCGCCGAACGCGGCTGGGTGGTGGTCTCCGGGGCGGCCTACGGGATCGACGGCGCGGCCCACCGCGGGGCCCTCGCCTCGGGCGGGGCCACGGTCGCGGTGCTGGCCTGCGGGGCGGACGTGGCCTACCCGCGCGGGCACGCCGGGCTGCTCGGCCGGATCGCGGGCCAGGGTCTGGTGCTGGGCGAGCTGCCGCCCGGCACTCACCCCACCCCGAGCCGGTTCGTCCTGCGCAACCGGGTCATCGCCGCCCTCACCAGGGGCACGGTGGTCGTGGAGGCGGCCGTGCGCAGCGGCTCCCTGGTCACCGCCAGGCGGGCCCGGGAGCTGGGGCGCTTCACGATGGGCGTCCCGGGCCCCGCGACCAGCTCCCTGTCGGCCGGGGTCCACGAACTGCTGCGCGGTGAGGCGGTACTCGTCACGGACGCGGCCGAGGTGGTCGAGCTGGTCGGCGACATGGGGGAGCTGGCTCCCGAACGGCGGGGCCCGGTGCTCCCCCGG
Source organism: Streptomyces cirratus (assembly GCF_014650775.1). Classification (GTDB taxonomy): domain Bacteria; phylum Actinomycetota; class Actinomycetes; order Streptomycetales; family Streptomycetaceae; genus Streptomyces; species Streptomyces cirratus. Next base: position 97,324 of record NZ_BMVP01000014.1, on the reverse strand, counting down.
GACCTGCTGGACCCGGCCGCCGCCCGCGTGCTCGAAGCCCTCCCGGCGGGCCGCCCCGCGCAGTTGGAGGAGGTGGCCCTCGCCGCCGGCACCGGCACCGATGAAGTCATCGGCAGACTGTACGAACTTCACTCTCTGGGGTTCGTCGAACGGCAGGGCGACGCCTGGCAGTTGACCGCGCGCATGCCCCGGGGAGGCACTCGAACCGGTGGCACCCGGCGAGGCGGTCGTTGACCTGGGGCGTTCCGGTGAAAGAGTGACGCCGATGAGAGACGCGGTCTTCCCGGGGGTGGTTGCCGGGACCGTGCGCCAGGCGCCGGTCCCGGCCCGCCCGCGCCGTTCGGGGCGCTCCTGCGGCCCCGCGCCATCCCGTACTCTTCGCGCACCGCGACACTTCCGTCACGCTACGCTCCCAAGGAATCCGGCTCCGGCAAAGGCGAAGCATGCCCCAGCACACCTCAGGGTCTGACCGCGCTGCGGTGCCCCCCGCTGCCCGCGGCGGCAGTGTGCGGTCCACCGCGCCCTCGTCCCTGGAGGTGCTGTGGCGCTCGTACAAGGACTCGGGTGACGAGCGGCTGCGGGAGCAGCTGATCCTGCACTACTCGCCGCTGGTGAAGTACGTGGCGGGCCGGGTCAGCGTGGGCCTGCCGCCCAACGTCGAGCAGGCCGACTTCGTCTCCTCGGGCGTCTTCGGCCTCATCGACGCCATCGAGAAGTTCGACATCGAGCGGTCCATCAAGTTCGAGACGTACGCCATCACCCGCATCCGCGGCGCGATGATCGACGAACTGCGGGCGCTGGACTGGATCCCCCGCTCGGTCCGGCAGAAGGCGCGGGCCGTGGAGCGCGCGTACGCCACGCTGGAGGCCCAGCTGCGGCGCACCCCGACCGAGCACGAGGTGGCCGGGGAGATGGGGATCGGGGTGGAGGAGCTCCACACCGTGTTCAGTCAGCTGTCGCTGGCGAACGTGGTCGCCCTGGAGGAGCTGCTGCACGTCGGCGGCGAGGGCGGCGACCGGCTCTCGCTGATGGACACCCTGGAGGACCACGCCGCCGACGACCCGGTGGAGGTGGCCGAGGACCGCGAGCTGCGCAGACTCCTGGCCCGGGCGATCAACACGCTCCCGGAGCGGGAGAAGACGGTCGTCACCCTCTACTACTACGAGGGCCTCACCCTCGCCGAGATCGGCAACGTGCTCGGCGTCACCGAGAGCCGGGTCAGCCAGATCCACACCAAGTCCGTGCTCCAGCTGCGGGCCAAGCTCGCGGACGTGGGCCGGTGACGGCGGCAGGACCGGGCGCGGCCGGGCGCACGACCGGCCACATCCGTGCGCCGATGACCGGTGTCCCCAAGGCCGTTGCTCCGTAGAGTGGTCGGGTGCCAAGGATTCGAGCGGCCTCCGTGGCCGAGCACCGGTCGATGCAGCGCGACGCCCTGTTGGACGCCGCCCGTTCCCTGCTGTCCGAAGGCGGTACGGAGGCCCTGACCTTCCCCGCCCTGGCCCAGCGCACCGGGCTCGCCCGGTCCTCCGTGTACGAGTACTTCCGCTCCCGCGCGGCGGTCGTGGAAGAGCTGTGCGCGGTGGACTTCCCCGTCTGGGCAGCCGAGATCGAAGCGGCGATGGAAGCGGCCCCGACGCCCGAGGCGAAGATCGAGGCCTACGTCCGCAGCCAGCTCGGGCTGGTCGGGGACCGGCGCCACCGGGCGGTGGTGGCGATCTCCGCCAGCGAGCTGGACGCCGGCGCGCGGGAGAAGATCCGAGCGGCGCACGGCGGACTGGTCGCGATGGTCGTCGAGGCGCTGGCCGCCCTCGGCCAGGCGGAGCCGAAACTGGCCGCGATGCTGCTGCAGGGAGTCGTGGACGCGGCGGTCCGGCGGATCGAGCTCGGCGCCGCCGAGGATCCGGGCGTGGTGACGCGAGCGGCCGTCGCGATGGCCCTGCGCGGCGTCCGGGGCTGACTGCCCCGCCGCTGAACCGCGCGGACCTCAGCCGGCCGGCGGCGACGTGGGGAGCAGCCTCGGCGTCGGGCGCGGGAGCAGGGCCAGCGGGTTGAGGTAGCTCTCGCCCGCCAGCAGACCCCAGTGCAGGCAGGGCTCCGGGCAGTGGGCACCCTCCGTCAGGACCGCCACCACCTGGCCCGTCGTGACCTCCTCGCCCTCCGCCACCAGCGGCCGGACCGGCTCGTACGTGGTGCGCAGGCCACCCGGAAGGGTCAGGGAGAGCACCCCGCGCCCCGCGACCGGCCCCGCGTAGTACACCCGGCCCGGCCCCACGGCGCGCAGCCGCGCCCCCACGGGCGCCGCCAGGTCCACCCCGCGGTGACCGGCCGCGTACGGCGTCGGGGGCGGGTCCCACCACCGCGCCACCACCAGGGGTGGGGGCAGCGGGCGGACGGCGGGGGTGAGCGCCTGGGACAGCGCCACGAGCAGGGTGAGCAGCAGTGTCGTCATGCGGGACAGCGTCCCGCGCCGCCCCGGGGCGGCGCCCGGGCCTGTGGACAACCCGGACGGTGTGGACAAGCGCGTCACCCGGCATACCGCCGGGTCCCGTACACTTCTTGTGGCGATCCGGGTCACCGGGTCGACTTCGCACGCCCCAGCACCGGCCCGTCAGGCCAGGTGAGAGCGCCTCTCGGTCCCTTCTTCGGGGGCAGGGCGCGTCGGGGCGTCAGGAACCAAAACCGAGAAAACAAGGAGATGGCCATGGCCGTCGTAACGATGCGGGAGCTGCTGGAAAGCGGCGTCCACTTCGGTCACCAGACCCGTCGCTGGAACCCGAAGATGAAGCGCTTCATCTTCACCGAGCGCAACGGCATCTACATCATCGACCTGCTCCAGTCGCTGTCGTACATCGACCGCGCCTACGAGTTCGTGAAGGAGACCGTCGCGCACGGTGGCTCCATCATGTTCGTCGGTACCAAGAAGCAGGCGCAGGAAGCGATCGCCGAGCAGGCGACGCGCGTCGGCATGCCGTACGTCAACCAGCGCTGGCTCGGTGGCATGCTCACCAACTTCTCCACCGTCTACAAGCGCCTGCAGCGTCTCAAGGAGCTTGAGGCGATCGACTTCGAGGACGTCGCCGCCTCGGGTCTCACCAAGAAGGAGCTCCTGGTCCTCTCCCGCGAGAAGATCAAGCTGGAGAAGACCCTCGGTGGTATCCGCGAGATGTCGAAGGTCCCCAGCGCCGTCTGGATCGTCGACACCAAGAAGGAGCACATCGCCGTCGGTGAGGCGCGCAAGCTCCACATCCCGGTCGTCGCGATCCTCGACACCAACTGCGACCCCGACGAGGTCGACTACAAGATCCCGGGCAACGACGACGCGATCCGCTCCGTCACCCTGCTCACCCGCGTGATCGCCGACGCCGTCGCCGAGGGCCTCATCGCCCGCTCCGGCGCTGCGACCGGTGACTCGAAGCCGGGCGAGAAGGCCGCCGCCGAGCCGCTCGCCGAGTGGGAGCGCGACCTGCTCGAGGGCGAGAAGAAGGCCGACGAGCCGGCCGCCGAGGCCGCTCCGGCCGAGGCCGCCGCTGAGGCTCCGGCCGCTGAGGCTCCGGCCGCCGAGGCCGAGGCCGTCGTCGAGGCTCCGGCCGCCGACGCCGAGCAGGCCTGACCCACTGAGAGCGCCCGGCGTTCACGCGCCGGGCACTCGCAGCACGGACGATGACGGCGGGGGAGCCGCGCCACGAGCGCGCCTCCTCCGCCGCTCACCCTGGATCTACGACTTCGAGAGAGAATCCAAGACTCATGGCGAACTACACCGCCGCTGACGTCAAGAAGCTCCGCGAGCTCACCGGCGCCGGCATGCTGGACTGCAAGAACGCGCTCGTCGAGGCCGACGGCGACGTCGAGAAGGCCAACGAGATCCTGCGCGTCAAGGGCCTCAAGGGCGTTGCCAAGCGCGAGGGCCGCTCCGCCGAGAACGGCGCCGTCGCCTCCCTCATCGCCGCCGACAACACCTCCGGCGTCCTGCTCGAGCTCAAGTGCGAGACCGACTTCGTCGCGAAGAGCCCGAAGTTCCTCGCCGTCGCCGACGAGCTGGCCCAGCACGTGGCCGCCACCAACCCGGCGGACATCGAGGCGCTGCTCGCCTCCGAGATCAAGCCCGGCCAGACCGTCCAGGCGTTCGTGGACGAGGCCAACGCCAACCTCGGCGAGAAGATCGTCCTGGACCGCTTCGCGCAGTACCAGGGTGCCTTCGTCTCCGCGTACATGCACCGCACCATGCCCGACCTGCCCCCGCAGATCGGTGTCCTGGTCGAGCTGGACAAGGCCGACGCCGACCTGGCCAAGGGCATCGCCCAGCACATCGCCGCCTTCGCGCCGAAGTACCTCTCCAAGGAGGACGTCCCGGCCGAGGTCGTCGAGAGCGAGCGTCGCGTCGCCGAGGAGACCACCCGCGCGGAGGGCAAGCCCGAGGCCGCCCTGCCGAAGATCGTCGAGGGTCGCGTCAACGGCTTCTTCAAGGAAGCCACGCTGCTCGGCCAGCCGTACGCGCTGGACAACAAGAAGTCCGTCCAGAAGATCCTGGACGAGGCCGGTGTCAAGCTGGTGCGCTTCACCCGCATCAAGGTCGGCATCTGAGTCCGTCCGTACGCGACGGACACCGGACCCCGGTAGGGTCTGAGGCAGTCGTCCGCGTTCGCGCAGGGCGACCGCAGATCTGACGAGGAGGCCATTGCCGTAGAGGGAACCGCGAGGACCCACCGGCAATGGCCTTCTTCGTATGTGCACGAGGAGATCCCATGAATCAGGGCGTGGACCCCCACACCGCTTCCGACGACAAGAGCGACCACGACAAGAAGGGCCGCCGCTTCATGCTGAAGCTGTCGGGCGAGGCCTTCTCCGGCGGCGGCGGGCTGGGCGTCGACCCTGACGTCGTGCACGCCATCGCGCGTGAGATCGCTGCCGTGGTCCGTGACGGCGCGGAGATCGCGATCGTCATCGGCGGCGGCAACTTCTTCCGCGGCGCCGAGCTCCAGCAGCGCGGCATGGACCGTGCCCGTTCCGACTACATGGGCATGCTCGGCACGGTGATGAACTGCCTCGCGCTCCAGGACTTCCTGGAGAAGGAGGGCATCGACAGCCGCGTCCAGACCGCCATCACGATGGGCCAGGTCGCGGAGCCGTACATCCCGCTGCGTGCCGTGCGGCACCTGGAGAAGGGCCGCGTCGTCATCTTCGGCGCCGGCATGGGCATGCCGTACTTCTCCACCGACACCACGGCCGCCCAGCGCGCCCTGGAGATCGACGCGGAAGCCCTGCTCATGGGCAAGAACGGCGTCGACGGCGTCTACGACTCCGACCCGAAGACCAACCCCGACGCGGTGAAGTTCGACGCCCTGGAGTACAGCGAGGTGCTGTCCCGGGACCTCAAGGTCGCCGACGCCACCGCCATCACGCTGTGCCGCGACAACCGGCTGCCGATCCTGGTCTTCGAGCTCCTCGCCGAGGGCAATATCGCCCGCGCCGTCAAGGGTGAGAAGATCGGCACGCTCGTGAGCGACCAGGGCACCCGGGTCTGACCTCGGCCGCGGGCCCCCCGCAGCGGACCGGCCCGGCCGGCCCGCCCCGCCTGAACCATCCATATCTGACATGCAGGAGCACGTGGTGATCGAAGAAATCCTCCTCGAGGCCGAGGAGAAGATGGAGAAGGCCGTCGTCGTCGCCAAGGAAGACTTCGCCGCGATTCGCACGGGCCGTGCGCACCCGGCGATGTTCAACAAGATCGTGGCGGACTACTACGGTGCCATCACGCCCATCAACCAGCTCGCCTCCTTCGCGGTGCCCGAGCCGCGCATGGCCGTCGTGACGCCGTTCGACGCGTCCGCGCTGCGCAACATCGAGCAGGCCATCCGCGACTCCGACCTCGGCGTCAACCCGAGCAACGACGGCCGCATCATCCGGGTGACCTTCCCCGAGCTGACGCAGGAGCGCCGCAAGGAGTACGTCAAGGTCGCGCGCACCAAGGCCGAGGACTCCAAGGTCTCGATCCGCTCCATCCGCCGCAAGGCGAAGGACGCCCTCGACAAGCTCGTCAAGGACAAGGAGTCCGGCGAGGACGAGGTGCGCCGCGCCGAGAAGGAGCTCGACGACACCACCGCGAAGTACGTCACGCAGGTGGACGAGCTGCTCAAGCACAAGGAAGCCGAGCTCCTCGAAGTCTGATGAACGACTCTTCCTGGCAGCCGGAGCCCGTTCCGGCGGGTCCCGCATACGATGCGCAGGTGGGCCCGCAGACTCGGCCCATGCCCATCGTGCCCGATGCCGCCGGCCGTGACTTCGACGACCGGGAAGCACGCGATCGGGGGGTCGCCGCCGACGGCGGCCCCCTCTTCCGCGCCGAGACGCCGCCGCAGGAGCCCATGCCCAGCCCCCCGCCCCCGCCTTCCCAGGCACCCCAGGACGCCTCCCCGCCGCCGAAGAAGCGCGCGGGGCGGGACCTGCGGGCCGCCATAGGGGTCGGCGTCGGCCTCGGAGCGGTGATCTTCGCCTCGCTCTTCATCGTCAAGGCCGTCTTCGTCGGTGTCATCGTCGTCGCGGTCGTCGTCGGTCTGTGGGAGCTCACCTCCCGGCTCCAGGAGAAGAAGGGCATCAAGGCGCCCCTCGTACCGCTCGCGGTCGGTGGCGCCGCCATGGTCATCGCCGGATACGTCCGGGGGGCCGAGGGCGCCTGGGTCGCGATGGCGCTGACCGCCCTGGCGGTACTGGTCTGGCGGATGACCGAACCGCCCGAGGACTACCTCAAGGACGTCACGGCGGGCGTGTTCGCCGCGTTCTACGTCCCGTTCCTCGCGACCTTCGTGGCGATGCTGCTCACCGCCGACGACGGTCCCCAGCGGGTCGTCACCTTCCTGCTGCTGACCGTGGTCAGCGACACGGGGGCGTACGCGGTGGGCTGGCGCTTCGGCAAGACCAAGCTCGCCCCCCGCATCAGCCCCGGCAAGACCCGCGAGGGCCTGGTCGGCGCGGTGGCCTTCGCGATGGCGGCCGGCGCGCTGTGCATGGAGTTCCTCATCGACGACGGCGTCTGGTGGCAGGGCCTGGTGCTGGGCCTGGCCGTCGCGGTCAGCGCCACCCTGGGCGACCTCGGCGAGTCGATGATCAAGCGGGACCTGGGCATCAAGGACATGGGCACGCTGCTGCCCGGCCACGGCGGCATCATGGACCGGCTCGACTCGCTGCTGCCGACCGCCCCGGTGGTGTGGCTGCTGCTCGCGGCGTTCGTCGGCACCGGCTGATCGCGGCCCCCGGAGGTTCCGTCCTGCGGGCGGTTCATCAGGGAAGTCCCCGCTGAGCTGCGTCGACGTACGTACGACGGCCCCGGGTCGGTCCGGGCGGTTACTCTTGAAAGGCGCGCTGCTTCTGCGGCGCGCCTTTCGTCTTACAAGGAGTACCCGCCATGGCCCGCCCCGTTCCGGGAGAGCTCACTTTCGTCGCCCCTCGCGGAGCGAAGAAGCCGCCCCGGCACCTCGCCGACATGACCCCGGCCGAACGCCGCGAGGCGGTCGCCGCGATCGGCGAGAAGCCGTTCCGGGCCAAGCAGCTCTCACAGCACTACTTCGCGCGCTACGCCCACGACCCGGCCGAGTGGACCGACATCCCGGCCGGTTCGCGGGAGAAGCTCCAGCAGGAACTGCTGCCCGACCTGATGAGCGTCGTGCGGCACATCTCGTGCGACGACGACACCACCCGCAAGACCCTGTGGAAGCTGCACGACGGCACTCTCGTCGAGTCGGTGCTGATGCGCTACCCCGACCGGGTCACCATGTGCATCTCCTCCCAGGCCGGCTGCGGGATGAACTGCCCGTTCTGCGCCACCGGCCAGGCCGGGCTCGACCGGAACCTGTCGACCGCCGAGATCGTGCACCAGATCGTCGACGGCATGCGCGCCCTGCGCGACGGCGAGGTCCCCGGAGGCCCCGCCCGGCTCTCGAACATCGTCTTCATGGGCATGGGCGAGCCGCTGGCCAACTACAACCGCGTCGTCGGCGCCATCCGCCGCCTGACCGACCCGGAGCCCGACGGCCTGGGCCTCTCGCAGCGCGGGATCACCGTCTCCACCGTCGGCCTGGTCCCGGCCATGCTGCGCTTCGCCGACGAGGGCTTCAAGTGCCGCCTCGCCGTCTCGCTGCACGCCCCCGACGACGAGCTGCGCGACACCCTGGTGCCGGTGAACACCCGCTGGAAGGTGCGCGAGGTACTGGACGCGGCGTGGGAGTACGCCGAGAAGTCCGGTCGCCGCGTCTCGATCGAGTACGCCCTGATCCGCGACATCAACGACCAGGCCTGGCGCGGCGACCTGCTCGGCAGGCTGCTCAAGGGCAAGCGCGTGCACGTCAACCTCATCCCGCTGAACCCGACGCCCGGCTCGAAGTGGACCGCCTCGCGGCCCGAGGACGAGAAGGCGTTCGTCGAGGCGATCGCCCGGCACGGTGTTCCGGTGACCGTGCGCGACACCCGCGGCCAGGAGATCGACGGCGCGTGCGGGCAGCTCGCCGCGTCCGAGCGCTAGGGGCCGCTGGCAGGGTCTGCGGACTCTCCTGGGGGCCGGATCGGCCACGGGGTACCCTGTGGCCGAACCAATTGCATATTCCGACAGGGGAGCGCCACAGCGCTGAGAGTGCGGTAACCGTCATCCGCAGACCCTCTGAACCTCGCCCCGGTCATTCGGGGTAGGAAGTTCGGTCATTCACTCAAGCTGTTGCGCCCTGCCCGGCGACCGCTCCACCGAGCGCCGGGCAGGGCCGCGTCTTCTCCTGGACATCCCAGGAGGAATTCACCAGTGAGCACCACCAAGAAGTTCGCGGGCGCCCTGCTCGTGACAGCGCTGGGCGTCACCACGCTCGGCGCCTGTGGCGGCGGCAAGGACAAGCCCGCGGCGGGCGCGAGCGACGCGCCGAAGTCCAAGACCGTCACCCTCGTCTCCCACGACTCCTTCGCCGTGAGCGAGCCGGTCCTCAAGGAGTTCGAGCAGCAGAGCGGCTACACCGTCAAGGTGCTCAAGTCCGGCGACGCCGGCGCCGCGCTCAACCAGGAGATCCTCACCAAGGGCTCGCCGCGCGGCGACGTGTTCTTCGGCGTGGACAACACGCTCCTCTCCCGCGCCCTCGACAACGGCATCTTCACGCCCTACGAAGCCAAGGGCCTCGGCGAGGTCAAGCCCGAGTTCGTGCTGGACGGGCAGCACCGGGTCACCCCGGTGGACTCCGGCGACATCTGCGTCAACTACGACAAGCAGTACTTCGCGGACAAGAAGCTCGCCCCGCCGCAGACGCTGGACGACCTGATCAAGCCCGAGTACAAGAACCTGCTGGTCACCGAGAACGCCGCGACCTCCTCGCCCGGCCTCGGCTTCCTCCTCGCCTCCGTCGGCAAGTACGGCGACGAGGGCTGGAAGGACTACTGGAGCAAGCTCAAGGCCAATGGCGTCGAGGTCGTCGACGGCTGGGAGCAGGCCTACAACGAGCGCTTCTCCGGCTCCGCCGGCGGCAAGAAGGCCAAGGGCGACCGGCCGCTGGTCGTCTCCTACGCCTCCAGCCCGCCGGTCGAGGTCCTGTACGGCGAGCCGCAGCCGGCCGAGGCACCCACGGGCGTCTCCACCGGCACGTGCTTCCGCCAGGTCGAGTTCGCGGGCCTGCTCAAGGGAGCGAAGAACGAGGCGGGCGGCAAGGCGCTCCTCGACTTCCTGCTGGGCAAGAAGTTCCAGGAGGACATGCCGCTCCAGATGTTCGTGAACCCGGTGGTCAAGGACGCCAAGCTGCCGGAACTGTTCACGAAGCACGGTGTGGTGATCGACAAGCCGGAGAACGTCGCGCCGGACACCATCGCCAAGAACCGTGAGCAGTGGGTCAAGGCATGGTCCTCGCTCGTCGTGAAGTAGTCCGCGACACCCCGGGAGAGGGCGTGCGGGCCACGGTCGTCGGGTTCGCCCTGATGGCCCTCCCGCTCGTCTTCTTCGGGCTGTTCTTCGCCTATCCCGTCGCCGCGATCGTCGGGCGCGGCCTCAAGACGGACGCCGGCTGGCAGTTCGGCCGCATCGGCGAGGTGCTCGCCCGGCCCGACATCGCCGACGTGCTGTGGTTCACGACCTGGCAGGCGCTCGCCTCGACGGGGCTCACGCTGCTGATCGCGCTCCCCGGCGCGTACGTCTTCGCGCGCTTCGACTTCCCGGGCAAAGGGCTGCTGCGGGCGGTGGTCACCGTTCCGTTCGTGCTGCCGACCGTGGTGGTCGGTACGGCCTTCCTCGCGCTGGTCGGCCGCAACGGGCTGCTCGACCAACTGTGGGGGATCCGGCTCGACACCACCGTCTGGGCGATCCTGCTCGCGCACGTCTTCTTCAACTACGCCGTCGTCGTGCGGACGGTCGGCGGACTCTGGGCGCAGCTCGACCCGCGGCAGGAAGAAGCCGCGCGGGTGCTGGGCGCCGGGCGGTTCGCGGCGTGGCGCAGGGTGACGCTGCCCGCGCTGGCGCCCGCGGTGGCCGCGGCGGCGCTGATGGTGTTCCTGTTCACCTTCTCCTCCTTCGGTGTCGTGCAGATCCTGGGCGGTCCCTCGTACTCCACCCTGGAAGTCGAGGTCTACCGGCAGACGGCGCAGCTGCTGGACCTCCCGACGGCCGCCGTGCTGACCATGGTCCAGTTCGCGGCGATGGGCCTGGTCCTGGCCGTGCACGCCCGGACCGTGCGCCGCCGGGAGACCGCGCTGCGGCTGGTGGACCCCCGACGGACGGCGCACCGGCCGCACGGGCCCATGGAGCGGGCGCTGCTGGGCGGGGTGCTGCTGACGGTGGCGGTGCTGATCGTGCTCCCGCTCGGCGTGCTGGTGGAACGCTCCCTCGACGCCCCCGGCGGCTACGGGCTCGGCTTCTACCGGGCACTGGAGGAGGTCGGCTCCGGCACGTTCCTGGTGCCGCCGCTGGAGTCGATCGGCAACTCCTTGGAGTACGCGCTGGCAGCGACGGCCATCGCCCTGGTGGTCGGGGGGCTCGCGGCGGGCGCGCTCACCCGGCGCGCGGGCCGGTTCGTGCGCGGGTTCGATGCGCTGCTGATGCTGCCGCTGGGGGTGTCGGCGGTGACGGTGGGCTTCGGCTTCCTGATCACTCTGGACGAGCCGCCGCTGGACCTGCGGACCTCGTGGATCCTGGTACCGCTGGCGCAGGCGCTGGTGGGCGTCCCGTTCGTCGTACGGACCATGCTGCCGGTGCTGCGCGCGGTGGACGCGAGGCTGCGGGAGGCGGCCGCGGTGCTCGGCGCGTCGCCGTGGCGGGCGTGGCGGGAGGTGGACCTGCCGCTGGTGTGGCGGGCGCTGCTGATCGCGGCCGGGTTCGCCTTCGCCGTGTCCCTGGGGGAGTTCGGGGCGACCGTCTTCATCGCGAGGCCGGACCGGCCGACGCTGCCGGTGGCCGTGACCCGGCTGCTGGGGCGGGCGGGGGAGATGAACTACGGGCAGGCGATGGCCCTGAGCACGATTTTGATGCTGGTGTGCGCGGTGTCCCTGCTGGTGCTGGAGCGACTGCGGCCCGACAAGACCTCGGGAGAGTTCTGATGACGTTGCTCCGGCTGGAGGGGGTGTCGGTCCGCTTCGGCGGGCGGGCCGCCGTGGACGCCGTGGATCTGGAGGTCGCCGAGCACGAGACCGTGTGCGTGCTGGGGCCGAGCGGCAGCGGCAAGTCCACGCTGTTGCGGGTGGTGGCCGGGCTCCAGCCGGTGTCCGGGGGGCGGGTGCTGCTGGACGGGGCGGACCAGGCCGGGGTGCCGGTGCACCGGCGGGGGGTGGGCCTGATGTTCCAGGACCACCAGCTGTTCCCGCACCGGGACGTCGGCGGGAACGTCGCGTTCGGGCTGCGGATGCGGGGGGCCGCGGGTCGGGGCGCGTACGGGTCCCGCGTCGCGGAGTTGCTGGAGCTGGTCGGGCTGCCCGGGGCGCAGGGCCGGGCGGTGGCCTCCCTGTCCGGGGGCGAGCAGCAGCGGGTGGCGCTGGCCCGGGCGCTGGCGCCGTCGCCGCGGCTGCTGATGCTGGACGAGCCGCTGGGGCAGCTGGACCGGGGGCTGCGGGAGCGGCTCGTGGTCGAGCTGCGGGGCCTGTTCGCCCGGCTCGGGACGACCGTGCTGGCCGTGACCCACGACCAGGGGGAGGCCTTCGCGCTGGCCGACCGGGTGGTGGTGATGCGGGACGGGCGGATCGCGCAGGCCGGGACGCCGTTGGAGGTCTGGCAGCGGCCGGCGTCGGAGTTCGTGGCGCGGTTCCTGGGCTTCGAGAACGTGGTCCCGGCGGTGGTGTCGGGCGGGGTCGCGGACACCGCGTGGGGCAAGGTTCCGGTGCCGGACGGGGCGCCGGAAGGGGCGCAGCGGGTGCTGATCCGGCCCGCCGGGGTGACGGTGGGGGCCGACGGGCTCCGCTGCGAGGTGCTGTCCCGGACCTTCCGGGGGACGCACGTGGCGCTGCTGCTGGGGCCGGAGGCGGGGCCGGTGCTGGAGGCGGAGTGCGGGCTGGCCGGGGCGCCGGCGGTGGGGGACCGGGTCGCGGTGTCCTTCGCCCCGGCCGAGGTGGTCGTGCTGCCGCCGCAGTAGTCGCCGCCGGCGGGTTTCGTCCCCGCCCCGCCCCGCCCTTCTCCCGTTCACCGGGCGCTGCCCGGGCCCCGGTCCTCGAACGCCGGACGGGCCGGGGGAATTCGGGCGCTGCCCGGGGTGGGGGCGGGGACGGACTCAGACGGAGGCGAGGGCGGGGTCCTCGGCCGGGGAATCGGCCGTGTCGTGGTTGCCGTACCAGGCCACCGCGACCGCGCCCGTCACCGCCAGGACGAAGCCGAGGGCGGCCAGCCAGGCGAGGCCCGGGCGGGATACGTCGCCCAGCCACAGGACGCCGATCGCGCCCGGCAGGACGGTCTCGCCGACCACCAGCGCGGCCGTGGCCCCGTTCACCGAGCCGATCTGGAGCGCCACCGTGTGCAGGTACATGCCGCCGACGCCCGCCAGCACGATCGCGTACAGGGCCGGGTCGGCGAGCAGCCCGCCGAGCGAGAACGGCTCGATCCCGTTCAGGATGCGCACGCCGACACCCAGCGCGCCGAAGGCCAGGCCCGACAGCAGGCCCGCCAGGATCGCGGCCCGCGCACCGAGGAGACGTACGGCAACCGTGCCACCGACGATGATCAGCAGGGTGACCGCCAGCAGCCACCAGTGCGTGGACATCGCCGCGTGGTGGCCGCCCTCGTGGCCCGCCGCCGTCGCCAGCAGCACCAGCGCCGCGCAGACCACCCCGATGGAGGCCCACTCCTTGCGCGAGAGCCGGATGCCCAGCAGCTTCACGCTGAGCACCGCGGTGATCACCAGGTTGGCGCTGATCACCGTCTGGGACAGGAACAGCGGAAGCAGGCGCGCCGCGAGCGCGCCCAGCCCGAAGCCCACGAAGTCCAGGACCGTGCCGACGATGAACTCCCAGGTCATCGCCGCTTTCGCCGTCGAGGACAGGTTGGGGCCGCCGTGCGCGGTCACCCCGTCGGCGGCCGCCGACGAGCGGGCCGCCCGTCGGGAACCCACGGCTTGCAGGACGGATCCCGTGCCGTAGCAGATGGACGCCGCGATGGCGGTCAGCAGTCCTATGAGCACCGAGGGCTCCGTTCACGTCTGGCAGATTTTGCGGGGTGATTACCTAAGGCAGACGTGGATACGGACCGGGAAGTTGCCTTCGCCGGTCAGCTCATCGCCGCGAGCGCCGCCGGGACCTCGGCCACCGACTCGACCAGGGCGATCTTCGACTCCATGGCGCGGCCGCGCGCCAGCGCCCGGAGCAGCGGCCAGGCGGGCAGCTGCTCGGTCCAGTGCCGGCGGTCGACCAGGACCATCGGTGTCGGCTCTCCCCGCGAGGAGTAGTAGTTCGGCGTCGCGTTGTCGAAGATCTCCTGCACCGTGCCGGCGGCTCCCGGCAGGAACACCACGCCCGCGTTCGACCGCGCGAGCAGCCCGTCCTCGCGGGTGGCGTTCGCGAAGTACTTGGCGATGTGGCCCGCGAAGGCGTTCGGCGGCTCGTGCCCGTAGAACCAGGTCGGGATCCCGACCGAGTCACCGCCCGCGGGCCAGAGCTCCCGCACGGCGAAGGCGGCCCGCGCCCAGTCGGACACCGACGGCACGAAGGACGGGGCCTTGGCCAACAGTTCCAGGGCCTGCGGGAGTATGTCGTCGGGCGCCGGGGCCAGGTAGGCGCCGAGGTTGGCCGCTTCCATCGCGCCCGGTCCGCCGCCGGTGGCGACGGTCAGCCCGGACCGGGCCAGCGTGCGGCCCAGCTCGGCCGCGCCCCCGTAGTCGGCGGCGCCGCGGGCCATGGCGTGGCCGCCCATCACGCCGACCACCCGGGCGCCGGCGAGGTGCTCGTCGAGGGCGTCGGAGACGGCGTCGTCGTGGATGGAGCGCAGCATCGAGGACAGGACGTCGCCGTCCGACTTCGTCTCCTGGAACCAGGCGTACGCCTGTGCGTCCGGTGTGGCCTCGTAGCCCTGCGGCAGCCCGGCGAACAGCTCGTCGGCCGTGTAGAGCAGGCTCCGGTACGGGTTGAACGGCAGGTCCGGTACCGGGGGGAAGACCAGCGCACCGTCGGCGCGCACCTTGGCCGCGGCGTCGGGTTCCATCGCGCAGCCCAGGAAGACGGCGGCCGAAGTGTCGGCGGACAGCAGGGCGAACGTCCGCTCCAGCAGGTTGACCGACTGGATGCGGTAGCCGTTCAGTGAGCCCCGGGCGGCGACCTGGTCGAATTCGGCGAGCGTCTCGATCTCGATGTCTGCGTTGACCATTCGGCCCACCCTAAGGGCTGCTCGGGTCAGCGGGTCAGCGCGAGCGACGTCAGTTGTGCCACACCCCAGCTGAGCGGTACGCACACCACCACCAGCGCGGAAGCCCGCAAAGTGGCGGCCGTACGCAGCACCGTGCCCGGTGCTCCTAGGCCGGTCAGGGTCTCGCGGGTGGCGGTCCGGGCCTGCCGGACCTCCACCGCCGATGTGAGAAGTGTCGCGGCCGCGCACAGCGCCACGAGCGCCGCGGCGGGACCGGTCAGCGGGCCGAGCGGGGCGAAGACCGTGCCCCGTTCGCGCAGGGCCAGCGCCGTGAGGGCGGCCGCGCCGACCGCGCACAGGACCCCGAGCGGACGGCCCAGCCGGGGCGCCTCCTCCTGGAGCGCCCGCCCGGCGAGCAGGCGCAGCGCGCCCGGGCGGACGGCCAGCACCAGGGTGCCGCAGGCGTAGGCCAGACCCGGACCGGTGAGGGCGAGTCCGAGCGTGATCAGAACCCACCCGGCCGGCAGCCCGGGGCTGCCCTGGCCGGCGTACGCCTGGAGGGCGAGCCCGCACGCACACACGGCGACCCCCCACGGCACCCCGGTCTGCGGCGCGAGCCCGGCCGTCGCCGGGCGCGGGCGCAGGGCGAGGGCCGTCGCGGCGGAGGCGGCCGCCGGGACGAGGGCCAGCAGGGTCAGCGCGGCCGCCACGGGCAGCGGCTGCTCGGCGTGCAGCAGCCCGGAGCCGGCCGCGTCGAAGGGCAGTCCCGCGAGGTCGCCCCGCAGGTGGAGGAAGACGGCCAGGGCAAGGGCGCTGCCCAGGGTGCAGGCGACGGTAGTGGAGACGGCCGCGGCCAGGGTCAGCCGTACGGGGCCCAGCCCGGCGGCGTCCATCCCCTCGCGGGGGCGGGTCGCGGGGTCGGTCCGGGCCACGGCGACCGCGAACTGGACGGCGGCGGCGAGCGGGACCAGCGCCCACAGCAGCCGAGGGAACGATCCGGCGGGCCGGGCGGTCGCCTCCGCGAGGACGTACAGCAGCAGGAACCCGGCGCCGGCCGAGGTGGCGGCGACGAGGAGCCGGCGCAGCTGGACCAGCGGGCGCGAGCCGCGGACTAGGCGGAGAGCGAGCACGCGGCCTGGTCCTCCGTGGTCTCGGCGGGACCGGCCGAGACGGCGGCCCCGGCGGTGCGGCCGTCGAGCAGGGCGAAACGGCGGTCGGCGACGGCCGCGCTCTGCTCGTCGTGGGTGGCGAGGAGCACGGTGATCTCGTGCGAGCGGGCCGCGGTGGTCAGCGTCCGCAGCAGCAGCGCCCGCTCGGCGCGGTGCAGGGGGGCCGTCGGCTCGTCGGCGAAGATCACCGCGGGCTCGTTCACCAGGGCCCGGGCCAGGGCGACGCGCTGCGCTTCGGCGCGGGTCAGCGCGCCGGGCCGCTTGCGGGCGAAGGCGGCGATGTCGAGCCGCTCCAGCCATTCGCAGGCGGTGTGCTTGGCGGTGCGGTGCGAGGCGCCGGCGATCAGCAGGGGCAGCGCGGCGTTCTCCCACACCTTGAGCTCGGGAACCAGATGCGGCTCGGGGCCGATCCAGCCGAACCGGTCGCGGCGCAGCCGTTCGCGGGCCAGGGCCCCCATGGTGTGGACGGGGACGCTGTTGAACCAGACCTCGCCCTGCTCCGGTCTGAGCGAACCGGCCAGACAGCGCAGCAGCGTGGTCTTGCCGCTTCCGCGCGGGCCGGTCAGCGCCAGGATCTCGCCCTGGCGGACGCTGACGGAGACGCCGATGAGGCCGGGCGAACCACTGTGGGAGTAGTGAAGGGACCGTGCCCACAGGACGTCATTGTCGGGCGGGGCATCGTCTGCGGGAGCCACCATGGCGTACACCTCCGTCCGGGGGAACGAAGCGGAGCCCCGTCGGTCACTGGCGCCGCAAGGAGATGTAAAGAGACGAACGGCCCGGATGGTGACAGCACGCGGCCCGGACCCCCGCGTTCTCACTCGAACGGGGGATCCGGGCCGTGTGGTTCGGACTATTTACTGCCCGGCCGGGGCCGGGGCCGGGGCCGGTGGCGGCGCAGGTCGCCGTCGGCCGTGTCGCCGGTGGCAGCCGCTGGTTACAGCTTGGTCCAGGCCTCGGTGAGCACCGAGCGCAGGATGCCCTCGATCTCGTCGAAGGTGCCCTGGTCGGCGATCAGCGGCGGGGCCAGCTGGATGACCGGGTCGCCACGGTCGTCGGCGCGGCAGTACAGGCCATTGTCGAAGAGGGCCTTGGAGAGGAAGCCGTAGAGCACGCGCTCGGTCTCCTCGTCCGTGAAGGACTCCTTGGTGACCTTGTCCTTGACCAGCTCGATGCCGTAGAAGTAGCCGTTGCCGCGGACGTCGCCGACGATCGGCAGGTCGTGCAGCTTCTGCAGCGTCGACAGGAAGGCGCCCTCGTTGTCCAGCACGTGCTGGTTGAGGCCTTCCTTGTCGAAGATGTCGAGGTTGGCCAGCGCGACCGCCGAGGAGACCGGGTGGCCGCCGAAGGTGTAGCCGTGCAGGAAGGTGTTGTCACCCTTGTAGAACGGCTCGGCGATGCGGTCCGAGATGATGCAGGCGCCGATCGGGGAGTAGCCCGAGGTCATGCCCTTGGCGCAGGTGATCATGTCCGGCACGTAGTCGAACTTGTCACAGGCGAACATCGTGCCGAGGCGGCCGAAGGCGCAGATCGTCTCGTCGGAGACGAGCAGCACGTCGTACTCGTCACAGATCTCGCGGACCCGCTGGAAGTACCCGGGCGGCGGCGGGAAGCAGCCACCGGCGTTCTGCACCGGCTCCAGGAAGACGGCGGCGACGGTGTCGGCGCCCTCGAACAGGATCTCCTGCTCGATCTGGTCGGCACACCAGCGGCCGAAGGCCTCGGGGTCGTCGCCGTAGATCGGGGCGCGGTAGATGTTGGTGTTCGGCACCTTGTGCGCGCCGGGGACCAGCGGCTCGAAGGGGGCCTTGAGGGCCGGCAGACCGGTGATGGACAGGGCGCCCTGCGGGGTGCCGTGGTAGGCGACCGCACGCGAGATGACCTTGTACTTGGTGTGCTTGCCCTGGAGCTTGAAGTACTGCTTGGCGAGCTTCCACGCGGTCTCGACGGCCTCGCCGCCACCGGTGGTGAAGAAGACCTTGTTCAGGTCGCCGGGGGCGTAGCCGGCGAGACGCTCGGCGAGCTCGACGGCCTGCGGGTGTGCGTACGACCAGATGGGGAAGAAGGCGAGCTTCTGCGCCTGGTTGTAGGCGACCTCGGCCAGTTCCTTGCGGCCGTGACCGGCGTTGACCACGAACAGTCCGGCGAGACCGTCCAGGTAGCGCTTGCCCTTGTCGTCGAAGATGTAAGTGCCCTCACCCCGCACGATGGTGGGGACGGGGGAGTTCTCGTACGACGACATGCGGGTGAAGTGCATCCACAGGTGGTCGTACGCGGTCTTGGAGAGGTCCTGGCTCACGGGCTATCGAGTTCCCCACATGTAGGTCTGCTTCTTCAGCTTCAAGTAAACGAAGCTTTCGGTGGATCGCACGCCGGGGAGCGCGCGGATCTTCTTGTTGATCGTCTCCAGCAGGTGGTCGTCGTCCTCGCAGACGATCTCCACCATCAGGTCGAAGGAGCCCGCGGTCATCACCACGTACTCGCATTCGGCCATCGCGGTCAGCGCGTCGGCCACCGGGTCGAGGTCTCCCTCGACGTTGATGCCGACCATGGCCTGACGTCGCAGGCCCACGGTGAGCGGGTCGGTGACGGCGACGATCTGCATGACGCCCTGGTCGAGCAGTTTCTGTACGCGCTGGCGTACTGCTGCCTCCGACAGGCCCACGGCCTTACCGATGGCTGCGTAGGGACGGCGTCCGTCCTCTTGCAGTTGCTCGATGATCGCCAGGGACACAGCATCGACCGAAGGGGACGGTTGTCTGTTCCTGGAATCTGCGCTTCGACTGACCACGACCTCACTGTGCACGAGGAGTCGTCCGTTCCGCAACCCGTAATCGATGAAATTCGTTGTCTTGACTCTCGGATTGCACGGATTTCGCAGCCAGTGGCATCCGGCCCTGTCGAAAGCGTCAGCGGACGAGATAGGCTGAGGACTCGTCTCAATCGTTGGACATGTGATCAGGAGAGTGGCTGTAGTGACCACCGAACTGCGTCGTCTGCGCAACTACATCGGCGGAGAGTTCAAGGACGCCGCCGACGGCCGGACCACCGATGTGGTCAACCCCGCCACCGGCGAGGTGTACGCCACCGCCCCGCTCTCCGGCCAGGCCGATGTGGACGCGGCCATGGCGGCCGCCGCCGCCGCCTTCCCGGGCTGGCGCGACACCACCCCCTCCGAGCGGCAGAAGGCCCTGCTCAAGATCGCGGACGCCTTCGAGGCGCGCGCGGACGAGCTGGTGGCCGCCGAGTCGGAGAACACCGGCAAGCCGCTGGGCCTGACGGCCAGCGAGGAGCTGCCGCCGATGGTGGACCAGATCCGCTTCTTCGCGGGCGCCGCGCGCCTGCTGGAGGGCCGCTCCGCCGGTGAGTACATGGACGGGATGACCTCGATCATCCGCCGCGAGCCGGTCGGCGTCTGTGCCCAGGTCGCGCCGTGGAACTACCCGATGATGATGGCCGTGTGGAAGTTCGCCCCGGCCATCGCCGCGGGCAACACCGTCGTGCTCAAGCCCTCGGACACCACCCCGGCCTCCACCGTCCTGATGGCCGAGATCATCGACTCGATCCTGCCCAAGGGCGTCTTCAACGTCGTGTGCGGCGACCGCGAGACCGGCAAGGCCATGGTCGAGCACTCCACCCCGGCGATGGCCTCCATCACGGGCTCGGTGCGCGCGGGCATGCAGGTCGCCGAGAGCGCCTCGAAGGACGTCAAGCGCGTCCACCTGGAGCTCGGCGGCAAGGCCCCGGTCGTCGTCTTCGAGGACGCCGACCTCGCCAAGGCCGTGGAGGACATCGCGGTCGCCGGCTACTTCAACGCCGGCCAGGACTGCACCGCCGCCACCCGCGTGCTGGTGCACGAGTCGATCCACGACGAGTTCGTGGCGGCGCTCGCCAAGGCCGCCGCCGACACCAAGACCGGTCAGCCGGACGACGAGGACGTGCTGTACGGCCCGCTGAACAACCCGAACCAGCTGAGGCAGGTCGCGGGCTTCATCGAGCGCCTTCCCGCCCACGCCAAGGTCGAGGCGGGCGGCCACCAGGTCGGCGAGAAGGGCTACTTCTACGCCCCGACCGTGGTCTCCGGCCTCAAGCAGGACGACGAGATCATCCAGAACGAGGTCTTCGGCCCCGTCATCACGGTGCAGTCCTTCACGGACGAGGCCCAGGCCCTGGAGTACGCGAACGGCGTCGAGTTCGCCCTCGCCTCCTCCGTGTGGACCAAGGACCACGGCCGCGCGATGCGGATGTCCAAGAACCTCGACTTCGGTTGCGTGTGGATCAACACCCACATCCCGCTCGTCGCCGAGATGCCCCACGGCGGCTTCAAGAAGTCCGGCTACGGCAAGGACCTCTCCGCCTACGGCTTCGAGGACTACACCCGCATCAAGCACGTGATGACCTCGCTCGACGGCTGAGCCGCGGCGGCCGTCGCGGTGGCGGGCCGGGCGGCCACGGCGGCCGTCCCGCACTGATCAGCGCAGAACGCCGAGGGGGCGGGCAGTAGACACGTTGTCTATTGTCCGCCCCTTCGTCGTGTCCCAGGCTTTGGGCATGCCTGAACTCCCCTTCTCCCGTCGCGCCGCGCTGCGCGGCATCGGTGCCGCGGGCCTGCTGGCCGCCCTCACCGGCTGCGGGGTGCCCGCCGCCTACGTCCCCGAGGACCGCCGGCAGGGCCCGGACCGCTCTGCCGGTGAGCGCAGCCTCGCCTTCTCCAACTGGCCGCTCTACATCGACACCGACGACGAGGACGAACAGCGCCGTCCGACGCTGGACGCCTTCTCCGAGAAGACGGGTGTCGAGGTCCGGTACTCGGAGGAGATCAACGACAACGACGAGTTCTTCGGCAAGATCAGCCCGGCCCTCATGAACCACCAGCAGACCGGCCACGACCTGGTGGTGGTCAGCGACTGGATGGCGGCCCGCTTCGTCCGCCTGGGCTGGGCGCAGAAGATGGACCGCTCGGCGCAGCCGAACGTGGCCAAGTACCTCGACCCGCAGCTGCGTTCCCCCGCCTTCGACGAGGCCCGGCTGCACACCGTGCCGTGGCAGTCGGGGATCACCGGCATCGCCTACAACCGCAAGGCGCTGGGCCGGGAGATCAAGTCCGTCAAGGACCTGTGGCAGCCCGACCTCGCGGGCAAGGTGACGCTCTTCTCCGGACTCGACGAGTCCTTCGCCCTGTTGATGCAGGGCAACGGCGTGGACGTCACCCGCTGGACCGAGGGCGACTTCCACCGGATGTGCGACCAGGTCGAGGCGATGGTGAAGAAGAAGCACATCCGCCGCTTCACCGGCAACGACTACACCTCCGACCTGAGCAAGGGTGACGTGCTGGCCTGCCAGGCCTACTCCGGTGACGTCGTGCAGCTGCAGGCCGACAACCCCGACATCGAGTTCGTGGTCCCGGAGGAGGGCGCCGAACTCTGGGCGGAAAGCCTGCTGGTGCCCAACCTGGCCCTGCACAAGGCCAATGCGGAGGCGCTGGTCGACTACTACTACGACCCGGCGGTGGCGGCGGAACTCGCCGCCGCCGTCAACTACGTCTGCCCGGTCCCGGCCGCCCGCGAGGTACTGGCCGCCTCCCCGGACAAGAAGACCGCCGAACTCGCCGCGAACCCGCTGATCTTCCCGGACGACGAGATGCGGGGGCGCCTCGTCGTGGCCCGGGACATCTCCTCGGCGGAGCGCCGGTCCTTCGCCAAGCGCTGGAACGGCATCGTCGGCCTGTGACCTCCGGGCGCCGATCCCGCGTCACGGTACGGCCACAGAACTGAACATGTTCAGCATTCTGGCTGAACGCGTTCAGAATGCTGCGTACGCTTCCTCCCATGAGCGAGACAAGCGCCCTCCAGCGGCGGATCCGTGCCTGGCTGGTCCTGTTCATCGTCTGCCTCGTACTCAGCGGGCTCACTGCCTTTCCCCTGGTCAGTGAGCTCCACTGGGCGAACTCCGTGGTGTCCCACGAGTGGCTGCGGCGGGTGGGCGACGGGCTGGACCAGGCCGACGCGCAGTACCCCTTCCTCCTCTACGGCAACGACTGGCTCGCCTTCGCCCACCTGGTGATCGCCGTCTTCTTCTACGGGGTCCACCGCGACCCGGTGCGCAACGTCTGGATCGTGGAAGCCGGCATGATCGCGTGCGCCGGGGTGATCCCGCTGGCCCTGATCTGCGGGCCGATCCGGGGCATCCCCTTCGGGTGGAGCGTCATCGACATGTCGTTCGGCGTCTTCGGGGTCATCCCGCTGCTGGCCCTGCGCCGCCTGATCAAGCGGCTGGAGGCGCTTACGGGCGCGGCCGCGTGAGGGCGGCTGCCAGGAGCTTCCCCACCACCGGGTTCATCCCCTTCCCCTTCGCGTCGGTGGAGTTGACCGAGTAGACCAGCGTCCGGGAGAGGTCCCGCGTGCCACCCATCCCGGTGCTGTAGCCGAAGCGGCTCCCCGTCTTCCCCCACACCTCGGTGCCGTCCGGCATCACGATCCTGGACAGGCCCGCCGTCAGCGCGGCGTCCTTGCCGCTCTCGACGTCCTTCACCGCCGGGACGGTGAACATCTCCTCCAGCTGCGCCCGCGGTACGACCCGCCCGCCGAACAGAGCCACCGTGAACCGCTCCAGGTCCGCGGTGGTCGAGATGATGTCGCCCGCCGCCCAGCGGTCGGAGGTGTTCCACACCGACACGTCCCGCAGTTCGGTCGAGCCGTCGGGGCGCGGCACCGCCTGGTAGCCGTGGTTGTACGGGCCCGGTATCCGGGTGCGGGTCCGACCCGGGAAGGAGGTCTGGCACAACCCCAGTGGACGCAGGATCCGCCGGTCGACCTGCTCCTCGTACGCGGTGCCCGTCAGCTTCTCTATGAGGACACCCAGGACGGTGTAGTTGATGTTCAGGTAGTGCTGAGCCGAACCCGGGTCGAACTCCGGCCCCTTCGCGAGCGCGTTGGCGATCTGATCGTGGGGGTCGACGACATCGAACCGGTGGTCCCACTGCGCCTCGAAGGCGTCGCCCGGGCCGTCCGCCGGCTTGATGCCGCTCGTGTGGTTGAGCAGCTCGCGCACCGACACGGACGGAAAACGGTCCGGGAACGTCCCGGGCAGGTACCGCTGTACCGGCCCGTCGAGATCGACCTTCCCTTCGGCGGCCAGTTGCAGGACCACGGCCGCCGTGAAGGTCTTGGTCACCGACCCCGCCCGGAAACGGCCCTGCTCCAAGGCCGGGCGCCCGCCGACGAGATCCGCGACTCCGGAGGCGCCCCGCCAGGAGCCGCTCGAACCTCCGACCCGTATCAGGGCGGCCGTCGCGTCCGCGTTCCCGACGCCGACTCCCTCCAGCGCCTTCGTCAGCGCCTCGGCGTCCGGCGCGGTGGAGAAGACCGGCGCCGCGACGCCCGCCGAGACCGACCCCGGGCCCGACCCCGAGGCCACCGAGAGCGAGACCGATCCCGAGGGCGGAACCGGCCCCCGCGGTGCGGCATGGGCGACGGCCGAGCCGGACACGATGCCCAGGAGCACAGTGGCCGCGACCAGAGTGCGGGTACGCGCGTTCATGATGGGATCCCCCTTGGTGTCCACCGGGCGACTTCCGCCCCGATGACCTCAATGCTCCAGGTCACAGGGGTGGTGGCGGATCACCGGCAAGAGGGGTCTTGTGCGGTACGGCAACTCACCGGAGCGGGGGAGTCGGCACCCCGCCTCTCACTCCCGGGAGGGACCACCCCTCACGGGGACCCGACCCCCGCCGCGATCAACCCCGTCTCGTACGCGCAGATCACCGCCTGGACCCGGTCCCGCAGACCCAACTTGGCCAGCACGTTCCCCACATGTGACTTCACCGTGTGCTCGCTCACCGTCAGCGCCGCCGCGATCTCCGCGTTCGACAGCCCCCGCCCCAGGTGCAGCAGAGTCTCCCGCTCCCGCGCCGTCAGCGACTCCAGCCGCCCGGCGGCCGGGTTCGCCCCCGCCGACGGGGCCGCCCCGGGCCCCGGACGAGCCGTCACCGCCGTGTACTCCTCGATCAACCGTCGCGCCACCGAGGGCGCCAGCAGAGACTCGCCCGCCGCCACCACCCGTACCGCGTGCACCAGGTCGTCGCGCCGCACGTCCTTCAACAGGAACCCGCTCGCCCCGGCGTGCAACGCCTCGTAGACGTACTCGTCCGAGTCGAAGGTCGTCAGCATCACCGTCCGGCAGGAGCTCTGCGCCGAGATCACCCGGCACGCCTCGATCCCGTCCGTCACCGGCATCCGGATGTCCAGCAACGCCACGTCCGGCCGCAGCGCCCGTACCGCCGCGACCGCGGCCGCACCGTCCCCGACCTCCGCGACGACCTCGATGTCGTCCTGCGCGTCCAGGATCATCCCGAAGCCGCTGCGCACCAGCTCCTGGTCGTCGGCCACCACCACACGGATCGTCAACTCCCCACCTCCGGCGCCGAGGTTACAGCCGCGGCCGCAACGGCCCCGCCGCCGCGACGGTCAGGCGTCCACCAGGGTCACCCGTCCACCGGGGTCACCCGTCCACCAGGGTCACCCGCACCCGGAACCCGCGCCCGCCCGGCCCCCGGCCGCACTCGGCCGTCCCGCCGTGCGCGGCCGCACGCTCCCGGATGCCGATCAGCCCGTGACCGCCCGACGGGGCACCCGGCCCCCGCCCGTCGTCCGTCACCGACACCGTCAAGGCGCGCGACCCGTAGTCCAGCCGCACCGCGGCCCGCGACGCCCGAGCGTGCTTCACCACATTGGTCAGCGCCTCCTGCACCACACGGTGCACCGTCGTCTCCAGCGCGGCCGGCAGGGCCCGCACCTCGCCCGTGCGCTCGTAGGACACCTCCAAGCCACTGCCCCGCACCCGTTCCAGCAGCCCCGCCAGCTCCTCCACCCCCGGCTGCGGTCTCCGGGGCGCCGACTCCTCGGCGCGCAGCACGCCCAGCATGGAACGCAGCTGCGCCATCGCCTCCCGCCCCGTCCCGGCTATCGCGTCGAACGCCGCCTCCGCCCGCTCGGGGGCCCGCCGCACCGCCACCGGACCGGCCTCCGCCTGCACGATCATGATGCTGACGGCGTGCGAGAGGATGTCGTGCATCTCCCGTGCGATCCGGGCCCGTTCGCGTGCCGCCGCCTGCTCCGCCTCTATCCGGTTCGCCCGCTCCAGCTCCGCCGCCCGCGCCTCGACGGCCCGCGTGTACGCCTGCCGCGTGTACTGCAGACGGCCGAGCGCGTACGCGGCGACCGACACGAAGAGCGTGAAGAGCAACTCGCGCGCCGTCCCCGTGTTCCACCCCACGGACACGGCGACCGCCACCGCCGTGAACAGCCCCACGCCCAGCCGTACGCGGGCCGTGCACCTGAGGGCCACTGTGTAGAAGGCGATCAGGCCCGCGTACGGCAAAGGCTGTCCCGGCCCGTCCAAGGTCAGCTTGTACACCCCGCCCACGACGAGGACGGCCACCAGTACCGCCACCGGCGCCCGGCGCCGCCAGACCAGCGGCAGCACGCCGAGCGTGGTCATCGCGTACGAGGGCCAGTCTGCCGGCGGCAGGTCCTGCGCCCGCGGCACCACGAACGGCATCGAGACGGCCGACTGCACGAGCACCGTCAGCCCGACGTCCCGCCACCGCGGATCGGCCCGCCTGATCCATTCCCTCCGCCGGGCCCGTTCCCCCCGGGTGCGTATCACCGCCCGAGCTCGGCCCGTACCGCCGCCAGCGCGTCCACTCGGTTCGTGGTCACGGAGTCCACCCCGGCCAGCAGCAGCGCGCGCATCGTCCGCTTCGTGTCCGCCGTCCAGGCGGACACCCTCAGCCCGTCCCGGTGCACGGCGTCGGTCAGCTCCCGGCTGACGAGCCCGAACCGGTAGTTGAGCCAGGCCGGCCTCACCGCGTCGATCAGCACCCGGCGCGGCGGGGACAGCGTCGTCCAGGTCAGGGCGATCTCCGCGTCCGGATCGGCGGCGCGGACGGCCAGCATCGAGTTCGGGCCCGCGCAGTAGTACGTGCGCTCGCGCGCACCGCTCGCCCGGACCTCGTCCACGACCGCCCGTACGGCTTCCGGCGTGGCACCCGGCAGGTCCAGCATCAGCCGGCCGGAGCCCGCCACCGCCAGTGCCTCGCGCAGGGCCGGCACCCCGCCCTGCGTCAGCTCCCGCAGCTGGGCGGCCGTGACGGCGTCGAGCCGTACGTCGTGGCCCCACAGTCGCCGGAGCGTCTCGTCGTGGAGCAGGACCGGAGTCCCGTCGCGGGTCAGCCGTACGTCGATCTCCACCGCGTCCGCCCCCCGGGCGAAGGCGGAGCGGATCGAGCCGAGGGTGTTCTCGCGGACTCGGTAGGGATCGCCGCGGTGGCCGACGGCAGTCAGGGTGCGCATGGCCCCATTCTGCTGGGCCGTCAGGAAGCGAGCCACGCCTCGGTGTACGTGTCGATCTCCGCGCTGAGCTTCGCCTTGCCCACCGGGTCCAGGAAGGAGGCCTCGACGGCGTTCTTCGCGAGGGAGGCGAGCCCGCGCTCGTCGAGGTCGAGGAGCCGGGCGGCGACCGCGTACTCGTTGTTGAGGTCGGTGCCGAACATCGGCGGGTCGTCGCTGTTGATGGTGACGAGCACTCCGGCCCGCACCATCTCCTTGACGGGGTGCAGATCGAGGTCGGTGACCGCGCGGGTCGCGATGTTCGAGGTCGGGCACACCTCCAGCGCGATGCGGTGCTCGGCGAGGTACGCGAGCAGCGCCGGGTCCTGGGTGGCGCTGGTGCCGTGGCCGATGCGCTGGGCGCCCAGCTCGTTGATGGCGTCCCAGACGGTCTGCGGGCCGGTGGTCTCGCCGGCGTGCGGGACGCTGTGCAGGCCGGCCGCCCGCGCGCGGTCGAAGTACGGCTTGAACTGCGGGCGCGGCACGCCGATCTCGGGACCGCCGAGGCCGAAGGAGACCAGGCCCTCGGGGCGCAGGTCGACGGCGAGCCGGGCGGTCTCGGCGGCGGCCTCCAGGCCGGCCTCGCCGGGGATGTCGAAGCACCAGCGCAGGATGACGCCGAGCTCGGCCTCGGCCGCCTTGCGGGCGTCCTCGATGGCCGCCATGAAGGCGTCCTCGTCGATGCCGCGGCGGGTGGAGGAGTAGGGGGTGATGGTCAGCTCGGCGTAGCGGATGTTCTGCCGGGCCATGTCGCGGGCCACCTCGAAGGTGAGGGTGCGCACGTCGTCGGGGGTGCGGACGAGGTCCACGACCGACAGGTAGACCTCGATGAAGTGGGCGAAGTCGGTGAAGGTGAAGTAGTCGGCGAGGGCCTCGGGGTCGGTGGGGACCTTCGAGTCGGGGTGCCGGGCGGCGAGTTCGGCCACGATGCGGGGGGAGGCGGAGCCCACGTGGTGGACGTGCAGTTCGGCCTTGGGGAGCCCCGCGATGAAGGGGTGCAGGTCGGGCATGGAGGCCTCCGGGAGGACACGGGTGCGGGCAGGTCGGCTTCATCGTAGGCAGGCGGGGCGGTGTCCGTGCCGGCGCATAGCATGGCCGTACGAGAGGGGGGTGCCGTATGACCGATCAGCAGAGCCCTGAGCCGAGGGACCCGTGGGCACCGCCGCCGCCCGAGGGGCGGCCGGGGGACGCGCCGGGCGGCCCGGGGGTCCATGAGCACCCGACGGTGGCGGAGATGCCGGGGGCGGGGAGCCCGCCGCCGGCCGCCTCCGGCGGTTACGCACCGCCGACCGCCTACGGTCACCCGGCGTCGCCCGCCCCCGGCGGTTATGCCTATCCGGGCCCGGCGACGCCGCCCGCGGCCGGGGGCTACGCGTACCCCGGCCCGCCGGCGCCGCCGGTCCAGCCCGGGTACGCGGCCTACCCCGGTTATGCGACCGGCTATCCCGGTTACGCGCCGGGGTACCCCGGGTACCCCGGCTACCCCCAGCCGAGCAACGGCTTCGGGATCACCGCGCTGGTCCTCGGAGTGCTGGCGATCGTGGCGTGCCCCACCATGTTCGGGTCCGTCGTGTTCGGCATCCCGGCGGTCGTGTTCGGCGCGCTGGGCCGGGGCAAGGCCCGCCGCGGCGAGGCCACCAATGGCGGCGTCGCCCTGGCCGGTCTCATCTGCGGCGCGGTGGGCATCGTGATCGGCGCCGTCCTGACGCTGCTCCTCATATTCAGCCCGGGCCCGTTCTTCGCCCCCGGCTCCGGTGACGGGGACCACCACGGCCCGTCGTCGGACTCCCAAGTGCGGGAGAGGATCTGACCGCACCGCGAGGCCGCCGGCGCGGAAGGCTCATGCCGGCGCCGGCATGAGCAGCGTCGGGACCATGACCTCGGTCCCGCCGGCGGTGGCGGGGGAGCAGGCGAGCGGGACCCAGATCAGGCCCACCATGCGGGGGCAGTCGCATTCCGGTTCGGGGTCCCGGCCGAGCCGGGGGGCGCCGGGGGTCACCTCGACGCGGTAGCAGGAGGTCCGGCCCGACGGGTACGGCGCCTCGTGGGCGTACCGCACGGCGAGGACGCGCAGGCCGGTCTCCTCGGCCACCTCCCGGCGGACCGCCTCCTGCGGATCCTCCCCGGGCTCCAGGCCGCCGCCGGGCAGTGTCCAGTACTCCGGCCCGTCGTGCCGCCCCGCAGGCCGACGCCGCGCTCGCGGACCATGAGCAGCAGGCCGTCCCGGATGATCACCGCGGCGACCCGGCGGCGGTCCGGCACCGCGCCGCTCACGCCCCGTCCGCGGCTCTCAGCCGCTCCCGGGCATCCATCAGGGCGAAGCCCAGCAGGTTCAGCCCCCGCCAGCGCGCCGGGTCGCAGACCCGCTCGTCGTCCGCGGCCAGCCCGACGCCCCAGATCCGGTCGACGGGGCTCGCCTCCACCAGGACCCGGTCGCCGGTCCCCAGCAGGTACGCCCGCAGCGCGGGGTCGGAGGCGAACTTGTGCACGCTGCCGTCCACGACCAGCGCGTACCGCTCCCGCTCCCACACCGCCTCGTCGAAGCCGCGGACCAGCCGCCCGGCCTTCTTCGCCTCCGCCGGAGTCTTCGCCTCAACCGCCGCAAGCTCCGCTTCGGCGTCCGCGAACAGGCGCGCCTTCCCGGCCATCATCCAGTGCTCCGCCGACGCGTAGCGGACCTCACCCACAGTGAAGGCAGCGGGCCACCACTGGCTCAGACAGCTCGGTCCGAGGCGCCCGTCGGGCCTCGGCCGGTGGCCCCAGAAAGGCAGGTACTTCACCCGCTCACCACGGCTGACCAGGCCGATCAACTTGTCGATCTTCTCCATGCACGCGAGTGTGGCAGTCGCCACTGACACTTCGTACGGGATTTCGGGTGTGCCTCGACACATGGTCGACCGATTCCGTCGCGTAATCAAAAGGCAACAACGGAATCACTTGGCCGAGAGGTGCACCTCTGTCAGGATCGGCACTCAATTCGGGTCTACCCGAACTGTAGCTACGGAGAGCGTGAGAGCGTGATGGGCAACCGCTTCCAGGTCAAGGACCGCTTCGCAGAGGGCGCGCAGTACATCGACGGCCGGCTCCGGCCCGGCACCTCGGGGCGGTCGCACACCGTCGTGGACCCCGCCACGGGCGCCGACGTGCTCACCTACGAGCTCGCGGGCCCGGCGGACGTGGACGAGGCGGTCGCCGCCGCCAAGCGGGCCTTCCCCGCCTGGTCCGCAGCCACCCCCGGCGAGCGCTCGGACGCGCTCCACCGGCTCGCCGCGGTCCTGGCCGAGCAGGCCGACGACTTCGCGTACGCGGAATCCCTCCAGTGCGGCAAGCCGATCAAGCTGTCCACGGAGTTCGACGTGCCGGGGACCATCGACAACACCGCCTTCTTCGCGGGCGCCGCTCGCCACCTCCAGGGACAGGCCGCCGGCGAGTACTCGGGCGACCACACCTCCTACGTACGCCGCGAGGCCATCGGCGTCGTCGGCTCGATCGCCCCCTGGAACTACCCGCTCCAGATGGCGGCCTGGAAGATCCTCCCGGCGATCGCCGCGGGCAACACGATCGTGCTCAAGCCCGCCGAGCTCACGCCGCTGACCTCGCTGATGTTCGCCCAGGCGGCCAAGGAGGCGGGCCTGCCGGACGGCGTGATCAACATCGTCACCGGCGCGGGCCGGGACGCGGGCGAGCACCTCGTCGGGCACCCGGACGTGGTGATGACCTCCTTCACCGGCTCCACCGCCGTCGGCAAGCGCGTCGCCGAGATCGCGACCGCCACCGTCAAGCGCCTCCACCTGGAGCTCGGCGGCAAGGCCCCCTTCCTCGTCTTCGACGACGCCGACCTGGAGGCCGCCGCGCACGGCGCCGTCGCCGCCTCCCTCATCAACACCGGCCAGGACTGCACCGCCGCCACCCGGGCCTACGTCCAGCGGCCCCTGCACGACGCCTTCGTCGCCCGCGTCGCCGAACTGATGGACACCGTCCGCCTCGGCGACCCCTTCGCGCCCGACACCGACCTCGGCCCGCTCGTCTCCCACGCCCAGCGCGACCGCGTCGCCGGCTTCGTCGAGCGTGCCCGCGCGTACGCCACGGTGGTCACCGGCGGGGAGGTCCCCGGCGGCGAGCTGGCGGAGGGGGCGTACTACCGGCCCACCCTGATCTCCGGCGCCGCGCAGGACAGCGAGGTCGTCCAGTCCGAGATCTTCGGCCCGGTCCTCGTCGTACTGCCCTTCGACACCGACGACGAGGGCATCGCGCTGGCCAACGACACCCCGTACGGCCTCGCCGCCTCCGCCTGGAGCCGGGACGTCTACCGGGCCGGCCGCGCCACCCGCGAACTCAAGGCCGGCTGCGTCTGGGTCAACGACCACATCCCGATCATCAGCGAGATGCCTCACGGGGGCTACAAGGCGAGCGGCTTCGGCAAGGACATGAGCGCCTACTCCTTCGAGGAGTACACGCAGGTCAAGCACGTGATGTACGACAACACCGCGGTCGCCGCGAAGGACTGGCACCGCACGATCTTCGGGGACCGATAGCCGAGACCGCCCGACCAAGCGGCACACCCACCCGAAAGGGCACAGCGCATGGAGCAGTTCGAGCCCGGCAGCCTCTCGCCGCCGCAACTCGCCGCGATACGCCGCAGCCTCGCCAGCGGCCGGGGCGCCCTCACCCGGCGTTCGCTGCTGCGCGCCGGCGGCATCGGGGCGCTCACGGTCGGCGGCCTGTACGGGCTGACCGGCTGCGGCATCCCGCCCGCCAAGCGGGAAGGCGACGCGACGACGGCCTCCGACGACCACTCGGCTTCCGAGAAGGAGATCGACTTCTCCAACTGGACCGAGTACATGGACACCAGTGACGACGAGAAGTCCCGGCCCACGCTGGAGGCGTTCACCAAGCGCACGGGAATCCAGGTCAAGTACACGGAGGACATCAACGACAACGTCGAGTTCTTCGGCAAGATCCGCCCGCAGCTGGCGGCCGGCCAGGACACCGGCCGGGACCTGATCGTCGTCACCGACTGGCTCGCGGCCCGCATCATCCGCCTCGGCTGGGCGCAGAAGCTGGACCCCGCCAACCTCCCGCACGCCTACGCGAACCTGATCCCCCAGTTCCGCAACCCCGACTGGGACCCGGGCCGCGCCCACAGCTACCCCTGGACCGGCATCGACACGGTCATCGCCTACAACGCCAAGGCCACCGGGGGCAAGAAGGTCGACTCCGTCACGCAGCTGCTCGACGACCCCACCCTCAAGGGCCGGGTCGGTTTCCTCACCGAGATGCGCGACACCGTCGGCATGACCCTGCTCGACCAGGGCAAGGACCCGGCGAACTTCACCACCGCCGACTTCGACGGCGCCATCGGCCGCCTCCAGAAGGGCGTCGACACCAAGCAGATCCGCCGCTTCACCGGCAACGACTACACGGCGGACCTCGACAAGGGCGACCTCGCGGCCTGCCTCGCCTGGGCGGGCGACGTCGTCCAGCTCCAGGCCGGCAATCCGGACATCAAGTACGCCATCCCGGCCGCCGGATACCTCATCTCCAGCGACAACCTGCTGGTCCCCGCGCACGCCCAGCACAAGACCAACGCCGAGAAGCTCATCGACTACTACTACGAGCCCGCGGTCGCCGCCCAGCTCGCGGCCTTCATCAGCTACGTCTGCCCCGTCGACGGCGTCAAGGAAGACCTCGCCAAGATCGACCCGGCCCTCGCGGACAACGTCCTGATCGTCCCGGACAAGGAAATGGCCGCCAAATCGCACGCCTTCCGCTCGCTCACCAGCGAGGAAGAGACGGCGTACGAGGAGAAGTTCACCAAGCTCATCGGCGCCTGATGGGGCCCGACCGGCACCCGCGCCCCCGCCCCTTTTGACGACACCACCACCGAAGGCCCAGGCCCATGACTGACAACACCGCGGGCGGCGATGTCCGCCTCGCCGGGATCAGCAAGCACTACGGCTCCTTCACCGCCGTGCACCCGCTCGATCTCACCATCCCCCAGGGCTCCTTCTTCGCCCTGCTCGGCGCCTCGGGCTGCGGGAAGACCACCACCCTGCGCATGATCGCCGGTCTGGAGGAGCCATCCACCGGCACCGTCAGCCTCGGTGACCGCGAGGTCACCCACCTGCCCCCGTACAAGCGCCCGGTGAACACCGTCTTCCAGAGCTACGCGCTCTTCCCGCACCTGAACATCTACGAGAACGTCGCCTTCGGACTGCGCCGCCGCGGCGTGAAGTCCGTCAAGAAGCAGGTCGACGACATGCTGGAACTGGTCCAGCTCGGCCAGTTCGCCGAGCGCAAGCCGCACCAGCTCTCCGGCGGCCAGCAGCAGCGCGTCGCGGTCGCCCGCGCCCTGATCAACCACCCCCAGGTGCTGCTCCTCGACGAGCCGCTCGGCGCCCTCGACCTCAAGCTGCGCCGCCAGATGCAGCTGGAGCTCAAGCGGATCCAGACCGAGGTCGGCATCACCTTCGTCCACGTCACGCACGACCAGGAAGAGGCCATGACGATGGCCGACACCGTCGCGGTGATGAACGGCGGCCGCGTCGAGCAGCTGGGCGCCCCCGCCGAGCTGTACGAGAACCCGAAGACCACCTTCGTCGCCAACTTCCTCGGCACCTCCAACCTCATCGAGGCCGAGGTGCTGGAATCCGGGTCCGACGACGTCGTCGTCTCCAGCGCGGGTGCGAAGCTCCGGCTGCCCGCCGGGCGATGTTCGACCACGCCCCAGGCCGGCGGAAAGCTGCTGGTCGGGGTGCGTCCCGAGAAGATCTCCCTGGTCCACGCGGACGAGGAGGACACCATCGCGGCCGGCCGCAACAAGATCACCGGAACGATCGCCGACTCCTCCTTCATCGGCGTCTCCACCCAGTTCGTCATCGACAGCCCGGTCTGCCCGGAGCTGGAGGTGTACGTCCAGAACATCGAGCGCGACGCCCGCCTGACCCCCGGTGCCCGGGTCGTCCTGCACTGGAACCCGGACCACACGTTCGGTCTGGACGCGGCCCAGGCCATCGACGCCGGCATCGAGACGGTCGAGGAGTCCGCGTGACGGCCGTCGCCGCGCCGCCCGAGGCGGCCGCCCCCACCGAACCCCCGGTCCACAAGCCGTCGGTGCGCAAGCGACTGGTCCCGTACTGGCTGCTGCTGCCCGGCATCCTGTGGCTGCTGGTGTTCTTCGTCCTGCCGATGGTCTACCAGGCCTCGACCTCGGTGCAGACCGGCTCCCTCGAAGAGGGCTTCAAGGTCACCTGGCACTTCCAGACCTACTGGGACGCCCTCACCGAGTACGTCCCGCAGTTCCTGCGCTCGCTCCTGTACGCCGGCACCGCGACCGTGCTGTGCCTGCTGCTCGGGTACCCGCTCGCCTACCTGATCGCCTTCAAGGCGGGCCGCTGGCGCAACCTCCTGCTGGTGCTGGTCATCGCCCCGTTCTTCACCAGCTTCCTGATCCGCACCCTGGCCTGGAAGACGATCCTGGCCGACGGCGGCCCCGTCGTCGCCGTCCTCGGCAAGGTCGGCTTCCTCGACGTCACGAGCTGGCTCGGCGTCACCGAAGGGGACCGGGTCCTGGCCACGCCGCTCGCGGTGGTCTGCGGCCTGACGTACAACTTCCTCCCCTTCATGATCCTTCCGCTGTACACCTCGCTGGAGCGCATCGACACCCGCCTCCACGAGGCGGCCGGCGACCTGTACGCCCGCCCCGCCACGGTGTTCCGGAAGGTGACCTTCCCGCTCTCGATGCCGGGCGTGGTCTCCGGAACCCTGTTGACCTTCATCCCGGCGAGCGGCGACTACGTCAACGCCGAGCTGCTCGGTTCGGCGGACACCCGGATGATCGGCAACGTCATCCAGTCGCAGTACCTGCGCATCCTCGACTACCCGACGGCGGCCGCGCTGTCCTTCATCCTCATGGCCATCGTGCTGATCATGGTCACCATCTACATCCGCCGAGCGGGGACGGAGGACCTGGTCTGATGCGTACCCCCATCACGTGGCTGCGCCGCAACCTCGTCGTGATCGCGGGTCTGGGCACCCTCGCCTACCTGATCCTGCCGAACGTCGTCGTGACGGTGTTCTCCTTCAACAACCCCACCGGGCGCTTCAACTACGCGTGGCAGGAGTTCTCGCTCGACGCCTGGAAGGACCCCTGCGGGGTCGCCGACCTGTGCGGCTCCCTGTCGCTCTCGCTGCAGATCGCCGTGTGGGCCACCATCGGCGCCACCGTCCTCGGTACCGCGATCGCCTTCGCGATGGTGCGCTACCGCTTCCGGGGGCGCGGCACGGTCAACTCGCTGATCTTCCTGCCGATGGCCATGCCCGAGATCGTGATGGCCGCCTCGCTGCTGGCCCTCTTCCTCAACATGGGCATCCAGCTGGGCTTCTGGACGATCCTGATCGCCCACATCATGTTCTGCCTCAGCTTCGTCGTCGCCGCGGTCAAGGCGCGCGTCCTGTCCATGGACCCGCGACTGGAGGAAGCAGCCCGCGACCTCTACGCCGGACCGGCGCAGACCTTCCTGCGCGTCACC
This sequence comes from Streptomyces cirratus, assembly GCF_014650775.1. GTDB lineage: Bacteria > Actinomycetota > Actinomycetes > Streptomycetales > Streptomycetaceae > Streptomyces > Streptomyces cirratus. Next base: position 62,469 of record NZ_BMVP01000014.1, on the reverse strand, counting down.
CTGCCGATCGCGGCCCCGGGCATCGCGGCGGGCGCGCTGCTCTCCTTCGCGCTCTCCTTCGACGACTTCATCATCACCAACTTCAACTCGGGCAACACCGTCACCTTCCCCATGTTCGTGTGGGGATCGGCCCAGCGCGGGACGCCCGTCCAGATCAACGTCATCGGCACGGCGATGTTCGTCATCGCGGTGCTGGTGGTGCTCGCCGGTCAGACGATCGGCAACCGCCGCAAGAAGGCACAGCCCAAGTAGCCCTGTAGGGAGTTGGAAGACATGGCCCCAGTCGCCATGCGAAGCGTTGCGCAATCCCTTTCCGAAGCACTGCCGGTCTCGTACTGGCTGGACGACCCCGGCAAGCCCGCCGCCGAGCCGGCGCTGACCTCCGACGAGGCCTGCGACCTGCTGGTCATCGGCGGCGGCTACAGCGGCCTGTGGACCGCGCTCATCGCCAAGGAGCGCGACCCCGCCCGGGACGTCGTCCTGATCGAGGGCAAGGAGGCGGGCTGGGCCGCCTCCGGGCGCAACGGCGGTTTCTGCGCCGCCTCCCTCACCCACGGCTTCGCCAACGGCCTGGCCCGCTGGCCCGGCGAGCTGGCGAAGCTGGAGGAGCTGGGCGCCCGCAACCTCGACGAGATCGAGGCGGCCATCGCCCGTTACGGCATCGACTGCGACTTCGAGCGCACCGGCGAGATCGACGTGGCGACCGAGCCCCACCAGGTCGAGGAACTGCGCGAACTGTACGAAGAGGCCCGGAAGCTCGGTCTCGCCGACGGCTCGCGCTGGCTGGAGCGCGACGAGGTCCGCGCCGAGGTCGACTCCCCGACCTTCCTCGCGGGGCTGTGGGACACCGACGGCGTCGCCATGCTCAACCCCGCGAAGCTCGCCTGGGGCCTCAAGCGGGCCTGCCTGGCCCTCGGCGTGCGGATCTACGAGAACACCCGCGGGCTGTCGCTGACCGCCTCCGGCGCCGGCATGGCCGTACGCACCCCGTACGGGCGGATCTTCGCCCGCCGGGTCGCGCTGGGCACCAACATCTTCCCGTCCCTGGTCAAGCGGATCCGGCCGTTCACCGTCCCGGTCTACGACTACGCGCTGATGACCGAGCCGCTCACCCCCGAACAGCTCAAAGCCATCGGCTGGGGCAACCGCCAGGGACTGGGCGACAGCGCCAACCAGTTCCACTACTTCCGCATCACCCCGGAGAACCGCATCCTGTGGGGCGGGTACGACGCCATCTACCCCTACAAGGGCAAGCTGGACTCCGAGTACGACCACCGCCCCGAGACGTACCTCAAGCTCGCACAGCACTTCTTCACCGCCTTCCCGCAGCTGGAGGGCATCAAGTTCAGCCACGCCTGGGGCGGGGCGATCGACACCTGCTCCCGGTTCTCCGCCTTCTTCGGTACCGCGCACTCCGGCAAGGTGGCCTACGCGGCCGGGTTCACCGGACTCGGCGTGGGCGCCACCCGCTTCGGCGCGGACGTGATGCTGGACCTGCTGGACGGCGCGCGCACCGAGCGGACCGAGCTGGAGATGGTGAAGTCCAAGCCGATGCCGTTCCCGCCGGAGCCCTTCGCCTGGACCGGCATCGCCCTCACCAAGTGGTCGCTGGCCCGCGCCGACGCCCGGGGCGGGCGCCGCAACCTCTGGCTCAAGGTGCTCGACCGCTTCGGTCTGGGCTTCGACAGCTGAACGGCCGAGCGACCGGGTGCCGGCCGCCGGGCGCGCGCCCCGCGCGGAACGTCACCGCGCGGGTGACCCGGTTCACCACCACGGTGTCGCAGAACCCGCGTCATAGCCGCGCCCGGCCCCGCTCTCTCCAGCCGGAGGCCTCGTTCGAGGAGCCTCCGCCGAGCTGGAGCGAACGGAGGCCGGGCGATGACGTTCCCGGGGGACAAGACGGCAGTGGAATGGCTGGTATCGGCGGCGCCGGACCCGGACGCCTGCCGGTGGGCATGGGAGCGCAACCCCCTCGGGGTCACCCTCCTGCCCGCCGGGCGGCGCTGGGACGTACTGATCACCCCCGGCGCCCTGGGCCTGCCCGCCCTCGACGTACTGGCACTGCTCGTGGAGCGGCCCGGTCCGGTGCTCGGCGACTTCCCCGCCGTCCGGCGGGGCCGCACGGCGATGACCCGGCTCGGCTTCTTCGTGCCCCCCGGCACCGCCTCCCGCTGGGTCGGTACGGGGGTACGGGGAGCAGGACGCGGAAGCTGGATCGTGGTCCCGTACCCGGGCCGGGCGACGGGCGGCGTGCGATGGCTCGTGGCCCCGGACGGCCGGGGCACCCTCACCGACCCGGCGGTGCTGGAACTCGCCCTGCACGAGGCGGCGGCCCGGGCGGCGACGGGCGCGGACACGCCCTGAGCCGGCCGGCGGGGTCAGGCGCGGGACCGACCGGCGGGGTCAGGCGCGGGACCGGCCGGCGGGGTCAGGCGCGAGAGCGGCCCACGGCCCACCGCACCCCGATCAGCAGCGGCGCACACAGCAGCAGGCTCGCCAGGACGTCCAGGGGCCAGTGGAAGCCCCGCAGGATCAGCCCCGCCGCCGTCAGCCCCGTGAGGAGGGCGGCGAGCACCGTGGGCCAGGGGCCGCGGGTGTACGGGCGTACGAGCAGGGCCGCCCCCGCGTACGCCACCAAGGCCGTCGCCGTGTGCCCCGAGGGGTAATAGCCGGCGGCCCACGGCTCCAGCGGGCCCGGGCGGGCCGTCCACTCCTTGAGCGGGACGATCAGAGCCGGCACCACGGCCATGGCCAGCGCCGCGGCCGCTGCGCCCCGGCGGTCCCCGCGCCACAGGGCGTAGCAGAGGGCGAGGAGCAGCACGGGCAGGGCGACGGGGACGTTGCCGAGGTCGGCGAGGCGTTCGGTGACCGGATCGGGGACCGCACGGACCAGCGCGCGGCTCAGCCGGGCGTCCGGGGCCAGCAGCGGGCCCGAGACCAGGACCTGCCAGGTCGTCAGGGCGAAGAGCAGCGCGCAGAGGGCGGCTCGGAAGATGGCCGGCCGTCCCGGAACAGGGGGGGTGGTTCCGGGACGGCCGCCCGGATCGGGTTGCCGTGCGCCCCGGGGGGTTTGGGGCGTACGGCCGTCCGATCGGTGAGGAGTGTGCGCGAACGCAAGCCCAGTGCGGCGCTGGGGAAGCCCGGTACTGGTGTCGCCCCCGGTCTCCCGGGAGCGGGGTGTCTCACTCATCTGCAGAAACCGTACGGCAGCGAAAAGGGGACCGACAGCAGGAACGCGCTCCTGCCATCGGCCCCCCACATCTTCTTCACAGCGCCCGCCCGTTACCGGCGGTACCGGTGGGTCCCTGTGTTCGGACGTTCGCTCAGATGCCCGCGAAGGCCGCCTCGATGATGTCCAGGCCCTCGTTCAGGAGGTCCTCGCCGATGACGATCGGCGGCAGGAAGCGGAGCACGTTGCCGTAGGTGCCGCAGGTGAGGACGAGCAGGCCCTCGGCGTGGCAGGCCTTGGCGAGGGCGCCGGCCGCCTCCGGGAAGGGGGTCTTGGACGCGGGGTCCTTGACCAGCTCGATGGCGATCATGGCGCCGCGGCCGCGGATGTCGCCGATGATCTCGTACTTCTCCTGCATGGCCGTCAGACGGGCCTTCATGACGGTCTCGATCTTCTTCGCCGCGGCGTTGAGGTCGAGCTCCTTCATGGTCTCGATGGAGCCGAGCGCGCCGGCGCACGCCACCGGGTTGCCGCCGTAGGTGCCGCCCAGGCCGCCCGCGTGCGCGGCGTCCATGATCTCGGCGCGGCCGGTCACGGCGGCGAGCGGCAGACCGCCCGCGATGCCCTTGGCGGTGGTGATCAGGTCGGGGACGATGCCCTCGTCCTCACACGCGAACCACTGACCGGTGCGGCAGAAGCCGGACTGGATCTCGTCCGCGACGAAGACGATGCCGTTGTCGTTGGCGAACTTCACGATGGCCGGCAGGAAGCCCTTGGCCGGCTCGATGAAGCCGCCCTCGCCGAGGACCGGCTCGATGATGATCGCGGCGACGTTGTCGGCGCCGATCTGCTTGGTGATCTGGTCGATCGCCTGGGCGGCGGCCTCGGGGCCGCAGTTCTCGGCGCCGGTGGGCCAGCGGTAGCCGTAGGCGACCGGGACGCGGTAGACCTCGGGGGCGAACGGGCCGAAGCCGTTCTTGTACGGCATGTTCTTGGAGGTCAGCGCCATCGTCAGGTTCGTACGGCCGTGGTAGCCGTGGTCGAAGACGACGACGGCCTGGCGCTTGGTGTACGCACGGGCGATCTTGACGGCGTTCTCGACGGCCTCGGCGCCCGAGTTGAACAGGGCCGACTTCTTGGCGTGGTCGCCCGGGGTCAGCTCGGCGAGCGCCTCGCACACCTCGACGTAGCCCTCGTAGGGGGTGACCATGAAGCAGGTGTGGGTGAAGTCGGCGAGCTGCGCGGAGGCGCGGCGCACGACGGCCTCGGCGGAGGCGCCGACGGAGGTCACGGCGATGCCGGAACCGAAGTCGATCAGGCGGTTGCCGTCGACGTCCTCGATGATGCCGCCGCCCGCGCGGGCGGTGAAGACGGGAAGCACGGAGCCCACGCCGCCGGCCACCGTCTCGAGGCGGCGGGCCTGCAGCTCCTGCGACTTGGGGCCGGGGATCGCGGTGACGATGCGGCGCTCCTGCGGGACAGCGGTCATAGGGGGCTCCTGGGGGGTGTTTTCGGACGCACTTGTGTCTTTGTCCGCAGGCTAGGCCCGGGGGAGGGGCGAGGTCATGCTCCGTTCGGGAGTGGTCCCCGCGTGTCCTTGTCCGTGACGGACATAGGAAGGACACGATTCCGCTGCACCGGTAGCCCCCCGCGGCCGCCGCCGGGCAACTACATTGAGCGACGCAGCGCAGGCACGGGCAGGGGGCAGGGTTCATGGACACCGACGGCGCGTACCAGGAGCAGCGGGTGGGGGGCGGGCGCGTGCCGCGGCCCGCCGGCCCGCCGCCCATGCCCGGCGTTCCCCCGGCCGCGCCGCCGAAGCCCGGGTACGCGCCGGGCGCCGGTCCCGCGTTCGCCGAGTGGCTGCGCGTCCCGCGTCCGAAGGCGGAGCCGGGCACCTGGCGGTTCGGACACCGGCCGCCCGCGAGGGCCGAGGCGGAACCCGCCCAGGACCGGGCGCTGCTGAGTGGCGCGGTGATCTCCTTCCTGGCCTGCGTGCTCGTCTGGTCCCTGCTGACGAACGGGTACATCCCGAAGGTCGACGTGCCCGTGAAGGCGCTCACCCCGCAGAGCTGGTGGAGGCTCGGCGACGACCCGGTCGACGGCCGGGGCGTCGCCGCCCTCCAGGCGTACGCGCTGCTGATCACGGGGGTGCTCGTGGTGTGGTTCAGCCGCCTGGGCTCCTGGAGGCTCGCCTTCGACCGGCTCGTCGTCGCGCGCGGCCCGGTGGCGCGGGTGGCGGGCGCGACGGCCGGGGCGCTGTTCGTGCTGCTGCTGATCTGGACGAAGACGCTGACGGTGCTCGGTCTCGTCGGTGACCACCTGCCCTACGAGGACATGAGCGCGGGCACGCAGACTCTCGTCGCCTACCTCGTCTACGTGGTGACCGGGCTGCCCGTCGTGGTGTTCTTCGTCCGGCTGGCCCGGCGGACCGACGGGGCGGGGCGCGGGCCGACGGCCCCCGCCCCCGTACCCGTTGCCGAAGACCCCGTCGCCTGGAACGAGCTGCGCGCGGCCGGGCTCCCGGAGGTCGCCGACCGGTTGGCCGGCGAGATCGGGGCCGGGTGGATGAACGATGTGGACTACGCGCGGATCCGGCGGGCGTGGGAGAGCGTGCGGGCCGATCCGGGGCGGGCCGGGGCCTTCGCGCAGGCCGTGCGGGACAAGGGGGCGGCGGCGTGCGTGCACCCGTCCGGCGCGCGGGACCTGCCGGCGCGGGCCGCGCGGCACGACCTGCTGGCCCGGCAGGTGCTGCTCGGCACCGTCGAGGACGGCGAACGCAACCCCTGGGCCCGCCGCGGGACCGGCCTCGCGCTCGACCCCGACGTGCTCGGCACCTCCCTGCTCGCCGTAGGCCCCTCCGGCTCGGGCAAGACCCGGCGGCTGGTCCGGCCCGTCGTGGAGACGCTCGCCCTCCAGGCGCTGGCCGGACAGGCCGCCGTGATCGTCGTGGCCTCGGCCGGCACCCCGCTGGGACCCGACACCGCCTACGACGTCGTGGTCCGCGTCGGAGACCCCGACTCCGTCTACGACCTCGACCTCTACGGCGGCACCACCGACCCCGACGAGGCCGCCTCCCTGCTCGCCGAGGCCTTCGCCGGGGACGTCCCCGGGACGGAGGTGCGCCGGGCCGCGACCGCCCTCGCCCAGTTGCTGGGCCCCTTCCACGCCGCGTACGGCCGCTTCCCCGGCGTGCCCGAGCTGCGCGAGCTCCTCGACCAGGTGCCCGCCGCGCTCGACGCGCTGCGCACCGCCCTGGAGGACGGCGGCCGGCACCTGATGCTCCGCGAGCTCGACGCCCGCGCCCGCCAGTACGGCACCCACGGCGACCCCGGACCGGTGCTCGCCGACCGGGTGGCGCTGCTCGACCGGCCCGCCTTCGCCGGCTTCTTCGACACCACCGGCCAGGGCCGGCCGTTCTCCCTGCGCTCGCTGGAACACCCGCTGCGCGTGCGCGTCGACCTGCCCGAACGGGCGCACGCAGAGGCCTCCCGGATCCTGGCCCGGCTGCTGCTGGCCCAGTTCACCGCCTCCGCCGCCGCCCGCGGCGACCGTTCGCTCTTCGCCTTCCTCGCCTTCGACGACGCCTCCCACACCCTGACCCCCGAGACCGTGCGCGGCATCCAGCGGCTGCGCTCGGCCAACGCCGGGGTGCTGCTGGCGCTGCGCACGCTGGATGACGTACCGGAGGCGCTGCGGACACCGCTGCTCGGAGCGGTCGGCTGCCGGATGGCCTTCTCGGGCGTGACCACCTGGGACGGCAAGCGGTTCGCCGAGGCGTGGGGCACCGAGTGGGTCGAGACGCGGGACGTGACCCACCGGACGGTCTTCGCGGACCAGCCGCTGACCCGGGCCGTGCACGCCTTCCGCAAGCTGATCACCGGCAAGTCCGTCACCACGGACGCGGTGACGGTGCGCCAGGTGGAGCGGGAGCGGTGGTCGGCGTCGGAGCTCGCGCACGCCGTGCCGCCGGGACACGCGGTGCTGTCGCTGACCTCCGTCCGAGGTGAACGGGCGGCTCCGCTTCTGGTCAGGCTGGCCGGAACGAGCTGAGCGGACCCGTACGAGGTGGCAGAATCGAGGAGAGCCGTTCATACGGCAAGGCGAAATGCCCCGGCCCCCGTGGCCTAGCCTCCTCGCCTCCGCCCACCCCTCCCTAAGGCCCCTGGTACCCGATGCCGCTCACCCTCGCCTCGCTCGTCCAGCACTCGGCCCTCAAGCTCAGCGTCCGGGCGGGGGAGGGCCGCCTCGACACCCCCGTGCGCTGGGCCCACGTCAGCGAGCTCGCCGACCCCGTCCCCTACATGGAGGGCGGCGAACTGCTGCTGATCACCGCCATGAAGCTGGACGCGGAGGACCCCGAGGAGATGCGCCGCTACGTACGGCGGCTCGCGGCGGCCGGCGTCGTGGGCATCGGCTTCGCGATCGGCGTCAACTACGAGGCGGTCCCCGAGGCACTGGTCGAGGCCGCGCGGGCGGAGGACCTGCCGCTGCTGGAGGTACCGCGCCGGACCCCGTTCCTCGCCATCAGCAAGGCCGTCTCGGCGGCGCTCGCGGCCGACCAGTACCGGGCGGTGACGGCCGGCTTCGAGGCGCAGCGGGAGCTGACCCGCGCCGCGCTGTCCGCCGACGGGCCCGCCGAGCTGCTGGCGAAGCTGGCCGCCCACGTGCACGGCTGGGCCGCGCTCTACGACACCTCCGGCGCGGTCGTCGCAGCCGCCCCGGACTGGGCCGCCCGCCGGGCCGCCCGGCTGACCCCGGACGTGGAGCGGCTGCGGGAGCGGCCCGCGCCCGCGAGCGCCGTGGTGGGCGGGACGGAGGACCGCGTCGAGCTCCAGTCGCTCGGGACCGGGCGCCGGGCCCGGGGCGCGCTGGCCGTGGGAACGGGGGCGCCGCTGGGCACCGCCGAACGGTACGCGGTGCACTCCGCGGTGGCCCTGCTCACCCTCACCACCGAGCGGTCGCGGTCGCTGCACGACGCCGAGTCCCGGCTGGGCGCGGCCGTGCTGCGGATGCTGATGGCGGGCGAGGCGGAGCACGCCCGGGCCGTGGCGGGGGACCTGTACGGGGCCCTGCTGGACGCCCCGTTCCGCATCGTGGTGGCCGAGCCGGCGCTGGCGGGGACGGCCCAGCCGGAGGGGCTGGCGCAGCTGGCCGACGCGGTCGAATCGGCGGCGGCCCGGACCGGGGAGGCGCTGCTGGTGGTCCCCGAGGACGGGCGGCTGGTGGTCCTGGCCGCCGAGGCCGGCTCCGCGGTGCAGGCCTGCGCGCAGTACGCGGAGGTGGTGGAGGGGCGGCGCGGGCGGGATGCGGCCGGGCCGGAACCGGACGAGCTGGTGGTCGGCCTCTCCGCCCCGGCGGGGCCCTCCGGGGTGGCGGCCGCCTGCAAGCAGGCCGACCAGGCCCTTGCCGTGGCCCGGCGGCGCGGGCGGCCGATGGTGGAGCACGAGGACCTCGCGGCGGGCTCGGTGCTCCCGCTGCTGGCCGACGACGCGGTGCGGGCCTTCGCGGACGGCACGCTGCGGGCGCTGCGCGAGCACGACGAGAAGGGGCGCGGCGACCTGGTCGCCTCCCTGTACGCGTGGCTGTCGCGCCACGGCCAGTGGGACGCGGCGGCCGTCGACCTCGGTGTCCACCGGCACACGCTGCGGTACCGGATGCGGAGGGTGGAGGAGATCCTGGGCCGCTCCCTGGACGACCCGGACGTCCGCATGGAGCTGTGGCTCGCCCTGAAAGCCAGCTCGCCCGCGACGTAGCCGTCCCGGGCGGAGCCCGGCTGCTCACGATCCCGGCTGCTCACGACCCGGCTGCTCACGACAGTGACAAAGCGGAGCGGGCCGGGCTTCGCGTACTCCACCTCGGCTAAACGCCGAATCCCGGACGGAGTCCTACGGTGGAGGGGACAAGGACCCGCACAACTCCGAAGGGCCGGGATTCGCATGACTTCCACCCACGCCTTCTGGCTCGCCGGCCGCCAGGCCACCGGCGAGGACAGCTTCGACGTCCACTCCCCGTGGGACGGACGCCTGGTCGGCACGGTCAGCGTGCCCACCGACGCCCAGGTCGAAGAGGCCGTGGCCGCGGCGTACGCCGTGACGGCGGAGTTCTCCGCGACCCCCGCGCACGTCCGCGCCGCCGCCCTCGACCACGTCTCGAAGCGGCTCGTCGAGCGCACCGAGGAGATCGCCCAGCTGATCTCCGCCGAGAACGGCAAGCCCATCAAGTGGGCCCGCGGTGAGGTCGGCCGTGCGGTGTCCGTGTTCCGTTTCGCCGCCGAAGAGGCCCGCCGCTTCAACGGCGGGGAGGCCCAGCGCCTGGACACCGACGCCGGTGGCGTCGGCCGTCTCGCCCTGACCCGCCGTTTCGTCAAGGGCCCGGTCCTCGGCATCGCGCCGTTCAACTTCCCGCTGAACCTGTGCGCCCACAAGGTGGCCCCCGCCATCGCCGTCGGCGCGCCGATCATCCTCAAGCCGGCCCCGGCGACCCCGCTCTCGGGTCTGATCCTGGGCGAGCTGCTCGCCGAGACCGACCTGCCGGCCGGTTCCTGGTCGGTCCTGCCGGTGGCCAACGACAAGATGCCGGCCCTGGTGAAGGACGAGCGCCTGCCCGTCATCTCCTTCACCGGCTCCGACACCGTCGGCTACGCCATCCAGCAGTCGGTGCCCCACAAGCACTGCACGCTGGAGCTCGGCGGCAACGCCGCGGCCGTCGTCCTCGCCGACTGGTCCTCCGAGGCCGACCTCGACTGGGCCGCGACCCGCATCGCGACCTTCTCGAACTACCAGGCCGGCCAGTCCTGCATCTCCGTGCAGCGCGTGATCGCCGACGCCTCCGTGTACGACCGCCTCGTGGAGAAGGTCGTCGCCAAGGTGCAGGCGCAGGTCACCGGTGACCCGTCCGACTCCGCCACCGACGTCGGCCCCCTCGTCTCCGAGGACGCCGCCAAGCGCGTCGAGTCCTGGGTCGACGAGGCCGTCTCGGCCGGCGCCAAGCTGCTGACCGGCGGCAAGCGCGAGGGTGCCTCGTACGAGCCCACCGTCGTCGCCGACCTGCCGGACGGCGTGAAGCTCGCCGTCGAGGAGGTCTTCGGGCCGGTCCTCACGCTGCAGAAGGTCGAGAGCACCGACGAGGCCTTCGCCGCCGTCAACGACTCGAAGTTCGGTCTGCAGACCGGCGTCTTCACCCGCGACATCCAGACCGCGTTCCGCGCCCACCGGGAGCTGGAGGTCGGCGGCGTGATCGTCGGCGACGCGCCGTCCTACCGCGCCGACCAGATGCCGTACGGCGGCGTCAAGCAGTCGGGTGTCGGCCGCGAGGGCGTCCGCTACGCGATGGACGACTACACCTACGAGCGGGTCCTGGTCCTCACCGGCCTGGACATCTGACCGACTCGTACGGCCCAGAGCCGACGGCCGGAGCCTACTGTGCGGGGGCTCCGGCCGTCCCCCTTTTACCCCGCCCGTTCCCCCACCCTGCCCCGCCCCGCTTTTCCGGGCGCCCCGGAGGGGGTACGACTGACAGGTAGCACCGACCGGTATTCCGGAAAGTCATCCGACTCGGCGGCGAGGTGAGTCCCCGCATGTCCGCAACACAGCCCAAGGTGACCGAGCGCGAGGCGAGGCAGGTCGCGGAAGCGGCCCGGCAGCAGGACTGGCGCAAGCCCAGTTTCGCCAAGGAACTGTTCCTGGGACGGTTCCGGCTCGACCTGATCCACCCCCACCCGCAGCCCGCCGACGAGGACGTCCGGCGCGGCGAGGCCTTCCTCGCCCGGCTGCGGGACTTCTGCGAGCGCGAGATCGACGGCCCGCGCATCGAGCGCGAGGCGAAGATCCCCGACGAGACCGTGCGCGGACTCAAGGAGCTCGGCGCCCTCGGGATGAAGATCGACCCCAAGTACGGGGGGCTCGGCCTCACCCAGGTGTACTACAACAAGGCGCTCGCGCTCGTCGGTTCCGTCAGCCCCGCCATCGGGGCGCTCCTGTCGGCCCACCAGTCGATCGGCGTGCCCCAGCCGCTCAAGATGTTCGGGACGCAGGAGCAGAAGGACGCCTACCTGCCGCGCTGCGCCACCAGCGCCATCAGCGCCTTCCTCCTCACCGAGCCCGACGTGGGCTCCGACCCGGCCCGGCTGGCCACCACGGCCGTCCCGGTCACGGAGGACGGAGAGGAAGCGTACGTCCTCGACGGGGTGAAGCTCTGGACCACCAACGGAGTCGTCGCCGACCTGCTCGTGGTGATGGCCAGGGTCCCGAAGAGCGAGAACCACCGGGGCGGGATCACCGCCTTCGTCGTGGAGGCCGACTCGCCCGGCATCACCGTCGAGAACCGCAACGCCTTCATGGGCCTGCGCGGCCTGGAGAACGGCGTCACCCGCTTCCACCGCGTGCGGGTCCCCGCCGCGCAGCGGATCGGCGCCGAAGGCGCCGGCTTGAAGATCGCTCTCACCACGCTGAACACCGGACGCCTGTCACTGCCCGCCATGTGCGTCGGCGCCGGCAAGTGGTGCCTCAAGATCGCCCGCGAGTGGTCGGGAGTCCGCGAGCAGTGGGGCCGGCCCGTCGCACGGCACGAGGCGGTCGGGGCGAAGATCTCCTTCATCGCGGCGACCACCTTCGCCCTGGAGGCCGTGGTCGACCTCGCCTCCCAGATGGCCGACGAGGACCGCAACGACATCCGCATCGAAGCCGCCCTCGCCAAGCTCTACGGCTCCGAAATGGCCTGCCTGATGGCCGACGAACTGGTCCAGATCCGCGGCGGTCGCGGCTTCGAGACCGCCGAGTCGCTCGCCGCGCGCGGCGAACGGGCCGTACCCGCCGAACAGTTGCTGCGGGACCTGCGCATCAACCGCATCTTCGAGGGCTCGACCGAGATCATGCACCTGCTGATCGCCCGGGAGGCCGTCGACGCGCACCTCTCGGTCGCCGGTGACCTCATCGACCCGGAGAAGGACCTCGGCGACAAGGCCAAGGCGGGAGCCCGCGCCGCCGGGTTCTACGCCCGCTGGCTGCCCAAGCTGGCCACCGGTGCCGGGCAGGTCCCCGGCACCTACCGCGAGTTCCACCCGGCCGGCCACCCCGACCTCGCCACCCACCTGCGGTACGTCGAGCGCAGCGCCCGCAGGCTCGCCCGGATGACGTTCATGGCGATGGCGCGCTGGCAGGGCCGCATGGAGACAAAGCAGGGCTTCCTCGGCCGCATCGTCGACATCGGGGCGGAACTCTTCGCGATGAGCGCGGCCTGCGTCCGTGCCGAGCACTTGCGGGCCACCGGTGAACACGGCCGCGAGGCGTACCAGCTCGCCGACGCGTTCTGCCGCCAGTCCCGGATCCGCGTCGAGGAACTCTTCGGCCGGCTCTGGTCCAACACCGACGACCTGGACCGCAAGGTCGTCGCGGGAGTCCTCTCCGGCACCTACACCTGGCTGGAGGAAGGCGTCCTCGATCCCTCGGGCGACGGCCCCTGGATCGCGGACGCCACTCCCGGCCCCTCACAGAAGGAAAACGTGCACCGTCCACTGCGCTGACCTGCCATGATCGGCATGCAGTCAGACTGGTGTACGGGATCCACGGGGTCCTGACCCCGGGAACCGGCACGAGCACGAGGCGGCACAGGCGATGGCGACGGCCGAGGAAGACCGCTACAGCCGACGGCTGGCCTGGTGCGTGGCGCTGCTGCTGCGCCACGCACCGGATGCGGTCGCGGCCGCTCTCCTCGGCCGCCTCGGCCCTGCCGCCCGCCGCTACCTCTGCCGGGACGAGCACCTGCCCGCGCCGGCGGTCACCCTGCTGCTGCGCGACGGCACCGACGAAGACCGCCGCAACGTCGCCCGCAACCCGCACGTGCTCGGCCGCCCCCTGCCCGGGCTGCCCGGACCCGCCCGCTACCGGCGCCGCCCCGGCCCCTCGCCGCAGCTGCTCGCCACCCTCGGCGCCGAACTGGGCCGCACCCCCTGCGCGCCCGGGGAGCTGGGACCGCCGCTGAGCAGTACGGAACTCGTCGCCCTGCTCCGCCGCCACGGCAGCCGCAGGCCGCGGATACCCCTCGACGTGCTGGCCCTGCCGTACGAGCTCGATCCGGACACCCTGCTGCGCGAGCACTCCCGCGCCCCGCTGCCGCCCGGCTCGGTCGAGGCACTGCTGCTGGTGGCCGGGCTCGACCGGGAGACCGTCCTCGCACTGCTCGACACGCGCGCGCAGGACACGTACGGGCCCCACTGGCACCGCCCCGCCGTCCGGGCCGTCCGCACCGGCACCCTGACCTTCGACGAACTCGCGGTGGCCGTCGCGCCCGCCCACCGGACCCTGCTGCTCGGACAGGCCCACGCCATCGGGCGCTTCGCCTGGAACCTCGCCGAGTGGGCCGGGATGCGGGCCGCCCTGGTGCGCGTCCTGCACCCGGTGCTCGGTGACGACCTGCGCCTGTGGGACGCACTGCGCCGAAGCGCCCCCGGTTTCGCCGGGACCCTCCCGGAGCTGGTGGCCGCCGTGGCCGCCGGCAGCGCGCCGCCGCACCCCGGGCCCGCGCCGCTGGGGCTCACCGAAGCCGTCGACGCCCTCGCGCCCGGTGCCGTACCGGAACCCGAGCCGGGCGTGGACCGGGAGCTGGCCCTCGCCAGCCTCGGGGTGCCCAACGCGATGGGCGACCTCCGCGAGGACGTCCGCTGGGTCCGCGCCTGCCTGGACGCGGGCCTGCTCACGGGCGCCGACGTGCTGCGCCACAAGGCCCCCGCCGCCTGGGCCCTGGACGAGGACCACTGGCTCGGCGACGACGACTACCCCGACCGGCACGACCGGCCGGCGGCCGTGCTGGCCTCCCGCGCCGAGGCCGGCCGGCTGCTCACGGCGGCCCTCGGCGCCGACGCCGAAGCGTGGTGGCGGGCCGCCCTGACGCTCCCCGACTTCGCCGGAACCCTCCCGGAGTTGCTGGCCGGTGTCGTTCAGGGGGACTCCGTGTCCAACCGCTCCTGAGTTGCGGCAACAATGGGGGCATGACCGACAGCCCAGCCCCCCTGGCCGACCCGCACCTCCTCTTCGACCCCGCGGTCGGCCGCCGGGACATCGTCATCCTCGGCTCCACCGGCTCCATCGGCACCCAGGCCATCGACCTCGCCCTGCGCAACCCTGACCGCTTCCGGGTCACCGCGCTGTCCGCCGCGGGCGGCCGCGTCGCGCTGCTGGCCGAGCAGGCCCGGCGGCTGCGGGTTCAGACGGTCGCGGTGGCCGACGAGGACGCCGTTCCCGCGTTGAAAGAGGCGCTGAGCGCCCAGTACGGCGGCTCGGAGCCGCTGCCCGAGATCCTGGCCGGGCCGGACGCGGCAGCCGCACTCGCCGCCTCCCCGTGCCACACCGTCCTCAACGGCATCACCGGTTCCATCGGGCTCGCACCCACCCTCGCCGCGCTGCGCGCGGGCCGGACCCTGGCCCTGGCCAACAAGGAGTCGCTGATCGTCGGCGGCCCGCTGGTCAAGGCCCTCGCCAAGCCGGGCCAGATCATCCCGGTGGACTCCGAGCACGCCGCCCTCTTCCAGGCGCTGGCCGCCGGGACCAGGGCCGATGTCCGCAAACTGGTCGTCACCGCCTCGGGCGGACCCTTCCGCGGCCGTACCCGCGCCGATCTGGCGAAGGTCACCGTCGAGGACGCCCTCGCGCACCCGACCTGGGCGATGGGCCCGGTGATCACCGTCAACTCGGCGACCCTCGTCAACAAGGGGCTGGAGGTCATCGAGGCGCACCTGCTCTACGACATCCCCTTCGACCGGATCGAGGTCGTGGTCCACCCCCAGTCGTACGTCCACTCGATGGTGGAGTTCACCGACGGTTCGACCCTGGCCCAGGCCACCCCGCCCGACATGCGCGGTCCGATCGCGATCGGTCTCGGCTGGCCCGAGCGGATCCCCGACGCGGCCCCCGCCTTCGACTGGACCAAGGCGTCGAGCTGGGAGTTCTTCCCGCTGGACACCGAGGCCTTCCCGGCGGTCGACCTGGCCCGGCACGTCGGTACCCTCGGCTCCACCGCGCCCGCCGTGTTCAATGCGGCGAACGAGGAGTGCGTGGCCGCCTTCCTGGCCGGTCGGCTGCCGTTCACAGCAATCATGGATACGGTCTCTGCCGTGGTCGATGAGCACGGAACACCGGACGCGGGAACTTCCCTCACCGTCCAGGACGTCCTTGAAGCGGAGACCTGGGCCAGGGCCCGGGCACGGGAGATGGCGGCGCGGGCCGCCGTGGAGGCGGGCGCATGACGATCTTGCTGACCTTGATCGGTGTGGTCGTCTTCGTGCTCGGCCTGCTGTTCTCCATCGCCTGGCACGAGCTCGGCCACCTCTCGACGGCCAAGCTCTTCGGCATCCGCGTGCCCCAGTACATGGTCGGCTTCGGCCGGACCGTCTGGTCGCGCAAGAAGGGCGAGACGGAGTACGGCATCAAGGCCATCCCGATGGGCGGCTACATCCGCATGATCGGGATGTTCCCGCCCGGCGAGGACGGCAAGGTCACCGCCCGCTCGACCTCCCCCTTCCGCTCGATGATCGAGGACGCGCGCTCGGCCGCGTACGAGGAACTCCAGCCCGGGGACGAAAGCCGGCTGTTCTACACGCGCAAGCCCTGGAAGCGCGTGATCGTGATGTTCGCCGGGCCGTTCATGAACCTGGTCCTGGCGCTGGCGATCTTCTTCGGGCTGTGGATGACCTTCGGCGTCAACCAGACCACCACCCAGGTGGCGTCCGTCTCCCCTTGCGTCATCCAGCAGAGCGAGAAGCGCGAGATCTGCAAGGACGGGGACCCGGTCGCCCCCGCCAAGAAGGCGGGCCTCCAGGCGGGCGACAAGATCGTGGCCTTCGACGGCAAGCGGGTGACCGACTGGTCCGTGCTCCAGAAGAAGATCCGCGACACCGTCGGCCCGGCCACCGTCACCGTCGTGCGGGACGGGCACGAGCTGACCCTGCGGGCGACGCTCATCGAGAACAAGGTCGCCAAGACCGACGGCCACGGCGGGTACGTCAAGGGCCAGTACGTGACGGCCGGCTGGCTCGGCTTCGGCCCCAAGGAAGTCATCGCGCCGCTCACCTTCGGCGAGTCCGTGGACCACATGGGCGATGTCGCGCAGAGCAGTGTGCAGGGCCTCCTGCGGCTCCCCGAGAAGATCCCCGCCCTGTGGGACGCGGCCTTCAACGGCGCCGAACGGCAGCCCGACTCCCCGATGGGCATCGTCGGCGCCGCCCGCATCAGCGGTGAGATCGCCACCCTCGACATCCCCGGCGAGCAGCGCCTCGCCACGATGCTGAGCGTCCTCGGGATGTTCAACCTCTCGCTGTTCCTGTTCAACATGCTGCCGCTGCTGCCGCTGGACGGCGGCCACATCGCCGGCGCCCTGTGGGAGTCGGTGCGGCGGGGCGTCGCCCGGGTCTTCCGGCGCGCCGACCCCGGCCCGTTCGACGTGGCGAAGCTGATGCCGGCCGCGTACGTCGTCGCCGGACTCTTCGTCTGCTTCACACTGCTGGTGCTCGTGGCCGACGTGGTCAACCCGATCAAGATCAGCTAGCTCGCGCCCGTCGCGCGGGCACACGGACGGAGCCGGGCACGCATCGTGCCCGGCTCCCTACGTTCGGGTGGCGCGGACCCCTGCGATGCGTGGGTCACCCGCGCCTTGGCGTAATCTCGAAGCCTGGAGCCCGCCGATCTCGGGACCTTGAACCACACCTTGGGGTTGCACAGCAGATGACTGCCATCTCTCTCGGAATGCCGTCCGTGCCGACGAAGCTTGCCGACCGCAGGGTCAGCCGCAAGATCCAGGTCGGCTCCGTGGCCGTCGGCGGCGACGCACCCATCTCGGTGCAGTCCATGACCACGACCCGCACCTCCGACATCGGCGCCACGCTCCAGCAGATCGCCGAGCTGACCGCCTCCGGCTGCAACATCGTCCGCGTCGCCTGCCCCACGCAGGACGACGCCGACGCGCTCGCGACGATCGCCAAGAAGTCCCAGATCCCGGTCATCGCCGACATCCACTTCCAGCCGAAGTACGTGTTCGCGGCCATCGACGCCGGCTGCGCGGCCGTCCGCGTCAACCCCGGCAACATCAAGCAGTTCGACGACAAGGTCAAGGAGATCGCGCGGGCCGCGAACGAGACCCGCACCCCGATCCGGATCGGCGTCAACGCGGGCTCGCTCGACGCCCGGCTGCTCAAGAAGTACGGCAAGGCCACCCCCGAGGCGCTGGTCGAGTCCGCACTGTGGGAGGCCTCCCTCTTCGAGGAGCACGGCTTCAGCGACATCAAGATCTCCGTCAAGCACAACGACCCGGTCGTCATGGTCAACGCCTACCGCCAGCTGGCCGCGGCCTGTGACTACCCGCTGCACCTCGGCGTCACCGAGGCCGGCCCCGCCTTCCAGGGCACCATCAAGTCCGCCGTCGCCTTCGGTGCACTGCTCTCCGAGGGCATCGGCGACACCATCCGAGTCTCGCTCTCCGCGCCGCCGGTCGAGGAGGTCAAGGTCGGGATCCAGATCCTGGAGTCGCTCAACCTCAAGCCCCGCCGCCTGGAGATCGTCTCCTGCCCCTCTTGCGGCCGCGCCCAGGTCGACGTGTACAAGCTGGCCGAGGAGGTCACCGCGGGCCTGGAGGGCATGGAGGTCCCGCTGCGCGTCGCGGTCATGGGCTGCGTCGTGAACGGCCCCGGCGAGGCCCGCGAGGCCGACCTTGGTGTCGCCTCCGGCAACGGCAAGGGCCAGATCTTCGTCAAGGGCGAGGTCATCAAGACCGTCCCCGAGTCGAAGATCGTGGAGACCCTCATCGAAGAGGCCATGAAGATCGCCGAGCAGATGGAGAAGGACGGCATCCCCTCCGGCGAGCCCACCGTCGCCATCGGCGTCTGAGGCAGCCCGGGGCACCTCCCGGTTTCCCGGCGTGCCCGTCCCCGCCCCCGCGTTCCGGGGGCGGGGACGGCGCTTTTTCGTGACCTGTGGGACCGGGCATCCCCCTGCGGCGCCGGGTACAGTGCGGAGATCAGCAGACTTGCACGGTGAGGCCCCCAGTGTTGACGCAGACCACCACCCGGGTCCTTGAACCCAGTGATCTCGACTCCGCGCTCGAAGTCCTCGGGCGCGAGCCGGTCGAGAACGCCTTCGTCACCTCCCGGGTCCAGGTCGCCGGTCTCGACCCCTGGCGCCTGGGCGGCGAGATGTGGGGCTGGTACCGCGACGGCGACCTGCGCTCCCTGTGCTACGCGGGCGCCAACCTCGTCCCCGTCTGCGCCGGCCCCGACGCCGTACGGGCCTTCGCCGACCGCGCCCGCCGCACCGGCCGGCGCTGCTCCTCCATCGTCGGGCCCGCCGAAGCCACCCGGCTGCTGTGGCGCCTGCTGGAACCCAGCTGGGGACCCGCCCGCGACGTCCGCTCCCACCAGCCCCTGATGATCACCGAACAGTCGTCCGCCGAGGTCCGGCCCGATCCCCTGGTCCGCCGGGTCCGCAAGGACGAGATGGACCTGATCATGCCCGCCTGCGTGGCCATGTTCACCGAGGAGGTCGGCATCTCCCCGCTGGCCGGGGACGGCGGGCTGCTCTACCAGGCCCGCGTCGCCGAGCTCGTCGGCACCGGCCGCTCCTTCGCCCGCGTCGAGAACGGCAGGATCGTCTTCAAGGCCGAGATCGGCGCGGCCACCCCGCGCGCCTGCCAGATCCAGGGCGTGTGGGTCGACCCCGAGTTCCGCGGGCGCGGGCACTCGGAGGCGGGGATGGCCGCCGTCGTGGAGTACGCGCTGCGCGACGTGGCCCCCGTGGTCAGCCTCTACGTCAACGACTTCAACACCGCCGCGCGGGCGGCCTACCGGCGCGTGGGCTTCCGCGAGGTCGGCGCCTTCATGAGCGTGCTCTTCTGACCCGTCGGGGAGCGTGCTCCGCGAAGGGGCCGGGAGGGTGCTCCGCGAAGGGGGCGGGACCACAAGACCCGGCGGCGGACCCGTACCCCTCGCCGATACCGCCGAGTAAGGTCACCGCATGCTGCCCACCCCCGAAGGCGACGGCCCCGACCACCCCGCCGGACTCCGCATCGGCCCCCTCGACCTCGCCGGCCGTGTGGACGAGGCCCTGCGCGTGCAGGCCGTCGCCTTCGGGCTCAGCGACGAGGAAGTCGGCATCCGGCGCTACATCGTCCAGCGCCACATGACGTGCCGGGGCGCCCGCGCGCTCGGCGCGTACACCGACGACGGCGCGCTCGCCGGGTTCGTCTACGGCATGCCGAACGACCGCGACCACTGGTGGTCCACCGTCGTCGAGCCGTACCTGCGCGCCGGCGACAACGAGGGCTGGCTCGACGGCTCCTTCGTCATCACCGAACTGCACGTCCACCCCGGGTTCCAGGGCCACGGCGTCGGCCGGGAGCTGATCACCCGGATCACCGACGCCGCCGCCGAGCCCCGCTCCATCCTGTCCGCCATCGACACCGACAGTCCGGCCCGCGCCCTGTACCGCGCGCTCGGCTACACCGACCTGGCCCGCCGCGTGTACTTCCCGAGCGCGAGCCTCCCGTACGCCGTGATGGGCGCCCCGCTGCCGCTGCGCAGGCCCGGAATTCGATGACGGACCCGGAGGGTGCCTCGGTAGGCTCGCTCCATGTCAACGCAACACGTGCAGCGCATGTCCCGCCTCCTGGCCAAGACCCTCCGCGAGGACCCGGCCGACGCCGAGACCCTGAGCCACCGCCTCCTCGTCCGCGCGGGGTACGTCCGGCGGAGCTCCGCCGGGGTGTGGACCTGGCTGCCGCTCGGCAAGCGGGTCCTGGAGAACGTCTCCCGCATCGTCCGCGAGGAGATGGACGCGATCGGCGCCCAGGAGGTGCTGCTGCCGGCGCTGCTGCCGAGGGAGCCGTACGAGGTCAGCGGGCGCTGGTCGGAGTACGGGGACCTGCTCTTCCGGCTCAAGGACCGCAAGGGCGCGGACTACCTGCTCGGGCCCACCCACGAGGAGATCTTCACCCTGCTCGTGAAGGACCAGTGCACGTCCTACAAGGACCTGCCGGTCATGCTCTACCAGATCCAGACCAAGTACCGCGACGAGGCCCGGCCGCGCTCCGGCGTGCTGCGGGGCCGCGAGTTCCAGATGAAGGACTCGTACTCCTTCGACGTCAGCGACGAGGGGCTCGCGCACTCGTACGCCCTCCACCGCGCCGCCTACCAGCGGATCTTCGAGCGGCTCGGCCTGGACCACCGGATCGTCTCGGCGGTCTCCGGCGCGATGGGCGGCTCGGCGTCCGAGGAGTTCCTCGCGCCGGCCCGCGCGGGCGAGGACACCTTCGCGGACTGCCCGTCCTGCGACTACGCGGCCAACACCGAGGCGGTGACCTTCGCCCTGACGCCGGTGGAGGCGGAACACGGCCCGCTGGAGGAGATCCCCACCCCCGACACGCCGACCATCGAGACGCTGGCGGCGCACCTGGGGGTGCCCGCCTCGGCCACGCTCAAGAACCTCCTCGTCAAGGTGGACGGTGAGATCGTCGCCGTCGGTGTGCCGGGCGACCGGGAGGTGGACCTGGGCAAGCTGGGCGAGCATCTCGCCCCGGCGGTGGTGGAGTTGGTGACGGCGGAGGACTTCGCGGACCGCCCCGACCTGGTACGCGGCTACGTGGGCCCGCAGGGCCTGGAGAAGGTGCGCTACCTGGCCGACCCCCGTGTCGCGCCGGGGACTTCCTGGGTGACGGGCGCCAACAAGCCGGACACGCACGCCCGGAACGTGGTCTGCGGCCGGGACTTCGAGGTCGACCGGTACCTCGACGTCGTGGTGGTCGAGCCGGGTGACCCCTGCCCGGCCTGCGGCAGCGGACTCGCCCTGGACCGGGCGATCGAGATCGGGCACATCTTCCAGCTGGGCCGCAAGTACGCCGACGCCTTCGGGCTCGACGTGCTCGGCCGTGAGGGCAAGCCGGTCCGGGTGACGATGGGCTCCTACGGGATCGGCGTCTCGCGCGTGGTGGCCGCGCTGGCCGAGCAGACGGCCGACGAGCGGGGCCTGTGCTGGCCCGCTTCGGCGGCCCCCGCCGACGTCCACGTGGTGGCGGCGGGCAAGGCCGTGCCGCTGGCGCTGGCCGAATCGGCGGCCACGGCCCTGGCGGAGGCCGGCCACCGCGTCCTGCTGGACGACCGGCCCGGCCTGTCGCCCGGCGTCAAGCTCACGGACGCGGAGCTGATCGGCGTGCCGTGGATCCTGGTCGCGGGACGCCGCTCCGCCGACGGCGTGGTCGAACTCCAGCACCGCGCCACCGGCACCCGCGAGGAACTCCCCCTCGCCGAAGCCCTGACCCGCGTGGTCTGACCGTCCCGTCGGCCCCGCGGCGCCGCCCGGCGCGGGCCCGGCCTGCCGGGAGGCAGCACCGGGCCCGGATCCGGCCGACGTCGGCCGCGGCAGCCGGTGCCCTCAGCGGACCCGGCGAGCGGCCCGGGGGTGGCCGCCGGGGGCTCCTGCGGGTCTGCGCGTTGCCCGGCGGGCGCCGTCGGCTGTGTGCCTTCCGCGGGCGGGCGGGGGCGACCGTGCGCGTCCCGTCCCGTCAGGTGTCGGGTTCGTCCGGTGTCGACGGCGGGGGCACGGGGTTGCCGGGAGGCAGGACCGGGTTCAGGTCCGGGTCCCCTGACCCGTCCACACGGCCGGAGCCGGGCCCGGCAGCCGGTGCCTCCGGCGGGGGCGGCGGGGCGTCGGGGCGGGTGGGGTCCGGCGGAGCCGGGTGTCGCACCGTCGGCGGCGGGGGCGCAGCCGTGGCGTCCGGTGGCGCCGGAGCGGCCCGTTCGAGGAAGCGCAGCAGCTCCACCGGGAAGGGCAGCACCAGGGTGGAGTTCTTCTCCGCCGCCACCGCCACCACCGTCTGGAGCAGGCGCAGCTGCAGCGCCGCGGGCTGCTCCGACATCACCTCGGCCGCCTCGGCCAGCTTCTTCGACGCCTGCAGCTCCGCGTCCGCGTTGATGACCCGCGCCCGGCGCTCCCGGTCCGCCTCCGCCTGGCGCGCCATCGACCGCTTCATGGTCTCCGGCAGGGAGACGTCCTTGATCTCCACGCGGTCGATCTGCACGCCCCACCCGACCGCCGGGCTGTCGATCATCAGCTCCAGGCCCTGGTTGAGCTGCTCCCGGTTCGACAGCAGATCGTCCAGGTCCGACTTGCCGATGATCGACCGCAAAGAGGTCTGGGCCATCTGCGAGACCGCGAAGCGGTAGTCCTCGACCTCGATGATCGCGCTGGCCGCGTCCACGACCTTGAAGTACACGACCGCGTCCACCCGCACCGTGACGTTGTCCCGCGTGATGCCCTCCTGCGCGGGAACCGGCATCGTCACGATCTGCATGTTCACCTTGCGCAGCCGGTCGACACCCGGGACGATCATGGTGAAGCCGGGGCCGCGGACGCCCTCACGCAGCCGGCCGAAGCGGAACACCACGCCCCGTTCGTACTGCCTCACCACCCGCGCGGCGGCGGCCGAGACCGCGCACGCGCCCACGCCCGCCGCGATGATCGCTGTCAGCAGTTCCTGGACCATGGCGGCCTCCCTGCGGACACATCCTGATACCTACGGTATGCCCTACAACCAGGCCGCGAATTCCAGCAACAGCTCGGCTTCGCGCCGCCGTCCGGCCGCCAGCGCCCGGTTCCCGGACTCCACCGCCCGGAACACCGTCCAGCCCCGCAGCCGGTCCCGGTCCACGTCCAGCGCGTCCGCCAGCTTGTTCACCCGGCGCCGGGCACCCGAGGCCCCCGCCGAGGTGGCGACCTGGTCCTCCAGCCGGTCCCGGACCAGTCGGGCCAGGTCGTACGCCCGCTCCCCGACCAGCGGATCCGGGCCCACCGTCAGCCACGGCGCGCGCTCGCCCGCCAGCACCTTGCCCTGCCGGAAGTTGCCGTGCAGCAGCAGTTCCTCGGCCGGGGCGCCCGTCAGCTCCTCCTGGATCGCCAGGGCCTGCGCCGCCAGCGCCTCCGCCTCCTGCGGGGCCTTGCGCAGCGCCTCCGCCTGGCGGGCCGTGCGCTGCGCCACCGTCTCCCAGCCGTGGCCGGCGCCCGGCGCCACCCACAGCCGGCGCAGGGTGCCACAGGCCTCCAGCAGCGCCTTCGCCTCCGGGAGCGAGCGCAGCGACACCTCCGGGTGCAGCCGCTCCAGGAGCAGCCCCCCGTCCTCCTCGTGGTGGCGGGAGTCGAGGACCCGTACCGCCCCGAAGCCGCCCCAGTGCGCGAGCGCCGCCAGTTCCAGGTCCGGCCGGGCGGCGGGCGGGGCCAGTTTCAAAGCGGCCGGGGTCCCGTCGGAGTACCGCACGAGGACCACGAGGCTGCTGCGCCCGCCGGGCGCCTGCACCCGCTGGGCCAGCACCTCACGCCGGGCCAGCGCCTCCTCGGCGAGCCGGGGCAGCCGCTCCAGCCAGTCGGCGTCCCGCGCCGGATCCGGCGTCTCGCCGAGCGCCCGTACGAGCCGCTGCGGCGGTTCGAAAGCCATGCGTGCGTAGTCCCTTTCAGCCGGTCTGGGCGCGGTCCGCGCGTTCGGCGAGCCCAGGGAAGGCTACGCCGCCGCCGCGCCACCGTGCCGCCCGCACCGCGGCGGCGCTCAGTGCGTCGGCCGCCTCACGGCGCAGCGGGCCTTCCGCGGCCCGGACCAGGTCGGAGTACGCGCCCGCGACGCGCTCCTCGATCTCGGCGGCCAGCCGCTCGGCGTCGGCCGGGCCGCGCACCTCGTACGGCAGGGCGTACGCGGCCTCCGCCGCCCGGGGAGATCCGCCCATCTCCCGCACCGTCCGGGTCAGGGAGTCGCGCCGCGCGAGGTGGTTCCCGTACGCCTCGCGGGCTTCCGCCGCCCGCTCCGGCGAGGTGCGCGCGCCGATCACCCCGTAGCCGTACGCGGCGGCGTGCTCGGCGGCCAGAGCCGACTGCGCGGCCTCCAGCGGGCGGCTCGCGGGGGAGGGCGAGGGCTTCACGGGGCGGCTCCGGGGGTCGCGGTCAGCAGGTACGCGTGGACGGCTCCGCAGGCCGCCACCGAGGCCAGCAGGCGGGCCAGCTCCCCGGGCGCGCCGGCCAGGGTGATGGTTCGCGCCTCGGACAGGCTCCGCTCGGTGTCCGCGAGCTCGGTCAGCGCCTCGGCCGCGGTCGCCGGTACGGGCGCGGAGCGCGGCGCGGGCGTCCCGGCCGCGGGGGCGGAGCCCGACGACGAGGCGGAGGGGCCGGCGGCCCCGGGCGGCTGGGCGGCCGCGGGGCCTGCCAGCGCCGCGCTGTGCGCCGCGACGGCCGCGCGCAGCGGTGCGAGCCGCCCGGCCAGGTCCGGGTGGGCGGCGGTGGTGGCGTCGTAACGTTCCAGCAGCCGCTCGGTGTCCCGTACGGCGCCCTCGCGCATCCGCCGTTCGAGTGCGATCCCGTTGTCCCCGGGGTTCGCGCCGCTCTCGCCCGTGCAGCCGGTGAGCAGCACGGCGCCGGCCGCCCCGGCGGCTCCGGCGAGCACGCTCCGTCGTGAGGGCCCGCGAGGCACTGCGGGCATCGAAGGCATGGTCCAGGGCACGGCGACGACCTCCGGAGGTGCTGGCGGGGCAGGGTGTGATCACCGTACCCGGGGCCCCCGCCGGGCGCGCGGACGGCAACACCCTCCGCGACCGGATACCCTTTGACCTGACACGCGACGGAAAACCACAACAGCAGACGCGGCCGAGGAGTCACCCGGATGAGCACCACCCAGAGCGACAGGCTGCGCGGACTGCTGGAGCCGCTCGTCGCCGCCAAGGGCCTGGACCTCGAGGACATCGAGCTGTCGAAGGCGGGCAAGCGACGGATGCTGAGGGTCATCGTCGATTCCGACGAGGGCGTGGAACTGGATGCCTGTGCCGAGCTGAGCCGTGAGGTCTCCGATCTGCTCGACGAATCCGACGTGATGGGCGAGGACGAGTACGTCCTCGAAGTGAGCTCTCCGGGCGCCGACCGTCCGTTGACCGAGCACCGTCACTACGTCCGGGCGACCGGACGCCTCGTGAAGTTCCAGTTGGCGGAGGGCGGCGAACTGGTCGCCCGCATCCTCGACGTGGACGACGAGGGCATCGACCTGGAAGTTCCGGGCGTGAAGGGCCGCAAGGCGACCGCCCGCCGCATCGCATTCACCGACATCGCCAAGGCGCGTGTCGAGATCGAGTTCAACCGCAAGGACAAGAAGGAAGAGGAGGCGTAGCCGTGGACATCGACATGAGTGCCCTGCGGGGTCTGGTCCGGGAGAAGGAGATCTCCTTCGACCTGCTCGTCGAGGCGATCGAGTCGGCCCTCCTCATCGCGTACCACCGCACCGAGGGCAGCTACCGCCGTGCCCGCGTCGTGCTCGACCGCAGCAACGGTCACGTGGTCGTGTGGGCGACGGAAGACCCGAGGGATCTCGAAGAGGGCCAGGAGCCCAAGGAGTTCGACGACACCCCGTCGGACTTCGGCCGGATCGCCGCGACGACCGCCAAGCAGGTGATCCTCCAGCGTCTGCGCGACGCCGAGGACGACCTGACGTTCGGCGAGTTCGCCGGCCGTGAGGGTGACGTCATCACCGGCGTGGTGCAGCAGGGCAAGGACCCCAAGAACGTCCTCGTGGACATCGGCAAGCTGGAGGCCATCCTGCCGGTGCAGGAGCAGGTCCCGGGCGAGGAGTACACGCACGGCCTGCGCCTCAAGGCGTACGTCGTCCGCGTGGCGAAGGGTGTACGCGGCCCGTCGGTGACGCTGTCGCGCACCCACCCGAACCTCGTGAAGAAGCTGTTCGCGCTGGAGGTCCCGGAGATCGCCGACGGCAGCGTCGAGATCTCGGCGATCGCCCGCGAGGCCGGTCACCGCACCAAGATCGCCGTCCGCTCCACCCGCTCGGGCCTGAACCCGAAGGGCGCCTGCATCGGCCCGATGGGCAGCCGCGTGCGCAACGTGATGGCGGAGCTGCACGGCGAGAAGATCGACATCGTGGACTGGTCGGACGACCCGGCCGAGATGGTCGCGAACGCCCTGTCACCCGCCCGGGTGAGTGCGGTCGACGTCGTCGACTGGGACTCCCGCTCCGCCCGGGTGACCGTGCCCGACTACCAGTTGTCGCTCGCGATCGGCAAGGAGGGCCAGAACGCCCGCCTCGCCGCGCGCCTCACCGGCTGGCGCATCGACATCCGCCCCGACACCGAGGAGCCCTCGGACCGGGAGGCGGGCCGGGACGCCGACCGTGAGGGCCGCGGCGGCCGCGAAGGCGAGCACACGGACCGGCGCGGGGAATAAACCATTACCGGCCGGTGTTCACCGGCCGGTAGACAGGGACCCGGACCCGGGTCCCCGGCACGCGGGAACCGCTCCGGGCCCGCCCGGAGGTTTCCGAATGGATCACGACAACGTCCGTTCGATTTTTCGCCTGAAGGGGTGAGGTCGGTACGGGGAGGTAGACTTAGGCGTGTCTGGCCGGACGCAAGCCCGCGCATGCCCCGAACGCACCTGTGTGGGGTGCCGGGAGCGAGCGGCCAAGAGCGATCTGCTGCGCATCGTGGCGATCGAGGACGAATGCGTCCCCGATCCACGCGGTACGCTGCCCGGCCGGGGTGCCTACCTGCACCCCGCCGTGGTCTGTCTCGACCAGGCGGTCCGCCGCCGGGCGTTCCCCCGGGCCCTCAGGGCCGCAGGGGCGCTCGACACGGAGGAACTGCGCAAAGCCCTGGCCGGTGAGGCCGGGGCGACACCGTAAGAAGAAGTAGTACGGCACGGATACCCCGTGCGGTCAGGTACCTCGCGAGTTGGAAGTAGGTCGAGATTGCGATGAGCACTCGATGAGTACGCGATGAGTACGCCCATGAAGTAGCGACGGTCCGGCGTAACCCGGACCTAAAAGGAGCGAAGTGGCTAAGGTCCGGGTATACGAACTCGCCAAGGAGTTCGGAGTTGAGAGCAAGGTCGTCATGGCCAAGCTCCAGGAACTCGGTGAGTTCGTCCGTTCGGCGTCCTCGACGATCGAGGCGCCGGTTGTACGCAAGTTGACCGATGCACTGCAGGGGCCCGGCGGCAACGCCGGCAAGTCCGCTGCAAAGCCGGGTGCGCCCCGCAAGGCCGCCCCCGCCAAGCCCGGGGCTCCCACCCCGGGTGCCGCTGCACGT
Source organism: Streptomyces cirratus (assembly GCF_014650775.1). Taxonomy (GTDB): domain Bacteria; phylum Actinomycetota; class Actinomycetes; order Streptomycetales; family Streptomycetaceae; genus Streptomyces; species Streptomyces cirratus. The sequence continues at coordinate 35,203 of NZ_BMVP01000014.1, read as the reverse complement.
CCCGCGGCGCCGAAGCCCGGCGCCCCGGCCCCCAAGCCGGTCGTCGCGGAGGCTCCGGCCGCCGCAGCGCCCGCACCGGTGACCCCGGCCGCCGGCGGCCCGCGTCCCGGCCCGAAGGCCCCGTCCGCCCCGAAGCCCGCTCCGGCGGCTCCCGTGGCGACCGAGTTCTCCGCGCCCCCGGCGGCCCCCGCCGCCACTCCGGCGCGCACCGAGCGTCCCGCCGGTCCCGGCGCGACCCCCGGCCCGCGTCCGGCGCAGCAGCGCCCCGAGCGTCCGGCGGCCCAGGGTGGCCAGGCCGGCGCCCGTCCCGGCGCACCGCGCCCGGCCGGCACCGCCCCCGGCGGCCAGGGACAGCGTCCCGCCGGCCCCGGTGGCCAGGCCCCGCGTCCGCAGGGCGCCCGTCCGGCGGGTCCCCGTCCGGGCAACAACCCCTTCACCTCTGGTGGCTCCACCGGCATGGCGCGCCCGCAGGCGCCCCGTCCGGCCGGCGCTCCCCGTCCCGGTGCCCCCGGCGCCGGCGGCGGCCAGGGTGCTCCCCGTCCGCAGGGCGGCCCGGCCGGCGCTCCGCGCCCGCAGGGTCCCGGCGGCGCCCGTCCCACCCCCGGTGGCATGCCCCGTCCGCAGGGCGGCGCCCCGCGTCCCGGTGGTGCCCCCGGCGGTAACCGTCCCAACCCGGGCATGATGCCGCAGCGTCCCGCTGCCGGTGGTCCCGGTCCCCGTCCCGGCGGCGGCCCCGGTGGCCGTGGTCCCGGTGCGGGTGGCCCGCGTCCCGGTGGCGCCGGTCGTCCCGGTGGCGGCGGCGGCTTCGCCGGCCGTCCGGCCGGTCCCGGCTCGCGTCCCGCGGGTGGCGGCGGCTTCGGCGGCCCCCGTCCCGGTGGCGGCGGCTTCGGCGGCGGTCCGGCCGGTGCCGGTGGCGGCGGTCGTCCCGGCTTCGGCGGGCGTCCCGGTGGTCCCGGTGCCCGTGGTGGCACGCAGGGTGCCTTCGGCCGTCCCGGCGGTCCGGCCCGTCGTGGTCGCAAGTCCAAGCGTCAGAGGCGCCAGGAGTACGAGGCCATGCAGGCCCCGTCCGTCGGCGGCGTGATGCTGCCCCGCGGCAACGGCGAGACCGTTCGCCTGTCGCGCGGTGCTTCGCTCACCGACTTCGCGGAGAAGATCAACGCCAACCCGGCGTCGCTCGTCGCCGTGATGATGAACCTCGGCGAGATGGTCACTGCCACGCAGTCCGTCTCCGACGAGACGCTCGAGATGCTGGCCGGCGAGATGAACTACCAGGTTCAGATCGTCAGCCCGGAGGAAGAGGACCGCGAGCTCCTCGAAGGCTTCGACATCGAGTTCGGCGAGGACGAGGGCGGCGAGGAATTCCTCATGCCGCGTCCCCCGGTCGTCACCGTCATGGGTCACGTCGACCACGGTAAGACCCGACTGCTCGACGCCATCCGCAAGACGAACGTCGTTGCGGGCGAGGCCGGCGGCATCACCCAGCACATCGGTGCCTACCAGGTCGGTACCGAGGTCAACGGTGAAGAGCGCAAGATCACCTTCATCGACACCCCCGGTCACGAGGCGTTCACCGCCATGCGTGCCCGTGGTGCCAAGTCGACCGACATCGCGATCCTCGTGGTCGCGGCCAACGACGGCGTCATGCCGCAGACGATCGAGGCGCTGAACCACGCCAAGGCCGCCGGCGTCCCGATCGTCGTCGCGGTCAACAAGATCGACGTCGAGGGTGCGGACCCGGTCAAGGTGCGCGGTCAGCTCACCGAGTTCGGTCTGGTCGCCGAGGAGTACGGCGGCGACACGATGTTCGTCGACATCTCCGCCAAGCAGGGTCTGCACATCGACTCCCTGCTGGAGGCCGTCGTCCTCACCGCCGACGCCTCGCTCGACCTGCGTGCCAACCCGGAGCAGGACGCTCAGGGTATTGCGATCGAGTCCCACCTCGACCGCGGCCGCGGTGCCGTCGCCACCGTCCTCGTCCAGCGCGGTACCCTCCGCGTCGGCGACACGATGGTCGTGGGCGACGCCTACGGCCGAGTGCGCGCCATGCTCGACGACAAGGGCAACAACGTCGAGGAAGCGGGTCCCTCGACCCCCGTCCTGGTCCTGGGTCTCACCAACGTCCCCGGCGCCGGCGACAACTTCCTCGTCGTGGACGAGGACCGCACGGCCCGTCAGATCGCCGAGAAGCGTGCTGCGCGAGAGCGCAACGCCAACTTCGCCAAGCGCGTCCGCCGGGTGTCCCTGGAAGACCTCGACTCGGTCCTCAAGGCCGGTCTGGTCCAGGAACTCAACCTCATCATCAAGGGCGACGCGTCCGGTGCGGTCGAGGCCCTCGAGTCCTCGCTGCTCCAGCTCGACGTCGGTGAAGAGGTCGACATCCGCGTCCTGCACCGCGGTGTGGGTGCGGTCACCGAGTCCGACATCGCCCTGGCGATGGGCTCCGACGCCATCGTCATCGGTTACAACGTCCGTGCGGCCGGCCGTGCCGCGCAGATGGCGGACCGCGAGGGCGTCGACGTCCGCTACTACTCGGTGATCTACCAGGCCATCGAGGAGATCGAGGCGGCCCTCAAGGGTCTCCTCAAGCCGGAGTACGAAGAGGTCGAGCTCGGTACGGCGGAGGTCCGCGAGATCTTCCGCTCGTCCAAGCTGGGCAACATCGCCGGTGTCCTCATCCGCTCCGGCGAGGTCAAGCGCAACACCAAGGCGCGGCTCCTGCGCGATGGCAAGGTCATCGCCGAGAACCTCACCATCTCCGGTCTGCGCCGCTTCAAGGACGACGTCACCGAGATCCGCGAAGGCTTCGAGGGCGGTATCAACCTCGGCTCCTTCAACGACATCAAGATCGACGACGTCATCGCGACGTACGAGATGCGCGAGAAGCCCCGCGCGTAAGCGCGAGGCGGTTCGCACCGTGTCGTAAGGCTCGTACGGCCGTTGGCCGTACGGGCACCACCGGGGCCGGTCGGCGGAATATCCGTCGATCGGCCCCGGCCGTTGCGTGTACGGTTCTGGTGACCCTGCCGAGCGTCTGGCCGGCAGGCCACCGAACCCGCACCGGCGGGATATCCGGAACTGCATGTACGTGGGGACTCTGTCCTTCGATCTGCTCCTCGGCGACGTCCACTCGCTCAAGGAGAAACGCTCCGTCGTCCGGCCCATCGTCGCCGAGCTCCAGCGCAAGTTCTCCGTGAGCGCGGCCGAAGTGGGAGACCAGGACCTGCACCGCAGGGCCCGTATCGGGGTCGCGCTGGTGAGTGGGGACGCGGGGTTCGTGTCGGACGTACTGGACCGCTGCGAGCGGCTGGTCGCAGCGCGTCCGGAAGTGGAGCTGCTGTCGGCGAGACGGCGGCTGCACGGTGATGAAGACTGATTGCTTGTCTGCAAGAAAAGAAGGAGACGGACCAGTGGCCGACAATGCGCGGGCGAAGAAGCTGGCGGACCTCATCCGGGAGGTGGTGGCCGAGAAGCTGCAGCGCGGTGTCAAGGACCCGCGCCTGGGTACGCACGTGACCATCACGGACACCCGCGTCACCGGCGACCTGCGGGAGGCCACGGTCTTCTACACGGTCTACGGCGACGACGAGGACCGGGCCAGCGCGGCAGCGGGCCTGGAGAGCGCCAAGGGCGTACTGCGCTCCGCGGTCGGCCGGGCGGCGGGAACCAAGTTCACGCCCACCCTGACCTTCGTCGCGGACGCCCTCCCGGAGAACGCCAAGACCATCGAGGACCTCCTCGACAAGGTGCGCGCCTCCGACGCCGAGGTGCGCGAGGCCTCCTCCGGCGCCAGCTACGCCGGTGACGCCGACCCGTACAAGAAGCCGGGCGAGGACGACGAGGACGCAGCGGCGGAATGAGCACCAATGCAGGGAAGACTCCGGACGGCCTGATCGTTGTCGACAAGCCGTCCGGTTTCACTTCGCACGACGTGGTCGCCAAGATGCGCGGGATCGCCAAGACCCGCCGCGTCGGCCACGCCGGCACGCTGGACCCGATGGCGACGGGCGTCCTCGTCCTGGGCGTCGAGAAGGCCACCAAGCTCCTCGGCCACCTCGCGCTGACGGAGAAGGAGTACCTCGGCACGATCCGCCTCGGCCAGAACTCGCTGACGGACGACGCCGAGGGCGAGATCACCTCCTCGACGGACGCCTCCGCGGTGACCCGTGACGCGGTCGACAAGGGCATCGCCAAGCTGACCGGCCAGATCATGCAGGTCCCGTCGAAGGTCAGCGCCATCAAGATCAAGGGCGTGCGCTCGTACAAGCGCGCGCGGGACGGCGAGGACTTCGAGATCCCGGCCCGGCCGGTGACCGTCTCGTCGTTCCAGGTGTACGACATGCGCGACGCGGAGGCCGAGGACGGCACCAAGGTCGTCGACCTCGTCGTCTCCGTCGTCTGCTCCAGCGGTACGTACATCCGCGCCCTCGCCCGTGACCTGGGGGCCGACCTCGGCGTCGGCGGACACCTCACCGCGCTGCGGCGCACCCGCGTGGGCCCGTACAAGCTCGACCGGGCGCGGACGCTCGACCAGCTCCAGGAGGAGCTGAGCGTCATGCCGATCGGCGAGGCGGCCGCGGCGGCGTTCCCGCGCTGGGACCTGGACGCGCGGCGGGCCTCGCTGCTCGTCAACGGCGTACGGATCGACATGCCGGACGAGTACGGCGAGGGCCGCACGGTCGCGGTGTTCGGCCCGCAGGGGCAGCTGCTCGGACTGGCCGAGAACAAGGGCGGGAAGGCGAAGTCGCTCGCGGTCTTCGTCTGACGCCGGTCTCCGGCTGGCGCCGGTCTTGGGGCCGGTCTTCAGCTGGCGCCCGTTGCCGGCTGGCGCCGGTGTTGACGTGGAGCGGTGAGCGCACAGGGACCGCTGCTCACCGCTCCACGACCCCCCTCGGGTAGGTGTTTATCCACCCGAGGCCCTCTATTCACCCGTCCGAGCAGGCGCTCGGAGTGAATGGAGGGAGCACAAGGGGGCGCTTTCGCCTCGTGTGCTTTTGCCGCTGATCTTCACCTGCCTACCGTCATGAGCACGAAAGCGGCGGGGAGTGGTGCGGCAATGGCGGAGCTCGTCAGGATCTGCGATCTCGCCGGGCGGGTGCGGGGCAGCGGCTTCGTCGCCGACGACCGCGGGACGGTGATCACCGGCCACGAGGCCGTCGACGGAGCGGACCGGCTGGTCCTGCACGGACCCGGGGGCCGGACCTGGCTCGCCGGGACAGCCGATGTGACCGCCATGCCGGGGCTCGCGCTGGCCCTCGTACGGACCGACGGGCTCGGGGTCCGCCCGCTGCCGGTGGCCCGGCGCGAGGTGGTCGAGCCCGGCACGTACGTACGGCTGCCCGCGCGGGGCTGGCGCCAGGCGCGGGTGCTCGCGGCCGGAGCGGAGGTCGTGCGCCGGTCGGGGGAGCGGTGCCACGGGCTGCCGGCCGTGGTGGAGCTGGCCATCGGAACGGACGGGCGGGACGCCCTGCGGGGCGGCGGCGAAGCGTGCGGAGCCCCGGTAGTGGACGCCGTGACCGGAGCGGTGCTCGCGGTCGTGGGCACGGCGGGGACCTTCGCGGTGCCGCTCCGCGCGGCCGCGGGGGCGCAGGGCGGGGGCCCGCTGCGCGAGGTGCTGGAGCGCAACGCCGCCACCGTGCCGGGCTACGGGGCGGAACTGAACCTCGCGGGCGCGCTGGCACTCACCGGGACGACGCTCGGGCCGGTGCCGTGCGGGGGGCTCGTACCGGGTGAGCCGGGTCCCGTCGCGCGCCCCCGGATCGCCGCCGAACTCGACGCCTTCACCGCAGGGGACCGGCTCGTGCTGGGGGTGGTCGGCGACCCCGGCACCGGCCGCACCACCGCGCTCGCCGTCCTGGCCGCCGCCCGGGCGCGCGGGGAGCGCCCGGCGCCGACGCTGTGGCTGCGGGGGGCGGAGCTCAGGGACGGCGACGGCTCGCTGGCCGACGCGGTGTCGCGTGCGCTGGCCGCGGCGGGGCGGATCGTGTCGGCGGGCGCGGATGCGGATGCGGATGCGGATGCGGCCGGCCCCGCGGGGGCTTTCGGGGGAGGGGGTCCCGCTGGGGCCGGGGGCTTCGCGTGCGCTGGTGTCCCGGGGGCGGGGCGGACGGTCGGGGGGTTTGGCGTGGGAGCCGAGCCCGGGGTCGCCGCTGGTCCCGGGACGGGGTGGGCCGGTGCTGCCGGGGTGTGGGGCGGGGGGCTTGGTGCGGCTGCGGCTGGCTCGGTGGGGGCGGTGGGACCCGGGGCCGACCCCGTCGGGGAGGGGGTGGCGTTGTTGGCCGCTGCCGCCGGGCGGGGGCTGGTGGTGGTGCTGGACGCGCCCGAGGAGATGCCGCCCGGGCTCGCACAGGATCTCGGGCCGTGGACCGCGGCCACCGCCCGGTGGCTCGGCGGGGCCGGAGCCCGGCTGATCGTCGCCGCCCGGCCCGAGTTCTGGGAGCGGGCCGGCACCCTCTACCCGCCCGACGTGCTGCACAGCCCGGCCCGGCCCGCCCCGGGCCTGCCGCCCGCGCTGCCGGTCGGCGACCTGACCCCGGCCGAGGCCGCCGCGCTGCGGGGCCGCCTCGGAATCCCGGACGACGCCGTCCGGGAGGCCGACGCCCGGCACCCGCTGACCCTGCGCCTGCTGGCCGACGTACGCGCCGCCGGGGTCATCGAGGGCCGTCCGGGCCGGGACGAGGTGTTCGCCGCCCACCTGGACCTCCTCGCCCTGCGGGTGGCGGTGCGCATCGCCGCCTCGGCCGCCGGCATCCGGGACGCCGGGGTGCACGCGCCAGGGGTGCGACGGCTCGCCGCCCGCGTCGCCGGGCGGGTGCACGAGGCGGCCCGGCGGTGTCTGGGCCCGGGGCAGGGCCGGCTGGAGCGGGCCGCCTTCGAGGAGCTGTTCCCCTGGCGCACCGGCTGGGCGTCGGCCGTGCTGACCGAGGGGCTGCTGGTGCCCGCCGGGCCCGGCTACCGCTTCGCCCACGAGGAGCTGTCCGACTGGCTCCAGGCCGGCCACCTCGACGTGCCGACCGCCCTGGACTCCCTCGTGCACCGGGGGCCGGCCACCACCGGGCCGCCCGTGCCCCGCCACCGCATCGGCCCCGTCCTGGAGGCCCTGCGGCGGCTCCCGCCCGACCAGGCGCGCAAGGTGCTGACCGGGCTCGTGGAGGCCCAGGGGGCGCCGGGGGCCGACCGGGCCTGGTGGGCTGCCCGGCTGCTGCACGGGACCCTGGTGCGGTCCCCCGACGCCACGCCGCACCTGCCGGTTTTGCACGCCCTCGCCGAGCACCTGTCCGGCCGGGCGCACGACACGCCGGACCCCGGCGACCCCCGCGACCCCGGCGGCCCCGGCGACTTCGACGGCCGGTTCTGGAACCGGCTCCGGCTCCCCGAGCCCGACCGGCTGGACCTGCTGCGCCGCCTGCTGCCCTCGGACCACCGCCACCTCGAAGCCGCGGCCCGCCGCCTGGCCCGCGACCCCCGCCACGTACAACCCCTGCTCTGCGCCTGGTTCGGTGACGAACGCCGGCTGCGCGGCCGTCCCGGCGCGACCGTGGCCACCGCCGCCCAGGCCCTGCTGCACACCCACCGCGGCCTCGCCGTGGACGACCTCGCCGAGGCCCTCGTCGCCGCCGCGCACCCCCGCGCCGACGAACTGCTCGCCGTACTCGCCGAAGACGAGCCCTCCGCCCTGTGCCGGGCCGTCCACCGCTGGGCCCACGACGAGCGGCCCGGCCGCCGGGTCGCGGCCGCCGCCTACGGCCCGGTCACCGCCCCGCACGTGCGCACCCCGGCCGACCGGGAGCTGCTGCGCCAGGCCGCCCAGGCGCTGCTCGCGCGCCCCGGCGACTCCACCCTGCACGGCGGCGCCCTCGCCACGCTGCTCCGCGACCCCCAGGTGCGCGCCCGATACCTGCCCGAGGCCCTGGCCTGCTTCCGGAGCCCGGAGTGCGGCGCCCGGCTCCCCGCCGAGGCCCTGGTGGCCGCCCTGCCGGTACTGCCCGAGCCGGACGCGGTGTTCGCAGCCCTGCGCGCCCGGGCCGACGGGGAGGTGCTGCGCGCCCTGGCCGCGCTCACCACTCCGGGACTGGCCCGGCGAGCCGGTGACCTCGTACGGGACCACCTGGCGCGGTGCCCGGCGGACGCCCCGCACGCCGCCGCCTTCGTGGACCGGCGCCTGGAGCAGGGCCCGGCGGCCGCCCCCGTCCTGCGCCCCCTCGTCATGGAGCTGTTGCGGTCCGCGCCGACGTCGGTCCGGGCCGCGCTGGCCGCGGTGCTGGCCGCGCCCGGCGGGGAGCCCTCGTACCCCCTGCGTGGCGAGCTGGCCGACGTACTGCTGCGCGAGGAGAGCGATCCGGCGGTCCTCGACGCGTTCCTGGGCGCCGTCGCGGCCGGGGCCGGCGGCCGTCCGCACCAGCGCACCCGGGACCTGCTCAGACGAACCGGCCGGCAGCTGCTCCGTCTCCCCGGCGGACCCGCGCTGTTCGAGCAGCGGACCGTGGAGCTGTCACGGACCGACCCGGCGTTCGGCGCGGTGACCGCACGCTGGCTCGGGGAGGCGACGGCGGAGGCCGCCGCACTGCTCGGGCCCGGCGCCCGGCGCACCGTCGAGACGCTGGGCCGGGGCGCCCCGGACATCACCTGAGCCGGGAAGGCGCCCAGTCCGACGCCGATGCGGGGCCGCGGCGGGCGGCATGGCAGTCTTAGACCTGCAATCGGCAATCAGTACAGGGTCTACCCACGGGTTCGGGCGAGGAGCGGTCACAGTGCAGCGCTGGCGTGGCTTGGAGGACATCCCCGATGACTGGGGACGCAGCGTCGTCACCATCGGATCCTACGACGGAGTGCACCGCGGCCATCAGCTGATCATCGGACGGGCCGTGGCCCGGGCTCGCGAACTCGGCGTGCCGTCGGTCGTCGTGACGTTCAGCCCGCACCCGAGCGAGGTCGTGCGCCCCGGCAGCCACCCGCCGATCCTGGCCACCTACGAGCGCCGGGCCGAGCTGATGGCGGACCTGGGCGTCGACGCGCTGCTGATCCTGCCGTTCACGGCGGAGTTCTCGCAGCTGTCCCCGGCCGACTTCATCGTGAAGGTGCTGGTCGACAAGCTGCACGCGCGCGCCGTCATCGAAGGCCCGAACTTCCGCTTCGGCCACAAGGCCGCCGGGAACGTCGACTTCCTTCGCGAGCTGGGCGCCACGTACGACTACGAGGTCGAGGTCGTGGACCTGGTGGTGCGGGGCGAGGCGGGCGGCGGGGTGCCGTTCTCGTCGACGCTCGCGCGCAGGCTCGTCGCCGAAGGCGACATGGAGGGCGTCGCCGAGGTCCTCGGCCGCCCGCACCGGGTCGAAGGCGTCGTGGTGCGCGGGGCGCAGCGCGGCCGAGAGCTCGGCTACCCGACGGCCAACGTCGAGACGCAGCCGCACACCGCGATCCCGGCTGACGGGGTGTACGCGGGCTGGCTGACGGCGGACGGCGAGCGGATGCCCGCGGCCATCTCGGTCGGTACGAACGTGCAGTTCGACGCCACCGAGCGGACCGTGGAGGCGTACGCGATCGACCGCGTCGGGCTCGACCTGTACGGGATGCACGTGGCCGTCGACTTCCTCGCCTACGTGCGGGGGATGGCGAAGTTCGAGTCGCTGGACGGCCTGCTGGAGGCCATCGCGGACGACGTGAAGCGCGCTCGGGTGCTGACCGAAGGCTACGACGCGCAGCGCTGAGCGGCGGCCGGACGACGCGGAAGGGCCCGCACCCCCCTCTCGGGAGGTGCGGGCCCTTCCGCGTCGTGGGCGCTGGCGGGGCGGTCAGCCGAGCCGGGGGTCGCGCGGCGGCTGACCGGGCTGCTGCGGCTGCTGTTGCTGCGGCTGCTGCCAGGGCTGGCCGGGCGGCGGGTACTGCTGGCCGTAGGGCTGGGGCGCCTGCGGCTGCTGGTAGGAGGACTGCGCGTGCTGCGGTTGCTGTGGCTGGGCCGCGGGCTGGGGCGCTCCCCAGTGGCCCTGCGGAGCCTGCTGCTGGGCGCGGATGAAGTCCTCGGCGACCAGCGCGGAGAGGTTGAAGTACGCCTCGCGGGTCTTGGGCCGCATCAGGTCGAGGTCCACTTCGGCGCCCGCCGCGAGGTGCTCGTCGAACGGCACCACGACGACACCGCGGCAGCGGGTCTCGAAGTGCTGCACGATGTCCTCGATCTTGATCATCTTGCTGGTCTCGCGGACCCCCGAGATGACGGTGAGGGACCGGGAGACGAGGTCGCCGTACCCGTGCGCGGACAGCCAGTCGAGGGTGGTGCTGGCGCTGCTCGCACCGTCCACGGAGGGGGTCGAGATGATGATCAGCTGATCGGCCAGGTCCAGGACGCCGCGCATGGCGGAGTAGAGCAGACCCGTGCCGGAGTCGGTGAGGATGATCGGGTACTGGCGGCCCAGGGTCTCGATGGCGCGGCGGTAGTCCTCGTCGTTGAACGTGGTCGAGACGGCCGGGTCCACGTCGTTGGCGATGATCTCCAGGCCCGAGGGCGCCTGCGAGGTGAACCGCCGGATGTCCATGTACGAGTTGAGGTACGGGATCGCCTGGACGAGGTCGCGGATGGTGGCACCGGTCTCGCGGCGGACCCGGCGGCCGAGGGTTCCGGCGTCGGGGTTGGCGTCGATGGCCAGGATCTTGTCCTGGCGCTCGCTGGCGAGGGTCGCGCCGAGCGCGGTGGTCGTGGTGGTCTTGCCGACGCCGCCCTTGAGGCTGATCACGGCGATGCGGTAGCAGGACATGACGGGGGTACGGATGAGTTCGAGCTTGCGCAGGCGCTCGGCCTCGGCGGCCTTGCCGCCGAAGCGGAAGCCGGAGCGGGTGGGCTTGGGCTTCTGCTTGGCGCGCAGCAGGCGGTCGGAGGACAGCTCGACGGCGGCGGTGTAGCCGAGCGGCGCGCCGCCGGTGGCCGGGCCGGCCTGGTACGGGGGCTGGGGCCACTGGCCGCCGGAGCGGGGGTCGTGCGGGGGCGCGGGCTGCGCCGGGGCGGGGGCAGGCGGCGGGAACCCGTAGCCGTCCGGGGCCTGGTACGTGGGCGGCAGCGCGGGCAGCTCAGCGGCGGGTGCGGCCGACTCCGCGGGGGTGACGGGGGGCGCGGCGTAGGGCCCGGGCGGGGCCGGGGCGTAGGCGGCGGGGGGTACGGGCGTGCCCTCGGGCGGCGTGGCGGTCCGGTACGGCTGTACGGGCGGCACGGCATCGGCCGGAGCGGAGGCCGCCACCTGCGGCGGAGCCTCCACCGGAGCGGGAGCCGTGGTGAACGCCGGGCCCGGAGTCCCGTCGGCCGGTGCCGGGGTTGCCGGGGGAGCGGTGGTGAACGCCTGCGGCGGGACCTCGGCGTCGGCCGGGGGCGTGTGCGGGGCGGGCTCCCGGTCCGCGGCGGCGACGGGCGCCGGAGCCGCGTCGGCCGGGGGCACCGGGGGAGCGGTCGGGAACGCCGGCGCCGCGTCGGCCGGTGCCGGAGCCGGAGCGGGAGCGGTGGTGAAGGCCGGGCCCGGAGCCGCGTCGGCCGGTGCCGGGGTTGCCGGGGGAGCGGTGGTGAACGCCTGCGGCGGGACCACGGCGTCGGCCGGGGGCGTGTGCGGGGCGGGCTCCCGGTCTGCGGCGGCGACGGGCGCCGGAGCGACCACCGGACCCGGCTCCGGCACGGTCACGGGTGCGGGGCCCGGCTCCGGCACGGGCGCCGGCGCCGGAGCGGTCACGGGCGGGGCCGGGTCCGGAGCGGTCAAGGGCGCCGGAACGGGCACGGGCGCGGGGTCCGGCTCCGGGGCGGCGACCGGCGCGGGCCCGACCGGGGCCGGGGTCGCCGGGGGAGCGGTCGTGAACACCTGCGGCGGGACCACGGCGTCGGCCGACGGCGTACGCGGCGCCGACGGAGCGATCCGCATCGTCGGCGGCGAGGTCACGTCCGACGGGCGGTGCGGTTCGAAGCCGCTGCCCTCCGGCAGCCCCGGCACGGACGCGGCAGGAGCCTGCGCCGCGCCCTGCGTGTACCAGGCCGGAGGGGTGTAGTCGATGGTGAACTCGCCCGTCACCTCGGGCTCCGCGTCGGACTGATCGTCCGTCGGGACGTCCCACGTCCCGCCGCGCCTCTCGTTCCGATCGCCGCTCACTGAGTCCTCCTGATCTGTCGAACACCGGTCAGGCGCCCACCTCGACGCCGCGCCCACGCTCAGCCTAATCGCGCCGCGCCGCCCCGCCCGACCCCGTGTCCGGGCTCACGCCCCCACGGCCCCGCCGCCGGCCCGTCAGTCGATCCGCCGCGCCGCGCCCAGCAGGCCCGTCTCGGTGTCCGTGCCCTGCGTCATGACGAACTTCCGGTCCCGCGGCGTGCACCACAGCGTCACCCCGTCCCCCAGCGTCGGCAGCGACTCCACCGCCGCCCGGGGAAGGTGCATCAGGCCGCCGATCTGTGCCGCCTCGTCGGGGGACACCCGCTGCACCCCCACCAGCGAAGCGTTGCGCATCAGCCGCGGCGCCGCCGGGCTCAGGTACGGCAGCAGGGTCAGCACCGACTGCCACGGCCCGGCCACGACCCGCCCGCGCGGCGGCCGCATCCCGCAGTCCCGGACCACCAGCACCGGGCTGCCGGCCGACGCGCCCTGGGGCGGCACCCGCCCCACGTCGTGCAGGGTCACGCACTGCTGGCCGCCGCCCGCGGCCTGGGCCAGCCCCGACCACACCTGCCCGCGCCCGGTCTCCACCGCGACCCGGGCTCCCGTGGCCGCCGCGCGCAGCGCCAGTACCTGCGCCGTCCACAGCCCACCGATCAGCGTGACCTCGTACGGCGTGGGCCGGTTGACGCCCAGCACCGCCGGACGGCCCTCGGCGTCGACGCCGATGACCACGCCGTCGTCGGCGACGGGCAGAGCCAGCACGTCCAGGTCGGCCGCCGGGACCACGTGCCGTTCGCGGCGCGGCCCGATCAGCCCGAAACCGCCCCTCATCGCGCTCCTCCCAGCGGCAGCGAGGCCAGCAGCCCCGGTACCTGTTCGCGGTCCAGCCGGACGAGTCCGGTCTTCACGCCCCGCGCCGTCCGCTCCAGCTCGCGGCGGGCGGCCACCAGTTCCTCGTCGCTGCGGCCCGTCACCCGTACGTGCCCGGTCAGCGTCACGCCCTGCCGTTCGGCGGGGGCGATCGTCAGGCTGAAGTTCGTCGCGAGCGCGGGCAGTGAGGTGAGCAGCGCCACGAACTGCGGCAGCGCCGCCGCGCCCGGGCCGCCCAACTGCGGCCAGCGGCCTATCCAGTACGTCGTGTGCCGTCGGTCGTCGCAGCGCCACGTGCGCGCCGTCTCCTCCGTGCGGCGGCCGGTGCCCGAGGACCGGCCGGCCTGGGTGATGGCCATCGGGTTCGCGCAGGAGGAGGTGGCCAGCGCGCCCGTCAGCTCCTGCTCGGTCAGCACCACGGCGCGGAACCCGGCGCCGGTCAGCCGGCTCGCCAGCTGGTCCGCGATCCGCACCAGGCACCGCTGGGCGCCGCCCAGCCCGCCACCGCGCGCGGTGACCGCCTCCGGGCACAGTTCCGGGTCCAGCTTGAGCGCGATCCACGTCAGCCGCACCGCCGGCGTGCCCGTACTGGCCTGGAGCGGGGCGTAGTTGCGGGTGGCCATCGCCTGGGCCGGCAGGTGCGGTGCGGGCGCGGGCTGCGTGTGCTGCACCAACTGGGCGGACTCCAGCCGGATGCCGTCCACTTCGAGGACGTCCCGTACGAGCCCCAGCGGAAGCGGGCGCGTCCCGCGGTCGGGCCGCAGGGCGGTGGCGTCCATGTCCACCTGGACGACGGCCGTCAAGAACGTGCCGTCGCCGACCATGCCGACCGGCCGCCGGTCGCGGTCGCTGAACGTCAGTGTCCGCAGGGCGCGTTCGGCCTCGACCAGCGGGGCCAGCCCCGGCTCGACGCCGGCCGGTACGGGACGCCCCGCGGCGCGGCGGCGCCGGGCGCGCAGCGCGAGCGCGCCGCCGATCCACTCGGGCAGGGAGCGCTGGTGACGGCGTACGAGCGCGAGCGGCACCAGGACCAGGGCCAGCACACCGGCGGGCACCAGCAGCAGCGGTTCCACGACCCAGGCCACCAGCAGGGCGGCGGCCGCGAGTTGGAGGAGCACCAGCTGTTGCAGCCGGAACGGCCCGAACCGGCCCGGGCTGGACCGTGGATGGGGTGTCACCCCGCCGCGCGCCGGCGTCGCCGGGCTTGCCGGGGCCGTCCGTGGCTGCGTCGCGGTGGCCGTCACTCGCGCACCTCCCCATCCCGGGGGCGGGCCCCGTACGCTGCGGTCCGGCGGATCGCCGCCGCACTCTCGAAGTCTGCCGGAATCCGCCCCGACGGGCCCCGGCCGCGCCGGTCCGCAGGCCGCCCGGCGGCCGCCTGAGCCTACCCGGCCCGTGCATACCGTCCGTCAAGAGGCATAGTAGGTCCCCGGTCCGATCATCGAGGCCCGGGGCACGGGAGTCCGCTACCGGGCCGTGCGGCGAGAAGCAGGCGGTCATGGCATCACGGCGTGATGAACTCAACGCGTACACCTTCGCGAAGCGGCGCACGGTGGCGGCGTTCCTCCAGCCCTCCGCCACCGGCACCGAGGAAGGCGCGCCCCGCCCGCTGCGAGCCGTGGTCCCCGGCCTGGTGGTCGGCGCTCTCGTGGTCGCGGGTTTCGGCGCCTGGGGCATGTTCAAACCGCAGGCGCCCAAGGGCTGGGACGAGCCCGGTACGCAGGTCATCGTGGGCAAGCAGTCGACCACCCGGTACGTGGTCCTGACCACCAAGGTCAACGGCAAGGACCAGACCAGGCTGCACCCCGTGCTGAATCTGGCGTCCGCGCGACTGCTGCTGGATCCCGCGAAGTTCAAGGTCGTGCAGATCGACGACAAGATCCTGGACGCGGGCAAGCCGCCGCGCGGCCCGATCATAGGCATCCCCTACGCCCCCGACCGGCTGCCCGCCCCGGCCGACGCCGGCAAGGCCAAGCGCTGGGCCGTCTGCCAGCAACCCGGCGGCAACGGCAAGGCCGTGCAGACCGCCGCGTTCGTCCTGGCCGACCGGGAGGCGCGGCTGATGGACGACGGCCGCAAGACCACCGACACGCAGGTGCTGTACGTGCAGAACACCGGCGGCGCCAAGGAGCGTTACCTGGTCGACGCGGCCGGTACCAAGTACCGGTTCCCCGAGGGCACCGCCGACGCGGCGACGATCACCACGGCCCTGGTCGGTACCGGCGCCACCCCCCAGCCGGTCACCGAACAGTGGCTGGCCACCCTCACCCCCGGCGACGACCTGGCCTTCCCGCAACTGCCCGGCAAGGCGGGCGAGAAGGCCGCCGTGCAGGGCCTCGGCACCGCCGACGGCAAGGTCGGCATGGTGCTGACCGCCCAGACCGGCTCCGGCACCCAGTACTACGTCGTCCTGCCCGACCGGGTCGCGCCCGTCTCGGAGTTCACGGCCTGGCTGCTGATCTCGGCGCCCGCCGCCGACGGCCTCGACATGCACGGCAGGGCCCACGAGGTCGACCTGCAGTCCCTCAACCCGGACGCCACCCCGTTCAAGAGCGACGCCAAGTGGCCCCAGCGCAAGGCGGCCCAGGTCAACCGGGTCACCGCGGCCCCCGGCTCGGCGGCGGGCGCAGCGCTGCGCGACACGGTCTGCGCGGTGCTGCGCTCCGTCGACGGCCAGGGCAACCCGACGTTGAGCACCTGGGCCGGTACCGGCTTCCCCGTCGACATCGCCGCGAGCGGCACCGGCGCGTACGTCACCCCGGGCTCGGGACTGCTCTACACCCAGGTCCAGGGCCGGCAGACCACCGCGGGCGGCTCCACGTTCCTGGTCACCGACACGGGCCTGCGGTACGCCGTCCAGGCCAACGGCGACAGCGACGCCGAACAGTCCGGGATCGGCGCGGGCGGCCCCAAGCAGCCGGGCACGGGCGACGGCCGTCCCGAGGCGAGCCAGGCGCAGATCCGGCTCGGCTACGGCGCCGTCACCCCGGCCATGGTGCCCATCGCCTGGTCGGAGTTCCTCTCCAAGGGGCCGCGCCTGGACACCAACTCCGCCCGTCAGCCCCAGGGGTCGTGAGGATGCCGCCGATGCCCCAGCAACCGTCCGGACGCCGCGCCGCTGCTGTCCGGGGCCTGCTCCTGAGCGCCGTCCTCACCCTCGTCGCGGCCTGCGGTACGGGCCCCGCCGCGCCGAGGCCGGCGGCCGCCCTCACGCTCGCCGGCGCGGGCGAGTGCACCTTCCCGATGAAGCAGCAGATCGCCGACCGGCCCTGGGCGCTGCAACGGCTGCTCCTGGACGCCCTGTGGGCCCGGACCCGTGGCAAGGGCGTCCGCGTCGCCGTCATCGACACCGGCGTGGACCGCGTCAACCCGCAGCTCGGCGGCGCCCTCGACACCGGCGCGGGCAAGGACTTCGTCGACCCCAAGGGCGGTGACGGCACCAACGACACCGTCGGTCACGGCACCAGGGTCGCCGGCCTCATCGCCGCCCGGCCCCAGGCCGGCACCGGCTTCGTCGGTCTCGCCCCGGAGGCCACCGTCATCCCGATCCGGCAGAACGACGGGCAGGGCAACGGCAACGCCGCCACCCTGGCCCAGGCGATCGACCACGCGGTGTCCAAGGGCGCGCAGGTCATCAACATCTCCCAGGACACCGACGTCCCGCTGAGCGCGGACTCCGAGCTTGCCAAGGCCGTCCAGCGGGCCATCGACGCGAAGGCCGTGGTCGTCGCCTCGGCCGGCAACGACGGCCTCACCGGGCAGAAGCGCAAGACCTACCCGGCGGCCTTCCACGGCGTCCTCGCCGTCGCCGCCTCCGACCGCAACAACGAGCGGGCCGCCTTCTCCCAGCCGGGCGACTTCATCGGCGTCGCGGCCCCCGGGGTCGACATGGTCTCCACCGTCCCGGGCTTCGGCCAGTGCCTCGACAACGGCACGAGCTTCTCCGCCCCCTACGTCGCCGGAGTCGCCGCCCTGCTGCGCGCCGCGCACCCGGACTGGAGCGTGCAGCAGATCGTCTGGCAGATCGAGAACACCGCCGAACGCTCCGTGAACGGCCACGACGACTACGTCGGCTGGGGCGTCGTCGACCCGGTACGGGCCCTGACCCAGGACCGCGAACCCCCCAAGGCCCCCGTCCCGGACCCGGGCCCGCCGCCGGCGGCCGCACCCCGGGCCGCGGAGCTGCACCTCACCGAGACCGTGCAGGAGCGGGAGGAGCGGTTCGGTACGTACGCCCTGGGAACCGCCGTCGTGCTCATCGCCGTCATCGCGGGTACCGCCACCGTCGTGCGCGACGCCCGCGCGCGCCGACGCCGTACGCCGTGACCGCGCACCGGCTCACCCCCGCTGCCCCGTACCGGTGTTGGGCCACCTAGGTGAACTGGCTAGAGTGACGGCAGGCTTCACGACTGTGATCGGGGGATGGCGTGGAGCGGAGGGGGAATTCCGGCGGCGTGTGCTCGATTCCGCGCCGGGAGCACCTGCTCCGCCACGCAGTCCGCCGGTTCGGCCGGCGAATTGAGAAGTGAGGAGCTTCGGATGACGAGCAATTTCGGACTTGCGGACGATCCGGTCGTCAAGGCGGCCAACAGGATCTCCGAGACGGCCGAGGCCGTGTCGCGGCAGTCCCGTGAACTGGCCGACATCATCGCCACGGTGAGCGCGGGCTGGACCGGCGTGGGCGCCGGAGGGTTCGTCAAGGCGCAGGAGGACATCAACACCGACCACGACAAGATCCGCCGGCTGCTCGGCGTCCTGCACCACGCGGTGTCGGAGACCAAGAACCTGAGCAACGCCCAGGACGAGGACGTGCGTCAGGCCTTCGCCGCCGCCAATAAATCCGGCCTCAACAGCCTCTGATCAAGGGCCCGTTGCCCACAACGCCCCAGCGCGAAGGAGAAGACCATGTCCGGTAACGACGGCCACACCAAGGTCAGGTACGAAACCGTCCAGCAGATGGCGGACCGCATCCGCGTGGTGTCGCAGAACATCCTCAAGGACCTGGACGAGATGGACACCGCCGTCAAGGTGGTGACGGACACCTGGGACGGTGAGGCACACCGCGAGTACGTCGCCCTCCAGAAGAAGTACAAGGCCGCCGCCGACCACATGCACAAGCAGCTGGAGACGGTCGCCCAGCTCATCGAGCGCGGCAAGGGCGACTACCACGCCACGGACATCAAGGCCTCGCGCCTGTTCACCGAGGCCTACTGAGTCCCCCGCCACACCCCGAAGGGGCGCGCCCGCACCGGGCGCGCCCCTTCGCGCGTTCCAAGCCGTCCGGACCGGATCAGCGCAGGTCGAACTCGCCGTCCCGGGCGCCGAGCACGAAGGCCTCCCACTCGGCCGCCGTGTACCGCAGCACGGTGTCCCGGTCCAGCGAGGAGCGCATGGCCACCGCCCCGTCGGGCAGCTTCGCGATCTCCACGCGCTCCTCGTCCGGGCTGGTCCCGGGCGGGCCCTCCCACTCGACGCCGCTGATGTCGAGCGCGTACAGCTCGTCCTTCTCCTGCTGGGACCCCATGGCGCGGCCTTCCCTTCGTGCGACTGCGGTGCAGCGTTCCGCCCCGATTATCGGTGTCCGGGCGCCGTCGTGGGCAACGTTTCGCGCTCCTCATGCCCCCGGGACCGGCAGCCGCCCGATCTGGACCAGCGACGTACCGCGTCTGCGCGAGACGGAGTAGCCCCGCCCCGGCGGCAGCGGGCGCGGCCTGACGTTGCCCAGCAGGTCGCCTTCCGACGGGTCGCCGGAGAGCACCACGCCCTGCGCCCCCAGCTCCTTGATCCGCTGCATGAACGGCTCGTACAGGGCCCGCGAGGCACCGGCGGAGTTGCGCGCGATGATGAAGCGGACCCCCGTGTCCCGGGCGAAGGGCAGGAACTCCACCAGCTGCGTGAGCGGATTGCCCTGGCTGGTGGCCACGAGGTCGTAGTCGTCGATGATGATGAAGACGTCCGGGCCCGTCCACCAGCTGCGGTCCCGCAGCTGCTGCGGTGTGACGTCGTCCGGCGGCTGCCTGCGGGAGAACACCCCGCCCAGCGCCTCCATGTGCATCTGGAGGGAATTCGCCATCGGCGCGTACTCCAGCAGGTGCTCCTCCGGCAGCGCCCCGAGCAGACTGCGCCGGTAGTCGCCGACGACCAGCTTGGCCTGGTCGGGGCTGTACCGCTCGGCGATCCGCTGCGCGATCAGGCGCAGCAGGTTCGTCTTGCCCGACTCGCTCTCACCGAAGACCAGGAAGAACGGGTCCGTCTCGAAGTCGATGAACACCGGCTCCAGGTCCGTCTCGTCGACACCGATCGAGATCCCCTGACCGGGGAACTCGCCGCCCTTGGGCAACTGGTCCGCGTGCAGCAGCCGCGGCAGCAGCCGCACCCCCGGAGCCGAGGGCCCCGACCAGTTCTCCTTGACGGCCGCCACGAACGCGGCCGTGCCCTCCGAGAGGTCGTCCGCGCTGTGCGACCCGTCGATGCGCGGCAACGCGCCCAGGAAGTGCAGCTTCTCCGGCACCTGCCCGCGGCCCGGCATCCCCGTCGGGACGTTCGCGGCGACCCTGCGGTCGAACTCGGAGTCCATGACGTCACCGAGCCGCAGCTCCAGCCGGCTCAGGATCTGGTCCTTGAGCGCGGCCCGGACCTCCATGTACCGCGCAGCCGTGACCACCACGTGGATGCCGTATCCCAGACCCCGGGACGCGATGTCCGTGACGACCTGCTCCAGGCCCTCGTACTCGCCGCGGAAACCACCCCAGCCGTCGACGACGAGGAACACGTCGCCCCACGCCTCGCCGGGCAGCTCCCCGGCCGCACGCCGCCGCCGGTAGGTGCCGATCGAGTCGATGCCGTTGGCTCGGAAGAACTCCTCGCGGCGGTTGAGCACCCCCGCCACCTCCGCGACCGTGCGCCGCACCCGCTCCGGGTCCAGCCGCGAGGCGATCCCGCCCACGTGCGGCAGGCCGGCGACCGACGAGAGGGAGCCGCCGCCGAAGTCCAGCCCGTAGAACTGCACCTCGCTCGGGGTGTGCGTCAGCGCGAACGAGGAGATCAGCGTCCGCATCAGCGTCGACTTGCCCGACTGCGGGCCGCCGACCACCATCATGTGGCCCGCCGCACCCGAGAAGTCCCGGTACAGCACCTCGCGCCGCTGCTCGAACGGCTTGTCGATGAGGCCGAGCGGTACGACGAGCCCGCCGGGCCGCGTGTACCCCTGCGCGTGCAGGCCCCGCGTCCCGCTCGGCGCCAGCGCCGGCAGCAACTGGTCCAGCGGCGGAGCCTGGTCGAGCGGCGGCAGCCACACCTGGTGCGCCGGCACGCCCTGCCCCTCCAGCCGGCCCACGATCACGTCCAGCACCGTGTCCGCGAGCGCGTCGTCCCCCCGGGGCGCCTGCGCCGCGAGGTACGCCGGGTCGGGCGCCGCGTACACCACCGGCACCGGCGCCGCCGTGAACAGCGCGGGCCGCCGCTCCACCGGGAACGGCCCCACCGCCAGGTCCGGGCCGCCCGAGCGGTAGGTGCCCGAGACGTACGCCGCCTTGAAGCGGGTCATCTCGTCGGTGCCGAACTTCAAGTACCCGGAACCCGGGACCGAGGGCAGGTGGTACGCGTCCGGCACGCCGATCGCCGTCCGGGACTCCGCCGCCGAGAACGTCCGCAGGCCGATCCGGTACGACAGGTACGTGTCCAGGCCGCGCAGCTTGCCCTCTTCCAGCCGCTGCGAGGCCAGCAGCAGGTGCACGCCCAGCGAGCGGCCGATCCGGCCGATCTGGATGAACATGTCGATGAAGTCGGGCTTCGCCGTCAGCAGCTCCGAGAACTCGTCGATGACCAGCACCAGTGAGGCCAGCGGCTCCAGCGGGGCACCCGCCGCGCGCGCCTTCTCGTAGTCGTGGATGTTCGCGTAGTTGCCCGCCGACCGCAGCAGCTCCTGGCGGCGCTGCAACTCGCCGCGGATCGAGTCGCCCATGCGGTCCACGAGCGTCAGGTCGTCCGCCAGGTTGGTGATCACGGCCGCCACGTGCGGCAGCTGCCCCATGCCCGTGAACGTCGCACCGCCCTTGAAGTCCGCGAGGACGAAGTTCAGCGTCTCCGACGTGTGCGTGACCGCCAGCCCCAGCACCAGCGTGCGCAGCAGCTCCGACTTGCCCGAACCCGTCGCGCCCACGCACAGGCCGTGCGGCCCCATGCCCTCCTGCGCCGCCTCCTTGAGGTCCAGCATCACCGGAGCGCCGTCCTCGCCGACGCCGATCGGCACGCGCAACCGCTCACCGGCCGACCGCGGCCGCCAGGTGCGGGACACGTCGACCTGAGCCGCGTCGCCCAGGTTCAGCAGGTCCGTGAAGTCCAAGTTGGCCAGCAGCGGCTCGTCGTCGTCACCGCCACCGGTCCGCAACGGCGCCAGCTGCCGAGCCAGGGCCTCCGCCGCGGGGAGCGACAGCGTGTCCGGGACCCCCTCGTACGCCACGCCCGAGCCCGACTCCAGCCGCAGCCGGCCCGGCCGCACCACGACCGAGAGCCCGCCGCGCGGCTCGTCCAGCTCGCCCGCCACCACCTCCACGACCGTCACGCCCTGCAAGCCCTCGACGGCCGCGAACACCGAGTCCGGCGGCACCATCCCGCCGTCGAGCACGACCACCAGGTGCGGCTGGTCCAGCACCGGCGAAACGTCCCGGCTGAACCGCGGACGCCCCTCCAGCCGGGACCCCAGCAGCCCCTCCAGCTCGCCCAGGTCGTCCCCGAACAGCCGCTTGGTGCCAGCCCCGTCGACCTGCCCCGGCAGCTGCGTGTGCGGCAGCCACTTCGTCCAGTCCCACGAGGGCACCGCACCCGGCGCCGCCACCACCGCGACCATCAGGTCCTCGGGGGAGTGCAGCGTCGCCAGCTGAGCCACCAGCGCCCGCGCCGTGGAGCGCGCCGACTCCGCCTCCCCGGACACCGTCACGTGGTAGAACGCCCGGAGCGACACCGCCACCGGCAGCCCCTCCAGCGAGGAATGCACCTTGAGGAAGCGCTGCATCGCCCCGGCCGTCAACGGCTCCAGCTCCTCGACGGGCGCCGTGTCCGGAGCCACCAGGGGAGTCGCCAGGCGCTGCGCGCCCAGCCCCAGCCGGGCCTGCCCGAAGTCCTCGTCGCCGACGCGCCGCTCCCACAGCCGCGAACCCTCCGCCACCACCGACCACAACTGGTCCGGAGCCGGGTGCAAGTAGAGCTGCGCGTCACGCTGTGCCCGCGCGGTCCGGCGCACCTGACGCCGGGTCTGCGCCAGGTACTTGAGGTAGTCCCGGCGCACGTCGGCCATCTGCCCCTGCGTACCGCGCCGGTAGCGCACCAGCTGGGCGATCACCATGCCCACCGTGGACACCAGCATCAGCACACCCATGATGCGCATGAAGGGCGCCGCACCCGGCATGAAGAAGAAGACGACGGAGGAGCCCATGCCGAGCATCGGCAGGAGCTGCATCAGCATGCCCTCCTGCTGTCCCCGCGGGAGTTCGGGCGGAGCCTCCAGCCTCACCTCGTCCGTCGGCACCTCCGGCGGCAGCGACCTGGGCGGGCGTTTCACGACGATCTGGCTCACCGGAGCATCAATCCCTCGAAAACGGATGGACGTCACGACCGGCGCCCTCAACTCCCGGGCCTGGCCGGGGGAGGTGATCCTACTTGCCTACAGTCCGTCATAAGCCCGGTAGGGTGGCCCGCGCGGTCCGCGCATCCACGGATCCGTCCCCGCGCCCCACGGCGCCGGAACAGCAACCAGGGGGTCACACAGGTGAGTACGGCCGAGGCGACCGGCTTCTGCAGGGTCACCGTCGTGGCACCGGACAGCCGTATCGACGTAGCCCTCCCCGAGGACATAGCCGTCGCGGACGTCTACCCGGAACTCCTGCGCCTCACCGGCCAGACCCAGCCCGTCGGCGCACCCACCGGCTTCCACCTCGTACGCCGCTCCGGCACCGTCCTCGACGGCGCCCGCACCCTCGCCGCCCAGCAGGTGCTCGACGGCGAGGTGCTCAGCCTGCGCCCCTTCGCCGAATCCCTGCCGCCCGCCGTCTTCGACGACGTCTCCGACGCCGTCGCGTCCGCCGTCGTACGCGACCGGCACCGCTGGAGCGACGACATGCTGCGCGGCGCGGGCCTGGCCGGCGCCGCCGTCCTGCTCGTCCTGCTCGGCTTCGTCCTCTGGTACGCCGACCCGGTCCGCCACGACACCCACAGCCTGCCGGGCGTCATCGCCGCGGCCGTCGGCGTCCTGCTCACCGCCGCGGCCGGGGTCCGCGCCCGCGTCTACCGCGACGGCGGCTCCGCCATCGCCCTCGGCCTCGCCGCACTCCCGCACCTGCTGATCGCCGGCTCCGGGATCATCGCCCCCGCCGCAGGCCACGGACCCGGCCGCCTGCAGTTCCTGCTCGGCTGCGTCTGCGCCCTCGTCGCCTCCGTCGCGCTGGTCGCCCTCACCCCGCACGGCGACGCCCCCTTCGTCGCGGCCACCTTCCTCGCCGCCACCGGCACCCTGGCCACCTTCACGGCCATCGCCACCGGAGCCTCCGCGACCGCCACCGCCGCCGTCTGCGCACCCGTCGCGATAGGCCTCGTCGCGTTCCTCCCCGGCCTCTCCGCCCGCTTCGCCCGGCTGCCCATCGGCTACGCCGCCCCGCAGAGCTCGACCAGCGACTACGAGCTGCCCGACGGTCCCGACACCGCTCCGTACGGTGACCCCGCGGACCCGGCCGGCGACGGCCGGCCCGACCCGGGCGCCTCCCTCGACGCGCAGGCCATCGCCGCCCAGGCCCGGCGCGGCCACGAGATGCTCCTGGGCCTGGCCGGCGGTTGCGCCGCGGTTGTCGTGGCCTCCGCCGCCGTCCTCGGTTTCTCCGACGACACCTGGGGCCGACTGCTGGCCCTGGCCACCGGCCTCGCGATGCTGCTGCGCGCCCGGCTCTTCCGCTACACCTCCCAGGTGGCGTGCGCCCTGGTGGCCGGGTTCGGCGCGATCGCCCTGCTGGTCCTCGGCCTCGCCCTGCACCCGCCGGCCGACCTGCTCGCGGAGCTCGTCAAGTACCACGACCGCGGCGGCCTGGACCTGCGCACCATCTGGCTCTCCGCCGCCGTCGCCGCCGGCGCGGCCCTCCTCGCCGGAATT
This sequence comes from Streptomyces cirratus, assembly GCF_014650775.1. GTDB lineage: Bacteria > Actinomycetota > Actinomycetes > Streptomycetales > Streptomycetaceae > Streptomyces > Streptomyces cirratus. Next base: position 11,080 of record NZ_BMVP01000014.1, on the reverse strand, counting down.
GCGCTTGTCATCCCCCGCAAGGGCCTGTCACCCTTCTGGGGACGGCTGCTCGACCTCACCGAGGCGGCGGTACTGCTCAGCCTGGTCCCGCTGACCCTGGCCGTGCTGGACGTCTACTCCCGCGCCCGCGCCCTCACCAGCTGAGACGGGCCCGGCCCGGCAGCCTGGTACGCTGTGTGACGGCCGTTTGTGTACGCGCCCCCGGAGACCCTCTGGAGGCTGCGCTCAGCGGACCCCGCCTCCCGAGTTACGGAAGATCCCCAGAGAATTCGACCTGGGGCACTCGGTGGCTACGAAGACCTAAACGAGGAGTACGCGTGCCGCTTGACGCCGCTACGAAGAAGCAGATCATCGCAGAGTTTGGTGCCAAGGAGGGCGACACCGGCTCCCCCGAGGTCCAGGTCGCGATGCTCTCGAAGCGCATCTCGGACCTGACCGAGCACCTCAAGACCCACAAGCACGACCACCACTCCCGTCGTGGTCTGCTGATCCTGGTCGGCCAGCGTCGCCGCCTGCTGCAGTACCTGGCCAAGAAGGACATCCAGCGCTTCCGTACGCTGGTCGAGCGCCTCGGCATCCGCCGCGGTGCGGCCGGCGCCAAGTAAAGACGCTGTGAAGGGAGCGGTTCCCACACTGAGGGGGCCGCTCCCTTTGCTGTACGTGCGAGACGTACCGGACGCTTTGTAGTCTGGTCGCAGGTGCACAACTGAAGAGGAGGAGCGCCCTCCCTACGCCGCCGGTCCTCGGTAGTGGCATCCGGAAAGCCCCGGAGGGCTACGAACCGGGTGCTTCGATCGAAGACCGGCCCGCACGCCAGGAGCGCTTCTCCGCAACCGTCCACCACCACACGGGTGGCGGACGGAGACGACGAAAATGGAGAAAACGCTAGTGGAGAACGAGACCCACTACGCCGAGGCCGTCATTGACAACGGTTCCTTCGGCACCCGCACCATCCGCTTCGAAACGGGCCGTCTGGCCCGCCAGGCCGCCGGCTCCGCCGTTGCCTACCTGGACGACGACACGATGGTGCTTTCCGCGACCACCGCGTCGAAGAAGCCCAAGGACCAGCTCGACTTCTTCCCCCTGACGGTGGACGTCGAGGAGCGCCAGTACGCCGCCGGCAAGATCCCCGGCTCCTTCTTCCGCCGCGAGGGCCGCCCCTCCGAGGACGCGATCCTCACCTGCCGCCTGATCGACCGCCCGCTGCGCCCGTCCTTCAAGAAGGGCCTGCGCAACGAGATCCAGGTCGTCGCCACGATCATGGCGCTCAACCCCGACCACCTGTACGACGTCGTGGCGATCAACGCCGCCTCCGCGTCCACCCAGCTGGCCGGTCTGCCCTTCTCCGGCCCGATCGGCGGCGTCCGCGTCGCGCTGATCCGCGGCCAGTGGGTGGCGTTCCCGACGCACACCGAGCTCGAGGACGCCGTCTTCGACATGGTCGTCGCCGGTCGCACCCTCGAGGACGGCGACGTCGCGATCATGATGGTCGAGGCCGAGGCCACCGAGAAGACCATCGCCCTCGTCAAGGGCGGCGCCGAGGCGCCGACCGAGGAGGTCGTCGCCGCCGGTCTGGACGCCGCGAAGCCGTTCATCAAGGTCCTGTGCAAGGCGCAGGCCGACCTCGCCGCGAAGGCCGCCAAGCCCGAGGGCGAGTTCCCGGTCTTCCTGGACTACCAGGACGACGTGTACGAGGCCCTCGCGGCCGCCGTCAAGGGTGACCTCTCCCAGGCGCTGACCATCGCGGGCAAGCAGGACCGCGAGGCCGAGCTGGACCGCGTCAAGGACATCGCCGCCGAGAAGCTCCTCCCGGCCTTCGAGGGCCGCGAGAAGGAGATCTCCGCCGCCTACCGCAGCCTGACCAAGGCCCTGGTGCGCGAGCGCGTCATCAAGGACAAGGTCCGCATCGACGGCCGCGGGATCACGGACATCCGTACCCTCGCCGCCGAGGTCGAGGCCATCCCGCGCGTGCACGGCTCGGCGCTGTTCGAGCGTGGCGAGACCCAGATCCTGGGCGTCACCACCCTGAACATGCTCCGCATGGAGCAGCAGCTGGACACCCTCTCCCCGGTGACCCGCAAGCGCTACATGCACAACTACAACTTCCCGCCGTACTCCGTCGGCGAGACCGGCCGCGTGGGTTCGCCCAAGCGCCGCGAGATCGGCCACGGCGCGCTCGCCGAGCGCGCGATCGTGCCGGTCCTGCCGACGCGCGAGGAGTTCCCCTACGCGATCCGCCAGGTGTCCGAGGCCCTCGGCTCCAACGGTTCGACGTCCATGGGCTCGGTCTGCGCCTCCACCATGTCGCTGCTGAACGCCGGTGTGCCGCTCAAGGCCCCCGTCGCCGGTATCGCCATGGGCCTGATCTCCCAGGAGATCGACGGCAAGACCCACTACGTCGCCCTCACCGACATCCTCGGTGCGGAGGACGCCTTCGGCGACATGGACTTCAAGGTCGCCGGCACCAAGGAGTTCGTCACCGCGCTCCAGCTGGACACCAAGCTCGACGGCATCCCGGCCTCCGTCCTGGCCGCCGCCCTCAAGCAGGCCCGCGACGCCCGCCTCCACATCCTCGACGTGATGATGGAAGCGATCGACACGCCGGACGAGATGTCCCCCAACGCCCCGCGGATCATCACGGTCAAGATCCCCGTGGACAAGATCGGTGAGGTCATCGGCCCCAAGGGCAAGATGATCAACCAGATCCAGGAGGACACCGGCGCCGAGATCACGATCGAGGACGACGGCACCATCTACATCGGTGCCGCCGACGGCCCGGCCGCCGAGGCCGCCCGCGCCACGATCAACCAGATCGCCAACCCGACCATGCCGGAGGTCGGCGAGCGCTACCTGGGTACGGTCGTCAAGACCACCACCTTCGGTGCCTTCGTCTCCCTCATGCCCGGCAAGGACGGCCTGCTGCACATCTCGCAGATCCGCAAGCTGGCCGGTGGCAAGCGCGTGGAGAACGTCGAGGACGTGCTCGCGGTCGGCACCAAGGTGCAGGTCGAGATCGCCGAGATCGACTCCCGCGGCAAGCTCTCCCTCGTCCCCGTGGTCGAGGGCGAAGAGGCCGCCGACGCCGAGAAGGACGACTCCGACAAGTGACGTCGCGTAGTTCGCGTGTGACGGCCCGCCCCTCTTCCGAGGGGCGGGCCGTCGCCCGTACCCAAACCCTGCTCAAGGGGCAGAACGGCATCGGCACCGTCCGCCGCACCGTCCTGCCCGGTGGCCTGCGCATCGTCACCGAGACCCTGCCCTCCGTCCGCTCGGCCACCTTCGGCATCTGGGCGAACGTGGGCTCCCGTGACGAGACGCCCACACTGGGCGGCACCACGCACTACCTGGAGCACCTCCTCTTCAAGGGCACCGGCAAGCGCAGCGCCCTCGACATCTCCTCCGCGATCGACGCGGTCGGCGGCGAGATGAACGCCTTCACGGCGAAGGAGTACACCTGCTACTACGCACGGGTGCTCGACACCGACCTGCCCCTGGCCATCGACGTGGTCTGCGACATGCTCACGGGCTCGCTCATCCGCGAGGAGGACGTCGACGCCGAGCGCGGCGTCATCCTCGAAGAGATCGCGATGACCGAGGACGACCCCGGCGACTGCGTCCACGACCTGTTCGCGCACACCATGTACGGCGACACCCCCCTCGGCCGGCCGGTCCTCGGCACCGTGGACACCATCAACGCCCTGGGCGCCGACCGGATCCGCCGCTTCTACAAGAAGCACTACGACCCGACCCGCCTGGTCGTGGCCGCCGCCGGCAACGTCGACCACAACAAGGTCGTACGCCAGGTCCGCGCGGCCTTCGAGAAGGCCGGGGCGCTCACCCGCACCGACGCCGAACCGGTAGGCCCGCGCGGCGGCAGCAAGCACATCCGCACCGCCGGCCGCGTCGACATGGTCAGCCGCAAGACCGAGCAGGCCCACGTGGTCCTCGGCATGCCCGGCCTGGCCCGCACCGACGACCGCCGCTGGGCGCTCGGCGTGCTGAACACCGCCCTCGGCGGCGGCATGTCCTCCCGGCTCTTCCAGGAGGTCCGCGAGAAGCGGGGCCTGGCCTACAGCGTGTACTCGTACACCTCCGGCTTCGCCGACACCGGCCTCTTCGGCGTCTACGCGGGCTGCCGGCCCAGCCAGGTCCACGACGTGCTGCGCATCTGCCGTGACGAGCTCGACAAGGTCGCCTCGGACGGGCTCACGGACGAGGAGATCAGGCGGGCGGTCGGCCAGCTCTCGGGCTCCACCGTCCTCGGCCTGGAGGACACCGGCGCGATCATGAACCGCATCGGCAAGAGCGAGCTGTGCTGGGGCGACCAGATGTCGGTAGACGAGATGCTGGGCCGCATCGCCGCCGTCACCCCCGACGAGGTCCGCGAGGTCGCCCGTGACGTACTGGCCCAGCGGCCGTCCCTCGCGGTGATCGGGCCGCTCAAGGAGAAGCAGGCCGCCCGCCTCGACGAAGCGGTCGCCTAGTCCCGTGCGCACGTCACGACGTGCGCACGTACGCACCTAAGGAAGCGAACATGAGCAAGCTGCGCGTGGCGGTCCTCGGCGCCCGGGGCCGCATCGGCTCCGAGGCGGCCAAGGCCGTCGAGGCCGCCGACGACATGGAGCTGGTCGCCGCCCTCGGCCGCGGAGACGAGCTGGAGACGCTGGTCGACGCCGGCGCCCAGGTCGCCGTCGAGCTGACCACCCCGGACTCGGTGATGGGAAACCTCGACTTCCTCGTCGGCCACGGCATCCACGCGGTGGTCGGCACCACCGGCTGGAACGAGGACCGCCTCGCCCGGCTCGACACCTGGCTGGCCGCCTCCCCGCAGACCGGGGTGCTCATCGCCCCGAACTTCTCCATCGGCGCCGTCCTCACCATGAAGTTCGCCGCCCAGGCCGCCCGCTACTTCGAGTCCGTCGAGGTGGTCGAGCTGCACCATCCGAACAAGGTCGACGCCCCCTCCGGGACCGCGACCCGCACGGCGCAGCTCATCGCGGCCGCCCGCGCCGAGGCGGGCCTCGGCGCCCAGCCCGACGCCACCGCCACCGGCCTCGACGGGGCCCGCGGCGCCGACGTGGACGGCGTCCCGGTGCACGCCATCCGCCTGCGCGGCCTGCTGGCCCACCAGGAGGTGCTGCTCGGCGGGGAGGGCGAGACCCTGACCATCCGTCACGACTCCCTGCACCACCGCAGCTTCATGCCGGGCATCCTGCTCGGCGCGCGCCGCGTGACGCAGACCCCGGGCCTCACCTTCGGCCTGGAACACTTCCTCGACCTCGGCTGATGAGCAGGCAGTAGTACCCATGCGCGCGAAGATCACGTACTTCCTCACGGCCGCCGTCCTGGTCGTCTACTTCGTCCTGGTCGGCAGCCGGGGCCTGATGCTGATCGGGCAGGGCACCTGGCTGACCGTCACCTTCGGGGTGGCCGTCCTGGTCCTGCCTGTCATCGGGATCTGGTTCCTCTGGATGAACACGCGGTTCGTCACCAGGGCCAACCGGCTCGCCGCCGAGCTGGAGGCCGAGGGGGCGCTGCCCGTGGACGAGCTGGAGCGGGACGAGTACGGCAGGATCCTGCGGGACTCCGCCGACGAGGTCTTCGCGCGCCGCAAGGCCGAGACCGAGGACGCGCCGGGCGACTGGCGCAGCTGGTTCCGCCTCGCCGTCGCCTACCACGACGCCCGCGACACCCCGCGGGCCCGCAAGGCCATGCAGCGGGCGATCGCCCTTCACGACGCGGAGCACGTAGCCGCCTGAACCGCTCCCGTACGGACTCCGGCGGGGCCGCCCCGTACAAGGCGGCCCCGCCGTGTCACCTCAGGCCGGTACGGCCCGGTATTCGTCGGCCCAGGCCCCGACCACGTCGGCGGCGCGCTCGAAGGCCTCCGCGCGCGTCAGGAAGTCGGCGTTGTGGTCGGTCAGCAGCACCGGCAGCCGGGTGCCGTCCTGACCGGAGGCGGTCAGCGCCTGCCCCTGCACGGTCCTCGGCAGCCCCAGCCAGCGCACCGGCTGCTGCACGGTACGGATCCGGCCGACGGCGCTCCACGGGATCGACCGCGTCCGGAAGAACGCCACGTGACGCAGGCCCGTACGGCTCACCCAAACGCCCGTCAGCAGGAGGCGCAGCGTCGAGCCCAGCACCGCGAGGGCCGCGGCCAGGCACCCGACCGCTCCGCCCCACGCACCGGCGAAGGCGATGATCATGGTGGCCAGCAGCATGAAGGCGGTCAGCAGGAGCAGCACCGCGGCGATCGCCACCCGCCAGGGACCGGGCCGGTAGGGCCGGCGCCATCGGTCGTGGTCTTCGTGGGGGAGGGCTTCGTCCTCGTGCTCGTCGGCGTCGGTCACGCCGTCGGCCGTCAAGAAGGGCAGGGGCACGGCTGTACCTCACTCACATGCACGTTCGGTTGGGCTGTGCCCGTGAGGCTACCGCCCCTCGGAGGCCTGCGACTGCTGTGACTTCTCGGGCGCCTTGTGCGGCTGCAGAGCCGGCATGCCGAAGAGCAGCGAGCCGACGAGCCCGGCCACCACGGTCAGTCCGACCAGGGTACGGGCGGCGAGCTGAGTCTTGCTCAGACTCTCGCGCGGCGGCGGAGTGACGTTACTGCGGAATCGGTCTGCCTCGGCGACGAAGGTGAACGGGACGGGTTCGCGCCGGAGGAACATGAAAGCGACTCTCCTGTCGGTCGGGGGCTGGGCCTTCTCCCAGTAGGACGCGTGAACGCGCCGATAGGTGCCGGATTCCGCGAGATCCGGCCGATTCCTTGGCGGCCCGTCAGGTCTGCGCGGGCGGTCCGTCCGCCCCCGGGCCTGCGAGGGGACCCTCGCCGGGCGCCGTAGAGTGGGCGCGCCCCAGGTGCACATGTTTGGAAGGACCCCAGTGAGCGATACGGCCGCCTCAGACCTGAAACCCAGCTTCCGCAGTGATGTGACGGTGGAGCTGGTGAAGCACTCCGCCGCCGACTCGGACGTCCTGTGGGCCGCCCGTGTCTCCACGGCCGGAGAGCAGTCGCTGGAGGAGCTGCAGAAGGACCCGGAGCGCTCGAAGGGTCTGATCAACTACCTGATGCGCGACCGCCACGGCAGCCCCTTCGAGCACAACTCGATGACGTTCTTCATCAGCGCGCCGATCTTCGTGTTCCGCGAGTTCATGCGCCACCGCGTCGGCTGGTCGTACAACGAGGAATCGGGCCGCTACAGGGAGCTCCAGCCGGTCTTCTACGTCCCCGGAGCAGAGCGCAAGCTCGTCCAGCAGGGCCGCCCCGGCAAGTACGTGTTCGTCGAGGGCACCGGGGCGCAGCAGGAGCTGACCGCCCGCGTCATGGAGGACTCCTACCTGCGGGCCTACGAGGCGTACCAGGAGATGCTCGTGGCGGGCGTGGCCCGCGAGGTTGCCCGTTCGGTCCTGCCGGTCGGTCTTTTCTCCTCGATGTACGCCACCTGCAACGCGCGTTCGCTCATGCACTTCCTCGGCCTGCGCACGCAGCACGAGCTGGCGACCACCCCGTCCTTCCCGCAGCGGGAGATCGAGATGGTCGGCGAGAAGATGGAGCAGCACTGGGCGGGGCTCATGCCGCTCACCTACGCCGCCTACAACGCGAACGGTCGCGTCGCCCCGTAGGGCAGGTGGCGCCGCGTCGCGCACGGATGTCCGAAGGCAAGTCCCAAGTGTCCGTATTGCGGCGTTTCGGAAAGTTCATCTAGGCTGATCAAACGGACCCGGCACTGCTTGAACCCCCGAGCAGGCAGTGCCGGGCTCCAACAACCCCGGCCGCACCGCCGGCCGCACTCGGCAGTCACACTCCGCAGTCATATGGGGGACCCGCGCGCCGTTGACGTCCCCCGAGGGGACACCATGAGCGTGGCAGCGAGTAGCGTGTTACCCATGGCTCCGATCTCGACTCCGCAGACCCCCTTCGGGCGGGTCCTCACCGCCATGATCACGCCGTTCACGGCGGATGGCGCACTCGACCTCGACGGCGCGCAGCGACTCGCCGTCCACCTGGTGGACGCAGGCAACGACGGCCTGGTCATCAACGGCACCACCGGTGAGTCGCCGACCACCACCGACGCGGAGAAAAACGACCTCGTACGAGCCGTACTCGAAGCGGTCGGGGACCGCGCCCACGTGGTCGCCGGCATCGGCACCAACGACACCCGCCACACCCTGGAGCTGGCCCGCCAGGCCGAGCGCACCGGCGCGCACGGCCTGCTCGCGGTCACCCCGTACTACAGCAAGCCGCCCCAGGAAGGCCTCTACCGGCACTTCACGGCGATCGCGGACGCCACCGAGCTGCCGGTCATGCTCTACGACATCCCCGGCCGCAGCGGCGTCCCGATCAACACCGAAACCCTCGTACGGCTGGCCGAGCACCCCCGTATCGTGGCCAACAAGGACGCCAAGGGCGACCTCGGCCGCGCCAGCTGGGCCATCGCGCAGAGCGGCCTGGCCTGGTACTCCGGTGACGACATGCTGAACCTGCCGCTCCTGTCGGTCGGCGCGGTCGGCTTCGTCTCCGTGGTCGGCCACGTGGTGACCCCCGAGCTGCGCGCGCTGCTCGAAGCCCACCTGGGCGGCGACGTCCAGAAGGCGGCCGAGATCCACCAGAAGCTGCTCCCCGTGTTCACCGGCATGTTCCGCACCCAGGGTGTGATCACCACCAAGGGCGCGCTGAACCTCCAGGGCCTGCCCGCGGGGCCGCTGCGGCTCCCGCTGGTCGAGCTGACCGCCGAAGAGACGGCACAGCTCAAGATCGATCTTGCCGCCGGCGGGGTACAGCTCTGACACAGACTTCACAACTGAACAAGTACGACCGGCACGACCGGCACAACTGAACAAGCAAGATCACAACTGACAAAAGCAAGTGCACGAATGACATGCGCGCCACGTGCCTTCGAGGTACGTGGCGTGCGTGGTGAGGAGAGACTTTTGAGCCATCCGCATCCTGAACTCGGCCCGCCCCCGAAGCTTCCCAAGGGCGGCCTCCGGGTCACCCCCCTGGGCGGTCTCGGTGAGATCGGCCGCAACATGACCGTCTTCGAGTTCGACGGCCGCCTCCTGATCGTCGACTGCGGCGTCCTGTTCCCCGAAGAGGAACAGCCCGGCATCGACCTGATCCTTCCGGACTTCTCGTCCATCAGGGACCGGCTCGACGACATCGAGGGCATCGTCCTCACGCACGGCCACGAGGACCACATCGGCGCCGTCCCCTACCTCCTCCGGGAGAAGCCGGACATCCCGCTGATCGGCTCCAAGCTGACGCTGGCCCTCATCGAGGCGAAGCTCCAGGAGCACCGGATCCGCCCCTACACCCTCGAGGTGAAGGAAGGCGAACGGGAGGCCCTCGGCCCCTTCGACTGCGAGTTCATCGCGGTCAACCACTCCATCCCGGACGCCCTGGCCGTGGCCATCCGGACCCCCGCCGGCCTGGTCGTGGCCACCGGCGACTTCAAGATGGACCAGCTCCCGCTGGACAGCCGCCTCACCGACCTCCACGCCTTCGCGCGGCTGAGCGAGGAAGGCATCGACCTCCTGCTCTCCGACTCGACGAACGCCGAGGTCCCGGGCTTCGTGCCGCCCGAGCGGGAGATCTCCAACGTCCTGCGCACGGTCTTCGCGAACGCCCACAGCCGGATCATCGTGGCCAGCTTCGCCAGCCACGTGCACCGCATCCAGCAGATCCTCGACGCCGCCCACGAATACGGCCGCCGAGTCGCCTTCGTCGGCCGCTCGATGGTCCGCAACATGGGCATCGCCCGTGACCTGGGCTACCTGCGGGTCCCGGCCGGCCTCGTCGTGGACGTGAAGACCCTCGACGACCTGCCGGCCCACGAGGTCGTCCTGGTCTGCACCGGCTCCCAGGGCGAGCCGATGGCGGCCCTGTCCCGGATGGCCAACCGCGACCACCAGATCCGGATCGTCCCCGGCGACACCGTGATCCTGGCGTCGTCCCTGATCCCGGGCAACGAGAACGCCGTCTACCGCGTGATCAACGGCCTGACCCGGTGGGGCGCCAACGTCGTGCACAAGGGCAACGCCAAGGTGCACGTCTCCGGCCACGCCTCCGCGGGCGAGCTGCTGTACTTCTACAACATCTGCAAGCCGCGGAACCTGATGCCGGTCCACGGCGAGTGGCGCCACCTGCGCGCCAACGCCGAGCTGGGCGCCCTCACGGGTGTACCGAAGGACCGCATCGTGATCGCCGAGGACGGCGTGGTCGTCGACCTGATCGACGGCAAGGCGCGGATCTCCGGCAAGGTCCAGGCCGGTTACGTGTACGTCGACGGCCTGTCGGTCGGCGATGTCACGGAGGCGTCCCTCAAGGACCGCCGGATCCTCGGTGACGAGGGCATCATCTCGGTCTACGTGGTGGTCGACAGCACCACGGGCAAGGTCGTGAGCGGCCCGAACATCCAGGCCCGCGGCTCGGGCATCGACGACGGTGCGTTCGGCTCGGTCACCCTCAAGATCGAGGAAGCCATCGCGCGCGCCGCCGCCGACGGCGTCGCCGAACCGCACCAGATCCAGCAGCTCATCCGCCGCACGATGGGCAAGTGGGTCTCGGACGGCTACCGCCGCCGCCCGATGATCCTCCCGGTCGTCGTCGAGGTCTGATCCTCGCGGTAGCGACCCGAACTGGAGCGGGCTCCCCTCGATTTGCACCGAGGGGGCCCGCTCCAGTACGTTTACGTCTCCACCTCGCACGGCCCCCGGACACACACGTGTGCCCGGACGGCGCCCGCGGGGAGGGTGGGAACCAGACCCGGGGAGACCTGATAAAGTCTGGATCCACCCGAAAGGGAAAGGCCTCCAACGGCCACAGAATTCAAATCCTGAGTCGGAAACGACGCGGAAATGGTCTGGTAAGGTTGGAATCGCCGGAAAGGGAAACGCGAAAGCGGAGAACTGGAAAGCGAACCCCGCTTCGACCGGGAATCGGACACGAGAGAGTCTGATAGAGTCGGAAACGCAAGAACAAAACGAAGAACAAAGGAAGCGCCCGGAGGAAAGCCCGCGAGGGTGAGTACGAAGGAAGCGTCCGTTCCTTGAGAACTCAACAGCGTGCCAAAAATCAACG
>NZ_BMVP01000013.1 GCF_014650775.1 Streptomyces cirratus | reverse complement strand
CACGGGACGGGGACCCGGTTGGGGGATCCGATCGAGGCGCAGGCGTTGTTGGCGACGTATGGACAGCGGTCTGGGCGGGGTGAGCCGTTGTGGTTGGGGTCGTTGAAGTCGAACATCGGGCATGCGCAGGCGGCTGCGGGTGTGGGTGGTGTCATCAAGATGGTGATGGCGCTGGAGCACGGGGTGCTGCCGCGCACTTTGCATGTGGATGTGCCGTCGTCCCAGGTGGACTGGGAGGCGGGTGCCGTCTCCCTCCTGACGCAGGAGCGGGCGTGGCCGGAGGTGGGGCGTCCGCGTAGGGCGGGTGTGTCGTCGTTCGGTGTGAGCGGGACGAACGCGCACGTGATCTTGGAGCAGGCCCCGGCCGTCGAAGCGGTGGTGGAGTCCGCCTCGCGGGAACTGCCGGTCGTTCCCCTCGTCCTCACCGCCAAGTCCGAGACCGCACTGCGCGCCCAGAGCGCCCGCCTGGACGCCCACCTGGAGCAGAATTTCGCCTTGCGTCCCCTGGACGTGGCCCTGAGCCTCGCGACCGGCCGCTCGATGCTGGAGCACCGCTCGGTCAGGCTGGGCCCCACGGTCGTGGAGGGCGTCGCAGGCTCCACGGGCCGTCGGGTGCTGGTGTTCCCGGGGCAGGGGACGCAGTGGGTCGGGATGGGTGCGGGGCTTCTCGAGTCTTCGCCGGTGTTCGCGGCTCGGTTGCGGGAGTGTGCGGATGCGTTGGCGCCGTTCGTGGACTTCGATGTGGTGGAGGTGGTCCGCGAGGGCCGTTCGCTGGAGCGGGTGGATGTGGTCCAGCCGGTGACGTGGGCGGTGATGGTGTCGCTGGCCGCGTTGTGGCGGTCGCTGGGTGTCGTCCCGGACGCGGTGGTGGGTCATTCGCAGGGCGAGATAGCCGCCGCTGCTGTCTCCGGCGCACTGTCGCTGGAGGATGCCGCCCGGGTGGTGGCGCTTCGTGCCGCGGTGATCGGGCGGGAGCTGGCGGGGCTGGGCGGTATGGCGTCCATTCCGCTGCCGGTGGCCGAGGTGGAAGCCCGGCTTGCGGGGTGGGCCGGGCGGCTGGGTGTCGCCGCCGTCAACGGGCCGTCCAGCACGGTGGTGGCGGGTGATGCGGATGCCATCGTGGAGTTCGTCGCCGCCGCCCAGGCGGAGGACATCCGGGCCCGCCAGGTCCCCGTCGACTACGCCTCCCACTCGGCGCACGTCGAGCGGATCGAAGCCGAACTCCTCGACGTCCTCGGCCCGATCACCCCTCGCCGGGCCGACATCCCCTTCTACTCCACCGTCACCGCCGGACTCGCCGACACCACCACCCTCGACGCCGCCTACTGGTACCGCAACCTGCGCCAGCCCGTCCGCTTCGAGGACACCATCCGCTCCCTGATCGCCAAGGGCTTCACCACCTTCGTCGAGTCCAGCGCCCACCCCGTCCTGACCATGGGCATCCAGGAGACCGCAGAGGCTTCCGGAGCCGAGGTCCTCGCCGCCGGGTCCCTGCGCCGCGACGAGGGCGGGCTCCAGCGTCTGCTGACCTCCGCCGCCGAACTCTTCGTACGCGGCGTCGACATCGACTGGGCCGCGCTCTTCGGGGGCACCGGCGCCCGGCCCGTCGACCTGCCCACCTACGCCTTCCAGCGCACCCACTACTGGCTTCCCCCGGCCCCCGCCACCGAGGCGGCGGTCACCCCGCGGGACTCCCTCGCATACCGCGTCCAGTGGAAGAGCCTGCGCACCGACGACCCCGCCGCCCGCCTGAACGGACGCTGGCTGCTCGTCGTCCCCGACTCCCCGCCCGCCGCCGACCACGCCGGCGCCGACCACGCCGGCGCCGACCACGCCGGCGCCGACCACGCCGGCGCCGACCACGCCGCCGCCGACCACGCCGGCGCCGCCCGCCAGGCCCTCGCCGCCCTCGGCGCCACGGTGGAGACCCTCGCTGTCGACCCGGCCCACGCCGACCGGTTCCTCCTGCGCGCCCGCCTCGCCGAAGCCGCCGACCGCCCGGACGGCCCCCCGCTCACCGGGATCCTGTCGCTGCTGGCCCTCGCCGACGGCACGCACCCCGAGCACCCGGCCCTGCCCCTCGGTGTCGCCGCCACCTTGACCCTCACCCAGGCCGCCGCCGACGCGGGCACCACGGCCCGGCTCTGGGCGGTCGGCTCCCGCTCGGTCGCCGTGTCACCCGCCGAGACCCCGAACCCCGCGCAGGCCCAGCTCTGGGGCTTCGGACGGGTCGCCGCCCTCGAACTGCCCGCCCTGTGGGGCGGTCTCCTCGACCTGCCCGCCCGGCCCGACGCCCGCGCCTGGCAGCAGCTCGCCGCCGTCCTCGCGGCCCCGGGCGCCGACGACCAGGTCGCCGTGCGGCCCTCCGGCACGTACGGGCGCCGCCTCGTCCAGGCCGCCGCCGGCCGCCCCTCGGCGCCCACCGCCGCGCGCGGGACCGCACTCGTCATCGGTGACCTCGCCGCCGTCGCGGCCCCCCTGGCCCGCCGGCTGCTCGCCGCCGGCGCCGAACGGGTCGTCCTGGCCGGACCGGCCGACGGCCTCCCGGACGAGCTCGACGGCGCCCTCGCCGCACGCGTCGCCCTCGCGCCCTGCGACCTCGCCTCGGACCGGGAACTGCGCGAACTGCTCGCCCGGTACGCGCCCTCGGCCCTGTACGTCGTCCCGCCGCCCGCCGCGCCCGCTACCCTCACGGACACCACCACGGAGGGCTTCGCAGCCGCCGTCGCCGCCAAGACCGACCTGGCCGTGCGCCTCGCCGGGCTCTTGGCGGACACCGGCACCGCACCGGACGCGTTCGTCCTCTTCTCCTCCGTCGCCGGGGTGTGGGGCGGCGCCGGCCAGGGCGGCTACGCGGCCGGCACGGCCCACCTCGACGCGCTCGCCGACGTACTGCGCGGCCGCGGCCTGCCCGCCGTGTCCGTCGCCTGGACCCCCTGGCGGGGCGCCCTCACCGGTCCCGCCGCCGACCGGATCCGCGGCGCCGGCCTGTCGTTCCTCGACCCCGAGCGGGCTCTGGACGTCCTGGACACCGCCCTCGCACGCAGCGAGAGCGGCCTCGCCGTCGCCGACGTCGACTGGGAGCGGTTCGCCCCCGCCTACACCGCCGCCCGGCCCTCCGCGCTCCTCGACGAACTGCCCGCCGTACGCGCGCTGCGCGCGGCCGAGCGGGAAGCGGCCGCGGCCCGGGCCGCCGACGACACCAAGATCGCGGCGGGCCTGCGGGGAAGGCCCGCCGAGGAACAGCGACGGGAACTGCTGAGGCTGGTGCGCACACAGGTGGCCGCCGCGCTGGGCCACACCGCGCCCGAGGACATCGCCCCCGACCGGGCGTTCAAGGACCTCGGCGTGAACTCCGTGACCGCCGTCGAACTGCGCAACCGGCTCCGCGAGGCCACCGGACTGGGCCTTCCCGCGTCCCTCGTCTTCGACCACCCGACCAGCGCCGCCCTCGCCCGTCACCTCCAGGAACTGGCGGCCGGCACCGACCCCGAGCCCACCACGGCCGGCCCGTTCACCACCGCCCCCTCCGGAGGGGACGGCGAACCCGTCGCCGTCGTCGCCATGGCCTGCCGCTTCCCCGGCGGCATCAACACCCCCGACGAGCTGTGGCGGCTGGTGCGCGACGGCGGCGACGCCATCACCCCCTTCCCCGCCAACCGCGGCTGGGACCTCGACGGCCTCTACGACCCCGACCCCGAGGCGAAGGGCCGTACGTACGTCCGCGAGGGCGGATTCCTGCACGAGGCACCCGACTTCGACCCCGAGTTCTTCGGCATCTCCCCCCGCGAGGCCCTCGCCATGGACCCGCAGCAGCGGCTCCTGCTGGAAACCTCCTGGGAGGCCCTGGAACGGGCCGGCATCGACCCGGACGTGCTGCGCGGCAGCCGCACCGGCGTGTTCGTCGGCACCAACGGCCAGCACTACATGCCGCTGCTGCAGAACGGCGACGAGGACTTCGACGGCTACCTCGGCACCGGCAACTCCGCCAGCGTCATGTCCGGGCGGCTCTCGTACGTCTTCGGCCTGGAAGGTCCGGCCGTGACCGTCGACACCGCCTGCTCGGCGTCCCTGGTCGCCCTGCACCTCGCCGTCCAGTCCCTGCGGCGCGGCGAATGCGGGATGGCCCTCGTCGGCGGCGCCACCGTCATGTCCACACCCGAGATGCTGGTCGAGTTCTCCCGCCAGCGCGTCATGTCGCCCACCGGCCGCTCCCGTGCCTTCGCGGCGTCCGCCGACGGCGTGGCCCTCGGCGAAGGCGCCGGCATGCTCGTCGTGGAGCGGCTCAGCGACGCCGAGGCCAACGGGCACCCCGTCCTCGCCGTCATCCGCGGCTCCGCCGTCAACCAGGACGGCGCCAGCAACGGTCTCACCGCCCCCAACGGCCCTTCCCAGCAGCGCGTGATCCGCCAGGCCCTCGCCGACGCCGGACTCGGACCGCACGACGTGGACGCCGTCGAGGCCCACGGCACCGGCACCGAACTCGGCGACCCCATCGAAGCGCAGGCCGTCCTCGCCACCTACGGCGAAGGCCGCCCCGCCGACGCCCCCCTGTGGCTCGGCTCCGTGAAGTCCAACATCGGCCACACCCAGGCCGCCGCCGGCGTCGCGGGCGTCATCAAGATGGTGCTGGCCCTGCGCGGCGACACCCTGCCCCGCACCCTGCACGTCGACGAACCCACCCCGCGCGTCGACTGGTCCTCCGGCGCGGTGGCCCTGCTCACCGACGACCTGCCCTGGCCGCGGCGCGAAACCCCGCGCCGCGCCGCCGTCTCCGCCTTCGGCATCAGCGGCACCAACGCCCACGTCATCCTGGAGGAGGCGCCCCGCCCGGCCGCGCCCGCCGCGACGGACCCCGACGGGCAGAGCGACCCGTGGGCGGAGGTCACCGTCCCGCTGCTGCTGTCCGCCCGCTCCGAACCCGCGCTGCGCGCCCAGGCGGCCCGACTGCGCGCCGGACTCGTGGACAACCCCGCGCTCCACCCCGCCGACGCCGGGTACACCCTGCTGACGGCCCGCTCCCGCTTCGACCAGCGGGCCGCCGTCATCGGCGAGAGCCGCGAGGAACTCCTCGAGGCGCTGGCCCTGCTCGCCCAGGACCGGCCGCACCCCGCCGTCCTCCGCGGCACCGCCGGACCCGGCGACCGCATCGTGTTCGTCTTCCCCGGCCAGGGCTCCCAGTGGCCCGCCATGGCCGAAGGTCTCCTCGACCGGTCGCAGGCGTTCCGCGACACCGCGCTCGCCTGTGACGCGGCGCTGTCCGCCCACCTCGACTGGTCCGTCATGGACGTCCTGCGCCAGGTCCCCGGCGCCCCCTCGCTCAGCCGCGTCGACGTCGTCCAGCCCGTCCTGTTCACCATGATGGTGTCGCTGGCCGCCGCCTGGCGGGCCATCGGCGTCCACCCGTCGGCCGTCGTCGGCCACTCCCAGGGCGAGATCGCCGCCGCGTACGTCGCCGGAGGCCTGAGCCTGGACGACGCCGCACGCATCGTCGCCCTGCGCAGCCAGGCCTGGCTCACCCTCGCGGGCAAGGGCGGCATGATCGCCGTGTCCCTGGGCCCCGACGCGCTGCGCCCCCGCCTGGAGCGGTTCGGCGACCGGCTCTCCATCGCCGCCGTCAACAGCCCCGGCACCGCCGCCGTCGCCGGTGAACCCCAGGCCCTGCACGAACTGCTGGAGGAGCTGACCGCCGAGGGCGTCCACGCCCGGGCCATCCCCGGCGTCGACACCGCCGGGCACTCCGCCCAGGTCGACGCCCTCAAGGAACACCTCCTGGAGGTCCTGGCGCCCGTCGCCCCGCGCAGCGGCGACATCCCCTTCTACTCCACCGTCACCGGCGGCCTCCTCGACACCGCCGGCCTCGACTGCGCTTACTGGTACCGCAACATGCGCGAACCCGTCGAGTTCGAGCAGGCCACCCGCTCGCTCCTCGCCGACGGCCACGAAGTCTTCCTCGAACCCAGCCCGCACCCCATGCTCGCCGCCTCCCTCCAGGAGACCGTCGCCGACACCGGCGCCCGCGCCGCCGTCCTCGGCACCCTGCGCCGCGACAAGGGCGGCGCCCGCTGGTTCGGCGCGGCCCTCGCCGCCGCCCACGTCGCAGGCGTCGAGATCGACGCCGACGCCCTGTTCGGCCCCGGCTCCCGCCGCGTCGACCTGCCCACCTACCCCTTCCAGCGCGAGCGCTACTGGTACAACGCGCCCGCCCGCCGCGGCGACGCCGCCTCCATCGGCCTGCGCGAAGCCGGCCACCCCCTGCTCGGCGGGGGAGTGGAACTGCCCGAATCCGGCTCCGTCGTCTACACCGCCCGGATCGGCGCCGACACCCAGCCCTGGCTCGCCGACCACACCCTGCTGGGTACCGTCCTGCTGCCCGGAGCGGCCCTCGTCGACCTGGCCCTGTGGGCCGGCCGGCAGTCCGGCTGCGGCCGCCTGGACGAGCTGATCCTCCAGGCCCCCGTCGTCCTGCCCGACGACGGCGCCGTCGAACTGCGGCTCCTCGTCGGCGCCGCCGACGAAGACGGCCGGCGCACCCTCACCGTCCACTCCCGCGAGGCGGACGCCGACCCCGGCGCGCCCTGGCACCGCCACGCCGAAGCCGTACTCGCCCCCGCCGCAGGGGACCTGCCCGTCCCGGCCGCCGCGCCCTGGCCCCCCGCCGGCGCCCGGCCCGCCGGGCGCCGCGAACCCGACGCCTTCTACGAGGAGTTCACGGCCCGCGGCTACGACTACGGCCCCCACTTCCGGGGCTACCGCGACGGCTGGCTCGACGGCACCGCCGTCCACGCCGAAGTCGCCCTGCCCGAACGCGGCGCCGACACGTCCGCCGGCTACGGCATCCACCCCGCGCTCCTGGACGCCGCCCTCCAGACCATGAGCCTCGGCGCGTTCTTCCCCGACGACGGCCAGGCCCGCATGCCGTTCGCCGTGCGCGGCGTCCACCTGCACGCCGAAGGCGCCGGCCGGCTGCGCGTCACCATCCACCCCGTCAGCGCCGAAGCCGTCCGGCTGAACTGCACCGACGAAGCCGGCCGCCCCGTACTCGACATCGCCGAACTCCTCGTGCGCACCGTCTCCCCCGAACAGCTCGCCGCCACCGGCGGCCGCACCCGCCTCGGCGGCGCCCTGTACGAGGTCACCTGGCCGCAGCTGCCCGCCGCCGACGCCCTGCCGGTACGCCGGATCGCCGTCGTCGGCGAGGACCACGCCAAGGTCATCGCCGCCCTCGAAGCCACCGGCGGCGCCTGCGACTGGTACCCCGACCTGCCCGCGCTGCTCGACGCGACCGCCGCCGGCCAGGCTCCCGACACCGTCGCCGTGTCCTTCCCGCACCACCCCCGCCCCGACGCGCGCACCGCCCACGCCGTCGCCCACCGCGCCCTGGACCTCGCCCAGGCCTGGCTCGACGCCGGGGACCGGCTCGCCGGCACCACCCTCACCCTTCTCACCCGGGGCGCCGTCTCCACCACCCCCGACGAGGACACCACCGACCCGGCCGCCGCCACCGTGTGGGGCCTGATCCGCTCCGCCCAGTCGGAGGAACCCGGCCGCTTCACCCTCGTCGACCTCGACCCGGGCGCCTGGGACGCCGCCGCGCTCACCGCCGCCCTCGCCTCCGGCGAACCGCAGCTCGCCGTCCGGGGCGGCGCCGTACGCGTCCCCCGCCTGGCCCGTGCCACCGCCACCGACCAGCGCGGCGACGTCCTCGTACCGCCCGCCGCGACCCCCGCCTGGCGGCTCGCCACCAGCGGCACCGGCACCCTGGAGGGCCTGCGCCTCACCCCCGCCCCCGACACCCTGGCGCCCCTGGAGGAAGGCCAGGTCCGCATCGCCGTCCGGGCCGCCGGAGTCAACTTCCGCGACACCCTCATCGCGCTGGGCATGTACCCCGGCGAAGGCGTCATGGGCGCCGAGGGCGCGGGCGTCGTCACCGAAACCGGCCCCGGCGTCACCTCCGTCTCCCCCGGCGACCGGGTCCTGGGCATGTGGACGGGCGGCTTCGGCCCCTACGCCGTCGCCGACCACCGCATGGTCGCCCCGATACCGGCAGGCTGGACCTACGCCGAAGCGGCCTCCGTCCCCGCCGTGTTCCTCACCGCCCAGTACGCCCTGACCCGCCTGGCCCGGGCCACCCC
This sequence comes from Streptomyces cirratus, assembly GCF_014650775.1. Lineage (GTDB taxonomy): Bacteria > Actinomycetota > Actinomycetes > Streptomycetales > Streptomycetaceae > Streptomyces > Streptomyces cirratus. Next base: position 181,147 of record NZ_BMVP01000013.1, on the reverse strand, counting down.
CGGCCAGTCCCTGCTGATCCACGCGGCCGCCGGCGGCGTCGGCATGGCCGCCCTCCAACTGGCCCGCCACCACGGCCTCACCGTGTACGCCACCGCCTCCACCGGCAAGTGGGACACCCTGCGCGGCCTCGGCCTCACCGATACGGCCATCGCCAACTCCCGCACCACCGCCTTCGCCGACGAGTTCCTCGCCGCGACCGGCGGCCGGGGCGTCGACATCGTCCTCAACTCCCTCGCCGGCGAATACGTCGACGCCTCCCTGCGGCTGCTGCCCCGCGGCGGCCACTTCCTCGAACTCGGCAAGGCCGACGTCCGCGACCCGGACACCGTCGCCGCCGACCACCCCGGCACCCGCTACCAGGCGTTCGACCTGGTCCAGGCCGGACCCGACACCGTCGGCGACATGCTCCGCGAACTCCTCGCCCTCTTCGACGCGGGCGTCCTCACCCCGCTGCCACTGACCGTCCACGAGATCCGGCACGCCCGCGAGGCGTTCCGCACCCTCAGCCAGGCCCGGCACACCGGAAAGCTCGTCCTGACCATGCCGCCCTCCTTCGGGCCGCACGGCACGGTCCTCGTCACCGGCGGCACCGGTACCCTCGGCAGCGCCGTCGCCCGCCACCTCGTGACCGGACACGGCGTACGCCACCTCGTGCTCGCCGGCCGCCAGGGCCCCGACGCGGACGGCGCGACCGCCCTCACCGCCGAACTCACCGCCCTCGGCGCCGAGGTCACCGTCCGGGCCTGCGACGCCGGCGACCGCGAGCAGCTCGCCGCACTGCTCGCCGACATCCCCGAAGCGCACCCGCTGACCGGCGTCGTCCACACCGCGGGCGTCCTCTCGGACGGCACCCTGCCCACCCTCACCCCGGGCGCCCTGGACACCGTCCTGCACCCCAAGGTCGACGCCGTCCTCAACCTGCACGAACTGACCCGCGACCTCGACCTGTCGGCCTTCGTCCTCTACTCGTCCTCCTCCGCACTCTTCGGCAGCCCAGGCCAGGGCGGCTACGCGGCGGCCAACGCCTTCCTCGACGCGTTCGCCGGCTACCGGCGCTCGCTGGGCCTGCCCGGCGTCTCCCTCGCCTGGGGCCTGTGGTCGAGCAACAGCCGGATGGCCGGACACCTCGACCAGAGCGGCATGCACCGCCGCCTCGCCCGCGGCGGCATCATGCCCCTCACCGACGCCGAAGGCCTCGCGCTCTTCGACGCCGCCCAAACCGCCGGCGCCCCCCTCCAGGTGCCCATCAGGCTCAACCACGCGGCCCTGCGCGCCGCAGCACCCGTACCCGCCTTCCTGCGCGAGCTGGTCGGCGACGACAACCGGGCCCGCGGCGGAACCCACCGGACGGCAGCCCCCACCGAGACGCTCGCGGACCGCATCGCCGGCCTGCGCGCCGAAGAACAGGAGGAACTGCTCCTCGACGCCGTACGGACACACGCCGCGGCCGTACTCGGCCACGGCGGCCCCGAGGGCATCGTCGTCGACCGCGCCTTCAAGGAACTCGGCTTCGACTCCCTCACCGCCGTCGAGATGCGCAACCGGCTCGCCGCGGCCACCGGACTGCGCCTCGCCGCCACCCTCGTCTTCGACCACCCGACACCGGCCGCCCTCGCCGGGCACCTGCGCCGCGCGCTCGCCCCCGACGACAACCCGGCGGCCGGCGAGCCCGCCTTCGCGGCGCGGCCCGACATCGTCATGGCCGAACTCGACCGGCTGGAAGCCCTGTTCGGGACCCTGCCCGGGCGGACCGACGGCACGGCCGGCCCCGACGAGACGGCGCACCGGGAGATCGCCAACCGGCTGGCGGCCCTCACCGGCCTGTGGCACGGACTCGGCTCCGCCACCGCAACGACCGGCCCGACGGACAGCCTTCCGGACTCCGGGGCGTCCTCCGTCGCCGACTCCATCGAGGACGCCGACGACGACGAGATCTTCGCATTCATCGACGAGCGGTTCTGAACCGCACAGCACGTACGGGGTGACGAGACATGGCGAACGAAGACAAGCTCCGCGAGTACCTCAAGCGGACGACGACCGAACTGCACCGCACCAGCGAACGCCTCAAGGAACTCCAGGCGCGCGCCAACGAGCCGATCGCGATCGTCGGCATGGCCTGCCGGCTCCCCGGCGGCGTCGACACCCCGGAAGCCCTCTGGGAACTCGTGTCCTCCGGCACCGACGCCGTGGGCCCCTTCCCCGGCGACCGCGGCTGGGACGTGGACGGCCTCTACGACCCCGACCCCGACGCGGCCGGCCGCACCTACTGCCGCGAAGGAGGCTTCCTGGGCGCCGCCGGGGCCTTCGACCCCGCCTTCTTCGGCATCTCCCCCCGCGAGGCGGTCGCGATGGACCCCCAGCAGCGGCTGCTGCTGGAAACCTCCTGGGAGGCCCTGGAACGCGCCGGCATCGACCCCCGCTCCCTGCACGGCAGCCGGACCGGCGTCTTCGTCGGCGCCTGGGACGGCGGCTACACCGCCCACGTCCACGAGCCGTCCGCACAGCTCGAAGGGGACCTGCTCACCGGCAGCGTCGTCAGCTTCACCTCCGGCCGCATCGCCTACACCCTCGGCCTGGAAGGCCCGGCGGTCACCGTCGACACCGCCTGCTCCTCCTCCCTCGTCGCCCTCCACCAGGCCGCCCAGTCGCTGCGCCGGGGCGAATGCGACCTCGCCCTGGCCGGCGGAGTCACCGTCATGTCCACGCCCGCCGTCTTCGTGCAGTTCTCCCGCCAGCGCGGCGTGGCCGCCGACGGACGCTGCAAGGCCTTCGCGGACGCCGCCGACGGCTTCGGCCCCGGAGAAGGCGCCGGGATCGTCCTCGTGGAACGCCTCTCCGACGCCGTACGCAAGGGGCACCGCGTGCTCGCCGTCCTGCGCGGCTCGGCAGTGAACCAGGACGGCGCCAGCAACGGCCTCACCGCCCCCAGCGGCGCGGCACAGCAGCGCGTCATCCGCCAGGCCCTCGCGGACGCCCAGGTCACCGCCGCCGACGTCGACGCCGTCGAGGCGCACGGCACCGGCACCAAACTGGGCGACCCCATCGAGGTCCACGCCCTCATGGACACCTACGGCAGCGCACACGGCGCCGAACGGCCTCTGTGGCTCGGGTCGCTCAAGTCCAACATCGGCCACACGCAGGCCGCCGCCGGGGTGGCCGGCGTCATCAAGACGGTGATGGCGCTCAGGCACGGGACCCTGCCCAGGACCCTGCACATCGACGCACCCTCCTCTCAGATCCTCTGGGACTCCGGAGCCGTCTCCCTCCTGACGGAGGACCGGGCGTGGCCGGAGACGGGGCGTCCGCGCAGGGCGGGTGTGTCGTCGTTCGGTGTGAGCGGGACGAACGCGCACGTGATCTTGGAGCAGGCCCCGGCCGCCGAACCCGTGGCCGAAACGGCGGTACGCGAACTGCCGGTCGTACCGCGCGTCGTGACCGCCCGCTCAAAGGCGGCACTGCGGGCCCGGCAGGACCAGCTGGCGGCCCTGCCGGAAGGCGGTCCCGGACTGCGACCACTGGACATCGGCTACACCTTGGCCGCTGCGCGCGCCGTCTTCGAACACCGCGAGGTCACGGTCGGCCCGACGGTCGTGGAGGGCGTCGCAGGCTCCCCGGGCCGTCGGGTGCTGGTGTTCCCGGGGCAGGGGACGCAGTGGGTGGGTATGGGTGCGGGGCTTGTCGATTCTTCGCCGGTGTTCGCGGCTCGGCTGCGGGAGTGTGCGGATGCGTTGGCGCCGTTCGTGGACTTCGATGTGGTGGAGGTGGTCCGCGAGGGCCGTTCGCTGGAGCGGGTGGATGTGGTCCAGCCGGTGACGTGGGCGGTGATGGTGTCCCTTGCCGCGTTGTGGCGGTCGCTGGGCGTCGTCCCGGACGCGGTGGTCGGTCACTCGCAGGGCGAGATAGCCGCCGCTGCTGTCTCCGGCGCACTGTCGCTGGAGGATGCCGCCCGGGTGGTGGCGCTTCGTGCCGCGGTGATCGGGCGGGAGCTGGCGGGGCTGGGCGGTATGGCGTCCATTCCGCTGCCGGTGGCCGAGGTGGAAGCCCGGCTGGAGGCCTGGGCCGGGCGGCTGGGTGTCGCCGCCGTCAACGGGCCGTCCAGCACCGTCGTGGCCGGCGATGCGGATGCCATCGTGGAGTTCGTCGCCGCCGCCCAGGCGGAGGACATCCGGGCCCGCCAGGTGCCCGTCGACTACGCCTCCCACTCGGCTCACGTCGAGCAGATCGAAGCCGAACTCCTCGACGTCCTCGGCCCGATCACCCCTCGCCGGGCCGACATCCCCTTCTACTCCACCGTCACCGCCGGACTCGCCGACACCACCACCCTCGACGCCGCCTACTGGTACCGCAACCTGCGCCAGCCCGTCCGCTTCGAGGAGACGATCCGCTCCCTGGTCGCCAAGGGCTTCGGCACGTTCGTCGAGTCCAGCGCCCACCCGGTGCTGACCATGGGCATCCAGGAGACCGCCGATGTCCTGGCGGGTGGTTCGCTGCGTCGTGACGAAGGCGGCCTGGAACGCTTCCTCATCTCCGCTGCCGAGTTGTTCGTGCGGGGTGTGGATGTCGACTGGGCTGCTCTGTTCGAGGGCACGGGTGCCCGGCTGGTGGATCTGCCGACGTATCCGTTCCAGCGCGCCCACTACTGGCTGGAGCCGTCCGCCCCCGCCACCACCCCGGCCGCTCCTGCCGGTGTTGATTCCTGGCGGTACCGGCCCACCTGGAAGGGCCTGGCCGGCGGTTCGGCGACTCGGCTGGACGGCCGGTGGCTCCTCGTCGTCCCGCAGGGTCTGGACCCCGACCTGGTCGAGGCTGCCGAGGCCGCGTTGACCCGTCACGGCGCTCGCACCGAGCGGCTGGCCATCGATCCGGCCACCGCCACCCGCACCGCGCTCTCGACCCGACTCGCCGCCCACCGCGACGACGCCCCCACCGGAATCCTCTCCCTCCTCGGCGCCGACGAGCGAGCGCACCCCGACCACCCCGACCTGCCCCTCGCCGCCGTCGGCACCACCCTGCTCGCCCAGGCGGCGGCCGACGCGGAACTCACGGCCCGGCTGTGGGCCGTCACCCGGGGCGCGGTCGCCGTCTCGCCCGGCGAACTCCCCCGGTCCTCCGGCGCCCAGGTCTGGGGCCTGGGACGGGGCATCGCGCTGGAGCAGCCGCGCCTGTGGGGCGGCCTCGTAGACCTGCCGGAGGACCCCGGCCCCCGGGACTGGGACCGGCTCGCCGCGGCCCTCGCCCGTACCGACGCCGAGGACCAGATGGCCGTACGCCCCGCCGGGACGTACGGGCGCCGGCTCGTCACCGCCGGCACCGCGCCCGTCCGCCGGGAGTACGCGCCGCGCGGCACCGTCCTGGTCACCGGCGGCACCGGCGCGCTCGGCGCCCACGTCGCACGCTGGCTCGCCGGAGCCGGCGCCGCCCACCTGGTCCTCACCGGCCGGCGCGGCCCCGACGCGCCCGGGGCGCTCGAACTGGCCGCCGAACTGCGTGCCCTGGGCGCCGACGTCACCCTCGCGGCCTGTGACGTCTCCGACCGCACCGCGCTCGACGCGCTCCTAGAGGCCCACCCGCCGACCGCCGTCTTCCACACCGCCGGCGTCCCGCACTCCGCGGCCTTCCTGGACACCGGGGTCGAGTCGTTCGCCGAGGTGTACGCGGGCAAGGTCGCGGGCGCCCGCCACCTGGACGAACTGACCCGCGCGCGAGGGCTCGTACTCGACGCGTTCGTGCTGTACTCCTCCGGCGCCGGCACGTGGGGAAGCGGCGGCCAGAGCGCCTACGGAGCCGCCAACGCCGCCCTCGACGCGCTCGCCGAACAGCGCCGCGCCCGGGGCCTCGCCGCGACCTCCGTGGCCTGGGGCCTGTGGGGCGGCGGCGGCATGGGCGAAGGCGCCGGCGAAGAGTTCCTCAGCAGCCGGGGCCTGCGCGCCATGGACCCGGTCCTCGCGGTGCGGGCCCTGGGCCGGGCACTCGACCGGGAGGACGTGTGCGTGGCCCTCGCCGACATGGACTGGCCGCTCTTCGCGAAGGGCTTCACCGCCTTCCGGCCCAGCCCCCTCATCGCCGAACTGCCCGGCGTGCGCGAGGCGACGGGCGCCGACCAGCCGGACGCTCCCGCGGACGACGGCCTGACCGCCCGCCTCGCGGCCGCCGGACCGGCCGAGGGGTACGAGATCGCGCTCGACGCGGTGCGCCGCGCCGTCGCGGCCGTGCTCGGCCACGCCGGGCCCGAGGACGTCGACCCGGAGGGGGCCTTCAAGGACATCGGGTTCAGTTCCCTCACCGCGGGGGAGTTCGCCGGACGGCTCAGCACCGCCACCGGGCGCAAACTGCCCCCGACCCTCGTCTTCGACTACCCGACGGCCTCCGCCGTCGCCGCCCACCTGGTCGAACTCCTCACCCCCGCGGCCCCGGGACCACACGCGGCGGGCGACCCCGAGGAGACCCGGATCCGGGCCGCGCTGGCGGCGCTGCCGCTGTCCGCGCTCCGCGAGTCCGGCCTGCTCCCGGCTCTCCTCGCGCTCGCCCCGGGCGGCGCACCGGCGCACGGCGCGCCCGCGTCCCCGCTCCAGCAGCGCTCCGGTGGCGGCGCGTTCGATGGCCTCAGGGCCCACACCAAGGCCGACACCAGGGCCGGCACCGACACCGCCACCGACGCCGACGAGGTCGCGCACATCGACGACCTCGACGGGGACGCGCTCATCGAGCTGGCCCTGCGCGACGCGGCCGCCTGACGCACGAGCCCACGTCCTCCACCCGCCGCCGCCCCGCCCCGTCCAGAGAGGGACCCACCGATGGCCATGTCCTCCGAGAAGCTCATGGAGGCGCTGCGCACCTCGTTGAAGGAGACCGAACGCCTGCGCAGGCGCAACCGGGAGCTGGCCGCGGCCGCGCACGAGCCCATCGCCGTCGTCGGGATGGCCTGCCGCTATCCCGGCGGGGTGGACTCGCCGGAAGGCCTCTGGGACCTGGTCGCCGCCGGGCGGGACGCCGTCGCGCCGTTCCCGCAGGACCGCGGCTGGGACCTGGAGGGGCTCTACGATCCGGACCCCGAATCCGCCGGCACCACCTACTGCGACCAGGGCGGGTTCCTCTCCGGCGCCACCGACTTCGACGCCGCGTTCTTCGGGATCCCGCCGCGCGAGGCCGTCGTCATGGACCCCCAGCAGCGGCTGCTGCTGGAAACCTCGTGGGAGGCGCTGGAGCGCACCGGCCTGGACCCGCGGACCCTGGCCGGTACCGGCACGGGCGTGTACGTGGGCGCCGCCCACGCCGCCTACGCGAGCGACCCGGACCGGGTCCCGGAGGGGTCGCACGGCTACCTCCTGACGGGCAGTGCGGACGCCGTGCTGTCCGGCCGGATCTCCTACGCCCTCGGTCTCGAAGGCCCGTCCATGACGGTGGAGACGGCCTGTTCGTCCTCGCTGGTCGCCCTGCACCTCGCGGTGGCCGCCCTGCGGCGCGGCGAATGCGGCCTGGCACTGGCCGGGGGCGTCGCGGTCATGCCGGACGCCGCCGCGTTCGTGGAGTTCTCCCGGCAGAAGGGCCTGGCCCCCGACGGCCGGTGCAAGGCCTTCTCGGCCGACGCCGACGGCACCGGATGGGCGGAGGGCGTCGGCGTCCTCGTCCTGGAGCGGCTCTCCGACGCCCGCGCGGCCGGCCGCACCGTCCTCGCCGTCATTCGCGGTACCGCCGTCAACCAGGACGGCGCGAGCAACGGCCTCACCGCCCCCAACGGTCCCTCCCAGCAGCGCGTCATCCGCCAGGCCCTCGCCGACGCGGGCCTCGAACCCCAGGACGTGGACGCCGTCGAGGCCCACGGCACCGGCACGCGCCTCGGCGACCCCATCGAGGCGCAGGCCCTGCTGGCCGTGTACGGACAGGGCCGGCCCGCGGACGCGCCGCTGCGGCTGGGCTCGCTCAAGTCCAACATCGGGCACGCGCAGGCCGCCGCCGGGGTGGGCGGCGTCATCAAGACCGTCCAGGCCATGCGGCACGGGCTGCTGCCCCGGACCCTGCACGCCGAGGAGCCCACCCCGCACGTCGACTGGACGGCGGGCGGCGTCCGGCTGCTGACCGAGCCCGTTCCGTGGCCGGCCGGCGCCCGGACGCGCAGGGCGGGCGTCTCGGCCTTCGGCGTGGGCGGCACCAACGCACACGTCATCCTGGAAGAGGCACCCCCCGCGCCCGCCCCGGCCCCCGACGCCGAAGAGGCGCCGCGCGTGGCCCTGCCCCTCGTGCCGTGGTTCGTCTCCGGCCGTACCGGGCCCGCGCTGCGCGCACAGGCGGCCCGGCTGCGCGAGCACCTCGCCGACGCCCGGCCCTGCCCCCTCGACACCGGCCTCTCCCTCGCCGCCACCCGTACCGCCTTCGACCACCGCGCCGTCGTCCTCGGCACCTCCTACGCCGACCTCGCCCGCGGCCTGGACGCCCTCGCCGACGGCACCCCCTCCCCGGCCGTCGTCCACGGTGTGCGCCGGCGCGAGGCGAAGACCGCCTTCCTCTTCACCGGCCAGGGCAGCCAGCGCCCCGGCATGACCCGCGAACTGCACTCGGCGCAACCGGTGTTCGCGAAGGCGTGGGACGCCGTCGCCGAGCGGCTCGACGCCCACCTGGAGCGCCCGCTGGCCGCCGTACTGACCGCCCCGCCCGGCACTGCGGACGCGGAGCTGCTGCACCGCACCCGGTACGCGCAGGCCGCGCTGTTCGCGGCGGAGGTGGCCCTGTTCCGGCTGCTGGAGCACTGGGGCATGCGGCCCGACGTCCTCCTCGGGCACTCCGTCGGCGAGATCGCCGCCGCACACGTGGCCGGTGTCCTCGGACTCGACGACGCCTGCACCCTCGTCGCCGCCCGCGGCCGGCTGATGGACGCGCTGCCGCCCGGCGGTGCCATGCTCTCGGCCCGCGCCGCCGAGGAAGAGGTGCGGGAGCTGCTGGCGGCGCACCCCGGCGCGGTGGACATCGCCGCCGTCAACGGCCCCCGGTCGGTGGTCGTCTCGGGCACCGAACAGGCCGTCGAGGCCGTCCGCGCCCTGCTGGAGGAGCGGGGGACGAAGACCAAGCGGCTCACCGTCAGCCACGCCTTCCACTCGCCGCTCATGGACCCCGTACTGGCCGAGTTCCGCGAGGTCGCGGACCGGCTGGCCTACCACGCCCCCCGCATCCCCGTGATCTCCAACGTCACCGGCCGCCGCGCCACCGGACAGGACCTGCGCACCGGCGCCTACTGGGCCCGGCACGTCCGCTCCGCCGTCCGCTTCGCCGACGGGGTGCGCACCGCCCGCGGCCTGGGCGCCGCCACCTACGTCGAACTCGGGCCCGACGGCGTGCTGTGCGCCATGGCCGAGGACGTACTCACCGCGCCCGACGCCACCGGCGCGGCCCCCGCCGACGAGGCGCCCCTGCTGGTGCCCGTACTGCGGCGCGGCCGCCCCGAGGGCGAGACGCTGCTGCGCGCCGTGGCCGCCGCCTCCGCCCGGGGCGCCGCCCTCGACCGCGCCCGCCTCTTCGAGGGGACCGGCGCCCGCCCGGCCCCGCTGCCGGTGTACGCCTGGCAGCACCGCCGGTACTGGATCGCCCCCGCCGGACGCGGCGGCGCCCGCACCGGGGCCCGGCGCTACGAGGTCACCTGGCGGCCCCTGACCACCCCGCCGGGCCCGGCCGCCCGCCTCCACGGGACCTGGCTGATCGTGGAACCCGCCGGGTCCGCCGCACCGCTCGCCGAGGCCGCCGAGCGGGCCCTGACGGCGCGCGGCGCGACCGTCCGCCGGCTGCCGCTGGACGCCGGGGCGGCCGACCGGACCACCGCGGCCGCCCTGTTCGAGGCGGCCGGCGACGGCCCGGCCGGGGTCCTGTCCCTGCTGGGCACGGCCGAGGACACCGGGTCCGACCTGGTCCCGGCCGCCGTCCGGGCCACCTTGCACCTCGCCCAGGCCATGGCCGAGAAGGCCCCCTCCGCGCGGCTGTGGTGCGCGACCCGGGGCGCGGTGGCCGTGACCGAAGGCGAACGGCCCCGGGCCGCGGGCGCCCAGCTGTGGGGCCTCGGCCGGGTGGCGGCCCTCGAACTCCCCGCCCTGTGGGGCGGCCTGGTCGACCTGCCCGGGACGGACCCGGCCGACGACGACGCCTGGCGGCTGCTCGCCACGGCGCTCGGCGGCCCCGAGGACCAGGTGGCCGTCCGCGCCGGACGCGCCTACGGCCGCCGGCTCACCCCGGCCCCCGTACCCCGCGCCGGGCAGACCCCCTACCGTCCGCACGGCACCGTCCTGGTGACCGGCGGCACCGGGGCGCTCGGCGGGCACCTGGCCCGCCGGCTCGCCGCCGAAGGAGCCGCGCACCTGCTGCTCGTCGGCCGGCGCGGCCGCCGGGCCCCGGGCGCGGCGGAACTGGAAGCCGAACTCCTCGCGCTGGGCGCCAAGGTGACCTTCGGGGCCGCCGACCTCGCGGACCGGGACGCGCTCGCCGCCCTGCTGGCACAGGTCCCCGCCGACGCCCCGCTGACGGCCGTCTTCCACGCCGCGGGCGTCCCGCAGGTCAGCCCGCTGACGGAAGCCGGCGCCGAGGTCTTCGCGGACGTGTACGCGGGCAAGGTAGCCGGCGCCCGCCACCTCGACGAACTGACCCGGCCCCTCGACCTGGACGCGTTCGTCCTGTACTCCTCGGGCGCCGGGGTCTGGGGCAGCGCCGGACAGTGCGCGTACGCCGCGGCCAACGCCGACCTCGACGCGCTCGCCCTGCGCCGGCGCGCCGACGGACTGCCCGCGACCTCCGTCGCCTGGGGCCTGTGGGGCGGTCGCGGAATGGGCGAGGGCGAAGGCGGCGCCTACCTGCGGCGCAGGGGCGTACGGCCGATGGACCCGCAGGACGCGCTGACCGAGCTGCTGCGCGCCGTCGCGGCGGGCGAGGCCAACCTGACGGTCACCGACACCGACTGGGGGCCCTTCGCGGACGGCTTCACCGCCTACCGCCCCAGCCCCCTGATCGCAGACCTCACCCCGCCCACCCCCGGCGAGCCCCGGACCCGGTCCGGCCTCGGCCCGGCGGACGCCGGTACCCGGTCCGGCCTCGGTCCGGCAGACGCCGGTGCCCGGTCCGGCCTCGGTCCCGCGGACGGCGGCGCACCGTCCCGGCCCCCGGCCGCCGCCGTCCCGGCCCCCGGCCGTGGCGTGGCCCACCTGCCCGCGGCGGAGCGCCCCGGCGCCGTCCTCGCCCTCGTGCGCGCCGAGGCCGCCGCCGTACTCGGCCACGACACCCCCGACGAGGTCGAGACCGACACGCCGTTCCTGCTGCTCGGCTTCGACTCCCTGGCCGTCACCCACTTCCGGCGCGCGCTGAACTCCGTCACCGGACTCGAACTGGACGCCGAGGCGCTGTTCACCCACGACACCCCGGCCAAGCTCGCCGCCCACCTGCTGGAACTCCTCGGCACGGAACGCGGCGAACAGGGCGCGTCCGCAGCCGCCACCCTCGTCCCGCTCTACCGCGACGCCGTCGCCACCGGCAGGGTGGCCGAGGCCGTCGACGCGCTCGGCGCCGTCGCCGCCCTGCGACCCGTCTTCACCCGCGAACGCCCCCACCCCGTCTCGCCCGTCCCCCTCGCACCCGAACCCGCACCCGACGCCCCCGGCCGGCCGCTGCTCATCGCGGTCAGCGGCACCGCCGCCGTCTCCGGCCCCACGGAGTTCGCGGCCTTCGCCACCGCCCTGGCCGGACGGCGCCCCGTCCTCGCCCTCCCGCAGCCCGGGTTCCGGCCGGGGGAGCCGCTGCCCGACTCCCTGGAAGCCCTGTGCGCCGCCCACGCCGCGGCCGTCACCCGCCTCGCCGCGGGCCGCCCGTACGCGCTGATCGGCCACTCCGCCGGGGCCAACGCCGCCCACGCGCTCGCCCGGCACCTGGAGGACACCGGCCCCGGACCCGCCGCCCTCGTCCTCGCCGACGTCTACACCCCGAGCGCGCCCGGAGCCATGGGCGTCTGGCGGGACGTCATGCTCCGCTGGGCGATGGACCGTACGCCCGTACCGCTCGACGACACCCGGCTGACCGCCATGGGCGCCTACCACCGGCTCCTGCTCGGCTGGGCCCCGCAGCCCACCCGCGCGCCGGTCCTGCACCTGCGTGCCACCGACCCCATGGCCGCCTGGAGCGACCCGGACCAGGACTGGCGGTCCGTCTGGGAGTTCTCCCACACCGCCCTGGACGTCCCCGGCAACCACTTCACGATGATGACCGAGCACGCCCCGGCCACCGCCCGCGCCGTCGACGCCTGGCTGGACGCGCTGCCCGGCGGCGACCGATGACGAGGAGCCCCATGACCTCAACCCTGCCGGCCCCGACCCTGCCGCCCGCGCCGCAGCCGTCCCCCGAGTCCGGACGGGACATCGCCCGTCGGGCCCGTGGCAGCCAACTCACCCGGGCCGCCCAATGGTTCGCCGGCATCGCGGGCGACCCGTACGGGCTGCTCCTGCGCGCCGGGACCGACGACCCGGCCGCCTTCGAAGAGCGGGTGCGGGCCCTCGGCCCGCTGCACCACAGCGAGCTGCTGGACACCTGGGTGACGGCAGACCACGCCGTCGCCCGGGAGGTCCTGGAGCACCCGGCTTTCGACGGACCCGGACCGGCCGCCGGTGACCCCGGCGACGACCCCCTCCCGTACCGCAGCACCGCCTTGACCCTCGACCGGGCGGGCGCCGCCCGGCTGGCCGCCCTCACCGCCTTCGGCGGCCCCCTGCTGCACGTCCCGGACGGGACCGGAGCCGAGGAGCAAGCCGCGGCGCACGCCCGTACGCTCCTGGCCGGGCTCGGCCGGCGCTTCGACCTCGCCGAGGACTTCGCACGCCCCCTCATGGGCCCCGTCCTCGCAGGACAGCTCGGCCTGCCCGCCTCCGCGCACGCGGAGTTCGCCCGCATCCTGCCCGGCTGCCGCCACGCCCTCGACGGCCTGCTCTGCCCCCAGACCCACGCCACCGCGCGGGCCGCCGAAGCCGCCGAGGAGGCCATGGCCGCCCTGCTGGCCCGCGCCTTCGACGGGGCCGGGGCCGATGCCGTGCGGGCCCGTCTGGTGGTGGCCGTCAGCGCCGCCGAGGCCACCGCCGTCCTCCTCGTCAACGCCGTCCGGGCGCTGCTGGCGGAGCCGGGCGCCTGGCAGCGCGTCGCGGCCGGCCCCGCCGCGGCCCGCGCGGCCGTCGAACACACCCTGCGCGTCGCACCGCCCGTACGGCTGGAGACCCGCGTGGCCCGCACCGGCGTCACCCTCGCCGGCACCCCGCTCCGGGCCGGGGCACGGGTGACCGTCCTCGTCGCCGCCGCGGGCCGCGACCCACGGGCACCCGAGGACGCCGGACCCCTCGGCCTGCCCGGCGACCTGCACTTCGCCCTGTCCGCCCACCTCGTCCGGGCGAACGCCGGCGCCGCGCTGCGCGTCCTCGCCGAGACCCTGCCGGACCTGCGCACCGTCGGCGAGCCGGTGATCCGCCCGCGCTCACCGGTGCTGCGCGCCCCCGCCCGCTTCCCGGTCGCCACGGCCGCCTGAACCGGCCCGACCGCCCGCCCGCCCACCGTCACGAGGGCCCCGAGGGGGAGACGACGTCATGCGCGTCCTGATCACGTGCTTCGCGCACAACACCCACTACTACAACCTGGTGCCGCTCGCCTGGGCGCTGCGCGCCGCCGGCCACGAGGTCCGGGTCGCCAGCCAGCCCGCACTCACCGAGGTGATCAACGGCTCCGGATTGACCGCCGTGCCCGTCGGCGACCTGGACTCCATCGCCGAACTGATGACCCGGATCGGCGGCGACCCCACCCCGTACCAGCAGGGCCTGGACTTCGCGCAGACCCGCAGCGGCCCCCTCGGCTGGGAACACGCCCTGGGGCGGCAGACCATGATGACGGCCATGTCGTTCGCGCCGCTCAACGGCGACACGACCATCGACGACCTGGTGGACTTCGCCCGCGCCTGGCGGCCCGACCTGGTGCTGTGGGAGCCGTTCACCTACGCCGGACCCGTCGCCGCGCACGTCGTCGGCGCCGCCCACGCCCGGCTCCTGTGGGGCCCGGACGTCATCCTCGCCGCCCGGAGCCAGTTCCTCGAACTGCTCGCCCGGCAGCCCGAGGAGCGGCGCGAGGACCCGATGGCCGAATGGCTGACCTGGACCCTGGAGCGGCACGGCACCACCCCCGACGCCGCAGCGATCGAGGAGCTCGTCGGCGGCCACGCCACCATCGACCCTGCCCCCGCGAGCCTGCGCGTACCCGTACCGGGCGAGGTGCTGCCGATGCGCTTCGTCCCGTACAACGGCCCCTCGGTGGTCCCCGACTGGCTGCACGCGCCGCCCACCCGGCGCCGCGTGTGCATCACCCTCGGTGTCTCCGCACGCGAGACCTACGGCCGCGACGCCGTCCCGTTCGAGGAACTGCTGCACGCGCTGGGCGACGTGGACGCCGAGATCGTCGCCACCCTCGACGCGAGCCAGCTGCGGGACCGCGAGGGCCTGCCCGCCAACATCCGCGCCGTCGACTTCGTGCCCATGGACGTGCTCCTGCCGACCTGCGACGCGATCGTCCACCACGGCGGCGCGGGCACCGGATACACCGCGACCCTGCACGGCGTGCCGCAGATCATCGTCGGCTCGCTGTGGGACGCCCCGCTCAAGGCCGAACTCCACGCCGAACAGGGCGCCGGCATCGACCTGCCGCCCGAGAAGCTCGACGCTGCCTCGCTGCGGGAGGCGGTCGTACGGGCCCTCACCGACCCCTCGCTCGCCGCGGGCGCCCGCCGCCTGCGCGAGGAGACGCTCGCCGCCCCGTCCCCCGCGGCCCTCGTCCCCGCCCTGGAACGCCTGGCGGCGCGCCACGGCCGCACCCCCCACCCCAGCCAAGGAGACCCGACGTGACCACCACCGACCTGCGCCCGGACCAGGGCTACACCGGCGGCATCGCCCGCCTCTACGACCTCGTCCACCAGGGCAAGGGCAAGGACTACGCCCGCGAAGCCGCCGACCTCGCGGCCCTGGTCACCGCCAAGGTGCCCGGCGCCCGCAGCCTCCTCGACGTGGCCTGCGGCACCGGACTCCACCTGGAGCACCTGAGCGCGGTCTTCGACACCGCCGAAGGCCTGGAACTCTCGCCCGACATGCGGGACATCGCACAGCGCCGCAACCCGGCCACGGCCGTCCACCCCGGTGACATGCGCGACTTCGCGCTGGACCGCACGTACTCCGCCGTCACCTGCATGTTCAGCTCCATCGGCCACATGCGCGACCAGGACGAACTCGACGCGGCGCTCGCCTGCTTCGCCGCGCACCTCGACCCCGCGGGCGGGGTCGTCGTGGTCGAACCGTGGTGGTTCCCGCAGACCTTCACCCCCGGATTCGTGGGCGCGTCCATCGTCGAGGCGGAGGGCAAGACCATCTCGCGGGTCTCGCACTCGCGGCTGGAGGGCGACGCCACGCACATCGACGTCCACTACCTCATCGCCGAACCGGGCCGGGACATCACGCACCTGTCCGAAAGCCATCTGATCACCCTCTTCGAGCGCGCCGCCTACGAGCGGGCCTTCGAGCGGGCCGGTCTGGAGGTGGAGTTCCAGGAGGGCGGCCCGTCCGGCCGGGGCCTGTTCGTCGGCGTGCGCACCTGACACGGCCTGCGCCTGCCCTACGTGGCGTGCGCCGGCCCCACGCGACCTGCGAGAGGCCCACGCGACCTGCGAGAGCCCGGGGCGGACCGGCGTCCCGGGTCGCGATCCGGCGGGGACCCGGGCCACGAACGCCCGGGCCCCGGTCGAGCACCGCTCGCATCCCGCCGGAGGATCCGGGCCGCCGGAACCGGCCCCGCGGGACCCGGCGGCCCGCGGGACGGCCCACGCACCGCCGCCCCGGCAGGCACACCAGCCCGCCTGGAACCGGGGACAGGTCCGGTCCAAGGTGGTGCGGCCACTGCCCGGCCCGCCGGTCCGCCCCGCCCGTGGTGGCCAGGTCACCACCGCTCCCGCACCCCGTCCGGACGCCCCCCGGTCCGGTTGACGCTCGTTCAAGACGGAAGTTACGTTCCCGGCATCTGAGGTTCCGTCCTATTTGACCGTTGGGGGCAGCGATGACGGGGGAGTCGGCGACCCTCCTGAGCCACACAGAAGAGGACGTACTGCGCGTCCTGGAACTCCTCGCGAGCGAGGCACCTGCCCGCTCCTACGACGAACTCGTCGCCCGGGCCCGCAGATCCGGCGACACCCCAAGGGCCGAACGGCTGGAACGCGCCAGGAGCCTGGCCCTGGAGGTCAGCGGGCTCTTCGAACGCCGCAGCCGCCGCGAGGCCGAGCTGGCCTCCCTCGTGGACGCCGCCCGCGACCTCGCCCGGCCCGGGGGCCTCGACGCGACCCTGCGCCTGATCACCCGCCGCGCCCGGCTCATGATGAACACGGACCTCGCCTGCACCGTCCTGCTGGACGGGGACACCGGCGACGCCGTCGTCAGCACCGCCGACGGCGCGGTCAGCGCCCTCACCGTCGGCTACCGGGTGACCGGCGCCGCCGTGCCCGCCGGGGCCCCAGGCGAACAGCCCGCCCCCTTCTGGACCGCCGACCACCTCGGCGACGACCCGCCCACCCCGGCCGGCGCCCTCGACGAGGTCCTGCACGCCGAGTCCCTGCACGCCGTGCTCGGCGTGCCGCTGCGCGCCGACGACCGCCACCTGGGACACCTGTACGTGGCCGCCCGCGGCATCCGCCACTTCACGCCCGAGGAGGTCGCGCTGATGTGCTCCCTCGCCGACCTCGCCGCCGTCGCCATCGGGACCGCCCGGCACCTGGAGGACGTCCACACCGCCAACACCGAACTGGAGGAGTCCGGGGCCCGCGTACGCGCCTCGCTCAGTGACGCCCTGCGCGCCAACAGCGTCCAGGACGAGCTGGTCCAGCTCGTCCTGGACGGCGCCGGCCTGGACGAACTGCTCGCCCGTGCCGCCGCCGAGCTCGGCGGCGGCCTCGCCGTACAGGGCCAGGGCGGCGAACGCCTCGCCGAACACGGCCGCATCCCGCGCCCCGACCCGCAGGAACTGGCCCGGGTACGACTCGACGCCGCCGCCACCGGCATCGCCTGCCCGCTGTCCGACGGCACCTGGGTGCTGCCGCTGTCCGTCCGCTCCGAAGACGTCGGCTGCCTCCTGTTCCACCCCGAGGACGCCACCGCCGCACCCGGCGAACAGATCCTGCTGTCCTACGCCCGCACCGTCTCGCTGCTCCTGGTCACGCAGCGCTCCACCGCCGTCGAGGGCCAGGTGCGCGACGAGCTGCTGGCCGACCTGACCAGCCCCGAAGCGCCCCCCGACCGGGTCGTGGAACGCGCCGGCCGGTTCGCCGAACTGCACCGCCCGCACGTGGTGGTCGTCGCCCACGCCCGGACCGGGGCCGCCGAACTCGTCGAGAGCTGGGCCACCGCCTACGCCCGCCGCCACCGCGGCATGAAGACCGTCCAGGGCGACCGGCTGGTCCTGCTGCTTCCCGGCGAGGACGCCGCCGCCCGCGCCCGCGAGGTCCGCGCCGAACTGGCCGGCGCCACCGGCGCCCAGGTCACCGCCGGTTCCTGCGGGCCCAACCGGGGCGCCGACGGCGTCCACCCCGCCTACCGGGAAGCCGTGCGCTGCCTGGAGGCCCTCATCGCCCTCGGCGGAGCCGGCCGTTCCGCCGCTGCCTCCGAACTCGGCTTCCTCGGCATGCTGCTCGCCGAGGAAAACGATGTCACCGGATTCGTCGAGCGGACCCTCGGGCCGCTGCTCGACCACGACGCGGAACGGTTCGGGAACCTCGTCGAGACCCTCCAGGGCTGGTTCATGGCCGCAGGCAGCCCCACCCGCGCCGCCGAACTGCTCTACGTGCACCCCAACACGGTCTCGCGCCGCCTGGAGCGGATCACCCAGCTGCTCGGCCGGGACTGGCAACACCCCGACCGGGCACTGGAACTTCAGCTCGCCCTGCGACTGCGACGGGCCCGAACCTCCCTCGACCCCGAGCCCGCCGGCCCCCCGTCACCATAGGGACCGCCGTCAGCGCGGCGCCGCCCCGGTGGGCGCCCGAGGCCAGCATCCGCTCGGCGTGCGCCAGCGACACGAGCGTGGCGTGCCGGTGCCAGCCGTGGTACGAGCGCCCCTCGAAGTCCAGGGCCCCCACCGCCAGCCCGGTGCGGCGGAAGTCGGCGTCGGCCCGCCCGATCAGCCTGCCCAGCCCCAGCAGCGTCCCGCGGCCCGCCCCCGTCATGTTCGTCAGCCACAGCTCCGACACCTCCCGGCTGTCCGGCGACCACACGCCGGCCAGGGTCAGCGGCGCCGAGCCCCCCGGCCCGCCCGGCAGCCGCACCGGCAGCAGCGCCACCATCGACGTCCGCGGCAGCCCCGGCCCGGCCGGGTCGAACCACTCCACCGGCCGCCGCTGGGAGCGGGCCAGCTCCGCGAGCAGCGTCGCCGAACCGGCCGCCACCCGGCTCCGCCCCGCCGACAGGTTCGGGGCGAGCAGCCCCGTACCGCCGCCGATCCGCAGCAGGAACGACAGCCCGGCTCCCGAGAAGGCCTCCACCAGCGCCGGCAGCGCCTCCTCCCGGGCGTCGGCCACCACGGGCACCGCCGACGCACCCCACCCGGCGCTCTCCAGGACCATGTCCACGGCCGGCGCCCGCGCCGCACCCTCGTCCATGGAGTCGGGTATCGCCGCCCGCTGACGCATCTCCGCGTCGTCGAGCCAGTCGCCGCTCAGCGACAGCCGCCAGTTCACCGGCACCGCCGCCGCGCCCGAGGCCAGCCACAGCCCGTACCCGTGCTGGCTGTTGACGACCTGGCCCAGCTGCGGCACGAACCTGCGGCCCACGCCCACCGAATGCCGGCCCGTCTTCGGGATCACCAGCGGCCGCACCACCCAGGCCCGGGGCGCCAGCAGCCGGTCCAGGCCGCGGGCCAGGCGGGCGCGCAGCGGCGACCAGTCCCAGGTCGAGCAGCTGATGAAGTGGTGCAGGCTCTGCTCCGCGGCCCGCTCGTCGGTGCTCGCGGCCAGGTTGCGCATGGTCTTGCGGCCGGGCGCGGTCAGCAGCCCGTCCACGTACAGCTCGCCCTTGTGCCGCTGGTCCCGGCGGCGCAGCGAACCCAGCACGGACGCGCGCAGCGCCCGGGCCTCGGCGGCAGGATCACGCGGCAGGGCTTCGGCTTCCTCCGCCGGGCGGATGGCCCTCATGACGCTCCTCGGGGTCGGCGCCCCGAAACGCGCTGGCCGGGGGCGGTTCACTGGATCCCCTCCACCGTCCCCGCACCAGGCCGGCACCGGCCAGGTCGGCCGGAAACACACTTCCCGTCGGCCGGCCGCCCCCGCCCCGGCCGGCCCCCCGGCCGCCCGCCTGCCGTCCCGGGGTGGTGGCCGGGTCACCACCCCGTGCCCCCGACGGGCCGTTGCGGGCCCGTTCCGGGCGCTCCGCGCGCCCGCCTTCGTGCGGGCGGAACCGGTGGATCCCCCTCCCCGCAGGGCAGACGGGCCCCGCGCGGGCGCCCCGAGAAGTGTGTGACGGGCCGACCTCGTCCGCGGGGCGGATTTCGGGAAGCGTGGAGAGGCGCGTACGTGGCGCCCGTTTTGTCGCCGGCCCCCGGCGTGAACCCAGCACGATCCCGGCACGACCCCCAGGAGAGACGCATGCTGTCCCGCAGGCCAGGCAGGCGAATACCCCGCCTCCGCACCAGATTCCGGACCGGCGGGCGCCCCGGCCGCGCCGCGCGCCTGCTCGCCGTCGGCTGCGTCCTGCTGTGCACCGGCGGCCTGCTCACCGCGGGCACCGCCGAAGCCTCGACGGCCCCCGCACCCGAAGGCACCGCCCGCGTCCGGGCCCTGGTCGCGCAGATGACCCTGGACGAGAAGCTGTCCTTCGTCCACTGGACGGCCGGCCCCGCCGGCGGCCCCCTGGCCAAGGGCGTCGGCTACCTCCCCGGCGTGCCGCGCCTGGGCGTCCCCCCGCTCCAGGTCTCCGACGGCCCGACCGGCGTGCGCATCAACGGCGCACGCTCCACCGCCCTGCCCACCCCCACGGCGCTCGCCGCCACCTTCGACGACTCCCTCGCCACCGCCTACGGCAAGGTCCTGGGCCACGAGGGCCGGGCGCTCGGCCAGGACGTCGTGCTCGGCCCGATGGTCAACACCATCCGGGTGCCGCACGGCGGCCGCAACTTCGAGACGTTCAGCGAGGACCCGCTCGTCACCGCCCGCACCG
Organism: Streptomyces cirratus; assembly: GCF_014650775.1. Lineage (GTDB taxonomy): Bacteria > Actinomycetota > Actinomycetes > Streptomycetales > Streptomycetaceae > Streptomyces > Streptomyces cirratus. The sequence continues at coordinate 160,921 of NZ_BMVP01000013.1, read as the reverse complement.
CCGCCGCCCAGATCAAGGGCACCCAGAGCCAGGGCCTCATGGCCACGGTCAAACACTTCGCGGGCAACAACCAGGAGAGCGACCGGTTCACCGTCGACGCCACCATCGACGAGCAGACCCTCCAGGAGATCGAACTCCCCGGCTTCCACAGCGCCGTCGACGCCGGCGCCGCCGCCGTCATGTGCTCCTACAACGGCGTCAACGGAACCCACTCCTGCAGCAACGACCAGCTGCTCCAGAAGGTCCTGCGCGAACAGTGGGGCTTCCGGGGCTGGGTGATGTCCGACTGGCTCGCCACCCACGCCCCCAGCGACATCACCAAGGGCCTCGACCAGGAACTCGGCCTGGAGATGGGCAAGCCCACCGACCCCGTCCCCGACTCCAAGTACTTCGGCGCCTCCCTGCGCACCGCGCTGCGCGAGGGCGCCGTCCCCGAAGCCACCCTGGACCGCTCCGTCACCCGCATCGTCAGCCAGATGGAACGCTTCGGCCTCCTCGACACCCCCGCCCCCCAGCGGCCCGTGCGCGACGCCCAGGCAGGCCGGGACACCGCCCGCCGCATCGCCGAGAACGGCGCCGTCCTGCTGCGCAACACCACCGCCGCGGGCCGCCCCGCCCTGCCGCTGACCGGGGCCGCCGCGGCCGACCTCGCCGTCATCGGCGACAGCGCCCTGCGCCCCAAGGTCTCCGGCCTCGGCAGCGCCCACGTCGTACCCGACGGGGCCCAGGCACCCCTGGACGCCCTGCGCGAACGCGCCGGCTCCGGAGCCTCCGTACGCTACGAACCGGGCGTCGACCGGCTCGGCACACCGCTGCCCGCCGAGAACCTCAGCCCCGCCTTCACCAACGGCAAACAGCTCGACGCCGGAGGCGACCGCGCCTTCTACGACGGCACCCTGACCGTCCCCGCGGACGGCGACTACCGCCTGGGCCTGCGCGTCGACGGCGGTCTGGCCGTCCTCCAGGTCGAAGGCCAGGACCCCGTCTACGCCGCCGACTCCTTCAGCGAGACCACCAGCGTCGTCCTGCGGCTCACCCGGGGCACGCACAAGCTCTCCATGAGCGGCTGGGCCTGGCCCGACCGCCCGCTGTCCGTGGACCTCACCTGGGTCACCCCCGAGCAGGCCGCCCGCAACCTCCAGCGCGCCGTCACCGCGGCCTCCGCCGCGAAGACCGCCGTCGTCTTCGCCCAGGACGAGGGCTCCGAGGGCTACGACCGGCCCGGCCTCTCGCTGCCCGACGGGCAGGACGCGCTGATCTCCGCCGTCGCCAAGGCCAATCCGAACACCGTCGTCGTCCTCAACACCGGCTCCTCGGTGCTGATGCCGTGGCTCTCCTCCACCGCCGCCGTCCTCGACATGTGGTACCCCGGCCAGGAAGGCGCCCGGGCCACCGCCGCCCTGCTGTACGGGGACACCAACCCCAGCGGCAAGCTCACCCAGACCTTCCCCGCCGCCGAGGACGCCCAGCCGATGGCCGGCAACCCCAAGCGGTTCCCCGGAGTCGACGGCAAGCAGGAGTACAGCGAGGGCATCCATGTCGGCTACCGCTGGTACGACCAGCAGGGCGTCACCCCGCTGTTCCCCTTCGGCCACGGCCTGTCCTACACCACCTTCGACTACCGCGACCTCGCCGTGGAACGCACCGCCACCGGCGCCGCCGTCCGCGTGAGCGTGCGCAACACCGGCTCCGTCGCCGGCAAGGAAGCCGTCCAGGTCTACCTCGGCCCCAGCGGTCTCGTCAGCGCCCCGCAGGCCGTCAAGAAACTCGCCGGCTACACGAAGGTCGCCCTGGAACCCGGCGAGGAGAAGCGCGTCACCGTCCCCGTCGACGCGCGGCAGCTCCAGTACTGGAACACCCAGCGGCACACCTGGCAGAACGCGCCCGGCCCCCGCACGGTCCTCGTCGGCTCCTCCTCGGCGGACATCCGCCTCACGGGCCGCCTCACCCAGTGACCCACCACCACCCCACCCCCTCTGAGAGGAAGCGCATGACCGCAACAGAGCAGCCCAGGACCACCGGGAACCCGATCGGGACCGCCGCCGCGATCAACGCCGCGGAGGACACCGGGCTGCGCCACGTCGCCGCCCTGTCCACCGAACTGCGGGACGTCGTCGAGGTCGAACAGCGCCAGGTCCGCCTGGAGCGGGTGGTGCTGGTCGGCGTGTGGACCTCCGGCACGGTCGCGGAGGCGGAGAGCTCGCTCGCCGAACTCGCAGCCCTCGCCGAGACCGCGGGCGCCCTGGTGCTCGACGGTGTGATCCAGCGCCGCGACAAGCCCGACCCGGCGACCTACATCGGCTCGGGCAAGGCGAAGGAGCTGCGGGACATCGTCGCCGAGAGCGGCGCCGACACGGTCGTGTGCGACGGCGAGCTGAGCCCGGCCCAGCTCGTGCGGCTGGAGGAGTTCGTCAAGGTCAAGGTCGTCGACCGGACCGCCCTGATCCTCGACATCTTCGCCCAGCGCGCCACCTCCCGCGAGGGCAAGGCCCAGGTCGCGCTCGCGCAGATGCAGTACATGCTGCCGCGCCTGCGCGGCTGGGGCGCCTCGCTGTCGAGGCAGATGGGCGGCGGCGGCGCCGGCGGGGGCGGCATGGCCACCCGCGGCCCCGGCGAGACCAAGATCGAGACGGACCGGCGCCGGCTGCGCGACAAGATGGCCAGGATGCGGCGCGAGATCGACGAGATGAAGACCGCCCGCGACCTCAAGCGCCAGGAGCGCCGCCGCAACAAGGTCCCGTCGGTGGCCATCGCCGGCTACACCAACGCGGGCAAGTCCTCGTTGCTCAACCGCCTCACCGGCGCCGAAGTCCACGTGCAGAACGCCCTGTTCGCGACGCTGGACCCCACGGTGCGCCGCTCCGAGACCCCGGCCGGACGGACCTACACCCTCGCCGACACGGTCGGCTTCGTCCGGCACCTGCCGCACCAGCTCGTCGACGCGTTCCGCTCCACCCTGGAGGAGGTCGCCGAGGCGGACCTCATCCTGCACGTCGTGGACGGCTCCCACCCGGACCCCGAGTCGCAGATCGAGGCCGTGCGCACCGTCGTCGGCGAAGTGGGCGGCGCCGGCGTGCCCGAGGTGATCGTGGTCAACAAGGCGGACGCCGCGAGCACCGAGGCCATGGAGCGGCTGCTGGCGGCCGAACCGGGCGCGGTGGCCGTCTCCGCCCGCACCGGGGAGGGCATCGCCGAGCTGCTGGCGCGCATCGAGGCGGAACTCCCGCACCCCGAGACGCAGGTGGAGGTGGTCATCCCCTACACCGAGGGCCACCTGGTCGCCCGGATCCACGCGGACGGCGAGATCCTCGCCGAGAGCCACGGCGAGACCGGCACCCACCTGCGCGCCAACGTGGACGCCGCCCTGGCCGCGGAACTCGCGGACTACGTGGCCTGAGCGCCCCGATGACTCCCCGTATTCGCCGGGGGAAATCGGCCCCGGGGCCGGTTTTCCCGAAGCGGACGGGGCGCCGGCCGAAAGGGCCGGAGCAAGTCCCCGGGCAGGTGGCGGGATTCGTTCCCCCAGCCGGAAATGGGGTTCGCTGCAACCCCGCTCGGGTGTCAGACTAAAGCAGCTCTGGAAATGCTCAGGAGGTAACGCATGACTGATACGCCGGAAAACAACGCCGCCGAGAACGACGGCAAGCGCAAGTTCCGTGAGGCTCTGGAGCGCAAGGCACGCACCGCCATGTCGCAGCAGGCTCAGCACGAGGGCCGGTTGAAGCTCAAGGGGTACAACGGACCCAACGGTCAGAACCGCAGCTTCCGCCGCAAGTCCGGCTGAGGGCCGCCCGGCCCACTACCCGCCGCACGGCCCGGCGAACCCGCAGGGGCTGCCGCGATCCGATTCCCTTCCCGGATCGCGGCAGCCCCTTCTTCGCGTCGCGCTGCAGAACCGCTCGAATGCCGCCGCAGTACCGCTTGAGCGGATCTCCCGCACCCACGGGCCGTGGTCGTCATCCGGACTTTCCCGTCTTTCCCCGGTCCTTCCGTGGAGCGCCGCGAAACCAAGTCGTTCCCCCGGTTTCCTCTGGCCAGGCCCCTTGTCCGGTCCCCCGGCGGACGCCTGACGCCCCCGCCCGCGTTACAGAACGTAAGTGGTCTCGTTGCGTCCGAGCAGATAGCCGAGCTGTAATCGGTTGAGCGCTCCCAGTTCCTGCTTGATGGCCGCGATGTGTGCCTGGAGGGAACGCTCGCTGATGCCGATCCGCCGGGCGATCGCCTTGTCCGAATATCCCTCCACGAGCAGTCTGCTGATGGACTCCCGGATGGCCGGGACCACCTCGTCGGCTGCCTTCGCCGCGTGCAGCGGGACGAACGGAAAGGGCTTGGCCCGGTCCCAGGCCTTGTCGAAAGTGTCGCGCAGGAATCGGATGATGGTGGGTTCGGTGATGGATATCGCGGTCGTGCGTTCCTCGTTCGCCGAAATGAAGGCGACGTCGTCCACGATGATCAGCCGGTCGAAGAATTCCTCCAGGGTCCGCACCTGGGCCCCGTATTCGGTGACCGTGCGCACGTAGTCCTTCGTCGCCTCGTCAAAACGTGTGGTGTGCTGGTACAGCGTGCGCATCGATATGCCTGCCGCGATCTGCCGGCGTACGGATTCCAGTGCTTCCTTCAATACCGCGCTCGGCCGGGCCCCGTCCGGCTGGGCGGTCAGGATTTCCCGGCGCACCGCACCGAGCGCCTCATTGATCGCGGTGGAGATGCTGCTCAGGCCGTGCAGGTAGCGCACTCCGGGGCCCACGACCTGCTCGTCCGGGCCGGCCTCGGTCTCCGGGAGGGCGGCCGCGCGCGTGGCCTGCTGTGCGGCTTCCTCTGCCAGCAGGCCCAGGTGCGTTGCGAGTTCTCGCAAAAACGCCTGCGGTTCCTCCCCTGCGGGCGCGTGAGGCTCCTCCGCTGCTCTATTTTGTCCAGATGTGTCGTATTTGACTACGTCCACTCGCCACCCCTGTCTGTCCGATGTGCGGGTGTTTGGGGTGATTGAGACCCCGTAGGTTCCCGCAATGCGGAAACAGGAGCCATCGTAGGTCTACCTCGGGATCTCCCGGCAGAGGAGATTTGGTCTCACCGCAGGAACGAACACCGACAAGGCGAACGGCGGATCACCACAGCCGCCCACCGGATTCGGACTTCCGTTTCTCGAATGGCCAGGGCGAAAACGACCGAGGGGACTGGGGAAAATGACGAAGAACCAGATGGTTACTCAAGGGAACGGCCGCGTTTACGGAATCCGCGGACGAGTGGTTCTGGCCGCCGCCGGACTCGCCTTGGCGCTGGGTACCGCGGCGACCGGCATCGCCCAGGGGGCGCTGTCCGACGGGTCCGGCACCCACCTGCGCCTCGGCGACGTCGGCTGGAACCACACGAACCCCCACGTCCTCGCGGACGGCGCCGGTGACGTCGGCTGGAACAACCCGCAGCCCGGCACCACCCCGGCCCCCCAGCCCCTCAACCCGACCGACGTTGGCTGGAACTGACCACCCACCACCACCCGTCCTGCACTCCTTCCCCTCCCGCCACCGCCCGACCGGCAAAGGAATGGCTGATCTTCGTGGCTGCGTCACCCTGGTTCCTGACCTCCGAGACCACCTCCGGCGCCGACCCCACCGGCACCGCCGCCGACGCCCCCACCCGCGTCTACTGCTTCCCGCACGCCGGCGGCAACCCCCGGACCTTCCTCGACTGGCAGGACGGCATGGGCGACGATGCCCGGATCCTCGCCGTGTGCCCGCCCGGCAGGGGCCACCGCTTCCGTGAGCCCGCCCCCGCGACCGTCGCGGAGCTCGCCGACGGAGCCGCCCTGGCCATCGCCCTCGACACGGCGCCCGGCCGGCCCTTCGTCCTCTTCGGCCACAGCTTCGGCGCGGCCCTCGCCTTCGAGGTCGCCCGCCGCCTCGACGCGGTTCCCGGCCTCGCCGCCCTCGTCGCCTCCGGCTGCTCCGCCCCCTCCCTGCTGCCCACCCCCCGCGTGGTCGAGGCGGCACGGCTGGAGGGCCGCCGGTTCACCGAGGCCGTCGGCTTCTTCGGCGGGCTGCCGCCCGAGGTGCTCCAGGACGAGGCCGTGCAGGAACTGCTGCTGCCGCACCTCAAGGCGGACTTCACGATGGTCGCCGAGTACGAGTACCGCCCCGCCGCGCCGCTGCGCGTGCCGATCACGCTGCTCAACGGCATCGACGACCCGCACGTCACCACCGCCTCCCTCGCGCCCTGGGCCCGCGAATGCCCGGGAGAGCCGGCCCGCCACTGGGCCGACGGAGGCCACTTCTATTTCGAGGGCCGGCCCCACACCGTCACCGACGTACTGCGCCCGCTGGCCCGCGCCGCCCGCCACGAGGCCGTGACGCCCGCCCGCGATGAGTACGTTGAGCTGATCTGACCGCCGGCCGACGCACGCACCAGCGAGGACACCGTGAACCACAGCACCGACGCCCACCAGTCCGACGCCCGATCCCAGTACGGCCGCGCCGTCACCTTCCGCGACCTGCACGCCGGCCCCGGCCCCTTCGTCGTCCCGAACCCCTGGGACGCGGGAACCGCCCGCATCCTGGCCTCCTTCGGCTTCGCCGCCCTCGCCACCACCGGCGCCGGCCTCGCCCACAGCCTCGGCCGCCCCGACGGTGCCAACCAGGTCGGCCGCGCCGAACTCCTCGCCAACGCCGCCGCGATCGTCGACGCCACCGGTCTGCCCGTCACCGCGGACCTGGAGAGCGGCTTCGGCGAGCGTCCCGAGGACATCGCCGAGACCATCGCCCTGGCGGCCGCCGCAGGCCTGGTCGGCGGCTCCATCGAGGACTCCACCGGCCGGGACGAGGACCCCGTACGCCCCCTCGGCGAAGCGGTGGAGCGCGTCGAAGCGGCCGTCGAAGCGGCGAAGCGGCTCGACTTCCCCTTCACCGTCACCGCCCGCGCCGAGAACTTCTTCCAGGGCCGGCCCGACCTCGAGGACACCATCCGCCGCCTCCAGGCCTACGAGGCCGCCGGCGCCGACGTGCTCTACGCGCCCGCCCTGCCCGACGCCGCAGCCATCCGCGCCGTCTGCTCCTCCGTCTCCCGCCCCGTCAACGTGCTGATGGGCGGGGCGCTTCCGCTGTCCGTCGCCGACCTCGGAGCGCTCGGCGTACGCCGCATCAGCACCGGCTCCGCCCTCTCGCGCGCCGCGCTCGGCGCCCTGACCCGGGCCGCCCGCGAGATCAGCGAGCACGGCACCTTCGGCTTCGGCGCCGACGCCCTCCCCTACGCCGAGGCCAACGCCCTGCTGGCCGCCCGAGTCCCGACCGCCCCGACCGCCCCGTCCGACGACCGAGAGAGCGATCCGGCACCGTGAGCCTTCCTTCCGCAGCCATACCCGCCGTCCGCCTGCCCGCGGTCCATCTGTCCGCGCCGCGCTACGTGCTCGGCGAACAGGTGGCCGACCACACCAGCATCGGCAACCTCACGGAACGGGCCCGCCAGTTCAAGATGGCGCCACGGGCCGAGCTGTGGGGCTGGGGCAGCATCCGCAGGACCGCCAAGAGCCTGGAGGCCCTCGCCGTCGAGAGCGCCCGCGCGACCGTGGCGGCCGCGGGCGCCGACCCGGCCGGCATCGACTGCCTGATCCTGTGCTCCACCCGCTTCCCCGGCGGCCCGCGCACCCACGGCGGCTTCGTGGAGAAGGTGATGAGCGGCATCGGACTGGTCGACGCCGCCGTCACCGGCCTCACCCTGAACCGCTGCACCAACCTCCTCACGGGCATCCGCACCGCCCACGCCCTCGTCGCCGCGGCAACCCACCGCCGGGTCCTGGTCGTCACCACCGACCGGGTCACCGACGAGTCCGTCCGCATGGAGAACTTCGCGCTGTTCAGCGACGGTTCCGCCGCCTGCCTGGTCTCCGCCGAACCCGCCGGCACCGACTCCTACGAGATCATCGCCGGCGCCGCCGCCCAGGACCCCGGCTCCCTCGACTGGTCCAACGAGATCAGCTCCGAGCTCGCCCGCACCGTCAACCGGCGCATCCTCGACGCCGCCGGGATGAAGCTCGACGAGATCGACGGCCTGCTGCACCCCAACCTCTTCAAGCCGCTGATCGCCCTCAAGGAACGCCAGGCCGGCTTCACCCGGCAGCAGCTCCACCTCGACAACATCACCCGCTTCGGCCACTGCTTCGCCGCCGATCCGCTGATCAACCTCGTGGACCGCGCCGCCGCCGGACAGCTGAGCCCCGGCGGCCACTACCTGCTGGCCTCCAGCGTCCCCGGCTCCCGCGTCGCCGTCCTGCTGCGCAAGTCCGCGCCCGCCACCCCGGACCGGGGGGAGAACTGAGATGACCACCGCGCCCTCCTACGACAGCGCCCGCACCCGCCCCGCGCCCGCGTTCCCGCTGCCCGACCTGACCACCTCGCTGCCCGCCGGGCCCGTCGAGACGAGCCCCGCCGCCCTCGCCGAGGCCGAACGGATCACCGCCTCCGCACCCGCAGAGCTCTTCGCCTGCCTGCTCGCCGACCAGGAGAGCGAGAGCGCTCTCATCGCCGCCCGCCGGGTCCTCACCGCCTTCCTGACGCCCGCCCCGGAAGACGAGGCCGCCCCGGGTGACGCCTCCGCCGCCACCGCCAACACCGCAGCCACCGCCGCCGATGCGGATGCCGAGGCCGAGGCCGATGCCGTGGCCGCCCACGTCCTGGCCGCCCGCGCCGACCTCGCCGCCGCCCTGGCCCCCCTGCGCGACCACGACGATCCCGCGATCCGCGCCGCCGTCCTGCGCCAGCGCGCCCCCCTCGCCCTGACGGGCGCCTGCTGGCTGGACACCGTCTCCCAGGCCGCCACCCAGCCCGCCGAGATCGTCGGCCGCCTCTTCGGCCAGCACTGGCTGCTCCAGGGCGAGGGCACCGCCGAGGCCGGCCAGCTCGCCCGCCGCCGCCGCGCACTGGCCGGGCAGGGCGTGTACCTCCCCGAGGTGGAGGCCGCCGGCTTCCTGCGCGACGCCGGAGCCCGCCCGCTCACCGCCCTGCACGCCGCCTTCCGCGTGGCCCTCTCCCGCCTGCCCGCCGCCTTCCTCCCCGAGGTGGTCGGCGTCCACTACGCCGCCCACGCCCTCGGCGTCGACGAACTGCTGCTCGGCGGAGAGCCGATGCTCGCGGAGAGCGACGTACGGCCCCTGCTGGCCGAGTACCTCGCCTTCACCGCGCAGTCCCCGAACGGACCCGAGGACCGCCGCCGCGTCCTGGCGGCCGTACGCCTCCTCGTCCGCCTGGAGCGCGAGCACACCGCCGCCCTGACCGAACTGGCCCGCTGGCAGGAGGGCCTGTCACTGGACGACGAGGTCGCCGCGATCGTCGCCCGGCACGCGCCGCACGCCGGCCGCCAGCACCGCGCCGTACGCCTGGGCAGCCGCAAGCTCACCGACTGGCTGGACGACGAACACCTCGACGCGGCCGCCTTCGTCGCCGAGTTCCGCACCTCCCGCCAGGTCCGGCCCGCCCGCGACGGCGGCCCCTGCCGCTTCCTCAAGTCCATCAAGTTCGGCGGCCCCATGTTCGGCATCTTCGACGAGCGCGAAGCAGCCGTCTTCACCGCCTGGACCCGCTCCATCGCCGCCGGGGAGCCCGCCGGACCCCCCAGCGGCCCCGCCACCGCCGGCGACGACGCCGCCCGCGCCTGGACCGCCCGCCTCACCGCCGCCCGCCCCGCGGACCTGGTACCGCGCGAGCCCGGCCCCGCCCCCGACGAGCGCACCTTCTTCCACCGGATCGTCAACTTCGAGCGCTACCCCAACGTGCTGCCCCTCGCCCGGGCCCGCGCCGAAGCCGGCCTCACCGACGCCGAACTCCTCTTCACCCACGGCGCCGGCGGCCTGCTGACCGACGCCGAGTACTTCGACTACACGCCCGAAGCCCTGCTGGAACGCGTCGAGCGGATCTACTGGGACAAGCTCGTGAACCCGTACGAGCCGCTCACCGAGATCCCGGACCGCGACCAGGTCGTCTTCGAGCAGTCGACGTACGCCCTCGGCAGCCTCATCGACGGCACCTGGGCCCACCGCATCGCCAACCTCGGCCGCCGCGCCCGGCGCAGCGACGACATGCTCTTCTCCATCTACGCCGACGAGATGGGCCGCGGCGACATGGCGAAGAACCACATCACGATCATCCACAAGGTCCTCGCCAGCATGGACATGGACCTTCCGCACATCCGCCAGGACGCCTTCCTCGACCAGGGCGACCTCCCCGACCACCTGTACGGCTTCTCCGTCCACCAGGTCTGCCTGTCGCTCTTCCCCGACACCCTCTACAACGAGATCCTCGGCTACAACCTGGGCATCGAGATGTTCGGCCTCGGCGCGATGCGCCTGCACGAGATCCAGAAGCTGCGCAGCCACGGCTTCGACATCTCCTACGAGGAAGCGCACCTGTCGATCGACAACTTCTCGGCGGGACACGCCCGCCAGTCGGCGGAGATCGTCGTCGCCTACCTGGACGACGTGCGCCGGGCCTCCGGCGGCGAAGCCGTCCAGCGCGAATGGCGCCGCATCTGGCGCGGCTACGCCTCCTTCGCCTACTTCGTCGAACACGCCCTGGTCAAGCGGGTGCGCTCGGCGCAGGCCGAGCCCGTCACCGCCCCGGCCACCGCCGCCGACCTGGTCATCTGAGGAGCCCCGCCGTGGAACTGACGACGAGTTTCGACCCCGAGGTCCTCGACCTCCCCTTCTACGACGACGGCCACCGCCGGCTCGCCGAGACCGCCGGGACCTGGTGCGACAGCAACCGCGTCCTGTGGGAGGAGGTCCGCGCCCTGGACCCCGACACCGCCGGCCGCAGGCTGGTGCGCACCCTCGGCGACGCGGGCTGGCTCGCCGCGCTCGATCCCGCCGCGGGCGTCGCCGAGGACCTGCGCTCGCTGTGCCTGCGCCGCGAGGCCCTCGCCTACGCCGAGGACCTGGCCGACTTCGCGTACTCCATCCAGGCGCTGGCCGCCACGCCCCTGCTGCGCTTCGGCAGCGAGGCACAACAGCGCCGCCACCTGCCCGGGATGGCCGCCGGGACGACGATCGGCGCCTTCGCCGTCTCCGAACCGGAGGCCGGTTCGGACGTGGCCTCCGTGGGTCTGGAGGCCGTACGGGACGCGGCGGACGGCTCGTACGTCCTGAACGGGCGCAAGGCCTGGATCGCCAACGGCACCATCGCCGACCTGTTCGTGGTCATCGCCCGCACCGGCCAGGGACCCGGCGCGCTCGGGCTCACCGCCTTCCTCGTCCCGGCCGCCACCCCTGGCCTGCGGGCCGAGCGGATCGACGCGATCGCCCCGCGCTCCTTCGCCCACCTGGCCTTCGAGGACTGCCGGGTGCCCGCCGACGCGGTACTGGGCCGGCCCGGACGGGGTTTCGTGGTCGCCGTGGACCTGCTGGAGCGCTTCCGCACCACCGTCGGCGCGGCCGCCCTCGGCTTCGCCCGCCGCGCCTTCGACACCGCCCTCGCGCACACCCGGCAGCGGGAGGCCTACGGACAGACCCTGTTCGACCTCCAGCTCGTCAAGGCCTCACTGGCCGACATGGAGGTGCAGACGGGCGCAGCCGCCCTGCTGGTGGCGCGCGCAGCCTGGGAGACCGACCGGGGCAGCCGCCGCTTCGCCCGGCACTCCAACATGGCCAAGGTCCACGCCACCGAGACCGCCCAGGGCGTGGTGGACTCCGCCGTGCAGCTGCTCGGCGCGGCGGGCGTCGTCCAGGGCGGCGTCACCGAGCGGCTGTACCGGCAGATCCGGTCGCTGCGCATCTACGAGGGCACCTCGGAGGTGCTGCGGATGGCCATAGCGGGCTCGCTCGACATGCGCCGCGCCGCGCGAGCGGCAGCCTGACCTACGTGTCCACCCCGGCAAGGAGCAGGAAGTGATCAGCACCACCACCACACCGATCGAGGCGGTCCGCCTGCCGGACCCCTACCCCTTCTACGCGCGCCTGGTGGCCGAACGCCCCTTCGCCTACGACGAGGCGCTCGGGGCCTGGGTCGCCGCCGACGCGGCCGCCGTGCGGGCGGTGCTGGGCAGCGACGCGCTGCGGGTGCGGCCGCCGGCCGAGCCGGTCCCGGCCGGGATCGGGGGGACCGCGGCGGGCGAGGTCTTCGGCGACCTGGTGCGCATGACCGACGGCACGACGCAGGCCCGGCTCAAGACGGTGGTGGCCGACGCGCTGGCCCACGCCGACACCGCCCGCGCGGCCCGCCTGGCCGGGGAGTTCACCCGGGAGGCCCTCGCGGCCGACGGCGACGTCCCCTACGAGGAGCTGATGTTCGCCGTCCCCGCCCGCGTCGTCGCCGCGCTCAGCGGCCTGACGGACGGCGCCGGCCGTCAGGCCGCCCGGGCCATCGGCGACTTCGTCCAGTGCATCCCCGCCACCGCGACCCCCGCGCAGCAGCAGGCGGCGGCCACGGCGGCGGCCCGGCTGCGCCAACTGCTGGGACCGGGCCTGACGGCGCGGGGTGAGGGCCTCCTCGCCGAGCTGGTCCGCGCCGCAGACCGGGCGTCCTGGCCGCATACGGCGCCGCTGCTCTCCAACGCCGTCGGGTTCCTGTCGCAGACCTACGACGCCACCGCCGGGCTGATCGGCAACACGCTGGTCGCCCTCGCCCGGGGAGCGGGCCCGGTGGCCCCGGCGGCCCCCTCCGACATCGAGGCGCTGGTCCGCGAAGTGGTCCGCTACGACGCCCCGGTCCAGAACACCCGCCGCTTCGCCGCCGAACCCTTCGTCCACGCCGGCTCCGAGGTGGAGCCGGGCCAGCAGGTGCTGGTCGTCCTCGCCGCCGCGAACCGGGACCCGGCCGTCAACCCGGACCCGCACGCGCTGCACCCCGGCCGGGTGAATCCGGCGGTCTTCACCTTCGGCGCATCGGCCCACCGCTGCCCGGGAGAAACGCTCGCCGTGGCCCTCGCCACCGCCGTCGTCACCGAACTCCTCGCGGCAGGCTTTCCCCCGTCCACCTTCCCCTCGAACCCGGACTACCGCCCCCTGGCGAACGCCCGCATCCCGCTGATCTGAGCCGCGCCCAGCCCCGTCCAACAGCCCAGCCCCGTCCAACAGCCCGGCCACAGCACGGGCCCCGCCCCGCACCCCCGTCACAGAGCAATGGCCGGGGGCCGCCCACCCCCATGCCTCCCGATAGGACAAAACGTAAGATGTCGGACAGCATTCACCTCTGGATGCGGCACGAGTCCCGCGAAACCGAACGCCGCGCGCCCCTCACCCCGGCCGATGCCGCCCACCTCGTCGCCGAAGGCCTGCGCATCACCGTCGAAGCCTGCGACCAGCGCGTGTTCCCCCTCGCCGACTACATCGCCGCCGGCTGCGAGAGCGCCCCCACCGACTCCTGGCACGAACTGGCCCCCGACGACGCGTACGTCCTCGGCCTCAAGGAACTCCCCGACGACCGCACACCGCTGCGCCACCGGCACATCTACTTCGGCCACGCCTACAAGGGCCAGGGCGGCGCGGCCGCACTGCTCTCCCGCTTCACCGCCGGCGGCGGCGCCCTCCTCGACATGGAGTACCTCACCGACGACCGCGGCCGCCGAGTCGCCGCCTTCGGCTACTGGGCCGGCTACGTCGGCGCGGCCCTCGCCGTCCTGCACCGCCGCGGGCAACTGACCACCCCCCTGCGCCCCATGGACCGGCCCGCCCTGGACGCCCTCCTCGAAGCCACCGAGGCCGAGGACGCGAGCACCGCCCTGGTCATCGGCGCCCTCGGCCGCAGCGGCCGCGGCGCCTGCGACGCCCTGACCACGGCCGGCCTCACCCCGACCCGCTGGGACCTCGCCGAGACCCGCGAGCTCGACCGCGCCGCGCTCCTGGAACACCACCTCCTCGTCAACACCGTCCTCACCACCGACCCCGTACCGCCGTTCCTCACCAAGGCCGACCTCGACGACACCGCCCGGCGCCTGGCCCTCGTCTGCGACGTCACCTGCGACGTCACCTCCGAGTGCAACGTGCTGCCCGTCTACGACGAGACCACCACCTGGGACGAGCCCGTCCGCGCGCTGCGCAAGGACACCCCCCGCCTCGACCTCATCGCCATCGACAACCTGCCCTCCCTGCTCCCCGTCGAGGCCAGCACCGCCTTCTCCGCCGAACTCGCCCCGCACCTGCTGCGCCTGGCCGAGTGGGACGGCGTCTGGCCCGGCGCCCTGCACACCTTCGAGACGGCCGTCCAGGCCCAGGAGACCCGCTATGTCCGCTGACCGGCCCGCCATACCCGCCTCCGGCACCGTCCACTGGATAGGCACCGGCCTGTCCACCGGACGATCCGGACTCGCCCTCGTCTGCGAAAGCGCCCCCCGGGTCGTCCTGTGGGACCGCACCGCCGAGCGCGCCGCCGCCCGGCTGGCCGCGCTCGGCCTCACCGGCCGCGCCGAGGTCCGCGCCCTCACCCCCTCCGCCCCGGCCGCCCTCGCGGCCGAGGCGGGCCCGGGCGACGTCATCGTCTCCATGCTCCCCGCCGCCGAGCACGCCCCGCTGCTGCGCCTGGCCACCGAACGCGGCGCCCACTTCGCCTGCACCAGCTACGTCTCCCCGGAACTGGCCGAACTGGCCGCCGAAGCCGGGGAGGAGGCCCGTACGGTCGTCCTCACCGAGGCCGGACTCGACCCCGGCATCGACCACCTGATGGCCCACGACCTGGTGGCCCGGGCCCGCGAGGCCCTCGGCGACACACCCGCGACCGCCCGGTTCACTTCCTACTGCGGTGGTGTCCCGGCGGTCCCCAACGCCTTCCGCTACCGCTTCAGCTGGGCGCCCTACGGCGTGCTCGCCGCCCTCGGCTCCCCGGCCCGGCACATCGAGGCCGGCGCCGAGGTGACCGTCGCCCGCCCCTGGGAGGCCACCCGCACCCGGACCCTCGCCGGGGAGGACTTCGAGGTCTACCCCAACCGCGACAGCCTGCCCTTCGTCGCCCAGTACGGCATCCCCGGCCACTGGAAGCTCGACACCTTCGTCCGCGGCACCCTGCGCAACGCGGGCTGGCGCACCGCCTGGAAGGAGGTCTTCGAAACCGTCGCCGCCGGGGACCCCGCCGCCGTCCGCGCCCTGGCCGCCGAACTCGCCGCCCGCCACCCCACCACCGCCGACGACCGCGACCGCGTCGTCCTGTCCGTCGCCCTGGAACTGCGCACCGCCGACGGCACCCACTGGCGCGGCTCCCACCTCCTCGACGTCACCGGGGACGCGGCGGAATCCGCGATGGCCCGCTGCGTCTCCCTGCCCGTCGCCTACGGAGTGACCCGCATCCTGGCCGGCGCCCTGCCCGCCGGCCTGGGCAGGGCCGCCGAAACGCCCGGGGAGACCGGCCGCTGGCTCTCCTTCCTCGCCGCCCGGGGCCTGGCCGGCACGTACGAGGAAAGCCCCTCCCCGGCCGCCGCCGCGAACCCTTCCGCCACCCCGTCAGGAGCCACGGCATGACCCGCACCAGCCCGCCCGAAGCCTTCGTCCTCACCGGCGCCTTCCGGGTCGTCTGCCGCAACCCCCGCTACCTGGAGGAACTCGCCGCCCGCAACCTGCGGATCCTGCTGATCACCGGCGAGGACCACCGCGACGCGGCCGAGACGGCCCGCAAGGACCCCGATCACCCGGCGTACCTCATCGACGACATCGCGTACGTCGACGGCTCCCTCGACCAGGAGGGCTCCTACACCCCCGGGTTCGTCGCCCAGGCGCGCCGCTGGCGCGGCCGCTACACCGTGCGCGGCGCCTACGCGGTCGGCGAGACCCTGGTCGAGCAGACCGGGCTGCTGTGCGACGCGCTGGGCCTGCCGGGTCCCGGGCTGCGCGCCACCCGGGTGTGCCGCAGCAAGTACCTCCAGCGCTGGTACCTGGAGGAGTTCAGCCCGGTCTCCCTGGTGCTGCCGCCCGGCGGCCGCGAGGAAGCCGACCTGGCCGCCCTCGGGTACCCGGTCGTCGTCAAGCCGGCCACCCGCCACTCAAGTTCGGGAGTGGTGGCGGTGGGCGACGAGGCGGCGCTGCGCGAGCTGCTGACGTCCTACCCGGCCCACGAGACGGTGCTGATCGAGCAGAAGGTCACCGGCCAGGAGTACTCCGTGGAGTCCCTGGTCCAGCACGGCCGGCCCGTCTTCACCTCGGTGACCCGCAAGGAGACCACCGAGTCCGGCGCGCAGACCTTCGTGGAGCTCGCCCACTCCGTCCCCAACGCCCATGCGGAGGCCGACGCGGCCCTGCTGGACGCCAACCGCCGGATGCTCGAAACCCTGGGCTTCCGCGACGGCATCGCCCACGCCGAGTGGCGCACCGGCGACGACGGCCGTCCCTACCTGATGGAGGTCGCCGCCCGCACCCCCGGCGACGGCCTGGTCGCCCTCTACCACCTCGCCACCGGGCAGCCTTTGGAGCCGCAGATCATCCGGATCGCGCTCGGCGAGGAGGCCTCCTACCCGGCCCCGACCCGCTTCGCCCGCCAGGTCTACCTGGAACACGGCACGGGCCCGCTCGCCGACGTCACCCTCGACTGGCCGGGAGTGCGCCCCCTGTGGGTCGGCGAGTCCGGGATGTGGCCCGAACTCGCGCCCGGCGCCAAGGACGACCCGGCCACGCTGCGCGCCCTGTTCGTGCTCAAGGAGGCCGGCGCCCGGCTGGGGCCGCTCGCCAGCTCCGACGACCGGGCGGTGACCTTCCTGATCGACGCGCCGACCCCGCAGGGGCTCGACGAGCTGGAGCAGCGCGTCCGCGGCGCCGTCACGGTCACCACCGACCCGGAGGCCGACGGTGAGCACTGACATCAGAACCGCCGAAACGGCCGACGCGGCGGCGGAACCACAGGCACGACCGGCCGCCGAGGCCGCCGGAAAGGCCGCCGGAAAGGCCGCCGAGGCCGCCGAACGGGCCGCCGTGTGGGCCACCTTCAAGGAGTCCACGCCCGCCGTCAAAACGGTACTGGCCGGGGTGCTCGTCAACCGGCTCAGCGGCTTCCTACAGCTCTTCCTCGTCCTCTTCCTCACCGACACCGGTCACTCCAAGGGCCGTACCGTCATCGCCCTCGGCGTCTACGGGGCGGGCGCCGTCGCCGGCTCCCTCGTCGGCGGCACCCTCGCCGAACGCCTCGGCATCCGCCGCGCCACCGTGCTGTCCATGAGCAGTACGGCCGTGCTGACCGCCGCCCTGCTCTACCTGCCCGACTTCACCCTGCTGCTCGGTGCGATCGCCCTGGTCAGCCTGGGCGCCCAGCTGTTCCGGCCGGCCTCCGCCACCCTGCTGGCCGACCAGACCGACGGCGACCGGCAGATCATGATCTTCGCGATGTACCGCTTCGGCCTCAACGTCGGCGCGACCGCCGCCCCGCTGCTCGGCTACGCGCTCTACAACGCGGGCGGACACTCGTACACCCTCCTGTTCTGGGGCGAGGCCGTCATCGCGCTCGCCTACGCCCTGGTGGCCCGGGCCACCCTCCCCGCCAAGACCGCACAGCACCCCGCGGCCACCGCGGCCACCGCGGTCCCCGCCGGCGCCCGCGGCGGCTACGCGGCCGTCCTGCGCGACCGCCGCTACCTGCTTTACCTGACCGCCGCCTTCTGCCACGCGGCCGTCTACACCCAGTACCTCTCCACCCTCCCGCTGTACATGAAGGACGCCGGTATGGCGCTCTTCTGGTACACCTTCGCCGTCGCGCTCAACGGCCTCATCGTCATCGCCTTCGAACTGCTGGTCACCAAGGTCTCCCAGCGCTGGCCGCTCAAGATCACGGTCGGTCTCGGCTTCGCCCTGGTCGGCGCCGGAGTCGCCTGCTACGGACTGCCCATCGGGCCCGCCGCGGTCGTCATCGGCACGCTCGTCTGGTCACTGGGCGAGATCCTCGGCGGCCCCGCCGTCTTCGCCTACCCGGCGGGCGCGGGCCCCGAGCCCCTGCGCTCGCGCTACATCGGCAGCTTCCAGTTCATGTTCGGCCTGGGCTCCGCCCTCGGGCCGATGGCCGGCACGTGGCTGTTCCTCCAGTTCGGCGCCCTCGTGTGGCCACTGGTCGGCGCCTGCTCCCTGCTCGCCACCGCCTGCGGCCTCGTCGCCGTACGCGACCGCCGGAGCCCCACCGCCTGACCTTCCGCTCCGCCAAGGCTTCCCGACGCTTCCCGACACTTCGCAACGCTTCCGAATACTTCCGAACGCTTTCGAACGAGAGGTTCCGACCATGGCGCACGAGAGCTTCCCGCCCGGTGCCACGCACTTCCGCTGCGTGGGAGTGGGCGTGGGACCGGCCAACCTCAGTCTGGCGTCACTGCTGCACTGCAGGCCGGACATACCCAATCTCTTCCTCGACCGCAAGGAATCCTTCAGCTGGCACGACGGCCAGCAGATACCCGGCACCACCCTCCAGGTCTCCCAGTTCAAGGACCTGGTGAGCCTCGCCGACCCCGCCAGCCCCTTCTCCTTCCTCGCCTACCTCCACGAGAAGGGCCGGGTCTACCACTTCCTCAACGCCCAGTTCGACGACGTGCCCCGGCTGGAGTTCCGCAACTACCTGGCCTGGGCCAGCCGCCGCAACGAGAACATCACCTTCGGCGAGGACGTCCGGGACGTCGCCTTCGACGACCGGCGCGGCACCTTCACCGTCCGGACCGACCGCCGCACCGTCACCGCCGACAACGTCGTGGTCGGCGTCGGCAGCCGCCCCTGGGTCCCGCCGCAGGGCGCCGACCAGCTCGGACCCACCCAGTTCCACGTCGCCGATTACCTCAACGCCGCCCACGACCTCGGCGGCAAGCGCGTCGTCGTCATCGGCGGCGGCCAGTCCGGCGCCGAGGCCTTCCTCGACCTGATCTCCCGCGCCGGCCGGCAACTGCCCCGCCGGGTCTCCTGGATCTCGCGCCGGCAGAACTACTTCCCGATCGACGATTCGCCGTTCACCAACGACTACTACATGCCCAGCCACGCCGACTACTTCTACGCACTGCCCCGCGAGCGCCGCCAGTCGCTGAACGCCCGCAACATCCTGACCAGCGACGGCATCTCGGAATCCACGCTGCGGGAGATCTACCAGAGCATCTACGTCCACCGCTTCGTGGAGGGCAACGAGGACCTCGTCGCCCTCCACCCGGGCCGCGAGGTGTTCGACGTCAGCCCCGCCCCCGTCACCGGCTGGGAAGTCAGCGCCCGCCACACCGGCGAAAGCGAATCGGTGGAGAAGTTCGACGCCGACGTCGTCGTCTGGGCCACCGGCTACCGGCCCGCCGCCATGGACTTCCTCGCCCCCCTCGCCCACCGGCTGGAGCGCGAGGGCGACGAGCTGCGCGTCGACGAGGACTACGCCGTCCGCTGGGACGGCCCCGAGGACCGCCGGATCTTCGTCCAGAACGGGGTGCGCGGCCAGCGCGGCCTCGCCGACCCCAACCTCAGCCTCAACGCCTGGCGCAGCCGGCGCATCGCCGACCGGATGAGCGGCGTACGCGGCGACGAGCAGCTCGCCTCCTTCATCGAGTGGTCCACCAAGCCCGCCCCGCAGGAACGGTGGAGCGCCTGATGGGCGCCGCCGCCCCCGACGGGGCCCGCAGCGACATCGCCGTCGTCGGCGCCGGGATACTGGGCGTCCTCATCGCCGGCGAGATCCTCGCCCGGGACCCGGCCGCCACCGTCACCGTCCTGGACCGCGACATGATCGGCTCCGGCGCCACCCGCCGCTCCGCCGGACTGCACTTCCCGCGCGGCGCCACCGAGACGGTACGCACCCTGGCCGCCGAGAGCGAGCGCTTCTACGCCGGCCTCCACGCCCTGCGCCCCGACCTGCCCATCCACCCGCTGCCCATGACCGTCCTCGCCCCCGAGGCCGCCGAGGAGCGGCTGCGCGAGGTCTACCTCCCCTCGGCGAAACTCCGCTGGACCACCGAACTCCCGTCCGCGATCCCACAGTTGCCGGCCGGATACGGTGCCTGGCAGGGCGACGGCTGCCAGTACGCGGACGTCCACACCCTCACCCAGCAGCTCGCCGCCGAACTGCGCCCCCGCCTCCTCTTCCACGAGGGTGTCGCCGTCACCGCCCTCGACGCCGGCCCGGACGGCGTCCGCCTCACCCTGACCGGCGGCGCCACCCTGACCGCCGGCCGCGTCGTCCTCGCCCCCGGACCCTGGCTCGCCGAACCCGCCTGGCGCGAACTCGTCGCCCCGCTCGGCGCCCGCGTCAAGAAGATCGTCGCCCTGCACATCGACGTCCCCCCGCAGCCCGGGGACGGGGCGATCGTCTTCCAGGACGAGGACGCGTTCCTGCTGCCCTTCCACCACCGCGGCCACTGGCTGTTCAGCTACACGTGCCGCGAGTGGGACGTCGACCCCGCCCACATCGATCCGGCCCCCACCGCCGGCCACCTGGACGAGGCCCGCGCCCTGCTCACCCGCTACGCCCCGCGGCTCGCCGACCGCTGCCGCTCGGGCCGCGTCTTCTGCGACGCGTACGGCCCCGACGGCCACCCGCTGGTCACCCCGCTCACCGAAGACGGCCGGACCGTCTTCGCGGGAGCCGCCGGCGGCTCCGGCTACCGCCTCGCCCCCGCGCTCGCCGCACGCACCGCCGACCTGCTCTCCCTGCCCGCCTCACCCCGGAAGGCCACGACATGATCATCGCCAGCTATGACGCCGACGTCCTGGAACAGGCCTTCGGCATCGACATGAGCGGCGTCGAGGGCCTCGGCACCGGCGCGGGCTGGGGCCGGGTCGCGCCGGGCCGCGCCGCCGACCGCCACCAGCACGACGAGACCGAGCTGTTCGTCATCGTCTCCGGCAGCGGCGAGTTCGTCCTCGACAGCGGCGAGCGCCACCCGGCCGAACCCGGCACCGTCGTCCTCTTCGAACCGTTCGAGACGCACGTGCTGGCCAACACCGGCGCGAACGACCTCGTCTTCTTCACCCAGTACTGGCGCGACGGCGACCGCGCCCTGGCCTCCGCCGCGAACCCCGCCCGCAAGGGCTTCGGCGAACGGCCCGTCTTCGTCTTCTCCACCCCGCCCACCCCCAACGGCGACCTGCACCTGGGCCACCTCTCCGGCCCCTACCTCGGCGCCGACGCCTTCACCCGCTTCCAGCGCATGACCGGCGCCGAGGCCTACCACCTCACCGGCAGCGACGACTACCAGAGCTACGTCGTCGGCGCCGCCCGCAAGGACGGCCGCACCCCCGCCGAGACCGCCGCGCACTACAGCGCGGAGATCGCCGAAACGCTGCGGCTGATGGACATCCCGCTGGACCAGTACACGGTCACCGACCAGGACGGCACCTACCGCGAAGGCCTCCAGGACTTCTTCAGCCGCGTCGTGGACTCCGGCCAGATCGCCGTCACCGCCCACGACGCCCTCTACGACGCCGAAAGCGGCCAGTACCTCTACGAAGTCGACGTCAAGGGCGGCTGCCCCGGCTGCGGCACCGCCACCTCCGGCAACATCTGCGAGGAGTGCGGCGAACCCAACACCGTCGCCGACCTCACCGACCCCGTCTCCGCCGCCTCCACCCAGGCCCCCCGCCGCGCCCCCGCCGCCCGCTGGACCCTCCCGCTGCACGCCTTCGCCGACGACGTACGCGCACACCACCGGCTCGGCCGCGTCCCCGCCCGGCTGCGCGAACTCGCCGACCGGCTCTTCCGGCGCCCCGCCCTCGACATCCCCGTCACCCACCCCTCCACCTGGGGCGTCGAACCGCAGGAGAACGCCACCGAAGGCCAGGTCATCTGGGTGTGGCCGGAGATGAGCTACGGCTTCCTGCACGGCATCCAGTCACTGGGCTCGCGCCTGGGCCGCGACTGGCGGGCCGCCGACCCCGCCCAGGACTGGAAGATCGTCCACTTCTTCGGCTACGACAACAGCTTCTACCACGCGGTGCTCTACCCCGTGCTGTACCGGCTGGCCTTCCCCGGCTGGACCCCCGACATCGACTACCACGTCAACGAGTTCTACCTGCTGGAGGGCAGCAAGTTCTCCACCAGCCGCCGGCACGCCGTCTGGGGCAAGGAGATCCTCACCCCCGACACCGTCGACTCCGTCCGCTACTTCCTCGCCGCCACCCGCCCCGAAGGCCGGCGCACCGACTTCCGGCGCGCCGCCTACGAGGCCACCCTCGACGACACCCTCATCGGCACCTGGCAGCAGTGGCTGAACGACCTCGGCGCCCGGGTCGCCAAGCACCACGGCGGCCACGCCCCCGACGCCGGGAACTGGACCCCCGAACACTCCGCCTTCCTCGCCCGGCTCGGCACCCGCCTCGCCGCCGTCACCGGAGCGCTGGACAACGACGCGTTCTCCCTCAACCAGGCCGCCGCCGAACTCGACGGCATCGTCCGCGACACCGTCCGCTTCGCCCGCGGCGAAGGCCTCCTCGCCGACACCGAAGCCTGGGCGAACGAGAACCGCACCGCCATCGCCCTCGAACTGGCCGCCGCCCGCCTCCTCGCGCACGCCGCCGCCCCCGTCATGCCCCGCTTCGCCGACAAGCTGGCCGCCGCCCTCGGTCTCCAAGCGCCGCGCACGTGGCCCCGTACCGTCGAACTCCTCGCGCCCGGCAGCGCCGTCACCCTCGCCGACGCCGTGTTCTTCCGCCCCGCCGGCGCGCAGCAGGCCCCGAACGTGCTCACCCCGTGGCTGACCGGAATCGTCCGCACCGCCCTGCGCCTGGAAGACGACGAGCAGATCGCCGGACGCACCCTCACCCAGCTGGCCGCCGGCTCCCTCCAGGCCGTCACCGTCCAGTACCAGATCCTCGACGCCCTCGACGTGGACCTGTCCATGGACGAACTGCTGCACGGCGGCACCCTCGACGAACTCGCCGCCGTCATCGCCGAGCGCGCCGACGAGACCGCCGTCGCCGCCCTCACCGGGGGAGAGCCCCGATGAACCACCGACTGATCCTGCGCGAGATAGCCGAACGCGGCCTGTCCGTCGCCCTCGCCGACGGCGACCTGCGCCTCCAGGGCAACCGCGACCGGATGGACGCCGACTTCCTCACCCGCGTCAAGGCCGCCAAGGCCGAACTCGTCGCCCACCTCGCCCGGGAAGCCCAGCACGGCACCGGCTTCCCCCTCACCCCCCTCCAGCGCAGCTACTACATCGGCCGCAGCGGCGTCTTCGAGATCGGCGACGTGGCCAGCCACGTCTTCCACGAGATCGAAGGCGTCTGGGACCTCGACCGGCTGCAGACCGCCCTGGACACCGTCGTCGGCGCGCACAGCGCACTGCGTTCCCGCTTCCTCGCCGACGACCGCCAGGTCACCGAGTACGGGCACCGTGGCCACCCGACCATCGGCCGCCTCGACCTGCGCGACCGCACCCCGCAGCAGCAGGAGACGCTGCGCGCCGAACTGCGCGAGCAGCGCTCCCACCAGGTGCTGCCGACCGACCGGGCGCCGCTGCTCAGCGTCGACGTCACCGTCCTCGCCGACGACAAGATGGTCCTCCACGTCGGCCACGACGGGCTCGTGATGGACGGGATCAGCATGTTCCTGTTCTTCCGCGCCTGGTGGCGGGCCTACCAGAACTGCCCCCTGGAAGGCGGCGGCGCATCCGGCGAGTTCGCCTACGACGACTACCTCGCCGCCCTGGAAGCGGCCCGCGACAAGGCGCCCGCCCGCCGCTCCCGCGAGTACTGGATGCGCCGCGTGGACGACCTCGCCCCCCACCCCGACCTGCCGCTGCGCACCAGCCCGGCCGCGCTGACCCGCTCCCGCTTCACCCAGCGCCGGGTCCACGTCGAACGCGAGCGGTGGACGGCCGTCAAGCAGCGGGCCGCCGCCGCCGGACTGACGCCCTCCGCGCTGCTGCTCGCCGCGTACGCGGAGACCCTGGCCACCTGGGGTGCGGGGGAGCGGTTCACCCTCACCACCACCATCGCCAACCGGCCGCCCGTCCACCCCCGGGTCTTCGAGGCCATCGGCCAGTTCTCCGACACCCTCCTCGTCGAAGCGGAGGTCGACCGCTCGCTGCCCTTCGCGGAGCGGGCCCGGGCCCTGCAGAGCCGGCTGCACGCCGACATCGACCACCGCCACTTCTCCGGCATCGAGGTCATGCAGGAACTGGCCCGCCGCCGCGGCGGAGTGGCCGGCGCGCGGATGCCGTTCACCTTCAACAGTGCCATCGGGCACGTCAGCAGCGAGGTCGACGGCTCGGCACTGGAACTGTTCGGACCCGAGGTGTACTCGGTCAGCCAGACCCCCCAGGTATGGCTGAACGCCTTCGCCATGGAGCAGCACGGGGCCGCCGTCATCCAGCTCGACGGGCTCGACGAACTCTTCCCCGAAGGGCTGCTGGACGACCTCGCCCACGGATACGGGACGCTGCTCGGCGAACTCGCCGACGAGGCGGCCTGGCAGCGCCACAGCTTCGACCTGCTGCCACCCGCCCAGCGCGACCGCCGCCGCGCCGCCAACGACACGGCTGCCCCGCTGCCCGAGGAGATGCTCGGCGACGCCATCGCGGCCCAGGCCGCCCGCACCCCCGACGCCCCCGCGATCCTCACCGCCGACCGGGAGGTCGGCTACGGCGAACTGCTGCGCCGGGCCGCGGCCGGCGCGGCCTGGCTGCGCGGGCACGGCGTGGGCCGGGGCGAACTCGTCGCCCTCGTCATGCGGCGCGGCCCCGAGCAGATCATCGGCATCCTCGCCACTGTGCTGGCCGGCGCCGCCTACCTGCCCGTCGACGCCGCCCTGCCCACCGCCCGGCAGCGGTACATGCTGCAAGACGGCCGGGTGCGGTGCGTGCTGACCGACGGCGGGCCCGTGGAGGCCTGTGCGGCGGGGGAGTTCGCCGTACTGGACCTCACCGCCCCCGACGCCCTGCCGGACGGGCCCGCCGAGGTTCCCGCCCGGCTGCCCGGTTCGCACCCCGACGACCTCGCGTACGTCCTCTACACCTCCGGCACCACCGGCGCCCCCAAGGGCGTCATGGTGACCCACCGCAACGTCGCCAACGTCGTCGCCGACTGCCACACCCGCTTCCGCATCGGCCCCCGGGACCGCTTCTTCGCCATCAGCGCCTTCAACTTCGACCTCTCCGTCTGGGACGTCTTCGGCGCCCTCTCGGCCGGCGCGGCCCTGGTCATGCCCGACCGGGACAAGGCCGTCGACCCCGCCCACTGGCTCGACCTGTGCCGCACGCACCGGATCAGCGTGTGGAACTCCGTCCCCGCCATCGTCGGCCTCATGCACGACCAGGCCGCCGCCGACGGCGACGTACCGCCCGCCCTGCGCCTGGTCATGATGAGCGGCGACCGCCTCCCGCCCGCCCTGCCCGCCGCGCTGCGCACCCTGATGCCCGGCCTGGAGGTGGTCTCCCTCGGCGGCCCCACCGAGACCACCATCTGGAACATCCTGCACCCCGTCCGCGAGGACGAGGACGGCACCGAGTCCATCCCCTACGGCCGCCCCAACGCCAACAACCGCGCCTACGTCCTGGACCGCGACGGCCTCGACGCACCCGACTGGGTCACCGGCGAGATCGTCGCCGCCGGCACCGGCCTGGCCCGCGGCTACTGGGGCGACGAGGAACGCACCGCCGAGCGGTTCTACGAGGACCCGGTGCGCGGCGAACGCCTCTACCGCACCGGCGACCTCGGCCGGTACCTGCCCGACGGGGACATCCAGATCCTCGGCCGCTCCGACTTCCAGATCAAGGTCAACGGCTACCGGATCGAAGCCGGCGAGGTCGAGACCCGACTCGCCGCCCTGGACGCCGTCGCCCAGGCCGTCGTCGCCGCCCGCGGCGGCTCCCTCGTCGCCCACCTCGTCGCCGACGGGGACCGGCGCCCCGAACTCGCCGAGGTACGGCGGGCGCTGCGCGCCGAGCTGCCCGACTACATGCTGCCCGCGGCGCTGGTCTGGCACGAGAGCCTGCCGCTGACCAAGAACGCCAAGGTCGACCGTACGAAGCTGGCGGCGCTCGGCGCCGAGGCCCCGGGCGCCGGCGCCGCACCGGCCGCGGCCCCGGGCGACACCGCCCCCACCGGTGCCACGGAGAAGCTCGTGGCCGACATCTGGTCCACCGTCCTGCGCCGCGGCGACATCGGCGCCCTGGACACCCTCGCCTCCCTCGGCGGTGACTCCATCGCCGCCGCCCGCATCCTCACCGCGGCCCGCAAACGCTTCGGCGTCACCCTCACCCTCGACCAGTTCGCCGAGATCGACACCGTCCGCGCCATGGCCGCCGTACTCGCCGAGAGGGAGACCCGATGACCGCCCCGACGGCCGCCCCCACGGCGGTCCCCGCCGCCCCTGAGTCCCTGTCACCGCTCAACCGGCTCGTCACCGCCGCCCCGACGGCCGGCGGCCGCATCCACGCCGCCCGCCTGGACGGCACCCGCTCCCTGTCGCTGGGCGAGCTGTACGAGCGCGCCGGCCGCCTCGCCCACCACCTGCGCGCCCTCGGCATCGGACCGGGCACGCGGATCGGCATCCTCGCCGCCAACAGCCTGGAGTGGGTACTGCTCGACCTGGCAGCGCTGCGCCTCGGGGCCCAGACCGCCGGCCTGGAACCCGGCAAGTTCACCCCGTCCCGGGAGCTCATGGACCGCTACGGCCTCACGCTCCTGTGCACCGACCAACCCACCGACCCGGCCGCCCGTCTCCCCGGCACCCTGAGCACGGACGACGTCTGGGCCCTGACCGAACCGGGCGACGGGCCCGAGGAACCCCTGCCCCCGGTCACGTGGGCGGAGCGGGACGTCACCACCATCAAGTTCACCTCCGGCAGCACCGGCGTCCCCAAGGGCCTCGGCGCCACCGCCGGCAGCATCGACAGCTCCCTCGAAGCCGTCCAGGAAATCTTCGGACACAACCCCGACGACCACCTGTTCGTCTTCCTCCCCCTCTCCCTGCTCCAGCAGCGCTACTGGGTCTACTCGGCCCTGCTGCACGGCCACGACGTCACCCTCACCACCTACGAGGCGGCCTTCGCCACCCTGCGCCGGGTGCGTCCCACCGTGGTCATGGGCGTCCCCGCCTTCTACGAGACCGCCCGCCGCCAGATCGAGGCCCGGCGCAGGCGCCCCGGCGCGGGCAGCGCCCGCCAGGTCGCCCAGGCCCTGTTCGGCGACCGCATCCGCTACCTGTGGACGGGCTCCGCACCCGCCGCACCCGCGATGGTCCGCTTCTTCACCGAGGAGGCCGGGCTGCCGCTCTTCGAGGGCTACGGCCTCAACGAGACCTGCATCGTCACCAAGAACCACCCCGGGGCCCACCGCGAGGGCAGCGTCGGCCGAGTGGTGCGCGGCAAGCAGGTGCTGATCGGCGAGGACGGGGTGATCAGCGTCCGCAGCGCCCACCCCGTCGGCGACCACTACGAGTACGCCGCCCCCGGCGACTCCGAGAAGGTCTTCATGCCCGACGGCACCGTGCGCACCGGAGACATCGGCCACCTCGACGAGGACGGCTTCCTCTTCGTCCACGGCCGCGCAGACGACGTCATCGTCCTCGACAACGGCAAGAAGATCGTGGTGCGGCCCGTCGAAGAGCGGATGAAGGCCGATCCGGCGATAGCCGAATGCGTGCTGTTCAGCCCCACCCAGACCGACCTCGTCGCCGTCGTCTCCCCGGCCGCGCTGCCCGCCGACACCGACGCCGTCACCGCCGCCCTCGCCGCGGCGAACGCCGCCGGCACCCCCGACGAGCGGATCAGCCGGGTCATCGTCGCCGACGAGCCGTTCAGCATCGCCAACGGCCTGCTGACGAGCCAGTACAAGCCCAAACGCCCCGCCATCCAGAGCGCATACGCGCACCGACTGCACAACCAGGAGGCCGGAATCCATGCCTGACACCCTCACCGCGATCGAGTCGGCGGCCCGTGAACAGCTCTCCCTCGTCCTGATCCCCGAGGTCGCCGCCGAGTCGCTCGACCCCGACGCCGACCTGGCCGCCGCCTACGGCCTGACCTCCCTCAACAAGGTCCTCTTCCTCACCGAACTGTGCGAGGACACGGGCGTCGACCTCGCCCACTTCACCGAACACGACCTCGCCGCCATGCGTACGCTGCGCGACGTCACCGCCGCCCTCACCCGCCACCACGACGACACCCCCGGAGCCTGAACCATGACGACCAACTGGGCCACGGACGCCGCCGCCATCCTGGAGAACGACCGTGTGCGGCTGACCCCGGTCACCGAGACGGACCGCGAGGGCGTCCGCGCCGTCGCCATGGACCCCGACATCTGGCGCTACTTCGTCTCCGCCGTCGAGAACGACACCGACTTCGAAACCTTCTTCGACGCCATGCTCGCCGACCAGGACGCCGGCCGCCGCGCCGTCTACGTCATCACCGACAAGGCGACCGGCCGGATCGCCGGCAGCATGAGCTTCGGCAACATGGCCGAAGCCGACCGGCGCCTGGAGATCGGCTGGTCCTGGCTCGGCCGCGACTTCCGCGGCAAGGGCATCAACCACTGGGCGAAGGCGCTGCTCCTCGCGCACGCCTTCGACGTCCTGGAGGCCGAGCGCGTCGAGTTCAAGACCGACGTCCTCAACATCCAGGCCCGGCGCGGACTGCGCAACATCGGCGCCACCGAGGAAGGCACGCTGCGCAGCTTCAACTTCATGCCCGGAGGCCGGCGCCGCGACGCCGTCTTCTACAGCGTCCTGCGCGCCGAATGGCCCGAGGTGGGCGCCGCCCTCGCCTGGGGCCCGAAGACGGCCGTCACCGCATGAGCGTCACCTTCGTCGCCGCCGGGGGCACCGCGCGCGAAGTCGGCCGTACGCACGGCGCGGCCCTCGCCGCGCCGCTGCGGGCCTTCCTCGACGACGGCCTCGCCCGCCTGAACCACCTCAAGGACGCCCCCCTTTCGCTCGACGGGCTCCGGCCGTCGATCGCCGCCTACCGGGCGGCGGTCACGGCCGCCCTGCCGGACCTCGCCGAGGAGGTGGCGGGGCTCGCGGAAGGAGCCCGCATCACCGAGGACGAAGCCTGGCTGCTCCAGCTGCGCCGCGAGCTCATGGGCTACTCCAAGATCCGCACCGGCGGGGACTGCACCACGTACGCCCGCACCGGGGCCGCCCCCGTCCTGGCCCAGACGGTGGACCTCAGCGGCAACCTCGACACCCACATCACCGTCCTGCGCACCCCGCGCTCGCTGGTCCTCAGCTTCGCCGGACTGCTGGGCTACCTCGGGCTCAACCGCGCCGGCCTCGCCGTCGGGCTGAACCTGGTGCTCGGCGGCGCGTGGCGGCCGGGGGTGCCGCCGTACCTGGCGATACGCCACCTCCTGGACCACGCGGGGAGCGTCGGGGAGGCACTCAAACTCCTCGCGGACCTGCCACTGGCCAGCTCCCGCTCACTGACGCTGTGCGACCGCGAGCGCGCGGTGTACGTGGAACACCTGGACGGGGAACTCCGGGTGGGCCAAGGCCCCGACCCGGTGCACACCAACCACTTCCTGCACCCCGACTTCGCCCCGGCGGACGAACTCAACGTCTTCGCCCGCAACTCCTCGCTGCGCCGCCTGCGCGCGGCGACCGAGGGCCTGGCCCGCATCGCCCCGGCCGCCCCGGCCGAGGACCACTTCGCCCTGCTCGCGCGCCCGCCGGTCTGCGTCCCGGACCGGGGGGACATCCGCGCCGAACGCACCGTCGCGGCGGTGGTGCTCTTCCCGGACGAGGGTGAGCTGCACCTGCGCCCGGGCGACCCCTCGCAGAACGCGACACGGACCTTCACCCTCTGACGGAAAGGAGTGAGGAGGATGGACGCATGGCTGGTCGACCTCGACCAGGTCGCTCCCACCGACATCACCGACTTCGACGGCCTCACCGAGGAAGAGCTGCGGCGCGGAGCCGAGTTCGTCCACGCCCGGGCCGCCCACCGCTTCTTCCGCGCCCGGCTCACCGTCCGCAGGCTGCTGGCCGAACGCCTCGGGCTCGACCCGCGCGACCTGCGCATCCACTACGACCGGGCGGGCAAGCCCTACCTCCCCGACCAGCCCGGCACCCACATCAGCTGGTCCCGCTCCGACGGCCTGCTGCTGCTGGGCGCGACCGAGACCGGGCCGGTCGGGGTGGACGTGGAACTCGTCCGGCCCGCTGCCACCAGCATGGAGGTCCTGTCCTTCGTCTACCCCGCGGCCCCCGCCACGGCCACGCCCCGTGCCTTCTTCCACGCCTGGACCCTGCTCGAAGCGGCGGTCAAGGCCACCGGCCGCGGCCTGGCGCGGGGCGCGAAGGAGGTCGACCTCGACTTCGCCCCGGACGGCGCGGTCAGCCTCCGCGGCATCACCGGCCACGGCCCCCACCCCTGGCACGGCCACACCTCCCTCCACCCCACCCACCCCACCGCCCCGTCGGCCATGACCGCCTTCGTCTCCCACGACCTCCCCCCGTTCCGCATCCGCCCCTGGCCGCCACGCTGACCCCGGGACCTGCTGCGACCGGGGGCCGGTCAGCCCTTGACGTACCCGAAGCTCTCGGCGATCAGACCGTCCTCCAGCCGGGTCACGTTGACGCCCCGGACGAAGTCGTCCGCCCCGGGACCCCACTTGAGCAGCCACCGGCACACGGCCCGCTCGCCGGCCGTCCAGAGCTCCTCCACGACGAAGGCGGTCCCCTCGTCGGCGGCGATCGAGCTCCAGAACCGCAGGCACTCGTCGTACCCGACGTGCCTCGTCCCGTCGGGGGCCGGCCCCGAGTTCTCCAGGAGGCAGTCCGGCGCGAGGACGTCCTTCAGGAGGCCGGGGTCGTGCTGCCGGAACGCCCGGTTGAACTGCTCGATGACCTTGCGCGTCCGCTCGTCCGACATCGGGTGCTCCCGCCAAGATTATGGACCGATCGGTCCGGGACTGATCGGTCCATTTTCGTCCGACGCAAAACCCCCTGTCAACCGTATGCTGGGTGACCGCCAGCGAGAGGGGAAAGGAGCCCGGACATGGCGCGCACGCCGGCACCAGGCACGAGGCGACGCATCCTGGAGACGTCGGCCAGACTCTTCGGCGAGCAGGGGGTCAGGGCCGTCGGCATGCAGCAGGTGATCGACGCGACCGGAGTCGGCAAAAGCCTTCTCTACCGCGAGTTCGCCGGCAAGGACGAACTGGTCGCGGCCTGGCTGCGCGAGAGCGACGCCCAGTGGTGGGAGCAGGCGGAGCGGGTCACGGCTCCCCACTCCGGCGACCCGGTCCGCCAGATCCTCGCGCTGATGGAGTTCCTCCACGACAGCGTCCAGGAGCCGGACTTCCACGGCTGCGTCTTCTACAACACCTCCAGCGAGTTCCGCGACCCCGGGCACCCGGGCCGCCGGGAGGCCAAGCTGCACCTCCAGGCGTTGCGGGACTGGTTGCGCGACAAGGGGGCGCTGGCCGGCGCGGGGGACCCCGACGGCATGGCCGACGCGCTGATGCTCGTCATCGGCGGTCTGCTCGCCAACGGCGAGGTCCTCGGGGTGCGCGGCCCGGCCCGGATGGCGCCCGCGACGGCCGAGTTGATCGTCCGTCAGTACTGCCCGGACACCGCGGTCGCCCCGCCCGTCGCGTAGCGGGCGGCCACCGCGGTCCGGCCGGCGGGCAGCCGGGGCCGCCCCGGCCCCGGCCGCCCGCTACCGCCGGGGAACGAAGCGGTCGACCAGCAGCGTGAGCCGGTCGGCCACCCGGTCGCCGGGCAGGCGGCCGGCCCGGGTGAGGGTGACCAGGCCGTGCAGCGCCGCCCAGAACGTCTCGACGTACAGCCCCGGTTCCTCGTCCGGGCGCACGTGCGCGGCGAGCGGGTCCAGCAGGGCCCGGAACGCCGCGCGCAGCGGGGCCGGCGTGGCCTCGTCGGCGTAGGGCAGGCCGTTGTCGAGGCTGAAGACCGCGTCGTACACGGCGGGGTTGCGCGCCGCGAAGTCGGTGTAGGCGCGCGCCAGCGCGGCCACCGCCTCCCGCCCGTCCGACCCGGCCGGTACCGCTGCGCGCAGCGCGCCCGCCAGCTCGGCGGCCCCCTCCAGCGCGACCGCCCCGATGATCTCCCGCTTGCCGCGGAAGTGGCTGTAGAGCACGGGCTGGCTGTACTCGATCCGCTCCGCGAGCCGGCGCGTGGTGACGGCGTCCCAGCCCTGGGCCTCCGCGAGTTCGCGCGCCGTGGCGACGATCAGCCGGTGGCGGTCGGCCCGCTCCCGTTCCTTGCGTTCCTGTGTCGACATGCCCTCATTCTAGCGTTGCTAGACAATCGAGCGCCGACATGTCTAGCATTGCATCGGAAGCTAGCATCGCTAGAAGTGATGGGCTGTCACCCTGGGAGGGGTCATGCAGGACGTACTGGCCGTCGTCACGGTCGTCGTGGTCGGACTGATGGTGGGCGTGGAGTTCGCGGTGGCGGTGTTCGTCAACCCGATCCTCGACCGGCTCCCCGACGACGGCGGCCTCGCCGCCCGCAGCGACGGCGCACGCGTCCTCGGCCGCGTCATGCCCGTCTGGTACATCGGCTCGGTCGTCCTGGGCGCCGTGTGGGCGGCGGTTTCGTGGGGCGGCCCGGGCGCCTCCCTCATCGTCTCCGGCGCCGCGCTGCTCGTGGTGAGCGTGGTGATGTCGATCCTGCTGCTCGTACCGATCAACTCCCGCGTCGCCACCTGGTCGCGCGACGGCATACCCGCCGACTGGAAGCAGCAGGTCAACCGCTGGGACCGCTTCCACTACGTCCGCGTCGCCGTCATCGTCGCCGCCTTCGCCCTCTTCACCGTTGCCCTGGCTTAGGGCGCGTTTCGAAAGTCCCGCCTGCCCCGCGACGCCCGGCACGCACGCTCGCCGCGTTGTCGGGATCGCCCGCGTACGGCCCGGTACGAGGGCGACCCTCCGCCTTGCGATCGCACGCACCGGACGCCGCGGGGCCCGCCCTTCGGGCGGCCGGCGCTACTTTCGAAACACGCCCTAGCCCCCGCGCCTTGCGACGCACCGCACCGGACGCCGCGACCCGGCAGACCTTCCCGGCCGCAGCACTAGGGTGAACGCATGGCGCGCGAGTCACTGACCAAGGAACAGATCGTCCGCACGGCGATCGAGCTGCTGGATGAGGAAGGCCTCGAAGGCCTGAACATGCGCAGCCTCGGCAAGCGGCTCGGTACCGTCGCCACCGCCGTCTACTGGCACGTCAAGAACAAGGACGACCTCGTCCTGCTCGTCGGCGACCAGGTGTGGGGCGAGATCGAGCTGCCCGATCTCGACGCCGTCGACTGGCGCACCGCCGCCACCCGGATGGCCACCAGCCTGCACGCCATGCTCACCCGCCACCTCTGGCTGGTCCAGGCCTTCGGCTCGTACCTCTTCTACGGCCCCGGAAAAGCCCGCCACGACGACCACAACCTCGCCGTGTACGAGGCGGCCGGTTTCACCGGCGCCGCCGCGGACCAGGCGGCGGCCGGCGTCTTCACCTACGTCCTCGGCAGCGTCCTCGGCGCCTCGGCCACCGCCACCCTCACCCGCAGGATCAGCCGCGACGGCGGCGACCCCGAGGAGGTGTTCAACGAGACGATGGCCAAGGCCACCGAGTCCGTGATGGACTACCCGCGCCTGCGCGCCCGCCTCGGGACGCCGAGCGCCTCGTACGACGCCGCTCCGCACGACACCTTCGACTTCGGCCTCCAAGCCCTGCTGGACGGGCTCCAGGACCGGATCCCCCCTGCCGGCCGCCGGTGAGCCGGCGGGTGCGCGGGCTGCGAACGGAAACCGCCGTGCCGTCTTCCGGTCACAGCACTAGTGATCCGGTCCGGCCGCGTAGGCCAGCGGAGGCGCGATCGCCTGCGCATCCGCTCCCTCGCCGACCCACAGGGAGATGAACAGCGCGGCGGTCGCCTCCAGGAGTCCCGAACGTCCGAGACCCCCGCCGGCCACGGGTTCGCAGCCCACGTCCCGCACCAGCTCGCGTACCCGCACCAGGGCCGTCTCGTCGTCCCCGCAGACCGGCACGGCCAGCGGTCGCCCGTCGAAGACCGGCGGCCGCATGCGCCACACGTCCTCGTGGCAGAGGTTGAAAGCCTTGACCACGTGGGCTCCCGGCGCCGCCGCGGCAAGTCGCTGCGCGGCTGAGGGGCCTCCTTCCGTGAGCAGCCCGAAGCCCGGCCCGACCGGGTTGGAGCAGTCGAGCAGCACCTTGCCCTCCAGGGCCGCGCGCAGGTCCCGTGCCACGTCCACTCCCGCCCCGAAGGGCAGCGCGGCCAGCACCACCTGACCGGACTCGGCCGCCGCGCGCAGACCGGCGGGCTTCGCGCCGCCTCCGACGCGCGTCGCGAGCCGCTCCGCCTTGTGCGGGTCCCGGCCACCGATCGTGACCTCGTGCCCGGCCCGCACCCAGTGGGTGGCGAGCGCGTCGGCCATGTTGCCCGTACCCAGTACACCGATTCTCATCGCGCGGTCCCTCTCCGTCCCTGCTTCGATCGTCCACGCCGACGCTAGACGGCCGTTCGGGCACCATGTGGTACGTGACCACCGATTCCCTCCTCGCCGACTGCCGCGCCCGCCTCGCCTTCGACCTGCTCTCCAACACCTGGAACGCCGTGGTGCTCTGGGCACTGCGCGACGGCCCCAGGCGCCCGGTCGAACTTCGGGAGCGGATCGGGGGCATCAGTTCCAAGGTCCTCACCGAGACCCTGCGCCGGCTGCAGTCCAACGGACTGGTCGACCGGCAGGCAGACGCCGGGGGCCACCAGGTCGAGTACCGACTCACCGCTCTGGGCCGGACCTTGCTGGCGCCCATCGATGCCGTCGGCGCATGGGCCTTCGAGTACGGCGAGGAGGTGATGGCCGCCCGGGAAGCAGCAAGCGCTCCCGACCCGCAGTCCCCTCGTCCACCTGTTCCCGACGACTTGAACTAAGTTCATTCCCACCCTTGCGCCACGCTCGGGGCCGCCATAGGCTTCTCCTGTACTTAGTTCAAGTCGAGCGCTCGAAGCACGGGGGAAACATGTCGCAGGAGAAGCTGTCCGAGTTCGTCGCCGCGCAGGCCGGGGAGTTCGACGTCCCCGGCGTCGCGGTGGGCGTCCTGATCGACGGTCAGGAGTTCCACGCCTCACACGGCGTGACGCACGTCGGCAACCCGCTTCCGGTCGACGACAAGACGCTCTTCCACCTGGGATCGGTGACCAAGACCTTCACCTCGACCGCGCTGATGCGCCTGGTCGCCGAGGGCAAGGTGGAGCTGGACGCACCCGTGCGCCGCTACGTCCCCGAACTCCGGCTCGCCGACGAGCGGAGCGCGGCGGCCATCACCGTACTCAACCTGCTCAACCACACCGCGGGTCTGGACTGGAACCTCATCGACACGGACGAGGGAACCGGCTCGCTGTCCGAGTTCGTGGCGAAGATGTCCGAACTGCCCCTGATCGGGCCGCCCGGTGCGCGCCCCTCGTACAGCCAGGCCGGCTACAACCTGGCGGGGCGGATCATCGAGAAGGTGACCGGCCTGCCCTTCGAGAAGGCCGTGGCCTCACTGGTCCTCGAACCCGCCGGGCTGGCCAACACCTTCTTCGACATCGACGAGATCATGATCCGGCGGTTCGCCGTCGGGCACAACCGCGACGAGGACGGGGCCCTGCGCCCCGCGCGGCCGTGGCGGGCCAACCCGAGCGGCGCCCTCGCCAACAACCCCGGCGGCGGCATCGCCTCCTCGGTGAGCGACCTGCTGAGCTGGGCCCGCTTCCATCTCGGCGCGGGGGACGGCGTCCTGCCCGCCCAGGCGCTGCACAGCATGAAGGAGCCGACGGTCGCGCTGCGCGCCAGCACCCTCGGGGACGCCTTCGGGATCTGCTGGTTCCTGCGCGAGGTGGACGGCGTGGGCACGGTCGGGCACGGCGGATCGGGCAACGGGCAGTTCGCCGACCTGCTCCTCGTCCCCGAACGGAACTTCGCCGTCGTCTCCCTGGCCAACGCCGGCCCCGAGGGCTACCCCTTCAACCAGTCCGTCGTCCGCTGGGCGCTGGAGCACTACCTCGGCGTGGTCGACGAGGACCCGGAGCCGGTCCCCTTCGAGGCGACGCGGGCGCGGGAGGTCGCGGGCCGGTACGAGATCGACGCGATGAACCTCGACATCGCCGTCGACGGCGCCCGGCTCACCCTCGCGGCGGAGATCAAGCCGGAGATCCGCGAGGCCTCGGAGGCCGACATGCCCCCGGGCTACGCTCCGGCCGAGATGGGGTTCCTGCCCGGCGACGGCGACGAGTACATCGTCACCGAGGGCGGCCTGAAGGGGCAGCGCGGCTTCTTCACCCGGGACGCGGACGGCTCGGTCACCGGCGTCGACCTCGCCGGCCGCCTCTTCACCCGTACGCCCGCCACCACCTGACCCCCGCTCACCCCGCCGCCGCGAGCCCGTCCCCGAGCGGGCTGCGCCGGTACAGCACCTGCCGGCCCTGCCGCGCCCGGGTGACCAGGCCGGCCGCGTGCAGCACCCGCAGGTGCTGGGACACGGCGCTCGGGGTGACCCGAAGCCGGCGGGCCAGCTCCACCGTGGCCAGCGGCTCCGCCAGCAGACCCAGCAGCCGCGCCCTCGGGGCGCCGAGCAGCGGCACGAGGGCCGCCCCGGCCCCGCCCGCGTCCGCCACCGGCCCCCACAGCGTCGCCACCCCGCGGCTCGGGTAGATCAGCGACGGCGCCTCCAGCGCACTGACCGGAGGCGCCGGCTTGTGCGCGAAGACCGAGGGCACGAGGAGCAGGCCCCGCCCGGACGCCTTGACCCGGTGCCTGCCGATCATCTTGTCGATGTGCAGGACACCCTCGTGCCAGCGCAGGCTCGGATGCATGTCGGCGAACAACCGCCGCGCCCCGCCCATCGCGAGCCGCCGGGCGCGGTAGGTCATGTCCGCCTCGACCACGAGCCGCATCTGCGGCCACAACGGCTCGACGGCGATCTCCCAGTACCGCCGCAGGAGAGCGCAGATCCGGTCGCGCAGGGCGGCCACGGCCGCGTCGTCACCGTCCTCCGCGGCGCCCAGCGGCTGCGGAGGACGGCCCGGCGCGTGCGCGGCCAGCAGATCGCGACGCACCAGCGCGGGCGGCGTCCGGCGCGCGAGGGCGAGTTCGTCCTCGAAGGACGGGTCGAAGACCGTCGGCCGCGGGGTCAGGAAGTCGGGCAGCGTGAGCCGCACCGCCACCAGCGACATCAACAGCCCCGTATCCAGGCCGCCGAGCGCACCGAGTACGGACCTCCGCCACGGCAGGTGCACGGCGGACAGGCCCGGATCGTGCAGCACCCGCAGACTGAGCACCGTCTCGCTGAGCGGCGACACGGCGAACCGGGTGTCGGCGAGGTCCTCGACCCCGAGCTCGAAGCTGATCATTAAGTCACACGCTACATCGATTGGCGGCCCGCCGGCCATGGCGTGGACTTCCCCCATGACCTCCCCCGCCCTCGCTCCGCGCACGGGCCCGGCCGGCGCCCCCGGCCTGAGCCGCCGACTGGTCCTCCTGCTGGCCGTGACCTGCGCCGTGGCCGTGGGCAACCTCTACTTCCCGCAGGCCATCGGCCCGCTGATCGCCACCGCCCTGCACGTGCCGGCCGACCGGGCCGCCCTGGTCGTCACCACCACGCAACTGGGCTACACCGCCGGGATGGTGCTCCTCGTGCCCCTCGGCGACCGGATCCGCCACGGCACGCTCCTGGTCGCCCTGCTCTCCCTCAGCGGGCTCGCCCTGCTGGCCGCGGGCTGCGCCCCCGCCCTGCCGCCACTGGCCGCCGCGAGCGCCCTGGTCGGGCTGACCACCGTCGCCGCCCAGATCATCAGCCCGCTGGCGGCCGGCCTGGTCGCGCCCGACCACCGGGGGGCGGTACTCGGCACCCTGCTCAGCGGCTCGACCGGCGGCATGCTGCTGGCCCGTACGTTCAGCGGCACCGTCGGCGAGTGGCTGGGCTGGCGGGCCCCCTACCTGGTGGCCGCCGCCGCGGCCCTGGTGCTCGCGGCCGTCATGGCGTACGCGGTCCCGTCCACCACCCCCGCCGCGTCCGCCACCCGGGGTTCCTACGTCGCGCTCCTGGCCGAACCGCCGCGCCTGCTGCGGGCCGAGCCGGAACTGCGCCGGTCCTGCTTCTACCAGGCCACCGTCTTCGGCGGGTTCTCCGCCGTCTGGACCTGCCTGGCGCTGCTGCTGACCGGCCCGGTCTACGGCTACGGGGCCGAGGCCGTCGGCCTGCTCGCCCTGGTCGGGGCGGGCACCATGCTGTGCACGCCGTACGCGGGGCGCCTGGTGGACCGTCACGGGCCGGGCCGCGTCAACCTGGTCTCCCTGCTCGGGGTCCTCACCGCGGCCGGGGTCCTCGCGGCGGGGTCCCTCGGCGGCGCGGCCGGCCTGACCGCCCTCACCGCTGGCACCCTGCTGCTGGACGTCGCCATGCAGTCCGGCACGCTGGCCAACGTCTCACGGGTGTACGCCCTGCGCGCCGACGCCCGCAGCAGGCTCAACACCGCCTACATGACCTGCGCCTACCTGGGCGGCACCGCCGGCTCCTGGCTCGGCGTCCGCGCCTACACCGCCGTCGGCTGGCCCGCGGTCTGCGCCCTCGTCGCCCTCCTGGCATCAGCGGCGCTCACCCGCCACCTCGCCCCGCGCCGCCCAACTGGAGCACCCCACCCCCGCATGCAACGACCGCGGCGGGACCGGCCATAGGTCCGGCCACGGCAGCGGTCGCAACGGACACCCCCGTGCCCCATTGCGACCGCCCGCCCGACGGCGCGTTCTCCAGTCAAGTAGATGACCGTTCGCGACGGCCCGTCTCCAGTTGACTAGATGGCGGCCGCCTTGAAACATACGCGTCGGCCGACCGCCCCTGTCAAGTCGGTTAGATTGTTGGCGGGCGGGCCGGCCCCAGCCGACATCCAGTCGAGTAGAGATGACACACGACACCGCAACAGTGACCGCTGAACCGGTGACGACCGAGGAGTGCCGCGATGGGTGAGTACAACAGCGCGGGCGAGCAGGGCCAGGGTCCCATCGCCCACCGGCTCGATCACCTGATCCGCACCCTGCATCCCAGGGACCGCGGCCCCTACACCTACCAGGAGATCGCCGACTCCATCCGCGAGCAGGCCGGCCCCGACGACCCGACCGTCTCCCACGGCACCATCCACAGCCTCCACAAGGGCAAGGTCACCAACCCGAGCGTCGACACCCTGCGCGCCCTCGGCAAGTTCTTCGGCGTGGGAGCCAAGTACTTCCTCGACGACGAGGTCGCCGCCCGCACCGACGCCCGCATCAGGGAACTCCGCGAAGGCGCCGACCGGGCCGAAGCCGGCCGCGAACTGGCCGACGCCCTGGAGGACAAGCAGGTCAAGGCCGTCGCGTTCCGTCTGAAAGGGCTGTCGGCCGCCGCCCTGCGCGGCATCACGTCCATCGTCGACGGCGCCCGCCAGGCCGAGGGCCTGCCCCGCGTCGACCGGACCCCCGCGGCGGCCCCCGCCACAGGCCCCGCCGCGGTCCCCGACCAGCCCTCCCGCCCGTAGCCGGCGGCCGTACCGTGGGCAACGCGGAGTTCGACCATGCATACGACCGCTGTGACCGGATGCCACTCCCGTGGCGCACACCGCACGAAGTCAGCCCGCACGACGAAAACACCCGGGCCGGAATGGAACGCGATATGAGATGGCGCAGGCGACCGGCCGATCCCTGTGTCGCGATAGCGGACCGACTGCACATACCGCAGCCCTTCGACCTGTCGGCCTTCTGCGCCCGCATCGCCTCACAGCGCGGACGCCCCCTGCTCCTCCTGCCCCTCGAAGGGCCGCCCCAGCCGGACCTCCCCTGCGGCATCTGGATCGGTCTCGACACCGCCGACCTGGTCTTCTACGACCAGAGCGCCTCCGACTTGCTGCGCGTTCAGATCATCCTGCACGAGATCTCCCACATGCTGCTCGGCCACGTCGCCCCGCAGTTCGACGTCCCCCAGGACGCCACCGCCGATGAACTCGCCGCCGCCGCGGCGCACTTCGAACGCCTCCTGGACATGACCGCCCCCGCCGTCGAGGGACTCGACGAACACACCGTGGTGGCCCGCCTCATGCGGACCGAGGCCGAACGGCTCAGGGCCACCGCGGCCGCACCCCGGCCCGGCGACGACGAACTCGAACTGTCCGGCAGCCGCATCCTGAGCCTCCTCGGCCGCACCAAGTTCGACTCCGACCAGGAGAAGGACGCCGAGACCCTGGCCACCCTCGTCCTGGAACGCATCAGCCGCGACGAGGACCGCTCCACGTCCGACGGCGCCGCCGACGTCATCCACCGCCTCCACGACGCCTTCGCCCACCCCGCCCGCCGCACCCACCGGAACCGATGAGCATCCTCAAGATCACCATCATGGTCATGCTGTGGGCGGTGGCGCTGTGGCGCCTGCCCTCCGCGATCCGCGTCCCGCGCCAGCGCTCACTGTGGCTGGCCTTCACCGGACTGGCCCTGGCCACCACCCTCGCCATGCCGCCCATCAGCAGCTTCCTCGACACCTCGACCCACATCAACAACATCTCCGTGCCCGCCAAACACGCGGTCGGCATCGTCGCCTGCGGCGCCATCCTGGACTTCGTCTTCTCCATGGCCCGCCCCCAGCTCGTCCAGCGCACCCGCCTGCCGCACCTGGTCCTCGCGCTGGCCGTCATGCTCCTCATGGGCGTCCTGTTCGCGCACGTCGACCAGCCCACCCGCGTCGAGAACTTCTACGAGGCCTACGCCGGTACCCCCGCGGCCACCGCCTACCTCCTGACCTTCACCGCCTACCTGGGCCTGGCCATGGGCCTGTCCACCTGGCTCTTCCTCTCCTACGCCCGCCACGCCGGCGCCCGCTCCCTGCGCAACGGCCTGCGGCTCCTCGGCACCGGGACCGCCGTCGGCGTCGTCTACGCCGTCATCCGCATCGCCGCCCTGGTGGCCCGGCAGCTCGGTGACGGGCCCCTCGCCGACGAGGAAACGATTCAGCACACCGCCGACCTCGTCGAATACCTCGCCATCGGCCTGATCATCATCGGGAACTCCCTTCCCGCAGCGGGCGTCCTCGCCCGCACCGCCGCCGACTGGCGCGCCGGCCGGCGGCTGCGCCCCCTGTGGACCTCGCTGACCGAAGCCGTCCCCGACATCACCCTCCCCACCCCCCACCGCCACGGCATCCGCGTCCACTTGCACCGCACGGTCATCGAGATACGCGACGCCAGCCTCAGCCTGATGCCCTACGTCTCCGCCACCGTCCGGGACCGCGCCGACCGCGCCGCCGAGGAGGCCGGACTGCACGGCGAGGAACGGGAGGCGATGGCCGAGGCACTGTGGCTGCGCGCCGCCCACGCCGCGAAACTGCGCGGCACCGCCCCGGTCGCCGATCCCGCCCGGGGCCACGGCTCCGCACTGGAGGACGTCGACTTCCCCGCCGAAGTCCACCGGCTCCTGCTGATCAGCGCCGCATACCACTCACCCGCCGCGACGGCCTTCCTCACCGCGCCCGCCCCGGAGTCCCGATGACCCACACCGCACCCGCCCCGACCCAGGAGCCGGCCGCCGAGTCCCGCGCCGCCCGCCTGATCACAGACGGCCTCGAACCCAAGAACTGGATCATCGCCGTCACCCTCCTGACGGGCTGGCACGCCGACCGTTTCGCCGGCGTCGGATGGGGCCTGCTCGCCGCCCTGTTCTGCGGCGTCATCCCGATCCTCTTCATCAAGTGGGGCGAACGCCGCGGCCACTGGGGCGACCGCCACGTCCGCCGCCGCCAGGACCGACTCCTGGTCATCCCCGGCATCATGGCCTCCGTCGCCGTCTGCATCACCTTGATGGCCACCCTCGGCGCACCCCGCGAGATGATCGCCCTCATCGCCGCGATGCTGGTCACTCTGGTCGCCATCCTGGCGATCACCACGCTCTGGAAGGTCTCCGTCCACACCGCGGTCTCCTCCGGCGCCATCGCGATGCTCGCCCTCGCCTACGGCCCCTGGGCCCTCGCCGCCTACCCCCTGGTCGCCCTCGTCGGCTGGTCCCGCGTCGCCCTCCGCGACCACACCCCGGCCCAAGTCCTGGTCGGCACCCTCCTCGGCGCCCTCACCGCCACCCCGGTCTTCATGTCCATCCGCTGAGACCCCGTGCACGACCAGTTCCCCGGTCTCCGCGAGGAGACCGGGGCCCTGGTCACACTCCCGCAACGGGCGGGAAAGATCACCGTACGCTGGCGCAGCGCGGCACGAGTCCGTCGAGGACCGCGGTGCAGGCGGCCTGGAGGGCGGCCTCCAGGTCCGAGTCCTCCTCGGCGCCCCGCGTCCACTGGTAGAGCGTGCCGAGGTAGATGTCGCGCAGCAGGTGTCCGGCGAGCTCGACGTCGACGTCCTGGGGCACGTCGCCCCGCTCGCGTCCCGCTCTGATGAACTCGCTGAACATGTGTGCCGCGTACGGGTGCTCGTGGAGCGGGAACCCGGCACGGACCCAGGCCGTCAGCATCGCCTTGGTCTGGGCCGGGTTGCGCACGCTGATGTCGGCGAGGATGCTCATGCACCGGGACAGGACGTGCCGGGTGGCCTTGTCCTCGGGGTTGGTGAGCCCCCCCGCCTCCAGGCCCTCGCGCAGCAACTCCCGCCGCTCCTGACCCCATTCGGCGATGAGGTCTTCCTTGCGCTGGAAGTGGTTGAAGAAGGTGCCGCGCGCCACATCGGCCCGCTCGGTGATCTCGTCAACCGTGGTCTGGTCGTATCCCTGCTGGGTGAAGAGCACCAGCGCGGCTTCGTAGATGCGGTTCTTGACACGCAGTTTGTTGCGTTCGCGGCGGCCCTGCGGTTGCGTCACGGTGGTGGCCGGTGTGTCTCCCATGTGTACTCCTGTCGCGCGCGGTGTGCGGGGTGGCCCGTCCCGGCTGCCGCCGCCCGGGGTGTGACGGGGAAACGGGTTCAGTTGACCGAGGCCTGGACAGGACCCCTGCACGGGCGGTTCCGTCCACTTGTACCACGATCCATGAATGAACAATAGTGCATGTTTATGCCGTGATTGAAACCGGTGGCGCGAGCGGCGGCACCTGTCACGCACCGCTCCCACCGGCTGGTTTCCTCGTTTCAGCCGCGCACCGGACCGGCCTCGGCGACCTCGGTCGCCAGACTCCGCAGACTGTCCTGGCCGAGCAGCCGCAGCAGCGCGATGTCGCGGCCGGTCTCACGCCGTACGCGTCCCCGCAGTTGCGCCGCGGTCACGGAATCGATGCCGTACGCCTGGAGGGTGCGGCGCAGGTCGAGGCGGTCCCGGGGCATGCCCAGCACATGGGCCGCCGCGTTCAGGAACGCCTCCCCGGCGTCCGGCGCGCCGCCGCCGGCCGGCCCGCGCGGAACGCCGGCCGGCCGGGGCGCCGGCGCGGCGGTCTTCGCCGCCAACG
This sequence comes from Streptomyces cirratus, assembly GCF_014650775.1. GTDB lineage: Bacteria > Actinomycetota > Actinomycetes > Streptomycetales > Streptomycetaceae > Streptomyces > Streptomyces cirratus. The sequence continues at coordinate 117,686 of NZ_BMVP01000013.1, read as the reverse complement.
GCCCGACGGCCGCGGCCGGCTGCGCCGGCTGCCGCACCAGAACGGCGTGCTGGCACCCGGCCGGAAGACGGTCCACGACCCGGGTCAGCGCCGACATCGGCATGCGCACGGTGTCGCCGATCCGCTGCGCCGACCGCTGCACCCGCTCCAGCGGTGTTCTGGCGCGGCTGGACGAGCCCTCGAGCCGGTGCAGCCGGATGCCGCGGAACTCGGCGAGAACCGTTCCCTCCGGATCCCTCACCACCACCTCCGCCCGGGCCTCCCGGCCCGACTGCCGTGGCGCGAACCGCGCGTGCACCCAGACCTCGTCACCGAGCGGGTGGTGGAAGCGCACCTGCTCGAACGAGGCGACGGCGTAAGTGCTGTCGACGGGCAGCGACGCGGGGACGGCGGCCAGCAGCAGCATCAGGCACCCTTCCCAGGCCGCGTGCGAAGACGACGCGGGCCGCCCCAGCTGGGCGACCACCTCACCGTCCCTGCGCCACAGGTGCCGCACCGTGCGCAGTCCCGGGCCGGGGACGTAACCACGGCGGGCGAGGGCGGCGAAGAACCGGTCCGGGGTCACATGCGTGGCGCAGCGGCCCAAGGCATCGGCGAGGTGCCCTTCCACGCCGGAGACCCGACCCACCCCCACGCGCTGCCCGCCCGGCACCCCGTCCAGACGCACCCGTGCGCTCAGCCCGGTCCGCGAGGTGTCGCCCACCGTACGGACCTGCGCACGCAGCGCGCCGGCTCCGGACTCCGTCGCCACCTCCAGAGTCAGGGCGCCGCCCTCCGGGGCGTCGATCAAGTCCCCGACCCTGATGTCCTCCAGGACGACCGCCCCGGCGGGAGCGGTGGCGGCGACCGCCTCGTGCAGCGCGGCCAGGTGCAGTGTCGGCGGTACGGGGGCCAGCCCGCGCAGAGCGACCACGGCGCCGGTCAGGTCCACGCTGATCCGGGAGACGGTTCCCGTCGGCGGGGCGGAGCCGGTGGGCAGCGCCCGGCGCAGCACCTCCGCGTCCCACGGGTAGGCGGGCAGCTTCACCTGCCGGGCCGGTCCCCTGAACCAGCGCTCCCAGTCGACCCGGCCCCCCGCGGCGAAGAACGCGCCGAGCGACCGGGTCAGCGCCAGCGCCTCGTCGGCGGTGCGCCGCGTCGTGGAGGCGACGACGGCCGACGCCCCGCCGGACTCCAGGGCGGTGTCCTCGATGGAGGTGAGCAGCAGCGGGTGCGGGCTCATCTCGACGAAGACGCTGTCGGCCTCCTTCACCAGTCGGCGGATGCCGTCGAGGAAGCGGACCGGACGTCGTAAGTTGTCCATCCAGTACGCGGCGTCGAGCTCCGCTCCCGTCAGCAGGCAGTCGTGGACGGTGGAGTGCAGGGGCACCCGGCCGTCGCGAGGTGCGATGCCGGCCAGTCGCACGAGCAGGTCGTCGCGCAGCTGGTCCATGACGGGGGAGTGGGAGGCGACGTTCACCCGCACCGCACGGTGGAAGACCCCCTCCCGCTCCAGCCGCCGCCCGATGCGCCCCAGCGCGGCGGCGTCTCCGGCGAGCACGGTCGAGGTGGGGGAGTTCTCGGCGGCGACGCAGACGCCGCCCTCCTGCGCCGCGACGTCCGCGGCCTGCTCCGGCGAGAGGTCCACGGACAGCATCGCGCCCTGCCCCGCGGTGCTCTGCATCAGCGCGCTGCGGCGGCAGATGACGGCCGCGGCGTCGGCGAGCGTGAGCGCGCCGGTGACGGCGGCGGCCGCGCTCTCGCCCATGCTGTGCCCGATGCACACCTCGGGGTCGACGCCCATGTCGCGCCAGACGGCGGCCAGGGCCACTTCCATGGCCCACAGCACGGGCTGTACCGCGCCGACCTCGTCGGGGAAGTCCCGGGACGCCGAGGCGAGGACCTCGCGTACCGAACGGCCCGTCTCATGGCGGACGGCCTCGTCGCACTCCTGGAACGCGCGGGTGAAGGCGGGTGTGGTGGCCATGAGGGACAGGCCCATTCCCGGCCATTGGGAACCCTGTCCGGGGAAGACGAAGACGGTGCGCTTGTCCGAGCCGAAGTCGGCGTCACCGGTTCCGGCCCGCTCCGTGGCCCGGCCGGCGGCCACGTCCTCGAGCGCGGCGGCCAGTTCGGCGTGGTCGGCGCCGGTCGCCCACAGCCGGAAGGGGTGGGCGTCGCGGTGCAGCGCCGCGGTGGCGCACAGGTCCCACAGCGGCAGCGCGGCGCCGGCCCCGCCGGGGGAGAGGTGGTCGGCCCAGTCCGCGGCGAGCCGTCGCAGGGCCGGCTCGGAGCGGGCGCTGAGCACGAGCAGGTGGGCGGGTCTGCCCTCGGGGAGTTCCGTGGGGCCGTGTCCGGGCCGCAGCGGGGAGCGCTCCGCCTCGGTGACGACGACGTGTGCGTTGGTGCCGGACAGGCCGAAGGAGCTGACGCCGACGGTGGCGGCGCGGCCGTCCGTTTCCAGGGGTTCGTTCCCGGTCACCAGGCGGAGCCGGTTCGCCTCGTCAGTGAGCAGGGGCTGGGGGTCCCTCAGGTGCAGGGAGGCGGGGATGACGCCGTGCCGGGCGACGAGGACGGCCTTGATGAGACCGGCGATGCCGGCCGCGGCTTCGGCGTGCCCGATGTTGGACTTCACCGAACCGCACCTCAGCGGCCCCCGCCGCGGCCGCCGTTCGCGCGCCGCCGCGGCGAGGACCTGCAGTTCCACGGCGTCGCCCACGGGCGTGCCCGTGCCGTGGGCCTCCACGTAGTCGAGGTCCGACGGCTCGATCCCCGCGTCCCGCCACGCTCTTCGGACCATGTCGTCCTGGCCCGCGACCGCCGGTTTGATCAGTGATCCGCTGCTGCGTCCGTCATTGGTCACGGCGCTGCCCGGCAGCAGGGCCAGTACGGGGTAGCCGGCCCGCTCGGCGTCTTCGAGCCGGCTGAGGACCACGACGCCGATGCCCTCGCTGCGGACGAACCCGTCCGCGCTCGTGTCCCCGAACTTGCAGCGCCCGTCGGGCGACAGCATGGCCGCCTGGGAGAAGGCGATCGCGTCCAGCGGGGAGAGGATGATGTTGGCGCCGCCCGCGATGGCCAGGTCCGTCTCGCCGCTCAGCAGGCTCTGGCGGGCCATGTGCACGGCGACCAGGGACGACGAACAGGCCGTGTCGACCATCATGCTGGGCCCGCGCAGGTCCAGGTCGTAGGACAGACGGCCCGAGGCCATGGCCCGGAAGTAGCTGCCGGCCGCCTCGCGCAGGCTGTTGCCGTCGGCGGTGCTGTGGCGGCCGTAGTCCGCGGTGGCCTGCCCTATGTACACGCCGGTGGCCGAGCCGGCGAGCGCGGACGGCCGGATGCCGGCGTCTTCGAGCGCTTCGCGGACCACCGGAAGCAGCAGGCGGTGCTGCGGGTCGACGCTGGCGGCCTCCGCCGGCGAGATCCCGAAGAAGCCGGCGTCGAAGAGGAACGGGTCGTCCAGGAAGCCGCCGTGACGGCTGACGGTGCGGCCCGGGGTGCCGGACCGGTCGGCGACGTACGGCGTGATGTCGAAGCGCTCGGGCGGGACGGGGGTGATGCAGTCCTTGTTGGCGATCAGGTTGTCCCAGAACTGCTCGACGCTGCCGGCCTGGGGAAACCTGCACCCCATCCCCACCACCGCGATCGCTGTTTCCCCGTTGCGTCCACTCATGAGAATCCCCCTGTCTGCGGTGACGCGCAGAGCGCGTCAGGGCACTGCCCCCCGGCAGCTCCGCAGCGAGATCGTAGTTCAAATGTGGACCGCAGGACAATGATGTGCTTACAGCTCATCTTCGGCTCGATGCGGGCGGTGTGTCAGGTGACGCCTCGTCATGGCGTCGCCGCCCCACGCGAATTCCCCATGGGCAACATGCGGAAATTGGTCTATGGTAAAAACTCGTACTCCAGACCAAGAAGGAACGCCGGTAGTAAGTTGGACCGCAGGGCAACCCCTCGTCAGGGGGTGCGCGCCGCCCTGCACCCACCGGCCACACAGGATCGAGGAGGGGGACCTCGGATGGTTTCGTACGTATACCGACCAGCGCCTTCGCCGAGTGCGCCGGAGCGCGCCGGCAAGGGCGCCGCTGGTCCGCGGGGGCCGGGAGGCGGTGCTCCGGTCTCCGTCCTGGAGGGCGTGCTGCACCAGGCGGCCCGCCTCCCGTCGCTCGCCGCGAAGTACGAACGGGAGCTCGCGCGGCGCTCGTTCGCCCTCGCCGACCTCCCCGTACTCAGCCGGGGGGAACTGGCCACGGCGACCGCCGAGGCCCTCGCCCTCAACGCGGGCGAGGGGCTGCTGTGGGCGCACGGCGGCACGCTCGACACCCCGGACCTGACCCTGCTGCCGGAGCAGATGTTCACCTCCGAGATCCGCAGCGCCTGGAACCCGCTCCGCACCACCGACGTCGTCGCGAACCTGCACCCCGCGGGCCGGATGCAGCCCGACCACTACTTCTTCAACCGGTTCGCCACCGCGTCCGGCGCCACCGTCCTGCCGCTGGGGTCCCTGCCCGAGGGCGCGGACGACGACTGGCTGCGCTTCCTGGCCCGCAACCACGTCACCGCCATCGCGGCGCCCCCGCACGCCGTCACCCGGCTGCTGCGAGCCAGCACCGCCGGCCGGCCGCTCCCCTGGCTGCGCACCCTCATGCTGGGAGGCGCCGCCCACGACACCACCGACGACGGCCTGCTCGCCTCCCACTTCCCCTACACCGCGGTGTGGCGCCTGTACGGGACCCCGACGGCCTGGGTGATCGGGCAGCGCGGCCCGCACTGCCTGGCCGGCATCTACCACCCGCTGCCGCACCAGCACGTCGAAGCGGTGGACGGGCGGCTGCTGGTGACGACCCTCACCCCCTCCCGGACCCCGGCGCTCATCCGCTACGACACCGAGGAGCGCGGTGAGTTCGCCCACTGCGCGTGCGGCCGGCCGGGACCGGCCCTGCGCGTCCTCGGTACCCGACCGCCGTTCTTCCGCTTCCACGGCCGCACCCTGTCCGCCCGCGAGCTCGTCGACCTGGCCACCGCGCACGACGAGGTCAGCGCCGCCCAGGTCGTGCTCACCCCCGAACAGCGGATCCAACTGCGCATCCGCCTCGCCCCCGGCGTACCCGACGACCACCACAGCCACGCCTGGATCAGGTTCCGGGTGCTGGAGAACCATCTCGCCCTCGCGGCGTGCGCCCTCGAACAGCCGGACGCGTTCGAGGTGCTCGCCGTTCAAGAGCTCACCGGCACGTCCGTCCTCGTCACCGAGGAGCGCTGACGTGCCGGACGACGCCGGCAAGGAAACCGTCATACCGATGAGAGGAATTGTCATGCCCGATCAGCTCACCTCCATGCAGGACACGGTCACGGCCCAGGCGGACGACGAAATCCTCGTCGCGGTGCGCGCGGTGGCCCCCGAGATCGACGAGATGATCAAAGCCGAGCCGCTGCCCGAGGGGTGGCTGCGGGGCTGGGACGTCGCGGGAGTCGTGATGCGCGCGGCCCCCGAGGGGTTCAGCCCCAAGCCGGGTGACCGGGTCGTGGCCGTGGCCACGAGCACCGAGTGGTCGTCCTGCATGGCCCTGCCCACCGAGTACGCCACCGTCCTGCCCGACCACGTGAGCTTCGAGCAGGCGGCGGCGCTGCGCGTGGCGGTCCTGACGGCACTGCGCCTCGTACGCAGCGCGGGTTCCGTCCGCGGCCGGGCCGTCCTGGTGACGGGCGCCGGGGCCGGCATCGGACGGCTGCTGGTGGAGCTTCTGGCGGCGCTGGGCGCCGACGTCACGGCGCTGGTGGCCGAGGCCGGGCAGGCCGCCGAGGCCGCGGAGCTCGGTGCCGCGTGGGCGACGGCGGACCAGGCCGAGGTCACCGGCGCCTTCGACATCGTGTACGAGGCGGCCGAGGCGGGGCCCACGGCCGCCGGGGGCCGGCTGACGGCCGACGGAGGAACGGTCTACCTCTACGAGAGCTTCGCCGCGCGGCACGTGGACATCGGCTTCTTCCGGTTCTTCGGCGGCCCCGAGCAGGCCGGCCTGCGGCATTTCGTCTTCCGCACGGCAACGCCGGAGGACCGCGGCCTCGCCCAGCTGCTGGACCTCATGACCACCGGCGAGCTGTCGCTGGGCCCGGCAGCCGTCGCGCAGACGACCGCCGTCTGATCACGTGCCGATGGGGGGTGCGGCCGTCCGGCCGCACCCCCCATCGGCGCTTTCGGCTACCGGCGTCAGCGGGCGGCGCCGGCCACCGGGCCGAGCCACCAGGTCAGTTCGGCGTGCAGCCGGTCCAGGTCCCCGGAGTGACCGTGGGCGGCTATGTGCCCGTCGGGCCGCACGAGGTAGTAGCCCTGCTGCCCGCAGCCCGTCGAGGCACGTGCGGAACCCGCCGACAGGTCGACGGTGCGCACCTGGGGCCACCCGGCGGCGAGCGCGCGCGTCTGCGAACGCCAGGCCACCGCGTCGCCCGCGCAGGTCACCACCAGGCTCCACCCGGCCGGCTGTTCGCCGGGGCCCGCGATCCCGTGCGGCAGGGCCAGCTCCCGCGGGAAGACCGCGCCGACGACCAGGCCGCCGGGCAGCTTCGAGCGCAGCCGGCACGGCCCGCGCCCCGAGGGCACCTGGGTGGCGCGCGTGGCGGGGTAGGCCAGCCGGCGCCCCGCCATGACCGGCGCGTAGAGCCCGAACAGCCCGCTGCGCTCGGCCAGGCGGAAGGCGATGTCCCGGGCGGCGACCGCGGCGGGCCCCTGCACCATCCACCCCCGGGTCTGGATGTCGGTGTCACGCACCACCCGTCGGGCCACGGCGGCCCGTTCGGGCCCGTAGGTGAGCAGCAGAGCGGAGGGCGCCTGGCCGTGGAGCACCGCTGCGATCTTCCAAGCCAGGTTGTGGGCGTCCTGGATGCCCGTGTTGAGGCCCTGCCCGCCGGCGGGGCTGTGGACGTGCGCCGCGTCCCCCGCGATGAAGACCCGTCCCAGCTGGAACTCGGTGGCGTGGCGGGCGTGGATGCGGAATTCGCTGACCCACACCGGCTCGGTCAGCCGCACGCCCCGCGGCCCGCGTTCGTCCACGATCTTCTGCATGCGCTCGACGCTGACCTTCTCGCCCGCGGGCAGGCTGGAGAAGAACCGGAAGACACCGCCCGGCAGGGCGACGATCACCAGCGCGCCGGCCGACGACTGGTAGTACAGGGCCTGGTCCGGCGGCAGGAACCCCTCGATGCGCGCGTCGACGAGGGCGAAGGCGCTCTCGTACGTACTGCCGGTGAACCCGCCGCCGAGCTGGGCCCGTACGGCGCTTCCCGCGCCGTCGGTGCCCACGACGAACGGGACCCGGGTGCGCTCGATGCGCCCGTCGCCGTGTTCGAGCACGGCCGTGACGTCCGGGGCGCCCTCGATGCGGCCGGAGAAGTCGACGCCCTCCAGCGTGAGCAGCCGCACCCCCCGCTCCACCTTGCCGCCCAGGCTCGCCAGCCGCTCGCGCAGGATGCGCTCGGTCTCGTTCTGCGGCAGGCACACGGGGCTGAGGTGCTGCGGGAAGTCGAACCCGGCCAGACGCCGGCGCTCGGAGAAGTAGCTGAACGCGTTGATCTGGATCCCGGCCCCGCGCAACCCGCCGAGGACTCCGAGGTCCTCGAAGAGGTCGATGCTGCGCGGCCACACCAGCAGCGCCTTGGGGAAGGGCGAGGGCTCCGGCGCGCGGTCTATCACCCGTACGCGCACGCCCCTGCGCAGCAGTTCGCACGCCGCCGTCATCCCGCTCGGCCCCGCCCCCACGACGAGCACGTCGTAGGGCTCGGGCGCCCCGTCCGTCCGCGTCTGCCCGGAGGTGCTCGGCATATCCGTCCCGCCTCTCATTGACGACAACCATCAAATCTCTTATGTTTCTTCGAAACCTTACATCCCCGCTCGGGGCCTGGCGAGAGGACCGGGCCATCGAAGGCGAGCAGCCCCCCGACGCCACCCGAGCCGACCCCCCGATACGGGGAGCGCCTGGAAAATCCCCCGTTGCCCAGGCGCTCCCTCCTCCCCCCGGCACCCCCTGCCACACCCCGGCACCCCCTGCCGCACCGGCACCCCCTGCCACACGAAAATCCATCGACCGAAAGCAGGATGAAGATGCGATACCGCTACCTGGGCGACACCGGACTGTCCGTGTCGGAGCTGTGCTTCGGCGCCATGACGTTCGGCGGCGGGGCCTCCTTCCTGGGCGCCGCCGACCGCAACTGGTCGGAATTCGGCACCGTCCAGGACGGGAACGTCGAGCAGATGATGAGCCAGGCCCTCGACGCCGGCATCAACTTCTTCGACACCGCCGACGTCTACAAGAACGGCATGGGAGAGGAGTTCTTCGGCCGCACGCTCGCCAAGGTCCGCGACCGCGTCATCATCGGCACCAAGGGCCGCTGGCGCATCACGGACGACCCGAACGACATCGGGGCGACGCGCCACCACCTCTACGCGGCCGTCGAGGACAGCCTCAGGCGCCTGAACACCGACTACATCGACCTCTACCACATCCACGGCTTCGACCCGCGCACCTCGCTCGACGAGACGCTGCGCGTGCTCGACGACCTGATCCGCTCGGGCAAGGTCCGCTACATCGGCGTCTCCAACTTCGCCGGCTGGCAGCTCATGAAGGCACTGGCGGTCTCCGACCGCCGCAACCTCAGCCGCTTCGTCTGCTACCAGGGCTACTACAACATCGCGGCCCGCGACCTCGAACGGGAGATCGTGCCGCTCGCCGTCGACCAGAACGTCGGCATCACCGCCTGGTCCCCGCTGGCCGGCGGGTTCCTGACGGGCAAGTACCGCCGCGGCGAGGGCCGCCCCGAGGGCAGCCGCCTGTCCCAGCGGACCCCCGCCGAGTCGGCGCCGCTGACCGACGAGGACCAGGCCTACGACATCGTCGACACCATGGCGCAGGTCGCCGAGGAGCGCGGCGCCACCGTCGCGCAGGTGGCCATCAACTGGGTCCTCGCCAAGCCCGGCATCACCTCGGCCGTCATCGGCGCGACCAAGCCGCACCAGCTCGCCGACAACCTCCAGGCGATGGAGTGGACGCTGAACGAGGACGAACTCGCCCGCCTCGACAAGGTCAGCGAGACCGCTGCGCCCTACCCGTACTGGCACATCGGCACCGTCGGCGCCGACCGCAAGCTGCCGGGCGACGTCTACCCGGCCTGATCACCACCACCTGGCGCGCTGCGCGGGCGACAACTGCGCAGCCGTGGGGGGACGACCCGTCGTCGTCCCTCCACCCGCTGTGCCCCGCGCCCGCGTCGGTCCGTGCACCGACAGTGAGCAGGAACCCTCACCGCGAACAGAAAGCCAGGCCACCATGACCACTGCCATCGAGGTCGCCGCCGAGGCGCTCCCGGAACTCGACTACGCCCGCACCGTCGACCGCCTCCTCGTCCACCGGGACGCCCTGGGAGAGGTGTTCCTGACGGACCTCCAGCCACTCGGCGACACGAGATACGCGGCGGCCGCGCAGCTGCCCCGCTCGCACGCCTACTACGGCGACCACCTGCTCCGCCCGGGGTACCACGACCCCCTGCTGATCCTCGAAGCGTGCCGCCAGGCCACCCTCGCCGGTGCCCACCGCTTCTTCGGCGTCCCGGCCGACAACAAGTTCATCCTCACCCACCTGAGTCTGCGCCTCGAACGCCCCGAGCTGGTGTTCGTGGGAACCTCGCCGTTCCGCCTCGCCATGCACGTGGGCATCGGCAAGCGCATGGAGCGCGAGGGCCGGGTCACCGGACTCGACTACGAGATCACCCTGTCGGGCGGCGGCGCCGTGTTCGGCACCGCGTCCGTGGGACTGCGGTTCAAGGACCCCAACGGCTACCTCACGCTCCGGCTGAACAACCGGGACGGAATGGCCCTGCCGTCCTCCGCCTCCTATCCTGCCGTCACCCCCGGCGCCCCCATCGCCCCGCACCTGGTGGGCCGGGCCAACCCCGACAACGTCGTCCTGCTCGACGGCGTGGTCATCGGCGAGAGCGCACAGGCACTGCTGCGCATCCCGGCCAGGCACGCCAGCCTCTTCGACCACCCGCAGGACCACCTGCCCGGCATGGTGATCGCCGAAGGGGCGCGGCAGCTCGCCCTGCTCGCCGCGCTCGAAGTCCGCGGACTCGCCGCCTCCAAGACCCTGCTCACCGCGCTCGACGTGCGCTTCACACGCTTCGGCGAGCTGGAGGACGACACGGTGCTGAGCGCCGCCGTGGGCGCCTCCGGCCGCGGGCACCGCCCCGCCGAGGCACCCGTCGACTACACCCTCGGCGGTGTCCTGGACGCCGCCGACGAGGACGAGGACGAGCGGCGCCCCGAGGACCTGCGGGTCGCGGTCGAGGCGACGCAGAAGGGCGAGGTGCTGTGCACGTTCGCCTTCACGCTCACGCGCATGACGGCATGACGGCACGACGCCATGACCCGCGCCACGCCGACCAAGGGGCCACGATGAACAGCACCACACGGACGGCGGCGTTCTCCGACGTCGACGAAACGCTGATCCGCGTCAAGAGCATGTTCCGCTTCCTGGAGTTCTACCTGCGCGGGCGGGGCGAGCCGCCGGCCACCTTCGCACGGCTGACGGGTGAGCTGCGCCAGGCCGTGCTGCGGGGCGCCGCACGCGCCGACGTCAACCGCCGCTACTACCGCCTGCTGCGGGGCGAGAGCGCGAGACGACTGGCGGACGAGGGGCAGCGGTGGTTCGCCCACGAGTGGCAGGAACTCCCCGACGGCCTTTACGTACCCGAGGTCGAAGAGGCCCTCGCCGGCCACCGCAAGGCCGGACGGGACCTGGTCCTCGTATCCGGATCCTTCTTCGCCCCGCTCGACCCGGTCGCGGCGGACGTCGGTGCTTCGGCCGTCCTCGCCACCCGACCCGTGATCCGCCGCGGCGAACTCACCGGAGAGGTGCTGGCCCCGATGATCGGCGAGACGAAGGGACGCGCCGTCCGCCTCACCGCGCCGCTCGGCGGGCTGGACCTCGCGGGCAGCTGGGCGTACGGCGACCACGAAAGCGACCTGCCGATGCTGAGGGCGGTCGGCCATCCCGTCGTCGTCGGCGACGATCCGCAGCTCGCGGTGCACGCGGCCGCGCCGGGATGGGGCCGTCTGCTCCCCGGACCGGCGCGGCGATGACAACGGCCGGGCCCCTCGGCCGGGCCCGGCGCCACCAGCGGGCCGCCCCCGGCGGTCCGTCCGCAACAGGGGGAGGGACCCAATGACCCGCATCGGAATCGTGTCCACCGGCTCGTACCTGCCCGACACCGTGGTCGGCAACGAGGAGATAGCGCGCGGAGCGGGGGTGAGCGACGAATGGATCGTCCGCAAGACCGGCATCCGCGAACGGCGCCGAGCCGACGACCGCGACGCCACCTCGGACCTCGCGGCCCGCGCGGCCCTCGCGGCCCTGGAGCAGGCGGGGGTGCAGCCGCAGGACGTCGCGTACATCGTGCTCGCGACCTCCACGCCCGACCATCCGCAGCCCGCGACCGCGAGCATCGTGCAGCACCTCATCGGTGCGGTGAACGCGGCCGCCTTCGACATCAACGCCGTGTGCAGCGGCTTCGTCTACGCCACGACCGTCGCGGAGCGGCTGCTGCGCGCCGCCGACGACGGCCGCTACGCCCTGGTCATCGGCGCGGACATCTACTCGCGGATCCTGGACTACTCGGACAGCAAGACCGCCATCCTCTTCGGCGACGGCGCGGGCGCGGTGCTGCTCGGCGCGGTGCCCGAGGCCCGGGGCATCACGGAGACCAGTCTGCTCAGCCGCGGCGACCAGTACCGCCTGATCAGCGTTCCGGCCGGCGGCAGCCGCATGCCGGCGAACGACCGCACGCTGCGGGAGGGAGCCCACTACTTCCGCATGGACGGCCGCGGGGTGCGCTCCTTCGTACAGGACAACCTGCCGGCGGCACTGCACGAACTGCTGGAGCGGGCCGGTGTGGAGCGTGAGCTGGTGCGGCACTTCGTACCGCACCAGGCCAACGGCGTCATGCTCGGCGAGGTGTGGCCGGAGCTTGGCCTGCCCCGGGCGACCATGCACCTCGCGCTGGAGGAGTACGGCAACACCGGCTCCGCGTCGGTGCCCATCACGCTCGACGTGGCGCACCGGCGGGGCGAGTTCGCCGACGGGGAGACGGTTTTGATGGCCGGCTTCGGCGGCGGGATGACCGTGGGCGCGGTGCTGACCCGGTGGGCGCCCACCGCTTTCGCGCGGCCGCGGGAGCAGGAACTCACGGCGGTGGTCTGAGCCGTGGGCGCCCACTCCACCGCGGCGGCGTCCGTCGCACACGATCCCGAGCTCATCAGGCTGATCGAGCAGTACGTCGCCCGGCGCAGGCGGGAGCGTCTGCGCCAGGCCGTCGAGCGGTCCCTCGCCGAGCGGCTGCTGGGCGAGGCCCAGCCGCAGCGGCGGCCCGGCCCCCACCCGCCGGTGCATCAATTATCGAGCAGGTAAGCGGTAGCGGACATCTATAAGATGTCTTATGCTCTGCTGAAGTCATCCGACCATGCGCAATCACGCAACTCTCAAGCAGGAGGAGAACTGTGTCCGACCACAGTTCAAGCGGCCGCCCCAGCACCACGGCGATCACGGTGGGCCTGTTCTTACTGGCACTGAACTTACGGCCCGCGCTCGGCGCCGTATCCCCCGTCCTGGGCGACATCCAGGGGTCCCTCAATCTGTCCGATTCGGCAGTCAGCCTGCTCACCACCCTGCCCGTGGTGTGCCTGGGCGTCTTCGCCGCCGTCTCGCCCGCCCTCTCCCGCCGACTGGGCACCCCGGTCGCGCTGGTGCTGGGCTTCGTACTCCTCATCGCCGGCATCCTGATCCGGCTCGAAACCGCCGCCTGGGCCATGTTCCTGGGCACCGCCCTCGCGGGAGCCGGTCTCGCCATCGGCAACGTCCTCATGCCGGCGGTCATCAAGAGCGCCTTCCCGAACCGCGTCCGGCTCTACACAGGCATCGCGACCGCCGCGCTCAGCGCCGGCGCCGCGCTGTCCGCGGGCATCGCGGTACCCCTGCGCGACAGCGTCGGCGGCTGGAGCAACTCCCTGGCCCTGTGGGCCCTGCCCGCCGCCGTCGGCCTGCTCGTCTGGCTGCCCCTGTCCAAGCGGTCCTCCCGGCCCGCGGCCACCGCTGCCGCTCCCACCGGCGACAAGGGATCGCTGCTCGGCGACGCCATGGCCTGGCAGGTCACCGGCTACCTCGCCCTGCGCGCCCTGGCCTACTTCACCGCCCTGGGCTGGCTCCCGACCGTCCTGGTCGACTTCGGCTACAGCAACTCCTCGGCCGGCGCCATGCTCTCCCTGGCCATGCTCATCAGCGTGCCCGGCGCGCTGGTCGCCCCGGTGCTGGTCGGGCGCAACGGAACCGCCCCCATCGTGACCGTCATCGCCGTCGCCGGTGCGGCGAGCCTCCTCGGCCTGCTGTTCCTCCCGGGCGTCGCCGTCCTGTGGGTCGCCATCCTGGGCCTGACGCTGGGCGCCGGGCACGCGATGGCCCTGACCTTCATCGGCCTGCGGGCCGAGAACCCGCAGACCGCCGCGCAGCTGTCCGGCATGGTGCAGACCATCGGCTACCTGGTCGGCGGCATCGCCGGCCCGCTGCTGCTCGGCCTCCTGCACGGCGCGACCGACAGCTGGACCGTCTCGCTGACCCTCCTCGCCGTCTTCACCCTGCCCGAGCTCGTGTTCGGCCTGTGCTCCAGCCGCAACCGCTTCGTGCGGGCGCGCAGGGCCGCGCAGCAGCCGGCCGCCGCCCCCACCCCGGGGCCCGCGCTCGTCGACTGACCGCTCCCCGGCGGCCACCCCCCACGCCCATCCCCACCCCCACCCCCACCCCCACCTCCGGCGCCTCGCCTCGCCGCCCATGCGGCGAGGCGGCCCCAGGCGCGCTCCCCGCTGCCCCGCACCCACCACCAGGAGAACCCATGTACCACGTCGCCGTCGCCTTCGACGTCCAGCCCGAGCACCACGAGGAGTTCATCGCGGCCAGCCACGCCGACGCCCGCGACTCGGCCGTGGACGAACCGTTCACCCAGCGCTTCGAACTCGTCGTCGACGAGAACGACCCCAACCGCTTCTACCTGGACGAGGTCTACGACGACGCGGCCTCCTTCGACAAGCACATGGCCGGCCCCCACTTCGCCCGGTTCTTCGAGCGGATCGGCCACATCGCCGAGGGCCCCACCTGGCTCATCCGTGGCACCCGCATCATCGACCCGACCAGCACCTGAGCCCCCCGGCCGGACCCGACCGGCCCCGCCGACCACGAAGGAGGACTCCATGTGCAGTCCCGACGTCATGAAACTCGTCCACGGACAGGAGGGCCACCAGTGCGGCGGCCACGTCGCCGCGGACGCCGAGGCCGGCGCGAGCGCCACGGCCCAAGGCACCCCGAGCCCCCGGCGCGCACCGGCCCCGCTGATCCGCGGCAGCCGGGTCAGCGACCTCACGCACACCTTCGGCAACGACTTCCCCGTACTGGAACCGATCGTCCTCAAGCCGAACATCGACCACTTCGCCCACATCGCGGACGAAGGGTTCAACGCCAACAAGCTCGAGATCGACGAGCACACCGGCACCCACGTGGACGGACCCGCGCACCTCGTGGACGGGCCCATCTACACCGACGAGATCCCCATCGACCGCCTCATCGCACCGCTGTGCGTCATCCGCATCGGGGAACGCGTCGCCAAGGACCACGACGCCACCCTGACCGCCGACGACATCCTGGCGTACGAGAGCCGCTACGGCCGGATCCCCGACGGCGCCCTGGTCGTCATGGACTCGGGCTGGTGCGAGCGGATCAACACACCGGGGGCCTACATCAACCGCGACGCCGACGGCGTTCCGCACTTCCCGGGCCTGGGCTTCGACGCGGCCGAACTCCTGGTGCGCGAGCGGTCGATCGTCGCCGCCGGCACCGACACGCCGAGCCTCGACGCCTCGAAGAACCTGCAGATCGAAGACCCCGGCGCACACCGCATCGTCCTCGGCGACATGCGCTACGGCGTCGAGAACATCGCCAACCTCGACACCGTGCCCGACTTCGGGGCCACCGTCCTCGTCGGACTCATCAAGCACCGCAAGGGCTTCGCCGGCCCTTGCCGGGTGTTCGGCATCTACTGACCGGACCATCGAGCGGGCGGGCGCGCCACACGGCGCGCCCGCCCCTGCGCCATGCCACAGGAAACAGGAAGGACCCCCCCCATGACGAAGCCGGACCGCCGGTACGCCCTGATCACCGGAGCCAACAAGGGCCTGGGCCGCGAAACCGCACGCCGGCTGGGACAGATGGGCATGACCGTGCTGGTCGGCGCCCGTGACGCGGCCCGCGGCGGGACTACGGCGGACGAACTGCGCCGCCTCGGTATCGACGCGCGCCCCGTGCACCTCGACGTCACCGACGAAGCCACGGTCCGGGCGGCCGCCACCGCCGTCGAGGAGGACTTCGGCCGGCTGGACGTCCTGGTCAACAACGCCGGGATCGTCGAGGACGACGTCGACCCCAGCGCCACGACGGCGAGCCTCGCCCGCGACATCTACGCGACGAACGTCTTCGGCGTCATCGCCACCACGCACGCCATGCTGCCGCTGCTGCGCAGGTCGCCCGCACCCCGCGTGGTCAACCTCTCCAGCCGCCTCGGCTCGCTCGCCAAGGCCGCGGACCTGTCGTCACCGCACCGGCAGCTGCTCGCCTACAACTCCTCCAAGGCGGCGCTCAACTCGCTCACGCTGCACTACGCACGCGAGTTCGCCGGTACCACCTTCAAGATCAATTCCGCCACGCCCGGGTACGTGGCCACCGACCTCAACGGCCATCAGGGCACCCGCACCGTCGAGGAAGGAGCCCGCATCGTCGTCCACCTCGCCACCCTCGGCGAGGACGGCCCCACCGGCGGTTTCTTCGACGACGAAGGCCCCGTCGCCTGGTAGGTCCCGGAGATCCTTGACGCGAAGCCCCGGCGGGGCGGGCCCGGAGCCCGCCCCGCCGGGGCTTCGCGTCAAGACGCCTACTTCCCCTCGGCCGGCTTGTAACCCGACAGCGCCTTCGAGCAGGTCTCCAGCCGCGCCAGGAACTCCTCGGCCGCCTCCGCCTCGAAGCAGGCGGTCAGGACGGCTTCCACCTCCCGGACGGCCTCGTCGGCGCGCCGGATCAGGGCGCCTCCCGTGCGGGTGAGGCGGCCCTCCAGGATGTGCTGGTGGATCGGGTGCGGGCGGCGCTCGACCAGGCCCCGGCCCTCCAGGGTGGCGAGTACCGACGACATCGTCTGCGGAGTGACCATGCCGCGGCGCGCGAGCGCCGCGCCGGACAGCCCCGGCTGCTGCTGCAGGGCCAGCAGCACGTTGTACTGCGGAACGTTGAGCTTGAACGGCCTCAGGGCAGCATGCTTGGCGGACGTGAGCTCCTGCTCCACCCGCTTGATGTGCTCCCCGATACGCTCTTCCATCGCCGATGACGCCATGACGTGAAGGTTACCCGCACATCTCTTACCACCGCACGACCCCTGCACATGATCTGACATCAGATGGTCCCGGGGCCGTGCGGGTCGGCGCGGGGGCGGCGCCAGGCGAAGAAGAGCCGCACCTCCCCACCGCTGTCACCCTGCGGGGCAGGACCCACGACCACGGCCAGCAGCGCGTCGCTCACCGTCGAGCGGCGCGTGTCCCGGTCGAAGTCGTGCGACCACTGGTGCACGGCGTGCCGTGCCGACACCGGCACCGGGTACGCCAGCTCGACCCCCAGCCCGTGCAGCAGTTCCTGCGCCGCGGCCATGCGCACGAGGCCGCCGGGGCTGTACAGGCGCTCCATGACCGCCCGCCCGACCCGCTGCTCCAGCTCGGCGGCCGGGACGGCGGGCTGACACCCCGAGCCGCACAGGTAGGCGCCGGGGCCGGCCGGTGCGTAGAGGCAGGGCTCACCGCACGCCCCGCACACGACCCGGCCCTCCAGCACCGCGCCCTGCACCCCGTACGGCGTCGTCGGCGCACTCTCGGCGTGCACGTCAGCGCCTGCGCAGCGACGGGTCCGCCAGCTGCGGCGGTGTGTAGTCGGCGTCCGCCGGGTTGAGGTCGCTGCCGGGCGGGACCAGCTCGTCGATCCGGTCCAGCACGGCGTCGTCCAGTTCCACGTCGGCGGCTGCCAGCAGGTCTTCGAGCTGGTCCGTGGTGCGCGGGCCGATCACGGCGCTGTCGACGGCCGGATGGCTCAGCACGAAGGCGAGCGCGAGGTGGGTGAGGGACAGCCCCGCGTCATCGGCGAGCCGCAGCAGCTCCTCGACCACCTCGTACTTGCGGACGTTGCCCGGCAGGCTCTGGTCGAACTTGTGCGGGATGAGATCGCGCCGGAACTCGTTGAGCTCCAGCGGCCCACCACGGCGGTACTTCCCGGTGAGCCAGCCACTGGCCAGCGGACTCCAGGTCAGGACGCCGACACCGTACTTCTGCGCCGTCGGCAGCACCGAACGCTCCGCACCCCGCATGAGGACGGAGTACGGCGGCTGCTCGGTGTGGAACGGCACGTGCCCGCGCCGCTCGGCCGTCCAGCGGGCCTCCACGATCTGCTCCGCCGGGAAGTCCGAGCTCCCGATGGCCAGCACCTTCCCCTCCCTCACCAGGTCGGACAGGACCGAGAGCGTCTCGTCGATGTCCGTCGAGGGATCGGGCCGGTGCACCTGGTACAAGTCGATGCGGTCCGTGTCCAGGCGCCGCAGACTCCCCTCGACGGCCTGCCGGATCCAGCGCCGCGAGTTGCCCTGCCGGTTCCCGCCCCCGCCCATCGGGAAATGCACCTTGGTCGCGAGCACGACCTCGTCCCGCCGCCCCTTCAGTGCCTTGCCGACGATCTCCTCCGACTCCCCGGCCGAGTACATGTCCGCGGTGTCGACGAAGTTGACCCCGGCGTCCAAGGCCGTACGGATCAGCCGCTCCCCGTCCTCGTGATCCCGGTTCCCCCAGGCCCCGAGCATCATCGTGCCCAGAGCGATCCGGCTGACCGTGATGCCGGTACGTCCGAGAGTGGTCGTGCGCACAGCTTCCCCTTCCGTCGGTATGAGACCCGCGCCCCCCACACCCGGCGGCGGCCGAAGGCTATACGACATCTTATACTCACAAGATTCGTTACGCCTCGCCGTCGCCTTACATCCCACCCGCCCGGCCGGATCAGAAGCAACCCCAGAGCCCGCTGCCACCCCCCAGCATGTCGGTCCCGGACCGTTCGTCCGCCGGCACCGGAACGAGGACAGCGGCATGAGGCCGCGCCCGCACGTGAACCGGTCCAAGGGTGACCGCGCCGACCACTTGGCCCGGGCTGACCGGAACGACCTGGCGACGCAGCCGTCTCCCACTGCACGCCTGACGTCGGTATCAGGGATCAGCGCCATGCCCGGGCGCCTCACGGCGCAGCAGGGTGGAGCAACCCGCCGACCGCACCGGCGGGTTTCGCACGGCGTCAGTTCATGAGCAGCAGCCGCGTGTTCGGCACCAGCTTCCGGTTCACGCTGGTGCTCTGCACGAAGATGGTGAAGTCGTCGTTGTGGTCGGGCTTGACCCGCACTTCCGCGTCCGGCAGGCCCAGCAGCGCCCGGGCCTCCGGCCCCGTGTAGACCCGGTCCGTCTTCTTCTCCAGCACCGCGATCTGCTTCCGCGCCTGCACTTTCTCCGACTTGCTGAGCTGGTAGAAAGCACCACCGGTGCGGTAAGTGTGGCCGCTTTCGACGACCCAGTCCCGTATCACCGCTTCGCGGGCCACCGGAACGAGCTGGTATTCGGCCGGATTTACCGGGGTGAGACCGGCAGCCTTGATGGTGTCCTTGTTGACGGTTTCCGCACCCGTGGAGAACACCGCCCTGGATCCCCGG
Organism: Streptomyces cirratus; assembly: GCF_014650775.1. Classification (GTDB taxonomy): domain Bacteria; phylum Actinomycetota; class Actinomycetes; order Streptomycetales; family Streptomycetaceae; genus Streptomyces; species Streptomyces cirratus. Next base: position 98,849 of record NZ_BMVP01000013.1, on the reverse strand, counting down.
ATCCCACGGGTGCGGCCGACCATGAATTTCTCGGTAGCCTGCTGGATCACTTGCCCGGCTTCTTCCAGGCCCTGAGTGCTGGTGGCGTCCCAAATCGCGATGTTGTTCTTGGGGAAACCGCACTGCATGGCCTCGCGCTTGCCCATCTGGTCCGGCACGAGGACGGCCAGGGTCCAGTTGTCCTCCTGCGTCTCGACCAACTCCGCCACGGCCCGCGTGAGCTCAAGCGGGTCCCGGGAAGGGGCATCCGGGCAGTGATGACTGGCGTTCTCCTGGCCGTCGGTCAGAACGAACGTCAGGAAGCTGTGGTCGCCGTAGATCTGCGCCGTCTGCGCCAGCTCCCGCTGCGACTTCAAGGTGGCAGCCAGCAGAGCGGTCATTCCGCCGACCCGGTACAACTGCTTCAGGGACGGCATTCGCAGCACGTCCTTGTCATAGATGACGCACTCCACCTTGCCCGAGAAGACGTACACCGTGACGCGGGTTTCCTGGTCCAGCTCCTTCGACCGGCGGGCCAGATACGCGATCTGCTGGTCCGCGACATCAATGACCTTTCGGCTCAGGTGCGACATGGACGAACTGGCATCCAACACAAGAGCAACGTGATTGATGTAATTCTGGCTTCCGGACATGACCGCTCCCCCTTTTCCCGACTGGATGCTCCTACCTTCTCACCCACCACTGACAATCGATCTTGCCGTCACCGAGGGGCTCGGGTGCGCGCGACGGTGGGCCGGTGAACAGCCGCAGGTAGAGCAGGTCATGGGCGAGCAGACCCGGGCCGGTCGCCGCGGAAGCCTCCCTCACCCCTGCGGATGGTCACCACGGCGCAGAGTGCGAAGGTGGCCAGGAGGCACGAGGTCATGACCAGGCCCACGCCGATGAGGAAGAGTCCGCTGGAGTCGTCCGACCAGTCGTAGCAGGCGGCGGTGGTCACACCGGCCGTGGTGCCGAACACGGCGCCCACGACGTGTCGCCGGGAAGCAGCCCAGTACACCGGTGGCAGGAGGGTCAGCACCAGCCCGATCACCTGCCATGCCTCGTACGGGCCCGAGACCGAGCCGTCGGGATGCACGTCACGGTGCTGGTCCCAGCCCAGCCAGGCGGCCCATGCCGCGGCCGCAATGAGAAACAGCATCAGCAAGGGCGCGGGACGACGCAGTGGATTTCGGCGCATGGCGCAAGCGTCCCGGTCCGCCCCGGCATCAGAGCAGAGCGCACGTACTCACCTGCGCCTGAGTAGCCCGGACCTCGCCTGACCGCGCCCGGCCGTTGATCGGCCCGTATGCCCGGCAGGGCAAGCCGCTGCCGGCTGCTGTCAGCCCTCAGTCCTCAGTCCTCAGTACTCAGTCCTCAGCCCTGCACCGCTGACGTCGCGTCCGGTGCCGGGTTCGCGGCCAGCCAGGTCCCGTAGGCCCGCACGCTGCCCCGGCTGCGCAGCGTGTCCAGGGCGAAGACGAACGACGAGGGGATCCTCGGCCGGGGCCTGCTGCCCCGCACGAGGCGGCTCATGTGGGCTCGGACGATGGCCAGGACGGCGGCGCTGGCGAGGTCCTGGTCCTTCCAGCCGAGCCGGGGCGGCGGGACGTGCGCGTCCTCGCCCGCCTGCCACCGGGCCGGCAGGTCGGGACACAGGGCGAGGGCCGTGGCCACGCCGGCCACGGCGAACCCCCGCTCCAGGACCCGTTCGGCGGTCGCGCGGCGGCAGATCCCGCCCGTCAGCATGAGCGGCACGGAGGCGACTTCGACGAGCCGTTCGGCCAGGGACAGGAAGTACGCCTCCCTGTCCAGCATGGTCTCGTCGGCGGTACGGCCCATGGTCGCCGCGCTCTCCATGCTGCCGCCGGAGAGTTCCACGAGATCCACGCCGAGCCCGTCCAGGAACCCGAGGACCTGCGCCACTTCGTCCGTGTCGAAGCCGCCGCGCTGGAAGTCGGCCGTGTTGATCTTGACGCCCACGGCGAAGCTCTCGGACACCTGGGCGCGGACGGCCTTCACGATCTCTATGAGCAGTCTGGCCCGGTTCTCCAGACTGCCGCCCCAACGGTCGCTCCGCCTGTTGACCAGCGGGGACAGGAACTGGCTCAGGAGGTAGCCGTGGGCGGCGTGGATCTGGACGCCGTGGAAGCCGGCCTCCTCGGCGAGCCGGGCTGTGGTGGCGAAGCGGGCTGTGGTGGCTGCGATGTCCGCCTCGTCCATGGCCGTGGGGCGCGCAAAAGCGGAGGTGTGCTTGCCCAGGCTCACGGCGACCTCGGAGGGCGCCCAGGCGACGCCGGGCAGGTCGGAGCGGACTTGGCGGCCCGGGTGGTTGATCTGCATCCACACGTGCCCGCCGGCTGATCCGGCGGCCGCGGCCCAGCGGCGAAACGGCTCGAGGGGCGTCCCGGCGTCGAGGACGACGGTTCGCGGTGAGGTCAGGGCCCGTCTGTCCACCATGACGTTGCCCGTGATGATGAGGCCGCTTCCACCCCGGGCCCAGCGGCGGTAGAGCTCCTCGATCTCCGGCCCCGGCAGCTGTCCGGGCTGGCGGGCCAAGCTCTCTTCCATGGCGGCCTTCGCCACCCGGTTCGGCAGACAGGATCCGTTGGGCAGTTCAAGAGGCGCGAAAAGGTGCATGGGAGTTCCTCCTGGATCTCGTCCCTGACGACGCGCGGTCGGTTTCGGTTCTGGTCCTGTCGCCTGTGCGGGGGCGATGTCAGCGCTGGAGATGTGAGAGCGCTGGAGATGTGGGCGCGCTGGAGATGTGAGTGCGGTGGAGACGTGAGTGCGGTGGAGACGTGAAGTGCAGTGGAGATCGTTCGTCAGAGGCCGCATGGCCGCGTCACCGGGTCCGGCGTCCCGGGCGCGCGCCGAGCGGCCAGGGCCCCTGCCCGCGACGCCTCGCGAGTCAGCCGCGGCTCCCCACGAGCGCGGCCCACCGCCGGATCGCCTGGACCCGAGGGGAGCGGGCCAGCGCGTCGGACATCCTGACGAGGTCTTCGGGGTCCTCGGTGGAGGTCAGCATCCACCTGTCCTCGGGACTGACCGCCGGCCGCGCGGTCGCCTTGGCGATGACGGCGCCGGCGATCACCGAGGCGTCGGCCTCCCCGCGCGCCCGGCGGCGTTCGGCGTGTTCGGCCAGGGCCTCCGCGTAGACCCTCTTGCCGGTCGACGCGTCGAAATAGGGGCCGAGCCTCAGGACGGCGTCGTGGATGTCCCGCTCCCGCTGCATCAGGCGCAGGTCCATCGACCGCCACCAGCTCATGGGCTTCGGGCACGTGCGGGGGATCTCCGACTGGATTTCCAGCCAGAGCGGCTTGAGCCGCTGGAACTGCTGGAACATCCCCCACCGGGAACTGGCCCCTTGCCCGAGCGGAGGAATGAGGAAACCGGCGGCGACCAGGAGCGCGGAGACACCGGCCAGCGAGAAAGCGGCGTGGGTACTGAGCCAGTCGAGGTTCGCGCCCGACCAGCGGGCCACGATGGCCGTGTACTTGAGCAGGTCGTAGAGGAACGCGGAGGACGAACCGGCCGCGATGGTGAGCAGCCCCAGACGCAGGCTGCCGGGCACCTGGCGCGACCACCGCCAGCACAGCACCGTCATGGTGACTGCCGCGACCGTGTGCGCCGCCAGGTAGAGCACGATCATCTCGCGGATGAACGGCGTGTTGGCGTAGTACGTGTCGAGGTCGCGCAGCCGCTCTACGGGTGCGTCGCCCATCGTGAAGAGGAGCACGATCGCCGCCATCACCGCCACGTACGCGGTCAGACACAGCCGGGTCTGTCGCCGGGTGCGCGCCGCGTCGTCGTTCCCGCGCCAGTGGATCAACAAGACGATGTTGACGGCGTCGAACGCCGTGAGGATGCAGTACACGATCGGCGCCGCGATGTTGGGCGTGCCGAACCAGTTGTTGATCTTGGCCAAATGGGGCGGAGCCGCGGTGACGAAGAGGAGCGCCCCGATGAACAGCGTCCCGCAGACGGCTCGCAGGATCGGGTCGTTGGGGTTCTTGCGCAAGGCCCAGAGCTTGATGAGCGTGACGATCAGGAGCACGCCGGCCGAGCCGAGGAATGCGGTGCCCGCGCTCACCGGCGGCCACCGCGGGGACGAGTGTGCATGATCAGTTGCTCTCCGAGTGGGCGGCGTCGACCAGGAGGTCCGTGGGGTGGATCCTGGAGAAGTGGCGGCTGAGTTCCGCGAGTCCGTTCGTCCCGGAGATCCGTATCGGGAGCGGACCGGGGACCTCCGCGCTGTCATCCGCCGACGGCCGCTCAGGGCCCGGCGGGGTGCACGCCACAGGACCGCCGGCCACAGCACCGCCGGCCACAGGACCGCCGCTGACCGGCGTGCAGGCGAGGGCTGCCCTGATCGTGGCCGCCTCTGCCACGATCAGGGCAGCTTCGAGTTCGAGACCCCGGGCCGTCGCATAGCGCTCGGCCGCCGCACGGTGCGTGGCATCGAGATGGGGCGCCAGGTTCAGCAGGCGATCGGCGATCTCCGTGGCCCTGAGGGTGGCTCTCATCTCCAGGGACGAGGTCCTGGCGATCCGCATGGGAGCCCCGTCGCCGACCCAGGGCTCCAGGGCGCGCCACAGAGGCTCCATGAGCCGGTAGGCGCGCCACGCGTCCCACATCGACTCCAGTCGCGGCCCGACGACCGGAATGAGGAATCCGACGGTGGTTATGAGGGCGCCCATACCCGCGAGGGGCGGGGCGATCTCGGTGCTGAGCACGTCCAGGGCGTCGGTTCCGGCCCAGCGGGCACCCACGGCGGCGAACTTGAGCAGCGCGAAGGACAGGCCCAGGCCGAAGGCCGTCACCAGGGTGAGCAGGCCCCACCGGGTCCAGCCCGCCTTCACCGCCCGGAGTTCGGCCGACCACCGCCAGCACTTCGTCATCACGACCGTGGCGGTGGCCGCGTGAGCCGTCAGGTACAGCAGGATCATCTCGCCGATGAAGGGGGTGGTCGCGTAGAAGGTGTCGAGGTCGCGGGGCCGCTCCGCCGGTATGTCGCTGAGCGCGAACAGGACGCAGAACGTCGAGATGACTCCGGCGGTAGCGGCGATCCACATCCTGGTCTGCCTGCGGACGGCCGCTTCGGGGCCACCGCGCCAGTGCAGGAGGAGGACCATCGAAGCGCAGGACAGGCACGACAGGAAGCAGTAGACGATCAGGGCGGAGACGTTCGGGACGCCCGTCAGCCTGTTGACGCGTTCGACACTCGGCGGCGCGGCGAAGACGAACCCCCCGGCCGACGCGGCGATGATGACGAAGATCGCCTGGGACATCGGCGATCTTCGGCTGTGCCACAGAGAGGGAAGTTTCACCACGAGCGCGACGGCCAGCGCGAACGCGGGTATGTAGTAGTCCGACCCCTGCATGCTCAAAAGCCCCGGCCCATGCTGGACTGGATGCGTCCGGCCAGACCGGTGTTCGGGAGCGAGGCGGCGCCCGATTCGAGGATCTCCCGGCAGCTGCTTCCCAGGAGCAGCCCGAACGCCTCGGCGTCGTTCTCCTCCTTGGTGTTGAAATGGGTGCGCGCGGCGAGGGCGAGGATGTCCTCGTGTTCCAGCTCCCCTCCCAGGGAGCGGGCGGCCGCGGACACCGCGTCGGGCTGTGCGCCGTGCGTGAGGCACTTCCCCATCAGGGCGTGCCACATTTCGTGTGCGAGGATCACCAGCTGATGGAGCGTGGTCGTGTGGCGCTCGACCACGATGACCATCCGGTCGTCGAAGGTGAGCGTCAGTCCACTGGCGGTGTCCTCGGGGAATTCACGGAAGAGAAGCTGCACCGGCCGGTACGTTCCGTTCCCGCGGTCCTCGTTGAACCGTCGCTCCAGGAATTGCCTGAGCGACTCGAAGAGTTCGTCGGGATCCGACGGGATCGGGCGGCCGAGGTTCGCGAGAATCTCGTTCCGCAGCTTGATCATCTTTCTCTTGCCCATGAAACGTCCCCATTGTTGCGGTTGTGGCCTAGGAGTGGTGCGCGCCCGCAGAGACCCGTCCTGCGTCACCCGAGGAGGAGCCGTGCCCTCCGGAGTCTCCTCCACTGCGGGCGGCTCGCCCACCAGGGCCCTCCTCCCGCGCGATCCCGTCGACGAAGAGCATCAGCGCCCGCTCCACGGGCGGCTCGAGCACCACGTCGCCCAGCCGGTGCTGGATCTCCAGGGCGTAGCGGTTCCTGACGGTCGAACGGGGATGGGCGACGAAGGCGTTCAGCTGCGGGAGCACCTCGGCGCGCAGGACCCGGTTCAGCGCCTCCGCCGGCTCGTCGGTGAAGAAGTTGACCGGCACGCCGAAGAACCGCGCTATCCGCCCGGCGTGCTTGAGGTTCGGCGAGCTGTGCTTGCGCTGGCTGAGCAGGGTGTTGAGCCACTGCGGAGTCATACCGATCCCGGCGGCGATCTCCGGCGCCGTGTACTGGCGCTGCCAGACGACGCCCCCGGGTCCCTCCTCCCGGCAGAGGCGCGTGTCCATCAAGAACTGGATCCGCCGGGCCACCTCCCGGTGGTCGACCTCCGCGGCCTCCAGCTCCTCGCCGTCCAGGAGCCTGCGGATGTCGGCCTCCGGCAGCGAGGTGTGGAAGGACAGCCCCTTGAGGTCGAACAGACTCCGTCGGTCGAGTCCCGTTCGGCACACGAGGATGTCGATGGTCGTGGCGAGGTCCTCGTACCCGTCGCTCATTGACCCTCCAAATCGGACACGAACGGAGGACGTGGTCAGAGTGGGCCCCTGACCTGCCGATCACTAGACCACGGAAACGGTAGTCGGGGCAACGAAACGATCGTTTCACACGACGGGCAGCCGAAAGCGCCCCGGGGCGCGCCTATTTCCCGGGTTCGGCAGCGGAAGCCCCGGCCGACCGCAGCGGCGGCCGGTCCAGGACCTCCTGTTCCCTGGGCATCAGCTCGGGTCCGTCGAGCAGGGGCATGCGAGACCCGAGCAGGGCGGCCAGGAGGACGTCGGGGAGCCCGAGGATGTGGGCCGGTCTGCGCATCGTCATGACGTCGGTGAGCCTCCTGACGACCATGGCATTGCCGATGGCCGTGTGGTTGAGGCGGTGGACGTACCGGGCTCCCAGCCGGTCCACCAGCGAAGGCTTCCCGCCCACGGCGCCGGGGTAGAACCGGTCCTGGCCGACCGCCAGCGTCCAGGCGGCCGCGGCCGGCCGGGCGATCGCGCGCTGGGCCTTGGACGAGAACCCCGGCGAGAGCAGGGACGTACGACGTGCCAGGTCCCGAAGGGCGACCGCGCCGCGGGCCGCGGCGGACATGCCGTGACCGTAGACGGGATTGAGGCTCGTCGCCGCGTCCCCCAGGACGATGAAACCCTCGGGCAGAGCCGCCTGCTCGAAATGGCGCCGCCTGTTCGCGGTACGGGTGAACACGGAGACCTCGCTCACCGGCTCGGCCCGCGCGAGGAGTTCGGCCACCAGCGGATGGCGGACGCGGCGGGCGAACACCTCGAACAGGTCCTCACCCGCCGAGGGCTCGCCCCCGCGGGTGCCCGACAGGCTGACGTGCCACTGGCCGTTCTCGATGGAGATGATCGTGGCGAAGAGCCCCGGCCGGTCCTGGCGCGGGTCGGCAGGGATGTGGATCACCGGCCAGTTGGTCTCGGCCCCCTCCGGCGCCCGGTACCTGCGGCTCGCGTAACGGACCCCCGCATCGACGACGGTCTCGCGCACCTCGGGGCCGCCGATGTCCCGCAGCCACCGGGTACTCCTCGAACCGCGGCCCGTCGCGTCGACGACGAGGTCCGCCGCGACGAGCCGCCGCTCGTCCTGCGCGTCCCGGACGACCACGCCCAGCACCCGGGCCGCGTCCCCTTCCAGGCCGCAGACCTTAGAGCCGGTCTGCACCCGCACGTTCGGCAACCGCAGGACGCGCGCGCGTACGGCCCAGTCGATGAGGTTGCGGCTGGCCCCGATCAAGTAGTGGGTGTCGGGCCACGAGCGGCGGTACCAGCCCGCCGGCGAGAAGGACACCATGCCGTTGGGTATCGGGATCCGGTGGGCGCCGGCGGCGAGCCACTCTGCCGTCACCCCCGGAAGCAGCTCCTCCATGGCGTCGGCCCCACCGGCCCACAGTATGTGGGCGTGGGCGGCCTGAGGGAGCCTCGGCCGGGGTGCGGGTGCCTCGGGAAGCACCGAGTCGTGCTCCAGGACCAGCACTTCGCGTACGTGCGGCGCGAGAGCCGCAGCGGCCAGGGTGCCGGCCAGACCACCACCGAGGACGACCACGCGGGCGGAGCACGAAGGGAGCGCTGTCATCGAGTGCTGCTTTCTACAACGGCGGACCACCGGCACGAGCGGACGGCGGCTGAGCCGTCCCACGCGAGCGGCATCCGTACGAGGTCTTGGGGGGACGACGATATGCGCGCTCCGCGCTTCCCCGCGTAACGATCCTGCCCGGGTACGGCGGCGCCGCCGGCCGGCGCCGCCGGCGCGGGGCACGGTGGTGACCCTGAAGGGCCGGGGGGCGCGGGCCCGCCCGCGGCCGTGTACAGCGGAGTCGAAGCCGGTTTCGAGCAGCAGACCCTGCCGTGGCCCGAGACGGGCAGCGTCGAAGCCGGCGCCGTGGAGCGCAGGGCGGGCTACCTGGCCCGCCCGGTCCACGGTCACCGGCCCGAACGCGAAGCTCCGGCCGGCACCGGCACCCGGTAAGAGCCGTCCCCGGCGCGGGCCCCGCCGGCCGTGGCCGTCAGGGCACCGGGCGCCGGACTCAGATCGCGTTCTGGGCGACCGTCCGCCACACCTCTGCCGCCAGATCCGGCATGTTGACCGCCTGGACCTGGCCGGCGATCTCCCGCAGGCGGTCGAGGGCGTTGCGGTCGCCCGAGCGCAGCGCGACCAGGCTGCGCAGGACGTCGTACCGGACCTGGTCGCGGTAGGACAGCAGGTTCTTGTCGTCCTCGCCCGCGGCGAGCAGTTCCGCCGTGCGGTCCGCCCGGTCCTGGTGGAAGGCCAGCTTCGCCTGGAGGAAGCGCAGTTCCTGCTGGTGGCGGGAGCTGCCGATGAGCTTCATCGCGGGCTCGGCCGCCGCCAGGTACTCCTCGGCATCGCTCACGCGGGGCGGATCGGACGCCAGGGACAGGGATGCGCCCGCGAGCCTGAGGCGCATCCACAGGGTGAGGTCGTCGCGGCTGTCGATGGCGACCATGGCCTGCGTCAGGCACTCCGCGGCGCGCGCGTCGTTGCCCTGCCGGGCAGCGACCGTCGCGGCGCTCCAGAACGCCTGGGCCACCAGTGGGCCGGACGACCCGCGCAGCGACTCGCACACTTCGTCCACCAGCCGGGCGGCTTCCGCGAGGTCGCCGAGTTCGGCCTGGCAGGATGCCAGCAGGAGCCGGGCCCGCACCGAGTCGGAGGCCGAGACACGCACGCGCCGTTCGTCACTGAAGCCGAGGGCCTCGGTCACCGCGTCGCGGGCGGCCTTCACATTGCCGAGGTCGCGTTCGCAGTGGGCGAGCCGGATCCGGGCGCGGCTCTGGAGGGCCGCACGGCCCAGCTTCTCGCCGAGCGCGTTCAGTTCGAGGAGGGTGTCGCGTTCCTTGCGGAAGTCACCCAGCACCTCGTACACCCGCGCGAGTTGGGCGAGTGCGTGCCAGCGGGTGAGGTCGTCGGCCTCGCCGGCCGCTGCGAGGCTTTCGGCGAGCATCCTGCTGGTACCGGCGTCGAAGTCGCTTTCCGGCACGGCGGCCATCAGGGCGACCACTTCGGTGAGGCTGTCCTCGGGCCGGTCGTCCTGGAACATTTCGACGGGGATTCCGAGCTGCTGCGCCAGATAGGAGACGGCCCGCTCGGTGGGGCGGCGGCCACCTGATTCCAGCCTCGACAGGTAAGCGGCCGACATTCCCGTCCCGGCGAGGGCGACCTGGGAGATTCCGCGCTGCTGCCTCAGCTGCCGCAGCCGCTTGCCGAACCCAGGCTGCTCAAGCACGTTGCACCTCTGTCGGAAAGATCATCATTGTCTTCCCGGGAATAGAATTCAACACCCAGAAAGGGGGTGGGTCGCCAATGACCCACCCCCGCATGATTTCACATCGGGATACCTTTTGGCAAATATTGCCCAGGTCGGCAATTCGGGCACCGACCGGCGTCTTTCATATCCGGCCGTTACGGCCAGTCGATCACACCGGCGCCGCTTGCCGCCCGCACTTCCGTCCGGGGCGGGTGCTGCCCGGAATCGGACCCGCCTGCGAGGACCGCGACGGTGAACAGTGCGGCGAGAGCGCCGACCGCATATTGAACCACCTTCATCTTGCCAAACCCCCCGTGACTCGCGCGATTCGGCCAACCGAAAGGCGCAATGGAACCCGTGCAGGTGGCGCCTGCTCGAGGATCGCTCGATGTCTGCTCGATTCGTGCTGGGTAGAGGCTAAACCACCCCGTCACGCTGTGGCAAAAAGTGTCAAGAATTTGGCAGGATTTGTATCGCGCGAGGTCACATGACGTCCAATGCGGCGTTCGCTCGGCTGCGCCACTCGAAGAAGCGCAGCAATCCGTAGGCCACCGCCGCCCATCCCAGCGCAACGGCCGCCTCACCACCGAGACTTGGCCAGATCCCGGCGGTCGACCCGCCGTCGAACAGGGCCCGCAGCGCGGTGATGGCGTGCGAGAGCGGCAGGAACGACCCGATCGCGCTCATCCAGTGCGGCATGGCCGCCGGCGGCAGGTTCGCGCCGCTGAAGAGGATCAGCAGGGTGAAGGCGGCGTTCGAGATCACGAACACGTCCCGGATGCGCACCGCCAGCGCTCCCAGTGCCAGGCCGAACAGGGCGCAGGAGGCCGCTGCGACGACGAATACCTGCGCGAGGCCGAGCAGGGCCGAGGCGGGCAGCGGCAGGCCCAGTGCCAGGGAGCCCGCGCCCATCATGAAGACCATGACGACGAACCCGTTGAGGATGTACGGAAGGACCCTGCCGCCCCAGATCAGTCCCCGGGAGCGCGGGCTGAGCAGCACCGCTCCCAGCGTGCCGTACCGGCGCTCGTTGGCCACGGCCATGATCCCGCCGTACACGCAGGGCACGCTCGTCGCCAGGACCGCGTTGCCCAACAGGTAGAAGCGGTCGTCGGCCACGCCCAGGGTCCGTCCGACGTGGACGAAGAAGAAGATCTGGAACAGCGGGCTCACCAGCAGGGTGCCGATGAACATGGGCGGGGTGGTCCAGTTGAACAGGGCACGGTAGGACAGGCCGCCACCGTGGAAGGTCAGGCGCAAGGCGCGCGTCAGTGCAGTCATCGCTGTGTCTCCGCTGTGTTCCGGCGCTCAGGTCAGTGTGAGGGTGCCCGCGCTGCGGGCACGGCGTTCCACCCAGACGAGGGCGATCAGGGCCAGCCCCACGTAGCCGGCGCCGAGCCCGAGGGCCACCAGCGACGGCCTCAGGACCTCGCCCCCGCCGGTGGCCGCCTGCACCGCCCGGGCGGCCCAGCTCGTCGGGAGCACCCAGGTGATCGGGCGCGTCCACTGCGGCAGCGACGCCGTCGAGACGAGCACGCCGGAGAACATCCACACGGGGTAGTCCAGGGCATTGGCCAGGGCGTTGGCGTTGCGCAGCAGCACGAACGTGGCCGCCATGAGGATGCCCATCATGCCCAGCGCCACGACGCACACCAGCATGGCCGGCGCGAGCAGCCACGGCGACGCCGGTGCGAAGGGGACGTCGAAGACCACGACGCCCCACACCACGGTGGCCACGAGCGAGTACAGGCCGACGAGCGAGGTGGCGAAGGTGATCGGCATCAGGACGAGCGAGAAACGCGTCGGCGCGGACACCAGCGTCTCGAGCGTACCCATCCACCGCTGTTCCTGGATGGCGCCGCCGGCCCCGAAGAGCACCGCGGACCAGACGCCCATCAGGCCGGCTCCGACCGCCGCCTGGAGCAGCCGGTCCGGGTGGTCGCCGGCCCGGAACAGGTAGACCGCGAGCGTCGCGTAGACGAGCGGTGAGAAGACGGCCATCACCAGCTCGACGCCGGAGCGGGACAGGTGCAGGACGTGGGTGCGCAGGCCGACCGCCATGAGCCGCCAGAAGCGGTACGGGCCGCGGGAGGTGCCGTAGGCCGTCATCCCTCGCTCCCCGCCGTCGCCGCGTCGCTGACGATGGAGAGGTACGCGTCCTCCAGCGTGGGCTCCCGGGTGGTCACCTTGCCCGTGCGCAGGTCGCCGAGCGCGGCCAGTACCGAGGCGTGGCTCGCGTGGGACGGCCGGGCGTGGACGGTCACGACGTCGATCGTGCCCTTGGTCTCGACGGTCGCCCGCTCGATCCCCCCGGTCTCGCGGAGCAGCCGCAGGTGCTCCTCCCCGATCGCGTCGTGCACCTCGATCTCCAGGACGTCGAGCTTGCGCACCCGGTCCTTGAGTTCGTCGGGCGTTCCCTCGGCCCGCACCGTGCCCGAGGCGATGACCGCGATGCGGTCGCACAGCTCGTCGGCCTCTGCCATGTAGTGGGTCGTCAGGAGCACGGTGGTGCCGCCCTCGACGAGGTCAGCGACCATCCGGCGCAGTTCGCGCGCGGCGGCCGGGTCCACCCCGATCGAGGGCTCGTCCAGGAACAGGACGTCGGGCCGGTGCAGCAGGCCGCGTGCGATGTGGAGCTTTTGGCGCATGCCGCGGGAGTAGCCCTCGACGCGTTCCTTCTCACGGCCCGTCAGTCCCACCTGTTCCAGGAGCTGGTGGATGCGGGGGAGCTGCTCGCGGGGTTCGACCCCGTACAGCTCGGCGAAGTAGCGGAGGTTGTCGAGCGCCGACAGGCGCTCGTACAGGCCGCGGTCGCCGCCGAAGACGTAGCCGATGCGCCGGCGCACCTCCAGCGGCTGCCGGGCGACGTCGTACCCGAGGATGCGGGCGCTGCCCGCGGTGGGCAGCAGCAGCGTGTTCAGCATCTTGATCGTGGTGGTCTTGCCCGCGCCGTTCGGGCCGAGCAGACCGAACAGCTCTCCCCGTCCCACGGCCAGGGAGACGCCCCGGACGGCATCGATCGTCTTGCGCTGGGGTTTCAGCCACCCGGTGCGCGTCCGGTAGGAGCGGGCAAGGTCCACGGCCTCGATCGCCAAGTCGGTGGTCATCAAGGTTCCTACCTCACTCGTGGGGTGTTGCGCCGGTCCCGGCAGGCGTGCGCGGGGACAGCAGGCCGAGGTCGAGGGAGTCGTCCAGCAGTTGCCGGAAGGCTTCGGGGTGGGTGTCCAGGCCGGCGCAGACCTGCGCCAGGGTCCGGGTGCCGTCGAGGGCGTGCAGCAGGGCCGTCCACGGGGCGTCATCCTCCAGCACGTACTCCAGGGAGCCCTCGACGGCGAGGTACGCGGTGCCGGAACCGTCCCGGAGCAGTTCGACGTGGTCGGCCAGGCAGAGGACGCTCTCCCGTGACCAGCGCGACGGCGCGAAGACCAGCTCCTCGATCCGCGGTGCCTCGGTGTCCCAGTCGGTGAACGGGTGGGCGGGGCGTACTGCGGGCAACAGCACCGCGGACTCGACCAGCGGCGGCGGGAGTTCGGCAACCATCGTGTCGAGCAGGCACAGGTTGAGCAGCGGCAGGAGCCGCTCCACGTGAGCGGAGAGCGGGGCGTCGGCCAGACGTCGCAGCAGGGCGCGGACGCGGTCCGCGTCGAGCAGTTCCTTGCCGCGCGCAGTGGCGAGGGCCTCTTCGACGAGCGCGGAGCCGTCGCGGGTGAGCATCTCGATGAAGGGACGGTGGGTGTGCTGCACGCCCTCGCCGTAGAAGAAGGGCACCTTGGGGCGGTAGGTCACCTCGGGCGGGAGCAGGTCGGCGACCGCCCGGCGGACGATGGCCTTGTCCCACAGCAGGCGCTCGCGCCGGGCCGCCGGGATCGACGCGACGAGTTCCACCAGGCGCCGGTCCAGGAAGGGGACGCGGGCCTCGGTGCCGCTGCCGGCCGCCGTACGGTCCTCGTGCCAGCAGTTGAACTGCTCGACGTCGCGCATCTTGGCCGCCACGAACGCGCCGTACGGGTCGCGGCCCGGCAGGGCACGGCCCAGGTCGAGCGCCGCGTCGGTCAGCAGGCCGCCTTCGGCCCCCTCCCACCACGCCGCGAGCCGGGGCCGCCCGCTGTCCAGGCGGCCGCGGCGGGCCATGCCGGTCAGGGCGTCCTCGAAAGCGCGCCAGCCGGCGTCGCCGGAGGTGGTGGTGGAGTAGCCGCCGCAGAACTCGTCCGCGGCGGCGCCCAGCAGCATGGCCTTGATCTCGGGGTGCTCGGCCCGGACGTACCGGTGGAGTTCGTGCTTGTAGTACTGCTCCGGGCTACAGGTCGGCATCTCGGTGAGCCACAGCAGCCGCTTCCACTCGTCGGCCGTGGGCACGTGGGAGGCGTCGAAGCGGATCTGGTGGTTGGCGACGCCGAGCTTGTCGGCGACCATCCGGGCGTGCATGGCGTCGCCGTTGACCATGGTCGAGCCGCTCAGCACGGAGAAGGTCCGCAGCTCCGTGGTGCCCGCGGCGAGGGCGGCGACCGCGGCGGAGTCGACGCCGCCGCTGAGGAAGAGTCCGATGGACACGTCCGCGGTGGCGCAGGCCCGCACCGAGTCGGCGAGCAGCTCGCGGAAGTCGCCGATGATCTGCTCGTCGGTGCGGGTCGAGTCCCCGTCGAAGTCGGGCAGCGTCCAGTAGGCGTGGCGCCGGGTCGCGCCGTCGCGCAGGTCTATTTCGAGGATGGTGGCGGCCGGGACCGACTCCACGCCCTCGAAGTAGGTGGCGGGCGCGGCGAGGTCCAGCGAGGGAGCGGACGTCACGGTCGGGTTGACCAGGGCGCCGTCCCAGTCGACGCGGCGCGGGGTGGCCGGGTCGGCGAAGAGCGCCTTGATCTCGGAGGCGAAGGCGATCCGCCGGTCGTCACGGGTGTAGAAGAGCGGCTTGACCCCGAAGTGGTCGCGCGCGAGGAGCAGGACGTCGCGGCGCCTGTCCCACAGCACGAGGCCGAACATGCCGCGGACGTCGTCGAGGAAGTCCAGGCCCTTGTGCTGGTAGAGGTGGACGAGCACCTCGCAGTCCGAGCCGGTACGAAAACGCGTCCCGGCCGGCAGCGTGGCCGCCAGCTCCTTGTGGTTGTAGACCTCGCCGTTGGCGATCAGGACGACCGACCGGTCCTCGTTGTAGAGCGGCTGGCCACCGTTCTCCGGGTCCACCAGGGACAGCCGGGTGAACGCCATGCCGACCTTCCCCCGGCGCAGCAGCTCTTCCTCGTCGGGCCCGCGGTGCGCCAGCGTGCGGGCCATGGTCGCCAGGATCGCGTCGGCTTCGACACCGAGGTCCTGCCCGTCGATGCGAGCGAGACCGCCGAGTCCGCACATGCTCCCGTTCCTTTCCGGTGGGGGGTGAAAACATGGGTGAAAACTGGGTGAAAAACCTGGTGAAAGGTCTGGTGAAAAGACAAGGGGCGCCTCTGATGGTGAAGAGGCGCCCCGGTCCGCTGGTAATTAGCGGTTGTTCATCATCACGCGGGAGAAGTCGACCTTCTTCGCCTGCGGCTTGTTGTACTGCTTCATACGAAACACCTCATTTATTATCGGTTTCCGCTGCCCCGGCTGATCCGGTGCGGCGTCATGTGCTGATGTTAGGCGGAATTCCGGAGCCATTGCAACCCCGTCCGGAAAATTATTTCCCAGGGAATTCCGGGAAACGCCTCCAAGCCGTTCCCGAATTTCGAGAACGGCTTTTCCCGCCTGTTTTCCGGGCGAGAATTCGGAAGGGGCGGGCTCAGTCGCCGAGCAGGACCAGCTCCTCGCCCCGCAGCCACTCCAGCATTTCCGCGGTGTCCGCGAGGGCCGTGCCGGCGTCGATGCCGTAGTGCTCGGCGACCGCCCGCGAGATGTCCTCGACCCGGTCGCAGCCGTTGACGCGCCGCCAGATGAACGCCGCCACCTCGGGCAGCTCGTACGCCTGGTCGTACCGGGCGAGCAGGATGGTGCCCCCCGTGGACCGGATCCGGACTTCGAGATTCTGCCGGGGCACGCTGTGGTCGTGGACCTCCGCCGCCATCAGACCTCCACCTCCATCGAGACGCGCCGCACACAACCGATGACGTCCTCGATCCAGCGGCCCGGGTCACCCGGGTCGTAGTCGCGCATGGTCTCGATCCGCCAGTACCGCTCGAAGGGCAGCACGGCCGGCGCCGCGGCCCGGTACTTCTTCGACCGCCACTTGGCCGTCGTCCCGTACTCCCCGTGGTGGGCCAGCAGCGCGTCCGCGGCGTACCCGAAGGCGAGCTTCGCGGTCAGCACCGCGCTTTCGGCGTCCCCCGAACCCAGCTGACCCAGCGCGTCCTCGGCGAAGGTGTCGGCGAGATCCAGGCTCCGGGCGGCGATCGTCCGGCCGAAGGCGGACGACCGCAGCTGTCGCTGTGCCTGCGCCAGCCACGGGGCACCGTCGAGGGCCACCGCGTGGCCGAGCTTGACCAGGGCGTCGCGCTCGACCTGGCTCACGGTGGCGCCGCTGTCGCGTTCGCTGCGGTACGCCTCCCAGGAGACCTTCGCCAGCAACTGCCCGACCTGGTCCGCGGACCAGTACTCGACGTCCCCGCGCCGGTCCCCGAGGGTGGGGACCGCCACCGGCACGCGGTCGGGGGTCAGGGCCACGGGGTGGAAGTCCTCCACGCCGTGCGGCGCGCCCGGCGCGTCGGACACCACGTACAGGTCGAGGTCGCTCGTCTCGTTGCCCCAGCCGCGCACCAAAGAGCCGGCCGCGTACACGCACCGGTACCCGTCCGGCAGCAGCCCCTGCTCGCGCAACAGGCCGAGGAGGCGCGGGCCGTCCTCGGCGGTGATCACATGGTTCATCAGCCTGTCCTTCTGTCCTTGCCTCAGAGCAGTCCGTACGCGGCGAACTCCGCGCGCACCTGCTCGTCGTCCAGTGCCCCGACCGACGCGAAATGCCGGACCGTCTGCTGCGCGACGCTCTTCGCGTAAGCGGTGACGGACGCATCCGGAAACAATTCGGCGACGATCTGTTTGGCGTCGTCACGGGGGAGCCCGTAACCGACGATCTCCTTTTCCACCGACGGGACGTCGGGGTCCGTGAAAATACGGATCAACCGCGGCACCCGAAGTGCCGCGCGGCGGCGGGTGGCCGGCGTCAGCTGACCCCACAGGTGACGCAGGAAGATGGCGAAATAGGCGTGGTGGCGGCCTTCGTCCAGCGCGTGGTCGCGCACCGTCTCGCGAACCGCCGGGGCGACGTTGCGATCGTTGCCCATCTCCGAAAGCTGAGCCGTGATCAGAGTCTCCGACACGATGACGAAGAGGATCTCGGTGAGTGCCGCCAGGTCGTCCGGCGTCTCCTCCAGGAACCGCTCTAGGCGCGTGACGAAGTACGGCACCTGCGCCAGATCCGCGCGGACCTCGGTCGCTTCGCGCACCTGGGCCGCGAGGTCCGCCGAGAACAGCGCGTGGTACGCCTCGTCGCAGTAGATCTTGAAGGCGTCCAGCCGCATGGCCTCGGGCACCCGCACCCCGATCGTGCCGTGCGCGATGCCGAGCACCGTCCGGTTGACCACCAGGTGTTCCAGCTTCGCCGTGAAGTCCAGGTACCGGTACAGGTGCCGCACGAGTACCTCGCGGTAGACCCCGGGCCGTTCGCCGCGCAGCCCCGCGATCAGCGGATGGCCGGCCAGTGGCACCAGCTCCGGTGCGAAGAAGTCCTGACCGTCGGTCAGGGGCCCGAGCCGGCGCCGCTCGGCGGAGCGCACGGTGGCCCGCTCGTACCAGGTGCGGAACGGGCTGACGTACGTCTGTGCCCCGTCCTCACCGTCCCCGTCCCGGCCGGCATCGCCCCCGTCGTTGCCTCCCGTGTCATCCCGCCGGGCGAACAGCGCCTGTTTCGGGCACAGGCTGACCGCCGAACACCCCATGAACAGGCCGACCGTGCCGCACATGATTCTCCCCTCCTGCCGTCACGGCCGGCCGCTTGCTCAGCGGCGGATCCGTCTGGTTGCGGTTGATCCGGCCGGTGTCCCACAGGTCGGCGAACCGGCTCGCGCGCCCGCAGTGGTAATAGGCCTCCTCGACATGGACGAGGGAGCCCCAGGCCAGGCGCTCCCGCTCCTCGACGCCGAGGGGCAGGGACTCCCACCGCGGGTCGCTGCGCGCCAGCGGTTCGGCCCGGCCGTTGACCCGGGCGGTCTCCCGCACGCCCGGTACGAGGAAGAGGAGCCCGACCCCGGGGCTCTGCTCCAGGTTCCGCAGGGTCTGCAGCAGGCGGTTGCCGGACTCCTCGGGGAGGAAGAGCGTCCGCTCGTCCAGGACCCGGACGAAGCCGGGGACGCCACCGCGGGGAGAGGCGTCGCAGCGCCCGTTCCCGTCCGAACTCGCCACCACGACGTACGGCGACAGCTCGACGAAGCGGCGCAGCCACGGGTGCAGCACCGGCGAGAGCTTGGCCCGCACCCGTTCGAGCGGGCCGCCCGCGTGCTCGGTCAGCTCCGCGAGGACGGAGCCCGCCGTGGCGCCAGCGGCCTGCCGCGGGCCGCTCACGGCACCATCACCGTCCCGCCGTTGACTCCCAGCGTCTGACCGGTCAGGTACGCGCCGGCGTCACCCGCGAGGAAGGCGACCGTGTCCGCCACGTCCTGCGGCCGGGCCACGCGGCCGAGCGGGATCTTCCGGCCCTCGGCCTCGAAACCTTCCTCGTCCAGGCCGGGCTGGGCCGTCCGGGTCACACCCGGCGCGACCGTGTTCACCGTGATGCCGTATGTGCCGAGCGCACGCGCCAGCGACTTGCCCAGGCCGATGAGCCCGGCCTTGCTCGCCGCGTAGTGGGCGCCCTTCGGCGACCCGGTGAGGGCGGCGCTCGACGCCACGTTGACGATCCGGCCCGAACGCCGCGGAACCATCATCGCCGCCGCCTCCTGGGCGCAGAAGAAGGCGCCCTTGAGGTTGGTGTCGAGGACGAGGTCCCAGCCCGTCTCGTCGATGTCCAGGACCGCGGTGCGCGGGAACACGCCCGCGTTGTTGACGAGGATGTCGAGCCGGCCCCAACGCCGCCCGATCGTACGGAACATGGCAGCCACCTGTTCCCGGTCGCGGACGTCCGCCGCCACCGCGCAGCAGTCGTCGGGCAGGTGCGCCCCGTCCTGCGGGTCCGCGGCTGCGCCGGGCGGGTGGTTGACCGCGACCCGGGCGCCGAGCGAGGCGAGGGTGATCGCCACGGCCCGGCCGATGCCGCTGCCGCCGCCCGTGACCAGCGCGGTGCGCCCCGCCAGGGACGTGGAGGCGGGCGTCACGCGGGTACCCCCGTCTGGCGGCGGACTTCGTCGAGTACGCGGTACACGTCCAGGCACGAGGAGAGCGGGGAGTCACCGGGCCCGCCCCGTACGACGCTCCGGTGGAAGCTCTCCAGTTCGGTGGCGTAGCCGGTGCGGCCGTAGCCGCCGCGGCGTCCCGGCCAGTCGTAGCGGAGCGTCTCCTTGCCGTCCAGGAAGCCGGTGCCGGGGGCCGTCGCCGGACGGGCGACGGTCAGCGTGTTGAAGTGGTCGAGGCAGCCGACCACACCCTCGTCGGTCACCAGCTCGCACCGGTATTCCAGGCGGTTGGAGTAGTTGCCCACGAGGAGGGTGGCGAGCCGCCCGTCGGCGTACTCGAGCAGGATCCGGAACGCACGCCTGCGCGCGTCGATGTCGGCGCGCCGGGCCGTGATCCGGTCGGGGACGCCCATTTCCCGCAGGGCCAGGTCCACGGCATGGGTGCCCAGACCCTGCAGCAGGCTGTCCTCCACCGTGGCGCTGCCCCAGACGGGCGAGGCCGGCTTGGCCGAGACCATCCGCACGTCCAGGGTGCGCAGCGTCCCGTGCGGGCGCAGCGTGTCGCGGAGCTTGCGGTAGGACTGGCCGTACGGGAAGTTGAAGCCGACGAAGGCCACCGTGCCGGACGGCGCGGCCCGTTCGACGGCGACCAGCCGTTCCAGCGTGGCCGTGTCGGGCGCGGGCGGCTTCTCGGCGAAGACACTGATGCCCGCGGCGAGGCCGCGTTCGAGGACCTCGGCGTGCAGCGCCGGGGAGCCGGCCACGACCAGGCAGTCCACGGCGGGGCCGCCGTCGCCGTCGACCAGGTCGGTCCAGTCGTCGGTCCACAGCTCGGCGCCCCAGCGCCGGGCCGCCTCGGCAGCCGCATCGGGCCGGCGGGCCGCCACGGCGGTCAGCACGGCTGCGTCCAGCTCCGCCAGGGCGGGCAGCAGGTTCTCCTGCGCGTGGGAGCCGGGGCCGATGAGCCCGTAGCGCACCGCCCCCCGCCCCGGGGTGACCCGTCGGATGGCCATTCAGATGATCCCCAGCTCTTCCAGCCGGCGGCACCAGTAGTGGTACTTCTCCTTCGTCATCCGACGCTCGGCACGGCGCTCGTCGGACTCGCGGTCCTCCCCGACGCGCCAGAACATGGTGCCGACCTCGGCCGTGTCCGGCTCGATCTCGGACAGCTCGCCGCGCCCGGCGTCCGGGCCGTCCTGCAACCGGCGCAGCGCCTCGTCGCGGCCGCGGGCCTCCTTGAACATGACCGGCGCCCGGTCCTTGACCGGATTGCCGCGCAGGACCAGGGAGATGGTGCCCAGCTCGGTGAAGGGCGTGGAGTGCAGGGCGTTGTGGTGGATGGTGAAGCACTCGCCCGCACGGTCCTCGTGCAGCATCTGCGGCTGGACGTCGTCCGGCAGGGTGTTCTCGTCGAAGCCGTTGCGGGCCACGTAGTTGCGGTGCAGGTAGGTGCCGCGCAGTACGAGGTTGGTGAACGAGAAGCGGTGGTTGTGGGCGAGCTGCTGCTGGTGGTCGGTGGACATCCGGAGCCTGATGCGCAAGCCCTTGTCCACGTCGTCCCAGAGCACGATCTTGTCCTCGACCAGGTCCTCCTCGCACTTGGCCCACAGGTACGGGTCGTGCTCGACGGCCAGCAGGAGCCTGCGGAACAGGGCCTTGTCGGCGGCGAACTCGCGGATGAGCCGCTGGGTCAGCTCCGCCGCGGCGGGCAGGTCGTCCCAGTCGATGGGGCCGACGCTCTCGAAGAGTTCGACGACGGTGTTGTTGACGTGTACCCGGTCTGCCGTCTCGATGGTCATCGTGGTGGTTGTCTCCTGTGGAGGGCACCGGTTCGTCCGGTGCTGGTGGGGAAGGGGCGTGCCGGGCGTCAGATGACGCCGAGCTTCTCCAGCCGCTCGCGGATCTGCCGGTACGCGTCGAGGCCCATGGCCTTCTGCTCGCGCCGCTGCTCGGGCTCGTTCTCGCGGCCGAAGCGCCACCACAGGGTGCCCTCCGCCTTGTCCATGATCACGGAGCGGTCCTTCTCGACCGGTCCGCGCAGGAAGAGGGAGACGGTGTCGGGGGTGGTGAAGGTGGTGTGGATGGCGCTGTGGTGCAGCGTGTAGCAGCTGCCCGGCTCCTCGCGGCGGACGATGTGCGGCGTCAGCCGGTCCAGCAGGCCCTCGGCGCGCGGGTCGGGGTTGTGCCGGCTGAGGTACTGGCGCGCCTGCGGGTCGGGGCCGCCGGCGTAGAGGTCGCCGTCCATGTGGTACCAGGTGTGGGTGTAACCACCCGTCACGATGCGGCTGGAGAAGGAGAACCGGTGGTCGTGCGGGCGGTCGAAGTGGTCCTCGGTGGAGATGTGCAGGCGCAGCCGGACGCCGCGGTCCAGCGCGTCGTACAGGACGATGTAGTCGAGCAGCTGGTGGCGCTCGCACATGGCGAGCAGCTCCGGCTTGTCCTCCACGCCGTAGACGAGCGCCCGCAGGGTCTCCTTGTCGTCCGCGAGGCGGTGGACGACGTCGCGGGTGATCTCACCCGCCCTCTCGAAGTCGGACCAGTCGACGGTGAGCTGGTCGAGGTAGTCGATCACGGTTTCTCCTTGGTACGGGAGGGGTTCGGGCAGCGGCCCGCCCCGGGCGGCCAGCGGTTCTCGGGCGCCGCGGCCGGCGGCGATGCGCGTCTCCTCGTAGGCCCTGCGGATGCGCAGGGCGAGCGGGGAGGTGGCGACGGGCAGCCGGTCGGGCCGGTCCGCCGGGCGCCGTCCGCCGGCGCCGCCGGCGAGCGTGTCGGCGAAGATGTCGAGGTCGGAGGTGCCGACCACGTCACGGGTGGGGCTCATGGGGTTCTCCTCAGCGCGCGCACCGCGGCCACCGCGGCCACCGCGGCCACCACGGCCGCCGCGGTGCGCGCCGGCGGATCGTTCGGGTGCGGGGTCAGGACGAGCCAGTCGCGCTCGGCCGCCATCCGCAGCAACTCGCGTCGGACGACCGACTGGTAGCCGCGGAAGGACTCGCGTGCCGGACCGGTGTACCCGTCCCAGCGGCCGAGTTCGGTCTCCTTGAACGTGTCGCGGCGCGACCAGGCGACGTCCGGGTCGACGTCCAGCAGGACGGTCAGAGCGGGTTCCGGCACGGGCGCGAAGAGCGATGCGACCCAGCCGGCGTCCAGGGGTTCGCGGACCAGGGTCTTGGCGATGTTGCGGTAGTACCAGCCGTCCATCACCGTGAGCGACTCCGCGTCCGGGTCGGCCAGACCCGGCCGGAGCCGGGCGAGGCCCGCGTACCAGGAGGCGATCAGCAGGATCCAGTGAGCGGCCCCGTAGGTGTCGCCCTGTTCCTCGGGGGAGGACCAGATGAGGTCGCGCAGCACCGCGGCGCGGGCCTCGGTCGCCGGGTCGGCGGCGCCGATGTGCTTCTTGCCGGCGGGGGCCGTGCCGCCCGGGGCGAGGGCGTCCGCGACCAGCCGGGCCACGGTGGTCTTGCCGCTGCCGTCGATGCCTTCCAGGACGATCAGCACGGCGCGGCCCCGTCGAGCAGGTACCGGACGATGCCGTCCTCGTCGTTGGAGGCGGTGACGACGGACGCCCGGGCCAGGACGTGCGGATGGGCGTTGGCGGGGGCGACGGTGCGCTCGGCGACGGCGAACATCGGCAGGTCGTTGAGGTGGTCCCCGTAGACGGTGAGCCGGGCGCCGGCGAGTCCGGCGTCCCGGGCCAGCCGGCGCACCGCGAGGCCCTTCTCGGCCTCGGGGTGCGCGATCTGGATCTCGGTCCAGCCGGGGACGTAGCGGTTGGCGGCGGCCATCACACCGGCCGTGCCGTCCAGTTCCGCTTCGAGCGCCGCGGTCGCGGCCGCGGCCTCCTCGTCGGGGACGAAGGCGATGAGGGCGGCGGTGCGCACCCCGGCGACCGCGGCGTACGGGTCCCGGTACGAGCCGAGCCGTGGATCGGCGTACGCCCGCTTCTCGGCGATGTACCAGGCGGTCGCGGGGTCGCCGCACGGGCCGTGCAGCACGTGGTCGGCAGAGCCGTCCCAGGTGGTCAGCACGGGCTCCGCGGCCAGCCGGGCGAGCGCGTCCAGGGCGGTGGCCGCCGCATCCGGGCCGAGCGTGGCGTGCGCGAGGTGGTGCCCGGTGGCGGGGTCGGTGCGGAAGGCACCGTTCAGCTCGATGACGGGCAGGGTCAGCCGGACGCCCGCGAGCAGTCCGCGGATGGCCACCGCGCTGCGGGCGCTGGCCACCGTCAGCGCCGTGCCCGCGTCCAGCAGGGCGTTGAGTCCGTCGCGGGCGTACGGGCTGAGGGTGGCGTCGGAGCGCAGCAGCGTCCCGTCGAGGTCGAGGACGTGCAGGCCGAGGCGGCGGTCATCGCTCATGCGCGGGCTTCCAGGAAGTTCGGGGCGGTGCACAGGGCGGGGAGCAGCGGGCGCAGCTCCGTCAGGGAGCCGAGCACGCGGTGGGCGTCGGCGAGCCGCGCCCGGGGAGTGAGGGACGCCAGGCCGAGGACGGTCGCACCGGCGGCGCGGGCGGCGGTGACCCCGCGGGGGCTGTCCTCGATCACCAGGCACTCGCCGGGAGCGACGCCGAAGCGCTCGGCGGCCAGGAGGAAGAGGTCGGGGGCGGGTTTGGGCCGGGCCACGAGGTCGGCGCCGAGGACCCGGCCGGCCAGTCGCCGGTCGAGCCCGGTGAGCCCGAGGGTGACCCGCACCCGGTCCGCCGTGTCGTTGGAGGCGACGCAGTAGGGCACGCCCAGGTCGTCGAGGTCGTCCAGTACCTCGTGGACCCCCCGCATCGCCGTCAGTTCCCGCTCGAAGACGTCGAAGAGGCGGGTGTGGAACCGGGCGCCGAAGTCGTCCGGGAGCCCGGTGCCGGTACGCCGGCGGACCGTGGTGAGCACGTCGGCGAGGGACTTCCCCAGGTAGTGCGTGACGGCGTCGGCGAAGGTCGTCGCCACCCCCTCGGTGGTCAGCATCTCGGCGAGGAGGCGGTTGCCGAGGGTCTCGCTGTCCACGAGGACGCCGCTGTTGTCGAAGACCACGAGCTGGTGCCGCACAGGCTCTCCTCCGACTCCCTTGACACTGCTTTCCAGGTCAACGTAGGCAAGTTTGGCAAGGCAGTCAAGGCTTGCGGCGAGTTAATTGACAGCTCTGCCAGAGCTGTCGAGACGGCTTACACCTGCATCTATGTCGAATCTGGACATGCTCTTGCCAGGAAATGGGGCGGTGGTATTGTCAAAGCCATCCGCCCATGTAGGCAACTCTTGTCAAAGGTTTCTTGACAGAACCCGTAGAAGAACACGAAGAGGGATGATCGATGGCGAACCCGTCTGGCCCCGCCGAGCAGACCCACACCCCGCTGCTTCCGGTGGAGGTCCACTGCCATGGCTTTGCCGGCGTGGACTTCTCCGAGTTCTCCCTGCTCGACCTCGAACTCCTGGAGGAGATCTGCGCCCGGGAGGGGGTCCTCAGCATCCCGACGCTGTACCTGCACCACCACCGGCTCGGCGAGTTCGAGCGCTTCATGCGCCGCTACGACGCGATGCGTCGGGCCGGCCGCATCCCGCACGTCGTCGGCGTCGCACTGGAGGGCCCGCTGCTGTCCAGCCACGGCGGCACCCCGGCCGACACCGTCTGGGCGCCGACCCGCTCCGAGTGGGAGCGGCTGGCCCGGCTCGGTGAGTACGGGCTCTGCTACATGGTCCTCTCGCCCGACGCCTTCTCGGCCGCCTCCGACTTCCACGGCCAGACGTACGCCCGCCACCCCGGGTTCGAGTGGGTCGTCCCCATGCTGCTCGGTCACGGGGTCCGGCCCGCGCTCGGCCACTTCACCCGGACCGACCCGCGCCTGAGCGCCCACCTGGTGAAGGACATCGTCGACATCGCCTGGGACGCCGAGTGGAACGGCGCCGGCGCGCGGGTCGTGACCGACCACCTCTTCAACGACATGCCGCTCAACATCCGGCACGCCTTCCGGACCACCAGGGCCCGCGAGGCCCGTGGGGCGACCCTCGCCTCGTACGACCTGCCGGGCTGGACCCTGGACGCGATGGACGAGATCGCCGGACCCGTGCCGGCGGCCATCATGCGGGAGGCCGCCGCCGGCCGCATCGCCGCCTGCATCAACTTCGACGGCGAGCACGTCGACCTGGCCATCGCCAGCCGCGCGGTCAGCCTCATGGGGCTGGACAACTCCATGATGATGACCGACCGCTGCGACTCCGCGCGCCTGGGCGGCCAGGACCTGACCCAAGGCGCGGAGAACGGCCTGTGGTACCAGGACGGCGGCATCGTCGCGGCCGGCTCGCAGCCGCTCGCCCAGCAGGTGCGCAACGCCATGGACCACGACATCAAGGGCGCGGGCCTGTGGGACCTGGCCGCCGGCACCGCCCACCGCGCCTTCGGGCTCACCCCCCTCGACGCGGGCCAGGTGCCGGACGGCATGCTCGCCGCCACCCACGCGCAGTGGGCCTCCCTCGCAGTCGCGGACGCCGCCTGATGCCGGCCGCGGGACCCACCCCCCTCTTGCGGCGCACCGGCGGCGCCGACGGACCGCTGCGGATCGGCGTGCTCGTCTCCGCCACCGGCGCCAACCTGCGCACGCTGATCGACCTGCAACACCGGGAGCGGGACCGCTTCCAGGTGGCCCTCGTCGCCTCGCACGGCACCCGCTCCCCGGCGCTGGCCCTCGCCAGGGAACACGGCATCGAGGCGTGGCCGGGGGACTTCGACGCCCGCTGCGGAACCGCCTCGGCGGCCACGACCCCCGAAGCCCGTGCCGAGTACCGGCGACGGGCCCGGCAGTGGCACGACGGGCTGGACGCCCGGATGGCCGCCTGGGAGCGGGAGAACGGTGAGCTGGACCTCGTCGTCCTCGCCTACCACCGCTGGATCGAGGGGAACCTGCTCACCCGCTACCACGGCCGGATGATCAACCAGCATCCCGGTGACCTCACCGTCCTCGACGGCGAGAACCGCCGCGTGCTGATCGGCAACGACGCGGTGGCCACGGCCATGCGGCTCGGTCACACCACCACCCGGACCTCCTGCTTCCTCGTCGACGGCACCCACGACGGCGGAGCCGTCCTGTGCCAGGGCCCGCCGGTCCCCGTCCGGCCGGGCGTCGACGCCCGCGCGCAGGAACTGGACCAAAAGCGCCTCAGCGACCGGCCCTGCCTGGAGTGGAGCGTGCGGGCCTTCGCCGCCGGCTCGCTCGCCCTGGCCGCCGGGACACACCCCGACGCAAGCGCCGTCGTCCTGGCCGACGGCGCCCCCCTGCCGCTGGGCGGCATGCGGCTGACCGCGGCATCCATACCCGAGGGGAGCTGAGAGCGTGTCGTACTCCGCCATCGGCCCCCGGGCCCTGGACGCCCTGACCCGGGACCCCCGCAAGGCACAGGCCTACCGCCGCGACCCCTACATGCGGGAGGCGCTCGCCGCGCTCGCCCCGGCCCTCGCCACCGACGCGCTCCACCGGCACACCTTCGTCGTGCTCAAGCCCGACGCCGTCGCCGGACGACGCTGCGAACTCATCCTCGGCATCCTGAGGTCGCTCGGCTGGCACCCGGTCGCGGCGACCACCGTGCGCTTCGACCCGCTGCTCGTCCGTGAACTGTGGCGCTACCAGTTCAACGCCGCGTCCGCCCAGCGGATCGCGCTGGTGGACCCGCTGCTCTCCTGCGGCCCCGCCGTGCTCGTCCTGCTGGAGGACCGCGACGCGGCACGCGACGTACCGGCCAGCGTGCGCCTGACCGCCGCCAAGGGATCCGCCGAGCCCTCCGCCGCACGCAGCGGGGACCTGCGGACCCGGATCGGGCGGGTCAACGGACTGCTGAACTTCATCCACACCGCCGACGAACCGATCGACGTCGCGCGGGAGTTGCAGCTCTTCTCGTACCAGACCGGCTGGTCCTGGTGCGCGGGTCCGCTCCTCGGCACCGAGGCTGCCGACCCGGCCGCGGCCGGGGAGACGGTGACCGCACTGCTGCGCACCGCCGAGGCCGAGATCCCCGCCCACGACCTGGACGTCACCGCCAGCCTCGGCCGGCTGACCGGCCTGGCCGGGCCGTGGGGCGCCTGCGCCCGCGACCTGCCCGGCCCCGCACACGTCGAGGAGTGGCTCCGCGTGCTCCGCACCACCCCGCTCCCGGACACCGACGCCCGCTGGGACGTGCTCACCGTGCTGACCAGCTGGATCCACTGCAACGAGGAAGGGGTCCTCCCGATCATCCCCACGACGCGGGCCGACGCCTGGCGCACCGGGACGGCGCACGACGCGCCGCGGCGGGCGGTGGCCGTATGACCGCCACCGTCCCCCCCTACGCCGGCGCCGGCAACCTCATCTACCGGGCCGCCCACGTGCCGCGCTTCGTCCGCGCCGAGGGCAGCTACCTGTACGCCGCCGACGGCCGCCGCCACCTCGACGCCGAGGCGGCCAACGGCACTGTCGCCTGGGGCTACGACAAGCGGATCCTGCGGGACGCGCTCGCGTACTGCGAGGACATGCCCGCGCTGCCCTCGTTCTGCGAGTCCGACCTGCGGCTCGACGTCCTCCAGCGGCTGGAGCCGCTCTTCGGCGAGGCCGTCGGCGCTCCGGGCCGGGTGGAACTGGACCTCGGCGGCGCCCAGGGCATGGAGACCGCCCTGCGCATCGCGTTCAGCGCGGTCGGACCCGGCACCGTCGTGGTCTTCGAAGGAGCCTTCCACGGCAGGTCCGGCGTCACCAGCATGCTCAGCTCCAGCCCCCGCTACCGCGAACTCCTCGCGGCGTGGGGCCTCGAAGTGGTGCGCCTGCCCAGCCCGGACTGCGGACGCTGCCCGCACGCCGCCGCCCGCGCCGCCGGCGGATGCACCACCGGCTGCGTCGCGGCGGCCACCCGCTGGGGCTCGGAACTCTCCGGCGTCGGCGGCATGGGCTTCTCCCGCAAGGTGAGCGCGTTCGTCTTCGAATCCGTACAGAACGTCGGCGGGATGGCGGAGCCCGACCACGCCCTGCTGCGCGCGGCCGTGGACCACGCGCGCCGCAACGGTGCCGTGGTGATCGCCGACGAGATCTTCACCGGCATGCACCGGACCGGTCCGCGCTGGGGGTTCCAGCGGGCCGGTGTCACCCCCGACGTCGTGGTCGCCAGCAAGGCCCTGACCAACGGCGCCGCGGCGCTGAGCGCCGTCTGGGCCCGCGAACCGCTCGCCGACCCGGCGACGTACCGGCCGGGCAGCCATTCCTCGACCTACATCGGCATCCCGCACGCGCTGGGGGTCACCCGCGCGGTCCTGGACCGCTGGGACGGCTGGGCGGACCCGGCCGGGGACATGGACCGGCTCGCCGAGCGGATGACGGCCCGGCTGGAGAAGCTCCGGACCGCCCACCCCGACCTCGTGCGCGACTTCCGGGCCTTCGGCGGCGCGGCGCGCCTGGTGCTGACCGGCGACCACGCGCCCGCCCTGCGGCAGTTGTGCCTGACGGCCGACCCGGACACCGGGCTGATCGTCGCCTCGACCGGGATGGCCCCCGACGTGATCAACATCCATCCGCCGCTCGTCATCGACGATCAGGACCTGGACGTCATGGCGGACGTGCTCGACCGGGCGCTCGGCCGGCTGCGCGAGGCCACGGAGGACCGGTCATGACGCTGTGCCCTCCCGACGACCCGCTGATCTGCCTGTGTGCCCACGTCCCCGAGAGCGTGATCCTGGCGGCGAAGTGCTCGGGCGTCCGCGACATCCCCGCCCTGCGCCTCGCCACCGGCGCCAACACCGGCTGCGGCGACTGCCTGCCGGATCTCGAGGAACTCCTCGACTGACCGCGGCGGCCCGCCGGGCCACCACCGAATCCGCACACCGCGCACCGCTTGCGCACCCCATCGCACCGCACCGCCGCCCACCCGCGCGCTTCCCGCTGCCCGGCCGCGGTCGGTCCCCCTGTCCTGTCTGGAGCATCGTGAACACTTTCGACCTCGTCATCGTCGGCGCCGGCCCGGCCGGACTCGCCGCCGCCCAGCGCCTCGCCGGATCGGCGTACAGCGTCGCGCTCGTCGACGGCGGCAAGCCCGTCACCGACCGCGACCGCTACGCGGCCGAGGACCTGACCCGCGGCCACGGAGGCGCCGGCCTCTTCTCCGACGGCAAGTTCTCCTTCTTCCCGTCGGCCAGCGAGCTGTGGACCCTGCCCCGTACGGACGACCTCCGCGCGGCCTACGACTGGACCTGCGAACTCCTGGGCTCCTACGGCCTGGACACCCCGCCGTTCCCGTCCGACCCGACGGCCTACACCGTGGGCTCCGGCGAGTGGGTGCTCAAGGAGTACCCCTCCGACTACCTCTCGCTGGAGGCCCGCCTGCGGCTCACCCAGGACATGGTCGGCGCGAACGACGCCACCGTCATCACCGGCACCGAAATCGTGAAGACCGCCTACGACCCGATCGCCGACGAGTTCCGGCTGGTGCTGCGCGACACCGGCGGCAAGGAGTCCGAGGTCGTCGCCCGCCGGCTGCTCCTGGCCAGCGGCCGGTTCGGCCCGCTCAGCCTCAACACGCTGACCGAGGCGCACGCCTTCCGCCGCCTGGAGGTCGGCTTCCGCATCCAGCAGCCCGCCGACCGTGCGTTCTTCCGGGACATGAAGCAGCTGGACCCCAAGCTGCGCTTCTGCGAGGAGGACGGCGGCGTGGAATGGCGCACCTTCTGCGCCTGCCGCGACGGCGAGGCCGCCCTCACCGAGACCCAGGGCCTGTGGACGGTCTCCGGTCGCTCCGACTGCCCGCCGACCGGCCGGTCCAACGTCGGTTTCAACACCCGCATCCTGGACGAGGAGGTGGCGCGCCGGGTCACGGCCCCGGCGCTCGCCGCCATGGGGGACGCGGCGTCCCATTTCACCGTCCCCATGGCCGCCCTCGTCGCCGGCGAGCCGGAGGCCGTCGCCACCTTCGACCGCGTCTACGGACCGGAGCTGCGGGAGATCATGGTGCGCGGCCTCACCCGCCTCGCGGACGCCTTCCCGGACATCAAGGACAGCGGCACGCAGCTGATCGGCCCCACCCTGGAGGGCGTGGGCTGGTACCCCGAGGTCGACGGCGACCTGCGGTTGTCGGACGCCCCCGCCTGGGTCGCCGGCGACGCGTGCGGCCTGTTCCGCGGCATCGTCGCGGCGATGATCAGCGGTCAGTACGCGGCCGCCTCCGTGCTGCGCGACCTGGACGGCGCCCGGTGAGCGACGCATCTTCCGGCGGGCGTCCCCGGCCGGTGGTCGGCGTCGGCGCGCTGCTGGTACGGGCCGACGGTGCCGTGCTGATCGGCCACCGGATCAAGTCGGGGGAGAGCCCGTCCTGGTGCCTGCCCGGCGGTTCGGTGGAGGCGGGCGAGACCTTTGAAGAGGCCGCGGTCCGCGAGACGGCGGAGGAGTGCGGCATCGACGCGGTGCAGGACGCGCGCGTCTTCACGGTCGCGCTGCACACCGGGGGCGGGCGCACGCACGTCACCGCGGGCGTGCTGGCCCGGGTGGGCCCGTCCGACGCCGTGCCCGGCACGCCGGAGCCCGAGGTCTTCGACCGGTGGGTGTGGGCGGCGCCCGACGACCTGCCCGCCCCGCTCTACCCCGCCAGCGCGGCCCTGCTCGCCGCCTGGCGGGGCGGCCCCGTACCCGCCGGGTGGACCTTCTACCCGGCGGACGGCGCCGTGTGCGATCACCCCGTGGTCCCGTGAGCCGGCTGCACGTCTTCGACCTGGACGGCACGCTGCTGCGCGGAACCACCGCGAGCCTGGAGATCGCCCGCCGGCTGGACTGCCTGCCCGAACTGCGCCTCCTTGAGGAGAAGTTCGCGGCCGGCGCCCTCGACACGCGCGGCTTCGCAGCCGAGGTGTGCCGGCTGTGGGCGGACCTGACCCCCGGTGCCGTGGCGGACGCGTTCGCCACGGCACCGTGGATCGGGGGACTGCCAGAGGTCCTGGCGGACATCCGGCGGCGCGGTGAGCACGCGGTCGTCGTCACCATGTCCCCGGACTTCTTCGCCGGCCGGCTGACCGCGCTCGGCGTCGACGAGGTGGTCGCCTCCGCCTTTCCCCCGCTGCCGCTGCGCACCGCGCCCGATCCGGCCGGCATCCTCACCCCCGCGGACAAGGTCGTCGCCGTGGAACGCGTCCGGTCGCGGCTCGGCCTCGACCGCGACGCCTGCGCCGCCTACGGGGACTCGGTGTCCGACGTCCCCCTGTTCCGCGCGCTGGAACACACCGTGGCCGTCAACGCCGACGGCGTCCTGCGCGCCCTCGCCCGCCACCGGTACGACGGCGACGACCTCCGGGCGGCCTACCTCCTCGCCCGGTCCGCCCTGCCCGGGGCGGACGGCCGCCCCGGTGGCGAGACCCCGCACCCTCCACTCAAGGAACGCGTATGACCACGACCTCCATGGCGGCCGCCGACACCTTCCGGTTCGACCGGCGTGCGTGGACGACCCTTCTGGTGCTGTGCGCGGCCGTGCTCTTCGAGGGCATGAGCCTGTCCGGCATCAACGTGCAGCTCGCGGCGATCCGTACCGGCCTCGCGCTGGGCCCCGACCAACTGCAGCTGGTCGTCGGCGCGTTCCTCGTGGCCTACGCGGGCCTGCTCCTGGCGGGCGGCACGTGCGCGGACCGCTGGGGAGCCCGGCGGGTGTTCCTGGCCGGCGTGGCGGTCTTCGGCGCGGGCGCGCTCGGGGCGGCCCTCGCCCAGGGCGCGCTCTCCCTCGTCGCCGCCCGGGCCGTCCAGGGCGCAGGAGCCGCGATCACCGCGCCGGCCGCGGTGTCCCTGATCGTCGCGAGCTTCCCGGAGGGTGCCCCGCGCAACCGGGCGCTCGGCGTCTTCAGCGCGATGGGGGCGGCGGGCTTCTCCCTCGGCGTGGTCACCGGCGGCCTGCTCACGGAAGGTTTCGGCTGGCGCGGCGGCTTCGTCCTCTACGTCCCGCTGACCGTCCTGGTCGTGATCCTCGGCAGCCGTGTCCTGGGACCCCCCAACGCCGTCGCGGCCCCTGCCCGCCGCCCCCTGCCCTACGGCTCCGCGCTGTTGGTCACCGCAGGCCTGGCGGCCCTCGTCCACGGAGTCGGGCGCGTCGGCTCGGGGTCCGCCGCCGAGGTCGTCGCCGTCGTGGGCGCCGGGCTGCTCGCCCTCCTGGCGTTCCTCGCGGTACAGCGGCGGGCCGCCTCGCCGATGCTGCCGCTCGCCCTGATGGCCGACCGCCGCATGGCCGCGGGCTGCGTCGCGCTCGGCGGCGCGTTCGCGGGCATCACGGGCGCCATGTTCCTCGTGGCCACCGATCTTCAGGGCCGGCAGGGCTACTCGGCGCTCGCGGCCGGCCTGGCCTTCCTGCCGCAGGGCATCGCCGTGGGCGCCCTGTCCACGCGCGCGGCCCGGCTGGCGGACCGCAGGCCGCCGACGCTGCTGCTGCTCTGCGGGCTCGCCGTGATCACGGTGGGGCAGCTGCTGTACACGACGGTGCCGTCCGGCTCCTACGTCATGCACCTGCTGCCCGCCGCGCTGTTGGTCGGCGCGGGTATAGCCGTGGCCTACCCGGCGGCGGTCCTGCTGGCCAGCGCCGCCGCCACCCGGGAGAACCAGGGCACCGCGTCGGGAGCCCTGGTCACCTGTCAGCAGGCCGGCGGCGCACTCGGCGTGGCGGTGGTGACCGGGATCCAGAGCACCGCGCCGGGCGTCTTGTGGACGGGCCCCTTCGGTCTGTGGGCCTGCTTCGGCTTCGCCGCCCTGGCGCTGGTCGCCTGCGCGGTGCTGCTGGCGCCGCGCAGAGCGCAGTGAGCGGAGCGCAGTGAGCGGCATCCGCGCACGACAACGGCTTCGGCCGGCCGGCACGACGACAGGCCCTACGGCACGAGGAGGCCTATGAGCGGGCGGAGGCGAGGGTCTCCGCGAGGTTCTTCCATATCTCCGCGGCGAGGTCCATGTTCGCCGCCTCGTGAGCCTCCCGCGCCAGTGTCTCGATGGCGCGCACACCCGTGGTGACGTTTCCCGACCTGATCTCGATCAGGTGCAGCAGCACCTGGAACCGGACCCGGTCACGGAATTCGAGTTTCCCTGCCTCACAGCCGATCTCCTCGCACAGCTTGCGCGCCGCGTCGATCTCACCGGCCAGGAAATGCGCGTGGGCCCGGATCGAGCGGAACTCCACGTACTGCGTGTCGGTCGCGACCAGGGCGAGGGCCGGCTCGACCTCGTCCAGGGCGCGACGGGCCTCCGCGAGCCGGCAGGGGTGCATCTGGAGGTAGAGCGAGGCGGCGGCGAAGCGCAGCCGCATCCACAGCCGGAGGTCGTCACGGCTGCTGTTGAGGTCCATGGCTTCCAGGAGCCGGGCTTCGGCGGCCCGGTGGTTGCCGTGCCGGACGTACACGCCGGCCGCGGTCCACAGGGCTTCGACCCGCATGGTCCGTGGGGTGTCCCGCGACAGCGGCTCCAGGTCCGCCAGGTGCTTGAGTGCCTCGGGCAGCCTGCTCGACTCGGCCTCCGTGGAGATCAGGACCATGAGGGCGCGCACGGCGTCGGTCCGGGGCAGCTCGTGGTCGACCGCGACGGCGTAGGCGTCGGCAGCGAAGCCGTGGGCCGCCTTGATGTCGCCGAGCGAGCGGTGGAGGCGGGAGAGGGAGACGAGGGAGCGGGCCCGCAGTTCCGGGATCCGGCTCTCCTCGGCGGTGCGCAGCAGATCCCGGCCGGAGGCAAGGAGCTCTTCGTCGGATGCGTCGTCGGACCGGATCCCTGCCCGGGCCCACAAAGCCAGCCAGCGCAGCGCGGGCGACAGGCCGGCCGGGTGCTCCACGGCACGGCCGAGCAGCGCGCCGACGTGGTCGGCGCCGCACTCGGCGGTGATCGCCTCGACCAGGTACTCGACGGGTGCCTGGGCCGCGGCGGCCGGGGCGTCGAAGGCGGACACGGGCACGCCGAGCCGTTCGGCGAGGTAGGCGGCGACCTTCGGCGTGGGCGGCCGGGTGCCGGATTCCAGACGGGAGAGGTAGCCGGGGGAGATGGTGCCGTCGGCCAACTGCGCCTGCGAGAGTCCGCGTTCTTGCCGCAGAGCGCGCAGCCGCCTGCCGAAGTGGGACTGATCGGCCACCTCTGAAACCTTCCCTTGCGGATGGATGCGGGAGTGGGGGAAGGCGCTGTTCCGCGCACCTTCCCCCACCCTTACGCCACTGTTAGTTTGCGTACCACCCAAACTCTTGTCAATTTTTGACAAGATGGGGTGTGGCAACCTGGCGAGGCCCCGTCATCAACCGCAAAAGCGGATGACGGCGACTGTCACGGCCAGTCGATCACCGGGCTTGCGGAGCTTGCCAGCGAGACCGTGTGGACCGGCGTCGAGGTGAGCGCGGCATCCGAAATCCGGCCGAGGCCGAAGGCAAAGGCAAGCAGACCGAGAACGGCCCCGATTCGGCGTGTACATCGCATGTCGGAAATCCCCCGTGAGGCGTCAGGAAAATGGCACGGCCCGTGAGCCGGGCGCGCCCTCGCCCGACTGTCGGAAACAGGGGATGAGAGGCGTACGGCACCGCGTTGCCGAGGTGTTGTCCGAGCCGGACAAGGCGTCACGCTAATCGTCTGGCACGACCTTGGCAAGGTCTTGCCAAACTTCTATCCATCATGGAAAGGTGATGTCATCAGCGCGGCCCGCCTGGCCGAATCCGGCAGGCACCGTGCGTCGCTCGCTTCCCAGGCGACCCGAGGAGACAACCCGATGACGGATCCGTCCGACGGTCCCCAGGACCGCTGCGTCGTAGTGGTGAACGGCGAGGGCCAGCACGCCCTCTGGCCTGAATTCGCCCGGCTTCCCGCCGGCTGGACCGTCGTGCACGGCCCGGCCGGCCGTCCGGAGTGCGTCGCCTACGTCGACGCGCACTGGACGGACATGAGACCGCTGAGTCTGGTCGCCTCCCTGGGCTGAACGAGGCGCGGTACGCGCCTCGGCCGCACGCTCGTTCATGCCCGACGCCGGCCGGCCGGCCCGCGCCGTCGATCCCCTCCCGCCGAATCTGGAGGTTTGCCGTGGAGGCAACCCGTCCGCCCGGATCCGTCTTCAGGAACAGGGCCTTCGCCCTCTTCTGGGCGAGTCAGTCGGTCTCCTTCCTGGGGACCCAGATCACCTACGTGGCACTGCCCCTCACCGCGGTCGTCGTCCTCCACGCGACCCCGATGGAGGCCGGTCTGCTGGGCGCCCTCGAATCGTTGCCGTTCCTGCTGTTCGGACTGTTCGTCGGTGTCCTGGTGGACCGGCGGGCCCGGCGGCCCATCCTGATCGCGGCGAACCTGGTCCGGTTCGCCGCACTCGCCTGGATCCCCGTGGCCTACGCCCTCGACATGCTGACGATCCCCCAGCTGCTCGTCGTGACGTTCCTGGTGGGCACCATGACCGTCTTCTTCGAGATCTCCTACATGTCCTACCTTCCCGGGCTCGTCGGCCGCGACCGGCTGATGGAGGCCAACGGCAAGCTGCAAGCCTCCGCCTCGACCGCCGAGGTCGCCGGCCCCGGCATCGCGGGCGCGCTGATCGGGGTCCTCAGCGCCCCCGCCGTGATCGCCGTCGACGCCGTGAGCTACCTCGTCTCGGCGCTCGCGCTCACCCGGATGCCGGCGGACGCCGCCCCCCGGACCGAACCGGACGCCGAGGGGAAGAAGTCGGTCTGGGCCTCGCTGCGCGAGGGGTTCTCCCTCGTCGGCCGCAACCCCATGCTCCGCTGGTGCACCGTCGCGGTCTTCTTCCTCAGCCTGTTCTTCAGCTCGGTCATGGCCGTCTACTTCCTCTACCTCATCCGTGAGGCGGGACTCAGCTCGGCGGCCGTCGGCCTGATCGTGGCGGTCGGCAGCGTCGGCGGACTCCTCGGCGCCCTGCTGTCCGAGCGGCTCACCGCCCGGCTGGGCGTCGGCCCCACCCTGATCGCCGCCGTGGCCCTGCCCGGCCTCGGATTCCTCCTCCTGTCCACCGTGGACGGGAACTCCCTCGGCGCCGCCGTACTCGCGGGCGTCGCGACCTTCATCGGATTCTTCGGCATCCCCGTGTGGGACGTCACCGTCATCAGCTTCCGGCAGGCGATCACCCCCGAGCACCTGCAGGGCCGCGTGAACGCGACCGTGCGCTCGCTCTCCTGGGGCACCCTCGCCCTCGGCTCCCTCATGGGCGGCGCCCTCGCCACCACCCTGGGTCTGCGCGAGACGGTCGTGCTCTCGGCGATCGGCCTCTTCGTTCCCTCGTTGATCGTGCTGATCTCCCCCGTGCGCCGGATGCGCGAGCTGGAGCACCCGGAGGAATCCCCGGCGGAGCCGAACCCCGTCGGCTAGTGCTGTGACCGGGAGGGTTCACCGGGTCGCCGCGCCCGGCACGGCACCTCTCCCAGCTACCGCTGGGAGGTGTCCCACCGTTGTCGACACCGCGCGCGTACGTCCGGTACGAGCCACGGCCCTCCGCCTTGCGCTGCACCGCACCGGACGCCGCGACCCGGCAGACCTTCCCGGCCACAGCACTGGCTCCTGCCGTCAAGCCCCCTCCCGCGGACGGGGCCCGGCCCGCACGGCCGCCGCGGCGGTCCACGCACCCGCGTCCCGTACGAGCCGCGCCCGCACCGGGCGCCGCGACGGCACACCCCCGCGGACCCCCAGCACCAGGTAATCCCCGCCCGGCCGACGGGACGGAACCGGACCACCACCGGCTCCGTCCCCCGGCGAGCCATGCCCTTCGAAGGAGAAACCCCACGTGGCGGCCAACGCATCAGCGCGGGACCGGCTCCCCGAGGAGCCCTCCGCGCCCGGGCTCCCCACCGACCGCCGTCGGCCCGCCCGGCGCCGCGCAGCACACGACTCGCTCGCGCTCTCCCTCGGCCGCCCGGTCGAGGAGCGCCTGGAGCGCGTCGCGGACAGCCTCGCAGCCGACCGGCTCACGGTACTCACCACCGTCTTCGCGCTGCTCGTCAGCCGCTGCACGGGCGTGCCCGATGTCATCGTCGGCGTCCCGGACCCCTCGGCCCCGGACACCCTCCTGCCGCTGCCCGCGCACGCCGACGAGACCCTCGCCTTCGCGGACTTCCTCGCAGCGGTCCGCCAGGCCCTGGCCCAAGCCGCTCCGGATCCACGCGAGACGGGCGCCTCTCCCCGGACACCGGCCTTCCCGACGGTGACCGGTTCGCGCGGCGCCCGCCCCGCGCCGCCCGCCGACCTCGCACTGCTCTGGGACCCGCCGTCCCCCGACGGCACCCGGTCGGGCGTGCTCGCCTACGACCCCGACCTGCTCGACCGGGCGACCGCCGAACGCTTCGCCGCACACTTCACCACCCTGCTGGACAACGCGCTGGCCGCCCCCGGCTCGCCGCTCCACGCGCTCGGGCACACCACGGCCGAGGAGCTGGCGCTGCTGACCGCCTGGGGCACCGCACCGGGCCGCACCACCCCCCTCAGCGTGGTCGAGGCCCTCCTCGACCGACCCGGAACCGACCCGGACGCCGTGGCCTTGGTGTTCCCCGACGCCACCTTGACCTACCGAGAACTGCGCTCCCGCGCGGAACGGATGGCGGACGCCCTCCGGGAACGCGGGGTGCGCGCCGAGAACACCGTCGGACTGGCCTTCGAGCCCTCCGCGGAGCTGGTCGTCGCGATGCTCGCGGTGCTGATGGCCGGCGCGGCATACGTCCCGCTCGACCCCGGCCACCCCGACGCACGGCTGGCCTACATGGTCCAGGACAGCCGGACCCGTCTGGTGATCGCCGACCGGGACGTCTCCTTCGGTGGCGACGTCCCGGTGGTGCGGACCGCCGAACTCCAAGGGCGGTCCGTCCCCTCCGACCCGCCCGCCCCGCGCGTGCCGCCGCACCCCGACCAGCAGGCGTGCGTGCTCTACACCTCGGGCTCGACCGGCCGCCCCAAGGGCGTCGCCATCACCCACCGAGGGATCGTGCGCCTGGTCCGTGACACCGACTACCTCGGCTGGGGCCCGTCCGACGTCGTCGGCCAGGTCGCCAACACCTCGTTCGACGCGGCCACCTTCGAGATCTGGGGAGCCCTGCTGAACGGTGCCCGGCTGGTGGGCCTCCCCAAGCACGAGGTGGTGGCGCCCTCCGCGCTGCGCCGGCGCATCGAGGCCGATGGCATCACCTCGATGCTGCTCACCACGGCCGTCTTCCACAAGTGCGCCGACACCGACCCGGCCCTGTTCGCGCCGCTGCGCACGCTCTTCTTCGGGGGCGAGGCGGCGGACGTCCGCCGGGTGCGCGCCGTACGCCATGCCGCCCCCGGCGTCCGGCTCGTCAACGCCTACGGTCCCACCGAGGGCACCACCATCGCGAGCCGCCACGACGTCGGCACCCCGGCCGCGGAGGACCGGATCCCGATCGGCCGGCCGATCACCGGCACCGAGCTGTACGTCCTCGACCGCCGCGGCGGCCACGCCGGCGTCGCGATGCCGGGCGAACTGCACATCGGTGGCCCCGGCCTCGCCCGCGGCTACACCGGACGCCCCGGCCTGACCGCGGAGCGGTTCGTACCGAACCCGTTCGGCACCGGCGAACGCCTCTACCGCACCGGGGACATCGCCCGCTGGCGCGCCGACGGCACCCTTGAGTACCTCGGCCGCGCCGACTCCCAAGTCAAGATCCGCGGCGTCCGCATCGAGCCCGACGAGATCGCGAACGTGCTCCGCGGCCGTCCCGGCGTACAGGAGGCGGTCGTCGTCCTCAAGGGCGAGGGCGACCGGCGGGCGCTCGCCGCCTACATCGTCACGACGGGACGCGAGCGGCCCGAGCCGCGCGCCCTGCGGTCGTTCGTCGCGGACCGGCTTCCCGCGGCCATGGTCCCCACCTGGTACGTGATGCTGGACGAACTGCCCGTGACGCCGAACGGCAAGGCCGACCTCGCGGCGCTCCCCGAGCCGGCCGAAGGGGACCGCGCGCGTTCCGCGACCCTGGTGCCGCCCCGCGGCGAGACCGAGGAGCTGGTGGCCCGCGTCTGGTCGCAGGTCCTGGGACTGGCGGAGCCCTCCGCCGACGACGACTTCTTCGCGCTCGGCGGCAACTCCCTGCTGGCGGCCCAGGCCGTCGGCCGCGTCGCCGCCGCGCTCGGGACCGAACTCGGCCTGCGGGACGTCTTCGAGGCGCCCACGGTGTCCGCCTTCGCGCGGCGCGCCGCCACGGCCCGCTCCGCCGCCACGGCCCCGCCCCTGGCCCCCGCGGGTGCCGCTCCCCAGCCCCTGTCCTTCGCCCAGCAGCGCCTGTGGTTCCTGGACCGGCTCGCCCCCGGCAGCCCGCTCTACAACGTCCCCCTCGTGCTCACCCTCACCGGCGACCTCGACCCGGCCGCCCTGCACCGCGCGCTGCGCGACCTGGTGGGGCGGCACGCCTCGCTGCGCACCCGGCTGGAGGCGACGGCCGGCGGCGACCCCCTCCAGGTGGTCGACCCGGACGGTGACGTCACGTGGGCGACCGAGGACCTGCGTCACCTGCCCGGGCCCGAGCGCGAAGCGGCGGCCACCGAGCGGGCCCGGGAGGAGGCCTCGCGCCCCTTCGACCTCACCGCCGGACCGCTCGCCCGCTTCCGCCTGCTACGCGTGGACGAGCGGCGCTGCGTCCTCCTGCTGACGATGCACCACGCCGTCTGCGACGGCGCTTCGGTCGGTGTGCTCCTGCGCGACCTCACCGCGCTGTACCGGGCCGCGGCAGACGGCGGTCCCGACCCGCTGCCGCCGCTCCCGGTCCAGTACCCGGACTACGCCGTCTGGCAGCGCGCCCTCCTGGACGGGCCCGCCCGGGAGAGCCAACTCGGGTACTGGCGCGACTGCCTGGCCGCAGCGCCGCCCGTCCTGGAGCTGCCCACCGACCGCCCCCGCCCGGCCGCCCCCCGGCACGTCGGCGCCACGGTCCCCGTGCGGCTGCCGGCCGCCCTGACCGCCCGGCTCGGCGAAGTGAGCGGACGCCTCGGCACGACCCGGTTCATGACCCTGCTCGCGGTCTTCTCGCTGCTGCTGGGCCGGTACGCGGGGGTGCGCGACGTCAGCGTCGGCACTCCCGCGTCGGGCCGGGTGCGCCCGGAACTCGACGACCTGATCGGGTTCTTCGTCAACACCCTGGTGCTCCGTTCGCGCTGGGACGAGGAGCAGACGTTCGCCGGGTTCCTCGCCACCGTCCGGGAGGGCGCGCTCGGCGCCCTCGGCCACCAGGACGTGCCGTTCGAGCAGGTCGTGGAGGCCGTCGGGCCGTCCCGCGACCCGAGCTGGACGCCGTTGTTCCAGGTGATGATGGCGATGCAGAAGGTGCCCGAGGAGGTCGCCCTCGCGCCCGGCCTGGCCATGGCGGTCCGGGAATCCGCCGCCCCGGTCGCCAAGTTCGACCTCACCCTGGTGTGGGAGGAGTCCTCGCTGGAGACGGGGGCCCTGCGCGGCGTCCTCGAATACGACGTGGACCTCTTCGACCGGGCGACCGTGGAGCGGTTCGCGGGACACTTCACCGCCCTGCTGGAATCCGCCCTGGCCACCCCCGAAGCCCGGCTGCACGATCTGTCGATGCTCGACGGGCCGGAGCTCGAATCACTCGTCGGCGGCCACCACGGCCACCCCGTCGAGGCCCCCGGCACCCTGCTCGGACTCCTGGCCGACGCGTCGCAGCGCTGGGGCGCGCGGACCGCCCTCAGCCAGGACGGCCGCTCGGTCAGCCATGCCGAACTCGCCGCCCGTTCGGACCGGCTCCACCACCGTCTGCGCGCCCGCGGGGTGCGGCCCGGCAGCCGGGTCGTGGTGTGCATGGAGCGGTCCCCCGACTGGCCGGTGGCGCTGATCGCCGTCATGAAGGCCGGCGCCGCCTACGTTCCCGTCGACGCCGGCGCCCCGCAGGAACGCCTCGACCAGGTCGTCGCCGACTCGGGGGCGGTCCTGGTCCTGGGGTGCGCCGCGAGCGGCGGCCGCGCGAGCGCCGGCGTCCCCTTCGTCACCGTCGCCGAAGCCCTCGGCGACGGCGGGCCGGCCCGACTGCCCGGCGAGGACGCCGGAACACGCCCGGTCCCCCCGGCCGCCACGGCGTACGTCCTCTACACCTCGGGGACCACCGGCACCCCCAAGGGGGTGTGCGTCAGCCAGGCCAACCTCGCCCACACGCTGCGCGCCGTCGCCGACCGCTACGGCCTGCACCCCGACGACCGGGTCCTGCAGTTCGCGTCCCTCGGCTTCGACGTCGCGGCCGAGGAGCTCTTCGCCACCCTGATCCGGGGCGGGCACGTCGTCATGCTCCCGGCCGGGCCGGTACCCGGAATGGCGGAGCTGACCACGCTGGCCCGGCGTGAGCGGCTGACCGTGCTCAACCTGCCCGCCTCCTACTGGCACGAATGGGTCGCGGTACTCGACCGGCACCCGGTGGCGGACTGCCCAGCCCTGCGGCTCGTCGTGGTCGGCAGCGAGCGGGTCGACGCCGGCCGGCTCGCCGAGTGGCAGGCCTCGGCACCCGCCACGGTGCGCTGGCTCAACGCGTACGGGCCCACGGAGACCACCATCACGGCCACCCTCCACGAGCCCGCCCCCGGGGCCGCGCGCGGCGGGACGACCGTCCCGATCGGCAGACCGCTGCCGGGGGTGCGCGCGTACGTCCTGGACGAGCGGCTGCGGCCGGTCCCGCGGGGCGTCCACGGCGACCTGTACCTCGCCGGCCCCGGCGTCTCCCAGGGCTACCTGGAAGACCCCGGACGGACGGCCTCGGCGTTCCTGCCCGACCCCTGGGGACCGCCGGGCGAGCGCATGTACGCCACCGGCGACCGGGTCCGCGCGACCGCCGACGGCACGCTCGAATTCCTCGGCCGCACCGACCACCAGGTCAAGCTCCGCGGCTTCCGGATCGAACTCGGCGAGATCGAGGCCGCCCTGAGCGCGCACCCGCAGGTCAAGGACGCGGCCGTGGTCCTGCGCGAGGACGTGCCCGGCAAGCCCGTCCTCGTCGGGTACGCCGCGCTCCGCGGCACGGCCACGGCGGACGGGCTGCGCGAGCACCTCGCCCGGAAGCTCCCGGAGTACATGGTGCCCGCCGCGCTCGTCCTCATGGACGCCCTGCCGCGCGGCGAGCGCGGCAAGACCGACCGGCGCGCCCTGCCCGCTCCGGCCCCGGCGGGCGGCGCCACCGCGCGCGCCCCGCTGCACGGGGAGATGGAACGGCTCGTCGCCGCCGTGTGGGCCGAGGTCCTGGCCGTCGCCCAAGTGGGCGCCGAGGACAACTTCTTCGAGGCCGGGGGGCACTCGCTGCTCCTGCTGCGGGTGCAGGCCCGGCTGGCGGAGCGGCTGGGAAGGCAGGTGCCCGTGGTGGACCTGTTCGCGCACCCCACCGTCCGCAGCCTTGCCCGGCACCTCGCCGACGGCGAGGAGGGCCCCACCACGACCGGAGACGCGGGACGCCGCCGGGCGGCCGCACGCAAGGCGCAAACGCGCGCACGGACACCGCGGAGGACCGCGCGGTGACTCCCGAAACCTTGGAGACAGCAATGACGAACGAGATCACGGACGACGGCGCGGTGCCCGCCGGGGCGGTCGCCGTCGTGGGAATGGCCCTGCGATGTCCCGGCGCGGACACCCCGGACGCCTTCTGGCAGAACCTGAGGAACGGCGTCGAGTCGATCAGCACGTTCACGGACGAAGAACTCCTCGCCGCCGGAGTCACCCCCGCCGAAGCCGCCCGCCCCGACTACGTGCGCAGGCTCGGCGTGCTCCGCGACATGGAGGGCTTCGACGCCGCCTTCTTCGGCTTCTCCCCCCGCGAGGCCCAGATGCTCGACCCGCAGCACCGGCTGCTGCTCGAATGCGCCTGGGAGGCACTCGAACACGCCGGAAGCCCCTCCGACGCGACGGACAAGGTCACCGGCGTCTACGCGGGCGTCGGCGAGAGCGCCTACCTGCACCACAACCTGCTGCCGAACGGCGACCTCGTCGCCCGGATCGGC
This sequence comes from Streptomyces cirratus, assembly GCF_014650775.1. GTDB lineage: Bacteria > Actinomycetota > Actinomycetes > Streptomycetales > Streptomycetaceae > Streptomyces > Streptomyces cirratus. The sequence continues at coordinate 55,736 of NZ_BMVP01000013.1, read as the reverse complement.
GAGTTCCAGACGTCGCTCGGCAACGACAAGGACTTCGTGCCGACCCGCATCTCCTTCAAACTGGACCTGCGCGGGCCGAGCGTCAGCGTCCAGACCGGCTGCTCCACCTCGCTCGTCGCCGTCCACACGGCGTGCCAGGCCCTGAACAGCGGCGAGTGCGACGTGGCGCTCGCCGGCGGTGCCACGGTGATACCCCAGCGGCGGGGCTACCGCCACGAACCCGGCGGCATCAAGTCCTCCGACGGCCACTGCCGCGCCTTCGACGCCGCCGCGGACGGCACCGTGGCCGGCAGCGGCACCGCCGTCGTGGTCCTCAAGCGGCTCGACGACGCACTCGCCGACGGCGACGTGATCCACGCGGTGATCCGCGGTTCGGCCGTCAACAACGACGGCGCGCGCAAGGTCGGCTTCACCGCACCGAGCGTCGAGGGCCAGTCCGACGTGATCGCGGAGGCCCTCGCCGTCGCCGACGCGGACCCGTCCACCATCTCCTACATCGAGGCCCACGGCACCGGCACGGCGCTCGGCGACCCCATCGAGGTGGCCGCGCTCAAGAACGTCTTCGGCGACGCCCCCGCCGGCAGCTGCGCCCTCGGCTCGGTGAAGACCAACATCGGGCACCTGGACACCGCGGCCGGCGTGGTCGGCCTCATCAAGGTGGTCCTCGCACTCAAGGCCAGGCAGCTGCCGCCCTCGCTGCACTTCCAGCAGCCGAACCCGCAACTCGGCCTGGAGAACAGCCCCTTCTACGTCAACACGGCCCTGACGCCGTGGGAGGGCGAGCGTCTGAGGGCGGGCGTCAGCTCCTTCGGCATCGGCGGCACCAACGCACACGTCGTCCTCGAGGAGGCACCCGCCCGCGCCCCGCTCGCCGCGGGCCGCACCCGCCAGGTGCTGCCGCTCTCCGCCGCGACCCCCAGCGCGCTCGCGACGGCCGCCGGCCGGCTCGCCGAACACCTGCGGGAGCACCCGCACGAGCGCCTCGAGGACGTCGCGTACACCCTCCAGCGCGGCCGCTGGCAGCTGCCCCGGCGCGGGTTCGTCGTCGCCGACGGCGTCACGGGGGCCGTCGAGTCGCTGACCGCCGGGACCGTGACGCGCCGCGGCACGGACGACACCCCCCGGGGCCGCGGCGCCGTCCTCGCCTTCCCCGGACAGGGGGCCCAGCGCACGGGCATGGGCCGGGCCGCGTACGAGCAGGAGCCCGTGTTCAGGGCGGAGGCCGACCGGGCCTCGGCCCTGCTGCACGAGCTGGCCGGCATCGACGTACGCCCGGTGCTCGGCCTCGGCGGGCCGACGCCCGAGGACGAGGCGGAGATCCACCGGACCGCGCTGGCGCAGCCGGCCCTCTTCGTCCTGGAGTACGCGCTCGCGCGGCTGTGGGAGTCCTGGGGCGTGCGCCCCGTGGCCATGGTCGGGCACAGCGTGGGCGAGCTGGTCGCGGCCTGCCTCGCCGGCGTGATGTCCCTGGAAGACGCGCTGCGCCTGGTCGCCGCGCGGGGCCGGCTGATGCAGGACGCCCCGGCCGGGGTGATGACGGCCGTCCCGCTGCCGCGGGAGGAGGTCGCCGAGCTGCTCGACGGGGTCGACCTCGCCGCCGTCAACGGGTCCCGCGAGTGCGTGGTGGCCGGCCCGGACGACGCCACCCGGGCCTTCGAGGCCCGGCTCGCCGAGCGAGGTGTCGTCTCGAAGCGCCTGCGGACCTCGCACGCCTTCCACTCGCGGCTCATGGACGAGGCGGCCGCCGCCTTCGCCGACGAGGCCGCCCGCGTCGTGCTCTCGGCGCCCCGCATCCCGTTCGTGTCGAACCTGACCGGTACCTGGATCACCGACGAGGAGGCCACCGACCCGGCGTACTGGGGCCGGCAGATCCGCGGCACGGTCCGCTTCGACGGCGCCCTGACCGCCGTCCGTGACACCGGGGCGGTGCTCCTGGAGGCCGGTCCCGGACAGGTGCTCACACGGCTGGCCCGCGCCGCCGGGATCGACGCGGTGGCGTCCCTGCCCACCGTGGCCGACGAGGACGGGCCGGACCTGCTGCACGCCGTCGGCGAACTCTGGTGCGAGGGCGTCGAGGTGGACTGGGAGGCGCTGTCCGGCGGCGAGCGGCCGCGGCGCACCGTCCTGCCCACCTATCCCTTCGAACGGGAGCGGTGCTGGGTCGACCCGCCGCGCGCCGCGGCCGGCGCCTGCGGCTGCCGCACCGGGGAGCCCACGACGCGGCCGGAGTCCGATCATTCGGAGTCCGAGCGGCCGCAGTCCGATCGGTCCGAGGCCGGGCAGGGCGCGGCGGCCCACCACGGGGCCGAGCCGGCGCCGCGGACCGCACCGGCCTGGACGGAGCCCACCGAACGGCAGGTCGCCGAGGTCTTCGAAGACCTCCTCGGCGCCCGGGCCATCGGCCCGCAGGACGGCTTCTTCGAACTGGGCGGCCACTCACTGCTCGCCACCCAGCTCGTCTCCCGCGTCCGCGGCCTCTTCGGCGTCGAGGTCTCCTTGCGCACCTTCATCGAAGATCCCACGGTGCGGGGTCTGGCCCGTGCGGTGGACGCCGCCCGGGGCGGGACGCAGGACGGCACGCCGCAGGAGCTCCCCGTCATCGTGCCCGACCCCGGCGCCGAGGCGGAGCCCTTCCCGCTGACCGACGTGCAGCAGGCCTACTGGATCGGCCGCACCGGAGTCTTCGACATCGGCAACGTCGGCATGCACGGCTACGAGGAGTTCGAGGCGACCGACCTCGACCTGCCCCGCCTGGAACGGGCTCTGCGCCGCCTCATCCGGCGCCACGGGATGCTCCGCGCGGTCGTGCTCCCGCACGGCGAGCAGCAGATCCTCGCCGAGGTCCCCGACTACGTCATCGCCACCCAGGACCTCCGCGGTCTGCCGCAGGACGAGGCGGGAGCGGCCTTGAAGGCCACCCGCGACGCCATGTCCCACCAGGTGTTCGTCCCCGAGCAGTGGCCCCTGTTCGAAATGCGCGCCAGCCGCCTGGACGACGGCCGCACCCGTCTGCACTACAGCATCGACGGCCTCATCACCGACGCCCGCAGCTCGAACCTGCTGCTCGGCGAACTCGCCGAGCTGTACCGCGACCCGGACCTCGACCTGCCCGAGCCCGCGCTCTCCTTCCGCGACTACGTCCTCGCCGAACGGAGCCTGGAGGAGAGCGACCTGTACGGGCGTGCGGCGGCGTACTGGCGCGAGCGGCTGCCCGACTTCGCCCCCGCCCCCGAACTGCCGCTCGCCCGCGACCCGCGCACCATCGACACGCCCCGGTTCAGCCGGGTCAACGGAACGCTGGACAAGGAGCGCTGGGACCGGGTCAAGGCCGCCGCCGCCCGCCGCGGCATCACCCCCACCGCGCTGCTCATCGCGGCGTACAGCGAGGCGATGGCGACCTGGGCCACCCACCGCAGGTTCACCCTCAACCTCCCCATGGCCAACCGGCTGCCCCTCCACCCGGGTGTCGACGCCGTCGTCGGCGACTTCACCTCCGTGACCCTGCTGGAGATCGACACCGCCGCCACCGACACGTTCGCCGGGCGCGCCCGTGCGGTGCGCGACCAGCTGCTGACCGACATCGACCACCGTCTGTTCAGCGGGGTCCGCGTCCTGCGCGAGATGAAGCGCCTGCGCCCCGAGGCGGCGATGCCGGCGGTCTTCACCAGCCTCTTCCTCGACCACGGCCAGGACACCGGCATCGGCGAGGAAGTGTTCAGCATCTCCCAGACGCCGCAGGTCTGGATCGACGCCCAGGTCTTCGAACAGGACGGCTCCCTGGTCCTGGACATCGACGCGGTCGACGACCTGTTCCCGCAGGGCCTGGTCGCCTCGGTCCACGGGGCCACGCTGGAGCTGCTGGAGTGGCTCGCCGACGACGAGGAGCGGTGGGGCACGCGGCTGCCGTCGCTACTGCCGGCCGAGGAGGCGCGCCTGCGCGAGGCGTACAACCGGACGGAGGGCCACCTGCCGCAAGGCCTGCTGCACGAGCCCTTCTTCGCCCTCGCCGAGCGCGCCCCGCACCGCCCGGCCGTGATCGCGCGGAACCGGACGCTGAGCTACGGCGAACTGGCCGGCCGCGCCCGGGTGATCGCCGCCCGTCTGACCGCGCTCGACGTCCGCCCGAACGACCTGGTCGCCGTGGTCATGGAGAAGGGGTGGGAGCAGAGCGCCGCAGTCCTCGGCATCCTGGCCTCGGGCGCCGCGTACCTGCCGGTCGACGCCGAACTGCCCGAGGAGCGCATCCGCTTCCTGCTGGAGCAGGGACAGGTCCGCGCGGTGCTGACCCAGTCGTGGGTCGCCGAGCGGATGACCGGCCCGCTGGGCCCCGACGGCACGGTGTCCGTCGTGGACGCGCTGGCGTGCGACCCGGGCACGGACACGCCCACCCGCCCCGCCACGGGCCCCGGCGACCTCGCGTACGTGATCTTCACCTCCGGGTCCACGGGTGTGCCCAAGGGCGTGATGATCAGTCACCGCGGCGCCCTCAACACGGTCGTCGACGTCAACGACCGCTTCGGGGTCGGCGCCGACGACCGGACCCTGGCCCTGTCGTCTCTCAGCTTCGACCTCTCCGTGTACGACATCTTCGGCCCGCTCGCCGTCGGCGGCGCCGTCGTGGTCCCCGACCCGGGCTCACACCGCGACCCCGCGGTCTGGCTGGAGCTGGCCGAAAGCGCCGGCGTCACCCTGTGGAACTCCGTACCGGCGCTGATGGAGCTGCTGGTGGAGCACATGGCGGTGAGCGGGGTCACCAGCGACGCGCTGCGGCTGGTGATGCTCAGCGGCGACTGGTTCCCGGTCACCCTGCCGGAGCGGATCCGGCGCGTCCTCGCAGCGCCGGAGATCGTCAGCCTCGGCGGCGCGACGGAGGCGTCCATCTGGTCCATCCTGCACCCCGTCGGGGAGGTGCCCGCGGACTGGCCGTCCATCCCGTACGGCTCCCCGATGCGCAACCAGACCTTCCACGTGTTCGACGAGAGTTTCCGGCCGCGCCCCACCGGCGTGCCGGGCCAGCTCTGCATCGGCGGCGCCGGCCTGGCCGAGGGCTACCTGCGGGACGAGGCGAAGACCGCCGCGAGCTTCGTACGCCACCCCGTGACGGGCGAGCGCCTGTACAGGACGGGCGACCTGGGCCGGTTCCTGCCCGGCGGCGAGATCGAGTTCCTCGGACGTGAGGACTTCCAGGTCAAGATCCAGGGGTACCGGATCGAGCTGGGCGAGATCGAGATGGCGCTGCTCCAGCACCCCGACGTGCGCGGTGCGGCGGCCGTCGTCCACGGCCGGCCCCAGGGAGCCAAGCGGCTGGTCGCGTTCGTCGTCCCCGAGGAGGGCCGCCAGGTCCCGGCGGACGTACGGGAGTTCCTCGGCGCCAAGCTGCCCGCCTACATGGTGCCCGAGACGGTCGTCGGGATCGCCGAGCTGCCGCTCACCGCCAACGGCAAGGTCGACCGCAAGGCGTTGGTGGTCCCGGACGAACCGGCCGGTTCCACCGTGTTCGAGGCGGCGGCCACCGAGGCCGAGAAGATCGTCGCCGCGGTGTGGGCGGAAATGCTCCAGGTCGAACGGGTCGGCCGGCAGGACCACTTCTTCGAGCTGGGCGGTGACTCCCTCACCGCCATGCGCACCGTCGTCCACCTGCGCAAGGCACTGGAGGTGGAGATCCCCATCCGGGTCATCTTCGACAACCCGACACTGGAGTCGATCGCGGCCGCCATCGACGCGGTCCGCGGGGCCGCGGCGCCGGGCACCCCGGCCGGGCCGGTCCGGCGGGCCGAGCCGGGGGCGCCGGTCCCGCTGACGGCCGCCCAGTCGCGGCTGTGGTTCCACGAGCAGGTCTCGCCCCACAGCACCACCTACAACCTGGTCCAGCCGTTTCGCCTCACCGGCCCGCTGGACGTCACGGCCCTGCGCCGCGCGTTCGAGCTGTTCATCGGCCGGCACGACGTCCTGTCGCTGTCCTTCGAGGCGTCCGGGGACGCACCGTGCCAGGTCCCGGACTCCGGGAAGGCACTGGACTTCCAGGTCGTCGACGTGAGCGACGATCCGCAGAGGCTGGCGCCGGAGCGGGTGATCGCCGAGGAGACCCGCACCCCCTTCGACCTCACCAGCGGCCCGCACTTCCGGGTCCGGTTGCTGCGGGTCGGCCCGCGGGAGCACGTCCTGGTCGTCTCCGTGCACCACATCGTCTGGGACGCCTGGTCCACCTCGGTCATGGTGCGCGAGATCAGCGCGCTCTACCGCAGCGGCAACGCCTCCGTCCTGCCGGAGCCCGGCGTCAGCTACGCCGACGTCGCCCTGTGGGAGGCCGAGCAGGCCGCGTCGGGGGCGTTCAAGGAGCAGATCGACTTCTGGCGCCGCCGGCTGGCAGCACCGCTGCCCGTCCTGGCCCTGCCCACCGAGGACGGCATCGAGGACACCGGGGTGATCGAGGGGGCCCGGGCGCCCCTCGCGCTCGAACCCGCGGTGGCATCGGCCTTCAAGGAGGTCTGCACGGCCGAACGCGCGACCACGTTCATGGGCTACCTCGCAGCCTGGCAGGTACTGCTCCAGTGGTGGTGCCGCCAGCAGGACGTCGTCGTGGGCGTACCGGCCGGCCACCGAGGCCACCCGCAGCTGGAGAACACGATCGGGTTCCTCGTCAACAGCCTCGCGATCCGGACCAGGTTCACCGGCGACCCCTCCTTCACCGACGTGCTGAGGGACGTCCGCGAGAGCGCCCTGGAGGCCTACGCCCACCAGGACGTGCCGTTCGACCACGTCGTCCAGGCCGTCCGGCCGGAGCGCCGCGCGGGCGGGTCGGCCCCGGTGTACCGCACGTGGTTCCTGCTCGAAGACGTCCCGCTGCCCGACTGGGACGTGCCCGGCGTGCGCGTCGAGGAACTGGAGGCCGAGTTCCTGCTGTCGGTGCACGACATCAAGCTCACGCTCGTGGCCACCGGCGACGGGGGCATGGAAGGCGGGATCGACTACCGAGCCGGCCTCTTCCGCGACCCCACCGTCCGCCGTCTGACGCACTGCCTGCGCGCGCTCGTGACGCTGCTGTCCACCGAGCCGGACACGCGCCTCAGCCAGATCAACCGAACCCTGGAAGACCTCTGGGAAGGCCGCGACGAGGCGCGCAAGCCGCGGTCCTGGAAGGAGGTCCGCGCGCAGCGGGTGTCGGTGCGCGAGGGATGAGTACCACCCGTACGCCGGCGCCCGGACCGGGCGCCGGCGGACACCACACAACCGAGGAAGAGCGAATGCTTGACACAGAGCACTACCGAGACGATCTCGTGCAGCTGGGGCTGCACAAGGTCGCGCACCAGGACGAGACGCTCCTGGACCACATGTTCCGGGCGTGCGCCATCCTCCAGGACATGAAGGCGGGAGACCACGTCTGCATGGCCGGACTGTTCCACGGCGTCTACGGGACCGAGGGGCTCCACAACGACAACGTCGAGTCCATCCCGGAGGACAAGCGCGTCGAGGTCCGTGCGGTCGTCGGACCCCGCGTGGAGGAGATGATCTACCGCTTCTCCGTCATGAACTACGCGTCGCTCGGCAAGAGCTTCCGCAACATCATGCGTCCGAAGGGCCAGCCGGCCCTCAAGGACCGCAGGACCGGCGAGGACATCCCGCTGGACCGGGAGCAGTTCGAGGACCTGCTGCGCCTCAAGCTCGGTGACGTCCTGGCGCACATGCCGCAGCAGGTCAGTCACTCCCACCTCAACCTCCCGGCCGAGTACGCGGGTTTCTGGCAGATCGCCGCCGAATACCTCGGCCAGGACGCAGTCGACACATGGAACAAGTACACCAAGGGGCAGTTGTGGATCGAACCGGAGCCGAGCCGATGACCCAGACCTGGGAGGGCTTCCTCCTGTCGAAGCAGCAGCAGCACGTCCTCGGCCTCGACGGCGGCGGGGACGGCGGCCGCAGGGTCGCCGGGGTGGCCCTCGGCTCCGCCCTCGACCCCGCCGTGCTGGCGGACGCGGCGCGGGACGTCGCCCTGGCGCACGAGAGCCTGCGGACCGCGTACCGCCGGGTGCTCGGCGAGAACAGCGCCGCCTTGATGGTCATCGAGGACGAGCCGCGGGTCCTCGTGTCGGAGCGCTCCGGCGACGACGCCGCGTTCACCGCGCTCGTCCGCGACGAGGCCCGGGAGCCGGGCACCACCGGGGACGGCGCGGGCGCCGTCCGCCTCGTCCTGTTCACCCACACCGACGGGCGGCACTCGCTCGTGGTGTCGGCCCCCCGGCTGAGCATGGACACCGTCTCGGCGGACGTCTTCCTGCGGGACCTGCGGGACGCCTGCGCCGCACGCCTGGCAGGCTCGCCCTGGACCCGCGACGACGTCGTCCAGTACGCCGACTACGCCCAGTGGCAGGCCGAGGAGGGCGCGCCGAGCCCGCGCCAGCGCGAACTCGCCGCCGACCGCGCGGCCGCGGTCGCGGCCCTGCCCCCGCTCAACCTGCCACTGGAACTGCTCTGTGACGACACGGACCGCGCCACCCTCGAATGGACCGTGCCGGGGCCGCTCGCCGAGCGGCTGCGCCTCCTCGGCCAGGACTGCGCCGGCGGTCTGCGCACCGTTCTGCTGACCGGCTGGTTCACCGGCCTGTGGCACGCGGCCGGCCGGCCGGAGCGCCTCGCCGTCAACGCGCTGATCGCACGCCGCCCGTTCCAGGAGATGCAGACCTCGATCGGCCTGTTCGAGACGCCCGTACCGGTCCTCGCCCAGGTCGGGGACGAGACGACCCTCGGCGATCTGCTGCGCGCCGTGGACCTGGAACTCGACACCTTCGAGCAGGCCGACGAGTCCTCCATGGACCCGGCCTGGCAGCACGTCGCCCACATCCCCGGCTTCTCCTTCCACGAGGCCGCGGCTTTCACCGCGGGCACGGCGCCGGTCTTCTCCGGCCCCTGGACCGAGCCCGCCGACCACGCCCGCAAGGTCGCCCTGGCGGTGCGCGCCACGGACGGGGAGATCCGTATCGCCCTGCGCCACCAGACCCTCGGCATGGCCCAGGGCGGCGCCGAGGCGCTGCTGGTGTGCCTGCGGGCCGCCCTGGCAGCGCTGGGCTCCGGCCTCGGGACCAGCGTTGCCACCCTGGCCGTGCTGGACGAGCAGGCCGCGCGCGAGCTGGTGGCGCTCACCAACCCGCAGCAGCCGCCGCAGCGCCCGGCCGATCACTGGCACCGGCAGGTCGAGCGGAGTGCGGAGCGGACCCCGGACGCGGCCGCCCTGCGAACGGCCACCCGCACCTGGAGCTACCGGGACCTCGACCTGGCCGCCAACCGGCTGGCCAACGAGCTCCTGGCGCGCGGGGTGCGCCACGGCGCACTGGTCGGCCTCTGCATGGAACGCTCCGACCTGGCCGTCGTCGCGATCCTGGCCATCGCCAAGGCCGGCGCCGGCTACGTGCCCATCGACCCGCACCTGCCGGCCAAGCGCCGCTCGGCCGTCGTCGACGCGGTCGGCTTCGGCCACGTCGTCGCCACCCGGGAGACCGCCCCGGCCCTCCCCGCGGAGTGCGACACCGTCCTCCTGGACGCGGAGCTGACGGTGTGCGCCGGCCGCGACGACGCGCGTCCGGACGTCGCGACCTCCGACGACGACCCCGCCTACGTCATCTTCACCTCGGGATCCACCGGTACGCCCAAGGGCGTGCTGGTCGGCCACGGCCAGCTCGCGGCCTACCTGGACGGCGTCCTCGACCGGCTGGAGCTGACCGGACCGGTCGACTCGGTCGCCCTGAGCACCCTCGGCACCGACCTGGGCAACACCGCGCTGTTCCCGCCGCTGGTCACCGGCGGCGCACTGCTGGTCGTCGCCCCGGAGGTCTCCGCGGACGCGCAGGCGCTCGCCGAGCTGCTCTGCGCGGAGAACTACGACCTCCTCAAGATCACGCCCTCGCACCTGGAGGCCGTCTTCACCGTGGCCGAGGCGCCCGAGCGGCTGATGCCGCGCCAGGCCCTGGTCGCGGGCGGCGAACCGTTCGGCTGGGGCTGGTACAACCTCTTCGAGGGCTACCTGGGCGAGTGCCGGCTCTACAACCACTACGGGCCGACCGAGACGACGGTCGGCGTCCTGTGCGGGCGCGCCCGCGCCGCCGACGACCTGGCCGCGCTGGCCTCCAGCGTTCCGCTGGGCACACCGATGCGCCACGCGCGGGCCTACGTCCTCGACCCACACCGCCGGCCGCTGCCGGTCGGCGTTCCGGGCGAGCTGTGGATCGGCGGCTCCTCGGTGTCCCAGGGCTACCTGTCCCCGACCGAAGAGCAAAAGGAACGGTTCGTCACCGACCCCTTCGTCACGGACCCCTCGGCGCGGATGTACCGCACCGGCGACAAGGTGCGCCTCCTGCCCGATCTCACGGTGGAGTTCCTCGGCCGCATCGACCGCCAGATCAAACTCCGCGGCTTCCGCGTGGAACTCGGCGAGATCGAAGCCGTCATGCGCCAGCACCCGCGGGTCACCGGCAGCCTCGTCGTCGAGGCCGGCGAAAGCACGGGCGCCCACCTCGTCGGCTACCTGATCGACACCGAAGGCGGCCGCGGCTCCGCGGAGTGGCTCCGCGAGTTCCTGGCCGAGCGCCTCCCGGACTTCATGCTGCCCGCCCACCTCGTGGCACTGGACGCCTTCCCGCTGACCAGCAGCGGCAAGATCGACGCCTCGATGCTCCCCGAGCCGGGCTTCTACACCCAGGGCTCCGAGTCCTACGTCGAGCCCCGCACCGCGACCGAGAAGGCCGTCGCCGCCATAGTGGCGCAGCTCCTGCTCCTCGGGCAGGTCGGCGCCGACGACGACTTCTTCGAGATCGGCGGGCACTCGCTCCTCGCCACCCAGCTGGTCGCCAGGGTGCGCGACGAGTTCAAGGTGGCTTTCAAACTGCGCAACCTCTTCGAGTTCCCCGTCGTATCGGAACTCGCCGAGTTCATCGACCAGCTCCTGGAGAAGAAGGAGACACAGGCGTGTTGACCCGAACCAGCGGAACCGGCCCGAGCGACCGTTTCACCCGAACGCGGCGGTCCGTCGCCGTCAGCAGCCAGGCACTGGTCCGCACCGCCCCGCTGCTCGACGGAACCCGGGCCGTGTCCTGCACACCGGCCGTGCCCGGACTCGACGCCCGGGAATGGCTGTCGACCTCCGGCGACACCCTGGCCCGGCTGAGGGACGAGCACGGCGCCGTCCTGCTGCGCGGCTTCGCCCCGCTCGACGCCGCCGGCCTCGCGGAACTCGTCACGGGCCTCGATGGAGGACTGCGCGACTACGACAACCGCTCCACTCCGCGCCGGCGCGTCGACGGGAACGTCTTCACGTCGACCGAGTACCCGGCCGACCAGACCATCCCCCAGCACAACGAGATGTCGTACGCCGACTCCTGGCCGGCGACGCTCTTCCTCACCTGCCTCGTCCCGGCCGCCACGGGCGGCGAGACCCCCGTCGCCGACAGCGCCCGCGTCCACGCCCGGCTGCCGCAGGCCACACGCGAGCGTTTCGAGCGCCACGGCGTCATGTACGTCCGCAACTTCGGCCACGGCATGGACCTGAGCTGGCAGGAGGTCTTCCAGACCCAGGACCGCGCCGAGGTCGACGCCTACTGCGCACGGCACGGCATCGAGGCGCAGTGGCTGGGCGGCGAGCGCCTGCGCACCCGCCACGTGGTGCAGGCGACCCTCAAGGCCCGGGCGACCGGCGAGAGGGTCTGGTTCAACCAGGCGCACCTCTTCCACGTCAGCTCGCTGCCCGCCCACGTCGAGAGCGAACTGCGCGCCGACTTCGCCGAGGACGAGCTGCCCCGCAACGCCCTGTACGGCGACGGCACCCCCTTGGACCCCGAGGACCTCGCCCACGTCCGGGCCGCCTACGCCGCCGAGGAGATCGCCCTCCCCTGGCAGGCGGGCGACGTCATGATCGTCGACAACGAGCAGTTCTCGCACGGCCGGAACCCCTACTCCGGCGACCGCCGCGTCCTGGTGGCCATGGCATGAGCGAGCCGAGCACCTTCGAGGCCGTACGCGAAGAGATCGCCTACGCCTACGACAACACCGTCTTCTTCCGCAAGCACATGGAGGCCAGCGGCCTCCTCCCGGCGGACATCCGGGAACCCGCTGACTTCCTGCGGCTGCCGCCGACCTCCAAGCCCCACTACCGGCGCAACTTCCCCGCGGGCGTGCTCGCGAAGGGATACACCCTCAACTCGCCGCACGTGATGCGCTTCCAGAGTTCCGGTACCTCCGGCGAACGGCTCAACAGCGCCATCCTCTCCTACGACCTGGCGCGCCGGCAGGCCTCCGCCCTCGGCGTCAACCGCCGCTTCGACGAGCTCTGGCGCCCCGGCAGCCGCCCCAGGATCTGCCGCTTCGCGCCGCCGAACTGCTCGGACGTCGAGTGCGCGACGGGTTTCTCCACCATGGAGGACCGGATCCTCGCGGACGGCACCCTCGTGCTGACCGTGGCCCACGACCTCCTGGCCACCCCGGAGTGGCAGATCGTCAAGGCCCTCGACGAGATCGAGCTGTACGAGCCCGACCTGCTGGTCGTGGACCCCACGCACTTCGCGTTCCTGACCCGCTGGGCACGCAGGCTCAAACGCACCATCACCTCGCCGCGCCGCCTGCACATGGTGTGCGGGTACACCCTCATGACCCGGGTGGCGCGGCGCCAGATCGAGGAGTTCATGGGTCCGGACCTGCCGGTCGGAGACATGATCGGCATGTCCGAGCTGGGCTACCTCGGCTTCGAGTGCCACCACGGCAACCGCCACGTCAACGACCGCGACTTCCACATGGAGTTCATCCGGGACGGCCTGCCCGTCGCGTACGGCGAGACCGGCGAGCTGTACGTCACCACGGTGGACGACGGCCTGGTGCCGCGCATCCGCTACGCCACCGGAGACCACTTCACCCCCCTGGAAGGCCGCTGCCCCTGCGGCAGCGACCTGCCGCTGGTGCGGATCGAGGGCCGGGCCACCCACATGATCCGGCTGACGGACGGCCGGACCGTCACGCCCGGCGCCGTCGACGCCCTGGTCGGCGAGGCCCCCGGCATCGACCTCTACAAGCTGGAACAGGACCGGACCGGTGCGTGCACCTTCCGGTACATCCCCAACGCCGCGGCGGACCGATCGCAGAGCAGCGCCCTCGAACACCGCCTGACCGAGGCCCTGGCACCGAACCCGGTGCGGTTCGAGGCCGTCGACTACATCGCCGGCGAGCGGAGCGGAAAGTTCCAGCCGGTCGTCTCCCAGATATCCGCGGAAGGTGCCTGATGATCGTGCGAAACAGCTACCGGGAAGACTTCCCCGCCCTGCGCCGGGAGATCGACGGACAGCGGATCTCCTACCTCGACAGCGCGGCCACCACCCTCAAGCCCGATGCCGTCATCCGCGCCATCACCGAGTACTACGAGACCAACGGCGCGAACATCCACCGCGGAAAGCACCGCCTCTCCGAGGAGGCGTCCGACGCCTACGAGGCGTCCCGCGTGCTCATCGCGTCCCACATAGGCGCCGCGGCCAACGAGGTCGTCCTGACCCGCAACACCAGCGAGGCCCTCAACCTCGTCGCGCAGGGCCTGGAGCTGGAACCGGACGCCTACATCGTGGGCTGCATGGACGCCCACCACTCCCAGATGCTGCCCTGGCGACGCGCCGGCCGCCTCGCCCTGACCCGCGTCGACGCCGACGGCCGGCTCGACCGCGACCACTTCCGGGAGCTGCTGCGCGAGCGGCCGAAGGTCGTCGCCCTCACCCACTGCTCGAACGTCACCGGAACCGTCCACCCGGTGGCGGAACTGATCGCCGAGATCCGTTCCGCCACCGACGCGGTCATCGTCCTCGACGCCGCGCAGTCCCTGCCCCACCAGCGCCTCAACGTGCACGAGCTGGACGTCGACTTCGTCGCCTTCTCGATGCACAAGATGCTGGGCCCCACCGGGGTGGGCGTCCTCTTCGGCCGCAGCCGCCTCCTTTCGGCACTGCGCCCGCTGACCGTCGGCGGCGGCATGGTCGACTGGGTGGACCTCGACGGCAGCGTCGACCGCCGCACGCCCTACAAGTTCGAGGCCGGCACACCGGCCATCGCCTCGGTCATCGGCTCCGGCGCGGCGATCCGCTACCTCGAAGCCCTGGACCCCGCAGCGCTCCACCAGCACGAGCGGGACGTCGCCCGGGCGCTGGTCGGCGGCGCGCTCACCCGCCCCGGCGTCCGCCTGATCGGACCGCCGAACCTCACCGACCGCATCGGTCTGGTGAGCCTGCGCCTGGAGCAGGGCGTCCCGACCGGCGACGTCGCCCGCATGCTGAGCGACTCGTACGGCTACATGGTGCGCAGCGGCCACATGTGCTCGCAGCCGCTGGTCACCGGCCTGGCAGGTGGGGAGATCCTGCGGGTCTCCGCCTACCTCTACAACGAGGTCGCCGAGGTCGAGGGCTTCTACGAGGCACTGGACGAGCTGCTCGCCTGCATCGGTCCCGCGGCGGTAGTCGGCGCCCGCCGCTGAGCGCGGTCAACCATCGAACGACAGAGGTGTCACATGTCAGCCCCGAACACCCTGACCCTCGTGTGCTTTCCGCACGCCGGGGGCGGGCTGGGACGATTCCGCAGCTGGCGGGAGGAACTGCCCGACGGAGTGGAACTGGTCCTGCCCACTCTGCCGGGCCGCGAGGGACGGCTCTTCGACGAGCCCTTCCCGGACGTCGCCGCGGTGAGCGAGTACGCGCTGCGGTCGCTGTCCGAACGCATCGCGGCCGGCGAGCGCCTGGCGTTCGCCGGAATCAGCTACGGCGCGCTCGTGGCGTACGACGTGGCCGCGCGGCTGGAGGCGGCCGGCAAGCCGGTCGAGGCCGTGTTCGCAGCCAGCCAGCGGGCCCCCTCCACGCCCCTGCCGGCGATCAACTGGCGCTCGATGGCCGACGCGGAACTGCTCACCGAACTCGCCGGGATCGGCGGGCTGAGCCCGGACCTGGAGGGGGAGGAGGAGTTCCTCGAACTGTTCCTCCCCACCATCCGGGCGGAACTCCACGCGAGCGAGAGCTACCTCAGGCCCGAGTCCCACGAGCGGCTGCGGTGCCCGGTCTTCGTCTACCACGGCGCCGCGGACTCGGCGATACCGGCGGCCTCGACCCTCGCCTGGCACGACGAGAGCGACCGCCTCACCTCGCGCAGCCTGCCGGCCGCCCACTTCCTGACCGGACCGCACGAAGAGGACCTCTGGTGGCAGGCGCTGCGCCAGGACCTCGCCCAGGTCACGACCGCCGTGTGACGGACTGCGGGGGCGGCCGCCCGGCCGCTCCCGCCGCCGCGGCGGTTCCCCGCGTCAGGACCTCTGGTGCCGGCCCGCGGGCCTCCTTTCGTCATCCGCCCTGCCAACGGACCGCGCCACCCCGGCGTGGCCGATCTGCGTCCATTCGGCGAACCACCAGGCACCGGTGATCACGACCCCCCACACCAACCCGCCGAGCAGAGCCCCCCGCCACGATGCGTGCTCACCCCAACGTTCCACTCCTGCCAAAGCCATCCAACTGACCACGAGCACCACTGCCGTCCGAACCCGCCGATGCCTGAACATGCGCCCCTCCTACCCCGACCCCGTGCGGGGTACCGGCCCGGACGGGATGACGTCGGCGGAGGAACGTGTCATCGTCGTCCGGCTGCTCTGACGCTGCCCCGGGGAGGGTCGCGCGGGCGTTCTGCCCGTAGGGCTGGGCTCCGACGCTGGTGTGGTTACTGATCGCGACGCTGTTCGAGACCTCGGCGGACACCAGGACCGGCTATGACAGCCCGTCACCCCCTGCTGGCCACGCCGCCCGGAGCGGCCCCGACCGGCCCCGTCCGGCAGCCCCCCGGCGACGCCCCACCCCACTGACACCCGCCCCTCGGACTGATCCCCGCCGGCCCGGCGCCTCAGTGAGCCGCCCCACGTCTCGCACGGCGCCGGCGTCGGGATCCCGGGTGCAGGGGTGTCCGATGCCCGCTCCTGGCACTGTCCTCCTTACCTCAGGCACGGGGGTCGGTCAGCGGTGCCGGCGGCGCAGCAGCGCGAAGGCCGCGACGATCGCGGTGGCGGCGAGGGCGAGCACGATCGCGCTCTCGACCAGTTGCAGCGGCCAGAAGTGGGACTCGGGGTGATGAAGGACGGCACTGAGATCGACCGGACCGGAGAAGATCCCCGCGTCCCCGCCGCGCGAGGGGCCGTCGAGGGCGGGCCAGAGCCGGGGGCGGATCAGGACGAGGGCCCCCGTGACGATCCCGACCATGGTGACGGCCGCGGCCATGGCGGGTACCGTGCGTCCGATCAGCAGACCGGCCATGGCGCCGACCGCGATGCCGAGGAGGGCATAACTCACCGACACCGGCCCGATCAGCTGGTAGACGGGGAGTTCGTTCCACTGGAGCGGGTACCAGGTGTCCAGCGATTCCCGCCGGACCCAGGCGGCCAGGAGAACGAACGCGGGCAGGACGAGGAGCGCGCCGGCGGCCGGTACCGCCAGCCTGGCGGCGAGCCAGCGGGCCGGACTGACCGATTGGGTCCACTGCAGCCGGTAGGTGCCCGATTCCAGCTCGCGCCCGACCAGCGGGCCCGCGACGAACGCGCCGAGGACCAGGGGCAGTACCCCCATTCCGAGCCCGATGTAGTGGAACATCCTGTTGACGTACAGGCTGCGGGAGAGGAAGCCGCGGACTCGGATACCGCATCCGGGCACCGTGTTCTCCACCTTGCAGCCGGTCGCAGCGAAGTCCTCTGCCAGTGACTGGACGTACCAGCGGCCGGCGGGCAGGGCGATGGCGGCGAGCAGCACGAGGGCGAGAGCCGCCCACAACACGCGGCGGTGCAGGCCGATCGTGACTCGAACAGGGCCGCGCAGGTCCAGGAGGGTCATGCCGCAGCCTCCATGGCCGTGGTGAGCAGGGCCGGGACGCCCGGGGCGCCCAGATGGGCGAGCACCAGCTCTTCCAGGGTGGGTTCCTCCACCTGCCAGCCGCCGCCGTCGGTACTCACGGGCCCTTCCGGACGGATCAGGGCGGTGAGCCGGCGCCCGGTGGCGCGTGCGGTGACCACGGTATGGGGGGCCAAGTCGCTGATCGGGCCGGACACCAGGGTGTGGGCCTGCAGGAGATCGTCCACCGAGCCGCCGAGCCGGACGCGTCCGCCGTCGATCAGCAGCAGGTGGTCGCAGGCGTCCTCCAGCTCGGAGAGGATGTGCGAGGACATGAGGACGGTGGTGCCGTCTTCGGTGGCCGTCGCCAGCAGAGCGCCCATCAGTTCGCGGCGCGCGAGCGGGTCCACGTCGGACAACGCCTCGTCCAGGAGCAGCAGCGTGGGCCGTTTGCCGAGGGCCAAGGCCAGGGCCAGCCGGGAACGCTGGCCCCCGGACAGGGCGCGGACGCGCCGGGCCGGGTCCAGACCGCCGCCCTCCACGACCTTGCCCGCGACGGCCGCGTCCCAGCGGCCGGGATTCAGGTCGGCGCCCATGCGCAGGGTTTCCGCGACCGTCAGTTGCGGATGGAGCGGCTTGTCCTGCGAAACATAGGCGATGGCCTCGCGGGGCGGGGTCGTCAGGGTGCCCTCGGTGGGCTTCAGTACGCCCGCGGCCAAGGCCAGCAGTGTGGACTTGCCGGCCCCGTTGGGGCCGATCAGGGCGCATATGCGACCGGCGGGGAGCCGGAAGGAGCAGTCCCTCAGGGCCCAGCCGCCGCGGCGGAACCTCCGTCCGAGGCCGTGGGCTTCGATGGCTGCGGTCATTCTTCGTCCCCCTGGTTCGGTTCACTGTCGGATCCGCTCAGTACGGAGGTGAACAGTGCGGTGATGTCGTCCTGCTCCAGGCCCGCCCGCCGGGCCCGTACCAGCCACTGCGCGAGCTCGGCGCGCAGCGCGCCGTCTGCCGCTTTGCCCTCGCCCAGCGTCCGGCGGACGAAGGTGCCGAGGCCCCGGCGGCCCTCCACCAGGCCCTCACGTTCGAGTTCCCGATAGGCCTTCAGCACGGTGTTGGGGTTGATGGCGAGGGCCTCGACCACCTCGCGGGCGGTGGGGAGCCGGTCTCCCGGCTCCAACAGCCCCAGGCGCAGAGCCTGTTTGGTCTGCTGCACGATCTGGAGATAGGTGGCCACACCACTGCGCCGGTCGATGCGGTATTCGATCACGGCCGGTCCATCACCCTTTCACTACGGAAGTAGTGAAAGGGTGATGCGCGGAAGCCCGACTGTCAAGAGTGCTCATCTACCGACGCCTAGTGCAGTGTGCCGTGGCGGTGTCTCGACTGTGACCCGTCGGGTCTTCGGTTCCGGTATGCCTGCCGACGAGATCTGGCCGGAGGGGATCCGGTGGGACCCGACCGCTCGACGTGACGGCGCTCAGAAACGACACTGCCCAGGAGTCAGGGGCGGCTGATGACGATGATCGATCCGCTCCACGGCTGAATCCACGGCGGACGCGGCCGGGGCGGCGGGCGTGGCGCAGGGATTCGTGCGGTGTGGCAGGTGATGATGGCGCAGTGCGACTTGATCACGTGTCCTATGCGGTGGCCCGCGACAGCTTCGTGTCGACCGTCCAGTGGATCGGATCGGCCCTCGGCGCCGGGTTCGTCGACGGGGGCGTGCACCCGCGGTTCGGCACCCGCAATTTCATCCTCCCGCTGAGCGGCGGCACCTACGTCGAGGTCGTCACCACACTCGACCACCCCGCCGCCGACCGCGCACTCTTCGGTCAGGCGGTCGCGCGCCGCGCCGCCGAGGGCGGCGGCTGGCTCGGTTGGGTGGTCTCCGTCGACGACATCGCCCCGGTCGAGGGCCGCCTGGGCCGCACCTCGGCCGAGGGCCACCGTGTCCGCCCCGACGGGTTCGACCTGAGGTGGAAGCAGATCGGCCTGCTGGAACTGCTGGAGGACCCGCAACTGCCCTACTTCCTACAGTGGTTGGTCCCCGCCGAGGAGCGCCCGAGCGCCGACCCGCGCACCTCCACCACCATCCACGGCGTCTCCATCGCCGGCGACGCCGCCTCCATCGCCGAATTCCTCGGCGAACCGGCCGACCACCCCCTCGACCAGATCGACGTCACCTGGGTCGAGGATGAGGACCCGGGTCTGGTCTCGGTCGAGTTCGCCACCGCCCACGGCCCGGTCACGATCTGACCACGGCCCCACTGCCCCGCGGGAGCAGCCGGCCGGGCTCTCCTGGCCGGCGCGTCTCTCCTTGATGGGTCGCTCGGTTGACCGGGTGCGTCTGCGGGCTGATCACCGCCGAACGCTCGAAGCCACCGCGCGGAAGTACCGCACCAACTCGCCCTGACGAAACCTGCCCGACGGGTTCGGCCCGTCCCAGCCCGCCCACGAACGGCTGATCAGACGGGCCGTCGACGGAACCTGGCAGAACACCGCCGACGAGCGTGCACGGCCCCTGGCCCTGACCGTCACCGCGGACCACGCCGACGCCGCACCCGCCTTCGCAGCGTACGCACCCCCCGCGACACCCGAACTGGCCGCCGCACGGCTCGTGCCCGCCCTGTCCCGCCTGGCCGCAGGCGGAATGGACATCAAGACGTCCGTCGGCGTCAGCTACGAACTCCTCGACCACCTCTCCGACGGCTTCCTCGACCTGGTCGTCCCCACGATCAGGCCCCGCAGACGCGGGCTGGAAGCCACCCCCCTCGCCGACGAGGAACTCATCCTCGCCGCCTCGCCCGCGATGGCGCAGGAGCTGTTCCCGCTCGGGGTCACGGGGGCAGACGTGGACCTCGTGGCCAAAGCACCGCTCATCGCGTACGCCGAAACGCTGCCACTGATTCGCCAGTACTGGAAAGACGTCTTCGACGCCACGCCGACGACCGCACCCAGCGTCGTCGTACCGGACCTGCGCGCCGTCATGTCAGCCGTCATCTCCTCGGCGGGCATCTCGGTCCTGCCCCGCTGCCCGTGCTCCGCCGCCCTCTCCTCGCAAGCCCGGGTCACCCTCCTGGAACCGGAGCTCCCAACCGTCAACACCCTCCACCTGGTGGTCCGCTCCGGAGCCCTGGCCGACTACCGCCTCTCCCAGGTCCACAGCCAACTCCTGCGCAGCGCCCGAATGTGCTCCCGAGCCACACCCACCCGGGCCCGCCCATGCCCTCAGGACCGGTGCGGGCCGGCGGCGCCCCGTTCGAAGCAGTGAGAGCGGCCGATGACGCAGAAGCCGCGGCGCTCATACCAGTGTCGTGGCCAGTCCGTCGCATCAGCGGTCAGAAACCGGGTACCGCAGTCCTTGTCGGCGGCCAGGCGCAAGGCGGTGGTCAGGACGGCATCGGCGTAACCGCGCCTGAGGTGGGCCTGCGAGGTGATCAGGTCCTCGATCTGGGCTGTGCCGGTTGCCGGGTCCAGATAGAGGTCGGCCCACGACGCGACCTCTCCCTCCTCCGTGCGGGCACCGAGGAAGTGCACGATGTCGGCCCCGCGGCGGCGAACCTCGCGTCGGTCGACGAGATGGCGCAGGACCTCGTCGTCGACGCCCGGAAGCAGGCCCCGCCACCGCCGGGTGAGTGGGATACGTATCGCGTCGAGGTCCATCTCCTCCGCGGCCCCGCCGGCCGGCACGGGGCCCGCATGCAGCATGACCAGATAGGTGGAGTGGCTATAACCGGCCCGGATCAGCGGCTCCGCGCACGCCGTTCCGACTTCGTCGTCAAGGACGGATACCAGTCGGTGAGGCAGATGTCCCAGTGCCTCTTCCGCGATGGCGGGCACCGCCTCGGAGTCAACGATGCTGTCGATGATGATCTGGTTGTTCGCGTGGGAATGTGCAAAGGCGTCGTCAAATACGGCGAACCCGCCCGGGAGGTCGACGATGCGCGCGGCCTGGCGTCGGGCGAAGGCCGACAAGAAAGAGTTGATCCGCTGCAGTTCTGAGTTCGGCATGGCGGGAGCGTAGGCAGCCTTGGACCACGACTGCCTGCGAATTACCTCCGGCGCGACACCCGCCGGCGCCGCACACCCCGGCCCGTCCCCTCGCGTGCGCGACAGGCTGTCCTGGCGGCCTGTGCCCAGCGCACGGGAGACGCCGGCTTCACGCCAAAAGCTGAACACGGCCGCCCACACCCCGGGCGGCCTCGCCGCCACCGAGTCCGCGGCAAACCACTCTACGACTGGCGCACCGGGTGCCGGACCCGTCCGTCGTCACCGGGTCAGGCGGATGCCTCGGAAACCCGCACGGCCTGCGACGCCGTCCGCATGAAGCGGCGCAGCGTACCGGCGGCCCGAGGTGCGGTACTCGCAGCACGAGTGGGCACCACCACCCTGCCGGGAGGCGACAACGACGCGCCCTCCGGCCGCGTCAAGGACGTGGCCCGCGACATCGCCCGCACCGACGCCATCTCGGCGGCCGCGGCCGCACATCGGGCAGCCACCACGAGGTGGCCGCACCTGCTCACGGCGTCGCGGTCGGAGTTCGCCGGCCGGGCGATGGGCGGCAGCGTCCTGATCTCTCCTTCTACAGCAAGCCGACACCATGACCACGAGGAACCCGGCGGCACGGACCGCCGGATGGGGCCGGTGCACCGCAGAAACGCGTCTGCGCCCTCCGCCTCGCCCGGGTCGAGGCAGCCGCCCTCACCGGCCTCCTGGGCGGGCGTCGCGGGAGGCGGCCTGGTCCTGCCGGGTGCGCAGCAGGTCGAAGGCCGGGGCGTCGACGGGGCGCTGGGTGTTGCTCAGGACGATCGCGGCCGTGCCGGTCTCGGGATCGAAGCCGGCGAAGGACGCGAAGCCTCCGGTTCCGCCGTTGTGCCAGATCTGCATGTGGGCGCCCTCGCGGGGGTGCGGACGGTGGGCCCGCCGGCCGAGGTGCATCCAGGAGAAGCGGTTGTCGCGGTGCTCGACCTGCCGGGTGAGGCGGACGGCCTCCGCTAGCTCGGCGGGGCCGCCGCAGTCCAACTGCGCCCGTACGTAGGACACGAGGTCGGTCGCGGATGACCGCAGGCCGCCCGCCCCGGCCAGATCGGCCAGGTTCCACGGCTGGGTGCGGCGGCGCCTGCTGTCGTGGCCCTGGGCGAGTCGGCCGGGCCGGGCGGCGCGTGCGGGGGCGCAACAGGGCCCGCACCATCATGCCCTTGGGCAACCGGGGCAGACCGGAGGTGTGGGTGGCCAGGTGCCGCAGGGTGATCTCCTGTACGCCCCGCGTGGGTACGACCGTGTCCTCGGGCAGGAGCCGGGCCGGCGGCTCGTCGAGCTCCACCGTGCCGGCGACCGCCATCCGTGCCAGGGACAGCGCGGTGAAGGTCTTCGTCACCGAGCCGATCTCGAAGAGCGTGTCGGCGCTCGGTGTCCCGCCATCGGCCCTTCCGGTGGTTCCCGCCGCCGCGTATGCGACCTGTCCGTCGGCTACGACGGCGACGGCGACGCCGACCTGCCCTCGGGCAAGCCGCTCCGCGGTCGCCAGGGCGAGCGCGTCGAGGTCTTGAACTTTGTCCATGTCCGGATCCTGCGGGCGTGAGCACACCCACCGACAGCGCCCGGAGACCGATTCCCGAACCGTCGCCATCTGCCCTGAGGAGGAGGAAGTCCGAGACGAAAGCATGTGAACGGGTGGTGCGGTGGCAGCGGTTGGTTGTCAGCGGGTGACCGCGCTCGCGGACGGTGGCTGGCGACCGTTCCCGGCGTAAGGGCCGGATCCCGGGGTGGCCGTTGTCACGGCTGTTGCGCGTCCGCAGGGGGCGTCCGCAGGCGTTCTTGCAGTACGCATGTCTGCGGCCGGTGTCGGCGACGGCGAATACCGGCCCGAGAACCCGTAGCGGGGTGGGTCCATGCAGAGCATGACTGAGGGGTCGGCGGTGGGTTTCACCCCCGGATCGCGCCACGCTCGCACGGCCGTCCGCGACGGGATCGCGCAGCCGCCGACCCGCTGCGGTACGTCCAGTCGGCTCGACCACGTTGCTGCCATGGGCTGCCTGGCAGCAGGGCGGGTGGCTGTCATGGGGTTGCCCATGGCACGGGGCCTGGTGGTTGCGGTGGATCAGGGGTGACGGTGTGGTGGTGGCTGGCTCCTTCCCTCAACCATTCCCGCGGACCAAACCCACGCCCTAGACTGCGACCGCTCCAGGACCTGGCGATCATCGGGAGGGCGTGCGAGATGAAACGAGCACTGATCAGCGCATTCGCGGCCGTGGCGTTAGTCGTGTCCGGGGGGAGTGTCGCCGCTGCTTCCGACGGCGCTCCGCCGCACACCACGCACGGCCCTTGCCAGTACACACAGACCCCGGACGAGCCGCCGGCGCGCCCTGTTCCGCTGCCGCCTGACCCGCGGCGCACCCCCAGCCGTGGCACGGTTGATATGGCTGTTCCGACCAGCCAGGGCCCGCTCCCGCTGCACTTGGACCGCGCCAAGGCGCCGTGCACGGTCCAGAGTTTCCTGCACCTGGCACGGCACGGGTTCTACGACCGTACGGTGTGCCACCGTCTGACGGCGTATCCGACGCTCAAGGTCCTGCAGTGTGGCGACCCGACCGGTACCGGTGAGGGCGGCCCCGGGTACAAGTACAAGGACGAGCTGCCGGTGGACCTGCCGCCGGCACCGACCGATCCGACCGGCGCGCGCCGTCTCTATGGGCGCGGCCTGCTGGCGATGGCCAACGCCGGCCCTGACACGAACGGTTCACAGTTCTTCGTCGTTTACGGCGACTCCGCGCTGCGACCGAACTACACGGTGTTCGGCACGGTCGGCGCCGACGGGCTGACGACACTCGACAAAGTCGCCGCCGGAGGCATCGAGCCGACCGCGCAGGACCCGGCGCCGGTCGACGGCACACCCGTGCTGCGCACTGAGCTCCTCCGTGTCCGGCCGTCCTACAGGTATTGACGCCCCGTGACGCGAGCTCGGCCTCGCTGAGCGTGCCTGGCACCTGTGACCGCGGCGGCGGTGTGACTCCTAAGTCGGCTGCCGGAACCGTGATCTGCCCGTACCGGCCTCCGGCGGCCGAGTAGCGCAGGGGGGCGAACGCGGCACGCCTGGTGCTCGCCGTGGTCCGGGTCATGGACCGACGTCGTCAGACATGCGCATACTGAAGCGCGCCCCCGTCCAGACCCGTCCAGACCCGTCCTGCACGTAATGGCCGCCAGATGGAGCCGCATCGCGGTCGGCCAGGTCGAAAAACGCCAGGCCTCTCAGTCAGCTCATCGATCGGCGTTGCCCGCGACAGGACTGAGATAGAAGCGTGTCCAGTCGATGCGTCCGTCGCGGGTCGTCATGATGACTGGCCCGCGCATGACAGCTCGGGTGCCGTCCGGGGCTGTGCCGACCATCTCCCATTCCGACCAGAGTTCGTCACCGCCCGTGGCGCGGCGCAGAACCTCGGCCCGGATGTCGGGCAGCCGACCGAAGATGGCGGTCCAGTTCATGAGCACCCGGTCATTGCCGGTGAAGCCGTCTTGCGGCCGATGCGGGGTCTCGGACCGATAGGTGGTGGTGAAGCAGTCAGCGACCTGGCGAGGATCGTGGGAGTTGATCGCATCCTTGAGCCGGTCGATCGGGTCGATCGGGTCGTTCGTGTTCATCGCGAGCTCCTGGTCTTGCGGGCTGCAGCGCGCCGGCGCGGTCCGAATCCGAGCGCTACGCCTGGCGCCTCGTCAGGGATGTGGCTGGAAAGTGTCCGGCAGACGGCGCCGTTCAGGACGACGGGGTCGTCGTGCCTTCGCCGCCGGGCCTGGTGAAAGAGGCGGCCTGTGCCACGAGTGCGGCGATCTCGGGGTGTTCGGCGAAATGGCGGCCCTGTACCTGCTCGATCTTTGCTTTGATCTCCGGGTCGGCGGAGTCCGTGATGTCGAAGGCCTCAAACCGCGCGAGAAGTCCGATGCCTTCCAGTTCAAGGCGGACGTGAGCGGGATGGTTCAGGTACTCGTAGTAGCCGTCGAGGTCTTCGATCACGAACACGGCTCCGTACGCGAAGCCCTCGGCGGGGTGCGGGCCGACCACGTACGACTTCACGGCGGGGCAGGTCTCGCCGACCTGGCGCAGCAGGTCGAGGCAGGCTTCGACCTGCTCTTCGCCCAGGTCGGACTTGGGCGTCAAGCGGTTGATGTGGAAGATCACGGCTGCTCCTCAAAACTCAGTACGGTACCGTCTCGTCTTGGGTATTCTTAGCAGTGATCCCACCGGAGACGCAACCGTTCCGTCTCGAGTAAGGTGACGCCGGTGACCTCATCGCTGAACCCGGGCGAGGGCGGTGCTCGACGCGGCCGGCGCGGGCCCCGCCTCGACGACCGCACCACCACCGCGATCCAGTCCGCCTTCTTCGAAGAGCTGGCCGCCGTCGGCTACGGACGCTTGTCGGTGGACTCGATCGTCAAGCGCGCGGCGGTCAGTAAGGCCGCCGTCTACCGGAGGTGGCCAAGCAAGGCCGACATGATGGCCGCGATGATCGCGGAAGTCGCAACGGGCACAGTCGACATGCCGGACACCGGGTCGCTGCGCGGCGACCTGGTCGCGTTTTTCACCGCCACCTACGACGGCATGCGGCACCCGCTGGCCGCCCGCATCATTCCCGCGATCCTGTCCGAAGCGGGCAGGGACGACGCTCTGGCAGCGACCCTTCGTGAGACGGTCGAGGCGCCGCGGCGCGCCCAGGCCGAGGGCATGCTGCGCCGGGCGATCGAGCGTGCCGAACTCCCCGCCGACTGCGACCTGGATCTCGCGCTCGACCACATGATCGGCACGCTCTACTTTCGTGTCCTCGTGCGGCGGGAGGAGTTGGATCGCCCCGCGATCCAGCGTCTGACCGACGGAACGATCGCTGCGCTGGCGGCGACGCGTCTCCCTCGATCCTCCGTCTGACCGATCGTGGTGCCGCCCAGCCGCGGCGCGTGAGCATGTGGCCGGCACAAGCGCGCCATCACGAACACCGCCGATCACGCAGGCGGGCTCGCCGGGCGCCTGGCACCGGGCGTCAGGGTGTCACTCGTGTCCTCGGACTCGGACTCGTTCTCGCGCACCGCGGCTTCGGCGCGGACCGTGCGCGGCGATCCGTGCGGCCCTTCGGCGGCCGGGGAGGGCCCGGCCGGGTGCGTGCATGTGGCGGCTCGTGCGCGCTCACCATCCGTACGACCCGGTCTGCCCTCGGAGTCGACGTCAGCGCCGGTCCATCAACCGGCCCCACCGTCGATCAGTGTGGTGGTCAGGCACTCGTACAGCCACTGTGTCGAGCGTTCGAGCGGCCAGCCGCAGTCGTCGGTGAGGGTGAAGTAGGAGCCGTTGCCGAGGAAGTACCAGAGCACGTCGGTCGCCTCTGGCACGGTCAGGCCGGGGCGTAGGGCGCCCAGCTCGTCGAGTCGTGACGCGGTGGCGGCCAGCCCGGCTCGCAGGCTCGCGTGCGCGAGGCCGAGGCTCTCCCGCACGGCGGCGTCCTTGGGCGCGGCGGCCGTCACCTGGCGCATGAGCGGCCCCCACTTGCCGAACTCGTCGCACGTGCCGTCGACGATCATCCGCAACAGTGCGACGGGGTCGGTCTGTGCCGCGATGTGGTCGTGGATGCCGCCGGCTTCCGCGGCGTGCACGCCGTCCTCGATGAGCGTGCGCAGCAGGCCGCTCTTGCCCCCGCCTGCCGCGTACACGGTGGGCACGGCCACCCGCGCGGCACGCGCGATGTCCTCGACGCGCGTGTCGAAGTAGCCGCGCTCGACGAACAGCTGTCGGGCCGCGGCCAGGATCGCCTGCCGGGTGGCCGCCGCGTATTCGGCCCGCCGGCCGGAACCCTGTGTTGCCATCCCCCGATGATAGCTATAGTTATTCGATATAGTTACCTATCACAAGGAGCTGTAATGATCTTCCCTGTGCTGACGGACCTGGCGCGCCTGCTCGACGCGATCACGCCGGAGCAGGAGGGCCTGCCGACGCCGTGCGACGAGTTCGACGTGCGAACGCTGCGGCAGCACCTGCTCGGCTGGCTGGACTACTTCCAGGCCGCGCTCGCCGACCCCGCCGGCGACGTACGCCCCGAGCCGGAGGCCCGGGTGAACGAGGGCCGGTCCGAAGGTCGGCTGGACGACTCCGCGGCGGTCATCGAGAAGCTCACCGCGACATTGCGGGCCGCCCTGGACGACGCGGTGGCCACACGGAGCGTCAACGTGCCCAGGCTCGGCGGCGCCTATCCGGGCAGCGCGGTGATCGACCTGTTGCAGGTGGAGGTGCTCGGGCACGGCTGGGACCTGGCCCGGGCCACGGGCCTGGCGTGGCAGCCGGACCCGGCGGCCTCCGCGCACGCGCTCACCGTCCTCCAGGCGATGGTCAAGCCCGAGTACCGCGGCCCCGGCCTACCGTTCGGCCCCGAGGTGCCGGTGCCGGCCGATGCCCCCGCCCTGGACAGGCTCGTCGCCTTCACCGGCCGCGACCCGGGCTGGGCGCCCCGCGGAGATCTGCCGGTCGGCAGCCTGTAAGGCCGGCGCTGTCCCAGTCGTAGCAAGACGAGTGACTTCGCGTCGCCGGCGGGCGGGGGGCGACCCTGACGACTCGCCGGGCGGTCGCCGCTGCGAAAAGCGAGCGCCGGTCAGCCCGGCTCGGTCCGCATCACGGCGGCCGTCCGGGCCCGGCCCCCATGTCTGCACCTCAGCGGTTCTACCCGAGCACTCGCCCGAGGAAGCCGCGCAGGTAACCCGCGACGACGTCCAAGTGGCTCTCCAGCAGGAAGTGCCCGCCGTTGACCAGGTGAACCTCCGCCTCCTTGGCGTCGCGGGCGAAAGCCCGCGCCCCCGCCGGGCCGAAGATTTCGTCGTTGCGGCCCCAGACGGCGAGCACCGGGACCTCGCTGGTGCGCAGGAATTCGTGCAGCAACGGGTAGAGCGTGCGGTTGTTCCGGTAGTCCCGGAACAGTGCCAGCTGGACCTCGTCGTTGCCCTCGCGGGAGACGAGGGCGAAGTCGTGCTCCCAGGTGTCCGGGCTGACCAGGCTCGGGTCGGGGACGCCGTGGAGGTACTGCCAGCGGATGGCATCGATGCTCAGCGCGGCGCGGACGGCGGGTTCGGTGTCGGGGCCGGGGTTCGCCCCGTAGGCCCACACGTCGGCCCAGAACGACTCGACGAATCCGTCTTCATAACCGTTGCCGTTCTGGGTGACGAGGGCGGAGATCCGTTCGGGGTGCTCGAGTGCGAGGCGCCAACCGATGGGGGCGCCGTAGTCCTGGACGTAGAGGGCGTAGCGGTCCAGGCCCAATTGGTCGAGCAGTCCCGAGGTGAGTTCGGCGAGGGCGTCGAAGGTGTAGGCGAACTCCTCTACCGGGGGGGCGTCGGAGTGGCCGAAGCCGAGGTGGTCCGGCGCGATGACGTGGTAGTCGTCGGCCAGTAGCGGGATGAGCTCGCGGAACATGAACGAGCTGGTCGGGTAGCCGTGCAGCAGGACGATCGCGGGAGCGTCGGAGGGGCCTGCTTCGCGGTAGAAGATCTCGTGACCATCGATGGTGGCGGTCCGGTGGTGCACCGAGTTCATGTCTAACCTCTTAACACGTCTGATGTGGTTAGGTTCACGTCATGCAAGCACCCGATGGGCTAACCTGTCAAACGCATCAATACGGTTAGGAGGGAAGGGTTACTCGATGGACACGCTCCTGGACCTGATCAACAGCCGGCCACTGGTCAACGGCGAGGAGCAGGATGCGCTCGCCGACCCGGGCGGAGGCAGACGCTGGGCGCGGGAACGCGGCGGCGAAGGCAGCCCCGCAGAACTGGCACTGCTGCGCGAGACGAGGGACATCCTCCAGGGCATAGTGCGCGCGGAGCGCTCGCCCGACGCACTGGGCCCGCTGCTCGAAGGGGTACACCAGACCCCGGAGATAACTTCGGACGGTCTTCGCTGGACCCTCAAGACGCCGCCGCATGCCCGGTTGGCCGTCGAGGCGGTTCTCGCGTGGGCCGCCACCGAGCAGCAACTACCCGGCCGGCTTCGCCCCTGCGCCAACGCCGAGTGCCGGCTGTTCCTCCTCGACCGCAGCCGCGCCAACCGCGCCCGCTGGTGCTCGATGGCCGTCTGCGGCAACCGCGAAAAAGCGCGCCGCCACTACGAACGCACCCACTGAGGTCGTTCTCCTCCCGGCCTCCGACGGTGCTCCGGGCGTGATCACCCGTCAAAGGATTCCGAAGAGGTGAAACCCCCCTGCGCGTGAGGGGGGACTCTCAGGATCACTTCGAGCAGCAGCCGGCGCCGAAGGTGCGCTGACGCTTTGGTGCATGCAGGGCCCGGTGGGAGCAGGCGGGGCGGTCAAGGAATGCTGCCCCGCCTGTTCCCACACGGCTACCAGGGCACTTCGCCGTTCTCGTCCTGGAACGTTCCTGTCGGCCCGTCGGCATCGAGGGTGGCAAGACGCACGACCACCCTGGCGCTCTCCTCCGGGGTTCTTCCGATTCCGAATGCCGCGGTCATGTCGGTGGCGGTGGTGCCGGGCTCGACTGCGTTGAACTTGATGCCCGGCTGGGACTTGGCGTACTGGACCGTCAGCATGGTGGCTGCGGCCTTGGAGGCGGAGTACAGCGCAAGCGGCAAGCTGAACTCGGGCCGCGCCGGATTGGTCACTGCCCAGAAGGATCCGGCGCTGCTGGACACGGTGACCACGGTGGGGTTCGGGGATCGGCGAAGCAGAGGAAGGGCAGCTTCCGTGACACGCACGATCCCCACCGCGTTGGTGTCGAAGGCCCGGAGTGCCGTGGGCCCGTCGGTGCCTCCCTGCCCGAGGACGCCCGCGTTGTTCACCAGGACGTCGAGTCGCCCCTCGGCCGATTCGATGGCCGCCAGAGCGCTGCTCACTGACGCGTCGTCGGTCACGTCGAGCCGGACGAATCGCGCGCCAAGCGCCGCTGCGGCCTTTTCGCCGCGCTCGACGTCACGTGCGCCGATGTAGACGACGTGACCCAGCGCAAGGAGCTGTCGGGCTGTCTCGAACCCGATGCCCTTGTTGGCCCCGGTGATCAGAGTGATGGTCATGCGTACCCCTACGAATCGTGCAGCCCGGCCGGGCCGCTGGTGAGGGTGGGACTGTTGGGTGAGTCACTGGCGCTGATCCGGCACTCAGCAGGTCAGTTGCCGGAGAAGTTCGCCCGCGTCGTGCAGGGCGGTCATGTGCACGAAGCGCCCGTTACGGACGTGGTAGATGGCGTACTCGGTGATCTCGAACGAGGCGCCGGTAGGCGTGACCCCGAGCCATTCCTTCACCGGGGTACCCGTGTTGACGAGCCGCGCGGCCAGACGGTCACCGTCGAAGAGGAGCTCCTTGAGCTCCCAGTGGAGGTCCGGAACCGCGTCCACGTCATGCTTTTGCACCGCGATGAGGTCGTCCCGGGTAGCCGGCTCACCGTTGAGGGTGGTCCGGTCATCGATGAACTCGTCCATGCCGTCGAACGGGTGGGCGTTGAGCGCCTCGATGTAGCGCAGGTAGAAAGCGCGCAGGTCTCTGTCGGACACGGGGTGACCCTTCTGTGGGGTGGCTCCGGTGTGGAGCGGCAACCGGACGCTGATGAGATGCGACGCCTCACGGCCTCGCCGTGTCGACCGTTGCCCCCTCCATGTTCTGTAGCGATCGCTGCGGAAGGTGAACGTTAGCACTTCCGCAGCGATCGCTACGGAACGGGTAGACTGCGGGGGTGGAGAAGCAGCACAGCGGCCTCATCGGCCGCCCCCGGGGATTCGACGCCGACGAGGCTCTGGAGCGCGCCATGCTCGTCTTCTGGGAGCACGGCTACGAGGGAGCCAGCACGGCGATACTGACGAACGCGATGGGCATCTCCACCACCAGCATGTACGCAGCCTTCGGCAACAAGGAGAAGCTGTTCCGCAAGGTCCTGGAGCGCTACACCGAAGGCCCGAGCGCGTACCTCGCCCGAGCCCTGGAGGAACAGACCGCCTTCCAGGTCGCCACCGCAATCCTGGCCGGCACCGTTCGAACCACGACCCGCCCGGCCCATCCACGTGGCTGTCTGGGCGTCCAGGGCGCCCTGACCGCCAGCGGCTCCGGACAGGAGATCCGAGACCTCCTCATCGCCTGGCGCAACGACGGCTACCGCTGCATCCAGGATCGGTTCCAGCGCGCCGTCGACGAGGGCGACCTGCCCCCGCAGACCGATCCCGGGCTACTGGCCCGCTACCTCACCACCTTCGCCTACGGCATCGCAGTACAAGCCGCCAGTGGCGTGGATCGCGACGGACTCCAGGAGATGGCCGACGCCGCACTGCGCAACTGGCCACTCCTCTGAGGCACGCCCCGCAGTCGGACCGGTACCTCCTTCAGCTCCCCGAGCTGACCGGCGCAAGGCGACCCTTCCGTGACCCGGAGGTCGCCGACGAGGAGCCAAACGCGGTTGGCGCAGGCGCACGGACGCGCCCGCCGCTGGAACTGCGACGGGGAGCACGGGGGAGGGGCTACGGCCTACGGACCTCGTCTTCCGTTCGACCTCGCGCACGCCCTGGCCCGCAGGCCGGCATCACCGTCGAAGACCACTGAT
The DNA here is from genome assembly GCF_014650775.1 of Streptomyces cirratus. GTDB lineage: Bacteria > Actinomycetota > Actinomycetes > Streptomycetales > Streptomycetaceae > Streptomyces > Streptomyces cirratus. The sequence goes on along the minus strand of NZ_BMVP01000013.1, from coordinate 24,318 downwards.
GAGGCCGGGCCTGATCACACTTCGATGGCCCGTACTCAAGGTCAGCTGTCCCAGAACATGGCAGAACGCACCGGAGGACTGGTGACGCCCTGTGCCGCGTGTTCTGCTCCGCCGGAGCGGCTGGACGGGTTCGCCGTCCGTATCCGCATCCGATCGGCGGTCGGTGTGCGAACTGTCTCGGTGGGGATGCTGTCGTTTCGCGGGGAAGGAAAGTTTCGTATCCCCTTTTTGGAGGCGGTTGTGGCGGATGATCGGATCGGGTTGGCGGAGGTCTTGGCGGCTGCGGAGAGCGCGGCGCCGGTGGACTCCCTGGACGTTGTGGCGCGTAATCTGCGGGACCGGTTCGGGGCGCGGTATGTGTCGTTCCTGTTCGTCGACGTGGTCGGCCGGCGCCTGCTGCGCGTTCACGACACGGCCACCCGGGAGCGAAAGGACCGCGCCGAGGAGATCCCCCTCGCCGGCAGCAGTGTCTACGACGATGTCCTGCGCTATCAGCGTCTGGTCCTGGCAGCGGACGGCGGCCAGGGGCAGCGGGTCCTTGCCCCCGTCACCAACCGCGGTGACACCATCGGCGTCCTGGAGCTCTTCCTCACCGACGTCACCCCGGACGTCCTGGAACAGGTGGAGGAGGCCGCGCACGCGCTGGCGTACGTCATCGTCACCGACCGCCGCTTCACCGATCTCTACCACTGGGCCAACCGCACCATCGGGGTGAGTCTGTCGGCGGAGATCCAGCGCCAGCTCCTGCCTACCGCTGCTGCCTGCGAGGCCCCGCAGTTCACCCTCGCCGGAGCTCTGGTGCCCGCCTCGGACATCGCCGGGGACACCTACGATTACAGCCTCGACCAGTACACCCTGCACCTGTCGATCACCGACGCGATGGGCCACGACATCGACGCCTCCCTCATGGCGACCCTTCTTGTCAACGCCTCCCGCGGCGCCCGCCGCGCCGGAGAAAACCTCGCCGAACAGGCCCGCCAACTCCACCAGGCCCTCCTCGACCACGGCAGGCAGAGCCTCGCCACCGGTCAACTGCTGCGCATCGCCCTGGACGGCACCGGCGCCCAGCTCGTCAACGCCGGTCACCCCTGGCCGCTGCGCCTGCGCGACGGCGCCGTCGAGGAACTCCGCCTGGCGGTGGACCTGCCCTTCGGCATCCCAGCCCAGGGCGCCTACCGCGTCCAGGACCTCGACCTGCGACCCGGTGACCGTCTGCTCCTGCACACCGACGGCATGCAGGAACGTGACGCCGAATCGGTCGACCTGCCCGGCCTGCTGCGCAAGACGGCTGATGACCATCCGCGGGAGGTGGTGCGCGCTTTGGTCGGTGCGGTCACCGGTGCCTACGACGGCCGCCCGCCGAAGGACGACGCCACCGTGCTGTGCCTCGACTGGTACGGCCCCTGATGCGGATGCCGAATTCCCCCCGAGTCGGCTCTTCGTTCCCCAGTCGTTGCCGGCAGAGGCCGGGGCCGCCTGATCGCGCCTGTCGCGCAGGAGGCCGCCGTTTGACCTTGAGTGGTGATCGGCCGGCGATGGCCCACGGGGCCGGCTTGGGTTCGGGTTCAATGCGCAGGATGCGGCCGGGTGAGGGGCCGCTGAGGCAAGACTGTGGCGCAACGGCTGTTCTCATGGGGCGGCCCGGCCACTGGGACGGAGGACGGCCCGCGTGGTCGTCAGCCGGATGGGATCAGGTGGTCGGTCCCTCTACTTGACGCGGTCGAGGAAGCCGAGCACCCGAAGGTTGACCTGCCGTGTGGCCTGTTCTTCATGGGAGGGGAGGCTGCTGTCGGTGAACAGGTGCCTGTCGCCGGGGTAGAGGAACAACTCGGCATCCGCTGCGGTCCTGACGATGGCGCGGGCTGCGTCCACGTCGTCCTCTCCGGCGAAGAACGGATCCGCGTCCATGCCATGGATCTGGACCGGGACGTCCTGCGGCCAGGCGCCGCCGAATTCCGAGGCCGGGACGCATGCCTCGAACAGCAGTGCGCCCCTTGCCCCGGGGCGGGTCTGAGCCAGCTTCTGCGCCGGCAGGACGCCGAGCGAGAAGCCGATGTAGACGAGCTCGGCGGGCAGTTCCTCGGCGGCGGCGGTTCCGCGCGCGGTGATCGTGTCGAACCCGGCGTTCTCGGCGTAAGCCATGCCTTCCTCGAGGTTGTCGAATACCAGTCCCTCATACAAGTCTGGAAGATGGACGGTGTGGCCAGCCTGCCGCAGGTGTTCGGCGAACTCGCGAATACCGGCGGTCAGCCCGTGCCCATGGTGGAAAACCAGCACCTCAGCCATGGTGCTCCCCTCGGGTTGCGGCGCCCGGGCGGCACCGCGGCACTGAGTATGAACCGCAGCACTGACATGGGAGCCGAAGGAGCACACCACCGTGCTGTGCCCGGACCGGTACGGCCCCCGCCCCTGGCCCCGCAGGCCCGCAGGCGGATTCTCCAGAGGTTTGACGTCCCGCGGCATTCTGCCGGCGCGCGCGGAGCGCAGGGCCGGGCGGTGTCCGCCCGCCGCAGTGTTTCCGGCGTACTTCGCAGCTGGATCACGCACGGGCTCCTGACGTTCGGCTGAAGCCCCGCAGCGCCCCCGGCCGTGAAGCGGCCGCTGCTTCTCCTGCCCCACGCCCAACGCCCCGACAAGCCCCCGCCTGCCTGGGGCCGAGCCCCGCTCGGCTCTTCCCCGGGCAGGAGTACGCCTGATGGTGCGCCGGAGTGCACTGTCCCCAGTGCCGTTTGCGGGGCGGCTAGACCAGGGGGCGATGAATGTCAGAGCCACGCCGACGGGTGTGCGTGGGGTGTGCAGGCGAGTGTGACGGGAATGTCCGCATCGGGCAACCGCCCTCACGGGGCGCTGCGCTCGGGCGGGGCCGGGGTCGAGAGTGTGGCCCTCGGCTCGCTCCGGGCCGGGAATCCCGCACCGGTTGCCGTCTCCTGCTTCGGCAGGCAGGGCGCTGTTGCTGAGGGAGCGTCACCCATGTCTTCTCTTCCTTCCGTCCGTCGTGTCACCGCGACCGTCTTGGCCGCCGAAGCGGTGGTGGGCGCTCCCGCGCTGCCGTACCCGCGTTCATGCAACTGTGGTGGACCCAGTACGCCATCGCCCGTGACCCGGGCCTCGAAGCACACCTCCACGACCTCGAAGCACGGGCGGCGACATCCGAGGAAGCCGAGGAGTCCGCCCGGCTCCTGGCCGAGTACAGCAGGCTGCGCCGGGCAGCGGGCGCCGTGGATCCCGGGCTGTGACAGCCCTGGCAGATGGACTGGACGACCGAGGCACGTCAGGAGTTCGACCACATGCCCGCCGATGGCAGGCAACTCATTCTGGCCGCCCGCGCCGAACTCGTCACCGCCACGGACCCGTACTTCCGGGGCATCGATGCCGACGCCTCCCTGCCGCACTGGATCACCGTCCGCCCCTTGCCTCGACCAGCCCAGGCGGCCCGCACATCGCCGACCTCGCAGGCGGCCGCAGATGGCTCATCTGCACCTTCATCCGCCGCCACGCCGAGCCACAGATCACCGTCACCGATGCCTTCTGGGCATGAACGGTCGAACCGCCCCCCTCTCTTCCTCCCATGGACTTACCGGTCTGGGACGGGTACCTGCTGGGCGGTACCTCACCGCGCTGGCCGCCCGATGCGGCCGGGAGAGGTGATAGGGCTCGCCGAAATTCCCCACCCCCTGAGCCCACGCCTGCGCACGCGGCACCACGGCTATCGATGAGAATGATCATGATCGGATGGCGTGCCGATTTCATTCCGCCGTGCCGTAGGCAAGCGCACTGAACGGCGCGCACCAGCGAAAGGAAGTGGATCATGTCGGGTATCCAGGGCAAGGTCATTGCGATCACAGGTGCAAGCAGTGGCATCGGTGAAGCGACTGCGGCCTACCTCGCCGAACGCGGCGCCAGGCTCATACTCGGCGCCCGCAGGGAGGACCGGCTGAAGGTGGTCGTGGACAGCATCACGGCCAAGAGGGGCACCGCCACCGGCGTCCTCGTCGACGTCACGCGCCGCGAGGACCTCCAGCGCCTGACGGACACGGCCCTCGACCAGTTCGGCCGGCTCGATGTCCTCATCTCCAATGCCGGCACGATGGCCGTCTCGCCATTCGACGACCTGCGCCAGGACGACTGGGACGCCATGGTCGCCACCCACATCACCGGCCTGCTCAACGGCATCGGGGCGGCACTCCCCATCTTTCGCCGGCAGTGCTCCGGCCAGTTCGTCAACGTCGGCTCCACCGCGGCCTACGTCGTCAAGTCCCCCCAGGCCGTCTATGCGGCCACCAAGACGGCCGTGAAGGTGCTCACCGAGGGTCTGCGCCAGGAATCGGGCCCCGACCTGCGCGTGACTCTTGTCTCGCCGGGCTTCACCAACACCGAAGGCATAGGCAAAGGAGCCAGCCCCGAGGTCGCGGCCGCGATGACCCGCCAGCGTGACGAGATCGCCATGCCGCCCTCCGCCATCGCCTCCGCCATCGGCTACGCGATCGAGCAGCCCGACGGCGTCGACGTCAGCGAGATCGTCGTCCGGCCCACCCCGCAAGCCTGACGAGAGGGAGCATCGGTAACGCTGTACGAGGCCCAACGCCGGGCACGGCCCGCACACTCCGTGAGCGGGCCCCCGTTGCCGACAGCAACCGACTGGGGAACGAAGAGCCGACCCGGGGAAAATTCGAGATCCGCATCAGAGGTTCGAAAGCGGTTGTGACGACCGCTGGCTGCGTAGATGACAACGGAGAACGTTTGTAGCCGAGTCGCAGGAGCGGTCGCTTGTCGCTGATGCCCGGAATGTTGATGAGGCGCAGAAACGCCTGTCGGCGTGTCGGGTCAGCCCATGGCCTGCAAAGGTTGTCATGACTGTGATCGCTACGTGGGCGTCGTCTCTCGGTGTCGGGTTGCCGTCGTTGGAGTGGTGGCGCCTTTCAGGCAGCGGTCCAGGAGTGCATGCATGCGAGGGATGGGGAGGGACGGGTTGGCCGCAGCGCCCTCTGCCGTGCGGGGGTCGGCGAGGAGGGCCTCCAGAGTCTGAGGTGTCAGGCTCGGGTCGGCCGCGGCTGCCCGGCGCACCGACTCGTTGGGGTCGTCCACGGGGGGCGCCGGCATGGTCAGCAGGTGCGGTCGGTGGGTCCGGCGGGTGACGAAGACGTCCAGGAGGAGGTGCGGCGGAGCCAGGGGCTGGTGGCATGCCAGCAGGATCCGCACCTCCTCGTCGTCGTCCTGTGCCAGCGCGTCGACGAACATCGCGGGCAGTCCCGGCCAGGTCGCCGCAACCCGGCGCAGTTCCGGTTCCTCGGACGCCGCGCAGGCGGCGAACCAGTCGGGCGGTCCCAGCCGGTCCTGCCGATGATGCCCGGCGTTCCCGAGCGCCGCAGCCACGACTACGTCCGCGCCGGCACCACCACCTTGTTCGCGGCCCTGGAAGTCGCGACCGGCAAGGTCATCGGCTCGCTCCACCGCCGCCACCGGGCGGCCGAGTTCAAGAAGTTTCTCGCCAAGGTCGACAAGGAGGTCCCGGCGGACCTGCAGGTTCACCTGGTCCTCGACAACTACGCGACCCACAAGACCCCGGACGTGAAGAAGTGGCTGCTGGCGCACCCGCGGTTCCACCTGCACTTCACCCCCACCAGTTCGTCCTGGCTGAACCTGGTCGAGCGGTGGTTCGCCGAACTCACACAGAAGAAACTCAAGCGCGGCGTCCACCGCTCCGTCCAGGCCCTAGAACGCGACATCCGCGCCTGGCTCGCCGACTGGAACGACCACCCACGGCCCTTCGTCTGGACGAAGACAGCCGACGAAATCCTCGACGAAGTCGCCGCCTACTGCCACCGAATCTCTGACTCAGGTCACTAGGAGATCCCGTTTCCCTCGACGTTGGCGATCATCGTGCGCAGCACCTTGAGTGCGGCCACGTACTCCTCGTCACTGATGTCCTTGTGGACCTCCGCGCGCAGTTCCGTGGCCAGCCTGCGCAGCCGGATCCTGGCGGCCTCGCCGGCATCGGTGAGATGCAGGTTCTGTCCGGTGTCGATCCGTAGCCAGCCACGGTGCAGCAACTGGTCGATGACCCGAGGGATCTCGTGCTGTCCGCCCGCGAGGGGGGTCAGCTCGGCGATCACCCCTTCACGGCTGGGTGGCGTGGGGCCGCCGGTCACCCGGTTGAGTACCCAGTACTGCGGTTGGGTGACATCGATCCTGGCCATGGCGTCACGCAGACGCCGGGTCACCGCTTCGTGGACGAGGCCGGCCCAATAGCCGATGGGCTGGCTGGCCAGCATGTCCTCTGTGGCGGCCGGATCAGCCGGCGCCTGGTCAGTGATGCTGCCGCTTAACGGTTTCATGATCGCGACGCTACATCGCCGTCGTGCACCTGGACACCGTCGAACGCTGGATCTCCGTCTCAAGCACTGCGCTGCCTGGCCGGGCACACCGGAGGGCTCGCCATCGAGAGCAATTCACCCCGCCTCGCCCATATTCGCACCTCTCGGTGCCGACCAAAGAGAACAGGCCGTAACGAGCTCATGCATGGTTGGCGGTGCGACGCTTGGGCCTGGTCACTGATCATGTTCCTGTGGTGGGGAACGGGACTCGCGCGGCGATCATCAGCGACCGGAGGATCGCAGGGCTGTCGGCCGATGTGATCGCCGAACTCGTCGCCGAGGTGGGCCCGTTATGGCATGAGCGACACCAGGCAGGACTGGAGTCCAGGCCGCGGAAGCGGGCCGTCGGGGCCGGTGCGAAGCACCGGCTGGTCTTCATCGACCGGCTCCTGGCCACCCTCGTTCACCTTCGTCATGGTGCGACTCACGATGTGCTGGCCTGCTGGTTCGGCGTTGACCGCTCCACGATCACCCGGGCGATCGGCGAGGTGCGGCCGCTGCTCGCAACTCGCGGCTGCACCATCGCGGCCGGCATCCGGCTCCGCACCCTCGCCGAAGTCATCGGCCATCTCGGCACCAGCGGACAGACCGGCATCATCGCCGGCACCGAAATCCGGGTCCGCAGGCCCGCTGTCGGCCGCAAGGACCGGGAGAAGTTCATCTCCGGCAAGAACAAGCAGAACGCCGTCAAAGCCATGATCTTCACCGATGCCAGCGGCAGGATCCTGTTCTGCAGTCCAGCCCAGCCGGCAAGCTGTGCAGATATCACCCACGCCCGGCAGTTAGGCCTGGTCAAGCACCTGACTGGCAGTCCAGTGCCCGTGGAGATCCTCGCCGACGCCGGCTACCAGGGCCTGGGCGCCCAGACCGGCGGCCGCGTCGTGACGCCACCACACCGTAAATTCAAGATGAACCCGCCCCACTGGTACGAGCAACTCTATGAACGCCAGCGCAAGGCGCACTCTTCACGCCGGATTCACGTCGAGCACGGCATCGCACACCTCAAGAACTGGCGTGCACTCGCCCGCCACCACGGCCGCCGTGACCACATGAGCGACACGCTCCAAGCCGTCGCCGGACTGCTCTCACACCAGCAGACCGCCACCCGCAGGCCCAATCAGCCACAGTGACCACCAGGCCTACCTGCACCTTTCGACGTCGCACCGCCAACCATGCACGAGCTCGTTAGGCGCGGCGGTATGCCGCCGTCCGGAAGCGCGGTGGCTGGCTTCCGCGTAGCCAGACGACAAAGCCCTGGCCGGTGTTCGCCTCTTTGCCGAGCGGGAGGCGACCTTCGGGCGATGACCGAACGTTTCGTCCTGGGTACCGGCCCGTGTTATACCCGCAGGTCCTCGACGTGCTGAGGGCACAGGCGCAGTAGCTGGCGGTCACCGTCTGAAGGGCCCGCGGCTCACCCGTCTGCGTGGCTGTGGGGGAGAGTTGCCTTTCCGGTCTTCGCTGCTGGTGTTTCCTGGTCGCGCAGCAGCATCCGTACGCCCTGACTGGGAGGCCTCGTGATCAATGTGAGCCAGCTGACCGATCCTGCCGTCCGTGCTTTCGTCACGGCCGTCAACGCGAACGACCGGGCCGCCTTCCAGGCGGCACTCGCACCGGGCGCGACGATGTCTGATGACGGTACGGACCGCGATATCACCGATTGGGCGGAGCGGGAGATCTTCTCCTCCAACGGCCACATGGACGTCGCCTCCGAAGCCGACGGCGGACGGTCCCTGCTCGTCGAGTACCGCAACGACACTTGGGGCGTGATGCGCACCAAGTGGCGCTTCGACGTCACCGCCGACGGGCACATCAGCCGCTTCGAGACCGGCCAGGCCTGAACCACAACCCTCAGGCTTCAGGCTGGCCTGTCGCGATGACGCCGCGGGCGGTATGGAGGGCCCGCCGATCGGCGGGCCCTCCATACCGCGGGTCTGGTCAGTGGAGGGGCGTCACCACAGCTCAGAGAAGTTGACGGCCACGTTCTCGTGGGCCTGGTCGATGTCGGTGAGGCCGCTGCCGTTGATCTGTGCCGTGTTGGACCGGTTGGTGCCGCCGTCCGTGATCACGATGGACGAGGTGCGGTCGTTGATTCCGCTGCTGAGGTTCGGTGCGTCGCTGGTGAGTTCGAGGCTTTCGCCGTCGAAGTCGCGGCCGTCGAACAGGGTGACCGTCCATCCGGCCGGGACGCGCACGGAAGAGATGGTGTCGTTGAAGTTCTCGTCGAGCACGTGTCGGCCCGGGCCGAGTGCTGCGCTCTTGCCCTGGTGGTTGGTGTCGGAGAAGAAGACCGCTTCAGCCATGACAGCTCCATCACTTGAAGTGCTTGGGATGAAGCAAAGAGTAACCAAGATCCGCTACGTGCCCAGCCGACCCCGAGGGCGGCGAGGGCGGCGAGCTGCCCAGGGTCGAGCCGGTCGCGGCACTGTTTCTGGTTGGCGATCCACACCCCAGCCCGGAGCCCTGACCCATCGGGCATAGGTGGGATGTGCGCCCGCCGGGGAATCGCGCTTCCCGTTCGATGTGCGGGGTGAGGGCTTGTGTACCCATGGGGAGGCTTCCGCGCCGCGCCGGCCCGCGCGGCCGCTGTGCAGGCTCGTACAACCAGCGTCGGCTTCACGTCGAGCTCGGCCGGCCGGCGCTGCTGCTCTTCGGAGAGCCGGCGGAAGTCGCGGTGAAGGTGGCGTATGAGCAGAAGTTCGACGGTTCTCCAGATGTCTTGAGATGTCTCGACTGAGGTGCGTCTTGAAGGCCGCCTTTCAATCCCGGTCGGCTTCAACTGCGGGCTCAGCACTGGATGTCGGCGGCGCGCCAGGAACGGGGCCGAGGGTGGGTGCATGAGGACAGCGAGCGGCAAGGCCGTACTCTGCAGACGGCAAGACCAGGCGCTGCTGATGCGGCATAGCGTTCGTATCAGGTGCCACGAATGACCAGGAGGTTGACCGGTGATCACTCTGACCGCAGTCGCAGGGGTGGCCCTGGTCGAACTGGGCATGGCCCTGACTCCGGGACCAAACATGATTCACCTCGCCTCTCGCGCCATCACTCAAGGCCGTAGGGCGGGCCTGGTCAGCCTCAGTGGGACCGCCGTGGGATTCGTGTGCTATCTGCTGGCGGCGGCTGCAGGCCTGTCGGCGTTGTTCGCTGCGGTGCCGATGGCGTTCATGGTGGTCAAGCTTGCTGGGGCCGCTTATCTGGCCTACCTCGCATGGGGCATGCTCAAGCCCGGCGGCCGCTCACCCTTCGCCCCGGCCCATGACCTGCCCCCCGTCTCTGACGCCCGCCTGTTCTCGATGGGGCTGCTGACGAACGTGCTCAACCCCAAGATCGCTCTTATGTATGCCGCCCTACTGCCCCAGTTCTTGGATCCACAGGGAGGTCCGGCCTGGGGGCAACTGCTCCAGCTCGGTGGGGTGCAGATCATCGTGGGGATCTCGGTGAACGCTCTGATCATGTTGGGCGCAGCGCGGATGTCGGGGTTTCTGACTGCCCGGCCCCGTGCGATGACTGCCCAGCGCTTCACGGCAGGCGGCCTGCTCGGCGTCTTCGCGCTGCGCACCGCTCTGTCCCGTACCCCTGTTTCCACCTGAACCAGGCCCGCGTCACCGTGACGCCAGACTTGGGCCCCGTCACTCGCTCTGGGGCCGTCTTGTCGGTGGACGGGTGTCTCATGAGACACATCAAGGTCTGGAGAACGACGCTACCGGGCGCTGGTGTTCACCCCGGTCGGGCCGGGTGGGCGGGTGCTGCTCCAGACCCGCCGCGGCGCCCTGGTCCAGGGCGCGTTCCCCGATCTCGTCGCGGCCGCCGAGGCGCAGCTCTTCGCCGGCCTGGTCCTGGACGACGAGCTCTTCGTGTGGGACGCCAAGGCGGGCGCCCTGTCGTTCGAGGGGTTGCAGCGTCGGGCCGCCGCCCGCACCCGCAGCGCTCCCGGGTTGCCCGTGAGGATGGCGGCCTTCTTCGTAATGTTCGGCCTCTTGCAGCTCGACGGCCAGGAGCTGCTCGACCTGCCCTACATGGAGCGCCGCGCCCGCCTGGAGGCCCTGTTCGCCGACCACGCCCTGACATCCCCGTGGACCCTGTTGTCGGCGTAGTGAGAAAAGTGCTCAGGCGTGTACAGGCGAACGTGTTCAGTCGTGGGACCGGGACGACGACCTTGCGGTCGTGGGGGTGTCCGCGAGCGTTCATGACTTGCCGGCGGTCTGGACTTGGAGTACGCGGGCGTAGGCTCTCAGGGATGCGGATAGGCGAGTTGTCCAAGCGCACGGGCGTGAGTCCGCGCTCACTGCGGTACTACGAAGAGCAGGGTCTGCTGACCAGCTCGCGCTCCGAGGCGGGGCAGCGTCACTATTCCGATGCTGCGGTCCAGCGCGTGTCGCTCATCCGGCAGTTGTTCGACGCGGGTATGTCCAGCCGGGTGATCGCGACTGTGCTGCCGTGTGTGGACGTCCCGGGTGACCTGGGTGTTGCTGAGGAGACGTTCACGGCGATGATGCGCGAGCGCGACCGGATCGACGCCGACATCGTGCACCTGATCGAGACTCGGGATGCACTCGACGTGCTGATCAGGGGCAACAGACGGCACCGGGCGGAGCTGTCCACGGCTCCGGCACCGGTGGCGCAGTCGTCCTGATGCTGTGATCTGCATCTCATCTGCTTGCCCCTTACATCAATGTCAGAGGTGAGGATGGCTGCAACGCCCGGAATCACCGGGGCGGTTATAGGAGAGGCGGCGGAAGATGGGGCAGGCGTGGGGTTTCGGCAGGTATGGCGGGCCTGAGGTGCAGGAGTTCTTCGATCGTCCCGATCCCGTCCCCGGTCGCGGCGAGGTGCTGGTCCGGGTCGACGTCGCCGGCGTGAATCCCCTCGACCACCTTCTGCGCTCGGGTCTGGTCGACGGGCTCGACGGCGGGCGTCCGTTTCCGCGCGTGCTGGGCATGGAGGCAGCCGGAACGGTTCTCGCGCGGGGCGAGGACGTCGAGGGGCTCGAGGTGGGTGACGCGGTCTTCGGCTTCGCACTCACTGGTGGCGGTACCTACGCCGAGACCACGGTGCTGTCCGCGCTGAGCACCGCGCGCATTCCGGAGGGTCTGTCCGCGACCGTGGCGGCGACGCTGCCGGTGGCCGGGACGACCGCGGTGGACGTGCTCGACCAGCTCGGCCTCCCGGCCGGTGCCACGGTTCTGGTCAACGGGGTCGGGGGCGGGGTCGGCCTCGCCGTCGCCCGGCTGGCTATCGGGCGCGAGCTGCGTGTGATCGGCACCGCGAGTACCACCAAACGCGAGCACGCCGAGGCCATCGGGGTGCGGTTCATCGATTACATGGCCGGGGACGTCGTCTCCGCGGCACGCGAGCTGGTTCCGGACGGCTTCGACGGGATCGTCGACCTGGTCGGAGGCGCCTCGCTGCGGACGGTCGCTCCGCTGGCCCAGGACCCTCGCAACGTCATCGCTGTGGGTGATATGTCTGTGCCCGATCTCGGTGGGCGTTTCGTCGAGCGTCGCGTCGACCGCGAGAACCTGGAGCGGTCGGCCCGGCTGGCCCTCGACGGACTCCTCGCACCTGTGATCACCGCGGTCCACCCGCTCTCCGACGCCCCGGCCGCCCTCGCCACCGTCGAGAACGGTCACACCTCGGGCAAGGTTGTCATCAAGGTGGCATGAGGAGTGCCCGGCCGCCCGACGCTGTCGACGGTCCATTGCGGACTGACGGGAACCCGTGGTCAGCGCATCATCAACTGAGGACGTTCCACCTGTACGGGGTTGAGCACGTTCAGGCGTACGCCGACACCTGTGCCCGATGACGACGGACCCGGCCCAGGGCCGGGAGTGGCTGGAGTCGTGGACGGACGTGTTCGGCGTCGAAGGCATCGTGGTCAAACCCCGGACCAGCCGCTACATGCCGGGCCACAGGGGGGCGTGGATCAAGGTTCGTCGCCGGGACACCACCGAGGCGATCATCGGCACCACCACCGGCACCCTCACCCGCCCCAGCTCCTGATCCTCGGCCGCCACGACCACGACGGCCGACTGCGCCCGGTCGGCCGCACCGTCCCGCTGCGCACGGAGGCGGCCCGCCTGGTCGCCGAGTCCCGGTACTGGAACTCCTCCTCCTGCGCCGCGCCCCCGCTGTCCGGTGGGCGACCAGTACGACCTCGCCGACCGCGGCGCGCAGGTCACTCCCGACCTCGTGGAGGAAGCCCAGGACGTGCTGGCCGACCGGCTTGAGCCGCTGCTGCCGCGGGGTACCAAGCGGGGCGAGCCAAGCAACTTCGGACCTGGTTCGTCCCCGCCCGGAGGGGGGCATAGAGCCCGTCGCCGGGCGGGGGCGTCATGCGGCATGAGTCCGTAGCGTTCAGGTCGTAAAGATCATTAGCGGATTGTCCGGCCGTTTGGCCGGGCGATTCAACGCATGAAGGGGATCAATCCGATGACAAACCCGAACGTCGGCATCCTGGAAGAAATTGACGACCAGAACCTCGGCTCCGTCAGCGCCGCGGGCAGCAAATGGGGTACGACCCTGACCTCGCTGGCCTGTCTCGGCGCCAGCTACGTCCTGGGGAACAACGGGAACTTCTGCACGGCCACTGCTGAGTGCCAGTCCAACTGCAAGTGACCGCATGACGCCGGGGTCCCAGCTCCCGGCGTCACCTCCCTCCCCGCACTGGACCCGGTGTTCCATGAAGAGTCACAACGATCCCGCCAGCCCGGCAGAGGCGCTGCGGACGTATCTGCCAGAGCTGACCTCCCCTGAGCTGATCGCGCGCGTCGAGGAGCGGCTACGAGAGGCGGCCGAGGAAGACGACGGCGTTATCGCGGTCGAGGACACGGCGCTGAGCGCCGCTTTGCCCGACACCTACGATCCATCGCTGGACGTAGACGGGCTCTTTCACGACTACTTTGCGCACTTAATCCGTCCCTGGGAAAAGCTTGTACGTGCCGCTGCCGAGTCCTGCGCCTTCATAGCCGCCCCAGACATCATCGTTGCCGACTTCCTCGAACATCAGACGGCGCTCCTCTCCCGACTGATGCTTCGTACCCTGCTCGAGGCACTGCACCGGCGGCGCTCCGACGGCCTCCTCGTCGGCGACACCCCCCAGGATCGGTACACCGCATTCCGGCAGTGGACGAACAGCGATGCCGGGCACGCTGAACTGCTGTCGCGCTACCCCTACCTGTTTCGGCTGGTGAACCGTCAGGTCGAGGCAGCCACACGGTACGTACTTGAGCTTCTCGGGGAGATCGAGTTGGCCGGCGACGACCTTGTCGCCTTGCTGCCCGGAGGAGGGACCCTTCGAGTCAAACGCTTGGTCCTCGGTGAAGGCGACACCCACAACGGCGGGAGATCCGTCGCGCAGATCCTGTTCACCGATGGCGGCCGTGTCGTCTACAAGCCGCATCCGCTTGGAGCCGAATCCGGCTACAACTCGTTCGTCGCGTGGCTCAATGACCGGCTCGGCACGGACCTGCCGACCGTGGCCGTACTGCAGACCAAGCGCGGCGGATTTGTAGAGTTCGTCCCTACCCAGGAATACGCCGGCGAACAGAAAGAATACTTCGCCCGGATCGGAACCCTCGCAGGGATCCTCTTCCTGCTCCGGGCCACCGACATCCACTTCGAGAACGTGGTGTCCTGCGCTGCCGGCCCTGTGGTGATAGACACCGAGACGCTGCTGTCACCCCGTATACGGGTTCCCGAGTCGTACGACACCGGCGCGGCTTCCGGCATCGCCGCATCAACTCTCCAGGAATCGATCATCGGGTCGGGTCTCCTCCCGCTCGTCGTACGAGCCGGGAGCGACGACCACGGTATGGACATCGGGGCGATCGGGTACGACTCCGGCCAACCCGCCCCGTACAAGTCGTTCGGCATCAAGAACCCCGGCCGCGACGACATGTCCGTCTCCATGGTCACCATGACGACGACCGTCTCCAACGCCAACCTGGCGGTCCAGCGCGCCCTCCAGCTTTCTGTCCCAGAGCAGCGAGACACGATCAAGAACGAGTTCCGCCGGGTTCTCGACCACGCGGCGGCCCACCCGAGCGACGTCTTGGCCGCCATCGAGTTTTTCCTTGGCGATGTCCAGTTCCGCCACGTCAACCAGGCGACGGTCTTCTACGCGCAGCTGCTGCGCATGGCCACCCATCCGGACGCAATGGCGAGTCCTCTAGTGCGCGCAGCCGTCTTGAACCGCGTCTTCCTGCGGACCGGCTCTCCCGAGATTGCCGACGACGAGGTCCGTCAGATGTCACGCGGGGACGTCCCGTACTTCTCGTACACGGCACGGAGCCGCGCGCTCCAGTCCGCTGACGGGACCGTACACACCGACGCCCTGGCTGAATCTCCTCTGGAAACCCTACGCGCCCGGATCCAGGGGATTGACGAGGCAGTGATCGAGCGGGAAAGCCGATTGATCGACTTTTCCTTCGTCAACAAGCTGCCGACCGATCGGGAGAAGACCGGCTTCGTACCGACGCCGAGCCGAGATCGGGCCGCGGGCCGCATAGACCGGGACCGGTTCATCAAAGAAGCCGAGCGAATCGGTGACAGGCTCCTGGCGACCCTTATACCAAGCAGCGACCCGCGCCACCCGGCAACTTGGATAGCCCCGCAGGTCACCACCGACTCGCAGAGCCAGTGGAGTCCGGGAAGCCTCGGCTACGACCTGTACGGCGGCAGTCCCGGCCCCGCGCTCGTCCTCAGTGCCCTGGCCCGCGAGACCGGCCGAAGGGACTTCGCCCATGCCGCCCGGTGTGTCCTGGACCCGGTCGAGGAGCAGCTACGCAGCGGCCTTCTGGCTGAACACGGAGTGTCCGTCGGAGGCATGACGGGACTGGCGGGCACCGCTTATGCCCTCGCCGTTGCTCGACAACTACTCGACGAACCAGGAGATGGGCGCCTTGGCGACCTTGCCCGGGAACTGGCCCGATCCTGCGGGACCGAGGTTGGAACGGACTTCCTGAGCGGAATGGCCGGCGCCTTGGCTGTGGCAATGGCTCTGCACGACCGCACGACGGACCCATCCGAACGCGCTGTCGTCGCGGAGGCCGTCCGTTCCATCGCCGCCCAGGAAGTCCGCGCCCTTGGCGGTGTCGCTCTCCAGGATGCGCGCGTCACCCAGTACACCGGGTACGCGCACGGGGCGATGGGCATCGCTCCCGTACTACTCCGCTACGGAGCGCAATTCGGCGATCCAGAGGTCCACCGTCTTGGACTGCGGATCCTCGATGCCGTACTCGGCTCGCAGGACAGGACCGACGGCGACTGGCCGCGAGTTTGGGGAGGGGAAGAGCGTTCGTACGGGTGGTGCCACGGAGCGCCCGGCCTCCTCCTCGGCGCGCTGCTGAGCAGGGAACACGCTTCTGACGCCGTTCCACGCCAGACCCTGGACCAGCTGTCTTCGCTCACCCTCGCCCGCGGCTTCGGCAACAACCCGACCTATTGCCATGGCGACCTCGCCAGTGCCGAGATCGCCCGCTTCGGTGAGCGGCTGGTTCCCGGGCTGTTCGGTGACGGCATCACGGACCTGTATCCCAGGCTCTTCGACGAGGTCATCGAGCTGTACGGACGGCGGTCCGACACCAAGTACGCCTACAGCAACAGCCTCATGGTCGGCGAGTCCGGTCTTGCGTGGTCCGTCCTGCATCACTTGGACCCCGAAGCCCACCCCTCCCTGCTGCGCTTCGCCTGAAAGCGCGTACGCAACCGGCCATCGCGAACCCGCAACGTCCGCATGCCGGACCACAACCCGTTTGCGGATCCGAGCAATGGCCCATCGCAAGCTGGGTCCGCCCCGAATGCGGACTCTGGAACAACCCACCTAAAGAGAGGAACCATCATGGGCGACATCGCCATGAACGACGCCACCGGGTATGTCAGTGCCGAGGAACTCATCGAGCTTTCCGAGGCACCCGACTCCCTGGCCGCGGGCTGGACGCCGACCATCATCACCACCGTCGTCGTAGGGGCAAGCGCCGCGATGCAGGGTGGCTGCCCCACCAGTGCCTGCACCAAGCGCTGCTGAACCAGCCACACCAGTGAGGGACAGGTGCCCCGGAAGGAGAAGTTCCGGGGCACCCGCTCCACACCCTCCCATCAAAGACGAAGGCAAGAGAGTGCAAGCGTGCAATTGAGCGATGTGTTCCTCGACAGACTGGTGAAGCGCATCACCGACGAGAGGACAGATGTCTTCGGCGCGTTCTATGCGCCATACCTGTCCGACTGCGCTCGGCGCATTGCCGGGCTTGCGCGTGCAACGCCCTCCCTTGCCGAGGTCGCAGACCTCGCTGGCGTGGCAGAGTCCACCCTGCGTTCTTTGATGAGTGCCTGCGTGACGACCGGAATACGGACCCTCATCGCCTCCCTCCACTCGGAGGACATGAGCTACGAGGCGTTCCACGCCCACGTCGCCGACGCGCCCGGCCGCAACGCCATACTCGGCCGATTCCCCGAACTCGACCGGCTTCTGAACCTCAGCGTCGACCGTGCAGCACGCACAGTTGAAGACGTTCTGCACGCCGTCTTCGCTGCAGGCCGGCCACTGGACTCCCTGCTCGGCGGGCAGGCGAGAATCACCGCGCTCACCCCTGGGCTCGGCGATGCCCACCGAGGCGGCCGGACCGTGTGCCTGGCAGTACGCGAAGACGGCACCCGGGCCGTGTACAAGCCTCAGCAAGACAACTGCCAAAAGCTCCTGGACACCCTCCGCGCCCTGCTCGACCCGGACGCGACGTTCTTCGGCCCACTGTGCCCGCGCTCGCTCGTTCAACCAACGCACGTGTGGCAGGAATTCGTCGAGCACACCGACCTCGACGGAACAGAGATGCAGAGCTCGCGCTACTTCCGGCGCTTCGGCCGGGCCTCCGCCCTGCTCAGCATGATCGGCGCCACAGACCTGCATCACGAGAACGTCATCGCCAGCCCCGAGGGCCCGCTCGTCATAGACACCGAGACCCTCGTCTCACTTCCTGGGGCTGCTCCCGGAGCGTCCCCCTCGGCGATCTCCACGCTCAACCTCGACGTAGAACAGTCGGTCCTCAAGACCGTTCTCCTTCCCACCCGCTACACCGGAGCGAAGCTGGACGTCGACATCTCGGCGATCGGCTGCATACGTCCCGGGACGTCCGAAAACCTGTACTCATACCAGGTCGTGGGCGCGGGCACGGACGACATCCGATTCCAACGCACCCAGGTCCTCATCGAACACGGATCCAACATGGCCACCGTGGCCGGCGAACCGTTGGACCCCCGGGACTGGACCGACGACATCGTCACCGGGTACCGCGAGGCTCGCGAACTCCTCCGGGCCCATCAGGACCGTGTGGAGGCAGCTATAGCCAACTCCGACGACTGGGCGGTGCGCCAGGTCGTCCGTCCGACCTACGTGTACGCACGGTTCCTGGAAGCATCCACCCACCCCGCGTACCTGGGAAACAAAAAAGTCCGCGCAGAGCTCCTGGGCAAACTGCCTCACCACTACCAGGGCGCCGCACCGGAATCGGCGCAGACACTGCACCAAGATGAGGTGGCCGCGCTCCTCGACCTCGACATCCCCTTCTTCACTGTGGACTGTGACTCCACACTGATACAGGGCAACCTCGACCGTGAGATTCGCACAGCCGTCGGCACAACACCACGCCAGTCCGCTCTCGCCGCCGTCCACTCCTTCTTCGCCCGCCCCGCCAACCGGGACCCCACCTACATCCGATACGCACTGGCCTGTTCGGCCGATGACGCCTGGGAGCCAAGCAGGGCCCGGGACGCCGACAGAGGGTCCCGCCGCACAGTGTTTCCCGACCTGACCGATCCCGGAGCCTGGCATGCCACGCTCCGCGACCTGGTGGTCGGAACGAATACCACACCCACCTGGCTCACGCCCCATCTACAGGGCGACGGGCTGAGCCTGGGGCCAGTCGACACGACCCTCTTCGGCGGCGGCGGACTCCTCATAC
This sequence comes from Streptomyces cirratus, assembly GCF_014650775.1. Taxonomy (GTDB): domain Bacteria; phylum Actinomycetota; class Actinomycetes; order Streptomycetales; family Streptomycetaceae; genus Streptomyces; species Streptomyces cirratus. The sequence goes on along the minus strand of NZ_BMVP01000013.1, from coordinate 5,996 downwards.
ACCTGGCGGACACCGATGCTCGCGCGAGCATCTCGACCCTCGGCGTGGACATCGCGCGAGTCTGCGACTCTGCAATGCCCGAAGAATTGGTGGTAGACGGGTCACCGCTGTCCATGTCCCCATACACCGGGGTTCTCTCCAACCTCGTGACCGACTGGGAGATCCGCCGGCTCCGCTCTCCCTCCGCGCGGTTCCGTACAACCGTCACCCTCCAGCACGGTGCAGCGCTTCCTGACATCGAAAGCCTCACCGCCGCAGCCTTCGACTACCTGAACGGCTACAGCGGCTACCTCGTCTACCTCGCCTCATACCAGAGCCACGGCGCGCCCGAGCTGATGGGCATCCCGCCCGAGCGGCTGCTGCAACGCCTGGTCACCGTCGACGGCGACCCCACAACACATCCCGGCGACGAACTCGGCCTTGCACACGGCAGGTTCGGCCGGATCGCCGCGATGAGTGCCCTGGTCGCGAAGGGCTTGGACGACGGCAGCGGCGCACGCGACCATCTGGAGCGGTTCGCCCACGCCTACGGGCGCCACCGCTGGCAGGACGCGACCCTTCGTGACCGAGCCAAGGGCAGCGGTTGGTGCAAGGGCTACGCGGGTGTCGCATACGCAGCGGCCGGACTCCTGGCATGCACTGGCGAATCTAATGGACGCATCCGTGAGGCCATCGCCCCCGAGATCGAACGACTCATCTCGCACGACCCCGGCTCGGATATCGGCCCCGACATCAGCCTCTGCCACGGGGTCGCCGGCCGCATCGCGGTCCTGTGCGACCTGGCTGACCGGCTCGACTGGCCCGAGTTGCGGTCCGAGGCAGCGACGCTGCACACCAGCTTCCTACACCGGTACGCAGAGGGTGGCTGGACCTGCGGTATTGGTACCGAGCCCCACCTACCCTCCTTCTTCCTCGGACTTTCCGGCTGGTTCGCGGCCCAGTCGATGCTCAACCACCCCGGGCGTAGTCTTCCCATCTTCCAGGGAGGCCACTAATGGCAGCGGGCATCCGCAGGACCCGACGGGTTCGTGAGGTCCAGCAGTTCGCCCAGTCCGAGTGCGGGCTGTGCTGCATCGCTATGGTGTTGTCGGCGCACGGCTCCCGCGATTCGGTGGCTGCCCTGCGACGACAGCACGAGGTAGGCCGCGACGGGCTCACCATCAAGGAAATCGCCTCAATTTTACGCGGGCGGGGGTTCACCGTTCGGGCCTTCAGGGCCGGCGCACAGCGCCTCGGGGAACTGAAACTCCCCATCATCGCGTACTGGGACGACAGCCACGTCGTGGTCGTCGAGGAAATCAACGATCACCACGTCACCGTTGTCGACCCGGGCAGCGGACGCCGGAAGTACTCGGTCGAGGAGTTCGAACTCCACTACTCAGGCTTGGCACTCGAGGCTGAACCAACGGCAGATCATCAACCCGAACAGCATCGCGAACCCAGCGTCTGGCGAGAGTTCCTTCAAGCGCTGACAGGCGCCCGGCGCCCGCTGCTCCAGGCGTTCGCCATGTCCCTTCTGCTGTACGCCTTCACCATTTTCATGCCCATCGCCACCCAACACGCGGTCAACGACTACGCGGGATACCTCGAGAAGACCCCCATTGCCCTGGTCGTGGCGGCCTTCCTCATCCCCATGACGGTCTTTTTCCTCATTTCGCTGCTTCGTGCGCTGTGTCTGGCCGCAGTAATCAAGAGCCTTGGCAAGGCGATGATGGGAAGAACTTTCAAACGGCTGCTCGAACTTCCTTACAAGTATTTCGCCAACCGCTCGCAGGGTGAACTCTTCTACCGGCTGTCCAGCATCACGTCCGTACGGGACATGCTCTCGAGCCAGTTGTCGGCTGTACTGCTGGATCTGGGCAGTCTAATTGCCATCTTCGGCTACATGTTCTATCGCTCGTTCACCCTGGGGGCAACAGCTTTCGTGGTCTTCCTGACCATGCTCGCTGTCGCCGTGACCACGTACCGCCCCATCCGCCGAATCACCGAGAGAGAGATCACTGAGACCACGAAGTCGTCTTCCCTCCAGATGGAGGCGCTGTCGTCGATCGAAACCCTGAAGGTCTCGGGGATGACGGAGACCTTCTTCCGGGACTGGGAGAAGGTATACGAGGCCGGCATGGAACAGACCCGGCGCCGGATCGTCCTGCAGGGTATTGCGACCAGCGGCTATTCGGTATTCCAGGTATTCGGCCCCTTGCTTGTGCTCGCAGTGGGTCTCTGGCTCGTCCTTCATGGTTCGCTGGACCTCGGCTCTGCCGTGGCGGCGCAGACACTCGCCGCGACGAGTCTCGGAATGGTGATGTCGCTCTCCGGTGCCTTCACCCAGCTCATTACCGCGAACGCGCAAGTGGCCCGAGTCGGTGACATCCTTCACCAGCCACATTCCCCAGGCGCTTTTGGAGACCGCCCGGTCTCCATGCAGGGTGCGGTCCGTCTGGAAGGGGTGGCCTTCTCCTACCCAGGCACCAGACAGCCTGCCCTCACCGACGTGTCGATCGACATCCGACCCGGTCAGCGCATCGCCGTGGTGGGCAGTTCAGGGTCGGGCAAGAGCACGCTTGGAAAGCTCCTGATGGGTCTGTATCCGGTCCGGGCCGGCGACATCTATTACGACGGAGTCTCACTTCGGGAAATCAGCGCTGAGAGTTTCTACCAAAAAGCCGCGTACGTTCCCCAAGACACCGTGCTGAGTAATCGAAGCATTGCGGACAACATCCGGTTCGGCGTGCCCGACGCCACCATGGAAGCGGTGATCGAGGCCGCTCGGCAGGCACACATTCACGAAGACATAAAGGCGATGCCGCTGGGCTATCACACACCGGTACGTGAAATGGGCAGCAGCCTCTCCGGCGGCCAGCGCCAGCGGATCGCCTTGGCGCGAGCTCTGGCCCGGAAACCCCGGGTCCTCGTCCTCGACGAGGCCACAAGCGCATTGGACACCATCACAGAGTCCAAGATCGCTGCCGCCCTGGACCGGTTGGAGTGCACCCGCATCATCATCGCCCACCGTCTGTCGACCATCGTAGGCGCCGACTTGGTGGTGGTTCTCGAACACGGCAGGATCGTCCAGACCGGACGCCACGAGGAATTGATATCCGAAGCCGGCCCGTACCGGGATCTGGTCCGCTCCCAGGTCAACCTGACAACGGCCTGAGGGAGAGACATGACAGAACAACAAGAATGCATGGAACGAACAACGCCAGTGAAAGACAATAGCCCTGTAATCGAGGTCTGCGGACTACGCAAAAAATTCCGAGGACGGACCGCCGTCGACGGGATCTCCTTCGATGTGCCAGCAGGTAGAGTCACTGGTTTCCTCGGCCCCAATGGAGCGGGGAAGACCACAACCCTCCGGATGCTGCTGGGACTGATTCGGCCCACGGAAGGAACAGCACTCCTATGGGGGCACCCCTACCGGGAGCTGCAAACCCCTACTCAAAGGATCGGCGTCAGCCTTGACGGCGGAGCGTTCGTGGGCGGCCGGACCGGCCGCGGTCACCTGCGCTGCTACGCGCCGGCCGCAGGATGCAGCCCCGAACGGTTGGACCGGCTTCTCGCCGAAACAGGGCTCGCCGAAGCGGCAGACCGTCCCGTGTCCGGCTACTCGACCGGTATGAAGCAGCGCCTCTCGCTGGCAGCCGCGCTCCTGGGCGATCCGGAACTGCTGATCTTGGACGAGCCGAGCAACGGCCTGGACCCGGAGGGGATGTTGTGGCTCCGGACATTTCTACGGAGGTTCGCCGCCTCAGGCAGGACGGTCCTCCTCTCCAGCCACCTGCTCAGTGAAATGGAACAGACCGTAGACGATGTCCTGCTCATGCATCACGGGAAACTACTGAGCAGCGGCCCCCTCGACCATCTCCTGACACAGGGCGAGCGCCTGGAGTCAGCCTTCATGCGCCTGACGCAGGCAGGGGAGGGAACACAGACATGAGCACGCAACTACGGTCCGAAATACACAAACTCACTTCCACCCGGCTGTGGTGGATCCTGCTGCTCGCCATGGCCATCGGCAGCGCGGGCATCACCGCACTCGTCGTATTCGCCGGCCTGAACGCACCCCGCAGTCCACTGGACTTCAACACGGCGGAAGGCGTCGTTCCCGCTTACAACATCGCGCTGGCACTGACCTACATCTTTCCACTGGCCATCGGAGTAGTCCTGGTCACTCAGGAACACCACTCCCGCACCCTAACGGCCACACTGCTGGCCGAGCCTCGCAGAGCACGCGTATACGGCGCCAAGATCGCGGTGGGACTCTGCACGGCATTGTTGTACGGAGTCGTTTCGGTCGCCTCCGGGGCACTCGTGACAGCCGCGCTACTGACTGGACATGGACAGTCCTCGTTCCTCACGCACACCAGCGTCCTTAGCGCCTTGGCCGGCAGCGTCGTGGTGCTGACACTCTGGGGAGCCATCGGGGTAGGCGTGGGGGCGCTCGTACGCAACCAGACGGTCGCGATCGTCGGCATCCTCGTGCTCACGCAATTCTTGGAACCTGCCCTGCGAGTCCTCTCATCCTCACTGGGCCACTCGGCCATGGCCCACCTCCTTCCTGGGAGCGCCGGGGACCTCGCAGGCGGAGGAACGATCATGTCGGCCGCTACCCAAGCGACCGGCGGGACACAAACTCTCGGCTTCCTGGTTCTAGCCTTCTACGCGCTGGCCATCTGCGCCCTGGGCGCCGTTCGGTTCGCCCGCTATCAGGTCTCCTGACCACAGCAGAGGGCGACCGCCACGCATCGCATGTCGGTCGCCCTGGGGTTGCTGTGTCCTTAACTTCTGGCCGGTCTACTCCACATTTCCTGGAGTTCCCCTTTTTTTGAGTGTGACATTGACACCCCCGAGCACCACAGCGAGCAGGAGGGGCATCACGACGGCAATCGTACTGTCCCCAAAGAACGGGGCGGTCAGTGCAAGGACGAGCAGAAATCCCACCGCCGCCCACCGGATCGTTTCTTGCTTCTTCATAGGTCTCCCTCATTTCCTACTGCGGCTACACGGCTCTCGTCCGGAGATCATCCCGCGACGGGTCTCCGAGCTGCCAACTGACTGCGGTCCCGGCATCCGGTCTTATGCAGAATGTTCGACACGTGAAATTTCACCGTGCTTTCGGCGATGTACAGAGCCCCGGAGATTTCGCTGTTGTTCATTCCCTGAGACACCAGGGACAAGACCTCGTGCTCCCGCGCGGTCAGGTGCGGAGCAAGCCCTGAGGTCCGGACAGGCCGATGAGGCGTCGTCTCCATAGACGGTGGCCTGCGCAGCAGAGGACGTACGAGAGTGGGCGAAATCCACCCGTGTCCCGTCGCGACCTCGTGGACGGCCTCCAAAAAGGCGTCGTCCAGATCATCACGGTCGACTATGGCGCGTACATCCACTTGGGAGGGGCTGTGGTAACGCATACCGCCCCCATACGTCAGCACCACGACCGGGACGGATTCACGTATCTCGCCCAGGCGGTCGCCATCGACGATCAGCACATCGGATGGCGGGAGGACGCTCCTGTCTTCCACATCGAAGGAGTCCCACCCCCGCTTGCTGACGAGTCTCCTGATCCTCCGCCGCAATGACAATCTGGCCACCATGAGGCCGACCACTATGCAGTCGTTTGCCATCCAGTCCCACTTCCCCCATGTGTTCGCCCGCACGGTCGCCCCGTCCCGGGGCTCCTGTGCGGCAGGCGATGGTCAGGCGCCCTGATGATCCTATCGTTTCCAGGGAAACAGGACTGGGCAGCTGTGCCCTTAAGGGCAATGGGGGCGACGATCCAGCCATTCGACGGACCGAGGCCGTCCAGCCGAGCCATACGACTGCCCGCGATCTTCCAGGGGATGGCCCCGTACTGCTGTTCTGGTCACATCGGCATGCCCTCGGCAAGGTTGGCGGAAAAAAGACGGAGGCTGGGGCGGCGAGGAACCACTAGGGTCCGTCTTCAAAAGATCGTTCGGTGGTGGATCATGTTTTCGTGATACGTCGTCATGAACTGACCG
>NZ_BMVP01000012.1 GCF_014650775.1 Streptomyces cirratus | reverse complement strand
GCTGGCCGCTCACCGGCACGCGGAGGGTCTGCCGGCCACCTCGATGGCCTTCGGCCTCTGGGGCGTCAACACCGGCATGACCACCATGCTGGACCTCGCCGAACAGCGCATGGCTGCCCAAGGCCTGCCCGCCCTCTCCCAGGACGAAGGGCTCGCCCTCTTCACTCTCGCCCTGCGCTCCGGGTACCCCGCCGTGGTTCCCCTGCGCATCGACACGAACGTCCTGCGCGGCCGGGCCGACGAACTGCCCGCCCTCCTGCGCGGCATCGTCCGCGTCCCCGCACGCCGGTCCGCCCAGTCCTCGGACGGCGCCGAGGGTTTCGCAGCCCGCCTCGCCGGGCTGGACGCGACCGACCGCAGCGCCGCGCTGCTCGACCTCGTACGGGCCCAGGTCGCCGGTGTACTGGGGCACGCATCGGCCGACGCGATCGAGCCGGAGCGGGCGTTCAGTGAGCTGGGCTTCGACTCGCTGGCCGCGGTCGAGCTGCGCAACCGGCTCGGGTCGGCTACCGGGCTGCGGCTGCCCGCCACGCTGATCTTCGACTACCCCACCGCCCGTGCGGTCGCCGACCACATCGGCGCCGAGACCGCCGGCTCCGCCCACGCCGCACCCGCGCCCGCCCGCGCCCTGTCCTCCGTAGGCGGAGCGGACGCGGACGACCCGATCGTCATCGTCGGCATGGGCTGCCGCTACCCGGGCGGTGTCACCACCCCCGACGAGCTGTGGAGGCTCGTGGCGGACGGTGTGGACGCCATAGGCGCGTTCCCCGCCGACCGGGGCTGGGACCCGGAGGTCTACGACCCGGAGCCCGGCACGCCCGGCCGCACGTACGCCAAGGAGGGCGGGTTCCTCTACGACGCGGCCGAGTTCGACCCGGTCTTCTTCGGGATCAGCCCCAACGAGGCGCTGATGATGGACCCGCAGCAGCGGCTGCTGCTGGAGGTGTCCTGGGAGGCCATCGAGCGGGCCGGTATCGACCCCACCACCCTCAAGGGCGGATCGACCGGGGTGTTCGCCGGCGTCATGTACCACGACTACGCGCTCGGGGTGGAGGCCGCGGCCAGCAGCGGCGGCAGCCTCGTCTCCGGCCGTACCTCGTACACCCTCGGCCTCGAAGGGCCCTCGGTCACCGTCGACACCGCCTGCTCGTCGTCCCTCGTCGCCCTGCACATGGCAGCGCAGGCGCTGCGCTCGGGGGAGTGCTCACTCGCGCTCGCCGGAGGCGTGGCCGTCATGGGCACACCGGGCATGTTCGTCGAGTTCAGCCGTCAGCGCGGGCTCGCCCCCGACGGCCGCTCGAAGTCGTTCGCGGCCTCGGCGGACGGAGTCGCCTGGGGCGAGGGCGCAGGCGTGCTGCTCCTTGAGCGGCTGTCCGACGCGCGCCGCAACGGGCACCCCGTCGTCGCCGTCGTCCGTGGCTCCGCGCTCAACCAGGACGGCGCCAGCAACGGCCTGACCGCCCCCAACGGCCCCTCGCAGCAGCGCGTCATCCGCCAGGCGCTGGCCAACGCCGGGCTGACGGCGGCGGAGGTCGACGCCGTGGAGGCGCACGGCACGGGAACCACCCTCGGAGACCCCATCGAGGCGCAGGCACTGCTGGCGACCTACGGGCAGGACCGGCCGGCGGACAAACCGCTGTGGCTGGGCTCCATCAAGTCCAACATGGGGCACACGCAGGCCTCGGCGGGCGTCGCCGGAATCATCAAGATGGTCATGGCGATGCGGCACGGCCTCCTGCCCAAGACCCTGCACGTCGACGCCCCGTCCGACCAGGTTGACTGGGAGGCGGGCCGCGTGGAGCTGCTGACCGAGGCGCGCCCCTGGCAGGCCGGGGACCGCCCCCGCCGGGCCGCCGTCTCCTCGTTCGGCATCAGCGGTACCAACGCCCACGTGATCGTCGAGGAAGCCCCGGCGGAACCGGAAGGGACCGTCCTGCGAACCGAACTGCCCGCAACACCGTGGGTCTTGTCGGCGAAGTCCCCGCAGGCGCTGGCCGCGCAGGCGGAACGGCTGCTGGAGCGGATCTCCGCCGGACCGGACACCGACGCGTCGGACATCGGGCTCTCCCTGGCCGGCTCGCGCACCACCTTCGCCCACCGGGCCGTGGTCGTGGGCACGGAGCGCGCGGAGCTGCTGCGCGGCCTGACCGCACTCGCCCAGGGCCGCAACGCGCCCGCGGTCGTCCGGGACCAGGCCCGCCGGACCGGAAAGACGGCGTTCTTGTTCACGGGGCAGGGTGCGCAGCGGCTGGGGATGGGGCGGGAGTTGTATGCCGCGTTCCCGGTGTTCACGCAGGCCTTCGACGCGGTGTGTGCGGAGATCGACCGGCACCTGGGGCGGTCGCTGAAAGACGTGGTGTGGGGTGGGGACGCGGACTTGCTGAACGCCACCGCGCTGGCGCAGCCCGCGCTGTTCGCCCTGGAGGTTTCCCTGTACCGGCTGGTGGAGGCATGGGGAGTGACCCCCGATGTCGTTGCCGGTCATTCGATCGGTGAGCTGGCCGCCGCTCATGTGGCGGGCGTGCTGTCGCTGGACGATGCGGCCGAACTCGTCGTGGCGCGTGGCCGGTTGATGCAGGCGCTGCCCGCTGGTGGGGCGATGCTCGCCGTGCAGGCCACGGAGGAGGAGGTGCTGCCGCTCCTGTCCGAGGGTGTCGGCATCGCTGCGGTCAACGGGCCGGATTCCATCGTCGTGTCCGGTGTCGAGGCCGCGGTGCTGGCTCTCGGTGAGCACTTCACGGTGGCCGGTCGCAAGACCAGCCGGCTGGCCGTCTCGCACGCGTTCCACTCGGCGCTCATGGACCCGATGCTGGACGAGTTCCGTACCGTCGCTTCCCGGCTCACGTTCTCCGCGCCGCGCATCCCCGTCGTGTCCACGGTCACGGGTGAGCTGTCGGAGGACTGGCAGTCGGCGGAGTACTGGGTCGGTCAGGTCCGCGAGGCGGTCCGCTTCGCCGACGCCGTACGCACGCTGGAGGCGCAGGGCGTCACCCGCTTCCTGGAGATCGGCCCAGGCGGGGTCCTCACCGGCCTCGCCCAGCAGAGCCTCACCACTGACCGGGCCCTCTCCGCAGCTGCTCTGCGCAAGGACCGCGGTGAGCCCGAGTCGCTGGTCACGGCGCTCGCGCAGCTGCACGTGGACGGCGTACGCATCGACTGGCAGGCCTTCTACGCCGGCACCGGCGCCCGACGCGTCGACCTGCCGACCTACCCCTTCCAGCGCAGCCGCTACTGGGTCGACGCCGCCAAGCCCGCCACCGACGCCGTCGCGGTCGGTCAGGGGGCGCTGGACCACCCGCTGCTCGCCGCGGTCCTGCCCGCCCCCGATTCCGAGGCGGTGACCTTCACCGCCCGCGTCTCCCCGGACGCGCAGCCCTGGGTGGCCGACCACGCCGTCCACGGCAGCGTCCTCCTCCCCGGGACCGGGTTCGTGGAGCTCGCGCTCCAGGCCGGTGATCACGTCGGATGCGCCCACCTGGAGGAGCTCACCCTCCAGGCACCGCTCGTACTCCCCGAACGCGGAGGTGTTGCCGTACAGGTCGTCCTGGGAGAACCCGACGACCGGGCCAGGCGGGCCGTGCAGGTCTACTCGCGCCCCGAGAGCCGGCCCGACGAGCCGTGGACCCGGCACGCAGACGGCTTCCTCGTCCCCGAAGGCGCCGGAAGCGCCGGAAGCGCCGGAAGCGCGGGAAGCGCGGGGAGCGCCGCTCCGGGTGACGGCGGCAGCCTCACCGTGTGGCCGCCCGTCGGCGCGGAGGCGCTCGACACCGACGCGCTGTACGACCGGCTCGCGGAGCGCGGCTTCGGCTACGGTCCGGTGTTCCAGGGTCTGACGGCCGCCTGGCGGCTCGGCGAGGCGCTGTACGCCGAGATCGAGCTGCCCGAGCAGGCGCACGCCGACGCCGGACGGTTCGGCCTCCACCCGGCGTTGCTCGACGCGTCGATGCACGCGCTCGGCTTCGGCGGTCTCGGCGCCGACGAGGACGCCGGGCAGGCCCTGCTCCCGTTCTCCTGGGCGGGTGTCACCCTGCACGCCGCCTCCGCGACCGCCGTGCGGGTCCGGCTCGCCCCCGTCGAGGGGCAGCGCAACGCGGTACGCCTCGATCTCGCCGACCCGGCGGGGGCGCCCGTGGCCTCCGTGGCCGCCCTGCTGCTGCGGCCGGCCGCCGCTCAGCAGTTGCCCGCTGCCGGCGGGTACCGGGACGCACTGCTGGCCGTCGACTGGGTGCCGGTGCGGGGCGGTTCCGGACCGCGCGGGCCGTGGACGATCGCGGGCCCGGGCCTGGAGGTCGCCGGGGTTCCGGTGGTCGCGGGGCTGGATGCGTTCGGCGCGCCGGGCGTGGAGGTGCCGGACACCGTGCTGCTGCCGGTGCTCCCGGGCGGCCCGGCCGCCGGGGCGGAGGCGGAGGTCACCGCCGGGGTGCGTACCGCGGTGGACACGGCGCTCTCCGCCGTGCAGCGGTGGCTGGCGGAGCCGGCGTTCGCGCGCTCCAGGCTGGTCCTCGTCACGCGGGCCGCGTCGGCCGTCTCGGACGGCGACCCCGTCGACGTACGGCAGGCGCCGGTCTGGGGTCTGGTCCGCGCAGCGCAGGCGGAGAACCCCGGCAGGTTCGTCCTGCTCGACCTGGAGGAGGACGAGGTGTCCCCGAAGGCGCTGGCCGCGGCCCTCGCCACCGACGAGCCGGAACTGGCCGTCCGCCGGGGCGCGGTGCTCGCCCCGCGGCTGACCCGGTCGGCCGCCGCGGGCGGCGAAAGCCCCTGGGACGCCGAGGGCACGGTCCTGGTCACCGGCGGTACGGGGGGCCTCGGCGCCCTCGTCGCACGGCACCTCGTCACCGAGCACGGTGTGCGGCACCTGCTGCTCACCAGCCGGCGGGGCCCCGGCGCCCCCAACGCGGCCGGCCTGCGCGAGGAACTCGCCGCGCTGGGCGCCGAGGTGGAGATCGCCGCCTGTGACGTCTCCGACCGCGAGGCGGTCGCAGCCCTGATCGGCTCGATCAGCCCCGAGCACCCCCTGCGGGGTGTCGTACACGCCGCAGGGGTCGCGCACAACGGCCTGATCGGCGCACTCACCCCCGAGCAGGTGGACCACGTCCTGCGCGCCAAGGCGGACGCCGCCTGGTACCTGCACGAGCTGACGGCCGGTCACGATCTCACCGCGTTCGCCCTGTTCTCCTCCGCCGGTGGACTCGTCATGGCCGCCGGACAGGGCAACTACGCCGCGGCCAACGTCTTCCTCGACGCACTGGCCCAGCACCGTCGCTCCCGCGGCCTGGCCGCCACGTCGATGGCGTTCGGCCTGTGGGACACCGAGACCGGGCTCAGCCAGTGGCTCGGCGAGGCCGACCTCCAGCGCATGCGCCGTACGGGAACCCCCGCGCTCTCCGAGCAAGAGGGGCTGTGGCTCTTCGACGCGGCGGTCGCGGCCGACGCCGCGGCGCTGGTCCCGCTCCGGGTCGACCTGGGCGCCCTGCGGTCCCGCACCGACGAGGTGCCGGCCCTGCTGCGGGGACTGGCACCCACCGCCCGACGCCGGGCCGGTGCGGCCGCCGCGGCCACCGACGCGGGGGCGCTGCGCGAGCGGCTGCGCGGTCTCGGCGACGCCGAGCGGGAGCGGACCGTACTCGACGCCGTGCTCACCCACGCGGCCGAAGTGCTGGGACACGCCGACGCGGGCGCGGTGGACGCCGAAGCGGGATTCCTGGAGGCCGGGTTCGACTCGCTGACGGCGGTCGAGCTCCGCAACCGGCTGAACGCGGCCTGCGGGCTGTCACTGCCGGCGATGGTCGTCTTCGACAGCAAGAACCCCCTCGAACTGGCCCGGCTGCTCGCCGCCCGGCTGGCGGCGGCGCAGGGCGAACCGGGTCAGGGCGCCGCTTCGGCGGCGCCGTCGCAGAGCCCGCTCGACGACACCCTGTACGGGCTGTTCCTCGACGCGATCATGTCGGGCAACCTCCAGCCCGGGCTGGCCATGCTGCGGTCCGTGGCCGCGCTGCGGCCCTCCTTCGCCTCGGCGGCGGACCTCCCGGAGCTGCCCGCGGCGGTGTCGTACGGCGCACGCCACCAGCGGTCCGCCGAGGAGCCGGGGGCGCCCCGGTTGATCTGCCTCAGCACGCCGACCGTGGCCGGCGGTGTGCACCAGCACGCGCGGCTCGCGGCCCGGCTCTCGATGCCGGTGTCCGGCATCCCCACCCCGGGCTTCGGGCGCGGGGAGTCGCTGCCGGAGTCCTTCGAGGCGGCGGTCGACGTGCTGGCCGAAGCCGTGCTGCGGGCCGCGGACGGTGCACCGTTCGCCCTGCTCGGCTTCTCCTCGGGCGGTCTGCTCGCCCACGCCACGGTCTCCCGCCTGGAGCGCGTCCACGGCGTGCGGCCGGCCGGACTCGTCCTGCTCGACACGTACTACATGGGCGCCACCAATGACGCGCTCTTCGACCAGATGGCGTTCGCCGTCCCCGACAAGGCGGCCACGCTCGGCTCCTTCAGCAGCGCCGAACTCTCCGCGATGGGCCGCTACGTGGAGCTGCTGCCGCAGTTCCGTCAGGACCCGATCGAGGCGCCGGTGCTGTTCGTCCGGGCCGGTGACCTGTTCACGCAGGCCGAGGACTCGGCGATCGCGCCGGACGCTCCCGAAGCCGACTGGCAGGCGGACTGGGAGGGAGCCGACACCGTGGCGACCGTCCCCGGCACCCACTTCACGATCGTGGAACAGCACGTCGACACGACGGCCCCCGTCATCGACCGGTGGCTGACGGAACTCAAGGAGCGGATCTCCTGATGCCCGCGACGAAGACCGAACTTCTCACGACCGACCGCGATTCGATGACGAGCAGAGGTGACACGACGGTGACCCTGAGCACGGTGCGCCCGGCCGAGGTCCACGGACCGGCCGAGCGGATCCACGAGTTCATGCTGGCCGCGGCCCGGACCGCACCGGACAGCCCGGCCGTCTGGGAGGCCGGCGAAGACGGCACCTCAAGGGTGCTGACCTACCGGCAACTGGAGCGCCGCGCCCACGACTACGCCGTCAACCTGGACGCGCTCGGCCTGGACGTCGGCGACCGGGTCGTCCTGGAGTCGGACAACTCCGCCTCGGCCGTGGCGATGCTGCTGGCCTGCTCGATGCTCGGGCTGACCTTCATCCCCGTGAGCCCCGACGTGCCCACCGCGCGCCTTTTGGCCATCACCGCCACCGCGGAGCCCGCGCTGCACCTCCAGCCGGTCGCCGGCCGCCGCGAGGGGGTGCCCGACTCCATCGGCACCGCCCGCTTCGGCCCCGACGCAGTGGTGGTGGAGCGGCCGCCCGCGCCGCGCGTGCGCCACCGGCGGGAGCCGGTCACCACCGACGCCGCCTACATGATCTTCACCTCGGGCACCACGGGGCGCCCCAAGGGCGTCGTCATGAGCCACCGCGGGGTGCTGTCCTTCTACCGCGGGATGCTCCGGCACGGCATCGTCACCGACCGGGACCGGGTCGCGACCACCTCACCGCTCCAGTTCGACTTCGCCCTCCTGGACATCGGCCTCGCGCTCGGCTCCGGTGCCCAGCTGATCCCCGTACCGCGCGAGCTGATGCACTGGCCGCGCCGGCTGCTGCGCTTCCTCACCGACACCGGCGCCACACAGGTCGACGGCGTCCCCTCCGTCTGGCGGCCCGTCCTGCGCCACGAGGCCAAGGGCCTGGCCGCACTGGCGGACCAGATCCGCGGCGTCCTGTTCTCCGGCGAGGCGTTCCCGCTGCCGGAACTGCGCCAACTGCAGGCCCTGCTGCCGCGGACCCGCGTCGTGAACTGCTTCGGACCGACCGAGGCGATGGCCTTCTCCCTGACGGACGTGCCGAACCCGCTGCCCGAAGGCGCGGACAAGCTCTCCATCGGCTTCGCCTACCCCGGCGCGGAGATGCTGCTGATCGACGAGGAGGGCCGGCCCGTCGTGGAGCCGGGCGTGGTCGGCGAGATCCACCTGCGCGGGCCCTCCCTCTTCACCGGCTACTGGGACGACCCCGAAGCGACCCGGGCCGCCCTGGTGCCCGACCCGCTCAACCCCCGGTCCGGCCAAGTGGTGTACAAATCGAACGACTTGGCATACCGAGGCGACAGTGGTGAGCTGTACTTCGTGGGCAGGTCCGACCTCCAGGTGAAGATCCGCGGCAACCGCGTGGAACTCGGCGAGATCGAGCGGCGGATCCTGGAGTTCCCCGGCGTCGAAGCGGCCGCGGCGGTCGTCCGCCCCCGCCCCGACGAAGACCCGGAACTGTACGCGTACGTCGTCCCCGCCCGCGGCTTCACCGCCGACCCCCTCGTGATCAGCGCGTTCTGCAAGCAGACCCTGCCCGAGTACATGGTGCCGAGGAAGGTCGCCCTGCTCCCGGGCTTGCCCCTCACCCCCAACGGGAAGACCGACCGCAGGGCCCTGGCGGCGCTCGCCACCGAGAACGGCTGAAAACCCACCGCGACGACCCCTGTCGCGCGCCCGGCCCCACCCCTGTCTTGACCCCTGTTCCCGTCCCGGCCCGGGCGCGCCGGGCCCCGCGCTCCGTTCACTGGTACACGCCCCCGTCACGAAAGCATTGGACAGCCCCCATGACCAGCTCCCTGAGCGAGAACGACCACGCCGGACCGGAGGCCAAAGCGGGCCGCAAGGAATGGATCGCCCTCGGCGTCCTGCTCCTGCCCGTGCTGCTCGTTTCCATGGACCTGACGGTTCTCTACTTCGCCATCCCCTCCATCAGCGAGGACCTGCGCCCCTCCGGCAGCGAACAGCTGTGGATGATCGACATCTACGGCTTCGTCCTGTCGGGCGTCCTGCTCACCATGGGCGCGCTCGGCGACCGGATCGGGCGCCGCCGTCTGCTGCTCATCGGGGCCGTCGTGTTCGCGGCCGGCTCGCTGCTCGCGGCCTACGCCTCCAACCCCGAGATGGTGATCTCCGCGCGCGCCCTCCAGGGCATCGGCGGCGCCACCCTCATGCCCTCGACCCTCGCGCTGATCCGCAACCTGTTCCGCGACCAGACGCAGCGGCGCACCGCCGTCGCCGTATGGTCCACCGGCATGGCCGCCGGTGCGGCCCTGGGCCCCGTGGTCAGCGGCGCGCTCCTCAATGGCTTCTGGTGGGGTTCGGTCTTCCTCATCAACGTCCCCGTGATGCTGCTCCTGCTGGTGTCGGCGCCGTTCCTGCTCCCCGAGTTCCGCGACGCCGCGGCCGGCAAGTTCGACCTGATCAGCGCGGCGCTCTCGCTGGCCGTCGTGCTCCCGGTCATCTACGGCTTCAAGCGGATCGCCGTCGACGGCTTCTCCGTCCCCTACGTCGCCTCCATCGTCGTCGGACTGGCGCTCGCACCGGTGTTCCTGCGCCGCCAGCGCACCAGCAGCGACCCGATGGTCGACATCGAGCTGTTCCGCAACCGTGCCTTCGGCGCCTCGGTGACCGTCAACATGCTGGCCTGCTTCACCCTCGTCGGGTACTCGCTGTTCAGCACCCAGTACATGCAGTCGGTCCTCGGCATGAGCGCCCTCAAGTCCGCGCTGTGGACCATCCCCGGCACGCTCGCGGTCGGCGCCGTCGTACCCGTCGCCACCGTCCTCGTCCGCACCGTCAAGCCCGCCCACATCATCGGCACCGGCTTCGCCATCGCCACCGTCGCCCTGCTCATGCTGACCCAGGTGCCCGCCGAGGACGGCCTGGTCCTCATCCTGATCGGCATCATCGCTCTCGCCGTCGGCCTCACCCCGGTCCTCACCCTGGTCACCGAACTGGTCGTCGGCCAGGTACCGCCGGAGCGCGCCGGAACGGCCTCCGCCCTGCTCCAGACCGGGCAGGAACTCGGCGGCGCCCTCGGTGTCGCCGTCCTGGGCAGCATCGGCGCCGCCGTCTACCGCAACAGCCCCGCACTGGACGCCCCTGCCGGTGTGCCCGCCGAAGCGCTCGACCCGGCCCGCGAGACCATCGGCGGCGCCCTCGCGGCCGCCGGCAAGCTCTCGGGGGACGCCTCCGCCCACCTCGTCGACGCGGCCCGTGCCGCGTTCACCAGCGAGGTGCACGCCGCGTCCGTCGCCGGGGCGATCGTGATGGCCGGCGCGGCGGTGTTCGCCGTGATCGGGCTGCGCGCCGTCCAGAACGACAACGCGCGCGCCGCCGAACTCGCCTCCGCGACCGCAGACGCCCACCAGCCGGGCACCGGCACGGTGTAGCGCCGCGCCCCGCACAGCAACCGCCCAGGACCCCGCCCCCGCGGTCCTGGGCGGTTCTTTTCGTACGCCGGGCCCCTGCCCCGCCCCCGTGGCCCGGAGCCGCTATTAGGGGTCCGGCTGGGGGTCCCGTGGCCGAATCGGCTTCCTAGCATCGAACCGCGTTCGAGCACACGCTCGGAACTGCCAGGCACCAGGCTGGAGGAATATCCGCATGTCCCTGCTGGCAACCGATTCTGTCGGGACGGCACGGTTCCGCGCGTACGGGCCGCGGCAGCTCGACGAGATCTCGGACCGTCACGGCCTGTCCGCCGACATACGCGAGACCGTCCGGCTCGTGTCGATGGTGCTGCCCTTCCGGGTCAACGAGTACGTCCTGACGCAGCTCATCGACTGGGACCGGATCCCGGACGACCCCATGTTCCAACTGGTCTTCCCGCAGAAGGGCATGCTCACCGAGCAGAACGAGCGCGACCTCGCCGCCCTCTCCGCGGACCCCGCCGCCAAGCCCGCCCTGCGGACGCTCGTCCAGCAGATCCGCGGCCGCCTCAACCCGCACCCCTCCGGGCAGAAGGAGCTGAACGTCCCCACCCGGGACGGCGCCGAGATCCCCGGCCTCCAGCACAAGTACCGCGAGACGGTCCTCTACTTCCCGAGCCAGGGCCAGACCTGCCACTCGTACTGCACCTACTGCTTCCGCTGGGCCCAGTTCGTCGGCGACGCGGACCTGCGGTTCGCCGCGCCCGACCCCAGCGGGCTGATCTCCTACCTGGGCGCCCACCCCGACGCCGGCGACGTACTGGTCACCGGCGGCGACCCCATGGTGATGTCCACCGAACGGCTCCGCTCGCACCTGGAGCCGCTGCTGGCGGTCGACACCGTACGGACCATCCGGATCGGCACCAAGTCGGTGGCCTACTGGCCGCAGCGCTTCGTCACCGACCCGGACGCCGACGACGTGCTGCGCCTGTTCGAGCAGGTCGTCGCCTCCGGGCGGAACCTCGCCGTCATGGCGCATTTCAGCCACCCCCGCGAGCTCTCCACCGACCTCGCCCGGCAGGCCGTCGCCCGGATCAAGTCCACCGGGGCGCTCGTCTACTGCCAGGCGCCGCTGATCGCCCGCGTCAATGACGACGCGGACGTCTGGAGCGAGATGTGGCGCGCCGAGCTGGCCCTCGGCGCCGTCCCCTACTACATGTTCGTCGAGCGGGACACCGGTCCCTACGACTACTTCCGCGTCCCGCTCGCCCGGGCCGCCGAGATCTTCCAGGCCGCCTACCGGACCCTGCCGGGCCTGGCCCGTACGGTCCGCGGCCCGGTGATGTCCGCGACGCCCGGCAAGGTGGCCGTGGACGGGGTCGTCGAGACCGCCGAAGGCCGCTTCCTCCAACTGCACATGGTGCAGGCCCGTGAACCCGCTCTCGTCGGGCGGCCGTTCCTGGCCCACTACGACCCCGGCGCCGCCTGGCTGGACGAGCTGCGCCTGGACCGCTCCGTCCCGGCCGACATCGCCCGCGCGATCGCCGGCCCCGCCTGGACGGCCGAACCCGAACTCTTCGGGACGCGTACCGCCACCCCGGTGGGGAGCCCCGCATGAACGACATGAGGATGTCCCCGAACCTGGCGCTGAACCAGCTCGTGGCGCAGCGCCGGGCGGCCGGGGAGTCGCTGGTCCACCTCGGGTTCGGCGAGTCACGGCTGCCGCCGTTCGCCCCGCTGATGGAACGCCTCGCCGCGGGCGCGACCCGCAACGCCTACGGTCCGGTGGCCGGTTCACCCGAGGTGCGCGCGGCCGTAGCCGGCTACTTCGGCCGGCGGAACATCCCCACCGGGGCCGACCAGATCGTGGTCGCCCCGGGCAGCAAGCCGCTGCTGATGGCCCTCGGCCTGGTCGTCCCCGGGGACGTGATCCTGCCCCGGCCGGCCTGGAACACGTACGCCCCCCAGGCCCGGCTGGCCGGCAAGCACCCCATCGCCGTCGCGATCCCCGAGGAGTGCGGCGGGGTGCCCGATCCGGCCGCGCTGCGCGAGAGCATCACCGCGGCGCGCGTGCTGGGCCGCGACCCGCGGATCCTCATCCTGACCCTGCCGGACAACCCGACCGGCACTCTGGCCCCGCCCGCCCTGATCCGTGAACTGTGCGCGATCGCCGAGGAGGAGGGTCTGCTGATCGTCTCGGACGAGATCTACCGGGACGTCGTGCACGACCCGGCCACCGAGTTCCTCAGCCCCGCCGAAGTGGCGCCCGCCAGCACGGTCGTCGTCACCGGACTGAGCAAGAGCCTGGCCCTGGGCGGCTGGCGCATCGGCGCGGCCCGCTTCCCCCATGGACCGTGGGGCGAGTGGATCCGTTCCGGCGTGGTCTCGGTGGCGAGCGAGGTGTGGTCGACGCTGGCCGCGCCGATGCAGTCGGTGGCCGAGTACGCCTTCGGAGAGCCCGAGGACATCCGCGAGCGCCTGCGCGCGAGCGCACGGCTGCACGGGGCCGTCGCCCGCGAGGTCCACCGCATCACCATCGCCGCCGGGGCCCGCTGCCGGCCCCCCACCGGCGCGTTCTACGTCTACCCCGACTTCGAGCCGGTCCGCGCGGAACTGGGCAAGTACGAGGTGACGGACTCCCCGACGCTGGCCCGCCGGATGCTGGACCTCGGCATCGTGGTGCTCGCCGGACACCTGCTCGGCGACGAGGGGGAGGCACTGCGGTTCAAGTGCGCCACCAGCATGCTGTACGGCGAAACCGTCGAAGAGCAGCAGCTCGCGCTCGACGCGCCCGATCCGCTGGCGCTGGCGCACGTGAGATCACTCCTCGAAAGGGTCGAGGAGGGTTTCATGCGACTGGTCCCCTGAACCCGTCGCGTCCCGGCAAAAGTGAAGGGCCCGACTCGGATTGTTCCCGGGTCGGGCCTGGCGGAAATCGAAAAGGTCACGCGGCGGATTCTGTCTCGGTCATCAGGGTGCGCCACAGCACATCCGGACTGGCGAAATTCTCCAGTTTCAGGGCGTCGTCCAGGAAGCGCACGTCATAAGCGCTTTCCAGTGCGGCGAGCAGTTCGACCGTGCCCATGGAGTCCAGTCCCAGGTCACGGAGTTGAGAGTCACCGGTCAGTTTCTCGCCCGGTGAAAGGTAGGGCAGGAACGGACGGACGACGGCTTCGAAAGCGTCGTCCCAGGTGTGATTCGCGAGTTCTGGCATACGGGAAATAATGCTGCTGCCGCCGGTGCGTGTCAATGTGCCCGGGAAATGTTCCCGGGAAATGCGTGCACAATGGCGCGGTGTGCTCTCCCGATTTTGTCCGACGAGAGCTTGTCGGTAATTCCGGCAAGGAGGAGCGGTAATGGAACCATTGGCGCGGACCGCGCTGCACGCTCGTTTCCTGCGCGGTCTGGAGAAATCGCCGCACGGCGTCGCGGTGCGGGTCGGGAAGGAGACCGTCGACTACACGACGGCCCACCGGCTGGCCCTGGCCTGGGCGGGCGCCCTGCTCGCCGCCCCGGGCGGGCCGCCGAAGGCCGTCGGCATCGTCGCGGGCCGCAGCGTGACCTCGTACGTGGCCGTCCTGGCGAGCCTGTACGCGGGGCTCCCCGCGGTGCCCCTGCTCGCCGGCTTCCCGGCCGGGAAGATCGCCTCGATGCTCGCGGCCGCCGAGGTGTCCGCGCTGATCGTCGACGAGGAGGGAGCGGCCCTGCTCGGCGCGGCCTCGGGCCGGCTGCCCGCCGAACTCGCGGGCCTCGCCGGACTCCCCGTCCTCGCGCCGCACCCGGACCCGGCCCGCGCGGAGGCCCTCGCGGCCCTCGGGCTGCGCCCGGTGGCCACCGGCCCGGACACGGTGCTCGCGGCGCCCAGGTCCGCCGCGCCGCAGGACGTGGCCTACGTCCTGTTCACCTCGGGGTCCACGGGCCGGCCCAAGGGCGTGCGGCTGACCCACGGCAACATGGCGCACTACTTCGCGCTGATGGACGACTGGTACGACTTCACCGCCGCGGACGTCTTCTCCCAGGCCGCGAACCTGAACTGGGACTCGGCCGTCTCCGACCTGTGGTGTGCCTGGGCGGCCGGCGCGCCGCTGGTCTCCGTGTCCCCGCACGCCTACCGGGACCTCCCCGGCTTCGTGGCCGAGCACGGCATCACCGTCTGGTTCTCCGCCCCCAGCGTGATCTCGCTGTCCCGGCGCACCGGGCGCCTCGTGCCGGACAGCATGCCCTCCCTGCGCTGGACGTTCTTCGGAGGAGAGGCGCTCCAGTTCCAGGACACCGACGCCTGGCAGAAGGCGGCGCCCCACTCGGCGGTGGTCAACGTCTACGGGCCCACCGAGATGACCATCACCACCCACCGCCACCGCTGGGATCCCGAGGAATCCACCCGGCTCGGCGTCAACGGCGTGGTCCCGCTCGGCACGCTCCACGACGGCCACGCGGAACTCCTCCTCGACGAGCACGGCCGGCCCGCTGCCGAAGAGGGTGAACTGTGGCTGTCGGGGCCGCAGTTGTCCGCCGGGTACCTGGACCCCGAGGACGGCCTCGGCAAGTACCTCCAGCGCGACGGGGCCCGCTGGTACCGCACCGGCGACCGCGTACGCCGGCTGGCCGGCGGCGAACTGGTCTACCTGGGCCGCACCGACTCCCAGGTACAGGTGCAGGGCTACCGCGTCGAACTGGCCGAGGTGGAGCACGCGCTGCGCGCCGGCACCCCGGTGACCGGCGCGGTGGTGGTCGGCGTGCCCGTCGCCAACAGCACCGAACTCGTCACCTTCTACCTGGGCGAGGAGCGCTCGCCGCAGGAGTTCCACCGTGACCTGGCCGGACTGCTGCCCGCCCAGCTGATCCCGCGCCACTACCACCGGCTCTCCGAGTTCCCGCTCAACACCAACAAGAAGACCGACCGGCTGGAGCTCACCGCACGGGCCGCCGCACTGCACGGCGAACCCGTCCCCGTCGGCTGAACCCCACCACGGCCGGCCACCACCGAACCCGTCAACACCCGGAAGAAGAAGTCACCATGCGCACAAGACCCTGGTCTCGGCAGGGAGCGGTCCGCAGGTTCGTCCTGCTCGCCATAGCGGCACTGACCGCGACCCTCGTCACCACGCAGCCCACCAACGCCGCGTACTTCGCGGCGGCATGGCCCACCGGCGGCCACGACGTCCGCAACAGCCGGTCCAACCCGCAGGAAGACACGGTCAACAAGTGGAACGTCGGCCGGCTCAAGGCCAAGTGGACGTTCGCCACCCATGGCGACGTGTCCGCCACGCCCGCGGTGACCGGCGGCGCGGTCTACTTCCCCGACTGGGGCGGCTACCTGCACAAGGTGGACTCCAGGACCGGTCACGCCATCTGGTCGCGCAAGGTGTCCGACTACACCGGTAACCCGAACTCCGTCTCCCGCTCCAGCCCCACCGTGGTCGGCGGCCGGGTGTACATCGCCGACTGGGACAAGGCCGTCCTGATGTCGGTCGACGCGGCCACCGGCAACCTGGTGTGGAGCAAGCAGATCGACTCGCAGTACAAGGCGGTCCTGACCCAGTCGCCGGTCGTCCACGACGGCGTGATCTACCAGGGCGTCTCCTCCCGCGAGTCCGAGGGCGCCCTCGACCCCGCCTACCCGTGCTGCACGTTCCGCGGCAGTGTGAACGCCCTCGACGCCGCCACCGGCAACCTGCTGTGGCGCCAGTACACGGTCCCCGACAACGGCGGCAAGACCGGCGGCTACAGCGGCGTGGCCGTCTGGGGCACCCCGGCCCTGGACCCGTCGACCAACACGGTGTACTTCACCACCGGCAACAACTACACGGTGCCCAAGACGGCCAGCGACTGCCAGAGCGCCGGCGGCACCCCCGGCCAGTGCCTGGCGCCCGACGACTACGTCGACTCGGTGCTCGCGCTGGACATGACCACCGGCCGCATCAAGTGGCACACCGGCTCCGGCCGCTTCGACGCCTGGAACACCGGCTGCATCCCCGGCTTCCCGCCCAACAACTGCCCGCCCAACCCGGGCAACGACTACGACTTCGGCGACGGCGCCCACCTGTTCACGATCAAGGCGGCCGACGGCCGTTCCCGCAAGGTGATCGGCGCGGGCGAGAAGAGCGGCGAGTACTGGCTCCTCGACGCCACCACCGGCGACGTGGTCTGGAGCGCGGCGGCCGGCCCCGGCGGCCACATCGGCGGTATCGAGTGGGGCACCGCCAACGACGACCGGCGCATCTACATCGCCGAGGCCAACTTCTTCCGCATCCCGTACACCCTGGCCGGCGGCACCTCGACCAGCCGCAGTTCCTTCGCAGCACTCGACCCGCAGACCGGCCGGATCCTGTGGCAGGTCGAGGACAAGACCGACGGCTTCGCCTGGGGCGCCCTGACCACTGCCAACGGCGTCGTCTTCGGCGGCTCCACCAGCGGTGCGATGTACGCCCTGGACGCGGCGACCGGCAAGTACCTGTGGGAGTTCGACGCGCCGTACTCCTCCAACGCCGGCCCGGCCGTCGTCGACGGCACCGTCTACTGGGGCAACGGCTACGCCCGGTTCAGCCAGGGTGCCGGCACCACCGGCAGCCTGACCTCCGGCACCTTCTACGCCTTCACGGTGGACGGCAAGTAGCAGCCCGGGCGCGAGGGAACGCCGAAGGGGCCGGTGCCGAGAGGCGCCGGCCCCTTCGGGCGTCGTCCGGACGTCGGACCGTCAAGCGGCTGCTGCCGCCACCGGCATCCGGCGCGGCGCCGGCCGCATCGCGGAACGGGGCGTCATCGGCACCACCTCGAAGGCGCGCGTGGTGCAGGCCACCCGGGTGAACAGCCCGTCCTGCCCGGACACGTACAGCCGGCCCACCCCCGCCCGCGACAGGGTCTCCACCACAGCGGGCCAGCGCACCGTCCGCACGAAACCGTCCAGCAGCATCCCGCGCACGCCCTCGCCGGTGGTCACCACCCGGCCGTCCTGGTCGGCGACCACCGGCAGCCGGGGCTCGGACCAGGTCAGGCCGTCGAAGACCTCCGCGTCCACCCGGTCCCGCAGGCCGCCGAAGAGGTACGAGTGCATGGGCGGCTTCATCGTGTACATCGACATCCCGCCCAGCGACCGGATCCGCCGCTGGAGCCAGTCCAATACCGACTCGTGGACCGTCAGCATCGTGAAGTCGTGGTCGACGACGCAGGAGACGTCGCTCCACTCGCCCCGCTCGTCGAGTTCCCGTCGCAGCAGCTCCACCTTCTCCTGCGGTACCCGCGCGATCGACTGGGTCACCAGGGCCGGGTGCTCCCGCTCGAAGTACTCGTCCATCACGGTCGCCAGCCGCGCCGTCATCCGTACCGCGTCGGGGAATTCGAGCACCCCGCAGTGCACGGCGGCGGCCCGCGCGCCGAAGCTGGGACCCGTGACGAAGGCAGGTGTGACGTCCAGCCGGTCCGCTGCCCAGCGCGCCAGCGCCAGGCAGTTCACGACGAACGAGATCTGCCCGTACAGGGAATAGTCGCCCTCCGTCTGCTGGTAGCGGTCGGCCAGCCGGTAGCCGAGCACCTCGTCCGCGATCGCGTACAGCTCACGCGCATACGGGTTGACCAGCATGAACTTCGCGACCTCGGAGAAAGCGGTCGGCTGCATCCCGGGAAAGACCAGGGCCGACGGCTGCGGGGCTCCGGCGTCGGCGCCGTTGTCGGTGTTGGTGTTCATGCCCCGAGCCTCCCGCCCGCCCCCCGGCCGCGCGCACCCCTGCCACCCCCTGAGTGCGACGCGCGCAAGCGCCCCTTAAGGACGTAC
Organism: Streptomyces cirratus; assembly: GCF_014650775.1. GTDB lineage: Bacteria > Actinomycetota > Actinomycetes > Streptomycetales > Streptomycetaceae > Streptomyces > Streptomyces cirratus. Next base: position 186,402 of record NZ_BMVP01000012.1, on the reverse strand, counting down.
GGGGACCATCGGCGCGAAGACGAGGTCCGCCACCCACGGGGGCCCGCAGACGCGAGGGGATGCCGCGGATGTCAGAGTCACGCTTCGCCACCTTCACCGAACTGCTCCGCGCGCGGGCGGCGGAACTCGCCGACGAGGATGTGCACATCTTCCTCCGCGACACCGCCGGCGGAACGGTGGCCGAACACCTCACCTACGGCGAACTGGACCGGGAGGCGAGACGGATCGCCGCCTGCCTCCAGGAGTACGGAGTGGGGGAACAGCCCGTCCTGCTGGTCTACTCCTCGACCGTCGAGTTCCTCAAGGCCTTTGCCGGCTGCCTCTACGCGGGCGCCGTCGCCGTCCCCGTACCCCTGCCCGGCGAGGCCGGTCGCGACAAGCGGCTCAACCGCACCACCGCCGTCCTCCAGGACACCGGCGCGAAGGTCGTCCTCACCGAGACGGCCGCAGCCCCCGAGGTCGCCCTCTGGCTCGCCCGCAACTCCCGCCCCGACGCGGCCTGCGTGGTCAGCGACGTCCCCGCCATCGGTGACGCCGACGCCTGGCGCCCCGTCACCGTGCGCCAGGACGACTACGCCTTCCTCCAGTACACCTCCGGCTCGGTCTCCGAACCGCGCGGCGTGACCGTCACCCACCGCAACCTGCTCGCCAACCAGGCGGCCCTGCAGAAGCTGCTCCGCACCACCCGCGAGGACCGCTTCGGCAGCTGGTTGCCGTACTTCCACGACATGGGCCTCGTCGCGCACCTCCTGCACCCCGTCTGGCTGGGTACGCACAGCGTCCAGGTGACCCCGCTGTCCTTCGTCAAGCGGCCCCTGCGCTGGCTCCAGGCCATCGACGAGTACGGCGTCACCGTCGGCGGCGGCCCCAACTTCTGCTACGACCTGTGCGTGCGCCGCGTCAAGGACGAACAGATCGCCGCGCTCGACCTGTCCCGCTGGCGCCTCGCCCTCAACGGCGCCGAACCCGTCCGCCCCGAAAGCCTCGACGAGTTCGCCGCACGGTTCGCCCCCGCCGGCTTCCGGCCCGAGGCGCTGCGCCCCTGCTACGGACTCGCCGAGGCGACCCTCGTCGTCTCCGGCGGCACCCCCGGCACCCCCCACGTGCGCAAGGACTTCGACAAGAGCGCCCTGGAGCGCGACCGGGCCGCCGGAGCCGGCACCGAGGAGCGCGTGCAGACGCTGGTCGGCTGCGGCAGACCGGTCGACATCGAGGTGCGCATCGTGGACCCGCTGACCCACCACGAGCTGCCGCCCGGCGCCGTCGGTGAGATCTGGCTGCGCGGCTACAGCGTGGCCCGCGGCTACTGGAAGCGGCCCACCGAGACCATCCGGACCTTCCGCGCCAGCCTCAACGACGAGGAGAGCGGCTTCCTGCGCACCGGCGACCTCGGCATGTTCGACGACGGCGAGCTGTACGTCACCGGACGCCTCAAGGAAGTCATCATCATCAACGGCCGCAACGTCTACCCGCAGGACATCGAGTGGGCGGCCCGGACCGTCAGTCCCGCCCTGACCTTCGGCGTGGGCGCCGCGTTCTCCGTGGACGCGGGCCGCGAACACCTCGTCCTCATCCAGGAGGTGCGGGGCGCCGGCTCCGCCGAGCTGCGCACCGTCGCGCAGAAGATCCAGGCCCTCATCGGCAAGGAGTTCGAGATCCCGGCCGGCAACGTGCTGCTGGTCCGGCCCGGCGCCGTACGCCGCACCAGCAGCGGCAAGGTGCAGCGCACCCTGATGCGCACCCTCTTCCTCGACGGCGTGGTGCGCGGCGAGTACGAGGTCCTCACCCCGGACGTACGGGCCCTGGCCCGCGCCGACGACGCGCTGTTCGGCGAGGACCTGCTGCGGCCGGAAGGAGCCGACGGAGGCCGGCGTTGGTGACGTCGCTGCTCGGCGACCCGGCCGTGGCGCAGGGCCGCGGGGCCCACCACCGGGAGCACGCGGTGCGCGAGCGCGTCGCCCGGCTGGAGGCACTGTTCGGCGACCCCTCCGACCCGGCCAACCCCGTCGGCTACACCGCCCTGCTGGAAGCGGACCGGGCCGCCGTGCCCTTCGCCGCCGGCGAGGCGCTGCTCGACGACTTCCGCATCACCGACGAGTACGTGCCGCGCGCCCTCGGCGGGCGCCTCGACGGCATGGACACCCTGGTCAGGATCATGCGCCCGGTGCTCCGCCGGGACGTGGGCCTGGCCATGGGCCACGGCATGACCACCTTCATGGCGGCCTCCGACGTGTGGGCCGCCGGGACTTCCCGCCAGCGGCACCGGCTCGCCGCACTGCTGCGCGGCGGCGGCAAGGCGGCCATCGCCCAGCACGAGACCGCCCACAGCAACGACTACGTACGCAGCCAGGTCACCGCCCGCCGCGGTCCGCGCGGCTACCTGATCAGGGGCGGCAAGCCGCTGGTCAACAACCTGCAACGGGCCGGCGCGCTGGTCCTGTTCTGCCGTACCGACCCGGCCCCCGGCAGCCGCAGCCACTCGGTGCTGCTGCTGGACCCCGAGCAGCTGTCGGACACCCGCACCGCGGTCGCCGCCCGCCGCACCAACGTGGGGCTGCGCGGCTGCCGCTGGGCCGGCGTCGAGTTCGACGACTGCCCGGTGCCCGAGTCCGCCCTGCTCGGGCCCGAGGGCAGCGGCATCGAGACCGCCCTGCGGTCCTTCCAGATCAGCCGCACGGTGATCTCCGCGACCGCCGTCGCGGCGCTCGACACCAGCCTGCGCACCGCCGTCCGCTTCGACCGGGAGAACTCCGGCGGCTGGCAGGGCCGCGGGATCGACGGCAGGACCGGCGCCGCGCTGACCAACGCCTTCGTCAGCCTGCTGCTGTACGACAGCCTCGCCGTCGTCGCCACCCGCGCCCTGCACCTGCTGCCCGCCGAGACCAGCGTCTACTCGGCGGCGCTCAAGTACCTGCTGCCGCGGGTGCTCACCGAGACCATGTACGACCTGTCCATCGTCCTCGGCTCCGGGTTCTACACCCGCGAGGGAACCCTCGGGATCTTCCAGAAGCACGTACGGGACGTGCCCGTGCTCAGCCTCGGCCACGCCGGCACCGTCGCCTGCCAGGCCACCGTCATCCCGCAAATGCCGCGCCTGGCCCGCAGCTCGTGGTTCATCGAGGACGAGGCGCCGGCCGGGCTGTTCCGGCTCCGCGGCGACCTGCCGCCGCTGCGCACCGACCGGCTGAGCCTGGCCTGCGGCAGGGACTCCCTCACCGCGTCGATGCTGGTGATCGCCGCGGGCATCGAAGGCAGCGGGCCCGTCGAACGCGCCCTGCGCACCCTCGCCGGGCAGCTCGTCGAGGAACTGCGTGACGTGCGCCGACGGGTCCTGCGGCTGGAGGCGGCCGGGTCCGCGTCCACGGCGCAGCCCGCGAGGTTCGCCCTCATGGACCGGTACGCGCTGCTCCTGGCGGCGGCCGCCGTGCTGGGGCTGTGGGACCAGGGCCGCTACGGCTCCGACCCGTTCCTCGCCGACCCGTGCTGGGCCGCCGCCGCGCTGCACCGCATCGCCCGGCGGCTGGGAACCCGGGTCGCCGACCTGCCGCCGGAGTGCGAGACCCGGATCCGGCACGAGGTCCAGCTCCGGTTCAGCACCCAGATCAGCTACGACCTCTACTCCACCCCGATCCCCGGTTGACGGACCCAGGTCGACCCCGGCGGCCGCCGCAGGGGCCGTACGCATTGAAGGAGACCACGATGACCGTTCCCAGCGCCCTGACCAACACCCACCCCACCACCGCGGGCGGCGGCGTCCTGCCGCACGAGTGGCTGATGGACCGGCTCTCGCTCTACCTGCGCCGCGCGCCCGAGAGCATCGACCCGGGCGTACCGCTCGCCGAGTACGGGATGGACTCCGTGGCGGCGCTCAGCCTCTGCGGCGACCTGGAGGACGAATTCGGCCTGGAGGTCGAACCCACCCTGCTGTGGGACCACCCGACCGTGACCGCCCTGGTCCGGCACCTGGAGCAGGTCCTGCCGGCCATCCCCCCGGCCGCCGGCGCGGGCGCCCTGTCCGCCGCCCTGGCGCCCGCGCGGGACCAGCGCTGATGGGGGACATCGCCATCGTCGGGATCGACTGCACGTTCCCCGGGGCGGCGGGCGTGCAGGCGTACTGGGACCTGCTGATGCGCGGCGGGAGCGGCACCGGCCCGGTCCCCGCGCAGCGCTGGGAGGCCAGGGAGTTCCCCGCTGTCTGCGGCAGCGGCGGCTTCATCGACGACGCCGATGTCTTCGACAGCGACTTCTTCTCCGTCGCCCCCCGCGAAGCCGCCGCCATGGACCCGCACCACCGGCTCCTGCTGCCCTGCGCGTGGCGGGCGCTGGAGGACTCGGGCCGGGCCCCCGGCGAACTCTCCGGCACCGAAACCGGGGTGTTCGTCGGGGTCATGGGCGGCGAGTGGGGCCGGCTCACCATGAGCGACCTCGCGCGCGTGACCCCGCTGCTCGGCGCGGGCAGCAGCGCCGGGATGGCGGCCAACCGGATCTCCTACCACTTCAACTTCACCGGACCGAGCCTCGCCGTCGACACCGCCTGCTCGTCCTCGCTCGTCGCCGTCCACCTCGCGGCCTCCTCGCTGCTCACCGGGGAGTGCGACACCGCCCTCGCCGGTGGGGTCAACATCGTCCTGTCGCCCTCACTGGGCCTGGTGTACGAACAGCTGGGCCTCGCCGCCGGCGACGGGCGCTGCAAGCCGTTCAGCGCGGACGCCGACGGCATCGGACGCGGCGACGGCGTCGGCCTCGTGGTGCTGCGCCGGCTGGACGACGCGCTCGCGGACGGCCAGCGCGTCTACGCGGTGCTGCGCGGCAGCGCCGTCAACCAGGACGGCCGCAGCAACGGGGTCATCGCCCCCAACCGCTGGTCGCAGGAGCGGGTGCTGGCCTCCGCGTACCGGCGGGCGGGCACCACCCCCGACCGGGTCGCGTTCGTCGAGGCCCACGGCACCGGAACCGTACTGGGCGACGCCATCGAGTGCGCGGCGCTCGGCGCGGTCCACGGCGTCGCGCGCGGGACGCCGTGCGCGATCGGCTCCGTCAAGGGCAACCTCGGCCACACCGAGGGCGCCGCGGGCATCGCCGGACTGATCAAGACCGCCCTGGCCCTGCACCACCGCATCGTGCCCGCCAGCCTCCACGCCGGCCGGGAGAACCCCCGGCTGCGGCTCGGGGAGCGCGGCCTGCGGCTGCTCAAGTCGCCGATGCGGCTGCCGCGCGGAGAGAGCCTCGCCGGAGTCAGCAGCTTCGGCATGGGCGGTACGAACGCGCACGCCGTGCTGGCCACCGCGCCCCGCCCCACCGGGGCGCGCACCCCGCGCGCCGTCGGGGCCCGCACGGCTCCGGGTGCCGTCGGGGTCTTCACCGTCAGCGCCGACACCCCCGAGGCCCTGCGCCGCAACCTCGCCGCGCAGGCCGAGGCGGTGGCGCGGCGCCCGCGCGGCGCGGCGGCCGCCCTGTGCTGGAGCAGCAACCGGATCAAGACCGGGCTGCCGTACCGCTTCGCCGCCACCGTGCGCGACGGCGACGAGCTCGTGGACGCGCTCCGCGAAGCGGCCGGGCACCCCGACACGGCGGCGGGCGCCGCCCGCCCCTGGGGCCGGCCCGTCGTGGCCTTCCTCTTCACCGGGCAGGGCACCGAGTACCCCGGGATGACGGCCGGGCTCCACCGCGAGTCCCCCGCCTACCGCCGCCACCTCGCGGAAGCGGACGAGGCCCTCGCCGGCCACCTGGGCACCTCGGTGCGCGAGCTGATCCTCAGCGGCGACGACCGGGTGCACCGCCCGGAGTTCGCCCAGCCCGCGCTGTTCGCCGTCGGCTACGCCCTGGCCCGCACCCTCACCTCGCTCGGCATCACCCCCGCCGCCGTACTCGGCCACAGCCTGGGGGAGTACGCGGCGGCCGTCACCGCGGGCGCACTCGAACTCGGCGAAGCCGCCCGGCTGGTGGCCCGCCGGGGCGCCCTGATGAGCGAACTGCCCCGGGGCGGCGGCATGACCGCAGTCGCCGCCGGACCCGGCGAACTGGCGGAACTCCTCGCACGGGAACCCGAGGTGGTGGCCGCCGCGCTCAACGGCCCTGCGGACACGGTGCTGTCCGGCCCGCTCGACGCCCTGGCCCGGATCGCCAGGGAACTGGACCTCCGCGGCGTCAAGGCCAAACCCCTGCCCGTCGCCCACGCCTTCCACTCACCCCTGCTCGCCCCGGCAGCGGCGGACCTGCGGACGCTGGCGGTGCGCTGCGCGCCGCCAGCGCTGCCGCTGGCCTCGACCCGCTACGGCCGGATGCTGCGCCACGAACCGATGGACGCCGACTACTGGGCGGACCAGATCGAGGAGCCCGTGCTCATGGACACCGCGCTGGGGGCGCTCGTCTCGGACATCGCCCCGACCCACCTGATCGAGATCGGGCCGCGCAGCCAGCTGCTGGATATCGCCGCCCGGGGCGGTCGCGCCGCAGGGGTGGAGTTCCTGCACCCCGCCCCCGGCGGGGCCGCGACCGGCCGCGAGCTCGCCGAGACCGTCGCCGCGCTCCACCGGTGCGGGCTGGACCCGCGGTGGGAGGAGCTGTACGAGCCCGCGCACCGTGTGGTGGAAGCCCTCGCCCCGTACGTGTTCTGCGCCGACCACCGCTACTGGGACCGGCAGGCCCCGCAGGCCGGCCCGGCGCTCTCCGATCCGGCGACCGAGACCACGACCGCACACGTGACCGCGCACGCGCCCGAACCGGTTCCCGCGCCGGCCGCGGCCCGCGTCGGCGACGACGACCCGGTGCTCCTGGCCGTCGTCGAGGCCGTCGGCGAGGTGGGCGGCTACCCCAGGGAACGCGTCGTGCGCGAAGCCCGCTTCCACGAGGACCTCGGCTTCGACTCGGTGATGATCATGCAGCTCAAGAACCGGGTCGAGGCCCGGCTGCCCCGCGTCGGAGAGGTCTCCGTACAGCAGATGCTGCCCGCGCTGCGCTCGGTCGGCTCGCTCGCCACTTTCCTCGGCGACGTCATCATGGCGAGGTCGGCATGAGCGCGACAGCCGCCGAGCGCGGCACCGTCTACCTGGCCGCGACGGGCACGGCGCTGCCCGGAGCCCCCGTGGACAACACCGCGCTGGCCGCCCTGCTGGGGATCAGTGAGGAGTGGATCGACCTCTTCGTCGGCACCAAGACCCGCCACTTCGGCTGGGACCCGGCCACCGGGGAGGTCCGCGGAACCCTCGCCGACCTGTGCACCGAGGCCGCCGCGCAGGCCATGGACGGCTGCGGATTCGGCCCCGCCGACATCGAGTTCCTGATCCTCGCGACCGCCACCCCCGACACGCTCCTGCCGACCACCGCCGGCGAGGTCGCCGACCGGCTGGGCCTCGGACACCTGCCGGTCTTCCAGATCCAGGCGGGCTGCTCCGGTGCGATCCAGGCCATCGACCTCGGCCGTACCCTCGTACGCGGCGGACACCGGGCCGGCCTGGTCGTCGGCGGGGACGTCACCCACCGGTTCCTGTCGGCCACCCCCGAAGCGGCCCGTATGCCGCGCGAGGAACTGGTCAACTACGTCCTGTTCGGGGACGGGGCGGGCGCCGCGGTCCTCACGGACGAACCCGAGGGCGAGCGCGTCGCCGTACGGGCAGTGCTCAACTCCTGGACCGGTCAAGGACGTCCACCCGGCCAGCTCCTGGACTGGTACGGCACCACCGACCGCGACTCCGGCCGGCCGATGCTCGCCGAGGACTACAAGGCGATCGAGGAACACGTGCCGACGATCACCGCCGAGATCCTCTGGGAACTCCTCGGCGGCCTCGGCTGGGACCTCGACGACATCGGCTTCCTGCTGCCGCCCCAGCTGTCCGAGCGGATGACCGCGCGGATCGTGGAGGGGCTGCCGGCCACTTCCGCGCGGGAGGTCTCCTGCGTCTCCGAGACCGGCAACACGGGCAACGCCCTCCCGTTCCACCAACTGGACCGGCTCCTGCCCGATTTCACCCCCGGTTCGCGCGCGCTGGCCCTGTGCGTGGAATCCAGCCGGTGGTTCCGCGCCGGGCTCGCCCTGGAGAAGGTGTGAGGCACCGATGACGAACGCACTGGCGCGACTGCGCGAACTGCACGCGCGGGGGCTGCTGGAGAAGGCCTACGACCAAGTGCCGGCGCTCCTCGCGGAGGACGCCGGCCCGGTCGGTCCGGTCGGCCTCCCCGCCACCGCCGCCGCGGGCGGCGACCTGGCGAAGGCCGGCCGGCTGCTCGCCCGGCTCGACCCCGACGCCGTACTGGCACACCACCCGCACACCCCCGTCGTCACGGTGGCCGTCACCGGCCAGTCCACGGTCGGGCACGTCATCGACCCCCTCACGGGCGAACTGGCCCGCCACGGACTGCTGCTGCGGCCCGTGCCGGGCGAGTACGGCACCTACCTGCGCGACCTCACCGACCCCCGCAGTCCGCTGCGCACCCCAGCCCCCGACCTCACCCTGTGCCTGCTCGACGCCGAGACCCTGTTCGAGCAGGTCCCGGCGGTATGGCGGCCCGAGGACGTGGAGGCGGCCGGCGAGGAGGCGCTGTCGCGGTGCGCCGCACTCGCCGGCGCCGTCCCCGGCACCCTCGTGCTCAACACCCTCCCACTGCCCCGTACCTACAGCCGGCAACTGGTGGACCACCGCTCCCGGGCCCGGCTCGGGGCGGTCTGGCGGGAGTTCAACGCCCGGCTCCTGCGCCTGACCGAGTCCGCGGACCGGCTGGTGGTGATCGACCTCGAACCCCTCGTGGGCGACGGCGGCCCCGTCACCGACCCCCGGCTGGAGCGCTACGGCAAGGTGCGGTTCGGTGCGGAGCTCCTCGCCGCGTACGCCCGCGAGGTCGCCCACCTGGCGCGCGCCGTACGCGGCCTCGTCCGCAAGTGCCTGGTGCTCGACCTCGACCACACCCTGTGGGACGGAGTCCTCGGCGAGGACGGGCCCGACGGCATCGCCGCGGCCGGCACCCTGCGCGGGGAGGCCTTCGGCGCCTTCCAGAGGTGCGTGCGCCAGCTCTCCTCCCAAGGGGTGCTGCTCGCGGTCAGCAGCAAGAACGACGAGGAACCGGTCCTGGAGGTGCTGCGCGGCCACCCGGACATGACCCTGCGCGAGCAGGACTTCGTCCGCATCAACGCCAACTGGCGGCCCAAGGACGGCAATCTCCTCGACATCGCACGAGTGCTGGACCTCGGCCCCGACGCCCTCGTCTTCGCCGACGACTCACCGGCCGAGCGGGCCCGCGTACGCCACGGCGCGCCCGAGGTGGCCGTCGTACCGCTCGACGACGAACCGGCGCTGCACGTGACCCGGTTGCTCACCGACGGCTGGTTCGACACCCTGCGCCTCACCGACGAGGACCGCGCCAGGACCGGCGAGTACCACCGCCAGCGCGAGCGCCGGGCCCTGCGCCAGGCCGGCGCCTCGCACGAGGAGTTCCTGAGGGCGCTGGAGGTCACCCTCGACCTCGGGCCGCCCCGCGGTCACGAGTACGCGCGCCTGTCCCAGCTGAGTCTGCGCACCAACCAGTTCAACCTCACCGGCGGCGGCCTCCCGGAGCCGCGGCTGGCCGCGCTGGCCGCCGACCCGGACCGGCTGCTGCTCGCCGCCCGCACCGCCGACCGGTTCGGCGCCAACGGCCTGGTCGCGGCCGTGCTCGGCACCTTCGAGGCGGGGGCGCTGCGCCTGGACGGCATGTGGCTCAGCTGCCGCGTGCTCGGCCGTGACATCGAGCGGGCCGTCCTGGCGGTGCTGCTGGCCCACGCCCGCGACGACCTCGGGCTGTCCGCCGTGACCGCCCGCTACGTACCCACCGCACGCAACCACCGCGTCCGCGACTTCTACCCCTCCTGCGGGTTCACGGAGCGGCCCGCTCCAGCAGGACGCGAGGACATTTCGGTGGAGTTCCACCATGATCTGACGCGGGTGCCGGCCGTCCCCGGGCACGTGCGCGTCACCGCGACCCTGGGGAGAAGGCCGGCGGATGAGTCTCGATAACGTCGACGTGTTCCTTCGGACGGTCCGCGACGACCTCGGCCTGGACCTCCCCGATCCTTCGGGCGCCGACACCGCACTGGTGGACCTGCCCGGCTGGGATTCCCTCAACCTGCTCCGGCTGGTGGCGCTCCTGGAGGAGTCCGGCCACCGCGTCCCGGTGCACCGCCTGCTGGAGGCGCAGAGCCTGCGCGACATCCACACCCTCGTGAAGGAGTACCGCCGATGACCGCCCCGGGCAGTCCCACGCTCGGCCCCCCGCTCGGCGAGCCGGTGGCGCTCGCTGCCGGGGGCACGTCATGGGACCGGGTCCGGGAGGACCTCGCCACCCACGGAACGGCCCTGGTCTACGCGTGGCTCGAGGACCTGGAGCCGAGCCTGCCGTCCGGCGACGGGCTGCGCGAGCTGCTCGGCCGGGACTGGACGCGCTTTCTGGACCTGACGCACGCCGACGTGCGCAACCGCTACATCGCCTCCCGGATGCTCCTCAAGCACGCGGCGGGGGCCGTGCTCGCCAGCGATCCCGCCGACCTCGAACTGGCCTACGGGCCGACCGGCCGGCCGTACCTGCGGGGCTGCGACCAGATCGACATCAGCCTCAGCCACACCGAGGACCTGCTGCTCGTCGGCCTGACGACCTGCGGCCTGATCGGCGTCGACGCGGAGCGGGCCGACCGGGAGATGTACGGCGGCGGCCTCGGCCGCCACATCTGCACGCCCTACGAGTCGGTGCTGCTGTCGGGCATGCCGGAGGCGGAGCGCAACGGCGCGCTGGTGCGGCTGTGGACCCTTAAGGAGGCGTACAGCAAGGCCATCGGGCAGGGCATGCAGTTCCGGTTCACCGAGTTCGGCTTCGGCCCCGACGGCAGGCCGGTGCGCGTCCAGCGGCCGGACGGCACGGCGGGCACCGGGGACGAGTGGATCTTCCGTACCTTCCCGCTCGACGGCGGCTACGTCATCAGCGCCGCCGTGTACGACGCGGGCTTCGGCCGGCTCCAGGACGCCCACGTCACGACGATGCTCGACCAGGACTGCGTGGACGCCATCACGGAGGCACTCGACGAGGACACGGGCTGGTGACCGGTCAGGCCGGGGCGGGTCCCGCCCCGGCGCGCGCGGGATCAGCCGGGGGAGGGGGCGGAATCGCCGGACAGCATCTCCTGGCGGGCCGCGTTGTAGCCGGCCTGGAAGCGGCTCGTGGCCTCGAGTTCCTCGGTGATGTCGGCGATGTGGCGGCGGCAGGTGCGCACGGACATGCCGAGCCGGCGCGCGACCATCTCGTCCTTGTACCCCTTCGCCATCAGCCGGATGATCGACCACCTCAGCTCGTCGGAGGAGGCGGTGGACCGCTGGGACTCCACCATGTAGGCCGACGCGCCGTCCCACAGGTACTCGAAGACGGAGCACAGGAACGCCACGAGCGTCGGCTCGCGCACGATCGCCGCGCCCGGCGCGCAGTCCACGGAGGAACGTTCAGGCAGGAAGGCGACCTCGCGGTCGTAGATGATCAGCCGGTCGATCACTTCGTCGGCGGTACGGATCTCCGCGCCGTGCCGTGTCACGTCGCGGACGTAGCTGCGCGTGGGCAGGTCGTTGCGGGCGGTGTGCTGGTAGATCGTGCGGATCCGCACACCCCGGGCGAGGGTGGACAGGGCCGACTCGCGGGCCTGGTCGAGGAGATCGGCCGGCCGCGCGCCGCCGGGCTGCACGGTGAGCAGTTCGCTCTTGCAGTTCTGGCTCAGGTGGTTGAGCATCGCCTGGATCCGCGTGACGTCCGTGATGATGTCGAAGGCCTCCAGCCGGTTGCGCAGCCTGCGGCCCTCGAAATACAGGGGGGTCAGCGACAGGAGCTTGGCACGCACGTCGGTGACCGCTTGCTGGAGGTCGCGGATCTGCCGCTCGGCCGGCGCCACCAGGGACGCGGCCGCCACGTCGGGCGTGACCGGGGTGAGTTCGGCGGGGTTGCCCGGCATCGACTGCAGCAGGCGTACGCCGCGGAGCACGCGCTCCACCCGCTCGATCTCCTCGGGCGTCAGGGACAGCTGCTCGGCGACCTGTTCGCGTACGAAGCGGCCGGACTCGACGGCCAGCCCGTACGCGGTGGCGCTGACGTCGTCCAGCTCTGCGAAGCCTGAATCCGGGCCCTCCCCTGTGAACATCTCAGCCCCCACTGATCGATGTAATTGCTGCCACGTAACTTTACGCCAGCGTGGGCCTCTTGGCGTGAATGATCGATGTCGAGCACTCTATTCGCATCACCCGGGGTCACCAAAGCCGGAAAATTCGGACAGGTGTGGGTGCTCGGAACCTGATCTTCAACTGGGGGAAGGCGTGAGGGTAATTTCCGGCAAATTCTCTGCCATGTGCTTGACCGTACTCATCGGTATAGTCCTGACGGTCATGGGGGCGCAGTTCATGTCCGGGACCGTCGTGGTGAACGCGTTAAGCCTGTCGGTCTCGATCACGGGGAACACCGGCATCACCGGCGCCCCGCAGGTACCCGAGGACGACCGCTGGGGGTGATCCCGCAACGCCGTCGGCGACCCGGTCAGCAAGCGCTCCCCGCAGGGCACAAGCGGGGGGCGCTTCGTCGTTGCGGGGCGCCCGCGACGACGGGCCGGGCGGCCGGTACGGCGATGGCGCTGAGCAGGACTCCGTCCGCCGCGGACCAGCGGCCGCTGAACGCGTGCGGCGCGGCGGCCGAGAGGGTCTCGGGATCCGGCAGCAGCCGGGCGCGGAACGTCTCCTCGGCGGCGTCGATGCTCACCACGGCGTCGGTGAAGTCGAGTTCCTGTCCCGTCAGCGGGAACCACGTCTTGTAGACGGCCTCCTTGATGCTGAACAGCAGCCGGTCCCAGGCGATTTCGGGCGCCGCTCGGGTCAGCTCCCGGTTCCAGCGCAGCTCCCTGGGCAGCGCGATCGACTCCAGTACCCCGTCCGGCAGGGCGGTGTTCGTCTCCGCGTCTATGCCCACCGCCGCGAACTGCGCCGAACGGGCGAGGGCCACCCCTCGGAACCCCGCGCAGTGTGTCATGGACCCGACTACCGAGGGTGCCCACTGCGGGGCACCGCGCCGGCCCGGCACCACCGGCGCCGGCGGCAGCCCCAGCGAGTCCATTGCCCGCCGGGCGCACCAGCGGACGGTGCCGAACTCCAGCCTGCGCTTCGGTACGGCGTTGCGGATCAGGTTCTCCTCCTCCGGGTAGAGGAAGACCTCGGCAGGATCGGCGGTGGCCTCGGCGGTGGCGACGTTCGCCGGCAGGAGCTTCGTGAGCACGGCATTCCCTCTGGTCGCGGTATCGGTGCCGGCCGGGGTCGGCCTGACACCTCCACGCTCGCGCCACCCCCGCCGCCGGGGCCAGGAACAGCGGCCCCGCCCGGCCCGATCGGGCCCCGGAACGCCGCCGGGCCGCCAGTCCACTGCCATTCGCGCGCCCGCGCGGGCGCCCCCTGCCCCGACCCTGGCACGCCCCGGACCGGCATTGCCATGCGCCTGCCATAGCCCGGTGTGGAACCCCGGACGGCAATTCAGGGGCCCGGCAGGGGTGTCGCGTGCGCCCGAGCCCGTCCAAACTCACGGAATGCCGCACGGAAACCTCATGGGCATCAGCGACCTTCATGTCGCATTCCCGGAGAACCGCAGGATCGTCGAGGAGCTGTATCCCGAGAGCCCCGCCGATTGGCTCGTCATCGCCGGCGACGTCGGAGAGTCACCCGAAGACCTACGGTGGGTGCTCCAACTGCTCACCAGGCGATACGCCACGGTCATCTGGGCACCGGGGAATCACGATCTGTGGACGCTGCGCGACGATCCCCGGGGCCTGCGCGGCGAGGCGCGCTACCGGCTGCTCGTCGAGATCTGCCGCTCCTTCGGCGTGCACACGCCCGAGGACCCCTACCCCGTGTGGTCCGGCCCCGGCGGACCCCTCGTCGTGGCGCCCCTCTTCCTGCTGTACGACTACTCCTTCCGCACCCCGTCCGCGGTCACCAAGGAGCAGGCCCTGGAAGAGGCCTACGCGGCCGGGGTGGTGTGCAGCGACGAGTTCCTCCTCCACCCGGACCCCTACCCGTCCCGCGAGGCCTGGTGCCGGGCCCGGGTCTCCCACACCGAAGGGCGGCTCGCCGCCTGCGACCCCGAGCTGCGCACGGTGCTCGTCAACCACTTCCCCCTCGTCCGCAACCCCACCCGGGTCCTGCGCCACCCCGAGTTCGCCCAGTGGTGCGGCACCGCGCTGACCGCCGACTGGCACGTGCGCTTCCGGGCCGCCGCCGTCGTCTACGGCCACCTGCACATCCCGCGCACCACGTGGCACGACGGCGTGCGCTTCGAAGAGGTGTCCGTCGGATACCCGCGCGAGTGGCGTACCCCCGGCCACCCCCGCAGCGTCCCCCGCCGCATCTTCCCCGCGGCCGTCCGCGGGGATTGATGCCTGGCAGCTTCCGGACACCGTGAGGAGCCGAATCCCGGCCTACACTGAGGCCTGAATTCTCGCTCACGCATTGCTCGATCATTCCTGTATCCGCATTCGTTCATTTCGCCGGACGTGCGGACCGGGGACACTGGGGGACTCTTATGGTGTTGTTCCGCCGTGCCGAGGAACTATCCCTTGCCCATGCGCAGATCGAAGGCTGCGCGGAAGGGAACGCCGGATTACTTCTCATCGAAGCGGCCGTCGGCTGCGGGAAAAGCGAATTCCTCGAAACCGTCGCCGGACACGCCCGTTCCCGCGGCTGCGTCGTACTGCGCGGTATGGGAACGGCGGCCGAAAAGGGCGACCCGCTGGGCGTCCTGCGGCAGCTGACCGCCGACGCCCCCGCCGGAGCGCTGGCCCACCCGCCGCAGGCACCCGAAGCGGGCCGCGTCGAGGCCATGCAGGCGTTCGCCCTGTCCGTCCGCGAACTCAGCGCCGCCGCGCCCGTGGTGATCTGCGTCGACGACCTCCACCACGCCGACGAACTGTCCACCCGCCACCTGTTGCACCTCGCGCGCGGCAGCCGGCAGGCCCGGATCCTCCTGGTGTTCACCGAGTCCCTCCACGAACGCGGCGCCGACCCGCTGCTGCGCACCGAACTGCTCCGGCTGCCCCACTTCCTGCGGCTGCGCCTCGAACGCCTGCGCCCCGAAGCGGTCCGCGCGATGCTCCCCGACCGCGCCGAAACGGAGACGGACCGGCTCTACCAGGCCAGCGGCGGCAACCCGCTGCTGCTGCGCGCGCTGCTCCAGGACCCGTCGGCCCGGCCCGGCGACGCCTACACCCAGGCCGTACTGACCTGCCTGCACCGCTGCGGGGCCGTCACCCCCGAACTGGCCGAGGCGATCGCCGCCCTCGGCGCGCTGGCGAGCCCCGCGCACATCGCCCGGCTGAGCGGAACCACCGAGACCGCCGCCGCCCGGGCCGCCGCCGCCCTCGACGCCGCCGGTCTGCTCGACGGTCCGGGCCTGCGCCACCCGGCCGCACGCGCCGCCGTACTGGACCGCATGGACCCCGCCGCCCGCAGCGAACTGCACCGCCGTTGCGCCCTGCTGGCCCGCGCCTGCGGCGCGCCCGACACCGAGGTCGCCCGCCAGCTCCTCGCCGCCCGGCACACCGCCGAGGACTGGGCCCTGCCCGTACTGCGCTCCGCCGCCGACCAGTACCTCGCCGACGGCGCCCCCGACCGGGCGGCCGCCCTGCTGCGGCTCGCCCACGAAGCCTGCCCGGACGACGCCCGGCGCGCCGACATCGGCATCAGGCTCGCCGCCGTCGCCGCACGCACCGACCCGGCCGCCGCCGAACGTCACCTCCTGGAACCCCTGGCCGCGCTCGCCGAAGGCCGGCTCGAACCGCGCGCCTTCGGCCCCCTCGCCCGCGTCCTGGCCGCGCAGGGCCGCATCGACGAGTCGGCCGCCGTACTGGAACGGATGGCCGGCCCCGACGGACGGCGCCCCGCCGCGCCGCTGCGGCCCGGCGAGGTCCCCGGAGACGATCCGCTGGACGGCCTCTCCGCGTTCCCCCAGTGGGCCGCGCCCGACCGCACCGCCCTTCCCGGCCGGGGCGCCCCCCTCCCGGGCCGTCCCGCCCGGACCGTCACCCACCCGGCGGCCCTGTGGACGCTGCCCGCGGAGCCGCAGGAGGCCTCGGCCGCCCACGCCGCCGAACTGTTCCTGCGCGGCGCCACCCTCGCCGAAGGCACCGTCGAACCCGTGGTACAGGCCCTGCGCACCCTCCTCCACCTGCACGGAGCGGCCCGCGCGCTGCCCTGGTGCGAGGGGTTCGTCCGGCAGGCCCGCCAGCGCGGCGCCACCGGCTGGCAGGCCGAGTTCGCCGGGCTGCTCGCCGAGGCGCGGCTGCGCCTGGGCGACCTCACCGGCGCCGCGGAAACCGCCGAAGGAGCGCTGCGCGCGGTCCCCGAGCGCGGTGGCAGCGCCCTGCTCAGCGGCGTCGCCGGCACCCTGGTGCGGGCGTACACGGCCATGGGCCGCCCCGAGGCGGCCGCGGCCGTGCTCAGCCGGCCCGTCCCCGACAGGCCGGGCGGCAGCGTCCACGGCCTGAACTACTTGCGCGCCCGCGGCCAGCACGCCCTGGCCACCAGCCGTTTCCACGCCGCGCTCGGTGACTTCCTCGACATCGGCCGCCACATGAAGCGCTGGGGCCTGGACCGGCCCCGCGTGCTGCCCTGGCGGGCGGACGCGGCGGAGGCCCTGATCCGGCTCGGCGAGACCCACCAGGCCGAACGGTTCCTCGCGGACCAGCTCACCACCCGGGACGCCGACGACCCCTGGGTGCGCGGCATCTCCCTGCGGCTGCGCGCCTCGCTGCGCGAACCGAAGGAGCGGCAGGCGATGCTGGCCAAGGCCGTCGACGAACTGCACCGCTCCGGCGACCAGTACGAACTGGCCCGCGCCATGACCGACTTCGGGCAGGTCCTGCGGGAACTGGGCGAACCGGCGCGCGCCGCCATGGTCAACCGGCGTGCCTGGCACGTCGCCAAGGAGTGCGGCGCCGAAGCCCTGTGCGTGAAGATCCTGCCGGGCCACACCGGCGACAGCCCGGGCCCCGGAGAAGGCGCCGACGGCCCGGACGCCGACCTCGTGGCGAGCCTCAGCGACTCGGAGAAGCGGGTGGCCCTGCTCGCCGTACACGGCCACACCAACCGGGAGATCGCGCAGAAGCTCTACATCACCGTCAGCACGGTGGAACAGCACCTGACCCGCGTCTACCGCAAACTCGACATCCCCGGCCGCCAATCCCTCCCCGTCGACTTCCACCTGGGCGTCGCCGAACTCGTCTGAGCCGGAGGCCGTCCGCGAAGGCCGCGGCACGAACACCCCGGCCCGGGGTGGGGTTCGAATCCCACCCCGGGCCGGGGTCAAGCATGCGGCCTACTGCTGGCTGTCGCCGGTCACGAAGTCGATGAGGACCTCTCCGGTGGCCTTGTGGAGCACCAGGGTGGAGTCGTACGCCCCGAAGGAGAGGTAGGCGCCGTTCCGGCCGTACGTCTTGGTGTCCCAGATCGCGCCGCCCTTGCCCTCGCCGCCGTCCTTCTTGTAGGTGACGAGGTTGCCGTCGGTCTGCATCCGGGTGTAGGCGCCGGGGCTGTAGTTCCAAAAGCCCCGCCCGTAGTCCTTGCCGCGGTAGAACACCGCGAAGTAGCCGCGGTTGTCCTGGGCCAGGATGGAATTGGTGGCCGACATCCAGGTGCCGCGCTCCAGGTTCTGGCCGCCGGAAAGGGTGTTGTTACCCACCTTCCAGGTCTTGGTCGACCAGCTGGCGGAGTTGTTCGCGCGGTAGACGACGAGGTTGGCGTCGTCCTGGAAGTCGAGGTGGCCGTTCGGGTTGCCCCAGGTGCCGGAGTTCCACAGGGCCCCGCCCTTGCCGGGACCGCCGTCCTTCTTGTAGATGACGAAGTTGCCGTCGGTCTGGAAGACCGCGTACGCGCCGGTGTTGCCGTAGGTGCCCGAGGCCCACAACTCGGCGCCGGCCTTGTGGTCCAGGACGAGGTTGCCGTCCGGCTGCATGAACAGGTAGCCGTTCTCGGTCTCGATGTACTCGTTCGAGGCGAGCACGTCGCCCGGCCGCAGCGAGACGGTTCCGGCCGTCGCGGCGAGGGCCGTCGCACGCTGCTGGTTCTTGGCGGCGGCCTTGGCCGGGACGCCGCCGTGGGGCTTCTTGGCCGGGACCTTGACCGTGGTCGTGCCGGTGGTCTTGCCGTCGGCGGCCTGGGCGACCGGGGCGACGAGCACGCCGGCCGAGACGGCGGCGGCGATGAGCGCGCCGGTCCAGGCGGCACGCTTGCGGTTGAGAGTCATTCCTACCCCCCATGAGGAAGACAAAGAGTTGAACGCGTTCGATTCAACGGAGATCAGTTTGTACGGGCCCTGCACGAAAGGCAAGCCGATATCGGCTCAGTCGGTGGTGCCGCTCTGCCACAGGACGGCGTCGGAGTTCGCGGTCACGAGCACGAGGTTCCCGTCGGGCCGGAACACCAGGCGGGCACCGGGGTTGTTCCACGTCCCGGTGGCCCACAGGGCCCCGCCCTTGCCCTCGCCGCCGTCCTTCTTGTAGACGACGAAGTTGCCGTCCGACTGCATCCGGGCGTACGCGCCCGGTCCCCAGGTGTTGGTGGACCAGCGCTCCCCGAGGGTGTTGCGGTCGCGGATGCTGAGCTTTCCGGTCCGCTCCATGGCGAGGATCGCGTTCGGGCTCCAGGTCCAGTTGCCGGAGCCGATCTGCCAGGTCGCGTTCACCGTGGTGTCGACCATCCACGTCCCGGTGCTCCAGGCGGCCGAGCCGTCCTGCCGGTAGACGACCAGGTTGCCGTCGGACTGCAGGTCCAGGCGGGCGCCCGGGTTGCCGTACGAACCGGCGGCCCACAGGGCCTTGCCGGCGGCCGAGTACACGACCAGGTTGCCGTCCTGCTGGAACGTCACGGTCGCGCCCGGGTTGCCGTACGTGCCGGTGGCCCACAGGACCCCGCCGGAGACGTGCTCCAGCACCAGGTTGCCGTCGGACTGGAGCGCCAGTACGGCGTTCTTGCTGCGTGCGACCTCGCCGGCGCCCCGCGAAGTGCCGGGCTCGAAGGCCTGGGCCGCGGAGGCCTTCGGGGCCGCCGGGGCCGGGGCCGCCGGGGCCGGTGCGGCCTGGGCCGCGGACGGGGCCGCGAGTACCCCCGCCGCCAGTGCGGCGGCGACGAGGCCGGTGCGCAGAGCCGTGTGCTTGCGTATGACTGCCATGGTTCCCCCCATATCAGTGGTGTCCTGCTGCCGATCGGCCGTCGGGCCGATGGACCACTGAGATTGCCATGGCCCGCTGACAGCCCTGCGCGGAGGGTCACGGAGGGGAGGTGGAGGGGCATGGCAAGGTCATGGCAAGCCCGGGGTCCGGGATGGCACCGGGTGACAGACAACTGGCGGGCCGGGCCACCACCTCCCCCCGGTCCGCCTTCTGTAGCGTTCCTCGATGGTCCCCTCGAGCGGTGTCGGGGAAAGTCGTTCATGAGGCCGTAGCCCACCAGGGAGGGCACCATGACGACACCGACCGACCACCAGCCGTGGCGCACGCTGACACCCGCACAGGTGCGCGACGCCATGCTCGACCGGGTCGAGGAGCGACTCGCCCGGCTGCTCGCCGAAGAGCACCGGGCCCGCCGCACCCGCGATCCGCGGAGCGCCGTACTGGTGGCGGGCGTCGCCGAACTCGTGCAGGCCGGCGCCGAGCGGGCGCACCCCGTCATCTGCCTCACCGGGTACCTCGCCGCGGGCGGTGACCCGGACGGCGAGGACGCCGTCGCCGCGGCCGCCGCGCTGGAACTCCTCGACACCTGCCTGATGATCCGTGAGGACGTACGGGACAACGCCCCGTTGCGGCGTGGCATCCCCACCCTGCACATCAGCCACGCCGCCGAGCACGAGCGCAACGGCTGGCGCGGCGAACCCCGCCGGTTCGGGGAGGGCACCGCCGTACTCGCCGGGGACCTCGCCCTCGCCTACGGCGACCGGCTCGCGGTCCGGCTCCCGTACGAGGCCTGGCAGTGGTGGGACGAACTGCGCACGGAACGGGCCATCGGCGCGCACGTCGAGGCCGCGGCGGCGACGGAGTACCTCGACGACGCCTGGCCCGGCCAATGCGTCTCCGGCTGCGGCAGCGGCTGCGGCGCCGGCTGGTACGGCCTGCGCCACGCCCTGCTCATCGGCGCGGCGCTCGCGGGCCGTGCCGACCTGCGCGAGGCCTACGAGGAGTACGCCCGGGCCCTGCACGGGGCCTGGCGCATCCGCGGCTTCCTGCGCGGCGGCCCCGGCTTCGGCGGCGACGCCCAGTTCCTGCGCGACGTGTTCTTCGACGAGCGGGCGCGCGCCGGTGCCGAGGAGACCATCGCCGCACTCCTGGAGCGCGCCGACGCGGCGGTGGCCACCGCCCCCCTCGCCCCCCACTGGCGCACCGAACTGACGGCGTTCGCCCGCCGCGTGGCCGGCTGCGAATAGCCCTTCACACCGTGTCCGGCGCCGGCCGGGGCCCGCCCGGGCGCAGGCGCGCCAGCCAGCCCCGCAGCGCATCGCGCCGGACCCGGCCGTGTTCGTCGCGGGGCAGCGCTCCGACGATTTCCAGCCGGGTCGGGAGGAAGGCCTCCGCGACACCCAGCCCCCCGAGGTGCTCGCGCAGCTCCGCCGTCCCCGGCGGCCGGTCCCGCGCGGCCGGGACCACCACCGCGCACGGCAGCTCCCCGTGCTCCGGATCGGTGTAGGCGACGACCGCGGCCTCCCGCACCCGGGGGTGCGTGAGCAGCCGCTCCTCCACCTCGGCGACGGGCACCATGAAGATGGCTCCCGTCCGCTCACCGGCCCGGGCCACGACCTTGACCCCTCCGTGCCGTCCCGCGGTGGCCCGGTCCCCGGTGTCGAGGCGGCCGTCGTCGTGCTCCCACGTGGGCCGCGGTGCCGCGGTGCCGTGCGGCCAGGTGGCCAGGCACACCGAGGGGCCGCGCACCGTCAGCGTCGCCGTCGTAGGGGCGGCCGAGAACTCCAGGCCCGTCAGCGCGCTGACGCCGTCCCGCCCGTGCGCGACGTCCCCGGAGAGGGTCCCCATGCCCAGCTCGGGCGCCCCCCACACGGAGAGCACCGGCACGCCGAACACCTCCCGCAGCTCGGCGGCCAGCGGTTCCGGGGTACTGGTGCGCCCGCCGGACAGCACCAGCCGCAGCCGGTCCGTCCGCCGCGGCCGCCGGCGCTGCACCGTGAGCAGCTCCGACAGGTAGGCGGGCTCGGCGTTGACCTGGTCGACCCCGGCCTCCGCCATCAGGTCCAGGCACCGGCCCGGGTCCCAGACGTCCTGGTAGACGCCGGTACCGCCGACCGCCAGCGGCCAGCACACCGTGTAGATCAGCGAGGCCAGCGAAGTGAGCGGCAGCGTACTGAGGAAGACCTCGCCCGGCCGGCGCCCGGGCCCCTGCGGCTCGTGCTGGGTGCTGATGTTGGCGTACAGGGTGTTGGGGGAGTGCACCACCGAGGTGTAGGCGTCCCGCAGCCCCATCACGCTGATCAGCAGCGCGGGCCGGTCGGCCCGGCCCGGGTGCGGCCCGGACAAACGGCCGGACGCGGTGCGCTCGTGCGCGGTGCGCCGGAAGTACGCCTCGAAGTCGACCGCCCCCGTCGCCGCGGCGTCCCCGATGACGACCCGGTGACGCAGCCACGGCAGCCGCGGCGCCAGGTCCGCGAGCGCCTCCGCGTGCGGGAACCCCTCGCAGACGTCGGGCACCACGCACACCCGGGCCCGGGTGCTGTCCAGGATCCGCAGCAGCCCGTGCGCCCGTACGGTCGGCAGCACCGGCACCGCGACGGCCCCGGCCCGCAGGCAGGCCAGGGTCAGCGCCGCCGTCTCCCACCAGTTGGGCAGTTGGAGGGCCACCGGGTCGCCCGGTACCACCCCGAGCGAGTGCAGGGCTGCGGCGAACCGGTCGACGTACGCGGCGAGGCGCCCGTAGCCGATCGTGACCCGGCGCCGGTCCGCCGGCCGGTGGGCGCGCTCCGAGACGATCGCCGGGCGCTGCGGCGCGACGGCCGCCGTGCGGTACAGGTCGTCCAGGAACGTCTGCGGCCGCCACCAGCCGGCCGCTCGGAACCGGTCGGAGACCTCGTCGGGCGGGCCGATGTCCATGGGACGGGCCGGGGTGGGACCGAGGCGGCCCACGGAGCCGAACACGCCGGGACCGGTCATGCCCATCGGCCCACCGCCCCGGCGACCTGCACCCGCGACGTGCAGCCGAGGCGCCGCATCACCTGACGGACGTGGTTGACGACGGTCCACTCCGAGATGTCCAGGCGGGCCGCGATGTGCCGGTTCGTCAGACCCTCCGCGACCAGCAGCGCCACCTGGACCTGGCGGGGGGTCAGCGACTGCGCCTCGGCTGCGGCCGACACCACCGGGCGCCGTGAGGGCCCGGGTGCCGACAGCGCCTCCGCCACTGCCGTCGGCGCGCTCATCCGCACCCCCTCGGCCCAGGCCACGGCGAAGTCCGTCCAGTCCAGCCGGGCACTGAGCTCCGTACGGGCCCGCTCGGCCTCGGAACGCCACTCGTCGGGCACCTGCGCCCCCGTCCGGCCGCGCAGGGCGTCCGCCGACGCGAGCAGCCGTACGCACCGGGGCCGCTGTGCGGGCGACGTGCGCAGCAGCAGGAGCGCGAACTCCTCCAGCAGGCCCGGAAGTTCACTGAGCTCCCCGATCTCCCCGTACAGCCGCAGGCTCTCCCGCAGGGCCCGGTCCGCGCGCTCCGGCTCCTCTCCCTCCAGGGCCAGCGCCGCCGAGATCCGCAGCGCACCCGCCAGGCCCCGCCCGTCCCGGATCCGGCGGAACGCCTCCTCGGCCCGTTCCAGCAGCTCCAGCGCCTGTCGCCGGTCCCCGTCGGCCCGCGTCACGGCGGCCAGGGAAGCGGCGGCTGCCGCCGCGCCCCGGGTGACGCCCATCGATTCGAGAGCGCTCAGCGAGGTCACCAGCACCGCCCGGGCACCGGGAACATCACCCGCTCGCAGCAGGGCCGCGCCCAGGTGGGCGGAGACCAGCGCGTTCTGCCGCCGGTCTCCCACGCCCTTGCCCAGGGAGAGGGCGCGCCGGTGGCGGCGCACGGCCTCCTGCGGATCGCCCAGGGCCAGTGCGAAGACACCGGACATGTCGGCCAGGCGGGCCCGTAGGGCGTCCGTGAGCGCCGGTCCGCCCGGCTCGGCGGCCGCGTCGCACCACTCCAGGCCCTCCCGCAGCCGCCCCTGCGCCAGCCAGGGCAGCCGGCAGCCCAGCACCACCGCGGCGACGGCCTCGCCGTCACCCCGCTCCCGCAGCCGCCGCAGCGCGGCCGACACGTTGTCCGCCTCGGCCGCCAACTCCCGTAGCCGGGAGGACTGTTCCGTTCCAGCGAGGGCGGGCTGCGCGGAGCCCACCAGCAGCCGGTAGTGCTCCGCGTGCGCGTCGAGGGCGGCGGCCTCGCCGCCCGACTCCACCAGCCCGTCCCGGCAGTACGAACGCACCGGCTCGGGCACGGCCAGGCGCAGCTCCCCGCGCTCCACGCCCACCACCGACAGCACGCCGCGCTCCAGCAGCGCCTCGACGGCGTCCTCGGCCGCCACCCCGGCCGCCGGCATGCAGAACCCCGGCTCGTAGACGCTCAGTTGCCGCAGCACGCCGGTCGCCGCCGGGTCCAGGCCGCGGCAGCTCCACTCGGCGAGGGCGGCGAGTGAGCGGTGCCGCTCGGGCGCCCGCTCCGGTCCTCCGCCCAGCGCCGTCGTACGGCCCCGCAGCCGGGACAGCAGCAGGTGGGGCGGGAACAGCCGCAGTCGGCGCGCCGCGAGCTCCACCGCCAGCGGCAGGCCGCCGAGCAGGGTGCACAGCTCGACAACGGCCCCGGCGTTCTCCAGGGTCAGCGCGAACGACGGATCCGCGTCCCGGGCGCGCCGCACGAACAGGGCGACGCCGGGCACCTCTTGCAGTTCCTCGGGGTCGGCCGCCGCCCGGGGACCGGGCGCCGGAACGGGCAACGGGGCCAGCGGCAGCAGCTGTTCCCCGTACACGCCGAGCGGCTCCAGCGCGGTGGCCAGCACCACCACCCGAGGGTCGGCCAGGAGCGCCGTCGCTGCCCCGGCCGCCGCCGGGCGCGCCGCGTGGTCGCAGCCGTCCAGTACGACGAGCACCCGCCCGGTTCCGTCGGGCAGCGGCCCGGCGGCTTCGAGCAGTGCCGCCGCATCGCCGTCGCCGGCAACGTTCACCGCATCCGCCGCATCCGCCGCATCCGCCGCATCCGCCGCATCCGCCGCGTTCAGCGCGTCCACCAGGCTGACCGCCGCGAACTCCGCGCCGGTCTCCCGCACGGCCTCGGCCGCGAGCACGCTCTTGCCCACGCCGGCCCGTCCGGTCAGCGTCACCAGCCGTACCGCCGGGTCCCGCAACCGCTCGCACAGCGCGGCGCCTTCCAGCTCCCGGCCGACCAGCTCCGTGACCGGCCCCAGTGATACCGACATGGTTCTCCGAACGTCAGGGGCGGGCGCCCCGGCGGGGCGCGTACCCGGTGGTCGAGCAGGACGGCCGCTCATGAGCGGACCGGGACCGGGTGCGGCCGCGGGTGCAGCCGCCACAGGCCCGGCCGGACCTCCACGGGACCCCGGGGGCCGGCCTCCGCGGTGGTGCGCAGCGCCCGCAGCGACCGCCGCGCGTACACCTCCAGCCGGTGGTCCCGCAGGGCGCCCGCCAGCTCCAGGCACTCCCCGAACCACGCCCGGGCGGTCTCCGGCTCCTCCTGCGCCAGCGCCAGCAGCGCCCGGGCCCGGCTCGCCTCGTACCGTCCCCGGGCCCGGCCGGGACCGGCCAGGGCGGCCAGCGCCGGCTCCAGCAGGGCGGCGGCGTCCGTGGCCGCCCCGGCGTCCAGCCGCAGCTCCGCCAACCCCACCAGGGCGCGCCCCGCCTCCTCCTCGGCGCCGGCCGCGCGAGCCAGGTCCAGGGCCCCGTCGTACAGGTGGCGGGCCCGCTCCATGCGCCGGTGCTGCCAGGCGAGGTCCCCCAGCGAACGCAGCATCCGAGCCTGTGCCACCCGGTCGGAGCACCGCACGGCGGCGTCCAGAGCCAGACCGTAGGCGGCCTCCAGGTCCTCCCGTACCCAGCCGCCCAGCGCGTCCGTCAGCCGTACGGTCAGCTCCCACAGCCCCGCTTCGTACGCGGTGCGGGCCAGGTGCACGAGCCCGCGCCCCGCGGCGTCCGGTGCCCGGCCCGGCTCCGCCGAGGCGTCGGCGTACGCCCGGCACACGCGTTCCGTCGCCGCCCGCGCCACCTCGGGCGGCTCCTCCCGCGCCAGCAGCTCCGCCGCCAGCAGCCGCAGCAGCTCCGGCAGCCGGCAGCCGTCCCGCTCCAGCGCCACCAGCCGTTCGTCGGCCAGGGTCTCCAGCGTCCCCGCCGCCTCCCGCTCGCCCACGTCCAGCGCGGCGGCCGCCTCCCGGGGGCCGAACCGGCCGGGCGGCAGCGCGCCCAGCAGCCGAAAGGCCCGCCGCGCGGGCTCGGGACAGGCCGCGTACGCCGCGTGGAGGCGGCCCCGTACGTCGACATCGCCGGTCCGCAGCGCGTCGAGCCGTCCGCGTTCTTCGCGCAGCCGGTCCGCCAGGGCGGCGAGCGTCCAGTGCGGGCGGGCCGCGAGCTGGGCGGCCGCGGCCCGCACGGCGAGGGGCAGCCGCCCGCACAGCTCGGCCGTCTCCGCGACGACGTCCGGTTCGGCGGTGTCCGGCGCACCGGGGCCGCCCCGGCCCGTGAACAGCCCCGCCAGCCGGGGGACCTGCTCCCGGCTCCACGGCCCGAGCACCACCGACCGCAGGCCCGGCAGCCCGGCGGGCACCCGGCCCGCGGTGAGCAGTACCACCGCGTCGGGCGCGGCGGCCAGCAGCGGCCGCACCTGCGTCTCGGAGGCCACGTGGTCCAGCACCAGCAGCACCCGCCGCGGCCGGGCCGTCCCGCCGTCCGTTGCCGGCGTTCGCGCACCGGCGCCCGGCAGCCGGTCCACTGCCCGGGGCGGCCGTCCGTCGGCGCCCGGGCGCAGGTCCAGGAAGAGACGGCCGTCGGGGAAGGCGTCCGCCACGCGGTGCGCCGCCTCGACCGCGAGGGCCGACTTGCCCGTGCCCGGCAGACCCGTCACGGCGATCAGGCCGCCCGCCGGTGCGGTGCGCAACAGCGCCTCCAGCTGGGCCAGTTCGGCCGCCCGGCCGGTGAAGTACGGATCGCTTCCGGGTAGCACCGTGCCGGGCAGTGCCGTACCGGGCAGCACCGTGCCGGGCAGTGCCGCACTGGCCGGCGTCGCAGTGGGCAGCGCCGCACCGGGCGCGGCCGTCCACCCGGTCGGGCCGGACCCGGCGGTCGCCACCGACTCGCGCGTGCCCGGCTGCGACAGCGTCGGATCGCCCTCCAGGATGCGCCGCTGGAGCTCGCGGGAGACCGGCCCCGGCTCGATGCCCAGTTCCTCCACCAGGGTCTGCCGCAACAGCGTGAACACCCGCAACGCCTCCGCCTGGCGCCCGCACCGGTACAGCGCCACCATCAGATGGGCGTGGAACTCCTCGTGCAGCCGGTGCTCCGAAACCAACTCGTGCAGCTCCGCCAGGACTTCGCGATGGCGCCCCAGGTGCAGCTCGGCCCGGACCCGCTCGTCCAGCGCCGTGACGCGGGCCTCGTCCAGCCGGACGGCGGCGCCGTCCAGCACCGGCCCGTGCGGGGTGTCCGACAGCACGGGTCCCCGCCACAGCGCGAGGGCCTGCCGGTGGAACTCGGCAGCGGCTGCGAAGTCGCAGGCGTGCAGGGCCCGGTGGCCGCGCCGGGTCAGCTCCTCGAAGGCCGTGGTGTCCAGCGCCCGCGCCCCGACCCGCAGCACGTAGCCCGGACGGCGGGTGACCAGCGCCGCCCCGCCGTTGTCCGGGTCGGCGCCGCGGAGCGCTTTGCGCAGGTGGGACACGTACACCTGGAGGGTCGTCGTCGCGGTGCGCGGAGGCGCGTCCGGCCAGAGCTCGTCGATGAGGGTGCCGACCGACACCACCTCGTTCGCGCGCACCAGCAGGGTCGCGAGCACGACCCGCAACTTCGCGGCCTGCGGGGCGTACGACGTCCCGGGATCGGCCTCGGCGCAGACCTCCAGCGGCCCCAGAATCCGGAAGAGCATGCCGGTCAGTAGTCCTGCACCACGGAGGTGCGCGCCTCGGCCACCGCACGGCGCCGCTGGGTGAGGGTCAGCGTGACCGGCACGGCCGGCCGGCCGTCGGCGCCCTGCCCGAGCGGCCCGGCCACCGCCACGCAGCGCAGCGGCATGTCGTGCTCCGCCTGCCCGCGGAAGTGCACCTGCAAGGCGCCGAGCGCGCTCCGGCGTGCGTCCAGGCCGTGCGCGCGCCCCGCGGCCAGCAGTGACGCCTGGCGCAGCGCCTCCAGTACGTGCAGACCGGACAGCCGGCCGTCCTCACCGGCGAAGACGGGACTCACCCCGGCAGCGAGCAGCCAGGTGCTGATCCGCCCGCGCGAGGCGTCGGCCGGTTCACTGACGACGACGTTCTCGGTGGCGTAGCGGCCCACGTCGCGGGCGCCGGCCGGACGCAGCGGGCCGTCCGGGGCGTCGTCGAGCTCGGGCGCGGCCCGCAGGGCCTGCCGGGAGTGCTCGACGTGGCGCCGGTAGAGCCTCGGCATCAGGAACACGAGGCCGGCCGCCCCGGTGGCGCAGGGCCGGTCACCGAGGGAGACCTCGATGTGGAAGTCGAGCCCGCGCGGCACTTCGGCGACCACGTTGGAGGGCCTCGCCCTGATCCGGGTCGCCATCGGCAGCGGGCCGGCGCCCGGGCCCGTGGAGCGCCAGGCGGCGAGGTCCGTGAGGTTGAGGGTGAACCGGTAGAAGAGGCCGGGCCGGTCCTCGGGCACGCCGTAGTAGCGCTGTCCGACGAACGCGCCGATCTCGCCCATCGTCTCCGTCGCGATCTGCATGTCGTGGAAGTGGGCGGGGCCGTCGTTGAAGAGCGGATGGGCGACGGGAGTGGTTCCGACCAGGGTGAAGTTCTCCTCGCCCAGGCTGGGGACGTCGAGGGCGTAGTGGGCGCGCGAGGGCGGACGGTGGATCAGGTGCCGGGTACCCGCGAGCCCCCGCCCGCCGGTGATCGTCCCGTCCATGACCGTCCCGTCCATGACCGCCGCGCCGATGACGGTTCCGTCCATGACGGTCCCGTCGATGGCGCGGGCATCGAGGGTGCGGGGCGAGGCCGTGCCGTTGTCGACTGTCATGTCCCTCTCCATTCTCTGGAGCCATGCTGGAGCGCCGGTCGAACGGGGAGCCAGGCGGTCACGGTGGCAGCAAGGTGCATGGCAGGAACTCATGCCCGGGGCAGGACCTCGTGCCCCGCCCGGCGCGTTCCGGCTTTAGCGGGGCCCATGACGGGAAGCGCACTCTGTTCCGAGCCCCGCCCCCGAGGAACCCCCCCAGCCCGTGGGGCGGGGCCGTAGCCCAGCCCCACGCGTCGGAAGGAAACCCCCGATGGCCACCACAGGGTCCGAGCGCACCCGGGTCGCGCCGCCGCCCGCGCCGGCCGTACCCGCCGCGTCCGCCGTCGGCCTGTCCGCCCGGCTCAGGTTCGGGTACGCGTCGGGATCACTGGTCACCGGGACGTTCACCACCCTCCCGGGGCTGCTCCTGCTCCCTTACCTCACGGACACCCTGGGCGTGGGCGCGGGCCTGGCCGGCGCGGTCGTCTTCGTCCCCAAGGCCTGGGACGCCTTCCTCAACCCGCTCGTCGGCCGGGCCAGCGACCGCACCCGTACCCGCTGGGGTTCCCGCCGCCCCTATGTGCTCGCCGGGGGCCTCGTGATGGCCCTGGCCTTCGCGCTCACCTTCGCGGGCCCGCTCGCGGGCACCGCCGGCGCCTGGTTCACCGCGGCCGGCTACCTGCTGACGGCGACCGCGTTCGCCTTCTTCCTGGTCCCGTACGTCGCCATGCCCGCCGAGCTCACCGACGTGCATCGGGAGCGCATGCGGCTGGCCGGCGGCCGGGTCGCCGTCATCGGGGTCGCCGCCCTGGTCACCGGCGCCGCCGGCCCCGCACTCGTGGAGGCCGGTGGCGGCGGTCTCGCGGGCCACCGCTGGGTCGGGGTGTTCGGCGGCGCGGTCATCGCGCTCGGCACCCTCTGCGTCTTCGCCGGCACGGGCGCTCGCGGCACCCGCGCCGCAGGCCGGCCGGGTGCGGAGAGCGCTCGCGGCGCAGGCCCGGACGCAGCCCCGTTGCCCCGCGAGAGCGAGCCGGGCCTGCGCCGCCGCTTCGCCGCGGCGCGCGGCAACCCGGCCTTCACGGCCCTGCTGCGGTGCGTGGTCGTCCAGTCCGTCGCCACCGGCGTACTGCTCGCGGGCGCCCCCTACTTCGCCGGGCACGTCCTGCACGGATCCACCGGCGTCGGCGCCCTGGTCGCCGCGTTCGTCGCGCCCAACCTGCTGACCATGCCCCTCTGGTCGCGGCTGCGCGGCCGCCGCGGATACTCGCTCGCCTCGGCGCTCTTCGCCACCGGCTGCCTGCTCTTCCTCGCCGCCCCGGCCCTGCCCGAAGGGGCCGTGCTCCTCACCATGGCCCTGGCCGGCACCGGCCACGCGGGACAGCTCCTCTTCCTCTACGCCATGCTGCCGGACTGCATCGCCCAGGATTCCGGGGGTCCGACACACCGCCAGGCGGGTGTACGGTCCGGCCTGTTCAGTACCGGCGAGGGCCTGGGCGTCGCCGTCGGCCCCCTCCTCTACGGCCTGGTCCTCCAGCTCTCCGGCTACGTCTCCTCGGGCACCGGCCGCGCCGCCGTGCAGACGACCACCACCGAACTCGGCATGCTGGCCGGCTTCGCCGTCCTGCCCGCCCTGGCCACCGCGCTCGCCGTCTTCCTGCTGCGCGGCTACGACCGCCGCTCCGAGCGCCCCTACTGACCCCTCATCGGCAGCCGGCCCCCGACACGGGTATGCCGCACGCCTCCCGCGGCGGATGATGGGGCCATCAGGGCTCGCGGGCATCGGGGGATGGCTTTCGTGACGTACACACACGACTGGGACACGGCCCAGGCCGGGTTCGGCCCGCACACGCCGGCGCTGGTCGCGGAGGCCCTCGCACCGGGCCCCGCGGGCCCAGCGGTCCCCGGGCCGGCCTTGCGGACCGTGACCCGGACGTACGTGGTCGATCCGCCGTTCTTCGGCAACGGCGACATCGGCCGCGTCGCGGTGTGCGGCGCCGTCAACGAACTGGCCGCCACCGGAGCCGAACCCCGGCACATCGCGCTCGCCCTCGTGCTGGAGGCCGGGCTGTCCATGGACCTCGTCCGCCGCCTGACCGCCTCCGTACGCGGCGCGGCCACCGAGGCCGGGGTCGCCATCGCCGCCGTCGACACCCAGGTCGTCCGCGCCGGCGAGGCCGACCGGGTCTTCGTCACCGCCACCGCGTTCGGCGTCCTCGGCGGCCCGCCCCTGGGCGCGGGCCTCATCCGGGCCGGCGACCGCATCCTGGTGACCGGACCGCTGGGCAGCCACGCCGCGCACCTCGTCTCGCTGCGCGACGGCCTCGGCTACGAGCACCACGTGCCGAGCGACTGCGCGCCCCTGGCCGACCTGCTCCGGGCGGCGCGGCCCGGCGTCCACCACGCCCGGGCCGTCACCGCGGGCGGCCTGGCGGAGGTGCTGCGCCGGACCGCCGCCGGGCGCGGCCTGACCCTGCGGGTGGAAGAGGCCGCCCTGCCCGTGCGGTACGAGGCGCGCGTCGCCCTCGACGCCCGGGGGCTGGCCCCGCTGGACGCCGCCTGCGCCGGATGCCTGTGCCTGTTCGTCCCGCCGGAGCGCACCGGCCCGGTCCTCGCGGCGCTGCGCGCCCACCCCTACGGCAGGCAGGCCGCAGTGGTCGGCGAGGTCACCGCCGACCCGATGGGGGAGGTCGAGTACCTGGCCCCGGGGGGCACCGTACGCTCCCACACGGTCGCGCCCGGCTCCCTCCCGCAACGGCTCCTGTGAGGCCGGGGCGGTCGCGGTCGGGGCCGTGACCTGCGGGGGCTGCCGCCGGGCCAGCGTGCGCGGCAGCATGGAAGTAGCGTAAAAGCCGAGCCCCGGCCCGGACGGCCCCGGCGGCGGGCGCGGCCCCACTGCCCGTCGGGCCGCGCCCGCTCTCCGGCCGACCCAGTCACTGGAGGTAGGACATGAGCACCGCCGACGCGTACGCCGCCACCTCCGGGAACGAACCGCTCGCCCCGGCCACCGTCGAACGGCGCGAGGTCGGGCCGCGTGACGTCCTGATCGACATCAAGTACTGCGGCATCTGCCACTCCGACATCCACCACGTGCGCGGCGAGTGGGGCCCGGTGACCTATCCCGTCGCCCCCGGCCACGAGATCGCCGGGGTCGTGGCCGAGGTCGGCCCGGAGGTCACCCGCCACGCCGTCGGGGACCGGGTCGGCGTCGGCTGCATGGTCGACTCCTGCCGCGAGTGCGCGCCGTGCCGCTCGGGGGAGGAGCAGTACTGCCTGAACGGGACGGTCTTCACCTACGGCTCGACCGACCGGGACGGCACCAGCACCAACGGCGGCTACTCCACCCACATCGTGGTCACCGAGGACTTCGTCCTCTCCGTCCCCGAGGGACTCGACCTCGACGAGGCCGCCCCCCTCATGTGCGCGGGCATCACCACCTACTCGCCGCTCAAGCGCTGGGGCGCCGGCCAGGGCAAGAAGGTGGCCGTCGTCGGCCTCGGCGGGCTCGGTCACATGGGCGTCAAGCTCGCCGCCGCCATGGGCGCCGAGGTCACCGTCCTGTCCCAGTCCCTCAAGAAGCAGGCCGACGGACTGCGCCTGGGCGCCGTCGACTACTACGCCACCAGCGACCCCGGCACCTTCGAACACCTCGCGGGCCGCTTCGACCTCATCCTGAACACGGTGAGCGCCCAACTGGACCTCGACGCCCACCTCTCGCTCCTCGCCCTCGACGGGGCCATGGTCAACGTCGGCGCACCGCCGGAACCGCTGAGCGTCCACGCGTTCACCCTCGCGTCGAAACGCCGTTCCTTCGCCGGCTCGAACATCGGCGGCATCCCCGAGACCCAGGAGATGCTCAACTTCTGCGCCGGGAACGGCCTCGGCGCGGAAATCGAACCGATCCCGGCCGGGAAGATCAACGAGGCGTACGAGCGCGTCCTCGGCTCCGACGTCCGCTACCGCTTCGTGATCGACATCGCGACGCTGGGCTGAACCGGGCCGCCGGAGTGCCCCAGTGCCGGAAGGAGGTGGCTGCGATGATCACCGAACTGGCCGTCGAACGCGTGGCGTTCGCATGTGGCGGGTGCTGGAACGAGTGGAGCACCGACTACGACGTACAGCACTGGCGCGACGCGGAAGGCCGCCAGTGGGAGTACTTCTCCTGCGACGGCGTACCGGTGGCCTCGCCGTACACCCCGCGCGGCGCCGCGCCCTGCCCGCGCTGCGGCCGACGCTGGGTGGGCCGGGTCCTCGCGCGTCGGATCGTCCCGCCGCCGCCCGGGGAGACGGACACGCCCCGCGAGGAGATCCTCAGCGGGGCCGGACACCGCCCCGAACGCCATGGCGCCCGGCCGCTCGGCGCCTCCGCGCACCCTCAGCCGGACCAGCCGGGGCCGCCCCTCCACGAGGCACCCCGGCCGCCCGCACCGCGCCCGGCCCGGTGAAGGCCGGCTCCGCGCGGGCCCGTGGCCGCACGAGCCCCGGCCCGCTGCGTCGTCACGCGCCCGCGGCCGGCCCCGCCGGAGTCCAGTGGACCCGGCCGGCGTGGATGAGGCGAAGCTGGCGCAGGGCGGTGCGGCTGACCGCGTCCCATTCGTTGTCCTCCAGGGCGGCGGCCAGGAACGCGGAGGCCGTCATCACCATGTGGTCGACGTAGAGCTTGGCCAGCATCAGCAGGTCGTCCCGGCTCCAGCCCGCGCCGAGCGGGTCCAGCGCCAGATTTTCGGCCACTTCCCTCGCGAACGCGTCGAGCTGCCCGGTCACCGCCTCCCGTACCCGGCGTACGCCCCCGTGCCGCTCGCGGACGATGAAGCGGATGTGCGCGGGGTAGGCGCGCACCAAGGCGGCCATCAACTCCACCGCCGTGGACATCCGTTGCTCGGCGTCGCCCGAGGTGGCGAGGGTGGAGCGGACGGTGGCGTGCAGGTTTTCCAGCGCCTCGTCGACCAGTGCGATACCGAGGTCCTCGATGTCGCGGAAGTGCCGGTAGAAGGCGGTCGGTGCCACACCCGCAGCGCGGGCCACCTCGCGCAGGCCGAGGCTGCCGAGGCTCTGCTCCTCCAGGAGGGCCAGGGCGGCGTCGAGCAGGGCCCGGCGGGTCTTGAGGCGTTGGAGCTGGCGGGCTCCGGCGGTCTGACTCATGACGGAAAGTTAACCCCCGCGCCACACAGGACCGCATGGGCGCTATTAGACTGGGTAGTCAGTGAACAACTGTCACCTATCTTCGGAGGGAGCACGATGCTCTTCCTCGTAGCGGCCCTGATGCTGATGGGGGTCCTCCTGGGGACCGTGGCCCACGTCGCGGCCCCCGTCTCCCTCGCCGTGACTGCCGCGATCGCCTGCTGGCTGCTGGTCTTCGCGATCCGCGAGCGGACCGGCCGCCACCACCGCCGCCACCACCGACAGGAAGGTTCGTCATGAGCGCCCGCAGTACCGCCGACCACCCCGTCCGCACGGAGCGCGCCGAGCAGCCGCCCCGCGCCGAGCAGCCCAGCCGCGCCGAACGCACCGGGCGCGCGGACCGCACCTCGGACGCCTCCCGCGTCGCCACCGGCACCGGCACCGGCACAGCCACCGGCACCGGCGCCACCCGCCCCCGCACCCGCGACGCCGACGGAATGGCCGTCGCCTCCTTCCTGCTCGGCCTGGTCGGCCTCCTCGCCATGAACCTCCTCCTCGGTCCGGCGTCGATGGCCTTGGCCGTACTCGCCCTGCGCCGCGGGACCACCCGCCCCGGACGCGCCCGCCTCGGCTTCGCGCTCGGAGTCGCCGACCTCGTCGTCCTCGTCTGCCTGGTCAGCGCCGACCACACCTGGTCGTGGAGCATCGGCTGACCCGCGGCGGCCCGACCGGGACCCGGCCGGGCGCCGCGTGGCGCCCGCCCCCGCAGCGACGTCGTGCGGTTCACCGGTGATCGTCCTATCGTGAGAAGCGGGAGGGACCCGGGCAGTCCACGGCCGGTCCTGGGCCGGCGGGAAGCGGGCTTCGATGGCTGAGCGGTTGAAGAAATCAGGTTTGATCGGCGAACTGTCGGCCGAATTCGCGGGCACCATGATCCTGATCCTTTTCGGGGTCGGCGTGGTGGCCCAGGTGGTGGCGGGCGGAGGTCTCACCGATCCCCCCGGCGGCCTCGGCAACCACGACAGCATCGCCTGGGCGTGGGGCCTGGGCGTCACCATGGGTGTCTACGTCGCGGCACGGCTCAGCGGCGCGCACCTCAACCCCGCCGTGACGGTGGCCCTCGCCGCGTTCAAGGGTTTCCCGTGGAGCAAGGTCGCCCCCTACGCGCTGGCGCAGACGGCGGGCGCCTTCGTGGCAGCCCTGCTGGTGCGCTGGAACTACTGCGAGGCCCTGTCGACGATCGACCCCACGCACACCAAGACGCAGGGCGTCTTCTCCACCCTCCCGGCCAACGGGAACCCCAACCTGCCGGTGACCGAGTGGGGAGCGCTGCGCGACCAGATCATCGGCACGGCGATCCTGCTGCTGCTGATCCTGGCCATCACCGACCTCCTCAACACGCCTCCCGGAGCCAATCTGGCCCCGTTCATCATCGGCCTGGTCGTCGTGGCGATCGGTATGGCCTGGGGCACCGACGCGGGTTACGCGATCAACCCGGCCCGCGACTTCGGCCCCCGACTGGCCAGCTTCATCACGGGCTACGGCGGAGCGTGGCGAGATCAGTACGGCCACTTCTACTTCTGGGTGCCGATCGTCGGGCCGCTGATCGGCGGTCTCGTCGGAGCGGGCCTGTACAAGTTCTTCATCGGCCGGTTCCTGCCGACCGCCGAGCCGGAGCCGCCCGGACGCGTGCCGGCCCCGGAAGGACCGGAGGCGTGACCACGGCTGCCTGAGGCAGCGAGCAGGCCATCCCACAGGAGAGGCGGCACCCCATGGCGGACTTCGTCGGCGCGGTGGACCAGGGAACCACCAGCACCCGTTTCATGATCTTCGACCACGCCGGTAACGAAGTGGCGAAGCACCAACTGGAACACGCCCAGATCCTCCCGCGCTCGGGATGGGTCGAACACGACCCCGTGGAGATCTGGGAACGCACCAACTCGGTGATCCAGAACGCCCTGCGGCACGGGAACCTCGCCCCGGCCGACCTCGCGGCGATCGGCATCACCAACCAGCGCGAGACCACCGTTGTCTGGGACCCCCGCAACGGCCGCCCGTACTACAACGCCATCGTCTGGCAGGACACCCGTACCGACTCCATCGCCGCGGCCCTGGACCGGTCCGGCCAGGGCGACACGATCCGCCGCAAGGCGGGGCTGCCTCCGGCCACGTACTTCTCCGGCGGCAAGATCCAGTGGATCCTGGAGAACGTCGACGGCGTGCGCGAGGCGGCCGAGCAGGGCAACGCCCTCTTCGGCAACACGGACTGCTGGGTCCTGTGGAACCTCACCGGGGGCCCCGACGGCGGCATCCACGCGACCGACGTCACCAACGCCAGCCGCACGATGCTCATGAACCTCGAAACCCTCGACTGGGACGAGGAACTGCTCGGCTTCTTCGGCGTCCCCCGGGCCATGCTGCCCAAGATCAACCCCTCCTCCCACCGCGAGGCCTACGGGCAGACCCGCACCTCCCGCCCGCTGCGCGCCGCGATCCCCATCACCGGGGTCCTCGGCGACCAGCAGGCGGCGACCGTCGGGCAGGTCTGCTACGCGCCCGGCGAGGCCAAGAACACCTACGGCACCGGCAACTTCCTGGTGCTCAACACCGGTACAGAGCTGGTCCGTTCGCAGCACGGACTGCTGACGACGGTGGCCTACCAGTTCGGTGACAGCCCCGCGATCTACGCCCTGGAAGGGTCCATCGCGGTCACCGGCTCCGCCGTGCAGTGGCTGCGCGACCAAATGAAGATCATCAAGGATGCCGCCGAGAGCGAGCGGCTGGCCCGCACCGTCGAGGACAACGGCGGTATGTACTTCGTACCGGCCTTCTCGGGCCTGTTCGCCCCGTACTGGCGCTCCGACGCCCGCGGCGCGATCGTCGGCCTGGCCCGGTACAACGACAACGGCCACCTGGCCCGGGCCACCCTCGAAGCCATCTGCTACCAGAGCCGCGACGTGGTCGAGGCCATGGAACAGGACTCCGGCGTCCACCTCGACGTGCTCAAGGTCGACGGCGGCGTCACCGCCAACGACCTGTGCATGCAGATCCAGGCCGACGTCCTCGGCGTCCCCGTCAGCCGCCCGGTCGTCGCCGAGACGACCGCCCTCGGCGCCGCCTACGCGGCCGGTCTGGCCACCGGCTTCTGGGGCGACACGGACGAACTGCGCACGCACTGGCAGGAGTCCAAGCGCTGGGAGCCCCAGTGGTCGGAGGACCAGCGCCAAGAAGGGTACGCGGGCTGGAAGAAGGCGGTGGAACGCACCCTCGACTGGGCGAAGGTCGAGTGATCCCTGCCGCTGTGCCCCGTCCGGCCCTGCGCCCGGCTCACGGAGCCGGGCGCAGTCGTGTGCCGCGGGCCCGGGTGGTCAGGCGACCGCGGGGATGTGCTGGGTGATGCAGTGGACACCGCCGCCGCCCCAGGCCAGGGTGCGGGCCGGGACGCCGACGACCTCCCGGCCGGGGAAGAGTTCGGCGTACCGGCACAGCGCCGCCGCGTCGTCCGGTTCCTGCGCGGTGGGGACGACCACGCTGCCGCCGGTCAGGTAGTAGTTGGTGTAGCTGAACGTCTCCACGAGCGCGCCGTTCACCCGGAAGTGCGGCTGCTGGTGGAGCTCCTCTATCTGCAAGCGCCGTCCGCAGGCGTCGGTGGCGGCCCGGAGCACGGTCCGGTTGGCCTCCATGCGCGCGTGGTTGGGGCTGGAGGTGTCGGGCTGGGTGTGGAGCAGGACCCTGGCGGGGCCGAGGTAGGAGGCGACGAGGTCGACGTGCCCGTTGGTGATGAGGTCGTCGGCGAGGCCGTACGGCAGCCAGATCACCTTGGTCGCGCCGTACGCGGCGAGCAGCGCGGCCTCGATCTGGGCGCGGGTCATCCCGGGGTTGCGGTTCGGGTTGAGCAGGCACTCCTCGGTGGTGATCAGGGTGCCCTGGCCGTCGGTGATGACGGAGCCGCCCTCCAGTACGAGGTCCACCGGCCGGCGCGGCACGGAGAGGTACGAGCAGACGCCGACGGGCAGCAGGTCGTCCTTGTCGTACGGGTACTTGTTGCCCCAGCCGTTGAAGCGGAAGTCCAGGCCGGTGCGCTGGGTGCGGCCCGCGTCCAGGGCGAAGACCGGTCCGGTGTCGCGGGTCCAGCAGTCGTTGACCGGGTACTCGACGACGGTCACCGACGGTCCGCACAGGCGGCGGGCGTCGGCGGTCGTGCCGGGTTCGGCGAACATCAGGACGGTTTCGAAGCGGGCGATGGCCTTGGCGACGGCGGCCACCTCGGCCTGCACCTGGGGGAGCAGCCCGCCCCAGCCGTCCGTGCGGTCCCAGGGCCAGGACATGACGCAGCCGGAGTGGCTCTCCCACTCGGCGGGGACCGTCCATGTGCCGCTGGACGGCAGGGCCGCGGCCGGGCCGGCGCCGCCGGAGGTGAGGAAGACGGTCGCGGCCGCGGTCAGCGCGGTCGTACAGAACACGCGGCGGGTGGTGCGGGGCTGTTCCATGACGGTATCCCTTCGAAGGGTTGCGGCGGGTGGTGCGCGGGGCGGCCCGACGGCTCGGCCGCCGCCGGGTTTCAGGGGCGCTCGGCGGCTTGCAGCCCTTCGGGCCGGGACGGCGCGGCAGCCGCGCCGCCGCCGTGGCCGTCCGCGTCGCGCAGCCGGTCGTGCGGGCGGCGGACGGCCAGGTAGACCAGGCCCGTGCCCAGCACCACGCCGGTGCCGAGGAGGGCGGCCCACACCTGGTACCAGGGGGCGTCCGGCGGCGCGAGGACCGTGCGCGGCCAGCACACGTTCACCACCTCGAAGGCCGTCCAGACCACGGCGAGCACGTTCAGGAAGGTCCCCTTGGCGCCCAGCCGGATGTGGCCGGAGGGCACCCAGCTCCCGCGCAGCCGGGCGATGAGCGCGGCGAGCGAGACGAGGAAGAAGGGCAGGTAGGTGGCGGCGGTCCCGAAGGAGATCAGGCTGCCGATGGCGGTGGCGTTGAGTCCCAGGGCGAGCGCGCTCCCGCTGATGAGGGTCGAGGCGACGAGGCCGCCGATCGGGGCCTTGCGCCCGTTGACCTTGCGCACGTGGCGGGAGAACGGGAAGACCCCGTCGCGGGCGAGCGAGAACAGGCCGCGTGCCGCTCCGCCCTGGGAGGCCATCGCACAGGCCAGGAACCCGGTCAGGACCACCACCACGAACGGTTTGTCCGACCAGCCGCCGAAGGCGTGCACCACGGCGGTCGTGACGGGGTCGACGTCCTGACCGGCCACCACCGCCTCGGGGTGCGGGTGCGCGAGCGCGACGGCCATGGCGTTGAGGATGACGACGGCGCCCACGCTCAGCAGGGCCCACCACATGGCCCGCGGAACCTGACGGCCGGCGTCCTTGGTCTCCTCCGCCGTCGACACGCAGGCGTCGAACCCGATGAAAGCCCAGCCGGCGACGGCGACGGCCGCGAGGAACCCGGCGACCGCGGAACCCCCGGACAGCGCCTCGGCGCCGAGCGTCTCGGTGAACAGCGGGAAGCCGTGCTCACGGAAGAACAGCAGCAGGACCAGGCCCACCAGTACGGAGGCGACCGCTTCCGCGGCGATCCCGAGGGACACGAACCAGCGCAGGATGGTGATCCCGTAGGCGTTGACCACCATGCACACGAGCAGGATGGCGACGGCCACGGCGACCAGCCCGCCGGGCGTCGGGACGGCCCCGAACAGCGCGTACACCCAGGGCGCCGCGAGGTACGCCACCGTGGTGTTGCCGAACATGACGGCGAACTGCCAGACCCAGCCGCCCAGCCAGCCGAACGCCGGGCCCAGCAGGCGCCGGCCCCATTGGTACGGGCCGCCGGCCAGGGGCCACTGCGAGGTCAGTTCGGCGTAGACGTTGACGACCAGGCATTGGCCGACGAGCACCAGCGGCAGCGCCCACACCCACATGGGCCCGGCCACCGTGGTCCCCACCATGGAGACGGCGTACAGGGCCACGACGGGGGAGACCACCGCGAACCCCATCGAGATGTTGCCCAGTATGCCCAGGCTGCGCCGCAGTTCCTGGCGGTAGCCGAGCGCGTGCAGCCGCTCGGCGTCCGAATCGGGGTTGGACGTGTCGTTCATGCTCACCTCACCGGGCGCGGGCAGCCGTTGGCGGCGCCGGCGCGCTAAATCTAACCGCGTTAGGAAAACGAGGTGGCGTGAATGTAGCGGTGCTCCCAACGGCTTGTGAAGCGTTCCCGGCGGGTAATCTGCAAGCCGAGACGAGGGAGCCCCCGATGGCACGGCCGAGCCAGAACCTCCTCAGCCGTGCGCTCATCGCCCGCGCGGCTATGGACCTGTTGGACGAACAGGGCGTGGAAGCCCTGAAGATGCGTACGATCGCCGACCGGCTCGGGGTGCGCGGCGCATCCCTCTACCACCACGTGGCGTCCAAGGAAGACCTGCTCGACGCGGTCGCGGAGCTGATCAACGACGAGATCGACCTCGGGCCGCTGACGGACCCGGGCGGCGCGGCGGGCATCGCCGCGTACGCCCACGGATACCGGGGCGTCTACCTCCGCTACCCGCACATGATCCCGCTGGTCGCCCGCCGCCGGGTCGCCTCCGACAAGGCCCTGCGCGGCTACGACGCCCTGCTCGACGCCCTGACCCGTTGCGGCTGCACACCGGCCGCCGCCGCCGAGGCCGCCGCCGCCATCGACAACCTCGTGCTCGGCTCCGCTCTGGAGACCTTCACCGCCGGCTTCAACCTCCCCCCGGCGGACTACCACCCCCGCTACCCCGCCCTGGCCGCCTCCCTCCAGGCGTCAGCCGCCCACCCCGACGGCCTGCCCGCCCTGGACGCCCGCGGCTTCACCCTCGGCATCCGCCTCATCCTGCGCGGCCTCGCGTCCACCCCGTAGGCCCGCACCGAACGCCGCCGGGACGACCGAGGCGCGCCGCCTGAGCCACCCGCTACAGCCGGTACTCGACGGTGCAGTGGTTGAAGCCTTCGGTCCAGCCCGTGACGGCCGCACCGTCTCCTCGATCCGACGGGTCGGTGGTCATCGCGAACGCCCGGCCGTCGTGCGGGACATGACGGCCGATGGCTTGCGGAGGTGTTGCGGCAGCCGGTCCATCCGAATCGTGTGGGCATCGCTCGTCCGTGGTGTGGTCGCGGCGCTCAGCGGAGGTCCCCCGTTCGCTCGGGAGATGTGTTCGAAAGGCCCCGGTACAACGTAACTCCGGGAGCTACGGCCAGGCATGTGGATCAACGGATCTGACCGCGCAGGCCGGCCCGGACGCAGCGATGAGAAGCCGTCAGTGTGCTGTTGAGTTGCCCATCGGGGGAGCGGCGTTGAAGCTGTAATCAGCGGGAGCGTCGGACACGGTGGGCGGCAGTGAGGCGGGCCGAGAGGCACGGCGGCGGAGAAGGGGCGGCTCCGAGACCGGGTGTTCGAGACCGGGCTTCGAGACCGGGCTCCGAGACAACGAGAGACGTTGGTGAAAATGTCCAACACCGAAATGCCAAACGTGGTTGCCACCCTACCGGTGGGAACCGATCCGGTCGGTGTGGCAGTGGATGTCCACGACCACGTGTTCGTCACCAACAGCGGAGACAACACGGTGTCGGTGATCAATGCTCTGACCAACACGGCCATCGCCAGCATAGCTGTCGGACTCCGCCCGGAGAGCGTGGCAACCGATCCCCAATTCGGCGTCTACGTTGCCAACGGCGGTGGTGGGTCCGTGTCGGTGATCGACAGGTTCAACACCGTCATCGCCGCCATCGACATCGGAGGGCCGCCTCCGGTTCTTGACCCGTCGTCCCACGGAGCGGGGCTGGCGGTCGATCACTTCCTGAGTCGCCTGTTCGTGAGCGACCGCCGCCGTCACAGGGTGGCGGTGATCGGAATCAGCGGCACACTCCCTGCCGTTGCACATGACTTCATCGACGTCCCCGGCCCCCTTGGCGTCGCGGTTGACTCCGTGAACCACCGTGTCTACGTCACGCAGCCCGACTTCGACACGGTGTCGGTGATCGATGCCGCGACCAACGAAGTCATTGCGACCATTCCGGTCCGGCAGCATCCCCTGGGCATCGCGGTCGATCCCGAGAGACATCGTGTCTATGTCGCCAACTCCGGCTTCAAGACGGTGTCGGCGATCGACATCGCTACGGGCGCCGCCGCCGACATCGACGTCGGTGTGGGCCCGATCGGTGTGGCGCTCGATCCGCGGGGCGATGCCTACGTCACCCATTTCGACGGCGTGGTGAGGGTGATCGATGCCGGTACCAGCAGCGTGAGCGCCACGATACCGGTCGGGTCCCACCCGGAGGGCGTGGCCTTCGAGCCCCACAGCAAGCGCGCCTATGTTGCCAACAGGGGCGATGGCACCGTATCGGCGATCGACGTCGCTCACGGTTAGACCTGCAATCTGGC
Organism: Streptomyces cirratus; assembly: GCF_014650775.1. Taxonomy (GTDB): domain Bacteria; phylum Actinomycetota; class Actinomycetes; order Streptomycetales; family Streptomycetaceae; genus Streptomyces; species Streptomyces cirratus. The sequence goes on along the minus strand of NZ_BMVP01000012.1, from coordinate 144,683 downwards.
CTGAACGCCTCAGCATGCGGGACTCGTTCGCCCCTGTCAGCCTGGAGGCCGTCCGGTGCGCCCTCGGGGCGGACCCATCGTAGAACGCTCAACTTGGTCCTCAGCTCAGTGAATCGGGCGAGGCCATGAGGCGTTTGTGCAGGTTGTCGCGGGAATGCGGGGCCCCGTGGCCGGAGGTACGCTGAATGCGGGCCGGCAACTGCCAGACGAATACTCTCGTGATCGCGATCATCGTTCTGGCCCGGCCGGGATCACCACTTCTACCGGCTCGTGTCACCGGACCCGCAAATGAGACTGCTTCCGTTGCCTGACCGGCGCTCATGGTCGAGCGGATATAGCCGTAGGAGTTCTCATGTCAGGTGCTGTCAGATATAGAAGCAACGCGATCGTCGAGCTCATGCAGATGCCCGCGGCAGAACATGACGAAGCCTGGCTGAAGGAGGCGCTGCAGCAGGCCGTCATGCTGGAGCTCGCGACGCTTCCGCCGTACTTGTGCGGCCTTTGGTCGATCAAGGAGGTGGATCAGGGATCGGACGTCTTCGAGACGATTCATGAAATCATCTTCGATGAGATGTCACACATGGGGCTCGTCTGCAACATGGTCACGACGATCGGCGATGCGCCGCGCATCGCCGACAGTGAGCTCGTGCCGAAGTACCCAGGTCCGCTGCCGGGTGGCGTTCAGCCCGGCCTGGACGTTTTTCTCTCCGGGTTGACCAAGCAGGCGCTCTACATGTACTCCCGCATCGAAAGGCCCGAGGACCCTGTGGTCGAAGCGCGCGAGTCGGGCACGTCCATCGGCGCGTTCTACACGGCGATTCTCGAAGCCTTCCGCTCCCGGCCGGAGCTGATCAAGGGCACCCGGCAACTGACAAGGAACATGTCCGCGGCCCACGGGGTGGGGAACAACGTCACACCGCTCAGATCGCTCGGTGATGTCGAGGCGGCCCTGCGAGTCATCAAGGAACAAGGTGAGGGCACGTCTGCATCACCACAGAATCCGTTCCCGGGCGCAGCCGATGAGATGGCCCATTTCTATTCCTTCCGAGAGATCTTCCACGGGCGTAAATTGATCCGCGTGTCGGACGACCCGCCACGGTTCGATTTCCAGGGCGACGAGATTCCCATGCCGCAGACGTTCCGGATGGGAACGGTGCCGGCGGGCGGCTGGTCCGCAGGCGGGGTGCCCGTCTCCGAAGCCGTGCAGCACGACCTGACCGAATTCAACCGTCACTACAGCTCACTGCTTCGGTTCCTGGAACGTGCATGGCAGGCGGAGCAGCCCGGAGTGGCATCGCAGATGCTGAACCGGGCGGTCGTCGAAATGATCAACTTGCAGACTCCCGCCCAGGCGTTGATGGACACGCCGCTGCCCGACGGGAGCGGAATGACATACGGACCGGAGTTCCGATACGTCGAGGAAGGTCCATGAGATGAGGAACGTACAGCGATGTACATGAGGAAACGGTAAGGAGAACCGGCATGGCATTCCGTGTAACGATCGAAATCTACTCGGGTCGGCCCAATCCGTCGTGGATGGTCACCGATCCCGATCAGGTCCAGCGGTTGATGCGGCTGTTCCTGCGCCACCGTGCCGGCTTGGCGGAGACGCCCGGCAGTTTCATGGGGGTCGACTTCCGGGGGATGAGGATCGACTTCGCCAGTGACACCGTCCGGTCACTCGGTCTGCCGCCGACCGTGGAAATAGCGGGTGGTGGTGCGGCGGATCCCTTCGCCGGCGCCGAATTGGCAGAGGCACTCCTGGATACGATGCCGGAGCCGGCCGATCAGGCAGAGAGGGGAAATTACCGGGTCCTGCGCGACGCGATACGTCAGGCAATCCGACGGTCTGTCGAAGAAGGGCTGGGAGGAGTAGAGACAATCGAGCCGCAGGAGCCACCCGACCCCGAACTCGCGGCCGAAGCCGAAGAACAGCTCCGACGCATAGATCAACGTCTCAATGCGTGCCCGTTCGATGCCGGACCTTACGAACCCGATTTCTGGAACGACTTCTACGTCGTTCAGCGCAACAACTGCTACAACTACGCCGTGAACCAGCGCACGGACTCGTTCGCCCAACCCGGATTCGCCCACGGTTACACGATCCCGCACTCAACGACCTGCACCGAAGTGCGCACAGGAGCACTGCGCGACGGACTGCGGGTCTGGGGTGACTGTCAGCCGGCCGGCTACGAGCGGCACTTGGTCGCGCTCGTCACCGGGACCATGCTGGACGGGACCCGTGACTTCCACTGGTTCCGGCGGCACCGCGAGGGATTCTGGGGGCACAAGCCGGGCAGTGGCCCCGCCAGAAACGTGGACTACTCCAACAACGTGGTCACCAATCCCTTCTCATGCAACCGAGGTCGATACACGGAATGGTGCGGCTACTTCCAGTCGCACAACTCGGTGATCGTGTCCGGGCCATTGTGACGCCTGGCGGACCGGCGAAGGAGTCTTGGACATGTCTGTCACCTATGGAGTCCACTGGAACAGTGCGGCGCCCGCCCCCGAGACCAGCTGCTCGTTCGTCTCCATTCCAGTCATAGCTTCGGTAGCTTCCGGGGTGGTCTCCGCCATGCAGAGCATGGGGCACACGAAGCGCTTCGTGCGAGCCAACGAGAACGCCTGGGCGTCGGATTACGAGCACCCCGAAGTCGCGTCGACCGGCCAGTCCCTCACCGAGGACGGCATAGACAGCGTCGCGCTCATGTACTACGCCGGGCACGGACTGCCTGAGGTATCGGCGTCCCTGGCATCGAACCACTTCGGCTGCCGCGCCTTCTACAGCAACATGCGTCTGGGAGTGAGGGAGCTGCGCTGGCTGGTGCTGGACCTCTGTGGTGGAGTGGCGGGGCCGGACGTCAGCGCCAGCGTGAACATGGTCTGGTCCGACCCGACCAATGGAGACAGTGCGCGTCCGCTTGAGGCGCTGCACGTCCTGTGTACTTTCGTCGACGAGTCCTTCGCCGGTTTCGACACCGGCCGTGGCGGGGAGTTCGCCACCTTCGTCTCCCATGGGGCACCGGTCGGCAGCGCATGGCTTGACGCGGCGTTCGCGCGGTCCGGAGCGCAGACCAACATGCCCATCGCGATCGCCTGCGGCAGCGATGAGGCAGAAGCGCGATTTCGCCTCGACAACGGCCGTTTGGCAGACGGCGCCGCGGGGCCGGTGCCGTCCCGCAGTATGGCTTGGAAGTGGCGTTCGTAAATTTGACGCGGTTCAACGAGAGACGCGATCGCAATGGACTACAACACGCTGAGGCAACGCTGGGACGCGCTCATGGCGCCGGCGAACATCTACGACGTGGATCACACCCTGGAACCGCTGGACGACGCGGTCGAGTTGGCCAGACGGGCCGGCATGGCGATTCCGGCAGGGGAACCCCCCTGGACCGGGGACGAGGTGTCCATGAGGCTGGAGCACGATGCCCACACGCTCACCGTCTACCGGCCGTCACGCGCAGTCCAGTGCGTGGACAACGGGAGATGGCAGGTGGACGACGGAACGTCCGACATGCGCATCTCGGACCCGGAGGCGTTCGATGCGGCAGTACGAGAAGCGAGCCGTCTGGGACTCCTGGAGCAGGACGATTTCACTCCGTTCCGGGTGACGCGCCTGCGTGCGTCATCCTGCATCCGGGGGCACAGCCCCAGGGAGCCGCGGGTGGTCGATGTCGGGGTCGTCCTCAAGCGGCAGCTCGACGGCCTCGGCTTCGAGGGACAGGGCGGCAACGTGGTCATGTACTTCGGCCCCGACGGCAGCCTCACCGGATTCGAACGCGTCGCCAGGCGAGTCGGCAAGGTGCGCGCGGCGGTGTCCGGCTGGCGCTCACTGGACGACGTGCTCACCGAGACCGAGGACCACCTGCGCATGCGCCGCGACAGCGATTTCACCGTTGCGCAGGCCCGGTCCGGTTACCTTGAACTCGGCCGTCTGCAGGAGCAGGCCGTGATCCAGCCCGTCTACGTCCTGGCATTGCGCCTGGGAGGGCGCAACCGGGGCCGGGAAGAGCCGGAGCGTCGCATCGAACACGTGGTCCCCGCCGCTCTCAACAACATCGGCCCGCTGGTGCCCGGCGCCGAACCGGACATCCCCCAAACGCCGCGATACAGCGCCGCCTGAGACCCGCCCCTCGAACCCGCCGCCCCTTGAAGACGAGGTGCAGGCTCACACGGACCACTGCCCTCAGGAGGATCACGAAGGGCTATCGCGCGACCCAGTTGCGTTCCGGCATGACCTCGGCTCCCCCCTACGCAGCCGCTTCCCCTCAGCCGCCCCCCAACGAGGCCTCATTCCCACCGGATTCTCCCCAGCGCGCGCTGTCCCGCCAAGAGGGACACCGCAGCTCGGGGGCCGTCTCCGCCGCTCGTGACAGGCTACTCAGGGGCGGCAGCGGGGTTGGAACAGGTGGCAAGACGGGGCTTCTGGCCGGAGCTGACGGCCTTCATAGTGGCGGCTGCGAGCCGGCGGCTCACGTGCCCTGGCGCCTAGTTGCGCCAGGGTCGTGCCGCTCAGCTACCGGCCGGCGCCCGCTCGGCGGGGCACGGGGCCGGTTCGCTGGAGCCGCGGACCACCAGACGGGTGGGGACCATGATGGTCCGGGCGCGGGTGCGGTCGCCGTCCAGGCGGGCGAGGGCGGTCCTGGCCGCCGCCTCGCCGATGGCCGCCGGGTCCTGGGCCACGACGGTCAGGGCCGGTTCGAGGACATCGGCGAGCGGGAGGTCGTCGAAGGTGACCAGGGCGATGTCCTTGCGTCCCGCGCGGGTGAGTCGGGCGATGACCCCGAGGGCCATCATGTTGTTCCCCGCGAACACGGCGGTGGGCGGATTCGGCAGGCTCAGCAGTGCGGTGGTCTCGGCGGCGGCCCCGTCTTGGTCGTGGGCGCCGGTCACCAGGGTCCGGTCGTAGGGCAGGTCGGCCTCGGCGAGTGCCGAGCGGTAGCCGGCGAGCCGCTCGCGCTGGGTGTAGAGCTTGGCGGGAAGGTCTCCGACGAAACCGATCCGGCGGTGGCCGCGGGCGATGAGGTGGGAGACGCCCTCGTGGACGCCGGTCCGGTTTGAGCTGACCACGCAGTCGGCGGACAGTCCGACTCCCGGCCGGTCGAGGAACACCACCGGCAGACCGGCCGCGCGCGATGCCTTGAGGTGAGTGTGATCGGCTCCGAACGAGGGGACGACCATCAGCATACTGACGCGCCGGGCGAGGAAGGTCTGGATCAGCGTCCGTTCCTGGTCCGGATCTTCGGCCGACGAGCCCATGAGCAGCGTGAGCCCCCGGCTGCGCACGGCGTCCTCGATGCCGCCGGCGACGGTTCCGAAGAAGGGGTTGCCGAGGTCGGGCACGACCAGGCCGACGGTGGTGTCGGGGCCCCCGACACGGATGTTGCGGGCCATCAGGTTCGGCTGGAATCCGAGCTTCGCGACCGCTGCGAGCACGCGCTCGCGGGTCTGCGGGGAACTCGGCCCGTCCTCGTTGAGCACCCGGGACACCGTCTTGGCGCTGACGCCCACTTCCCTGGCCACATCGGCCAGCGTGGGGCGGCGGTTCGCGGCCATGTACCACCGTTCCTGTGCGTTCGTCGGGCCCGACCCTCGCCCAGGGCCGGGCCCGCTGTCCTGACCGTGCGGCGACCCTGTGGTCTGCGCGGCGTTGCCCCTGCGGCGACTCAGTGGGCGGACACGCCTGCCGCCTGGGCGGCATCCGCGTCGGCAACGACCGTACCTCCATCGTCGTTCACCTTGAGCGCCCCCGTCATGATGGCGACGACCTCCGCCATGGAATGGTCGGACGGCTTGATCAGCGCCTCGCGACGGCCGAGTCGGTGGACGTGGATACGGTCGGCGATCTCGAAGACGTGCGGCATGTTGTGGCTGATCAGGACCACGGGCATGCCCTTGTCGCGGACCCGGCGGATCAGGTCGAGTACCTGCCCCGACTCCTTGACGCCCAGCGCGGCGGTGGGCTCGTCCATCACGACGACGCTCTTGGCCCAGGCGACGGAGCGCGCGACCGCCACGGCCTGGCGCTGACCGCCGGAGAGTGTCTCCACCGGCTGCGTCAGCGACCGCAGTCCGATCTTGAGGTCGGCCATGTGAACCGCTGCCTCCTGGCGCATGCGCTTCTTGTCGAGCATGCGCAGCGCGCCGCCGAGGAAGCCCGGCCGGCGTAGTTCGCGCCCGAGGAACATGTTGGAGGCGATGTCCATGGAGGCGGCGACGGCCAGGTCCTGGTAGACGGTCTCGATGCCATACTGCCGGGCGCTCTGCGGTCCGGTGAACCGGACGGGTTCGCCGTTCAGCCGGATCTCGCCCTCGTCGGGGGTGAGCGCACCGGTGAGGGCTTTGATCAGGCTCGTCTTGCCGGCGCCGTTGTCGCCGATGACGGCGAGGACCTCGCCGGGCAGCAGGTCGAAGTCGGCGCCGTCGATGGCGGTGACATGGCCGTACCGCTTGACCAGGCCGCGGGCCTGGAGCACGGGCGTGACATCGGCAGGGCTCATCGTGCCTTCCTCCGGGAGATCTGGTCGACGGTCACGGCCAGGATCACCAGCACGCCGGTGATCAGGGTCTGGTAGATGGAGGCGACGCCCATCAGCTGGAGGCCGTTGCGGAACACACCGACGATGAGGACGCCGATGAAGGTGCCGAGGACGGCCCCCCGGCCGCCGAAGAGGCTGGTGCCGCCGAGGACGACGGCGGTGATGCTGTCCAGGTTGTCGGTCTGTCCGGCCTGCGGGTCGCCGACGCCGGTGCGGGAGAGCATGAGCAGTGCGGCGATTCCGTAGACGAGTCCGGCCAGGGTGTAGATCCCTACGGTCAGCCGGGAGGTGCGGATGCCGTTGAGCCGGGCGGCCTCGGGGCTGTCGCCCAGCGCGTACACGTGCCGGCCCCATGACGTGCCGCTCAGCGCGTAGGCGAAGATCAGGAACAGGGCGATGGTGACGAGCGAGCCGTAGGTGATGTCGGTGTTGCCGAGCGGGAACGTCTCGCCGAGGGCGGTCAGCGGTGCCGGCAGGTTGGTGATCGTCTGCTCGGCCGAATAGATGTGGGTCAGGGCGAACGCCACGTTCAGCATGCCGAGGGTGACGATGAACGGCGGGAGTGGGATCAGCCGCACCAGCAGGCCGTTGACCAGGCCGAAACCCGCGCAGACGACCAGGCCCAGAGTGATCGCGGCGAGTGGTGGCAGACCCCCCTGGGCAGCCGTCTTGGCGATGACGATGCTGCCGAACGCCATGACGGCACCACAGGAGAGGTCGATGCCGGCGGTGAGGATGATCAGGGTCTGACCGATGGCCAGCGTGCCCACGACCATGACCTGCTGGACGATCAGCGAAAAGTTGCCGCCGGAGAGGAACTGCTCGGTCGTCAGGGAGAAGAAGACGCAGGCCAGCAACAGTGCGGCGAGTGGGCCCGTGGTCGGTGTGGCGAGCAGCCGACGGACCGTGGTCGGTCCTTTCAGCTGGTCGTAGGGCAGGGCTGTGGCAGTCATGGTGGTCCTTGCCGGTGGTTGATGGTCGGCGGAGCGGGGTTCGTTCGTCAGGGGCTGCGTGCCGGAGGGCTGTTCCGCGGCGCGCGCTGATGCCGGGGGTCAGCCCCAGCACTTCTCCAGGCCGTACGCGGTGTCCTTGGCGTCGACACCCGGCTGGGCCGCGTCGGTGATGAGGGTGACGCCGGTGTCGGTGTAGCCGGAGGCCCTCTTGCCGCCCTTGGCGAAGTCGGCGACGGCCTTGACGCCCTGGGAGGCCATCTGGAGCGGGTACTGCTGCGAAGTCGCCGCGATCTTGCCTTCCTTGACGGCCTTGGTGCCGATGCAGCCGCCGTCGACGGAGACGACCAGCACCTTCCTCTCCAGGCCCCTCGCCTTCAGCGCGGTGTAGGCGCCCAGCGCGGCCGGCTCGTTGATCGTGTAGACGACGTTGATGTTCGGGGACTTCTGGAGGCAGTTCTCCATCGCGGTCTGGCCCTTGGCCTGGTCGCCGCCGGTGTCCTGCATGCACACGACCGAAGGATCACCCTCCGCTATGCCGAAGCCCGTGAGGAAGCCCTGGTGGCGCTGAACACCCACCGCGACGCCGGGCGCGAGGTCCAGAGTGGCGATCTTCGCCTCCTTGCCGGCCATGGCGGCCTTGGCGTAGCGGCCGATGAGGTCGCCCGCCTTGACGTTGTCGGTGGCGAAGAGGGCGTCGGTGGCGTCCTGCGGTTCGGTCGGGCTGTCGAGTGCGATGACCAGGACGCCCTTGGCGCGTGCCTTTGCGAGGGCGGGAACGATCGCCTTGGAGTCGTTGGGCGTGATGAGGATGCCCTTCACGCCGGAGCTGAGCATGTTCTCGATCGCGGCGACCTGTCCCGCGTTGTCGCCGTCGAACTTTCCAGCCGCGCTGACGAGTTCGATGCCGTTGTCCTTCGCGGCCTGCTCGGCGCCCTCCTTCATCTTCACGAAGAACGGGTTCGTGTCGGTCTTGGTGATCAGCCCGACCTTGGTTCCGCCGCCGGAGCCTCCCTGCGCGCCGGAGCCGCAGGCCGTCAGGGTCAGCGCCGAGACGGCGGCGAAAGCGGTGAATCCGACGGAGGCGCGGATGGCGCGGTTTCTGCGAAGCATGCTGATCTCCTGCTGGACGAGGCTGAACGGCCGCGCGGATCGAAAGGGCTGCGGCGCCAAGGGGCTGCCGCTGTCAAGGTGCCGTGGGAATGTCATCGTTGACTGATGTCATCGTTGACACTGCTTGCGGAGGATGATGGACTCCGTCACCCGGAAACGTCAATGCCTTGACGCCGTCACAAGTCGGCAACGCTGGCCGTGCCGCCTCACGCCGAGAGCTGTGCTTTCCGTGAGCTTCCTCAAGTCCCTTGCGAACGCAGCCTTCTCGCGCTGCCCATCTGGAGAGATGATCCATGCGCCTGCCCCTGGTCACCGTCCTCGGAGAATGCGTCGCGGACGCCTTCACCGTCCCCGCGCCCACGCCGGGCGAGCTTGCCCTGCGGGTCCTGCCGGGGGGTGGTCCGGCGAACACGGCTGTGGCGCTCGCCCGGCTGGGCACGTCCGCCCGCTTTCTGGCACGGTTGTCCGACGACGTCTTCGGCCGCCTGTTCCGCGATCACCTCGACGCCTCGGGTGTCGATCTCACGGTTGCCATACGCGCGGCCGAGCCGAGCACGCTGGCCGTCGCCGAACTCGACACCCAGGGCCGGGCGGCGTACTCCTTCCATGCCCAGGGCACCGCGGACTGGCAGTGGACGGCGGACGAACTCGCCGCGACGGACCTCACCTCCATGGCCTGCCTGCACTCGGGCTCCCTGGCCCTGGTGCGCGAGCCCGGCGGCGCGGTCGTGGAGGAGTTCCTCGCCCGAGCCTCCGCCACGGCCACGATTTCCGTCGACCCGAACGTCCGGCCGCTGCTCGTGGGGCCCGAGGTCTACCGCGAACGCCTGCCGCGCTGGTGCGCGTTCACGGACATCCTCAGGCTGAGCGAGGACGATCTGGAGCTGCTGCTCCCCGGGTACGCGATCGAGCGAGCATGCGACACCTGGCACGCGGCGGGCGTCCCACTCGTCGTGATCACCCGCGGGGAGCGCGGCGCGGTCGCCTCCCTGGACGGCGAGCGGGTCGCCGTACCGGCGCACCCGACCGACGTGGTCGACACCGTCGGCGCGGGCGACTCCTTCACCGCGGGGTTCCTGCATCATCTCGGCGCCAAGGGGCTCCTCGGTGGGCGGCTGACGGATCTGCGGGTTGACGACGTCTTCGACGCCTGCGCTTTCGCCTCCCGGGTGGCGGCGCTGACCTGCGGCGTCGTCGGGCCGAACCCGCCGTGGGCCGGCCAGTTGCGGCTGCCCGCACCCACGGCCGGACTCATCACCGGCTGAACGGGCGGTCCGGACGAACTCACTCCAGGCCATTGACGCGCCGCCCCGAGCCCGCACATCATCACTCCCCAGCGGATGTCATCGCTGTCACATGTCATCGATAACAATCTGTTTCCCGGGTCGTCCCCACCGCCCGGCACCTGCGAATTCCCCGGCGCCGTACCCCCGTAGCGGACGTGGACACGCCGCCGCCCCCAGTCCAGGAGAAACCATGAGCCGAGTCCCCGCACGTCGTCGCATCCCGCTGCGCCTCGTCGCCGCCGCGGCCGCGACCTGCGCAGTCACCGTCACCGCCGTCGCCCCACGGGCGGCGGCGCAGGACAGCCGGCCGTACACGGAGACGTGCCGTCCATCTAGTGGAATATGCTGCCCACCGCTTCGCCGGCGACATGACCCTGCCAGTGCGCGGTCATCCGGATGCCGTGGGCCGCGGCCATGACCGCGTCGTGTCGCCGCCCTCCTCGCCGAGCAGCACCCCGACTGGACCGGGCAGCACCTCAAGAGCGCCCTGATGTCCTCGTCGAAGACGCTGGCCGACTCGTCGTACGCGCTCGGCGCGCCGGCCGGGTCGACGTGGCCGCCGCCATCACCGCGAACGTCACCGCCACTGGCTCCGCCCCCCGCCTACCTGGGTGTCCAACAGCTCGCTGCGGGCGTCCGTCCCTTTTCCCGGCCGCGGTCGGCGAGTCCGGCACGCTCGAACTGCGGGTGAAGCCTGGCACGTACACCGTCGACACCTTCCTCGACGTCCGCGGCTCCTACCCAAGGACTCCCTCGGCCTCGGCCTCCTGAGCGAGCCGGAGATCGTCCTCGACCGCGTCGATGACGCACCACGTTGAGCGGGCTGCGCTCCTTGAGGCAGTCGCGAAGTGCTTCCGCCCTGCAGAGTCGGCCATGGGCTGCAGCGTCATCGACCGTCTGGCGAGCCGGACCCTGCCAGGGACTGGACGGTTCATGTGCGGGATTCGGTTTCGTCGTTCGCCCAAGACCCCTGGGCGTGCCCCACCATCGCGTCGGGGCGACGTCCGCCGTGCGCGTCAGGTCCACTACCGGTGATCCCGGACGTGCGCTTCACCTCCGCAGTTCCTTGGCGGCGCCGTAAGGCGCTGTCCGGTGTCGACTACTGTGGTTCGCCACGAGATCGGTTCGCCGTGCAGAGGCCGGGGAGCCGGAGGGCGAACGGGCTTGAGGGCGTAGCCGTGAGGTGCTGCTGACGGCCCCGGTTCTCCCCAGCGTTCACGGATGCCCAAAGGCCAGGTCAGATTCCCTGTGGAGGTAGGGCGAGGAGACCATCCGCATTTATTCCCCCGAGGGAGTCCCCACAGCCGCTTCTGGGTCGATCTGCGGGTGATGCGAAAGCGAAGTGCGAAGGATGACTGGGTGTGATGCGAGGGACTTAGAGCCAGTCCCGTCGCTTGAAAATGACGTACAAACTGACGCAAACCATCCCCATGAGGCAGATCGCAAGGGGGTAGCCGAAGCTCCAGCCCAACTCAGGCATGGTCTCGAAGTTCATGCCGTAGATGGTTCCCACCAACGTGGGTGCAAACAGGATGGCCGCCCAGGAGGAGATCTTCTTGAAGTCGTCACCCTCACGCCGCTGACCAGCGGAAATTGACCGGATAGGCGTTCTGGCCTGCAATGATCCTTCTTTCCGGCCGTTTCGCCATGCTGCCAATTGATGCGGTCGATCCTCCCCAGCCGCTCCCCAACGGGGTTCTTTCTCCCCAGATTCTCCCCAGCGAGGGCGCTTCGGGAGAGGCGTCGCCGCTGGTCGATTTCGGCTTCCGGCTCGTTACGGCCACTACGCGCAGTATCTGAGGGCACCTGGCAGGGAGGGCGCGCAGATTGCGCACCCGGCTCGGCTGGGTCGGACGGCGCGGCCGAGCCGGGCGACGGCGAGGCCCATCACAATCCGGCTCGCCTTGGAGCGCGTCGCCTTTGCCTGCCGCGCTGGGGCTCCACAGTCCACGTCACGGACGAGGGCGCGCGGTCAAGTGCTTAGAGGGCACTCGGCGTGATCCGTGATTTAGGGTGCGTGACCTGGGTCTTTGTCGGCGTTCGCAGGTCACGTGCTCGATCTTCCGGGTTTTTCGGGACGGTCCGCTAGCTGCGCTTCACGCGCTGACCGGGCAGCAGGCGGATGGCGAGGACGGATCCGTCGGCGTGGACGGATACGGGGCCGCCCCACTTCTTGTCCCAGGCGAGCTGGGGACGAGTATGCCGGGCCGCGTGTACGCGGAGGCGGTACTCTTCGACCTCCCCTTCGACGAGAAGGTCGAAGAGTTCCTTGTCCACGCCGGAGAACGCTTCGACGCGCGGCCCGTTCAGGCGGAACACGTGGTCAGTGCCGGCGTAGGTGCGTCCGAGGAGACGGTGGCTGATGTCCTGGACGCTACCGGCAGCAGCGTGTTCGAAGTCGTCGAACCGTTCGCTGCCCTGCCGTTTGGTGAGGTAGCGGGCAGTGCCCTGACCGGAGCCGGTGAAGGCCATGAGCCCGGCCGCCGCCGTATGTCCGAGGACCTGCTGGAACCACCTGAAGTACTCGGGGGTCACGTGGCAGCCAGGAACTGGCTCGCGGGCCGCCCCTCCCACATGGGGCGGCTGGATCCCCGGAAAGGGGTTCTCCTCCGATGGGGCGGTGTCCAGGTCGGCCTTGCTCTCGCCGGAGGGGTCGGCGAGCCAGCCGTCACGGCCGGGAGCCTGCAGCGCGTGGACGGTCACGGTGCCGTCCGCGGGCAGCTCTGTGCTGAACAGCAGGCTCGGGGTCTCGTTCCACGTGCCGATGTGCACGGCCTCGGCGTGCACTGATGCGGACGCCAGCTGGCCGGCCGATATCGCCGCGTTGCTGTGGTTGCCCTTGGTCGCGATGGGGATTACGAGGGACGGCTCCCCAGGGCGCCAGAGCTCCGCGATGTACTGCGGCCGGTACCCGTACCCGACCTTGTTGCCCTTCTCCCTGCTCGTGAGAGCCCACCCGGCGCGCAAGACTGTGTCGGCGGGGACGATGCTCACGGAGTGCTCGGGGAACCGGCGCCCGAGCACCTGCTTGGCGAGCGTGAGCCCGAAGGCCATGCCGAGCTCGTGCGACTGAATGGTCTTGTACCGTTCGGCGATCTTCCGCCCTTCGGTCGAAAGCCCGAGGAACGAGTCAGGACCGCCCGCCAATGCCTGGCTGTACTTCAGGGCTCCCCAGTGCTCCGCAAGGCCGCGCCCGGCACCCTTCCAGGACAGCGTCGTGGCCCGGCCGAGCGTGTGCAGCACGTCCCACATGGAGACCCGCACCCGGCGGTCGAGCTCGTTGCCCGGGATCCCGGACAGGACCGGTTTGCGGCGCAGCGGCTCGGCCCCCCTCTTCTTGCGCGCCTTGTCGTCCGCAGCGATCGCGGACTGCACCTTGCCGAGCAGTTCTTCGTTGGATCGGATGGACACGTTCGACGATGCGTCGAGGTCGAGGAGCACCTTCTTGGCCGGCTTCAATGAGTCCCCTACGGCTCGCACGGGCACTTCAAGAACCCCGCGAAGATACGGTTGCGGCAGCCGGAGCACGCAAGTGCGCAGGGGCGCACAAGGCATGGACGACCTGCCCGCGAAGCGAATCGCCCCATCGACAACGTTGATCTCGGTCAAGCTATTGGCGACGCCACGCCTCGTCACCGGCCGTATAGAACCGGATTCGGCGGCACCCTTGCCTTCGTACGAGTCGACACCAAACGCAAGGTAGGGCGCCGATGTTGTGACCTCTGTAGAGGGCTTGGGGTTCGCCCTCGGGATCGGACGCTGCTTGCTCGAACTGCACCGCGTCTCTGCCGCCGTCCGTGCCGCCGCGTAGAGAACGTGACACCTCCTTGTCCGGATAGCGGGTGGGCCCTTCTGCGCGACGAGGGGAATATGCGTGTGTCGCATGCCGCGGAGGGAGATGCTGGTGTATGCAGACTGGAAGCCCCGTGGCTGTAGGCGCCGGGGTGGGGGCAAGGGATCGGGGGTGGCTCGTGACAGGCGGGGCTTTCGAGGAGCTGATACGGACGGGCGAGCTGGGGCCGGTCTCGTTCGACCTGCTGCGGCGACTGGTCCACCAGGTTCGCCGCTCCTACGGCTTTCCACCGCCCGAGGGGCACGCGGAGTGGAGCGATGACGCTGCCTATGAGGTGGTCCTGGCGATGCTGACCCGCGAAGGGAAAGGACAGAAGTTCGTCACAAGCTGCTTCGCGCTCGCCACGGACGATGCTTCGCTGGAACGTGTGTATCTCGCGACGATCAAGCACTACTTCATCGACGAGGCGAAGAAGACGCCGCGGGGCAAGCTTCGGCGCCGTATCGCCCGACTGATGAGCGAGGACCTGGCATACCGGAAAACCAAGGGTTCCCCGCCCCGCTGGGCGCTGGCCGACCATGCCGATGGAGCTGTATGGCAGGGAGACCTGGACGATCTCATCGCCCGGGCCGCGCGGGTGACAGGGGTCGGCATCACCCGCTGGAACCATGCCGGCCCCACACCCAAGCAGACGGTCCATGCCCTCAAGACCATCCTGCTGTGCGTGCTGCAGCATGCACAGGGCGCGGTGCGGGAGGAGGACCTCGCCAAGGTCCTCGAGGCCCGGTTCGAGCTCCTGGCACCGGCCCGCTTCACCCCGCTGTACGCCGACGAAGGCACCGTCGCCGAAATCGTCGAACGGCAGGCGGCCACCACCGCACCGGACCCGACCGGGGTCGACGCAGTGGCCGAGGACATCTGGCAGCGCCTCTCACCCAATGAGCGCCTGCTGCTCCCGTACCTCGACAAGGACGCCCATCACGCGGCGCAGCTGCTGGAGATCCGGCAAGGCCACGCGGCCATGGTCCTGTCCAATCTCAAAGCTCTGCTCCGTGACGCCCTATCCGTGGACAGTGCCCCGCAGGCGGTCATGACCGCACTGCTGCGGCGCTGCGGCGACGCTCCTTCGTGAACCGTCCCAGTTACGTCGTCTGGATCCAGTGAGAAGAGAATGCGCTGATGGACCACAGCCGAGGAGACGGGGGAGACGGCATGAGCTCTGTCCACACCACTGCCTACCAGAGGCTGGTAGCCGCCGCGGCAGGATTGAAAGTGCCCGACGCCGTCCACCGGGTGGCCACCGCACCACCTCAGGACCCACGTCCGGGCCAGATCTGGCGTGCGGCATGGGAGGACACCATCCAGCTGCTGCTGATCACAACGATCGGTGACGATGACACCGTGCGTGCCGTGCCGACCTCCTTCGAACGGTACGTTGACAGCGACACCCTGCTTCTGCCGGCTCAGGCGACCACCCTGGAACAGCCGCTGGCATTGTGGTGGGGCTTGGAGACGACGCTTCCGTGGTGCGTGCTGGACCGGCAGGTCGGCGAGCTGACCAACCGCCCTGACATCCTCACCTCCCGCACACTGGCCGATGCCATCGCAGGCACCAAGCGGGGCAGCGGCGCTTTGCCGTCCGCGGCGGCCGACGAGTACCGTGCAGTCCTCGCCGACCGCCTTGAGGCCTTGGCCTCGGCACAGTGGGCTCCCCAAGGGGCGGGAGGCCTTTCCCAGCTTTTTCGTGCCCACGCCATCACCGCCCCGCAGCTCGCGGCCGCACTGAATCTGCTGCCGCCCCAGGCGCTCGCCGTATGGAGAGGACAGCAGGCCCTCACCGCCGACCAAGCCGCCGCACTCGCCGAGCGCCTCGGCCAGCCGGCCGGGTACCTGCTCGCGGCCAACCCCGCCTTGCCACCTGTCGTCGTGCACGAGCTGAACCGCCCCCTGCGCCGCACGCAGATCAAGGAGCTCGCCGCTCAGTACGACGAGACTGAACGCGACGGCCGACTGCGCGCCGCCTACGGCATCTTCACGCTCGCGGCACGCGACGATGACCGCGCCCAGCCGAACTGGACCGCCCGCACGGACCGCTACTTCGAACTCATCCTGGACAAATAGAGGAAAAGGGGGCACCTCGCGTGGTCAATTACGTGCTCGCCGGCGCAGCCCGCACTCAGGCCGTCGCCATGATCAAGGAAGTCGAAGCGGCTCGCCCCGGTGCCCTCGAACGCCTGACACAAGGCGCCCTAGCGGAACTGCGGACCTGGCCCGAGCTCACCGTCAAAGACGTTCCCGAGGGCCAGGCGGCACAAGGCTGTAGCGTCGCCGGAGCATACGACTACGGCCCGCCGCCGCGCCTGTCGGTCGCCATGTCCGCCAGCCAGGCACGGCGGGACTTCACCGCTCTGCACGAACTCGGTCACCACCTGCAGAAGAGCAGCTTTGACCTTATGGAGCCCTTCAGTCGGGAACCCGACGGCGGCGTCCTCCTCGAGGATGCCGCCTGCGACGCGTTCGCCGGCGAGATCCTGCTCCCCGCGCACCTCGTCGGTCATCACCTGGATGCCAAAGGCCCCACCGCCTTGGCGATCACCCACTTGTGGCGGGCGAGCAACGCCTCTCGCATGGCCGTTTGCGTGCGTGCAGCCCAGCACCTCCCCGCTCCTGGTCACGTTCTCCTCCTCGATCCCACCGGACACCTCGCCTTCGCTGCCTCGCACGGAGAGCGCCCCCTGCGACGTGGCAGCTTCCAAGGTGACATCCCCGTCATCGACCGTGCCCTGACCGGCTCCGGCCGCGCACAAGGGCGAACCCAGGTCCGCTACCGCGACGGCATCCTCGGACGCGAACTGCACACTGATACCGCCCCCATGGACGGCTACATCGTTGCCGTCCTCGTCACCGACTCCGCCCCCTGGCGCGCCTTCACTCCGCCCACCGCAGGCAGCGGTCCCCAGTCGCGCAACTACATCTGCGCGAACTGCGACGAGGAGTACCGCTCCTTCGAACCCGCCTGCCCAAGCTGCCGCGTTCCTCAGTGCCCCGACTGCGGCCGTTGCGCCTGCCCGCCCCGTGTCCTGGGCCGCGCCTGCCCCGGCTGCTTCATCGTGCACCCGCCCGCGATGCTCCCCCCGAACAGCGACCGCTGCTTCGACTGCTCCTGACGCCCCGCCGGCCCCGCGAACCGCACGCGTCTTCCTACCCGCGAGTTACGTCGTCCGTCCCAGGCGAAGCACCCCACCCAGGGTGCCCAAGGAACCCGGCGCCGGCTGCGGGAACCCGTCGGAACGTCGCCGGCAGGAACAGTAGGAACAGCAACGTGGCCATTCAGATCACCGCGGTACGCCTGACGGTCGGCGGCACCACGCACGAGCACATCACCCACCTGTGGTGGACCAACCAGACGTCCGGCGAGGCAAGCAGCAGCACCCGGGCGCAGATCGTCGACTGGATCGAGAACCAGGCCGGCAAGGCCTACACCAGCGACGCAGCCGGCCACCGCACGGAAGTCGCCGTCATGACGCCCGCCCGAGGCGAGAAGTACCTGCGGACCCACGCCGACGGCGTGTGGACCAACAACCTCCTCGCTCTTCCCCGGCGCTGACCCGCCATCGCGAAACCGCCGTCCGACGTGCCGCCCCCTGCGGCGGCACGCCCGACACCCCCGGCACTCACCAGTCCGAACACGCGCTCCCCACTTCAGGAGGACCCCATGTCCCAGGACAGCCACGGGCCCAAGCCCGTCACGATTATTGTCAACGCCCGCCCCCACACCTGGGAGGCGAAGGCCATCGCCTACGAGCAGGTCGTCGACCTCGCCTACCCCGGCCAGCCGCCGAACGACCAGGACACCTACACCGTCCGCTACAGCCGCGGACACGACGGACACGGAGCGGGAAGCCTCACGGCCGGCCACAGCGTCCGCGTGAAGGAGGGGATGGTTTTCGATGTCTATCGCACTTCTCGCTCGTGACCCCGACCTGTCCCGCCTCCTCGACGACGGCTACGACGTCGTCGTGCGCGCTGGCCACATCGTCGTCCAGCGCATCCCGTACGTCACCGAGAACCGCACCGTCGAGTACGGCTTCCTCGCCTACCCCGTGACCGTCAGCGGAGACCGAGTCGTCTCCGACACCGACCACCGCATCTGGTTCGGCGGCTCCACCCCGTGCACCGAGCACGGCCGCCCCCTGACCCTCGCCAACCCGGAGACCCGGGTGATCGCCGAGGACATGCAGGCGAACTTCATGCTCTCCAGCAAGCCCACCCCCAACGGCTACCCCGACCAGTACACGAAGATCACCGCATACACGTGGATCATCGCCGACCACGCCTACGCCCTCGACCCCTCAGCCACGCCCACCCCCGGCGCCGCGTGGCAGGAGATCGACGACGATAGCCCCTTCGCCTACCGCGACACCGCCACCTCCCGCGCCGGCATCACCGCCATCAACCGCCGATTCCGAGGACAGCGCATCGTCATCGTCGGCCTCGGCGGCAGCGGAAGCTACATCCTCGACCAGGTCGCCAAGACCGAGGTCGACTCGATCCTCCTCATCGACGGCGACACCTTCGACAACCACAACGCCTTCCGCGCACCCGGGGCCCCCACCCTCGACACCCTCCGCGCCCGTCCGCCCAAGGCCACCTATCTCGCTTCGGTCTACGCCAACATGCACCGCAGTGTGACCGGCTGCGTGCAGTACCTCGACGAGTACAACCTCGACCTCCTCGAAGGGGCGACGTTCGTGTTCCTCGCCTCCGACGACGCGGCCAGCAAACCGGCCATCATCAACTGGATCGAAGCGCACGACGTGCCATTCATCGACGTCGGCATGGGCATCGAAGAGATTGACGGCCGCCTCAGCGGACTGCTCCGCATCACCACCAGCCTTCCCGGTCGCCGAGAAGCCGCCCGCCGACGTATCCCCAAGCCCGCGCCCGAACGCGACGCCTACGCAAGCAACATCCAGACCTCGGACCTCAACGCGCTCAACGCCATCCTGGCCGTCATCCGCTGGAAACGCGCCCTCGGCATCTACGCCGACGCCACCGACGAGGCCCACACCACGTACTCGCTGATCACCAACGAGATCGCCAACGAGGACCGGCCGTGACTCCGCAAGACACCCTGAGCCCGGTCTTCACCGAGACCTTTCCCCAGGCCATGGACGCGGGGGTGCTCTACATCTCGATCCCCTACCGCACCTGCGGCCACTTGTGCTGCTGCGGATGCGGGCACGAAGTCGTCACACCGCTCTCCCCGGCCCAGTGGTCCCTCACCTACGACGGCGAGAATGCTTCCCTCACCCCATCGATCGGGAACTGGTCCCTCCCGTGCCAGTCTCACTACTGGATCCGCGACGGTCGCGTTCACTGGAGCCGCCGCTACTCGGCGGCAGAAATCGATCAAAACCGGGACCGAGACCTCCGTTTGCTGGTCGTCCATGACAGGGGAGAGCAGCGGCCGCGACGAACGGCTGGTCTCCGCCGTTATCTGAGGCTTTGGCGTCAGTAAACCGGCACTGCACTCCGTTTGATCGTTCGGCGAGCGTGCCGATCGTGGACCAGACGGCGAGGATCTTGGTGAGGCTGGCTACGTCGAAGACGGTGTCCAGCCGCATCGGTTCGTCGGGCCGGTCGGGATCGAGGAGGCCGACGGCTCCGCTGGCGCGGACGCCGTGGGCGTCCCCGACCGCCCACACCGCGCCGGGGTAGACCTCCTCGCGCACGCCGGTCTGCAGGAGGTCTTCGGTTCGGGCGGTGGAGGGCGTGGTCATGGTCTCCCGATCGTCGCCGGCCGCGGGTGGTCCGTCGGTCAGGGTAGTGAGGCCGCCAGGACTGTTCCGGCTCCGCCACGGACGGAGTCAGGCGAGCTGGTGGCGGAAGCGATCTCGGCTCGCCTCTCCCTCCGACTCTCAGTGGGGATCTGGGTGACGAATTCGGGTGCGCGATTCAGCGTCGGCGTACCGTGCTGGGGGTGACGGATACGACTCGAGAAGATGCTCTGACGGCAGTGCTGCCTAGCCTGTCCGACGCGTTCGGGCTGGGCGCGGTGAGTGATCGGCGGTTCCTTGCCCACGGCCTGATGAACCAGAACTGGCGGCTCGTGACTGCTGCTGGAGTGTTCGCGCTCAAGGAGATCACCGACGTTCCTCTGCCGAAGGTCCGCAGGAACCTTGCGGTCCTCCTGGACCTGGCTCGCGAGGGCATCCCCGTGCCGGCGCCGCTGAGCGCGGCCGACGGTGACCTCGTGGCGGAAGTCGGTGGTCACGGCTACTGCGTCCTGCCGTGGGTGGACGGCGAGCACCTTCAAGGGACGGACCTCCCGCTCGACCAGGTCCGCGATCTCGGTGCTCTCCTGGGCCGCCTGCACGAGGGCATGCGGCGGCATGGTCCCGGCCCGGTCCCTGAGCAGGCGCCGGTGGCGAAGGTCCGCGATGTGACCGAGGCCGACCGTGCGGCTGCTGGTCTCCTGAGCCGCTTGCCGTCCGCTCCGGTGACGGACTTCGACAAGGCCGCCGCCGAGGCCCTGCACGACCGCCGCGGCCTTCTCGCGCGGTACGCCGATGCCCGGCCGGACGGCGAGGTGCCGGCCGGGCCCTACGGGTGGACGCACGGCGATTTCCAGTACCGCAATCTGCTGCGCCGGGACGGCCGGGTGGTGGCGGTACTGGACTGGGACCGGCTCGGTGTTCGTCCGTACGGGGAGGAGGTCGCGCGGACCGCGCAGGTGCAGTTCGGGGTCGGTGGTGCCTTCGACCTCGACCGTGTCGCCGCGTTCTGTTCCGGATACCGGTCTGTGATCGATCTGTCCGAGGGCGACCTCGCCGACGCGGTGAGGCGGCTGTGGTGGAAGCGGCTGACCGACTTCTGGCAGCTGGAGTTCTACCTCGACCGCCAGGACCTCACCTTCGGCCAGATGTTCCTGACAGACGAGGCACTGTTGAACTGGTGGACCGACCGCGCCGACGAGGTGCAGGCCGCCTACGCGGCCCGTTAGCCGGCGGCTGCTGCCTCCGGGATGAGTCCGGCGGCAGCCAGCTCGGGCAGGCACGGCCGGACCAGCGGCGCTGCCCCGGCACGGGCCCTCGCGCCGAGGCCGGTCCGGTCAGCCGACTCGATCGCCTGCAGCCAGCCGTCCACGTCGTCGGGGTGGAGGATCACTCCGCCGTCCCCGACCGCCTCTGGAATGCCGCCGCGGGACGAGCCGATCGTGGGGACGCCGTGGAGCCCGGCTTCCACGATCACCCGGGGGAAGGCGTCCTCGACCTGGGAAGGCACGAGCAGCAGGTCGTTCGCGGCGTAGATCGGGCCCATGGCGTAGGTGCGGGGGACCCAGTGGACGTTCGGGTAGGCGGTGAACTCGCGGGCTGTGTCCCACCAGCCCTCGACGAGGGTGAACCGCAGGGTGGGCAACCGGCGGATCAGCTGGTGCAGGAGGGCCGCGCCCTTGGCGGGTATGGGGTTGATCATCAGCACGCCGCCGGGGCTGCGACTGGCTGTGCCGCGGCCCGCGGCGAGGAGGGGCCCGGAGCCTTTGGCTGGCGCGAACGGCGGGTAGAAGACGACCGCCTTTGTGTCGGCGTGGGCCTGGGCTCGTTCCGCGACGAACTTCGATGTGGCGAGGGCGACGTGCGGTCGGCCGTGGAGGACGCCCATGCTGTTGGCCGAGACGGAGTGCAGCCATCCGGCGACCCGCGAGGACCGGCGGGCAAGTGCGGCGAGGTCGGCCGCCCGTTCCTGCGAGGTCACCACCAGATCCGGCCGGGCCTCGGTCAGGAGGCCCTTCAGTGTCGGTTCCACCCTGTCCTGCGGCACGGCCCGGCACGAGACGCCGTTCCACCGGTAGCGGACCTCCCCGTCGGCCTCCTCCCACACGGTTCCGTGGGCCCGGAGGTGGGCACGCAGATGCCCGATCTGCGCGGACCCGTTCCACGGCGCCTCGTGGCTGCCGAGGTAGACGACCCGCCAACCGGCCCGGACGAACTCTTCCGCCAGCAGTTGCTGGGAGACCTCCGCGCCCCCGATCAGCAGCGGTGGCGGCGTTCGTCGCCATACGAACACCACCGTCGGGCCGGTCACCGGACACCCGCCCAGTACGTGAAGAGGGCCTGCACGACGGCGGCTGTCTCCTGCCGGTCGCCGTCCCCGGAGGCGATGGCCAACTCCGCAGTCGCCGGGCGGCGGGCCGTGTGGCAGAAGTAGTCGCGGAAGTGCGTGAGGAAGGCAGGGTCGTGGAGGAAGTACTCCGGCTCGACCTCGTGGTGTCCGGCCGCCTTGCGCCGCAGGTGCAAGAGCTCGGGCGTCACGTCCAGGTACAGGGTGCGGTCCGGCCTCAGGTGCGGCATCTCCTCGGCCCGGCGGGTCAGTTCAGGCAGGACGTCGAAGCCGTAGATCTCGTCCATGGCGTGAGCGTGGGCGAGGAGGGTGTCGACGGTCCGGTCCAGGACGACCAGCCCGCCGTGGCGGCGAGCTGCGTCCACGCGGTTGCCCTCGATCTCCATGAACGTCATGAACGCCTTCACCTGCTCCTCTGCCGACCGGGTGGAGGGGGTGGGGATGTCCTCGTGGCGCGCGAACGACTTCACATAGCAGGAGAAGAACATCGCCTCCTGCATCGCCGGCAGCCGGCGCAGTTGCCCCAGGGCGGAGGTCTTGCCCCCGTACGAGGGGCCTTCCAGGCCGAGGATCACCACGACCCCCCGAGCCGGTAGAAGCGTTCCGCGAACTGGCCCCGCGGACGGCTGTCCGGGTCGGGCAGCAGGTCGGCGGCGACGGTGTGGGCGTGCCGGATCGGCCGGTACATCTTTCGCGCAGGATGCATCTGCGAGCCGTGCATGTGCAGCAGGGTCACCTTGTCCAGGACGGTGGCCGTGATGTCCTCCAACTCCGGTTCGAAGACGTCGCGTACCCGCTGCTGGAACAGCTGCCGGTCGCATCCGGACAGGCCGTAGGTGGACCAGAAGGCGGCGTCCTCCCAGAACCATCGGCAGCCCAGGCGGCGCGCCGCCTCGTGGACGGCGAGGTGGTCCGGGTGGCGCGTAACGGCGGCCGGGGCGAGCAGCTCCGCGTCGTCCATCCCGCCCAGCACCTCGGCGAGTTCGGAGGTGATCCGGTCCACCTGGGCGGGCTCGGGTGCCCGATAGGGCTTCTCGGCGTCCTTGTGCCCCAGGCCGACCCGGGCCGCCCCGAGGGGCAACAGGGACTGGGCGGCTTCGCGGTCGCGGAGTCCGGAGACCGTCTCCACGCTGTTGTAGGTGTTTTCGAGGGAGGGATGGACGCTGCGGGAGCGGGTGAAGACGGTGACCACGGTCAGCGGTCGCGGACGGGCGAGGAAGGTCCCGGAGGCGGACAGGACGAAGTCGTCGTGGTGGGGTTCGATGACGACTACCGGCCGCCCGGACGGCTTGCGCGGCTCGATCCAGTACGGCGCGAGGGTCAGCGGCGCCGTCAGCGTCATGATCTCCTTCGCCCCGGTCAGGGAGTCCATCCAGGCCCGGTGCGCGGTCAGGAGGTCGGTGGGGAAGGTGTAGATGCCGTCGGCGTCCGGCAGGGGAAGGCGGGTCACCTGGGGTTCTCCGATCATCGGACGGTGGTGGCGTACCAGTTGCGCCAGAAGCGGGGCGAGGTCAGGCCGAGGCGGACGATCACGGGGTTCTGCCACCAGAGCATCCGGGCCGTGGACCAGGCGTCGTAGCGGCGGGTGGAGGGCCGCACGCGGAGGTCTTCGAGGACCGCGACCGGCCCGCCAGTGCGGCGGCCGTAGGCGGTCAGGCGGGTGAAGAACTCCATGTCCTCGCTCATGAAGTAGTCCGGCCGGTAGCCGTGTACCGCCTTGAAGGCGTCCTGGGTGCAGAACTGGTTGACGCCCTGGGCGCCCCCGTGGCGGGCGCGGTGGTGGTCCCAGTACGCGCAGAGCAGACGGGCCCCGAACCGGGCGGGGGTGTAGAGCGGCGGGATCGCCCCGCCGACGGCCCCGGCGTCCATCGCGGCAACGGCGGCCGTGATCCCCTCCAGCGGCAGGGCCACGTCTGCGTCGACGAAGAACAGCATCCGCCCCTCGGCCTCGCGGGCTCCGGTGTTCCGGGCCAGGCCGATGCTGCGGACCCGCTCCGTCACCGCCCTGGCCCCCAGTTCCTTCGCGACGGTCGCGGTGCCGTCGATGGAGGCGTTGTCCACCACGATCACCTCCCCCACGAGGCCGGAGAGGGCTTCCCAGGCCCGGAGGGAAGCGAAGACGGTGGGCAGATAGCAGGGCAGATACTTGGCCTCGTTGTACGCGGGGATGATCACCGACAGATCGGGATCGGTCACAGCACGGTCCTTCCTGGTTGCGGGGGCAGGGCAAGGTGCAGGCGGGCCGCCCAGGCGTCACGGTCGCGGCCTTCCCGGTGGGCGGCGTAGGTCCAGCCGCGTACGGCCTGGAAGGCCACGAAGGCGTCCAGGAGCCGGGTGTCGACTGGCCGTCCGTAGGCAGCGGCCACGAACAACCGGTCGGACGGCTCCAGGGCTTCGCAGGTCACGAGGGTCTGGGCGAGGTCGTACTCGGGGACCTCCACGGTCGCGGCCTCGAAGTCCACGAGGTAGTCGTGAAGGCGGGGCCGGCCGTGTTCGCCGACGGTGAGGCGTCGGTCGCCTCCGCAGATCACGTTCTCCAGGTGGAGGTCTCCGTGGCACCACACGAGTCGTTCCAGGCGTGCCCCGGCCGCGATGACCTCCAGGGCGGGAGCGAGCCGGACGAAGACCTGCTTGGGACAGTGGGCGGCCAGAGCGCTGACCTGCTGGCCGATGCCTGGCGCCAGGGGGACCCCGGCCGGGGCCTTGACGCTGTGGAAGGCAGCCATCAGCAGGGCGAGCCTCAGCAGCGCCGCCGGACGCGGCATCTGTCCGGCTCGGACGGCATCCCCCAAGGTGTTCGTTCCGGCATCGGTGGTGACCAGGGCAGAGACGGTCAGGCCGGGAACCGGCCCGTACCCGATCACGGTCGGCACCCGCACCCGCCCGGCGGCGGTGACGGCGGCCAGGAGGCGGGCTTCGTCGACAGCGCCGTGGGTGCAGTCGACCGCGAACAGCTTGACCACCACCGGGCGGCCGTCGGCGAGACGGACGCGGTAGACGGCCGTTTTCGGTCCGTTGCGGACGCGGACCGTCTCGGCCGGAGCCGACCCGGCCAGTTCCGTGCAGGCCCTGTCTACTGCCAGGACGGTGCCGCCAGTCACAGTGCACCTGCCCTGGCCAGGTGCCGCAGCGTGCGGTGCATCTGCTGCCGGTAGGCACGCACGTCCTCCGTGCCTGGGCACGAGCGCATCCACGGCTTCTGGCCCCCGACGAAGTGCACCACGTGCCCGTCCCGGCGGGTGACCGGGCGGCGGAGGACCCGGCGGACCCAGTCCCCCCGCTGGAGGAACCGGTCCACCTCGAAGCGGTTGAACACCGGCCCGACCGGGTGCGCGGCCCCGGAGGACAGCAGCCACAGGTTCAGGGCGCACTGGTCGTTGTGCTTGATGTACTGCCGCCCGCGGACCAGGGCCTGCTGGACCCCGGTCCGCATGGGGGCGAGCATCGGCGCGGGGACCCACAGCATCCCGGCGTTGAAGTAGGTGCGCCCGACCAGGTGGGGCCAGCGCTCGGCGACGCCGGGCAGTGCCGGGCACTGACCGACGGCCGGGTTGAACTCGTCCTGCACCGCGCCGATCCGGTCCGCAGGCAGTCCGTCCAAAGGCGCGGAGACGTCGGCGCGTACGTGTACGTCGGCGTCCACGTAGATCAGGAACGGCCGGTCGAGGAAGCCGGGGGTGAACCCGAACCTCAGGTAGGTGGCGACCGAGATGTAGGCGGCGTCAGCCATGACGCTGTCGGGCGGCGGGGCCTGCCAGCGCAGGTCGAAGGAGCCGAACCCGCAGCGGCGGGCGAAGGACTCCATCACGGCGGCCTGCCCCGGGGACAGGCCGTTGGTCAGTACCCGTACCGCGCTCTCGCGGCGTTCGGCCACCGGCAGGTGGTCGGCGACCGAGCCGAGCGTGACCAGGGCGGGTAGCAGGTAGCGGGCATCGACGCACATGCCGATCGCGTACACGCGGGTGCCTCCAGGGCGAGGTTCGACGGGACTGGCCGGCAGGGTCGGGGCATGGTGGCCGGCTCCTCGCCCGTATTCGTGGGAGCCGACCGCCTCACCGGTGTCGGCGAGGTGCTGCAGTCACCTGCCGCGGCCGGGCAGGTGGAGGGCTTCCGGCGCCGACGCCCCAGGCAGACCGGCGCCGGAAGCGGTTCAGGCAAGCCGCAGGAGGTCCGTGTTCCGGGCGAGGTGGGCCACCGACTTGGCCAGCAGCCGAAGCGCTATCGCCGGGTCGCTCCCGCAGTCGCGGGCGACCTTGCGGGCGAACCGCACGGTGCTGGCCGCGATGTCCTTGTCCCGGCTCTCCGGCAGCAGGTCCGCGTACCGTTCGGCGGGCACCGTGAGGGTGTGGACGTGCTCGCGCAGCCGCTCCCGCAGCCGTACGGCCGCCTCCCCGGCCGGGTGGTGGTCGGCGAGGGTGAGGGCGGCCTCGACGTCCTCGGCGACGGCGGCAGCCGCGGAGGCGATCACGGTCTTCTGGTTGGCGGAGGTGACCGTGGGCACCTCCGCCGGGGCTGCCGTCACTTCGTGCGCGAGTACGGTCACGATTCCGCTCCCATCCGCCTGCTGCCGGTTCGGCTGTGCGGACAAGTAACCCGTGCGCCAGCCGTGTTGGGCATGACGAATCCGCTCGCAGCTACTCGCGTGACCACTGGCGAAAAGTCCCGACCCGCGCTACCTCGGATGGCGGCCCCACCCCTACCGTGACTGCATGGTGCGGAAGCGGAACGCGGAATTAGAGACGTGGATGAAGGAACGCGGGCTCAGTGCGGGCGCTCTTGCCGAGCACGTCAACGACGCCATGGCGGACCTCACCGGCCACCGCGGCGCCGTCACCGAACGGACGGTCTACCGGTGGCTGTCGGGAGAGAACCGCTCGCCCCAGGACCGCCAGTGGCAGGCCCTGGAGGCCGTCTCCGGGCTTCCTGGGACCGATCTGGGGTTCGTGCCCCGTGCCCGCCCCCGCCCCGCAACGCCCTCAGCACGACTGGAGGACCCTGTGCTTGGCCGTCGAAGCTTCATCTCCGTAGCCACCGGCGCCGCCGTCGCCGTGTCCACCGGCACCGCGACCGCAGCCACCCGACCCATCGTCGGACACTCCGACGTCGACCGCCTGCGCGTCCTCCTGGCCGAACTGTGGCTCCTGGACGACCAGAACGGCGGCGGCCCCGTTCTGGAGAAGCGCGCCGCCGACCTCGCCGCCCGTACGCTCAGCCTCCAGCAGCACGGCTCCGCCAGCCAGCGAGTCCGCTCCCGCCTATATGCCGTCGCCGCGTCCTTCACGGCCTTCGCCATGTTCTCGGCCATCGACGCCCGCCGGCTGGGGGAGGCCCAGCGCTACCTGGAGCAGTCCGTCACGCTCGCAGGGCTTTCCGGAGACGGTCAGGTCCAGCACCAGACCTGGCGGTACGCCGCCATGCTCGCCGGGCAGCGGGGCCGGTACGCCGACGCCCTTGCCGCGGCCGAAGCCTGCACCGGTACCCGGGCGCACCGCACCGACCCCCTCTACGCCTCGCTGACCCACTCCCGCATCGCCCTGACCGCCGCCAGCCTCGGTGACAAGACCAGGGCCCTCCGAGCCCTGGACCGGGCCCACGGCGCCTACGACCGAGCCGATCCCGCCGAGGCCCGTCCGTCCTCCGTCGCCTTCTACACCCGGGGCGAGCTCCACGGCCTGACCGGCATCACCCATTACCGGCTCGGCGAGGCGGAGAAGGCCGAGTTTCATGCCCACCGGTGCATCGCCGACCTCCGCGACGACCAGCACCGCAACCGCGCCTACTACCTGTCCCAAGCGGCCCTCGCGCAGGTCGCGCAGGGCGATGTCGAGCAGGCCGTGGCCACCGCCACCCGCGTCATCGCCCCGACCGGCGCCGACGCCGGCCGCGTCCCCCACCTCCTGGGCAGCTTCACCTCCGCACTCAACCAAGCGGCCCCCAAGTCCGCCGTCACCCGCCAGTGGAACGACCGCACCCGCACTGCCTGAACCCGCACGCGACAAGGAGCACCATGCCCACCCCGGAGATCACCCTCCACCGATACGGCACCGACCAGCTGCCCACCATCCGCCCCACCCTGGTCGGCGTGTACGCCGAGGTGTACGAGAAGGAGATCGGTGAGGACCCGTTCTTCTCCGTCGACCGCTTCGAGGGTCGTCTCACCGGCCACTCCTCCCGCCCGTCCTGGGAGGCCGTGGTCGCCTACGACGGTGGCGAGGCCGCCGGCTACGCCTACGCCGCGGCCCTGCCCCAGAACACCGGCTGGTGGGCTCACATGCTCCAGCCGCTTCCCGAGGTGGACACGACCGAGGACGGTACTCGAACCCTCGCCCTCTTCGAGATCATGGTCCGGGTTCCCTGGAGGGGCACTGGGCTTGCGCACCGCATCCACGAGGAACTGCTGGCCGGTCGCACCGAGGAGCGCGTCACGCTGCTCGTCGAGCCCGGACACCCGAAGGTGAAGGCCCTCTACCAGAGTTGGGGGTACCAGCACATCGGCGACCAGCAGCCGTTCCCCGATGCTCCGGTGTACACCACCATGCTCCGCGCACTCAGGAGTGATCGCAGCACATCTGCAGGGCGATCCTGAGGCCGCAGACCGCCTTGAGGGCGGCTCGGGCGAAGAAGCTGGCGACGCCGACGGCCGACGGCCGACGGCCCTGGCGGCGGTCGTGACGAGCGCGTGCTCGTCGCCCAAGTTTCCGTGCTGGTTCGCTACAGCCAGTCGCGCTTCTTGAAGATGATGTAGAGGCTCGTGCAGACAACCGCCATCAGCAGGATTGCGAAGGGGTAGCCCGCCGCCCAGTGGAGTTCGGGCATGGTTTCGAAGTTCATGCCGTAGATGGTGCCGACCAGGGTGGGGGCGAAGAGGATGGCGGCCCAGGAGGAGATCTTCTTGATCTCCTCGTTCTGCTCGAAGCCCGCTTCGGCCAGGGCGCGCATTTCCGCGTTCTGTTGTTGGGAGACCAGGGTGGCGTTGACCGTGAGGATTTCGGTGAGGGCCTGGCGGAAGCCGTCCACGCGTTCGCTGGTGTGGGTGACGTGGTCGGCGACGTCGCGGAGGTAGCGCTGGAGTTCCTCGTCCGTGCCGTACTTGGCGAAGCCCGCCATGAGGCCGTGGAGCATGCCGACCAGGGGGCGGGTGGCGCGCTGGAACTCGACCATTTCACGGGAGAGTTCGTAGATGCGGCGCGAGACCTCGGGGTCGCCGCTGAAGACCTCCGTCTCGATCTCGTCCATGTCGTTCTGGACTCCCGCCACCACCGGGGCGTAGCCGTCGACCACCGCGTCGAGGATGGCGTAGAGGGCGGCCTCCGGGCCCAGGGAGAGCAGTTCCGGGGCGGCTTCCATGCGGCGGCGGACCGCGGAGAGGTCGGGGGCCGCGCCGTGGCGGACCGTGATGAGGAAGTCCGGGCCGACGAAGACGTGGAGTTCGCCGAACTCCACCTCCTCCGGCGCGTCCAGGTAGCGGGCGGCGCGCAGGACGACGAAGAGGGTGTCGCCGTAGCGTTCCAGCTTGGGGCGCTGGTGGGCCTCCAGGGCGTCTTCGATCGACAGTGGGTGCAGGTTGAACTCGGCAGCCAGGGAGTGGAGTTCGGACTCGGTCGGGCGGTGCAGGCCGATCCACGCCATGCCGTCGGGCTGTTCGCGCAGCTGCCGGAAGGTGTCGGCGAGCGTGGCGGGGGAGGCCACGCGGCGGCCGTCACGGTAGACCGCGGAGTCGACCACGCTGCGGTGGTCCGACGGCGTCGGTGCGGAGGGGCGCGGTCGGCCCGTGCGCGGCGGGGGGCGGCGGTCTGGGCGCTCCGGCATCGCAGTCAGCTCCCGGGGGTGAGCGAATCTTATGGGCAGACAGCAAGATATACGGGCAAACGGGGCGGCGGTCGTGGAAGTCGCGGACAGAGGGTGTCCGCGAGCCGCGTTAGCGTGCCGTCATGGCCTCCTCGACCACCCGCCCCGTCCTCGGCGCCCGTGCACTGAACCGTGCCACGCTCGCGCGCCAGCTGCTGCTGCACCGCGCCGGAATGCCCGCGGTCGACGCCGTCTCGCACCTCGTCGGGCTCCAGGCGCAGAACGTCCAGCCGCCCTACTTCCAGCTGCACGCCCGCCTCGCCGGCTTCCGCCCCGCGGAACTGGCCGGGCTGATGGAGTCCCGGGAGGTGGTCCGCATGGTCACGATGCGCTCCACCCTCCACACCCACACCGCGCACGACGCCCTCACCCTCAGGCCGCTCGTCCAGCACGCCCGCGACCGGGAGCTCGGGAGCTTCCGCTCCGGGCTCACCGGTGTCGACCTGGACCGGCTGGCGCGGACCGCGCGGGCCTTCGTCGAAGCCGAGCCGCGCACCATGGGGGAGATCCGGGAGGAACTCCTCACCCACTGGCCGGACGCCGACCCGCAGGCCCTGTCCGTCGCCGCCCGCTGCCGGCTCCCGCTCGTACAGGTCACGCCGCGCGGCGTGTGGGGCCGCAGCGGCCAGGTCCGGCTCACCACGGCCGAGCACTGGCTGGGGCGGCCGGCCGGGGAGCCCCAGCGCCTGGACGACGTGGTGCTGCGCTACCTCGGCGCCTTCGGACCCGCCTCCGTGAAGGACATGCAGACCTGGGCGGGCCTCACCCGGCTCCGGGAGGCCTTCGAGCGGCTGCGGCCACGCCTGGCCGTCTTCCGTGACGAGACCGGCGTCGAGCTGTTCGACCTCCCCGACGCGCCCCGCCCCGATCCGGACACCCCCGCCCCGCCCCGCTTCCTCCCCGAGTTCGACAACCTGCTGCTCTCGCACGCCGACCGCACCCGCGTCGTCCCCCCGGAGCTCAAGGGGCGCAGCTGGTCGGGCAACCAGGCCCACCGCACCCTCCTCCTCGACGGGTTCCTCGCCGGGCTCTGGAAAGCGGACGCGGGGGTGCTCACCGTCGAGCTGTTCGACCCGGTGCCGAAGGCGGCCGAGGAGGAGATCGCCGCCGAAGGGGAACGGCTCCTCGTGGAGATGGGAACCCCCGAGACCCCCGAGACCCCCGAGACCCCCGAGACCCCCGAGACCCCCGAGACCCGCGGGTCCCCCGACACCCACACGACCCCCGACACCTCCGACACCCTCAAGACCCCCGCCGGGCCGGGCCGCATCCGCTTCGGATCCATTCGGGGCTGACGTCGCCCTAGTGATCCACAGCGCCACGCGGCACGATTCCTCATATGACGGAGAACAGCGCCACCGCACAGTTCCTGGCCGCCCGTGACTTCCTGCTCGAACGCCGCGGGGACTACGAAGCCGCCCGGGCCGGCTTCACCTGGCCCCGCCCCGAGCGCTTCAACTGGGCCCTGGACTGGTTCGACCACATCGCCACCGGGAACGGCGCCGACGCCCTGCGGATCGTCGAGGAAGACGGCACGAGCCGCGGGATCTCCTTCGGGGAGCTGGCCGTACGCTCGGGCGCGGCGGCCAACTGGCTGCGCGACCAGGGCGTCGGCGCGGGCGACCGGATCCTGCTGATGCTCGGCAACCAGCGCGAGCTGTGGGAGGTGATGCTCGCCGCGATGAAACTGCGCGCGGTGGTCATCCCCGCCACCCCGCTGCTCGGCGCGGCCGACCTGCGCGACCGGATCGAGCGCGGGCAGGTGCGCCACGTCATCGTGCGCACCGAGGACACCGGCAAGTTCGACGAGGTGCCCGGCACCTACACCCGTATCGCCGCCGGGCCCCAGGTGCCCACCGGGTGGCGCCGCCTGGAGGACATGTACCAGGCGGACAGCGGTTTCACGCCCGACGGCGAGACCCTGGCGGGCGACCCCCTGATGCTCTACTTCACCTCCGGCACCACCGCCCGCCCCAAGCTGGTCGAGCACACGCACGCGTCGTACCCCATCGGGCACCTGTCCACCATGTACTGGGCCGGGCTGCGCCCCGACGACGTCCACCTCAACATCGCCTCGCCCGGCTGGGCCAAGCACGCCTGGTCCAACCTCTTCACGCCCTGGAACGCGGGCGCGACCGTGTTCGTGTACAACTACGCCCGCTTCGACGCCGAGCGGCTGATGGCGGAGATGGACCGGGGCGGCGTCACCACCTTCTGCGCCCCGCCGACGGTCTGGCGGATGCTGATCCAGTCCGACCTGGGCCTGCTGCGCAACCCGCCGCGCGAGGCCGTCGCCGCGGGCGAGCCGCTCAACCCGGAGGTCATCGAGAAGGTCCGCGAGGCCTGGGGCGTGACCATCCGCGACGGATTCGGCCAGACCGAGACCACGCTGCAGATCGGCAACTTCCCGGGCGCGCCGGTCAAGCCCGGCTCGATGGGCCGCCCGGCGCCCGGCTACGAGATCGTGCTCCTGGACCCCGTCACCGGAAAGGAGTCCCCCGACGAGGGCGAGATCTGCGTGGACCTGCGCACCCGGCCCGCCGGGGTGATGACGGGCTACCGCGACGACCCCGAGCGGACGGCCGAGGCGATGGCGGGCGGCCTCTACCGCACCGGTGACATCGCCTCGCGCGACGCCGACGGCTACCTGACCTACGTGGGCCGGTCCGACGACGTCTTCAAGGCCTCCGACTACAAGATCAGCCCGTTCGAGCTGGAGAGCGCCCTGCTGGAGCACGAGGCAGTCGCCGAGGCGGCCGTCGTCCCGGCCCCGGACGCGCTGCGGCTCGCCGTCCCCAAGGCGTACGTCACGCTCGCCGCCGGCTGGGAGCCGGGGGAGGAGACGGCCCGGGTGCTGTTCGAGCACTCCCGGGCCGTGCTGTCCCCGTACAAGCGGATCCGCCGGATCGAGTTCGGCCCGCTCCCGAAGACCGTGTCCGGAAAGATCCGCCGGGTGGAGCTGCGGGAGCTGACCGAGGCCGGCTCGACGGCGGAGTACGACGAGGCCGACCTCCGCTAAGGCCGTGCCGGGCCCCGGCCCGGCCCCGCCTGACGCCGATCAGGCGATCAGGCGATCAAGCCGGCAGCTGCGCCTCGATCGCCGCGATCACCTCGGGCGCCTCGGGCTCGGTGCGCGGGCGGAAGCGCGCCACGACCTCACCGGCGGGGGAGATCAGGAACTTCTCGAAGTTCCACTGGATGTCCCCCGCCTCCCCGTCCGCGTCCGGGGTCTTCACCAGCTCCTGGTACAGCGGGTGCCGGTTCTCACCGTTGACCTCGGACTTCTCCAGCATCGGGAACGTCACGCCGAAGCCCGCCGCGCAGAACGTCTGGATGTCGTCCGCCGAGCCCGGCTCCTGGCCGCCGAACTGGTTGCACGGCACGCCGATGACCGTGAAGCCCTTCTCCTCGTACTTGAACTGCAGCCGGGCCAGCCCCGAGTACTGCGGGGTGAGGCCGCACTGCGAGGCGGTGTTCACCAGCAGGATCGCCTTGCCCTTGTGGGCGGCCAGGCTGGTGGGCTCGTCGGACAGGGTGGTCAGCGGGATGTCGTACAGGCTCATCGGGCTCGTTCTCCTCAGCGGACGCGACTACGCGATGACCCGAGCCTATGGCCCCGTGCCGACCAGTGCGTCCGCCGGGTCGTTGACGGGCTGCGGCATGCCCGTGAGGTCCATGACGAACAGCGGTATCCCCAGGTCGTCGGCGCGCGCCAGGGCGTCCGAGGTGTACCCGGCGAGGGAGAAGTAGACGCTCGTCGCGGAGGCCGTCAGCCCGTTCAGCCATACGCACTCCACCGCCCGCAGCCCGGCCGGCGCCGTACTCGGGTCCACCTGGGCGACCACCCCTGGAGCCCGCAGGTCCACCGCCGCCGACGGTATCGGCGGCCCGTCCGGCTGCCGCACGTCCTGGAAGCCGAGCCAGCGCAGGTACAGCGCGGCCGTCGCCACCGCGTCCCGGGCCGTACGGATGGTCACGGGCCGGAACGGCGGACGCGACACCGGCCCGGCCGGCGGCGAAGCGGGATCCGGCCCCGTCCGCCGTCGAGCGGCCGGGCCCGGATCGAGGGTCCCGGTGCCGTCCGGGCGTACGTCCTCACCCGCGCCCGCGGCACCCCTCGGACCGGCGGCCGCCCGCGGCGGCTCCGGCGCGTGCACCGGGATCAGCACCACCGTCCCGCACGAGGCGCACCCCACCTCCGGGTGCGGCCACTCGCTCTCGCGCCCGCAGGCCGCGCACCGCACCGTGACCCAGCCGTCCGTCCACGTCCGGTGCGTCAGCGGCTGCGGTGGCGCCGCGAGGTCCAGCGCCGGGGTGACCGGACTCCCGCACGCGCACGGATAGACCGGCGCCGTATAGCCGTTCTCGCGCTGGCACGCCGGACACCGCACCGGTACCGCTTCCGCCATGGGACAAGGACCCCCTCCGTCGCTGTGCGTACGTCCATGGTCCACGACGCGCGACGGGCCCGGGCGGCGTCGCTCCGATTTCCCGCCGCGGGGACGGCGATTTGTGCGACCGACCGACCGAGACGCGGCTTTTGGTGGTTTCCGGGGTGCCGAAGCGCCTTGACGTGCGCAGAACTCGCCGCTTAGTTTGTTCCGTATAGCAGAACAAAACTTCCGTATGACGGAAACTGCCTGACCGCCACACCGCAGGAGACCTCGATGCCTCGTATGACAGCCGCCGCCGCTGCAGTGGAGATCCTCAAGCGCGAGGGTGTCGCGCACGCGTTCGGCGTTCCCGGCGCTGCGATCAACCCGTTCTACCGCGAGCTCAAGAACGTCGGTGGCATCAAGCACACCCTCGCCCGCCACGTCGAGGGCGCCTCGCACATGGCGGAGGGCTACACCCGCACCGCGCCCGGCAACATCGGCGTCTGCATCGGCACCTCCGGCCCGGCCGGCACCGACATGATCACCGGCCTGTACTCGGCGATCGCGGACTCCATCCCGATCCTGTGCATCACCGGCCAGGCCCCGGTCGCCAAGCTCCACAAGGAAGACTTCCAGGCCGTCGACATCGCCTCGATCGCCAAGCCGGTCACCAAGAAGGCCACGACCGTCCTGGAGGCCGCCCAGGTTCCGGGCGTCTTCCAGGAGGCCTTCCACCTGATGCGCTCCGGCCGCCCGGGCCCGGTCCTGATCGACCTGCCGATCGACGTCCAGCTGACCGAGATCGAGTTCGACCCCGAGACCTACGAGCCGCTGCCGGTCTACAAGCCGCGCGCCACCCGCGCCCAGGCGGAGAAGGCCGTCCGCTTCCTGCTGGAGTCCGAGCGCCCGCTGATCGTGGCCGGTGGCGGCATCATCAACGCCGACGCCTCCGACCTGCTGGTCGAGTTCGCCGAGCTGACCAACGTCCCGGTCATCTCCACCCTGATGGGCTGGGGCGTCATCCCCGACGACCACGAGCTGAGCGCCGGCATGGTCGGCGTCCAGACCTCGCACCGCTACGGCAACGCGACCTTCCTGGAGTCGGACTTCGTCCTCGGCATCGGCAACCGCTGGGCCAACCGTCACACCGGTTACAACCTGGACGCCTACCTCGGCGACCGCAAGTTCGTCCACGTCGACATCGAGCCCACCCAGATCGGCAAGATCTTCGCCCCGGACTTCGGCATCGCCTCCGACGCCAAGGCGGCGCTGGAGCTCTTCATCGAGATCGCCAAGGAGCTCAAGGCCGAGGGCAAGCTCCCCGACTACAGCACCTGGGTCGCCTCGCACCTGGAGCGCAAGGGCTCGCTGCAGCGCCGTACGCACTTCGACGACATCCCCATGAAGCCGCAGCGCGTCTACGAGGAGATGAACAAGGCGTTCGGCCCGGAGACCCGCTACGTCACCACCATCGGTCTGTCCCAGATCGCCGGTGCGCAGATGCTGCACGTCTTCAAGCCGCGCCACTGGATCAACTGCGGCCAGGCCGGCCCCCTCGGCTGGACCATCCCGGCCGCGCTGGGCGTCGCCTCCGCCGACCCGGAGAACCCGGTCGTCGCGCTCTCCGGCGACTACGACTTCCAGTTCATGCTGGAGGAGCTGGCCGTCGGCGCGCAGCACAAGATCCCGTACGTCCACGTCCTCGTGAACAACGCCTACCTGGGCCTGATCCGCCAGGCGCAGGGTGGTCTCGGCATCAACTTCGAGGTCAACCTGGAGTTCGAGAACATCAACGCGCCGGAGCTGGGCGTCTACGGCGTCGACCACGTCAAGGTCGTGGAGGGCCTCGGCTGCAAGGCGATCCGCGTCACCGACCCGAACGAGCTGGGCGCCGCCTTCGAGGAGGCCAAGAAGCTGGCCGCCGAGTACAGCGTCCCGGTCGTCGTCGAGGCGATCCTGGAGCGCGTCACCAACATCTCGATGAGCAAGACGGTCGACATGAGCGACGTCACCGAGTTCGAGGAGCTGGCGACCGAGCCGGGCCACGCCCCGACCGCGATCCGCCCGATCACGGTCTGATCCCACAGTCCCCCTGACGCACGCACGCACGAACGAACGGCCCCTGGAATCCGCCCGGTTTCCAGGGGCCGTTCGCCGTCCCCGGCTCAGTTCCCCGTCCCCGGCTCAGCCGAGGGCGAGGCCGTCGATCAGTACCTCCACGCCGAGGGCGAGCCGCGCCGCGGCCGGACCGGCGGCCAACTCCGCGGCGCTCGACGCGAGATGCGGATAGCGGGCCGGGTCGAGGCCGGCCAGCCGCTCCTCGATGGAGACACGGGCGTGCCGGTGTTCGAGGGCCTCCTGCAATGCGTCCGGTTCGCCGCCCGCATGGGGAGTGGCGACGGAGACCTCGTAGGTGACCGCGCCGATGTACAGGGCGATCAGGTCGCGTCCCCAGGCGGCCCGTCGACGTTCCACACCCCCGGCCAGCAGCAGGCCGAGGATGCGGTCGAAGAGGCCGAGCCAGGCGGGCGTTGCGGGGATGGAGCCGAGGGAGACCCGCCCGATGCCGGGGTGGGCGTTGAGGGCGTGCACCACGTCGGTGACGAGGGCGGTCAGCCGGGTACGCCAGTCCCCCGGGGGATCGGCCGGGAGCCCGGGCAGCGGCACGGTCGCGATCACCGCGTCGTGCATCAGCCGCAGCAGTACCTCGCGCTGCGGGACGTAGACGTACAAGGACGCGTCGGGTGTTGTCTCGCTGCTGGAGAAGGTCGCCACCGACCTGATCGCCTGCCTCATCGGGCTCTCCACGAATCTCGGTCTACACGGCATGGCCGCGTCCTGCAGCATCCCCTTCGACGCTCATGGCGCCCGGCCCGCTGGTCAACCGCGGCTACACCTGCGGGATCGTGGTCGCCCTCGTCTTCTTCGCCTCGTTCACCGGCCTCGTGCTGGTGCTCTCCCTCTTCCTCCAGGGGCCGCTCGGCCTCTCGCCGCAGGGGGCGGGGTACGCGTCGCCCCCATGGCCCCCGGTACGCCCGAGCATGACAAAGCGCCGAGCCACGGGACCGTCCGTGACTCGGCGCTTTGGGTTGTGACCGCCCGACGGTGCGAGGCTGGCGCGACAGGACGTTCGCACCGCCGGGCGGAGTCGGGGCTCGTGTACAGGGGGCTCTGTGCGTAGCCCCTGTACACGAGTTGCCGGGACCGTGGCGGGCGGGCGACGAGAACTCCGGCGTCGTCTCCCTCAGGTCAAGAGACGGGCCTCGGAACCCATTACCACCGCACTGGCTCGCACGCTCGCCACGGTCCTCACGCGGCGCCGGCCGCAAGGGCCGGCGCTGTCCGCCCTCACCGCGCACCACCCCTCATCCGGGTACGCGGTTCGGGCTCAGCACCCGGGGCATGACCTCCCGTCAGGCCCCCGGTACAACTGGGTGGCTCAGGCGTCGCGCAGGGCGCGGACGGCCTCCTCGACGCGGCGGCCGTAGTCGGCGTCCGCGGCGTGGAAGTGAGCCAGGTTCTTCTCGATGACGTCTTCGAGGGTGACCTGCGACAGGCCTCCGGCGATGTTCGCCACCAGACGCTGCTTCTCGGCCTCCGACATCAGCCGGTAGAGCTCGCCGGCCTGGAAGAAGTTGTCGTCCTTCGTGTGGGCCGGGGCCTCGTGGGTGCCCGTGTAGCCGGAGACGGCCTTCGGGGCGCCGAGCGCGAGACCGGTCTCGGCCGGACCCTGGTACGAGTTGGGCTCGTAGTTCTTGTCGTGGCGCGAGCCGTTGCGCAGCGCCATGACGCCGTCGCGGCCGTAGTTGTCGGCCTTCGTCGCCTTCGGGGCGTTGACCGGCAGCACGGTGTGGTTCACACCGAGGCGGTAGCGCTGGGCGTCGGCGTACCCGAACAGGCGGCCCTGGAGCATCTTGTCCGGCGAGGCGGTGATGCCCGGGACGAAGTTGTTCGGCGAGAACGCGGACTGCTCGACCTCGGCGAAGACGTTGTCCGGGTTGCGGTCGAGGACCAGACGGCCCACTCGCTGGAGCGGGTAGTCGGCGTGCGGCCACACCTTGGTGAGGTCGAACGGGTTGAAGCGGTAGTCCGCGGCCTCGGCGGCCGGCATGATCTGGACGTAGAGGGTCCAGCTCGGGTTCACGCCGCGCTCGATGGCCTGGAGCAGGTCGGTCTGGTGCGAGTTGGCGTCCTTGCCGACGAGCTCGGCGGCCTGCTCGGACGACAGGCAGCGGATGCCCTGGTTCGTCTTGAAGTGGTACTTGACGAAG
The DNA here is from genome assembly GCF_014650775.1 of Streptomyces cirratus. Classification (GTDB taxonomy): domain Bacteria; phylum Actinomycetota; class Actinomycetes; order Streptomycetales; family Streptomycetaceae; genus Streptomyces; species Streptomyces cirratus. The sequence goes on along the minus strand of NZ_BMVP01000012.1, from coordinate 106,380 downwards.
AAGGCCTCGCCGTTCTCGTTCGTCCACTGGTAGGTGTGGGAGCCGTAGCCGTTCATGTGGCGGTACGACGCCGGGATGCCGCGGTCACCCATCAGCCAGGTGATCTGGTGCGTCGCCTCGGGGGCGTGCGCCCAGAAGTCCCAGACGTTGTCCGGCTCCTGCTTGCCCGTGAAGGGGTCGCGCTTCTGGGAGTGGATGAAGTCGGGGAACTTGATCGGGTCCTTGATGAAGAACACCGGGGTGTTGTTGCCGACGAGGTCGTAGTTGCCCTCTTCGGTGTAGAACTTGAGCGCGAAGCCACGCGGGTCGCGGACGGCGTCCGCGCCACCGAGGGAGTCGGCGACGGTGGAGAACCGCAGGAAGGTCTCGGTCTTCTTGCCGACCGTGTCCAGGAATGCGGCGCTGGTGTACGCGGTGACGTCGTCGGTCACCTCGAAGTAGCCGTACGCGGCCGAGCCGCGGGCGTGCACCACGCGCTCCGGGATGCGCTCGCGGTTGAAGCGGGCGAGCTTCTCAAGGAGCTGCTGGTCCTGGATCAGGAGCGGGCCACCGACGCCGGCGGTGGCGGAGTTCTGGTTGTCGGCGACCGGGGCGCCGGACTCGGTCGTCAGCGTGCGCTTCGACATGGTGACCTTCCGTACGGGTGACTGCTGAGACGGAAGGCGTCTTCCGTCATGCGGAACAGCCTAATTTCGGCGTGAACACGACGTCAACAGTTTGTTGAAAGAAAGAGAGTGGAGGTGATCCGGACGGTGCCGGCGCTTGGGCGCGACAGGACAGGTGTCAGCACCGGCACCATCCGAAACTCGTGTCCCCCTGAGGGGGAGGGTTCAGGCCGTGATCAGACCTGCGCGCCGGAGAGGCGCTCGACCGCGCGGAGCAGGGCGGAGTGGTCCAGCCCGCCGTCGCCCTGGGCGCGCAGCGAGGCGACCAGCTGGGCGACGACCGCGCCGACCGGGAGGGCCGCACCGACGTTGCGGGCGGCGTCGGTGACGATGCCCATGTCCTTGTGGTGCAGGTCGATCCGGAAACCGGGCTTGAAGTCGCGGTTCAGGAAGTTGTCCTTCTTGCGGGTCAGGACCGTGGAGCCGGCCAGACCGCCGTTGAGGACGTCCAGCGCGGCCTGGAGGTTCACGCCCGACTTCTCGAGGAAGACGACGGCCTCGGCGCACGCCTGGATGTTCACCGCGACGATGAGCTGGTTGGCGGCCTTCACCGTCTGGCCGGAGCCGTGCGGGCCGCACAGCACGATGGTCTTGCCGAGCGTCTCCAGGATCGGCAGGGCCGCGTCGAAGTCGGCCTGCTCGCCACCCACCATGATCGACAGGACGGCCTCGATGGCGCCGGCCTCGCCGCCGGACACCGGGGCGTCGATGACGCGGATGCCCTTCTCGGCGGCGTTCTTCGCGAGGTCGACCGAGGTCTGCGGGGTGATCGACGACATGTCGATGATCAGCGCGCCGGACTTGGCGTTCGCGAGGATGCCCTCGGGGCCGTAGTTGATGGCCTCGACGTGCGGCGAAGCGGGCACCATCGTGATGATCACGTCGGCGTCCTTGACGGCCTCGGCGATCGAGCCGGCCGCGGTGCCGCCGGCGGCGGCCAGGCGCTCCAGCTTGTCCTGCTCCAGCGTGTAGCCGGTGACCGAGTAGCCGGCCTTGATCAGGTTCTCGGACATGGGGGAGCCCATGATGCCGAGGCCGATCCAGGCGATCGAGGGAAGCGCAGTGGAGGTGCTCATGATGAGGGTCCTTCTCTTAATGCTTTGTACGAAAAGTGCGGGGAGTGCCTGGCTGATCGCCCGGACTTGGTCCGCCTACTTGGCGGCGCGGGCCTCGGCCGGCAGCCATGCGAACGACGCGGCGGCGTCCGCTGCCTTGTACTCCAGGCCCACGTAGCCCTCGTATCCGGCCTTCTTGAGCTGGTCGAGGAGCTCTTCGAGGGGCAGCTCGCCGGTGCCGGGGGCACCGCGGCCCGGCTTGTCGGCGATCTGGACGTGCCCGGTCTTGGCGGCGTACTTTTCGATGACCTCGCTGAGGTCCTCATCGTTCATCGCCAGGTGGTACAGGTCGAGAAGGAACTTGGCGTTGCCGAGACCGGTGGCCTCGTTGACCTTGTCCACGATCTCGATGCCGGCCGGGGCGCTCACCAGCGGGTAGAGCGGGGACTCCGGCTTGTTGAGGGTCTCGATCAGGAGGATCGCGCCCACCCGGTCCGCGGCCTTGGCGGCCGTGACCAGGTTCTCGAGCGCCAGCTCGTCCTGGACCGCGGGGTCCACGCCGTCGACGCGGTTGCCGTAGAGGGCGTTCAGCGCCTTGCAGCCGACCGAGGCCGCGAAGTCGGCGGCCACGTTGATGTTGGCGTTGAAGCGGTCCGACTCCTCACCGGGCACCGAGACCGCGCCGCGGTCCGGGCCCGGCAGCCGGCCGGCGTAGAAGTTCAGGCCCACCAGCTGGGTGCCCGCGTCCTCAAGAGCCTTCTTGAGGGCGTCGAGCTCCGCCTGGGCGGGAGTGGGGGTCTCGATCCAGGGCCACCACAGCTCGACCGCCGTGAAGCCCGCCGCGGCGGCAGCCGCGGGACGCTCCAGGAGCGGGAGTTCCGTGAAGAGGATCGAAAGGTTCACATCGAAGCGCTGGTCCGTGTATCCCATGAGGGGTGTGCGCTCCTTCCGTATTGCGGAAGTTAGTTTCTGCTTGATGGAAGACTGCATCGAGGTTCGCGTGGCTGTCAAGTGCGCACTGCCGAAAAGTCCCAGCTGCGGGGTAGCTTGGCCCGCGTGCGATTGAGAGTGGAGTTCACGACCGAGCCCTTCGACCTCGAAGAGGCTCCTGATCACGCCGTGGCCGCGCGCGAGGTCATCCAGAAGGCCCGGCTCGACGCGGTGGACGTCGGTCCCTTCGGCAACACCGCCGAAGGGGAGTCCGGCGAGGTGCTGACGGCCGTGGCCGCGCTGCTGCGCAACGCGCTGGAGGCCGGGGCCACGCGAGTGTCGCTCCAGGTCAATGTGATCGCGGAGGACACCACGCCATGACCGAGCCCCGTGACCACCCCTTCGTCGCCGCCGTCAAGCCGCTGGTGGACGCGATGGGCGGCGAGCTGATGGACCCGGCCCAGGCGCAGCCCGACGACGTCGTGCTCAGCTGGGAGGGCCAGGAGCTGCTCGCCGTGCGCCTGCCCCAGCTCTCCGACTCGCTCGACCACATCCTGGCGGCGCTGGAGCGCCGGCACGGCGTACCGTTGGCGCAGCTCGACCGGAAGTCCAAGCAGGACGTGGTGCGCATACTGGAGGCGCGCGGTGCCTTCTCCGTACGGCACGGCGTGGAGACGGTCGCGAGCGCCCTGGGCGTGAGCCGCTTCACCGTCTACAACTACTTGAACAGGGACTCCAGCCCCGCCAAGGCGGCGGAGAAGGACAGCCCGCGGTGAACACCCGCTGACCCGCCGTGACGAGCCGCCGCCCCGATTCACCCGGGCGGCGGCTTTTGTGTACGGGAAGTTTCAACAAAGTGTTGACGGGGTGTTGTCGAGGGCGTTAGCTATGCGCAGCCCGTCAAAAGCAACAACAGGCCACGGAGGCCTACCGTGACTTCGAGTCCGACCCCGGGTCTCACCCGGTTCAACGCCTTGGACGACAGTGCGGCCACGGCCGTGCTGCACGAGGTGTGCGCCAGTTCGGCATGGGGGAGCAAGCTGCTCGCCCAGCGCCCCTTCACCACCGTCGAGGCGCTCTTCTCGGCCAACGAGTCCGCCATGGCGGAGCTCACCGCCGAGGACCTGGCCGAGGCGATGGCGGGACACGCGCCGATCGGTCGCCCGAAGCCGGGAGACCCGACCTCCGCCCGCGAGCAGCGCGGCATGGCCGGCGCCTCGGAGGAGCTGCGGGCCGAGCTCCTCGAACTCAACCTGGCGTACCAGGAGAAGTTCGGCCACGTCTTCCTCATCTGCGCCACCGGCGCGACCGGCGAGTTCATGCGGGACGCGGTCAAGGTACGGATCGGCAACTCGCCGGAGCAGGAGCGGGAGACCGCCCGCGGCGAGCTCGTGAAGATCAACCGGATCCGTCTGACCCGACTCGTGGAGGAAGAGAGCGCATGAGCACCGACACCACGGCTTCGGTGTCCACGCACATCCTGGACACCAGCATCGGCCGCCCCGCCGAGGGCGTCGCCATCTCCCTGTCCGCCCGCACGGGCCTCGACGGGGAGTGGAAGGACCTCGGCGGCTCCGCCACCGACGCGGACGGCCGCTGCAAGGACCTCCCGGCCCTGCCGGAGGGCACCACCCACGTGCGTCTCGACTTCGAGACCGAGACGTACTTCTCGTCCAGGAACGGCTTGGGCGAGAACAGTTCGAACAAGCAAGCCGAGGCGCAGCAGGACGCCCCCCGCGTAAGGGACAGCGGTGCGTTCTTCCCCGAGGTCACCATCACCTTCGCGGTGAACCCGGGCGAGCATTACCACGTACCGCTGCTGCTCAACCCGTTCGGCTACTCCGTTTACCGAGGGAGCTAGCAGACATGCCCACGATTCTCGGCCAGAACCAGTACGGCAAAGCAGAGAACCGCGTAGTCAAGATCACGCGGGACGGCGACACCCACCACATCAAGGACCTGAACGTCTCCGTCGCCCTCTCGGGCGACATGGACGACGTCCACTACTCCGGCTCGAACGCCAACTGCCTCCCGACGGACACCACCAAGAACACGGTGTACGCCTTCGCCAAGGAGCACGGCATCGAGTCCGCCGAGCAGTTCGGCATCCACCTGGCGCGCTGGTTCGTCAACAGCCAGGAGCCGATCCAGCGTGCGCGCATCCGGATCGAGGAGTACGCCTGGGACCGGATCCCCACCTCCGACGCCAACTCGAAGTTCATCGGGTCGGACGAGGTGAAGCACTCCTTCGTGCGCCAGGGCCAGGAGACCCGGGTCACGCAGGTCACGTACGACGGCACCAACTGGGAGGTCATCTCCGGCCTCAAGGACCTCGTCGTCATGAACTCCACGAACTCCGAGTTCTGGGGGTACGTGAAGGACAAGTACACGACCTTGAAGGAGGCCTACGACCGCATCCTGGCCACCCAGGTCTCGGCCCGCTGGCGCTTCAACTGGTCGGATGACGAGCAGCGGATGCCGAACTGGGAGAAGTCCTACGCCGAGACCCGCAAGCACATGCTCGAGGCCTTCGCGGAGACCTACTCCCTGTCGCTCCAGCAGACCCTGTACCAGATGGGTTCGCGCATCATCAACCACCGTTCGGAGATCGACGAGGTCCGCTTCTCGCTCCCGAACAAGCACCACTTCCTCGTCGACCTGGAGCCCTTCGGCCTCAAGAACGACAACGAGGTCTACTTCGCCGCGGACCGGCCGTACGGTCTGATCGAGGCGACGGTCCTCCGCGACGGCGTCGACGCCCGTATCCCCGTGGACATGACCAACCTCTGATGCGGGACGCGTCGTCCCGGGGCTCCGCAGTGGCCCCGGGACGGCGCGACACTCCACAGCTTCCCGAATCGGCACCCGGACGCATCACACGGGGCGGCAGTACTGTCAGCTGTCAGGCCCCCGGCTCCGGCACTCAATTCCCCTGGGTTTGCCGGCCCGCACCGCCACTGAAAGCACGAGGACGTCCCATGGCAGCATCAGCAGCCCCGGACAGCGCCGCCGAGCGCATCGTCATCGAGAACTGTGCGATCGCGACCGTCGACGCCAACGACACCGAATACGCCTCGGGTCACATCGTCGTCGCCGGCAACAGGATCGAGTCCATCGGCGCGGGCAGGGCTCCCGGGAACCTGGAGAACGTCGTCCGCCGGATCGACGGCACCGGGCACCTCGTGACCCCCGGTCTGGTGAACACGCACCACCACTTCTACCAGTGGATCACGCGCGGTCTGGCCACCGACCACAACCTCTTCAACTGGCTCGTCGCGCTGTACCCGACCTGGGCGCGCATCGACGAGCAGATGGCGTACACGGCCGCCCAGGGCTCCCTGGCCATGATGGCCAAGGGCGGCGTCACCACCGCCATGGACCACCACTACGTCTTCCCCAAGGGCTCCGGCGACCTCTCCGGCGCGATCATCCGCGCCGCGTCCGAGATGGGCGTCCGCTTCACCCTCGCCCGCGGTTCCATGGACCGCAGCGAGAAGGACGGCGGCCTGCCCCCGGACCACGCCGTCGAGACCCTCGAAGGGGCGCTCGCCGACACCGAGGCGACGGTCAAGAAGCACCACGACCACTCCTTCGACGCGATGACCCAGGTCGCCGTCGCGCCGTGCTCCCCCTTCTCGGTCTCCACCGAACTGCTCAAGCAGGGCGCCGAGCTGGCCCGCCGCCTGGACGTGCGCATGCACACCCACGGCAGCGAGACCGTCGAGGAGGAGCAGTTCTGCAAGGAACTGTTCGGCATGGGCCCGACCGACTACTTCGAGTCGACCGGCTGGCTCGGCGAGGACGTGTGGATGGCGCACAGCGTCCACATGAACGACTCCGACATCGCCGCGTTCGCCCGCACCAAGACCGGTGTCGCGCACTGCCCGTCCTCCAACGCCCGCCTGGCCGCCGGCATCGCCCGCGTCCCGGACATGCTCGCCGCCGGCGTACCGGTCGGCCTCGGCGTGGACGGAACCGCCTCCAACGAGTCCGGTGAACTGCACACCGAACTGCGCAACGCGCTGCTCATCAACCGGCTGAACCCGGTCCACCGCGAGCGGGCCCTCAATGCCCGCCAGGCCCTGCGCCTGGGCACGTACGGTGGCGCCCAGGTCCTCGGCCGCGCCGACAGCATCGGCTCGCTGGAGGCCGGCAAGCTCGCCGACCTGGTGATGTGGAACATGGGCACGCTGGCCCACTCCTCCATCGCCGACCCGGTCATCGCGCTCGTGTTCGGCGCGGCCGCCCCGGTGACCCTCTCGCTGGTCAACGGCCAGCAGATCGTCGACAACAACCGACTTCTCTTCGCCGACGAGGACGCGATCGCCGCGTCCACTCGGGAAGAGGCGCAGCGCCTGGCGCGCATCTCCGCCCAGGCCTGATTCCCGGCCGGGGGGGACGGCCCCCGGCCGGTGGCCGCGGACCCGAGCGGGGTCCGCGGCAGCCGTACCCGGGAAGCGCCCGAGGACCATTCCGAAGGCGCTCCCGGGCACGGTGAAACGTGACGACGCACCGCGCTGAACCCACCCCGCCCACGCGCCCGCGCCACGGCACCGCCACACCAACGGCACCGCCACAACCGAAGACAGGCTCGACTCGCACAGCGTTCGCCCCCCCTCCCTGACACACCACGTCCCTGCCGACGTGTTCAACCGACCGGAGGAAGCCGTGGCCAAGGCGCCCAGGTTTCGCAAAGACGCAGTCGCAGTACCGCAGGAGAAGCACCCGGTCGACGAGACCCTCCCTCCGCTGAAAATGTTCACGAGCGGTCTGCAGCACGTGGCCGCCATGTACGCGGGTGTCGTCGCCCCGCCGATGATCGTCGGCCCCGCCGTCGGTCTCTCCGCCACCGAGACCGCCTTCCTGATGGGCGCCTCGCTCTTCACCGCAGGACTCGCCACCCTCCTCCAGACCCTCGGCTTCTGGAAGATCGGCGCCAAACTCCCCTTCGTCAACGGCGTCTCCTTCGCCGGAGTCACCCCGATGATCGCCATCGGCAAGGGCGAAGGCGCGAACGCCATCCCCATCATCTTCGGCGCGATCATCGTCGCCGGACTCGTCGGCTTCCTCGCGGCGCCCTACTTCGGCAAACTCGTCCGCTTCTTCCCGCCCGTCGTCACCGGTACGGTCATCACCCTGATCGGTGTCTCACTGCTCCCGGTGGCCTTCAACTGGTCGCAGGGCGGCAACCGCACCGCCACCGACTACGGCTCGATGAAGAACATCGGCATGGCCGCCCTCACCCTGGTGATCGTGCTGGTGATGCGCAAGTTCCTGCGCGGGTTCCTCCAGCAGATATCCATCCTGCTGGGCCTGGTCGCCGGCACGCTGATCGCGATCCCGCTGAACATGACCAGCTTCGACGCCGTCCGCAACGCCGACATCATCGGCTTCCCCACGCCGTTCCACTTCGGCGCCCCGCAGTTCCAGGTCGCCGCCATCATCTCGATGTGCATCGTGATGCTCGTCTGCATGACGGAGTCCACCGCCGACATCCTGGCCCTCGGCCGGATCGTCGGCCGGCCCGCCGACGCCAGGACCATCGAGGGCGGACTGCGCGCCGACACCCTCGGCAGCGCGCTCAGCCCGCTGTTCAACGGCTTCATGTGCAGCGCCTTCGCGCAGAACATCGGCCTCGTCGCGATGACCAAGGTGCGCAGCCGCTTCGTGGTGGCCGCCGGCGGCGGAATCCTGATCCTGCTGGGCCTGTGCCCGATGGCGGCCTCGGTCATCGGCGTGGTCCCGCTGCCGGTCCTCGGCGGCGCCGGCATCGTCCTGTTCGGCTCCGTCGCCGCCAGTGGCATCCAGACCCTGGCCGGCGCGGCCATGGAGAAGGGGGAGAACGCGCTGATCGTCGCCGCCTCCGTGGGCATCGGCCTGATCCCCATCGCGGCGCCCGGCTTCTACCACGCCTTCCCCAAGGACATGCTGGTCGTCCTCGACTCGGGAATCAGCACGGGCTGTGTGGTGGCCATCGTGCTGAACCTGGCCTTCAACCACCTCGGTGCCAAGAAGGAACCGGCCGCGGAGGCGGCCGCGGAACCGGTGTTCGTGCACTGACGGCAGGACCCGGCACGGCCGGGTCCGCGAGCCGGGGCACCGTGTGCGGCGGTGCGGACGTCACCCACTGCGGGTGTGGCGTCCGCGGCGTCGCGCGCGGTACCCCGGCTCAGTGCTTCAGTGCTGTCAGGCCGGGTCGTCAGCGTCCGGCGGTGGGAGCAGGTCCGCCCAGATGTCGGGTGTGACCGTATGGGTCCGCCGGCCCCGTTCGTCCAGGACCTGCGCCTCCGACTTGCGTACGTGCAGCGCCACCGCGGAGTCCGTGATCCGCATCCCCGGCAGCCGCCGGGACAGCTCCGAGGTGTAGCGCGACAGCCCCTCGACGGTGCGCAGCCGTGCGGTGATCATGAAGTTCCAGGGCCCGCTGACGGACATGCAGGTCCGGGTCTCCCGCAACCCCACGGCGGCCGCCGCACACTCGGCCACCTCGTACTCGGGCACCTCCGCCCACAACGTCGCCGCCACCGGCCACCCCGACAGCCCCGACGCCATCGCGCAGCTGTAGCGCAGGCTCTGTCCCGTCTCCAGCCGGCTCAGCCGCCGCCGTACGGTCGACTCGCTCATCGCGAACTCCCGGGCCAGCGAGGCCACACTGCGCCGGGCATCCGCTGCCAGCGCCAGGGCCAGCGGCCGGTCCTCCTGCGTCATGGCGGTGACGGCCGGCGCCACCGCCGCGCCCGGCGCCGGGGAGCGCCCGCTGCGCCCCGTCAGCGAACCGATCTGCGCCGGCGTCAGCTGGTCCAGGCGCCAGCGGTCGGGGGCGTAGTGCACCGCCGTCACCATCGACGAACGGGTGCCGACCACCCCGGGGATCCGCTGCACCCGCAAGGACAGGTACCGGTACAGCGCGTGGAGGTCCGGCACGGCCACGAAGGCCAGCAGGTCCCGGCCGCCGGTGGTGTGCTCCAGCCCCAGCGAGTGCGGATCGGCCACCAAGGCCGCGCCCACGGCCGGGGAGGCCCCCGCGTCGCACATCACCTCCACCCACGCCATGCAGGGCGCCTTGGTGCCCGTACGCAGTCCGAGCCCCGATATCCAGGCCTCTCCGGCGCCGGTCAGCCGCTCCCAGCGGCGCGCGAGGGTGTCGGGGCGCGTGCCGAGCACCGGCGCCAGTCGCTCCCAGCTCGCACGGGGCGCGAGCTGGAGTGCGTGGACGAGCGCCCGGTCGGTGTCGTCCACGGCGGAAACGGCCGAATCCATGTCCTCCCCTTGGCGGATCTCCCGGTCAGTGGCGTGTCAACCGGGCTTTCGGCCGATCATCTCTCTTTGTGTCCCCAACCGGTGAACCAGCCGGTTGTGCGCAGCTTCGGCACATCGCGGGAGGACGTGTGGGGGATCCCGTCGCGGACGTGGGTCAGGCGGTGCCCGCCGAGCTGTCGAGCTTCGTCGGCCGCCGCCGGGAGCTGGCCCGCGCCGCCTCCCTGCTCGCCACCGAGCGCCTCGTCACCCTCACCGGGCCGGCGGGCATCGGCAAGACCCGGCTCGCCGTGCGCGCGGTCCGCACCGTCACGGGCGCCGACGGCCTCGACACCGTCTGGGTGGACGTCTCCGCCCTGCCGGGCTTCCGCCGAGTGGTGCTGGAGCACCGGCTGATCCACGGGCTCGCGGGGCGCGAGGTGCTGCTGGTGCTCGACGGGTGCGAACAGCTCGGCGAGGCCGCGGCCCCGTTGGTGGAGAACCTGCTGCGGTGGCTGCCCCGGGTGCGCGTGCTGATCACCTCGCAGCGCCGGCTCGCGCTGCCCGGGGAAGCGGAACTCGCCGTACCTCCTCTGCCGTTGCCGCCCGCCCCGCCCGATCCCGCCGCACCGCTCCCGATCGACCCGATCGCCGGGTTCGCGGCCGTGCGGCTGTACGAGGAGCGGGCGCGCGGCGCCGACCCCTTCTTCGAGCTGACCGAACGCAACGCCGCCGCGGTCGCCGCCCTGTGCCGGAGCCTCGACGGGATACCCGGCGCGCTGGAGCTGGCGGCCGGGCGCGCCCACCAGTACGCGCCCCTCCAGGCGTTGCGGCGGCTCACCGCAGAACCCCTGGCCTTCCTCGCGGGCGGCGCCGGCCGGGCCACCCTGGTCGACGCCGAGCGCTCCCTGCGGCTCTCCTCGCCCGCCGAGCGGCTGCTGTGGGAGCGGCTCTCCGTCTTCGCCGGGCCCTTCGACGCGGCCGCCGTCACCGAGGTCTGCGGCTTCGGGGAGCTCCCCCCGGACGCCGCCGCCCGGGTGCTCGCCCGGCTGGCTCCGGCCCTGCTGGCCGACGGTGAGCGACCCGGCCGGTACCGGCTGCCGCTCTCGGTGCGCGTGTACGCCGCCCGGCGGCTCGCGCACGGCTCCGGCGGCGACGGGCACACCGCCGCCCTGCGCCACCAAGAGCGCTGGCGCCGGCTCGCCCGGGAGGCCGCCGGGCTGTGGCGCGAGGGGGCGCAGACACAGGCGCGTGAACTGGCGCTGCGCGAACTCCCGGAGCTGCGGGCCGCGATGAACCCGCTGTCCGCCGCGGGGCCGGGGGCCGCGCTGGAGATCGCCGTGGACTTGTGGTTCCTGTGGTCGGCGTGCGGGCTGGTGGCGGAGGGCCGGCGCCATCTGGAACGGGCCCTGGCCCTGCACCCGGCGCCCCGGCCGGCCCGGGCGCTGTGGCTGGCGACCTGGCTGGTGGCGGGGTTCGGAGAGGCGGACACCTGCGACCCGCTGCTGGTGGAGGCCTGGAGCACCGCCGTACAGGAGGGCGAGGACGCCTGCCTGGCCTACCTCGCCCACGTGCGCGGCACGGTGGCCCTGTGGGGGGAGCGGTACGAGGACGCCGCCGCCGAGTACGCCGAGGCACTGGAACTGCTGCCCCCGGACCCCGGGTTCGGGCCCGGCCGGGAGGTGCTCCGGGCCGCCCGGACGCTGGCACTCGCCCGCACCGGCCCTCCGGGCACCCGAGCGCGGGCGAAGAGCGGGCCGGGGGAGGGCATCTGTCCGGGGGAGGGCGCCCCTCCCGCGGAGGCCGGCGCGCCGCCTGCCGCGGACGCCGACCCGTGGGCCCGTTCCTGGGAGCGGTACGCCCGGGCCGTCGCCGAGTCCCGCGCGGGCCGGCCGGAGCGGGCGCGCACCGAACTGCTGCGCGCGCTGGAGACCCAGCTCGCCCTGGACGACCGGCTGGGACAGTCCTTCTCGGCCGAGCTGCTGGCCGAACTGGAGGCCGCCCAGGGCCACTACGAAAGCTCCGCGCTCCTGCTGGGCGCGGTGCGCCGCACCCGCCCGGCCGCCGCGTGCGCGCCGCGCGCCCTCGGGATCCTGCGCGACCGAATGCCCCCGGGGACCCTGCGGGCCGCGTACGCGCAGGGCGCGCGGACCGCCCTGCGCGCCCTGCTGCCCGAACTGTGAGCTCCCGTCCGCGCTGTCGTACTCCTTGCCGAACCCGGTCGGCGAACTGATCCTGAGGCCCGGTCACATGGTGCACGCGGGCGCCCCGAGGGCGTCCTTGAGCAGACAGGTGGTACCGCCGATGGCAGAGTCACCGCAGTTGTGGATGCGCGCAGAGACCCGGCCCACCGAGCGCCGCGCCCCCCTCACCCCGCAGGACGCCGAGCAGCTCGTACGCCAGGGTGTACGGATCACTGTGGAGGAGTCCGCGCACCGGGTCTTCCCGCTCACCGAGTACGAGGAAGCGGGCTGCCGTACCGCGCCCGCCGGCGCCTGGGCCGCCTCCGCGCCGGGCTCCGCCTTCGTCCTCGGATTGAAGGAACTCCCGCCCGTGCCCGAGCGTTTGCGGCACAGGCACGTCTACTTCGGGCACGCCTACAAGGGCCAGGAGGAAGCCCCCGCACTGCTGCGCCGGTTCGCCGCGGGCGGCGGGACCCTGCTCGACCTGGAGTACCTGGCCGATGCGCAGGGGCGCAGGCTGGCGGCCTTCGGCTACTGGGCCGGGTACGCGGGCGCCGCCCTGGCCGTCCTGCACGCCCGCGGCCGGCTCGCCGCCCCGCTGGTCCCCCTCCCGCGCGAGGAGCTCGACGCCCGATTACGGGCCTCGCGGGCCGTCCCGGCTCCGGCGGGGGAGTTGCGCGCCGTCGTCATCGGGGGCCACGGCCGCAGCGCCCGGGGCGCCTGTGACGCCCTGACGATTGCCGGGGTACAGGTGAGCCGGTGGGACCGCGGTGACACCGTCCGGCTGGACCGGGCCGCCCTGCTCGGACACGACATCCTCGTCAACGCGGTCCTCACCACCCGCCCGGTCCCGCCGTTCCTCACCCCGGCCGACCTGGACCCGGACCGGGAACGGCGCCTCACGGTGATCGCCGACATCACCTGTGACACCGGCTCCCCGCTGCACCTGCTGCCCGTCTACGACCGGCTCACCGACTGGGCGGTCCCGGTCCGCAGGCTGCGCGCGGGCCCCCGCCCGCTGGACGTGATCGCCATCGACAACCTGCCGTCCCTGGTCCCCGCGGAGGCGGCCCGGTCCTTCTCGGCGGACCTGATGCCCAAGCTGCTGGCCCTGGGGACGGGCACGCCCGACCCGGACTGGCTCCGCTGCCGGGCGGCCTTCACCCGGGCGCTGGCGGGAGTCAGCCGCTCCGCCGGTCGGCGAAGTCGACGGACAGGTACGGCCATGCCGTGACGAGCCGGGCCAGCCCGGTGACCGTCCCCTCGTCCGGCGACCGCAATTCCACCGGGCCGGGGCGGAAGTGGACGACCGTCCCGGTCGTGCCGTCGCCGGCGATCGGGTTCAGACCGGTGGCGGGAACGCCGTGCTCGTACCGCTGCGTCCAGGCCCCGCCCGCCCGGCGGTTGGTGTGCAGGAGCCACTCGCTGAGCGCCGCGACCACCGACATGCCCCGGCGCGGTTGCCCGTCCGGCAGCAGCTGCGCCCCGGGGTGGTCGAAGAACCGCAGGTCCTTCGTCGCCATGACCGGCTTCTTCACGGGCCGGCCTTCGGCGTCGAGCCGGGTGTCGGTGCCCCGCCCGTCGTCGGCGACGGACACCGAGCCGTCTTCGTGGAAGGTGACGGTGCAACGCCCGCCGCCTTCCCGGGCCTCTGCCTCGTCCGCCGCGTACGCGATGACCTCCAAGGCCAGGTGGCTCAGCCCGCCGGGAGCGAAGCAGGCCGGGTCGCTGCGGATGAGAGCGAGGTGACCGGTGTCCACGGTGGCCGCCCAGTCATGCGTAGTGTTGCGCCAAGAAGCCGTTGTCCTGTCCATGGAACCAGTATCCCGATCACGGACGCAACGGTCCGCCGCGCCCGGGGGCGGGGCGGACCGTCCGTGCCGGGCCGGTCAGGAAGCGGGAGTCAGGTACATGCCGCTCTGGTCGCCGCCCGGGGTGTTCTTGCAGCCCGATGACGAGTTCGCGGGCTGGGCCACGGCCAGGGCGAGGCAGCGCCCGACGGCCAGCTGGCCGAAGTAGTTCGGGTGCATGGACTCCTGGACCAGGCCCTGCGACGCGTTGTTGTCGATCCAGCGCGCCCACTCGCTCGTCTTCGCCGATGCCGGCGCGGCCGCCGTCACCTGCTTGCTGGCCTTCGCGCACACCTCGCGCCCTTGCAGCATGTCGCGCAGGTCCAGGAACTGGACGCCCTTGGCCGCGGCGACCGCCTTGATGCCGCCCGCGATCTGCGGCACGAGGGAGTCCCGCGCCCAGTCCGAGTCCCGGTTCCAGAACGGGCAGCCGCCGGTGTTGAGCCGGCTCCAGTCGCTCTGGGTGTACCGGTTCTCCGCGCCGCGCGGGATCGGCGACGGGTAGGACTGCAGCACGATCCGGTAGGAGGAGTCCGCGTACCCGGCCCCGCGCATCACGGCCCTGATCTCGTCGACCGACTTGCCCACCTTGGCCATGACCCCGTCGATCTTCTGGTCCACGCCCGCCTGCTGGTCGTCGTAGCAGTAGGAGTTCCAGAGGACGAAGTCGTACGCGCACTCCTTGATGATGTCGGCGAAGCCGAGGTCGTTCCCGCCGATGGACAGCGCGATCACCTTGACGTCGTCCGCCGCGGCCACCGCCGCGAGCTGATCCGCCTGCGGCGCCTCGCCCTTGAAGGACACCCCGCCGTTGGACGCCCGGAACACGTTGTCCGAGACGGCCCCCGAGCAGGCGAGGTTCACGGCGACGTCGGCCACCGCGCCGGCGCTCAGCACCTCGGCCGTGTCCGAGCGGTCGCATCCGCCGGCCGTTGTCCCGTACACCTTCGCGGGGTCGTAGGTACTGCCACTGGTCCAGGCCCGGTCGGTACCGGTGCGACTGCCGCTGTTGGTCAGGCTGTTGCCCTTCCAGCGGCCCGCCTCGCCGGAGATGTAGCTGTCACCCATGGACACCACCGCGGTGGGCCCGTTCCCGGGGCTCGCCGCGGCCGGGCCGGCGCCGCCGCCCACCAGTGCCGTCACGGCGAGCGGCAGGGCCAACCCGGCACCGGCCAGTCGTCGCACGCGGCTGCGGGCCCGGTCCTTGCTGACGTTGCGGAATCCGATCACTGCGGAACTCCTGCGGTCGGCCACGCGGATGCCAGGGGCAACTGGCGTGACGTGGCTTGGAAGTGGGGGTTACCGCCGGCGCCGGTGGCATCGGAAAGGTGACACGCGGCCGGATGTTACCGCTAGGTACACGCATATTACGATGACGTAACGACCGACCAGTCGGTCGGGAGTCGAGTCCGCCGCGAGCCGGACACGGCTCCGCCCCCGGCGCGTTGGGGCGACGGGGGCGGAGCTGGTGCGATCGACCGCAGTGACCGCTGTGCTTTCGACTGCTGTGCGTTTCAGCCGAAGTGCGGGGATGTCAGCCGGTCAGCTGCTCGTACGCGGGCAGGGTGAGGAAATCCGCGTAGTCGGCGTCGAGCGAGACCTGGAGCAGCAGGTCGTGGGCCTGCTGCCACTTGCCGGCCGCGAAGGCCTCGTCACCGACCTCGGCGCGGATCGCGGCCAGTTCCTCGGCGGCGAGCTCACGGGTCAGCTCGGCGGTGGCCGGCACCGGCGCGCCGTCGTGCTCGAAGACCACGCCCGCGTTGATCCACTGCCAGATCTGCGAGCGCGAGATCTCGGCGGTGGCCGCGTCCTCCATCAGGCCGAAGATGCCGACGGCGCCCAGGCCCCGCAGCCATGCCTCGATGTAACGGATGCCCACCTGCACCGCGTTGCGCAGGCCCTCGTACGTGGGCTTGGCGTCCAGGGAGTCGATCGCGATCAGGTCGCCCGGGGCCACCGAGACGTCCTCGCGCAGCCTGTCCTTCTGGTTCGGCTTCTCGCCGAGCACCGCGTCGAAGGAGGCCATCGCGATCGGGACGAGGTCGGGGTGGGCGACCCAGGAGCCGTCGAAGCCGTCGGCCGCCTCGCGGTCCTTGTCGGCCCGCACCTTCTCGAACGCGATCCGGTTGACCTCCGCGTCCTTGCGGGAGGGGATGAAGGCCGCCATGCCGCCGATGGCGTGTGCGCCACGCTTGTGGCAGGTCCGGACGAGGAGTTCGGTGTACGCCCGCATGAACGGGGCCGTCATGGTCACCGCGTTGCGGTCCGGCAGGACGAACTTGCCGCCGCCGTCACGGAAGTTCTTCACGATCGAGAAGAGGTAGTCCCAGCGCCCGGCGTTCAAGCCGGCGGCGTGGTCGCGCAGCTCGTAGAGGATCTCCTCCATCTCGTACGCCGCCGTGATCGTCTCGATCAGGACGGTCGCGCGGACGGTGCCCTGCGGGATGCCGACGTAGTCCTGGGCGAAGACGAAGATGTCGTTCCAAAGGCGCGCCTCCAGGTGCGACTCCGTCTTGGGCAGGTAGAAGTACGGGCCCTTGCCGAGGTCGATCAGGCGCTGCGCGTTGTGGAAGAAGTACAGGCCGAAGTCCACGAGGGAGCCGGAGGCCGGGGCGCCGTCGATCCGCAGGTGGCGCTCCTCCAGGTGCCAGCCGCGCGGGCGCATCACGACGGTGGCGAGCTGGTCGGCGGCCTTGAGGGCGTACGACTTGCCCGTGCGCGGGTCGGTGAAGTCGATCCGCCGCTCGTAGGCGTCGATCAGGTTGAGCTGGCCGAGGACGACGTTCTCCCACGTGGGAGCCGAGGCGTCCTCGAAGTCGGCGAGCCACACCTTGGCGCCCGAGTTGAGGGCGTTGATGGTCATCTTGCGGTCCGTCGGACCGGTGATCTCCACGCGGCGGTCGTTCAGGGCGGCCGGGGCGGGCGCCACCTTCCAGTCGCCCTCGCGGACCTGTGCGGTGTCCGGGAGGAAGTCGAGGCTGGAGGTGCGGGCGATCTCGGAGCGCCGTTCGGCGCGCCGGGCGAGGAGCTCGGCGCGGCGGGGGGCGAACCGCCGGTGCAGCTCGGCCACGAAGGCCAGGGCGGCTTCGGTGAGGACTTCGTCCTGCCGGGGCAGGGGTGCGGCGTCGACGACGGGTAGCGGGGACGGCGCTGGTGCGGACATATCTGTCACTCCTTCAGCGGCGGTGCCTGGCGGCCGCGGGGGAATGCTCGCGCGAGACGGCACGCAGTGCCGCCGGGTGTGGAGAGTTCCGGGGTACGGTCGCGGGCGCCGTCTGTGGTTCAGGGCGCTTCTGACCAGTGGATAGTAATTTCCTCATGGTGGAAGTTCAATGGTTTGTTGATGTCGAGATTCTCCTGGTCGACATATTCCGCCGGGAGGTGGCCCTGGGTGCCACGTCGGTCACCCCGCGCACAAGCCACCTCACGCGAGACGCGCCAGATCGGGCGGGGTGTCGATGTCGAACGCCTCGGCGATGTCCGCGCACTCCACCAGCGTGAGTGCCCCGGTGTGCTCCCGCAGGTGCGTCCGCGCGCCCTGGTCGCCGGTCGCCGTCCTCTCGATGTCGCTCCAGCGGGCGGACCCGAACAGCACCGGATGGCCGCGCTCCCCGTCGTAGGCCGCCGCCACGAGGCTGTCGGGGGAGCGGTACGCGGCCAGCACCCGGGCGACCGCCGCCGCCCCGATCCCCGGCTGGTCCACGAGCGACACCAGGGCCGCGACGGCGTCCGTGCCGGCCAGCGAGCGCAGCCCGGCCCGCAGTGAGGAACCCATGCCTTCGGTCCAGTCCGGGTTGTCCACCACCACGCAGCCCGTCAGGTCGGTGCGCTCACGGACCTCCGCCGCGGACGCGCCGAGCACCACGTGCACCGGACCGCAGCCCGCCGCGCGCAGCACCCGCACCGCGTTCTCGACGAGCGGGCGGCCGCGGTAGGACAGCAGGGCCTTGGGGCGCCCGCCCAGGCGACGGCCGCCGCCCGCCGCGAGGAGCAGGCCGGCGATCACCGGCCGGTCGGCGCCGGGCCGGAGGGCGTGCGGGGTGTCTGCTGCCATGACAGCGATTCTCGCCCCTGCGCGGAGCCGCGCGGGCGCCCGGGAGCGAACCGCCACAGTGACGAGCGGCCCCGTGCGAGCCGCCGCTGCGCGGCCGCGGGCCGAAGGGGTGCGGAGATCCGCTGCTCCACGGCTGCCAGCAGGGCTCGCTCGTCACGGTCGGTCAGCAGCCTTGCGTCACGGTGGGTCGACATACCGGCTCTCCTTGCCAAGCGGTGGCCAATACGGCGAGTGTGGTCCCTGATTGGCCTGGCAGGCAGAGCCAATCAGGGGAGGTTGGCATGGCGAACGGGCGAATAGTCCAGACCGCGGACAGGGCCATCGGCAGCCGCCAGCTCGCGGCGCTCCTGCCCCCCGGGCTGCTGGCCCGACCCGGCTACCGGGCCCTCGCCGACGCCGTGCGCACCCTGATCCTGGACGGCCGGATCGCCCTGCACGTGCGCCTGCCCGCCGAGCGGGAACTGGCCGAGGCGGTCGGCGCCAGCCGGGCCACCGTCACCGGCGCCTACGACCTGCTGCGCGAGAGCGGCTACGCCCACAGCCGCCGCGGCTCGGGCACCTGGACCGACCTCCCCGAGGGACACCGCCCCGTCGGCGCCCACGCCCTCCTCGGCGCCGGGGGTCACGGCGCCGACGCGGACTGCGGCACGGACCTCGCCATCGCCGCCATGGGCGCCCCCGGAGCGGCGCTGACCGAGGCGCTGGCATGGGCCGCGGCCAAGCTGCCCGAGGCGGCCCGCACCCCCGGTTACCACCCGTTCGGGCTGCCCGCCCTGCGGACGGCCGTCGCGGACCGGTTCACCCGGCGCGGACTGCCGACCCGCCCCGAGCAGATCCTGGTGACGGCCGGCGCCCAGCAGGCCTTCGCACTGGTGGTGAGCCTGCTGTGCCGGGCCGGGGACCGGGTCGTCACCGAGAGCCCCACCTACGCCAACGCGCTCGACGCACTGCGCCACGCCCGGGTGCGCACCGGGTCGATCGCGGTCTCCGACGCGGGCTGGGACATGGAGATCGCCGAGTCCACCCTGCGCCAGACCGTCCCGAGGCTGGCCTACGTGATCCCGGACTTCCACAACCCCACGGGCGCCCTGATGCCGCCGGAGCAGCGGGTGCGCCTGCTGTCGGCCGCCCGGCGCACCGGCACCTGGCTGGTGGTGGACGAGACCATCGCCGACATCGCGCTGGACGTAGCGGCCCCCGCGCCCCTGGCCTCGCTGGCACCGCCCGGGGGAGCCGACCACGTGATGACCATCGGCTCCCTGAGCAAGACGCACTGGGGCGGGCTGCGGGTCGGCTGGATCCGCGCCACCGCCAAGATGATCACCGAGCTGACCGCGGTCCGGGTCGCCGCCGACATGACCGGTTCGGTCCTGGACCAGCTGGTCGCGCTGCCGCTGCTGGAAGGGCTGGACCGGTCCCTGCCCGAGCGGCTCGCCGAACTGCGCGTGCGGCGCGCGGCGCTGGTGCGCGCGCTCCAGCGGCACACCCCCGAGTGGTCGTGGCAGCTGCCGCCGGGCGGCCTCTCCCTGTGGGTGGACCTCGGGGAGCCGGTCAGCTCCGCCCTGTCGGAGCGCGCCGCGGCCGCCGGCGTCCACATCGGGCGCGGCGCCCGCTTCGGGGTGGACCCGGGCACTTTCGAACACCGGCTGCGGATCCCGTACACGCTCCCCGCCGACCGCCTGGACGAGGCGGTACGCCGTCTCGCGGCCGCCTTCCACGAGGGCGTCCCGCTGACCCCGGCCGTGCGGCGGCCGCACTGGGTGGCGTAGGCGGGGACCTAGCGGGTGCGGATCAGGCGGCGCCCGGCGGCCGCGGCCACGGCCGCCGTGCGGGAGTCGACACCGAGCTTCGCGTAGACGTGGACGAGGTGGGACTTGACCGTGGCCTGGCTGAGGAAGAGCTTCTTGGAGATCTGCTGGTTCGACAGCCCGTCCGCGACCAGCTGGAGCACCTCCAGCTCCCGCTTGGTCAGGGCCTGCGCGGGCGTCCGCATACGGTCCATCAGCCGCAGCGCCACCGCCGGGGCCAGCGCCGACTGGCCGGCCGCCGCCGTACGCACGGCCGCCGCCAACTCCTCCGGCGGGGCGTCTTTGAGCAGGTAGCCCGAGGCGCCCGCCTCCACCGCCGCCAGGATGTCCGCGTCCGTGTCGTACGTGGTCAGCACCAGCACCCGCGGGGCCGTCGGGCGGGCCGTGATCAGGGCCGTCGCCGCCGAGCCGTGCATGCCGGACCCGAACTGGAGGTCCATCAGCACCACGTCCACCCCCGCCGAGGCGGCCAGCTCCACCGCCCGCTCCGCCGTCGCCGCCTCGGCCGCCACCGAGAAGTCCGGCTCGGCCTCCAGTACGGCCCGCAGCCCGGCCCGCACCACCGGGTGGTCGTCGGCGAGCAGCAGCCGGATCGTCATCAGAGCGCCTCCAGGGGCAGGGGCAGGGTGACGGCCACGGCGGTGCCCTGGCCGGGGGCGGACTCCACCGTGAACAGCCCGCCCAGCGTCTCGGCGCGCGAGCGCATCGCGGGCAGGCCGAACCCGCCCTCGCCCGAAGGCGCGGAGCAGACGTCGAAGCCGTGGCCGTCGTCGACGACGTCCAGCGTGACCGAGGCGTCCATGAAGGTGAGGGTGATCTCGGCGCGCCCGGCCCGCGCGTGCCGCACCACATTGGCCAGCGCCGACTGGGCGATCCGCAGCAGCGCCACCTCGTACGGGGTGGGCAGTGCCCGGGGCGTGCCGCTCAGCGAGAACCGCACCCGCGGCCCGGGAGCGGCCGAGCACAGCCGCTCCAGCGCGGCGGCGAGCGACCCGTGTTCCAGATCGGGCGGTGTCAGGGCGCGCACGAACCGGCGTGCCTCGGCGAGGTTGTCCTGGGCGGCTTCGCGGGCCCGGCCGATGTGCTCCAGCGCCACCGCGTGTACCGCCGGGCGCACCGCCGCGTCCTGCGGGAGCGAGCGCTCCGCCGCCCGCAGCAGCAGTTGGATGGACGACAGCCCCTGCGCCAGGGTGTCGTGGATCTCCCGCGCGAGCCGCTCCCGCTCGGCGAGGATCCCCGCGCTCCGCTCGGCGGCGGCCAGTTCGGCCCGCGTCGCGATGAGCTCCTCGATCAGCTGCCGCCGGCGCTCGCTCTCGCGGTACAGCGCCTGGTAGCCCAGTACGGTGGCCACCGCCACGGCGCCGCCGAGCAACGGCCCCAGGAACGCCCCGGGCGTCACCACGATGCCGTCCGCCGGGCCGCTGTGCCCGAGGAAACCGCCGATGGCCGCGCAGGCCGTCACCGCGACGGCGGCGATACCCCAGCGCAGCCGCAGCAGGTGCAGTTCGAGGAAGTACAGGGGGAAGGCGAGCCACAGCCCGTCCGGGGAGACCACGAGCAGTGCCGCCCACGCGGAGCCCAGCGCGGCCAGCCACGCGGCCCCGGCCCGGGGCGACCGGTGCACCGCGGGGGTCAGCACCCCGCCCATGTAGAGCGCGACGAGCAGCGCGCAGACGGCCACCACCCACCCGGCGCGGGGGGCGCCGTCCGTGACGGCCCGCCCGGCGGCCAGCGCGAGCAGCCCGGCGAACAGCGCGTGCAGGCACAGCCGCAGTACGCGGGAGACGGGGGTCAGGGGGCGGGAGGCGGGGGAGCGGGGAGCAGACATGGCCTGACCAGCGTAAGCGCGGCCCGGCGGGCTCCGGTCAACCGAAAGTTTGATCCCGGGCCCAGTCCTTCGATACCGGGAACCGCACTGCGGCTCGATGCCCCGCGCCCGGTGCCCGCACCAAGCTGGGGATCATGTTCGTCGCCTGGAGAGACCTACGGTTCGCCAAGGGACGCTTCGCCCTGATGGGTGCGGTCGTCCTGCTGATCACGCTGCTGGTCGGCCTGTTGTCCGGGCTCACGTCCGGACTGGCCCGGGAGAACGTCTCGGCCGTCACCGCACTGCCCGCAACCCACCTGTCCTTCGCCGCGCCCGCCGCCGGCCAGAAGGTGTCCTTCACCAGCTCGCAGCTGCCGGAGAGCGCCTGGCGCACCTGGCGCACGCGGCCCGGGGTCCGCTCGGCGGACCCGCTCGCGATCCGCACCGTCAACGCCGCCGCCGGTGAGCGCACCGCCGCCGTCTCGGTGTTCGGTGTCGACCCGGCCGGCCGGCTCGCACCCCGCGGTTGCCGTCTCGGCCCGGGCCGGGTGGTCCTCACCGAGAAGGCCGCGCGGGAACTCGGCGGGCTGAGCGCCGGAGCCCGGCTGAGGGCCGGCCCGCTCGACCTGACCGTGGCCGCCGTGTGCGGTGCCGCCGCGTTCAGCCACACCCCCGTGGTGTGGATGGACCTGGGCGACTGGCAACGCGTCGGGAACCCGGGCGGGGGCGCGGGCACCGTTGCCACCGTCGTCGCCCTGGACGCCCCGGGCGCCGGCCTCGCCGCCGGTGACCGGGCGGCCGGCACCAGGACCGAGACGATCGACGGCGCACTGGGCGCCATCGGCTCCTACACCTCCGAGAACGGCTCGCTCCAGCTGATGCGCGGCTTCCTCTTCGCCATCTCGGCGCTCGTCATAGGGGCCTTCTTCACGGTGTGGACCATTCAGCGCAGCGGCGACATCGCGGTGCTGAAAGCGCTGGGAGCCTCCACCGGGTACCTGCTGCGCGACGCCCTGGGGCAGGCCGTCGTCATGCTGGCCGCCGGTACCGGGCTCGGCACGGCGCTCGCGGCCGGGGTCGGCGTACTGATCAGCGGCGGCGAGGTGCCGTTCGTACTCGACGCGGCCACCGTCCTCGTCCCCGCCGCCGTGATGATCGCACTCGGCGCCCTGGGCGCGGCCCTGTCCATCAGGCGGATCACCGCCGTCGACCCGCTGACCGCCCTGGGGAGCGCCCGATGACCCTGCTCGTCCACGACGTCACCCTCACCTACCCCGACGGCGACGGCCGGCTCACCGCGCTGGACCGCGTCCGCCTGGAGGTGCCCGGCGGCACCCTGACGGCCGTGATCGGGCCCTCCGGATCCGGCAAGTCCAGCCTGCTCGCCGTCGCCGCCACCCTCGTCACCCCGGACTCGGGGCGGGTGGTCGTCGCGGGCCGGGACACCGCCGGCCTCACCGCGGCGCAGAAGGCGGCGCTGCGCCGCGAGGAGATCGGGATCGTCTTCCAGCAGCCCAATCTGCCGGCGTCCCTGACCGCCGTCGAACAGCTCCAGGTGATGGCCCACCTCGCCGGCCGCCCGGCCCGGCGGATCCGCGGGCGCGCGCTGGAGCTGCTGGACGCGGTGGGCCTGGCCGACAAGGCCGGCAAGCGTCCGCACCAGCTGTCCGGGGGCCAGCGTCAGCGGGTCAACATCGCGCGTGCCCTGATGAACGAGCCCGCCGTGCTGCTGGTCGACGAGCCCACCAGCGCGCTGGACCTCGAGCGCGGCGCGGCCGTGCTCGACCTCCTGGTCACCCTGACCCGCGAGCGGTCCACGGCCACCGTGCTGGTCACCCACGACCCCGCCCACCTGGAGCGGGTGGACCGCACGGCGCGGATGGCCGACGGCCGCCTCACGCAGACGCTCCCGGCCCGCTGACCGCGCGAGAGCCCCGGCACCCTCCCTCGCGGGCGGCGCCGGGGCTCCCGGGCGTACGGACCCCGCAGGCGCCCTACGCGGGGCTCTGGCTCTGGAGGGCCACCGACAGCTCGGCGGCGACGCCCTGGAGGATCGGCACGATCGACTCGGTCAGGGCTTCCGTCACCCGGCCCGCCGGGCCCGAGATGGAGATCGCCGCGGCCGTCGGCGAATTGGGCACCGACACCGCCAGGCAGCGGACTCCTATCTCCTGCTCGTTGTCGTCGACGGCGTAGCCGACCTTGCGGACCTGCTCCAGGGCGTCGAGGAAACCCTCGGGCGTGGTGATGGTCTTCTCGGTCGCGGCCGGCATCCCGGTGCGTGCCAGCAGGGCCCGCACCTCGTCGGCGGGGGTGTACGCGAGAAGCGCCTTGCCGACCCCGGTGGAGTGCGGCAGCACCCGGCGGCCGACCTCCGTGAACATGCGCATGGAGTGTTTGGACGGAACCTGCGCGACGTAGACGATCTCGTCGCCGTCGAGCAGGGCCATGTTCGCCGTCTCCCCGGTCTCCTCCACGAGGCGGGCGAGGTAGGGGCGGGCCCAGGTGCCGAGCAGCCGGGCGGCCGACTCGCCGAGGCGGATCAGGCGGGGGCCGAGGGAGTAGCGCCGGTTGGGCTGCTGGCGGACGTACCCGCACGCCACGAGGGTCCGCATGAGACGGTGGATCGTCGGCAGCGGCAGACCGCTGGCGGCCGAGAGCTCACTGAGGCCGACTTCGCCCCCCGCGTCGGCCATGCGTTCGAGCAGGTCGAAGGCGCGCTCCAGGGACTGGACGCCACCGCCGCCGGCGGTGGGCTTGGCGGAAGCGTCGGTGGTGCTGGCGCTGGACGTCGGCACGGGCGCGGTCCTTTCGGTGCTGGCAGGCAAGGAAGCAGCCTACCGGGCGGTCGGCGTCGGCCCTAGAGCCGGGCAACGCCTTCCCCGCCGGTCAGAGGCGGTTTGTCCGGGAGGCGGACGTGGTTGCGAAGGTACCGGTCGCCCCTCGATGGTGATAGCTACATTCTGGATAGTGAAATCTTAATTCCATCTCGTGGAAACGTCCAAGAGGGGTGCAAGGGTGTCAGTGGTCCGTCCGGAGGCTCTTGACTGGCTCTGGATCGCGGTGAAGACTCCGTCAACAGAACGTTGAATTTCGCTCTGTGGAAGTAGATGGGGAGGTTCCGGCGTGTCCGACGACGTGGAACTGGTACTGCGCTCGACTCGCGTCATCACCCCCGAGGGGACGCGCGCCGCTTCGGTAGCCGTCGCCGCGGGGAAGATCGTCGCCGTACTGCCGCACGAGGCCGAAGTGCCCGCCGGGGCCCGGCTGGAGGACTTCGGTGACGACGTCCTGCTCCCCGGCCTGGTGGACACCCACGTCCACGTGAACGACCCGGGCCGCACCGAGTGGGAGGGCTTCTGGACGGCCACCCGCGCCGCCGCGGCCGGAGGCATCACCACGATCGTCGACATGCCGCTGAACTCCCTTCCGCCGACCACCACGGTCGAGAACCTGCGCGTCAAGCAGGACGTGGCCCGCAGCAAGGCACACGTCGACGTCGGTTTCTGGGGCGGCGCGCTGCCCGACAACGTCAAGGACCTGCGCCCCCTGCACGACGCCGGCGTCTACGGCTTCAAGTGCTTCCTGTCACCCTCCGGTGTGGAGGAGTTCCCCGAACTCGACCAGGAACAGCTGGCCACCTCCCTCGCCGAGATCAGCGGCTTCGGCGGCCTGATGATCGTGCACGCCGAGGACCCGCACCACCTGGAATCCGCGCCCCAGACGCCCGGCCCCAAGTACGCGGACTTCCTCGCCTCCCGGCCGCGCGACGCGGAGAACACCGCGATCGAGAACCTCATCGCCCAGGCGCGCCGGCTGAACGCGCGCGTCCACGTCCTGCACCTGTCCTCCTCCGACGCGCTGCCGCTGATCGCCGCCGCCAAGGCCGAGGGCGTACGGGTGAGCGTCGAGTCCTGCCCGCACTACCTCACCCTGACCGCCGAGGAAGTGCCCGACGGCGCCAGCGAGTTCAAGTGCTGCCCGCCCATCCGCGAGGCCGCCAACCAGGACCTCCTGTGGGACGCGCTCGCCGACGGCACCATCGACTGCATCGTCTCCGACCACTCCCCCTCCACCGCGGACCTCAAGACCGGCGACTTCGCCACCGCCTGGGGCGGCATCTCCTCCCTCCAGCTGGGCCTGCCCGCGATCTGGACCGAGGCGAGGAAGCGCGGCCACACCCTGGAAGATGTCGCGCGCTGGATGTCCACCGCGCCGGCCGCCCTGGCAGAACTGGCCGCCAAGGGCGCCATCGAGGCCGGCCGCGACGCCGACTTCGCCGTCCTGGCCCCCGAAGAGACCTTCACCGTGGACCCGGCCCACCTGCACCACCGCAACCAGGTCACGGCGTACGCGGGCAAGACCCTGCACGGCGTCGTGAAGTCCACCTGGCTGCGCGGCACGCAGATCGCCGACCACGGCACCCCGACCGAGCCCACGGGCCGACTCCTCGAAAGGCAGAACTGACAAGTGGCACAGCGTTCAACTGGATTGGCCACCTTCACCGGCAACGCGAACCCGTACGGAGGCGGCGACCCGTACGCGGACTACCGCACCGCGGACTTCCCGTTCACCCAGTACGCGAACCTCGCCGCGCGTGCGCTCGGCGCCGGTGTCATCGCCGCCAACGACGAGTTCTTCGCCGAGCGCGAGAACCTGCTCATCGAGGAGCCCGCGCACTTCGACCCCGAGCACTTCGGGCACAAGGGCAAGGTCATGGACGGCTGGGAGACCCGCCGCCGCCGCGGCGTCTCCGCCGAGCAGCCCTGGCCCACCGCCGAGGACCACGACTACGCCCTGATCCGCCTCGGAGCCCCCGGCGTCATCCGCGGCATCGTCGTCGACACCGCCCACTTCCGCGGCAACATGCCGCAGGCCGTCTCCGTACAGGGCACCGCGGTCGAGGGCTCCCCGACCGCGGAGGAACTGCTCTCCGACGACGTCAAGTGGACGACCCTCGTCGAGCGCACCCCCGTCGGCGGCCACGCGGCCAACGGCTTCGAGATCGACGTCGAGCAGCGCTTCACGCACCTGCGCCTGAACCAGCACCCGGACGGCGGCGTCGCCCGGCTGCGCGTCTACGGAGAGGTCCGCCCGGACCCCAAGTGGCTCGCCGCTCTCGGCACGTTCGACGTCGTCGCCCTGGAGAACGGCGGCTCGGTGGAGGACGCGTCCAACCGCTTCTACTCCCCGCCGACCAACACCATCAACCCGGGCCGCTCCCGCAAGATGGACGACGGCTGGGAGACCGCCCGCCGCCGGGACAACGGCAACGACTGGATCCGCTACCAGCTGGTCGCGGACTCCGAGATCCGCGCCGTCGAGATCGACACCGCCTACCTCAAGGGCAACTCGGCCGGCTGGGCGTCGCTGTCCGTCAAGTCCGGCGAGGAGGGCGAGTGGACGGAGTTCCTGCCGCGCACCCGCCTCCAGCCCGACACCAACCACCGCTTCGTGCTGGACACGCCTGCGGTCGGCACGCACGTGCGGATCGACATCTTCCCGGACGGCGGTTTCTCCCGCCTGCGCCTGTTCGGCTCCCTGACGGAGGCCGGCGCGGCCGCCCACGCCGCCCGCCACCAGGAGCTCGGCGGCTGACCGGCCCCTCCTGACGCACCGAAGAACGCCCCGGGGGCCGACACCCCCGGGGCGCGCCCCTTCCCGGCCCCCCCGGCGACGAAGCGACCGAGCCGTTCGCCGTGCCGGTGCCCCGCGGGCAGCCGCCGGCCGCACGCCGGAAGGAGCCGGCCCTGCGCGGCGCCCGACAGCGGCGTCCCGGTAGCGAAAGAGGATCCGCAAGCGGTCCCCGGGCGCCGGGGACCTCCCTGCGGAGCATGATCGACGACCCCGTGGTGGCCGCCGTCGCCCCGGACCACCCCGTGTCCACGCTCGGCGGCGGCGAGGGCATCGCGCCGGCCGGAGTCCGCGACCGGCCGCCGATCAGCCCGCCACGGGGAACGGGACTTCGCGGCGTCCTGGAGCGTGCCCGCGCGCAGGCCGGGTTCCGCCGCCGCCCGGCGGACGGGCGGTCCGGCCGGCCCCGCCGCCACGGCCTTCCTCCGCGTGCTCCGCGCCGTCTTCCCCGCGCGCCGCGGCGATGAGTTTCCGGCGGCCCGGGAGTCTGAACCGTGAAGAGCCGACCGGACGGAACAAGGAGCGCGCAACCATGGGCAAGCTGACCCTCACCACCTTCCTCACCCTCGACGGCGTGATGCAGGCGCCCGGAGGGCCCGAGGAGGACCCCGGCGACGGCTTCCGCTACGGCGGCTGGGTCGTGCCCTTCGACGACGAGGTCATGGGCGAGTTCATCACGGAGAACTTCGGCCGGGTCGAGGCGTTCCTCCTCGGACGCCGCACCTACGAGATCTTCGCCGGCTACTGGCCGAACCACGACGACCCCGCGAACCCCGTCGCGAGCCGGCTCAACCGCCTGCCGAAGTACGTCGCCTCCACCACGCTGCGCGAACCGCAGTGGGAGAACACCACGGTCATCGACGGCGAACACCTCCAGGCGGAGGTCGTACGGCTCAAGGACAAGCTGGACGGAGAACTCCAGGTCCACGGCAGCGGACAGCTCGCGCAGTGGCTGCTCGCCCGGGACCTGGTGGACGAGCTGCACCTGATGGTGTTCCCGGTGTTCCTCGGCGCGGGCCGCCGGCTGTTCCCCACGGGCAGCCTCCCCACGGCCTGCGAACTGACCGGCCACCGCGCTACCCCCAAGGGGGTCGTCATCAACAGTTACCGTCCGACCGGCCGCGCCGCCTTCGGCACGTTCGCGGTCTGACCGGGAGCGGCCGGCGGACCCGCGGCCGGCGGCCCCGCCGAATCGCTTCGCCCGGCCGAATCGCTTCGTCCCGGCGTGATCCGCTCCGCTACGGTGGGCCCCGTTCCGTGGGAGCCGCCGAAGTCTCCACCCGCTTCCCGCCGTTGGAGACCCCGTGTCCGCACTCGCCGCCGCCGTTCCCGCCACCGCGCCCCGCAGGGCCTGGCCCACCGATCTGCCGGTGCTGCTCGTGGCCGTCGTCTGGGGCGGCAGCTACCTCGCCGCCAAGCAGATCACCGCCCCGCACACCGTGGTCGCCGTGCTCGTACTGCGTTTCGCGCTCGTGGCGCCGGTCCTCGCCCTCGCCGGGTGGCGGCGGCTGCGGGCGCTGACCGGGGCCCAACTGGGCGGTGCGGGCGTCCTGGGGCTCGTGCTGGGCGGGATCTTCCTGCTGGAGACCTACGGGGTCGTCCACACCTCCGCCACCAACGCCGGGCTGATCATCAGCCTGACCATGGTGTTCACCCCGCTCGCCGAGGCCGCCGTGCGCCGGGTCCGGCCCTCGCGCGGCTTCCTCGGCGCCGCGGCCCTGTCCGTCGCCGGGGTGGTGCTGCTGACGCAGGGCGCCGGGTTCACCGCCCCCGGCGCCGGCGACCTGCTCATATTCGCGGCCGCCCTCGCGCGGACCGCGCACGTGCTGCTGATGGCCCGGATGAAGGCCGTCCAGGATGCCGACCCGCTGTCCCTGACCACCGTCCAGCTGACGAGCGCCGTGGCGGTGTTCGCCGTACTCGCCGCGCTGCCGGGCACCGGCGCGAGTCCGTGGCGGGCCGCCGCCGGGTTCGGGCCCGCCGAGTGGGCGGGACTCGCCTTCCTGTCCGTGCTGTGCACCCTCTTCGCCTTCTTCGTGCAGATGTGGGCCGTACGCGCCACCTCGCCCTCCCGTGTCAGCCTGCTGCTCGGTACCGAGCCCCTGTGGGCGGCCGCCGCCGGGATCGCCCTCGGCGGGGACCGCCCCGGCCCGGCCGGTATCGCCGGCGCCGCGCTGGTCCTCGCCGGCACCGCCTGGGGCCGGCGAGCCGGAAGCTGACCGATTGGCCAAAAGCCGCCCCACCCATGGTCAACTGCCGGTCTAGGGTGACCCCATGCCGATTCTGGACCTCAGTACGATCGCCGAAGACTTCGACGAAAACCCGTATCCGCACTACAAGCGGTTGCGCGAGAGCGGCCCGGTGCACCGCGTCAAAGCGGCGGACGGGCAGGAGGTCTGGCTGATCGTCGGCCACGAGGAGGCCCGGCAGGCCCTCACCCACCCCGAGGTGTCCAAGAACTGGCTGAGCAGCGGCCTCTACAGCGACCGCGAGACGACCGAGGCCAGCGCCAACATGATGCGCTCGGACCCGCCCCACCACACCCGGCTGCGCAAACTCGTCGCCCCCTCCTTCGCCCCCGGCCGGATCGAGGCCCTCCGGCCCCGGATCCGGCGGATCGTCGACGGACTCCTCGATGCGATGGCCGCCCGCACCGAACGCCGCGCGGACCTCATAGAAGCCTTCGCGCAGCCCCTGCCGATGATCGTGATCTGCGAGATCCTCGGCGTCCCCGAGAGCGACCAGGACGCCTTCCGCGCCTGGACCGCGGAGATCGTCGCGCCGACCGGGGTGGAGTCCGAGGGCGCGGCCTGGCGGGACATGACGGCCTACGTCAGCGAGCTGACCGACGCCAAGCGCGCCGACCCCGGCGGTGACCTGCTCAGCGCTTGGACGATGAGCCGCGAGGAGGGCGGGGACCGGCTCACCCGCCAGGAGCTGGTCGCGATGGCCCTGCTGATGATGCTCGGCGGCAACGAGACCGCCGTGCACCTGATCACCAACGGCATGCGGGCGCTGCTCGCCCACCCCGAGCAGCTCGCGGCCCTGCGGGCGGACCCGGACGGCCTCATCGACGGGGCGGTGGAGGAGATACTGCGCTACGACGGCTCGGTGGAGACCGCCACCTTCCGCTTCGCCCGCTCCGACCTGGAGATCGGCGGTGTCCTCATCGAGGCCGGCTCGCCCGTGCTCGTCTCCCTCGCCGGGGCCGACCGCGACCCCGCCCGCTTCGCCGAGCCCGACAGCTTCGACATCCGCCGCCCCGCCAAGGGGGGCGGCCACATCGCCTTCGGGCACGGCATCCACCACTGCATCGGGGCCCCGCTGGCCCGGCTGGAGGGCCGGGTGGCGATCCGGGCGCTCGTGGAACGGTTCCCCGACCTCGCCGAGGACACCGACGGGCCCCTGGAGTGGATCCCCGGCGCGATGGTCCGCGGCGTGCGGCGGTACCCGGTGCGCTGGTAGCGGCGGGCGTCCGAGGATGTCCGGCGGATCACACGCCCCGGCGCGGGCCGGCCGGTCCCGGGCCCGCGCCCCACGGGGCGGCCCGTCACAGACCGGGGAGCTCATCCAGCTGTACCCGGCGCCGCTCCCGGCGCGAGCGCTCGCACGCCTCCGCGATCCGGAACGCGGCGAGAGCCTCCGTCCCGTCGCACGGATTGGGGCCCTCGCCGCGCACCAGCCGTACGAAGGCCGCCAGCTCCGCCTCGTAGGCAGGACCGAACCGCTCCAGGAAGCCGGTCCACGGTTTGCCCGCCGGGGGCGGCCCGTGCGGCTCGGTCGAGGCGATGGGCGTGCGGTCGTCCAGCCCCGTGGACACCTGGTCCAGCTCCCCGGCCAGCTCCATGCGCACGTCGTAGCCGGCCCCGTTGCAGCGGGTTCCGGTGCTGCTGACGAGCGTCCCGTCGTCCAGGGTGAGCAGGGCCGCGCCGGTGTGGACGTCGCCCGCCTCCCGGAAGGCCGGCAGCCCCTCGTCGGACCCGGCCGCGTACACCTCGGCCACCTCGCGGCCGGTCACCCAGCGCACCATGTCGAAGTCGTGCACCAGGCAGTCCCGGAACAGCCCCCCGGAAGCCGCCAGGTAGCCCGCCGGCGGCGGCGCCGGATCGGCCGTGGTCGTCCGTACGCTGTGCAGCCGCCCCAGCGCGCCGGAGCGCACCAGCGCCCGCGCGGCGGCGTACCCCGCGTCGAACCGGCGCATGAAGCCCAGCTGGAGCACTCCGCGCGCCGCGCCGACCTCGCGCAGCACGTCCAGCGTCCGTTCCAGGCCCGGCGCGACGGGCTTCTCGCAGAACACCGGCAGCCCGCCGCGCACCGCCCGTACGACGAGCTCGGCGTGCCCTTCGGTCGAGCAGGACACGACCAGGGCGTCCACGCCCCAGGTGAAGACCTGGTCCACGCTCGGCGCGGCGGTGGCCCCGAGCCGGTCCGCCAGCCTCACGGCCCGCCCGGGATCGGCGTCGGCCAGCAGCAGCGAGCCGGCGTCCGGGTGGCGGGCCAGGGCCGCCGCGTGGAACGAGCCGATCCGGCCCGTTCCGATGATCCCGATGCGCATGCACTCAACGTGACCCCGTACCGCAGGCCTGTCAATCTGCCCGGGAGTGCCCCGATGGGCTCCCATGGTCCACTGTGGCGGATACTGGGCGGCTGGAACCGGAATGGACCGCTTTGACGACGATCGGCTGTGACGGCGACGAGATGCACGACGGGATGCGCGAAAAGATGCCCGACGGGACGCACGACAAGGGAAAGGCGCGGCGACGTGGCTAGGGTTCGGACAGGGGTGCGCGTCGTGGGCGCCGTGCTCGCGGCGGTGCTGGGGGCCTCCCTCGTGGGCTGCAGCAGTACGGGCGGCAAGCGCGCCGAGGAGCGGGCCAAGACCGCACAGGCGGGCCGGCCCGCCGTGAACACCCCGCGCTGGACCTTCGCGATGATCACCCATGCGGGCGACGGCGACACCTTCTGGGACATCGTCCAGAAGGGCGCCAAGGAGGCCGCGGCGAAGGACAACATCAACTTCGTCTACGCCCACGACGACCAGGCCCAGCAGCAGGCCCAGTTCGTCCAGAACGCCATCGACCAGAAGGCGGACGGCATCATCGTCAGCCTGGCCAAGCCCGAGGCCCTCAAGGACGTCATCGCCAAGGCCGTCAAGGCCGGCATCCCGGTGGTGACCGTCAACTCCGGTTCCGCCCAGTCCGCCGAGTACGGGGCCCTGACCCACATCGGCCAGGACGAGCAGATCGCGGGCGAGGCCGTCGGCGCCGAGCTGACCAGGCGCGGCAGGAAGAAGGCCGTCTGCGTCCTGCACGAGCAGGGCAACGTGGGCCACGAGCAGCGCTGCGCGGGGGCCAAGAAGACCTTCGGCGGAACCATGGAGAACCTGTACGTGGAAGGCACCAACATGCCCTCCGTACAGGCGGCCGTCCAGGCCAAGCTCCAGGCGGACCCGTCCGTCGACTCGATCGTCACCCTCGGCGCACCCTTCGCCCCCACCGCGATCAAGGCCAAGGACGCGGCCGGGAGCAAGGCCGAGGTGGACACCTTCGACCTCAACGAGTCCGTGGCCCGCGACCTGAAATCCGGCGCCCTCGGCTTCGCCGTCGACCAGCAGCCCTACCTCCAGGGGTACGAGGCCATCGACCTGCTGTGGCTCAGCCGCTACAACGCCGACGTGCTCGGCGGCGGACGCCCGGTGCTCACCGGCCCGCAGATCGTCACCGGCGCCGAGGCGGCCAAGCTGGAGGAGTACATCAAGCGGGGCACCCGATGAGCGCACCGGCCCTGGCCGACGAACGGCTCGCGCCCACCTCCCTGGTGCGCCGCCTCCTCGGCCGCCCCGAGCTGGGCGCGGTCGTCGGCGCCGCCGCCGTCTTCGTCTTCTTCTCCTTC
Source organism: Streptomyces cirratus (assembly GCF_014650775.1). Lineage (GTDB taxonomy): Bacteria > Actinomycetota > Actinomycetes > Streptomycetales > Streptomycetaceae > Streptomyces > Streptomyces cirratus. Next base: position 73,266 of record NZ_BMVP01000012.1, on the reverse strand, counting down.
GCCGCGGACAGCTTCCTGCGGGCCTCCAGCCTGAGCACGATCCTGTACTCGGCCTCCACCATCGGGATCATGGCGGTCCCGGTGGCGCTCCTGATGATCGGCGGCGAGTTCGACCTGTCCGCCGGCGTCATGGTCACCACCTCGGCGCTGATCAGCTCGATGTTCAGCTACCAGATGACCGCCAACGTCTGGGTCGGCGTCCTGGTGTCCCTGCTCATCACCTTGGCCATCGGCTTCTTCAACGGGTTCATGCTGACCCGGACGAAGCTGCCCAGCTTCATCATCACGCTGGGCACCTTCCTGATGCTGACCGGCCTGAACCTCGGCTTCACCAAGCTGATCAGCGGCTCGGTCTCCACCAAGACCATCGCCGACATGGAGGGCTTCACCTCCGCCCGGGCCCTGTTCGCCTCGCAGTGGAACGTCGGCTCGGTCACCTTGAAGGTCACCATCCTGTGGTGGCTGGCCCTGGTCGCGGTGGCCACCTGGATCCTGCTGCGCACCCGCGCCGGCAACTGGATCTTCGCGGTGGGCGGCGGCGCCGACGCGGCCCGCGCCACCGGCGTCCCGGTCGTCAAGACGCGCATCGGCCTCTACATGGGGGTCGCCCTGTGCGCCTGGATCTCCGGGCAGCACATCCTGTTCTCCTTCGACGTCGTCCAGTCGGGCGAGGGCGTGGGCAACGAGTTCCTGTACATCATCGCGGCGGTCATCGGCGGCTGTCTGATGACCGGCGGCTACGGATCCGCCATCGGCTCGGCGGTCGGTGCCTTCATCTTCGGCATGACCAGCAACGGCATCGTCTACGCCCAGTGGAACCCGGACTGGTTCAAGTTCTTCCTCGGCGCGATGCTCCTGCTCGCGACGCTGCTCAACGCATGGGTCCGCAAGCGGGCGGAGGCGAAGTGACCGTGAACGACACGAGCGCCGTGACGGTGAAGGACGCGACGGCCCTGGTGCGGCTGACCGACGTCAGCAAGTACTACGGCAACATCCGCGCCCTCCAGGGCGTGTCCCTGGAGGTCTCGGCCGGCGAGATCACCTGTGTCCTCGGCGACAACGGCGCCGGCAAGTCCACCCTGATCAAGATCATCGCCGGTCTGCACCGCCACGACTCCGGCAGCTTCGAGATCGAGGGCGAGGAGACCGTGCTCGCCAACCCGCGCGCGGCCCTGGACCACGGCATCGCCACCGTCTACCAGGACCTCGCCGTCGTCCCGCTCATGCCGGTGTGGCGCAACTTCTTCCTCGGCTCCGAGCCCACCCGCGGCCGCGGGCCCTTGCGCCGCCTCGACGTGGACCTCATGCGGGAGACCACCCGCGCGGAACTGCTGCGGATGGGCATCGACCTGCGGGACGTGGACCAGCCGATCGGCACCCTGTCCGGCGGCGAGCGGCAGTGCGTGGCCATCGCCCGGGCCGTCTACTTCGGGGCGAAGGTCCTGGTCCTGGACGAGCCCACCGCGGCGCTCGGCGTCAAGCAGTCCGGTGTCGTCCTCAAGTACGTCGCCGCGGCCCGTGACGCGGGTCTCGGGGTGGTCCTGATCACCCACAACCCGCACCACGCCCACCTCGTCGGGGACCGCTTCGTGCTCCTCAAGCGGGGCGCCATGGCGGGCAGTCACACCCGCGACTCGATCACGCTGGACGAGCTCACCCGGCAGATGGCGGGCGGCTCCGAGCTGGACGAGCTGAGCCACGAGCTGGAGCGGGTGGCAGAATCAGGTCCTGACCGCCCGTCCGGCACCACCCGCACCCCGAGGGACGACACGACTCGATGAGCACGTACCGGGACTTCACGCTCACCCACCGCGGGTCGGCGCGGGGCACCGTCCTGCGGACCGTCGGGACCCGTGAGCGCCGGTCGCTGCTGACCGCCCCGCGCGTCCCGACCGTCGGCATCGACATCGGCGGCACCAAGGTGATGGCGGGTGTCGTGGACGCCGACGGGGTCATCCTGGAGAAGATCCGCACCGAGACCCCGGACAAGTCCAAGAGCCCCAAGGTCGTCGAGGACACCATCGTCGAGCTGGTGCTGGACCTTTCCGACCGGCACGACGTGCACGCCGTGGGCATCGGCGCGGCCGGATGGGTCGACGCGGACCGCTCCCGCGTGCTCTTCGCCCCGCACCTCGCCTGGCGCGACGAGCCGCTGCGCGACGCCCTCCAGTCCCGCCTCGCGGTGCCGGTCATGGTCGACAACGATGCCAACACGGCAGCCTGGGCCGAATGGCGCTTCGGCGCGGGCCGGGGCGAGGACCACCTGGTCATGATCACGCTGGGTACCGGCATCGGCGGCGCCATCCTCGAAGGCGGCCAGGTCAAGCGCGGCCGCTACGGGGTGGCCGGCGAGTTCGGCCACATGCAGGTCGTGCCCGGGGGCCACCGCTGCCCGTGCGGCAACCGCGGCTGCTGGGAGCAGTACAGCTCCGGCAACGCCCTGGTCCGCGAGGCGCGCGAGCTGGCCGCCGCCGACTCGCCGGTCGCGTACAACATCATCGCGAAGGTCGGCGGGAACGTCTCGGAGATCACCGGGCCGCTCATCACCGAGCTGGCCCGCGAGGGCGACGCGATGTGCGTCGAGCTGCTCCAGGACATCGGCCAGTGGCTGGGCGTCGGCATCGCCAACCTCGCCGCCGCCCTCGACCCGTCCTGCTTCGTCATCGGCGGCGGCGTCAGCGCCGCCGACGACCTGCTGATCGGCCCCGCCCGGGACGCGTTCCGGCGCCACCTCACCGGCCGCGGCTACCGCCCCGAAGCCAGGATCGCCAAGGCCCAGCTCGGCCCCGAGGCCGGCATGGTCGGCGCCGCCGACCTCGCCCGGCTCGTCGCCCGCCGCTTCCGCCGGGCCACGCGCCGGCGCGTCGAGCGGTACGAGCGCTACGCGCGCCTCGGCCTGCGCGACGTCCCCGGTGCGACAGGCCCCGAGGAGCAGGACCGGCAGCCGTGAACCCACCGCCCCTCCTGCCCCGCCAGGCCCCCGCCCCCGACGAGGGCGGCGCGCCCGCGTCCCCGGCCGAGGACCGCAGGCACGTGGTCCGGCGCCGCTGGATCACCGCGATCATCATCCTGCTGCTCGTCGGCGTCCCCGCGGGCTACCTCGCCGTCTCCGCGCAGCAGAGCCGCGAGAGCGGCCGCGACAAGGCCGCCAAGGTCGGCGCGGTCAAGGTGCGCACGGCCTGGCCGTCCGCCGTGCAGCGCAGCATCTACGAGGTCCCGATCCCGATGATGGCCTCCCTCGTCGGGTACCTGGAGACCAACAACTGGCACACCAGCCGGCTCTATACCCAGTTCGCGCTGACCCCGCAGGAGCTCGACACCTTCCTCGCCGACATCGGCACCAGCAGGCAGAGGCTGACGCCGGGCGTGTCCATCTCCGAGCACGACGCGAAGGTCGCCGGCTGGAGCTGGAGCCCCCAGCACGACTGGTACGGGATCACGCTCGACGCCAAGGACCCCCGCCCCACCCGGGACGTCACGGTCGACCTGACCAAGCCCTCCCATCCCCGGGTGTACGTGGTCTCCACGGCCGTCCCGTAGGCCCCCGGTGCAACGGGAAGGTGTGCCGGGCGTCGCGACCCGGTGAACCTTTCCGGTCACAGCACTAGCCTGGGATCATGAAACTCACCAAGCGCCTGCACTCGTGCGTTCAGCTGGAGAAGGACGGGCGCGTTCTCGTCATCGACCCGGGCGCCTTCAGCGAACCCGACGCGGGGCTCGGGGCGGACGTCCTGCTGGTCACCCACGAGCACCCCGACCACTACGAGGAGGGCCGGCTGCGCGCCGCGCTCGACGCGAATCCGGGGGCCGCGCTGTGGACCCTGCGCAGCGTCGCCGAGAAGCTGGCCGGCTCCTACCCGGGCCGGGTGCACACCGTGGGCCACGGGGACGCCTTCGAAGCCGCGGGCTTCGACGTCCGGGTGCACGGCGAGCTGCACGCCGAGATCCACCCGGACATGTCCCGGATCACCAATGTCGGCTACCTCGTGGACGGTTCGCTCTTTCACCCCGGGGACGCGCTGACCGTGCCCGGGGTCCCCGTCGACACCCTGATGCTGCCGGTGCACGCGCCCTGGAACAAGATCGCCGAAGTGATCGACTACCTCCGCGAGGTCAAGCCCCGCCGGGCCATCGACATCCACGACGCCTACCTCGCCGACCTGGCCCGGCCCGTCTACGACAACGTCCTGGGCGCCCTCGGCGGCACCGACCACGGGCGGCTCACCGCCGGGGAGGCCAGGGACCTGTGACTGTCGGTGCCGAGCGGTAGGTTGGTCGGCATGCGTATCGCCACGTACAACGTCAACTCGATCACCGCCCGGCTGCCGCGCCTGCTGGCCTGGCTGGAGAGCTCCGGCACGGACGTCCTGTGCGTCCAGGAGACCAAGTGCTCAGCGGAGCAGTTCCCGCACGCCGAGCTGCGCGAGCTCGGCTACGAGGCCGTGGTCAACGCGACCGGCCGGTGGAACGGCGTCGCGGTGATCTCCCGGGTCGGCCTGGAGGACGTGGTCGTGGGCCTGCCCGACGGCCCCGCGTACGAGGGCGTCGAGGAGCCCCGCGCCATCTCCGCGACCTGTGACGGCGTGCGCGTGTGGTCGGTGTACGTGCCGAACGGCCGCGAGGTGGCCCACGACCACTACGGTTACAAGCTGGACTGGTTCCGCGCCCTGGCCGCGGCCGTCGCGGAAGACGCGGCCGGCCCGCGCCCGTTCGCGGTGCTCGGCGACTACAACGTGGCGCCGACCGACGAGGACGTGTTCGACCCGGCCGTCTTCGCCGGAATGACGCACGTCACCCCGGCCGAGCGCGCCGCCCTGGAGGCGCTGCGGGCCGCCGGGCTCAGCGATGTCGTGCCCCGCCCGCTCAAGTACGACCGCCCGTACACGTACTGGGACTACCGCCAGCTCGCCTTTCCCAAGAACCGCGGCATGCGCATCGACCTGGTGTACGGCAACGAACCCTTCGCCAAGGCCGTCAAGGACGCCTACGTCGACCGCGAGGAGCGCAAGGGCAAGGGCGCCTCCGACCACGCCCCCGTCGTCGTCGACCTGGAGCTCTGACCCGGCCGGCCGCGACCTCGGTCCTGCGCGCCCTGTGGCCAGGCGGGGACGGCGGTGCGAGGCTGGTCGGTATGAACATCCCTTTCCTGGCCAACTGGCGGAACCGGCACGGGGCGGTACAGGGCGCGGCACTGGCCTCGGCCCTCGCGGACGATCCCGAGGGCGTCGCCGAGCTGTTCGCGGAGTGCGAGATGCTGCGCTCCCAGGCGAGGTCCGCCGGGCTCGAACTCGACGGGAGCCCGGCGTCGTTGGAGGCGCTGGACCAGCTGATGCCGCGGTGGCGACGGGACCCGGAGGCCGTGCCCTGGCTGGGGAACGACGCCGGTTTCTACCTCGGGACCGTGATCGTCCGGGCCGCCGAGGGGGCCCGCTGGCAGGTGTGGCCGAACGGCCAGCCCGTGATCCGGCTCGCCTCCGGCCGGGAGCTGAACGTGATCGAGACGGGCGTGTCCTGGGCCATGACGGGATCGCCGGAACTGTCCCAGGCCTACGCCGAGGCCTCGGAGGGCTGATCTCGGAGGCCTTTATGTCGGCTTTAGGCGTGTCGAGGCGAAGTGCCCTTCCGCGGCTGGATAGTTTGCGCTGACCTCGACACCGACAAGTGGGCAGGGCAGCGTATGGCCGTCGATCCGTTGATCGAGCTGCGGGACGTCAACAAGTACTACGGGAACCTGCACGTCCTCCAGGACATCAACCTCACCGTCGGCCGCGGGGAGGTGGTGGTGGTCATCGGCCCTTCCGGCTCCGGGAAGTCGACGCTCTGCCGGGTCATCAACCGGCTGGAGACCATCGAATCGGGCTCGATCGTCCTCGACGGCCACCCCCTGCCCGACGAGGGCAAGGAGCTCGCCGGACTGCGGGCCGAGGTCGGCATGGTCTTCCAGTCATTCAACCTCTTCGCCCACAAGACGGTCCTCGCCAACGTCTCCCTCGCGCAGACCAAGGTCAGGAAGCGCAAGAAGGAGGAGGCCGACAAGCGCTCCCGCGAACTGCTGGAGCGGGTGGGCCTGGCGGACCAGGCAGACAAGTACCCGGCTCAGCTCTCCGGGGGCCAGCAGCAGCGGGTCGCGATCGCCCGCGCCCTCGCGATGAACCCGCAGGCACTGCTCTTCGACGAGCCCACCTCCGCCCTCGACCCCGAGATGATCAACGAGGTGCTGGAGGTCATGCGGCGACTCGCCGCCGAGGGCATGACTATGGTCGTGGTGACGCACGAGATGGGCTTCGCCCGCTCCGCGGCCAACCGCGTCGTGTTCATGGCCGACGGGAAGATCATCGAGGACCGGACCCCGGAGGCGTTCTTCACCGCACCCGAGAGCGACCGGGCCCGGGACTTCCTCTCCAAGATCCTCAAGCACTGAGGGGGACGGCCCGTGAAACGACGCATCGGCTCCCGCACGCCCGTACGCTTGCTCGCCCTGCTCCTGCTCGCCCTGCTCGGCGCCGCCACCGGCTGCGGCCGGTCCGGCAGCCCCCCGGTCAAGGGACCGCCGCCGGAGGCCCTGCCCGTGTACCACGTCGCCACCGGCTTCCAGCTGCCCGACTCCCCCACCTGGGAGCGGGCCAAGCGCCGCGGCCACCTCGTCGTCGGCGCCAAGGAGGACCAGCCGTACCTCGGGGAGAAGGACCCCTCAAGCGGCCGGTACTCCGGCTTCGACGTCGAGATCGCCAAGATGATGTCGGCCGCCCTCGGCTTCGACCCCAAGACCATCGAGTTCAAGACCATCGCCTCCGCCAACCGCGAGACCGCCCTCCAGAACGGCCAGATCGACTTCTACGTCGGCACCTACACCATCAACGCCAACCGCAAGAAGCAGGTCGGCTTCGCCGGGCCCTACTTCATGGCCGGTCAGTCGCTGCTCGTCCGCAAGAACGAGAAGGACATCAAGGGCCCCGCCGACCTCGCCGGGAAGAAGGTCTGCTCCGCCGCCGGCTCCACCCCCTACCAGCGCCTCCAGCGCGAGTACCCCAAGGCGGTGCTCGTCGCCTACGACACGTACTCCGTGTGCGTCGACAACCTGCTCACCTACCAGGTCGACGCCGTCTCCACGGACGACTCGATCCTCCTGGGCTACGCCGCCAAGGTCCCCGAAGAGCTCAAGGTCGTCGGCAAACCCTTCTCCGAGGAGCCCTACGGCATCGGAGTCCCGCGCTCCGACAACGCCCTGCGCTTCGCCCTGGACGACGCCCTCGCGCAGAACGAGAAGAACGGGAACTGGAAGAAGGCCTACGAGGCCACGCTCGGCGTCTCCGGCGTGCCGGCCCCGACACCGCCCGCCATCGACCGCTACCCGGCGGGCTGAGGGGAGAGCGCACCGCCATGGACGTACTGACCGAGAACTTCTCCCTCTACGCCAAGGGTTTCCTCGGAACCCTGGAACTCACCGTCTACGCCTCCCTCCTCGCCCTCGCCCTGGGCTTCGTGATGGCATCCTTCCGCGTCGCCCCCATCGGCTCCCTGCGCGTCGTCGGCGCGGTGTGGGTGAACGTACTGCGCAACACCCCGCTCACCCTGCTGTTCTTCGCCGTCCTGCTGGGCCTGCCCCGTTTCGGGCTGGTCCTGCCCTTCCAGCTGTTCGCCGTCCTCGCGCTCGGCTGCTACACCTCCGCCTTCATCTGCGAGGTACTGCGCTCGGGCATCAACACCGTCCCCAAGGGCCAGGGCGAGGCGGCCCGCAGCCTCGGCATGTCCTTCACCCAGACCCTGGGCGCGGTGGTCCTGCCGCAGGCCTTCCGCTCCGTCATCCCGCCGATCGGCTCCACCCTGATCGCCCTCGCCAAGAACTCCGCGATCGCCGGCGCGTTCAGCGTCACCGAGCTGCTGGGCACCTACAAGCCCCTCAACGAGATGGGCTACAGCATCATCTGGACGTTCGTCTGGATCGCCGTCGGCTACCTGATCATCACCCTGTCCATCAGCGCGCTGTTCAACGTGCTGGAGAAACGCTGGGGAGTCGCCCGATGACCGCGCACGCGCTCCACGGGGACACGCAGTCCACCGCCCTCTACGACATCCCCGGCCCGCTCGCCCGGCGCCGGCACTTCCTCTACGGGATCGTCTCGACCGTGCTGGTCCTGGCCCTGCTGGGCTGGCTCGTCTACCTGCTCTTCGACACCGACCAGTTCACCGCGGCCAAGTGGCGGCCCTTCGAGTACGAGGGCATCCAGGACCTGCTGCTCACCGGCCTCGGCAACACCCTCAAGGCCTTCGCCTACGCCTCGGTGTTCTCCCTCGCCCTGGGCGCCGTGCTCGCCACCGGGAGACTGTCCGTCCACCGCCCGGTGCGCTGGCTCGCCACCTTGTTCGTGGAGTTCTTCCGGGCCATGCCCGTCCTCGTGATGATCTTCTTCATCTTCGTCGCCCTCAAGGTGCAGCCCCTGCCCGCCCTGGTGGCGGGGCTGACCCTGTACAACGGCTCGGTCCTGGCCGAGGTCTTCCGTACGGGCGTCAACGCGGTGGAGAAGGGCCAGCGCGAAGCCGCGTACGCCCTTGGCATGCGCAAGACGCAGGTGATGGTCCACGTGCTCGCGCCGCAGGCGGTACGGGCGATGCTCCCCGCGATCATCAGCCAGCTGGTGGTGGCCCTCAAGGACACCTCGCTCGGCTTCCTGATCACGTACGAGGAGTTCCTGCACGCCGGGAAGCTGATCGCCTCGAACCTGGACTACGACCTGCCCTTCATCCCGGTGGTGCTGGTCATCTCCCCCGTCTACATCGGGATGTGCATGCTGCTGTCCTGGCTGGCGACCTGGGTGGCCAGACGCCAGCGCCGCAACCCCAAGACGGAGGCGGTCGACGTCGTCCCGGCCGACCCGGGCACGCTGCTGCCGGGTGCGCCCCTGAGGTAACCCCTGGAACCGGCCCGGCCGGCAGCAGCCGTGGATCACTGCTCGCGCAACGGCACCGAGACGTACGAGGGATCGGTGCGCGGCGAGGAGAAGGTCAGCTGTGCGCCGGCCGGGTTGTGTTCGATGTACAGCGGGTCCACCGTGTCGATGACGACGGCGAGCCGGTGGCCCGCGGGCACGTCGTAGGCGGTGGAGAAGAGGTCCAGGTCCACTCCGAAGGCCTCGCCGGGCGTCTTCCCGTGGAAGCTGTACGGGGCGTTGGTGATCAGCTTCCCGATGCCCAGGGGGCCGACGTCGTACAGGTACGCGACGAAGGTGCCGTCCGCCGCGGTGGGCGTCACGGTGGTGTGCAGTGCGACGGTGCCGCGCACGCGCCGGTCGGCGTCGTAGCGCTGCGACTGCCAGACGGCGGCGAAGGCGCGGGGGAGCAGCGGGATCGATGCGGCCGGGGGCGCCTTGGCGAGCTGGTCGAGGACGCTGGAGAGGAAGACCACCCCACCGTCGGCGCCGGAGTCGACGTTCGCCCAGACGTGCTCGCTGTCGGCGAGCGCGAGATTCTCGGAGCCGCCCGAGCCGACCGACTTCCAGTCGGCGTAGCCCTCGTATCCGTTGTCGCTGCGGGACTTGATCTGGACGGGAGCCTCGGTGTCGACGCCGTTGCGCTCGCCCTTGAGGTAACGGTCGAACCAGCGCCGGGCGTTGGTCCAGGTGTCGTTGGGCAGTCCCAGCAGGCCGGTGGCCTCGGCGGTGGCGTGATCGCCCGGACGGAACTCCAGGCGCTTGGGGCCGGTCAGCTTCTCGAAGAAGTCCGCGTACTGGTTGGGCGGGAAGATGGTGTCGCCCCAGGCGTTGCCCATCATGACGGCGGGGCCGTTCGCATTGATCCGGTCGACTTGGAAGGCCGCCGAGCGGGCCTTGCCCCATTCGATCATCTGCGGCTCCCGGTCCAGCCGGGAGCCGAGGAAGTCGCTCAGGATTCCCTGCAGTTCGGGACCGGGGCGGCCGGTGAGGTAGCCGGCGGCGCCGAGCAGCCCGGCGGCCTGGAGGTGCTGGGTGCGGCCAGAGTAGATGGAGTCGACGATGTCGGCCCAGCCGCTGAGCGCGACGACGGCCTTGATCCGCGGGTCGTGCGCGGAGGCCAGCAGGCTGATGCCGGCCCCGTACGAGACCCCGCCCAGGCCGACGTGCTGCGCGTCGGCGGGGGTATGGGCCAGGGACCAGTCGATGACGGCGGAGACGTCGGCGACGTCGGGCGGCCCCGCGACCTCTATCCGGCCCCCGGAGAGCCAGAAGCCGCGGGAGGTGTAACTGACCACCACGTAGCCGGAGTCGGCGAGCTTCTTCGCCTGGGCGATGTATTCGATCTGCGGCAGGCCCCAGCTGGTGGGGAGCACGATCAGCGGGTAGGTCCGGCCGCTCTGGGCGTCGGCCGGGGTGAAGACGTTGCCCTTGAGGGTGATCCCGCCGGAGCCGGGGATGTCGTAGAAGCGCAGCTCCGACGAGGGGGAGGCGGCGGAGCCGGCCGCGGCGGCCGTGTCCGTGGCCGCGGCCTGGGCCTGGTGGGGGGACAGGCCCAGGGCGGCTGCGGCCAGCAGGGCCGCCACGGCTGCTGCGGTGCTGGTGGTGCGGGGCATCGATGCTCCTCGCGTGCGCCGGTGACAAAGTGTGCCGACGGTAACGGGAGCGGCTTACCGAAGGTAACCCGTGAGTAAGTTACGTAGGGGTAACGATTGACTTCGTGTCAACAGCGGGCGCGGGTTACCCTCGGTCCCGATCGACGACGAGCGGGGGAACCACCGATGGGCCGACACACCGACACGGGCAGCCGGTGACGACGACCGGGGCGGTGCCGCTCACCGAACGCCCGGCGACCGCACCGCCCAAGACCTCGGTGCAGCGCAGTGGCGCCCTGATGGCGGCCGGCTCGATCGTCTCCAGGGCCACCGGCTTCGTCCGCTCCGCCGTCGTCCTCGCGGCCCTCGGCACCCAGATCCGCGGCGACAGCTACGCCGTGGCCAACACCGTCCCCAACATCATCTACATGCTGCTGATCGGCGGGGCGCTCAACGCCGTCTTCGTGCCCGAACTGGTCAGGGCCGCCCGCGAACATCCCGACGGCGGAGCCGCGTACACCGACCGGCTGCTCACCGCCTGCACCGCGGCGCTGCTCGCGCTGACCGCCGTAGCGGTCCTGGCCGCCCCGGTGATCATCTCCGCGTACACCCCCGCCGCCTACACGCCGGCCGAGGTGGACTCCACCGTGGCCCTGGCCCGGTTCTGCCTGCCGCAGATACTCTTCTACGGGCTGTTCACCCTGCTCGGTCAAGTCCTGAACGCCCGGGGCAAGTTCGGGGCGATGATGTGGACCCCGGTCGTCAACAACCTCGTTATCATCGCCGTGTTCGGGCTCTTCCTCGTCCTCTCGCACAGCGGCGGCAAGGGCTTCACCCCCGGCGAGACCCGGCTCTTCGGGATCGGCACCACCGCGGGCATCGTCGTCCAGGCCCTCGCCCTGATCCCGTCGCTGCGCTCCGCCGGCTTCCGCTGGCGCCCCCGCTTCGACTGGCGCGGCAGCGGCCTCGCCCGCCCCCTGCGCAACGCGGGCTGGCTGGTCCTGCTGGTCCTCTCCAACCAGTTCGCCTACTGGGTCGTGACCCGGCTCTCCACCACGGCCGGGAAACTCGCCGAAGCCGACGGGGTGGCGGGCGGCGTCGGCTACGTCGCCTACACCAACGCCTACCAGCTGTGGATCGTCCCCCAGGGCATCGTCACCGTTTCCCTGGTCACTGCCCTGATGCCCCGGATGAGTTCGGCCGCCGCCTCCGGCGACCTCGGCGCCGTCCGCCGCGACCTCTCCTACGCCCTGCGCACCGGCGCCGCGCTCATCGTGCCCGCCGCCGCGCTGTTCGCGGCGCTCGCGCCCTGGCTGACGGCTTGCGTCTTCCAGTACGGCGAGGTCAGGGCCGCGGACGCCGAGGTGATGGCGGGGATACTCGTCGCGTTCGCCCCCGGCCTGATCGCCTTCTGCGCCCAGTACGTCCTCTCGCGCGGCTTCTACGCCCTCTCCGACACCCGGACCCCGTTCCTCCTGAACCTGGTCATCGTCGCCCTGAACGCCGGGCTCTCCTACGCCGCCTACGAACTGCTGCCCGTCCGCTGGATCGTGACCGGCATGGCCGCCGCCTCCTCGGTCGCCTTCACGGCGGGCGCCGCTGTCACCGCGTACGCCCTCGCCCGGCGGCTCGGCCCGCGCACGCAGGGCCGTAGCGGACGCCACGCCACGGCCGTCGGCACCCACCTGCGGCTGCTGGCCGCGTGCCTGCCCGCAGCCGCAGCCGGGTACGGCGCCGCCCGCGCCTGTGAGGGAGCCGGCCGGTTCGCCGCCACCGGCGCCGGGGCCGCCGTCCTCGTGCTCGTCGTCCTCCTGCTGGCCGCGCCGCTGCGCCTGACGGAGATCACCGCCCTGACAGCGGCACTGCGCCTGCGTCGCAGGGGCTGACCATCGTCCGGCTCAGGCGTGCTGGGGCACCTCCGGCTTCAGCATCTCGCGCAGCGCGGTACGGAACTCCGGAGTGTCCTCTTCGCCGTGCACGGTGACGGCGTGCTGCACGGCCGCCCCCATGACTTCGTCTTCCTCACCAGTGATCATCAGGGTGCACCCGATCTCGCTGGGGTATTCCCTGCAGTCCATGACCTTGCGCATGACGCGCCTCCCAGTGGCGATGCCTACGGGTCACTCACCACGATCCTCCGCTTCCGCCCGGAACGAAAGCCGGGGCCTCGTGCCGAGGTCGAATGCTCCCCGCGCCGGGCCGCCGGCCCGGCCGGGGCACCCCGTCGACGGGGGAGCCGGCCGGGTTCGAGGGGGAGCGCCGACGCCCGGCGGTCGCAGGCCGGCCCAGTCACCGAATTTCGCCCACCCCCGGCCGATGTGCAGCGGACCCGCCCCCGGCGATCGCGACCCACCCCCCGGTGATCCGGCCCGGCCCGGCCCGTGACCGGCCCGGCCGGCGGCGTCCCCTTGCGGGGAGGGGCGGGCCGGGGCCACCGTGGCCCCCATGACCGACGCCCCCGCGCCCGGCGCCGACGTCCCCGACGGCCTCGACGTCTTCGACCCCCGCCGCTACGCCGCCGGCATCCCGCACGAGTGCTACCGGCTCCTGCGCGAACGGCACCCGGTGGCGTGGCAGCCCGAACCGGAGGTCCTGGGCTGGCCCGCCGGCCCCGGCTTCTGGGCCGTCACCCGGCACGCCGACACCGTACGGGTCCTGCGCGACCACGCCACGTACTCCTCCTGGCTGGGCGCCACCCAGATCCGCGACCCGGACCCGGCCGATCTGCCGTTCCTGCGGCGCACCATGCTCAACCAGGACCCGCGCCGCAGCGCCGGCGACCACGGGCGGCTGCGCCGGCTCGTCGCCCGCGCCTTCACCCCTGCCCGGGTCGACGCCTTCGCCGACCGCGTGTGCGACCGTGCCCGCAATCTGCTGTGCGCGGCCCGCGACGCGGCCGTGGACGGCGCCGCCGACCTCGTCACCGCCGTCACCGACGAGTACGCGCTGCTCAACCTGACCGACCTGCTGGGCATCCCGGCGGCCGACCGGGGGCTGCTGCTGGACTGGACCGTACGGATCATCGGCTACCAGGACCCCGAGGACGCGCCCGCGCCGCAGCTCGGCCCCGACGGGAAACCGCTCAACCCCCGCTCCCCGGCCCTGCTCGTCGAGATGTTCGACTACGCCCGAGAACTGGCCGCGTACAAACGGGCGCACCCCGCCGACGACGTGATGACGGCCCTCGCCGCATCGGAACTGGCCCCGGGCGAGCTGGAGATGTTCTTCTTCCTGCTGACCGTCGCCGGCAACGACACGGTGCGCAGCGCCGCGCCCGGCGGCCTGCTCGCCCTGGCCGGCGCCCCCGACGCCTACCGGCGACTGGCCCGCGGCGAAGTGCCCGTGGAGCGGGCCGTGGAGGAACTCCTGCGCGTCCACCCGCCGGTGCTCAGCTTCCGCCGCACCGCCGCCGTCGACACCGTACTGGCCGGACAGCCGATCCGCGCCGGCGACAAGGTGGTGGTCTTCCACGCCTCCGCCAACCACGACGAGCGGGTGTTCTCCGCCCCGGGCCGCCTCGACCTCGGCCGCGACCCCAACCCGCACGTCTCCTTCGGCGACGGCCCGCACGTCTGCCTCGGCGCCCACTTCGCCCGGCTCCAGCTGCGCACCCTCTACGAGCAGTGGCGCGACCTCATGCCCGCTCCCGAACTGGCGGCGCCGCCGAGGCGGCTGGTCTCCAACTTCATCAACGGGATCACGCGGCTGCCGCTGCGGGTGTCCGGGCCGCCCGCGTGACATCGGCCAGCAGCTCGGCCACGTCCGGGCCGTAGGCAGCCGAGTTGATCACTTTCAGCACCACGCAGAAGGAGTCGCCGCCGTACTTCCGGGCCAGCGCCTCGTGGTTGCGGGCCAGGTAGCGGGCCCCCGCCTGGTTGCTGATCGCGGTCTGTCCCGAGATCAGGAACACCGGCCGGGTCCCCGGCCCGGTCGTCAGCCGGGCCAGCAGCACGTGGTCCACCTGGCCCTTGTCCCAGCGGAACGTCTCCCCGCCGACCTGGATCGCCCCCCGGTCGGGACCCGCCTCGGTGGAGAGGTCGACCCGCACCCCGGGCAGCATGGACGCCAGGTGCGCGGCCGTACGCGCGTTGGAGACGGGCCCTCCCACGCAGAACTCGGCGCGCTCGCCGAAGCCTTGGCGGACCGTGTCGTGGGAGACGATCTGCAGGTTCGCCGAGCAGTCCTTGATCAGCGCGGATATCTCCAGCAGCGCGAAGGCGTCGTTGCGGTGCACCGACCCCTCCGTGCCGCCCATCTGCCGGTTGACCACGAACATGCAGTCCGAGCCGGTGGGCAGGCCGAAGAAGGCCTGCTTGCGGCGCAACTTGCGGCGCCACAGGTACGTCCGGGAGAACCAGCCGAATCCGCCGCTGATGGCGGTGGCCACCACTCCCAGCACGATGTTGCGCACGTCGTCGTTCATGGCGCGGATGTTAACCCGCCCAGGGCGGTCCTGACGCGGGGGGTGCGGTGAAGCTACAGTGCCGGACCGGGCCCGTCACAGGGGATCTGACGGGCTGTCGACTGGAGGTACGGATGCGTCGTCCCGCCGCACGTCAGTTCGCGCTCGTCGCCCTCGCCGGGGCGCTGTTGTCCACCGGAGCCGCTGCCCCGCCCTCCGCGGCGCCCCCCGCCGCCCCGGCGAAGGTCCCGGTCGCCGTCGGCTACGGCGGGGCCGTCGCCAGCGTCGACGCCGACGCCTCGGCGGCCGGCATCGCGGTGCTCCGGTCGGGCGGCAACGCCGTGGACGCGGCGGTCGCCACGGCCGCCGCCCTCGGGGTCACCGAGCCGTACTCCGCCGGGGTCGGCGGGGGCGGCTACTTCGTCTACTACGACGCCGCCTCCCGCCGGGTGCAGACCATCGACGGGCGAGAGAGCGCCCCGGCGAGCGCGACCAGCACCCTGTTCCAGGAGAACGGCGTCCCCATCCCCTTCGCCGAGGGCCAGACCAGCGGCCGCGGCGTCGGGGTCCCCGGCACCCCGGCGACCTGGAAGAGCGCGCTCGACGCCTGGGGCAGCCGGCCGCTCGGCCAGCTGTTGAAGCCCGCCGAGAAACTGGCCCGGGACGGCTTCACCGTCGACGCCACCTTCCGGGCGCAGACCGAACTCAACCAGGACCGCTTCAAGGACTTCCCGGACACCGCGAAGCTCTTCCTGCCGGGCGGGGCGCTGCCGGTGGTCGGCTCCACCTTCAAGAACCCGGACCTGGCGGCCACGTACGCCGAACTCGGCCGCAAGGGCACCGGCGCCCTCTACCGGGGTCCGCTCGCCGAGGACATCGTCCGCGCCGTACGCAAGCCCCCCGTGAATCCGGCCGCCACCCGCAACGTCCGTCCCGGCGACCTGACCACCGCGGACCTTCGGGCCTACGAGACCAAACGGCAGGCTCCCACTCAGGTGGGATACCGGGGCCTGGACGTCTACAGCATGGCCCCCTCCTCCTCCGGCGGCACCACCGTCGGCGAGGCGCTGAACATTCTCGAGGGCACCGACCTCGGCGCGCTCTCCGAGGCCCAGTACCTGCACCGCTACATCGAGGCGTCCCGGATCTCCTTCGCCGACCGGGGCCGCTGGGTCGGCGACCCGGCCGCCGAGCAGGTCCCCACCCGCGAGCTGCTCTCCCAGCGCTACGCCGACACCCGCGCCTGCCTGATCACGCCGGACCGGGCGCTGACCAGCCCGCTCGCCCCCGGCGACCCGCGGAAGCCGGCGCCGTGCGCCACCACCGGCCCGGCGGCGCCCACCACCTACGAAGGGGAGAACACCACCCACCTGACGGTCGCCGACCGCTGGGGCAACGTGGTCTCCTACACCCTGACCATCGAGTCCACCGGCGGCAGCGCCATCACCGTGCCGGGCCGCGGCTTCCTGCTCAACAACGAGCTGACCGACTTCTCCTTCGCCCCCGCCGCGCCCGGCGTACCGGACCCGAACCTGCCCGGCCCCGGAAAGCGGCCGCGTTCGTCCATGTCGCCGACCATCGTGCTGCAGAACGGGCGCCCGGTGCTCGCCGTCGGCTCCCCGGGTGGCGCCACCATCATCACCACCGTGCTCCAGACCCTGCTCGGGCACCTGGACCGGGGCATGCCGCTGGTCGACGCGATCGCCGCGCCGCGAGCCAGCCAGCGCAACCAGAGCGCCACCGAGCTGGAGCCGGGCCTGTGGAACAGCCCGGTCCGCGCCCAGTTGGAGGCACTGGGACACGTCTTCAAGCAGAACCCGGAGATCGGCGCCGCCACCGGCGTACAGCGGCTCGCGGACGGCCGCTGGCTGGCGGCGGCCGAGACCAGCCGCCGTGGTGGCGGATCGGCGATGGTCGTGCACCCGCACGGGAAGCCGTAGGCCCCGCCTCACGGCAAGGTGAGGATCCTCGGACCCTCGGCGGTGATCGCCACCGTGTGCTCCGCGTGCGCGGCGCGGCTGCCGTCGACGGTTCGAAGGGTCCAGCCGTCCCCGTCGCACCGGTAGTCGTCCGTGCCGCCCGCGATGACCATCGGCTCGATCGCCAGGACCAGGCCGGGGCGCAGCTTCATGCCGCGCCCCGCCGGGCCCTCGTTGGGCACGCCCGGATCCTCGTGCATGCTGCGGCCGATGCCGTGACCGCCGAACCCGTCCGGGATGCCGAAACCCGCGGCGCGGCAGACCGTACCGATGGCGTGGGCGATGTCGCCGATCCTGTTGCCCGGCACCGCGGCGGCGATGCCGGCCGCCAGCGCGGCCTCGGCGGCCTCGATCAGCCGCAGGTCGGCCGGGCGGGCCCGGCCGACGGTGAAGCTGACGGCCGAGTCCCCGGCCCAGCCGTTCAGCTGCGCCCCGCAGTCGATGCTGACCAGGTCGCCGTCGCGCAGCCGGTAGCCGTCGGGGACGCCGTGCACGATCGCGTCGTTGACGGAGGCGCAGATGACGGCGGGGAAGGGCACCGGCGCGAACCGGGGCCGGTAGCCGAGGAAGGGGGAGGTCGCGCCGGCGTCCCGCAGCACCTCGCGGGCCACCCGGTCGAGTTCGAGCAGGGAGACACCGACGCGGGCGGCCTCCCGCACCTTCGTGAGGGCGCGTGCGACCACCCGCCCGGTCGTGCGCATGTCGTCGATGGCCTGGTCCGTCTTGAGTTCAATCACGCCAATAACTATACCGGTATAAGTTTACCGGGATAGTTATTGCGGGCCGGGGTAAGGTGGAGGGATGGTCCGTACCCCTCTCACCCCCGAAGAACGCGAGCGCGGTGAACGGCTGGGCGCGCTGCTGCGCGAGGTGCGCGGCACGCGCAGCATGGTCGAGGTCGCCGCCTGCGCCGGTCTTTCCGCCGAGACGCTGCGCAAGATCGAGACCGGCCGCGCCCCCACCCCCGCCTTCTTCACGGTCGCCGCCCTCGCCGAGGCGCTCGGCCTGTCCCTGGACGAGGTCCTGCGCCGCTGTGCCCTCAGTCCCGTCTGACCCGGGCCCGGGGCGTCGCGGCAGGGCTTAGACGTCGATTCTTATGGCTCAATCGTCCGTTGAACCGTGCATGGCGGATCTGGTTGAGCGGCTTGTGCCGGACGAGTTGTGGGTGTTGTTCCGGCGGGTGGTGCCTCCGACGGAGGTGATACGTCCGCAGGGGGGGGGCGGCCGGCGTCGGGTGGGTGACCGTGAGGCATTGGCCGCGATCGTCTTCGTGGCGACCTCGGGCTGCACGTGGCGGCAGCTGCCGCCGGTGTTCGGGCCGAGCTGGCAGACGGTCTACCGGCGCTTCGCCCAATGGAGCCGGGCCCGTGTCCGGGCCCGGCTCCACCGCGTCATCCTTGACGAACTCGGTGCCCGCGGCGAGTTGGACTGGTCCCGGTGTGCGATCGACTCGGTCAGCCTGCGGGCGGCAAAAGGGGGACTCCCCGCGTCGACGGCGACCTGGCAAGCTCCACGCAGACAAGGGCTACGACTACGGCCACCTGCGGCGATGGCTTCGCAGACGCGGCATCCGCCACCGCATCGCCCGCAAGGGGCTCGAGTCCTCGCAGCGGCTTGGCCGCCACCGATGGGTCGTCGAGCGGACCGTGTCCTGGCTCGCCGGCTGCCGGCGACTCCACCGCCGCTACGAGCGCAAGGCCGAACACTTCCTCGCCTTCGTCGGCATAGCCGCCGCCCTCATCTGCCACCGCCGCCTCACCAAATAAAACGACCTCTCATCGCGACCAGGGCCGCCGCATGCTGGCCGACGGCGTCGACCCTTGCCCCTACTGCTCCCCGGACGCCTCCCTCGGCACGCCCGGCTAGGGCCCCGTGCGTGACAGCGGAGTTACTGACCGGCCCCGGCCCGCCGGCGGTGACCGCGACGGGCCATACCGACCCCACGATCGTCATCGAGGACCCGAAGGCCGACGTTCCGGCCGAGACCACCCGCCACCCGCCAGCGCCGACCAGGAGCCCCGCCGTGCCGCCGTTCGTCACCGCCATCCAGTTCGTTCCCGGCGGCCACCCCTTCCAGCTCCCCGACCTGCACCGCCATCCTGACGCGGTTCGGCGGCCTCTCCGTCGTCACGATCGGGATCCAGCTCGTGCTCGGCGGGATCAAGACCTGCTTCGGTATCGAATGAGGTCAGGACCGGCGAGGCGGACCCGATCGGTGTGCCGCTTTCGCAGGTGGTGCTACGCGTGTTGGACAGGCGGCGGTCCAAAGACGGCCGGGTCCACATAGGCGGCTCCGGGCAGACCCTTGCGGCGCATGGCAATACCGGTCAGCGCCTCGAAGATGGCCCGACGGGCGTTCATCGTGGTGGTGTAACCGGGATCCAGGTCCGGGACGACCTCGACGACCTCCACTCCCACCACGGGCGTCTCGTGGCAGATCCGACGCAAGGCGGGTAGAAGCTCCCGGTTGGTCAGACCTGGCGGCTCCGGGGCTCCGGTACCGGGTGCGAAGGCCGGGTCCAGCACATCGATGTCGAGCGATACGTACAGGTACTCCGGCCCGTCCAGCGCCTCGTCGATGGCCTGTTGGAGAACGACGTCGAATCCGCGTCGGTCGATCTCGGCCATGAAGTGTGTGCGCATCCCGTGCTCGCGCATCCAGCCGAACAGCTCGTCATCGGGTGCCATCGCGCTACGCAGGCCGATCTGGAGGAAGTTCCGCCCGGGGACGTGCTCATCCTCGATCAACCGACGAATCGGTGTGGCGTGCGTGACCAGGTGGCCGAACATGTCGTTGTGGCAGTCCGGATGTGCGTCAAAGTGGACCACTCCGACCTTGCCGGGCCCGTACACATCCGCCAGGGCCGCGGCATCCGGCCACAGGATCGAGTGGTCCCCACCAAGCACGACCGGAATCGCGCCGGTCTCGGCGACCTCACGGACCAGTGCGCGGATCGGCTCCATGGAGTTGTCAATGCTGAATGGGTCGACCGCGGCGTCTCCATAGTCGACCACCGTCAACTCGTCGAACGGCCGGATGCGGGTGCTGGGGTTGACCAGCCCTTGCGGAACGTTGGGCAGGATCCGTTCGTCGCCCCGAAGCGCACGTGGCCCGTAGGCCGTCCCCCGGTGCCCCAGGCCCATGTCCACCGGCGCCCCGAGGACCGCCACGTCGACGTCGCCGGCGCGCAGGTCGTCCTGGTTGAGGCACAGCGGCACCCCGAAGAACGTGGCGATGCCGGCGTAGGTGGGGACGAAGGCGTACCGCTGCAGGTTGATCGGCCCGGGTTCGCGCTTGGGGTCACGTGAGCGGTCGAGTTCCATCTTCCAGGCATCCGAGGGTATCCCTGCCACGGCCGACTCCCTTCTGCGCCCTGCGTTGCTGTCAGAGGACTGGCTTATGGGCAGAGCCTCTGGTCGCGCATGGACATACATCCAGGATGCGCGTCAACGAGGCGGCATGCCTGTTCTGTGCCCGACCGGGCGGCGCATAGCGCTCACTGATGGCCGCTCGGTGCCGTTCGTAGCGGTGGTTCAGTCTGCGGTAACCGGTCAGCCAGGACATGGTCCGCTCAATAACCCATCGTCGGCGCCCTGACCGTTCGCTGGACTCGACTCCCTTGCGGGCGATACGGACACCGATGTGCTTGCCCCATAGCCATTTCCGCAGGTGGGGGATGTCCGAGGCCTTGTCGGCGTGCAGGGCTCGGACCTGCCGCTCGGGAGAGGTCGAGCAGACCGGCGTCGTCCAGGCGGTGCAGGATCTCTTCGTGTAGCCGGCCCCACACACCCGCCCGCGACAAGATCAGGAACCGGCGATGCGCGGTCGACTTCGATATCCCGAAGCACGGCGGCAACGCCCGCCAGGCACAACCGCTGGCCAGCACATAGATGATCGCCGCGAGCGTCTCCTCAGGCGTGTCCTGCGTCCCGCCACCCTGCGGCCGCACCCTCGACGGCGGGATCAGCGGCTCCGCGATCTCCCACAACCCATCCGGAACAATCCAACTCCACATACCCCGCCCCATAACCGAGCCCAACGACCCAGCTCCACAGAGGACGCGGGCGTAGTGTCGGGGGATGACTCTCGAGGAGCTCGGCCGGGGCAAGTACGTCAGCCTGACCACCTTCCGCAAGGACGGCACCCCCGTCGCCACTCCCGTCTGGGCGGTGGCCGACGGGGGCGAGCTGTACGTGTGGACCCGCAGCGATTCGTGGAAGGTCAAGCGGATCCGCAACAACGGCAAGGTCACCGTGTCCGCCTGCGATGTGCGCGGGCGGGTGCCGGAGGGTGCGGTCGCGGTCGAGGGGCAGGCGCGGCTGCTGGACGAGACGGGGCTGCGGCGGGTGCGGCAGCTGATGTCGCGCAAGTACACGTGGCAGTTCTGGGTGGTGGACCTGCCGGCCGCGTTGGCGCGGCGGGGCAAGCGGCCGCACACCGGGATCGCCGTCAAGCTTTGAGATTCCCGTAGCCCGCCCGTAACACGGGTGGGGTCCAATGCGGGGATGGAGACGGCGACCTCGCTGCTGATCGGGCAACTCGCGGAATACTTACGTGGGTTGACGCGGAGACTGGATCCCGGGGCGGGATGGTACGGGGAGTTCCTGCGGCGGGACCCGGAGGGGATGCGGGCCTGCCTGGACGGCGCCGCGATACCCCCCTGGGACGTGCTGGCGTCCCTGCTGCGGGATGCGGGGGCGGTGGCGGGGGAGGCGGAGTACGCGGCACGGCTGCGGGACGCGGCCGCCGCGGCGTGGGACCGGGCGCCGGGGGGTGCGCGCGAGCTGCGGGACATGCTGGCCCGGGCGGCGGAGCAGCGGTCGGCGGCAGAGGCGGCCCTGGCGAGGATGACACGGTTACGGGACCGGGCCACGGACCCGGCGCAGGCGGCCGAACTGACACGGGAGCTGTCCTGGCTCCAGGACGACACGTCCCGCGCCCGAGCCCGCCAGAAGGACCTGACGACCCGCCTGCGGACGCTGTCGACGGCCCGGGACACGGACCCGCCGGCGCCACCGCCGTCCGGACCGCCGCTCCCGGGGGTGCCGGGGCCCCGGGGTGCGGACCCGGGGGCCGGTCCGGAGGCACCGGGTGCGTGGGCCGCTCCGGAGGATGAGGCGTCCTGGGCGCTTCCGGGGGCCCGGTACGACGCTTCGGGAACCGGCTCGGTGCGGGAGCCGATGGCGCTGGTTCCGGGGCCCCGGGGTGCGGACCCGGGGGCCGGTCCGCTGGGGCAGCCGCCCGGGCCGTTGCCGGGGGCAGGCTACGACGATCCGGGGGCTGGTCCGGAGGCACCGGGTGCGTGGGCCGCTCCGGAGGATGAGCCGTCCTGGGCGCTTCCGGAGGCCCGGGCCGCCGGGCCGGTTGTGGAGTCGGACGGGGCGCCCTCGGAGCCGGATCCGCCGGTGCCGGGCACGGGGGTGCCGCTCGGCGGTGTGCCGAGGCGGCGGGGTGCGGGGCCGGTGGGGCGGGCCGAGGGGCGGTGGCTGCGCGGCGGGCGCCGAACCGGGGGCGCGCGGTACGCAGGTGCGCCTGCCGAGGCAGGGCCGCCGTCCCTGCCGGTCGAAACCCCGCAGGCCCCGGAGGCCGCCCCCCGCGGCGCCCGCTTCGCCCACCTCGCCCCTGCCAAGGCGACCCGCGACTCCGCCCCGCCCGGGCCCGACACCCGCCCGCCACTCCCGCCGGAGGCTTCGGCGGCCCCGCCCGGGCCCGACACCCGCCCGCCACTCCCGCCGGGGGCGACCGCGCCTCGGCCCGGCATCGACTCGGCAGGGCCGTCTCGGTCCGATGCCGCCCCAGCGGTTGCGCCGGAGGCTCCCGCCGACCGTCCGGTGGCCCCGTCCCGGCACGACGCCGCGGGGGCCACCGTAGGGCGTCCGGCCGTTTCGCCCTGGCTGGGCGTCGATCCGGCGGCTCCACCCCGGGGCGGGGGGCCCGGGGCGGAGCCCGGCGTTCCCGTCCCGCCGCCCATGGACGGGGACGCCGCCGCACCGCCGGAGGTGCCGCAGACCGTGGCGCGTTTGGTCGGGCTGCGCGCGCAGGGCCGCGGAGGCGAGGCGCACGCGTTGCTGTGCGAGGCCGCCGGGTGGCCCGCCGGGCTGCTCCCGGAGTTCGCCGCCGAGCTGGGCCGCGCCGGGCTCGGCGCCGACTGGGCCACCCTGCTCTGGGAGGCGGCCTCGCTCCCGCCCGACCGGCTCGCCGCCGCCGCGGCCGCCCTCGGCGAGGCCGGGCGCGACGCCGACTCCGACGCGCTGCTGCGCCAGGGCGCCGCCCGCCCCACCGCCGAGATCGCCGAGGCCGCCCTCCTTCTCGGCGCGGCCGGCCGCGACCGGGAGGCCGACGCGCTGCTCGCCGCCTTCGTCCGGCTCCGCACCGCGGAGGAGGCCGCCGCCCTCGCCCGGCGGGACCCGCAGTGGTTCGCCCCCCGCCTGCTCCGCGCGGCCGCCGCCCTCGCCGGGGGCAAACACCGGGACCTGTCCCACGCCCTCCGCGTGGCGGGGATCCCGCTGCCCTGAACCGCCCGCCTTCTGATCGCAAACGATCGCGTATCGACGTAACGTGATCGACTACTCCAACAGCGCACGGCGCTCTTGCCCCACGCTGTGACGGGGCCTACGTTCTACTCCCTACGGATGCCGTCTACGTGCGTAGAAGTCGTAGAAGTCGGCGTTCCCGTCGCGAGGAGGCACCTCATGGCCCAAGTCGTCCGTGCCGCGCTCGTCCAGGCCACCTGGACCGGAGACACCGAATCGATGATCGCCAAACACGAGGAGCACGCCCGCCGGGCGGCGGCCCAGGGCGCGAAGGTCATCGGTTTCCAGGAGGTCTTCAACGCCCCCTACTTCTGCCAGGTGCAGGAGCCCGAGCACTACCGCTGGGCCGAGGCCGTCCCCGACGGCCCCACCGTCCGCAGGATGCAGGACCTGGCCCGCGAGACCGGCATGGTGATCGTCGTACCGGTCTTCGAGCGGGAGTCCGAGGGCTTCTACTACAACACCGCCGCAGTCATCGACGCCGACGGCAGCTACCTCGGCAAGTACCGCAAGCACCACATCCCGCAGGTCAAGGGCTTCTGGGAGAAGTACTACTTCCGCCCGGGCAACCTCGGCTGGCCCGTCTTCGACACCGCGGTCGGCCGCGTCGGCGTCTACATCTGCTACGACCGCCACTTCCCCGAAGGCTGGCGGCAACTCGGGCTCGCGGGCGCCCAGTTGGTCTACAACCCGTCCGCCACCCACCGTGGTCTCTCGGCCTACCTCTGGCAACTGGAACAGCCCGCCGCGGCCGTCGCGAACGAGTACTTCATCGCAGCCATCAACCGCATCGGCCAGGAGGAGTACGGCGACAACGACTTCTACGGCAGCAGTTACTTCGTCGACCCCCGCGGCCAGTTCGTGGGAGAGGCGGCGAGCGACAAAGAGGAGGAACTCCTCGTCCGCGACCTCGACTTCGACCTGATCAAGGAGGTCCGCGACCAGTGGGCCTTCTACCGCGACCGCCGCCCCGACGCCTACGGAGGACTGGTACAGCCGTGAGCAACCCGATTCCCCTGCACAGCCGCCACCGCGCAGTCCTGCCGGACTGGCTCACGCTCTACTACGAGCGCCCCATCGAACTCACCCACGGCGAGGGCCGCCACGTCTGGGACGCCGAAGGCAACCGCTACCTCGACTTCTTCGGCGGCATCCTCACCACGATGACCGCCCACGCCCTGCCCGAGGTCACCAAGGCCGTCTCCGAACAGGCCGGGCGGATCATCCACTCCTCCACCCTCTACCTGAACCGCCCGATGGTCGAACTGGCCGAACGGGTCGCCGCCCTCTCCGGCATCCCCGACGCCCGGGTCTTCTTCACCACCTCCGGCACCGAGGCCAACGACACCGCCCTGCTGCTCGCGACCACGTACCGCCGCTCCAACCAGATCCTGGCGATGCGCAACAGCTACCACGGCCGGTCGTTCTCCACCGTCTCCATCACCGGCAACCGCGGCTGGTCCCCGACCAGCCTCTCGCCGCTCCAGACGTTCTACGTCCACGGTGCGGTCCGCACCCGCGGCCCCTTCGCCCACCTCGGTGACGCCGAGTTCACCGCCGCGGCCGTCGCCGACCTGGAAGACGTACTGGGCCAGGCCCGGGGCGGGGTGGCCGCGCTGATCGCCGAACCCTTCCAGGGGGTCGGCGGGTTCACCTCCCCGCCCGACGGCCTCTACGGCGAGTTCCGCGAGGTCCTCGACCGGCACGGCATCCTCTGGATCAGCGACGAGGTGCAGACCGGCTGGGGCCGCACCGGCGAGCACTTCTGGGGCTGGCAGGCCCACGCCCAGAACGGCCCGCCGGACATCCTCACCTTCGCCAAGGGCATCGGCAACGGCATGTCCATCGGCGGGGTCGTGGCCCGCTCCGAAGTGATGAACTGCCTGGACTCCAACTCCATCTCCACCTTCGGCGGTTCCCCGGTCACCATGGCGGCAGGCGTCGCCAACCTCGCCTACCTGCTGGAGCACGACCTCCAGGGCAACGCCCGCCGCGTCGGCGGCATGCTCCTGGAGCGGCTGCGGGCCATCTCCGCCGCCGTGCCCGCCGTACGGGAGGTACGGGGCCGGGGCCTGATGGCCGGACTGGAGCTGACGAAGCCGGGCACCGACACGGCCGACCCCGAAGCGGCCGCCGCCGTACTGGAGGCCGCGCGCGCCGGCGGCCTGCTGCTCGGCAAGGGCGGCGGATACAACACCAGCGTGCTGCGCATCGCGCCGCCGCTCTCCCTCACCGTCGCGGAGGCGGAAGAGGGCGCCGAGATCCTCGAACAGGCCCTGCGGAGCCTGCGCTAGCTTGTGCGTCGACCGGACCGCCGCATTGCTTGTGGTGTTCCGGTCGGCGCCCTTCCTGGTTTGGAACAGCAAGGCGAAGGGATTCCTCGGGCATGACTAGAACCATCATTACCGGCGGCCTTGTAATTACGGCTTCCGACGAGTTGCGCGCGGATGTTCTGATCGAGGACGGCCGTGTCGTGGCGATGGCGACGGCGGGCAGCCAGCAGTGGACCGCTGACCGGGTGATTGACGCCTCGCGAAAGTATGTGATCCCGGGCGGGGTCGATGCGCACACGCATATGGAGCTGCCATTTGGTGGCACCTTCGCGTCGGACACGTTCGAGACCGGGACCCGAGCCGCAGCCTGGGGCGGGACGACGACGATCGTGGACTTCGCGGTGCAGACACCCGGGCACTCCCTCCGGCAGGGCTTGGACACCTGGTACGCGAAGGCCGACGGCAAATGCGCGATCGACTACGCATTCCACATGATCGTGTCCGACGTCAATGAACACTCCCTCAAGGAAATGGACGGACTCGTCGAAGAAGGCGTAAGTTCGTTCAAATTGTTCATGGCATATCCGGGAGTCTTCTATTCGGATGACGGCCAGATCCTGCGGGCGATGCAGCGGGCGTCGGGTAACGGCGGGCTGATCATGATGCACGCGGAGAACGGCATCGCGATCGACGTGCTCGTCGAACAGGCCCTGGCCCGCGGCGAGACGGATCCCCGTCATCACGGCGAGGTCCGCAAGGTGCTCCTGGAGGCGGAGGCCACGCACCGGGCGATCCAGCTCGCCCGGGTGGCCGGCTCCCCGCTCTACGTCGTCCACGTCTCGGCCGAGGAGGCGGTCGCGGAGCTGGCCGCCGCCCGCGACAAGGGGCTCCCGGTGTTCGGGGAGACCTGCCCGCAGTACCTGTTCCTGTCCACGGACAACCTGGAGGAGCCCGATTTCCAGGGCGCCAAGTACGTCTGCTCCACCCCGCTGCGGCCGCGCGAGCACCAGGCGGCGCTGTGGCGGGGCCTGCGCACCAACGACCTCCAGGTGGTCTCCACCGACCACTGCCCGTTCTGCTTCCGCGGTCAGAAGGAGCTCGGCCGCGGGGACTTCTCGAAGATCCCCAACGGGCTGCCGGGCGTGGAGAACCGCATGGACCTCCTCCACCAGGCCGTCCTCGACGGACACATCACCCGCCGCCGCTGGATCGAGATCGCCTGCGCGACCCCGGCCCGGATGTTCGGCCTCTATCCGCAGAAGGGCACCATCGCGCCGGGCAGCGACGCCGACATCGTCCTCTACGATCCGCACGCCGAGCAGGTCATCTCCGCCGAGACGCACCACATGAACGTGGACTACTCGGCGTACGAGGGCAGGCGGATCACCGGACGCGTCGACACGGTCCTCTCGCGCGGCGAACTCGTCATCGACCGGCGCGAATACACCGGCCACGCCGGACACGGGGCCTTCATCCCCCGCTCCACCTGCCAGTACCTGTAAGCCGTAAGCCGTAAGCCGTAAGCCCGCACGCAGCAGCAAGGAGCCATGCATGGACTTCGGCCTCGTCCTGCAAACCGACCCGCCGGCCTCCCAGGTCGTGAGTCTCATGAAACGCGCGGAGCGCAATGGCTTCCGCTACGGCTGGACCTTCGACTCCGCCGTGCTGTGGCAGGAGCCGTTCGTCATCTACAGCCAGATCCTGGCCAACACGCAGCGGATGCACGTGGGTCCGATGGTTACGAACCCGGGCACCCGCACCTGGGAGGTGACCGCCTCCACATTCGCGACGCTGAACGACATGTACGGCAACCGGACGGTGTGTGGGATCGGCCGCGGGGACTCGGCGATGCGGGTCGCCGGGCGCGCGCCCAACACGCTCGCCCGGCTCGGCGAGGCCATCGACGTGATCCGTGACCTCGCAGAGGGGCGTGAAGCCGAGGTTGACGGGAAGCCGCTGCGGATCCCGTGGATCCGGGACGGGAAACTGCCCGTGTGGATGGCGGCCTACGGGCCGAAGGCCCTGGCCTTGGCGGGGCAGAAGGCGGACGGGTTCATCCTGCAGCTCGCCGACCTCTACCTCACCGAGTGGATGGTCAAGGCGGTCCGTCGGGCTGCTGTAGAGGCCGGCCGCGATCCCGACTCGATCACCATCTGTGTGGCGGCCCCGGCGTACGTCACGGCCGACGACTCGCCGCAGGCCCTGGCCCACGCACGCGACCAGTGCCGGTGGTTCGGCGGGATGGTCGGCAACCACGTGGCCGACCTCGTCTCCCGGTACGGCGAGCACTCCTCGGTGGTTCCCGAAGAGCTGACCGAGTACGTCAAGTCCCGCCAGGGCTACGACTACAGCCACCACGGCCGGGCCGGGAACCCGTCCACCGACTTCGTCCCCGACGAGATCGTCGACCGCTTCTGCCTCCTGGGCCCGGCCGGGGCCCACATCGAGAAGCTCCGCGCCCTGAGGGGCCTCGGGGTCGACCAGTTCGCCCTCTACGACATGCACGACGCCCGCGAAGCAACTGTCGACTCCTACGGCTCGGACGTCATCCCCGCACTGAATGACTGAAGCCCGACCACCGGGACGCCATCGACCTGCTCCGCTACCGCTGCTTCGGCAGCGAGCACGTGGGCCTTGAGACGGTCGCCTCCTTCGCCCGTCGTGCTGTACGCACCACGCGCCGCCGCGCTGATCCGGCAGATCAGCCGGGGGACCGCTCGGGCGGCGGGACGACTCGGACGACGCGGACCCCGGCGGGTCACCGAGCACGGCCCGCCTCCAGGGGGATCGTCCCAAGGTCCGGCCGGTCCTGCCATCCGGGTCGGGCCTGGGCGCCGACGAGGGACATGCCGGGCAGGGTGGCCGCTCGTACCCTGAAGTGGACGCCTGCGTGAAGCGGTGGGAGGTCGCCCCATGAGCACGCGCTGGGCCGCGCGTCTCGCCGTGGCGGCGGGCGCAGCGGCCGTCCTCGTCCTGGTGCTCTTCGGCGGGCTCCGCAGCCTCCTGCTCATGGCCGTGGGATGGGCGGGGCTGGTCGTCGCCGTGGCGGCCGCGTGGTGGATGCTCACCCACACCGGCTGGATCAGGGCGGCCGCCGTGCTGCTCATGGTCGCCGCGCCGACCACCGTCTTGATCCTGTACGCGGCCGTCGGGCTGATGTGGGCCGTGCTGGTCTCCCTCGCCCTGTGGATGCTTGCCGTCTGGCTGGGCCGGGCCGCGCTGGTGGAAGACCGCCCGCAGGGCATGCCCGAGCGCTCCGCGGGCCGGGCCGGGCACCCGTTCCTGATCATGAATCCGCGTTCGGGCGGCGGCAAGGTCGAGAAGTTCCGGCTGACGGAGCAGGCCGAGGCGCTGGGCGCCGAGGTCGTCGTACTGGATCCGGAGAGCCACCAGGACGTGGAAGAGCTGGCGAGGCAGGCCGTCAGGCGCGGGGCCGACCTGCTCGGCGTCGCGGGAGGTGACGGTACGCAGGCCCTCGTCGCCGGCGTGGCCGCGGAACACGACATCCCCTTCATGGTGATCAGCGCCGGCACCCGCAACCACTTCGCCATGGACCTGGGCCTGGACCGGCAGGACCCGTCCACCTGTCTGGAGGCACTGACCGACGGCGTCGAACAGCGCATCGACATCGGCTACCTCCACACCGGGGAGCCGGGGGACGGCAACCCGGGGCGCGTCTTCATCAACAACGCCTCGTTCGGCGTGTATGCGGAAGTCGTGCAGAGTCCCGCCTACCGCGACGACAAGGCCCGCACCATCCTGGAGATGCTGCCGGACCTGCTGGCGCACAACACCGGCGCCCTGCTCGGCGTGCGTGCCGGTCCGCTGGCCGTGGAGGGCCCCCAGGCCGTCCTGGTGAGCAACAATCCCTACCACAGGGGCGACCCGGCGGGCCTCGGGCGCCGGGAGCGGCTGGACTCCGGCACGCTGGGGGTGCTGTGCGTCCACGTCGCCAACGCGGCCGAGGCGACCGAACTCCTGCTGCAGAACGGGCAGGGCCGCGGGCTGACCGAGGCCACCGGCCGGGAGGTCGTCGTCCACGCCGACGTCCCCGTCATCCCGGTCGGTGTCGACGGCGAGGCCCTGTTGCTGCCCACTCCGGTGCGCTGCCGCCTCGAGCCCCGCGCCCTGCGCGTGTGGGTGCCCCGGAACAGGCCCGGCGTGCCGCGTGCCGCGCCGCCGATGGACTGGCGCCGGGTGTGGCGCCTGGCGCTGACGATGGGGCCCGCCGCGGCAGGGCGCAAGGCTGCCTCCTGACGGGCGTCCGGTGCCCGGCCGGGGTCCGCTCTTCGTCCGTCGTCGCGGCACCCGTCCCGTGTTCCACGACCACGACCTCCGGACCGCAGGACGGCCCGTCTCGCCGTTGCCACGAGAAGGTCCCTGCCTCTCATCGTCTGCTCGTCCGGACGAGGTCGCCCTCCGAGTCGTGCGATGGCGGTGGGATGCGCCCCGCCTGGGCTGCGCCCGGTTGTCGATCCCTCTGGGGGAGCGGTGCTCCACCGAGGGCATCACCTCACGTCGCAGCCCGGTAGGAGGAGTTCGTCGGTGACCATCACCCCGGCACCCGCCTGGTGGTGGTCACCAGCCGGCGCAAGCAGCGCCTGGCCGAGGCCTTGTCACGGCGATTCCGCGAAGGTACCGGCGGCGGCGAGCGGGCGGCGCCGGGCGCATGGCGTCGCTCCGGGCCTGCACAACGCGTGCCGCCACCGCGGCGGCGACGAGGAGCGCCACGACGGCCGGCCGGAGGAGACACACCTCGCATTCCGCGCCCCGCTCACACGCCGCACACGCCTCACCGGCCGCACCCGCCTCACACGATGAGCCCAACTCAACGCGCGGACCAGCGGTGCGACGTGTCGAATGACCGGGAAGCGGCCTTTCACCTCAGTCGTCCCGAGGGAGTGCTATGAGTCTGCCGTCCGAGCCGCCCGCTGAGGCGCCCGCTGCGGGGCGGCGGCCCTCGCGTTCCCGGCGGATCGCGGCGAGCACCGTTTCGGCCGTCTTGATCACGCTCACGTGCATCCTCGTCCCGCTTTCGCTGCTCACCGTGTGGGTCCACGACATCGTGCTGGACACCGACCGGTACGTCTCCACGGTCGCCCCGCTCGCCTCGGACCCGGACGTCCAGGCCGCCGCCGTCCACCGCATCACCGAGGCGGCCGACGTCCGAGTCGACGGCGCCGAGGTCACCTCCGACCTGGCGAAGTGGCTCGAATCGCAGGGGCTGCCGCCCCGTGTCGGCAATGCCGTCAAGGCCTTGGGCCCCCAGCTGGACTCCGCCGCCGACGCGGCCGTCTCCAAGGTGGCGACCCGGTTCGTCGAGGGCGACCGGTTCGAGAAGATCTGGACCACCGCCAACCGGGCCGCCCACAACGCGGTGGGCCACGCGCTCACCGGTGAAGGCCGAGGCGCGCTGGAGGTCCAGAGCGGCACCGTCACCCTGAACATCGGCGAGGCCGTGGACAAGGTCAAGGAGGACCTCGTGAAGGCCGGTATCTCCCCGGCCGAGAAGATTCCCGAGGTCGACAAGCAGATGGTGCTCTTCCAGTCCGACAAACTGGCGAAGATCAGGAGCCTGGTCCATCTCCTCGACGTCCTCGGCAACTGGCTGCCCGTGCTCACCGTGCTCCTCGGGGTGGCCGGAGTCCTGCTCGCCCGGCGCCGGCGCCGGGCTCTGGTGACCGCCATGCTGTGCGCGGCCGCCGCCTGCCTCGTCCTGGCCATCGGTCTGGTCATCGCCCGCCGTTACTACCTCGACCACCTCCCGGAGCAGGTCCAGTCGCCCTCGGCGGCCGCGGCCATCTTCGACACGCTCGTGCGGTTCCTGAGGGTCAGCATCCGCACCGCGATCGTCCTCGGGATCGTCGTCGCCCTCGGCGCCTACCTGTCCGGAGCCGGCCGGCTGCCGCGCGGCGTGCGCGGTACGGCGGAGCGCGCGGCCGACTCCGCCGCGGGCTGGGGAGCGGACCACGGAGTGCACACCGGGCGCGTCGGGACCTGGGTCCAGGACCACCGGCGCTGGCTCACCGCCGGTGTGCTGCTCGTCCTCGCGCTGGTGTTCGCCCTGTGGAACCACCCGACGGTGCTCACCGTCCTGCTGCTGGTGCTCATCCTGCTGGCGGTGCTGGCCGTACTCGCGCTGCTGGCGGCCGGTGGCCGGCTCGGTGGCGGGGCCGGCGCTCCGCGTGGCGCTCCCGGAGGAGGGACCCGACAATGAGATGGCCGGAAAAGATCCACATGACGTCGACCGCAGCGCGGTGGGACAGCACGGCAGTCCATCGCGGGGGCGCGTGGGACGGCGGTTCGTTTCCCGCAGTGCCGTAGAGACGCAGGTGATGCCCCATGTGCCGATGGCTCGCGTACTCGGGTACGCCCATGCTGCTCGACACCATCCTGTACAGACCGGCTCACTCGCTGATCGACCAGAGCCTGCACTCCAAGCTCGGAGTGGAGACGACGAACGGCGACGGGTTCGGCATCGGCTGGTACACGGACGAGATCGAATCTCCGGCGCTCCTCAGGGACGTGGGTCCCGCCTGGAACAACCGCAACCTGAGGGAGATGGCGGACCACGTTCGCTCACCGCTGTTCTTCGCGCACATCCGGGCGTCGACCGGGACGGCGGTGCAGCAGTCGAACTGCCATCCCTTCCGGCACGGCCGCTGGATGTTCATGCACAACGGAGCGATCTCCGGCTTCCACCTGATGCGCCGGGACCTCACCCTGCTCGTCGATCCGGCCCTCTACGCCGACATCGACGGGACGACGGACTCCGAGGTGATGTTCTACCTGGCCCTCACGTACGGCCTGGAACAGGACCCGCCGACCGCCATCGCCACGATGGCGGGAGTGGTGGAACGCGTCGGGCACGAGCACGGCGTGGAGTTCCCGCTCCAGATGACGCTCGCCATGACCGACGGCGAACGCGTATGGGCCTTCCGCTACTCCAGCGCGCACGCCTCCCGCTCGCTCTTCTACAGCAGCAAGGTGGACTCGCTGCGCAGGCTGCACCCGGACGTGACGTTCCTGCGGGAGATCTCCGACGAGACCCGCCTCATCGTGTCCGAACCCCTCGGCGATCTGCCCGGCGCCTGGAACGAGGTACCGGAAAGCAGCTACGGCGTCGTGCAGCCGGGCGCCGACGAGATGTACACCTTCGCCCCGGTGCCCGCCTGACCGACCCGAGCGACCGACCCGACCGGCCGACCCGGCCGACCCGACCACAGGAGACCTGGCCATGCAGAACGCACTGATCGACCTGGCTGAGTCCTACGACTATCCCCTGCTGAACTTCTTCTGGACCATGCTGCTCATCTTCCTCTGGGTGCTCTGGTTCATGCTGCTCTTCCGCGTCATCGCCGACATCTTCCGCGACGACGCGCTGAGCGGCTGGGGCAAGGCGGGATGGACGGTCCTGGTCATCCTGCTGCCGTTCCTGGGCGTCTTCGTCTACCTGATCGCCCGCGGCCGCGGGATGGGCGAGCGCGAGTTCAGCCGGGCCCAGCAGCAGGAGCAGGCCTTCCGCTCCTACGTACGCGAAAGCGCCGGACCCAGTCACGCCGATGAGCTGGCGAAGATCGCCGAGCTCAAGAACCGCGGCGACCTCACGCCGGCCGAGTACGAGCAGGCCAAGGCCAAGATCCTCAGTTCCTGATACCGGGCCGGACCGGGACTCACAGGAAGGTGAGGCCGATGCTCCCCTACCCGCCCATCGCAGAGCACGGTCTGATCGGGGACCTGCAGACGTGTGCCCTCGTCTCCTCCGAGGGCGTGCTCGACTGGTTCTGCTCACCCCGCTTCGACGCGCCCAGCATCTTCGCCAGCCTGCTCGACGACAGCCGGGGCGGCTACTTCGCCATCACCGCCGACGCGTCCGCGGTCTCCGACGACGGGCCGGCGGGCAACGCCGAGGCCGTCAGCCACCAGCTCTACCTGGCCGACACCGCCGTCCTGGTGACCCGTTTCCTCAGCCCCGAAGGCGTCGGCGAGGTCATCGACTTCATGCCCGTGCGCGATCCGCACACCGTCACCGACCGGCACCAGGTGGTACGGGTCATGCGGGGCGTGCGCGGGACCGCGCGCTTCAGCCTGGCGTGCCGCCCGCGCTTCGACTACGGGAGGGCACGGCACGACCTGGCGTTCGACGGCGTCACCGCCCGCTTCGACGGCCCCGGCATCACCGCGTACCTGCAAGCCCTGGGGCCGGTCGACCTGGAGGCCGACGGGGCGGACGTGCGCGCGAGCGTGACCCTGGCCGAGGGCGAACGCGCGGCCGTCCTCCTGACCGTCTGCGACGCCGACGGGGCGCCCCCACCGGCGGCGAACGTGCAGGACACGACGGAGGAGTTCAACGACGTCCGCGACTTCTGGCACGCCTGGATCTCGCGCTCCACCTACCGCGGCCGCTGGCAGCAGATGGTCAACCGCTCCGCGATCACCATCAAGCTGATGACGTACGCACCGACCGGCGCGCCGATCGCCGCCGCCACCATGGGCCTGCCCGAACAGGAGGGCGGGGAGCGGAACTGGGACTACCGCTACACCTGGGTCCGCGACGCCTCCCTCTCGGTCCGCGCCATGCGCGCACTCGGATTCACCGACGAGGCCAACGCCTTCCGCAGCTGGCTGCTCCGGCGGCTGCGGGACGGCGGCGCTCCCAACGGCGAACCCCTGCAGATCATGTACCGCGTCGACGGCGACCCGTACCTGACCGAGGAGACCCTCGACCACTTGGAAGGGTGGCGCGGTTCCCGCCCGGTACGTTCGGGCAACGGCGCCGCGGATCAGCTCCAGATGGACATCTACGGCGAGGCCGTCTACGCCCTTGCCCAGGCCGGCCAGGTCAGCAACGTCATCGGCTACGACGACTGGCTGCGCTGCGTCGCCCTGCTGGACTGGCTGTGCGACAACTGGGACCGCCCCGACGAGGGCATCTGGGAAACCCGCGGCGGCCAGAAGGACTTCACGTACAGCCGCCTCATGTGCTGGGTCGCCCTGGACCGCGGCATCCGCCAGGCCGTGGCCACCGCCCGCCCCGGCGACCTGGCCCGCTGGACGGCGGCGCGGGATGCGATCCTCAACCAGGTCATGACCCTCGGCTGGAGCGAAGAGCGCCAGGCCTTCGTCCAGGAGTACGACAACACCGTCCTGGACGCCTCCTTGCTGCTCATGCCACTGGTCGGCTTCATCACCCCCAAGGATCCGCGCTGGTTGTCCACCCTCGACGCCATGGAGACCGAACTCGTCTCCGACAGCCTCGTCTACCGCTACGACCCCGCTGCCTCTCCCGATGGTCTGCAGGGCTCCGAGGGCACCTTCTCCCTGTGCTCCTTCCTGCACGTCTACGCCCTCGCCAAGGCCGGCCGTGTCCATCAGGCCCGCTACTCCTTCGACAAGATGCTCACCTACGCCAACCACGTCGGGCTCTTCGCCGAAGAGGTCGGACTCACCGGAGAACAGCTGGGCAACTTCCCCCAGGCATTCACCCACCTGGCCCTCATCACCGCCGCCCTCGCCCTCGACTCCGAACTCGACCAGGCCGTGGGCGCGGCCTGAGCCTGCCCCCGAGGGGGTGCGCCGCGATGGTGCTCGACCTGCTCCTCATCGGCCTGGCGGTCACCCTGTTCCCACTGCCCATCATGGCCTTCATCCTGGCGGTGTCCGCACCGCGCGGGGTGCGCAAGGGCCTGGCCTTCATCCTCGCCTGGCTGGCGTGCCTGGTGGCCGTGATGGCGATGGTCCTCCTCTTCACCGGCGGGCAACCGCCCCCGCCCCGCTCTCCTCCGTCGATCGCGGCGCTCGTGGCCACGCTGGTGACCGGTGTCGGCCTGGTCGTGTACAGCGAGCACCGGCGGCGCCGGAGCCGCCGTGGCGCCACGGCGGCGGCTCCCTCCGCGCAGGAGGGGGCCGACGATTCCGGGTCGTCGATGGCGTCCCGGGTGGACGAGGCCACCGGATGGTCCGCGGCGGCCCTCGCCGTGCTCCTCCAGCCCTGGGGGATGGTCGCCGCCGCGGCCGCGACCGTCGTGCAGGCCGACCTCTCCCACGCCGAGTCCTTCCTGGCCCTCATGGGCTTCTGCGTCCTGGCCACCTCCACCCTGCTGGCCATGGAGCTGTACATGGTGTTCTCACCGGAGAAGGCCCAACGCGCCCTGCTGAGCCTGCGGGCTTGGCTGGAACTGCACAAGGACCCGGCGATCGTCGTCGTGTGCCTGCTCCTGGGGCTGTGGCTCGTCGGCAGGAGCCTCTACCAGCTCACCGGCTGAGGTGCGGGGCCCGGCGGCGGATGCTGCAATGAGAACACGGCCGTGTCAGGCCGCCGATGCGTTGTCCGGCCCACGCGCCGGCCCGTCGAGCCACACGCGAGGAGCGCTCATGAGCGACGACATCGAAGACATGGGCCCGGTCGACTACCTGGTCGTGGAGTTCCCCGGAAACCGGATGACGGGCGAGGCGTTCCCGCTGCTGGTCGACCTGGTCGACCAGGGCATCATCCACATCCTCGACCTCCGGTTCGTGATGAAGGACGCCGACGGGACCGTCACCGCCCTGGAACTCACGGACCTCGACGGTGACGAGAACTCCTTCGGCCTGTCCGTCTTCGAAGGCGCGTCGTCCGAAATGCTCGACCAGGAAGACCTCGAAGAGGCGGGCAACGCCCTCCAGCCGGGCAACGCGGCAGCGATCCTGGTCTACGAGAACCGGTGGGCCGCCCCCTTCGCCCGGGCCCTGCGCCGCAGCGGCGCGCAGATGGTGGCGAGTGGACGCATCCCCGTGCAGGCCCTGCTCGCCTCCCTCGATGCGGAGGAAGACGCGGCCGAAGGCGGCCGGCCGTCGTAGTGAGCCCAGCCGGGCCGCCTCAGGAGGATCAGGTTCCGAGGACCCTGCTCTTCTGCTGCTCGAACTCCGCGTCGGTCAGGATTCCCTGCTCCCTCAGCGCTCCGAGTTCCTTGAGCTTGTCGATCTTGCTGCTCATGTCATCCACCATCGCCGGAGCGGCAGCGGGGGCGGCAGCAGGGGCGGCAGCGGGGGCGGGTGGGGCGGCGTACTGCTGCTGCTGCTGCGCGAAGGCTTGTTCGTCCTGCGCGGCCCACCGGCCCGCCTGGCGCCGCGACACGCGGTTGGACACCGCCGTCGCCGTACCGGCGACCACCGCGGTGCGCGCTACTCCTCGAAGAAGACCGGGCACGTCGTTCTCCCTTGCTGACGGGGCCGGCCCGGAAGTCCAGCCGCCGGCCCTCCACTGCTTCCAGCATCGCACCTCGGCAGACGACTCACCCGGTGGCTCCCGTGGTGATGAGGTCCGCGAGCGCCGGCAGGCCGGTACCGGCCAGGGCCCGGCGCTGGCGGTCGGCCGCCGTGCCGTGCCGCAGGAGCCGGTGAACGAGCGAACTCACCTCGCGGAAGTCACCGCTCTCCTCGAGAGCCGGGCCGATGTGCCGCAGGAGCGCGCACAGGACGTCCCCGCTGCTGCGCAGCCGGCCTTCCGGGTCCATCAACGTGCTGCTCATCCCGTGCCGGGCCGCATGCCACGTCGCGGCTTGCAGGATCTCCGGAGGGCACGGCGCGAGGGCGGCTCCCGCCTTCTCCTCGGCGATCGCGGTGGCGGCGAGCCCGCGGATGACGCCGGCGAGCATGACCGCGTCGTCCGCCTCCAGCTGCACGTCACAGCAGCGCACCTCGACGGTCGGGTAGCGCTCGGAGAGCCGGGCCTGCCAGTACAGCTGTCCCCGATCGGGGATCAGCCCGGATTCCACCAGCGCGTCGGCCCGCGCCTCGTAGTCGGCGAACCCCGCGAAGTGGGGTGGCGGGCCGCTGACCGGCCAGCGGCCGAAGATGATCGTGCGCCAGCTGGCGAAGCCGGTGTCCCGCCCGTCCCACAGCGGCCCGTTCGCGGACATCGCCAGCAGGGTCGGGAGCCAGACGCGCAGCCGGTTCAGGACGGCCACCGCGGTCTCCGGGTCGGGAATCCCCACGTGCACGTGCATTCCGCAGATCAGCTGCTCGTCGACGAGCAGCCGCGCCTCTCCCCGCATCTTCACGTACCTCGCCGTGCTGGTGACGGGCACGGGGACGACGTCCCGGACCGGCGCGGTGGCGGAGATAGCGATGCGGCAGCCGTTGGCCTGGGCGGCGGAGGCGACCGCGTGACGCAGCCGCAGGAGATGGCCCCCGATCTCCTCCAGGCCCGTGCAGACGGGGGTCGCGACTTCGATCTGGGCCTGGAGCAGTTCGTCCTGGACCTCCCGCTCGTCCGCGATCGGCGCCAGGCTGGCCGTGGCACGCACCTCCTGCACGAGCGGCAGGGGCAGGAGCGTCTCCGGGTCGACCAGCAGGTATTCCTCCTCGACCCCAACAGTGATCATGCTGGTTGGTACCCCGAACCCGTCGTGATCACCCAGGTGATGGGGCGTTTCGCCGCAATAGGGGAAAGCCGCCCTTCGTGTCAGGGGCAGCTCGCCTGCGGGTCGTCATGGACCAGGGCGCAGACCATCTGCTCGCCGCGCCGGTGGTCCGGATAGGTCGCGAGCAGTTCGGCCTTGAAGTCGTTCCACTGGCGGGTGATCTCGGCGGTGGCCCCGGTCACCGCGTGGTCGAAGTTGTCGCCGGTCTTCGAGCGGGGGGACGCGGGGGTGTCCTTGTTCAGGACCCGGTCGTGCGTGACACGGCCGGCGCAGTCGTCGTCCTTGACGCCGGTGGAGTCGAAATCGGAGTAGCAGCCGGTCGTGAGGTCCGCGGGTATGCGGGCACGGGCCTCCCGGGTCCAGTCGGCGTCACTCATGGCGCTGTAACGGCGGATGTCGAGGAAGGGGGCGACACCGGTGCGTGCCAGTCCGGGAGGGTCGTCGAGGCCGACCGGTCCGGGGGCGGCACGGTCGGACCAGTTGGAGTGCGCTTAGAAGTCCTCGATCGTGTGCCACCCGCGGCCGAGCTGCTCCAGGACCTCGCACTTGGCGCGGTCGGACGTCTCCTTCCAGGTGCAGTGGGAGGACAGGTCGCTCTCTCCGGCCCGGACCTCGCCGTTCGCGTCGACGAGGCCGTCGGCCGCCCGGAGCGCGTTCCGGAAGCGGGCCACGGAGGTACGGACGCAGGCGAGGAGTTCGGTGTCGGCCCCGTCCCGGCTGCGGGGATAGTGCGGGACGTAGCGGGGGGCGAGGTAGTCGGCGTTGTCGCAGTGCAGGGGGCCGAGGAGGAAGTATCCGCCGTGGTCGTCGGCATTGACCGCCCCGTCACGGGCGTCGGCCATCTCGGACAGGGTGACCGGCTCCCAGGGCAGGGCCGCCCGGGTGATCTTCTCGTGGTTGCCGCCGGTGAACGCGACCGCGGGCCCGGTCGCCCCGGCGGCGAGGGCGATCAGGAAGGCGGCCGCGACCATCGCCCGTGGCCGGCCGGGCGGCAGGCGGTGCGACACGTGATCACGAGGCCCGGGACCGGGACGCCGAGCCCTTGCCCCGTGCCGGCCGCTTGGTCCGCGGCACCGCGGCCTCGGCCGGTACGGTGGGCCACTTGAGTTCGAGCTCCAGCTCGATCTGCCCGTCGCCGACCTCGACCTCGATCTCGGTGCGGAGCTCCTCCGGGATCCGCAGGCTCAGCGTCCCGGAGCCGAATTCCAGTTCGGCGTCGCCGCCCTGCCTCAGTGCCTCTGCGAGCGCGGAGAGCTGGTCCGCGGCCTCGAGGCGCGACAGGGAACTCTTCTGTTCGAACGTGAGGTCCTTCACGGATGTCACCAATCCGCTGCCCCGACAGCTCTCGACGGCTAGGGAACGGTGCTTGGCCCCGTGCCCCGGGGTAGGAACGCCGCTGCGGCGAGACCGGCGAGCCCGAAGACGGCCAGTGTGATCATCGCGGCGGCGTAGGCGTGGGTGGTAAGGCCGGCGACGAGGATGGTGCCGGCGATCGCGGTGCCGAGGGACGAGCCGAGGTTGGACACGCTGCGCGACAGCCCGGAGATCTCGCCCTGCTGCTCCTCCGGGAAGATCGACTGCACGATGTTGACCGACGGGGTCAGCATCACGCCGAGCCCCAGGCCGATCAGCAGCAGCCCGGGCGCGAAGGCCCAGGGACTCGGCGAGCCGCCCACCATAGCCAGCAGGACGGCGATACCGGCGGTCGTCAGCACGAAGCCCGTCATGATCAGAGTGCGCTGTGCGTGCCGCTGCGCGAGGCGGGCGGCGGCCAGGGACGACACCAGCAGGCCGAGCGTGGCCGCCGTGAAGATCACGCCGGTCTGGATCGCGTCGTATCCGCGTACGACCTGGAGATAGGCGGCGACGACGAACGACGTCCCCATGAGCACCAGCCACTGGATGTTCTGCGTGACGAGACCGAGGTTGGACGTGCGGCTGCGGAACAGGCTCGTCGGCAGGAGCGGCTCCTTGCCGGCCCGCTCCTTGGCCCGCACCGACATGAAGAACCACAGCAGGACGAGCGCACCGAGGACGATCAGGGCGAGCATCAGCCAGACGTTGTCGTCGGCCGCCAGGATTCCCGTGACGAGCAGGATGAGCCCGACGGCGGAGAGGACCGCTCCACCGGTGTCGAAGGGGCGCGTCGGATCGGGCGGAACGGGGTCCTCGATATGGCGGCTCAGGATGATGATCAGAGCGATCACCACGGCCTGGAACACGAAGGCCGCGCGCCAGCCGATGGCCGAGGTGATGAGCCCCCCGATCAGCGGCCCGGCGGCCGCGCCGATGCCACCCAGGGCCATGATGGTCCCGAAGGCGCGGGCGCGTGAGGTCATGTCCGCGAAGAGCAGCGTCGTCAGGATGTAGACGGGCGGGATGAGCAGCGCCGTGCCGATGCCTTCGAGGATCGAGTTGCCGAGGATGAGGACGCCCAGGCCCGGCGCGGCCGCGCTCAGCAGGGCGCCGACACCGTAGACGGCGAGACCGGTCAGGAAGCACCGCTTGCGTCCGTAGCGGTCGGTCAGCTTGCCGCCGGGGATCATCAGCGCCGCCATGACCAGGAGGAAGATCGTGATCGCGACCTGCACGCCCTGCACGGTCGTATCGAGGTCCCTGCTGATGTCGTTGATCATCACGTTCATGTTCGAACCGGCGAAGCTGCAGATGAACTGGGCGAGGGCGAGCGGGGCCAGCACGCCGCGCTTGGCGCCGGACGTGCGTCCCGTGGTGTCCGCTTCAGCCACCAGCGCCGCTCCCTCCGCCGCGTCGGCCGCCGCCATCGGCGTGCCCTGCCTCAAGACTGCGCCCCGGCCCGGACCGCCGCACTCCGGACCGGGAGGCCGGTGCCCCGCGCGGGGCACCGGGTGAGGTCCTAGGGTTGAAACGAAGGAACACCCGTGGGCACTCAGGAGGACAGAGGCATGTCCACCGCATCGGACGCCCCGCCGATCTCCTGCGCAGCCCACATCGATCCCGCCCTCCAGGCGGGGCTGACCGCCGAGCCGTTGGAGGACCTGCTGGTCGCGATCGCCCCCGTCGTGGGCCCCGCCCGCGTCATGACGGCAGCCGGCGACATCGCCACGGCGCCGGGCATCGCCGTCGCCGTCGCCGAGGCCGGGATCGAGATGCGGGGCTGACGCGGACGCCCCGGGCCACCACGGGAACGCCGCGCGGACAGGGCGTTGTTCGAGTGCTGAGGATGCAGGTCCAGGCAGGAGCAGACTGATGTCCCAGAGCAGGACCGCCGCGATGCGCGCGGTGCCCGGCAGCACACCCCAAGAACGCGCTGCCCAGGGCAAGGAGGCCCGCAGCCGCTCACCCCGTTCGGGGCACGCCGTGTACCGGCCGTCTCCGGACCGGCCGGACCCGCTGGCCATCCTGGAAGAGCAGTCCGAGGCCCGGGTACCCGAGCTGATCCCGATCCGCTACGGCAGGATGGTGGAATCGCCCTTCCGGTTCTACCGGGGAGCCGCCGCGATCATGGCCTCCGACCTGGCGGGCAGTCCCGACTCGGGCATCACGGTCCAGCTGTGCGGGGACGCGCACCTGCTGAACTTCCGGCTGCTGGCCTCTCCGGAGCGGAGGCTGATGTTCGACATCAACGACTTCGACGAGACCCTGCCCGGCCCCTGGGAGTGGGACGTCAAACGGCTGTCGGCGAGCTTCGTGATCGCGGCCCGGGCGAACGGCTTCGACGACGCCGAGCGCGCGCGCATCGTGGGCGCCGCCGTGCGCTCGTACCGCGAGGCGATGCGCGGCTTCGCCGGCATGGGCAACCTCGACGTCTGGTACACGAAGATCGATCAGGACCGTCTGGAGGCCCTCGGCACGGACCAGCTCGACAAGGGCGGCCGGAGGAAACTGGCCCGTGCCATGGCGAAGGCCCGTACGCGAGACGGGCTGCAGGCCTTCGACAAGCTCACGGAGCTGGTCGACGGCCGTCCGCGCATCGCGGCGGCCCCCCCGCTGCTGGTGCCGCTCACGGAACTGCTGCCGGACGCCGAGCGCACCGAGATGGAGGACCGGTTCGAGCGCCTGATTGAAACCTACGGCCGCTCGATGACGAGTGACCGGCGGGTCCTCCTGGAGGACTACCGGCTGGTGGACATGAGCCGCAAGGTGGTCGGCGTCGGCAGCGTCGGGACCCGCTGCTGGATCCTGCTGCTGCTCGGCCGCGACGGCCGGGACCCGCTCCTCTTGCAGGCCAAGGAGGCCGGCCCCTCCGTGCTCGCCGACCACCTCGGTGCGAGCCGGTACCTCAACCAGGGCGAGCGCGTCGTCTCGGGACAGCGGTTGATGCAGGCGGCGAGCGACATGTTCCTGGGCTGGGAGCGCGTGGACGGGATCGACGGCAGGCAGCGCGACTTCTACATCCGGCAGCTGCGCGACTGGAAGGGGATCGCCATGCCGGAGACGATGCCGCCCGCACAGTTGGCGGTGTTCGCCGAACTGTGCGGTCTCACTCTCGCCCGTGCGCACGCGCGGTCGGGCGACCGGATCGCGATCGCCTCCTACCTGGGCCGCGGCGAGGCCTTCGACCGGGCGCTCGTCACCTTCGCCGAGGCGTACGCCGACCAGAACGAGCGCGACCACCAGGCCCTGGTCGACGCGGTGCGCGCGAACCGGCTGCCGGCGGAGGAACTTCCGGCGCTCTGACCGCGTGCCACCGTGCACCGCGCCACCGGCGCCCCTTGACCTGATGTCAGGGGGCGCCGGCCGTCGTGGCGCCGCCCGGGTGCGCGGGCGGCTGCTCGGCGGGCGGAGCAGGCGGATGGGGCCGTGCCCGTGGCAACGGTGGCGACGGCGTGCCTATACCGGAGGGTGCACCCGTACTGGTCGGCAACCACGTCGCCGACCTCGTCTCCCGCTACGGCGAACACTCCTCGATGGTCCCGGACGCCCTCACCGGGCGCATCAAGTGCCGTGAAGGCTACGACCACAGCCGCCACGCCGCGCCGGTGACCCGTCGGCCGACTTCGTCCCCGACGGGATCGTGGACCGCTTCTGCCTGCTGGGGCCGCCCGGCGCCCACATCGACGAGGACACGATCGACGTCTACGGACAGAAGGTCGTCCCGAACCCGCGCCGACCACCCGGTGGTCGCGGGGCGAGCGGGGCCGGGCCGGGCCGGGTCAGGCGGCTCTGGTCGAAGCGGCGGGCAGCGGGGTCAGGCAGGCGTACTCCAGCGGCGCGGACGGGTCGATGGTCACGTCCAACGGCGCGGG
Organism: Streptomyces cirratus; assembly: GCF_014650775.1. Lineage (GTDB taxonomy): Bacteria > Actinomycetota > Actinomycetes > Streptomycetales > Streptomycetaceae > Streptomyces > Streptomyces cirratus. The sequence continues at coordinate 29,924 of NZ_BMVP01000012.1, read as the reverse complement.
TTCGGCTCCGGCGCGGACGAGGAGGTCTCCCACCGCCGCGATCATGGCCCCGTTGTCCGTGCACAGCGTCATCGGCGGCACGCGCAGTCCGATCCCCGCCGAGGCGCACCGCCGCTCGGCCAGGGCGCGTACGCGCGAGTTCGCCGCGACGCCGCCGACCACGACCAGCGTCTTCACGTCGTACGCGCGGCAGGCGGCGAGCGCCTTGCGGGTCAGCACGTCGGCGACGGCCTCTTGCAGCGCGGCGGCCCCGTCCGCCACGGACGGCTCCGCACCGCGCAGGCGGTGCTGCTCGACCCAGCGGGCCGCCGCCGTCTTGAGGCCGGAGAAGGAGAAGGCGTACGGGTCGTCCCCCGGCCGGGTCAGCGGGCGCGGGAAGACCACCGCCTTCGGGTCGCCGTCCCGGGCGGCCCGGTCGATCGCCGGGCCGCCCGGATACGGCAGCCCCAGGATCCGTGCCACCTTGTCGAAGCACTCGCCCGCCGCGTCGTCCCGGGTGTCCCCGAGGTGCAGGATCGGCTCGCGCACCAGGTCCCGTACGAGCAGCAGCGAGGTGTGGCCACCGGAGACGATCAGCACCACGCACGGCTCGGGCAGTGGCCCGTGCTCCAGGGTGTCGGCGGCGACGTGACCGGCCAGGTGGTGCACCCCGTACAACGGCACCCCGGCCGCGTAGGCGAGGGTCTTCGCCCCCGCCAGGCCCACCTGGAGCGCACCCGACAGACCGGGCCCGGTGGTGACGGCGACCGCGTCGATCCCGCTCAGCCGCAGACCGGCCTCGTCCAGAGCCCGGCGTACCACCGGGTTGAAGGCGTGCAGGTGCGCCCGGGCGGCGATCTCCGGGACCACACCACCGAACCGTGCGTGCTCGTCCATGCTCGACGCCACCACGTGCGCGAGCAGCTTCCCGTCCCGCACGATCCCCACCCCGGTCTCGTCGCACGACGACTCGATCCCGAGCACCACTGGTCCGCCCACTCCGTCACTCCTTCTCGCCTTGAACCCGCAACTGCAATATATGTGCAACAAGAGGGGGTGGCTGCCGGAGCGCATACGGTGGCGAGGAGATCGTCCGCGATCTCCGTGTGCACCAGAACCTGGAAGGGACCAACCAGATCATGCGCGTCACCGTCGTCCGCCGCCTCATGCAGGACCCGCGATGACCGGGGAAGCAGACGTCCTCGTCCAGGTCGAGGGCCGCACCGGCCGGCTGGTCCTCAACCGTCCGAAGGCACTCAACGCCCTCAGCCACTCCATGGTGCTGCGGATCGCGCAGGCCCTGACCGCGTGGCGCGACGACCCGGCCGTGGAGGCGGTGGTGATCTCCGGAGCGGGGGAGCGCGGCCTGTGCGCGGGCGGGGACATCCGGGCGATCCACGCGGACGTAAGGGCGGGCGGCACGGCCTCGGCGGACTTCTGGCGGGACGAGTACCGGCTCAACGCGCTGATCGCCCGCTACCCCAAGCCCTACGTCGCCCTGATGGACGGCATCGTGATGGGCGGCGGCGTCGGGATCTCGGCCCACGGCACCGTGCGCGTCGTCACCGAGCGCTCCCGCGTCGCCATGCCCGAGACCGGCATCGGCTTCGTCCCCGATGTCGGTGGTACCTACCTCCTCGGGCGGGCACCGGGTGAGCTCGGCACCCACCTCGCCCTGACGGGTGTGGCCGTCGGCGCCGGCGACGCACTGCTGTGCGGCCTCGCCGACCACTTCGCGCCCGCCGAGCGGCTCGGCGCGCTGGTGGCGGACCTCGCGCGCAGGCCCGTACCCGACGCCCTCGCCGCGCACGCGGACCGGGCGCCCGCCGGTGAACTGGCGGCCCACCGCGAGTGGATCGACGACTGCTACGCCGCCGACACGGTGGAGGACATCGTCGCCCGGCTCCTTCGCAGCGGAGTACCCGCGGCGAAGGAGGCCGCGCAGACGCTGGCCGCGAAGTCCCCGACCGCGCTCAAGGTCACCCTGGCGGCGCTGCGCCGGGCCCGGAGCCTCGGACCGCTGGAGCGCGTACTGGAGCAGGAGTACCGCGTGTCCTGCGCCGCCCTGGCCTCGCCCGACCTGGTCGAGGGCATCCGGGCCCAGGTCATCGACAAGGACCGCAGCCCCCGCTGGTCGCCCGCCGACCTCGCACAGGTCCGCGACGAGGACGTGGCCCGCTACTTCGCCCCGCTCGGCCCCGGCCGCGAACTGGCCCTGTCCGCACCCGGCTCCCCGCGGTAGACGCCCTGGTGACCACGGGCGGAACGCCGCCGCCCGCCCCCGACGTCGTCACCGGTGCGGCCCCTCACTCCTCCCGGGGTGAGGGGCCGGCTCTTCTGCGTCCCAACCGGCCGTGATGCGAGGACAATCGGTCGACGTGACGGATGAAGACGCGTACCTGTGGCTGGAGGACGTGGAGGGCGCGGACGCGCTCGCCTGGGTGGCGGAGCGGAACGCGGAGACGCTCTCCGCGCTGACCCGCGGGCCCGGTTTCGAAGCGATGCGGCGGGAGGTGCAGGAGGCCCTGGACGCCACCGACCGGATCCCCTACACCGTCCGCCGTGGCGCGTTCCTCTACGACTTCTGGTGCGACGCGGCGCACCCGAAGGGCCTGTGGCGGCGTACGACACTGGAGCAGTACCGCAAGGACGCGCCCGAGTGGGAGGTGCTCCTGGACGTCGACGCGCTCGGCGCCGACGAAGGCGTGGAGTGGGTGTGGGACGGGGCGCAGGTGCGCTACCCCGACTACCGGCGGGCGCTGGTGACCCTGTCCCGGCAAGGCGCGGACGCCGTCGTGGTCCGGGAGTTCGACCTCGGCACGCGCACGTTCGTCCCGGGCGGGTTCGAGGTGGGGGAGGCGAAGACCAGGATCGGCTGGATCGACGCCGACCACGTGTACGTGGGCACCGACACCGGACCGGGCTCCCTCACCGACGCCGGCTACCCCCGCACCGTACGCCGGTGGCGCCGCGGCACCGCCCTGGCACAGGCGCAGCCCGTCTTCGAGGCCGCGGCGGGTGACATCGCGGCCACGGGCTGGCGGGACCCCACGCCCGGATTCGAACGGGACTTCGTCTCCAGGACCCGGGACTTCTGGCACGACGAGCTGTTCCTCCTGGCCGCCGACGACACGCCGGTACGCCTCGACGTGCCGGACGACGCGGGCAAGTACGCCTGGAAACGGTGGCTCGTCGTCACCCCGGAGTCCCCGTGGCTGGGGCACCCGGCCGGCTCCCTCCTCGCCTTCGACTTCGAGGCGTACCTCACCGGTGACCGCACCGCATCCGTACTGTTCGCCCCCGACGGGCGCACCGCCCTGGCCGGGCACAGCTGGACCCGCCACCACCTGATCCTGGAGACCCTGTCCGACGTCGCGACCCGGATCGAGATCCTCACCCCCGGCCCCGGCGGGCAGTGGGCGCGCCGACCGCTGGCGGACGTGGCGCCCCTGTCGTCCGCGGGCATCACCGACACGGACCCCGAAGTCGGCGACGAGTACTTCCTCGACGTCGACTCCTTCCTCCAGCCGTCCACCCTCTACCGGGGCGAGATCGGCGGAGCCACCGAGACCCTCAAGCAGGCCCCCGCCCACTTCGACGCCACGGGAATGACGGCGCGGCAGTACTTCGCCACCTCGGCGGACGGCACCCGGGTGCCGTACTTCGTCGTCGGCCCCGACGGCCGGCCCGGCCCCCGGCCGGTGCTGCTGTACGGGTACGGCGGCTTCCGGGACCTGCAGACACCCCGCTACAGCCCGGTCACCGGCCGGGCCTGGCTCGCCCGCGGCGGCACCTACGCCGTGGCCAACATCCGCGGCGGCGCCGAATACGGGCCGGCCTGGCACCGGGCAGCCCTCCGCGCCGACCGGCCCCGCGCGTTCGAGGACTTCGCCGCCGTCGCCCGCGACCTGACCGCCCGAGGCACCACCACCCCCGCACAGCTCGGGGCCGTCGGCGCCAGCAACGGCGGCCTCCTCATGGGCGCCATGCTCACCCGCTACCCACAGCTGTTCGGCGCGATCGTCGCCAAGGTCCCCCTGCTGGACATGCTGCGCTTCCACAAGCTCCTGGCGGGCGCCTCCTGGACCGGCGAGTACGGCGACCCGGACGACGAAGCCGACCGCCCCCACCTGCGGGCGATCTCCCCCTACCACCAGCTGGCCGCCGGCCGGCCGTACCCGCCGCTGCTCCTGATGACCTCCACCCGCGACGACCGCGTCCACCCCGCCCACGCCCGCAAGACCGCCGCGCGCCTGCGCGAACTCGGCCACCGGGTCCACTTCTACGAGAACACCGGCGGCGGCCACGGCGGCGCCACCGACAATGCGCAGGCCGCCTTCAACCAGGCCCTCGCCCACACCTTCCTGTGGCAGCACCTCGGCTGAGCACGGCCGGGCACGGACACCTGCCGTCCACCGGGAGTGCTCCGGGCCGCCGGGACAGCGGGTGGGGTTTGTCAGCCGGACGTGGTGTGATGGAGGCATGATCACAGAATTCCCGGCCCCTGACCTGTCCGCCGTCGAGGAAGCCGTCCGCAAGGCGGCCGCGGTCGAGATCATGCCGAGATTCCGGCAGCTCGCCGAGCACGAGGTCGACGAGAAGAGCGGCCCGCACGACCTGGTGACCGTCGCCGACCGCAAGGCCGAGGAGTACCTCACGGCCTCGCTGACCCGTCTGCTGCCCGGCTCCGCCGTCGTCGGCGAGGAGGCCGTGCACGCCGACCCCACGGTGTACGCGGCGCTGCGCGCCGACGCGCCCGTGTGGATCGTCGACCCCGTCGACGGCACCCGGCAGTTCGTGGGCGGCGACCCCGGCTTCTGCACCCTGGTCGCGCTGGCCCACCGAGGCGAGATCCTCGCCTCCTGGACCTACGCCCCGGCGCTGGACGAGCTGGCGACCGCCGTGCGAGGCGAAGGCGCCTACGTCAACGGCGAGCGCATCCACAGCGGTTCCCCGGAGCCCGGCGCCGTGCTGCGCGTCGCCATGGCCCACCCGCTGTACACCTCCGACGAGGACAAGCGCGCCCTGGCCCGGCTCGACGTGCCCGGGGTCGCGGCCCGCCCCTGCGGATCGGCCGGCCTGGAGTACCTCAAGGTGGCCCGCGGCGAGATGGACGGACTGGCCTTCACCTGGCCCTCGGCGTGGGACCACGCGGCCGGGCTGCTGTTGGTCGCCGAGGCGGGCGGCGCGCAGAGCACCGTCGCCGGTGTGCCCTTCCGGGTGGACCGGGACAACGCGCTGCCCTTCGCCGTGGGCCGCGACGAGGCGACGGCGGTCCGGATCCGCGAGCTGCTACGCGGCGAATGACGGGCCGCCCCCGCCGTGTGTTCAATACAGTGCCGCCTGGACGCACCGCCGCCTCACACGCGGTGCCACCGCCGGACGAAGGAGTCGTAAGGTGCCCTCGATTCTCGATGCGGTCGTCGTGGGGGCGGGGCCCAACGGGCTGACCGCCGCCGTCGAACTGGCCCGGCGCGGGCTGTCCGTGGCCGTCTTCGAAGCGGCCGCCGGCGTCGGAGGCGGGGCCCGTACCGAGGAACTCACCCTCCCCGGCTTCCGGCACGACCCCTGTTCCGCGGTGCACCCGCTCGGCATCGGCTCGCCGGTGTTCGCGACGATGCCGCTGGGACGGTACGGGCTGGAGTGGCTGCACGCCCCGCTGCCCATGGCGCACCCGTTCGACGACGGCACGGCCGCGGTGCTGGCCCGCTCGGTCGCCCAGACGGCGGCGTCCTTCGGGCCGCGCGACGCGGGCGCCTACCGCCGCCTGGTGGAACCGTTCCTCGGCAGATGGGACACCCTGTCCAGGGACTTCATGTCCCTGCCCTCGACCGCGCTGCCCAGGGACCCGGTCACCCTGGCCCGCTTCGGGCTCCGCGGGCTGCCGCCCGCCACCTGGCTGATGCGCCGCTTCAGAGACGACCGGGCCCGTGCGCTGTTCGCCGGTCTCGTGGCGCACGTGATCGCACCGCTGAACGGGATCGGGACCGGCGCCGTCGGCCTTGTCTTCGCGCTGGCCGCGCACGCCGGCGGCTGGCCGATGCCGCGCGGCGGCTCGCAGTCCATCTCCGACGCCCTCGCCGCCTACCTGCGCGACCTCGGGGGCACGGTGCACACCGACTTCGAGGTCAAGCGCCTCGACGACCTGCCCCCGGCCCGCGCGTACGTCTTCGACACCTCGCCGACCGCGCTGGCGCGGATCGCCCGGCTGGGCCGGGCGTACGACGGCTACCGCTACGGAGCCTCCGTCTTCAAGATCGACTACGCGCTGGACGGCCCGGTCCCCTGGACCGCCGAGGAGGCGCGCCGGGCCGGCACCGTGCAGATCGGCCCGCGCACCCGCGACGTGGACGCCGCCCTGCAACTGGCCTCCGGCGGCCGTGCCCCCCGCAACCCGTTCCTGATCACCGCCCAGCCGAGCCTCGTCGACCCCGGCCGGGCGCCCGAGGGCAAGCACGTCTTCTGGGCGTACGGGCACGTACCGGCGGGCTGGGAAGGCGACCTCACCGAAGCCATGGAACGCCGGCTGGAGCGCTTCGCACCCGGCTTCCGCGACCTCGTACTGGCCCGCGCCACCGCCGGGCCGCCGCAGCTCGCCGCGCGCAACCCCAACTACGTCGGCGGGGACATCGCCTGCGGCGCCGCCTCCGGGCTCCAGCTGCTGCTCCGCCCGAAGATCACCCTGTCCCCGTACACCACCGCCCACCCGGCGGTGTTCCTGTGCTCCTCGGCGACCCCGCCCGGACCGGGAGTCCACGGCATGTCCGGCCACAACGCCGCCAAGGCCGTCTGGCGCCACCTCCGGCAGGGCTCCTGATGGGCCCCCGCATCACCCTCGTCCAGGGCGACATCACCGCGGAGCACGCGGACGCCGTGGTCAACGCCGCCAACTCCTCGCTGCTGGGCGGCGGGGGAGTGGACGGCGCCATCCACCGGCGCGGCGGACCGGAGATCCTCGCCGCCTGCGAGCAGCTGCGCCGCACCCACTACGGCAAGGGCCTGGCCACCGGCCGGGCCGTCGCCACCACGGCGGGCCGGCTTCCGGCCACGCACGTCATCCACACCGTCGGGCCCGTGTACTCGCGCCACGAGGACCGATCGGAGCTGCTCGCCTCCTGCTACCGCGAATCCCTGCGCGTCGCGGACGAGCTCGGAGCCCGTACGGTCGCGTTCCCGGCCATCTCCACGGGGATCTACGGCTGGCCGATGGACGACGGAGCCCGGATCGCGGTGGAGACGGTGCGCACCACGCCGACCGCGGTGGAGGAGGTCCGCTTCGTCCTCTTCGACGCCGCCGCCCACGCCGTCTTCGCCGCCGCCCTGGGCTGACGGGAGCGCCCGCGTGCGGCAGCGCGCAGGGGTCGCGCATAAGGCTCCGTACTGAATTTCCGCAAGGCATATCCCGGACGCAGTATTCACCCCCGCTCGCTTTCGGCGGAAACCGGCGGGGCGTGGCCGGATAGAACCCACAACGGACAGAAGGGAGTTGGCGTGTGACATCATGACCGCGTCGTCTGCCCCGGAGATCATCGGGCACGGGCAGGGGAGGGCAGCCGACGAGTTCCGCCGGAGGACTGAGGGATGAAGATACCGGGCTCAGCGTCGCCGGCATCGGAGGACAGACGGCGTAGGCGCCGGCTCAAAAAGGTCCGCCGTACCTGCGAGGCGATGCTGGTGGAGTGGGGGATGGAGCACGGCTGCGGAATCGACGAACTCCACCGCTATCTCAGCGAGAGCCGCCGCCGCACCATTCATCTGATTCCGACCTCCTTCCCCGAGCGCCATTTGCTGGGCCTGTGGCTGAAATTGGACGACTTCGATGTCGTCGCGTTCGAGAAGTCCGCTTCGCCCGCACACAAAGAACACATCATCACCCACGAACTCGCCCACATCGCCTTCGAGCACCGCGGGTCCGTACCACTGGACCAAACCTCCTCCGGCCCGCTCCTGTCGAATGTCGACCCCGCCGGCGTACGGGGGCTGCTCATGCGCTCCCGCTACAGCGACGACGAGGAGCAGGAGGCCGAGACCATGGCCTCGCTCATCCTGGCCCGGGCCACCAAGCGCTGGGTCGAACCCGCGTGGGCCGTACCCGAGGAGGCCGCCGACGTCGTCGCCCGCATCGAGCAGGGCCTCGGCAAGGCGGAACCGCAGTGACGGCGCTCTACACGGCCCTCGCCTGGATCTGCACCTTCGTCGGTCTCGCCGCCTTCGCGTACCGGCTCCCGGACCTGGTGCGCCGCAAGCACGACATCGCGCTGTGGGCCCTGTGCGTGTACTTCCTGTGCTCCGGGATCAGCTTCCTCGTCGACCTCGACCAACTGCGGCTGCACATCTCGGGGTTCTTCGGCGTCCCCAACATCACCTCGCTGATCACCCAGGTGGCGGTGGTCGTGCTCACCGCCGCGCAGCAAGTGGTCCTCGTCCACTGGTCCTCGCCGCCCGCGCAGGCCCGGCGGATGGCCCGCAGGCGCCTGCTGTTCTTCGGCGCCGCGCTCTGCGTGCTCGTGACCTCCTCCTTCGTCGTGGGCCCGGTGGCGCACTCCGACACGGCGACGTCGACGATCCTGCTGAGCATCCACCACGGCGGGTACGCCCTCTACATGACCTTCTACCTGCTCATATGCGCCGTGGGACAGGCAGAGACGGTCCGGCTGTCGCTGCGCTTCACCAAGGTGGCCAACCGCCAGTGGCTCGCGGCCGGCATGCGGACCGTCACCGTCGGCGCCACGCTCATCCTCGTCTACTGCGTCACCCGGGGCATCCAGATCGCCGGCACCCGGCTGCACTTCGACGGTGCGGGGCTCGACCCGGTCCAGTGGGCCTGCGGCAGCATCGGCGCACTGCTCCAGGTCACCGGATGGACCATCCCCGCCTGGGGCATCCACCTCACCCGCGCCCGGGCCTGGGGCCGCAGCTACCGTGCCTACCTCCGGCTGCGCCCCCTGTGGTGGGCCCTGCACCAGGCGTCCCCCGACATCGCGCTGGACCCGCCCCGCTCCTGGGCGCGCGACCTGCTGCCGCCCAGGGACCTGCACTACAGCCTGTACCGGCGGGTGATCGAGATCCGCGACGGGCAGCTGATCCTGCGCACCTCGCTCTCACTCGCGGACTTCTCCCGCGTCGCCCGCTCGCTGGGCCTCCCGGAGGACCCGACCTCGCCCCTCGGCGAAGCCCTCCAGGTCCGCGCCGCCCTGAGCCGGGCCGCCGAGGACGGGGCCGAGGAGGCGGAGTCCTCCGAGATCCCCGCACGGCCGCCCTACGAGGACTTCCGTGACGAGGTGGAGTGGCTGACCGAGGTCGCCTCCTCCTTCACCGCGCTCGGCCGCAGCGGCCGGCCGCCCGAGGCGTGGACGGCGACCTCGTGAGCGCCCCGGCCGCGCCGACCGCGGGCGGCGGCCGCGCCGCGGATGACGCCCGCGCCCAGGATGACGCCCGCATCGCCGACGCCGCGCGCACCATAGAGCGGCTCGTGCACCTCGACGCCACGCACGGCGCCCGCGCCGCGGTCCCCGCCGCCCGTGAGGCCGTACGCCGCCACCCGGAACTCTCCGCCGGACCCGACCGCCTGCGCGGCCACAGCGGCGACCGGATCGCGGTGCTGGCCGAGCTGTCCGAGGTGATCGGCTGGATCCTCTTCGACGCGGGCCTCCACCGGCACGCGCACCGGGCCAACGCCCGCGCGCTGGCCCTCGCCGGACTCTGCGGCGACCGCTGGACCGCCCGGCTGGTCCGGCTGAACCACAGCATGCTCCAGACCCACACCGGGCACGCCCGCGCCGCCCTGGAGACCGTCTCGCGCGTCGCCGGAGCTCGCCCGTTGCCCGCCCGCGTCAGCAGTCTCGTCCTGATCCGCCAGGCACACGCGACCGCCCTGCTCGGCGCCCACCGCGAGCCCCTGGAGCTGATCTCCCGGGCCCAGAGCCGCTTCCTGGACGGTGTGTCCCGCCATGACCCGCACTGGGCGTGGTGGATCGACCAGGCCGAGCTGACCGGCCACCAGGGCTGGGTACTGGCCCGGCTGCGCCAGTGGGACCGGGCCCTGCCCCTCCTGCACCGGGCGGCCACGGCCCCCGGCCCCTCCTACCGCCACCTGTTCGCCGCGGAACTCCTCGGGGCCCTGGCCCGCGCCGGGGCCTGGCGCGAGGCGGAGGACCTGATCACCGACCTCGCCCCCCGCGCCGCCCGCATCGGCTCCGCCCGGACGGCCGGGTCGCTCGGGGGGACGGTCCGCCTCCTGCGCCGGGCACCCCGCGTCCCCGCAGGGCTGCGGGACGCGGCGGTCTTCCTGCAGGAGCACCTGCCGGGTCCCGAACCCGCGCGCACCCCGTAGCCCGCCCGGGCCGGACCCGGGACTCCCCCGAGACACCACCCCCCCAAGACCACTGCCACAGATAGGGACCCCATGCGCCCCATACGTATATCGCTGCCCGCGGCCGCCGCCGTACTCACGGCGGCCGTGCTGTTCTTCGCCTCCGCGAGCCCGGCGTCCAACGCCACCTTCCAGCCACCCGCCGCCGCCTCGGCGGTCCACCAGGACGGAGCCGCGGAACGGGGCAGACCGTACGTCTCCACCAGCCTGTACTTCGGCACCGGCCGGCACGACGGCAAGCCGCCCATCACCGACGAGCAGTTCAACAAGTTCATCGCCGACGTCGTCACCCCCCGCTTCCCGGCCGGCCTGACCCTCCAGGAAGGGCGCGGCCAATGGAGGGACAAGGACGGTGACATCAACCGCGAGAAGTCGTACGAGCTGACCGTGCTCTACCCCGTGACGGAGGCGCGCGCCCGGGACACGGACATCGAGTACATCCGCAACCTCTACTGCGCGATGTGGGAGCTGGAGTCCGTGGGCCGCGCCGACGCCCGCGTCCAGGTCGACTTCTGACCCGCCCCGGCGGGCGGCCCGCCCGGGCCGTCCGCCGCACGGCGACCGCAGCGCCCGGCGCCGGGCACTCGGCTAGGGTGAATCGGTAGGAAACAGGCCCACCCGGGGTGAGGTCGGTGCGTTGGAAAGATACCGGTTGACGAGCGAGGTCCCCGATCAGCCGCCGGGCGTCGTCGGGTACGCGGGCGTACTGCGGGAGCTGCTGCCGATCGCCCTGTGGCGCGAAGACGCCGACGGCCGGGTCGTGCAGTGGTCGCTGGCCGCCCAGGACCTGCTCGGCCACCGCCCCGAGGAGATCATCGGCCGGCCCGGTAACGCCGTCCTCGTCCCCGACGCCAACCGCGAGCTCGCCGCCGACCTGACCCGCCGCGTCCAGGCGGGCGAGACCGTCGTCGGGACGCTGCCGGTACGCCACCGCGACGGGCACCGCGTCACGATGGAGATGTGGATCGTGCCCGCCATCGACCCGCAGGGCCGTCCGGGCGCCATGCTCGTCGCCGTGGAGACCTCCGAGGTCCTCCACATGCGGGACTCCCTCGCCGCCCTCCAGAGCCTGTTCACCCAGTCGCCGATCGGGCTCGCCACCCTCGGCCCCGACCTGCGCTTCCTGCGGGTCAATGACGCGCTGGCCCGGATGAACGGTGTCCCGGCCGCCGCCCACCTGGGCAAACGGCTCACCGAGGTGGTGCCTGGCGTCAACGCCGTCGCGCTGGAGGCGATGATGCGACAGGTGCTGGAGCGAGGCACCCCCGTCGTCGACGTCCGCCGCACCGGCCGCACCCCCGCCGACCCCGACCACGACCGGACCTGGTCATGCTCGTACGCCCCGCTGCTCGACCCGGGCGGCCGCCCCCTCGGCGTGATCGCCTCCCTCATCGACATCACCGACGGCCAGCGGGCGCAGCTGGAGGCCGAGCGGGCCCGTACCCGCTTCGCCCTGCTCGCCGAGGCCGGCACCCGCATCGGGACGACGCTGGACCTCGACCAGACCGCCCGGGAGATCGTGGACCTGCTCGTTCCGCAGCTCGCCGACTCCGCCGACGTGCAGCTGCTGGAAGCCGTCCTCGGCCCCGACGACGCCGCCTTCTCCAACCGGGGCGTGCTGCGCCGGCTCGCCGTCACCTTTCCCGACCCGTCCGCGCCGACCGCCGCCCTCGCCCCCGGCCAGACCTTCAAGATCCCCGCCGGGACCGTCTACGAACGGGTCATCGCCGAAGGCCGGCCCATGAACCTGTACGCGAACGACGTCCCCGCACTCATCACCGACCCGCGCGCCGACCCCCTGCGCAGGTACCTGGCCGGCCTCGGGTCGGCGCGGCTGGTCCCGCTGGTGGCGCGCGGCACGGTCCTCGGCGCGGTCACCGTGACCCGGCTGGGCGAGCGCGAGCCCTTCGACGCGCAGGACTGCGTCCTGGTCGACGAGCTGGTGGCGCGCGCGGCGCTCAACATCGACAACGCCCGCATGTACACCGCCCAGCGGCGGGCGGCGCTCACCCTCCAGCGCAGCCTCACCAACAGCGCCGTACCCCGGGTCGACGGCCTGGAACTGACCGGCCGATACCTGCCCGCCAGCGCGCACGACGTCGGCGGCGACTGGTTCGACGTCATCCAGCTGCCCCGGGGCCGGACCGGACTGGTCATCGGGGACGTGATGGGCCACGGCATCCACGCGGCGGCCGTCATGGGCCAGCTCCGTACGGCCGTACGGACGCTCGCCCGCCACGACGTACCGCCCGAGTGGATGCTGCGGTCGCTGGACGCCACGGTGGCCGATCTCGGTGAGAACGAGATGGCGACCTGCGTCTACGCCGTCCACGACCCGGCGGCCGGCGGCTGCCTGATCGCCCGGGCCGGGCACCCGCCGCCCGCGGTGGTCGGCGCCACCGGGAAGGTGACCTTCCTCGACGGCCCGCCCGGGACACCGCTCGGAGCGGGCGGCACGGACTTCCGTACCGAGGAGGTGCCGCTGCCGCCCGGCAGCCTCCTGGCGCTCTACACGGACGGGCTGATCGAAGCCCGCCACCGGGACCTCGACCAGGGGCTGGACCAGCTGGCGCAGGCCCTCGGGCAGCCGGCGCGGCCGCTGGAGCAGCTGTGCGACGAGATCCTGGAGCGGCTCCTGCCGACGGCTCCGCAGGACGACGTGGCGGTGCTCCTGGCCCGCACGGAGGCCCCCTGAGCCCCTCCCGCGAGGCTCGGCCGCCGTCAGGCCCCTGTCACCAGGCCAGCCCCTCCAGTTCGTCCAGGTCCAGGGTGAGCGCCGCCAGCGGCTCCGCGCCGCCGTCCGTCAGCGGCAGCTCCGCCCAGATGACCTTCCCCCGCTCGGTGTACCGGGTGCCCCAGCGTTCCGCGTACTGCGCGACGAGGAACAGGCCGCGACCGCCCTCGTCGGTGGAGGCCGCGTACCGCAGGTGCGGGGAGGTGCTGCTGCCGTCGGACACCTCGCAGATCAGGGTGCGGTCGCGCAGCAGCCGCACCCTGATGGGCTCGGACCCGTACCGGATGGCGTTGGTGACCAGCTCGCTGAGGATCAGTTCCGCGGTGAAGGCGACGTCCTCCAGACCCCACGCCTGGAGCTGCGCCGAACCGGCATTGCGCACCCGGGAGACGGCCACCGGGTCATCCGGCACCTCCCACTCCGCGATGTGGTCCGCGTCCAGCCGCCGGGTGTCGGCGATCAGCAGCGCGATGTCGTCGCTGGGCGAGGGGAACAGCAGCGCCGACAGCACGTCCGAACAGGCCTGCTCGGGACTGCGTCCGGTCGTCGACAGCGCCCCCTTGAGCAGGTCCAGGCCGGTGTCGATGTCGCGGTCGCGGTCCTCCAGCAGCCCGTCGGTGAAGAGCGCGAGCCGACTGCCCTCCGGCAGCCGCAACTCGGCCGTCTCGAAGGGCATGCCGCCCACGCCCAGCGGCAGCCCCGTCGGCAGCTCGGGGAACTCCACCCGGCCGTCGGGGTGGACCAGCGCCGGGCCGGGGTGACCCGCGCTCGCCACCGAGCAGCGTCCGGAGACCGGGTCGTAGACCGCGTACAGGCACGTCGCGCCGGTGACGCCGGCCGGGTCGTCGCCGCCGTCCCCGGTGTCCTCGGCGGAGCCGGTCTCGTCGCGGTCGATCCGGTCGATCAGCTCGTCCAGGTGGCCCAGCAGCTCGTCCGGCGGCAGGTCCAGGGTCGAGAAGTTGTGCACGGCGGTGCGCAGCCGGCCCATCGTCGCCGCGGCGTGCACCCCGTGCCCGACGACGTCGCCGACGACCAGGGCCACCCGGGCGCCCGTCAGCGGGATCACGTCGAACCAGTCGCCGCCCACCCCCGCCTGCGCGGGCAGGTACCGGAACGCGACGTCCACCGCGCTCAGCTCGGGCAGCACCCGGGGCAGCAGGCTGCGCTGGAGCGTCACGGCGGTGGCGTGCTCCCGGGTGAAGCGGCGGGCGTTGTCGATCGAGACGGCGGCGCGCGCCCCCAGCTCCTCGGCGAAGGACAGGTCCTCCTCGTCGAAGGGGTCCGGGGTGTCGGCCCGCCAGAAGTTGGCCATGCCCAGCACCACGCCACGGGCCTGGAGCGGTACCGAGATCAGCGAGTGCAGCCCGTACTCCAGGGCCAGCCGGGTGCCCTCGGGGTCCTGCGCCCGCCAGCCGAAAGCGGTGTTCAGGTCCGCCGCCAGCACCGCCCGTCCGGCGGCCAGCGCCGAGGCCATCGGCGCGGTCGCCACCACGAACCGGATGATCTCCCCGACCGGCTGCAACGGCTGGTCGGTGCGCACCCCGCTCATGGCCGCCCGGCGCATCTCGGTGTACACCCCGGACAGCGCGGACGGTTCCTCGCCGCGCAGCACCGGTTCCAGCAGCTCCACGGTGACGAAGTCCGCGAAGCGCGGAACGGCGACCTCCGACAGCTCCTCGGCGGTGCGCACCACGTCCAGGGTGGTGCCGATCCGTACCCCCGCGTCGTACAGCAACTGGAGCCGTCCGCGGGCCACCTCGGCGCGGCCGGAGAGCGCGGCCAGCTCGGTGGAATCGCGCAGCGTCATGACGCTGCCCGAGGGCATGCCCCGGTACGGCTTGGTGGGACGCACGTTGACGGCGAGCAGGCGGTCCCCCGACAGGTGGACCTCGTCCGTCACGATCCGCCCGGAGACGAGCAGGTCCGCCGTGCGGGGGTCCAGACCGAGGTCGGTGACGTGCCGCTGTTCGGCGTCGGGCGGCAGGTTCAGCAGCCGGCGCGCCTCGTCGTTGGCGAGCACCAGCCGTTGGTCCGCGCCGATGATGAGGACCCCCTCGCGCACCGCGTGCAGGACTGCCTCGTGGTGCTCGTTCATCCGGGACATCTCCGCTTCGCCCAGACCCCGGGTCTGGCGCCGCAGCCTGCGGCTGACCAGGGCCGCCCCGCCGGTGCCCAGCAGCAGGGCGCCGACCGCCGAGCCGAGCAGCAGGGGGAGTTGGTTGCCGACCGCCTCGCCGACGTTCGCGACCTCGATGCCGGTGGAGACGAGCCCGACGACGGCCCCCGAGGCGTCGCGTACGGGGACCACCGCGCGCACCGCGTCGCTGGGGGCGCCCTTGAACGTCTCGGTGAAGGGCGCCCCGTGGACGGCGCGCGAGAGGTCACCGGTGGCGCGCTTGCCGATGAGGTCGGGCCGGGCGTCGGTGTAGCGGATGCCTTTCGTGTCCAACACGGCGATGAAGTCGACGCCGGAGGCCCGGCGCGCCGCATCGGCCAGGGGCTGGAGCACGGCCGTGGGGTTCGGCGAGCGCAGGGCGGCCGGCAGACCGGGCGCATGGGCGAAGGCCTCGGCGGCAGCGAGGGAACGATTGCGGGCGTCACGGCTGCTGTCGTACCGGGCCTGGAACACCAGCGCCAGCGTCGCGGCGGTGATCAGCACCAGCACGATGACGGCCTGGAGGAGGAACACCTGGCCGGCGACGCTCCCGGGGACGTGGGCGAAGCGCGCGAGCAGGCCCGGGGGCCGGCCCGCCGGCGGCGATTCCCTGGGTCGACCCGAACGTCCGGTCATGAGCCATTTCTAACACTGTCGCGGTGATTTGGAATGGCGGCGGCCGCCGCGCGGTACGCGCGCGGGCTCTGGCCGACGTACGCGGTGAAGTGCTGGCGGAAGGTGACTTCGCTGGCGAACCCCGTCCGGCGGGCCACTTCCGGGACCGGATGGTCGGTGCGCTCCAGGAGCCGGCGGGCCGCGTCGAGGCGGTGGCCGAGCAGCCACTTGTGCGGGGTGGTGCCCGTGGCGGCGGCGAAGTGCCGGGCGAAGGAGCGCGGCGACATCCCCGCCCAGCGGGCCAGGGTGGCCACGTCCAGCGGTTCGTGCAGCCGTCGCAGCGCCCGCTCCCGTACGGCTGCCAGCGCCTCGGCGGTCCGGTCGGCGGCCGGGGTGGGCCGGTCGAGGTACTGGGCGTGGTCCCCGGTGCGGAACGGGCCCGTCACCATGGAGCGGGCGATCGCCGCGGCGGCCTCCGAGCCGTGTGCCTCGCGCACCAGGTGCAGGCACAGGTCGATGCCGGAGGCCACCCCGGCGGAGGTCCACACCCCCGCGTCCTCCACGTACAGAGGGGCCTCCTCGACCAGGATCCCGGGGTAGCGGGCGGCCAGCCGCGGGGCCAGCCACCAGTGCGTCACCGCCCGCCGGCCCTCCAGCAGCCCCGCCTCGGCCAGGACGAACGCCCCGGCGCACAGGGCGGCGACCGGCACGCCGCGTGCGTGGGCCTCGCGCAGGGCGGCCAGCACGGCCGGGGGGCTCGGATCGTCCGGCTCCGCGAGCGCCGGGACGACGACCAGATCGGCCTCGGTGAGCCAGTCGAGGCCCCGGTCGGGCGTGAGGGTGAGCCCGCCGGGCAGTGCCACCGGTCCGGGCGTCGGCGCGCAGCGGCGCAGTTCGAAGGGCGGGACCCCGGAGCGGCTGCGGTCGGGACCCCAGACCTCGGTGATCACGGCCAGGTCGAAGGCCCGGATGCCGGACTGGACGACGATCGCGACGCGCTGCATGCCGCAATCCTCGCAGAGTCGCGCCCATGACTGCCAAGCTGGCAGGATCCCATCGGTCCGGGGCGTCGGCGGCCCTGTCGTACCGCGGTGGGCCGGGAAACGATGGGGTCATGACGACGAACGAGATCGAGATCGCCCCGAACAGTGCCCTGCTGGTCATCGACGTCCAGAAGGGCTTCGACGACGCGACCTTCTGGGGGCCGCGCAACAACCCCGCCTTCGAGGCCAACGCGGCCGCCCTGATGGACGCTTGGCAGGAGTCCGGGCGCCCGCTGGTGCTCGTCCAGCACGCCTCGCGCAACCCCGGCTCCGTCCTGGCCGCCGACGAGCCCGGCTACGCCTTCCAGGACTTCGTCGAGGAGCGCCGGGACGCGGCCGCGCTGCACATCACCAAGACGGTGAACTCCTCCTTCTACGGCACCCCCGACCTGGCCGAGTGGCTCACCGCCCAGGGCATCGGCCAGCTCGTCGTCGCCGGGATCCAGACCAACATGTGCGTCGAGACCACCGCCCGGATGGCCGGGAACCTCGGCTACGACGTCCTCGTCCCCCTGGACGCCACGCACACCTTCGACCTCGCGGGACCCGGCGGCACCCGCCTGAGCGCCGACGAACTGGCCGGCGCCACCGCCGTCAACCTCCACGGCGGAGGCTTCGCCCGCGTCGTCACCACCGCTCTCGTGCTCGCGGCGGCCAGGACCCGGCTCCCGGCGTAGCCGGGGTTCCCCGGGGGTGCCGGTCCGCCCGTGAGCCCCCTCACGGTGGGGCCCCGGGTCATCGCGGGGTGCGGGGCACGGCGGGGTCCGGGTCACCGCGCGGGCCAGCTCACCGCGTAGTACCGCAGCCGCCCGTCCTCGCGCACGCACCGCATCCCCGCGGCGGCCATGACCCGCTGGGAGGCGCTGTTGGCCAGGTCCGTGTCACCGTCCACCCCGCGCGCCCCGTGTCGCCGGGCATGCTCCAGCAGCCCGCGCAGGGCTTCCGCGGCGTATCCGTGCCCCCGCGCGGCCGGGATCAGTCCGTAGCCGACGGTGACCCGCCCGCGGGCGTCGGCGGGGCCGTGGAAACCGGCCCCGCCGACGGTCTGCCCGTCGGCGCGGAGCTGGATCTCGTAGGCCCCGAACGGAGCGGGGTCACCCTGCTCCGCCACGACCCGCAGGAACCGTTCCGCACCCGCCCGGTCCCCGTCGTCCGGATACCCGGGCCCCCAGCGCTCCGCCGGACCGGGCCTGCCGGTGATGATCCGGGCCGCCCCGGCCGGATCGAGCGGGCACAGCAGCAGACGGGGGGTCCGGATCGTGTCCGTGCTCGGTTCGGTGCTCGGGTCCTCCATGTGCCCTCCTTACCACTGCCGACCCCCCGGCCGCGCCCGGATTTCCCCCGCCGGGACAGGGCAGAGGGCCGGCCCACCGGGACCGGCCCTCTGCGCGTGTCCTGACTCCTCAGAGCACCTCGGCCGCGATGTTGGCCGCCACCTGCTCCAGCAGCGGACCGGCGTTCGCGATGCACTTCGCCGGGTCGGGCTCGATCTCCGTCAGCGGGTACGCCCGCCGGATCCCGGCAGCCCGCAGCGCCTCCTGCTCCAGCAGCAGCCGGCCGCACACCGCCACGACCTCCTTGCCCGCCGCCCTCGCCGCCGCCGCGACACCGGCCGGGGCCTTGCCGTGCAGGGTCTGCTCGTCCAGCGACCCCTCGCCGGTGATGACCAGCGTGGCCCGCTCCAGCGCCGGCGCGAAGCCCAGCACCTCCAGCATCAGCTCGATCCCGGGACGGAACGTGGCCCCGAGCAGCAGCGCCCCGTAGCCGATGCCGCCCGCGCCGCCGGCGCCCGGCAGCAGCGCGCACTCGGCGGCCTTCGCGCCGATCGCCTTCTCCAGGACCACCGCGAAGTGCGCCAGCGCCGCGTCCAGCGTCGCCACGTCCTCGGGGGAGGCGCCCTTCTGCGGTCCGTACACCGCCGGAGCGCCCTTCGGGCCCGTCAGCGGGTTGTCCACGTCGCTCGCCAGGACGAAGTCCACGTCCGCGAAGCGCGGGTCGATGCCGGACAGGTCCGCCGAGGCCAGGGAGGCCAGGGCGCCGCCGCCCGGACCGACCGGTTCACCGTTCGCGTCCAGGAACACGGCGCCGAGGGCGGCGAGCATGCCCGCGCCGCCGTCCGTGGTCGCACTGCCGCCCACGCCGAAGACGATCGAGCGCGCGCCCGCGTCCAGCGCGGCCTTGAGCAGCTCGCCCGAGCCGTACGTGGTCGCGGTCAGCGGCGCGAAGACGCCCTGGGGCAGCAGCTGGAGCCCGGAAGCCTCCGCCATCTCGACCACGGCGGTCGCCCCGCGCAGCGCGAAAGCGGCCGTGACCTGGTCGCCGAGGGGTCCGGTGACCCGTACCTCACGGCGTTCGAAACCGGCCGCTACGGCGGCCGCGACCGTACCGTCGCCACCGTCCGCGACGGGGAGGGTCTCGATCTCCACGCCCGGTACGGCCCTGCGAAGGCCGGCCGTCACCCGCTCCGCGACCTGTACGGCCGTGAGCGAGCCCTTGAATTTGTCCGCGGCGATGAGCACGCGCGCGGTCTCAGTTACTGCTCCGTCCGTCACCTTGCTAATCCCTTGCTATCGAACAGTGCAGTCGCGCCGCCATGAGCCTATCCGGAGGATCCTCCTATGCCCATGGGTGGCCTGGGACACACCGGGCGCCCTATGCCCCCAAACGGGTACATAGGGCTTGATCCGGGCCGGTCGCCCGAGGTGGCACGCCTCGCGCAGTCCACAGGGCGAGACGGCGCGTACGGCGCGTCCCGCCATGCCGGAGGCATGATCCACGCGGCCCGGGGCGTCTGGGTAGGGTGGCGGCGTGACCACCACGGATGACTACGCCACCTACATAGCGAGCCTGCCCCGGGTGCTGGCGGGCGCAGCCGCCCTCTTCCGGGACGCCGAGGGCCGGGTGCTCCTCGTCGAGCCCAACTACCGCGACGGGTGGGCCCTGCCGGGCGGCACCATCGAGTCCGACCGGAACGAGTCGCCGCGGACCGCCGCCCGGCGCGAGAGCGCCGAGGAGATCGGCATCGACCAGCCGCTCGGCCGGCTGCTCGCCGTGGACTGGAGCGTCGACGCGGGCCGTCCCCCGCTGGTCGCGTACCTCTACGACGGCGGTGTGCTCGACGCCGGACAGCTCGCCTCCATCAGGCTCCAGGAAGAGGAGCTCCTCTCCTGGAAGCTGGTCGCGCCCGCCGAGGTGACCACGTACCTCCTCGGTTCGCTCGGCCGCCGGGTCCAAGAGGCCTACCGGGTCCTGGAGTCGGGCGGGAGCACCGTCGAGCTGGAGAACGGCCGCCGCCCGGCGGACGCGTAACGCCGGTTATCCGAGGCCTACTTCGACCAGGACAGAATGCAGCGCATGATCACGATGTACGCCTGGCCGAGCACGGCCGACGGACCGGACGCCCTCCCCATGGTCCACTTCACCACCGACGAGCAGACCAGTGGCGAGGTCACCCCCGACGGGACGCCGGTCTGGATGTTCGACGGCGCGATACGCGACGGCGGCTGGGCCGAGTTCGCCGACTTCGAGGCCTGGTCGACCCCGGCGACCGACTGGCAGGCCTTCTACCGGCGTGAGGACGACCTCCTCGCCGTCACCGGCCCCGGCAGCTGCGAGGGCTGGTACCAGGGCAAACTCGGCGCCGACAAGGAATGGGTGGCGGCGGCGGCCGACCAGCGGAGCGTGGTCCTGCTCGCCGCCCCCGTCCAGCACCCCTCGCTGTACGGCTACGCCGTCGAGGCGGGCGCCGGGTTCGCGCTGCTGGTGCCGCTCGCGGTCATCTAGTGCTGTGACCGGGAAGGTTCCCGGCCACAGCACTAGACGCCGTCCGTGAGGGCCCGCTCGCCGGCCTCGAAGGCCAGCAGCCGGACCTTGCGCTCGACACCGCCGCCGTAGCCGGTCATCGAACCCGAGGCGCCGATCACCCGGTGGCACGGGACGATGATGCCGACCGGGTTCTTGCCGTTGGCCAGGCCCACGGCCCGGGACGCCCCCGGCTTGCCGAGCCTCGCGGCGAGTTCACCGTAGGACCACGTCCGTCCGTAGGGGATGCGCACGAGCTGTTCCCACACGCTGCGCTGGAACGCGGTGCCCTCCAGCCGCACGGGAACGGTGAATTCGGTGAGCTCCCCGGCGAAGTACGCCGTCAACTGGCGCACGACGTCGGGGAAGGGCTCTTCGGCGGGCGAGACCCGCTCGCCGAAGGACTCCTCCAGCGGACGGTGCCGCTGGCCGGTCATGTAGAGGCCGCTGAGAACGCCGTCCGTGGCGACGAGGGTGAGCGGGCCGTAGGGGCTGTCGACGACGGCGTGCTGCTTGCTGCTGCTGTTCATGGCGGGTCGTACTCCTCAGACGGGCAGGTGGTTGATGAGGTGGCCGTCGGTGGCCCACAGGTACTGGACGGCGTACGCGCGCCAGGGCCGCCAGCCGGCCGCCCGCGCCGTGAGCGCGGCCGGCGTGGACGGCAGCCCGAGCCCCGCGGCCGCCCGGCGGACCCCGAGGTCGGAGGGGAGGAAGGCATCCGGGTCGCCGAGGGCCCGCATCGCGATGACCTCGGTGGTCCACGGGCCGAAGCCGGGCAGCGCGGCCAGCTGCGCGCGGGCCGCCTCCCAGTCGCTGTCGACGCCCAGCGGGAGGGAGCCGTCCGCGAGCGCCGACACCAAGGTGGTGAGGGTCGCGCGGCGGCTGCGGGGCAGGGCGAGCGCCTGCGGATCCAGCGCGGCCAGGGCCTGCGCGGACGGGAACAGGTGCGTCAGCCCGCCCTCGGGGTCGGGGTCCGCGACCGGCTCGCCGTGCGCGCTGACCAGCCGGGCCGCATGCGTACGGGCCGCAGCGGTCGACACCTGCTGGCCGAGCACGGCCCGTACGGCGAACTCCGCCGCGTCGACGGTACGGGGAACCCGGCGCCCCGGGGCCTTGTCGACGAGCGGGGCCAGCACCGGGTCCGAGCGGAGCTGCTCGTCGACGGCCTCGGGATCGGCGTCGAGGTCCAGCAGCCGGCGACAGCGGCTGATGGCGATGGTGAGGTCCCGCAGGTCGGTCAGGGCGAGCTGGCAGGCGATGTGGTCGGGCCGCGGGGCGAGTGCGACCACGCCGGTGCCGTAGGGGAGCCGCAGCGTCCGGCGGTACGCGCCGTCGCGCCACTCCTCGACCCCGGGGACGGCGGTCGCGGCGAGGTGGCCGAAGAGGTTGTCCGGGTTGAGGGGTGCCCGGAAGGGGAGCCGCAGACTGATCGAGCCGGGGATCCGGGGCTGATCGCGGTGGGCCCGGGCGGAGCGGGTGCGCAGCTCGCTCGGGGAGAGGGCGAACACCTCGCGGACGGTGTCGTTGAAGGCGCGGATGGAGGCGAACCCGGCGGCGAAGGCGACGTCGCCCATGGGGAGGGCGGAGGTCTCGATGAGCAGCCGGGCGGTCTGCGCGCGCTGCGCCCGGGCGAGGGCGAGCGGGCCGGCGCCGAGCTCGGCATTGAGCTGCCGCTCGACCTGCCGCGTGGAGTACCCGAGCCGGGTGGCCAGCCCCGGTACGCCTTCGCGGTCGACCACGCCGTCCTGGATGAGCCGCATGGCCCGGGCGACGGCGTCGGCGCGGGCGTTCCACTCGGGGGAGCCGGGACTGGTGTCGGGCCGGCATCGTTTGCAGGCCCGGAACCCGGCCTGCTGGCAGGCGGCGGCGCTGGGCAGGAAGGTCATGTTCTCGACCTTGGGCGGCACGGCGGGACAGCTGGGCCGGCAGTAGATCCGCGTGGTCAGGACGGCGGTGAAGAACCACCCGTCGAAGCGGGCGTCCTTCGACTGCACGGCCCTGACGCAGCGGTCGGTGTCGGTGTACATGCCTCCAGCATCCCGTCCGCCCTGTGCCGTGGCTGGCAGTTTTCCGACATCAAGCGTACGGGCCCCACCGGGCGCGCGGCGCCGGGCCGGCGGCTGCCGCCCACGACGCCGCCGGGCCGGAGGGCGGGCCCCCGGGCGTAGCCCCGCCGGTGGCTGAGCCACGGGGGGCGCGGGCTCAGCCCGGCCCCTCGGCGCCCGCAGCTTCGCGGCGTGCGGGACGCGGAAGGGCCCCCGGGGCCTTGACGGCGCCCGGGGGCCCTTCACCGAAACTGCGGCCGGCGTCAGCGCGTGGCGGCCCGCGCCTCGCGCCGGTTGTGCCGGAATGTGTTCGCGCGACGGGTCGTCGCGAACAGCGGGATCGTCGCCGCCAAGGCGATCTGCAACGCGCACCCCGTCTGGAGCAGCAGCTGACCGCCCGGGGCGTCGAACGCCCAGGCCGCCAGCAGCCCCATCGCCCCGACGATCCAACTGAGCATCGCCACCGCGAGGACACCCCGCGGCTTGGGGTACTCGACGCGGCTCACCATCAGCCACGCCACCCCGATGATCGCCAGCAGCGTCGGGATGAAGGGGAGCCCCAGCAGCACGACGGACACGACCGTCAGCGCTCCGAAGGGGCTCGGCATGCCCTGGAACATGCCGTCCTTCATGGTCACGCAGCTGAATCTCGCCAGGCGCAGGACGACGGCGAGGAGGACCACGATCGCCGCCAGCGCCGACATCTTCTGGTGCGCGTCATCCGCGACCATGCCGTACACCAGCACGAAGTACGCCGGCGCCAGCCCGAAGCTGATCAGGTCCGACAGGTTGTCCAGCTCCGCGCCCATCGGCGAGCTGCGCAGCTTGCGGGCCACGATGCCGTCGAAGAGGTCGAAGACCGCCGCGAGCAGCATCAGTATCACCGCGGTCGCCGCGCTGTGCCGGGCCATGCCCGACTCGCCGCTGCCGGTGAGGTGCGGGATGAGGATCCCGGTGGTGGTGAAGTACACCGCCATGAATCCGCAGGTCGCGTTGCCGAGGGTGAGGGTGTCCGCTATCGACAGCCGCAGGGAGAGCGGCATGTCTTCCGCGTCCGCGTCCTCGTCCTTGGCTTCGGGCACCCAGCCCGTGGCGGGAGTCTCGGGGTCAGTCACGGTCAATTCGGGTCACCCCCGCGGTGGTGGCCTGACCGACCTCGACCGCGACCTCGACGCCCTCGGGGAGGTAGATGTCGACGCGCGAGCCGAAGCGGATCAGACCGATGCGTTCGCCCTGCTCCACCTTGGTGCCGGCCGGCAGGTAGGGGACGATGCGACGCGCGACGGCACCGGCGATCTGCACCATCTCGATGTCGCCGAGCTCGGTGTCGAAGTGCCAGACGACGCGCTCGTTGTTCTCGCTCTCCTTGTTGAACGCCGGGACGAACCCGCCGGGGATGTGCTCCACGGACGTCACCGTGCCGGCCAGCGGCGCACGGTTGACGTGGACGTTCAGGGGGCTCATGAAGATCGCGACGCGAGTGCGCCCGTCCTTCCACGGCATGATGCTCTGCACCACGCCGTCGGCGGGCGAGATGACGCGGCCCTGGGCGATTTCGCGCTCGGGGTCGCGGAAGAACCACAGCATGCCCGCCGCGAGAGCGGTGGCGGGCACGGCCGCCGCGGCCCAGCGTCCGGACTTGCGGGCCCGGGTGAGGCTGAGCGCCGCGGTGGCGACGGTCGGCAGGAGCCACGGCGATGCTCCGCGCGCGAGGCGTCCACCGAGGAGGCCGACGCGAGGTGCAGAGGTTTGGCTGTGGGGCATGGATGACCTTCGTAGCGGGTGATGCCGCGCCGCAAACGGGGGGACGGGACGGCGGCTTTACTGGAATGCTATCGGTTGCACGCAACAACTGGGCAAGCCAGAAGCCGAGTCGATGACCGTCGGCCAGTGACTGGCAGTGATCCTCGTGCGGAAAATCTTCTGGCGATCCGCCGCAAAAGGGACTTTCAGCCCTGGAGTCGGTACTCCTCGAGCAGGCGTCGCCCGATGATCATTTTCTGGATCTCGGCGGTACCTTCACCGATCAGCAGCATGG
This sequence comes from Streptomyces cirratus, assembly GCF_014650775.1. GTDB lineage: Bacteria > Actinomycetota > Actinomycetes > Streptomycetales > Streptomycetaceae > Streptomyces > Streptomyces cirratus. The sequence continues at coordinate 5,142 of NZ_BMVP01000012.1, read as the reverse complement.
GGGCTTCCCGGTAGAGGCGCTCGATCTCGTACTCCTTCGAGAATCCGTAGCCGCCATGGATGCGGAAGGCGTCCTCCACCACCTCCTTGCAGTACTCGGAGGCGAGGTATTTCGCCATCCCCGCTTCGAGGTCGTTTCGTTCCCCGGAGTCCTTTTTGCGTGCTGCATTGACCATCATCGCATGGGCGGCTTCGACCTTGGTAGCCATCTCGGCCAGCTTGAACTGGATGGCCTGGTGCTCGGCGATCGCCTTACCGAAAGTGTGACGTTGCTGGGCATAGGAGACACCCAGCTCGAACGCACGCTGAGCGACACCACAGCCACGCGCCGCCACGTTCACGCGGCCGACCTCGACCCCGTCCATCATTTGGTAAAACCCTCGGCCCGTCTGGCCGCCGAGGACGCGATTGGCCGGAATGCGCAGTCCGTCCATGATGAGCTCGGTCGTGTCGACGCCCTTGTAGCCCATCTTGTCGATCTTGCCCGGGATGGTCAGGCCCGGACGGACCTCACCGAAGCCGGGCTCCTTCTCGACCAGGAACGTCGTCATCGACTTGTGGGGGGCGGTGCCCTCAGGGTGTCCTTCGTCACTCCGGACGAGAACGGCCACCAGCGTGGACGTGCCGCCATTCGTGAGCCACATCTTCTGGCCGTTCAGGACGTACTCGTCACCGTCCTTCACCGCCTTGGACGTGATGGCCGACACGTCCGAGCCCAGGCCCGGCTCGGACATCGAGAACGCGCCGCGGACCTCGCCCAGCGCCATGCGCGGCAGGAAGTGGTCCTTCTGTTCCTGCGTACCGTGCTGCTTGAGCATGTACGCCACGATGAAGTGGGTGTTGATGATGCCCGAGACGGACATCCAGCCGCGCGCTATCTCCTCGACGCACAGCGCGTAGGTGAGCAGCGACTCACCCAGACCGCCGTACTCCTCCGGGATCATCAGGCCGAACAGGCCGAGTTCCTTGAGACCGTCGACGATCTGCTGCGGGTACTCGTCGCGGTGCTCCAGCTCGGTCGCGACCGGGATGATCTCCTTGTCGACGAACTCGCGGACCGTCTTGAGGATCTCGCGCTGGACCTCGTTGAGGCCGGCGGTCTGGGCAAGTCGGGTCATGGCTCTTACTTCCCCTGTTCCTTGAGCTGCGGGCGCCCGGGCTGCTCGCCGCCGCGCTCCTTGATGTACGTCTCCGTCGGGACCATCACCTTGCGCCGGAAGACGCAGACGAGGGTGCCGTCCTGGTTGTAGCCCTTGGTCTCCACGTAGACGATCCCGCGGTCGTTCTTCGACTTCGAGGGGGTCTTGTCGAGGACCGTGGTCTCGCCGTAGATGGTGTCGCCGTGGAAGGTCGGCGCCACGTGGCGCAGCGACTCGATCTCCAGGTTGGCGATGGCCTTCCCCGAGACGTCGGGGACCGACATGCCGAGCAGCAGCGAGTAGATGTAGTTGCCGACGACCACGTTCTTGCCGAAGTCGGTGGTGTTCTCGGCGTAATTGCTGTCCATGTGGAGCGGGTGGTGGTTCATGGTCAGCAGGCAGAAGAGGTGGTCGTCGTACTCCGTGACCGTCTTCCCGGGCCAGTGCTTGTAGACGGCCCCGACCTCGAACTCCTCGTACGTGCGTCCGAACTGCATGGTGCTCAGGGCCCTTCTAGTTGGCGGGGATCTCGAACTTGGTGGTGCGCTGCATACCGGCGGCGCGGCCCTTGCCCGCGATGACCAGGGCCATCTTGCGGCTGGCCTCGTCGATCATCTCGTCGCCGAGCATCGCCGAGCCCTTCTTGCCGCCGGCCTCGGAAGTGCACCAGTCGTACGCGTCGAGGATCATCTCGGCGTGGTCGTAGTCCTCCTGGGACGGGGAGAAGACCTCGTTCGCCGCGTCGACCTGGCCGGGGTGCAGCACCCACTTGCCGTCGAAACCGAGGGCCGCGGCGCGCCCGGCGACCTCGCGGTACGCGTCGACGTCGCGGATCTGCAGGAAGGGGCCGTCGATCGCCTGGAGGTCGTGCATGCGGGCCGCCATCAGGATCCGCATCAGGATGTAGTGGTAGGCGTCCGCCGGGTAGCCGGGCGGCTGCATCCCCACGACCAGGGACTTCATGTTGATGGAGGCCATGAAGTCGGCCGGGCCGAAGATGATGGTCTCCAGCCGGGGCGAGGCGCCGGCGATCGCGTCGACGTTCACCAGGCCCTTGGCGTTCTCGATCTGCGCCTCGATGCCGATCTTGCCGACCTCGAAGCCCATGGTCTTCTCGATCTGCGTCAGCAGCAGGTCGAGCGCCACGACCTGCTGGGCGTCCTGCACCTTCGGCAGCATGATGCAGTCGAGGTTCTGGCCGGCGCCCTCGACGACCGTGATGACGTCACGGTACGTCCAGTGGGTGGTCCAGTCGTTGACGCGCACCACACGGGTCTTGCCGGTCCAGTCGCCGTTGTTCAGCGCGTCCACGATCGTGTGGCGCGCGCCCTCCTTGGCGAGGGGGGCGCAGGCGTCCTCCAGGTCGAGGAAGACCTGGTCGGCCGGCAGGCCCTGGGCCTTCTCCAGGAAACGCGGGTTCGAACCCGGCACCGCGAGGCAGGAGCGGCGCGGCCGCAGCCGGTTCACCGGGGAAGCGGGCGTGGTCATGCGGGAACCTCCATGGGGTCGAGCTTGTTCGCTTTGCGGATCTCGTCGACGATACGGCCGATGATCTCCGTGATGCCGAAGTCCTTGGGTGTGAACACGGCGGCCACTCCGGCGGCTTTCAGTGTCACCGCGTCGGCGTTGGGGATGATGCCGCCCACGATGACGGGTATGTCACCCGCCCCCGCCAGGCGCAGGCGTTCCAGTACGTCGGGGACGAGCGCGCAGTGCGAGCCGGACAGGATGGACAGTCCCACGCAGTGCACGTCCTCGGCCAGCGCGGCGGAGGAGATCTCCTCCGGCGTCAGCCGGATGCCCTGGTAGACCACCTCGAAGCCGGCGTCACGGGCCCGCACCGCGATCTGCTCCGCGCCGTTGGAGTGCCCGTCCAGGCCGGGCTTGCCGACCAGCAGGCGCAGCCGCCCGGAGCCCAGCTCCTCGGCCGTACGGGCGACCTTCTCGCGGACGAGGGCCATCGGGGTGCCCTCCTCGGCGGTGACGGCCACCGGGGCCGAGGAGACGCCGGTCGGCGCGCGGAACTCGCCGAACACCTCGCGCAGCGCGTTCGCCCACTCCCCGGTGGTGACACCGGCGCGGGCGCACTCCAAGGTGGCCTCCATCAGGTTCTCGGTCCCGGCAGCGGCCTCCTTGAGCCGGTCCAGGGCCTGCATCACCGTCGGGAAGACGAACGGGTCGCCGCCGCCCTGCCGGTCCGAGGACTCCTGCCGCTCGGCGCGCCAGCGGCCGATGCGCTCGACGATCTGCGCCTCCACGGCCCCGTCCACCGTCATGATGGCGCCGTCCAGGTCGGCGGTGAGCGGGTTCTCCTCCGTCTGCTGGAAGCAGTTGACGCCGACGATCTTGTCCTCGCCGGCCTCGATCCGGGCGCGCCGCTCGGCGTGCGAGGAGACGAGCTGGGACTTGAGGTACCCCGACTCGACGGCGGCCATCGCGCCGCCCATCTCCTGGATCCGGTCGATCTCCTCCAGGCACTCGGCCACCAGGGACTCGACCTTGGCCTCGATGACGTGGGAGCCGGCGAAGATGTCCTCGTACTCCAGCAGGTCGCTCTCGTGCGCGAGGACCTGCTGGATGCGCAGCGACCACTGCTGGTCCCAGGGCCGGGGCAGGCCCAGCGCCTCGTTCCAGGCCGGCAGCTGCACCGCGCGGGCGCGGGCGTCCTTGGAGAGGGTGACCGCCAGCATCTCCAGCACGATGCGCTGGACGTTGTTCTCCGGCTGCGCCTCGGTCAGCCCGAGGGAGTTGACCTGGACGCCGTACCGGAAGCGCCGCTGCTTGGCGTCCTCGATGCCGTAGCGCTCGCGGGTGACCTGGTCCCAGATCCGGCCGAAGGCGCGCATCTTGCACATCTCCTCGATGAAGCGGACGCCCGCGTTCACGAAGAAGGAGATACGGGCGACCACCTCACCGAAACGTTCCTCCGGGACCTGCCCGGAGTCGCGCACCGAGTCCAGGACGGCGATCGCGGTGGACATCGCGTACGAGATCTCCTGGACCGGGGTCGCCCCGGCCTCCTGGAGGTGGTACGAGCAGATGTTGATCGGGTTCCACTTCGGGATGTGGTTGACCGTGTACGCGATCATGTCCGTCGTCAGGCGGAGCGAGGGCCCGGGCGGGAAGACGTGCGTCCCGCGCGAGAGGTACTCCTTGACGATGTCGTTCTGGGTGGTGCCCTGGAGCTTGGAGACGTCCGCCCCTTGCTCCTCGGCGGCCACCTGGTAGAGCGCCAGCAACCACATGGCGGTGGCGTTGATCGTCATCGAGGTGTTCATCTGCTCCAGGGGGATGTCCTGGAACAGCCGCCGCATGTCGCCCAGATGGGAGACCGGGACCCCGACCCGGCCCACCTCGCCGCGGGCGAGGATGTGGTCCGGGTCGTAGCCGGTCTGCGTCGGCAGGTCGAACGCGACCGACAGGCCGGTCTGGCCCTTGGCGAGGTTGCGGCGGTACAGCTCGTTGGACGCCTCGGCCGTGGAGTGGCCGGCGTACGTCCGCATGAGCCACGGTCGGTCTTTCTGGCGCTCTGTCATCTCAGGCTGTCCCTTTGGCCCTTGAACGATCGGACGGGTCGGCGGTCAGATGTTGCGGAAGCGGTTGATGGCGTCCAGGTGCTCGGCCCGCATCTCGTGGTCGCGCACGCCCAGGCCTTCCTCGGGGGCGAGGGCGAGGACGCCGACCTTGCCCTGGTGGAGGTTGCGGTGGACGTCGTAGGCGGCCTGGCCGGTGTCCTCCAGCGAGTAGACCTTCGACAGGGTGGGGTGGATCTTGCCCTTGGCGATGAGGCGGTTGGCTTCCCAGGCCTCGCGGTAGTTGGCGAAGTGGGAGCCGATGATGCGCTTGAGGGACATCCACAGGTAGCGGTTGTCGTACTCGTGCATGTAGCCGGAGGTGGAGGCGCAGGTGGTGATGGTGCCGCCCTTGCGGGTGACGTAGACCGACGCGCCGAAGGTCTCGCGGCCGGGGTGTTCGAAGACGATGTCGATGTCCTCGCCGCCGGT
>NZ_BMVP01000011.1 GCF_014650775.1 Streptomyces cirratus | reverse complement strand
GCCCTTCATGGGTTCGGTGCGGGGCTTTTCTGCGTTCACCAGCCTTCACCAGCGTCCACCGGTGTTCATCTGTGTTTTCAGCCGATCACCCGCACGGGGTTGCGCGCCACCTGTGCTGACGGCTCGTAGGGTGGGCTTATGGGTTATGACCTCGTCATCTTCGACAACGACGGCGTGCTGGTGGACAGCGAGCCGGTCGCCAATCGGATCCTCGCCGGGTACCTGACCGAGATCGGGCACCCCACCTCATACGACGAGTCGCTCCGCGACTACATGGGCGGCGCCGTGCACCGGGTCCACGACCTCGTGCTGGAGCGGACCGGGCAGCGACTGCCCGAGGACTTCGACGAGATGCTGCACTCCCGTACGTTCGAGGCGTTCGCGCGGGAGTTGCGGCCCGTCGACGGGGTGGAGGAGGTGCTCGGGGCGCTGACCGCGAGCGGGGTCGCCTACTGCCTCGCCTCCTCCGGGAGCCACGAACGGATCCGGGTCGGGCACCGCGCCGCCGGGATCGACGGGTGGTTCGAGGAGGAGTGGATTTTCAGCTCGCAGGACGTGGGCCGCGGCAAGCCCGCGCCCGATCTGTTCCTGCATGCCGCCGAACGGATGGGTGTCGAGCCGGCGCGGTGCGTGGTGGTCGAGGACAGCCCGCTCGGGGTGGAGGCGGCCGTGGCCGCCGGGATGGACGTGTTCGGGTTCACCGGGATGATGCCCGCCGACCGTCTGGCCGGGGCGAAGGCCTGCTTCGGGGAGATGAAGGACCTGATCCGCCTGCTCGGCCTCGACGAATGACCAGCGGCGGTGACCCCGTAGGGGCGTCGCACTGACACGCGATTGGTGTGGTGATCGCTCTACCCACCGGTAGCCGCGGCCCCTACGCTGAGCCGCCATGACAGATGACGTGCGGCTGCGCCGGGGCCGGTTGTCCTTGGGGTTCAGTTTCTTCGTGCAGGGCGTGACCTTCGCCCTCCTGGTGACCCGGATCCCCGCCATCCAGGACCAGTACGGGATATCCGACGGGCTGCTGCCCGCCTTCCTGGCTGCCGTGCCGATCCTCGCCGGGGTCGCCAGCGTTGCGACCGAGCACCTGGTGAAGCGGGTCGCGCCCAGCGTTGTCCTGAGGTGGGCCCAGCCGCTGGTGCTGCTCGCCCTCCTCGGCGTCGGCGCCGGCGGCCGGATGTGGCACGTGGCCCTGGCGCTCGGGGCGTTCGGGCTGTCGGTCGGGGCGCTCGACGCCTCCATGAACATGCTCGGGGTGAGCCTCCAGCGGACGTACGGCCGCAGCATCATGCTGGGGTTCCACGCCTCGTACAGTCTCGGCGGGATCATCGGGGCCTCCGCCGCGTGGGCGGGGGCGCATTGGCATCTGGGGCTCTTCGTGAGTTACCTGCCGGCCGTCGTCCTGTTGCTGCCGACGGCCTTGGCCGGGAGCCGGTTCTACGTGGACCAGGGCGCGCCGGGGCCGGTCGGCGAGGCGGGGAAGGGCCTGGGGCCCGGCGGGTTCGGGCTGTTGCTGCCGCTGTGCCTGGTGATGGCGTGCGCGTACATCGGGGACTCGACCGTCTCCAACTGGAGCGCGAAGTACCTCCAGGACGTGCTGGGGAGTTCGGAGCAGCTGGCGACGGTCCCGTACAACGTGTACATGGTGACCACGCTGCTGGGGCGGGCCGTCGGGGACCTGGGCGTGCGGCGTTTCGGGCCGGTCGCGGTGGTGCGGGCCGGGACGGTGGTCGCGGCCGGCGGGTTCGCGGTGGTGGCCGCCGCGCCCGGGGCGTGGACGGGGATGCTCGGGTTCACGTTGCTGGGGATCGGGCTGTGCGTGATCGTGCCGCAGACCTTCGCGGCCGCGGGGAGGCTCGCCTTCGAGAAGTTCGGCCCCGGGGCGTCGGACACGGCCGTCGCCCGGCTGAACATCTTCAACTATGTGGGGTTCCTGATCGGTTCGCCGCTGGTCGGCGGGATCGGGGACGCCTGGAGCTATCGAGGCGCGATGCTGGTGCCGATGGTGCTGGTATTGGTGACGCTGTTCTACGCCCGTTCCTTCGGCGTGGGCGGCGCCCGATACGGTGTCGCACATGAGCGGCGAGCCGGTGACCGGGCTGTTGATGTGGGACGAGGCGGTAACAGGGTATGACTTCGGACCGAGCCATCCGATGGACCCGGTGCGCCTGGCGCTGACCATGGGTCTGGTACGGGCCTTCGGGCTGGACCGGGCCATGGAGGTGCGGGCGGCGCGCGCGGCCGGGGATTCGACGCTGCGGCTCGTGCACCGTGAGGACTACGTGGCCGCGGTGCGGGAGGTGTCGGCCGACCCCGGGGTGGCCGACGGTTCGTACGGGCTCGGGACCGTCGACGATCCGGCGTTCCACGGGATGCACGAGGCGTCTGCGCTGATCGCGGGGCAGTCGGTGGCGGCGGCCGAGGCGATCTGGCGCGGGGAGGCCGGGCACGCCGTGAACTTCGCGGGAGGGCTGCACCACGCGATGCCGGGCGGGGCGTCCGGGTTCTGCGTGTACAACGACGCGGCGCTGGCGGTGGCCCGGCTGCTGGAGCTGGGCGCCGAGCGCGTCGCGTACGTGGATGTGGACGTGCACCACGGGGACGGGGTGCAGGCGGCGTTCTGGGACGACCCGCGCGTGCTGACGGTGTCCCTGCACGAGCATCCGAGGACGCTGTTCCCGCAGACCGGGTGGCCGCAGGAGACGGGCGGGCCGGCCGCGGAGGGTTCGGCGGTCAATGTGGCGCTGCCGGCGGGGACGGGGGACGAGGGCTGGCTGCGGGCGTTCCACGCGACGGTGCCGGAGCTGCTCGCGGACTTCCGGCCGCAGGTCCTGGTGTCCCAGCACGGGGCGGACACGCACTTCGAGGATCCGCTGGCCCATTTGGCGGTGTCGTTGGACGCGCAGCGGGCCGTCCAGGAGGCGTGTCACCGGCTGGCCCACGAGTACGCGGACGGCCGCTGGCTGGCTCTGGGGGGAGGCGGTTACGCGGTGGTGGACGTCGTACCGCGGTCTTGGACCCACCTGGTGGGGATCGCGGCGCACCGGCCGGTCGATCCGGCTTCCGCCGTGCCCGAGGAGTGGCGGAGCGAGGTGTACGCGAGGACCCGGCAGTCGGGGCCGGTGCGGATGACGGACGGCCGGACGGTGGGATGGCGGGACTGGGAGGCGGGCTACGACCCGGCGGACAGTACGGATCAGGCCGTCCTGGCGACGCGGCGGGCGGTGTTCCCGCTGCGCGGGATGCTCGTGTAGAGGGGGGCGCCAGAGGCGTCAGGGGCGGCCGGGGCGATGCGTCGTTACGCCAACCGTGGGGCGGTGGGCGGTAATTGGAGAGGCTCCGGGCCCCGTGCGGCAGCATCGGAGGGTGTTGAGCACCGGCGCGCTGCGCGCGCATCTGCTGGCTTCCCGGTTGGCCGGGCCCGTCGCCACTTCGCGTGAGGAGAGCCTGCGCAGTTACAGACTGTTCGCGGCGCGCGATCCGCGGGTGCTGCTGGGGCTGGAGCCGCAATGGCGTTGGGGTGAGGGTGATCTGCTTCGGCTGATGGCGGACCGGTGCGGTGTCTCGGCGGACCCGGCGCACGTCAGCGGGCCGGACGTGATCGATCCGGAGCGGACGCTGGCCGCCCTGGAGGCTTTCGCGGCGCGGCTGGGTGAGGCGGCGCGGGTGCGGTCTCCGGTGTTGTTCGGGACGGGGCATCCGCATCGCCTCCTTGCGTTCTACGCCGGTTTGGCGCGTGCCCTGTCGGCGGTGGGCTGTGTTGTCCTCACTCCGGCGCAGGGGGTGCATGTCGACATGGCGACCCGGTTCGGCGTACGCGGGCACCGCATCGATTACGTACGGGGGGTCGCACTGGTGCGGGAACCCGGCGCGCGCCCACCGGTGAGTGCCACCGGCGCGCACACCCATTCGCCGCTGCCGGTTCGGGTCGCGCTGGGGGCGCTGGCGGAGGCCGGGGGGCCGTTGCCGGAATTGGTGGTGGGGGACCACGGGTGGGTCTGCGGTGCAGGTCAGTTGGGTGTGGAGGCGATCGGGCTGGCGGATACGGACGATCCGGCGCTGTTCGTGGGGGAGGCCGAGGGGCGGGTCGCGGTGACGGTTCCGCTTGATGACGGGGTGTCCTCGGATTTCTACCGGCCCCTCGTTCGCTACGTACTGGGCCGCGCCGGTCTGCCGTGGCGTCAGGAGTGGCCGTAGCTCCTCTTCCCCACTCGTATCACACGCCCCTACTCTGGGGAGTGAGCGTGCGACGACGGGGTGTAACCGGAGGGGAAGCCGGTGCCCGTCATGCGCGGAAGGTCAAGGTGTGTCATGGCTGCTGGCGAGAGGCCTCTCAGTGAGGTTCAGTTCCTGACCGTGGCGGAGGTCGCCTCGGTGATGCGAGTGTCGAAGATGACCGTGTACCGCCTGGTGCACAACGGTCATCTGCCCGCCATCCGGGTGGGCCGGTCCTTCCGGGTCCCCGAGAACGCGGTGCACGAGTACCTCCGAGAGTCCTTCGTGGGGGTGGAGTCGGCTTGAGATGACTCTCGGGTTGCCCTCGGATTACGGGCTCAGAGCTCGGGCGGGTAGGCTAGGCCGACGTAGGTCGTGTGGGCCCAGACGCCCCGCACCGATCCCCGCTGGCGCGGGGATGTTCCGAGAAGTGAGCGAGGGTAGTCGTGGGCTCTGTTATCAAGAAGCGGCGTAAGCGGATGGCCAAGAAGAAGCACCGCAAGCTGCTCAAGCGCACCCGCGTCCAGCGCCGTAACAAGAAGTAAACGGCAGCTGTACGTGTTCTCCGCAGCCCCTCCACCATCCTGGTGGAGGGGCTGCGGTGTAGCCGGGGGACTTCTTCGAGGGAGGCGCTGAACTCGTGGGCAAGGTCGTTCTCGTCACTGGTGCTGCCCGGCAGCTGGGTGGTCGCTTCGTGCGCCGCATCCAGCGGGAGCCGGATGTCGAGCGGGTCATCGCGGTGGATTCGGTGGGTCCTGCGCACCGGCTCGGCTCGGCCGAGTTCGTGCGTACGGACATCAGACAGTCGGCGATCGCCCGGGTGCTGGCCGAGCACGCCGTCGACACGGTGGTGCACCTGGCGGTGACGGGTGGCAGTGCGGGCAGTGGCGGTGCGCGCAGTGCCGTGAAGGAAACGAACGTCATCGGGACGATGCAGCTGCTCGGGGCGTGCCAGAAGTCCCCGACGGTGCGGCGTCTCGTGGTGAAGTCCAGTACCAGTGTGTACGGGGGCACCTCGCGGGATCCGGCCGTCTTCACCGAGACGACGCAGCCGAAGTCGCTGCCGGCGGCCGGCTTCGCGAAGGACGCGGTGGAGGTCGAGGGGTACGTACGGGGCTTCGCGCGCAGGCGGCCGGACGTGGCGGTGTGCGTGCTGCGGTTCGCGAACATCCTGGGGCCGTACGCGGATTCGGCGCTGGCCGAGTACTTCTCGATCCCGGTGATGCCGACGGTGCTGGGGTACGACCCGCGGCTGCAGTTCGTCCACGAGGACGACGTGGTGGACGTGCTGCGGCTGGCGGCCGGGGAGCCCGGGCGCGGGACGCTGAACAGCGGGACCTTCAACATCGCGGGTGACGGGGTGTTGCTGCTGTCGCAGTGCGCGCGGCGTCTGGGGCGGCCCACGGTGCCGCTGGTGATGCCCGCGGTGCCGTGGGTGGGGTCGGCGTTGCGGGCGGTCGGGGTGACGGAGTTCTCGCCCGAACAGATTCGGCTGCTGACGCACGGGCGGGTCGTGGAGACCACGCAGATGCGGTCCACCCTAGGGTTCGAGCCGATGTACACGACCGCCGAGACGTTCGCGGACTTCGCGCGGAGCAGGGGAAGCGGGCTGTTGCCGCCGGAGCGGGTGGGACGGGCCGTGGACCGGGTGGCCGGGATGCTGAACGCGGATCTGTCGGGTGTCGGGCCGGCGGCTGAGGGAGCGGAGCGATAGTGGCGGACGCGAAGGTCATCCCCTTCGACGAGGAGCGGCCGCGCCGGCGGTCGCCGCGGCGGGTGCGGGTGGCTCCGCCGGCCGGTGAGCCGGTGGTGCAGCCCGTACCGGAGCCGGACCGGGAGACCGGCGGGACCGCCGGGGCCGGCGGGCCCGTGGGGCGGCCGGGTGACTGGGACCGGCGGATCGCCGGTGGGCTGGCGTTCCTGCGCAGGCGGATCACCGGTGAGTACGAGGTCGACGACTTCGGTTACGACAAGGAGCTGACGGACCAGGTCCTGATGTCCATGATGCGGCCGCTGTTCGACAAGTACTTCCGGGTCGAGGTCAAGGGCATCGAGAACATCCCGAAGGAGGGTGGTGCGCTGATCGTGGCGAACCACTCCGGGACGCTGCCGCTGGACGGGCTGATGCTCCAGGTGGCGGTGCACGACCACCACCCGGCGGAGCGGCACCTGCGGCTGCTGGCCGCCGACCTGGTGTTCATGCTGCCGGTGGTGAACGAGCTGGCCCGCAAGGCGGGTCACACGCTGGCCTGCGCGGAGGACGCTCAGCGGCTGCTGGAGGCGGGGGAGCTCGTCGGGGTGATGCCGGAGGGGTTCAAGGGGATAGGGAAGCCGTTCCGGGAGCGGTACAAGCTCCAGCGGTTCGGGCGGGGCGGGTTCGTGTCGACGGCGCTGCGGGCGCGGACGCCGATCGTGCCCTGCTCGATCGTGGGGGCGGAGGAGATCTACCCGATGGTCGGCAACGCGAAGACGCTGGCGCGGCTGCTGGGGGTGCCGTACTTCCCGGTGACTCCGACGTTCCCGTGGCTGGGGCCGCTCGGGATGGTGCCGTTGCCGACGAAGTGGACGATCCAGTTCGGGGAGCCGATCTCCACGGAGGGGTTCCCGGCGGAGGCGGCGGAGGACCCGATGCTGATGTTCAATCTGACGGACCAGGTGCGGGAGCAGATACAGCACACCCTGTACCGGCTGCTCGTGCAGCGGCGTTCCGTCTTCTTCTGACGGATCCGGTACGACACGACGAAGCGGTGCCTGGCGGATCGTCCCGCCAGGCACCGCTTCGCGTTGTTACTCGGCGTCCTCCGCCTTGATGCCCAGGCCCGGGAGCAGGCCGGGCAGGAGCGGCGGGAGGGTGATGTCGGGCTGGGGCTGCTGCGGGGCCGCCCCCGAGGGGGGCGGCGTGGCGTGGCCCGGGTCCGACGGGTGGAGCAGATCGCCGGTGCCGCCCAGGAGCCCGCCGGGGGCCGAGGGCTTGGAGGCCGCTGACGGGGGCGCGCTCGGGGGGGACGCCGCCGGCTGGCCTGCGGGGGGTTCGGGCTGCTGCTTTCCGGGGGAGGCGCTGGGCTTTGCCCGGCCGCCCGTGGAGCCGCGGGACTGCTCGGGCGGCTTGGGCAGCAGGTTCTGGATGGGCGCCACGTCTTCGTCTATGGCCTGGAAGACCGACTCGACCTCACCTCCGACGTCGGTGAGCTGCGCGGGGAGCTTCTCCCGGAGCTTGCCCCACGCGTCGCGGTGGGAGCGGGAGAACGAGGACAGCATCTGCATCGGGCCGAGCGAGCCGTCCCGCTCGTACGCCGCCTGGAGCAGCCGGTGGCCTTCCGACGCGTCGTGGCTCATGCCGGCCAGGGCCCGGCGGATCGCGCCCAGGGACTCGTGGTCCAGGACGCCGGTCCGGCCGCGCTCCATGAGCCTGCGGGCTTCCGACAGCCGGTTCGAGGCCTGGTCGAGGTAGAGCTCGCCCCGGTCCGAGTCCGCGTCGGCCATGCCCAGCTTGATGTCCTCCATGCCCCGCTTGACGGGGTAGAGGGAGTCACCGGGCAGGGCGTCGGTGCTGGCAGCGGCCACTCCGCCGAAGGCCCCCGCGGCGACACCCACGGTGAGGCCGCCCGCTGCGATGCCCTTGGACCAGCGGGAGCGGGGCCGCATCTTCCGGAGCGAGGTCGCCCGGTGGGCGCCGCGGCCGGTCCGCTGTTCGGGCACGAGAGGGTCCGGTGCGGCACCGCCCCCGGCCCTCTCTTCCATTACCAAGGCCTCCATGGCGGCGACGAGCTGTGCTCGTTGCACCACTTTGACCTCGGGGTCCAGCACCGGGCGCGGCATTCTTTCGCCGAGCACGTTCGCCAGGGCCAACAACCGGTCGTGGTCGGCAGGTTCGGCAGGTGCCTCGGACTGCTCGGCCGCCGGGTCCGGTTCCGAAAGGTCGGACGGGGTCCGCTCCTCCAGGGCCTGGGCGAAGGCGTTCGCCCGCCGGTGCGGAGTCACGTTCGCGATCACTGGCGGCACCTCCTCTCGTCATGACGATCGACTCCCCCAGGTGTCCGGAAGGTTGCCTTCCTTGAGCACATCCACACTTTCGAGTGAGCGGCTTCGGGCAGGGCGTGTCCACAGGGAGCCTGCATTCCGCACAACGAGCGGCGCGGCACTTGGGTTACGGACGAAGGATGATCGGACCACAGCGGCATCGGAGTCATCAAGGGGTCGGTGGTGTCGGGAGGCGGTCAGCGGGCGTCGTCCGGGAGGAGGCGGGCCAGGGTGCGGACCGCCCGGTACTGGAGGGTTTTGATCGCACCCTCGTTCTTCCCCATCACCCGGGCCGTCTCGGCGACCGAGAGGCCCTGCAGGAAGCGCAGGGTCACGCACTCCTGCTGCTGCGGGTTGAGTTTTCGTACGGCCTCCAGCAGGGCCGCGTTGGAGAGGGACTCCAGGACGGAGTCCTCGGGGGAGCGTTCCACCTCGTTGGCGTCCAGCATCTCGCCCGTGGTCACTTCCAGGCGGAAGCGGCTGGACTTGAAGTGGTCGGCGACCAGGTTGCGGGCGATCGTCACCAGCCAGGCCCCGAAGTCGCGGCCCTGCCAGGTGAAGGTGGAGATGCGGCGCAGCGCGCGCAGGAAGGTCTCGCTGGTGAGATCCTCCGCGGTCGCCTTGCCGCCGACGCGGTAGTAGATGTAGCGGTACACCGTGTCGCTGTACTGGTCGTAGAGCCGGCCGAAGGCGTCGGCCTCGCCGGCCTGGGCGCGTTCGACCAGGTCCATCATGCGGGCCTGGTCGCTGTCCGCGGTGGGGCGGCGGGCGGCGGGCGCGCTCGTGCCGGTGGCGGTGCCCGCACCGCCCGCGCGACCGCGTCTGCCCACCGTCGCTCCGCCGTCGGTCAGGGCGTAGCAAGGACCGGCCGGGCCGAGGCCGGCAGGGACCGCGGCGGCGAAGGCGGGGACGGCGTACGCGGTGGGGACGAAGCCGCGCAGGTGGTCGAGGACCGTTGCGCGCAGCGTAGCCAGGCCCGAGGCGTCAACCCCGACAGGTGGGTACACGGGACTCCCAGAGGCAGAGCTTCCATCACGTGCAGTGCGGGACCGTTCACCCGTCGTGGCGACAGATGGTCGGTGGCATGCGTTTGAGGAGAATAACGCTTCGTACAGGCAGCGCTACACCCAGTTGCTCAAATCACCGGTTCCGACACTTCTGTTGCGTACCGAGGGCATATTCAGTCGCAGTTGGTGATCGGTTCTTGATCGGTTGGGTACGCGGAATGGGCGCTTCCGCGGTGCGGAGCGACCGAGTCGGGCATGCCGGAGTGCCGCGCCGACGGCGCGGGTAAAGGTGCGGGATTGCGCGTCGCGGGTCCGCCCGGAACGCGGTGGGCCTACTTGCGGCGGCGGTGCAGGGCGATGGCGGCGGCCGTGCCGCCCGCGATCGCGCCGACTCCGGCGGCCGCCGGGACGCCGACCTTCACGGCCTTGCGGCCGGTCCGATAGTCGCGCAGCCGCCAGTCGTGTGCCCGGGCATGCTTGCGCAGTTTTGTATCGGGATTGATCGCGTACGGATGCCCGACCAGCGACAGCATCGGAATGTCGTTGTGCGAATCGCTGTAGGCGGCGCAGCGTTCGAGATCGAGTCCCTCGGCGGCGGCCAGGGCGCGCACCGCCTCCGCCTTCGCGGGGCCGTGCAGCGGTTCGCCGACCAGGCGGCCGGTGTAGACGCCGTCGACGGACTCGGCGACCGTGCCCAGGGCGCCGGTCAGGCCGAGGCGGCGGGCGATGATCGTGGCGGTCTCGACGGGTGCGGCCGTGACCAGCCACACCTTCTGGCCGGCATCGAGGTGGGCCTGGGCCAGGGCGCGGGTGCCCGGCCAGATCCGCTCGGCCATGTACTCGTCGTAGATCTCCTCGCCGATCGCCATGAGTTCGCAGACCTTGTGGCCCTTGACGATGGACAGCGCGCTGTCGCGGGCGTCCTGCATGTGCTCGGGATCCTCGACCCCGGCGAGCCGGAACCAGGCCTGCTGCCAGGCGAAGCGGGCCAGTTCGCGGCGGCGGAAGAACTCGCGCTTGTAGAGGCCGCGGCCGAAGTGGAAGATCGCCGCGCCCTGCATGACGGTGTTGTCGAGGTCGAAGAAGGCGGCGGCGAGGTGGTCGCCCTGAACCGGGAACTCGGCCTCGGCGGGCTCCTCGGGGGCCGCCGGCTGCGTCTCGGTGAGGGGTGGGGGCTCGTCCTGCGCGCTCTTGCGTGCGGCCTCGGCCGAGGCCTCGCCTGCCAGCACGCTCCGCGCGGTGGCGGAGCGCCTACGGGGGGTGAGCCATCCCAGAGCGGCCATGACGCGAGCATAGCCACTGTGTTCGGGAGTTCCCGAACCGAGGAGGAACGCAGGCGTGAACTCTTCGGAACGGCTGCCTCCACGGCCGCCGACGGCGCTCGCGCGGGGCCGTCGGCGGCGCTCACGCGGCGCGGGACAATGAGGACATGAGTCCTCTGTTGCGCCGCAAGGAGAAGAAGCGCCCCGAGGAGCGGCTGGTCACGCTCGTCGGGAAGCCGGGATGTCATCTGTGTGACGACGCCCAGGAGGTGGTGGAGAAGGTCTGCGCCGAGACCGGGGCGCGGTGGGAGAAGAAGGACATCTCGCAGGACGCGGAGCTGTACCGGCTGTACTGGGAGCAGATCCCCGTGGTGCTGGTGGATGGTGAACAGCACACCTTCTGGAGGGTGAACCCCGAGCGGCTGCGCCGGGCGTTGGTGGGCTGACCGCCCGGCCGGTTACCATCATGGGCGATTTGTGGGGGCTCGGGGGCGTATCGATGAGGAGTGTGCACCGTTTTGCCCCCCTCCGGATTTGAACGAGTTCGGCTCGTTCCCGGTTCCCCCCGTCGGCGCGTCGGCCGCGTGACCCCGGTCACTTTGGACGGACAAAACGGACACAATCTTTGTGCACGCGTTCACAAAGACATAGCCTGCTTCCGACGGGGCGGTCTTGGGACAAGTGACCGCCTGCAGCCCCGCTCATCCCGCAGGAGCATCGTGGCAACTGGCCGAACTCACCGACCGGCGACCCGCAGCCGAGGTATTCCCGAGGCCACTGTCGCCAGGCTTCCGCTGTACTTGCGTGCCCTCACCGCGCTCTCCGAGCGATCGGTTCCCACGGTGTCCTCCGAAGAACTCGCGGCCGCCGCCGGGGTGAACTCCGCCAAGCTCCGCAAGGACTTCTCCTACCTCGGCTCCTACGGCACGCGCGGGGTCGGCTACGACGTCGAGTACCTCGTCTACCAGATCTCCCGCGAGCTCGGGCTGACCCAGGACTGGCCGGTCGTCATCGTCGGCATCGGCAACCTCGGCGCGGCCCTGGCCAACTACGGCGGTTTCGCCTCGCGCGGGTTCCGGGTGGCGGCGCTGATCGACGCCGACCCTGCGATGGCGGGCAAGCCGGTGGCCGGCATGCCCGTGCAGCACACCGATGAGCTGGAGAAGATCATCGAGGAGAACGGCGTCTCCATCGGGGTCATCGCCACCCCGGCGGGCGCGGCGCAGCAGGTGAGCGAGCGGCTCATCGCGGCGGGCGTCACCTCCATCCTGAACTTCGCGCCGACCGTGCTGTCCGTGCCGGACGGCGTGGACGTGCGCAAGGTGGACCTGTCGATCGAGCTCCAGATCCTGGCCTTCCACGAGCAGCGCAAGGCCGGCGAGGAAGCGGCGGCCGCCGCGGGCTCCGCCGGTGAGCCGGGCACGGGCGCCGCCGAGAGCCCCGCGGCCCCTGCCGCTTCGGCCACGGCCACGGCCACGGCCACGGCCGCCGCAGCCGCCTCCGGCGTCCGCAAGGGCGGCCCCGAGGGTGACGTTCCGGCGGTGATGCCGGCATGAGTCTGCTGGTCGTAGGGCTGAGCCACCGCAGCGCGCCGGTGAGCGTGCTGGAGCGGGCCTCGCTGTCCGCCGACGCCAAGGTCAAGCTGCTGCACGACACCCTCGCCGCCGAGCCGGCGGCGGAGGCGACCGTGCTCGCCACCTGCAACCGCATCGAGCTGTACGCGGACGTGGACAAGTTCCACGCCGGTGTGGCCGAACTGTCGACGTTGCTGGCGCAGCACAGCGGTGTGGCGCTGGAGGAGCTCACCCCGTATCTCTATGTGCACTACGAGGACCGGGCGGTGCACCACCTGTTCTCGGTGGCGTGCGGGCTGGACTCGATGGTGGTCGGCGAGGGCCAGATCCTCGGGCAGATCAAGGACGCGCTGGCGCTGGGGCAGGAGCAGCACACGGCGGGCCGGCTGATCAACGACCTGTTCCAGCAGGCGCTGCGGGTCGGCAAGCGGGCGCACTCCGAGACCGGGATCGACCGGGCCGGGCAGTCGCTGGTGACGTTCGGGCTGGAGCAGCTGTCCCTGGGCGCCGAGGTCTCCGCGTGGGCGGCGGGCAAGCGGGCGCTGGTGATCGGCGCCGGGTCGATGTCGTCGCTGGCGGCGGCCACGCTGGCGCGGGTCGGCGTCGCCGAGATCGTCGTGGCGAACCGGACCGCGGAGCGGGCGGAGCGTTTGGCCGGGATTCTGGTTGCCTCGGGCACCGGGGTGGCGGCGCGGGCCGTTGCGATGGCCTCCGTCGCCGATGAGCTGGCGCAGGCCGACGTCGTCGTGTCCTGCACGGGCGCGACGGGGCTGGTGCTGACCGCCGACGACGTGCTCGCCGCCGTCTCCCGGGGCACCGCACCGGACCCCGTGCCTCGAACCCCCGCGGACCCCGCCCCGGGGTACCCGCAGGCGGGGCCGGACGCGGCGGGTGTGGCCGGGGTGGACCCCGGGGTGCTCGCGCGGCTCGTGGCCGCCGCGGAGGGCGGGCGCAGGCTCGCCGACGCCGGGGCCGTGCGGGTCATCAGCGCTCCCGCCGAGCGGGACGAGTGCCCGATCGCGCCCGACGGGCGCTCCGCGCTCACCGGGGTCGACGCCAACTCCCTGGAGCTGCACGGCACCTGGGCCGACCAGGGCGAGGCCGCCGCACACCGGCAGCCGCGCAAGGGCGCCCGTAGCCAGGTCGACGCCCGGCCGGTCCGCCTGGCGCTGCTCGACCTGGCCATGCCGCGCGACATCGACGCCGCCGCCCACCGGATCCCCGGCGTACGGCTGGTCGACATCGAGTCGCTCGCCGAGGCCTCGGCGGACGCCCCGATGGCCGCCGACGTCGACGCGGTGCGCGCGATCGTCGCCGAGGAAGTGGCGGCCTTCGGCGCGGCCCAGCGGGCCGCGCACATCACGCCTACCGTCGTCGCGCTGCGCGCCATGGCCGCCGAGGTGGTGGCCATGGAGGTGGCCCGGCTCGACGGACGCCTGCCGGACCTGGACGAGCGCCAGCGGGCCGAAGTGACGCAGACCGTGCGGCGCGTCGTAGACAAGCTCCTCCACGCGCCGACCGTGCGCGTCAAGCAGCTCGCGAGCGAGCCCGGCGGCGCCGGGTACGCGGAGGCGCTGCGTGAACTCTTCGACCTCGACCCTCAGACGGTGGCCTCCGTCAGCCGGGCGGACGCGGCCGATCCGAAGAACGACGACCCAGGACGGGCATCATGAACACACGTCCCGACCAGCCCCTCCGGCTTGGCACGCGACGCAGCAAGCTGGCCATGTCGCAGTCCGGGCACGTCGCCGAGGCGGTACGGGCGGTCACCGGCCGGCCCGTCGAGCTCGTGGAGATCACGACCTACGGTGACGTGTCCCGGGAGCACCTCGCGCAGATCGGGGGCACCGGCGTCTTCGTCACCGCGCTGCGCGACGCGCTGGTGCGGGGCGAGGTGGACTTCGCCGTCCACTCGCTCAAGGACCTGCCGACCACGCAGCCCGAGGAGCTGGTGATCGCGGCCATGCCGAAGCGGGAGGACGCGCGGGACGCGCTCGTCGCCCGTGACGGCCTGACCTTCGGGCAGCTGCCGGACGGCGCGCGGATCGGCACCGGTTCGCCGCGCCGGATGGCGCAGCTGCACGCGTACGCCAAGAGCCTGGGCAAGGTCGTCGAGACCGTGCCGATCCGCGGGAACGTCGACACCCGGATCGGGTACGTGCGCGCCGGTGAGCTCGACGCCGTCGTCCTGGCCGCCGCCGGCCTGAACCGGATCGGCCGCGGCGACGAAGCCACCGACCTGCTGTCCGTGGACAACGTGCTGCCCGCACCCGGCCAGGGAGCCCTGGCCGTGGAGTGCCTCGCGTCGGACACGGCCCTGATCGCCGCCCTCGCCGAACTCGACGACCCGTTCACGCGGGCCGCCGTGACCGCCGAGCGGTCCCTCCTCGCCGCCCTGGAGGCCGGATGCAGTGCCCCCGTGGGCGCGCTCGCCGACCTGCTGGCCGACGGGCAGATTGTCAATGAGATGCGCCTGCGCGGCGTCGTCGGAACCCTCGACGGCTCGACGCTGGTGCAGCTGTCCACCACCGGTCCCGTGCCCCAGTCTTACGACGAGGCCATGGCGCTCGGCCGCGAACTCGCGGACGAGATGCTGGCCAAGGGCGCGGCCGGTCTGATGGGGGAGCGATCGCTTTGAACCCCTCAAGTCCCACTCCCTCCGCCTTCGCGGCGGTCGCCGCCCACGGGCACGTCACCTTCCTGGGTGCCGGCCCCGGTGACCCGGGTCTGCTGACGCTGCGGGCCGTGGAGGCTTTGGCCTCGGCGGACGTGCTGATCGCGGAGCCCGAGGTGCTGGAGGTCGTCCGTACCCACGCGCGCGCGGGTGTCGACACGCCGCAGCTGACGGTTGCTGACGAAGTGTCAGCAGCCGCCGGGGTGCCGGTGATCCGCGACGCGACCAATCTTGTCATGGAGGCCGCGCGGTCCGGCAGGCGGGTCGTGCGTGCCGTCACCGGCGACCCCGGGCTCGACGGCAACGCGGCCGAGGAGATGCTCGTCTGCGCCACCGAGGGGATCCCCTTCGAAGTGGTGCCCGGCGTCGCGACCGCCGTCGGCGTGCCCGCGTACGCCGGTGTGCCGCTGCGCGGCCGGGGCGGCGCCGACGTGCGCTTCCTGGACGCCCGTACCGCCTCGGCGCGGTGCTGGAGCGAGGTCGGCGCGAGCGACGGCGTCCTCGTCGTCTCCGCGACGCTGGAGACGGTGTCGGCGGCCGCCGCCGAGCTGGTGGGCGCCGGACGTGGGGCCGACACCCCGCTGACGGTGACCGTGGCCGGTACGACGACCCGGCAGCGGACCTGGAGCGCGACGCTGGGTTCCATCGCGCAGGTCTTCAAGCAGGGCAAGGTGCTGCCGTCGCCCGAGGGTTCGCGGCCGGTCATAGCCGTGGTCGGTGAGCACGGCGCCGCCGCGCGGCGTGAGGACCTGGCCTGGTTCGAGTCGAAGCCGCTGTTCGGCTGGCGGGTGCTCGTGCCGCGCACCAAGGAGCAGGCCGCCTCGCTCTCCGACCAGCTTCGTTCGTACGGCGCGGTGCCGCACGAGGTGCCGACCATCGCCGTGGAGCCGCCGCGCACCCCGCAGCAGATGGAGCGGGCCGTCAAGGGCCTGGTCACCGGCCGCTACGAGTGGATCGCGTTCACCTCCGTCAACGCGGTGAAGGCGGTGCGGGAGAAGTTCGAGGAGTACGGGCTCGACGCGCGCGCCTTCGCCGGCATCAAGGTCGCCGCGGTGGGCGAGCAGACCGCCGCCGCGCTGGTCGAGTTCGGCGTCAAGCCGGACCTGGTGCCGAGCGGCGAGCAGTCGGCCGCCGGACTGCTGGAGGACTGGCCGCCGTACGACCCGGTCTTCGACCCGATCGACCGCGTCTTCCTGCCGCGCGCCGACATCGCGACCGAGACGCTGGTCGCGGGCCTGATAGAGCTCGGGTGGGAGGTCGACGACGTCACCGCCTACCGGACGGTGCGCGCGTCGCCGCCGCCGGCGGACACGCGTGAGGCGATCAAGGGCGGCGGCTTCGACGCCGTTCTCTTCACGTCGTCCTCCACGGTGCGCAACCTCGTCGGCATCGCCGGCAAGCCGCACAACGTCACCGTGATCGCCTGCATCGGCCCGGCGACGGCCAAGACGGCGGAGGAGCACGGCCTGCGGGTCGACGTGCTCTCGCCCGAGCCGAGCGTGGGCAAGCTGGCCGAGGCCCTGGCCGAGTACGGGGCCGCGCGCCGTGAGGCGGCCAAGGAGGCCGGCGAGTCGGTGTACCGGCCGAGCGAGCGCCGCCCGGGCGCGCGCCGCCGCCGCACCACCTGAGGGCGGTCGTAGGAGTCGGCGGGGCCCGGACGCGATGCGTCCGGGCCCCGCCGCCGTAGCGGGGGCGTGGTGCGGCGCGGGGGCGCGGGCGGGCACGGCCTACGCTGGTTCCCGACTGTTCTCGACGCTCGAAGAGGCGACTAGAAGATGAGCACGTACGGATCCTTCCCCGGCTCGCGCCCCCGCCGGCTGCGCACCACCCCGGCGCTGCGGCGGATGGTCGCGGAGACCCGCCTGCACCCCTCGGACCTGATCCTCCCCGCCTTCGTGCGCGAGGGCATCAGCGAGCCCCTGCCCATCTCGGCGATGCCGGGCGTGGTGCAGCACACGCGGGACACGCTGCGGAAGGCGGCCGTGGAGGCCGTGGAGGCGGGCGTCGCGGGGATCATGCTGTTCGGTGTCCCGGCGGACGAGAACAAGGACGCGCTGGGCACGGCGGGCACGGAGCCGGACGGCATCTTGCAGGTGGCGATCCGCGACGTGAAGTCCGAGGTGGGCGACGACCTCGTGATCATGTCCGACCTGTGCCTGGACGAGTACACCGACCACGGCCACTGCGGAGTGCTGGACGAGCACGGCCGCGTCGACAACGACGCGACGCTTGAGCGCTACGCCGAGATGGCGCAGGTCCAGGCCGACGCGGGCGTCCACGTCGTGGGCCCCAGCGGGATGATGGACGGCCAGGTCGGGGTGATCCGCGACGCGCTGGACGAGACCGGGCACGAGGACGTGTCGATCCTCGCCTACACCGCCAAGTACTCCTCCGCGTTCTACGGTCCCTTCCGCGAGGCCGTCGGCTCCTCGCTCCAGGGCGACCGCAAGACCTACCAGCAGGACCCGGCGAACGCCCGCGAGTCCCTGCGGGAGCTGGCGCTGGACCTGGAGGAGGGCGCCGACATGGTCATGGTCAAGCCCGCGGGCCCCTACCTGGACATCCTGTACCGGGTCGCGCAGTCGGTGGACGTGCCGGTGGCCGCGTACCAGATCAGCGGCGAGTACGCGATGATCGAGGCGGCCGCGGAGAAGGGCTGGATCGACCGCGACCGCGCCGTCATGGAGGCCCTGCTGGGCATCAAGCGCGCGGGCGCCGACACGATCCTCACGTACTGGGCGACGGAAGTCGCCCAGTGGCTCGGCCGGGAGCGCTGAGCGCGCCGAGCCGTGGGTAGTCCAGCCCGGCGGGGATGAGTATCCGCACTCATGCGGCGGCCCTGCCGGGGTGGCTGGATGGGGGCATGGAACACAACGCTGCCGGGCGGGACCGGTACGCCCTCGTCGCTCCGATCGTGACGACCCTGATCACGCTGCCGCTCGGGCTCGGGGCGTTCGGGTTCGCCGGCCTCAGTCCGATGGCCTGCGATTCCTGCAACGGTGAGGAGGCCCGGCGCTTCGACGACAGCTTCGGTACCGCCTTCGCGGTGTTCCAGGCGGGGCTGGTCGTGGCACTGGTGCTGCTGGTGGCCGCCTGGGTGCTGCCCTGGCAGCGGCGCAACGCCGCGAAGCGCGTGCTCCTCGCCGCGCTCGCGCCGACGGCCGTCCTCGTGGCGTGGCTGCTCTTCTACGGCATGGTCGACTGGCCGTAAGCCAAGGGGTGGGCGCACCCTGGAGGGAAGAGGTCGACCTCTGGAGGTGATCCCTCATGGCCACGCTCGCCGGGTGGCATGTGGAAATGGAATTCACCGAGGAGGGCCACCGCACCAGCGCGGCAGCCCTGCTCAGGCTCATGGACGGCTCCGAACTGCGGGCGCGGGGCTACGCCATGCGCCATCCGTCCGACACGGACCAGCTCCGCGTCGGTGAGGAGATCGCGGGCGCCCGGGCGCTCATGGATCTCGCGTCGCAGCTACTGGACAAGGCCCACACCGAGATCGACGCGGAGTCGGGCCGGCACTCCTACCCGCTGACCCAGTGAGCGAGGCGGGTCCAGGTAGCCGGTGAAAGGGTGAGGACGGGACCGTGCGGGACCTTCGAGTCCCGCACGTGTACCCGGTCGGCGGGGCAGGTGGCCATCTCGACGCACGCACCGCCCTCGCTACCGCTGTAGCTCGACTTGCGCCAGGCGACGGCCACTTCGAGGCACTGGCCGCCTTCGTCACTGCTGTAGCTGGACTTGAACCACACGAGTTCGGTGCTCATTGCTCTCCTAGCAGCCGGTCCAACAGGGCCCTCGTCTCATCGAAGTTGAGGGCCTGTGACCGCAGCATCGCATACTTCTGCGTGAGGATGCTGACCTCGTTGGGGTCCCGTACGAGCATGCTGCCGCGCTGGGTCTCCGAGTACGCGAGGTGCTGGTGCTCGGGGGTTTCGAGCAGGATGAACGGACCTGCGAGACCCGCGTGAGCGGTGATACCCAGGGGCAGCACCTGGATGGCGATGCCCGGCCGGTCCGCGCAGGCGCGCAGGTGGCGGAGCTGCTCCCGCCAGACCTCGTCGCCGCCGATCCGGTCGCGCAGGGCGGCCTCCCAGATGACGAAGCTGAGGGTGGGCGGGGTGGGGCGGCGCAGTATCTCCTGGCGCTTGATGCGCAGGG
The DNA here is from genome assembly GCF_014650775.1 of Streptomyces cirratus. Lineage (GTDB taxonomy): Bacteria > Actinomycetota > Actinomycetes > Streptomycetales > Streptomycetaceae > Streptomyces > Streptomyces cirratus. Next base: position 201,422 of record NZ_BMVP01000011.1, on the reverse strand, counting down.
CGGTCTGGAGCTCGATCCATTCCTCGCCCGCGTACGGGACGCGGCAGCTGAGCACCGCGCGGGCGTAGGCCTCGGTCTGGAGCAGCCCCGGCACGGTCATCGTGTCGTACCAGGACAGCGCCAGGGCCTCCCGCTCGCGCTCCATGTACTCCTCGGCCCAGGCCGGGATGGTGTCCACCTCCGGCAGCCGGTTCGCGGCGACCGTCAGCAGGCCGGGGAGGCCGAGGATCCGGTCCATCCGCTCGGCGACGTCCGGCATCAGGACGCGCCTGCCCTGCTCGATGGAGGCCAGCGTCTCGACGTCTATGACGACGAGTTCGGCGAGGGCGCGCTGGGTCAGTCCTTTGGCTACGCGGGCGACGGCGACGAGCTCACCGACCATCTTCATGGTCGTCGAATTCGGCCGGGCCCTCTTCCTTGGTGGCATGAAAGCGAACTCCCCACCTGTGCACGAGTAATAGCCGTCACAACCCGTACTCAGTGAGGAGTACGGGTCGGTCGCCTCCATGACGCTAGTCACACACCGCGACGCTCGTCAGGTGAACGTGACGAATGAACCCGCCCTCGTGCGGGACCGGTTCTATCCGCGCAGCCGTCAAACCGTCGCCGCCGCCAGGCACTTCGCGGCCGAGACCCTGGACGCGTGGGACGCCGGGGCCCGGCTGGACGACGTGTTGCTCTGCGTGAGCGAGCTGGCCACCAACGCCCTGCTGCACGGCGTGCCCCCCGGCCGGGGCTACCGCCTGCGGCTGTTCCGCTTCGACGGCGTCGTCCGGGTCGAGGTGCACGACAGCGGCGGCGGCCGGCCGCGCGTCGGGGACCGGGACGCCGCCGCCGAGCGGGGCCGGGGGCTGCTGCTCGTCGCGGCCGTCGCCGACCGGTGGGGCGTCGGGCTGCGCAGCCCCGGCAAGACGGTGTGGTGCGAGCTGGACACCCCCTAGCTCCGCCCCCGTACCCGCTCCCCCTCCAGGCGGGATATGGACGGCTCGGAGCCGCCCTCCGAGCCGCCCTCCTGGTGCGTCAGAGGCGCTCGGGGGTGCGGATGCCGAGGAGCGCCATGCCCTTGGTGAGGGTGCGGGCGGTCAGGTCGCAGAGGAAGAGGCGGTTCTCCATCTGCTCCGCGGTGTCGGCCTTGAGGACCGGGCACTGGTCGAAGAAGGTCGAGTAGAGCGTGGCCAGCTGGAAGAGGAACGCCGCGACCTTGTGCGGGGCGTACTCGGCGGCCGCGTCCGCGACGACCTCCCCGAACTGGTCGATGTGCAGGCCGAGCGCGCGCTCGGCCGGGGCGAGCGCCAGCTCCGGGTGCGCGACGGGCCGGGTCTCGCCCGCCTTGCGCAGGATCGAGCGGTTACGGGCGTACGCGTACTGGAGGTACACGGACGTGTCACCGGTCAGCGAGACCATCTGGTCGAGGTCGAACTTGTAGTCGCGGCCGGCGGAGGTGGAGAGGTCGGCGTACTTGACCGCGCCGATGCCCACGTACTGGCCGTTGGAGACGATCTCCTCCTCGCTCAGGCCGATCTTCTCGCTCTTCTCGCGCACGACGGCCGTGGCCCGCTCGACGGCTTCGTCCAGCAGGTCGACCAGGCGGACGGTCTCGCCCTCACGGGTCTTGAACGGCTTGCCGTCCTTGCCCAGGACGGTGCCGAAGGCCAGCTGGACGGCCTTGACCCCGTCGTTCAGCCAGCCGGCCCGGCGGGCCGTCTCGAAGACCATCTTGAAGTGCAGGGACTGGCGGGCGTCCACTACGTAGATGAGGGTGTCGGCCTTGAGCTCGCCCACGCGGTTGCGGATCGCGGACAGGTCGGTCGCGGCGTAGCCGAAGCCGCCGTCGGACTTCTGGACGATCAGCGGCGTCGGGTTGCCGTCCGGGCCCTTGTACTCGTCGAAGAAGACGCACAGCGCGCCGTTGGAGCGGACGGCGACGCCCGAGTCCTCCAGCAGCTTGCAGGTCTCGGCGAGCATGTCGTTGTAGCCGGACTCGCCGACCACGTCAGGGTCCTGGATGTCCATGTCCAGCTTGTGGAAGACGGAGTAGAAGTAGATCTTCGACTCGTCGACGAACCGCTGCCACATGGCGAGGGTCTCGGGGTCCCCGGCCTGGAGGTCCACGACCCGGGCGCGGGCGCGCGTCTTGAACTCCTCGTCGGAGTCGAAGAGGGCGCGCGAGGCCTTGTAGAGGCGGTTCAGGTTGGACATGGCCTCCTCGCCGGAGACCTCTTCGCCGCCGTCGGCCTTGTGGTCCAGCTCGTGCGGGTGCTCCAGGAGGTACTGGATGAGCATGCCGAACTGGGTGCCCCAGTCGCCGATGTGGTGGCGGCGGATCACCTTCTCGCCGGTGAACTCCAGGATCTCGACCATCGCGGCGCCGATGACGGCGGAGCGCAGGTGGCCGACGTGCATCTCCTTGGCGACGTTGGGCTGCGCGTAGTCGATCACCGTGGTGCCGGCGTTCTGCGCGTACGGGACGCCGAGGCGGTCGTCGGCGGCGCGGGCGGCCAGGGTCTCGATGATCGCCCGGTCGGTGATCGTGATGTTGAGGAAGCCGGGGCCGGAGACCTCGATCTCCTGGATCAGGTCACCGGTCGGGATCGCGCCCACCACGTCGGCCGCGAGCTCGCGCGGGTTGGCCTTGGCCTTCTTCGCGAGGGCCAGGATGCCGTTGGCCTGGAAGTCGGCCCGGTCGCTACGTCGCAGCAGCGGGTCGGTGGCACCGGCCTCCGGCAGCGCGGAGGCGAGGGCGTCCGCGACGCGCTGGTTGACGGACGAAGCGAGGGAAGGGACCGAGGCCATGAGCTGCCGTTCCTGTGAGGTCGCGCCCGGGGGCACGCTGGGAGGTGAACTTGGTTGTTCCGACAAAGCCCGAGTATCCCACGGGAGGCCCTGCGGTTTCCCGGAGAAAAAGCAACCCCGGAGCGGCCTCTTCCGTCTGGGAGAATGGCTAGGCCAGCATTCGAGATAGAAGGACGTGTCGTGGCTCAGAGCAGCACCGAGACCGACTGGGTCTCCCGTTTCGCGGACGAGGTCATCGCCGAGGCGGAGCGCCGAGCACCCGGCAAACCTGTCGTCGTGGCGTCCGGACTCTCCCCCTCCGGCCCCATCCACCTGGGCAACCTGCGCGAGGTCATGACCCCGCACCTGGTCGCCGACGAGATCCGCCGCCGGGGCATCGAAGTCCGGCACGTCCTGTCCTGGGACGACTACGACCGCTACCGCAAGGTGCCGGCGGGCGTCGAGGGCGTGGACGAGAGCTGGGCGCAGCACATCGGCAAGCCGCTGACCTCCGTCCCGGCCCCGGCCGGGTCCGCGTACGGCAGCTGGGCCGAGCACTTCAAGGCGGCGATGGTCGAGTCGCTGGCCGAGCTGGGCGTCGAGTACGACCCGATCAGCCAGACCGAGCAGTACACGACGGGCGTCTACCGCGAGCAGGTGCTGTTCGCGATGAAGCACCGCGCGGACATCGACGCCGTACTCGACCAGTACCGCACGAAGCAGAAGCCGGGCGGCAAGAAGCCGCAGCAGAAGCAGGTGGACGAGGCCGAGCTGGAGGCCGCCGAGGGTTCGGGCGCCGCCGCGGAGGACGACGGCAGCAGCGCCGAGGGCGGCTACTTCCCGTACAAGCCGTACTGCGGCCAGTGCGGCAAGGACTTCACCAAGGTCACGGCGTACGACGACGCGACCACGGAGCTGACCTACGTCTGCACCGAGGACGAGTTCACCGAGACCGTAGCGCTCAGCGAGTTCAACCGCGGCAAGCTGGTCTGGAAGGTCGACTGGCCCATGCGCTGGGCGTACGAGGGCGTCATCTTCGAGCCCTCCGGTGTCGACCACTCCTCGCCCGGTTCGTCGTTCCAGGTCGGCGGCCAGATCGTGCACATCTTCGGCGGCGAGCAGCCGATCGGACCGATGTACGCGTTCGTCGGCATCAGCGGCATGGCGAAGATGTCGTCCAGCAAGGGCGGCGTCCCGACCCCGGCCGACGCGCTCAAGATCATGGAGCCGCAGCTGCTGCGCTGGCTGTACGCGCGCCGCCGCCCGAACCAGTCCTTCAAGATCGCCTTCGACCAGGAGATCCAGCGGCTGTACGACGAGTGGGACAAGCTGGAGGCGAAGGTCGCCGACGGCTCCGTGCTGCCGGCCGACGCCGCCGCGCACACGCGCGCCGTGCGGACCGCCGCGGGCGAGCTGCCGCGCACCCCGCGCCCGATGCCGTACCGGACGCTCGCCTCGGTGGTCGACATCACCGCCGGGCACGACGAGCAGACGCTGCGCATCCTGTCCGACCTGGACCCGGAGCGGCCGCTGGCCTCGCTGGACGAGGTACGGCCGCGGCTGGACCGCGCCGAGAATTGGATCACCACCCAGGTCCCGGCCGACCAGCGGACGCTGGTGCGCGAGGAGCCGGACACCGAGCTGCTGGCCTCGCTGGACGACGAGGGCCGGGAGTCGCTGCGGCTGCTCCTGGAGGGGCTGGACTCGCACTGGTCGCTCGACGGGCTGACCACGCTGGTCTACGGCGTGCCGAAGGTGATGGCCGGGCTGGAGCCCGACGCCAAGCCGACGCCGGAGCTCAAGGTCGCGCAGCGCACGTTCTTCGCGCTGCTGTACCGGCTGCTGGTGACCCGGGAGACCGGGCCGCGGCTGCCCACGCTGCTGCTGGCGGTGGGGGCGGACCGGGTGCGCAAGCTGCTGGCTGCCTGAGCCTCCGTAGGTCCGGTCCGTAGGGCCGGTCCGTAGGTCCGGTCCGTAGGACCTGAGAAGGGCCCGTACCCCTGGCATCAACCGGGGGGACGGGCCCTTCCGCCGTGGTGGGGCGGCCGCTTACGCGATGTGCTCGTTCTCCAGGTCGCGCTGGTAGCGGAGCTTGAGCTCCGGCATCAGGCGGCGGATCATCGAGGCGCTGCGCGGGTGCACGATCCCGTGGCGGTCCGAGAGGTGTATGTCCACCTGCTCCGGGGTCGGGAACTGCGAGTGCTCGTCGAGGAAGGCGCGGAAGACCTCGTAGGCGGCCTCCGCGAACTTCACCTCGTCGACGTCCGGCCCCGGGGCGGTCTCCGGCTCCGGGGCCGGGGTCTGCTCCTGCTGGTCCGGGCCGGCCGGGGGCATGACCGGGGTCGGCTCCAGGCCTTCGACGTACTGGGGGTTGTAGCCGCCCTCGTACGCCGCCTGGGGGGCGAGGGGCGCGGCGAACCAGGCGCTGTTGTGGGCCGCGGGCATGGCGGTCGGCTCCACCGCGAAGGGCAGCTGGGCGGGGAGGGGGCCGGGGACGGCGGGCTGGGGTGCGGACTGGGGTGCGGGCGCCGTCTGCGCCTCGGGGGCGGTCTGGGGCCCGGCCGGAGTCTGGGGCCCGGCCGGAGTCTGGGGTGCGGGCCCCGGGGTCGGCTGTCCGGGCGCCGCTGCGAGGGCGGGGGCCGGGTTCTGCGCCTCGGGCCCGAGCTCGGCCGGGGGCAGCAGCAGCGGCTCGATACCGGCCGCCGCGAGGCCCGTCGGGGCCGTCTGTGCGAGGGGCACCCCGATCCGGGCCAGGCGCAGCGGCATCAGCGCCTCCACGGGGGCCTTGCGGCGCCAGGCGCGCCCGTAGCGGGCCTGGAGGCGGGCCTGGTAGATCAGCCGGTCCTGCTCCATGCCGACGGCCTGCTCGTAGGAGCGCAGTTCCCACAGCTTCATCCGGCGCCACAGCTTGAAGGTGGGGACGGGGGAGAGGAGCCAGCGGGTGATCCGGACGCCCTCCATGTGCCGGTCGGCGGTGATGTCGGCAATCCGGCCGACCGCGTGCCGGGCCGCTTCGACGGTGACCACGAACAGGATCGGGATCACCGCGTGCATGCCGACACCGAGCGGATCCGGCCACGCGGCCGCGCCGTTGAACGCGATGGTCGCGGCGGTCAGCAGCCACGCCGTCTGGCGCAGCAGCGGGAACGGGATCCGGATCCAGGTCAGCAGCAGGTCGAGCGCCAGCAGCACGCAGATGCCGGCGTCGATGCCGATGGGGAAGACCAGCGAGAAGTTGCCGAAGCCTTTCTTCAAGGCCAGCGCGCGGACCGCGGAGTACGAACCCGCGAAGCCGATGCCCGCGATGACCACGGCTCCGGCGACCACGACACCGATGAGTATCCGGTGCGTACGAGTCAACTGCATCGCGGCCACGCGTGATCCCCTGTCCTTCGACGTGCTACGAGCTGCTGCCGGGAGCTGTTCGAGCCCGGGCAGGCACAGCGTACGGGTGACTGGATGTCAGCCCTACCTCTGCCCCTGCCCCCGCTGATTCGGCCGGCTTCGACGGGGCGCTTCCTACTGTCCTGCGGACTTCGAGGGCTCCGGGGACTTGGACTCCTGGCCCTGACCCTGGCCCTGGCCCTGCCCCTGGCCCTGCCCCTGACCCTGCTGCGCCGACTGCGACGGCGCGGGGGACTGGGGTCCGCCCTGGCCGGCGGCCGGCTGGCCGGTGCCCGCGGCCTCGACAGAGGCGGCCGTCTCCTTGGCGGCGGCGATGGCGTCCTGGAGGAGCTTGCCCTGGTCGGGGGCGGAGGCGCCCTCGTAGGCGGCGCCGTTGTAGTCGAGGGTGATCACGACGTTCTTGTCGCGCACGACGACGGTGGTGTTGAAGAAGTCGACGTCCTTCTTCACGCCGTAGACGACCGAGGTGCCCTGGTCGCCGATCCCGCCGGCCTGCTCCACCTTGACGTCGTGGGCGCCGTCGACCTTCTTCGCCGTCTCGACCTGCTTGTTGTACTGGTCCTCGGCGCGCTTGTTGCCGCTGCCCAGTGTGGCGTGGGAGTCGTAGCGGACCAGGGAGATCGACAGCCAGTGGTACTGCGAACCCTTGAGGCCGTCCTCGTCGAGGCCGTTCCAGGAGCAGCTGGCGCGGCTGGAAAGGTCGTTCGACTTCGTCGCCGAGCCGTTCTTGTCCTTCGCCTGGGGCACGAGCGTGTCGACGGTCTTCGACTGCACCGCCTTGCAGGGCTCCGGCAGCGTGGTGAACGCCACCTTCTCCAGGTTGGGCGTCTTCTTCCCGCTCGGCTTGGAGGATGCGGAGGAATCGGACTTCTTGCCGTCCGAGCCCGAGGCCTTGCCGCCCGAATCGGAGGAGCATCCGGCGACGGTGAGGATCACCGGGACGGCTGCGCAGGCGAGAACGCGGGTGAGGCGCGAGGCTGATCGGTGCATGGTTCCTTCAGTCGTTGGGGCCGTTTTCGGGGCGCGGGACTCGAACAACGGTAGCCCGACCCGGCGCCCGGCTGCTGTGCGCGCCGTCACGCGGGCCGCGCACGCCCCCTGGGGGCGCGTGCGCTCACTCGTTGAACCGCTCGACGAGCGCCTGCGCCAACTGCCTTACCTTGTCCTGGGTTTCCGCGCTGGAAGGCACGATGCCGGGCTGGGAGGGCTGGACGCTGTACTCGATGGTGACGATGACGTTCGAGGTGCGGAACACAGTGCGCACGGTGCGCGACTGCGGGGCGGTGGTGCCGGCCGGGCTCAGCTTGTCCTCGATGTACGCCTCGTTGCCCAGCCCCGCCAGTACGCGGGAGCCGAGTTCCGGCGCGGCGGTGGGCGACGGGCTCCCGCTCGGGCTGCCGCCGGGGGCGGCCGGGTTCGGCGTCGCACCGGGAGCGGCGGGCGGTGAAGAGGGCGCGGCGGGAGCGGGGGGCGCAGACGGTGACGAGGGTGACGAGGGTGACGCCGAAATCCCGGGGAAGGGAAGGTGCGCGTCGGTGAGGCGGCGTACGTACACCTGCCGCGCCTTGTCGTCGTCGCTCGCGGCGGCCCGGTCGTAGGAGACCACGCGCTCGAAGCCGATGGACAGCAGCCGGGTCTCCGAGGGCGTCTGCGCGGTCCAGCGGCAGCCGACGCGCCGGTCGGCGTCGTACGAGGCGTCCGCCGTCCCGGCGTAGAGCAGCTCGCGCTGTTCGTCGGTGAGGCTCTCGTCGGCGGGGAGCATGCCCCGCAGCCGCTTGACGTCGGCGGCCTTGCACGGGGCGGGGAGGTTGCGGTACTTCCCCGGCTGTGCGGGCACGGCGGTGCTGCCGCCGGCCTTCGCGTCGGTGGTGGTCCCGGGGCCGCTCTTCTCGGTGCACCCGGTGAGGCCGGTGACCCCGGCCACGAGCGCGGTGAGCATCGCGACGCCTGGCAGGGCCCGCCGTCGTACCGCCTTGCGCTGCACGTCCCATGGCTCCCTTCGGCCGGCCGGCTGCCCGGCGGTCAGGAAATTGCTTTGCCGTGGCTGGGGCACGGCTGGACACAATGTCTATCGCACACGCTGGTGCCGGCGCCGGTTCCTTGTCCGCTATGGGGCCATGAGCGAGGCTTTTTGCGTATTCCGACTTTCCTGTGATTAACGGGGTTTTGAGGGCGTTATGTCGTATGTAGAGGTGCCCGGGGCGAAGGTCCCGATCCGGATGTGGACCGATCCGGCGTCGGTCGAGGACCAGGCGATGCAGCAGCTGCGCAACGTCGCGACCCTTCCGTGGATCAAGGGCCTGGCCGTCATGCCGGACGTGCACTACGGCAAGGGCGCCACGGTCGGTTCGGTGATCGCGATGAAGGACGCGGTCTGCCCGGCGGCGGTCGGCGTCGACATCGGCTGCGGCATGTCGGCGGTGAAGACCTCCCTCACGGCGAACGACCTCCCGGGCGACCTGTCGGCGCTGCGGTCGAAGATCGAGCGCGCGATCCCGGTGGGTGTGGGCCTGCACAAGGAGCCCGTGGACCCGGGGCGGCTGTACGGCTTCGGGGCGAAGGAGGCGGCCTACGACGACCTGTGGCAGCGGTTCGACTACCTCGCCGATCCGGTCAAGAGCCGCCGGGAACGGGCGGCGAAGCAGGTCGGAACGCTCGGCGGGGGGAATCACTTTGTCGAGTTCTGTCTCGATCAGTCCGGTTCCGTCTGGCTCATGCTGCACTCGGGTTCCCGCAACATCGGCAACGAGCTGGCGAACTTCCACATCGAGGTGGCTCGCGGGCTCTCCCACAACCAGGGACTGGTCGACCGGGACCTTGCGGTGTTCCTGGCGGCGACCCCGGAGATGGACGCCTACCGCAACGACCTCTTCTGGGCGCAGGAGTACGCGAAGTTCAACCGCGCCGCGATGATGAGCCTGTTCAAGGAGGTCATCCGCAAGGAGTTCCGCAAGGCCAAGGTCTCCTTCGAGCGGGAGATCAGCTGCCACCACAACTACGTGGCGCAGGAGCGGTACGACGGGATGGAGCTGCTGGTCACGCGCAAGGGCGCGATCCGGGCGGGCAGCGGGGACTACGGCATCATCCCCGGCTCGATGGGGACGGGTTCGTACATCGTGAAGGGACTCGGCAACGAGAAGTCCTTCAACTCTGCTTCGCACGGCGCCGGCCGGAAGATGAGCCGGACGGCGGCGAAGAAGCGTTTCTCGGTCCGGGACCTGGCGGAGCAGACCAAGGGTGTGGAGTGCCGCAAGGACTCCGGCGTGGTGGACGAGATCCCGGGCGCGTACAAGTCGATCGAGCAGGTCATCGACCAGCAGACCGACCTGGTCGAGGTGGTGGCCAAGCTCAGGCAGGTCATCTGCATCAAGGGCTGACCCGGGCGCCGCGCAGCACAAGGGCGTTGGGGGGCTCGGTGACGTCGTCCGCGGCGGGGGCGACCACGCGCTGCTCGTGGCCGCCCCGGCCGGGGCGGGTTCAGAGCTCCCGGTGGACCTTCGTGTTCGAGGCCTGGGCGCGGGGGCGGACCACCAGGAGGTCGATGTTGACGTGGCTGGGGCGGGTCACCGCCCAGGTGATGGTGTCGGCCACGTCGTCGGCGGACAGGGGCTGCGCGACGCCCGCGTAGACCTTCTCGGCCTTCTCCGCGTCACCCCGGAAGCGGGTCTTCGCGAACTCCTCCGTCTTGACCATGCCCGGCGCGATCTCGATGACGCGGACGGGCTGCCCGACGATCTCCAGGCGGAGCGTCTCGGCGAGCACGCGGGCGCCGTTCTTCGCGGCGACGTAGCCCGCGCCGCCCTCGTACGCGGCGTGCCCGGCGGTGGAGGACACCACGACCACCGTGCCGTCGCCGGAGGCGACCAGGGCCGGGAGGAGGGCCTGGGTGACGTTCAGCGTGCCGATGACGTTGACCTCGTACATCGTGCGCCAGTCGGCGGGGTCGCCGGTGGCCACGGGCTCGGCGCCGATCGCACCGCCGGCGTTGTTGACCAGCACGTCGCAGCGCTTGAGGGAGGCCGCGAAGGCGTCCACGGCGGCGCGGTCGGTGACGTCGAGGGCATGGGCGGTGGCCTCGTGGCCGGCGCCGGTGATCTCGGCGGCGAGGGCCTCGATGCGGTCCTTGCGGCGTGCGGTGAGGACGACGTGGTAGCCGGCCGCCGCGAGCTGCCGGGCGGTGGCCGCGCCGATGCCGCTGCTCGCGCCGGTGACTACGGCGGTCCGGGTGGCGGGGCTCATGGGCGTGCTCCTCGTTCGTCGTTCGGCGTTCGTTCGTACGGGCGATTCCCGGCCAGCATAGGCGGATGCCACGGTGCCGCCGGTCGGCCGTCCTAGGAGGCCGCGGCGCGCCCTCGTTCGTGTGATGGTCCGACCGGCGGGGGCGGGGGCCGTCTAGCGTCCGCGCGTGGAGGTGGTGGCGGTGCGCCGTGGTGCCGTACGGAGTGTGGTGGTGGCGGGCTTGCTGGTGCTGGGCGGTGCCGGGGGTGCGGGCAGCGCCGGGGCCCGGGCGCCCGAGCCGGAGGCGGACGTCTCGTACCACGGCCGGGTCTCGCTGGACCGGGGACAGCTGCGGCTGTGGCTGGTCCCGCAGAACGAGGGGCCGAACGCGCTGGCCGACGCCACGCTGCGGGTACGGCTGTCGGCGGACCTCGGGGACGCGCAGGAGCTGGCCGAGGGATGCGCGCGGGTGGGGCGGCGGGAGGTGGTGTGCGAGACCGGCCCGCTGCCGGCGCACGGGCAGGGCCGGCACATCGGGCTGCTGCTCGGGTTGCGGGAGCGGGTTCCGGAGGTGGTGGTACGCGTCGACACGTGGTGGAACGGCGACGCCACCGACCGCAACAGCGGCAACAACGAGCACGCGGTGCTGGCCCTGGACACGGGGGACCCGTACGCGTTCTGAGGCTCGTCAGTGCTGTTCCTTGTGCGGCGCGGGCCGCGGCAGGAGCCAGGACGCGACGGCGGACGCGGTGGCGGCGTCGTCCGCCCGCTCGGAGCTCCAGGCGAGGTAACCGTCGGGGCGTACGAGGACGGACGCCGTGCGCGGCCGTCCGGTGGGCCAGTGGTGGTGGGAGAGCGGGCTCCCGGGCGGGGTGGGCCGGCCAGGAGGGGTGATGAGGACGAAGCTGCCCGTGCGCAGGGCCTCGTAGAGGCGCAGGCCGCCGGAGAGCGGCAGGTCGGGGGCGCGGCGGCCCGCGGTGGTCGGGCGGTGCGTGCCCGGCGGGGGCGGGTAGGCGATCCCGATGCCGGAGACGAGGGCGAGGGCGCGCTCCTGGAGGGGGCCGGACCGGGCGAGGAGCGCGGCGCCGAGGGCGCGGGCGGCACGGCGGGCGGGGTCGCTGACCATGGCGGTGCGGACGAGGGCGCCGCTCGCGCGCAGCACGAGGCGGCCGACGGGGTGGCGTTCGCGGTGGTAGCTGTCGAGGAGGGCCTCGGGGTCGGGGCTGTGGCCGTGGAGGACGGCGGCGAGCTTCCAGGAGAGGTTGGCGGCGTCCTGGAGGCCGGTGTTCATGCCGAGTCCGCCGGCGGGGGAGTGGACGTGGGCGGCGTCCCCGGCGAGGAAGACGCGGCCGCGGCGGTAGTGGGGGACCTGGCGTTCGTCGCTGTGGAAGCGGGACATCCAGCGGGGGTCGTGCATTCCGTGGTCGGTGCCGAGGGCGGCGCGGGTGATGGTGCGCAGCTCTTCGAGGCCGACGGGGTCGGTGTCGGCGGCGCGGCCGTCGCGGTGCCAGGCGATGGCGCGGTACCAGCCGTCGCCGAAGGGGACGACGAGAGCGAAGGCGTCGGCGCTGCCGTTGACGGCGAGGAAGTCCTCGGGGGGATCGGTCAGTCGTAGGTCGGCCAGGACCATGGAGCGGACGACGGCCTTGCCGGGGAAGGGGAGGCCCAGGGCCTGGCGGACGGTGGAGCGGACGCCGTCGGTGCCGACGACGTGGCGGGCGGTGTGGCGCACGGGGCCGGTGGGGGTGGTGAGGTCCAGCGTGACGCTGTCGTGGTCCTGGTGGAGGCCGGTGACTTCGCAGTCATATCGGATGACCGCCCCTGTGGACAGGGCTCGGCGCTCCAGCAGTTTCTCTGTCTCATATTGGGGAGTGATCAGTACGAAGGGGTAGCGGGAGCGCAGTCGTTGGAGGGAGAGGGTCATGCCACCGAAGGGGCGCAGGCGGTCGATCGGTCGGCCGGTGGAGACGAGCTGGTCGGCGATGCCGCGCGCGTCGAGGAGTTCGAGGGTGCGGGCGTGGACGGCGAAGGCCCGGGTCAGATTGGCGGCGGTCCGCGGGCGTCGCTCGATGAGGGTGACGGAGAGTCCGGCGGCGGCGAGGTCGCCGGCGAGCAGGAGTCCGGTGGGTCCGGCGCCTACGACGGCGACGTCGACAACGGCGTTGGGGGCGTGGTCCTCAGCGGGAGTCATGCCCCGGCAGTCTGCCGCACCTCACGCGGCGGCGTCGCCGTCGCCGTGGCCGTCGCCGTCGCCGTGGCCGAATTCGGCGAGGGCGTCGGAGACGATCCGCTCCAGGCGGGCGTGGTGGGCGCCGCGCCAGTACACGCGCTCGCAGTCGGTGCACTGGGCGAACACGTCGTAGGAGCGCTGCGTGCCGTGCTGGAGGCGGTCGCCCACGCTGTCCTTGTCGGCTTCGTGGAGCGGCCCGTTGCAGGCGGTGCAGCGGGTCCAGGGCGCGAGGTGCGGTGCGAAGCGGCTGAGTACGTCGCGCAGTTGCTCGCCGGGGTCGTCGCTGTAGACGTACGCGCCGGCGAAGATCTCCCGGCGGCGCAGCAGGCCGCGGTCGCGGGAGAGGAGGACGCGGCGCTCGGCGGCGGAGCGGGTGGCGAGGGCGGGGTCCCCGATGTCCTCGTTCTCGTAGGCGGCGTCGACTCCGAGCAGGCGCAGGCGGCGGGCGAGCGTGCCGAGGTGGACGTCCAGGAGGAACCGGAGGGGGGTGCCGTCGTCGCTGCGCTGCGGGATCCGCTGGGGGCGGTCCACGCCGAACACCTCGACCAGCTCGCCTGCTTGGGGCACGTACGAGACGGGCACCTCCTGCCCGTCCACGAGCAGCCGGCCGACCTCGGTGAGCGGAACGCCGGCGGACTCGACGACGTGCCCGACGCTGGAGGCCCCGTCGGTCACGGTGGGCACCCGCTCGGCGCGCCGGCTGGGCGCGGCGAAGACGTGCAGTTCGGGCGCGAGGGTGAGCTGAATGCCGGGTCCGTTCACCCTGCCAGCATGCCATTAGCCTCCGGCGGCCGGTGAGGAATTCCAGCGGCCGCCCCCCCGGCCCCCGCCCCCGGGGTCCCGGTCGGGGCGGGGGTCGGGGGAGATGACGGGTTCGTAGGAGGGGAGACCGCCTGCGTCGCTGAGGCGGGGGTGGGCGGGGCCACCCGCCCGGGGGACCCGGCGCGTGGTCCGGCGCGGCAACGGGCGGGCCGGACGCGCTCTGGCCACGCTAAGTGCGGAGATCACCACCGCACCGCACCACCCCGGAGGCAGAGATGACCCAGGCCGTACCGTTCACGACCGCCGAGACCCACGCGCTGCGGGACACGCTGGACGAGATCGTCGCCGCCCGCGCCACTCCCGGCGGGGTCCTCGTCTGCGGTACGGCCACGGGGGAGCGGACCGTGATCTCCGCCGGGGTCGTCTCCCCGTACACCAACCCCAAGGCCCCCGACGAGAACACCGTCTACGACCTGGCCTCGCTGACGAAGGTCACGGCCACCTGGCCGCTCGTCGGCCGCGCCGTCGCCGACGGGCTGCTCGACCTCGACACCCCGGTGAGGGCCTACCTGCCGCCGATGGACGGCCCCATGCCCAGCGGCGAAGCCACCATGCGCCAGCTGCTGTCACACACCGGCGGTCTCCAGGCCGCCACCCGCCTCGACCTCTACGACCTCACCTCCAGGCCGCTGCACGAGCTGATCTGCCACGAGCTGATGGAGAACCTCCCCGGCACCCACCGCTACGTCAACCGCGGTTACATCCTGCTCGGCCTGGCCCTCGCCCACGTCGCCGGCAGGCCGCTGGACCGCCTGGCCGCCGACTTCTGGGCCGAGCTGGGCATGGGCCGCACCGGCTACGGCCCGGTCCCCCAGGCTCCGGACGTCGCGCCGACCGAGCACCCCGACGGCCACGACCGCCTGTGGGGCGTGGCGCACGACGAGAACGCCGCGACGATGGGTGGCGTCGCCGGCCACGCCGGGGTCTTCGCGCCCGCCACCGACCTCGCCACGTACGCAGAGCACCTGCTGGGCGGCCACGGGGACCCGCACGAAACCAGCCCGCTCACCCTGTGGCTGCGCGAGAGCCTCGCCCCGCAGGCCGAGATCGAGCCGGGCCTCTACCGGGGCCTGGGCTGGGTCCTCGCCGCCGGCGGAACGGTCGCCTACCACCACGGCTTCACCGGGACGAGCCTCTACCTCGCCCCCGCCACCGGCCGCTACGTGGTCATCGCCACCAACGCCGTCCACAACGGCGCCCCCCGCGTCCGGCTGGCCCCGCTGCGCGAGCGCGCCCTCAAGATCCTCACCGGGTGAGGCCGGGCGTCACGGCCAGACGAGGCAGTACGCCTGGTGGCCCGCCTCGTGCAGGCGGTGGGAGAAGTCCTGCCATTCGTGCAGGAGCTGGTAGACGTTGAACGCGTCGCTCGGCCCCCCGCGGTCGGGGACCGTGGACCAGATGAAGGCCGCCGCGCCGACCGACTCCTCGCCGACCCCGCGCAGCGGGTCGACCACCGTCATCGGGAGCTTGACCACCGCGTAGTCGGGGTGCAGGACGACCAGTTCCAGCGGGGGCACCTTGTGCAGGGGTATGCCTTCGATGCCGGTCAGGACCATCGCCGCCATGGTCTCCGGCTTGATCTTGGTGAACAGGCCGCCCATGCCCAGCTCGTCCCCGCCGAGCTCCTCCGGCCGCATGGTGACGGGCACCCGCGCCGCCGTCGCGCCGTCCGGGGCACCGAAGTACTTGTAGGTCACCCCCATGCCACGGCCCTTGGGCAGCGCGTCCGGCGGCACGATGGGTTCGGGTGCCGCATCGGCGGCCTCGGTTCCGCGCCGCCGGTGCTTGCCGCGACGGCGGGCATCACGGGCGCGCTGCGGGTCCAGGCCGTCCGTACCCTCGCCCGGTCCACCACCGCGTTGCATATCTCCACCCGACTGGTATTGCCTGCCCCGGCCCCGCGGCCCCCGCCACGCAGCCTGATCATCATGGCAGTGACCTCCCCCGGGGTGGCGCGGTGAAACGCCCGTCCGCAAGTCTGTCGCGGCCTCTGAGACCATGGCTGGTGTGAGCTACCCGTATCCGTATGAAGCCCCAGTCTCGCAGAACCTGTTTACGCGCGCGTCCGTAGTGACGCCCGGCGGCGTGAACTCTCCCGTGCGCGCCTTCCGCGCCGTGGGGGGTACGCCCAGGTTCATGGTGTCTGGTACCGGTCCGTATCTGACCGATGCCGACGGCCGCGAGTACGTCGACCTGGTCTGCTCGTGGGGACCGATGATCCTCGGCCATTCCCACCCCGCCGTGATCGAGGCGGTTCAGGCCGCCGTCGCCCGCGGCACGTCCTTCGGCACGCCGGGCGAGGGCGAGGTCGCGCTCGCCGAGGAGATCGTGGCGCGCATCGAGCCCGTGGAGCAGGTGCGCCTGGTGTCGTCCGGCACCGAGGCGACCATGTCCGCGATCCGGCTGGCCCGCGGTTTCACCGGCCGCGCCAAGGTCGTCAAGTTCGCCGGCTGCTACCACGGTCACGTCGACGCCCTGCTGGCCTCCGCCGGTTCCGGGCTCGCGACCTTCGCGCTCCCCGACACCCCGGGTGTCACGGGTGCGCAGGCCGGCGACACGATCGTGCTCCCCTACAACGACCTGGAGGCGGTCCGGGCGGCGTTCGCCGCGCACCCCGGTGAGATCGCCTGTGTGATCACCGAGGCCGCGCCCGGCAACATGGGCGTGGTCACCCCCGGCGAGGGCTTCAACCAGGGCCTGGCCGACCTGTGCCGCGAGAACGGCGCCCTGTACATCTCCGACGAGGTGATGACGGGCTTCCGTACCTCCCGCGCCGGCTGGTACGGGGTCGACGGCGTCAAGCCGGACCTGATGACCTTCGGCAAGGTCATGGGCGGCGGTTTCCCGGCCGCGGCGTTCGGCGGCCGCGCCGACGTGATGGGCCACCTGGCCCCGGCCGGCCCGGTCTACCAGGCGGGCACGCTCTCCGGTAACCCGGTCGCCACCGCCGCCGGTCTCGCGCAGCTGCGGCTGCTGGACGAGGCGGCGTACGACAAGGTCGACGCGGTGTCGAAGCAGATCCAGGGCCTGGTCACCGAGGCGCTGACCAAGGAGGGCGTCGCGCACCGGGTGCAGACCGCCTCCAACATGTTCTCCGTGTTCTTCACCGAGGACGAGGTGAAGAACTACGACGACGCGAAGAAGCAGGACGCCTTCCGCTTCAACGGGTTCTTCCACTCGATGCTGGCGCAGGGCGTCTACCTTCCGCCGTCGGCGTTCGAGTCGTGGTTCGTGTCCACCGCCCACGACGAGCAGGCCGTCGAGCGCATCGCCGCCGCCCTGCCCGCCGCCGCCCGCGCCGCCGCGGAGGCCGCCGCATGAGCAGCAGCACGCCGGGCGAGATCACCGTCGTCCACCTGATGCGGCACGGCGAGGTGCACAACCCGGACGGCGTGCTCTACGGTCGCCGCTCCGGCTACCACCTGTCCGAGCTGGGCCGCCAGATGGCCGAGCGGGTCGCGGAGCACCTCCAGTCCCGGGACATCACGTACGTGGTGTCCTCCCCGCTGGAGCGGGCGCAGGAGACGGCCGCACCGGTCGCCAAGGCGCACGGCCTGGACCTGGCCACCGATGCGCGGCTGCTGGAGGCGGGGAACGTCTTCGAGGGCAAGACCTTCGGTGTCGGTGACGGGGCGCTGCGCAAGCCGGCGAACTGGAAGCACCTGACGAACCCGTTCAAGCCGTCCTGGGGCGAGCCGTACGTCGAGCAGGTCGTGCGGATGATGAGCGCGCTGGAGGCGGCGCGGGACGCGGCGCGCGGGCACGAGGCGGTGGCGGTGAGCCACCAGCTGCCGATCTGGATCGTGCGCAGCTTCGCGGAGAAGCGGCGGCTGTGGCACGACCCGCGCCGGCGTCAGTGCACGCTGGCTTCGCTGACGTCGTTCACGTTCCAGGGCGACGCGCTGGTGTCGGTGGGCTACAGCGAGCCGGCCCGGGACCTGGTCCCGGCGCACCTGCTGGCGGGCGCCAAGCCGGTGAAGGGGAAGTCGAAGGCCTTCGGCGCGTAGTTGCCGACCGGGCGGTACGGGGCTCCCGGCCCCGGCCGCCGGTCTCGGGCCCGCTCGGCCTGGACCGTGCTAAGGGTCGGCCTTCGGCGCCGTCCCGGCTGCACACCACGAACGTGCGCCAGACCTGGCTGGACGGCCACGAGGTGGGCGCACCGCCGCCTCCTCGGGGGCGCCGCCCGGGCGTACGAGAGCAACCGCGCCCCTCTGTTCGTCGGAAATCATTTCGAGGAGTGGAACGGCGGGATCTACGTGGACGCCGTCGAGGAGACTCCCAAGGGCACACCCTCGGCTGACCAGGGACTTAACACACGCCCGGGGGGCGTGGAAGATCCGCAAATCGGTCATGCGAAACTTTTCACATGAGCCTTGGCCAAGCCCCCCGCCGCCGCTCGACCAGCGGCCGCGTCAGTCTGCTGACCGCGATGACCCTCGCGGGCGCCCTGACCCTTACGGCGTGCGGCGATTCGGGCAGCAGCAAACCCTCCGGTTCCGCCGGCGGGAACTACGTCGCGGGCGCCGGCGGCATCTCCACCGTCGCCAAGGGCGAGCGCACCCAGGCCCCCAAGCTCGACGGCGAGACGGTCGACGGCAAGACGCTCGACACGACCACCCTCAAGGGCAAGGTCGTCGTCCTCAACGTCTGGGGCTCCTGGTGCCCGCCCTGCCGGGCCGAAGCCCCCTACTTCGCGAAGGTGTCGAAGGAGCTGACCGACGCCGGCCAGGACGTCGCCTTCGTCGGCCTGAACATCCGCGACAACAGCAAGCAGAACGCCACCGCCTTCGAGGAGAACTTCGGGATCACCTACCCGAGCCTCTACGACCCCGACGGCCGGCTGATCCTCCGCTTCCCCAAGGGCACGCTGAACCCGCAGTCGATCCCCTCCACCGTCGTCCTCGACAAGGAGGGCAAGATCGCCGCCCGCACGCTGGTCGCGCTCAACGAGACCCAGCTGCGCTCGATGATCGACCCGCTGCTCGCGGAGAAGTGACCGACGTGGTCACCGGGCTCCACCTCCTCGCCGCCGACGCGACCGGCGTGAACACCACCGTCCTCAACGGGGCGCTGCTGCTCGCGCTGCCCCTGTCCCTCCTGGCCGGCCTGGTCTCCTTCTTCTCGCCCTGCGTGCTGCCGCTCGTCCCCGGCTACCTCTCCTACGTCACCGGAGTGGGCGGCGCCGACCTCGCCGAGGCCCGGCGCGGCCGGATGCTGGCCGGGGCGAGCCTGTTCGTCCTCGGCTTCACGGCGGTCTTCGTCTCGACCGGCGCGCTCTTCGGCTACTTCGGGGACACCCTCGCCGAGAACAAGGACGTCATAGCCCGGGTCCTGGGCGGCCTGGTGATCGTGCTCGGCCTGTTCTTCATGGGGGCGATCCCCGGCCTGACGATGCGCGAGTTCCGCTTCCACAAGAAGCCGGCCGCCGGACTGATCGGCGCGCCGCTGCTCGGCGTACTCTTCGGCGTCGGGTGGACCCCCTGCATGGGTCCGACCCTCGCCGCCGTCAACACGCTCTCCATCGACCAGGCGACGGCGGGCCGTGGCGCCCTGCTGACCACGGTGTTCTGCCTGGGGCTCGGGGTGCCGTTCATCCTCACGGCGCTCGCGTTCCGCAAGGCGCTCGGCGCGTTCGGGTGGGTGAAGCAGCACTATGCGTGGGTGATGCGGATCGGCGGCGGCATGCTGATCGTCACCGGGCTGCTCCTCGTCACAGGTTGGTGGGGCACGCTCATCAGCGACATGCAGAGCTGGACCAACGGCTTCACGGTGGGGATCTGAGGACTACACGGACATGAGTACGACCGACAAGGCGTCCCCCGAGGCGTCCCAGCAACCCGCCGCGTCCGCGCGCGGTGACGAAGACGCCGCCGCCGGGGCGCAGCTGTCCACCGCCCCCCTGGAGGACGCCCCCGGCGGCCCGGTGGGCATCGGCGTGCTCGGCTGGCTGCGCTGGTTCTGGCGCCAGCTCACCTCCATGCGGGTGGCCCTGATCCTGCTGTTCCTGCTCTCCCTGGCCTCCATTCCCGGCTCGCTCATCCCGCAGACCCAGGTCGACGCGATGAAGGTCGCCACCTGGAAGCGCGAGCACGCCTCGTGGGTGACGGTCGCCGAGAAGCTCCAGCTCTTCGACGTCTACAGCTCGGTGTGGTTCTCCGCGATCTACCTGCTGCTGTTCATCTCGCTGATCGGCTGCATCCTGCCCCGCTCCTGGCAGTTCGTCGGCCAGCTCCGCGGCCGCCCGCCCCGCGCCCCCAAGCGGCTCGACCGGCTGCCCGCGTACACGACGTGGCGTACGGACAAGCCCGCCGACGAGGTCGTCGCGGCGGCCGGGAAGGTGCTGGGCGGCAGCCGCTTCCGCACCGAGACGGGCGCGAGCTCCGTGGCCGCCGAGAAGGGCTACCTGCGCGAGGCGGGCAACCTGGCCTTCCACATCGCCCTGATCGTCATGCTGGTGGCCTTCGCCTGGGGGCAGCTCTACAAGTCCGAGGGCGGCAAGCTCGTCCTGCGCGGCAAGGGCTTCTCCAACACGCTCACCCAGTACGACGACTTCAAGTCCGGGTCCTTCTTCACCCCCGACGACCTCCCGCCGTTCTCCTTCACCCTGGACCGGTTCGACGCCTCGTACGCGAAGACCGGCCCGCAGAAGGGCACCGCCCGCGACTTCAAGGCGTACGTCACCTTCCGCGAGGGCGCTAACGGGGCACCGCACAAGCGCGAGATCGAGGTCAACAAGCCGCTGGAGGTCGACGGCTCCAAGGTCTACCTCCTCGGCCACGGCTACGCGCCGGTCGTCTCGGTGACCGACCCCACCGGCAAGGTGATCTTCAAGGACGCCGTGCCGATGCTCCCGCAGGACTCCAACCTCACCTCCTCCGGAGCCATCAAGGTCACCGACGGCTACAAGGACAAGGACGGCAAGAAGGAACAGCTCGGCTTCGGCGCCATGTTCGTGCCGACGTACGCGGGCGAGGGCAAGGGGACGATGTTCTCCCAGTTCCCCGACCTCGACTTCCCGGCGCTCATGCTCAGCGCCTGGCACGGCAGCCTCGGCGTGGACTCGGGTCTGCCGCAGAACGTCTACCAGCTCGACACGTCGAAGATGCAGATGTTCAAGGACGACTCGGGCCAGCTGTTCAAGCAGAAGATGCTGCCCGGGGAGACGATGACCCTGCCGGGCGGCGCGGGCACCGTGAAGTTCGAGGGCATCGAGCGCTGGGCCACCTTCTCGATCACCCACCAGCCCGGCAGCGGCCTCGCCCTCGCCGGCGCCATCGCCGCCATCGGCGGCCTGGCCGGCTCCCTGTTCATCCAGCGCCGCCGGATCTGGGTCCGGGCGACCGCGGGCGAGGACGGGGTGACCGTCGTGGAGATGGCCGGTCTCGGCCGCAGCGAGTCCACCAAGCTCCCGGAGGAGCTGGCCGCGCTCGCCGCCGCGCTCCACCAGCAGGCGCCCACCGCGCCCGACCGACCTGTCAAGGAAAACGTTGAAGGGGAGCGCGGATGACGCCGCTCGCAGCCGAGGCCAATGAGAACCTGGCCCAGATCAGCAACTACCTGGTCTATTCGTCGATGGCGGTCTACACGCTCGCCTTCCTCGCCCACATCGCCGAGTGGATCTTCGGTAGCCGCAGCAAGGTCGGCCGTACGGCCGCCGCGCTGACCGGGGCCCAGGCCGCCGGCGCCCCGGCCGTGCAGGTGCGCGGGAAGGGCGGCAGCACCGCGGTCCTCGACCGTCCGAAGGTCGTCACCCGTTCCGCCGCCGGCACCCGTGACGTCCCCGACGGCCCCGGCGCCGCCGGCGGCACCGAGCAGGGCGACCTCTACGGACGGATCGCGGTCTCCCTGACCGCGCTCGCGTTCCTCATCGAGGCGGCCGGTGTCGTCGCGCGCGCGACCTCGGTGAAGCGGGCCCCCTGGGGCAACATGTACGAGTTCTCGCTCACCTTCTCCACGGTGGCCGTCGGCGCGTACCTGATCCTGCTGCTCCTGAAGAAGAACGTCCGCTGGATGGGTCTGATCCTGGTCACGACCGTCCTGCTGGACCTGGGAATCGCCACCACCTGGCTGTACACGGCGAGCGACCAGCTGGTCCCGGCCCTGCACTCGTACTGGCTGTGGATCCACGTCTCCACCGCCATCATCTGCGGCGCCGTCTTCTACATCGGTGCGACCGGCACGCTGCTGTACCTGTTCCGCGACGGGTACGAAGCCCGGATCGAGCGCGGCGAGCAGCCGGGCCGCTTCGCGACCTCGGTCATGGAGCGCCTGCCCTCGGCCGCCACGCTCGACAAGTTCTCGTACCGGATCAACGCGGCTTTCTTCCCGCTGTGGACCTTCACGATCATCGCGGGCGCGATCTGGGCGGGCGACGCGTGGGGCCGCTACTGGGGCTGGGACCCCAAGGAGGTCTGGTCCTTCGTGACGTGGGTGGCGTACGCCTGCTACCTGCACGCGCGGGCCACGGCGGGCTGGAAGGGCCGCAAGGCCGCCTACCTGGCGCTGTTCGCCTTCGCCTGCTGGATCTGGAACTACTACGGCGTGAACATCCTGCTCAACGGCAAGCACTCGTACGCGGGCGTCTGACCGGCGGGAGTGGGACGCTGGTGTCATGTCTCCTGTGAGCCATGGCACCAGCGAGAGCCGCGGCGAGGACCGTCCGCTGCTCCGCTTCGAGCCGCACCTGCCGTACTCCTACGAGGACCTCTGGTCCGCGCTGACCACGGCGCAGGGGCTGCGCCGCTGGCTGGGCGAGGCGGAGGTCCTGGAGCGCCACCTCGACGGAGCCGTCACCCTGCGCCCGCTCGACGGCGGCCCCGCGGCGTCCGGCCGGGTCACGGCCTGGGACGTCGAGCGGGTCGTGGAGTACACCCTCGGCGGCCTCGGCCGGGTCCGCTTCCACCTGGAGCCGGTCGGCACGGACTCCACGGTGATCCGGTTCCTGAACGAGCGCGAGGGCCCGGGAACCGACACCCCGGGAGTCCTGGCGGACTGGCACCAGCACTTCGAGCTCCTCGAAGCAGCGCTGACGGACCCGGCCGCCGCCTGGACCGAAGCCCGCCGCGCCGAGCTGCGCGAGTCCTATGCGCGGCCCCTGACCAGACGGGCCTGAGCGGCGCGGCGTCAGTCGTTGTCGGCGCCCTTGTCCTTGTCCTTGTCGTGCTCCTTGTCGTGCTCCTTGTCGCGTCCCTTGTCGCGCTCTTCGCGCAGGGACCGCAGGAACTCCGGGTTGTCGTCGGGCGCCACCCACTCGGTGCGGCGGACCCGGCCGCCGCCGGCCGCCGTCCGGGTCCTGCCCGCGAACAGCCACACCACCGGCCCGACGATCGAGAACAGCAGGATGATCAGCACCCACACCACCTTCGGCAGGTGCTTGACCTCCTCCTCCGGCGTGTTCAGGCAGTCGATGAAGGCGTAGATGGTCAGCGCGATGATCAGCAGGAACGGCAGGTAGCGCAGCACGGTGCGGGACCGACTCCCAGGCAGTGGCGGCGGGCCCACGCGGAGCCCCGGTGACGCCCCCAGGGTAGTAGGTGACGGATACTGGGCCCCATGGCTTACGACGATCTCCGCTCGCTGCTCCGGGCTCTGGAGCGGGAGGGCGACCTCAAGCGCATCAAGGCCGAAGTCGACCCCTACCTGGAGGTCGGGGAGATCGTCGACAGAGTCAACAAGGCCGGCGGCCCCGCGCTGCTCTTCGAGAACGTCAAGGGCTCGGCGATGCCGCTCGCCATGAACGTCTTCGGGACCGACCGCCGGCTGCTCAAGGCCCTCGGCCTCAAGTCGTACGCGGAGATCAGCGAGAAGATCGGCGGTCTCCTGAGGCCCGAGCTGCCCCAGGGCTTCATCGGTGTCCGCGAGGCGTTCGGCAAGCTCGGCTCGATGGTGCACGTACCGCCGAAGAAGGTGAAGGGCGACTCCGCCCCCGTCCAGGAGGTCGTCCTCACCGGCGACGACGTCGACCTGGACCGGCTGCCGGCCCTGTTCACCTGGCCCAAGGACGGCGGCTCCTTCTTCAACCTGGGCCTGACGCACACCAAGCACCCGGAGACGGGCGTGCGCAACCTCGGCCTGTACCGCCTCCAGCGCCACGACAAGCGCACCATCGGCATGCACTGGCAGATCCACAAGGACAGCCGCAACCACTACGCCGTCGCCGCCGCGCGCGGCGAGCGGCTGCCGGTCGCGATCGCCTTCGGCTGCCCGCCGGCGGTGACGTACGCGTCCACCGCGCCGCTCCCCGGCGACATCGACGAGTACCTGTTCGCCGGGTTCGTGGCGGGCAAGCGCATCGAGATGGTCGACTGCAAGACGGTCCCGCTCCAGGTGCCCGCGAACGCCGAAGTCGTCATCGAGGGCTGGCTGGAGCCGGGCGAGATGCTGCCCGAAGGGCCGTTCGGAGACCACACCGGCTTCTACACCCCGCAGGAACCCTTCCCGGCGCTCACGATCGACTGCGTGACGATGCGCAAGCGCCCGCTCCTCCAGTCGATCGTGGTCGGCCGTCCGCCGACCGAGGACGGGCCGCTGGGGCGCGCGACGGAACGCTTCTTCCTGCCGCTCCTCAAGATCATCGTCCCGGACATCGTGGACTACCACCTCCCCGAGTCGGGCGGCTTCCACAACTGCGCGATCGTCTCGATCGACAAGAAGTACCCCAAGCACGCCCAGAAGGTCATGCACGCCATCTGGGGCGCGCACATGATGTCGCTGACCAAGCTGATCATCGTGGTGGACAAGGACTGCGACGTCCACGACCTGCACGAGGTGTCCTGGCGGGCGCTGGGCAACACCGACTACAGCCGTGACCTCACCGTCGTGGAAGGTCCGGTGGACCACCTCGACCACGCTTCCTACCAGCAGTTCTGGGGCGGCAAGGCCGGTATCGACGCGACGAAGAAGCTGCCCGAGGAGGGCTACACGCGCGACGGCGGCTGGCCGGACATGGTCGAGTCCGACCCCGCGACGGCCGCCCTCGTGGACAGCCGCTGGAAGGAGTACGGACTGTGAGCACGGCGATGGGCGGACCCGCCCTCTTCATCGGTACCGACACGGCGTACGTGGCCGTCCTGCGCCCGCGCCTGGACCCCACCGACCCCGAGGTCCGCGAGGCGGCCGGACAAGCCGGCGTGACGCCCGAGGAGTTCGCGGGACCCGGCAACGTCTGGGCGCTGATGTGGGAGGACGAGACCGGTGCGGGCGGCGGCTTCGAGCTGCCGGGCCTGCGCGACGCGGAGGCCGAGGACTTCGCCGACCGGCTGCTGGCCGAGCTGTCCTTCGACACCGGGCCGTTCGTGATCGGCGCGGGCCAGGTGCTGCGCCTCCAGGGCTACCCGGGCCAGGCGGGCGGGGAATGCCGCTTCGTCTCCACCATCACCCCGCCGGAAGGCGAGGAACCGTCCCCGCTCACGCTGGAGATCCCGCCCGTGGACACCGACGCGCTCCGCGCCGACCTCCAAGACTTCCGCGGGAGCCTCGCATGATGACCACCGCCGACGGGGTGGTCGGTCCCGGTCCCGCGCCGCAGGCCCCCGGCAAGGTCAAGGCGTTCCTGCGGCTCGTGATGATCGAGCACTCGGTCTTCGCGCTGCCCTTCGCCTACATCGCCGCCCTGACCGCCATGTTCCGGCTCGACGGGACGATGCACTGGGTCAAACTGCTGCTCGTCACCATCTGCATGGTGGGCCTGCGGACCTTCGCGATGGCCGCGAACCGGATCATCGACCGCGAGATCGACGCCCGCAATCCCCGCACCGCCGGGCGCGAACTCGTCACCGGAGCCGTCTCCGTGCGCTCCGCCTGGACCGGGGCCGGGATGGCGCTGGCCGTCTTCCTCGGCTCGGCGGCGCTGTTGAACCCGCTGTGCCTGGCGCTGGCGCCGCTCGCGGTGATCCCGATGGTGGTGTACCCGTACGGCAAGCGGTTCACGAACTTCCCGCACGCCATCCTGGGCGTGGCCCAGGCCATGGGCCCGGTCGGGGCCTGGCTGGCGGTCACCGGCACCTGGTCCTGGGACGCGGTGGTGCTCGGCCTCGCCGTGGGCGTGTGGATCGGCGGCTTCGACCTGATCTTCGCCTGCCAGGACGTGGCCGCCGACCGCGCGGAGGGCGTGAAGTCGGTCCCGGCCCGCTTCGGCATCCCGGCCGCGCTCTGGGGCGCGCGCGGCGCGCACGCCGTGACCACGGGGCTGCTCGCCTGGTACGCCGTCAGGACGGATGCGGGGCCGTTCTTCTGGTCCGGCCTGGTGATAGTCGTGGCCGCGTTCCTCTACGAGCACACGATCGTCACGCCGCACGACCTGTCCCGGCTGAACCGGGCCTTCTTCACGGTGAACGGTTTCATCGGGATCGCGCTCTTCGTCTGCGCCGTCCTGGACCTTGCCGCGCGGGGCCTGTCGCTCTGAGAGCTGCTTGCTGAGAGCTGCTTCCTGAGCTGCTTCCTAAGAGCTGCTCCGGCGGAACATGAACGCCGCCGCCACGCCCGCGAGGAGCCCGAAGAGGTGGGCCTGCCAACTGATCATCGCATCGGTGGGCAGGATCCCCGACAGGAACGTGGTGCCCCAGACGGCGGCTATGCACAGCCCGGCCACCACTCCCAGCGGCCGGCGCTCCACGAAGCCGCGCACCAGCAGGTACCCGAAGAGGCCGAAGATCAGGCCCGAGGCGCCGGCGGTGACGGTGTGGGACGGCGATATCAACCACACCGCGAAGCCGTCGGCGAGGGTGATGACCGCCGACAGCGCGAGGAAGCGGCGTATGCCGCTGAGGGCGGCGACGAAGCCCAGCACCAGCAGCGGCAGGCTGTTGGACGCCACGTGGTCGAAGCCGAAGTGCAGGAACGGGGCCAGGGGTATCCCGCTCAGCCCGTCGGCCTCGCGGGCGGTGATCCCGTACGCGTCCAGCGCATGGCCCGTGGCGTAGTCCACCGCCTCGATCAGCCACAGCAGCGCGACCCAGCCGAGCATCAGCTTCGCGGCGGCCTTGGCCCGCTCGGTCCGGCTCCACTCGCCCACGCCCGGGCCTGTGTGCCCGCCCCGCCGCACCCCGTGTCCCTCGCGCACCTGGTCCATGGCGACACCCCCCCGTCTTTCGTGTCCACCCTTTGAACGTCCGGGCACCTTACTCCGTGCCCGCTCGCGGTGGCCGGATAGTCTCGGAGTCATGACTGACGGCAAGCGCACCCCGTGGGTGGTCGGGGTTTCCGGGGCGTCCGGGACGCCGTACGCGGCGGCGGTGCTCCGCGGGCTCCTCGCGGCGGGGGAAAGCGTCGACCTGGTGGTGAGCCGGGCCTCGCGGCTCACCCTGCTGGACGAAACCGGGATCGCGTTCCGTGACGCGCACTGGCGCGAGGACCTCGCCCGGTGGCTGGAACGCGGCGCGGACGGCAAGCCGGGCGGTTTCGCCCCGTCGGCGCTGGACGACGTGCGCTACTGGGGTGCCGGGGACCTGGCCGCCGGCCCGAGCTCGGGTTCGTACCCGGCGAAGGGGATGCTGATCGTGCCCGCGTCCACGGCCTGCGTGGCCGGGGTGGCGCTGGGGTTGTCGAAGGACCTGCTCCAGCGCGTGGCGAGCGTGACGCTCAAGGAGCGGCGCCGGCTGGTGGTCGCGGTACGGGAGACCCCGCTGAACGGGCAGACCTTGAAGCAGCTGGTGGCGCTGGACGAGGCGGGCGCGGTCGTGCTGCCCGCCTCTCCGGCGTTCTACGCGGGTGCGACGCACATCCAGGATCTGGTGGACTTCGTCGCGGGGCGGGTGCTGGATGCGGCAGGCGTGCCGCACCGGCTGTACCGCCGGTGGGAGGGGGAGCTCGGAGGTTCCCGTGCTCCCCGGGAGGCGAGCGGTGCTTAGCGCTTCTTGTCGGTGCGCGGCTTGCGCATCTTGTCGACGCGGTGGGCGGCGGACGGCTGGTCGGTGCGGGATCGGTTGGCCAGCTCCTGGAGCTGTCGCATGTGCGCGTAGGCCATCTCGATCGTGTACACGGTGAACCACTCCTGAAGATCGTCTTTGATCTGATGAAAGATTTCGCAGGGCGTTGACCCCTGTATGCCTTAGATTCTATACCTAGACTCGCAGAATCGCCGAATAATGGAAGGCTCCACGTAATGGACACGGTGGACAGGCAGCTCATCCAGGCACTCCGGGAGAACGGCCGTGCCTCGTACGCGGAGCTGGGCCGTCTCGTGGGCCTCTCCGGCCCCAGCGTCACCGACCGCATCAACCGCCTGGAGACGGCGGGCGTGATCACGGGCTACCGCGCGACCGTGAACGCGGCCTCGCTCGGCCTCGGCGTCACGGCGCTGATCGGCATCTCGCTCTCCGACGCCGCGGACCACGAGGACGTGGCCCGCCGGCTGCGCGACCTGGCCGAGATCGAGGACTGCTGGTTCATCGCGGGTGACGACTCCTTCATGTTGAAGGTGCGCGCCAACGACGTGGACGGCCTGGAGAAGATCATCCGCAAGCTCTCCGGCACCAAGGGCGTCTCCCGCACCCGCACCACCATCGTGCTCTCCACCAAGTGGGAGAACCGGGTCGGGGAACTGCCCGAGGAGGGCTGAGAGTACGGTGGGTGGCGGTTGCAGCCACCCACCACGGGGTCGGCGGGGCAACGAAGAAGCGCAGGGCATGGGCAGTGCAGGACAGAGCAGGACACACAGAGGAGAGGACCGGCATGGACGCTGGGCTCAAGCGTGAGCTGGAGGAGAAGGTCCGTTCCGGCGAGCGGCTGACCCGTGAGGACGGCATCGCCCTCTACGAGTCCGACGACCTGGCCTGGCTGGGCGGCCTCGCCCACGAGGTGCGCACGCGCAAGAACGGTGACGTCGTCCACTTCAACGTCAACCGCCACCTCAACATGACCAACGTGTGCACCGCGTCCTGCGCGTACTGCTCGTTCCAGCGCAAGCCGGGCGAGAAGGACGCGTACACGATGCGCATCGAGGAAGCCGTCCGCCTGGCCAAGGCCATGGAGAACGAGAACCTCACCGAGCTGCACATCGTCAACGGCCTGCACCCCACCCTGCCGTGGCGCTACTACCCGCGCTCGCTCTCCGCGCTCAAGGAGGCGCTGCCGAACGTCTCCCTCAAGGCGTTCACGGCCACCGAGATCCACCACTTCGAGACGATCTCCGGCATGTCGGCCTCCGACATCCTGGACGAGTTGATCGAGGCCGGCCTGGAGTCGCTGACGGGCGGCGGCGCGGAGATCTTCGACTGGGAGGTCCGCCAGCACATCGTGGACCACCGCACCCACTGGGAAGACTGGTCGCGCATCCACCGTCTGGCGCACTCGAAGGGCCTCAAGACCCCCTCGACCATGCTCTACGGGCACATCGAGGAGCCGCGCCACCGCGTGGACCACGTGCTGCGGCTGCGCGAGCTCCAGGACGAGACCGGCGGCTTCCAGGTCTTCATCCCGCTGCGCTACCAGCACGACTTCGTGGACATGCAGGACGGCAAGGTCCGCAACAAGCTCCAGGCGCGCACGACGATGGCGACGGGCGCCGAGGCGCTCAAGACCTTCGCGGTCTCCCGTCTGCTGTTCGACAACGTGCCGCACGTGAAGGTCTTCTGGGTGATGCACGGCGTGCAGACCGCCCAGCTGGCGCTCCAGCACGGCGCGGACGACATGGACGGCTCGGTCGTCGAGTACAAGATCACGCACGACGCCGACAACTACGGCACCCCGAACAAGCTGGGCCGCGACGACCTCCTGGAACTCATCCGGGAAGCCGGGTTCCGCCCGGTCGAGCGCAACACGCGCTACGAGATCATCCGCGAGTACCCCGGCCCGGAGGCGGACCTGCGCGAGTCGCCGCAGGCGATGCGCGTCTGAGGCGCCAGACGCCACTGCGTGAGCGGGCCCCGGTCCTGGTGGACCGGGGCTCGCGTCGCCGCGGGGTGCCGGAAGAGGCGGGTCCCCAGTGGTTGCCGAGCCGCCGAGGTAATAAGTACTCTCCGCGTATGGCCCTTACCTTCACTGTCGATCCCGTCGTCGGCCCGGCCCTGCGCGACGGACTCCTCGAACTCTGGACCGAGGTCAGCAACGCGGGCGGTGCCGTCGGCTTCGTCCCGCCGGTCACCACCGAGGACATCCGGCCCGCGCTGCTCAAGCACCTCGCGGCGATGGCCGAGGGCACGCACCGGCTGGTCGTGGGCCACGACGAGGACGGCACGGTCGCCGCCGCCGCCGTCCTCGCCCTCAACCCGCACCGGCTCATGCGCCACTGGGTCTGGGCCTACACCGTCATGGTCGCCCCCGGCCTCCAGGGCCAGGGGGCGGGCCGCGCGCTGATGGAGGCCGTCGCCGACGCCGCCCGCGCCCTGGACGGCATCGAGGCCGTCCGCCTGACCTGCCGCGGCGGCCTCGGCCTGGAACACTTCTACGCGGCCTGCGGCTACAAGGAGGTCGGCCGCGTCCCCGACGCCATCCGCGTCGGCCCGGGAGACGACCGCGACGACATCACGATGCTGCTCCCGCTCCACTGAGGCACCCGGCGGACCGGAGTCGGGCCGCGGCGTGCTTCACTGGATGGGCACGTGCCGCCGTACGAAGACGAGAGAGAAGGGGTCACCGTGTCCCTCAAGCCGAGCGCGACGATCCGCTACACCGCGATGCGCCTGGGCATCTTCGTCGGGTGCCTGGTGCTGGTCGCCGTATTCGTCCGCCTCGGCTGGGTGCCCGCGGGCCTCGGTGACGCGAACTTCGCCTGGATCGTGCTGCTCGCCCTCGTGCTCTCCGCGCCGCTGTCCTTCGTGCTCCTGCGCAAGCAGCGCGACGAGATGTCCGCGCAGATCTCCGGACGTGTCGCGGGTGCGAAGCAGAAGCTCGCCGAGAACCGCGGCCAGGAGGACGCGGCCGACGACGCCGCCCGCGTCGCCTGACGCGGACCGGGCCCCGGCCCGGTTAGTTTCCTCACACACGTATCCGCCCCAGCAACGGGAGTACCGCCCGTAACGCTGGGGCTTTCGTGTGTTTCCGGGCGGGTTCGGGGCCGCGGCCTCCGCTCCGTCGCGACCATGGCTCAAAGGGCGCCTTTGAGATTCTCAAAGGAGAAGTGTTAGCGTGTTCAACATGTTGACCACAGTTGCGCACCAGATGACCGCGAGCGTCCCGCTCGTGGCGCGCCTGCACGTCGACCTCTGCCGCCGCGTGTCCGCGGCCTGTTGCCGCTGTCGCTGAGCCGACTGCCCCTTACGGCCCAACCGATACGGCAGTGGTCCCGGCCGGCCCGGCTTCCTCCGGGTGCTGCCGCACCGCGTCACCACCAGCACACACCACCGCAGAAACCTTCCGCCCGTTCCTGCGCGTCCCCGTTCTTCACGCGTCGTCCGTGACGCGTCACCCCCGGAGAGTGTCCGTGTCCGCCACCCCCCAGGCCCCGGCCCCCGCCGCCAAGGCCTCGTTCAAGTTCCCGTTCTGGGCCCAGATCGTCACCGGTCTCGCGCTCGGCGTGCTGTTCGGCTGGCTCGCCAAGAGCCAGGACATCAGCTGGCTCGGGACCACCCTCGAGAAGATCGGCGACATCTTCATCCAGCTTCTCAAGCTGGCCGTCGCCCCCCTCGTCTTCTTCGCGATCCTGGTGTCCATCACCAACCTGCGCAAGGTGAACAACGCCGCGCGCCTCGCCTCCCGCACCCTGCTCTGGTTCATGATCACGTCGCTGATCGCGGTCGGCATCGGTCTCGCCATCGGCCTGCTGACCAACCCGGGCGCCGGCACCGGCCTCACCCCGCAGGACGGCAAGCTGCCCAAGCACCAGGGCTCGTGGATCGACTTCCTGACCGGCATCGTGCCGAAGGACATCGTCACGCCGTTCACCGAGCTGAACGTCCTGCAGATCGTCTTCCTCGCCGCCGTCGCCGGCATCGCCGCCCTCAAGCTGGGCAACAAGGCGCAGCCCGTCCTCACCCTGGCCGAGTCCGTCCTGGAGCTGCTCCAGAAGGCCCTGTGGTGGGTCATCCGCCTCGCGCCCATCGGCACCGTCGGCCTCATCGGCACCGCCATCGCCACCTACGGCTGGGACCTGATCGGCAAGTACGCCACCTTCACCGCGGACGTCTACATCGGCTCCGCCCTCGTGCTGTTCGGTGTCTACCCGCTGCTGCTGGCCACGGTCGCCAAGGTCAACCCGCTGCAGTTCTTCAAGGGCGCCTGGCCGGCCATCCAGCTGGCCTTCGTCTCCCGCTCGTCGGTCGGCACCATGCCGGTCACCCAGAAGGTCACCGAACGCCTCGGCGTCCCGAAGGAGTACGCCTCCTTCGCCGTCCCGTTCGGCGCCACGACCAAGATGGACGGCTGCGCCGCGATCTACCCGGCGCTGGCCGCGATCTTCATCGCGCAGATCTTCGACGTCCAGCTGGGCATCAAGGAGTACGTGCTCATCGCCTTCGTGTCGGTCGTCGGCTCCGCCGCCACGGCGGGTCTGACCGGCGCCACGGTCATGCTGACCCTGACCCTCTCCACGCTGGGCCTGCCTCTGGAGGGCGTGGGCCTGCTGATGGCGATCGACCCGATCCTGGACATGATGCGCACCGCCATCAACGTGGCCGGCCAGGCCGTCGTCCCGGTCATCGTCTCGGCCCGCGAGGGAATCCTGGACAAGAACGCCTACGCGGCCGCCTCGTCCTCCCCGCTGGAGGAGCCGGCCCGCACCCCGGTGGCCGTCGCCGCCTGACCCACCACCGCCATCGCGGCCCCCGCCCCCGTCCGGGCGGGGGCCGCGGTGTTCTGCGGTGCGGCGCGGCTCAGCGGGCGGAGGCCACGAAACCCGCCCAGGCGGCGGGGCCGAAGGCGAGGTGGGGGATGTCGGTGTCCTTGGAGTCCCGGACGAGGACGGCGGCGGGCGTGGCGGCGACCTCGACGCAGTCGTCACCTTCGCTGCTGCTGCTGTAACTGCTCTTGAACCAGGCGACCTCGACGCAGTCGTTGACGTCGCCGCTGTCGCTGTAGCTGCTCTTGAACCAGTCCAGCCCGGGGTTGTGGATCATGTTTCTCCCAGCAGTTCCTCGACGAAGGCGCGCGACTCTCGGGGCGTGAGAGCCTGAGCCCGGATGATGCCATAGCGCAGCTCAAGGATTCGTAGCTGCTTCGGGTCGGAGACGGGGCGGCCGTGAAAGGCGCCTTCTGAGCGTCCTACCGCTGAGCCGTCCTCGAACTTCAGCACCTCGATCAAGCCGCCCATCCCGGCGTGGTCGCTGCAGTTGGTCGGCATCACCTGAAACTCGACATGCTGCAACTGGCACACCTCCAGGAGGCGTTCGAGCTGTCGGCGCATCACCATTGTCCCTCCGATGGGGCGGCGAAGGGTCACCTCTTCTTGGACGAAGCTGAGCGTGGGGGCAGGAGAGCGTTCGAAGATCGACCGCCGGACCATACGAGCGGCCAGTATCCGTTCGACCTCGTCCGCCGAATAGGCGGGCCGGCGCATGGCGAACAAGGCCGCGGCGTAGGTCTCCGTCTGCAACAAGCCATGAATGTTGTGGTTGTTGTACGTGCCGATCTCGACAGCTTGAGCTTCCATCTTCGCCAAAGCCCGGACCTTCTTCGGGTACCGGACCTGCTCCATGTCCGGCTTCATCGCGCGGATCTTCCCGCCCGCCCCCAACGCCTCGTCCGCCTTGTCCAGGTACTCCGGGCGTGGGATGCGCCTGCCCGACTCGACCTTGCGGACCAGGTCCTCCCCGTACCCGATCGCCACGCCCAGGTCCGAGGCCCGCATCCCCGCCTGTTCCCGCCAGGTGCGGAGCTGGCGGCCGAGCGCGGACAGGACCGCGACCCCCTGTTCGTCCTCGGGATCGACGTCCCAGCCGGCGTCTTCCGTACCGTCACTGTCCACGCCCACGCGCGCCACCTCCGACGAGCCGATGTCCTCAACGCCCCCTTCCCCGGGCAACGGTCCGGACGGGCCGGACAGCACGGGACAACGTCCGGACAAAGCCCGGACGCAAGGGCGTTGTGCCTTCTCACGCTACGCACACACCGCCACGCTCTGTGAGGTGAACAGTGAACTCGCCGCAAGCGCGCTCGACGCCCGGCACTATGACGTCCTCCTGTCCGCCACCCCCCGTGGGGCCCGGCTCGCCCGGTTGCTCGCCGTCGAGCAACTGCGCGGCTGGGGGCTGCCCTTGGACGCGCCGCGCGTCATCGTGGCCGAGCTCGCCGTGAACGCCGTCACCCACGGGCGGGTGCCCGGGAGGGGGTTCCGGCTGGAGTTGTTCGCGCGTCCCGGCGTGCTGCGGATCGAGGTGGCCGACACGCGCGGTGACCGGCTGCCCGTGCTGAGCGCGCCGGGGCGGGGGCTGGTGCTGGTCGACGCGTTCGCCGACCGGTGGGGCGTACGGGAAGGGCCCGCACCGGGGAAGGTGGTCTGGGCGGAGGTCTCGTGGGGCGGGACTACCCGGAGGGCGTCTCCCAAGCCGCCATCTGCTCGCGGAACTTCGGGCAGGTGACGATGTCCTCCTCGCCGCACCGCAGGGCGTGGACCAGCAACTGATGGGCGTGGTCGAGGTCGATCATCCGCTGCTCGACCTCGGCGATCTTGGCGCGGATCATCGCCTGCCTGGTCGCCTGGTCCTCCTGGAACTCGCCGATCTCCGCCAGGGTCAGTCCGGCCTGCTGGCACTTGCGCAGCACCACGATCCGCTGCGCCGCTTCCGGCGGGTAGCGCCGCTGGCCGCCCTGGCGCTCGGGCGCGGGCAGCAGGCCGTGGCGTTCCCAGAACCGGATGGCGGACGCGGGAACCCCGGTGGCCTGCGAGAGCTGTCCGATGGTCATGCGCATGGGCCGCTCCTCGTCACGTCGCGGCTCTTCCGGGCCGACGCTTGACTTGAACCTTAGTTCAAGTTGAAGAGTGGGGTGCACGAGGGCAGCGGCGAACAGGAGCGGCCGCTGCCGGCAGCTTTCGGAGGTGCCGCGATGGCAACCACGCATGTACGGAACGACCTGGTCGAGGCCGCGGAGGCGCTCTTCACGGCGGGGGTGATGTCCCACTCGGGGCACGCCAACCTCAGCGCCCGGATCGATGAGGAAAGCTTTCTGCTGACGCCCGGATTCGTCCGGGGGATCCGGCCCGAGGACCTGGCGGTCGTGAGTCTCGACGGGCAGGTCCTGGAGGGGGAGCTGCGGTCGGTCAGCGCCGAGATCATCACCATGCACAGCATCGTCTACCGGGCCCGTCCGCACGTGGGCGCCGTCATCCACACCCACTCGCCTTCCGCGACGGCCTTCGCCGTCGCCAACCGGCCCCTGCCGTGCCGGACCGAGCCGATGCTCCGCTTCGGGCAGGCCGAGACCGTCCCGGTGGTTCCGTGGGGGCCGCGCGGCTCCGACGTGGCGGTGCGCGGCATCGCCGACGTACTGGAGCGGTACCCGACGACCTCCGCGGCCCTGCTGGCCAACCACGGCATCCTGGTGTTCGGCCCGGACCCGGCGGCGACCGCCCACCTGCTGGTGGCAGTCGAGGAGAGCGCCGAGGCGGAGATCGCGGCCGCTGCCCTCGGCGGGGCCGTGGACTTCCCCGAAGGCGCCCTGGAGGCCGTACGCGCCTCGATCGCCCGGGTCGCGTCGTGACCGGCGACGACTTCGACCGCCGCACCGAAGCGGTGCGCGCCCGCTACACCTCCACCCTCGGCGGCGTACCGGGCGGTGTGCAGGACCGGCTGCGCCTGGCGCGGGAGTTCGGCCGGCTCCCCACCGAGGAGGCGCTCGCGGCGCTGCGGCACATCGTGCTGACCGCGAACCCGCTGGGCGCGCGCGTGCAGCAGCTCGTCCACTTCGGGCAGCTCCTGTCCCTCGGCCGCGAACACCCCGCCCGCATCCACGCCCGGGGCGCCCTCCACGCCGGCGCCACGGTCCCGGACCTCATCGGCGTCGCCGAAACGGCCCTCATCACCTCGGGCGTCCCGGCCTACGCCCTGGGCGCGGAGATCATCGCGGACCTCCTGGCCGCCGACACCACCTGACCGGCCCGGGCATGTCGCGACCACCGGCCGCGCCGGTGGTGGCGCCCGGTCTGGTAGTGGTGCGAACCGGTGGGGAGTCGCGTGAGAGGTGCCTCCAGTGGCGGCGGTTTGTACTGGAACGTCCCTGACTGGCAGGCAGCGGCGACCGGATCGCGGTGGGGCGGGACCCGGTGCGGTTGGTGCCTGTACTTCCAATGACGAAAGAGGGTGAATGACCACCTGCCAACCCTCCCGGCCTCCCATCGCTCGGATGGGTGAACTACGGCAACTGGGCTGAATTGAGCGGGGTTGGCTGGCATATGCTCAGCTCGACAACCCCAGACATTGAGATGGCCCCCGCCGGGACTGGCATCCCGGGCGAGGGCCTGACCATGAGGAAGTGATCACCTTCCCGATGGTCGCCAACCAAGGAACAGCAACTTCCCCGATGGCTTACACGCAGTCTAGTGCGCTGCCTCGCGCGGCCGCCCGCCTTACGCCCCGGAATCACCGGTCCGGCGTCATCCACGTCAAGTCCCGTCACCGCAGGCGTTTCACGGTGGTGGGCAACCACCTTGCGCAGCACGCCCAGCTGTCGGCGACCGCCATCGGCGTCGCCCTGTACATCCAGTCGCTGCCGGACGGCGCGTCCGTCGGCATCAAGGCGCTGGCCGCACGCTTCCCCGAGGGGGAGATCCGATTGGCCTCGGCACTGCGGGAGTTGGAGCAGTACGGCTACGTCGAGCGGCGTGTCGTACGGCTGGACAGCGGGCGGATGGTGACGCAGACCTACTACTACGAGCAGCCGGGCGCCGAGGCGGAGGAACCCGCGCAAGCCCGTCCGAGGCGCGTGCGGCCCGTCGCCGTCCCCGTCCCCGTGCCGGAGCCGGAACAGGCACCGGAACCGGCGCCGGAAGCCGCATGGGAGGCCGAGGAGCCGGACCGCGAGGCCGAGGAGCCGGACCCCGTGGCCGAGGAGCCGGGACCGGACCCCGTCGCCCT
This sequence comes from Streptomyces cirratus, assembly GCF_014650775.1. Taxonomy (GTDB): domain Bacteria; phylum Actinomycetota; class Actinomycetes; order Streptomycetales; family Streptomycetaceae; genus Streptomyces; species Streptomyces cirratus. The sequence continues at coordinate 165,032 of NZ_BMVP01000011.1, read as the reverse complement.
CCACCCGGCCACCTTCGACCTGTTGGCGGGCCTGCGCGGCCTCGACCCCCGACTGCTCCTGTCCGAGCGGGACATCCTTCGCCTCGCACCCGGTCTCTCCGCCTGGCTCGAACGCGGGATCGCCCCCGACGTCATCGCGCGGAAGCTGAGCGCCGACCTGCCAGAGCCGCTGCGCAACCCGGCGGCCATCGTCGGCTACCGGCTCACCGCGCTGCTCCCACCGCCACTTCCCGCGGACCCGCCCGTCGTACCGTCCGCCCGCCCGGACCCCTTCCAGACCTGCGACGGCTGCGAACGCGTCTTCCGTTCCAAGAAACCGGGCCGCTGCCTCGACTGTCGCCGCCGCGAAGCGGCCAACTCCGCGGCCGCCTGAGGCGTGGCCGGGCGATCACGGGTCGTCCGTCACGCGGTGGCGAGCCGGAGCTGGTTGGTGACCAGGGGGCGGACCTTGGTCAGCATGAGGTGCAGGAACTGCTCGGGGTGGCGGAAGGAGGCGAAGTGGCCGGCGTCCTCGATGAGGGCGAAGTCCTTGACCGGGGCCTGGACGTCGTCGAAGAACCGCTTGGCGCGGTCGGTGGGGGTGAGGACGTCCTGGTCGCCTTGGAAGATGAAGAACGGCAGGTCGAAGGTGGTGCCGTCGGCCCAGTCGTCGAAGTGGGCGGTGGCGGGGAGGATCTGCTCGGAGAGCTTCATGCCCTTGCCGAGTGCGCCGAGCTCGCCGAGCGAGTGCTGGGGTGAGAACCAGAGCGACTTCATGACCACGGACTTCATGGTGGCGAAGGTCAGAGGGTCGCTGGTGGCCGCGATCTTGGCGTAAGCGGCGTGCTGTTCGGCGGTCCACGTCCGCGCGTCGGCGTCCATCTCCTCGATGGTGGCAAGCTCCTTGCGCTTGCCGGCGGTGTGCAGCCGGGTGAGCAGCGCGCGGTGGGCGCTGTCGTCGCGGCCGGCGTCGTGGATGTTCTGGTCGGTGCCGACGTAGGCGGAGTAGAGGTCGGGGTATTGGCGGGCCAGGCGCAGTCCGAAGGTGCTGCCGAAGGAGTTGGCGACCAGCACGACCCGGTCGACGCCCAGCTCGCCGCGGACGTGGCGGGTGACCTCGACGGCGTCCTCGTACATCCGGGCGAAGCTCAGTTCTCCCTGGTGGGCGGTACCGGAGCGGCGCAGGGTCTTGCCGGTGCCGCGCATGTCCCAGCGCACGATCGTGAAGTGCTTCTCCCAGGCGCGGGTGCGGGGTCCGTAGATGGCGTTGGAGGCGCCGGGGCCGCCGTGGATCTCCAGCATCACCGGGTTGGCGCGGTCTTCGCCGCGGACCGAGATCCATTGGTCGATGCCGCCGATGCACACATAGCGCTGCTCGTCGATGCCGTTGGGTGCCTCGATCCGCATCTGCCGGGCGCCGGAGGCCTGGCGGATGCGGCGGTGGCCGAGGGTCCCGGCGACGGGTGTGGCGAGGGTGGCGGCGGCGATGAGTGCGGCGGTGATCACAGTTGACTCCCCAGAACTGTTTATCAGATACGCAATTAAGTGTATGCTATACACAGTTCTGAGGCAGCGTCAATCACCACCGTCCGCGAAGGAGTCGGCACATGGCCGCGAGCAGGGAGAAGAAGCGCGACCCGAAGGTGACCCTGGCGCTGCTGTGGGGAGAGCAGGAGCAGCCGCGGCGCGGCCCGAAGCCTTCGCTGACCGCGGAGCGCATCGTCTCCGGTGCCATCGCGATCGCGGACGCCGAGGGCTTGCACGCGGTCTCGATGCAGCGCGTCGCCGCCGACTTGGGCGTCACCACCATGGCCCTCTACCGCTACTTCCCCGGCAAGGGTGAACTGGTCGACCTGATGGCCGACTCGGTGCTCGGCGCGCCCCCGGAGGCCATCGGCCGCTCGGAGGGGTGGCGTGCGCAGCTGACCGCATGGGCCCGCGCATGCTGGGCGCTGTACCGCGCGCACCCGTGGATCCTGACCGCCACCGCCATGCGTCGCCAGCTCATGGGCCCCAACCAACTCGCCTGGCTCGACGCGGCGCTGGCCGCCCTCGCCCCGGCCGGGCTGACGGCCTCGCAACAGCACGACACCGTCCTGCTGATCATCGGCCACATCCGAAGCCTCGCGCAGCAGCTGGTCCACGCGGACGAGGAGGGGAACGAGGAGTGGAACCGGCTCGCCGGCGAAGTGCTGGAGCGCCACGGCCACCGTTTCCCCGCGCTCGCCGCCGCCATCGCCGCCGGTGCCTTCGCCCCCCACGACGACGACCCGCTCGACTACGGCCTCGAGCGCATCCTCGACGGCGTCGCCTACCTGATCGACCACTCCTAGGTGGTGCGGGGGGCGCGCCCGTCGCGGCCGCTCGGGCCGCGGTCAACCGGAAGCTGATCACCTCCGAGCGGCGGCGCGGCGCCAAGGAGGCTTCGCGGACGGCGAGGCGCCGGCGCAGGCGGGCAACTGCGACGCCGTGCCGAAGCCTCCGCAGCAGAACGACAACCAGGGTCTGGTCCCGGGAAATCGGCAGGGGAGCAGAAGGCCGGGGAAGTCCACGACGCCGCGTGCGGCAGGCGTGCGGATGAAGTGGAGGACTCGCGTCCGGTTTGGTCGGGGCGTGTGCAGGGGCTGGTCAGCGGCGATTACCCGTGCGTAGATTACCGGCGGTAACTCCGGAGTCGAACCGAGGAGAACGCCCGTGCATGCCGAGCCGAAGGCCGCTGAGCCGGCCGAGCCCGTCAAGACCGTGATCGACGGGGTGGTGCGGCAGGTCGCGGTACCCGCGCTCGTCGGCCCACCCGCGCGGGGGTCGCTCGGGGACATACCGTTCGACAACGCGGCCGAGGCGCCCGGCGCGGCCGTCCTCGCGCGCAAGGAGCCGGACGGCAGTTGGCGCGACGTGAGCGCCGCCGAGTTCGCGGCGGAGGTGCTGGCCGTCGCCAAGGGACTGATCGCCGAGGGGCTGCGGCCGGGGGACCGGCTCGCCATCATGGCCCGCACGACCTACGAGTGGACCCTGCTGGACTTCGCGGGCTGGGCGGCCGGGCTGGTGACGGTGCCGATCTACCCGACCTCCTCGGCGGCCCAGGCGCGGTGGATCATCCAGGACTCGGGGGCGGCGGCCTGCGCGGTGGAGGACACCACGCAAGCCCGCATCATCAGCGCCGAACGGGTGAACCTGCCAGGGCTGGTGCACCTGTGGGAGTTCGACACGGGAGCCGTTGCGCGGCTCGTCAAGGCCGGGGAACGCATCCCTGAGGCGCTGGTCCACGAGCGCAGGCGCGTCCGTACACCACAGGACGTCGCCACGCTCGTCTACACCTCGGGCACCACCGGGCAGCCCAAGGGGTGCGTACTGACGCACGGGAACTTCTTCGCCGAAGTCGACAACGCCGTGGAACTGCTGCACCCGGTGTTCCGGGCCGTGACCAGCGAACCGGCCTCCACCCTGCTGTTCCTGCCGCTGTCGCACGTGTTCGGGCGGATGGTGGCCGTCGGCTGCCTGCGCGCGCGGGTCAAGCTCGGACACGCGCCGAGCATCCGTACGGAAGACCTGCTGGCGGACCTCGCCGGGTTCAGACCGACGTTCCTGCTGGCCATCCCCTACGTCCTGGAGAAGGTCTACAACACCGCGCGGGCGACGGCGGAACGGATGGGCCGGGCCTCGTCCTTCGACCGGGCGGCGAGGATCGCCCGGCGCTACGGGGAGAGCGACTCTCCCGGATGGGGCCTGCGGGCGGCGCGGGCGCTGTACGACCCGCTCGTGTACCGGCGGATCCGCGCGGCGCTGGGCGGGCGCGTGCGGTACGTCCTGAGCGGGGGTTCGCCGCTCGGGGCGCGGCTCGCGGCGTTCTACGCGGGCGCGGGGGTGGAGGTCTTCGAGGGCTACGGCCTGACGGAGACGACGGCGGCCGCGACGGTGACGCCCCCGCTTCGCCCCCGCCTGGGCACGGTCGGGTGGCCGCTGCCGGGGACGGCCGTACGGATCGCCGAGGACGGGGAGGTGCTGCTGCACGGGCCGCACGTCTTCGCGGGCTACTGGAACGGCGGGGCGACGGTGCCCGGCGGGTGGTACGCGACCGGCGACATCGGGGAGCTGGACGCGGACGGGTACCTGACCATCACCGGCCGCAAGAAGGACCTGATCATCACCTCCGGCGGCAAGAACGTCGCCCCGGCGGTCCTGGAAGACGCGCTGCGGGCGCACCCCCTGGTGGCCCAGTGCCTGGTGGTGGGCGAAAACCGGCCGTACGTCGCCGCGCTGATCACCCTGGACGGGGAAGGGCTGGCGCACTGGAGGCAGATGCGCAAGAAGGGCGATCTGCCCATGGCGGAGCTGGTGCAGGACGAGGAACTGCGGGCGGACGTACAAAGGGGGGTGGACGAGGCGAACGCGCTGGTGTCGCGACCGGAGTCGATACGGCGGTTCGTGCTGCTGCGGCAGGACTTCACCGAGGAGCGGGGACACCTGACGCCGTCGCTCAAGCTGCGGCGGGGCGTCATCGCGCGGGAGTTCGCGCGGGAGATAGACGCGTTGTACCGGGGGCGGTGAGGGGCGGACGCCCCGGACACCGCCGCCCGGCAGCCGCGTGGGGGTCAGCAGTTGGCGTGCGTGGCGCGGCCCGCGAAGCGGTCCGCGAGCCAGTTGCCGGCCGCCAGGGAGTGGCTGATGACGCCGCTGACGTGCTCACCGACCCAGACGGTGTCGAACTCGACGTCCGCGCCCCGCGCGCACCACTCGGAGCGCAGTTCGCGGCCGACGGTGTAGGGAATCAACTCGTCGCCGAGGGCGTGGTACTGGTACACCGGCGCGGCCGGGGCGGTCCCGCCGAGCCTGCTCTGGGCGAGGCGGGCCCGCCAGTCGGGCTGGGCGAGCGGATCGCGGGTGGTGAGGTCGGAGATCCGCTTGAAGGAGCCGGCGATGGCGTCGATGGCGACGCAGCCCTCCCGCAGGCCGCCGACCAGGGCCTTGCCCGCGGGGTTGAGGTAGGAGTCGAGTTTCAGCTCGGGGAAGGCGGCGTCCTGCCCGGCGGCCGCCATGAAGATCAGCCCGGAGCCGTAGGAGCCGTTGTTGAAGTCGGCCACCTTCATCAGGTCGGCCGGAACCCCGCCGGTCGCCGTGCCCTTGACCTGCAACTCCGGTGCGTACGAGCCTTGCAGCTCGGCGGCCCAGCTGCTGGCCTGGCCGCCCTGGGAGTAGCCCATGATGCCGATCGGCGTGTTCGCGGGCAGCCCGGCCTCGGGGAGGCGCAGGGCCGCTCGGGCGGCGTCGAGCATGGCGTGGCCCGCGGAGGGGCCGACGGTGTAGGTGTGCACGCCGGGCGTGCCGAGCCCTTCGTAGTCGGTGACGACCACCGCCCAGCCGCGCAGGGTCAGCTGCTGGATGAGGTTCGCCTCCGTGGCGGTGCCGGTGGGGAAGTTGTTGCTCGGGGCGCAGGAGTCGCCCATGCCGACGGTGCCGACGGCGTAGGTGATGAGGGGGCGGGGGCCGGTGCGGCCGTCCTGCGGGACGATGACCGTGCCGGAGACGACGTCGGGCGCGCCGTCGGCGGTGGTGGAGCGGTAGCTGATCTTCCAGGCCTTGGTGTTGGTGGGCTGGCCGGGCAGCGGGTGGAACGCGGAGGGCGCGATGGCGACGAGGTCGCCGGGGCGGGCGGTGGCGGCGGTGGCGGGGCTCCCGGCCGTGAGGCCGAGGGCTAGGGCGGCCACGGCGGCGAGGGCGGTGCTGCGCAGGCGCATGGGCGGCTCTCCCAGGTGTCCGTGTGGGGGCAGGTGAGGAGAAGGTAGTGACCGACCGGTCGGCACGTCGCTGACTGTGCAGCTCACCTTTGCTGACCGCACCCACCACCGCACCGACGCGCCGAGTCGCACACGGAGCCCGCCACTCACCCCCCTCACCCGGCCGACCGCGCCCCCCGACGCCCGCCCCCCCCCGCGGCCGCCTCCGCGTCGCCCATGCGGCCCGACGCCCGTCGCGGTGACGGGCGGCCCTGTGCGTCCGGCGCCGTAACCTGACGCGCCGCTGCGCCGCTGCGCCGCTGCGCCGCTGCGCCGCTGCGCCGATGCGCCGATGCGCCGATGCCGGATGCGCCCCCGTGCGGTCCGCCGCAGCCGACGTGCGGCCCGCCGCGGCCCGACGCCTGTCGCGGTGACGGGCGGCCCTGCGCGTCCGGCGCCGTAACCTGATGCGCCGATGCCGGATGCGCCCCCGTGCGGTCCGCCGCAGCCGACGTGCGGCCCGCCGCGGCCCGACGCCTGTCGCGGTGACGGGCGGCCCTGCGCGCCTGCCGCCGTAACCTGACGCGCTGATGCCGGATGCGCGCCCGTGCGGTCCGCCACGGCTCGCCGCCGAGTCGTCCATGCGGCCCGGCGCCTGTCGCGGCGACGCGCCGCGCGCGGTCGACCGTGGGCCGCCGGTGGGCCCGGCGTGGCGGGTGGGGCTCTCAGCCGCCCGAGGCGATGCGGTAGGCGCCCGGGGTGGTGCCCGTCCAGCGGCGGAACGCGCGGTGGAAGGCGGTGTCCTCGGAGAAGCCCAGCCTGGCGGCCAGTTCCGCGATGGGTTCGCCGCTCTCCGTGAGCCCCGCGATCGCCGCGTCCCGCCGCACGTGGTCCTTCAACTGCTGGAAGGACGTGCCCTCCTGGCGGAGCCGCCGCCGCAACGTCGCCGGGGACACCGCGAGGCGCGCCGCGACCTCGCCGAGCTCGGGCAGCCTGGGCGACGTCCGCAGCCGCCGCGTCAGGGTCCGGCGTACCTGTTCCGCGACCGTGGTCCCGTACTCCGGCCGCGACAGCAGGTCGAACGGGGCCCGGCGGAGCATCGCATCGAGGGCCGGCTCCTCCCGCACGAGCGGCGCGGTCAGCCAGTGCGCGGCGAACGCGGCGGCCGTACGGTCGGCGCCGAACCGGACCGGGCAGTCGAAGAGCAGCTCGTACTCCTGCGCGTACGGCGGCGCGGGATACGCGAACGCCGCGTACAGCAGCGGGATGCGGCGCCCGATCAGCCAACTGCTCAGCCGGTGCCAGATCGCGAGCACGCACTCGCAGAGGAAACGCTCCTCGGCCCGGCCGGAGTTCCCGACCCGGCCCTCCACGAAGTCGTTGCGCACCGCGAACCTCGCTTCACCGTCCCCGACCTCCAACGCCAGTTCGGGGCCGCCCGGGAACAACCCGTAGAAGGCGGCTGCCCGTTCGACAGCCGCCCCCAGGTCCCGGCAGCCCACCGAGGCGTAGCACATCATCGCGAAGGTGCCGGGCCGGCTCGGCAGCGCGCCCAGCCCGAGGAACTCGTCCTGCGTCGTCCGGTACAGCGCCCGGAACAGCCGGGCGAACTGCGCGGGCGTGATCCGCGCCCGGTCGTCGCCCAGCAGCAGCGGTGGGATCTGCGCCTCTTGCAGCAGCGGCACGATGTCGACGCCGGCGCGCCGCGCGCCCGCGAGCAGGGCACGCACATGGTGCACGGTGATCGTCCGCCTCCCCATGGGACCGACGGTAGCCCCAATGAGCGCTGCGGTCAGCGGTGCTGACGCTTCCGGTCATGCCGTACGGGCCGCTGCGGTGCCTAGCGTCGTCGTACTCACTCCCCGGGAGGCGAACACGATGGACGCCGCACAGGACCTGGCCCGACCGCGCACCCTGGCCCTCTTCGCCGAGTGGACGGGGGAGCGGTACGGGCGCCACAGCGCGCTCCGCTTCCGGTCGCGCACGGCCGCCGCAACGGAAGGCGCCTGGAGCACGCTCTCCTACGAGGACCTGCGCGCCCGCGTCCGCCGCACCGGGCGGGCCCTGCTCGGCCTGGGGATCGGGGCGGGCGAGCGGGTGGTGGTCCTCGCGGAGACCCGGCCGCAGTGGACGTACACGCATTTCGGGGTACTGGCGGCGGGCGCCGTCCTGGTGCCGGTGTACCCGACGGCGGGGGAGGAGGAGCTGGCCTGGGTGCTGTCGGACTCCGCGGCGGTGGTGGCGGTCTGCGACGACGCCGCCCAGGCGGCCAGGGTGGAAACCCTGCGCGGGCGGCTCCCGGCGCTGCGGGCGGTGGTCCTGATGGACGCCCTGCCGGAACTGCCGCCGGCCCCGGCGACGGAGCTGCACGCCCGCGCGGAGGCGGTGACCCCGGACGCGGACGCCGCCATCGTCTACACCTCCGGGACGACCGGGCCGCCGAAGGGCTGCCGGCTCACCCACGGCAACCTCGGCGCCGTCCAGGACGCCACCTTGCCGATGGTGACGGGCGGCCCGGGCGACACGACGTACCTCTACCTGCCGCTCGCGCACCTGCTGGCGCAGCTGATCCAGTTCACCACCCTCCTCCAGGGCGGCGAGCTCTGCTACTTCGGCGGCCGGATCGAGGACGTCCTGGCCGAGGTCCCCGAGGTCGCGCCGACCCACCTGCCCTCGGTGCCGCGCCTGTTCGAGAAGCTCCACTCGGTGGTGCTGTCGCTCGCGGAGTCCGTGGAGGGCGGCCGGGAGCGTTTCGAGGAGGCGGTACGGCTGGGCGTGCTGGCCGCGGACGGCCGCCTCCCCGAGGAGGCGCGCACGGCGTACGAGGCGGCGCGCGAGACGCTGTACGCCCCCGTCCGCGCCGCCTTCGGGGGCCGGCTCACCTGGGCGCTGACCGGCGGCGCCCCGATCGCGCCCGCCACCTTGGACTTCCTGCGCGCCTGCGGGATCCCGGTCTACGAGGGCTACGGCATGACGGAGTCCGCCGGGGTGATCAGCCTCAACCACCCGGGGTCGGCCCGCCCCGGCACGGTCGGGCGGCCGGTCGCGGGCTGCGAGGTCCGGATCGCGCAGGACGGCGAGGTGCTCGCCCGGGGCCCGATGGTCTTCCCCGGCTACCACGGCAACGCGACCGCTACGGCGGAGGCCGTCGACGCCGACGGCTGGCTGCACACGGGCGATCTCGGCTCGCTGGACGCCGACGGCTTCCTGTCGATCACCGGGCGGAAGAAGGAGCTGATCATCACCTCGGCGGGGAAGAACATCACCCCGACGGAAGTCGAGTTCGCCCTCCAGGCGTCCCGGTACGTCTCGCGCGCGGTGATGATCGGCGACCACCGCCCCTACCCGGTGGCCCTGATCACCCTGGACGCGGACGAGATCGCGGCCTGGGCGGCCCGGGAGGGCCTCGCCCCGGACGCCGCCCCGGACGCCGCCCCGGACGCCGCCCCGGACACGGCCCCGGGCACTCCGGCCCGGCCCGAGGAACACCCGGCGGTGCGCGAGCTGCTGGCGCGCGCCGTCGAGGCAGCCAACGCCACCGTCTCCCGCCCCGCCCGGATCCGTGCATTCCACCTGCTCGCCGAGGACTTCTCCGTCGAGGCGGGCACCTTGACGCCGACCCTGAAAGTCCGGCGGGCGGTGGTGGCGCAGCGGTACGCCGCCGAGATCGAGAAGCTGTACGGCTGAGGGCGGCTACCCGAGGGCCCGGCCCAGCCTGCGCAGGCCCTCGGCGATCTCGGCCGGGGTGTGCGTGACGAAGGACAGCCGCAGGGTCCGGTGGTCGGGGGCGGTGGTGAAGAAGGGAGCCCCGGGGACGTAGGCCACGTCGTGCGCGACGGCGGACTTGAGCAGGGCCGTCGCGTCGTATCCGGCGGGCAGCCTGGCCCAGACGAACATGCCGCCCTCCGGCCGGTTCCACTGCGAGCCCGCCGGGAGCGCGTCGGGCAGGCCGGCCAGCAGCGCGTCCCGCCGGATGCGGTAGGCCTCGCGGACGGTGGCGATGTGGGCGTCCAGGTCCACCGCGGCCAGGTAGTGGGCGGCCGCCAGCTGGTTCACCGTCGAGGTGTGCAGGTCCGCCGCCTGCTTGGCGACGACCGCGGCCCGAAGCAGGGCCGCCGGGGCGCGGAGCCAGCCCAGCCGCAGGCCGGGCGCCATGACCTTGGAGAAGCTGCCGAGCAGGGCGGTACGGTCCTGCGCCCCGGGGTACGCGGCGAGCCACGGCTCGTGGGCCCCCTCGTAGCGGAGGTCACCGTACGGGTCGTCCTCCACCAGCCACAGTCCGAGCCGGGCGGCGATCTCCGCGACCGCCGCCCGGCGGGCTCCGGGGAGCGTGCGGCCCGTCGGGTTCTGGAAGGTGGGTATCGAGTACAGCAGCTTGGGCCGCTCCCGCCGGACGACCTCCTCCAGGGCGTCCGGGAGGATGCCGTCCTCGTCACAGGGGACGGGTACGACCCGGGCCCCGGCCAGGCCGAAGCCCTGGAGCGCGGCCAGGTAGGTCGGGTCCTCCACGAGCACGACGTCCCCCGGGCCGAGCAGGGCGCCGGTGAGCAGGGCGAGCCCCTGCTGGGAGCCGGTGGTGACGACGACCTGGTCGGCGGTGGTGGCCAGCCCACGGGAGGTGGTGCGCGCGGCGATCGCCGCGCGGAGTTCCGGCACGCCCTCGGTGGTCGAGTATTGCAGGGCCCGGGCGGCGCGGGCGGGGGCGGACAGCGCCGCGTCGTAGGCCGCGCGCAGGCCGGCGGCGTCGAAGAGCTCGGGCGCGGGGTAGCCGCCGGCGAAGGAGACCACCTCGGGGCGGTCGGTGAGGGAGAGGATGTCGCGGATGGGCGAACCCGCCACCGCGGCCGTCCTGGCGGCGAGTGCGGGCGGCGGCTGGACGGCTGCGGGGCCGGGCATGGGGACTCCTTCGGGAGGCGGGTGCGCGCAGCCTAACCACGGAAGGTGTACAGGGCACCTACCTGTCCGCCACGTGAACGGGCCCCGCCCGTGCCGGTGTCGGACCCCTCCACAACTGACGCTGCATCAGCTAGACCGGTGTCATGACGACAGACGAGACATCGACGCAGGGCGGCGGCACCCGGGCCGAGGACTACGCGGCGCTCGCCTCCGTGGGCCCGTACGGCGTCCGCCCCGGCCACGCGCTGATCACCATGGTCGAACCGCACCCGGGGCACGAGTTCGCGTACAACCGCTGGTACGAGGACGACCACTACTACGCCGGCGCCATGGCGATGCCGTGGATGTACGCCGGACGCCGCTGGGTCGCCACCAGGGACCTCCAGGAGCTGCGCTACCCGGAGAAGTCGGCCGTCGCCCAGCCCGTCACGGCCGGGTGTTACCTCTCGACCTACTGGGTGACCGAAGGCCGGTACGACGAGCACATGAAGTGGACCGTCGGCATCAACAAGCGGCTGAACCGCGACGGCCGCGTCTACCAGGACCGTACGCACGTCTTCACGGCCTTCCAGGACCACGAGGCCACCGTCTACCGCGACGGGGCGGCCGGGCCGCGCGACTTCCACGCCCTCGACCACCCCTACGCCGGGCTGGTCCTCCAGGTCGTCGACGCCGACGGGCCCGAGCAGCGGGAGCGACTGCTGGAGTGGCTGCGCTCGCGGGCCCTGCCGAAGCGGCTGGCGGGCGGCCCGGCGGCGATGGTGACGGTCTTCCGGCCGACGCCGCTGCCCGGGGACCGGATGACGTACGTCAAGCAGGTCGAGGGCGTCGGCACCCGGTTGACGCTCCTCTGGTTCCTGGAGGCCGATCCCCGAACCTGCTGGCACCGGTTCGAGGGGTTGGACACGGAGGTCGCGGAGGCGGGTCTGGGGCGGGTGGAGCTGGTGGCGCCGTTCGTCCCGACGGTGCCGGGGACGGACCGTTACGTCGACCGGCTGCGCTGAGGGCGGCGGGTCAGGCCGTCGGCGGACAGGGCAGAGCCCCCTCGGCCTGGACGGCGACCGGTCGAGAGGGCTTCAACCAACGGCTTGTTCGTGAGGCGGGCGGACGTCGTCACGCTCAGACGAGGCGCCCCAGCCGGCCCTCGGTGACGTCGGCGACGAAGGAGTTCCAGGACCCCGGCGCGAAGGTGAGGGCCGGGCCGTCCTGCACCTTCGAGTCACGGACCGCGATGGCGTCCATGACGGGCGACTTGACTTCGACGCAGGCGCCGTTTCCGCCGGAGTAGGAGGACTTGGTCCAGTTTTCCGTAGCACCCTGACGAATAGCCATGTTTTTCTCCGGTTCAGCGAGTAGTTCCGGGTCTCGCCGGCCGTTACTTCCGGCCGACGTGATCGACGCTACCCGCACCGTCCGACGGGTGAAGTGGGCGTTCACTCGACCGGGTGGCATATTCCATTCAGGCCTTCTATGGCCGGGGAGTGACGGTGTACCGTACCGGCCCCCCCTCGCCACCTGGGCGATTTCCTCCGCTTTTACTTCCCCTTGCCCGCATAGTGGTCAATGATCTCGGAAATGAACTTCCGAGTCTGTTCGACATTGAGCGCCTGGGCGCGCAAGTGCTCGTACATCACGCTGTACTTCTGAACGTCGTTGGCCTTCTCCAGGTACAAATCGCTCGTCACGCCTTCGATGTAGACCACCGTCGAGTCGGATGCGTCCGGGAATTCGAGGATCGCGTACTGGCCGTTGACGCCCGGATGCGCGCCCATCGAGAACGGCATCACCTGCACGGTGATGTACGGCTGTTCCGACTGCTCTATCAGGTATTCGAGCTGCCGGATCATCAACTGCGCGTCGCCGACGTGCCGGCGGAGCGCCGCCTCGTCGATCACCGCCCACAGGCGCAGCGGCCCGACCTCCGGGTTGTTGTTGTCCGTCTCGGAGAGCCGCTTCTGGCGGTGCATCCGGACCTGGACGCGCTTGTCCACGTCGGCCGGCGCGGTCTCCGGGAGCGCGCCGCGGATCAGGGCGTGGGCGTACTCGGGGGTCTGGAGCAGGCCGGGGACCATCTGGGGTTCGTAGGTGCGCAGACTGGCCGCATCCGTCTCCAGGCCGATGTAGACGCTGTACGGGATGTCGCCGAAGGCGTGCCACCAGCCCTGCTGGCGTGAGTCCTTGGCCATCTGCATGAGGGAGTCGACGAGCCGGCGGTCCTCGACCTCGTACACGTCGCACAGGTCACGGACGTCGCGCTGGCTGATGGAGCGCCGGCCGTTCTCCAGCCGACTGATCTTGGACTGGGAAACGAGCAGGCGCTCGGCGACCTGCTCGGCCGTCATTCCTTTGTCCTCGCGCAACTTGCGCAACTCCATGCCCAGTCGGCGGCGTCGGACGGTGGGATTGACATTGGACGCCACGGGGACGGCACCTCCGCCTTCTTCTGGATCTGTCTCTCTGCGTGTCTGATGTTCAGCAGACTGCCACCGAAGGGTGCGGCGGCGCTGGGGAACGGACCGGAAAGACAGACGTGCGGGGCGGCGGAACCGGTGAACCGGCTCCGCCGCCCCGCACGCCGGCGGCTCCCGAACCGGGTCTTTTGGGGGACGGCCGGTTGCGGCGTGGCGCGTGTGGTGCGTGTGCTGCGGGCCCGCTGGTGGCTCAAGGGGTGTCGCGGGCTGTGGTGCGGGTGGTGGTGCGGGTGGTGGTGCGTGTGCTGCGGCTCAGTGCGCGGGCACTCGGGCCATCGCACCCGTGCGGCGCGGCTGCATCGGTACGGCGGCGGCCCGGGCGGTGGGTGCCGCCGATGCCGATGCCGATGCCGTTGCCGACGCGGTGGCCGGGGCGCGGTCCCGCCTCGGCTGTGCCGCCACCCCGTTCTGGACGTCCATGACGGCGTGCGCCACGAGACCGCCCATGGGGTCGTGCCGGATCAGGTCCCGCAGCCGGGACCTGGACGACCGCCCCTCGTTGCCGGGGTACAGGTGCTTGCCGAGTCCGACCGCGTGGGCCAGTGCGGCGAGCGCCGCGGTCCGCGGGTCCGGCGGTACGCCGGTGCGGATCGCACTGTCGAGCCGGGCACGGATCTCCCGGCTGATCGCCGTGTCCGTCGCCTGGTAGCGAGTCGTCGGCAGCACCCCGCACATCTGTCCCGCGACGGCATGGACCATGCCGCAGCGCTCCAGGTGGGCGAGGTAGATCTGACGGAGCCCCAGCCGGGGCCCGCCGATCCAGTGAACGGCCCGGACCGGGCTGCCGCGCCTGCGCAGCAGTTCCAGTGCGGAGTCCAACGTCGGATCTCCTGTCGGCCGTGGCATCACCACGGCGATACGATCCCCATCAGGGGCTATCCGTCCTGCCAGAGCCAGCTCTACTAGCTGTGCCCCGGCCAGGCCGAGGTCGAGCGACTGCGGCTGCGCCGTGGTTCCCGTGGTCGGGTCCAAGGCGAGCAGCAGAAGCTCCTCCGGAATTGTTCTGCGGCTCCTGCCCATCCATGCCTCCCCGCGTGGATGAGTGACAGGGTGACGCCTCTCACATTCATCTGTCGAGAGCGCCTGGACGCTTTGTGGGGGAACCGGCAGCTATGTCGTTCTCGTCTAGCGGGTGGGCGATGCCCCCGAGACGGGACACTGTTAGACGGTTCGGACAGCGACCGGACGGCGAACGAGGAGGAACTGGTGGCGGGCGAGTCCCCCGACAAGTCGGTTGATGAAGGTGCGTCGGGGACGGCGGAGCCCGCCACGCCGCGTGCGGAGCGGGACCCGAGGCTGTCGGTCCTCCGCCCGCGCGAGGCGGCGGAGCCGGGCGAGCGTGACCCCTTGAAGGAAGCGGTGGCGGCCTGGGTCGCCACGGAACCCTCCGCGGGTTCGGCGGACCGGGGCGCGGGTGCCGATGAAGCGGCCTCCGCAAAGCCGGCACCCCCGGCCGACCGTCGCCCGACCACGCCCGACGACGCGCGCGGTTCCGCTTCGAGCACCGACGCCCGGGACACGGCCAAGACGCCCGCCGCGCCCGCGCCGGCGGCTGCGGACAGCGAGCAGGCCTCCGCTGCGGACGCCGATGGCCGAAACCCGGCCAAGGCGTCCGGCTCCGGTGAGCCGGAGAAGACCGCGTTCGGGGTCGCGAAGCCCGCTGCTGGTTCGTCGGAGAAGAAGCCCGAGGCGTCGGCCACGGCCGACAGCGAGCGCACGGCTGTTTTCCGTGCGGTGAAGCCGGAGTCCGCCAAGTCGGCGGGCTCCGGTGACCGGCGGTCGAGTGCCGGTTCCCCGGCCGGTGACTCCGCTGCCACGGCCAAGCCGACGGCGGCCGAGCCGGCTGACGGCGAGCGCACCGCTGGTCGGGATTCGGCCAAGGCCGCCGACTCCGGTGAGCCGGAGAAGAAGCCCGAGGCGTCGGCCCCGGCTGACAGTGAGCGCACGGCTGTCTTCCGTGCGGTGAAGCGGGACACGGCTGAGCAGGGTTCCAACGGGTCGGACTCCGCCAAGTCGGCGGGCTCCGGTGAGCCGGAGAAGAAGCCCGAGGCGTCGGCCACGGCCGACAGCGAGCGCACGGCTGTTTTCCGTGCGGTGAAGCCGGAGTCCGCCAAGTCGGCGGGCTCCGGTGACCGGCGGTCGAGTGCCGGTTCCCCGGCCGGTGACTCCGCTGCCACGGCCAAGCCGACGGCGGCCGAGCCGGCTGACGACGAGCGCACCGCTGGTCGGGATTCGGCCAAGTCGGCCGGCTCCGGTGAGCCGGAGAAGACGGCGTTCGGGGTGGCGAAGCCCGCTGCTGGTTCGTCGGAGAAGAAGCCCGAGGCGTCGGCCCCGGCCGACAGCGAGCGCACGGCTGTTTTCCGTGCGGTGAAGCGGGACACGGCTGGGCAGGGTTCTAGCGGGTCGGATTCCGCCAAGTCGGCGGGCTCCGGTGACCGGCGGTCGAGTGCCGGTTCCCCGGCTGGTGACTCCGCTGCCACGGCCAAGCCGACGGCGGCCGAGCCGGCTGACGGCGAGCGCACCGGTCGGGATTCGGCCAAGGCGTCCGGCTCCGGTGAGCCGGAGAAGAAGTCCGAGGCGTCGGCCCCGGAAGACAGCGAGCGCACCGCTGTCTTCCGCAAGCCGCCGGCTTCCGGGAACCCCCGTACCGCTCCGGCCGAGCCGGCCGACAGTGAGCGCACCGCCGTCTTCCGTGCCGTGAAGCCGGACACCGCCGCACCCGGATCCGCTGGTCGCGATTCGGCCAAGCCCGCACCCGGCGGCCCCGCCGCCAAGCCGGGCGCAGCCAACCCGCGCGGAAGTACCTTCGTACCCCTCGGCGGTGACGGCCCCCGGCCGGCCACGCCCCCGGCCCGCCCGCTCCCGTCGCCCGACGCCGAGCGGACCACGCAGCAGCCGCTGCCCCCCAAGCCGCCGCTCGACATGCTGGCGGACCTCACCAACAACCCGCCCCCGCCGCCCAGCCCCCTGCGCACCACGGTCCGGCGGTTCAAGATCTACGCCCCGATCGTGCTGCTCCTCGCGATCGTCCTGGCCGTCGTGCAGCTCGTACGCCCGCTGCCCGCGCCCCGCCTCGCCATGAGCGCGAAGGCCACGTACACCTTCGACGGCGGCGCCCCCACCCTCCCCTGGCCGAAGGAGGGCCAGGGCTTCATGGCCGCGGCCGGCCTCGGCCCCGTCGGCACCTTCGGCGAGCAGAAGCCGATCGCCATCGGCAGCGTCGCCAAGACCATGACGGCATACGTGATCCTCAAGAACCACCCCCTCAAGCCGAGGGAAAAGGGTCCGATGATCGACGTCGACAAGACCGCCGTGGACGACGGCCGCAAGGAGTCCGAGGGCGAGTCCACGGTCAACACGTTGAAGGAGGGCGACAAGATCTCCGAGTACGACGCCCTCGCCGCGATCATGATCCCGTCCGCCAACAACGTCGCGCGCCTGCTCGCGCGCTGGGACACCGGCGGTGACCAGGAGGCGTTCGTCAAGAAGATGAACGACGCCGCCCGGGAACTCGGCATGACCCACACGACCTACACGGACCCGTCCGGCCTGGACCCGACGACGGTCAGCACCGCGGAGGACCAGGTCAAGCTCGGTCTCAAGGTCGTCGAGATGCCCGAGCTGATCGCGATCACCAAGCTCCCGAGCTGGACCGACCCCTCGGGCAAGCCCTGGCGGAACTACAACGACCTCGTCCCGTTCAACGGCGCCGTCGGCATCAAGACCGGCTCCACCACCAAGGCCGGCGGCAACCTGCTCTTCGCCGCCGAGAAGAAGGTCGGCAAGACCAACCAGCTGATCGTCGGCGCGGTCCTCGGCCAGTACGGCACACCGATCCTCGGTACCGCGATCGCGGCGAGCAAGGACGTCATGCTTGCCACGCAGAAGGCGCTGACGGATGCGACCGTGGTCAAGAAGGGCGATGTCGTCGGGTACGTGGACGACGGGCTCGGCGGCCACACCCCCGTGGTCGCCACCGCCGACGTGCAGGCGGTCGGCTGGCCCTCGCTCACCGTCACCGTGAAGCTGGGAGACGGCGGCGCCAAGCTGCCGGAGACCGCGAAGGCGGGCACCGAGGTCGGGGTGCTGACGGTCGGCGAGGGCGCCAGTCAGGTGAAGGTGCCGGTGGCGTTGAAGAGCGACCTCGTCGCGCCCGGCACCGGCAGCAAACTGACTCGCGTCGGCTGACCCACGGCCCACCGCCCACGGCCGACGGCCCGCGGCCCAGGCCCACGGCCACCGTCCACGGCCGACGGCCCGCAGGCCGCACGGGCGCCCCGGACAACCCCGGGGCGCCCGAGCGCGTCTGTGCAGGGGAGGACCGACGGACGAGAGCAGCGACGAGAGCGAAGAGAGCGTCGGCAGTGACCACCGCTGAGCAGTACAGGCGACCGGAGCGCGCCCGCGACACCGGACCGCGCGAGGAGACCGGCGGGAGCTGGGCGCACCGGCATCCGGTGGCCGTCGCCGCCGCCCTCGCCGCGGTCCTGCACGTCGTCTGGTTCTTCAGCTTCGCCAACAGCGGCGGCGACCTTGCGGCGCAGGACGCGTGGGCGGAGTTCGTCGGCCGCCACCCCGACACGGCGTACAACCTCGCCTGGTACGGGGGCATGCACCCGGTCTCGTACAGCGTGGTCTCGCCGTACCTCATGCACGTGCTCGGGGTCCGGACCACGATGATGGCCGCCGGCACCGCCTCGGCGGCGCTGCTCGCCCTGATCCTGACCCGGTGCCGCGGCGCCGTGCGGCGTCCGCTGTGGCCGGCCCTGGCCGGGGTGTACGGGCTGCTGTGCAACGCCCTGTCCGGCCGCGTCACCTTCGGGCTCGGCGCGATGTTCGCGCTGGCCGCCGTCGCGGCCGTCTTCTGCTGGCCGCGCAAGTGGGCCGAGCGGCGCTGGGCGAAGGCCGCCGTCGCCGCCCCGCTCGCCGGGCTCGCCACCGCTTCCAGCCCGGTGGCCGGCCTCTTCCTCGGGGTGGTCGCGGCCGCGCTGTTCCTGAGTGGGCGGCGGCCGGGGGCGTACGCCCTGGGGCTGGCGCCGGTGGCCGTGGTCGGGCTGTCGGCGTGGCTGTTCCCGTTCTCGGGCACGCAGCCGATGAAGCTGGGTTCGGCCTGGCTGCCGTTCGTGTTCGGGCTGGCGATCCTGTTCCTGGTACCGAAGCGGTGGAAGACGGTCCGGATCGCCTCGGCCGTGTACACCGTCGGCGTCTTCCTGACCTGGGCGATCGACTCCCAGGTGGGGTCGAACGTCACCCGCCTCGTGATGCTGTTCGGCGGCGCGGTGCTGCTGGCGGCGCTCCCGTACTCGCTCCCGCGCTCGCGGCACTGGTACGCGGTGGTCCTCGCCTTCGTCGGGCTGACGGCCTGGATCACCGCCAACAGCATCACCGACATCATCCGCACCACCCCGCTGGCCGCGTGGAACCGGGAGCTGGCCCCGCTGGTCGACCAGCTCCAGAAAGCGGGCGCCGACCGGGGGCGGGTGGAGGTGGTCCCGGCCAGCAGCCACCGCGAGTCGTCGGCGTTCCCGTCGTACGTGAACCTCGCGCGCGGCTGGAACCGCCAGGCCGACCTGGAGCGCAACCCGCTCTTCTACGACGACACCCTCACGGCCGAGAGCTACCGGTCCTGGCTGGAGCGCTGGGCCGTGCACTACGTGGTGCTGCCCGCCGACAAACCCGACTCGGGCGGGGCGGACGAGGCGAAGCTCGTGCGGGAGGGGCTGCCGTACCTCCAGCAGGTGTGGGGCGACGCGAACTGGCAGCTGTACAAGGTGCTCGCCCCGACGGACCTGGTGGCCGGGGCCGCCACGGTGGTGCGGGCGGGTGCGGACCAGCTGGTCATCGCGGTGCGGGAGCCGGGGCGGGTCCTGGTGCGGATCCCGCACTCGCCGTGGCTGGGGCTGGTCGACGTGGCGGGCAGGGCGGTGGCGCCGCCGCAGGAGACCTTCGCGTCGAAGGCGGCGGCCACGGCGCCGAAGCAGTACGCGAACACGGCCGGCTGCCTGTTCAAGGCCCCGGTGGACGCCGAGGGGGACGTCTGGACGGAACTGCTGGCCCCGGCGGCGGGAGAGTACCGGGTGTCGGCGAAGTACCAGCTCCCCCGGGGCACCCCGTGTCCGGAGGAACTCCTGCACGGCCCTTGATCGGCGTGCGGTGGCTCCCATACCTGCATACGATCCCGTTAGACCGAACGGCAGACCGATTGGGTGCTTCCCGAGGGAGTGACGACGGGATGAGTAAACAGCACAAGCAGGACGTCCGGACGGCGATCACGCAGGCAGCGGAGCAGACCCATCTGCCCCGCACGCCGGGTCACGGCTTCGAAGGTCCGGTCCCCAGCAAGGTCAAGGGCGGGGCCCACACGAAGGCAGCCCTCAAGCGCTCCGGCGCCCCCCAGGGCGACCGCATCGGCGAACGCACCAGAGGCCTGAGCTGACCCCATCGCCTGCCCGCCCCTCCTGGCAGCCGAAAACCCCGAAGGCCCCCCGCCATCCCGGCGGGGGGCCTCCTCCATGCGACGTGCAACGTGCCCTCGGCAGGATTCGAACCTGCGACACCGGCTTTAGGAGAGCCGTGCTCTATCCCCTGAGCTACGAAGGCGGGGATCTGTCGGAAAACGTGTCCGAAAGTCTGCCGAGGTGGGCGGACCGTTCAGACGTGCTTGGCGACAGGTCGCGGTAGCAGCCCGTGAGGGCGTAGCCACCGCGGTCAGTGTAGCGGGTGGTGCATGATCCGTAGGCGGAGATACGTGCGCACTGGCTCAGGCCGCGAAGGCGTGGGTGATCTTGGCTCGGGCGACAGAGTTGCTCAGCCAGGCGAAGCCGATGTAGATCAGCAGGGCGGCGTTGGCCCCGTAGGCCGGGACCCTCTTGTGGGGGTAGCTCTGGTCGAAGCGGGAGTGCTGGGACTCGCTGTCCTGACGGAAGCCCTTGAGGCGGCGGCCGGCGTGGGTGTCCGGCGGGATCTGCCTCAGGTGTTCGGTCCGGTTGAAACGTTGCCGCTTGCTCGAGGGATCGATCTCCCGGTCCTCAGGGGTTTCAGTCGACTCGGATGCGCAGGATGTGGTCCTCCACCGGGCAAGGAATGGTCAGCCGGTGGTAGAAGCGGGTCCGTTTTGACTGGCGGCGTTCGAGTTCCCCCACAGGAAGCGGCGTGTAGTAAGTGGTGCCGTTGATGGTGATCTTGCGTTCGCAGACGCGGCCCTCGGCGACATAGAGGTCGTGGCGGCATGGACCGCTCTCGAAGCGTTGGAGGGACTCGGGTGCGAGCCCGCCGTGCTGGGTGGTGAAGACGACGAGGCCGTCTGCGATGAGGGGGGCACGGTGGGATCCGCGGAGTGCCGTGTCGTAGGTGATGGCGCGAAGGCCGGGGGCTCGGCCGAGGATGTATCGGGCGAGTTTGACGAAGGCGGTGCCTTCGTCGTCGCGATGCGGGTCGCGCTTGGCTGACTTGTGACGGATGGACTCGATGCCCAGGATGACTCGGCTGTGTGGGATGCCGCCGAGGCGGACGGCTGCGGAGAGGAACTTGTTGCCGTACACGCGGGTCCCACCACCTTCGACTGTATTGCTGGCGTCAGGGTCGACGCGGTGTGAGCGGATCTCTCCGGTCACCTTGTCGACGGTCTCGCGGTGCCTCTGTGAGGAGGGTGGGCAGGCAACGGTGGCATCGGCGTGAATGACCTGGTGGCGTTCGGGATAGCTCCGGCTGACCCGCATGCCCGTCTCGCTCATCATCCCGTGGTCGAGAGCCTGCTGGATCCACAGATCCCGGCTGATGTCGCGTACCTCGGCGAAGGAAGGCTTGAGCTTCGTGCGGAAGTAGTAGTTCCACTGCCCCCTGGTAGGGCCGACGGGCAAGAGAGCGTCGGCGGCTGCATCGCCCATGTGCGTGCGGATGCTTACGCGGACGAGGTCCCACCAGAGGGGGCGCTGGAGGTGGCACGCGGTTGCCCGCGCGGATCCGAACAAGGAGATCGCGCAGAGGAAGATCAGATAGACGACCGGCGGGTGGTGGGCTGGCCGACCAACGCGGCCGGGCCCGGGGAGGCTATGGGCGGCTGCGTAGAGGTCGGGGTTGCTCAGAAGGTACTCGAACCGCTCGTCGGCGGTCAGGGGCGGGGCCTCCGGGCTCTTGGGCGGGAGGGGGTCGGTCGCCGCGCCGAACGTGTCGTCGGGGATCGCGGCCATCACGTAGTCGGGTTGCCTCTTCACCGGCTGGCGTCGGGTCCGCTTCTTGGGGGCGGTCATGCCGCGTCACCGCCTGTGTGCCACTGCAGATCGGCCAGGCCAGCGGCGACATCGAGAGAGGACAGGCCCAGGCGTCGGGCGACCTCGGAGAGCTGCCCGGTCTCATTGAGGATCTTGCGGGCTACGTAGCGGGTGATGTCGCGGGGTTCGACCTTGCGGGTGTGGGTGGACAGACCGCTGCGTCGTGCGATGTCCCCGAAGCCTGAGCCGACGCTGGACTGCACGACGCTCGGGGCCGACGTGGCACTTGCTACGAGCTGGTGCGGGCCCGGCCCCCGCCGGCCCAGGTAGGCGGCGCGTAGTCCCAGGACCTGGCAGCCCCACTCGTCCAGAGGGCAGCTCCGGGCGGACGTCCGGGTCGAGCCGTTGGTGTGCACGGAGCGCGCGTCGAGATCCAGGTCGCCGCTGGCGGCGGCCCCAACCTCGGCGCTGCAGAATCCGGCGAGAAGGAGTGCAAGCAGCGCGGCGTGCCGGGTGGCGGGCATGCCCCTTTCGGAGTGGAACTGCAGTCGGGCGACTTCATGCGGCTGCAGGTCCGCCCCAGGCTGACGGGGGCTGCGCGCGATGGTTGCGGAGTCGACCATCGGCGCAGCCTTCGTGAGCCCGAGCGCCCGCGCATGCGTGAACAGGGAAGTCACCGCGGAACGACGCTGCCGTCGGGTTCCTCCTGCCGGAGTAGCGATGACACCTCGGTGCCGGTCGTGTCCCGGGGCGTTGACGAAGGCCTCGGCCAGGGCCGCGGTGATGTCATCAAGCTGGGTGACCTGCTGCGCTCGCGCGAAGCTGATGAGCCGTTCGATGACTTCGATGTACTCGTCGACGGTGTTGATGCTCATCGCCCCGTCCCACGCGAGCTGCTTCCAGACGCGAGAAACCTGCAGCAGCGTGTCCTTGATCGTCGGCCTGTCCATGGAGGTCGCCACCGGGAGCGTGTTCCGTGCGGGTGAATCCCACCCGCTGTGTTGCGAGGTCGCGCTACCGTGGGCAGCGCTCCTCTCCTTGCGTGAGGGCATGCCAAAACCCCTTCCGCGCGGCCATGCCGCGCCGGTCGATGGGTGGAGGAGGGGTCCGGCAGCGCCAACCCGGCCAAGGGATGAAGGCGCTGCCGGACCGTTTTCGTGATGTCAGGAGACGGGGCGCCCCCTGAGCTTGGCTGTCAGGGTGGCGATGCCGCGAAGGTGCTCGTGAAGCTCAAGCAGCTCGTCCTTGCTCAGGCGGACCAGGTCCGCGAGCAGCACGGGCGGGCAGAGCAGGGCGAGTAGATCCAGATCGGCGTAGGGGTCCGCTACCGATTCGGTGCGGGCAGAGGGGGCAGTCCGGCGGCGAGGCTGGGGGACGGACGCGTGCAGCGATTCGCCCTCCCCGCCTGAGGGAGGGGCTCCGCCTGGCTGCTCCGCCCCTTGGTAGCACGGGCCGTCGTGCCAGTTCATGAAGCCGTCTCCGTCGGGAACGACCATTCCGATGCCGACCAACAAGTCGAGCAGGACCTCCGCCTGCCGCATGCGGTGATTCTCCGCGTTTGCGTTCATCAGGAGCCGGGCGACCAACCCTTCGCGCGGCACCGGTCCGTAACCGAGGCGCTCCCTCATCGCACGGGCGAACCACTGCCCTTTCCAGGCAGAGCGGAGGGCTTGCAACCCCGCTTCCTCGCTCTTCTCCCAGGCGGCGGCGATCGCGCTGGCCTTCTTCGTGGGCCGGTACCTCGAGAAGTGCCCACCCGCCGGCTCCAGCAGGCCAGTCGTGAACACGAAAGTCGGCACAAGACCGCACTTCTTCTCGTCCAAGCCGGTGGCCGCAGCGAGCCGTGCGGCATTGAAGAACGAGTCGGTACTCGTGCACGCAGCCCTGATCACCCGAAGCTGTTCGTCGGATCGCATCTTGTGGGTGGGTAGCTCCCGCTCGTCCGACCCCAGCTGTGAACGCCCGCGTCTCGTCATCGCTCACCTCCGTTGTGTGTCCTGGCCCTGTCCCGAGGGGCTGGTCTTGTCGAGTGAATCCGGCTGAGGGGCTGCACCTGCCCCTGCTGTTTAAGTAGCATGCAGGGTGTGAGTACGCATCTCGGCGATCCTTCCGTCAGACTGGGCGCGTGCCTGGAGGAACGAGACGCCACAAGAAGCCGTTCGAGTACGCGCTCGACGCCAACTGGCCGTACGCAGTGATGGACGACTTCCGAGCGGCGCAGATCATCCAGGCGGTCGCGCGGGCGCTGGCGGAAGCAATGGAACGGCAGCAGGTGAGTGCCAACGTGCTCGCTGCCCGGGCTGGGGTGAACCGGCAGGTCATTGCGAACATCCTGGCGGGCACGACCTGGTCTGACGCCTTCACGTTGGGGTGCCTGGAAGCCGAGCTTGGCGTAATGCTGTGGCCGCAGCACCTGGACTGGCCGAAGGATGACAACGGGGTTGTTCAGCAACCAATCCCCCCGCAGGCGCGACCGGGCGCAGATTAGTGGGAGCCTGGGCGGAAGTAATTTCGCGAAATGCATAGATGTTCGATCTCCCGGAATGGGGAATTAGCCGAACATCCCACGCAGGCGAACGTTTGCCGCTAGCGTCAGAGATGGCGGCTGAGCCGCGCTGAGACCGCCGCCCCCGCACGGTGTGGCCTCGACAACTACGGCCGTGCTTGGGGCGGCGGTCGCCTGTGTTGGGCCTGCCTCTAGGCGGCCTCCCATGTGGCCGCGAGCCGGTAGTACGTCCGCTTGCCGTCGGCGCTGTAGACCTTCTCAAGGGCGGACTGCTTGTGCAGGTTGTCCAGCAGGCAGCGCGTGCGCCGGTTCGCCCCCTTGGCCTCGCCTTCGAGCAGCCGTCCGACCTCGCCCGCACTCCATGAGCGGCGTGGGTCTCCGCTGACCACTTTCATCGCGGCGATTGAGCGAGGGCCCGCGATCCGGATCGGGGCGATCGGCGCCGCGACGGGTTCACTTTCGGCCGGGGGCGCAACTGCGGGATCCGTCGGAGGGGGCACGATCCGGAGTCGACTGGAGCCGTGGCCCCGTGTGGCCCGAAGGCCCGTGGCTTCCTCGATGGCGGCGTGGAGCTTGTCCAGTACGTGCTGTGCCTTCTGCCGGGCAAGGACGGCCTGTTGACGTTCCTCGGTGGCCTTGGTCACCTTGCCTTTGAGCGTCTCGATGGCCTCTTCCAAACGACGTAGTTCATCGTCCTTCGAGGCGATCGTGCCGTCGCATTCCCGGAGCATGGCCTCCATGTCCAACGCGACCCAATCCGGGGACGGCACACCGCCGTCGATCAGGCTCATGCGGAAACAGTAGGGGTGCTCTAAGGCTTCCGTCTGCCCTTTAGGGGCCATAGCGCATAGGTGATTGATCTTGACTGGAGCCGGTCACTCGCGACTGACTCTGTTCGCTCACCGGTTAGGACAACTGGCTCAACTCGTTTGAGTCAGATCGGTCAGGCGCCTTCTCTTGTCTCTGAGTAGTGAGGAGTTCTGACGCGAATAGATTACTCACAGGGCGCGCCCCCAGTGGCCTCCACGAGGCTCCTCCTACCCGTCTGTTGGAAGGTATCGGGTGGTCAGCGCCGTGAACTCAACCCGGGTCTAGCGCCAGTAGTACCGGATAGGTGGGCTTCAGTGGTGCATAGATGTACCCCTATCCCTGCCGTGGCGGTGCGACCGCTCACAGAGGGGAGAAGGCCCGGAGTCATCCACCGTCCAGCCGCCCTCAATTCGCCGTCAGGGCCGGCCAGTCCGGTCGCGATCGCCGCGCCCCGGGTGGACCGCCGCCGCGTCGAGGAGGCTCCCGGCGAGCGCAAGCCGTTAACCTCGAAGACCCTGGCCCCGATCACGCATCACCCGATCCGCAACTCTTGAAAAGTGCTCATGGGTCCCGTCAGAGGCCGGCTTCGCAGCCTGGATGCTGGCGGCGAGATTGCCACCGCGACCAGTCCAGATTCCTGCGGGTGGCGATGCAGGACAACGCTGCGGAGCCAGACTCAAGCGGGGCCCCGGTTCCCCTCGGCAGCCTCAAGAACGAGATCCTTTGGCGGCGCCGATAGCCCGCCGCCCTTGAGGTCAGGCTGCCAGGATCCGAACGAGATCTAGCTTCACACCGACATCCGATGCTTGTCTCAAGGCGATCTGATTCAGGTGGCGCCCGCAGGCATGGAACCAGTTCCGATCCAGAGAGTCACCCTTCCAGCGGACTCTCCAGACCGGCCACGCGCGGCAGCCGTACGACTCCCCACCCTCACAACGTGGACGGTCACCCACAGAGGCCAACCCTTCTTTGACGACCTACGGCGAATGTGGGCCCCTGGGGCTCACTCCAGCCGGCATAGGTTGGCCATAAGGAATCCGCTAGGAAATGGATTCCTACTGGCCAGGTCATATTTCTGTTTAACAAGAATGCCCCGCTGGGTGTCGTGCGTCAAGTCGCCGCCACAGGTGAGTGCTAGGTTCTGTTAAACAGAAACAGAAGGGGCGTCATGGTCGGCAGGCCGCGCACTGGGCAGACCAGGGTCATGGGCTTTCGCCCTCCCAAGCAGCTCCGTGAGGAGTTCGAAGCCCTCGCCGCGAGTGAAGAGCGCACCCCATCGGACGCGCTGGTCGAGGCCATGCACGACTGGATCAAGAAGAAGCGCCGCGAGCGTCAAGCCATGGCGAAGCACTAGTTCAACGGCTCCGCCGCCGACCGAGTCGATCCACCGCTAATCTCGCTTCCCTCCCCAGCCGTGCGAGGGTGCGAGGGCGTGAACATGGTGCAGCAGGCTTGGAGCAGCGACCGCAGACTGACCGCGATCAGCCGAGCAAGCGTCTCAGTGCCAGCCAGACAGGCCGTAATCGACAACCAGGTAGCCCCTGACCGCACGGTCCTTGACTACGGATGTGGCCGCGGCGGCGATGTGCGGGCACTCCAGCGACTGGCCTTTAGGGCAGTCGGATGGGATCCGTTCTATCAGCCCGAGACGAGTCTCGAGCCGGCCGACGTTGTGCTCCTCACCTACGTACTCAACGTCATCGAAGATCCCCAGGAGCGTCGCAGGACGCTGAAGGAAGCTTGGGACCTTGCGGGCACTGTCCTCGTCGCTTCCGCTCGGCTGACGTGGGAAAAATCGAAGGTCAAAGGAGAGAGGTTCGGGGACGGGCTACTCACTAGTCGACAGACGTTTCAGCATCTTTACAGTCCGGGCGAGCTACGCATGTACGTGGAAGAAGTGACTGGTGTGCGAACAGTCTCCGCGGCGCCTGGGGTTGTCTACGCCTTCAAGGACGAGACGGCGCGGCTTGGATACCTCGCTCAACGCATCCTCCCGGATGCCGAGTGGCTTACGTCAAGCGACACGGTCTCGGCAATCGCTGCAGTCGTCGATCACGCTGAACGCCGCGGGCGCCTGCCTCGCATGGAAGAAGTTCCCCGCCCCGTGGCACAGCTGCTAGGGCACTTGCGCCCCAACCAGATCCGCCGGCTCGTACGTGACTCCGCAGATCAGGCCAAGGTCCAGCGCGGCTGCAAGCGAACGACGCTCAACACTCTGCTCTTCCTCGCTGTGGAGCTCTTCAATGGCCGCGGTCCCTTCAGCGGGCTCCCACTCAACATTCAATGCGACATCCGGGCCTTCTTCTCGTCCTACAGAGAGGCGTGCCGGCGATCGGACCGGCTGCTGCTCAAGCTGCGCGACGACGAGTACATCCGAGGAGCCATGAACGCCTCCGGGGTCGGAAAGCTGACGCCGACCGCGTTGTACGTGCACCAGCGGGCCCTCCACCAAATGCCAACAGTGCTCCGCCTCTACGAGCACTGCGCCTCGATCGCCGCGGGCCGTCCACAAGCCTGGACCCTTGCCAAACTGCTACACCGTGGACGGGCAGTGAGCTGGCTGGACTATCCCGACTTCGATCACGATCCACATCCACGGATGCTGTCCTCCTACCAGGTCGAGATGAAGACGCTGGAGACGTCCCATACCCTCCACTCCCACTCCGATGACCGGCCTCTGCTGCATCGCAAGCACGAGTTCCTAAGCCCCGAGGACCCAGACGTCGGCCGATACAAGCGACTGACAGCTGCAGAGGAGAAGGCGGGGTTGTACGAGCACCCTCACCTCATCGGCAGAGAGAGCGGCTGGGAGGCGGAGCTCATCCGCTGCGGCCGGGCTCTTCGGGGACATCGGCTAGTGCGTCGGGCGGGAGATTGAGCGATCAGGCAGAGTCGGGCTGCATCCATGCGATCCGGGTAGCCAATTCCTCAACATCGAGGTCGGCCGCTTGGCTCGGGAACCAGGACAGTCGGAGGCCATTCTCTGCCACCTCCTCAGGCAGCCCCATGGCGGTGAGTACATGGCTAGGGGTGTACGACGCGCTCGTGCACGCAGAGCCTGTCGCGACAGCTACATGCTGCTTCAGCATGACAATGAGCGCTTCAGCGTCCACACCGTCGAAGGACAGGTTGAGGATGTGCGGGACCGCGTGATCCTGGTCTCCATTGATCCGGAACCGTGTCTTCGCGAGTGCCTCCAGGAGCCGGGTGCGGAGGTCCACCGCGTTCTTATGCCACTGGGCGTGACCCTTCGCGAAGATCTTCGCCGCTTCGGCCAGTCCCATGATTAGCGGCACAGGCAACGTCCCCGGGCGCAGCTTCCGTTCCTGACCGCCGCCAAACATGATCGGCTGCAGCGGCAGCCTGTCCCAGCCGCGCCGGCGGATCACCAGCATCCCCACGCCCTTGGGAGCACCAATCTTGTGGCCGCTCACGCTGATCATGTCGATCGGTGCGGTCAGATCCTGGGGGACTTTCCCATACCCCTGCGCAGCGTCGACATGCAGGTACGTCGGGGTCGCACTCAGAAGCTGAGCGAGCTCGGCTACTGGCTGCACGACACCCGTCTCGTTGTTCACGTGCATGAGGGAGACGAGGAGCGTGTCAGGGCGCAGCCGCTCCATCACTGCCTCGACGGGAACCCTGCCCGACGAGCCAGGCTTGATGAAGTCGACCTCGAAGCCGCGAGACTGCAAGTGCTCCAGGGGCTCAATCACCGCCTTGTGCTCGATTGCCGAGGTGATGATGTGACGACGTCCGGTCTGCTCACCATGGGGAGCAAGGCCGAGCAGAGCGATGTTGTTGCTCTCGGTAGCCCCACTGGTGAAGATCAACTCATCGGGTTCGGCGTGGACTGTGCCGGAGAGGTACTCGCGTGCCTCCTGTACCGCGCGCTTCGCACGGGTCCCATACTCGTGCGTTCGAGACCCGGCGTTCCCGAAGTCCTCGGTCATCCAGTGCATCACCACGTCGGCCACACGCGGGTCCACGCGTGTCGTAGCCGCAACATCGAGATAGGTCACCACGAGCCCCACCACACCTCTGAGCGTTAATCCAGCACACTGTGTACGTCTTTTACCTGACGTACGATACCGTTACGTGAGTGGGATCATCACCTTCTTCGAAGCTCGTCGACACCGCGACGTCTGCCGGGTTTGACTACATTTTTCCAGCCATCCGAGGCGTTCAGGCAGGACGCGAGTTCTACGTGTCCATGTGCCCTCTGCGGCTCATCCCGAAGATCTTCTTGTTCGACGACGACGAGCTGGCGCCAGAGGTTCGAGCCCAGCGCACCTTGAACAAGGGGCGGCTTCCGGCCCTGACCCGCTACATCGTTGAGAACCCTGACGACTACGTCTTCAGCGCGCTCACGGCATCCGTCGACGGGGAGATGCGGTTCGAAAGCATCTCCGACTCCGGCATGGGTATGCGTGCGGGCCAGATCCGCATCCCCATGGCTGCTCGCTTCTTGATCAACGATGGACAGCATCGACGCGCCGCCATTGAGCAGGCGTTGAAGGAGAATCCCGACCTCGGCGAGGAAACAATCGCTGTCGTCTTCTTCCACGATGCAGGCCTCGCTCGATGCCAGCAGATGTTCGCGGACCTCAACCGGCATGCAGTCCGGCCACAACGGTCGATCGGTGTTCTGTATGACCATCGAGACGACCTGGCAATCATGGCTCGTCTCCTGGCCATGAAGTCCCCTGTCTTCAAGGGGCATGTGGACCTGGAGAACAGCACGCTGGCTCAGCGGTCCCGCAAGCTCTTCACCCTGAGCGCCCTCGCCTCTGCCACACAGTCGCTCCTGCACGGGCTGGACCTCAAAAAGGACAAGGCCCAGCAGCTAGCTGAGGCATTCTGGGAGTCGGTCGACCCAGTAGTGCCCGAGTGGGGGATGGTGCGCCGCCGTGAGCTCGCGGCGCCTGAGGTGCGCAAGGACTACATCCACAGCCACGGGATCGCCCTACACGCCCTCGGCAGGATCGGGAACTCACTCCTGCGGACCTCCGAGTCCCCCAAGGTGTGGGAGTCGAAGCTCAGGCCTCTGACTTCGGTTGACTGGTCCCGCACCAACCCTGATTGGGAAGGGCGCGCGATGATCGGCGGTCGCGTGTCGAAGAGCCATCAGAACCTGACCCTGACTGTGAACTACCTGCGTCGTCACATGAAGCTCGAACTCAGTCCAGAAGAGCAGCGTGTAGAGGACGCATACCTGCGAGGAGTTTCATGAGCACCCCCAAGCCGTCGGCCCCCTTCCAGGGGCGAGCCCTCGCCGAAGTCGTCAGCGAGCTCACGGAAGAGATCCGCGAGCTCTACACCGCTGACGAGGTGCCTTGGGTCATCGGCTACAGCGGTGGCAAGGACTCCACTGCTGTGCTCCAGCTCGTCTGGCTGGCCCTCCAGGGATTGCCGGCCGATCAGCGCACCAAGCCCGTGCACGTGATCAGCACGGACACTCTGGTTGAGAACCCCGTCGTGGCTGCCTGGGTCACGCAGTCCCTCGACACCATGGGGAAAGCAGCAGCAGAACAACAGCTCCCCATCAAGCCACACCGGCTGATCCCTGAGGTCAAAGACACCTTCTGGGTAAACCTCATTGGACGCGGCTACCCTGCACCTCGCCCCAAGTTCCGTTGGTGCACCGAGCGTTTGAAGATCAAGCCGTCGAACGCGTTCATCCGGCGCGTCGTCCGTCGCCACGGTGAGGCAATCCTCGTCCTCGGAATTCGAAAGACCGAGAGTCAGATTCGCGCCCGCGTCATGGCCAAGCACGAAAAGCGTCGCGTACGAGACCGTCTTTCGCCCAACGGAAACCTACCGAACTCCCTGATCTACAGCCCTATCGAAGCATGGGGTACTGACGAGGTCTGGATGTTCCTGATGCAATACTCCAACGCATGGGGACATCGAAACAAGGATCTCCTGACGATGTACCAGGGAGCCTCCGAGGACTCGGAGTGTCCCCTGGTTGTGGATGACACCACTCCTTCCTGTGGTGACAGCCGATTCGGATGCTGGACGTGCACGCTCGTGGACAAGGACAAGTCCATGACCGCCATGATCCGCAACGATGAGGAGAAGGAGTGGATGAGGCCTCTCCTGGCGCTCCGCAACGAACTCGACGACGTGTCGAAAGAGAAGGAAACCCGGGACTTCCGCCGGATGAACGGAAACGTTCAGCTCTTTCACGATGGCGTCATCCAGGGGCCGTACACACAGGATGCACGCCAAACATGGCTGAGGAAGCTCCTTGAAGCCCAGACACTCGTGAGGCGCATCGCACCCGAGAGTGTGCGTGGCATCGAGCTGATCACGATGGAAGAACTCCACGAGATCCGCCGCATCTGGGTCTTCGACAAGCATGAGGTCGAGGACACCCTGCCTGCGATCTATGAAAAGGCCACGGGAGAAGAATTTCCGGGCCGCCCCCTTGATGAGCAGCTTGTCCTCGGTGCAGAGGAGATCGACCTCCTCAAGGAAGTATGCGACGGCGATGACATCCACTTCACGATGACGCGTGAACTCCTCGCAGTCGAGCGGCAGCATCGCACGATGACACGGCGCTCCGGACTCTTCAAGGAGCTGGAAAAGGCGATCAAGAAGGGCTTCTACGAGAACGAAGAAGATGCCCTGGCGTTCGCGAAGCGTAAGCAGGAGATCCGTAACACCGCCCCGACCTACGTGACGCTGAACGAAGAGATCACTGATGCACCTTCATAACATCGAGCTCCATGATTTCGGCGCCTACCGCGGCCGGCAGAGCCTTGACCTGAGCGTCCAGCCGGGGCGCCCGATCATTCTGATCGGAGGGCTCAACGGATGTGGGAAGACGACCCTGCTCGACGCCATCCAGTTGGTGCTCTACGGCCCGCGGGCACGCTGCAGCGGTCGAGGGAGCCGCTCCTACGACTCCTACCTGCGAGAGAGCATTAATCGCAAGGCGAACCCTGCCGAGGGTGCGGAGATCACCCTGGAGTTCTCCATCATCGTGGATGGCCAGGAGAGGCACTACCGGGTCGTCCGGAGCTGGCACCTGAACGGCAAGCAGCTCAAGGAACAGCTGAGCGTCCTTGTGGACGGCCAGTTTGACCGGATCCTCAGCGACGGGTGGCCCGACCACGTCGAGGACATTTTGCCGCTTGAAGTTGCCTCGCTCTTCTTCTTCGACGGTGAAAAGATCGAGTCTCTGGCGGATCCCGAGCGGGCGGCCGCAGTGATCGAATCAGCAGTGCATTCGCTTCTGGGCGTGAGCACCGTAGAGCAGCTCCGGACTGATCTACTCGCGCTCCAGCGTCGCCAACGTCTGTCCAACGAAGACCAAGCCGTCATTGACCAGATCAATGCCCAGGAAGCAGATCACGAAGCCGCGAAGCAGGATGTCTTCGACCGCACGCAGATGCTCGCCAGTACCCGATCCAGATGTGATCGGATTCAGGTACACCTCGACAAGGTAGAGAAGTCGTTCGAACGGGCCGGCGGAAAACTCTTCGAACGCCAGAAAGAGCTAGAAGGTGATCGGGCAGCCATCGCCGATCGACTGGCAGCCCAGCGCCACACGCTGCGCTCCCTCGCCCAGGGTCCTCTTCCTCTTCTCATGCTCCCTCAGCAGCTGGCGACCCTCCGTGACCAGGCAGCGCGAGAGAAGGAAGCTGATGACGCCACGCGAGTCGTGGGTGTTCTGGAAGAGCGCGACGCATGGCTTCTTGATCAACTCCCGGCTTCCGTAACTCCCGCCGCCCGTACGGCTTTGAAGAAGAAGCTGACCACGGACCGTATCCGGCGTGAGAGTGCAGCCGAACTCAAGCAGAGCCTCGAACTCCCGACTGACATGCTCCAACAGCTCTCGGCGCTCAATGAAGCACTCTCTCGAGATGCATCCCGCGCCCGCGAGCTCCTCAAAGAGTCCGCGGCCACGGTTGACCATCTTGACGACGCAGATCGACTCCTTGCTGGCGTTCCGGACAAGAAACTCATCAAAGACCTTGTTGATGAGCGCAACGAGGCCATGGATGAACTCGCCGTAGCCAAGGCGGAACTCAGGCGTGGGGAGGAGCAGTTGGAGGAGGCCAGGAGTCGCCGCGACCGGATTGGTGCCGACCTGGAGCGAGCGCAGCAGAAGCGGGTCAAGACACTGATCGAGATGGAGGAACTGAATCGCATCGTCGCCTACGCCGACAAGGCGCGCGAGACGCTCGAAAAGTTCGGCGCTGCCCTGCTGCGCCGTCACATCAGCCGTCTGGAAGTCGCTGTCCTTCAGAGCTTCAAGGCACTGATGCGCAAGAGTGGCCTCATCCACGACCTGCGGATCGACACGGACAAGTTCAACCTCACCCTCGCGGACTCCGACGGGGAACCCATCGATCCCGGCCGCCTCAGCGCCGGCGAGCGGCAGCTGCTGGCCATCTCGCTCCTGTGGGGCCTCGCCAAGGTTGCTGGCAACCGGCTCCCCAGTGTGATCGACACACCTCTCGGCCGCCTCGACAGCCGACACCGTCAGCACCTAGCCGATCGCTACTTCCCCAACGCGGGGCGGCAGGTGCTCCTGCTGTCCACTGACGAAGAGATCGACGAGAACCTTCTGGGCCGGCTGAAGCCGTCTCTCGCGCACACCTACACCCTTGTTCATGACGACACAACGTTCACCACCACCGTCGAGGCTGGATACTGGTGGACCGCAGGAGTCCCGCATGTCGCTTGAGACGGTTCGCCTTTCACAAACGGCGAAAGAGCAGCTCATCTGGCTGAAGCGCAACACCGGTCTGACCCAGTGGAACGAGCTGTGCAGGTGGGCGCTTGCCCTGTCACTCCGAGACTCATCCACCCCACTGGTGAGGGAAGTGACGACAGACTCCAACGTCGAGATGTCGTGGAAGACGTTCTCCCACCCTTACGGAGACATCTACCTCGCACTGCTCAAGCAGCGATGCCTGATGGACGGTGAAGAGCTCTCCGACGAGGCCATCTCCAAGACGCTGACAGTCCACCTTCACCGCGGCATCGGGTTCCTGGCCGGCCGCAGTGACCTCCGCTCGGTCGAGCAGCTTGTCTCCACGGCCACCGGGTAGCGACCCGCTTCAGATATGTCCTTGGGCCCGCCCTTCCTCTCGGAAGGGCGGGCCCTCGTGCGTCCTGAACAGGGAGTCTGTCTCCGTAGTCGCCGCAGGTAGAAAATTTTCCCAGAGTCACTGCAACAACAAGGGTCGCTACCCGACCTATACAAGTGAGGATCAGTCAGCAGCCGTACGACCCAACGGGTTTCACCCCAATGGTCGTTGCGATCGAGTACCCTCACGGGACAACCGAACAAGCACTGCTTCACCTTCGGACGCGAGCCACCGCATGGGGCTCGCCGCCAGACAAGACGGAGCGAACATGATCAGCCACCCCGTCGAGGGGGCCCTTATTGCGCTGCAACGGCGCGCCCTTGGCGCCTGCGACACCTACCAGCTCGACCGGATCGACCGCGCCCTCGATGAGCTCTTGCGCAACCCCTCTGACGAGTCCACACCAGCGGAGTACCGCGTACGGTCAGCCATGGGCCATGCCTACGAGACGCTGGAACGACGCAGAGCAATCGCCCCGTACACCGCCCCCGAAGCGGCAGACGCCGAACACGGGGTCGTAGACCAGGGCTACCCCGTCGTCGAGTTCTTCGAGTGGCTCCGCAGAGAGCCCGGCATCTCGCCCGCCTACCGCACGGTGCTCCAGGCCCTCGCACAGGGTGAGGACGCGGAGAGCCTCGCCGCTCAGCAGGGGCAGCCCGTGCCGCGCATGCGGGAGCGAATCAGCCGCGCCCGAAACAGAGCCCGCCGGCTGTGGGCGGCCTCGGTGTTGTCCGAGTGAGCGCCCGACTCGTCAGGATGAGTCCCTGGCTTATCCGGGCCCTGATTCCGGCGTCCGTCGTCGGCACCTACGTGCTGTACACGTCCACCGGTGTGCCGCGCTACGTGGGACGCAGCGACACGGATGTCCGGCGTCGGCTGCTTCGGCACTGTACCGACCGCGCCGGCTCGTATTTCTCGTACGACGTGCATCACACCCCCGGGAATGCTTTTGAAATGGAGTGCGCTCTGTTTCATGCACTGTCGCCCCATCTGGTGAACCGTATACATCCGGATCGCCCGAACTTTCACACGACCTCCTGCACCTTCTGTCTGCCTGCGCAGCTGTCTGCCCAGAAATTTCGACACCTGCCGCAGACTTCCACACCAAGGAACGAGGACGCGCAATGACGAACCCGATTCTTCTCGCCCCCGATGGCCAGCGGGCCAATATCATCCAAATCGATCGCGCTTTGGAATCCATGCGCGATGCGGGCTTTGACCTCACTGCTGCGATCGGCGAACCACTGGACAACTCGATCCAGGCTGAAGCGACTCTCATTCGTGTCCTGCCCATTTATGGGGCGAAGAAGAAGTCAATCGAGAGCTTCATCATCGCCGACAATGGGGTGGGAATCGACCCGGCGATCATGCACAACGTCCTATCGATGGGCTATAGCGCTCGCTACAACCAGCGAGATGGCCTCGGCCGCTTTGGGATGGGCCTTAAGCTCGCCGGCCTCAGTCTGGGGGAGCGCATCGACGTCTACAGTAAGCGCGCCAACGACCCCCAGATTCATCACAGCTACATCGACCTCGAAGAGGTCAGCAGCGGTAAGCAGCAGTACATCGCTGCCGCAGAGGTATCGCACTGGCCCGAAGAGGCAGCCAAGCTGATGGTTGGGCGGGACGGCCGACCCCTGGCATCAGGGACTGTTGTCGTCTTCGGCAAGATCGACCGCCTGTCCAGCGGGGGAACGTACGGAACCTCCCTGGAGGAGAAGCTCTCGGATCTGCGCAAGTTCATCGCGCGCGCGTACCGCACCTACATCGACACGGGACGCACCTTCGAGCTGGACCACAAGGTAGTCACTCTGCACGACCCCCTGTTCCTGCGAGACAACCCCCGCATTATCGCAAGGTACAAGCCGCAGAAGCTTGACCCGCGTGGTCAGCTCATCGAGGAAGGCGACCTCGATGTCGACGGCCACAAGGTTCATGTCTCCGTCGCCCTAGTTCCAGCGGAATTTCGCCCCTGGAAGGGCGCGGGTGGCGAATGTGACCACCGAGGCGAGGACATCCGCGAATTCCAAATCAACGCCGATAATTCCGCCAGGGTAAGCATCCTGCGCAATGGTCGGGAGATTTATTACGATGTCGTGCCCCACCTCCTCGAGGCGAGCCGCACTGACAAGGTGCTCCGCTACGTCGCAATCGAGGTGAGCTTCCCCGCTGACCTGGACGACTATTTCCAAGTCCGTAACGTTAAGCGCGGCGCCGAGCCTGTGACAAAGCTTCGCAACCAACTGCGCGACTGGCTCAAGCGACCCATGCTCCAGGCTCGCAAGCAGATTCGCGAGTATTGGGGAGATGTCGAAACGCGCGATCGCCTCATCAACGGTGAACACAGCAGCAGCATGGCTGTTGCCGAGCGGACCGATCC
Source organism: Streptomyces cirratus (assembly GCF_014650775.1). Classification (GTDB taxonomy): domain Bacteria; phylum Actinomycetota; class Actinomycetes; order Streptomycetales; family Streptomycetaceae; genus Streptomyces; species Streptomyces cirratus. The sequence goes on along the minus strand of NZ_BMVP01000011.1, from coordinate 128,959 downwards.
CAGTCTGCCGAGGGGTGTTGCAGGCCGAAGCGCCACCCCGGAGCAGGAGGAGGAAGTTGTCCAGCATGCTGCGGAAGACATGGGACTTGACCCTCAAGTTGATGCAGCCAAGATCGATGAGCTCCGAGAGCAGATCCGGACAAAACCCATCACACTGCTCGACGGTAGCTGGCCTGGCAAGGAGTTCCTCGAGATTCATCACCTCAACGGCAAGTCCGTCATGAAGTTCAACCACCGGCACTCGTTCTTCCGTGACGTCTACGGACCGCTCAAGAAGATCGCTGACGAGGGTGCCGACGGCATGAGCCCGGAGGATGTCCTCGACCTGGCGCGCCGCGCCGAAGCGGCGATCGACCTCCTATTCATGGCCTATGCACGCGCTGAGGCCCAGCATGAGAACCCGGACGAGCAGTTCAGCCAGCTGCGGACCTACTGGGGCATGTTCACCGGGGTCCTGCTCAAGGAAGAGCTGAAGGACGACTGATCGCTGAGCCGCGCCGGAAGCCTGCATCCTCCGGCGCGGCCGGGTGCCACATCAAGCTGTTATGGCTTGTTCTGTCGGCTACGCCAACATCAATTGTTGGATCGGGCCCCGGGAACGCCGTGACCTTGCAGGATGTCAGGACACTCAACGTCATCGCATCGCGACCGTGCAGCGGGAGCTGCCGGCACCCACAACGTACGTAGCGCAGGAAGGCAGTGAAGGATGTTCGGCTCGGGTAGCAGGCTCACGTTCCGGGATTACGTGCAGGGCACGTGGGGAAGTTTTGACACTCCTGCGGGGCGAGTCGACTACATCATGACCAAGGCGCGCCTGGGCGGTGACGCAGACACGCCCGAGCGTCAACTGACCAGGAGCCTGGCGCCCGTCCGTGAAGTCATGGACGCCGGCGACCTGGACTTCAACCAGCTCCTCCAACGCGACCTGGATGATCACCGGGTGGCGGTCAACCTGATCCCCTACCTGCTCAAACCTCAGACGACAGGTCCCGCCTTCTTCCCTCCGATCGTTGCCGTTCTGCTGCCCTTCCGCAACAAGCGTCCCACCTCCTTCCCTGAACTTGGCGAGCTTGCATCCATCAACGCTGACGACGCCAGTTGGCAGGAACAGCGTGCTGGCAGCGCTTTCCAGGTCCACCGGCTCCTGGGCTCCGATGGGCAGCCTCATGGCGCCAACGTGGGCAAACTATGGTGGAACCGCTCTGAGTCGAGCCTGGTGGTTCTCGACGGTCAGCACCGTGCGATGGCGCTCCTCGCGATTGAGCGCACTCTGACGAACTCATGGCAGGAAACGTCCGCGGTGAAGTACCGCTCCTTCTATGAGCATCAGGTCAGGCGAGTCCTGGAACGGCATGGTGCTGGTGAGCCCGACCTGTCGAAGGTCGAGGTCCCGGTCACCGTGTGCTGGTTCCCGGGCCAGACCGGGGAAGGATCCCGACCCCACGAAGCGGCTCGCAAGCTGTTCGTCGACGTCAACAAAGAGGCTCGCCCCCCGAGCGAGTCCCGGATCATCCTGCTCTCTGACGCTGAATTGTCGAATGTCCTCACTCGCAGCATGCTCAGTGAGCTGCGCAGTCGGAGCGACGACTCCTACCTTCCCTTGTACGCAGTGGAGTACGACAACCCCGAAGTCAACAGCTACCGGCCCGCACGATGGTCTGTACTCACAAACATCAACTTGCTCAAGATGGCCGTAAATCGCTGCATCTTCGGCCCGTCGAAGTACCTCACCAATGTCGCCCAGGGGATCTCCGGGAAGGAGAGTGACTCACAAAAGGATGACTTTATGAGGGGGCAGCTCGAAGTAGCCACTCTTTTCGAGCGATACTTCGAGGATGGTGGGATCTCCTTCGATCGAGACTCTCTCGGTGACAAGCAGTTTCCCCTCGGCAAGATGGATGCCATCAGCGCAAGGTTCAAAGAAACATGGGGTAGGGCAATTCTGACTCTGCTCTCGAAAACCACGCCGTACGCGGCGCACGCCAGCGCCCTGACCAAACTCAAGGACGACTGGCATGTCGCCGATACCTTTGCGGCCCTTGCCCATGATGCCTTGTTTGGCGGCGTGGGCGTGTTCTGGACTCTGCGGGACAGTCACGATCACTACCTGGAACACAGGGATGCTACGGATCGCCGGCTGCCCAAGTCGGATGTGATCCGAGCCTGGGAAGCACTTAAGGGGAAGGAGGAGGACTTCGATCAGTACCGTGCCCAGGAGTATCTTGCCTCGACTCGCCCTGAGCGCGTCAAGCGTTGCAAGGATGCGTATAGTGTCCTCAACACCCACGCCTGCCAACTCGGCCTTATCATGACCATGGGGTCGCTGTGGGAAATGCGTAAGGTGCAGCCCGGCGGTGTCTCACTCAAGGATCTTCCGGCATTCGCGGAAGCCCTTGTCGAAGCATTGAACGCGTTCTTCCAGGTCGAGCACACCCGGGCACGTGACCGAAAGGCTGCCTTCAATAAAACCGGCATCACGAACCCGATCAACCAGATCGGGAATATGGAGTCGGCGCAGGCTGTCTACTTTCGCTACTTCTGGATGCAGGCCCTGGCGGTTCCCGCGGCATGGTCCCACATTGCTCCGTGGCTTCCGGACCGCGGAGAGTTCGACAAAAAGGTCGGCGAAGCCCGCCGTATGTATTTGGATCTGTGTATCAAGCAGCAGCTCCGGGCCCTTAAGACGAACCAGCCGACGGCGAAGGTGGATGACCTCCGCCCCCTTGCAGAGAATCAAGCAAACTCTGCGCTAAAGAAGGCGCTTAAGGACTGGTTCGCTGTGGCGGACGACGACTTCGATACCTGGTTGAGTCAGCCTGTCCGTCGCAGCAAGCAGGGAGAGCTCGACCTGGACGACGCGGTAGCTGACACAGAGTAGCCGGAACCTTGGCGGCACCGAAGTTCAGCGGAGGCGCGGCTGCGGCTGTAGCCAGAAAGGCTACCCGCGCCTCCGGCTCGAACGCCCGAATCGTGATCGCCTCGTTCGTGACAGCTGATCAAGGACATGCTTCGGCGAGCGGGGCGGCAGTAGGCGCCATCCTTGCCGACGCGGCAGTTGTCGTCAGTTTTCATGAGCGCAGGCTGCCAGCGACCGTAGGAATCACCGTGTGGTCCAGCATTGGGAGCTTCTCAGTTCGACCATCTACCAGGCGGTGAGGCGGGGCTGGGAAGCAGCCTCGCGATGGATGGCTACTGGCGGATGTACGCGAGTCCGGGGGCGCGGTCGAGGTCGAGGGTGAAGCAGTCGACCTGGTTCGTGCTGGAAGATAGCGTGAGGGCGTAGCCGTTGCCAGCGTAGACGCCAGGCCCTGTGAGGGTGAGCTCGTCTCTTGTGCCTCGACGCCACAGGTGGAGGACGCTGTCGCTGCAGGTGAGCCGTAGGCTGCCGGGGGCCTGGTCGCAAGTGAATGTGCCGAGCTCTGTGTGTTGGCTGTAGTCGTCGAGTGTGGACCGGGTCCGTGCGGTAGTGCCCGGGGTTCGCTCCACGACGGCCGCGCGGACGAGGGCCTCCTTTGGGGCCAGCGTCGGTTGCTGGTGGAGGTTCCGGAGGATGGCGGCGGTGACGCGGTCGGCCGAGAGCCCGGCGTTGTTGGACAGGGCGATCACGCGTAGCCCCGGCGCCTCCACGTGGGCAGCCGCGGAGAAGCCTTGTTCGTGACCGTAATGGAAGACGGCATCGCGGCCGGGGCGAGCGTCGGCGTAGAGCCCCGGGCCGTAGAGGTAGGGCTCGTGGTCGCTGGGCTCGTAGTCGACAGCTTCCTGCCAGGGGAGCTGGTGGGGGTGCTGCCAGCGCTGGAGGAGGTGAATGAGCCAGCGGTCGAGGTCGCCGACGGTGGTCCACAGGGTCCCGGGGCCGGGCAGGGTGACCGGCACTTCTGTGTGCCGCCAGCCGTGGTGGGTGGCCTGGTAGGCGAATGCGGCTCCGGGGATGACCTGGCGAGGGTCCGTCTTGAAGTGGGTGGCGTGCATACCGAGCGGACCAAAAACGCGGTGCCGGGCGAGGTCGGGCAGCGTGGTGCGATGGACCGTTTCCAGGATCTCTGCCAGGAGAAGGTAGTTGGTGTTGCTGTAGAGGAAGCGGCCTTCGGGGACGGCGCGCTGGTCCTGGCGGTAGGCGAGGGTTCGCAGGTCGTCGGCCGTGTAGTGGTCGAGGTCCCGAAAGCCGGCGAGAGAGAGCAGGGACTCGGCGTCGCGTATGCCCGACCGGTGGGTGACCAGGTCCGCGACGGTGACATCGCTGATCTTGAGGCGGGGCAGCAGGTCCGCGGCCCGCTGGTCCAGGCGCAGGAGATCATCACGCGCAGCGAGCAGGATCAGGTGGGCGGTGATCTGCTTCGCAACCGAGCCGACGTTGAACGTGGTGTCCGGTCCGATGGCAAGACCGTGTTCGAGGCTGGCCAGGCCGGTGTGGAGAAGAGTGGGCTCTTCGCCTGGCCGATGGACCAGCAGGGACAGGCCAGGCTGCTCGTCGCGGGGCGCGTTCACAGGGCGAGGGCCTGGTGGTGGGCGGCAGCGAGGCGGTGGCGGAGACCGTCGTCGCTGATCAGCTCCAGAGCGTGGATGTGGTCGGTCGCGGTGCTGGCGAGGAGGCTTCGCTGCTGGTCGAGGTAGGCGGTGAAGAACCGGTGCAGGTCTCCCGTGGTGCTGTTTAGCGCGTGGGCAGTGAACAGCATGGTGAGCGGGAACGCCCAGCAGGCGTGGAGGAAGCCGAACGCCGGCCGCATCGTCTGTTTCCACGGGGAGTGGAAGTGCGCGGCGTCGCTGATCTTGCATCCCGTTGCCGCGAGGGCGTCGTTCAGCCAGTTGTGCCCGGCCTCGTGGACCAGGTCGCGGGCCAGGACGATCGGGTTGTCGACGTGGTCCATGAAGACGGTGCCGGGCAGGCGGCTGATGGTCCAGCTGTCTAGTGTCTCGCCGAGGTTCTTCGTCCGCAGCAGGCACAGGACGACGGCGTGCGCGGCGAGCAGGTCACCGAAGCCCGCTCGTGCGGCGCTGGCGTAGGCGTCGGCCGCGAGGTTGCACAGGTGGGGCTGGGCGGGTTCGGTACCAGGGCCCAGGACGTAGTAGGGGGTCTCGGAGATCGCGGATCGGGGCAGGTCGGCGAGTGTGGGCGCGACGACCACGCGGACGCCGACCGCTGTGGGGACGGAGCCCGTGGTGGCACCCGCGTCGGGATGGGCGACGTACCAGTCGAAGGTCGAGGCATCGCCGGCGCGGGCGGCGGCTTCGGCTCCTTCGAGGGCGTGGTGGGCCAGGCAGTAATCGGCCGCCGTACTGGTACTGGACTGAGGCTCCTGGACTCCGGGGCGGATGGCCGCGTGGATTCGCTGCATGCGCTCGTGGTGCAGGCGGTCGATCGGCGGGAGGTCGAAGAGGTCGGCGAGGGTGTGCATGAGGCGGCTCTCCTGTTCGGTGGTGGGCCCGGGGCCGGGCCGCAGGTGCTGGCGGCCCGGCCCCGGGGGTGTTCACCGGCGGCGCTCAGAGCGCCGAGCGGCTACGGGTGTTCAGGCGGTGGTGGTCTCCGCCTCGGCCGCCGGCCAGCCCTCGGCCGAGACGCTGGAGGTGTGGGCGGTGGTACGGACGGTCTCGTCCTCGCCGCGCAGGTCCTCGACGTTGGCGAGGAAGTCGGCGATGCGGTCCTGGTTCATGAGGTGTTCCGCCTTTCGGTCTCGTTGGCTTCGGCTCGTTCCGCTTGCTGTGCTGTGGTGCTGGCTAGGGGGCGGAGATCTCGCCCTGGGCATGACGGCTCCCTCGCGTTGTCAGCGCTGATGTAGGTCGGCCGCGGTGCGGAGCGCGATGCGCAGGTCGTTCATGGCGGGCCGATCGCCCACGACGTCGGACAGCGCGGCGGTCACGACGCCGCGCAGAGGCTCCGGGATGAGGGGCAGCTTCGTGTGACCGGCCAGGCGGGGGATGTCCGCACACAGGTAGCGGTGGACGAGGACGGCGAGGCTGAACACGTCGGCTGCCGGGGTGGCCTCGTGGTAGCCGGTGAGGTACTCCGGCGGCCAGTGGACCTCGGGGCCGCGGTGTTCAGGCCCGCGTGGGGTGGACAGGCGGCGGGCGGCTCCGAGGTCAGTGATCAGGCCCCGGTCCTGGTCGATGAGGATGTTCTCCTGGTAGACGTCGCGGTGGACGATTCCGCGCTGGTGCAGGTTGTCCAAGCCATCGGCGACGTCGGCGAGGATGCTGAGGCCCTTGCCGGTGTCCTTCGACGCGGTCATGAAGGCCCGGAAGTTTCCGCCGTCGCAGTGAGGCATGGTGTACCAGTCGAACCGCTCCGAGCTGCCCTGTTCCAGCAGAGGGACGATGTGATCGGTTCCTCCAGCGGTGGCGGTCAGCTCCGCCTCGTGGCGGAAGTCTTCGCGAGTGAGGGCGCGTTCGGTCTCGGTCATCTGCGCGTACCAGTAGAAGCCGTACGCGGCGAGCTTCTCGCTGGGGTCGAGCTCGGCCAGGACGTGGTTGCTGCCGAAGCCCGCCTTCAGCACGACGTCCTCCTGGCCGGAGCGGCTCGCTCTGACCAAGGTGCTGGCCCGCGTGAACGCGAGGAGATCGCTGATGTGCCAGCCGTCCGTGCGGAGCTGATCAAGGACCCAAGCTGCGGGATGCATCGGGTGCAGGTTCATCGGCTCGCTTCCTTGTTCGGGGGCGTGGGACCGTCGGCCGAGCGGAGGTCCTCCATGCAGGCGTTCACCAGGGCTTCGAGGTCGGCGTGGGTCGTGCAGGGGTGCTTCAGCACGGGCAGGCCGGTGGCCTTCGTCCAGGCGTCGGCGGCCTCGTTGTAGAGGTCGGCCAGCCGAGCGGCGGTCTCGCGCTGTTCGGTGAAGCGGCGCTCTGTCGCACGTCGAGTGATGCGGGCGTGGCAGACGTCGGGCTCGGTGGTCAGCAGAACGGTCAGCTGCGGACGGGCTTGGGCTTGCTCGGCGAGGCGCTCGACGTACGCGTCGACGGGCTGCTGGTGGAGCAGTGCGAGCAGGCAGGCGGTGGAGAGGGTGAGTCGGTCGGCCAGGACCGGGCCCGCGGTGAGGGCGACGGCGATGTTGAAGCGGGAGTGCAGGGTCAGATCCGTGGCGGCGGCCTCGACGGCCTCCTGCTCGTCGCCGCCGAGCCCGGCGCGCAGGCGGATCAGCGTGCGAGTGGCCGGGTGGGAGAGCCAGGAGAACTGGCCGATGTGGCTGAGGGGGATGTCCTCGGCGTGGGCGGTGGCCAAGAGCCGGTCGCGGAGGGTGCTCTTTCCGGCGCCGGCTATGCCTTCCAAGGCCAGGAGCACGCGCTCACCCCGCCGTGGTGGGCTCGGCGATGAGCCAGCTGATGAACTTGGCGACGCGGCCCGAGGTGACCGGCAGGGTTCCGTGCGCGAGCTGGGAGCCGTACAGCAGGGCCGTACCGGGCGCCGGGGCCACGCTCCAGCGGGTTCGGGGCATGTGCTGGAACCAGGCCGCGGAGTTGTCGGCTCCGTCGTGGGCCAGCCACATGCCCTCCGCGTAGCCGTTCGAGGCGGCATCGGGGGCCTTGCCGTTCCAGAGCCGGTTGCTGGAGGCGGTCTCGACGTAGAAGTCGCCTCCGGCGTCGGCCTGGGTGATGACGACGCTGATGCCAGCGATCTGGCGGGGCCAGGCGAGCGGGTCGGGGGCGATACCGTCGAGGTGGCTGGTGATGTGCTGGCCCACGCCGTACTCGACGTACGTCCACGGGCGGCACAGGGTGATCGAGGGCATGACGCGGGAGAGCGCCGGACGGGCGCGTTCGAAGGCGTCACTCAGCAGTTTCTCGGCGGCTTCGGGGATCGAGGGGATTTCGACGCGTCCGGTCGGCTCGTAGACGGCCATGGCCTCTTCGGGGCTGTGACCGGGGATTTCGTGGATGGAGGTACGGCGCTCGTCACCGAAGCGGCTGGTGCCGCCGCTGGTCAGGACGTCGTTCATCAGGTCGGCGAGGTGGGTCCGCTCGGCATCGCTGAGGAAGTTCTCGATGCTTCCGACGCCGACGGTCTCGGCAATGTGGATCACTTCGTGGTTCCCCCTTGCTGGAGCACGCGGTGGATGTCGTTCAGGTCCGTGCAGTGGTTGAGCCAGCTGACGACCGGGCTGCGGGTGGCGGCCAGCGGGTCCTGCCACAGCGCGAGGAGCTCTCCGGTCAACGGCAAGTCGCTGCTGTCGGGCAATAGGCTGGCGTCAGGTGCCTCGGCTTGGGCTAGGCCTCCGCACGAGGCCCCGTGCTGCTGGGTGAAGACGAGCGCGAGACGAGTTGCGGCCGTGGTGCGGCAGGACCGCACGAGGGGGTCCGCGGGCTGCGGCAGGCCGTACGCCCGGTGCTCGGTGACCGTCCATGCCTGGGCGATGGCGGCGCCGGAGGCTGCGACGCGGCAGACCGCGCAGCACCGGTGATCGGAGTCCGGGCAGAGGAGGAGGTGCTCGCCGACGGTGGTCGCGATTTCGTCGAGGACCGCCCAAGCGGTACTGGCCAGCACGGCACCGACCTCTGGCTGCCCGAATCCCTCGGTGTCCTTGTGGTTGCAGCAAGGCTCGCCCGCTCCGGGCTGCTCGCTGGCGACGAGAGCGGGTTCGATGAACAGGGTGTGGAAGTAGGCGATGCGTCCCAGGAGCTGGTGGATGGTGACCGTGTCGCTGGGCTTCACCGCGGCACTCCCTCGGGGGCTTGCGGCAACACCGGCAGCGGGCAGGCGCAAGCGGATTCGGCGTTGGGACGTTCGGCGTCGAGGGCTGCGGCCAACACAGCGGCGGCCTCGTTCAGGCGGGCGAAGTAGCCGTCCCACCCCTGACCGGAGCGGGGGTCCAGGCGCAGGTCGAGGACCGGGGTGGTGGTGCCCGTGTTCTCGCACGTGAGCTCTGAGCGGCCGACGTTGACCTCGATGCCTTCGGGGAGGGGGGCGCTCGCCAAGGCTACGGCCCGGCACAGGGCCGCGGCAGTACGGGCGTACTCCTGGCGGTCGCGCGGGAGGAGCCCGATGCGCAGCCCCGTGGGAACCAGGTCCGCGCCGGTGTACTGGTGGCCCTGGCAGCTGTCGTACGTGACGAGCTCCCAGGCTCGGGTGACCGTGTCGACCAAGGGCCAGACGCCGGGTTCGATGGCCGCCCGCCACATCGGGTGGGCAGGGGTCAGGTCGTCGGCCTCGTGGATGCCGGCGAGGCCCACGGTGTTGATGTTGCCGTGCTCACTGGTTCGGAGCCGCACTTCACCGCAGGCGAGGTCGGGCTTGTCCCAGCGGGCCAGGAAGGCGTTTACGTCGCGCATGCTGTTCGGGGTGCGCGGGCGCCAGCGCAAGCTCTGGCACCAAGCGCCGACGGGATGTGCGGGCTGGGCCAGTAGCGCGGCGATGCCGTCGATCATCCGCATGCGGTAGTCGCAGTACGCGTCGTGATCACCGGCCGGGTCCTGGCGCCAGCGGGTGGCGATGCACCCTCCGCCGCAGGTGGTGCGGTAGTCACAGGTCGTGCACTTGTCCATCAGGGCTTTGCCCTGATCCAGGAGGAGGGAGTCCTGCTGGGCGCGGACGACCTCGTGCTCGTCGGCCGTGGACTCCAGCTGGGTGAGGCGGGCCTGGGGCCAGGGAAGTTCGTCGCAGCTCCCGAGGCGGCCATCGGGGTAGAGGGTGAAGACGTGATCGCACTTGAGGTCGGAGAAGTGGCAGAAGCCTGTCGTCAGACCCCGTAATCGCCGGACCGTGGAGACGGCTGGTTCGAGCTTGATGCGGGCGAAGTGTCCGGCCGTGATCCAGTGAGAGGTGGCGGCAAGGACGAACTGGGCGTACTCGTCGGGATGGATCGCCCAGGCCGGGCCATCGGCTGCGTTCACAGCAGCCTGCTGAAGCACCCGGCTGGCCGACTTGCGCCTGCTCGGCAGGGCCGTGGAGCGGCGGATCGTGGAGTCGAAGCAGGGGACGAAACTGATTGCGTTGACCGAACCGAAGCCGGCGAGGTGGTCCAGCACCTCTTCGGCGCGGTCCAGCACCGCCGGGGTGACCGCGGCGATCACACCGACGCTTCGGCCCCGCTCCGCGAGCAGGTTCAAGGAGGCGGCGACGCGCGGATACACGGGCTTGCCGTCGTAGCCGACACGCCAGGCGTTGCCCTGGGCGTCACCATCGAGGGAGATACCGATTCGGAGGTCCGGGCAGAGGGAGTCGAACATGTCCAGCCAGTCGGCGTCGAGGAGGACGCCGTTGGTCTGCAGGCTGACGCGGACGACCTGCGGCATGCTGGCCAGCTCCGCGAGGATCTCGCCGATGTGCTCCCGCCCCGCCGTCAGGGGCTCGCCGCCGTGGAGTTCGACGGCGAGCTTGCGGCCCTTGAAGATGCTGGCCAGGCGCCTGATCTGGTCGGCCCTGACCCTGGCACCCCCAGGGGCCTCCTTGCGCTTCTCGTAGCAGTAGAGGCAGTCGATGTCGCACGTCTCGCCGCGCGTCTTGACGATGACCGACACCGCGGTGCCAGTGTCATCGGCTTCCAGGCTCCGGTAGAGCCCCTCGATCGTGTGGCGCTGTTCTGTGCTGAGGTTCATCGGCTGCCCCCTCCTATGCTGCCGTGACCGGATGAGTGGCTAGTCGGACAAACGCCCCAGCAGGGCGCCCTGGCCGGACTGGAGAATGTGCGCGGCCTCCAGCGGGATCCAGAAGCACTCGAAGTGAGTCGGCTCCTGCTCGCCGTCGTGGTCCTCCTGGCTCATCCACCGCTCCGGCGTCGGCTCGGTCAGCTCCAGGTGGAAGACGTGCCGGTGCTGGATCTCGAACCGGTACGGGCTGATGTCGTACTCGGTCTCGCCGAGCTTGCGGACGATCTTGAAGTCCGACAGGCCGGTCTCCTCGCGGGCCTCGCGCAGAGCGGCAGCCTCCGGGGTCTCACCGGGGCGGATGCTGCCCGCGGGGACCTGAATGCCGACCTCCTCGTAGGAGTAGTCGGTGTGGCGGAACACCAGAAGGCGCCCGTCGCGCACGACGTAGACGAGGACCTTTTCCTTCGTGACCTTCTCGGGCATAGCGAAAACCTCCACTTGGTACAGGAGCTGATTCGTGGGACCGGCCCAGTGGAGGACCGGGGACGACGTGTCCCGTGGTCGACCGTGATCGGCCGGAGTCCTGGGGAAGCCCATGAGTCTAGGCCCCCAACTGGCTGTCAAATCAGCGTTATTCAGTCGATCAGATGACCCGCGCAGGGCCTGTCGGCTGCCGCGACTGAGGTCCGAAGTCCGGCCCTCGTCCGGGTGTGCGACGACGAGCCGGCTGCCGATGTGCGAACCTTCGTCGCCGCGCGATCAGCCACTTTGCTGGCGCGACCGGAGGGCAGTCGCTGATCGCGTCCGCTGTCCTGATCTGCCCTTTGACCACTCGGGCTGCTGGGCAGGTCGAACTCCGCCCAGCAGCGTTTGCCCGTCGCCGTCAGATCAGCACCGTGCCGGTCGGCGAGTACAGACACGAGATACACACCGCGCCCGGACTCGGCGCTCCAGCTCAAGGCTCCCGGCCGCGGCAGCACCCTCGCCGCGTCGTGCACCTCGACCACGAGTACCGGCCCCTCCTGGCAGACGCTCACCGTGACCGGCCCCGACGGGGTGTGGCGCACGGCGTTGGCGATCAGTTCGCCAGCCGCCAGCTCGATGCCGTCCAGTGCCTCCTCGTCGAGCCGTATGCCCCAGGAACGAATGCCTGCGACGATGCGGTGTCGCGCCTGCTGGGCGCCGGCTGCCGAGTGGGTGACGGTGAACGCGAGCTGGTGGTGCGCTGCCATGAGCGTGCCTCCTGAGCTGCCTGGCTTGCGTAACCACGGCGGAGGATCGGCCTCGCTGGGCCGCTGTCTTGCCGGGGCGAAGACGAAGTGTTCTCGGCGGCTTCTGCCTGAACGAGACCCTGAGCAACGCCGAACGCAGCCCCTTCGTGCCTAACCGATGTCTATTCGCTGTCCACCTGGAATTTCTGGACAACAGATCTGCGATCGAAGGCTGTTGATGTCTAGCGTGGATGCCGGACAAGGACCCCGGCATGTGGGAGCGGCTGTGGAGCCATCAGGACCGACCCTCTTCCAGACCCTCATCAACCAGCGGGGCTGGCAGGACTACCAGGTCTTCAAGCGGCGGTACGAGCAGGCGGCCAAGCAGTTAGCCGAGCTGGAGGGCCCTCCCTCGATCGCGACGGCGACAATCGAGAAGCGGCAGTTCTTCCGGTACGCGCACGGTGAGGTCAGGACGCCGCAGACCGTCGCCCGCCGCGTCCTGGAGTTCATGTTCCCGGGCATCCCGGCCGCTCGACTCCTCGGGCCAACGGAGCCCAAGTCGACTGTCGCGCCGCACCACCCAACGGCTGACGACCGCAATGCAGTGGATCCATCCGAGTACGGCCTTGAAGACGTGGTCATGGCGGCGGCGGATGAGTCGGCGCAGTTCGCGGCCAGGGCAGAGAGCAGCAACGTGGGACCGCACACGCTGGAGCAGCTGGAAGCTGACATCCGCCGCCTCGTCGTTACGTACCCCAACCGGCCCGTCGGGCCCCTGTTCCGTGAGGTACGTGCCCTCCGAGACCGAGCCTTCGAACTCCTCGAAGGACGGCAGCCGCCGCGGTACACCAGCGATCTCTACGTGGGCGCCGGGGTCCTGTGCGGCGTACTGGCCAATGCCAGCTTCGACCTGGGCCGCTACGACGCGGCCGAGACACAGGCCCGCACCGCCTTCCTCTTCGGCGAGCTCGCCGGCCACAACGGACTGCGCTCCTGGGTACGCGGACTCCAGGCACTCATCGCGTACTGGGACGGCCGCCCCGTAGACGCCGTACGCCTCGCCGACTCAGGAAGCGCGTTCATCCCCGAATCCGGCACGGCGCAGATCAGGCTGGAGAGCATCAAGGCACGCGCCTACGGCCAGCTCAACCGGGGCAGCGACGCCCTGGCGGCCCTCAGCGCCGCCGACCGGCTACGTGAGAGTCTCGTCGCAGGCGACGAACTGCCCGGCGGAATGATGGCCTTTCCCGTCGAGAAACAGCTGTTCTACTCCAGCAGTACGCACCTCTGGTTGTCCGGCACCCAGCACCTCAGCGATGCCGAGGCCCGCGCCGACGAAGCGGTGGAGATGTTCCAGTCCGCGCCACCAGAGCAGCAGAGGCTCGGCGAGATGTCCTTGGCCCGCATGGACCTCGCCATGGCGCGGTTGGGCCGAGGCGACATCGACGGAGCCGCGACCCAGATCCACGCCGTCCTGGGGGTGAGCGCCCGACGCCGCACCGAGAGCGTCGACCGCCGGATCGGTCACTTCAGCCGTCAGCTCGCCCTGCACCCCGGGGCCGGATCACCTGTCGCGATCGGCCTTCGGGAGGTGATCATTGCCCATCAGGAACGCATGCCCGCTCAGCTCCCGCCAGGAGGCAGCCAGTGACGACCGTGACCCTCTTGCACCCCGGCGCCATGGGCGCGGCCGTCGCCGCCCAGACCGTCGCGGCAGGCCACGAGGTGCTGTGGGTGCCCGAAGGCCGCAGCGACGCCACCCGCCGACGCGCGGAGGACGCCGGAGCCACCGCGTGTGACTCGCTCGACGAGGCTCTGGCGCGCAGCGAGATCGTCCTGTCGATCTGCCCACCCCAGGCTGCCGAAGACGTAGCGGCCACGGTCGCCGCCCACGCCTTCGCCGGGGTGTACGTGGACGCCAACGCGATCAACCCCCAGCGCATGCAGTGCATCGCGGAGGAGATCAGACCGGGTGCCATGGTTCTCGACGGTGCGATCTTCGGCCCCCCGCCCGGTGGTCAGAGGGCGGCTCGCCTCTACCTCGCTGGCGAAGCCCAGGCGGTGGACACGGTGGAGCCCGTGTTCAAGGACACCGCGTTGCACATCCGCCGCGCACGCGGCAGCGTTGGCTCCGCCTCCGCACTGAAGATGGCGTTCGCCAGCTACCAGAAGGCCGCCCGAACCCTCGCTGGTGTGGCCCACGCGCTGGCCGACGCCCATGGCGTCGGCGACGAGCTCACGGCCGAAGCACAGGTGATGGCGGCCAACATCCTCTCCGACCCCGGATACCTGCCCAGCGTGGCTGCACGTGCCTGGCGTTGGGTCCCCGAGATGGAGGACATCGCCGAGACGCTCCGCGCGGCCGGGTTGCCTGCGGATATGGCCGAGGCTGCGGTGGCGGTCATGTCGCGCTGGGAAGGAGACAAGGACCAGTACAACCTGAAGCTCGCTGACGTGCTGGCCCACCTGCAGAGCCGGGGCGATTGAGCGGCAAGCCGGCCCTCACCTGGGAAAGCTCAGCAGTGACCCGTCGCCGCTGCAACGGCATCAGGCTCATTGGCTCGACGTGGCGCGGAAGGAGCCGAGCCTTGGGCCGCTTGCTCAAGGCTTGGAGGGCTGAGGGGTCAGGGCGGTGCAGAAATCCGAGGCGGTCTCGCCGGGCCTGCGGCAGTGGATGGTGACGCACCGGCTTGGATCGTGTCAGGGAGGTCCCCGACGCTGGTGGGTCCGGAGCGGGATCCCGGTCACAACAACTTGAGGGGGCCATCCGGGAGCCAGCCTTCGAGGTACCCGGTGATCAGTAGAACCACCCCCTCAGGGTAGATTTCCCGGCGCCGCTGGCGGATTTGGCTCATCGTCCACAGCGCATGGTTACTAGCTATGTGTCGTACGGCTGAGGACTCTGCATCGGTGACCCGCACGATGAACACGCGGGAGGCAGTCACTCTGTCGAAGTCCCATGGCTCTTCCCGTCGTGACTGATGCACCCCGTATAGGGCCGAGAATCGTGGATTGCGCACCCCGAAGCGCTGCGTCAGATACCGGGTGGCCTGCCCGAGGTAGTCGGCCCCCTTGTCCAGTCGGACCTGCGGCACCGTCCAGCCCCGGCAGCATGCCCCGCATAGAAGCAGCCGGCGCTGGTCGTCAAGGAGCAGCAGAAACGCCCGTCGGTCGAACCGGGGCCACGGCACGTAGACCTCGTTCATGACCACACTCTCGACCCCTGCTATTTGAATAGCAAGAAGGTGGGGCCGAATCACCCCGAATGGCGCAGCTTTGGTGAGGTTGGGTAGTTCCCGTGCAGCCAATTAGTCCACGGCGATCATGGCTCGTGCCATCTCGATGAACGCGTCGAGCTCGTCGTTCATTTTCTCGGTGGAAGAATTCCAGGCCGGTGCTGTCGAGGTGCGCTCACCAGACCGTGTTGCGTGCGCCCTCTCCTCGGAGGCTTGCCGAAACTCCGCTGCCGCAACGATGAGCTGGTGTGCCGCGTCGGCGACGGTTCCGGGGCCTTCCAAGCGGACGACCTGACACTTCTGGAACGCCTCGTCGTAGCGTTCACCCAAGGCCGCGAGGAGACCGTCGAGATGCACTGTTTCCTCGATGGTCAGCACTCGGCTCACCGGCCACGGGATCGCCCGGTTCAAGGGGACGATCATGTCGCGCACCTTTTCATACGTGATGACACAGTCACGTAGGAGTGTCGCCTCAGTTCACGGTGCCATTTACTGAGGTCGCGGGTCGCTTTGAGCTCCTCCTGTCGCCTGGCTGAGCGTTGCACCATGGCGTGGCCTGCAAGTAGGAAGGCGCCAGTAGCTACGGCTCCAGCCAACGTCCACAAGGGTGTCCAGTCGAAGCCCGCCGTCCCCGCAGCTGCAATGGCGACCACTACCGCGTCCATGGCCTTCTTCACTACCTTTCAGCGGGCGCGCGTCTTGGGGGAGGCCATGCCGCACCACTGGCCGCGTGCTATTGCAGCTCAGCCAGGCCAGCGGCTACCTCGAGAGAGCAGAACCCGCTGGTGGCGACCGCGGAGAGTGCTCCGGTCTCGCTGAGTATCTGTGCGCAACGTAACGGGCGATGTCGGGCGCCTCAACCTTGCGGCCTGGTGTTCTCGGAATGGAGTAATAGGACTCGTCCGCCCTCTCAGGGTGTGTGGCCGGGGGTGTCTGTCAGGGTTTCGTGAAGTGTCGCGCGAGCTGTGTGGGCGTAGCCCTGGACGCCTGCCTCCTCGAAGGCGTCGATCGCCTCGCGGAAGCAGTCCACCGCCTGCGCGTGCTGATTCAGCTGCCGGTGGGTGAACCCGAGGTTCATCAGGGTGTCGCCCTCCTGGAATCGATCGCCGTAGGCCCTCTGGAGCTCCAGGGCCTCCTCGTACAGTGCGAATGCCTCGTCGAACCTCGCGAGTTCAGCGCACGCGTTTGCGAGGTTTTTCAGGCAGTGCCCCTCCAGTACGACGTCCCGGAACTCCCGGGCGACTACCAGGCTCTTGCGGAAGGCCGCTGCGGCTTCTTCGTAGCGGTGTAGCTCGAAGTACACGTTGCCAAGGGTGTTCAGCGTAGTGCCCTCGCCGGCTCGGTCGCCGAGCTCGCGACAGATGACCAGATCCCGTTGCAGGGGTTCCAGGGCATGCTCGGGGGCGCCGTTCCTGACGAAGAGCCCGGCGATGTTGTGGAGCAACATCCCCTCGCCGTGCTTGTCGCCCTCCTTGCGAACCACTGCCATGGCCAGCTCGAAGGTGTGGAGTGCTTCTTGAGGGCGTCCCAGCTCCATCAGCGCTCTGGCAGCGACGTTGAGCACGGACGCTTCGCTCGGGTGGCCGCCCAATCCCTCAATGATCCTGATGGCTCGCGAGATGTAGGACAAGGCTTGCTCATGCTGATGAGCGACCCCGTACAGGGCTCCGATGTTGGCCAATACCTCCACGTCGAGTCCCGGGTCTGAGATCCTGCTTGCGGCCTTCTCCGCCGCTTCGAAGACGCCGCGCCAGTCCGCACGGGCTCGGTGCTCGAAATAGCCGACCATGCTCACGGCCAAGTTCACGCACAGCCCGTCCAAGCCGGCGCGGTAGGCGGTAGCGACGGCCGCCACGAGGGTGTGGTGCTCGGCATCGAACCAGTCCCACACGTCGCTACTCGACGCGAAGCGCTCACTCTCGGCGGCACCATCTCTCCATCGGATACGCAGATCGGCTTCCTTTGAGGTTCGGTGCAGATGGCGCAGGATACGTTCGAGGCTTTCCGTCGCCTCGTCGCTGTGCTGGGGCTCCTCCGCCTTCTCCTGTGCGTAGAGGCGGATGAGGTCGTGCATCATCCAGCGTTCCGAGGTCCGGCCAACCAGGAGGTGGGCCCCGACGAGCCGACGCACGACTTGCCGGGTCCGGGCTGGTGCGGCGTCGAGTAGGACGCCAGCCGTCTCCAGCGAGAAGTCGGGTCCCGGTGCCTGGGCGAGTAGTGGGAAGGCACGGGCGTCCGCCGGTGAGAGCCGTCGGTAGGAGAGGGCGAAGGCGGCCCGTACGGCCATGGGGTTGCCCAGGGCGTCGACGTCTTCGTAGGCGAGTCCGTCGAGCCGGCTGCGGGTGTCCTCCAGTTCCTTGACAACGTCGGCCAGCGGACGGTGGGGCTCCGTCCTCAGAATGGCGGCGACGATCTGGAGGGCGAGCGGTAGTCCACCGCAGAGGTCGCCGATGCGCTCGGCGTGCTCGGAGGCATCGGTGACCCGGGAGTCCTCCGGGCGGGCGATGCGCAGGGTTCGTTCGAGGACCTGTGCCGAGCTCGACAGGGACAGTTCGCTCAGACCGATGTGGCGCCCCGGTATGGACGCCAAGACGTGCCGGGACGTGACGACGATTCGGTGGTGCGGACGGGCCGGAACGAGCGGCAGGATCTGACTCGCGGACGAGACGTTGTCCAGGACGACCAACAGCGGTCGTCCGTGACTGGCCAGCTGGTCTGCCTGGGCCTGCCAGAGTGCCAAGAT
This sequence comes from Streptomyces cirratus, assembly GCF_014650775.1. Taxonomy (GTDB): domain Bacteria; phylum Actinomycetota; class Actinomycetes; order Streptomycetales; family Streptomycetaceae; genus Streptomyces; species Streptomyces cirratus. The sequence goes on along the minus strand of NZ_BMVP01000011.1, from coordinate 111,254 downwards.
GTCGTCGCCGTCGGGCGGGATGTCCTGCTCCGGCGTGCCGAGGTGCCTGAGCAGGAGCGCGGCCGCGCTCACGGGTTCTAGGTCGGCGTCATTGCCGCTGTAGCCCCGCATGTCTACGAAGAACGTCCCGCCGGTGAACCAGCCGAGGTCCCTGGCGCGATGGGCCGCCTCGATAGCCAGCGTGGTCTTTCCCGCGCCTCCCATGCCGGACACGAGGGTGATCACTGAGGAGGCGGACGACGTGTCCTGGGGTATGAGCCGGGCGAGCAGCTCGTCCAGAGAGTCGTCACGACCGACGATGGTCACCGGACGGGGCGGCACCCGGTCTACTACAGACCTGGTCTGCGGCGCTTCGGGCCCGTCACTCCAGGTCGATCCGGCCGCCGTGCGCGGCCGGCCCCCGCGCTGGGCCTTGCGTTCCGCGCGAGCCGTCTTGAGAAGGGCTGCCCAAGCACCCTCGGGCCGCGTGAGATGCCCCTTCCTCGCTGCCAGCCCGTTCAGGTGCGCCACGAGCAGGAGGAAATACCTCTCCTTCATGCCGGGACCAGGCACGTTTCCCGCGTTCAGCCAGGCACTGAGCGTGGAGTCAGAGATCTGGAGTGGGGGTACCTGGTCCAAACCGAGCCGGACGAGTCGGCTCAGGGTTGGTTCGCCCGCCGCCTTGTAAAGGCTGCGCAGCTCGGTGCCGAGCCGGTCGACTGCCTTGCCCAAGATTCCCCCACTCGTCATCCCGTTTCGTCGTGCGCCGGAAAACTCGCATCGCGGCTTCGACCAGCGTAGGTGTGCCCTCCGGACGCCGCTGGAGGTCGCTGGAAACTCCCTGGAAGGCGGAGATCTGGGGTCGTCGCCGGACGAATCACGGCCGGCATCCGACAGGAGGCACCCATGACGAGGAAGTCCGCTCCGAAGCGACGCCCGGCGGGCTATGGCCGGTCCGCAGGGAAGGCAGTCTCGAGCACCTCGCGAACCCGCACGGCGCGGCTCGCCCGCGCCCTACTCAAGGGCGCCTGCAAAGGCGTCTGCGCGGCGGTTACCCGCTCCGCGATCGAGACGCTGTGGTCGTGGCTCTCCTCGTGACAGCGGGGCCGACCTTCCGGTGAACTGAGTCCAGCAACTCCGGCAAGATCTGGAAGAGGGCTAGCGTTGCGCGCTCTCAGCCGCCCAGTGCCGCCCATTGTTGTGTAGCGCTGAGTTAGAGAGGGGCCCAGGCGGGATGGCCGCGTGGTTCGGTGCTGATGCTTTCGGGCTGGGGCACCGCAGCGCATGCCCAGCCGTGCATCTGGTGCCCTAGGGCTGGGGGCGTTTTGAAATCCGAGGGGTGCCGTTTTGGGTCTCGTCGTGATGAGACGCTGACCTGGGCTTTTGATGTTTTCGACACGTCCCACGAAGGCGGGGCCTGGCGTGAAACGTGTCCGAATGCTCCGCATGAGAGCCCGGCTCGCCTCGGCAAGGTCCTGGGCTGCCACGAGGGCAGCCCAGGGACAGGGTAGCGGATCAGGGCGGCGCTCCGCGGCTCGGTTCTCGGGCGATCGGCGCGGTCGCGGACGGTGCGGCTGGACGCACACCGGAAGCCGGGGCCGAGGCGATTTCCGGAGCCGGAAGACCAGTTGAGGACCGACCGCAGCCGACGGTGGTCTCACAGCCCGACGGGAGGACACGGCGTGCCTGCGAGGGCGCATGGGACCCCGGCGCACACAATGCCCGTGCAATTCCGATTCGTCAGAAAAGTCCCTGCCGAGTTCCTGACACAAGGAGTGCCTGCCGATGGATCTGGAGCTCACCGACAAAGTCGCCGTCGTCACCGGTGCCGGCAAGGGCATCGGCCTGGCCATCACCGAGGCGTTCCTGCGCGAAGGCGGGCGCGTGGTCGCCGGCAGCCGTTCCGAGACCCCCGAGCTGGCCGCGTTGCGCGAGACGTATGACGTGGCCTTCGTCGCCGGCGATCTGGCCACCGGCGAAGGCGTGGATGCGCTGATCCGAGCGGCGATGGAACGGCATGGCAGGATCGACGTCCTGGTCAACAACGTCGGCGCCACCCAGCCCCGCAGCGATTTCCTCTCCATCGACGACACGCAGTGGCAGCGGGGCTTCGACGTGAACTTCTTCAGCGCCGTCCGCGCCAGCCGCGCCGCGCTGCCGCACCTGCTCGCGGGCGGCGCGGGCGCGGTCGTCAACATCAGTTCCCTCAACGCCCGGCTGCCCTACCCCACGGTGGTGGACTACTCCGCGGCCAAGGCCGCGCTGACCAGCCTTACCAAGGCGCTGTCGGAGGAGTTCGCGCCGCGCGGCGTACGGGTGAACTCCATCGCCCCGGGGCCGGTCCGCACCCCGTTCTGGACCGCCCCCGGCGGCTTCGCCGAGGCCGTGGCGGCCGGCGCCGGGACCACTGCCCAGGAGGCCATGGACGAGGTGGTGCCCCGGCAGACGGGCATCAGCACGGGACGCTTCACCGAACCCCAGGAGGTCGCCGACCTCGCGCTCTTCCTGGCCTCGCCCCGCGCGGCGAACATCACGGGCGCCGAATTCCTCATCGACGGCGGCCAGACCAAGACGACCTGAGCGGGCCGTCGGGAGCGCAGCCGGGGCGGGACGGACGGCTCAGGGGCGGGTCACGCGGATCTGGAAGCTGCCGTCGGGGCGTTCGGAGGTGACGGCGATCGTGATGCCCGACTTCGGGTCGGTGAAGGTCTCGCCCGGGCGGAAGGGGGCGTCGGAGAGTTCCGAGTGGACGTTCGGGCGTCGGGTGCAGCCGCCGCTGCCGGTCGTGCTGTCGGAGACCGTCACCGGGCCGCGGCCGGTGTCCACCTGGGAGTCCACCCTGTAGATCAGCACCCCCGGCTTGCACACCGACTCGTCGTTCCCGGTCTGCGTCCGCACCTCCACCGCGTACCCGCTGTTCTCCGTCAGCGGTACGAAGGCCAGCTTCATGCCGCCCTCCACCCCCAGCGGCGTCAGCACCTGCTCCGTGACCCCGGACTTCGACGCGCAGCCGATCTGGTTGCTGTCCAGCCAGCCCAGCTTCCACTTGTGCCAGCCCAGCAGGTCGTTGTTGGCGCCCCAGTCCTCGCTCATGATGTCCCAGTGCCCGACCGCGCCGCCCCCGTCGGCGGTGTACAGGTCCGGCAGCCCGAAGACATGGCCGTTCTCGTGGGGGAGCACCCGGTAGCCGGTCTGCCGGTAGGAGCCCGAGCCGTCGTCCTGCCGGCTGTACACGAAGGACGTGTTGGAGAGCGGCACCCCGTCGGCCATCGGTGCCTCGCCGTTGCCGGAGAACGTCACCGACAGGACGGTGTCCAGGGCGGAGGGCCCGGCGTTCGGGGTGACGAGGACGTTGATCAGGTCGTAGCGGCTGAAGTCCACTTCGGGGTCGGCGGCCTGCGCTATGTGCTCGACCAGCTGCCGGTAGCCGGGTTCGTACGCGGACCCGCGCCCGATCCCGTACGCCGCGAAGGGCATCGGCATCCTCAGCCAGTTGCGTATCGGGGCCTCGGCCCGGTAGGTGAGCCGGCCGTACGAACTGGTCCGGAACCAGTTGGAGGTCTGGGGGAAGAACTCCGCCAGCCGGTCCATCGCCGAGCCCTCGCCCTTGGCGTCGGGGAAGTCGATCATCAGGTTCAGTGCCCGGACCTCGCCGGTCGAGCGCGAGTACCCGGGCGGCGTCGGCAGTCCTTCGGACATCTGGACGCCCATCGTGGTCGCGATCCGGCAGGGCGCGAGGGCGGAGTCGACGCTCGTGGCCACGGGGCCGGCGGCGGAGTGGGTGCGGCTGGATATCCCGGCGCTGGCGGTCGCCGTGACACCGATGGCCAGCGCGGCGATGCCGACGTACGCGCAGGTGCGGCGAGGACTGCGTATCCGGTGGCGGGTCTGCGTCATGGAGCTCGCCTTCGGGCCGCGGCAGCCGGCCGGGCCCGGTCTGCGCTCTGTGCGCTCACCCTCCGACGGCTGCGGCGCGCCCGCGCGCCGGGAGCGGCCAAACGGGAGCCGGAGACCACGACGGTGTGACGTAGGTCACACGGACGAGTGAAATAACCGGGGAGTCAATCCCCGTTTGAACTATTGACCCCGCAAACGGGGACGGCTTCCCCGTTTCGGGTAGCCCAGAGACTGTGAGTCCAGTGCCGAGGAGGCCCGGAATGAAGCGCTCCACCACCGCCGCGGCGGCCTCCGCCGCGCCCCGGGCGTCGGTGGACCTCGCGGATCCCGCCTCCGGTCGCGGCGCCGGGCTCCCGCGCCCGCGCGCGGACGCCGTCCGCAACCGGGAGCGCATCCTGGCGGCGGCCCGCGAGCTCTTCGTGGAGTTCGGCTCGGCCGCTCCCTTCGACGAGGTCGCCCGCCGGGCCGGCGTCGGCAACGCCACGCTGTACCGGCACTTCCCCGACCGGGCCACGCTGGTCCACCACGTCGTGCTCTACGTCATGGACCGGGTCGTCCTGCACGCCGAGGAGGCCCTTGCCGAGGAGCCCGACGCCTTCGCCGCGCTGTGCCGGTTCACGCACGCGGCCGCGGACGAGCGGTTCGGCGCCCTGTGCCCGATGCTCTCCGCCGACTTCGACCATGACCACCCCGAACTCCTCGCGGCGCGCGGCGCGTTGGCGCAGGCCATCGAAGACCTGCTGGCCGCGGGCCAGGGCGGCGGACTCGTCCGCACCGACATCGGGGCCGGTGACCTGATGGTCGCCCTGTCCCAGCTCGGCCGCCCCCTCCCGGGCACCGGCTGCATGGACGCGGACCGGTTCGTCCACCGTCATCTCCAGGTCTTCCTCGACGGGTTGCGCGCTCCGGCCCGGTCCGAGCTGCCGGGCGGCGCGACCAGCCTGGACGACCTGAGGCGGACCGCCATGTGATCCCGCGGGCCGAGTAGCCGTTCTTGCGGCAGCCGTTCCCCACCCAGCCGTTCTCGCAGCAGCAGTTCCGTCATTCCGCACAGTGAAGTGGGTACCCCCATGTCCAAAACAGCCGCGACACCCCCGTCGGCTGCAGATCCCAGCCGCTGGAAGGCCCTCGTCTTCATAGCCCTGGCCCAGCTGATGGTCGTCCTCGACGCCACCATCGTGAACATCGCCCTCCCGTCCGCCCAGACCGACCTCGGCATCTCGGACGGCAACCGCCAGTGGGTCATCACCGCCTACGCGCTGGCATTCGGCGGCCTGCTCCTCTTCGGCGGCCGCATCGCCGACAAGTGGGGCCGCAAGAAGACCTTCATCACCGGACTCGCGGGCTTCGCCCTCGCCTCCGCGCTCGGCGGCGCCGCAACCGGCGAGGCCATGATGCTGGGCGCCCGCGCCCTCCAGGGCGCCTTCGGCGCGCTGCTGGCGCCCGCCGCGCTCTCCCTGCTGGCGGTCATGTTCACCGACGCCAAGGAGCGGGCCAAAGCCTTCGGCATCTACGGTGCGATCGCGGGCGGCGGCGGTGCCGTCGGCCTGATCCTCGGCGGCTTCCTCACCGAGTACCTCAACTGGCGCTGGACCTTCTTCGTCAACATCCCCTTCGCGATCATCGCGGCGGCGGGTGCCTGGCTGGTCGTCCGCGAACCCGCCGGCGGCCGCAACCGCGCCCGGCTCGACGTCCCCGGCGTGGTGCTGTCGACCCTCGGTCTGGTCGCGCTGGTCTACGGGTTCACGCGCGCCGAGTCCGCCGGCTGGTCGGACGGCCTCACCGTGGCCATGTTCGTCTCCTCCGCGGTGCTGCTCAGCGCCTTCGTGCTCACCGAGCGCAAGGTGAACTCCCCGCTCCTGCCCATGCGCGTCCTGCTGGAGCGCAACCGCGGCGGCGTGTACCTCTCCCTCGGTCTGGCCGTCATCGCGATGTTCGGGCTGTTCCTCTTCCTCACCTACTACCTCCAGGTCGTGAAGGGCTTCTCGCCCGTCAAGACCGGTTTCGCCTTCCTTCCGATGATCGCGGGCATGATCACGGGCTCCACCCAGATCGGCGCCCGCCTGATGACCCGCGTCCCGCCGCGGCTGCTGATGGGCCCCGGCTTCCTGCTCGCCGCCACCGGCATGCTGCTGCTCACGCAGCTCGAGGTCGGCTCCTCGTACCCGGCGCTGATCCTCCCGGCGCAGCTGCTCCTGGGCCTCGGCATGGGCTCGGCGTTCATGCCGGCGATGTCGCTGGCCACGCACGGGGTGAACCCGGCCGACGCCGGCGTCGCCTCCGCCATGGTGAACACCTCCCAGCAGGTGGGCGGCGCCATCGGCACCGCGCTGCTGAACACCATCGCCGCCTCGGCGACGACCGCGTATCTGACCGACCACGCGGCTCAGGCCGCCGCGGGCGGTGCGGCGGCGAAGCTGATCCAGGCGCAGGCCATGGTGGAGGGCTACTCCTCCGCGATCTGGTGGGCCGTCGGCATCCTGGTGACCAGCTCGCTCATCGCGTTCACGCTGATCAACACGGGCCGTCCCGGCTCGGCCGGTCCGGTCGCCTCGGGTGGCGGCGTGGCGGACGAGGTGCGGATCCCGGTGGTCGCCCACTGACGCCCGCCCCGCGCACCGTACGGGAATGACGAACTACCCCGCTTCGTTCAAATTTGAACGAAGCGGGGTTAGTCTTTTCAGGGGACCGCGTAAGGCCCCCGGCCACCCGCCACGAGGAGCGCGCCGTGCCTGTGAACACCACCCCCACGACGGGCCGCATGCCCGCCCTGTACCTCAGCCACGGCGCCCCGCCCCTGGCCGACGACCCGGTCTGGCCCGGCGAACTGGCCGCCTGGTCGGCCGGCCTGCCCCGCCCCCGCGCGATCCTCATGGTCTCCGCGCACTGGGAAGAGGCCCCGCTGGCCCTCGGAGCCACCGAGCGGGCCCCGCTCGTGTACGACTTCTGGGGCTTCCCGGAGCACTACTACCGGGTGCGCTACGACGCCCCGGGTGCCCCCGAGCTCGCCGCCTCCGTACGCAAACTGCTGCGCGCACCCGGGACGCCGGTCCAGGACATCCCGGACCGGGGGCTCGACCACGGGGCCTACGTGCCGCTCGTGGAGATGTTCCCGGAGGCCGACATCCCGGTGCTCCAGATATCCATGCCGACGCTGGATCCGGTCCGCCTGATGGAGATCGGCCGCACCCTCGCCCCGCTGCGGGAGGAAGGGGTCCTGATCGTGGGCAGCGGCTTCTTCACGCACAACCTCGCCGCGCTCCGGCACGCGGGCGGCGTGCCCGGCTGGTCGACGGAGTTCGACGCCTGGGGCCGCGAAGCGCTGGCCGCCGCCGATGTGGACGCCCTGCTCGACTTCGAGGCCAAATCCCCGGCCGGCCGTCTGGCCCACCCGCGGACGGAGCACTTCGCGCCGCTGTTCGTCACCCTGGGCGCCGCCGAGGCTTCCGGGGACCTGGGAGCCCCGGCGACCACCGTGGACGGCTTCTGGATGGGGCTGTCGAAGCGCTCGCTCCAGTTCGGCTAGCCACTTCGCCTCCACCGGCCGCTTTGCCCCGTTGGCGGGGCAGGGTACTGCAAGATCTGGAAAGAAGACGGCCCTCGTGGGAATTCTGTCCCGATTCCAGTCGTTGTTTCCTTCGGAAGCGGGCACTCGGGAGAGTGTCCGAAGGACGCGTCGACCGTGCCGCACTTCTCACAGCCGAGGCGTCCGGCAGCCGCACCGCGACCGAAATCCATCGCATCGCAAGGGAGCACGCATGGCAACCCGCGCCGTCGCCCGCAGTCAGTCCACGGGCAGTGCCCGCGCAGCGGGCGGCGAGATCGCCGACCGCGACCTGGTCGGGATGTACCTGGACGAGATCGCGCGCACCCCCCTGCTCGACGCGGCCAAGGAAGTAGAGCTGTCGCAGATCATCGAGGCGGGCGTCTACGCCCAGCAGATCCTCGACGGCGCGGCAGAGCCCGCCGGGGAGACGGCCCCCGCCCGCGAGGAGCTGGAGGCCCTGGCGGCCGAGGGAGAGCGCGCCAAGGAAGTCTTCATCCGCTCCAACCTCCGCCTGGTCGTGGCCGTCGCCCGCCGCTACCCGCGCAGCGGGCTCCCCCTGCTCGACCTGATCCAGGAGGGCAACGCCGGCCTGGTCCGCGCGGTCGAGAAGTTCGACTACACCAAGGGCTTCAAGTTCTCCACGTACGCCACGTGGTGGATCCGCCAGGCCATCACCCGCTCCATCGCCGACCAGTCCCGGACCATCCGCCTCCCCGTCCACCTGGTCGAGGAGCTCGGCAGGATCCGCCGGATCCAGCGCGAGTTCAACCGCGAGAACGGGCGCGACCCGGAGCACGCGGAGATCGCCGCCGAGCTGGACACGACGGAGAAGCGCGTCGGTGACGTACTGGACTGGGCGCGTGACCCGGTCAGCCTGAACATGTCCGTCGACGACGAGGGCGACACCCAGTTCGGGGACCTGCTGGAGGACACCTCCGCGATCTCCCCGGAGCAGTCCGTGCTGTCGCTGCTGCGCAGCGAGGAGCTGGAGGACCTGCTCGGCAAGCTCGACCAGCGCACCGCGTCCATCATCAAGATGCGGTACGGGATCGAGGACGGACGCGAGCGCACGCTGACCGAGGTCGGCAAGCAGCACGGTCTGACGCGGGAGCGGATCCGGCAGATCGAGAAGCACGCGCTGCTGGAGCTCAAGCGGATGGCGCGCGACACCGGCTTCGACGCGGTGGCCTGACCGGGCCCGCCCGCCTGGTCGACCCACGGAAGTCGAAGCCCCCAGAACGAGCCCCCGGTGCCTATCCCCCCCAGGCGCCGGGGGCTCCCCGCTGCCCGGCCGCACGCCTCACGCTCCGCGCCTCACGCTCCGCGCCTCACGCTCCGACGGGGCTCGATCTCGCCAGCCGTGAGGCCAGCGCACGGGCGGCCTCCGCGAGGGCCGGCGGGGCATGGACCGTGAAGTCCGCCCCCGTCAGAGCGAGCCGCGCCGCCAGCCACTCGGGCGTGTCCCCGCTCTCGAACCGCACCCGGCAGCCGTCCGCCACCGGCACCTCCTGCCCCCTCAGCCAGTCCGGCAGCGCCTCGGCCGGCGCCGCGAAGGTCACCTCGACCGCGTACGTCTGCTCCCCGCGCAGGCCCCGCCGCACGAACTCCGCCGCGTCCACCGGCAGCGGCCGCGCGGCGAACCGCGCGCCCGTCGCGAACGGCTCGCTGACCCGGTCCACCCGGAAGGTCCGCCAGTCGTCCCGTTCCAGGTCGTACGCGACGAGGTACCACCGGCTGCCCGTGCTCACCAGCCGGTACGGCTCCACCAGCCGCCGGGACTCCGCCCCGTCCCGCGCCCGGTAGGCGAACCGCAGCCGCTCCGGCCCCGCCACCGCCGCCGCCATCGTCGTCAGCGTCCGCGGGTCCACGCTCGCCCCGTCGCCGCGGGCCACCGCCACCGTGGCCGACTGCAGCGCGCCGACCCGGCGCCGCAGCCGTGCCGGCAGGACCTGCTCCAGCTTGGCCAGGGCCCGTACGGAAGCCTCGTCCACCCCCTCGATGGCGTGCCCGGCCCCCGCCCGCAGGCCCACCGCGATCGCCACCGCCTCCTCGTCGTCCAGCAGCAGCGGCGGCATCGCCGCGCCCGCCACCAGCCGGTACCCGCCCTCCGCCCCCAGCGTCGCCTCCACCGGGTACCCCAGCTCCCGCAGCCGCTCGATGTCCCGCCGGATGGTCCGGGCGCTGACCCCGAGTCGCTCGGCCAGCTCACTGCCGGGCCACTCGCGCGGGGTCTGGAGCAGGGAGAGCAGGGTGAGCAGCCGTCCGGGAGTGTCGTTCATGACAACAGGCTGCCAGGGAAATAGGACATCACCTGACCTACATGCCGTCTAGGTTGCTTCCTATGAGCACCGAGACAGCCCAGACATCGCCCGAAAGAGAGAACGGGCCCGTACGAGAAGAGCGGAACGCCACCCTCGACGACCACACGAGCAGCAGCTCACCCGCCGACCGCCGCCGCTGGCTGGCGCTCGCCATCGTGATGACCGCGGCGTTCATGGACCTGGTCGACGTCACGATCGTCAACATCGCGATACCCAGCATGCGCGCGGACTTCGGCGCCTCCACCAGCGCGATCCAGTGGATAACCGCCGGGTACGCCCTCGCCTTCGCCGCCGGTCTGATCACGGGCGGCCGTCTCGGTGACATCTACGGCCGCAAGCGCCTCTTCCTCATCGGCATCGCCGGATTCACGGCCGCCTCGGCGCTCTGCGGCATCGCCGCCAACCCGTCCGTGCTCGTTGCCTCCCGCATCCTCCAGGGCGGTATGGCGGCCATGATGGTGCCGCAGGTGCTGGCGATCATCCACGTCACCTTCCCGCCCCACGAGCGCGGCAAGGTCTTCGGCATGTTCGGCGCGATCGTCGGCCTCGGCGCCGTCTCGGGCCCGATGCTCGGCGCGCTGCTCACCGAGTGGAACCTCTTCGGCCTCGAATGGCGCCCGATCTTCCTGATCAACCTGCCCGTCGGCATCGCGGGCGTGATCCTGGGCGTCAAGTTCATCACCGAGTCCAAGGCCCCCAAGGCGCTCCGGCTCGACCTGGTCGGCGTCGTGCTCGCGACCCTCGCCCTGGTCATGCTGATCTTCCCGTTGACGCACGGCCGTGAGAACGACTGGCCGCTGTGGGGCTTCGTCTGCATGATCGCCTCGCCGTTCCTGTTCGCCGCGTTCATCGCGTACGAGAAGTACAAGATCCGCAAGGACGGCTCGCCGCTGGTGGAGCTCTCCCTCTTCAAGATCAAGAGCTTCGCGGGCGGTATCGCCGTCCAGCTGACCTTCGGCATCGCGACCGGCATCTTCTTCCTGGTCTGGACGCTCTACATGCAGATGGGCCTCGGCTGGACCCCGCTGCGCGCGGGCACCACCGGGATCCCCTTCTCGATCGCCGTCTCGGTGGCCGCGGGCATGTCCGTCCAGAAGCTCGTACCGCGCTTCGGCCGCAAGGTGCTCCAGGCGGGCGCGCTGACCATGGCCGCCGGTCTGCTCCTCTACATCTGGGAGTCCGCCCACTACGGCATGGGGATCGCCTCCTGGCAGATGGCCGCGCCCCTCGTCGTCATGGGCGCGGGCATGGGGCTGATCGTGGCCCCGCTCACCGACACCGTGCTCTCCCAGGTCCCGCGCGAGCACGCCGGCTCCGCCTCGGGCCTGATCAACACCACCGGCCAGATGGGCAACGCCCTCGGCCTGGGTCTGACGTCCGTCGTCTTCTTCGGGATGATCGATGACGACATGGCCTACGGAGCCCCGTACGTCGAGGCATTCCGCAGCGCGCTGTGGTGGGTGGTGGCGGTCCTGGTCGTGATCTTCGCGGTGATGTTCATGCTGCCGCGCAAGCAGGTCCCGACGGCCGAGCGCGAGGGCGCCGAGACCGCCTGAACGCCTTGACCGACGGGCGCGCCCACCCCCGGGGGGCGCGCCCGTCGGGCTGCGCGGGCTGCGCCGGTACGTCAGCGGACGCGGGCGCGCACTTCCATCGCCTCGCGGGCGGCGGCCTCGCTCTCGTAGACCTCGCACATGTGGCGGCCGTCCGGAGTGGCCGTGTGCTCGACCTCCCACAGGCTCACCTCGCTGCCGTCCACCAGTACGAACGCGTGCTCGTACAAGGTGAACCCGACGCCCCGGCCGTCCGCCAGCCACTGCCGTCCGCCGAACGCCTGGGTGATCTGGTGTGCGTACGCCGAGCGCAGGCGCAGCGCCACCTGCTCGCCGGGCCGGTCCGCGTTCTCCGCGCGCCGCAGCACCCGGCGGGCGTGGTCGGCGGACTGTTCGACCGCGTACTCCCGTTGCGGGGGCGGCGCCGGGGCCGCGAACAGGGCGCTGAGCGCGGCCGCGTCGTCCTGCGGGTCCGTAGCCTGCTGCGCCCCCTTTGGCGCGAGGTCCCGCGCCACCTGCGAGGGCACGTCGCCGAACAGCCGGGCCACCGCGAGGCAGAGCTCGGACCGGCCGGCGAAGAGCTCGTGCCGCGCGGTCAGCTCGCCCCGCTGCCGGTAGACCAGCTCCCAGAGCGACTCGGCTCCGCCGTCGGCCAGCAGGTAGGTGTGCCGGTGGGTTTCGCGCCACAGCCCCGCCGACGGGCTGTGGTGCGTGGTGTGCAGCGAAGAGCTGTGGGCGAGCGCCGTACGCAGGCGCCCGACCAGCGGGTCCGGCAGGTCGAAGGAGTTGAGGGCGCGGCCCAGGAGTCGATCGAGGTGGGCCTCGGTTGTCTCGTACGGATCGCTCAAGGTGGGTCTCCAGGCCGTCGCAGCTTGTCACTTCGCGGAAGCACAACGTAGCCCCTGGCACTGACATCACGTCCGGGATTCGGTAAAACGTCCGGGAAGCATCAGGGGTTCCCGCCACCCCATCAGGTCAACTTGCGTACGAATGGGTACGGTTGGCCCTAGTCTGCTGCGAAGCGCGGGACTATGGGCCGCATGGCAACGAACGGTACGGCACCCGACAGCACCACAGCCGCCCCAGTGGGCCTCCCGCGCCAACAGGACCGCTCCAGACGGACCGATGACGAACACGCGCGCGTTCCGCGCGGGTTGGCGTGGTTGCTGGTCCTCACCGGATGCGCCGGAGTGCTGGCCTCCTGGGTGATCACCCTCGACAAGTTCCTCCTGCTGGAAGACCCTTCCTTCAAGCCCGCGTGCAGCCTGAACCCCGTGGTCTCCTGCGGCAGCGTCATGAAGAGCGAGCAGGCGCAGGCCTTCGGCTTCCCCAACCCCATGCTGGGGCTGGTCGCTTACGGGGTCGTCGTCTGCGTCGGCGCCGGCCTGCTGGCCGGGGCCCGCTACCGGGGCTGGTTCTGGGCCGGGCTGAACGCCGGAATGCTCTTCGGCACCGGCTTCTGCACCTGGCTGATGGTCCAGTCCCTCTACGAGATCAACGCGCTCTGCCTGTGGTGCTGCCTGACCTGGGCGGCGACGCTGGTGATGTTCTGGGCGGTCACCGCCCGCAACGTCCGCGCGAGCGCGGCCCCCGGCCCGCTGCGCCAGTTCTTCACCGAGTTCGGCTGGGCCCCGCCCGCGCTGCACCTGGGAGTGATCGGGATGCTGATCCTCACCCGGTGGTGGGAGTTCTGGACGAGTTGAGGCCGCCCGGTCACGCCCGAGGGCCCCGGCAGCTGGAGGCTGCCGGGGCCCTCGTCACATCACACACCGCATCGCTTCGACCGCGTCACCGCGTCGCTCCACGGGCGCCGGGCCCGGACCCCACGGCCGTACGGGCCGCTGGGGGAACGGCGGTCAGCTGCCGTTGGACAGGTTGCCGGACAGGACCGGGATGTTGTCCAGGATGTGCGAGAGCGGCTCGTCGCCCTTGGCCTGGGTGGAGTTCTCGGTGCACTGCTGGTTCTGCGGGTTGGACAGGACGTTGATGTCCTGGACGCCGATGTTGACCAGGGCCAGGATCGACTGCACGTTGGCCTTGACCGGCAGGCCGACGCAGGGCTTGTTGAGCGTGCCCTGAACCAGGCCGAGCTGCGGGCTCAGGGGCCCCTCGGTCTTCTGGTTGCCGTAGATCTGGGTCGCCCCGTTGCCGTTGACGGTGTTGATCCCGTTGTCGTTGCCGATGGCCATGGCCGGGGCCGCGACAGCAGCGCCCGCGCCGACGGCAGCGGCGGTGACCGCGGCAGCAGTCATGATCTTCTTGAGCATCATTGGTCCTTTTGTCGCACGAGTGCCCGCTAGTGGAGCGCCCTGATCAACTGCCTCTCCACGGGGTTGGTTCCGCTGCTTCACTCAAACGGCCCGTTCGGAGGAGCGCTTTTCCCCGCCCGGGTGAGGGCGCCCCGGACGTGTGCGCGAAGTCCGTACGAAGCCCGGACGGCTCGCACGAGGAGGGCCGTCCGTGGCCCTCCGGTTGCGCTCCGTGCAAGGTGTTCGCACGGTGGGTAAGGAAGTGGATCGTTGGGGTCCACTTCCGTGAGACCACCGTAAGGAAACCCATGCGCACGAAGTCGTTCCGCACCCGCGTTCTTGTCCCGTCGGCCCTCGCTGCCGTGATACTTGCCGGCGCGGCAGCCCCTGCGTGCGCCGCGGGCGGCGACAGTGCCGCCTCGCTCACGCGACGGGTGGCGGCCGTTCAGCAGCAGGTGAAGGAAGTGGAGGCGGCCAAGGCGGCGGCCGGGCCGATCGACGATCTCCTCGCCGGTCTGCTCAAGACGCTGCAGGACCTGCTCAAGTCCCTGACCGGTCTGCTGCCGGCCGGGGTGACCCTGCCGCCGATCGAGCTGCCGAAGCTGCCGGAGATCCCCGCGCTGCCGGCGCTCCCGCAGCTGCCGGTCGACGCCGTGAAGAAGGCCCCGTCCGTCTCCGTCCCGGCGCTGCCCGCCACCCCGGCGGTGCCGCCGGCGGCGACTCCGCTCAAGCCCCCCGCCGACCTGGTCCCCGAGATCCCGGACGTGCCCGACCTTCCCTGAGGGCGCGACAGGCCGTCGCCGGGGCGGCGGAGTACGGACGGGAACGGGGCACAAGGTTACGACTATTGAGCTGAACAGGTCTGATCTCGCCCGTACCCGTGTCGTTCGGGAACCTGAACCGTTTCGCTCGATGTGAGCCCCAAAGATCGGGGCAGGACGTCGAAGAGAAGGTGCACTTCCCATGAACTCTGCTGCCAAGAAGGCCGCCGTGGCCCTGGCCTCCGCTGGTCTCGCTGTGGCCGGCGCCGCGGGCGCCGCCTCCGCCGACGCGGGTGCCGAGGGTGTGGCCGCGGGGTCCCCCGGTGTCCTCTCGGGCAACCTGGTCCAGGTCCCGGTCCACATTCCGGTCAACGTCTGCGGTAACTCCGTCAACGTCATCGGTCTGCTGAACCCGGCGTTCGGCAACGTCTGCGTCAACGACTGACGTCGGCACATCCGACTGTGGGCGCCCCGGCCTTGCCGGTGGCGCCCACAGTCATGTCAGGACCCGGCGGGTCCGCTCGTCTCAGTTGGCCCCGCCGTTGAGGTGGACGCCGCCGAGCATCGGGGTGGCCTGGGTGGCCCCGTCCGCGAGCTTCAGCACCTCACCGGGCGCGTCGTTGCGGACCTTGTTGACGCTCTGCACGGTTCCGACCACCTTGCCCACGGTGTCGCCCTGCTCGGCCAGGGCGTTGCCCGCGGTCTGGGGGAGGGCCTCGGAGACGGGGTTGACCGCGTTCAAGGTCTCCGTCACCCCGCCCGTCAGGCTCATGGGGGGCGCGGCCGCCGGCGTCTGCGCCGCGAAGGCAGGAGCGGTGGCGGCGAGCGCGGCGACCGAGCCGGCGACGACTGCGGCAACCTTCGTGAACTTCATTTTTTCGAAATCCTTTTCCAGCGGCGACCGTCGCGCCGCTTTCGACCTGGCTAACGATTCCGGGGGGATACGGAAACGCGCGAGCGAACAAGGCGACGGCCGGAGAATCCGAACAAGGGATTCTCCGGCCGATATTTCTTCTGATTACCGGTATTGCCGGTCAGGCTGCCCGGGACCGCCGGTAGAGAATGGCTCCGCCGAGGACCAGGGCGGCGGCGAGCGCCGCCGCGGCTCCGGGCTGGCCGGCTCCGGTGGCGGCCAGCTCGGGCGCCCGGACCTGGGGGCGGGCCGGTGCGGGTGCGGGTGCGGGAGCCGGAGCGGGCGCCGGGGCGGGGAGCACGTGGACGGGAACGTCCCCGGCGGGGGCGGCCGGCGGCTGGTCGGCGGGAGGTGCCGCCTCGGGCGCGGGCGCCGGGGCCGGGTGCTCCACGACCTGGCTGCCGTGCGGCGGGCCGCCCGGAGCCTCGTCCACCGGGGCGGGGAGGGTGTGCGGGGCCTCCTCCTCGACCGGGGCCGGGAGGGTGTGGGGCGCTTCCTCCTCGGCCTGTGGCGGGACGGGCGCGGGCGGTGCGGGGTGCGCGGCCCGGGGGTGGTCGTCGCACTCCTCCTCGCCGTGACCTCCACGGGGCCCGGAATCGCCGTATCCGTCCCGGTGCGACTCCGCCGGCCGCGGGAGTTCGGTGCGGGGGACCTCGTGCGGGGCCGCTTGGCGCGGGGCCTGGTGCGGGGCCGTGTGTGCCGGGGCTCCGTGCTGCGGGGCCGCGTGTGCCGGGGCTCCGTGCTGCGCGGGCCGGGGCTGCGGGGCCGCGTGTGCCGGGGTTTCCGGGCGCATCGAGCCGCGGGGCGGGGCCGCGTGGCGGGGGGCGTCGTGGTCGGGGGCCGCCTCCTCCTCGTGGCGCTGGCGGGGGAGCGCGTGGCGTCCCTGCCGCTCGTCGAGGTAGCGCTCGAAGGCCTCGGCGTGCTCCGGGCTCAGGTAGCGCTCGTAGTCGAAGTCGGTGTCGGAACCGGTGGTGGTGGCGCAGGTGTTGCCGAACGCCGGGTTGAGCGCCGCGCCCCCGTCCACGCTGTTGCCGCAGACGTTCGGGGCGAAGGTGATCGGTACGGAGACGGCGTTGCCCGACGCCACACCCGGCGAGTGCGCGGCTTCGGCCAACGCCCCCGGGTATGCGTAGGCCGCGCCGGTCGCGATCGACAGCAGGCTCGAAGCGGCCGCCGCAGTGAGCACCCCCTTGCCCAGTACCTGTCGGCTCAGTACCTGTCGCATGGGTCCTTCCCTGTCTACCGGCGCTCTCGCCGGTGCTGAAATCGAAATGGCCTCGGAGTGCACCGCCGTGCACTCCGAGGCCACTGGCGAGGAGGTGTGCCCTTGCGGGCGGGCGCTTCGTCAGTCGTTGACGCAGACGTTGCCGAACGCGGGGTTCAGCAGCGCGATCACGTTGACGGTGTTGCCGCAGACGTTCACCGGGACGTGCACCGGGACCTGGACGAGGTTGCCCGAGAGGACACCGGGGGACCCGACGGCAGCGCCCTCGGCACCCGCGTCGGCCAGGGCGGGGGAGGCGGCACCGGCGGCCATCAGAACGCCGGCGGCCAGCACCACTGCCTTCTTGTACGTCATTTGATTTCGATCCTTCCTGCAGAGGCGTATCCACTGCAAAATTAACAACGAGTGGCTTCGGGAAAAGAAACCGGCTATTTCCGGGGGCGGTGGGTAATTTCACCCCGATGCCCGCGTGCCCGCGCTTCCGAATTCGTCTGCGGATTCAACGGGACGCCTGCGCCGGGTCCGTGGAAAGGGGCCATACGCGGCGGGGCCGCCGCGACCCGAAGGTGCGACGGCCCCGCCCCCGGCGCGGGGTGCGATCAGCTGCCGGCGGAGACGTTGCCCGAGAGGATCGGGATGTTGTCCAGGATGTGCGAGAGCGGCTCGTCGCCCTTGGCCTGGGTGGAGTTCTCGGTGCACTGCTGGTTCTGCGGGTTGGACAGGATCGGGACGTCCTGGACGCCGACGTTGACCAGGGCGAGGATCGACTGCACGTTGGCCTTGGCCGGCAGGGCGATGCAGGGCTTGTTGAACGAGCCCTGGATCAGGGCCATCTGCGGGCTCATGTTGCCGTAGGTGGCCTGGTTGCCGTAGATCTGCGAGGCGCCGTTGCCGTTGACGGTGTTGATGCCGTTGTCGTTGCCGATGGCCATCGCCTGGGGCGCCATGGCGGCACCAAGACCCACGACGGAGGCGGCAACCGCTGCGCCGGCCACAAACTTCTTGATCATTGTCGTCCCTTTTTTGCAGGATTGCCCGTTACTTGGAGCACCAGGATCAACGGCGTGGTCCCGGCTCGGGTTGCGTGTCTTCACCCGGATGCCGAAGTTTCGGACGGCGCGGTTGACGTCAGGCGTTGACCCGGGTGGTGCCGAACGCGGGCCGGGGTGCGGGGTCGGGAGCGGCGATGACGCCGGCGGCGGTGGCGGCGGTGGTGCGGCCGCCCGCGGCGAGCGTGTTCGCCGTCGCGCCGTCCTCCATCTCCGCTTTTCCCTTTCCGTTCGAACAATGGTGCACCCGCATAACGACCCGCCCACTGCGAGGGTGCGTGTTATCGCCCAAAAGGCCGTACGAGCGAGTCCCGCGTGATTTCAGCCCTGATTTCTGACAAAGTTCACTCCTGTTTTGTCCCCTTGATCGAAAATAGGAGGCAGGGTCATGGGTTCCCCCCGAAGAATCCTCGGCGCTCTCGGTCTTCTGTCCTGCCTCGTGCTTTCGGCCAACGTCCCCGCGGCCGGTGCCGCCACCTCCGCCACCTCCGCCGCCACGACGGCGACCCCGGCGGTCGCGGAGCTGCCCCGCGTCCCCTTCACGCAGCGCTACCAGGCCGTGCTGCACGGCGGACTGGTCCGGGCGTCCAACTCCTCGATCACCTGCCGCAAGGAGGAGGCGCCGCAGTCCGAGCCGTGCGCGGAGGTGAAGCGCGGCGCGGCGGGGGTCAACGGTGACTACGACATGTTCTACACGGAGGTCGACAAGGACCCCGACACCTACAACTCGACCCGCGCCGAGCTCAAGGTCCCCCAGGGCGCGAAGGTCGCGTACGCCCGCCTGTACTGGGGCGGGAACCTGCGCGTGGGCGAGCAGAAGCCGCCGGAGGACAGCGGCCGGGTGCTGGTCGCCGAGCCCGGCGGTGCGTACAAGGAGGTGCTGGCGGACACCGTGGTCGGGCACCGCACGGACGCCGCGAGCGACGCCTACCAGGCATCGGCCGACGTCACCCCGCTCGTCCGCAAGGGCGGGACGGGGATGTGGACGGTCGCCCAGCTGAACATCGCCATGGGCCGCTCGGAAGCGGGCGCCTGGGGCGGCTGGACGCTCGTCGCCGCGTACGAGCAGCCGCAGGAGCCGCTGCGCCGGGTCTCGCTGTGGGACGGTTTCGAGGGCCTGGCGGCCGGAGCCGGCGAGGCGGCCGGGGAGACGGTGGAGCTGGCCGGGCTGAACGCCCCGGCGGGTTCCTCGGGCCGGCTGGGGGTGGTCGCGTACGACGGCGACCGGGGGGTCCTGGGGGACTCGCTCACGGTCACCGCGGACAGCGGCCGTCGGGTGAGCGTCAGTGATTCGGAAAATCCTTTCAATGACGTCATGAATTCCACCATCTCGGAATTCGGGCAGGCGTTCGTGCGACAGCCTGAATATATGAACAATCTCGGATACGACGCGGACGTGTTCGATCTGAGCCCCGCCCTGTCCGGTGGCGCCCGCAGTCTGAGCTTCAAGTTCACGGGTGAAAGCCAGGGCCAATTCCTCGGTGTGCTCTTCGTTCAGACAGACGCACGCCGCTGAACGCAGGAGACCACTCCACGTGCCGACACATCGTCCGACAGCACAGCCCCCGCACTCCTCGCACCACCCGAACGCCGGATCGTTCACCGTCCTCCACCTGGTCCAGCCCGTCGACGGCGGGGTCGCCCGGGTCGTCACCGACCTCGTGCGGGCCCAGTCCGCCGCCGGGCTGCGCGTCGTCGTCGGCTGCCCCGACGGCGGACAGCTCGGCGAGGCGGCCGGCGAGGCCGGGGCCGACGTCCACAGCTGGCACGCGGGACGCTCCCCCGGACCCGCCCTGCCCGCCGAAGTCCTCGGCGCGCTGCGGCTGGTCCGCCGCGTCCGCCCCGACCTCCTGCACGCCCACAGCGCCAAGGCCGGCCTCGCCGGACGGCTCGCTGTACGGGGCTCCGTGCCCACCGTCTTCCAGCCCCACGCCTGGTCCTTCGACGCCGTCGGCGGGGCCACCGCCGCGCTCGCGCTGCGCTGGGAACGGTTCGGGGCGCGCTGGGCCGACCGGGTGCTCTGCGTCAGCGAATCGGAGCGCCGGGCCGGCGAGGCGGAGGGCGTCACCGCCCGCTGGTCGGTGATCCGCAACGGCGTGGACCTGTCCCACTTCCGCCCGGGCCGCGACGACCGGGGCGAGGACCGGGCCGGGGCGCGCGCGGCACTGCCGCTGCCCGACGCCTTCCGGGACGGGGGGCCGCTGGCCGTCTGCGTCGGACGCCTGTGCACCCAGAAGGGGCAGGACATCCTGCTCCGCGCCTGGCCCGAGGTGCTGGGAACGGTCCCGGACGCCCGCCTGGCGCTGGTCGGCGACGGCCCCGACGGCGAGGCACTGCGGCACTCCGCGCCGCCCGGCGTGCACTTCGCCGGAGCCGCCGCCGACATCCGACCGTGGCTTCGGGCCGCCGACATCGTTGTACTGCCGTCGCGGTGGGAAGGAATGGCGCTCGCCCCGCTCGAAGCCATGGCCTGCGGCCGCCCGGTCCTGGTCTCCGACGTCAGCGGTGCCCGGGAAAGCCTGCCGCCCGGCCAGGGACGGCTGTGCCTGGTGCCTCCGGAGGACCCGACGGCGCTGGCCAAAGCCCTGGGACGGCTGCTCGCCGAACCGCGGCTGCTCACCGAACTGGGGGAGCAGGCCCGGCAACACGCCCGGACCGAGTTCGACGTGCGGCGGACCACGGACGCGGTCACCGGCCTGTACCACGAACTGCTGGGCAGGCCCGCCCCCTCGGCCCGCCGGGGCCGGCCCCCCGGCTCCGCCGGGGGGACCCCCAAGCCCTCGAACATGGAGCGCATCAGCCGATGACGATGGACAGCGCACCCGCCCGGCACACCGGGCAGAGCGGCACGGGGCCCGCCGGCGGTACCACCGCCGTCCGCCGTGCCGTGACCGCCATCCACCCCCCGCGCCGGCCCAAGGCCGAGCAGGCCCGGCCCGCCGTCCGGCCGCAGCGGGCCCGGCGCGGCGACGGGAACCTCCCGCTGCTGACCGCCGACGCGCTGGCCGCCGTACTCACCACACTGGCCGTACCCGGTCTGGAACTCACCGCCGAACTCGCGGCACCCCTCGCCGTACTGGTCACCGCACTGCACGCGCAGGCCGGGCTGTACCGGCCCCGGCTCGCGCCCTCCGCGCTGCGCGAGCTGCCCGCGCTGGCCGGGCGGGCCGCCGTGCTGTGGTGCGGCGCCGCCGCGGTGCTGGCCGCGGTCCGGCCGGGGCAGGCGCTCGGGTGGGAGGTGCTGCTCGGCGCCCTGTGCGTGCAGACCCTCCTGGCCTGCGCGGGCCGTGGGTTGGTCAACCAGCTCCGCCGCCGGGCGGCCGTGCGCAGACCCTGCTCCGCGCTGGTCGTCGGGCGCGGGGCGGGTGCGGGCGCCGTCGCCGCCGCGCTGCACGGGCGGCGCGAGTACGGGCTGCGGCCGGTCGGGATCGCCGACACCGGCTCCGCGCCCGACGTGGAGAGCGGCCCGCTGCCGGTGCTGTCCACCCACGAGGACGTGCGGCGCGCCGTCATCCAGAACTCCGTCCGGCACGCCGTGTTCACCCGGCCGCCCGAGGCCGACGAGCGCACCGCCTCGCTGGTCCGGCTCTTCCACGACCACGGCTGCCGGCTCTGGCTGGCCGACCCGGCCGGGACCGCCAAGGTCACCGGCATGCGGGTGGCGGAGCCGGCCGACCAGTTGTGGGGTTACGCCGTACAGCCGATGCTGCCGCGGCCCACGCGGTCGCTGGAACGGCACGCGAAGCGGATCATCGACTCCTCGCTCGCCGCGGTCGCGCTGCTGGCCGCCGCACCTGTGATGGCCGCCTGCGCCCTGGCCGTACGGCTCTCCGACGGGCCGGGGGTGATCTTCCGGCAGGAGCGCGTCGGCCTGTACGGGCGGCCCTTCACCTTGCTCAAGTTCCGCACCCTGAGCGCCGACGCGCACGAGTCCGCCACTCGGTGGACCGTCGCCGGGGACCGTCGGATGAGTCCGATCGGCTCGTTCCTGCGCAAGTCGTCGCTGGACGAGCTGCCGCAGCTGTGGAACGTCGTACGGGGAGACATGAGCCTGGTCGGGCCGCGCCCCGAAAGGCCCTTCTTCGTCGCGAAGTTCAGCACCGTCCACCCCGGCTACGAGGCCCGCCACCGGATGCCGGTCGGAATCACCGGGCTCGCGCAGATCAACGGCCTGCGGGGGGACACCTCCATCGAGGACCGGGCCCGCTTCGACAACCACTACATCGACACCTGGTCGCTGTGGCAGGACCTGTGGATCCTGGCCCGGACCGCGGCCTCCTTCTTCCGTTTCCGGCTGGGAGGCAGCTGAGCATGACCCTCGCCGTATCGAACTCCCGCCCCCGGGGCCGCCCGTACGCCGGGCCGCTGCTGCGCCGGCACTGGCCGCTGCTGCCGCTGGCCGCGACCGTCCTGCTGCTGCTCGCCCCGCTGCCCGCGGGGGACGCGAGCACCTCCGGCAAGGTCGGTCCGGCCGACGCCGCGTCGCTGCTGCTCGTGGCCGTCTGCGCGCTGCGGGCCCTCCAGGGCCGGGTACGGGCGCTGAGCCCGCTGGGCGCGCTCGTCCTCGGGGCTCCCGCCGTGGGGCTCGCGGTGGCGACGGTGACGGCGGGGGACCCGTACGCGGCCCTGCCGGGGTTCGTGCGCTACCTCCAGGTCTTCGTGCTGGTGCCGGCGGCGATCGTGCTGCTGGTGCGGGACGCAGGGGAGTTCCGGCTGGCCGCGGGGTGCTTCGTGGTCCTGGCGCTGGTGCAGGGGGCGCTGGGCGTCGTCCAGTTCGTCACCCACACCGGCGCCTCGTACCAGGGCGCGGACATCCGGGCGGTGGGCACCTTCGGCCCGGGCGACGTCATGGGCATGGCCACGGTCGTCGCCTACGGGCTGGTCGTGGCAACCGCCGCCGCCCTCGCGCCGGGGCTGCCCGGCCGGGTACGGCGGATCGCGGGCGGCTGCGCGGCGGCGCTGACGGTGCCGCTGGTGCTCTCGTTCAGCCGGGGCGCGTGGATCGCGACGGCCGGCTCGGCGGTGCTGGTGATGGTGCTCGCCGGGATCCGGCGGGCGCTCAAGGTGGTCGTGGCCCTGGCGGCGGTGGGCGTGGTGCTGGTGGGCGGGTTCGGGGTCGGCTCCGAGATGGTCGCGGAGCGGCTGACCTCGATCACCCAGGTCTCCGACGCCCCCGACCAGTCGGTCACCGACCGGTACACGATGTGGGCCGCCGCCGAGTCGATGTGGCGGGAGCGGCCGGCCGCCGGGGTGGGCCTCAAGGGTTTCCCCGCCAACCGGGACGGCCACTCCTCGCTGGCGCTGTCCTCGGGCAGCGACACCGCGGGCGCCGGCCAGGCCTTCGTCAAGCAGCCGCTGCTGTCCCCGCACAACATGTACCTGCTGGTGCTGAGCGAGCAGGGGCTGATCGGGCTGACCGCGCTGGCGGGCGGCTGGGCCGCGCTGCTGGTCGCGGGCCTGCGCCGGTACGCGGCCGGCGGTGAACGCGGCCTGCGCGACTGCGGGCTGATCGCGGTCGGGCTGCTCGTGTGGCAGCTGACCGACTTCCTCTACGCCGACATCGGGGGGCCGTCGACCGTGCTGACCGGAGTGATCATCGGGCTGGCGGCGTGGTGGGCCCTGCCCGCCGGACCCGGGGGTGTCGCCGCCGTGCTCCCGGCCCGGCCCGTCCCCGAGGGGCCGGCCGGCCGGTGACCGACACGACGCCGTGGCGGCCCGCGGCCGCGGCGACCGACCTCGCCGCGGCCGCGGGCCGTCCGCCGGACCCGGAGCCCCCGTCCGCCGCGTCCCCCGCCGATCCGCCCGGGGAGCGCATCCGCCTGCCCCGCGCCGCCCGCCCGGGGCCGGCGGCGCCACCCGCGCCGGACACGGCGGCGCCCGGCACGGACGGGACCGGTGCGGCGGCCCCCGGCGCAGGGGCGGCCGACGGGGCCGACGCGTCCGGTGGGCGGGAAGCGCGGCGGGGCGCGGCCGGGGACGGCGGGCAGGACGGGCGGCGGGGCGGGAGCGGGCCGGCCCCCCTCGGCCGGTTCCTGGCCAAGGCCGCCGCCGTCACCGCCGGACTCACCGCGGCCGGAGCGGTGTTCGGCCTCGTACGGGACCAGACCATCGCGCACCTCTTCGGCGCCGGTCACGACAGCGATGCCTTCCTCATCGCCTGGACCGTCCCCGAGATGGCCTCCACGCTGCTCATCGAGGACGCCATGGCGCTGCTGATGGTGCCCGCGTTCAGCCACGCCCTGGCCCGCCGGGCCGCCAGCCGGGCCGGGCGCACCCGCAAGGAGGCCCGGAGCCAGGACCCCGTACGGCTGCTCGTCGGCGCCACCCTGCCCCGCCTCGCGGTGTTCCTGGCCGCCGTCGCCTCCGTACTGATCGTCGCCGCGCCGCTCGTCGTGGGCGTGCTCGCGCCCGGACTGCCCGACCCCGAACTCGCCGTCCAGTGCACCCGGATGACCGCGCTCACCGTCCTCACCTTCGGTGTCGCCGGGTATTTCAGCGCCGCGCTGCGTGCACACCGCTCGTTCCTGCCCCCCGCCGCGATCTACGTCTCGTACAACGTCGGCATCATCGGCACGATGGTCGCCCTGCACGCCCTGTGGGGGGTGCGCGCGGCGGCCGCCGGAGTCGCCGTCGGCGGGGCGCTCATGGTCCTCGTCCAACTCCCGGCGTTCATCCGGAACGTGGGCTTCGGTCCGAGCCGCGTGAAGGCGGCCCACCGCAGAGAACGCGACCGGGACCGGCCGACGCTGATGGCCTTCGGGCTGATCGCCCCGGTCATCTTCTTCGCAGTGTTCCGCCAGTCGCAGGTGCTCGTCGAACGCTTCCTCGCCGCTTCCCTGCCACCCGGCGCCATCTCGCACCTCAACTACGCGCAGAAGGTCGCGCAGATGCCGATGGTGCTCTCCCTGATGATCTGCACCGTCACCTTCCCCGTCGTCGCCCAGGCCATGGCCGGCGGCGAGCGCGAGAAGGCGCGCCGACGCGTGGAACAGGACCTGGCGCTCGCCTCGCTCGCCGTCCTGCTGGGCACCGCCCTCGTCATCGGGTACGCGCCCCAGATCATCCAGATCCTCTTCGAACGCGGTGCGTTCACCCACCACGACACCCAGGCCACCGCGTCCGTCATGCGCGTCTACGGCCTCGGGCTGCTGGGCCATTGCCTCGTCGGGGCGCTGAGCAGGCCCTTCTTCTCGACCGACCGGCCCACCTGGTTCCCCGCCCTCGCGATGGGCGCCGGGCTCCTCGTCAACATCGTGGCCGGCGCCTTCGCCGTCGGCTGGTGGGGCACGTACGGGATCGCCGCCGCCAACGCCGCCGGCATCACCACCGCCGCCGCCCTCCTCCTCACCGGACTCGGCTCGCGGATCGTCCCGATCCAGGTCCGCCGGGTCGCCGTCAGCATCGGCCGGCTCGCCGTCGCCGCCTTCGCGGCCTGCGCCACCGGCTGGATCGCCGGACCGATGATCCCCGACCCGCTGCTCAGCGCCGCGCTCGGCTGCCTGCTCGTCCCGGCCATGTTCGGGGCCACCGGGATGGCCATGCGGGCCCTGGAGATCACCGCCCTGCCCGAACAGATCAGCCAGCTCACCTCCCAGCTCACCCAGAGGTTCCGTCATGCCCGCTGACACCGACACGGCGCCCGCCGCCACGGTGGTACCACCCCGCCGGACCGCTTCCCCGTGGGTCCTGATGTACCACTCGGTCACCGAGTTCACCGACCCTGCCGAGGACCCGTACGGCATCACCGTCACCCCGGGCGCGCTGGAGGCCCAGCTGCTGTGGCTGCGCTCCCGGGGCCTGCGCGGGGTCTCCGTCGGCGAACTGCTGCGGGCCCGGGACGCCGGGCGGGACGCCGGGCTCGTCGGTCTCACCTTCGACGACGGCTACACCGACTTCCTGACCCGGGCGCTCCCGCTGCTGCGCCGCCACGACTGCACCTCCACCCTGTTCGTACTGCCCGGGCGGCTCGGCGTCGACAACGTGTGGGACCCACTCGGACCGCGCAAGCCGCTGCTCACCGCCGAAGGCATCCGGGAGGTCGCCGCGTCGGGCCAGGAGATCGGCTCGCACGGACTGCTGCACCAGGACCTCACCGCCGCGCCCGACGACGTGCTCCAGCAGGAGCTGCGCGGCAGCCGCGAGCTGATCCGCGAGCTGACCGGGACCCTGCCGGAGGGGTTCTGCTACCCGTACGGGCACCTCGACCCCCGGGTCGTGGAGGCGACCGAGGCCGCCGGGTACGGGTACGCGTGCGCCATCGACCCCGGCCGGCTCGCGGGACGGCACGCCATGCCGCGCACGCACGTCAGCCAGACCGACGGCGGGGCCCGGCTGCGCGTCAAGCAGCTGCGCCACCAGGGCCGACAGCTGGTGCGCGGGGTGCGGTGGTGAAGGCACTGCACATCATCACGGGGCTCGGCGTGGGCGGCGCCGAGCAGCAGCTGCGGCTGCTGCTGCGGCACATGCCCATGCGGTGCGACGTGCTGACGCTGACCAACCCGGGGCCGGTGGCCGAGGGGCTGCGGGCCGACGGGGTCCGGGTCGTACACCTCGCCATGAAGGGCAACCGGGACCTGGTCGCGCTGCCGAGGCTGGTGCGGTTCATCCGGCGCGGCCGGTACGACCTGGTGCACACGCACCTGTACCGGGCCTGCCTGTACGGGCGGCTCGCGGCCCGGCTCGCGGGGGTCCGGGCGGTCGTGGCCACGGAACACTCCCTGGGCGCGGCCGAGATCGAGGGCCGGCCGCTGTCGGGCGGGGTACGGGCCCTGTACCTGGCCGGTGAACGGCTCGGCTCGGCGACGGTGGCCGTCTCGGAGACGGTGGCGGCCCGGCTGGAGGCGTGGGGGGTGCCGCCCGGGCGGGTGCACGTCGTACCGAACGGGATCGAAGCCGCCCGCTTCCGCTTCGACGAGGGCGTACGGCGCTCCGCGCGGGCCAGGACCGGGCTTTCGGAACGGGCGTTCGTGGTGGGCGGGGTCGGGCGGCTGGTGCCGGGGAAGCGGTTCGACGTACTGGTGCGGGCCGTGGCGGCACTGCCGGGGGCGCACCTGCTGCTGGCCGGGGACGGCCCGGAGCGGTCCGCGCTGCGGCGGCTGGCCGGAGAGCTGGGGGCGCAGGGCCGGATCCACCTGCTGGGGGAGCGGGACCCGCTGGGGGACGGCGCGGACGGGGGGACACCGGGGGTCGCCGCGCTGCTGGCCGCGATGGACGTGTTCGTGTCGCCCTCGCGGGAGGAGGCGTTCGGGCTGGCGGTGGTCGAGGCGCTGGCGGCGGGGCTGCCGGTGCTGCACGTCACCTGCCCGGCGATCGACGACCTGCCGCAGGCGCAGGCGCCGGGGGCGCGGCGGATCGGGACGGGCACGCAGGAGCTGGTCGCGGCGCTGCGGGGGCACATGGAGGTGGGGGCGCGGCGCCTGCCGCAACCTCCGGTGGTGCGGCGGTACGACATCGCGCGGAGCGCGGAGCGGCTCCTCGCGGTCTACGACACGGTTCTGCCCGGCCGGAGCCCCGGCCCGGCCCCCGGCCCGGAGCTGCCCCGGCCCGCCGGGCGGGACGGCCGGGGCACCGCCCCGGAGCCCGCGCCCCGCGCCCTCCCGGCTGCCCCCGGGGGTGACCCCGCGGAGCCCGGTTCGCCCGCCCCGGAGCCCGCGCCCCGCACGCCCGCGGCGCCGGGTTCGCCCGCCTCGGAGCCCGCGCTCCACATGCCCGCGGCGCCGGGTCCGCCTCGTTCGCCGGCGGTCACGTCGGGTGAGTAGTCCTCCCGCAAGGGTCCCCGTACGGGGACCGAAGGAAGTCCCCTCCACTCAGGAAGCGAGCACGCACATGGCCGACACCGCCGACCAGAAGAAGAAGTCCGACCACCGACGCCGGATCCGGGTCCCGCGCCCGCCCGCGTGGTGGCCGTTGCCCGCCGCCGCGCTGCTGGGGCTGGTCGCCGGCGGGGCGTACGGGGTGCTCAAGGCGCCCGAGTACGCCGCCACCAGTTACGTCGTGGCCGTACCCAACGAAACCACCGAGCCCGCCACCGCACTCGGCTTCGCCCAGGCCTACGCCCGCATCGCCACCAGCAGCTCCACCCTCGCCTACGCCCAGCCCCGCGCGGGCATCGGCGCCCGGCAGTTGCGGACGCAGGTGCGCGCGGAGACCTCGCCCGACTCCCCGATGATCGCCATCACCGGTACCTCCAAGAGCCCGTCGGAGGCCGCCGACATCGCCAACGCCGTCGCCGACGCCCTCTCCCTGAGCAGCAACCAGGCCGCCAAGAACACCGGCGTGCAGCTGATCCTGTTCAACCAGGCCGTCGCACCGGCCGACCCCGCCTCCCCCTCCGCACCCGTCAGCGGCGCCGTCGGCATGTGCGCCGGCGGTCTGCTCGGCGGGCTGTGGCTGTTGGCCGGACCCACGCGGCGGCGGCGCGGGACGTCCGCCGTCGAGGCGGTCGGGGACGGGAGCGTCGTGGAGGAGTACGCCTCGCTGCCCGCACAGGGCGAGCCCGCCCCGGCCAAGGAGAAGGAGCCCGTGCGATGACTGCGGGCTGCACCGGGGCCCTGTCGGTGACGCTGTGCCGCGACCCCCGGCAGTTCGCCGCGCTGGCGGAGGAATGGAACCGGCTCCTGCGCGCCTGCCCCACCGCCACCCCCTTCC
Organism: Streptomyces cirratus; assembly: GCF_014650775.1. Lineage (GTDB taxonomy): Bacteria > Actinomycetota > Actinomycetes > Streptomycetales > Streptomycetaceae > Streptomyces > Streptomyces cirratus. The sequence goes on along the minus strand of NZ_BMVP01000011.1, from coordinate 83,113 downwards.
AGAGCCACGCCTGGCTGCACTCCTGGTGGCTCTCGTACGGCCGTGAGGGAAGGCTGCGGCTGCTCCTCGTACGGCGCGGCGAGGAACTGGTCGGGGCGGCCGCGCTGACCCTCGTACACCGGCCGTTGCCGCTGCTGGTGCCGCTCGGCGGCGGGATCACCGACTACTTCGACGTGCTCGTGGATCCCGGCCACGCCGACCAGGTCGTCCCTGCGCTGGCCCAGGGCCTGCACCGGGCCGCCCGCGGCGCGGTCGTGGACCTGCGCGAGGTCAGGCCGGGCGCCTCGGCCGAAGCCGTCTTCGAGGCCTGGCCCGGGGCCCGCGCCAAGCTGGCCGACTCGACCTGCATGGAGTTGCCGACGCTCCCGTTCGACGAGCTCGTCAAGCGCATGCCCGCGTCCGGTGCCCAGCGGGTGCGGGCCAAGCTGCGCAAGACCGACGCCGCCGGGATCGAGGAGCACGAGGTCACCGAGCACGAGGTGCCGGGGGCGGTACGGACACTGCTGCGCCTGCACGAGAAGCAGTGGCGCGGGCGCGGGGTCACCCCCGAGCACCTCAAGCCGCGCTTCGCCGAGCACCTCACGCGGGCGACCCGGCGGATGGTCCGGGCGGGCGAGGGCCGGCTGACGGAGTTCCGGCTGGACGGGAAGGTGGTGGCCGCCAACGTCACGCTGCTGTCCGCGGCGCTGAGCGGCGGCTACCTGTACGGGGCCGATCCGGACCTGCGCGACCGGAAGGTGGACATCGCCACCCTGCTGCTGCGCTACGAGACCGGCCGCGCGCTCGCCGAGGGCCGTCCGGTGGTGAGTTTCCTGCGCGGCAACGAGCCGTACAAGAACCACTGGCGGCCCGAGACGGTCGTCAACCAGCGGCTCTTGCTGTCCACGAACGCGCTCGCGCCCCTGCTGCGTCTGCACGAGTCGCAGCTGACCGGGCGCGAGCGGGCGGTGGGGGCGTTGCGCGAGGCCCTGCCGGCCGCCAGGGACTGGCGGGCCCGGCTGAACGAACTGCGGGTGCGATGACGGGAGGTACGCACCCGCGACCGCTAGAACGGCCAGAGCGAGCCCTTGCTCCAGTCGATCTTGATGCAGACGGCCTGGTTGCCGACGAGCTTGGACAGCCACTCGCCGAAGTTGATCGGCACGCACCACTGGGTGGTGTTCGTGCCGGACGGCTTCGGCTTGGGCGGCACCACGGGAACGTTGGGCGCGACGGGCACCGGCGGACTCGGTACGACCGACGGTGCGGGCGTGGGCGCGGGTGTGGCCGACGGGACGGGGACCGGGTCGGGGACGGGGTCGGGGACGGCCGGGACGACCGGCGGGACCGAAGGGCTCGCGGGGACCGGATCCGGTGTGCTCGGGACCGGGACCGGGACCGGGACCGGGGCCTCGGACACCGGCGCCTCGGGGGTGGGCGTCGGAGTGGGTGCCGGAGTCGGTGTGGGCGTGGGAGTGGGGGTCGGCGACGGCACCTGTGGGCTCGGCGCCACTGGCTCGGACGCGACGGGCGCCGGGACGGTGGGGCTGGGCACGACCGGCGGCGTCGGGGCGACGGGCGGCGTGGGCACGACCGGCGGCGTCGGGGCGACGGGCGGCGTGGGGGCGACGGGCGGCGTGGGGGCGACGGGCGGCGTGGGGACGACCGGTGGGGTCGGGACCACGGGCGTCGGGGTGACCGGGTCCGGCCTGTGCGGGGTCAGCGCGGTGCGGAAGGCCATGGCCGACCGCGGGTTCGCCTTGCACTGCCACACGCCGTGCGGGCAGTAGTCGGTGATGGTGTGGTAGAGCGGCTTGTGCTGCTCGATCCACTTGAGCATGCGCCGCACGTACTCGGGGTTGTCCCCGCGCCGGAACAGCCCCCACTCCGGGTACGAGATCGGCTTGCCGTGTGCTTTCGCGAAGTCGACGTGCTGCTGGAGCCCGTACGGCTGGCTGATCTGCTCGTCGAACGTCCGGCCGGGGGCCTGGTCGTACGAATCCATTCCGATGATGTCGACCACGTCGTCACCGGGGTAGCAGCGGGTCCAGCCGATCGCGTCCGAACCGCGGTTCGGGGCGAAATCGAACTTGAACTTCTGTCCGGGCACGGAGCGCATGGTGTTGACCACGCGCTTCCAGTACGCCTTCCACTTCTCCGGATCGGGACCGCAGCGGTGGGTGTACGTGGCCCCGTTCATCTCCCACCCGAGCACGATGACGGTGTCCGGGACGCCCAGGTCCACCAGCCGCTCGGCGAGCCGGCGGAAGTGCACGTCGTACTCGCCCCGCGCGCCGGCCCCGATCAGCCGGGCCACCTGCCAGTCCGGCACCCGGTCCTCGTTGCGCGCCTGCATGGGCACGTTGAGCACGAACATCCGGTCGTCCCGGGCCTGGCGCCACTCGGCCCAGTCCTCCAGGAAGTCGACGGAGCCCTCGATCCCGGCCCACCGGTCGCCGGGCAGATAGGTGTGCCCGACCCGGATCTCCTTGCCGCCCAGCCAGCGCGACAGGTACGGGATCCGGGCGACGCCGGGCGGCCCGTAGTCGAGGTAGGCGCCCATGGCGATGTCGGAGCCGGGACCGGAGCCGGCGGGCGGTTGCGGCTCCGGCGCCGCCAGAGCGGCGCCGGACGCGAGGAGTCCGGCCGTGACCGTACCGACGCAGGTGCTCGCCAGTCGGCGGTGTGGTCTGCGCATGGCATCTCCCGAGCTTCCTGAACCGGTGTGGTCACCAACGACGTTAGACATCACATCCGACGAATGGCCTGTCCGATGACCCATCAGTAGGCCATTCGCAGGTGCGTACCATTCCCGCTTGGTCCGACTAGGTGAAAGACACCGCTGCCATGCACGCGTTCGCCAACCATGTGCCCGCTGTTCTGCTCAGACTCGATCGCAATCCGTTCCACCACGGAACCCTTGGCGCCGTCAGATCCCTTGGCCGCAAGGGCGTGGAGGTCCATGCCGTCGTCGAGGCCGGGGGAGGTCCCATGGGACGTTCGCGGTATTTGCGCGCCGCGCACCCGGGGCCCGAGGGCGGCCTGGATCCGGAGGCGCCGGAGGCGTTGCTGGAGTGCCTCGTCGGGGTGTCCGAACGGATCGGGCGGCCGGCGGTGCTGGTCGCGATGGACGACCTGAGCGCCATCGCGGTGGCGCGGATCGCGCCGATGCTGACCGGGCGTTACCGGATCCCCCATCAGCCCGACGGGCTGCCCGCCCGGGTGGCCGACAAGGCGGAGCTGTCCCGGCTGTGCGCGCGCTGGGACGTCCCGCACCCCGAGACGGTGATCCCGGCGAGCGGGGCCGAGGCCGCGGAGGCCGTGTGGCGGCTCGGGCTGCCGGTAGTGGCGAAGTGGAGCCGGCCGTGGCTGCTGCCGGGGGGCGCCGGGCTGCGGAGCACCACGTTGCTGCACGGCGCCGCCGAGGCGCGGCGGCTGTACGAGCGCTCGGCGGAGGCGGGGAGCCGGCTGCTGCTCCAGCGGTTCCTGCCGGCCGGTACGGACACGGACTGGTTCTTCCACGGGGCCTTCGCCCGGGACGGCCGCCCGCTGCTGGTCGGCTCGGGCCGCAAGGAGCTGTCCTGGCCGGTGCGGACGGGGCTGACGGCGGTCGGGCGGTGGCTGCCGGACCCCGCGGTGGAGGAGGCGGGGCTGCGGCTCGCCGAACGGCTCGGCTACCAGGGCATCTTGGACCTCGACTTCCGCCGGGACGAACGGGGCTGCTTCCGGCTGGTGGACTTCAACCCGCGGCCCGGGGCGCAGTTCCGGCTGTTCACGGACGCGAGCGGGCTGGACGTGGTCCAGGCGATGTACATGGACCTGACGGGGCAACGGGTACCGCAGCCGTCGGGCGGCCCCGGCCGGGTGTTCCTGGCGGAGAACTACGCGCTGCTGGCGGCCGTACGGGGACGGCGCCTGCCGTTCGCCCGGGGCGCGGGCCGGGATGCGGCGGCGGCCGCCGTCCCGGACGCGCCGCGCCGCGGGCGGGTGGAGGCGGCCTGGTTCGCAGCCGACGACCTCGTGCCGTTCCTGGCGATGCTGGCCGCCTTCCTCGGGCGGGGCGCCGACAAGGGCGCGCGGGTGCTGCGCGGGGTTCCCGCGCGGGGCCGGCGCACCGCCCGTGCGGTGGTCCGCGCGCCCCGCCAGCGGGGCCGTCAGCAGCCGTCGGCCGCTTCGGGCGGCCCGGCCACCCGCAGCGCCGCGCCGCCGGAGGCCCCGGCAGAACCGGACGAGCTGGTGACCCGGTGATCCGGTGATCCGGTGAGAGCGACGGCCCCCCGTCCCGCCCGGCGGGCCGTGCGGGGGGTCCGTCGGCCGGGGCGAGGACCGCACGCACGAAGGCGCGGCCGGGCATCCATGGGACTGGAAGGACAGTGATGACGCGGATGGACGATCTCGTGGTGGTCGGCGCGGGACCGTACGGGCTGTCGATCGCCGCGCACGCGGCGGCCGCCGGGCTCGGGGTACGGGTCCTGGGACGGCCCATGGCGTCCTGGCGGGACCACATGCCCGCCGGCATGTACCTCAAGTCGGAGCCCTGGTCCTCGAACCTGTCCGCGCCCGACGGGCGGTACACCCTCGCCGACTACTGCGCCACCCGCGGACTGGCCGCCGAGCACGGCAGTCCGCTGCCGATCCGCACGTTCAGCGCGTACGGGCTCTGGTTCGCCCGGCACGCCGGCGGTCCCGGGGTGGAGGAGGTCACCGTCACCGAGGTGGCCCCGCGCGGCGACGGGTTCGTGGTCAGGACGGCGGAGGGACCGCCGTTGCTCACCCGCACGGTCGCGCTCGCCCTCGGGGTCATGCCGTTCGTGAACTTCCCCCGGGTGCTGCGGGACCTGCCGCCGAGCCACTACTCGCACAGCAGCGGCCACCGCGACCTCACCCGTTTCGCCGGCCGCGAGGTCGCCGTCCTCGGCGCCGGGCAGGCCGCCCTGGAGACCGCCGCGCTGCTGGCCGAGGCGGGGGCCCGGCCGTGTCTGGTGGCCCGGCGCCCGCGGCTGGACTGGAACACCGTCCCGCAGCCCCTGGAGCGGCCGCTGACCCGCGCCCTGCGCGACCCGCACAGCGGCCTGGGCACCGGCTGGCGCAGCTGGGTGTGGTCGGAGCTGCCCTGGGCGGTGCGGAGGCTGCCCGCCGCCACCCGGGAGCGGATCGCCGCCACCGCTCTCGGGCCGGCCGGGGCGTGGTGGCTGAGGGACCGCTTCGAGCAGCGGGTCCCCGTACTGCTCAGCCACCACCTGCACCGGGCCGTCGCGGTCGGCGAGCGGACCCGGCTCGGGCTGACGACGGCGGCCGGGGAGTCCGTCGTCCTGGACGTGGCGCACGTCATCGCGGCGACCGGCTTCACCCCGCAGCTGCGCCGGCTGGGGCTGCTCGACGCGGGGCTGCGGGCCGCGCTGGCGACCGTGGGCGACGGCGGTACACCGCAGCTGGGCCCGCGCTTCGAGTCCTCGTGGCCCGGCCTGTTCTTCGCGGGGCTGCTGACGGCTCCCTCGTTCGGCCCCTCCATGCGATTCGTGCACGGCGCCGGCTTCACGGCGGGGAGACTGGTGAAGGGAGTGCTGGGCCGTCTCGGCGGCCGGGGCCCGCTGCCGGGCTCCCCCGGCGGGACCCGGGTCGACCGGGCGCCGGCGGGGTATCCCAAGACGTATCTGCGGTGAGCGGCGTCGGTGCGCTGAGAAGGGGTCGTGATGGGCGGCGAACGAGCACAGGGCGGCGGCCGTGGCTGGGTGCGCATTCCGGCGAGCCGCGGGGAACAGTCCCCGGCCGGGAACGGCGCCGGACCCGCTCCCGGTCCAGGCGGCTCCGGTTACCGTTCCGGCCCCGGTCCCGGCCCCGGTCCCGGTCCCGGTCCCGGCGAGCAGTACACGATCTACCTCGCCCTCCTCTCGCGCTGGCGAGAGGCCGGGCGGACCCTTCCGGGGCATCCTGACGAGGAGTGGGAGCGGCTCATTTCCCAGCCGTGCTGGCCCGGCCGTTAGGTGGTGTGAGTCTCTTGGCAGCGGCGGAGCGATCCGACGGACCCGGCTCGGACGGTCCGGAATCACGGGAGGCCCTGACCGGCCCCGGGGAACGGCTCGCCCTGAACGGCATGGGCAGCTTCGACTGGGACCTGGACACCGGGGTGCTGGTGCTGGACGACGCCGGCCTGACCGTCTTCGACCTGGAGCGGGAGGAGTTCCACGACACCCCGGAGGGACTCGGGCTGCGGATCCCGGCCGATGACAGCGCGCGCCTCGCGGACACCGTGCAGGGCGTCCTGGACGGCGGGGAGGACACGTACGGCGCGTACTTCACCGTGCGCCGGCGCGACGGCCGCGACCAGTGGACGCACACGCAGGGCCGCGTGCTGCGCGACCCCGGCGGCAGGCCCGTACGGATCGTCGGGATCGTCCGGGACGCGACGGCCGAACTCGCCCAGCTGACCGCCCTGCGGAAACTGGAGACGGCCCGCGCCCACCAGGCGACCATCGTGCAGCGCACCACGCAGGCCCTGTCGCGGGCGGTGACCGTCGACGACGTGACGGCCAGCCTGACCGGCGCGGGCGCGCTGGAGCGGCTCGGTGCGGACGGACTGGCGCTGGGGCTGGTCGAGAACGACGCCATCAAGATCATCGCGCTGAGCGGGGAGAGCCTGGAGATCCTCAGCGAGCGGCAGTTCACCCGGCTGGACGGTTCGCTGCCGCTCTCCCACGCCGTGGTCACCGGGCAGGCGCGTTTCGTCACCTCGCTCACCGCACTCGGGGCCGAGTTCCCGCTGCTCGCCGACTACCTCGAACGGATCCCGTACGACGCGGCCGCCTACCTCCCGTTGATCGCGCAGGCCAAGGCGATCGGCGGGCTGGTGCTGTTCTACCGGCGGCGCAGCGAATTCAGCCCCGAGGAGCGCAACCTGTGCCTGGGCCTGGCCGGCATCGTGGCCCAGTCGCTCCAGCGGGCCCTGCTCTTCGACCAGGAGCGGGAGTTCGCCACCGGACTCCAGGCCGCGATGCTGCCCCGCCGGATCCCCGGGATCAGCGGCGGGGAGATCGCCGTGCGGTACCACTCGGCCTGGAGCGGGCGCGAGGTCGGCGGGGACTGGTACGACGTGATCGCGCTGCCCCGCGACCGGGTCGGCATCGTCGTCGGCGACGTACAGGGCCACGACACGCACGCGGCGGCCATCATGGGCCAGCTGCGGATCGCGCTGCGGGCCTACGCGGGCGAGGGGCACCCGCCGTCCACGGTGCTCGCGAGGGCCTCCCGCTTCCTCGCCGAACTCGACACCGAACGCTTCGCGACCTGCATGTACGCACAGGTGGACCTGGAGACGGGAGGCGTACGGGCGGTCCGCGCGGGCCACCTCGGGCCGCTGATCCGGCACACCGACGGCCGGACCGGCTGGCCCAACGTGCGCGGCGGCCTGCCGCTCGGGCTGGCTTCGGTGTTCGAGCAGGAGGAGTTCCCCGAGACCCGCCTGGACCTGGTGCCCGGCGAGACGCTCGTGCTGTGCACCGACGGGCTGGTGGAGGAACCCGGGACCGCCATCACGCAGGGCATGGAGGCGCTCGCCCACGCGGTGCGCAGCGGTCCCGAGGACGCCGGGGCCCTCGCCGACCACCTCTCGGACCGGCTCTGGGAGCGCTGGGGCTCCGGGGACGACGTGGCGCTGCTGGTGCTGCGCCGGGCCCCCGACCCGGGCACGCAGCGCGCGCCACGGATCCACCAGTACATCCACCAGGCGGACCCGGAGGGCCTCTCGGAGGCCCGTTACGCCCTTCGCCAGGCGCTGCGCGACTGGGGCATGCCGGAGCTCGCCGACGACGTGGAGCTGGCGGCGGGGGAACTGCTGGTCAACGCCCTGCTCCACACGGACGGCGGGGCGGTGCTGACGATGGAGGTGCTGCCCGAGCCGGTCCGGCGGATCCGGCTGTGGGTCAAGGACCGCTCCAGTGTGTGGCCACGGCGGCGCACCCCGGGGGAGTCGGCGACCACCGGGCGGGGGCTGCTCCTGGTGGACGCGCTGGCCTCGCACTGGGGGGTGGAGTCCCGGGGCGAGGGGAAGGCCGTCTGGTGCGAGTTCGAGGCGACGGGCCTGCCGCGCTCCGGAACGTGACCGATATGTCACGGGTTGTGCGGTTCGGGGTGTGGGGCGATGATGCGGCCATGGAACCGACGTGTGACGCGGGGATCGTGACGTGCGCCGCCTGAACGGGCGGGCCGCCGGCGGGATCCTGGCCCTGCTCCTGCTGCTTGCCGGCGTCCCGGCGGTCGTGGACTGGACGACGGGCCGCCCGCACGCGGACCCGGGCTGCCAGACGGTCGCGTTCATGTCGATGACCGGCGTCGCACCGCACTGCCGCTGACGGCCCGCAGCCTGGCGCCTGCCGCTGACGACCCGCCGCGCACCGCCTGCCGCCCGCCAGCGCGCCGCCTGGTGCTGTGGCCGGGAAGGTTCGCCCGGATGCCGCGGCGGCGGCCGTCCCGCCCGGTAGCGGCGGCTACCGGGCGGGGGGCAGCGGCTACCGGGCGGGGGCGGCGCTATGCCTCCCGGGCCCGCGGTCCCGGTCACCGGTGGTCGACCACCTCGACGCCGTGGACGTCCTCCGCCAGGGTGTCGATCGACTTCGGCATGATGCCGCCGCCGGCCCGGTTGACCCGCTGGAGCCGCGCCTCGACGCCCGCCTCACCGGCGTGCAGGCCGGGAGTCCAGGCGATCCTGGCGTGGCTGTCCCACTCGTGCACCGCGCCGTCACAGACGGGCTCCTCGTCCGCGTTGCTTCCGAGGCGGACCGAGTCCTGGACGACCACGGTCATCAGCTGGACCGCCCCCGCGGGTGACGGGTCGTTGCAGACATACGTCCCGGAAAGGGTGATCGTTCCGTCCGGCGTGATGTGGACGTACGGCTGTACGGAAATCGTATTGGTGTAAGAAGTGGCGGTGGCGGGGGTGGCGAATACCGCTGCGGCGGCCAGTGCGGAGAACGCGGACAGGGCCATTCGGGGGCCGGTCAGGGCCATCATTCCTCCAGGTGGATGTGGGTGACGGAATTCCGCCGGAACGCATTGTGCTGGCAGTCGGGCGCCGATGTGCTTCGCGGGCTCGTGTCGGTGTGTGCAATTCCCCGCCCGGGCGCGTGAAACTGGCCGGAATACATCCCCGAAGATCCCCGAAGGGATCCCGTATGCGCAGCCACTTTGCTTCCGCCCTCGCCGTCGCCGCCCTCCTCCCCTGTCTGCTGCTCGGTGCCACCGCCTGCCAGAGCGCGCCCGCGGGGGACGCGTCGACCGTGGCGGCGCCCGCCGTCCCGGTGGACGACGGGGCGCCCGGCGCAGGTGAGGACCCGGCCGGGCCCGGCGCGCAGGCCGCGCCCGGCGCCGCGAAGGACGCCCATGTGGGTGAGTCCGTACGGGTGCGGGGGCGCCAGGTGGGCCGTCACCTGGAGGTGGTGCTCAACGCGTACGTGGACCCGGCCGTCAGCGTCGACAAGAACTTCGCGCCGGCCGCCGGGACGCGCTGGGTGGCCGCCTCGATGTCGTTCGTCAACGTGGGCGGCGCTTCGTACGGGGCGCTCGGTCGCATGTGGGCGTACGACAGTGCCGGCGGGCGGCACGCGGTGGTGCCCACCGGTGAGCTGACGACGGGCAAACCGCTCGTCTTCGATTCCCTCGCGGTCGCTGAACGGGCCGAGGGGTGGGTGGTGTTCGAAATCCCCGAAAAGGTGCGCGTCGTGCGGCTCCAGTACCAGGACGCGAACATCCAGGCGAATTCGGGCGGGGGATTCTGGGCGGTCTAGCGGCGCCGTAGCCCGCCCGGGTGAAAGGCCGTGAAAGGGTCGCGGGAGAGAGCACTAAGGTGCGGCGCATGACTTCAACCCAAGCCGAAATCGACCGGTCCGAACTCGGCACCCTCTCGGTGCTCGCCTGGATCGGCGACCCTTCCGAAGGCCACGACATCCCGTACCTCCTCGCCTACACCCTCGGCGACGGCCCGAAGGGCAAGGAGGCCGGTGAGGCGGCCGCCCGCGGGCTGCTGGAGGAGATCGGGCTGCCCATCGGCGACGTGGTCATGGACGGCACCCGCAACCCCTCCACCTTCGCGGTGCAGATCGTGCTGGCGGGCAACCAGGTCGCGCTCACCCTGCCCGGCCTCAACGCCACCTGCACCGCCCCCGACGAGTGGGTGACGGCGGCGACCGAGAGCGGGCAGGCGTACTTCCTCTTCGCGACCACCGCCTGGCCCGAGGCCGTCCCGGGCCGGCCCGTGAGCCCGGAGCTGCTCCAGGCGTTCGCGGGCGACGAGGCGGTGCTGACCGGCAGCGCCCACTGCGTCATCACGGTGCAGAGCCTGCGCCAGTAACCCGGCGCCCCGTCTCCGGCCGCCGGGCCCCCAGCCGACCCGGCGGCCGACCGGCACCCCCGGGCCGGCCGCCCCCCCCAGCCGACCGGCACCCCCACCGGCCGCACCCCCGGGCCGGCCGCCCGGGAGCCGGCCGTCCTTCGTCAGGGCTGGTCGAAGGCGAACCGGAGCGAACGGACCCGGTTGTCGAAGCTGGAGCCCGCCAGATCGGGCCGGCCCACCGCCCGCAGCCCCACCGGCCGGGTCAGCAGTTCCCGGAACAGCGCCTTCATCTCCACCCGGGCCAGGTGCGCGCCCAGGCAGAAGTGCGGGCCGCCGCCCCCGAACCCCAGGTGCGGGTTGGGCGAGCGGGTGATGTCGAAGGCGTCCGGGTCGGGGAAGACCGCCTCGTCACGGTTGGCGGAGGCGTAGTACAGCACCACCTTGTCGCCCGGCCGGAACAGGTGGCCGCCCAGCCGGTGTTCGGCGTTCACCGTCCGGCGGAACTGGATGATCGGCGTCGAGTGGCGGATCATCTCGTCCACCGCCCCGTCGGCGTACGTCTCGAAGTCGCCGAGCAGCAGGTCCCGCTGGCCGGGGAAATCGGTGAGCAGGCTCAGCCCGTGGGTGATGGCGTTGCGGGTGGTCTCCACCCCCGCCACCATCAGCAGCGAGAAGAACGCGCCCAGCTGTCGCGCCCCGAGCGCCTGGCCGTCCACGTTGGCGCAGACCAGCGCGGAAATCAGGTCGTCCTGCGGATTCCTGCGCCGCTCGCGCCCGATCCCCGCGACCATCCGCTGCATCCGGGCCAGCGCCCGCAGACCCCGCCCGGGCATCCGCAGCCGCGCCGCGAGGCCCCGCTCGACCCCGATGTTCTCGGAGGCGTGGTTGACCCGGTCGGCGATCTCCGGCCGGTACCGGTCCGGGATGCCCATCATGTTGCAGATCACCTCCAGGGGCAGCCGGGAAGCCACCGCCGAGACGAACTCGTCGGGCCGGTGCGCCAGTACGTCGTCCACGATCCGGGCCGCCACCGCGTGGATGTCCGCCTCGGCCGCGGCCAGCAGCCGGGGTGTGAAGGCGCGCTGCACGATCTTCCGCAGCTGCGCGTGGTCCGGCCCGTCCAGATTGACCATGGAGTCCCCGAACAGCGCCCGCACCCAGCGGGCCGGTTCCGGGGTGGTGACCCCGGGCGCGCTGGCGAACACCTTCGGAAGCCGGCTCGCCTCCTGCACGTCCGCGTGCCGCACGAGGGCCCAGTGGCCGCGCCCCCGGCCCTCGGTCACGAACACCGGGGCGTCCAGCGCCCGCAGCCGTGCGAAGGCGGCCAGGCGGTCCTCGGGGGGCAGTTGCCAGAAGGCCGGATCGGCCAGCTCCTGCCCGGGCCGGTCCGCGTAACGCTGTGCCGGGACTGTCATGGCCCGCACCTTCTTCCTCGTCGTCTGTGCAGTCGCCGTGCCGCCCCCGACCGTCTGTACTCACGCACCAGAACGCGTCCGCTCGGTCAAGGTCACGCCCACCGCCACCGAGGCCCCCATGACGAGGCCGGCCCACAGCACCGCGTACTCCCCGGTCCATGCACAGGCGAGGATCGCCAGCGCCGACAGCGGAAGCAGCAACTGCTGGGCCGTCGTGCGCTTGAAGTGGCGGGCGTGCAGGAACCAGACGGCCGCCAGGTACAGGGCGGTGGGCACGGTGACCGTCAGATTGGCCGCCAGCTGCGAGATGTGGGCCTGTCCGACAGCGTGCTCGACCGCCACTTCCATCCCGGCGCCGACGGCCGCCGCCGCACCGAGGATCACGTAGTGCCCGTAACCCCAGGGGATCGCCTGGCGGTCGGTGGACAGCCGCTCGTGCGCGGGGACCGCGAAGTAGATCCACCAGGCGCCGAAGACGATCAGCAGGCCGCCGGCCGCGATCGGCAGCAGCACACCCAGTGCCTCGTGCTCGTCGAGGGCGGACTGAACGGCGACGGTGCTCGCCGAGACCGTCTCGCCGAGGACGATCAGGGTGAACAGGCCGTACCGCTCCACGATGTGGTGGGGGTGCCAGGCCGTCTGGTGATGCCTCTCGGCGATCACCGGGACGGAGAGCTCGGCCAGCACCAGCACCAGGAACAGCCAGCGCCGTGCCTCCACCGGAGCCGCGAGCATGGCGATCCAGCCCGCCTGGCACACCACCAGACCGGCGGCGTAGATCAGCGCCGAGCGCCGGGCCGGGCCGCTCTCGCCCGCGGCGGCGCGCAACCACTGTGCGGTCAGCGCGATGCGCATCACCACGTAGCCGACGACCGCCACGGTCCAGTCCTGGCTGTCGAAGGCACGCGGCACCCCCGCCGCGTAGATCAGCACACCGGCGATCTGGACCAGGGTCGCCACTCGGTACGGGATGTCGTCGCAGTCGTAGGCGGAGGCGAACCAGGAGAAGTTGAGCCAGGCCCAGAACACCCCGAAGAAGACGAAGAGGTAGCCGGTGATGCCGGCGCCGACGTGCCCCTCGGCCAGTGCGTGGACCAGCCGTCCCCCGGCCTGGGCGACCGCGACGACGAAGCAGAGGTCGAAGAACAGCTCCAGCGGCGTCGCGGTCCGGTGCGCCTCGTCCGTGCGCCGGGCGGTCATAGGTACGTAGATCATGACGCCCAGGACAGCAGCCCTCCGCCGGCCGGCACCCGAGGCGCGCGGGCCCGCGGTGAAACGGGGGGCCGCACGCCGCCCCGCGTCTCGCGATGTGAGCCGGTGGTCCTACGCCGGCAAGGGCCCGGGGGCCTGCGGCTGAGCGGTGGCTCCGGCTGGAGCGGCCGTACCCTGAGGGCATGAGCACCGCCCCCGCCTCCGACCGCCAGGACCCCGCGGACCCGTCGGGTTCCACGACCGGCCCCGCGGCCGCCGCGCCCGCCACGGCGGCGAAGCCCCAGCCGAGGTCCCGGCCGAAGCCCGAGTTCAAGCCGAAGCCGAAGCTCGACTTCGGCGACCCGCTCGACCAGCAGTCCTCGGACGACACGGACCGCGGCTGGGGCGAGCGGCCCCCCGCCGGCGGCAGCGCGGCCGACCTGGCCCGCTTCCTCGACGAGAAGCCCCCGCACCACGCCTGAGCGCCGGGGCTCAGACCGAGCCGTCGCGCCCCTGACCGTAACCCGGTCCCTGGGACTGGGCGTGGCCGCCCGCCGGGCCTGAGCCGGTGCGCTGGGCGACCAGGTTGTCGCGGATCTCCTTGAGGACCTCCAGCTCGGTGATCTCCATGGTCTCCTGGACGCCTTCCCGGGCCTTGCGCCGCTCCTCCGTCCTGGCCAGGTACTTGGCCATCGGCAGCACCATCAGGAAGTAGACGACCGCGGCGGTGATCAGGAAGGTCAGCGTGGCGTTCAGCACCGAACCCCACATGATGTTCACGCCGGTGGGTTCCCCCTTCGCGTCGACGCCGCACGGGGCCTTCAAGCAGGACGAGTAGACGTCCAGGTTCTTCGTGCCGAAGGCACCCACCAGCGGACTGATGATCCCCTTCACCACGGAGTTCACGATGTTGGTGAACGCGGCGCCGATGACCACGGCCACCGCCAGGTCGACGACGTTGCCGCGCATCAGGAAGGCCTTGAAGCCTGCCAGGACGCTCTCGTTCTTCTTGCTCACGACTGAGCCTCATCTCGCATCTGCGGAACCATCTGCGGAACCATCTACGGAACACGGAGCCAACCGTTCCGAAAAATACGGCAGCCGGGACCCCGCCTGTCCAATTGAGGCCCGTCCCAAGACGGTGTGACCGGCCACCTGTCCGATTCAGCACAGTGTCACCGCCAGCCGTGACACGCTGCCGGCGCCCACCAGGGCCCGCGCGGTCTCCCGGGGCACGGACAGGACCACCAGGGCCCCGCCGTCGCCCGGCACCTTCTCCGGCTCCGGCACCCGCGCGACCCGGGCCGCGACCGCGACCACCCGGGGCTGCCCGGCGCGCTCAGCCGCCACCACGTCCACCCGGTCCCCGGGCCGCAGCAGCCGCACCGTGGCCCCGTCCGCGATGCGTACGGGCGCCGACGCCATCCGCGCGACTGCGGGCGGCGGTCCCGCATCCGGGGGCCCGGCGCCCCGATATGCCCGCGCCTCCGTCCCACCCACCGCAAGGGCGGCCGCAACGACGGCCAGCCCGGCAGCCCCCGCCCGCCGCCGGCGTCGCAGGGCGCGCCTGAGGCGGTCCCCGCCACGCCCCACGCGCAGCGGCGGGAAGAGCGGTACGGGGCGACCGGGCAGGCACGCGGGAGTCGGGCCCGAAGAGCCCGAAGAGCCCGAAGAACCCGAGCCCGACGAGGAAGGGAAAGAAGACGAGGGAGAACAGGAAGGGGACACGGACGGGGAGAGCTGCGGGGAAAGGAACGCGGACATGCTGAACACCGCCTGGCTGTGAGTTCGGTGCCCGGACCCGGCGTCCGGACACCCCTCACGATCCGTCCCGGCGGCGGATCCCGCTCGCGCCTGTGGACGGTCCCCAGGTTGTGGAAAACCCCGTCACCCCCAGGGGTGGGTCCGGGCCGCTACGGCAGCTCGATGCCCAGGTCCCAGCCGTCGTGCGCGTGCGTGCACAGGCAGTCCCGGGACTCCGTCGGCGGCAGGGCCGCGACCGCGTCGAACAGGACCTCGCGCAGCCGCCCGACGTTCTCGCCGAACACCCTCAGCACCTCCGTGTGGGAGACGCCCTCGCCCGTCTCGGCGCCCGCGTCCAGGTCCGTCACCAGGGCCATCGAGGTGTAGCAGAGGCCCAGCTCCCGCGCGAGGACCGCCTCCGGGTGCCCGGTCATACCGACCACCGACCACCCCATGGCCGCGTGGAAGAGCGATTCGGCACGCGTCGAGAACCGGGGGCCCTCCACCACGACCATCGTGCCGCCGTCCACCGGCTCCCAGCCGCGCCCGCGCGCCGCACCCATCGCCGCCGCCCGGCCGAGCGGGCAGTACGGGTCGGCGAAGGTGGTGTGCACGACGTTCGGCACCGATCCGTCCGGCAGCGGCTCCCCGTCGAAGAAGGTCTGCGCCCGGGACTTCGTACGGTCCACCAGCTGGTCCGGCACGAGCAGCGTGCCCGGCCCGTACTCGGTCCGCAGACCACCGACCGCGCACGGCCCCAGCACCTGACGCACGCCGACCGAGCGCAGCGCCCACAGGTTGGCGCGGTAGTTGATCTTGTGCGGCGGCACCGTGTGGCTGCGCCCGTGCCGCGGCAGGAACGCCACCGACCGGCCGGCCAGCTCGCCCAGGTACAGGGAGTCGCTGGGGGGCCCGTACGGGGTCTCCACCCGTATCTCGGAGACGTCCTCCAGGAAGGAGTAGAACCCCGAACCGCCGATGACACCGATCTCTGCGTTCGCCATACCGGTCACCCTAGCCGGGCACGCGCAAGGCCCCGCTGCCCAGGTGGGGGCTGCGGGGCCTTACGGAATGCGGACGGGTCAGGCGGCCGAGGTGGAGCTGCTGCTCGTGGTCGACGAGGTCGACGACGAGGCGGCCGGGGCGGCCGGCGCCGACGTCGTGGACGAAGCCGGCTTCGAAGCAGGCGTGCTGCTCGACGACGCACCGCGGCTGTCGTTCCGGTAGAAACCGGAGCCCTTGAAGACGATGCCGACCGCAGAGAACACCTTCTTCAGGCGTCCGTCGCAGTTCGGGCACACGGTCAGTGCGTCATCGGTGAACTTCTGCACGGCCTCAAGGCCCTCACCGCACTCGGTGCACTGGTACTGGTAGGTCGGCACGAATTTCCTCCTGGCACTCTCACTCAATGAGTGCTAACGACGCTCCATGGTGACGTATTCCGGCGGAACAGTCCACCGATCTCGGCCGCGCGGTGACCGACACCACCCTCAGACGGTGGTGAGGTCCCGCTGCCGGCCCCGGTCTTCCCGGCCCTGCGGGGTGTCGGAAGAGCTGACGATCCTGCCGCCCGCCCTCGGCGCGAGCTTCGCCCGCAGGGACAGCAGCGTGACCAGCGCCAGCGCCGTGGCGGCCGCCGGCACGAGGAACCCGTACGAGGACCCGTGCGCGTCCGTCAGGCGGCCGGCCACGATCACGGCGATGGCCTGCCCGAAGGCGACCGCACCGGTCAGCCAGGTGAAGGCCTCCGTGCGGGCGTTCGCCGGGATCAGCGCCTCGATCATCGTGTAGCCGGTGATCAGGGCCGGGGCGATGCACAGACCGACGAGCAGGCCGATGGCGGCCAGCAGGACCATCGAGTCGGCGGTCCACAGCAGCGACGCGGTGGCGGTCAGCCCGATGTAGCCGAGCAGCAGCCGGCGGCGCGGGCCGATCTTCCAGGCGATGGCGCCGCAGGCGATGCCGGCGAGCATGTTGCCCGCCGCGAAGACGCCGTACAGCAGGCCGTTCGCGCCGGGGTTGCCCATCTCGCTGGAGAAGGCGGCCATCGAGACCTGCATGCCGCCGAAGACGGCGCCGATCCCGAGGAAGGCGACGATCAGGACGCGCAGGCCCGGGAAGGACAGGGCCGAGGCGCGCTCGCCGCCGGTGGCGGTCTGGGCGTGCCCCTTGGGCTGGGTGGCGCGCTGGGCGGCGAAGAGCAGGCCGCCGAGCAGCGACAGGGTGGCTTCGGTGATGAGGCCGGCCGAGGGGTGCAGGCCGGTGCACAGCGCGGTCGCGAGGACCGGGCCGACGACGAAGGTGAACTCGTCGGTGACGGACTCGAACGCGGCGGCGGTCGGCAGCAGCGGCGAGCCCTCCAGCTTGGCGGCCCAGCGGGCCCGGACCATCGGACCGACCTGCGGTACGGAGGCGCCGGCCGGGATCGCGGCGGCGGCGATGGCGAGGACGGGGGCTCCGAGCAGCGCGAGCGCGACCAGGGCGCTCACGGCGGCGGCGTGGACGAGTACGACCGGCAGCAGGACGGCGCTCTGGCCGTGCTTGTCGGTCAGGTTGCCCATCAGGGGGGCGCACAGCGCCATGGAGATGCCGGTGACGGCCGAGACGATGCCGGCGTTGGCGTAGGAGCCGGTGGTGTGCTGGACGAGCAGCAGGATGCTGATGGTCAGCATGCCGAACGGCAGGCGGGCGGCGAAGCCCGGGAGCAGGAAGCCGAGGGCGCCGGGAGTGCGCAGGAGCTGCCCGTAGCCGGGGCGGGCGGACGATTCGGTCGTGACCGCGGATGTCACGGCCTTGCCTTTCCGCTGCCTGGTAGAACTCCCCGTCTGCGGACGGTGCGTCACCTTGTGGGCGAGTCGCACCCGTACATGTGGGAGCCCCGAGAGCTGTCCTCTTGCGCAGAACCGAGTGATACCTGGGCGCCCACTGCGGGGGCCACGGCCGCTTTGCGGTCGCGCCAGCTCTGCGTCAGGCAGAGTTGGTTCGTTCTGGTGTGCCTTTATCGTACAGGCAGAGCTCCCCTTGCGTCCTGTGATTCCGGCGACAAGTTATGGGTTCACCTGCGATTAACTGGAAGTTCGCATTCCGCATACCCGCAAAGCAGGGCAGAAACACGCACCGAACCGCGAAATCACAGATTTAGAACGTTGCTCTAACGCTCCGCTCAGGCCCGCCGGCACTCCGCTCCGGCCCCGTTTCCAGCCCGCTCCGGCCCGACCACAGCCCGCTCCGGCCCCGTTTCAAGCCCCGTTCGAGCCCGCCCCCAGCCACCCCGCGAGCTTGCCGCCCCGCGCGACCGCCCGGAGCCGAGCCTCCGCCGCGTCCCGCACCTGGTCCGTCGCCACCACCAACAGCTCGTCCCCCCGGCGCAGTACCGTCGACGGCGCCGGTACGAAGCTCTTGGCGTCCCGGACCACCAGCGTCACCGACGCCCCGGCCGGGAGCCGCAGCTCACCGACCTCCACGCCGTGCATCCGCGAGGCCGGCGGTATGGCGAAGGACAGCAGGTGCCCGCGCAGCTTCTCCAGCGGCGCGGACTCGATGCCCAGGTCCGCCGCCTCGTCCGTGGCGCCGAGTTCGAGCTTGCGCGCCAGCCACGGCAGGGTCGGGCCCTGGACCAGTGTGTAGACGACGACGAGCACGAAGACGATGTTGAAGACCCGGTCGCTGCCCTCGATCCCGGTCACCATCGGGATGGTGGCCAAGATGATGGGCACGGCGCCACGAAGGCCCGCCCACGACATCAGGGCCTGCTCCTGCCACGGGATCCGGAAGGGCAGCAGGCTGACGAACACCTCCAGCGGCCGCGCCACCATCGTCAGCACCAGTCCGATGATCACCGCGGGCCAGAAGTCCCCGGCCAGCTCGTGGGGGGTCACCAGCAGGCCGAGCAGGACGAACATGCCGATCTGGGCGATCCAGCCGAGCCCGTCCGCGAACCCCCGGGTGGCGGGCCAGTGCGGCAGCTTCGCGTTCCCGAGGACCATCGCCGCCAGGTACACCGCGAGGAAGCCGGAGCCGTGCGCCATCGCGCCGGCCGCGTACGCGGTGATCGCGATGGCCATCACGGCGATCGGGTAGAGGCCGGAGGCGGGCAGCGCCACGTGCCGCAGGCCGTACGCGCCCACGAAGCCCACCGTGAGGCCGATGGCGATGCCGATGGCCAGTTCGAGGGCGATCTTGCCGATCAGGACGTACCAGTCGTCCACCGGTCCGACGGTCGCGAAGGACACCACCAGGATGACCACGGGGGCGTCGTTGAAGCCGGACTCCGCCTCCAGCACACCCGTCACGCGGGACGGGAGGGGCACCTTGCGCAGCACCGAGAAGACGGCCGCGGCGTCGGTCGAGGAGACGACCGCGCCGATCAGCAGGGCCTGGCGCCACTCCAGCCCGACCAGGTAGTGCGCCCCGGCCGCCGTGACCCCCACGCTGATCGCCACCCCGACGAGGGAGAGTGCGATCGCCGCCGGCAGGGCCGGTTTGATCTCTTTCCACTTGGTGCCCAGACCGCCCTCGGCGAGGATCACGACGAGTGCGGCGTAGCCGATGACCTGGGTCAGCTCGGCGTTGTCGAAAACGACGTTGCCTATGCCGTCCTGGCCTATCGCTATGCCTATGCCGAGGTAGATGAGCAGGCTGGGCAGACCGCTGCGCGAGGAGACGCGTACCGCCGCTACCGCGACGAGCAGCACGAGCGAGCAGACCAGCAGGAGCTCATTGAGCTGGTGGACAGTCAGCGGGCGGCCCTTTCCCTCCATGTGCCGTGACGGATCGTTCCTCCGGAGGCACGTGCGACAAGTACTTCGTTACCTTACCTAATCTTTGACGGAGTCTTTACTCGACAACCACATTGTGAAACGTGCGCCCGCCCCTGTCCTACGGACCTCGACCCCTGGCGGATCATCGAGGGCGGTCCTGCGCCTATGGTGGCTTCCAGCAATCCCAGGACCACCCTGCCCCTCTAAGGACAGCGATGCCCGCCAACTCATCCGGCCCTTCCGTCAAGAAGAAGGGACGACGCGCACGTCTGATCGTGCTCGTCATGGTCCTGGCGCTCTTGGCGGGACTCGGCTACGGGGCGTACTGGAGCGTCGACGGCGTCCGTGCCTCCTATCCCCAGACCACCGGCTCCCTCAAGCTGCCCGGCCTGACCGCGGCCGTCGAGGTCAAACGCGACGACCACGGGATCCCGCAGCTCTACGCCGACAACGACGAGGACCTCTTCCGCGCGCAGGGCTTCGTCCACGCGCAGGACCGCTTCTGGGAGATGGACGTCCGCCGCCACATGACCTCCGGGCGGCTCTCCGAGATGTTCGGCTCCGGCCAGGTCGAGACCGACGCCTTCCTGCGCACGCTGGGCTGGCGCCAGGTCGCGCAGACCGAGTACGACACCAAGCTCTCGCCGGAGACCAAGAAGTACCTCCAGGCGTACGCCGACGGGGTCAACGCCTACCTCAAGGGGAAGTCCGGCAAGGACCTCTCCGTGGAGCACGCGGCCCTCAAGCTGACCGGCGACTACACGCCGGAGCAGTGGACGCCGGTGGACTCGGTGGCCTGGCTCAAGGCGATGGCCTGGGACCTGCGCGGCAACATGCAGGACGAGATCGACCGCTCGCTGATGGCCGGCAAGCTTTCGCCGCAGCAGATCGACGACCTGTACCCGCCGTACCCCTTCGACCGGAACAAGCCGATCGTCGAGGGCGGCGCCGTCTCCGGCGGCAAGTACGCCCCCCAGGGCGCGGCATCCACGGGCACCACGGGTACCGGCTCCACCGGAACCGGAACCGGAGCCGGCACGGGCACGGGGTCCACGGTCACCGGCACCGGCTCCCAGGCGACCCCGAACGGCGGCATCACCACCGGCCTCGCCGACAACGCCTCCGCCCAGGGCGCGAGCGTCGGCCTGCGCACCCAGCTGTCCTCCCTCGCCAAGACCCTCGACGAGATCCCGGCCATCCTCGGCCCCAACGGCAGCGGCATCGGCTCGAACTCCTGGGTCGTGGCGGGCAAGTACACGACCACCGGCAAGCCGCTGCTCGCGAACGACCCGCACCTCGCACCGCAGCTGCCCTCCGTCTGGTACCAGATGGGCCTGCACTGCCGTGCGGCCTCGCCCCAGTGCCAGTACGACGTGGCCGGCTTCACCTTCTCCGGCATGCCGGGCGTGGTCATCGGCCACAACGCCGACATCGCCTGGGGCATGACCAACCTCGGCGCCGACGTCACCGATCTCTACCTGGAGCAGATCAAGCCGGACGGCTACGTCTACGACAACAAGGTGGTCCCCTTCACGACCCGTGAAGAGGAGATCAAGGTCGCGGGCGGCAAGAGCAAGCGGATCACGGTCCGCACCACCAACAACGGCCCGCTCATCTCCGACCGCAGCGACGAGCTGGCCACGGTCGGCTCCCGCGCCCCGGTCTCCGGCTCCGCCCCCGACCGCGGAGACGGCTACGGCGTGGCCCTGCGGTGGACGGCGCTGGACCCGGGCAAGTCGATGGACGCGGTCTTCAAGCTCGACCGGGCCAAGGACTTCGCGGGCTTCCGCGCCGCCGCCCGCGACTTCGAGGTCCCGTCCCAGAACCTGATCTACGCCGACAACAAGGGTCCGAGCGGCAACATCGGCTACCAGGCCCCGGGCCGCATCCCGATCCGCGGCGCCGGCGACGGCCGCATGCCGGCGCCCGGCTGGGACCCGAAGTACGCCTGGAAGGGCGGCAAGGACGGCGCGACCGGCTACGTCCCCCAGGACGAGATGCCGTACGACTTGAACCCGGCGCGCGGCTACATCGTGACGGCCAACCAGGCCGTCACCGAGAGCGGCACCGGCGCGGGCAAGTACCCGTACGTGCTGACCACCGACTGGGGTTACGGCGCCCGGAGCCAGCGGATCAACGACCTCATCGAGGCGAAGACCAAGGACAACGGCAAGATCTCCACCGATGACATGCGCACCATGCAGATGGACAACAGCAGCGAGATCGCCGCGCTGCTGACGCCGATGCTGGCCAAGATCCAGGTCTCCGACCCGGACGTGCGCTCGGCGCAGAAGCTGCTGGAGGGCTGGAACTACACCCAGGAACCCGACTCGGCGGCGGCCGCCTACTTCAACGCCGTGTGGCGCAACATCCTCAAGCGCGCCTTCGGCGACAAGATGCCGAAGGAGCTGCGCGTCACCAACAGCTGCATGAACGTCCAGGACAGCGGCAACGGACCCGCCGACGACCTCGCCGACGTCGTCCGCGAGTGCGGGACCCGCGGCCCCGACACCGCGCAGCCGGACGGCGGCGACCGCTGGTTCGAGGTGGTCCGCCGCCTGGTCAAGGACGAGAATTCGGCGTGGTGGAAGTCGCCCGGCACCGTGCGGGAGAAGCCGACCACGACCCGGGACGAGCTGTTCGCCCGGGCCATGAAGGACGCCCGCTGGGAGCTGACCGCCAAGCTCGGCAAGGACCAGTCGACCTGGAGCTGGGGCCGGCTGCACCAGCTGACGCTCAGGAACCAGACGATCGGCACCGAGGGCCCCGGCTTCATGCGGTGGCTGCTGAACCGCGGTCCGTGGAACCTGGGCGGCGGTGAGGCCACCGTCAACGCCACCGGCTGGAACGCCTCCAGCGGCTACGGGGTCACCTGGGTGCCGTCGATGCGGATGGTCGTCAACCTCAACGACCTCGACAAGTCCCGCTGGATCAACCTGACCGGCGCCTCGGGGCACGCGTACAACTCCCACTACACCGACCAGACCACGCTGTGGGCCAAGGGCGAGCTGCTGGACTGGCCGTTCGGCAAGGAGGCCGTGGACAAGGCCACGGTCGACACCCTGACGCTCAAGCCGTAGGGCGGTCAGAAGCGGAACACCCCCGACGGGGTGGCCACCGCCCGGACGGGGTGGTCGTGCGGTTCCTCCGGGACCCGCGCGACCACCTCTTCGTCGTAGAGGAGCACCACCAGCGCGGGGTGCGCCCCGGCGCGCTCCAGCCGCTCCAGCACCCTGTCGTACGAGCCCCCGCCGCGCCCGAGCCGCATCCCGCGCGCGTCGACGGCGAGCCCCGGCAGCAGGACGGCGTCCGCCCCGGTCACCGCCTCCGGGCCCAGCGGCGGCCCGGACGGCTCCAGCAGAGCCATCTTTCCCGCGTGCGCGGTCTCGGTGAGGCCGTCCGGGCCCTCGTACACCGCCCAGTCGAGGTCGTTGTCGGGCAGGAGCAGCGGCAGCAGGACCCGCTTCCCGGCCGCCCGCAGCGCGTCGAGCAGTTCACGGGTGCCGGGTTCGGTGCCGACGGAGACGTACGCGGCGACCGTTGCCGCTCCGGCCAGTTCGGGCAGACCCGAGGCGGAGCGGACGAGCGCGCGGGCCGCCGCGCGGCGCGACTCGGGGGAGCGGGCGCGGCGGGCCGCGAGCAGCTCGCGGCGCAAGGCCGCCTTCTCGGCCACGCGGGCCGCCCTCCGGCCGGACGCGTCTGACTGGTTGCCTACCACAGCTGGATCAGATTTCCTTTCGAAACGGCACAGACCGGGAGCTTCTCCCCGGAATCTGACCTGGCGTTTCTGCGTAACCCACTATCGTTCTGCGCATGAATCAGTTGCACCCCGTGATCAAGAAGGCCGTCATCCCGGCCGCGGGCCTCGGCACTCGCTTCCTTCCGGCGACCAAGGCGACCCCGAAGGAAATGCTTCCGGTCGTGGACAAGCCCGCGATCCAATACGTGGTCGAAGAGGCCGTCTCGGCGGGGCTCGACGACGTACTCATGATCACAGGACGTAACAAGCGCGCGCTCGAAGACCACTTCGACCGCAACTACGAACTGGAGTCCGCCCTCATCGCCAAGGGCGACGACGACCGGCTCAAGAAGGTCCAGGAATCCAGCGACCTGGCCACCATGCACTACGTCCGCCAGGGCGACCCGCGCGGCCTCGGCCACGCCGTGCTCTGCGCCGAGCCGCACGTCGGCGACGAGCCCTTCGCCGTCCTGCTCGGTGACGACCTCATCGACCCGCGCGACCCGCTGCTGCGCCAGATGGTCGACGTCCACGCCCGCACCGGCGGCACCGTCATCGCACTGATGGAGGTCGACCCGGCGAGCGTGCACCTCTACGGCTGCGCCGCCGTCGAGGCCACCGACGAACCGGACGTCGTGCGGATCACCGGACTCGTGGAGAAGCCGGAGCCCGCGGACGCCCCGAGCAACTACGCGGTCATCGGACGCTATGTCCTCAACCCCGCGATCTTCGGCATACTGCGGGAGACCGAGCCGGGCCGCGGCAACGAGATCCAGCTGACCGACGCCCTGCAGAAGCTTGCCGCCGACGAGAGCGTGGGCGGACCGGTGCACGGCGTGGTCTTCCGGGGCCGCCGCTACGACACCGGGGACCGCGGCGACTACCTGCGGGCCATCGTCCGGCTCGCGTGCGAGCGGGAGGACCTCGGCCCCGAGTTCCGCACCTGGCTTCACCGTTACGTCACGGAGGAGATGTAGCACCTTGAGCAGCCCCGACGCACCGCAGGACACCGGCCCGCACCGTCTGTGGTCGGTGGACGAGCACCTCGCGGACGTCCTCGCCGCCGTCCGGCCGCTGGAGCCCATCGAGCTCCAGCTGCTCGACGCCCAGGGCTGCGTCCTGGTCGAGGACGTCACCGTGCCCGTCGCCCTGCCGCCCTTCGACAACAGCTCCATGGACGGCTACGCCGTCCGGGTGGCCGACGTCCAGGGGGCGAGCGAGGAGTTCCCCGCGGTGCTGACGGTGATCGGGGACGTCGCGGCGGGCAGCGGTGAGCTGCCCACCGTGGGCCCCGGCCAGGCGGCCCGCATCATGACCGGCGCCCCGCTGCCGCCCGGCGCGGAGGCCGTCGTACCGGTCGAGTGGACCGACGGCGGCACGGGGGGCGGCGCGGCCTCCGGGATGAGCCCGGCCAGCGCCGCGCCCGAGGGCGCGGGCGGCGAGGTGCGGGTGCACCGGGCCGCCGAGGCGCGGGCGCACGTCCGCTCGCGCGGCAGCGACGTCCAGGCCGGCGACCTGGCGCTGGCCGCCGGTACGGTGCTCGGGCCGCCGCAGATCGCGCTGCTGGCCGCCATCGGGCGCGGCAGCGTACGGGTCCGGCCGCGGCCCCGGGTGGTCGTCCTGTCCACCGGCAGCGAGCTGGTCCAGCCGGGGGAGGCCCTGGGTGCCGGGTCGATCTACGACTCGAACAGCTTCGCGCTGGCGGCGGCCGCCCGGGACGCCGGCGCCATCGCCTACCGGGTCGGCGCCGTCGCGGACGACGCGGACACCCTGCGCGCCACCATCGAGGACCAGCTGATCCGGGCCGACCTGCTGGTCACCACGGGCGGGGTCAGCGTCGGCGCGTACGACGTCGTCAAGGAGGCGCTGACGGCGGTCGCCACCGGCTCCGACGAGGTCGACGGCGGCGGGATCGACTTCCGCAAGCTGGCCATGCAGCCGGGCAAGCCGCAGGGCTTCGGCACCATCGGCCCCGACCACACGCCGCTGCTGGCGCTGCCCGGCAACCCGGTGTCGTCCTACGTCTCCTTCGAGCTGTTCGTCCGCCCCGCGATCCGGGCGCTGATGGGCCTGCCCGACGTCAGGCGTCCGGCCGTACGGGCCGTGCTCAAGGCGGACCGGGCGATCGGCTCCCCGGCGGGCCGCCGCCAGTTCCTGCGCGGCGCGTACGACGCGCAGAGCGGAACCGTCAGCCCGGTCGGCGGATCGGGCTCCCACCTGATCGCCGCCCTGGCGCACGCCGACTCGCTGATGGTCGTACCGGAGGACGTCACCACGGTGGAGCCGGGGGCCGAGCTGGAAGTGGTCCTGCTCGGCTGAGGACCGGCCGGTGCGGGTAGCGTGTTGCACCACACAGGGCCCTTGTGGGGCCCGGAGCGGGAGCGGCACGAACCTATGGCAGCGTTTTCCCGGGCGGAGAACCCCGGACCCCCTGAGCACAGCAGGCTGACGCACATCGACGAGGCCGGCGCGGCCCGGATGGTCGACGTCTCGGCGAAGGACGTCACCGCCCGGACGGCCCGGGCCAGCGGGCGCGTCCTCGTCTCCCCCCGGGTGATCGAGCTGCTGCGGGGCGAGGGCGTCCCCAAGGGCGACGCCCTCGCCACCGCGCGGATCGCCGGGATCATGGGGGCGAAGAAGACCCCCGACCTGATCCCGCTCTGCCACCCGCTGGCCGTCTCCGGCGTCACGATCGACCTCTCGGTCGCCGACGACGCGGTGGAGATCCTGGCCACCGTCAAGACGACCGACCGCACGGGCGTGGAGATGGAGGCGCTGACCGCGGTCGCCGTCGCCGGGCTCACCGTCATCGACATGGTCAAGGCCGTCGACAAGGGCGCGGTCATCACCGACGTCCGGGTGGAGGAGAAGACTGGCGGCAAGTCCGGCGACTGGAGCCGGGCATGAACGCCCCGCGCGGCGGCGAGGCGTTCAGCCACAGCCACGTACCGCCGGTGGCGGGCGAGGCCTGGGCGGCAGAACCGGCAGCCGGGGAGCCGGTGCGCACCCTGCGCGCCCTGGTGGTCACCGCCTCGAACCGCGCCTCGGCGGGCGTGTACGCCGACAAGGGCGGCCCGCTGCTGGCGGACGGGCTCGGCCGGCTCGGCTTCGCCGTGGACGGGCCGCGCGTGGTGCCGGACGGGGATCCCGTCGAGGAGGCGCTGCGCGAGGGCGTGGCCGCCGGGTACGACGTCGTCCTGACCACCGGCGGCACCGGCATCTCGCCGACCGACCGGACCCCGGACGCCACCGCCCGGGTCCTGGACTACGAGGTCCCCGGCATCCCGCAGGCCATCCGCGCCGAGGGCCTGGCGAAGGTGCCGACGGCCGCGCTGTCCCGGGGCCTGGCGGGCGTGGCGGGCCGCACCCTGATCGTGAACCTGCCCGGCTCGACGGGCGGGGTGCGCGACGGCCTCGCGGTGCTGGAGCGGATCCTGCTGCACGCCGTCGACCAGATCCGGGGCGGCGATCACCCCAGACCCTCCGGGAGCGCGAGCTGAACGGCCCGTCCTGGCCCGTGGTGCTGACGGACGGTGACGTCACGCTCAGGCCGATAAAGCTGCGGGACCAGCGTGCGTGGCGCGAGGTCAACCGCCGCAACCGCGACTGGCTGCGGCCGTGGGAGGCCACGATCCCGCCGCCCGCGCCGTGGGGGCCGGTCATCCACCGGCCGACGTACCGCCAGATGGTGCGCCACCTGCGGGCGGAGGCCGGCGCGGGGCGGATGCTGCCGTTCGTCATCGAGTACCAGGGGCGGCTGGTCGGCCAGTTGACGGTCGCCGGGATCACCTGGGGGTCGATGTGCGCGGGCCACGTGGGCTACTGGGTGGACCGCGACGTCGCGGGGCGCGGGGTGATGCCGACGGCCGTCGCGCTGGCGGTGGACCACTGCTTCATGACGGTCGGACTGCACCGGATCGAGGTGTGCATCCGGCCGGAGAACGGTCCGAGCCGCCGGGTGGTGGAGAAGCTGGGGTTCCGCGAGGAGGGGCTGCGGCCGCGCTACCTCCACATCGACGGCGCCTGGCGGGACCACCTCGTCTTCGCGCTCACGGCGGAGGAGGTGCCGCAGGGGCTGCTGCGCCGCTGGCACCGCAGGGCGGCGGCGCGGCACGGAGACGGCCCTACGGGGCCGCAGAGCCCCCCTAATTCATGAAATCGCAAAAGCGTTCGAATTCTGCCGCGCTTCGTCCATAACCTGATCCGAAGAATCACAAAAAAAGTCCGTGATATCAGCGAGATCGCGCGACACACCGGCTCAATTGGCCGATCCCCCCGGCCGCATCCCTCTACGGTGTGGGGTGTGAGCAGCAGCGGCCTCATCTACGCAGTCATTGTCGGGGCCTGGGCCGCCTACTTGGTGCCCATGTGGCTCCGGAGGCAGGACGAGCTGAACGAAGCCCGTCCGACGGAACGCTTCTCCACTGCCATCCGGCTGCTTTCCGGCCGGGCGGGAATGGAGCGCCGTTACGCCAAGGGACTGCGTGAGCGCGGTGCCGAAGAGGTGGAACCCCAGCCCCACACGGACCCGGACGCGGCGACGGAAACGGTGAATTCCGTGGACGCCGACGCCCGGGCTTTCGTCGTGCCCCCGACCAGGGCGGAACCGAGGTCGGCGGGCGCGCAGCGGGCGGAGCGGGCCCGGCGCGAACAGCGGCTCCAGGTCCTCGCCCGCCGCAGGCGCACCACCGCGCTGCTCTTCCTGATCTTCACGCTGGGCGCGGTCGTCGCCGCGGTCGGCGGGCTGCGCTTCCTGTGGGCTCCGGCCGTCCCCGCGCTGCTGCTGAGCGCGTACATCGTGCACCTGCGGGTCCAGGAGCGGCGCCGCTACGAGTTCACCATGGACCGCCGGCGCGCGGAGGCGGCCGCCCGGCGGCTGCGCGAGCACCACTCGCGCCGCCGGGAGTCCGAGGCCGCGGCCGGCGCCGAACCGGACCCCGCGCCGCCGGTGTCCCCGCAGGAGGCGGGGCGGCGCGCGGTGGTGGAGCAGACCGACCACGCGGAGTGGGTGGACCAGCAGCGCGAGCGCGAGCGGGGCCCGGCGCGCGGCGACAGCTGGGAGCCGGTCCCGGTCCCGCTGCCGACCTACGTGACCGCCCCCGTCGCCCCCCGTGCCACCGGCCCGGCGGCCCCCGACGCCTGGAGCCCGACCCGCTCCAGCACGGCGGAGCCGACCGAACCCCGCCTGCGCGCCCAGCCGGGCCCCCCGAAGCCCGCGGCGGAACCCAAGCCCCCCCGCCCCCGCGGCATCGACCGCGGCCGCACCCCGCTGTTCGACCAGTACGAGGGCGAGTCCCGCCCGCGCGCCGCGAACGAGTGATCGGTGACCTGCGCGGACGCTCCCGGGAACCGTTTTGGAGCACCCGCGCGGGGATGCTAATGTTTCACACGTCGCAAGGGCCTGTGGCGCAGTCTGGTAGCGCACCTCGTTCGCATCGAGGGGGTCTGGGGTTCAAATCCCCACAGGTCCACAGACGACAGTTCCCGGGTAGCTCCCGAGAACGTCACGAGATCCCGTCCGGTCGCAAGACCGGGCGGGATCTCGGCGTTTGCGGGGTCGGGACCACGGCCGGCCCGCTCCGACCTGCGGCTGCCGAAGCGAACTCGGGCGCCGGGCCGTCGGATCCGGGCGGGGCCCGGTCCGCGCTAGCGGAACCGCGGGACGGCAGGCGTCAGGGGCTTGGCCATGCAGATGCTGGATTCGTAACTGCGGTAGTAGCCGAACTTGGGGCAGTCCGCGTAGCCCGAGGTGCGGTAGAGGGCTATGGCCTCCGGTTGTTGGTCGCCGGTTTCGAGGACCATGCGGAGGCGGCCGGCGTCGCGGGCGTCGGATTCGAGGAGCGCGAGGATGCGGCGGGCCAGACCCAGGCCGCGGGCCTCGGGGATGACGTACATGCGCTTGAGCTCCGCGTCGCCGTCGAGGTAGCCCTCCGGGCTCTCGTCGCGGGCGCGCCAGCCGCCGCTTGCGACCGGGGCGTCCGATGTGTCGTAGGCCACGAAGTACAGGCCGTTCGGCGGGGCGAACATCGCCGGGTCCAGGACGGTGGCGTCGCCCTCCCCCGAGTAACGGGCCTGGTATTCGAGCTGGACCCGGTCGTTGAGCTTGACCGCGTCCGGGTGGTCGTACGGCACGGCGCGGAGGGTTATCCCGTGAGACATCGGAACATCGTACGGAACGCTCCCGCTATCGTGCGGGGATGCTCACCGTTACCACCGTGAATGTCAATGGGATCCGCGCCGCCGCGAAGAAGGGCTTCGTGGAGTGGCTCGCCGGGTCCGACGCCGACGTCGTGTGCCTCCAGGAGGTACGGGCCGAGGAGGGGCAGATTCCGGTGGAGGCGCGGGAGCCCGAGGGCTGGCACACCGTGTTCGCCCCGGCCGCGGTCAAGGGCCGGGCCGGGGTCGCGCTCTACACGCGCCGGGCGCCCGAGCGGGTGCAGGTCGGTTTCGGGAGCGCCGAGTTCGACGGCTCGGGCCGGTACCTGGAGGTGGATCTGCCCGGGGTGACCGTGGCGAGCCTGTACCTGCCGTCCGGGCAGGCCGGCACCGAGAAGCAGGACGAGAAGTACCGCTTCATGGAGGAGTTCATCGCCCACCTCGCCGAGCTCAAGGTGCGGGCCGCCGCCGACGGGCGCGAGGTCGTGGTCTGCGGTGACTGGAACATCTGCCACCAGGAAGCCGACCTCAAGAACTGGAAGACCAACCGCAAGAACGCCGGCTTCCTGCCCGAGGAGCGGGAGTGGCTCGGCAAGGTGTACCGGGAGGCCGGCTACGTCGACGTGGTGCGGGTGCTGCACCCGGACACCGACGGGCCGTACTCCTGGTGGTCCTACCGCGGCCGGGCCTTCGACAACGACGCGGGCTGGCGCATCGACCTCCAGGTGGCCACCCCGGGGCTGGCGGGCCGCGCCGTGAAGGCGTGGGTGGAGCGGGCCGGGACGCACCCGGAGCGGTGGTCCGACCACGCCCCGGTGACGGTGGTCTACGAGCTGGGTTCCTGACCCCTCTCGGAGGCGAGCAGGCGGTCCATCGCCATGGTGAGCTCCGCCTCGACCACGCTCTTGGCGAGCGGGCGCAGCCGCGGCAGGGCGTCCTGCGTCAGGTGCGCGGAGATCAGCTCCGTGAACAGGGCCGCCATGGCGTCGGCGTGCTCGCGCACCCGACGGCCCGTCTCCAGCACGGCGGCCAGCGGAACGCCCTCGCGGACCAGCGCCGAGGAGACCTCCAGAAGGCGCCTGCTGACGTGCACGATCTCGTCGCCGTCGACCGCGAGGTAGCCGAGGTCCAGGGAGGCCGCCAGGTTGTCCGGGGTCACCTCTCCCTCGAAGTAGTCGGCCAGCGCCTCGGGCGTCAGGCGTACGGGGGTCTCCTCCGACCAGCCGATGCCGAGCAGTTCGCCGAGCTGGCCGACGTCGCGGCCGTTCTCGAAGGCGGCCGTCAGCTCGGCGATCCCGCCGAGGGTGTGACCGCGTTCCAGGAGGGCGGCGATGGTGCGCAGCCGGGCGAGGTGGTGCTCGTCGTACCAGGCGATCCGGCCCTCGCGGCGCGGCGGTGGGAGGAGCTTGCGCTCGCGGTAGAAGCGCAGCGTGCGCACCGGGATGCCGGCCGCCTCGGCCAGCTCCTCCGTACGGTATTCGTGTGTCTTTTCTTCCGCCACATGCGCAGCGTAGGGCGTACCGGCAGTAACTTTCCCGGCGCGACCCCTACCCATGGGTACGAGGCTGCTCTACCCTCCCGATTGTGCCAGTGATTGCTGGCAGTGTTCGGTGACGGTGCGCTGGGACTGTGGAAGCGGAAGGCGGGCGGGCATGGGCGGCATGGACGGGCGCGAACACGTGCGGGTGGCGGTGATCGGCTCCGGGTTCGGCGGACTGGGCGCCGCGGTACGGCTGAGGCGCGAAGGGATCACCGACTTCGTCGTACTGGAACGGGCCGGCTCCGTCGGCGGGACCTGGCGCGACAACAGCTATCCGGGCTGCGCGTGCGACGTCCCCTCGCACCTGTACTCGTTCTCCTTCGCGCCGAACCCCGACTGGCCGCGGACCTTCTCCGGGCAGCCCGCGATCCGCGCGTACCTGGAACACGTCGCCGACACCTTCGGCCTGCGCCCGCACATCCGGCTGGACTGCGAGGTCCGGATGATGCGCTGGAACGCCGACGAGCTGCACTGGGAGATCGAGACCTCCGCCGGTGAACTGACGGCCGACGTGGTGGTGTCGGCGACCGGGCCGCTGTCGGACCCGAAGATGCCGCAGGTACCGGGGCTGGACACGTTCCCCGGGAAGGTCTTCCACTCCGCCCGCTGGGACCACGACTACGACCTGCGCGGCAAGCGCGTCGCGATGATCGGCACCGGCGCCTCGGCCATCCAGATCGTCCCCGCCATCGCGCCCGACGTGGAGCGCCTGACGTTGTTCCAGCGGACCCCTCCGTGGGTGATGCCCCGTACGGACCGGGCGATCTCGACCGCCGAGCGCTGGCTGCACCGGCAGCTGCCGTTCACCCGGGCGGCCCGGCGCGGGCTGCTGTGGGGGATCCGCGAGCTCCAGGTCAGCGCGTTCACCAAGCGGCCGAACCAGCTCGGACTGATCGAGTCGCTGGCCAAGGCCAACATGGCGCGCTCGATCAAGGACCCGCAGCTGCGGGCCGAGCTGACCCCCTCCTACCGGATCGGCTGCAAGCGGATCCTGCTGTCCAGCGAGTACTACCCGGCGCTCGCCCGGCCCAATGTGGACCTGGTCGCCTCCGGCCTCTCGGAGGTCCGCGGCAGCACCCTCGTGGCGGCGGACGGGACCGAGACCGAGGTGGACGCGGTCATCTTCGGCACGGGCTTCCACGTCACGGACATGCCGATCGCCGACCGGGTCGTGGGCGCCGGGGGCGTAACGCTCGCGGACGCGTGGAAGGGCGGCATGCAGGCCCTGCGGGGGGCGACGGCGGCCGGCTTCCCCAACTGGATGACGATCATCGGGCCCAACACCGGGCTCGGCAACAGCTCGATGATCCTGATGATCGAGTCACAGCTGAACTACATGGCGGACTACCTGCGCCAACTGGACGTGCTCGGCGGCCGGGCCGCCCTGGCCGCCAGGCCCTCGGCGGTGGGCGCCTGGAACCGGCGCGTCCAGGCCCGGATGGAGCGGACGGTCTGGAACACCGGCGGCTGCACCAGCTGGTACCTGGACCCCAACGGCCGCAACACGACCGTCTGGCCGGGCACCACGGGCGAGTTCCGGCGCGAGACGCGCTCGGTCGACCTCGCGGAGTACGAGGTCGTACGCATCCGGGAGCGGGAGCGGGAGCGGGGCCGGGGCCAGGACCGCATCGCTGCCGAAGCCGCGGTCCCGGCGGCTGCCGGCCACGCCGCCGCCGCTCCCGTCGAGGAGGGCGCGGCATGAGGCGCCCGGCGTACGTCACCTCCGGCCGGTACGCGCCGCCGTCCGCCCGGCGCGAGCTGGTCGCCGTCTCCGCCGACGGGGCCCGGCTGCACGTCGAGGTCCACGGCGACGAGGACGCCCCGCCCGTGGTGCTGTCCCACGGCTGGACCTGCTCCACCGCGTTCTGGGCGGCCCAGATACGGGACCTGGCCCAGGACCACCGGGTCATCGCCTACGACCAGCGCGGCCACGGCCGCAGCCCCGCCGGGCGCTGGTACACCACCGCCGCGCTCGCCGACGACCTCCTCGCGGTACTGGAGGCCACCCTCGCCCCCGGTGAACGGGCCGTCGTCGCGGGCCACTCCATGGGCGGCATGACGATCATGGCCGCCGCCGGGCGGCCGGGGTTCGCCGAGCACGTCGCGGCCGCCCTGCTGTGCAGCACCGGCAGTGCGCGGCTCGTCGCGGAGGCGCTGGTCCTGCCGGTGCGCGCGGGGCGCGCGAGGACCCGTATCACCGGCGCGATCCTCGGATCCCGCGCCCCCCTGGGGCCCGTCACGCCGGTCGGCAAGCACGTGCTGAGGTACGCCACCATGGGCCCGGCCGCCACCCCGGACCAGGTCGAAGCCTGCGCCCGCATCGTGCACGGCTGCCCCACCGGGGTCCGGTACGCCTGGTCGCAGGTGCTCGCCGGGCTGGACCTGGAGGCGAACCTGACCGCGCTGACCGTGCCCACCGCCGTCATCGGCGGCACGAACGACCGCCTGACCCCGATCCTGCACGCCCGCGCCCTCGCCGCCGCGCTGCCCGACTGCGCCGGCCTCACCGAGCTGCCCGGCATGGGCCACATGACCCCGATCGAGGCGCCGGAAGCCGTCACCCGCGTGATACGCGAGCTGGCCGCCCGCCGCCCGGCGCAGCACCGATCCGACACCAACCAGGGCACCCCGAAGGAGAAGACGCCGTGAGCGCTCGCAGGAGTCTGGAAGGCCAGGTCGCCGTCGTCACCGGCGCCGCCCGCGGGGTCGGTGAACTGCTGGCCCGCAAGCTGTCCGCGCGCGGCGCGAAGGTCGCCCTGGTCGGGCTGGAGCCGGAGGCGCTCAAGGAGGTCTCCGAACGGCTGCACACCGACAGCGACCACTGGCACGCGGACGTCACCGACCACGAGGCGATGGCCCGCGTGGCGCAGGAGGTCAAACAGCGCTTCGGCAAGGTGGACATCGTCGTCGCCAACGCGGGTGTGGCGTCCGGCGGGCCGTTGGCCGACTCCGACCCCGACGCCTGGCGCCGGGTGATCGAGGTGAACCTGATCGGCGGAGCGGTGACCGCCCGCGCGTTCCTGCCGGTACTGACGGAGAGCCGCGGCTACTTCCTCCAGATCGCCTCCCTCGCGGCGATCACCCCGGCGCCCATGATGACGGCGTACTGCGCGTCCAAGTCCGGAGTCGAGGCGTTCGCGCACTGCCTGCGCGCCGAGGTCGGCTACAAGGGCGTCAAGGTGGGCGTCGGCTACCTGTCCTGGACCGACACCGACATGGTGCGCGGCGCCGACCAGGACGAGGTCATGCGGGAGCTGCGCGGCCGGCTGCCGTGGCCGGCGAACCGTACGTACCCGCTCGGCCCGGCCGTCGACCGGATCGTGGCCGGCATCGAGCGGCGCTCGGCGCACGTGTACGCGCAGTGGTGGCTGCGGGGCATGCAGGGCGTGCGGGGCTACCTGCCGGCGCTCATCGCGGCCGGCGGCCGACGGGAGATGCGGCGCTTCGAGCCCCGGCTGGCCGGCATCCCGCGCGGGCTGGTGGGCGCCGGGGGCGCCGCCGACGAGCAGGAGCGGACGGCGGGCACGCGGCACGACTGAGCGAGACAGCAGGAGCGGGAGGAGCCGCGGGGGCGGGGGGAGGCGTCGCCGAGCCCTGGCGAGGTGCCCCGAGACGCGCCGAGGGGCGCGGCCCGTCCGGCGGGTCGCGCCCCTCTCGCATGCCTACGGCCTCGGCGGGAGTTTCGGGCGGCGCAGGTCCGGGACGTCCTCGTAGCCGGGCGGGACCGCCGCCGGGTCCTGCTCCAGCAGATCCAGCGCCAGGTGCACGGCGTCGTCCAGCTGCGCGTGCCGCCCCTCGGCCCAGTCGAGCGGGGTGCGCAGGATCGCGAGGTCCGGCTCGACGCCGTGGTTCTCCACCGACCAGCCGTACTCCGGGAACCACGCCGCGTTCATCGGGACGGTGATCACCGTCCCGTCGCCCAGGGTGTGCCGGCCGGTCATCCCGACCACCCCGCCCCAGGTGCGCTGGCCGAC
The DNA here is from genome assembly GCF_014650775.1 of Streptomyces cirratus. Taxonomy (GTDB): domain Bacteria; phylum Actinomycetota; class Actinomycetes; order Streptomycetales; family Streptomycetaceae; genus Streptomyces; species Streptomyces cirratus. Next base: position 48,292 of record NZ_BMVP01000011.1, on the reverse strand, counting down.
CACCGGGCCGAGGCCCAGCAGCTTGATGGCCGCCGTGATCATGTCCCCGTCCGAGGAGGTGGCTTCGTCGGCCAGCGCCACGATCGGCCCCCGGGGCGCGTTCGAGGCGTACGAGACGGGCTGGGCGTTACGGGTCAGGTCCCAGCCCAGGATCGAACGGGTCAGCTTCTCCACCACCAGCTCGCTGATGTGCCCGCCGGCGTTGCCGCGTACGTCCACGATCAGCGCGGGCCGTGACATCTCCATCCGCAGGTCCCGGTTGAACTGGGCCCAGCCCGAGCCGCCCATGTCAGGGATGTGGAGGTAGCCGCACTTGCCGTCGCTGAGCTCACGGACCACCGCCCGCCGCTTGGAGACCCAGTCCTGGTAGCGCAGCGGCCGCTCGTCGATGAGCGGGACGACCGCGACCCGGCGCGCCCGGCCCTCGCCCTCGGCCGGCTTGAAGGTCAGCTCGACCGTGGTGCCGCCCGCCGCCGACAGCAGGGGGTAGGGTCCCGCCACCGGATCGACCGGGCGGCCGTCGACGTGCGTGAGTGCGGCGCCCTCGCGGATGCCCGTACCGGCGAGCGGGGAGCGGGCCTTGGAGTCCGAGGACTCGCCGGGCAGGATCCGCGAGACGGTCCAGGCCCCGTCGCGGGGGACGAGGTTGGCGCCGAGGAGGCCGATGGCCCGCTGGTAGTGCGGGGGGCCCTCGTTGCGGCGCGCGGGGGACACGTAGGCGTGGGAGGTGCCGAGTTCGCCGAGCACCTCGCGCATCAGGTCCGCGAACTCGTCGGGGGAGGCGACCCGTTCGACCAGGGGGCGGTACTGGCGCAGCACCCCGTCCCAGTCGATGCCGCACATGTCCGGCTCCCAGAAGTAGGCGCGGATCAGCCGGCCCGCCTCCTCGAACGCCTGGCGCCATTCGGCGGCCGGGTCGACCTCGTGGAGGATGCGCCGGAGGTCCAGGTAGACGGTGGAGTCGCTGTCGCCCGACTCGGTCGCGGGGACCGCCCGCAGGTCGCCGTCGTCGTTGACGACCAGCCGGGTGCCGTCCCCGCTGACCGCGAACCAGTCCAGCCCGGAGGCCAGTTCGGTCTTGCGGGCCTTGGTGATGTCGAAGTACTCCAGGGTCGGTTTGCCGGTCGTGTCCGCCGGGTTGGCGAAGGTCTCGCCGAGCGCGCCCGAGATCGGCCAGCGCAGCCAGACCAGCCCACCGCCGTGCACCGGGTAGAGGGCGGAGTACTTCGACGCCGCCACCGGGAAGGGCGTCACCCGGCTCTCCAGCCCCTCCACCTCCACCGTCACCGCGCCGTCGCCCTCCCCCGACTCGCCTTCCACCGGGTCGAGTCCGCCGGCGGCGGGCCTGCCGTCGGGGGTGAACGCGAACGGCGAGGGGGTGGCCGAGGACAGCGGCACCAGGTACGGGCGGCAGCCCAGCGGGAAGGACAGGTCGCCGGTGTGCACGTCGTACACCGGGTCGAAGCCGCGCCAGGACAGGAAGGCGAGGTAGCGGCCGTCCCGGGTGAAGACCGGGTTCTCGTCCTCGAAGCGGCCGTTGGTGACGTCGACGACCGTACGGGGGCCGGGGCCGGCGATCCGCGCCATCTTGATCTGGCGCAGCGACCGCCCGATGCCGGGGTGCGACCAGGTCAGCCAGCAGCCGTCGGGGGAGAACGCCAGGTCGTTGACCGGTCCGTTGAGGGACTTGACGAGCTCGGTGACCTCGCCCGCCGACTCCGCGGAGCCTTCCGCCTCCGCCCCTTCCGCCCCCTCGCCGTCCTCGGCTTCCTCGGTGGCGTCGATGAGCAGCAGCCGTCCGTCGTTGGAGGCGATGGCCAGGCGCTCCCCGTCCGGGTCGGACACCAGTTCAAGGACCCGGCCGAGCTTCCCGGAGGCCAGCCGGCGCGGCTGCCGCGGCCCGGAGGCGCGGGGCAGGTAGGCGATCTCGATGGCGTCCTCGCCCTCGGCGTCCGTCACGTACGCGACCTGCCCGCCGCTGCCGAGCATCTCGGGCAGCCGCACGCGGACGCCCGGTGTGTCGGCGATGGTGCGGGCCGGTCCGTCGCGGTGGGTGAGCCAGTACAGGCTGCCGCGCACGACGACGGCGCTGGCCCGGCCGGTGGTGTCGACGGAGAGCGAGTCGACGTGGCTGGCGGCCGGTACCTGGTACGTACGCCGTCCCGCGCGCGGGCCGCCGAGGCGGACGTCGAGCCGCCGCGGTGAGGCGTCGGCGGCCAGGGAGTCGACGAGCCACAGGTCACCCGCGCACTGGTAGACGACCCGGGTGCCGTCGCTGGAGGCGTGCCGGGCGTAGAACTCCTCGTGGTCGCTGTGGCGACGCAGACCGGTGCCGTCGGGCAGGCAGGAGTAGAGGTTGCCGATCCCCTCGTGGTCGGAGAGGAAGGCGATCCGGCCGTCCACGAACATGGGCGAGTCGAGGTGGCCCTCGATGTCCTCCAGCAGCCGGGTGCCGTGCAGCCAGAGCCGGCCGGTGGCGCCGCCCCGGTAGCGCTTCCACGCCGCGGGCTCGTGCGGCGGCTTGCCGGTGAGCAGCAGGGTCCGCCGCTCGGGGGCGCCGTTCGCGCCCGGGACGTCCTGGACGGCGATGTCGGAGACCGGACCCCAGGGGAGCCGGCCGCCGGGGCTGCCGTCGGTGGGCAGGGAGTAGGCCCAGGAGTAGTAGGAGAACGGCTGGCCGTGCGAGGAGACGGCCAGGATGTCGCTGCGGCCTTCCTTGTCCGGCGGGGTCCAGCCGCAGACCCGGGTGTCGGTGGAGCCCCAGTAGCTCAGTCTGCGGGCGGGCCCGCCGTCCACGGGGGCGAGGTGGATCTCGGGGTCGAGGCTGCGCCAGGTGGTGAAGGCGATGTGGCGGCCGTCGGGGGAGAAGCGCGGGTGCCCGACCCGCGTCCGGTCGACGGTGATCCGCCAGGCCCGGCCGGCGGTGGCGCCGGGCGGGACGAGGGGCGCCACCCAGAGGTCGTCTTCGGTGGCGAAGCACAGGAGGTCGTCGTGCAGGTGCGGGTATCGGAGGTACGCGCCGTCGTGACTCACCCCCCAATGCTTTCCGCGCGGAGGGGCCCTGGCAACTCGTACAGGTGATCCATGCCACTTGTTCGATCGAAACGGAACGGTTTCGTTTCGATCGGCGCGGGGGTATGGTTCGAGGAGTACGAAACGGTTCCGTTCGGATGGGAGATGCGGAGATGCTCGAAGAGGTCTCGTCGCGGCGCACCCGGATCACCCCCGAACGGGAAGCCGAACTGCACGGGGCGGTCCTGGACCTCCTGCGCGAGGTCGGCTACGAGGCGCTGACCATGGACGCGGTCGCCGCCCGTACGAAGTCCAGCAAGGCGACCCTCTACCGCCAGTGGGGGAGCAAGCCGGAGCTGGTCGCGAAGGCCCTGCGGTGCACCCAGCCGGTCTCCCTGCGGGAGATCGACACCGGCAGTCTGCGCGGGGACTTCGCCCTCATGGTCGAGCACTCCGACGACGCGCAGATGGCCAAGGACACCGCCCTGATGCGGGGCCTGGCCCACGCCGTCCACGAGAGCCCGGAGCTCCACAAGGCACTGCGCGACCTGCTGGTGGACCCCGAGATCAACGGCCTGCAGGTGATGCTGCGGCGCGCGGTGGACCGGGGTGAGATCGCCCCGGACTGTTCGGCGCTCGATTTCGTACCGCACATGCTCATCGGGGCGTTCATCGCGCTCCCGCTGATCGAGGACCGCTCGGTGGACCGGGCTTTCCTCGGCCGCTTCATCGACGCCGTGGTGTTCCCCGCCCTCGGCGTCTGACCTCTCCGCCCACCCTCCCCGGGGTGGTCCGCTGCTCCTGACACGCCGCTCTCGTCGTCGGGCCGGCTCTCCATGCCCTCGGGGGGCGCCTCGCGGCGCCCCCACCCATTCCACGACCCGAACGGGAGAACCACGACGTGGCCACCTTCCTCTACCGACTCGGCAGGGGCGCCTTCCGGCGCCGTCGCTTCGTCGCCCTCCTCTGGGTGGCACTGTTGTTCGCCGCCGGCTTCGGCGCGGCGTCGGCGTCCGCCCCCACCTCAGGCTCGTTCTCCATACCCGGCACGGAGGCCCAGAAGGCCTTCGACCTGCTGGAGCAGCGCTTCCCGGGCATGACCGCCAACGGCGCGACCGCCCGCATCGTCATCAAGGCACCGGACGGCGCCAAGGTCACCGACCCGGCCCCCAAGGCCCAGGTCGAGAAGATCGTCTCCGGCCTCAAGGGCGGCGCGGGCGCCGACCAGATCGCCTCGGTCGACGACCCGTACCAGTCCAAGGCGATCAGCCAGGACTCCCGTACCGCCTACATCAGCACCAAGTACAAGGTCAGCGGCATGGAGCTGACCGACGCGACGCGCGAGGCGCTCAAGGAGTCCGGCAAGGACGCCCAGGCCGCCGGGCTGACCGTCGAGATCGGTGGTGACGCGCTGATGACGGCGCCCGAGACCGGCTCCGGTGAGGTCATCGGCATCTTGATCGCGGCCGTCGTCCTGGTCATCACCTTCGGTTCGCTGATCGCGGCCGGACTGCCGCTGCTGACCGCGCTGATCGGCGTGGGCATCGGCGTCTCCTCCATCACGGCGCTCGCCAACGTGCTGGACCTCGGCTCCACCACCTCCACCCTCGCGATGATGATCGGCCTCGCCGTCGGCATCGACTACGCCCTTTTCATCGTCTCCCGCTACCGCGTGGAGCTCGCCGAGGGCCGTGAGCGCGACGAGGCCGCCGGCCGGGCCGCCGGAACCGCCGGTTCCGCCGTGGTGTTCGCCGGTCTGACCGTGGTCATCGCCCTGGTGGGCCTGGCCGTCGTCAACATCCCGATGCTGACGAAGATGGGCTTCGCGGCCGCCGGCACCGTCGTCATCGCGGTCCTCGTCGCCCTCACCCTGGTCCCCGCCATCCTCGGTTTCGCGGGCAAGAAGGTCCTGCCGGCCGGTACGAAGAGCCGGCTCTTCGGCAAGGGCAAGCCGGCCGGGGCCGAGCCCAAGGCCAACGGCGGCACCCGCTGGGCCCGCTTCGTCCTGCGCCGCCCGGTCCTGGTGCTGCTGGCCGGCGTGATCGGCCTCGGCGCGATCGCGATCCCGGCGGGCAAGCTGGAGATGGGCCTTCCTGACGACGGCGCCCAGCCGGTGTCCACCAGCCAGCGCCGGGCGTACGACCTGCTGTCGGACGGCTTCGGCCCGGGCTTCAACGGCCCGCTGATGGTGGTCGTGGACGGCGACAAGGCGCTCGCGGACAAGACGGTCGACCGGATCAAGGGCCTGGACGGCGTGGCCGTGGTCACCCCGCCGATGCCCAACAAGGCGGGCGACGCGGCGATCATCAACGTGATCCCGAAGGACCGCCCTTCCTCCACCGAGACCGAGAAGCTCGTCCACACCATCCGCGACGGCAGCGGCGACGACGTCCTCGTCACCGGCGCGACCGCGATGAACATCGACTTCTCGCAGAAGATGAACGACGCGCTGGTCCCCTACCTCGCACTCGTCGTCGGTCTGGCCTTCCTGCTGCTGATGCTGGTGTTCCGCTCGGTCCTCGTGCCGCTCAAGGCGGCCCTCGGCTTCCTGCTGTCGGTCGTCGCGGCCCTCGGCGCGGTCGTCGCGGTCTTCCAGTGGGGCTGGCTGGGCTCGCTCTTCGGGGTGGAGCAGACCGGGCCGATCATGTCGATGATGCCGATCTTCATGGTGGGCGTCGTCTTCGGCCTGGCGATGGACTACGAGGTCTTCCTGGTCACCCGGATGCGTGAGGCGTACGTCCACGGCGAGCGCCCGGGGCAGGCCGTCGTGACCGGCTTCCAGTACAGCGCGCGGGTGGTCGTGGCGGCCGCCGTCATCATGATCGCGGTGTTCTCGGGCTTCATCGGGGCCAGCGAGCAGATGGTCAAGATGATCGGCTTCGGCCTGGCCGTGGCGGTCTTCTTCGACGCCTTCGTGGTCCGCATGGCCATCGTCCCGGCGGTGCTCGCGCTGCTCGGGCACAAGGCGTGGTGGCTGCCGAAGTGGCTCGACCGGATCCTGCCGAACGTTGACGTGGAGGGCGAGAGCCTGCGCAAGCACCTCGGGGAGTCCGCGCACGGTCCGGACAAGGACCGGGAGCTGGTCAACGCCTGACGTTGCTCCGCACGGGTGAACGGCGCCCGGGTGAACGGCCGGCCCCGCACCGCCTGATCGCAGGTGGTGCGGGGCCGGTCCGTTTCGCGCGTGCGGGCGGCTACCGGGCGGACGCGAACGTACGGCGCAGGAAGCGGCGCAGCGCGGCGCTGTCGAACTGGACGACGGCCACGCCCTCGGGGGCGTGGAACTCGACGATGACCTGCACCCGGCCGCAGGGCCAGACGCGTACGTCACCGGTCCCGCTTGGGGCCAGCAGGCCCGCCTCCAGAAGGGCCCGGGGGAAGACCCACTCGTTGTCGGTGCCCTCGGGGGAGACCCCGGCGGGGAAGACGATCCGGACGGCGAGCGGCTCGTCGGAGACGAAGCGCAGGGCGACCGGGATGGCACGGTAGAGCGGATCGTCGGTGATCACGCGGGCGCGGACCCGTTCCTCGACTGCGGTCGTGGTGGCGGTCGCGTGGGGATTCTCGGCGGTGGTTGACATCTCCAAGACTCCTCCAAATCGGGACATATGGGTCCGTATTCCCTCTAGCCTCGCACATTTCCACGAATCCGCCCGCTTCTATTTGTGCGGTGGACGCTCTTGCCAACGGTTTGCAACTGGGCACTATTCTTGAACGGTTAAAAACTGTTGCGAGTCAACCGCAGGAAGCGGAGCGAAACCCATGCACGTGCCCGACGGCTTCATCGATGCCCCCGTCTCCGTAGCCGCAGGTGTCGCAGCCGCCGGAGCGGTGGCCGTCAGCCTCCGCGGCGCCCGCCGGGAGCTCGAAGACAGCGCCGCGCCGCTCGCCGGGCTGGTGGCGGCCTTCATCTTCGCCGTGCAGATGCTGAACTTCCCCGTCGCCGCAGGCACCAGCGGACACCTGCTCGGCGGCGCGCTCGCGGCGATACTCGTCGGCCCCTACACCGGTGTGCTCTGCGTGTCCGTGGTGCTGTTGATGCAGGGCGTGCTCTTCGCCGACGGCGGTCTGACCGCCCTCGGCGTCAACGTCATGAACATGGCCGTCGTCACGGTCGTCGTCGCCTACGCCGTGTTCCGCGGCCTGGTGAAGGTCCTGCCCAAGACCCGCCGCTCGGTCACCGCCGCCGCCTTCACCGGCGCCCTGCTGTCCGTCCCAGGCGCGGCCGTCATGTTCACCCTCTTCTACGCCGTCGGCGGCACCACCGACGTACCGCTCGGCAAGGTGTTCACCGCCATGGTCGGCGTGCACGTCCTCATCGGCATCGGCGAGGCGGTCATCACCGCCGCGACGGTCGGCGCGGTGCTCGCCGTACGACCCGACCTGGTGCACGGTGCGCGCGGACTGAGCACGCCGCTCAAGCTGCGCGTCGGCGGTGAACTGGTCGACGCCCCCGCAGCCGCCGCCCCTGTCGCGCCCGTCGCCGGTCCCCGCTCCACCAGGCCGGTGTGGATCACCGGCCTGGTCACCGCCCTCGTGCTGGCCGGTTTCGTCTCCTACTACGCCTCCGCCAGCCCCGACGGCCTGGAGAAGGTCGCCGCCGACAAGGGCATCGACCGCAACGAGCGGGGGCACGCCGCGGCGGGCTCCCCGCTCGCCGACTACAGCGTCAAGGACGTCCCCGACACCCGTCTCTCCGGCGGCCTCGCGGGCGTCATCGGCGTCGGCGCGACCGTCGCCGTCGGCACCGGGATCTTCTGGATGGTGCGCCGCCGCCGCGCGGACGAGCTGACGGCCACCTCCACCTCCGTTGCAGGCTGACATGGGCGCCGGCCACACCCACAAGCTCTACCGCCACGGGCACTCCGCGGTGCACGCGCTGCCGCCGCAGTGCAAGCTCGCCGCTGCCTTCGCCTTCGTGGTGGTCGTCGTCTCCACACCCCGCGAGGCGGTGTGGGCGTTCGCCCTCTACGCCGTCCTGCTCGCCGCGGTCGCGGCAGCGGCCCGGATCCCGGCCGGCTTCCTGCTGCGGCGGCTGCTGATCGAAGTACCGTTCGTCGCCTTCGCGGTCCTCATGCCCTTCGTCGCGCAGGGCGAGCGGGTCGGGGTGCTCGGTGTGTCGCTGAGCGTCTCCGGCCTGTGGGGCGCCTGGAACGTGCTGGCCAAGGGCACCCTGGGCGTGGCCGCCTCCGTGCTGCTCGCGTCGACGACCGAACTGCGGGCGCTGCTGCTCGGCATGCAGCGGCTGAAACTGCCCCCGCTGCTGGTCCAGATCGCCACCTTCATGATCCGGTACGGCGACGTGATCACCGGTGAGCTGCGGCGGATGTCCATCGCACGGCGCTCGCGCGGCTTCGAGGCGCGCGGCGTCCGGCACTGGGGGGTGCTGGCCAAGACCGCCGGCTCGCTGTTCATCCGCTCCTACGAGCGCGGCGAGCGGGTCTACCTCGCGATGGTCAGCCGTGGCTACACCGGCTCGATGCCGGTGATCGACGACATCGCGGCCTCGCGCGCCCAGTGGGCGCACGCGGCCGTGCTCCCGGTGACGGCCCTCGCCGTATGTCTGATGGGATGGACGCTGTGACCATGGACGTTGTGACCACCGAAGCACCCTCCCTGGAAGTCTCCGGCCTGGCGTACGCCTATCCCGACGGGCACCAGGCCCTCTTCGGCGTCGACCTGACCGTCGGGCGCGGGGAACGGGTGGCCCTGCTCGGCCCCAACGGCGCGGGCAAGACCACCCTCGTACTCCACCTCAACGGCATCCTGGGCGGTGGCGTCGGCACGGTGAGCGTGGCCGGGCTGCCCGTGGAGAAGCGGAACTTCGCCGAGGTCCGGCGGCGCGTCGGGATCGTCTTCCAGGACCCCGACGACCAGCTGTTCATGCCGACCGTGCGCGAGGACGTGGCCTTCGGCCCGGCGGCGGCCGGGATGCGGGGCGCGGAACTCCAGGCCCGGGTGGACGAGGCGCTGGAGCAGGTCGGGATGTCCGCCTTCGCGGACCGGCCGCCGCACCACCTGTCGTTCGGGCAGCGCCGCCGGGTGGCGGTGGCGACCGTACTCGCGATGCGGCCGGAGATCCTCGTACTGGACGAACCCTCCTCCAACCTCGACCCGGCGTCGCGGCGCGAGCTGGCGGACATCCTGCGCTCGCTGGACGTGACGGTGCTGATGGTGACGCACGACCTGCCGTACGCGCTGGAGCTGTGCCCGCGGGCGGTGGTCCTCAGCGAGGGGGTCATCGCGGCCGACGGACGCACGCAGGACCTGCTGTGCGACGAGGAGCTGATGCGGGCGCACCGGCTGGAGCTGCCGTTCGGCTTCGACCCGCGGTCGGTGACGCTGCCGGTGGCCGCGGCATAAGTACCTCCGGCCGGTTGTTGGACCGCGCGTGGACATCCAGGGTGAGGTGGCGGAGGGCTTCGAGCCCGTCCGGGACGCTTTCGTACGCAACTTCGAGGTGCTCGGGGACCGGGGCGCGGCCGTCGCCGTGTACCGGGACGGGCGCCGGGTCGTCGACCTGTGGGCCGGGACGAAGGACGCGGACGGCGGCGGGCCCTGGGAGGCGCGCACCGCGCAGGTGGTGCGGTCCGCGACCAAGGGCGTGGCGGCGGCGGTGCCGCTGCTGCTCCACCAGCGGGGGCTGCTGGACCTCGACGCGCCGGTGGGGGCGTACTGGCCGGAGTTCAAGGCGGGCGGCAAGGACCGGACGCTGGTCCGGGACCTGCTCGCCCACCGGGCGGGGGTGCCGGCGCTGGACCGGCCGCTGAGCCCGGCCGAGGCCGTCGACGGGGTCTCGGGGGCGCGGGCGGTCGCCGGGCAGCAGGCGTTCTGGGAGCCGGGCACGGAGCACGGCTACCACGCGCAGACGTACAGCTGGCTGCTGTCGGAGCTGATGCTGCGGGTGACCGGGATTTCGATCGGGGCCTGGCTGGCCCGGGAGGTCACGGGGCCGCTGGGGCTGGACTTCTGGATCGGCCTGCCGGAAGCGGAGGCGGAGGCGGGGCGCGTGGGGCGGGTCGGTCCGGTGGAGCCGCCGGAGCCGGCGGGGGTCCTTCGGACGCGTCCGCGGCGAAACGTTTCACAGGCGTACGCGGACCCGTCCTCCCTGACGCGGCGCGCCTTCGCGGCGATAGCCCCGCTGCCGGACGAGAACGCCCCCGAGTACCGGGCGGCGGAGCTGCCCGCCTCGGCGGGGATCGGGACGGCGCGGGCGCTGGCCGGGTTCTACGCGGCGCTGCTGGGTGACACCGAGGACGGCGCGCGGCTGTTCAGCCCCGAGACGGCGGCGCTGGCTTCCCGCGAGCTGTCGTCGGGGCCGGACCGGGTGCTGGTGGTGAACACCCGCTTCGGCCCGGGCTACATGCTGCACGGCCCGGCCTCACCGCTGCTGTCCCCGTCGTCGTTCGGCCACCCGGGCCGCGGCGGCTCGTTGGCCTTCGCCGACGCGGAAGCGGGCATCGGCTTCGGCTACGTCACGAACGCCCTGGCCAAGTCGGTCACCGCGGACCCCCGTCCCCAGTCCCTGATCCGCGCCCTCGCCGCTTCGCTGTCGGCCTGACATCCAGCGCCGCCGCTGCCGGGCGTCACGGTGCGGGAACCGGACCTGCCCGCCGCGCTCGCCGTGGCGCGGGAGGCTGGGCGGCCGTCCCTACCCGGCACGGGCCCTTCCGGGGGCGAGGCCGGCGCGGCCCCGACCGGTGCGGGAGCCGGGCGCCGCGTGTCCGGGTGAGTCCGGCACCGGGCCCCCGGCAGGCGGCGGCGGGCGGAGGTCACCGAAGCCCGACGCCTCGCCCAGCGGCCCCGCCCGGCATCCGCCGGACGGAGTCCGGCGTCCGGAACGGGGCGGTGCGAGGGGCGCGTCCGGAACGGGGCGGTGCGAGGGGCGCGTCAGGGAGCGGCGGAGAGCACGGCGGCGACGATGGGGCCCGCCGCATCCGCGCCGTGGCCGCCCGCTTCGACCATGGCGGCGGCCGCCACGTCGTCACTGAAGCCGGTGAACCAGCTGTCCGGGCTGACGCCGTCCACCTCCGCCGAGCCGGTCTTCGCGCCCTTGTCGCCGCCGACCGAGGACATCGTGCCCGCGGCCGTCCCGCTCGACGCCGTCAGCCGCATCATCGACACCAGCTGCTGGCGCACCGACGGCTTCATCCCGCGCGCCGCCGCCGCGACCGACCGGCCGTCCAGCTCCGGTGCGACCAGCAGCGGCTGGTGGAACTGCCCGGTGCGCGCCGTGGCCGTGAGGGAGGCGACGTTCAGCGGGTTCATGGTGATGTTCCCCTGCCCGATGTACTCGGCCGCCGCCTCCGCACCCGAGGTGACGGGGACCTTGCCGTCGACCGACTTGACGCCCGTCTTCCAGTCCAGGCCGATGCCGAAGACCTCCTTCGCCTCCTTCGCCAGCGCCGCGTCGTCCTTGACGTCGTCGATCTGCTTGATGAAGGCGGTGTTGCAGGACTTGGCGAAGCTGGTCGCGAAACTCGCGCCGGGCAGCTCGAAGTCGTTCAGGTTGTGAAACGTGCGGCCGCCCCAGGCCGCTTCCTTGACGCACTCCGCCGGTTTGTCGGCGGCCGCCTTGCCCCGGTCGAGCAGCATCGCCGCCGTCACGATCTTCATCGTCGAGCCGGGGGCGCGGGCGCCCTGCATCGCCGCGTTGAAGCCGTCCTTGCGGTTGTTCGCCACGGCCAGGACGTGGCCGGTGCTGGGCTGGACGGCGACCACCGAGGACTCCGGGTAGCGGGACACGGCCTTCTCCGCCGCCGCCTGCACCCGCGCGTCCAGGTACGTCGTGAGCGTGGCGGGCTCGCCCTCCGTCAAGGTCAGCAGCGTGCGCTGCGGCGTGCCCGCCCCGGCCGGCTCGATGAACAGCGCCGCGCCGGGTCTGCCGCCCGCCTTCGTGCCGTAGGCCCGGGTCAGCTCGGCGAGGACCGGGCCCAGCGAGGGGTACTTCTCCGCGGTCAGCTCCGCACCGCCGTGGTCCACGGTCTTGACCGGCGCGTTCGCGGGCGCTGCGACGCGCAGTCGTTCGCCCTTCTGGAGCTGCGGGTGGAGGACCGAGGGCTGCCAGTCGACCAGCGCCTTCCCGGTGGAGACGCCGCGGACGACGGTCAGCCGGGAGTCGTAGGCGAGGGGCTTGGTCGTGCCCTCGTACGTGACCTCCGCCTCGACCTTGAACGGCACGGTGGTGCCGGTCGGCGTGCCGGGAGTGATCACGGCCTTCGACACGTACGCCTTGGCCGCGAAGTCGGCTACCGCGGTCTGCGCTTCCTGCGCGTTGTTCGTCAGGTCGGCGGCCGCCCGGTAGTCCCCCGAGGCCCAGGCGGCGAGGAAGTCCTTCGCGGTCCGCTCGGTCTCCTTCGTGCTCGGCGGGCCGGTCTCCTTGGCGGTGGCCGCCAGGCCCGTCGCCCCGCCTCCGTCCTCCCAGACCAGCGTGTACACGCCCCAACCGGCCCCGCCGACCATCGCGAGGAACACCCCGCCGACGATGGCACCCTTCGCCGCCCCGTTCACTTGCGTCCCCTCCCCGGGCCACGGCCCCTGAACGTGTTCAAGAACCCTTGGTGTGGACCTTACGCGCTGCGAAACGGCCGGACACGCCTCGTTACCGGACCGGAACGTCCTGGCCGGTTCTCGACCTCCACGGAAAAGGTCCGGCGCCCCGTCGGCGCCGGACCTCTCCGCACTCTGTTCATCCAGGTCTGCCGGGGCTTCAAACCCAGGTGTCCAGCCACATGCGGCCGCGCCAGGAGTCCATGGGGAGGGTGCCGCCCGTGTAGATCGGCCAGAAATAGATGAAGTTCCAGATGATCAACAGGACCAGGACGCCCGCGCCGATCGCGCCCAGGGCGCGGCGGCGCTCCGAGGAACCCGCTGGGCCCAGGAGGGCGCCGATCATCATCGCGACCGCCAGGCACAGGTACGGGACGAAGACCACCGCGTAGAAGAAGAAGATCGTGCGTTCCTGGTAGTTGAACCACGGCAGCAGGCCCGCAGCCAGTGCGCACGCGATCGCGCCCGCCCGCCAGTCGCGGCGGAAGAACCACCGCCACAGCACGTACAGCAGCGCGAAGCAGCCCGCCCACCACAGCAGCGGCGTGCCCAGGGCCAGCACCTCGCGGGCGCACTTGCCCGTCTCCGTCGCCGGGCAGCCGTCGGTGCCGGGCGCGGGGGACTCGTAGAAGTAGGAGACGGGCCGGCCCAGCACCAGCCAGCTCCACGGGTTCGACTCGTACGTGTGACCCGAGGTCAGGCCGACGTGGAACTTGTACACCTCGGTCTCGTAGTGCCACAGACTGCGCAGCCACTCCGGCAGCCAGGACAGGGAGCTGTGCCGGTCGTTCTTGGCGCCCCAGTCGCGGAAGTACCCGCCCTTGCCGTCGTCCGCGCTCAGGAGCCAGCCCGTCCACGACGCCAGGTAGACGCCGATCGCCACGGGCACCGTCGAAAGGAACCCCGGCAGCGCGTCCCGGCGCAGCATCGCCGCGTACGGGGCGCCCGCGCCCGCCGTGCGGCGCGCGGCCGCGTCCCACAGCACGGTCAGCACGCCGAAGAATGCCAGCACCACCAGGCCGTTCCACTTCGTGCCGAACGCCAGGCCCAGACAGACGCCCGCCAGCAGCCGGTACGGGCGCCACCCCAGCCGCAGCGTCTGCGCGACGGCCGCGTCCGGCCGGGCGCGGCCGTCGGCGTCCACCGGCAGCGCCGCCGCGAGCCGCGCCCGCGTCCGGTCCCGGTCGATGACCAGCGCCCCGAACGCCGCCAGCACGAAGAACATCAGGACCAGGTCGAGCAGCGCGGTCCGGCTCATCACCAGGTGCAGCCCGTCCACCGCCAGCAGCGCACCGGCCAGACAGCCCAGGAACGTCGAGCGGAACAGCCGCCGGCCGATCCGGCACAGCATCAGAACGGACAAGGTGCCCAGCACCGCGGTCATGAACCGCCAGCCGAACGGATCGAAACCGAACATCCACTCGCCGAGGCCGATCACCCACTTCCCGACCGGCGGGTGGACGACGTACCCCGGCTCCAGCGGCAGAGCGACCCCGCTCGGGTCGGCGAGGATCGACTTGTCGACGTCCTTGGGCCAACTCGCCTCGTAGCCCTGCCGGATCGTGGCCCACGCGTCCTTCGCGTAGTACGTCTCGTCGAATATCACCGCCTTCGGGCTGCCCAGGTGCGCGAACCGCAGCACCCCCGCGACCAGCGTCACCAGCAGCGGCCCCACCCAGGCCATGACGCGCTGCCAGCGCTCGCGCGCCGCGACGGGCACGCCGAGCGCCGTCCACAGCTGCTCGGAGGGGTGCGCGTACGGGGGCACGAGGCGGGTACGGACGTCCGCGCCCCGCACGCGCGGGGCGTAGCCGAAGCCGCGCAGGCGGCGGAGCCAGACGGGCGGCTCGGGTTCGGGGCCACCCCCGCCCGACGGCACGGGCGGGGCCCCCGCGGGGCTGGGCGGCGGCGTCGCGGTACTGGTCACCGGATCATCGTAGGGAACGCGGCTGGGGGAACCCCAGTGCCTGCGCGAGTCCCATGGGGCGGCTGAGAGGATGGACCGGTGACGACTGACCAGCCCCGCGCCGCCGTGACCCCCTCCACCACCGGCGTGCTCGTGCTCGCCGGGACCCCGATCGGCGACCTCGCCGACGCCCCGCCGCGCCTCGGGGCCGAGCTGGAGCGGGCCGACGTGATCGCCGCCGAGGACACCCGGCGGCTGCGCCGGCTCACCCAGGGGCTCGGCGTGCACACCACCGGGCGCGTGCTGTCGTACTTCGAGGGCAACGAGTCCGCCCGCACCCCCGAACTGGTCGAGGCCCTGGAGTCCGGCAAGCGGGTCCTGCTGGTCACCGACGCCGGGATGCCCTCGGTCTCCGACCCCGGCTACCGCCTCGTCGCCGCCGCCGTGACCAAGGACATCAAGGTCACCGCCGTCCCCGGCCCCTCCGCCGTGCTGACCGCGCTCGCCCTGTCGGGGCTGCCCGTGGACCGGTTCTGCTTCGAGGGCTTCCTGCCGCGGAAGGCGGGCGAGCGCCTCGGCCGGCTCCGGGAGGTCGAGGGCGAGCGGCGCACGCTCGTCTACTTCGAGGCCCCGCACCGGCTGGACGACACCCTGGCCGCGATGGCCGAGGTGTTCGGCGGGGGCCGGCGGGCCGCGGTGTGCCGCGAACTGACCAAGACCTACGAGGAGGTCAAGCGCGGCGCTCTCGCCGATCTGGCGGTCTGGGCCGCCGAAGGAGTGCGCGGCGAGATCACGGTCGTGGTCGAGGGCGCACCCGCCGCCGCACCGGGCGACGTCGACGACGAGGAGCTGGTGCGCAGGGTGCGCGTGCGCGAGGAGGCGGGGGAGCGGCGCAAGGAGGCCATCGCGGCGGTCGCCGCCGAGGCCGGCGTACCCAAGCGCGACGTCTTCGACGCGGTGGTGGCGGCAAAGAATGCGGCACGGAACGAGGCGTAGATCGGTAAAGAGATAACCTGAAAAGCAAAGCTCAGACCGCGCACCGGCCCTTTTTGGCATGAGTGGCCCAAAGTCCGCCCAACACTGGACAGGGCCTGATGCGCTCCCGCCCGAAGAGGCGTCCACTGGCAATGCACCAGTGGAACAAGAGGAGCTGGCATGAGTGAGATCGCTGAGACCCCGGCACCCGCACCGACCGCCGCCACCGCCATACCCGCCGCCCCGCCGAGGCCGTCCGTGCACACGGTGCACGAGGCGTACTCGTTCGCCTGCATGAAGTGCGGGTACGGCTGGGAGCAGGGGTACGAGATCGAACACCACGTGGACGGCAAGGGCCAGCCCTTCATCGTGTACACGGCCGACAGCGAGCGGGTTCCGTCGCCCCTGTCCAACCCGACCTGCATGAACTGCGGCGGCCACGTGGTCCGCATCATGCGCGAGGGACAGGTCAAGTCGGTCCTCGGCATGCTCGACCAGCTCTACCACCAGGCCATCCACCCCGGTATCGCGGGACCCGTCCCGGCCACGCAGGACACCCCGCGGCCGCCCAAGCCGCGCAAGGCGCCGCTCACGCACGAGGGACCCGGTCCGGTACCCGCCGGATCCCCGGCCGTACGGCGCGGGCCGCTGGCCCGGCTGCGGAGCCTCTTCCGCGGATGAGCGGCAAGGTGAGCCGCCGGTGAGCCGCCGGTGAGCAGCGGACGGGCGGCGGGCGAGCGGCGAGACCCGCCCGCCCGGCCGGTCATAAGATCGGCCTCATGAGCCGCACCCCGAACGACGCGCCGCCCCCGTTGCCCGAACCGCTGCGGGTGGCGGTCGCCGACTCGCACACCCATCTGGACATGCAGTCCGGAACCGTCGAAGAAGGCCTGGCCAAGGCGGCCTCCGTGGGAGTGACCACCGTCGTCCAGGTCGGCTGCGACGTGAAGGGCTCGCACTGGGCCGCCGAGACCGCCGCCGCGTACGAGAACGTCCACGCCGCCGTCGCCCTTCACCCGAACGAAGCGCCCCGCATCGTCCACGGGGATCCCGGGGGAGGCCGGCCGGGGCAGGGCGTCCGGACCGGCGGCGGCGAGGGGGCGCTGGACGACGCGCTGGCCGAGATCGAGGCGCTGGCCTCGCTCCCCCACGTCAAGGCGGTCGGGGAGACCGGACTGGACTACTTCCGCACCGGGCCCGAGGGCATGGCCGCGCAGGAGCGGTCCTTCCGTGCGCACATCGAGATCGCCAAACGCCGGGGCAAGGCCCTGGTCATCCACGACCGGGACGCCCACGCCGACGTACTGCGCGTGCTGCGCGAGGAGGGCGCCCCCGAGCGGACCGTCTTCCACTGCTACTCCGGGGACGCCGAGATGGCCCGCGAGTGCGCCGCCGCCGGGTACTACATGTCCTTCGCCGGGACCGTCACCTTCAAGAACGCCGCGCCGCTGCGCGAGGCGCTCGCGGTGGCCCCGCTGGAGCTGGTGCTCGTGGAGACGGACGCCCCGTACCTCACCCCCGCGCCGTACCGGGGGCGGCCGAACGCCCCCTATCTCATTCCGCTGACGGTACGGGCGATGGCTGCGGTCCGCGGCCTGGACGAGGACGCGATGGCCACCGCCCTGGCCGCCAACACGGCCCGCGCCTTCGGCTACTGAGGCCCCCGGGACCCGTCCGACACGCTGGGTAGCGCTGCGGCTTTGATGAGTGACGGCCGTTCCCGCTAGGGTGCCGTGCCCGAACCAGTGGGGCCGGACACGTGGAGCGATCGTCGTGAGCGAGACACAGGGCAGTGGCGGCCGTGCCGCACAGACGGCCGAGCCCCGGCCGGCCGGGGCGCGGGACGAGTGGGACACCGCCGCGGCGGCCTGGCCGCGCGGCGCCGACGGCCCGGCCCCGAGCTGGACCTCCCCGGCCCTCTGGCCCCCGCCCACCCGGCCGCCCCACCCGGGCGGCCCCGGCGAAGCCCCGTACGACGGCCCTTACGAGGCCCGTTACGGCGGCCACGGCGACTCCCCGTACGGAGGCCATCGTGTCGGCGGCCCGTACGACGGCCAGGGCGAGGGGCGAGCCGGCGACCCGTACGGAGGCCATCGTGTCGGCGGCCCGTATGACGGCCAGGGCGAGGGGCGAGCCGGCGACCCGTACGGAGGCCATCGCGTCGGCGGCCCGTACGACGGCCAGGGCGAGGGCCGAGCCGGCGACCCGTACGGGAGCCTTCGCGAAGACCGGGACGGCGGCCCGTACGACGGCCGGCTCGAAACCCCGCCCGGCGACCCCTACGACAGCCCGCTACGCAGCCTCCTCGCCCCGCGCGAGGAGCCCGGGCACCCCACGCCGCGGGATCCGGACCCGGCCGTCCCGGCCCCGCGTCCCGCACGGCGCCGCAAGGGCCGCGGTCGTCCCGCCGCCCCGCACGAGGACCCGTCCCGCACCCCGGCGGAGGAACCCGCGGGCCCCGGCAGGCGCCGGCGCCCGGAAGCCGCGGGTGCCACCGCCTGGCCCCCCGCCGAGACCGGACCCGGCCGCAGGCGCCGGAGCGAGAACCCCCCGCCCGCCCCCGCCGCGACCGGCACCGGAAGACGCCGCGCGGCGCCCGCGACCGCGACCGCCGGCCCCGACCACTGGCGCCGCATCGTCCCCCAGGCCCTGGTCGTCGCCTTCCTCGCGGGCGGCACCACCGCGTTCGTCGCCGCCGACAAAACGGTCCGCCTCACCGTCGACGGCGTCCCCCGCACCCTCCACACCTTCGCCGACGGCGTGGACGAACTGCTCGCCGCCGAAGACCTCGGCGTCGGCCCCCACGACCTCGTCGCCCCCGGCCGGGACACCGCCCTCGAAGACGGCGAGGAGGTCGTCGTCCGCTACGGGCGGCCCCTCCACCTCACCCTCGACGGAGCTCCCCGCCAGGTGTGGACCACCGCCCGCACCGTCGAAGGCGCCCTGCACCAGATCGGCGTCCGCGCCGAAGGCGCCTACCTCTCCGCCGCCCCGGCCACCGCCGTACCGCGCGCCGGGCTCACCCTCACCGTCCGCACCGAACGCGGCGTCACCTTCATGGCCGACGGCCACGAGACGACCATCCGCACCAACGCCGCCACCGTCCGCGAAGCCCTCGGCCAGGCCGGCATCACCCTGCGCGGCCAGGACACCACCTCCGTCCCGCCCGACTCCTTCCCCCGCGACGGGCAGACCGTCACCGTGCTGCGCATCACCGGAATCCACGAGGTCCGCGAGGAACGCATCCCCTTCGAGACCGAGCGGGCCGAGGACGACAGCCTCTTCGCCGGTACCGAGCTGGTGGAACGCGCCGGCCGGCCCGGGGCCCGCCGGGTCACCTACAGCCTGCGCACCGTCAACGGCGTACGGGAGAAGCCCCGCCGGATCTCCGACGAGGTGATCCGCGAGCCCGTCACCCAGCTCGTCAAGGTCGGCACGAAGCCGCTGCCGACCTCCGTCGCGGGCGCCGACGGCCTCGACTGGGACGCGTTGGCCCAGTGCGAGTCCGGCGGCCGGCCCTCCGCCACCGACGCGTCCGGAACCTACGGCGGGCTCTACCAGTTCGACGTCAGCACCTGGCAGAGCCTCGGCGGCAGCGGCCGGCCCCAGGACGCCCCGGGCGCGGAGCAGACCTACCGGGCCAAGAAGCTCTACGTGCAGCGGGGGGCGACTCCCTGGCCCCACTGCGGCCGTAGGCTTTACCGGTGAGCACCGCAGAGCAGCAGCCCAACGAGACACCCTCCGACGCCCTCCTCGGCCCGGCCGACATCCGGGAACTGGCCGCCGTACTCGGCGTCCGGCCGACGAAGCAGAAGGGCCAGAACTTCGTCATCGACGCCAACACGGTCCGCCGGATCGTGCGCACCGCCGAGGTGCGGCCGGACGACGTGGTCGTGGAGGTCGGGCCGGGTCTGGGTTCCCTCACGCTCGCGCTGCTGGAGGCCGCGGACCGGGTCACCGCCGTCGAGATCGACGACGTCCTCGCCGCCGCGCTGCCCGCCACCATCGAGGCACGGATGCCCGGGCGCAAGGACCGCTTCGCGCTCGTGCACTCCGACGCCATGCTCGTCACCGAGCTGCCCGGCCCCGCGCCGACCGCGCTCGTCGCGAACCTCCCGTACAACGTGGCCGTGCCCGTCCTGCTCACGATGCTCGACCGCTTCCCGACCATCGAGCGGACGCTGGTGATGGTGCAGGCGGAGGTCGCCGACCGGCTCGCCGCCGAGCCGGGCAACAAGGTCTACGGGGTGCCTTCCGTCAAGGCCAACTGGTACGCGCACGTCAAGCGGGCCGGATCCATCGGCCGCAAGGTGTTCTGGCCCGCCCCCAACGTCGACTCCGGTCTGGTCTCGCTGGTCCGCCGCTCCGAGCCGATCAAGACCACCGCCTCCAAGGCGGAGGTGTTCGCGGTCGTCGACGCGGCCTTCGCACAGCGCCGCAAGACCCTGCGCGCCGCCCTCGCCGGCTGGGCCGGTTCCGCCGCGGGCGCCGAGGCCGCCCTGGTCGCCGCGGGCGTCTCCCCGCAGGCCCGCGGGGAGTCCCTGACGGTGGAGGAGTTCGCCGCGATCGCCGAGCACAAGCCGGCCGCCGAGAGGCCCGCCCTGTGAGCCGCGCCGCGAACCACCCGCTGAGCGGCCCCGTGAGCGACTCCGCGAGCAGTTCCGTGAGCAGCTCCGTGACCGTACGGGTCCCGGCGAAGGTCAACGTCCGTCTCGCGGTCGGCGCCGCCCGGTCCGACGGCTTCCACGACCTGGCGAACGTCTTCCTTGCGGTGTCCCTGTACGACGAGGTCACCGCGGCCCCCGCCGACGGGCTGACGGTGACCTGCGAAGGCCCCGACGCCGACCAGGTGCCCCTGGACCGCAGCAACCTCGCCGCCCGCGCCGCCGAGATCCTCGCCGAGCGCAGCGGCCTCGCCCCGTCCGTGCACCTGCACATCGCGAAGAACATCCCCGTGGCGGGTGGCATGGCCGGAGGCAGCGCGGACGGCGCGGCGGCCCTCCTGGCCTGCGACCGGCTGTGGGGCCTGGACACCCCGCGCGCGCAGCTGCTGGACATCTGCGCCGAGCTGGGCAGCGACGTGCCGTTCAGCCTGGTCGGCGGGGCGGCGCTCGGAACGGGCCGGGGGGAGGTCCTCACGCCGGTCCCGGCGGGGACCTTCCACTGGGTGTTCGCGGTCGCCGACGGCGGGCTGTCCACCCCGGCCGTGTTCCGCGAGTTCGACCGGCTCACCGCCGGCCGGGAAGTCCCGGCCCCGCAGGCGTCCCCGGACCTGCTGGCCGCCCTCGCCTCGGGCGACGCCGACGCGCTCGCCGCGACCCTGGCCAACGACCTCCAGCCCGCCGCCCTGTCGCTGCGGCCCGCTCTCGCCGACACCCTCGCGGCGGGCACCGGCGCCGGAGCGCTGGCCGCCCTGGTCTCCGGCTCCGGCCCCACCACCGCGTTCCTGGTCCGTGATGCGGCGTCGGCCGCCGCGGTCGCCGCCGCCCTCGAAGCCTCCGGGACCTGCCGCGCCACCCGTGTGGCCGACGGTCCCGCCCCGGGAGCCACCGTCGTCTCCGGGCCGTCCGGGAGGGTTAGGCTGAGGGGCTGATCCACACCCTCTCCCGGACACCGGCCGGGGGGACCCCGCACCTGGAGCGCGTCTGATGGCCGTCAATCTGGTCAATGTCGAGGCAGTCAGCAAGGTGTACGGCACCCGTACCCTGCTCGACGGCATCTCCCTCGGCGTGTCCGAGGGAGACCGCATCGGTGTCGTCGGCCGCAACGGCGACGGCAAGACCACCCTCATCCGGATGCTCGCCAAGCTGGAGGAACCCGACACCGGCCGCGTCACCCAGTCCGGCGGCCTGCGCATGGGCGTCCTCACCCAGCACGACTCCCTCGACCCGCAGGCCACCGTCCGCCACGAGATCATCGGCGACATGGCCGACCACGAGTGGGCCGGCAACGCCAAGATCCGCGACGTGCTGACCGGCCTCTTCGGCGGCCTCGACCTGCCCGGCTTCGGGCAGGGCCTCGACACCGTCATCGGCCCGCTCTCCGGCGGCGAGCGCCGCCGCATCGCCCTCGCCAAGCTCCTCATCGCCGAGCAGGACCTCCTCGTCCTCGACGAGCCCACCAACCACCTCGACGTCGAAGGCATCTCCTGGCTGGCCAAGCACCTCCAGGAACGCCGCTCCGCACTCGTCTGCGTCACCCACGACCGCTGGTTCCTCGACCAGGTCTGCACCCGCATGTGGGACGTCCAGCGCGGAGCCGTCCACGAGTACGAGGGCGGCTACAGCGACTACGTCTTCGCCCGCGCCGAACGCGAACGGATCGCCGCCACCGAGGAGTCCAAGCGGCAGAACCTCATGCGCAAGGAGCTCGCCTGGCTGCGCCGCGGCGCCCCGGCCCGCACCTCCAAGCCGCGCTACCGCATCGAGGCCGCCAACGAGCTCATCGCCGACGTGCCGCCGCCGCGCGACACGTCCGAACTGATGCGCTTCGCCAATGCCCGCCTCGGCAAGACCGTCTTCGACCTGGAAGACGTCACCGTCCAGGCCGGCCCCAAGGTCCTGCTCAAGCAGCTCACCTGGCACCTGGGCCCCGGCGACCGCGTCGGCCTCGTCGGCGTCAACGGAGCCGGCAAGACCTCCCTGCTGCGCGCCCTCGCCGCGGCCGCCCGCACCCAGGGCGAGGAGCAGCCCGCGGGCGGCAGCGTCACCGTCGGCAAGACCGTCAGACTGGCCTACCTCTCCCAGGAGGTGGGCGAGCTCGATCCGTCGCTGCGCGTCCTGGAAGCCGTCCAGCGCGTCCGCGACCGCGTCGACCTCGGCAAGGGCCGTGAGATGACCGCCGGTCAGCTCTGCGAGCAGTTCGGCTTCACCAAGGAGAAGCAGTGGACGCCGGTCGGCGACCTCTCCGGCGGCGAGCGTCGGCGGCTGCAGATCCTGCGCCTGCTGATGGACGAGCCCAACGTCCTCTTCCTCGACGAGCCGACCAACGACCTCGACATCGAGACCCTGACGCAGCTGGAGGACCTCCTCGACGGCTGGCCCGGCTCGATGATCGTCATCTCCCACGACCGGTTCTTCATCGAGCGCACCACGGACACCGTGATGGCGCTGCTCGGTGACGCGACCCTGCGGATGCTGCCGCGCGGCCTGGACGAGTACCTGGAGCGCCGCCGGGCGATGATCGAGGCCGCCGCCCCGGCGCCGGCGCCCGCCGCCAAGTCCGCCTCGGCGGGCACCGCGACGTCCAAGGACGGGCGCGCCGCGAAGAAGGAACTCCAGAAGATCGAGCGGCAGCTCAACAAGATGTCGGACCGCGAGTCGAACCTGCACGCGCAGATCGCGGAGAACTCCACCGACTACGACAAGGTCGCCAAGCTCGACGCGGAGCTGCGGGAACTCATCGCAGAACGGGACGAGTTGGAGATGCGCTGGCTGGAGCTGGCCGAAGAGGCCTGATCCGGCCACCTCCGGTCGCCGGCCGACCGGATAACGGCCACGTCACGGGCCGGTCCTCCCTTGGGAACAGGGCGTGGACCGGCCCGATGTATGCGCGGCGTCAGTGATAGAAAGGTCATTCTCCCGTCACGACCGTCCCACGCCGAAGGTATGCGCTGATGACCGAGCCGCCCCAGCCGCCGCCGAACCAGCCGCCACCGCCTTCCGGTTACGGCCACCTGCCCGGCCCGCCGCAGCCCGGGTACGTTCCGCCGCCGGGCGGGAACCCGTACGCCCAGCAGCCCGCGACGGCCCCGCAGCAGCAGTTCCCGCAGCCCGGCTACGGCTTCCCGCCGCCGCCCCAGGGCGTTCCCGGCGCGCCGGGTGCCCCCGGCGTCCCGGGCAACCGGAAGCCGGTCGTCATCATCGCCGCCGCCGTGGCCGCCACGCTCGTCCTCGGCACCGGCGCCTACTTCGCCTTCGGCCGGGACGGCGGCGGCTCCCCCAAGCAGCCCGTCGCACAGGGCAGTACGTCCGCCGACGACAAGCCCTCCGGCTCGCCCTCCGTCGACACGGGCGACGGCAGCGGCAACGGCGCCGGCGAGCAACAGGACTTCAACGCGGGCCGGGGGCCCGGCGAGGACAAGGTCCTCTGGTACAAGAGCGCGAAGATCGACGGTCCGGGCGCCGGCATCCCCTCCAAGGGCCAGTGGGTCGTCGGCGACTCCGTCGTCAAGGCGGTGGGCAAGTCCCTCGTCGGCTATCAGGTCACCGACGGCAAGCAGAAGTGGAAGCTCGACTTCCCCTCCGATGTCTGCGGCAGCACCGACCAGACCACCGGCGACGGCAAGACCGCCGTCCTGCTCAAGCAGGACGACAGCGACACCGCCGACTGCAACCAGTTGAAGCTGATCGACCTCAAGTCGGGCAAGGAGGGCTGGACGAAGACCGTCGAACAGCAGAACCTCTTCGACACCGCCATCAGCGCCTACCCGAGCATCGTCGGCGACACGGTCACCGTCAACCGCCTCATCTCCAGCACCGCCTACAAGATCAGCACCGGCGACAAGCTCTTCACCGGCAACGTCCCCGAGGGCTGCAAGCCGCATGCCTACATCGGCGGCGGCACCAAGATGATCGGCCTCGCCACCTGCGAGGACGCGGACCGCACCGCCGAGGTCCAGGGCGCCGACCCGGCCACCGGCAAGAAGAGCTGGACCTACCGCCTGCCCAAGGGCTTCACCGTCAGCAGCGTCTACTCCGTGGACCCCCTCGTCATCGACGTCGGCAACCGCGACACCAAGCAACGGGCGATCCTCTCCCTGGGCCCCGACGGGCAAAAGCGCGCCAGCATGTCCGCCGAAGGATCGTTCGGCATCTGCCCCGGGGGCGACGAAGGCCGGCAGGGCTGCGGCACCTCCGCCGTCGCCGACGACACCCTCTACCTGGCGACCGCGTCCGCGACGGGCGGCAAGTCCAACGAGATCGTCGCCTTCGACCTGGGCAGCGGCAAGGCGAAGTGGCGCACCCCTTCCGGGGACAACACCTTCCTGGCCCCGCTCGGGGCCGAGAAGGGCCGGCTGATCGCCTACCGCAAGAGCCTGTCCTCCGACAAGGGCGGCGAGATCGTCGCCGTCCCGGCCGCAGGCGGCAACCCGACCGTGCTGCTGCACAATCCGTCGGGGGCGGCCTCGAAGGTAGAGAGCGCGTTCTACTCCCCGGAGCTCGACTACGTGGACGGCCGGTTCTTCCTGTCCGTCACCCGTCTGCAGGCCGACGGCAAGGACGAGAAGCTCCTGATGGCCTTCGGCAAGTGAACGAGTCCAACGAGCCGCCCACCGAGAGGCAGTAGATCCCCCCATGAGCACGCCCAGTACCCCGCCGCCGCCGCCCAACCAGCCGCCCGCCGGCGGCTACGGCGCGCCCCCGCCGCCCAACCAGCCGCCCGCCGGCGGCTACGGCGCGCCCCCGCCGCCCAACCAGCCGCCCGCCGGCGGCTACGGCGCGCCCCCGCCGCCGAACCAGCCGCCCCAGGGCGGCTACGGCGCGCCCCCGCCGCCCAACCAGCCGCCGCCCGGCGGCTACGGCGCGCCCCCGCCGGTCCCGCCCATGCCGCCGACGGTTCCGCAGCAGCCCCCGGCCGCCGCGCCCGGCCAGCCCTCCTACGGCTACCCGCCGCAGGCACCGGCCGGCTACGGCTACCCCCAGCAGCAGCCCGCCGGCTTCCCCACGACGCCGCACCAGGCCGTCGGCCAGGGCGGAGCGGGCGGCGGCGACAAGC
Source organism: Streptomyces cirratus (assembly GCF_014650775.1). Taxonomy (GTDB): domain Bacteria; phylum Actinomycetota; class Actinomycetes; order Streptomycetales; family Streptomycetaceae; genus Streptomyces; species Streptomyces cirratus. Next base: position 23,133 of record NZ_BMVP01000011.1, on the reverse strand, counting down.
GCACCCAGCTGATGATCGTCGGCGCCGCGCTGCTGGCCATGGTCCTCATCATCGGCGGCGGCTTCTTGTACGTCTCCGACCAGGGTGGCGGTGGCGGCACGCAGCCCACCGCCAACGGCGGCCCCAGCGGCTCCCCGGGCAGCGACAAGGGACCCGCGCCCTCGGGCGGCACGGAGAAGGTCCCGGCCAACACCAAGTCGCGGACCCTGGTCAACGTCCCCAGCCCGGCGCCCGACGACGTCGTCTCCGTCGACGGCTCCTGGCTCACCGACACCACCTACGTCAAGTCCGACCTGGCCAAGGTCGTCGGCTACAACCTCGTAGACGGCGGCAAGAAGTGGGAGATCCCGCTCCCCGCCCAGGTCTGCGGTGCGACCAAGCACGTCAGCGGCAACAAGACGGCCATCCTCTTCCAGGAGGGCATGGCCAACGACAGCAACAAGTACCCCCGGTGCACCCAGGTCGGCGTCATCGACCTCGACGCCGGCAAGCTCGTCTGGTCCGGCACCGCCAAGTCCCAGACCAACGGCGACAAGCCCGTCCCCTTCACCGAGGTCACCCTCAGCGGCCAGACCGTCGCCGCCGGCGGCCTGGGCGGCGGCGCCGCCTGGAACCTCGCCGACGGCAAGTCGCTGTGGACGCCCAAGGCCGACGCGGACGGCTGCTACGACCTCGGCTACGCGGGCGGCGAAGCCCTCGCCGTGCTCCGCAAGTGCGGCCGCGACCCCAACCAGACCCTCTTCGCGCAGTCCCTCGACCCGGCGACCGGCGCGCCGAAGGCCTCGTACAAGCTGGCCCCCGGCATCGAGTGGGCGGGCATCATCTCCACCAAGCCGCTCATCGTCGCCGCCAACGTCGGCAACACCGCCAAGAACGCCACCAACGTCAGCGACCTGTTCGTCATCGACGACGCCGGCCAGCTCAAGTCCCGCATCGGGCTCTCCAGCGGCAACTACGGGCCCGACTGCCCCGCCACCGAGGTCGAGCAGTGCTCCGGCATGGTCGTCGGCAACGGCAAGGTCTACCTCCCCACCTACGAGCACCAGGGTGCGGCCGGCTCCATCGGCCGCACCAACGAGATCGTCTCCTTCGACCTGGAGACCGGCAAGGGCACCACCGACCGCGCCGACGCCGGTGAGCGGTACACGATGTACCCGCTGCGCATGGACGGGTCGAACATCATCGCCTACAAGGAGCCCCCTTACGACGGGGGCGGCCAGATCGTCAGCATCGACGGCAAGACGATGAAGCAGACCGTCCTGATGCAGAACCCGTCGGACAAGGCCGTCCACAGCGCCGAGACGCAGTTCGTGGTCGACCACTCGGAGTTCCGCTACCACAACGGGCACCTGTTCATCGCCCGCACGATGGTCCGCAAGCCCTACTCCAGCACCAGTGAACCGGAGCACCTGTTCGTGTCCTTCATCGCCAACTGACCGACGAACCCCCGCGCACGCGAGCCCCCGGACGACCCGACGCTTCCGGGGGCTTTCGCGCGGTAACCGGCACGCCCCGTCGAACAAGCGTGTAGCTTGCCGGGTCAGGAGGAACGGGGGAGGTTGCCCTCATGGGCGTACGGGTCATGGTGGTCGACGAGCACCGCCTGCTGGCCGAGGCGCTCGCCTCGGCCCTCAAACTGCGGGGCCACCGGGTCCTCGCCGCCGCCGCGCCGGCCGCCGGAGCGGCCGAACTGGTCATCAGCCGCGCCCCCGAGGTCTGCCTCTTCGGTACCGCCACCCCGGCCGAGCCGGCCGTCTTCGAACCCGTCGTCCGCATCAGGCGCGAGCGCCCGCAGATCGCCGTCGTGGTCCTCGGCCCGGTGCCGAACCCGCGCGGGATCGCCGCCGCCTTCGCCGCGGGCGCCTGCGGGTACGTACGCCACGACGAGCGCATCGAGGGCGTGGAACGGGCCCTGGCCAAGGCGCGGGCGGGGGAGGTCGCCATCTCCCCGCAGCTGTTGCAGAGCGCCTTCGCGGAGCTGCTCAACCCCGCCGCCCAGCCCGACGACGAGGGAAGCCGGCTGCTGCGGATGCTCACGCCGCGCGAGGTGGAGGTACTGGTCCGGGTAGCGGAGGGCGAGGACACCCGGCTCATCGCGGCGGGCATGGCCATCGCGCCGAGCACGGCGCGTACGCACGTCCAGCGGGTCCTGATGAAGCTGGGCGTGGGCTCGCGGCTGGAGGCGGCCGCGCTCGCTGCCCGTACCGGCCTCCTGGACCGGGCGGCCCCGCCCGCGCCGCCGGTGTGGCCGCCGCCCGCCGAGGGCTGAGGGGCGGGCCGGGGTCCGCTTTCCGGGCGATTGCGGGCAGGGCGTCCCCGCGGATTTCCCCGGAGGCGTGCGATCCGGTAAGCCGGACCCTGCACGCGTTCCCGTGTGCGTTCCCCCGCGAGAGGCAGCAGCAGTGAGCAAGTACCTGGTCACGGGCGGCGCCGGATACGTGGGCGGCGTCGTCGCCGCCCACCTCCTGGAAGCCGGCCACGAGGTGACCGTCCTCGACAACTTCTCCACCGGCTTCGGAGAGGGCGTCCCCGCGGGCGCCACCCTGATCGACGGGCGGATCCAGGACGCCGCCCGGTACCTGGACCCCTCCTTCGACGCCGTACTGCACTTCGCGGCCTCCTCGCAGGTCGGCGAGTCGGTCGTGAACCCCGGCAAGTACTGGGACAACAACGTCGGCGGCACCCTCGCCCTGCTGACCGCGATGCGCGGGGCGGGCGTGCGCAAGCTCGTCTTCTCCTCCACCGCCGCCACCTACGGCGAGCCCACCGAAGGCCTGCTGACGGAGACGTCGGTGACCGCGCCGACCAACCCCTACGGCGCCTCCAAGCTCGCCGTCGACCACATGATCGCGGGCGAGTGCGTGGCACACGGCCTGGCGGCGGTGTCGCTGCGCTACTTCAACGTGGCGGGTGCCTACGGGGAGTTCGGCGAGCGGCACGACCCCGAGACGCACCTGATCCCGCTGGTGCTGCAGGTCGCGCTCGGACAGCGCGAGTCCATCTCGGTGTTCGGCGACGACTATCCGACCCCCGACGGGACCTGCGTCCGCGACTACATCCACGTCGCGGACCTCGCACAGGCCCACCTTTCGGCGCTGCGCGTCGCCGCCGAGGGCGAACACCTCATCTGCAACCTCGGCAACGGCAACGGCTTCTCGGTCCGCGAGGTCATCGAGACCGTCCGCAAGGTCACCGGCCGGGAGATCCCCGAGGTCGTCGCCCCGCGCCGCGCGGGCGACCCGGCGGTGCTGGTGGCCTCCGCCCGCACGGCGCACGAGCGCCTCGGTTGGACCCCCACCCGCTCCGACCTCACCGGCATCGTGACGGACGCCTGGAACTTCGCGCGCCGCAACCACTCCTGACCGGGCGTACCCTTCCGACCGGCCGTACCCTCCTGACCGGCCGTACCCTCCTGACCGGCCGCACCCTTCCGACCGGCCCGCACCTTCCGATCGGGCATGGGGCGCGCCGCGGACAGGGGCGCGCACCGGTTCTCCGTGCGCTGTCGCCGGGCGCCCTGCGCGGGCGCCCGGCGTGCGTACGCCGGGTGAACCGCCCCCCGTGCAACTGCCCGTGGCACGCCCCGGGCCCCGGACCGTCCGCCGGGTCACGCGGATAGGTGAATTCCGGCCACCCCAAGGGCGGTTCGGGGCCTCCGCGTCGCAAAATCCCTCGAAAAACTTCCGCTATTCGGCCAACCGCCGGAGCCCGGCCGCTCTACGCTGATGCGTGACACCGGTGGGGGCCGGTGTTGATTCAGGGGTCGAGATACGCCGGGTACGGCGTCCGCTCCGGGGTAGTGCAGAGATGTCTCGGCGGCGGCCGCGGCTGCTGCGGATCACCACCCGGTCCGGGCGCCGTACCCGCCGTCGTCCGTTCCCCGACCCGTGGGGGTTTTCGTGGTTCGTATCCGCGTTCTCGTCGTCGACGATCACCGCATCTTCGCCGAATCTCTCGCGGCCGCGCTCGCGGCCGAGCCGGACGTGGACGTGTCCGCGGCCGGCAGTGCTCCCGCCGCCGCGCGCTGCCTCGAACGCGCCGCGGCCGAGGGCCGCCGCTTCGACGTCATGCTCGTCGACGCCGACCTGGGCGCTGCCGCGGGGACCGTACCCGTACAGCGCGCACCGGGCTCCGCACCACCGCCCGCGCCCCCCGGCGCGGACGGGATCGCGCTGGTCGCGAGCGTGCGCACGGCGCATCCGGGGGTGCGTACGGTGGTCCTCGCCGAACGTGACGACCCCCGCCGGGCCGCGCTCGCGCTCCAGGCGGGGGCCTCCGGCTGGGTCGCCAAGGACTGTTCGCTCTCGCGGCTGCTGGCCGTCATCAGAGGCGTCCTGCGGGAGGAGACCCACCTGCCGCCCGCCCTGCTGACCGGGGTCCTGCGGGAGCTGACCGCGGCGCGCAAGCACCGTACGGACAGCGAACGGCTGGTGGAGTCGCTGACGCCGCGCGAGCACGAGGTGCTGCGCTGCATGGTGGCCGGACTGGGCCGCAAGGACGTGGCGGCGCGGCTGTTCCTGTCCCCGCACACCGTCCGCACCCACATGCAGAACGTCCTGGGCAAGCTCGGGGTGCACTCCACGCTCGCGGCGGTGGCACTGGCCCGGCGGGCCGGGGTGCGGCCGGCGGAGCTAGCCGGGGATGTTGTCGAACGGAGCGGTCAGCCTGCGTAGCAGCGCCGCGAGGTCACCGCGCTGGCCCTGGGAGAGCTGGGCGAGGATGGCGCGTTCCTGCGCCAGCAGCCCGGCCAGGGACTGGTCGGCGCGGTCGCGGCCCTCGGGGGTCAGCCGGACCAGTACGCCGCGCCGGTCGCTGGGGTCGGGAAGCCGCTCGACCAGGCCCTTCTTCGCGAGCCGGTCGATGCGGTTGGTCATGGTGCCGGAGGTGACCAGCGTCTGGGTCAGCAGCTGGCCGGGGGAGAGCTGGTACGGCGCGCCGGCGCGGCGCAGCGAGGTGAGGACGTCGAACTCCCAGGGCTCCAGGCCGTGCTCGGAGAAGGCCAGCCTGCGGGCGCGGTCGAGGTGGCGGGCGAGCCGGCTCACCCGGCTCAGTACCTCGAGCGGTTCAACGTCGAGGTCAGGGCGTTCTCGCCGCCATGCCGCGACCAGTCGGTCGACCTCGTCCTCCATGCCGATCAGTGTAAGGGGTCTGTCGACGTGAAGTCTCTTCAATTCAAGGATCTCAGGAACTGGACATCTCGATATCGAGTATCTTGACATCAAGATATATATTCGGCCAGGATGGGAATGGAGGGGGCCGGATGGCTTCCGCTTCCAACCGCCCCATCAGCAGGGAGGCTTCGCACATGCACTCCGATACCGCCTCGGCCCCGACGCCCGTGGTCACCGCTTCCGCGGCGCCCGTCTGGGACCCCCAGCAGTACCTCCGGCACGCCGGGCACCGTACGCGCCCCTTTCTCGACCTGCTGACTCGCATACCCGAGCTCCCCACCACCCCCGCGCGCATCGCCGACCTCGGCTGCGGCCCCGGCAACGTCACCGCGCTGCTCGCCGACCGCTGGCCCCAGGCCCGTATCACCGGCTTCGACCTCTCCCCCGAGATGCTCCGCCGCGCCACCCAGGACCACGCCGGCCCCACCCCCGGCGGCGGACACCTGGACTTCGGGCACGCCGACCTCGCCGACTGGCACCCGGAGGAGTCCTACGACCTGATCGTCTCCAACGCCGCCCTCCAGTGGGTGCCGAACCATCCCGGCTCCTTCGCCGCCTGGATCACCGCACTGCGGCCCGGCGGCACCTTCGCCTTCCAGATCCCCGGCAACTTCACCGCGCCCAGCCACCGGATGCTCGCCGACCTCTGCGACGCCCCCCGCTGGCGCGACCGCCTCGCCGGCCACGGCGCGCGCTACGTCCACATCCTCGAACCCGCCGAGTACCTGGCCCGCTTCACCGAACTCGGCTGCGCCGTCGACGTCTGGGAAACCACCTACCACCAACTGCTGGCGGGGCCGGACCCGGTGCTCGACTGGGTCAAGGGCACCGCCCTGCGGCCCGTCCTCACCGAACTCGGCGACGACAAGGAGGCCGTCGACCGCTTCCTCGCCGAGTACCGCGAAGCCCTGCGCGCCGCCTACCCGCCGGGCCCCCGCGGCACCGTGTTCCCCTTCCGCCGCATCTTCGCCGTCGCCCGCAAGGAGGCCTGACGTGCTCACGGCACTCGACCACGTCCAGCTCGCCGCGCCGCCCGGCTCCGAAGACCTGCTGCGCCGCTACTACGCCGACGCCCTCGGCATGACCGAACTACCCAAACCGCCCGCCCTCGCCGCCCGCGGCGGCTGCTGGTTCGCAGCCGGGCCCGTACAGCTCCACCTCGGCATCGAGGACGACTTCCGGCCCGCGATCAAAGCCCACCCGGGCCTGCGCGTCACCGGCATCGAGGCCTACGCCGGCCGGCTCCGCGACCACGGCGCCGACGTCCACTGGGACACCGGCCTCCCCGGCCACAAGCGCTTCTTCTCCCACGACCCCGTCGGCAACCGCCTCGAATTCCTCGAACCCACCACCTGAGCGAACGACGGCGCCCCGCCACCGGAGTTCCGGTGACGGGGCGCCGTGGCGTGGTGCCGGCAGGGCTAGCCGATGCTGCGGTAGCTCATGTTGCCGCGGAACATGACCTGCGGGGTGAGGACCTCGCTGCCGAAGAGGCTGTGGCCGCCTTCCATGCGGAACGCGTTGCCGCCGGCGTCGACGAGCACCAGGTCGGCCTTGCCGTCGCCGGTGAGGTCGCCGGGCGACACGACGTCCTTGTAGCCCCCCATGAAGGCGTAGACCTGCCAGCGGGTGCCGAACGGTGCGGCGGCCTTGCCGGTGCCCGGGTGGAAGTAGAGGCCGCCGCTGTTGTCGATGCCGACCAGGTCCGCGTAGCCGTCACCGTTGAAGTCACCGGAGGCGAGCTGCTTGTACTGGCCCCAGCCGCCGCCGACGTTCACCGGGGCGGCGAAGGCGTTGCCGGTGCCGTTGCCCTGGTGGACGTACAGGTTGCCCCAGATGTCGCGGGTCAGCAGGTCGCCCTTGCCGTCGCCGGAGACGTCGCCGCCGCCGAGGACCGCGTTGGTGACGCCCCACCAGTCGCCGGCGATGCTCTGGTTCGTGGTGCGGTTGGTCAGACCCCACTGGTTGAACTGGAACTTGTGGCCCCAGCCGGTCTTGTCCAGGCCGCTGACGACGACCAGCTTGGAGCCGTCGTCCGGCCAGACGAAGTCCCCGGACTTGCGCGGCTCGAAGAGCGTGCCGTCGCTCTTGGCGTCGTACGACCAGTACTGGCCGCCGGCGTCGATCGTGCCGACGTTGTGCTTGCCGTAGACCGGAGTGATGCCCGCACCGAGGAAGAGCTCGGTGCTCTTCCAGTTCGAGCCGCAGTTGTACTGCTGGCTGAACAGGCCGTTGCCCTCGGAGAAGTGGCAGAACAGGTCACCGGTGGGGGTGACGCCCATCATGTCGGCCTTGCCGTCGCCGTCGATGTCGTCGGCGGCGATGATCTGCGTGTATCCGGTCCAGCCGGAGGCGATCTGGGTCCGCCACTCGAACGGGCTGGCGCCGTTGCCGGTGCCCTTGTGGAGGAACAGCTCACCCGTGTACGTGCGGCCCAGGACGTCCGCGTCGCCGTCGCCGTCGATGTCGCTCAGGCCGACGATCTGGTCGTACTGGTTCCAGCCGCCGCTGACCTTCACCGCGGCTGCGAACGGGCTGGCGAGGTTGCCGGTGCTCTTGTAGTAGTACAGGTCACCGGCGGGCGTGCGGGCGAGGACGTCGGGGCGTCCGTCCTTGTTCAGGTCGCCCGCCGCGATGACGCGGTTGTACATCTGCCAGCCGGAGCCGGTCCAGGTCGGCGCACCGGCGTAGCCGCCCGAGGTCTCGCGGAGCTGGAGCTTGCCGTCGAAGGTGAGCGTGAGGATCTCGGGGTTCCAGCTGCCGCCGACGTTGCCGAGGGCGATGATGTCCTTGACCGTCTCGGTGTCGTCGCCCTGGATGCGGAAGGCGGTGGCGGGGTTGCCCGCCGGAGCGCTGGTCGCGAAGGCGCCGGCCCAGCCGCGCGTGTCACGGAAGACCAGGTCGCTGAAGCCGTCGCCGTCCAGGTCCAGGCGAGGCTGGGCGACGTTGCCCGCGGCAGCGGCGGCGACGCCCTGCGGAGCGGCCGCGCGAGCGCCCTGGTTCGCGGACTTGGCCTTCGGCGCCACCACGCCGGGTGCCGGGGCGGCGGCGTGCGGGACGGCGGCCTTCGGGCTGGTCGATGCCTTGGCCGCGGCGGGCGCCGGGCGGTCCGAGGTCTTGCCGGCAGCGGTCGCCTGGCCTACGGAGAGCAGGGTGCCCGCGGAGAGGGCGAGAGCGGTGCAGGCCGCGATGCGGCCGAGGCGCGAAGAGCGCAAGTGGGTTCCCCAGTGACTCGCAGTGGAACCGGGTGGTCGTCACGACGGTCGTGGGCGCAGCCCGAGAACGGCACTGGGCGTCGGTCGTACTTTCCCCCCGGAAGTGGACCCCACGGTACCGGCGCGTTTCACGAGGTCAAAGTAGTTTTCCGTACAACCTTTCGAGCCCTTGGCGGTCGAGCGGCTGACGGTCCCGTCAGCTCCTGCGGTGGCCGACCAGGCGGGGGCGGGCCTCCAGGTTCTCCAGGCCGTGCCAGGCCAGGTTGACCAGGTGCGCCGCCACCTCCGCCTTCTTCGGGCGCCGCGTCTCCAGCCACCACTGGCCCGTCAGCGCCACCATCCCCACCAGTGCCTGCGCGTACAGCGGAGCCAGCTTCGGGTCGAAACCGCGGGCCTTGAACTCCAGGCCCAAGATGTCCTCCACCTGCGTGGCGATGTCGCTGATCAGCGACGCGAACGTACCCGTCGACTGCGCCACCGGCGAATCCCGCACCAGAATGCGGAACCCGTCCGTATAGCTCTCGATGTAATCCAGCAGCGCGAAAGCCGCCTGCTCCAGCAGCTCCCGCGGATGCCCGGCCGTCAGCGCGCCCGTCACCCCGTCCAGCAGCTGTCGCATCTCGCGGTCGACGACCACCGCGTACAGGCCTTCCTTGCCCCCGAAGTGCTCGTACACCACCGGCTTCGACACCCCGGCCTTCGCCGCGATCTCCTCCACCGACGTGCCCTCGAAGCCCTTCTCGGCGAACAGCGCCCGGCCGATGTCCAGCAGCTGCTGACGTCGCTCCGCCCCCGTCATCCGCACGCGGCGACCACGCCGGGGCTTGTCACCGCTGGTACTACTGCTGCCGTCGATCGCCACGTCCCCCATCATGCCGCGTTCGAAGGCATTTCCTTGCGCCGGGCAGCGATGCGGGCTTCCGACGGCCACCGCACGTCCGAAGCCCACCCCAGCTGTTCGAACCAGCGGATCAGCCGCGCACTGGAATCGACCTGCCCGCGCAGTACACCGTGGCGCGCCGACGTCGGCTCCGCGTGGTGGAGGTTGTGCCAGGACTCGCCGCACGACAGCACCGCCAGCCACCACACGTTCCCCGAGCGGTCCCGCGACTTGAACGGACGGTTGCCCACCGCGTGGCAGATCGAATTGATCGACCACGTCACGTGGTGCAATAGCGCGACCCGCACCAGCGAACCCCAGAAGAACGCCGTGAAGGCCCCCCACCACGACATCGTGACCAGACCCCCGACCAGCGGCGGGATCGCCAGCGACAGCACCGTCCAGTACACGAAGTCCCGTGAGATCCGCCGGATCGCCGGGTCCTTGATCAGGTCGGGCGCGTACTTCGCCTGGTTCGTCTGCTCCTCGTCGAACAGCCATCCGATGTGTGCCCACCACAGCCCCTTCATCAGCGCCGGGACCGTCTCGCCGAACCGCCACGGCGAGTGCGGGTCGCCTTCGTGATCGGAGAACTTGTGGTGCTTGCGGTGATCCGCCACCCACCGCACCAGCGGCCCCTCCACCGCCATCGAGCCCATCACCGCCAGCACGATCCGCAGCGGCCGCTTCGCCTTGAAGGAACCGTGCGTGAAATAGCGGTGGAAACCGATCGTGATGCCGTGGCACGCCAGGAAGTACATGAACACCATCAGGCCGACGTCCAGCCAGCTCACCCCCCACCCCCACGCCAGCGGGATCGCCCCCAGCAGCGCCACGAAGGGGACGGTGATGAACAAGAGCAACGCGATCTGCTCGACGGACCGCTTGCTCTCGCCTCCGCGCGTCGCGGACGGCCCACTCGTCGGGGACGGCGCCGAAGCGCCGTCGATCAGGTCGTCGGTCATGGTCACAGTGGATCCCCTGGGGGGTGAGGAGACGGGGGAGCGCATGATCACGGACCCTACGGTCCCGTAACCTACGGCAACGTAAGTATGGCAAAGCTCCCGCTCGCGGCAAGAGGAGCACGCCCGCCGGGCGCAGCAGGCCCGCGCTGCCGTCACACGAGCACCGGCCACCTATCCTGGTCACGTCGGACAGCGCGGTCCGCACGGGCAGCCCGGGCTGCGCAGCGGCACCGCCGCGCCCGCCCCGGGAGCCCACCGCCCAGTAGCGCTCGAACACTGCAAGGAGCCGCACCTGTGAGCAGTGCTGACCAGGCCTCCCAGGCCCCCGTCACCCAGGCCCCGGCCACCAAGGCCACCCTCACGCAGGCCGCCACCGCCAACGCGGAACTGCGAGCCGACATCCGCCGCCTCGGCGACCTCCTCGGTGAGACCCTCGTACGCCAGGAAGGCCAGGACCTCCTCGACCTCGTCGAACGCGTCCGCGCCCTCACCCGCACCGACGGCGAAGCCGCCGCCCGGCTCCTCGGCGACACCGACCTGGAAACCGCCGCCAAGCTCGTCCGCGCCTTCTCCACCTACTTCCACCTCGCCAACGTCACCGAACAGGTACACCGCGGCAAGGAACTGCGCGCCCACCGGGCCGCCGAAGGCGGCCTCCTCGCCCGGACCGCCGACATGCTCAAGGACGCCGATCCCGCACACCTGCGCGAAACGGTCAAGAACCTCAACGTGCGGCCCGTCTTCACCGCCCACCCCACCGAAGCGGCCCGCCGCAGCGTCCTCAACAAGCTGCGCCGCATCGCCGCGCTCCTCGAAGAGCCCGCCACGGGCGCCGGCGAGCGCCGCCGCCACGACCTGCGGCTCGCCGAGAACATCGACCTCGTCTGGCAGACCGACGAACTGCGCGTCGTGCGTCCCGAACCCGCCGACGAAGCCCGCAACGCCATCTACTACCTCGACGAGCTGCACGCCGGCGCCGTGGGCGACGTACTCGAAGACCTCGCCGCCGAGCTCCAGCGCGTCGGCGTCGAACTGCCCCCCGGCACCCGCCCCCTCACCTTCGGCACCTGGATCGGCGGCGACCGCGACGGCAACCCCAACGTCACCCCCGACGTCACCCGCGACGTCCTGATCCTCCAGCACGAACACGGCATCACCGACGCCCTCGCCGCCATCGACGAACTGCGCGGACTGCTGTCCAACTCCATCCGCTACACCGGGGCCACCGAGGAACTCCTCACCTCCCTCCAGACCGATCTCGAACGCCTGCCCGAGATCAGCCCCCGGTACAAGCGCCTCAACGCGGAAGAGCCCTACCGCCTCAAGGCGACCTGCGTCCGCCAGAAGCTCCTCAACACCCGCGAACGCCTCGCCGGCGGCACCCCCCACCAGGACGGCCGCGACTACCTCGGCACCGCCGAACTCCTCGCCGACCTCACCCTCATCCAGACCTCCCTGCGCGAGCACCGCGCGGTCCTCTTCGCCGACGGCCGCATGGACCGCACCATCCGCACGCTGGCCGCCTTCGGCCTCCAGCTCGCCACCATGGACGTCCGCGAACATGCCGACGCCCACCACCACGCCCTCGGCCAGCTCTTCGACCGCCTCGGCGAGGAATCCTGGCGCTACGCCGACATGCCCCGCGACTACCGCGGCAAGCTCCTCGCCAAGGAACTGCGCTCCCGCCGCCCCCTCGCCCCCACCCCCGCGCCCCTCGACGCCGCCGGCGCCAAGACCCTCGGTGTCTTCTTCGCCATCAAGGACGCCTTCGAGAAGTTCGGCCCCGAAGTCATCGAGTCCTACATCATCTCGATGTGCCAGGGCGCCGACGACGTCTTCGCCGCCGCCGTCCTCGCCCGCGAAGCCGGCCTCATCGACCTCCACGCCGGCTGGGCCAAGATCGGAATCGTTCCGCTCCTGGAGACCACCGACGAGCTCAAGGCCGCCGACGTCATCCTCGACGCCATGCTCGCCGACCCCTCCTACCGCCGTCTGGTCTCCCTGCGCGGCGACGTCCAGGAGGTCATGCTCGGCTACTCCGACTCCTCCAAGTTCGGCGGCATCACCACCAGCCAGTGGGAGATCCACCGCGCCCAGCGCCGCCTGCGCGACGTCGCCCACCGCTACGGCGTCCGCCTGCGCCTGTTCCACGGCCGCGGCGGCACCGTCGGCCGCGGCGGCGGCCCCTCCCACGACGCGATCCTCGCCCAGCCCTGGGGCACCCTCGAAGGCGAGATCAAGGTCACCGAACAGGGCGAGGTCATCTCCGACAAGTACCTCGTACCGTCCCTCGCCCGCGAGAACCTCGAACTGACGGTCGCCGCGACCCTCCAGGCCTCCGCCCTGCACACCGCCCCCCGCCAGTCCCACGACGACCTCGCCCGCTGGGACGCGGCCATGGACACCGTCTCCGACGCCGCGCACGCCGCCTACCGCGCCCTCGTCGAAGACCCCGACCTCCCGGCCTACTTCTTCGCCGCCACCCCCGTCGACCAGCTCGCCGACCTCCACCTCGGCTCCCGGCCCTCCCGCCGCCCCGACTCCGGCGCCGGACTCGACGGCCTGCGCGCCATCCCGTGGGTCTTCGGCTGGACCCAGTCCCGCCAGATCGTCCCCGGCTGGTACGGCGTCGGCTCCGGCCTCAAGGCCCTGCGCGAAGCCGGCCAGGACGACGCCCTCGCCGAAATGGGCGAGCGCTGGCACTTCTTCCGCAACTTCCTGTCCAACGTCGAGATGACCCTCGCCAAGACGGACCTGCGGATCGCCCGCCACTACGTCGACACCCTCGTCCCCGACCACCTCAAGCACGTCTTCGACCGCATCCAGGCCGAACACGAACTCACCGTCCGCGAGGTCCTGCGCATCACCGGCGGGGAGAAGCTCCTCGACTCCCACCCCGTCCTCCAGCAGACCTTCGCCGTCCGCGACGCCTACCTCGACCCCATCTCCTACCTCCAGGTCTCCCTCCTCGCCCGCCAGCGCGCCGCCGCCGAACGCGGCGAAGAACCCGACCCGCTCCTCGGCCGCGCCCTCCTCCTCACCGTCAACGGCGTCGCCGCCGGCCTGCGCAACACCGGCTGACCGGCACCGGGCAAGCCGGAAGGGGGTCTGCCCGTGCCGACTGGCACGGGCAGACCCCCTTCCGCACGTTCCGCTACGCGTTGTACGCCGACTGCGCCCGCTCCAGACCCTCCTGGACCAGGCACTCCACCGCATCCGCCGACCGGTCCACGAACCAGTCCAGCTCCTTGCGCTCCGTGGACGAAAAGTCCTTCAACACGAAGTCCGCCACCTGCATCCGGCCCGGCGGCCGCCCGATACCGCACCGCACCCGGTGGTAATCCGGCCCCATCGCCTTCGTCATCGACTTCAACCCGTTGTGCCCGTTGTCACCGCCACCGAGCTTCAACCGGAGCGTCGGATAGTCGATGTCCAGCTCGTCGTGGACCGCGACGATCCGCTCCAGCGGCACCTTGTAGAAGTCCCGCAACGCCGACACCGGGCCACCCGACAGGTTCATGAACGACATCGGCTTCGCCAGCACCACCCGCCGGTTCGCCGGCCCCGGAGAACCGATCCGGCCCTCCACCACCTGCGCCCGCGCCTTGTGCGCCTTGAACTTCCCGCGCATCCGCTCCGCCAACAGGTCCACCACCATGAACCCGATGTTGTGGCGGTTGCCCGCGTACTCCGCCCCGGGATTCCCGAGACCGACGATCAGCCAGGGCGCCGCGTCGTCCGACATCAAAAGCTCCTTCAAGTGCCTGGAACGAAGACGACCGCCGTCCCGCTCCAGTGGAGCCGGACGGCGGTCGTTCAGCAAGTGCTGCGAATGCTGAGGGGGAGAGGCGGAACTCAGGCCTCGGAGCCCTCGGCGTCGGCCTCGGCGGCCGGCTCCTCGGCCTGCGGGGCGACGACCTGCAGGACGGCGATGTCACCGTCGACGGCCAGCGTGGTGCCCTTCGGCAGGACCAGGTCGGACGCGTGAATGGTCGCGCCGGCCTCCAGGCCCGCGATGGAGACGGTGACCTCGGTCGGGATGTGCGTGGCCTCGGCCTCGACGGAGATGGTGTTCTGGAGGGTCTCCAGCATGTTGCCGCCCGGGGCCAGCTCGCCCTCGGTGACGATCGCGACGTCGACGGTGACCTTCTCGCCCTTCTTGACGATCAGGAAGTCGACGTGCGAGACCGAGCGCTTCAGCGGGTGCTTCTGCACGGCCTTCGGGATGACCAGCTCGGTGCCGCCGTCCTTGATGTCCAGGGAGATCAGGACGTTCGGGGTGCGCAGCGCCAGCTGAAGGGCGTGGGCGTCGACGTTGACGTGCTTCGGGTCGGTGCCGTGGCCGTAGATGACGGCGGGGGTCAGGGCGTCGCGACGGGCCTGACGGGCAGCGCCCTTGCCGAAGTCGGTGCGGGACTCGGCGGAAAGCTTGACCTCGGACATGCTCACTCCTCGTGGGGTGACGGAAAAAGGACGACGGTCACCCGGCCGAAACGGCCTGCTACGAAGAGCGCGTCGATAACGGAGCATCCGCACCCGAAAACAGGTACGGCCTCCCTCGCCGAGCAACTCGAAGAGTCTACCCGGCCGGGAGGCCACACCCAAAAGGATCAGCGGGCCGGCCCGCCGACCGCTGCTACTGCTGCTCTTCGAACAGGCTCGTGACCGAACCGTCCTCGAAGACCTCGCGCACCGCACGCGCGATCATCGGGGCGATCGACAGCACCGTGATCTTGTCCAGTTCCAGGTCCGAGGGGTCCGGCAGCGTGTTCGTGAACACGAACTCGCTGACCTTCGAGTTCTTGAGCCGGTCGGCCGCAGGACCCGACAGGATGCCGTGCGTCGCCGTCACGATGACGTCCTCCGCACCGTGCGCGAACAGCGCGTCGGCCGCGGCGCAGATCGTGCCACCCGTGTCGATCATGTCGTCCACCAGGACGCAGACCCGGCCCTTGACCTCACCCACGACCTCGTGGACGGTCACCTGGTTCGCCACGTCCTTGTCGCGGCGCTTGTGCACGATCGCCAGCGGCGCGTCCAGACGGTCACACCAGCGGTCCGCCACGCGCACCCGGCCCGCGTCCGGGGACACGATCGTCAGCTTCGACCGGTCCACCTTCGCGCCCACGTAGTCCGCGAGGACCGTCAGCGCCGACAGGTGGTCCACCGGACCGTCGAAGAAGCCCTGGATCTGGTCCGTGTGCAGGTCCACCGTGAGGATCCGGTCCGCACCAGCCGTCTTGAGCAGGTCCGCCACCAGACGCGCCGAGATCGGCTCGCGACCCTTGTGCTTCTTGTCCTGACGGGCGTACCCGTACGACGGCACGATCACCGTGATGGAACGCGCCGAAGCACGCTTCAACGCGTCGATCATGATCAGCTGCTCCATGATCCACTTGTTGATCGGAGCCGTGTGGCTCTGGATCAGGAAGCAGTCCGCACCACGCGCCGACTCCTGGAACCGAACGTAGATCTCACCGTTCGCGAAGTCGAAAGCCTTCGTCGGCACCAGAGCGACGCCCAACTGGTGCGCGACCTCCTCGGCCAGCTCGGGGTGGGCGCGGCCGGAGAAGAGCATCAGCTTCTTCTCGCCGGTCGTCTTGATCCCGGTCACAGCACAGTCTCCTCAGACGTGTTGAAAGCTGCTCGCCCCCGTGTGCGTCCGTCCCGCACACGGTGAGCCAGCCGAATTGCGTGCACCTATCACGGTACGCCGTCGCCGACGCACCTGTTTCCGGTCAGTTCACCCGGACGGCCCCTCAACGCGGCCCCGAGTCCTCCCCGACCGCCGACTCGGCCGCCGCGGCAGCGGCGCTCCCCGGACGCTTGCGAGCCACCCAGCCCTCGATATTCCGCTGCTGGCCACGGGCAACGGCCAGCGCACCCGGCGGCACGTCCTTCGTGATCACCGATCCGGCCGCCGTGTAAGCACCGTCCCCGACCGTGACGGGAGCCACAAACATGTTGTCCGAACCCGTCTTGCAGTGTGAACCGATCGTCGTGTGGTGCTTGTGCTCACCGTCGTAGTTCACGAAGACGCTCGCCGCACCGATGTTGGAGTACTCGCCGATCGTCGCGTCCCCGACGTACGACAGGTGCGGCACCTTCGTGCCCTCACCGATCGTCGCGTTCTTCATCTCCACGTACGTGCCGGCCTTGGCCTTCGCACCGAGAACCGTCCCCGGCCGCAAGTACGCGAACGGGCCCACACTCGCCGACTCCCCGACCACCGCGGAAACCGCGACCGTGTTGTCCACCCGCGCCCCCGCGCCGACCCGCGTGTCCGTCAGCCGGGTGTTCGGACCGACCTCGGCCCCCTCGGCGACATGCGTGCTCCCCAGCAACTGCGTACCCGGGTGGACCACCGCGTCCTGCCCGAAGGTCACCGTCACGTCCACGAACGTGCTCGCGGGGTCGACCACGGTCACCCCGGCGAGCATCGCGCGCTCCAGCAGCCGCGCGTTCAGCAGCGCCCGGGCCTCCGCCAGCTGCACCCGGTTGTTGATCCCGAGGATCTGCCGGTGGTCCGTGCCCACGGCCGCGCCCACGCGGTGCCCGCTCTCGCGCAGGATGCCGAGGACGTCGGTCAGGTACTCCTCGCCCTGGCTGTTGTCGGTACGGACCTTGCCGAGCGCGTCGCTCAACAGCGCCCCGTCGAACGCGAAGACACCGGAGTTGATCTCACGGATCGCACGCTGGGCGTCGGTGGCGTCCTTGTGCTCGACGATGGCCGTCACGGCGCCGGTCGCCGAGTCCCGGACGATCCGCCCGTAGCCGGTCGAGTCGGGGACCTCGGCGGTCAGCACGGTGACGGCGTTGCCGTCGGCCTCGTGCGTGTGCGCGAGCCGGCGGAGCGTCTCGCCGGTCAGCAGCGGGGTGTCGCCGCAGACGACCACCACGGTGCCGGTGATCTCTCCGCCGAGCTCTTCGAGGGCCATCCGGACGGCGTGCCCGGTGCCGTTCTGCTCGTACTGGACGGCGGTGCGGACACCCGGGTCGATCTCGGCGAGGTGCGCGGAGACCTTCTCGCGGGCGTGGCCGACGACGACCACGAGGTGCGCGGGGTCCAGCTCGCGCGAGGCGGCGACGACGTGGCCGACGAGCGAGCGCCCGGCGATCTCGTGCAGAACCTTGGGAGTGGCCGACTTCATGCGGGTGCCTTCACCCGCTGCGAGTACGACGACGGCTGCCGGGCGGGTTGCGCTCACGGGTGTGCCCTTCGGCTTCGGGGGTGGACCCGTGAAGGATACCGGTGGGCCGGGAGCCGGAAACGAGGCCGGGTCCCGACCGCGGAGGTCGGGACCCGAACTTGTATTGCTCCCCTGCCAGGACTCGAACCCGGACATAGGACTCCAAAGGTCCCAGTGCTGCCGATTACACCACAGGGGATGGTAAACCCGACTAAATCGGACATTCGCTTCTATTGATCGAGTCGACGGCACCTACTATGCCGCACCAAGTGCCCTCAATGCGACGGTACAAGTCGCAGCTCGCGGACACACGGACGATCAGGCATCCACGGTAGTCGGTTCCGGTGTTCTTCCGGACGGTCTTGGGGTTGTGTTTCTTGAGCGTGGTCTTCTGCAGCTGCGCCCGCCGCACCCCGACGAAGTCCGCCCAGTACAGCTCCGCGCCGGCCGCGTCCGCCGTCTCGTGGATCATCACCCGGAAGCGCAGTCGCTCACGGCTGACGCCGACGAGGTTCAACCAGGCGATGTAGACGCGGATGACGCCGGGGTCACTGTTGATGAACGTCACGGTCTCGCTCCGTCGATATGTCTTGCTCTTGCTGCCCTCGGCCCAATAGAGCGCCGCGCCGACCAAGAAGAGTTCCCTGTCGCTCAGGCTGCCGACCGCTGCTCTTGCGGCGTCGATCGAGGCGTTGCGCGCGGCCTCCCGGCGTGGACCCTCGAAGGCCCAGCGTTTCAGGGCGGCGTCGCGGCCCTGCTCCTCGGGTGTGCGGTGATCCACCTTGGGAAGGTCGCGGACCCAGAGGGAGATGGAGCTCTTGGAGCAGCCCAGCTCGGTCCGGATCTGGTCGTACGTGAGGCCTTTGAGACGGAGCTCGCGGGCTCGATCGCGGAGGTCGTCCTTGGCGTTCGGGCGGCGGGTCCACTCCGGGGCCGGCTCCCCGTGCAGTAAGCGGTTCAGGATCTCGCCGTTGAAGACTTGTAGGCGGTCGCGGATCTCGCGGCGGCTGAGGCCTTCGCGTCGGAGGGCCACGGCCCGGGTGCGGAGACCCTCGAAGTCGGCGTATTTGCTCATGGACCCAGGTTCGTCCGGAATGCGGGATTCAGGTCTCGGCACGCGGCGCATTCAGTCGTACGTGCGATTACCGGCGGTTTCCCGGAAAATTCCGCCGGGGCGTGGTGGGGGCGCTGCGTACGCTGGACGGCATGACCAGTACGGGGGAAGAGCAAGGCCGCGCTGGGCCGCCTTTGTGGTGGGAGCGGCGGCGGGACGTCGTGTGGGACGTGGGGATCGGGGCGGTGTCCGCCCTGGAGTGTGCGTGGGAGGGGGTGGGTTTCGCCCGCGAGGCCGGGGTGCCGGTCGTGTTGGGGGTGCTGTTCGGGTTCGTGGTGGGGGCCACGCTCGTGCTGCGGCGGCGTTGGCCGG
Source organism: Streptomyces cirratus (assembly GCF_014650775.1). Taxonomy (GTDB): domain Bacteria; phylum Actinomycetota; class Actinomycetes; order Streptomycetales; family Streptomycetaceae; genus Streptomyces; species Streptomyces cirratus. Next base: position 4,286 of record NZ_BMVP01000011.1, on the reverse strand, counting down.
TGGCCGTGGTGCTGGTGTCGATCGCGGTGACGCCGGCGGTGATGGGGTTCCTGCTCGGGGTGGTGGGGCTGTACACGCTGGCCGCGTGCGAGGTGCCCCGGCGGGTCACGGCGACGGTGGCTTCGATGTCGCTCGTCGCGACGCTGGTGGTGATGTACGTGCGGACCGACGACGAGGCGGGGGTGACGCAGACCCTGCTGATCTCGCTGTCGGTGTTCGTGGCGGTGGCGCTGACGGTGCCGCCGGTGCTGCTCGGCATGTACGTGGGCGCGCGGCGCCGGCTGATGGAGAGCCTGCACGAGCGGGCGGACTCGCTGGAGCGGGAGTTGTCGCTGCTGGCGGAGCGGGCCGAGGAGCGGGCCGAGTGGGCGCGTACGGAGGAGCGGACGCGGATCGCGCGGGAGATGCACGACGTGGTGGCGCACCGGGTGTCGTTGATGGTGGTGCACGCGGCGGCGTTGCAGGCGGTGGCGGTGAAGGATCCGGTGAAGGCGGCGCGGAACGCGGCGTTGGTGGGGGACATGGGCCGGCAGGCGTTGACGGAGCTGCGGGAGATGCTCGGGGTGTTGCGGGCCCCGGCCCCGGCGGTGCCGAAGCCGGTGGCGGTTGCGGTGCCGGCGCCGGTTGTGGAGGAGGGGCCGTCGCTGGCGGAGCTGGAGGTGCTGGTGGGGCAGTCGCGGGCGGCGGGGATGGTGGTACGGCTCGATGTGCGCGGGGAGCGGCCGGGGTATGCGGCTGAGGTGGAGCAGACGGCGTACCGGGTGGTGCAGGAGGCGTTGACCAACTGCCACAAGCACGCACCGGGTGCGGAGGTCGTGGTGCGGCTGGCTCACCGGGAGGGTGAGGTGGCGATGCAGGTGGAGAACGGGCCGTGTGACGGTGATGCGGGTGGCGCGGGCCTGCCCAGTGGCGGGAACGGTCTGGTGGGGATGCGGGAGCGGGTGCTGGGGCTGGGCGGGGTGTTCGTGGCGGGGCCGACGGAGTCGGGCGGGTTCCGGGTGTCGGCCGTGCTGCCGTGTGCGTCCGTGCAGGCTTAGCCGGTGGTGAGGCGGGTGGGCTGGAGGCCGGTGAGCAGGAGGGTGAGGGCCTCGTCGAGGGACGCGCCGAGGTACCAGTCGCCGGTGTGGTCGATGCCGTAGACGCGGCCCTCGCGGTCGATGGCGAGGTGGGAGCCGGTGTCGGCGTCGGTGCCGAGGGGACTGAGCTCGGTGGAGAGGGCGCGGCCGAGGTCGGCGAAGGTGCGGGCGAGGTGGAGGCCGGTGAGGGGGTCGAGGCGTACGGGGGTGGGGGCTATCTGGCGGCCGGGCCCGGCCGCGGTGATGGTGAGGCCGCCGAATTCGGCCCAGGCTTCGACGGCTGCCGGGAAGACGGTGTGGCGGTGTCCGGCGGGGGTGGTGTGATCGCGGAGGGCGTCGGCCCAGTATTCGGCCTGCTTGATGTCCCAGCGGCCGGGTTCCCATCCGGCGGTGCGCAGGGCGGCGTCGACGGCGGTGGGGAAGCGGGTGGCTGAGGAGCGGTCGTAGGACGCGGAGGTGGTCATGGCGGCTACTCGGTGTGGGAGAGGTCGACGGGGCGTACGCCGAAGTGGGCGAGGAGGGCTTGGCAGGAGCGGCAGGGGGGCGCGTAGGTGCCGTGGAGGGGGTCGCCGTCTTCGCGGATGTGGCGGGCGGTGATCTTGCCGTGCTTCAGGGAGCGGCGGGCTTCGCTCGCGGTGAGGGGCTTGCGGGAGGCGCGTCTGCTGCGGGCGGCTTCGGCGGCGGTGATGTGGCGGGAGAGGAGTATCGCCTCGGGACATCGGCCGGTGAAGCGTTCGCGCTGGCTGCTGGTGAGCGTGTCGAGGTAGTCCTGGACGAGCGGGTGCAGGGCGGGGGGCTGGTCGGCTTTGCCGGCGGTGCCGGTGAGGGTTTCGCCGCGTACGGAGAGGGCTGCGGCGATGGTGGGCAGGATGCCGTCGCGGCGGAAGCGCAGGACGGGGACGGTGCGGCCGTCCGTGGTGCTCCAGCGCAGGCGCGGGTCGCCGGTGCCGGTGGTGCCGATGGTGCCGGTTGTGCTGGTGGTGGCGGCGGTGGTGGGTGCCGGTCCGGCGTGGTCCGCGCGTGTTGCCGTGTGCTGCATGGTCGCTCTTCCCTCCCGTGGCGGCGGTGGTGGGCCGCTGTCGCGCACGCCCCCGTGCTGAGGGGACAGCCTGTCAAATGTCCCGTGTGGTGTGGAAGCGGGGTCGAATTTTCGTATCAATTCGGATGTTGCGGGCCGCGGTGTGGGTGGGCGGCCGGCGGGCGGCTGCCGCTCTTGCGGGAGCACATAGGCTGTGGTGAACCAGCCAGATCCAGCAGGGGGCTACCGCCATGACGACAGGTCGGCTCGGGCAGCAGGCCCCGCCACCCAACGCCGCTTATTCGGGGCAGGTCGTGCATTTTCCGGACCCGGTCCGGGCTGCCCGGCATCCTCACGGTGTCCGGATGAGTGGTGAGGGGCATCCCGATTTCTCTCCGTACGCGCGGGCGGCGGTGGAGATCGCGGAGCCGCCGGAGGGCTTCGGTGTGGACGAGCTGCGTCTGACGGACTACGTGTCCGCGAATGCGGCGATGCGCGCGGTGGGTCACGAGCTGTGGGACACGGTCGGTGCGGTGGCGACTCCGCACGGCTGGACGTGGCACCACGTGTCGGGTTCGCGCCGGTTGGAGTTGGTTCCGGTCGAGGTGAAGGCGTTGCTGCGCCACCATGCGGGGCTGGCGACGGCGCCGGTGGACCACGAAAAGCGCGGGACGCGGCCCTTGCAGGAGGTGCGTCCGGTGCACCTGGGTCTGCCGAAGTCGGTGGTGTCGGTGTCGGAGCGGCAGGTGCAGGGCGTCGAGGAGGACCTCGGGTACCGGCTGCCGGAGGCGTACCGCTCGTTCCTCAAGGCGGCCGGAGGCTGTGCGCCGGTGGGTACCGGGCTGGACGTGGAGCTGGGCCTGCTGGTGGACCAGCCGTTCTTCACGGTGCGTGAGGAGGCGGCGGTCAACGACCTGGTGTACGTCAACAAGTGTCTGCGGGACCACCTGACGAAGGACTACCTGTGCGTGGCTTTCGCGCAGGGCGGGTTGCTCGCGGTGAAGGTGAAGGGTGAGGGGATCGGTTCCGTGTGGTTCTCTCCCTACGACGATGGACGGGACCGGGACGGCTGGTCGGTGCAGGAGCGCGTGGAGCGGCTGTTGCTGCCGTGCGGTGCTGATTTCGACGCCTTTCTGGAGCGGTTGGCGGGCAATCCGCCGGAGTTGGAGACGGTGGCCGGTCTGATGGTGGACGGCGGATTCGCACGCTCGGTTCCCGTTGCGGGTGCCGCTCCGGTGGAGGGGTGACGGCGCGGTGGTGACGTTTGCGCAGGCGCAGGAGCGCGCCGAGGAGTGGATCAACGGGGATGTGCCCGGGTACCAGCACCGTGAGGTGCGGGTGCGGGAGTTCGGGCTGGGCTTCGTGGTGTGGGCGGAGGACCGTGCGGCGGGTCCGGTGTCCGGTGGTGGGCGGCAGCGGCTGGTCATCGCGCGGGACAGCGGGGAGGTGACGCTGTGGCCGGGGTTGCCGGTGGGTGAGGTGATCCGGCGGTACGAGGAGGAGTACGGGGCGGCGCCGGCGCCGGTGGCGGAGGCTTCGGTTCCGTCGCCGCGGATCGACTCGGAACAGACGTCCTTCATGTTGAGTCCGCCGGAGTGGTTGCAGGAGGCAGCGGACCGTGCGGGGATCCCCCGCAAGGAGGCCTCCGAGGCCGGCGGCGTTCCTTCGGACGCGGTCGCGTCCCGCAGCGGGGCCGAGGTGCCGTACGAGCCGACCGCCGATGACGGGGTGCCGGTGGGGGCGACGCCGTGGGCGGGGACGGATGTGAATTCCGGCGCCGACGAGCCGTCGGTGCCGTTGCCCGCGACGGTGTTCGCGCCGCCGCTGTCGGGGTCGGACGCGGAGGAGGGTGCGGCGGCGTCCTCTTCGGGGGTGGCCCCGGAGGCGAAGACGACGTTGATGTCCGGGGGCAGCCAGCTGCCGAGGACGGCGATAGCGCCGGCGTTGGGGGAGGGTGCCGGGAGCATCGCCGACGCGCCGACGAGCAAGGCGCGGGTGCGGCCGGGGGTTTCCAGGGCAGCGGCCGGTGAGCCGGCTGACGTGCCGTCCGCGCCTCCTGCGCCTGGTGCGCGGCCGGGGGCTTCTGGTGCGCCGGGTGGTGGGCTTGATCACGCTGCGACGATGTTGGCCGGGCCTGCTGTGGTGGGGCCGCCGGCTCCGCCCGGTCCGCCGCCGGTTCCTGGTGTGCCTGC
>NZ_BMVP01000010.1 GCF_014650775.1 Streptomyces cirratus | reverse complement strand
CCTTTCAGCGCCGATGGTACTGCAGGGGGGACCCTGTGGGAGAGTAGGACGCCGCCGAACAACCCGCCCTTTTAGCTCAGTCGGTAGAGCGTCTCCATGGTAAGGAGAAGGTCAACGGTTCGATTCCGTTAAAGGGCTCCAAACAGAAAAGGCCCCCGCCATTTGGCGGGGGCCTTTTTGCGTTGGCGGGTTGCACCGGCCCTGGTTATGGTGGTTTCGAAGGGTAAAACAGGTGCGATCGGCGGCTTCGACGTGTCCTGGGGCTCGTCCGGCCTGCCTGGGAGGCGTGATGACCTTTCCCCCCGACGCGGCGGCACCGCGGCACACGCAGAGCGACCCGGAAGACGTCCTCAAGCAAGTCGGAGCCTCGTGGCGCTGGGCGTTCGGCTCGCCCTCGTGACCCTGATCCCGGGCATTCTGGTCCTCGTATGGCCCGATGAGACGCTGCACATCCTGGCCGTCATCATCGGTCTCCAGCTCCTCGTCGCAGGAGTCTTCCGCTTCGTCACGGCCTTTTCGCACAGCCAGGACGGCGGTGGCCGGCTGGCGAGCGTGCTGGTCGCGTTGCTGGCGTTGCTGGCGGGCGTTCTCGTACTGCGGCACCCGATGCAGACGATCGGTGCGCTGTCCCTGATCCTCGGGGTGTTCTGGCTGATCACCGGAGTGCTCACGGCGTACGTCGCCATCGCCGATCGGGGCCTCGCCCACCGGGGCCTGCTCTTCGGCCTGGGCGTTCTCGGCACCGTCGCGGGCATAGTCGTGCTCTGCTTCCCGGTCGACTCCGCGGTCGCCCTCACTCGGCTGCTGGGGCTGTGGCTCGTCCTGCTCGGCGTCTTCGAAGTGGTGGTGGCCTTCGCCCTGCGGTCCTCCACCCGCAGCATCAGATCCGCGCCCCGGAGCGAGCCCCGGCGTGAACCCCCGACGTGAACCCCGGTGTGAACCACCGGCCGTGCGCGGCTAGGCGCCCTCGCGCGGCTGGGGCACGCGGAAGGCCAGGATCGCCATGTCGTCCGAGGCGGGTTCGGCCGCGAAGCGTTCCACCGCGCGCAGGATGCGGGCGGCGACGGCGCCGGCCGTGAGGCCCGTACAGGTGGTGAGGACTTCCGCGAGGCCGTCGTCGCCGAGCATGCGCGTGCCTTCGCGGCGTTCGGTCACGCCGTCCGTGACGCAGAGAAGGACGTCGCCCGGGTCCAGGGTGAGGGTCTGCTCGTAGAGGTCGAGGTCCTCCATGACGCCGAGCAGCGGCTGAGGCTCGGCGGCGGGGATGACCTCGCCGTCCGGGCGCAGGCGCAGCGGGAGCGGGTGGCCGGCGCAGACGACCTTCATGAGGGCGCTACCGTCCGGTTGGGGGTGGAGCTCGCCGTACAGGAGGGTGAGGAAGCGGCTGCGGGCGCCCTCGTCGAGGATCGCGGCGTTGAGGCGTTCCAGTACCGCCGGGCCGCCGAGGCCTTCGCGGGCCAGCAGGCGCAGGGCGTGCCGGGCGAGGCCGGTGACCGCGGCCGCCTCGGGGCCCGTACCGCACACGTCGCCGATGGCGAAGCCGTAGACGCCGGGCCGGATGGGGAAGACGTCGTAGAAGTCGCCGCCGACCTCGTTGCCCTCGCCGGCCGCGCGGTAGATGACCTCGACCTCGATGCCGGGGATGGCGGGGGAGCCGGGCGGCAGGAGGCTGCGCTGGAGGGAGCGGCTGATGGCGGTGCGCTCGGAGTAGAGGCGGGCGTTGTCCAGGGCCAGGGCGGCCCGGCGGGAGAGGTCGTCCGCGAGTTCCAGGATCTCCTGGCGGAAGTGCTCCTCGGACGGTTTGCCGAGTGTCAGCATGCCGATGACGCGGTTGCGTGCCAGGAGGGGGAGGACGACGGTCTCGCCGCCGACGGCGAGGGCGGATTCCGGCCAGGGGCGGGCGCCGGCCTCGCGGAGCGGTTCGGGCGGGCTGACCTGTGAGAGCAGGGCCTTGAGCCCGTCGATGCGTTCCTCGTCCTCGTGCAGCACGTAGGAGAGGTAGGGGTCGGAGGTCTGGTCGGCGATGGTGTAGACGGCGCACCAGGTGGCCAGGGTGGGGACGGTCATCTGGGCCATCAGGGCCAGGGTCTGGTCCCGGTCGAGGGTGCCGGCGAGCAGGTCGGAGGCTTCGACGAGGAAGGAGAGGGAGCCGCGGCGCAGGCGTTCCAGCTCGCCCAGCCGGGCGGATTCGACGGCGAGCGCGATGCGGTCGGCGGCGAACTGCAGCCGCAGGGCGTCTTCGTTGGTGTAGCGGCCGGGGTTCTCGGCGGAGACGCCGAGGGAGCCGGTGAGGCGGCCTTCCACCTTGAGGGGGACGGTGACCACGGAGCGCATGCCGGTGGATTCCAGGAGGGGGACGGCTCCGGGGACGGCAAGGAGGTCGTCGTGTACGGCGGGCATGCGGGCCGAGCCGTACCGGTTGGTGCCGGCTTCGACGGGGACGCGGGCGAAGCGCTGGCGGGTGGAGGGCAGGCCGGTGGTGGCGCGGACTTCGAGTTCGGTCTCGTCGTCGGTGGCGAGCAGCAGGAAGGCCGCGTCGGCGTCGAGCATGTCGCGGGCCCGCTCGACGGTGCGCTGGAGCAGTCCGTCCAGGTCGTCGGGGGCGGGGGAGCCGATGAACACCTCGAAGGGGTCCGCGGGGCGGGCTTCGGTGAGCTGGCCGGCGTCGGAGGGGATGCGGGCGGGCGTCTGGAGGAGGGCGCGTTCGTCGTCGTGGACCAGGAGGCAGACGATGGACGGCTCGCCGTGGGCGTCGCGTACCCGCAGGTGCGAGGCGTAAACGGGGATGACGCGGCCGTCGGCGCCGCGGATGCCGTAGCTGCCTTCCCAGCGGGACAGCCGGAGCGCTTCGGCGATGCCGGTACCGGTGCCGGGGGTCTGGGGCCAGGCCGCGAGTTCGGCGAGCGGGCGGCCGAGGACCTTCTCGGCGGTGTGGCCGAAGATGTGCTCGGCGTCCTCGTTCCAGGCGCAGACGCTGTCGGAGGCGTCGATCTGGATGACGGCGACGCGGACCCGGCTGTCGGCGAGGGGGAGCAGCTGGTCGGGGACGACGGGCCCGGCCGAGCGGGTACCGACCGGACGGTCCGGGACGTCGAGCCGGAACCACACGTGTTTGTTGGTGGCGGTGTACTCGACTCCCCAGCGGGTGGCGAGCGCGGCGCAGAGCATGAGTCCGCGGCCGTTCTCCCGGTCGGGGTCGGCGTAGGGTCGTTCGCCGGGGTGCCGGAGCGGGAGCTCGCGTTCCGGGTACCGGTCGGCCACCTCGATGCGTACGCCGTCCTCGGTGCGCAGGCACAGCACCTCTGCGCGGGTTCCGGCGTGTACCACGGCGTTGGTGACGAGCTCGCTGGTGAGCACGACGGCGTCGTCGATGATGTCCGCGAAGCCCCAGCCCTGCAGGGTGTCGCGGACGAACGCGCGGGCCGCGGCCACCGAGCGTCCTAGGGGATCGAAACTGGCAGCCGCCCGTGCCGTGATCACAAGTCTCCTTCGACGCGGTTGGACATCGGGTGCCAGGTTACTTACCTTCGCGGTCCGCATGGTGCCGTCGTCGGGGATTCCACCCGGGGAGTGCGGGCGGTGTGCAATGGTGCCGAAGTGTTATGGCCGGGTTCGGCCAGGGTGAAACACTGGGCAGGATGGTCTAGCCGGGCGTTTGACTCGCCGGGTTTCGGTGGAACAGTGGTCGACCCTTTCGGGAGGGACACGGTGGAGTCTGGCGCAGCGGTGCGGCGTACGGGGACGCGCGCGAAGGGCGGGCGGTCCCGGCGGAACGGTACGACGGAGGTCGATACCGCCGCTCTGAACCGTCTGCTCACGGCCCTGGTGTCGATGCGGGACGGCAATTTCCGCAAGCGGCTGACGGTGTCCGGCGAGGGTGTGATGGCGGAGGTGGCCGCCGTCTACAACGAGGTCGCCGACCGAAATCTGCACCTGACGGGGGAGCTGTCGCGGGTGCGGCGGATGGTGGGCCGCGAGGGCAAGCTGAGCGAGCGGCTGGAAACAGGTGCCTGTGAGGGGTCCTGGGCGGCCGCGATCGATGCCTCGAACCAGCTCGTGGACGATCTGGCCCGGCCGGTGTCCGAGGTGGGCCGGGTGCTGTCGGCGGTCGCCGAGGGTGACCTGGACCAGCGGATGGACCTGCGGACGCAGACGGCCGACGGGGCAGGGCATCCGCTGCGCGGGGAGTTCCTCAAGGTCGGGCGGACGGTCAACAACCTGGTCGACCAGCTGTCGGCGTTCACCGACGAGGTGACGCGGGTGGCGCTGGAGGTGGGTACCGAGGGCAAGCTCGGTGGCCAGGCGCAGGTGCGGGGCATGTCCGGTTCCTGGAAGGACCTGACCGACTCCGTCAACACGATGGCGTACCGGCTCACCGCCCAGGTGCGTGACATCGCCCTCGTGACGACGGCGGTCGCCAAGGGCGATCTCTCGCGCAAGGTCACGGTGCACGTGGCCGGTGAGATGCTCCAGCTCAAGAACACCGTGAACACGATGGTGGACCAGCTGTCCTCCTTCTCCTCCGAGGTGACGAGGGTCGCCCGTGAGGTGGGTACGGAGGGTGAGCTGGGCGGCCAGGCGAAGGTGCCCGGGGTCGCGGGCGTGTGGAAGGACCTGACCGACTCCGTCAACACGATGGCCGGGAACCTGACGGCCCAGGTCCGGGGGATCGCGCAGGTCACGACGGCCGTCGCCAATGGTGACCTGTCGCAGAAGGTACGCGTGAGCGCGCGCGGCGAGGTCGCGCAGCTGGCCGAGACGATCAACCAGATGACGGAGACCCTGCGGACCTTCGCGGACGAGGTCACGCGCGTGGCCAGCGAGGTCGGTGCCAAGGGTCTGCTGGGCGGTCAGGCGCAGGTGCCCGGGGCGGCCGGTACGTGGAAGGACCTCACCGATTCGGTGAACACGGTCTTCCGGAACCTGACGACGCAGGTGCGTGACATCGCGCAGGTGACCACGGCGGTGGCCAACGGCGACCTGTCGCAGAAGGTCACGGTCGATGTGGCCGGCGAGATGCTGGAGCTCAAGAACACCGTCAACACGATGGTGGACCAGCTCCAGTCGTTCGGTGCCGAGGTGACCCGCGTGGCCCGTGAGGTCGGTGTGGAGGGAGAGCTGGGCGGTCAGGCGCAGGTGCCCGGGGCGGCCGGTACCTGGAAGGACCTCACCGATTCGGTGAACACCGCCTTCCGCAACCTCACCGGCCAGGTGCGCAACATCGCGCAGGTGACCACGGCGGTGGCCAACGGCGACCTGTCGCAGAAGGTCACGGTGGACGTCTCCGGTGAGATGCTCCAGCTCAAGAACACCGTGAACACGATGGTGGACCAGCTGTCCTCCTTCGCGGACCAGGTCACCCGGATGGCGCGGGACGTCGGTACGGAGGGCCGCCTGGGCGGCCAGGCCCGGGTCGAGGGGGTGTCCGGCACCTGGAAGGAGCTCACCGACTCCGTCAACTTCATGGCCGGGAACCTGACGTCCCAGGTACGCCAGATCGCCCAGGTGACGACGGCGGTGGCGCGCGGTGACCTGTCGCAGAAGATCGACGTGGACGCCCGGGGCGAGATCCTGGAGCTCAAGAACACCATCAACACGATGGTCGACCAGCTCTCCGCGTTCGCCGAGCAGGTGACCCGCGTCGCCCGCGACGTGGGTACCGAGGGCCGTCTGGGCGGTCAGGCGCAGGTGCCCGGGGTGGCCGGCGTGTGGCGTGACCTGACGGACTCCGTCAACGGCATGGCCGGGAACCTGACCTCGCAGGTGCGCAACATCGCGCAGGTCGCGACGGCGGTGGCGCGCGGTGACCTGTCGCAGAAGATCGACGTGGACGCCCGGGGCGAGATCCTGGAGCTCAAGAACACCCTGAACACGATGGTCGACCAGCTGTCGAACTTCGCCGAGCAGGTGACCCGGGTGGCCCGCGAGGTGGGCACCGAGGGCATCCTGGGCGGTCAGGCGGAGGTCAAGGGCGTCTCCGGCACCTGGAAGGACCTCACGCAGTCCGTCAACTTCATGGCCAACAACCTGACCTCGCAGGTGCGCAACATCGCCGAGGTGACGACGGCGGTCGCCATGGGCGACCTCTCCAAGAAGATCACGGTGGACGCCAAGGGCGAGATCCTGGAGCTGGTCACCACGGTCAACACGATGGTGGACCAGCTGTCGTCCTTCGCGGAGCAGGTGACCCGGGTGGCCCGCGAGGTGGGCTCCGAGGGCATCCTCGGCGGGCAGGCCCGGGTGCGCGGTGTCACGGGCATCTGGAAGGACCTCACCGACAACGTCAACCTGATGGCCAACAACCTGACCTCGCAGGTGCGCAACATCTCGCAGGTCTCGGCGGCCGTCGCCAACGGTGACCTGACGAAGAAGGTCACCGTCGAGGCGCGCGGTGAGGTGGCGCAGCTCGCGGACACCGTCAACACGATGGTGAAGACCCTTTCGTCCTTCGCGGACGAGGTCACGCGCGTGGCCCGTGAGGTGGGTACGGAGGGGCGCCTGGGCGGTCAGGCGCACGTGCCGGGCGTGTCCGGGACGTGGAAGGACCTCACCGACTCGGTGAACTTCATGGCCTCCAACCTCACCGGTCAGGTGCGGCAGATCGCCATGGTCACGACCGCCATCGCCAAGGGCGACATGACCAAGAAGATCGACATCGACGCGCGCGGCGAGATCCTGGAGCTCAAGACCACCATCAACACGATGGTCGACCAGCTGTCGTCGTTCGCCGACCAGGTGACCCGCGTCGCACGCGAGGTGGGCACGGAAGGCATCCTGGGCGGCCAGGCCCGCGTCCGTGACGTCGACGGCACCTGGCGGGACCTGACCGAGTCGGTGAACGAGATGGCCGGGAACCTGACCCGGCAGGTGCGCGCGATCGCGGCGGTGGCCACCGCGGTGACCCGCGGCGACCTGAACCTCAAGATCGACGTGGACGCGGCGGGCGAGATCCAGGTCCTCCAGGACAACATCAACACGATGATCGCCAACCTGCGCGACACCACCTTGGCCAACAAGGAGCAGGACTGGCTCAAGGGCAACCTGGCCCGCATCTCCGCCCTGATGCAGGGCCGGCGCGAGCTGGACGACGTGGCTTCGCTGATCATGAGCGAGCTGACCCCGGTGGTCTCCGCGCAGCACGGCGCCTTCTTCCTGGCCCTGCCGACCGGGGGCAGCACCGAGATCGGGACGGACGGCGGCGGGGACGGCTCGTACGAGCTGCGGATGCGCGGCAGTTACGCGTACGCGGGCGGACAGATGCCGATCTCCTTCCGGCCCGGCGAGGGGCTGATCGGGACGGTCGCCGAGGAGAAGCGCACGATCCTGGTGGAGAACACCCCGCCCGGCTACCTCAAGATCTCCTCCGGGCTCGGCGAGGCGCCTCCGGCGCACGTGATCGTGCTGCCGGTGCTCTTCGAGGGGAAGGTGCTCGGCGTCATCGAGCTGGCGTCCTTCACTCCCTTCACGCAGATCCAGAAGGACTTCCTCAGCCAGATCGCCGAGATGATCGGTACGAGCGTCAACACCATCAGCGTCAACTCCAAGACGGAGGTGCTGCTCAAGCAGTCGCAGGAGATGACCGAGCAGCTGCGCGAGCGCTCCGACGAGCTGGAGAACCGGCAGAAGGCGCTCCAGGCCGCCAACGCGGAGCTGGAGGAGAAGGCGGAGCTGCTGGCCCGTCAGAACCGGGACATCGAGGTCAAGAACACCGAGATCGAGGAGGCCCGGCAGGTCCTGGAGGAGCGTGCCGAGCAGCTCGCGGTGTCGATGCGGTACAAGTCCGAGTTCCTGGCGAACATGTCGCACGAGCTGCGGACGCCGCTCAACTCGCTGCTGATCCTGGCGAAGCTGCTGGCGGACAATGCGGACGGGAACCTGTCCCCGAAGCAGGTGGAGTTCGCCGAGACCATCCACGGGGCGGGCTCGGACCTGTTGCAGCTGATCAACGACATCCTGGACCTGTCGAAGGTCGAGGCGGGCAAGATGGACGTCTCGCCGACGCGGATCGCGCTGGTGCAGCTGGTGGACTACGTGGAGGCGACCTTCCGGCCGCTGACCGCGGAGAAGGGCCTGGACTTCTCGGTCCGGGTGTCGCCGGAGCTGCCGGCCACCCTGCACACCGATGAGCAGCGGCTGTTGCAGGTGCTGCGCAACCTGCTGTCGAACGCGGTGAAGTTCACCGACGGCGGCGCCGTGGAGCTGGTGATCCGCCCGGCCGGGGCGGACGTGCCCTCCGCGATCCGGGAGCAGCTGCTGGAGGCGGGTTCGCTGCGGGAGGCCGACGCGGATCTGATCGCGTTCTCGGTCACGGACACCGGGATCGGGATCGCGGCGAGCAAGATGCTGGTGATCTTCGAGGCGTTCAAGCAGGCGGACGGGACCACGAGCAGGAAGTACGGCGGTACGGGACTCGGCCTGTCCATCAGCCGGGAGATCGCCCGGCTGCTCGGCGGGGAGATCCACGCGGCCAGCGAGCCCGGCCGGGGTTCGACCTTCACGCTGTACCTGCCGCTGCACCCGAGCGAGTTGCCGCCGCAGGGGTACGCCCCGCCGACGCCCGGTGGTGCGCGCGGTGAGTACCGCAGGCCGGCGGCCGAGGAGGCGCGGCGCGAGGCTGCGGCGGACGCGGCGGCGGCCGTGCCCGTACCGGCGGTCGAGCCGGGGGAGCGGCGTCCGGCGCTGCCCGCGGCCGACGGCGGCCGGGCCGCGCAGGCGCAGGGCGGGCCCGCCGCGCTGTTCCGGCGGCGGCGCAAGTCGCTGAGCGACCTGGAGCCGCGGACGGCGGTGCCGGGGCAGTCCGACGCGCAGGGCGACGGGAGCGGTTGGGGCGGCGAGCTGGAGGAGCTTCCCCCGGTGCCGCGGACGTACGACTTCCACGGCGAGAAGGTGCTCATCGTCGACGACGACGTCCGCAACGTCTTCGCGCTGACCAGTGTGCTGGAGCAGCACGGACTGGCCGTGCTGTACGCGGAGAACGGGCGGGAGGGCATCGAAGTCCTCGAGCAGCACGACGATGTGACGGTCGTGCTGATGGACATCATGATGCCGGAGATGGACGGGTACGCGACGACCTCGGCGATCCGGCGGATGCCGCAGTTCGCGGGGCTGCCGATCATCGCGCTGACGGCGAAGGCGATGCAGGGGGACCGGGAGAAGGCGATCGACTCCGGTGCTTCCGATTACGTCACCAAGCCGGTGGAACCCGATTATCTGCTGTCCGTGATGGAACAGTGGATGCGCGGGAAATGATCAATGAGGGGGGCTGCTGACACCGATTGCTGACTCAGTGTGGCGGAAACGGTGTGGAAGGGCGGCATACGGGGAACCTTCTGCTCCCCCACACCGTTTCTGCTTCGTGCACAGTGACATCTTGGTGACAGGGTGTGGCGATCTCGGGACTGGGGCTACGATGACCGGCACAAGGACGGACGGCGCAAGGATGCCGTCCTCTGGGGCGGGGCCCGGCGAACAGGCCGGTGCCAGGAGCCGGGGAGGCCCCATGCCGGGGCGAGGAGGACAGGGCATGGTGCAGAAGGCCAAGATCCTCCTGGTCGACGACAGGCCGGAGAATCTGCTGGCGCTGGAGGCCATCCTCTCCGCGCTCGATCAGACACTGGTCAGGGCGTCGTCGGGAGAGGAAGCGCTCAAGGCGCTGCTGACGGACGATTTCGCGGTCATCCTGCTGGATGTCCAGATGCCGGGCATGGACGGTTTCGAGACCGCCGCACACATCAAGCGGCGGGAACGGACCCGGGACATCCCGATCATCTTCCTCACCGCGATCAACCACGGTCCGCACCACACCTTCCGCGGTTACGCGGCGGGCGCGGTGGACTACATCTCGAAACCGTTCGACCCCTGGGTGCTGCGCGCCAAGGTCTCGGTCTTCGTCGAGCTCTACACGAAGAACTGTCAGCTGCGCGAGCAGGCGTCGCTGCTGCGGCTCCAACTGGAGGGCGGCGGTTCGGGCGGCGTGGACGCCGGCAAGGAAACGCCCGGGCTGCTGGCCGAGCTGTCCGCACGGCTCGCGGCGGTGGAGGAGCAGGCGGAGGCGCTGACCAAGCAACTCGGCGAGGAGGCGGCCGACGCGTCGGTCGTGGCGACCGCGGCCCACCTGGAGCGCAAGCTCACCGGCCTGCGCAGGGCGCTGGACGCGCTGGAACCCGGGGCCGGCGGCGGGGCGGCCGTGCTGCCGCTCCAGGGCTGAGCACCCCGGGCCGGTCCCCTGCGTAGGGCCGCCCGTGGCGGCCCCGCTGGCGGTACGTCAGGTCTGGCGGACCGTCACCGCCGCCGGGCGACACGAACGGGTGAAGGGGTGGGCACGCGTGTCCACCGGCGTGCGCACCGGTAACCTCGGGCGCATGGCCTCAAGTACGTCCGGCAAGGGTTCCCAGAGCGCGGCGGGTGCCGCGAAGAGCCGCACCGGGCGTACGGCCGCGCCGGCGAAGAAAGCGGCCCCCGCGCGCAAGCCCGTGGCGAGGAAGGCCGCGGCGGCCAGGCGCCCGCCCGTCAAGAAGGCCGCCGCCAAACCCGCACCGTCCCCGACCGGGGGCGTGGTGCGGCTGGTGCGCTTCGTGTGGCTCGGGATCGCCCATGCGGTCGGCTCCGTCTTCCGTAGCGTCGGCCGGGGCGCCAAGAACCTCGACCCCGCCCACCGCAAGGACGGCGTCGCGCTGCTGCTGCTCGCGCTCGCGCTGATCGTCGCCGCCGGAACCTGGTCGAACCTGAGCGGACCCGTCGGTGACCTGGTCACCATGCTGGTCACGGGTGCGTTCGGGCGCCTCGACCTGCTCGTGCCGATACTGCTCGGTGTGATGGCGGTGCGCTTCATCCGTCATCCCGAGCAGACCGACGCCAACGGCCGGATCGGCATCGGCCTGTCCGCCCTGGTCATCGGCGTGCTGGGACTCGTACACATCGCCTGCGGGGCACCCGGCCGCGGCGAGGGCACCACCGCGATGCAGGACGCGGGCGGGCTCATCGGCTGGTCCGCCTCGAAGCCGCTGATCTTCACCATGGGCGCGCCGCTGGCCGTACCGATGCTGGTCCTCCTCACCGTCTTCGGGCTGCTGGTGGTCACCGCCACGCCCGTCAACGCCATCCCGCAGCGGCTGCGGCGGCTCGGGATCCGGCTCGGGCTGATCCAGCCGAACGAGTACGACGAGGGCTTCGGGCAGCCCGGGGGCGCGGTTCCGCAGGACCGGCCGGGCCGCCACGACCCGGCACGCTGGCAGGCCCGGGCCGCGACCGGGGACCCGGCCGGCGCCGCCGAGGAGGAGGCGCTCGCCCGGCGGCGCAAGCCGCGCCCCAGCGCGTCCCGGCCCGCCATGGACCGGGAGATGGACGCCGTCGACGTGGCCGCCGCGGCCGCCGCCGCGCTGGACGGGGTCGTCTACGGCGGGCTGCCGCCCTCCCCGGTGGTCGCCGATCTCACCCAGGGGATCACTGCCCAGCGCGGACCCGGGGCGGCGGAGCCCACGACCCCGGTGCCGCCCGCGCGGGAGGAACAGCCGCCGGCCGCCGCCGAGCCCGCCGGGCCGCACGACAGCACCGCCGCGGCGTCCGGCACCCTGTCGGTACCGGACCTCACCAAGACCCCGCCGCGCAGCGAACCCCTGCCGCCGCGCGCCGAGCAGCTCCAGCTGCGCGGGGACATCACGTACGCACTGCCCTCGCTGGACCTGCTGGAGCGCGGCGGCCCCGGCAAGACCCGCAGCGCCGCCAACGACGCGGTGGTGGCCTCGCTGACGAACGTGTTCACCGAGTTCAAGGTCGACGCGCAGGTCACCGGCTTCACCCGCGGCCCGACGGTCACCCGCTACGAGGTGACGCTCGGCGCCGCCGTGAAGGTCGAGCGCATCACCGCCCTGGCCAAGAACATCGCGTACGCCGTCGCCTCGCCGGACGTGCGGATCATCAGCCCCATCCCGGGCAAGTCGGCGGTCGGCATCGAGATCCCCAACACCGACCGGGAGATGGTCAACCTCGGTGACGTCCTGCGCCTCGCGGACGCCGCCGAGGACGACCACCCGATGCTGGTGGCGCTCGGCAAGGACGTCGAGGGCGGCTACGTCATGGCCAACCTCGCGAAGATGCCGCACGTGCTGGTCGCCGGCGCCACGGGATCCGGCAAGTCCTCCTGCATCAACTGCCTGATCACCTCGGTGATGGTCCGGGCCACCCCGGAGGACGTGCGGATGGTCCTGGTCGACCCCAAGCGGGTCGAGCTGACGGCCTACGAGGGCATCCCGCACCTGATCACCCCGATCATCACCAACCCCAAGCGGGCCGCCGAGGCCCTCCAGTGGGTCGTGCGGGAGATGGACCTGCGCTACGACGACCTCGCGGCCTTCGGGTACCGGCACATCGACGACTTCAACCAGGCGATCCGGGACGGCAAGATCACGCTGCCGCCGGGCAGCGAGCGGGAGCTGAGCCCGTACCCGTACCTGTTGGTGATCGTCGACGAGCTCGCCGACCTGATGATGGTGGCCCCGCGCGACGTCGAGGACTCGATCGTGCGCATCACCCAGCTGGCCCGTGCGGCCGGCATCCACCTGGTGCTCGCCACCCAGCGGCCCTCGGTGGACGTGGTCACCGGTCTGATCAAGGCGAACGTGCCCTCGCGGCTCGCGTTCGCCACCTCCTCGCTCGCCGACAGCCGGGTCATCCTCGACCAGCCCGGGGCCGAGAAGCTGATCGGCAAGGGTGACGGGCTGTTCCTCCCGATGGGCGCGAACAAGCCGGTCCGACTCCAGGGCGCGTTCGTCACCGAGGAGGAGATCGCCGGGATCGTGCAGCACTGCAAGGACCAGATGGCGCCCGTCTTCCGCGATGACGTCACGGTCGGGCAGAAGCAGAAGAAGGAGATCGACGAGGAGATCGGCGACGACCTGGACCTGTTGTGCCAGGCGGCGGAACTGGTGGTCACCACCCAGTTCGGCTCCACATCGATGCTCCAGCGCAAGCTGCGCGTCGGCTTCGCGAAGGCCGGCCGTCTCATGGACCTGATGGAATCGCGCGGAGTCGTCGGCCCGAGCGAAGGTTCGAAGGCGCGTGACGTGCTGGTGAAGCCGGACGAGCTGGACGGGGTACTGGCAGTCATCCGCGGGGAGGATCAGCCGTAAGCATTTCCCGGGCAACCGTTTCCCCGGGCCGAGCGTCAAGTTGAGGGAAGCGGCGGACACCGCGCTGCGGCGCGGGGCCGCCGAACCGCGTCCGCACCACCCGCAGACCCGATAGCCATTCGTATGGCCTAGGGACGCCACCCCTCCGGTTGCTCCACCCTTTCGTCACCCCCCTAGACTGGGAATCCAGCAGGTGGCTACACGCTCGAAAGGCGCCCTCGTGTCCATCGGCAACGCCAACTCCCCCGAAGAAGAGCGGCCTTCGACCGACGACCGGTCCGAGGACCGCCTCGTCGAACGTACCGTCGAAGGACCGTCCATCGGGACGGCCCTCAAGAAGGCCCGGATCGCCGCCGGGCTCACTGTCGACGAGGTCAGTTCCACCACCCGCGTGCGCATCCCGATCGTGCACGCGATCGAAGAAGACGATTTCACGCGGTGCGGCGGCGACGTCTACGCCCGCGGTCACATCCGTACGCTGGCCCGCGCCGTCCACCTCGATCCGGCACCCCTGGTCGAGGCCTACGACGCGGCCCACGGCGGCCGGCCGGCACCCACGCCCCCCGCGCCGATGTTCGAAGCCGAACGCATCCGTCCCGAGCGGCAGCGGCCGAACTGGACGGCGGCCATGGTCGCCGCGATCGTCGCCGTCATCGGCTTCGTGGGCTTCACGGCCTTCGGCGGCGGCGGCGACACCAAGGGGAGCCGGCCGTTGGCGGAAGGTTCCTCCGCCTCGGCCGCGCCCAAGCCGGCGGGCAAACCGGCCGCGCCCCAGCAGCCGCCGAAGGCGCCCAAGCCGGCGCCCTCCGACAGCGCCATCGCCGCAGCGCCCAAGGACCTCGTCACGGTCGTCCTGACGGCCAACGACGGAGAGAGCTGGATCTCCGCGAAGGACCACAGCGGCCGGTCGCTGTTCGACGGGACGCTCGCCCTCGGCGAGTCCAAGACGTTCACCGACAAGGAGTCCATCGACCTCGTACTCGGCGACGCCGGGGTCGTCAAGCTGTTCGTGAACGGCAAGGAGATCAAGGACCAGTTCCAGCCGGGGCAGGTCGAACGGCTCACCTACACCAAGGACGACCCGCGCCAGGGCCAGGCCCAGGCGGGCTGACCAGCGCGGACCGCAAAATTCCGGATCCCCGGGAGGCCCCGACGGCCTCCCGGGGATCTTGCTGTGGGGACGCGGGGCAGGGGCCGACGCCGGGACGAAGTAGTCTTGAGTCCATGCCCGAACGCCGTACCGTCGCCCTTGTCACTCTTGGCTGCGCCCGTAACGAGGTGGACTCGGAGGAGCTCGCAGGCCGCTTGGCGGCGGATGGCTGGGAGCTCGTCGAGGACGCCGCCGATGCGGACGTAGCCGTCGTCAACACCTGCGGCTTCGTCGAAGCCGCCAAAAAGGACTCCGTCGACGCCCTCCTCGAAGCCAACGATCTCAAGGATCACGGCAAGACCCAGGCCGTCGTGGCCGTCGGCTGTATGGCCGAGCGCTACGGCAAGGAACTCGCCGAAGCGCTCCCCGAGGCCGACGGCGTGCTCGGCTTCGACGACTACGCCGACATCTCCGACCGCCTCCAGACCATCCTCAACGGCGGCATCCACGCCTCCCACACCCCGCGCGACCGGCGCAAGCTGCTGCCGATCAGCCCGGCCGCCCGCCAGGACGCCGAGGTGGCCCTGCCCGGACACGCCCAGGAGCCCGCAGAGGCCCCCGCGGACCTGCCCGAGGGCCTCGCGCCCGCCTCCGGTCCGCGCGCACCCCTGCGGCGCCGCCTGGACAAGAGCCCGGTCGCCTCGGTCAAGCTCGCCTCCGGCTGTGACCGGCGCTGCTCCTTCTGCGCCATCCCGTCCTTCCGCGGCTCGTTCATCTCCCGCCGCCCCAGCGACGTGCTGGGCGAGACGCGCTGGCTCGCCGAGCAGGGCGTCAAGGAGATCATGCTGGTCTCCGAGAACAACACCTCGTACGGCAAGGACCTCGGCGACATCCGGCTGCTGGAGACGCTGCTGCCCGAGCTGGCCGGGGTGGACGGCATCGAGCGCGTCCGCGTCAGCTACCTCCAGCCCGCCGAGATGCGGCCCGGCCTGATCGACGTCCTCACCTCGACGCCGAAGGTCGTGCCCTACTTCGACCTGTCCTTCCAGCACTCGGCGCCCGACGTGCTGCGCGCCATGCGCCGCTTCGGCGACACGGACCGGTTCCTGGAACTGCTCGACACCATCCGCGGCAAGGCCCCGCTGGCCGGCGTCCGGTCCAACTTCATCGTCGGGTTCCCCGGCGAGAGCGAAGCGGACTTCGCCGAGCTGGAGCGTTTCCTCACCCACGCGCGGCTCGACGCCATCGGCGTCTTCGGCTACTCGGACGAGGACGGCACCGAGGCCGTCGGCTACGAGAACAAGCTGGACGCCGAGACCATCGCCGAGCGGCTCGCGCACATGCAGCGGCTCGCGGAGGAGCTGACCTCCCAGCGTGCGGAAGAGCGGATCGGGGAGACCCTTGAGGTACTCGTCGAGACGGTCACGGCCATCGGCGAGGACGCCGAGGACGGCGAAGGTGCCTACGGGCGCGCCGCGCACCAGGCGCCCGAGACCGACGGCCAGGTCGTCTTCACGGACGGCACCGGCCTGGTGCCCGGCCGTATGGTGACCGCGAAGGTCGTCGGCACGCTGGGTGTGGACCTGGTTGCCGAGCCCCTGGGCCTGGATCTTGAGGAGGCGGCCGGATGACCGGAGTCCCGGCACCTGCGGCGGGCGGGACCGGCCGCCGGCCCTCGCCCGGCGCGGGGCTCGGGACCGCGGCCGTCAATCAGGCCAGTCTGTGGAACATCGCCAACATCCTGACGATGATCCGGCTGGTGCTCGTGCCGGGATTCGTCCTGCTGCTGCTCGCCGACGGGGGCTACGACCCCGTCTGGCGGGCTCTGGCGTGGGCGGCGTTCGCTGTCGCCATGATCACGGACATCTTCGACGGACACCTGGCCCGGACGTACAACCTGGTCACCGACTTCGGGAAGATCGCCGACCCCATCGCCGACAAGGCGATCATGGGCTCGGCGCTCATCTGTCTTTCCTGGCTCGGTGACCTTCCCTGGTGGGTGACCGGGGTGATCCTCGGCCGGGAGCTGGGGATCACGCTCCTGCGCTTCTGGGTGATCCGGTACGGAGTCATTCCGGCCAGCCGGGGCGGCAAGCTCAAGACCCTCGCCCAGGGGACGGCGGTCGGCATGTACGTGCTGGCCCTCACCGGCCCGCTGGCGACCCTGCGGTTCTGGGTGATGGCGGTCGCCGTCGTGCTGACCGTGGTCACCGGTTTGGATTACATCCGCCAGGCCGTCGTCCTGCGCCGCAGGGGGCTGGCCGCGGAGCGGGCCGCGACGTGACGGACGCGGCGGGTGATTTTCCGGAGGCGGGTGGCGCCGCGGGACGTGCCGCCGCGCCCGACGCAATCGCACAGGTGGCCGGGACCGTACTGGCCCTGCTTGCGCAGAGTGACCAGACGCTCGCCGTGGCGGAGTCGCTGACCGGTGGTCTGGTCGCCGCGGAACTGACGGCGGTGCCGGGCGCGTCAAAATCCTTCCGTGGCTCGGTGACCGCGTACGCGACCGGGCTCAAACACCGGCTCCTCGGGGTGGACGCGGAGCTGCTGGCGGCCGAAGGCGCGGTGAACGCGCAGGTCGCGCAGGAGATGGCGGTCGGGGTGCGCCGCGCGCTGGGTGCTTCGTGGGGGATCGCGACGACCGGGGTGGCCGGTCCGGACCCGCAGGACGGGCAGCCCGTGGGCACCGTTTTCGTCGCCGTGGCCGGTCCGGAGGGCAGGAAAACGGCCCGTCTGCGGTT
Source organism: Streptomyces cirratus (assembly GCF_014650775.1). Lineage (GTDB taxonomy): Bacteria > Actinomycetota > Actinomycetes > Streptomycetales > Streptomycetaceae > Streptomyces > Streptomyces cirratus. The sequence goes on along the minus strand of NZ_BMVP01000010.1, from coordinate 208,902 downwards.
GAACGGCTCCCGGACGGAAATCCGTAGGGAGAGTGCACGGACAGTGCTCGAACTCCTCTCGAGCGAACTCCGCGAGAATCTGCGGGGGCAGGATACGGAACAGAACGGGGGGATTTGATGTTTGCAGCCCTGAGTGAACACGACATCGCTCCCCGCACGGCCGCGGCGCGAGGCGGTACGGTGGGGCGTGAAGGTTACGGCTACACGGTCAGAGGAGGGAGCCACCGATGATTCTGCTCCGTCGCCTGCTGGGTGACGTGCTGCGTCGGCAGCGCCAGCGCCAGGGCCGTACTCTGCGCGAAGTCTCCTCGTCCGCCCGAGTTTCTCTCGGCTATCTCTCCGAGGTGGAGCGGGGGCAGAAGGAGGCATCCTCCGAGCTGCTCTCCGCGATCTGCGACGCGTTGGACGTACGGATGTCCGAGCTGATGCGCGAAGTCAGTGACGAGCTGTCGCTGGCTGAGCTTGCGCAGTCGGCCACGGCAAGCGAACCGGTGCCGGCACCGGTGCGCCCGATGCTCAATTCGGTCTCCGTGGCTTCGGTCACGGGTACCACGGAGCGGGTGACCATCAAGTCGCCCGTGGAAGCGGTGAACGTCGTAGCCGCGTGAAGGCGAGCGCGTGAAGCGCGTATGAGTGTGGCCGGAGCCCCGGCCGGTGCGTGAGGCACCGGGTGGGGCTCCTTGCCGTTCCGGGGCTTCCCGCCTTGGTGGGGCTCCTTGCCGTTCTGGGTGCGGCGACGGGGGCGGTGCGGGAGGATGGGCCCGTCCGGATTCCGGCCTTCCTGGGAGGCGGCCGTGCGGTGGTTACTCATACCCGTCGTGCTGACGGCCGGCGTGCTCTGGTGGTGGGCCGTGCTGCGGCTGGCGCTGGAGCCCGCGGACGCCGGGCCCGTGGAGGGCGCGGTGGCCGTCGGCGGATGGGGGCTGGGGCTGCTCCCCGTGCACTGCGTGCCCGGGCCGGGGCGCAGGCGCCCGCGGGCGGCGGCCACCGGGGCACCGCTCACCAGGGCATCGATACCCCCCCGTTCGGGCGGAGGATCTGGCCCGTCATGAAGGACGAGGCGTCGGACGCGAGGTAGAGCACCGCCTGGGCGATGTCCTCGGGCTCCCCGACCCGGCGCAGCGGTGACATGCGGATCATCGCCGCCTCGGTGCGTTCCAGCTCCTCCGCGCTGTGGCGGCCGGTCATGGGGGTGCGGATCCAGCCCGGTGCGACGGCGTTGACGCGGATGCCGTGCGGGCCGGTCTCGGTGGCGAGGGTCTTGGTCAGCTGGACGACGGCGGCCTTGGCGGCGCTGTAGCAGAGCAGGCCCGGCTGGGCGGCGTCCACGGCGCCGGAGGCCATGGTGACGACCGAACCGGGACGCCCGGCGGCGATCATGGCGCGAACGGCCTCCTGGCAGGTGCGCAGGACTCCCTTGAAATTGACGTCCAGGACCCGGTCGAGGTCCTCGTCGGCGGTGTCCAGGACGCTGCTGGTGTGCATGATCCCGGCGATGGCGGCGGCGATGTCGAGCGGGCCCGCGGCCGCGACGGCGGCCCGCAGCGCGGCGCGGTCGGTCACGTCGAGGGTGTGGACGGTGGCCTTGCCGCCGGCTTCGGAGACCAGGCGGGCGGTCTCGCGCAGGCCGTTCGCATCGCGGTCGGCGCAGTGCACGGCAGCGCCGGCCCGGGCCAGGAGCACGGAGGTGGCGCGGCCGATCCCGCTGGCGGCGCCGGTGACGAGCGCGGTGCGGCCGGTGAGGTCGTACGGGGCTGTGGACATGCCCGGACGGTACGACCGCATCTGACGGAGCGTCAACTACGGGGTGGGGCCGGATTGGCAGCGCGGGCACCAGTAGGTGGGGCGGTCGTCCTTCACGTGGCGGCGTACCGGGGTGCCGCAGCGCAGGCAGCCGCGCGGGGCGCGCCCGTAGACGAAGAGGGACTGGCCCCGGCGGCGGCTGCCGGTCGTATTGCGGGTCTCGCCGGTGCCGAGGTTGGCCGCGAGGAGGCGCTGGGCGGCGCCGGCCAGGCGGACGGCGGTGACCTCGGGGTCCGGGAGCGCGCCGACCGGGGTCCAGGGGGTGACCTGGGCGAGGAAGCAGAGCTCGCACATGAACACGTTGCCGATGCCCGCGAGATTGCGCTGGTCGAGCAGGGCCTCGCCGAGGGGGCGTTCGGGGTCGCCGAGCAGGTTCCGCGCGGCCTTGGCGGGGTCCCAGTCCGGGCCGAGGAGGTCGGGGCCGAGGTGACCGACGACGGTGTCCTCGTCGGCGGTGCGCAGGAGTTCCAGGACCGGGAGGCGGTATCCGACGGCGGTGTCGCCGGCGGTGCCGAGGATGGCGCGGATTTCGTGGAGGGGGCCGCCGTGCCACTTCCGCCCGGCGGGGAAAACGTGCCAGGCGCCGTCCATGCGCAGGTGGCTGTGGAGGGTCAGGCCGCCGTCGCCGTCGATGCGGGTGAGCAGGTGCTTGCCGCGCGGCACCACGTTCAAGGTGGTGCGGCCGGTGAGGTCCACGGTGGCCAGGCGCGGGACGCGCAGGTCGCTGCGGGTGATCTCCCGCCCGGCCAGGGCCGCGTGCAATCGGGCCGCGGCGCGCCAGACGCTGTCTCCTTCGGGCATGCCCCCATTGTCGCCCGGTGGGGAGGGCCGGGCCCCCGCGCGGGTGCTCGCGCGGGGGCCCGCAGGGCGGGAGGCGGGCTACTTCCAGGTGAGGGCCTTGTTGCCCACCGTGCTGTACGGCTCGCCCCAGTACTCGGCTCCGGTGATCTTCACCTGGGCCGAGGGAGCCATGGTGATCACGCAGTTGGTCTGCGACTGGCCGTTGGTGAAGCCCTTGGGCAGCGCCTCGTCCTTGCACTTCTCGAACGTGCCGATGACCGACACGCCGTTCGCCTCGCCGCCGTCCGGGAGCAGGCCCTTGACGTGGCCGACCGAGGAGTATGCGAGGTCGGTGGTACCGACGTTCTTGACGGTGTAGTGGATGTAGTAGGGCACCATCCCCTTCACCTTGTCGCCGAGCTTGAGCGGGTCGAGGTCAGCGGCCTGGCCCTGCTCGATGGAGGTGACGGTGAGGGCGATCGTGCCCTGGGTGCTGCCGTAGGTGAAGGGGACCGTCGCCGCCTGACCGATCTTGAAGCTCTGGCCCGGCTTGGCCGTGCCCGCGGCGCCCGCGGGCGCCTCACTGCCGGCGGCCGACGGGCTCGCGGTGGCGCTGGGGCTCCCGGCGCCGCCGGGCTGGGCGGATCCGGCCGTCGGCGAGCCGGTCGCTGCGGGGGGCGCCTCTTCGTTGCCGCTCTTGCAGCCGCTCAGCGTGAGGGTGGCGGTGACCGCCAGGCCGACGGTGGCGAGTGCGGTCCTGCGCATGGTTGTGGTGCTCACTTCTGGTGTCCCCCATGGACTGTACGTTTGAATGCGCATCGTCAATCGCGATGCCGTGGTGGCGATCTTAGGAGCGCGGGAACCGGTCGCTCCGCCCCCGGCGGCGTTCGTGACGTGCTCAGGACATAAGTGCAACGTAAGTGGGATGGTCGAGACGGAACCGGACCCTCAGGGCCGCAGGCGCAGGCCGCGCGGGGTGGCGTGGAAGCCGGCTGCTTCCAGGGAGCGGCCCAGGGGGGACGTCAGGGCTGCCGCCGCGTTGATGCGCTCGACCGTCAGGGGCGGGACCGTGCCCGCGCGGCAGCCCGCGGCCAGGGACGAGACGGCCGCCTCCAGGCGGGGATCCTCCGGCGGCGGCCACGCCAGCAAGGTCTTGCCGCCGCGCTCCAGGTAGAGGACGAGTTCCCCGTCGACCAGGACCACCAGGGAGCCCGCCTTGCGGCCCGGCTTGTGCGTGGCCCCGGCCGGGGGCTCCGGCCAGGGCAGGGCAGCGCCGTACGCGTTCGCCGGGTCGGCGGCGGCCAGCACCACGGCGGCCAGCGGGGGCGGTGTCCGCTCCGCAGCCCGCAGCCGGTCCACCGCGCCGTCCATCGCGAACTGGGCCGCGCCGAGCCCCTCGACCACGTAGCCCCGGCGGGCCTGGCCGCTGTCCTCGAACGCCGACAGGACGCGGTAGACCGCGCTGAACCCGCCCTCCACCCCTTCCGCCGCCACCGCACCCCTGGTCACCACGCCGTGCCGGTCCAGCAGGGTGCGGGCCAGGGCGTGCGCCCGGTGCGTCGGGTCCGGGGCCTGGCCGGGCAGCAGCGACCAGCGGCCGGAGACCGTGGGCGGCCCGGTGCGGGACGTCGTCGCGCTGAGGGTGCCGTAGCGGCCGCGCGGGATGGTCCGCCGCGCCCGGTGCGCGGTGGCGCCGGCCGTGCGGCCCGACCCCAGCAGGGAGCGCAGGGGGGCCAGGGTGTCGTTGGTCAGCCGCCCCGACCAGGCCAGGTCCCAGAGCGCCTCGGACAGCTGGAGGTCCGACGCCTGCGGCCACTTCGCCCGGACCGACTCCACCAGCTGACGGAAGAACAGGCCGTAGCCGCCCGAGAGGGTGTCGAGGATCGCCTGGTGCAGCGGGGTCGTCTCCAGCGGATGGGGCGGGGGCAGCAGCAGCGGCGCCGCCTCCGCGAGGTAGAGGGAGAGCCAGCCGTCCTTGCCGGGAAGGGCGCCGGCCCCGGCCCAGACCACCTCTCCCGTGGTGGTCAGCTCGTCCAGCATCGCGGGCGAATACCCCGCGACCCGTGACGGCAGGATCAGCCGTTCCAGGGCCGAGGCCGGCACCGGAGCCCCCTGGAGCTGCTCGATCGCCCGGGCCAGGCCGTCGATCCCGCGCAGCGCGCCGCCCAGGTGCTGCCACTGCGGCAGGAAGGTGGCCAGGGAGGCCGGGGGTACCGGCTCCAGCTCCTGGCGCAGGGCCGCGAGGGAACGCCGGCGCAGCCTGCGCAGCACCGCCGCGTCGCACCACTCCTGCCCGATGCCCGCCGGGTGGAACTCGCCCTGGACCACGCGGCCCGCCGCCGCCAGCCGGTGCAGCGCGCCTTCGGTGACCGCCGTGCCCAGGCCGAAGCGGGCGGCCACGGCGGTGGTGGTGAAGGGGCCGTGGGTGCGGGCGTATCGGGCCAGGAGGTCGCCGAGAGGGTCCTTGACCGGTTCCGTGAACGCCTCCGGGACGCCGACGGGCAGCGCGGTGCCCAGCGCGTCCCGCAGCCGGCCCGCGTCCTCGATCGCCGCCCAGTGGTCGGCGCCGCCGATCCGGATCCGGATGGCCCGCCGCGCGGCGGCCAGTTCAGCCGCCCACGACGGCTGCGCGCCGCGCTCGGACAGCTCCGCCTCCGTCAGCGGGCCCAGCATGCGCAGCAGGTCCGCCACCGACTCGGCGTCCTTGGCCCGGCGGTCCTCGGTCAGCCACTGGAGTTCGCGCTCCAGTTCCTCCAGTACCGAGGCGTCCAGCAGTTCCCGCAGTTCCGCCTGGCCGAGCAGCTCGGCGAGCAGCCGGGAGTCCAGCGAGAGCGCGGCCGCCCGGCGCTCGGCCAGCGGCGAGTCCCCCTCGTAGAGGAACTGGGCGACGTAACCGAACAGCAGCGACCGCGCGAACGGCGACGGCTCCGGCGTGGTGACCTCGACCAGCCGGACCCGGCGCGCCTCGATGTCCCCCATCAGCTCGGTCAGGCCCGGCACGTCGAAGACGTCCTGGAGGCATTCGCGTACGGCTTCCAGCACGATCGGGAAGGAGCCGAACTCGGACGCCACCTGGAGCAGTTGGGACGCACGCTGGCGCTGCTGCCACAGCGGCGTGCGCTTGCCGGGATTGCGGCGCGGCAACAGCAGGGCCCGCGCCGCGCACTCGCGGAACCGGGAGGCGAACAGGGCCGAGCCGCCCACCTGGTCGGTGACGATCTGCTGGACGTCGCCGTGGTCGAAGGCGACGTCCGCCGCGCCCAGCGGGGCCTGCTCGTCATCGAACTCGAAGGACCGCGCGGGCGCCGCCGGATCGTGGTCGAGCAGGTCCACGGACAGCAGGTCCGCGTCCGGCAGGCGCAGCACGATGCCGTCGTCCGCATGCATCACCTGGGCGTCCATCCCGTACCGCTCGGCCAGGCGGGCGCCGAGGGCCAGCGCCCACGGGGCGTGCACCTGCGCGCCGAAGGGGGAGTGGACGACGACGCGCCAGTCGCCGAGCTCGTCGCGGAACCGCTCGACCACGATCGTCCGGTCGTCCGGCACGTGACCGCAGGCCTCGCGCTGCTCGGCGAGGTAGGCGATGACGTTCTCCGCGGCCCAGGCGTCGAGCCCGGCCGCCAGCAGCCGCAGCCGGGCGTCCTCGTCCGTGAGGCCGCCGAGTTCGCGCAGGAACGCGCCGACCGCCCGGCCCAGTTCGAGCGGACGGCCCAGCTGGTCGCCCTTCCAGAAAGGCAACCGGCCCGGGACCCCGGGCGCCGGGGAGACCAGGACGCGGTCGCGGGTGATGTCCTCGATGCGCCAGGAGCTGGTGCCCAGGGTGAACACGTCCCCGACGCGGGACTCGTAGACCATCTCCTCGTCCAGCTCGCCGACCCGGCCGCCGCCCTTCTTCGGATCGGCCCCAGCGAGGAAGACGCCGAAGAGGCCCCGGTCCGGGATCGTGCCGCCCGAGGTCACCGCGAGGCGCTGCGCCCCCGGCCGCCCGGTGATGGTGCCCGCCACCCGGTCCCACACGACACGGGGCCTGAGCTCGGCGAACGCGTCCGACGGGTAGCGGCCCGCCAGCATGTCCAGCACGGAGGTGAACGCCGACTCCGGCAGCGCCGCGAAGGGCGCGGCCCGCCGCACCAGGGCGAGCAGGTCGTCCAGCTGCCAGGTGTCCATCGCGGTCATCGCGACGAGCTGCTGGGCGAGGACGTCCAGCGGGTTGGAGGGGATGCGCAGGGACTCGATCGAGCCCGTACGCATCCGCTCGGTCACCACCGCCGCCTGCACCAGATCCCCCCGGTACTTGGGGAAGACGACGCCCGTGGAGACCGCGCCCACCTGGTGGCCCGCCCGGCCGACGCGCTGGAGCCCCGACGCCACCGAGGGCGGCGACTCCACCTGCACCACCAGGTCCACCGCGCCCATGTCGATGCCCAGTTCGAGGCTGGACGTGGCGACCACGGCGGGCAGCCGGCCCGCTTTCAGGTCCTCTTCGACCAGTGCCCGCTGCTCCTTGGACACCGAGCCGTGGTGTGCGCGGGCCAGCAGCGGCGGAGCGCCCTGCGCGGCGCCCGACTGCGCCATGATCTCGGCCGGCGGCGACCCCTCGGGCAGCTTCTCGCCCATCGCCCGCTCGTAAGCGATCTCGTTGAGCCGGTTGCACAGGCGCTCCGCGAGGCGCCGGGAGTTGGCGAACACGATCGTGGACCGGTGGGCCTGGACCAGATCGGCGATCCGCTCCTCCACCTGCGGCCAGATGGAGGGCTTGTCCCCGCCCTCCTGGCCCTCCGTGGCGGGAGAGCCGCCCAACTCGCCCATGTCCTCGACCGGGACCACCACCGACAGGTCGAACTCCTTCGCCGACGGCGGCTGGACGATCTCCACCTTGCCGCGCGGCGCGAGGTACCGGGCCACCTCGTCCACCGGCCGGACCGTCGCCGACAGGCCGATCCGGCGCGCCGGGCGGGGCAGCAGCTCGTCCAGCCGCTCCAGCGACAGCGCCAGGTGCGCGCCGCGCTTGGTGCCCGCGACGGCGTGCACCTCGTCCAGGATCACCGTCTCCACCCCGCAGAGGGCGTCGCGCGCCGCCGACGTCAGCATCAGGAACAGCGACTCCGGCGTGGTGATCAGGATGTCCGGCGGCCGCGTCACCAGGGCCCGGCGTTCGGCGGGCGGGGTGTCACCGGAGCGGATGCCGACGCGGATCTCCGGCTCGGGCAGGCCCAGGCGGACCGACTCCTGCCGGATACCGGTCAACGGGCTGCGCAGGTTGCGCTCCACATCGACGGCCAGGGCCTTGAGCGGCGACACGTACAGCACCCGGCAGCGCTTCTTCTGCTCGGCCGGGGGCGGGGTCGACGCCAGCTGGTCCAGGGCCGCGAGGAAGGCGGCCAGCGTCTTGCCGGAGCCGGTGGGCGCCACGACCAGGACGTCGGAGCCCTCGCCGATCGCCCGCCAGGCCCCTTCCTGGGCGGGGGTGGGCATGACGAAGGCCCCCGAGAACCACGAGCGGGTCGCGGGGGAGAACGAGTCGAGCGCGCTACCGGACATGCCCCCATCGTGCACCCGGCCACTGACAACCGGCCGGACCTGCGTAAACGCGCCGACGGGCCGGGGCGCAGAATGGGGGGATGGGGACGGACGACGGGCGCCGGGAGTGGGCGCGGCACTGGCAGTACCCGGAACTGCCCGGCCTCGATCTGCTGCGCGCCCACTACGTACGGCACACCTTCCCGCGCCACGCCCACGACGGTTACGTCATCGCGGCCGTCACCGGCGGCGTCGAGGAGATCGGCCTGCCCGCCGGAACCCTGCGGGCCGGGCCGGGCAGCGTGGTCCTGATCAACCCGGAGGTGGCGCACACCGCGCGCGCCGGGGTTCCCGAGGGCTGGGCGTACGCCACGCTCTACCCGTCCCGCGCGCTGATCACCGAGGTCGCCGCCGAGATCGGCACGCTGCGCGGGACCCCCGGCTTCACCGTCGACATGGTCCCCGACCCGCAGGCCTCGCGGGTGATCTCCGAGGTGCACCGCGCCGCCGAGGCCGGGAACGCGCTGGCCGCCGACACGCTGCTGCGCGGGGTGGTGGCGCGGATGCTGATCCGGCACGCCGGACCTCTGCCGGCCCGTACGGTGGGGCGCGCGGGCGGTGCGGACGCGGAGCGGGCCAGGGCCGTACTGGAGGAACGGATCGCGCGACCGCCGTCGCTGGAGCAGCTCGCGGTGGAGCTCGGGACGAGCCCGTTCGCCCTGCTGCGGGCCTTCCGGGAGCGGTACGGGATGCCGCCGCACACCTGGCTGACCGACGCCCGGGTGCGGCGCGCCCGCCGGCTGCTGGACGCGGGCACCGCACCGGCGGAGGCCGCCGTCGCCGTCGGCTTCACCGACCAGCCACACCTGAACCGTCACTTCACCCGCATCGTCGGGGTCCCCCCGGGCGCATACCGGCGGGAACGCAGACCCCGCTCCTGACCCGGCCCGGCCGACCCCGCCCGGGCCCGGGGCCCGGGCGTCCCAATCCAGCCCGGCCCGGCCGACCCCGGCTGCCCCCCCCGGGCCCGGCCCCACCTGGCCGGCCGGCTCCGCGGCGTCCCGGGCCGCCGGCCCCTGAGGCGCCGCGGACCGCCGTGCAAGAACGTACAAGACCGCTCCCCGGCCCCCCGCATAGCGTCGGGGCGTGGGAGAACATCAGATGGTGATACGAGAGACCCCCCAGGGGGTCATCGAGCGGCCGCGCAGTGCCGTCATACGGGACGGGCTCGGCGTCGGGGTGGCCGTCGGCCTGTCCGGATTCGCGTTCGGGGTGACCGCCGCCGGTTCCGGCATCAGCGTGCTCCAGGCCTGCGCGCTGAGCCTGCTCGTCTTCACCGGCGCCTCGCAGTTCGCGCTGGTCGGCGCCCTCGCCGCAGGCGGCAACCCGTTCACCGCCGCCGCCGGGGCCTTCTTCCTGGGCACCCGCAACGCCTTCTACGGGCTGCGACTGTCCCAGCTGCTCGCCCTCCCCAAGGCCGTCCGGCCGCTCGCCGCGCACTGGGTCATCGACGAGACGACCGCCGTCGCCCTCGCCCAGCCCGGCCGCAAGTCGGCGCGGCTCGGGTTCACCGTGACCGGGCTGACCCTGTACGTGCTGTGGAACCTCACCACCCTGCTCGGTGCGCTCGGCGCCGAGGCGATCGGCGACACCACCGTGTGGGGACTGGACGCCGCCGGTCCGGCCGTCTTCCTCGCCCTGCTCGCGCCGATGGTGAAGGGCCCCACCGAGCGGGCCGTCGCCGCCCTCGCGCTCGTCCTCGGGCTCGGCCTGCTGCCCGTACTGCCCTCCGGGGTGCCCGTGCTGATCGCCGCGCTGGCCGCTCCCGCGGTGCTGTGGATGAAGGGACGCCGCTCGTGAACGTCTGGATCGCCATCGGACTGACCGTCGTCGGCTGCTACGCCGTCAAGCTCGCCGGACTGCTCGTGCCCGTCGGCGCCCTGGAGCGGCCTGCCGTGCGCAAGCTGTCCGCGCTGCTGCCCGTGGCCCTGCTCGCCGCCCTCACCGCCCAGCAGACGTTCAGCACCGGGCACGAACTCGTCCTCGACGCCCGCGCCGCCGGACTGGCCGCGGCCGCCCTCGCGCTGCTGCTGCGGGCCCCGTTCCTCGTGGTGGTCGGCGTCGCGGTCCTCGTCACGGCGGGCCTGCGCGCCGTGACGGGCTGACGGGCCGGGTGAGCGCGCGACCGTAGGCGCGGAGCGTCAGGAGCGCCTCCAAGGTGGCGATCGGGCGCCGCTCCAGGCAGCTGCCCGGCGCCCGGGCCGGGCGCAGCGCGGGCCAGCCCCCGTCCGGTCGCTGCCGGGCGGCGAGGAAGTCCAGGGACCGGCTCATCTCGGCGTCCGTGAACCAGCCGCGCGCGCACGACTCCGGGCGGCGGGCGAAGTCGTGGGGGAACAGCTCCCCGCCCGGCCCGTCGCCGGTCCGGCGCGCCGGATCCAGCACCACCAGGCGCCGCTCGCGCACCAGCCGCCCCAGCCGGTCCGCGGCCGCCGCCGCCCTGCCGCGGTCGGGGACGCCGTCGAGGAACGCCACCGCGCTGCGGACCTCGTACGGGTGCCAGTGGCGCGGTGTCTCGACGCGCTCCCAGCAGAAGTCGGTGGCCCGGAACAGCCACGCGTGCCAGACCCGGTTGCGGTGCAGCGCGCCGACGACGGGGCCGGTGGTCAGCAGCGCCCCCGGCGGATCCGCGGGCACCGAGCGGTACGGGGCCGCCGGATGGCCGCCCGGGCCGGGCAGCACCGCCGGAAGGGCGCCGTCCGGGGTGGAGACCGAGGCCAGGTGCCCGCAGAGCTGCTCCACCCGCCGGCCCGCGCACCGGCCGAGGGCGTCCAGCACCCGCAGGGCGTACGCGGCATGCAGCGGCTGGCTCAGCGGTCCGCGCAGATCCGGATCGAGCGCGTGCCCGTAGCCGCCGTCGGCCCCCAGGTACGCCCCGAGGGCGGCGTCCACCCCGTCGGCGTCGCCGCCGAGGAAGTGGAACGCGAACCGGCGCTGCTCCAGCACCCGCGCCGTGAGCCAGATGAACCGCTCGGCGCGGGCCAGCGGGGTGGTCGCGGCCGGCGCGGCTTCGTCTCCAGGCATGCGGGAAACCGTAGGGCGCCGGATGCGGGCCGGGGGGTGCGAACGCGGCCGGTGCACTCTCCGGGGCGGGATACTGGTGGCATGCGGTTGACGATTTTCTGGGAGCGGATGGCCGAGTACTTCGGGGCGGCCTACGCGGACTCCTTCGCGCGGGACCACGTCATGACGGAGCTCGGCGGACGCACCGTCCACCAGGCGCTGGAGGCGGGCTGGGAAGCCAAGGACGTGTGGCGCGCGGTGTGTTCGGCGATGGACGTGCCCGCCTCACTGCGCTGACCAGGAGCCCGGCCGGGCCGTCCGGGTGCGGGGTGGGTCAGACTGGGGTGCGTGGCAGCGACTGAAGAGACGACGACCCCCGGACGGCCCGAAGCGGGCGAACACCCTGATCACCCCGAGCACGCGGACCGGGCCGACCGGCCGGCGGCGGACGAGGGAGCGGCGACCACGGCGACGGCCGGGGCCCGGATGCCCCGCTGGCTGCCGCGCGCGGTGATCCTCGTACTGGCCCTCGTCGCCTGTTTCCAGCTCGGCAGCTGGGCCTTCCACCAGCTGATCGGGCTGCTCGTCAACATCCTGATCGCCTTCTTCCTCGCGCTCGCGGTCGAGCCCGCCGTGTCCCGGATGGCGGCCCGCGGCATGCGCCGCGGACTCGCCACCTTCCTGGTCTTCCTCGGGGTGTTCGTCGCGGCCGCCGGATTCGTGGCGCTGCTCGGCTCGATGCTCGCCGGTCAGATCGTCGACATGGTGGAGGGCTTCCCCCGCACCCTCGACTCCGTGATCAGATCGGTCAACACGACGTTCCACACCGATCTGTCCCGGCTGGAGATCCAGGACAGCCTGCTGCACTCGGACTGGCTGCAGAAGTACGTGCGCAACAGCGCGAGCGGAGTGCTCGACGTGTCCGCCACCGTGCTCGGCGGCCTGTTCAAGCTGCTGACCGTCGGGCTGTTCTCCTTCTACTTCGCCGCCGACGGGCCGCGGCTGCGGCGCGCGCTGTGCTCCGTACTGCCGCCCGCCAAGCAGTCCGAGGTGCTGCGCGCGTGGGAGATCGCCGTCGCGAAGACGGGCGGGTACCTCTACTCGCGCGGGCTGATGGCACTGATCTCCGGCATCGCCCACTACGTGGTGTTCGCCGTCCTCCAGGTGCCGTACGCGCCGGCGCTCGCGGTGTGGGTCGGCCTGGTGTCGCAGTTCGTCCCCACCATCGGCACCTACCTGGCGGGCGCGCTGCCCATGCTGATCGCCTTCACGGTCGAGCCCTGGTACGCGCTGTACGTGCTGGGATTCGTGGTGGTCTACCAGCAGTTCGAGAACTACGTGCTCCAGCCCAAGCTCACCGCGAAGACGGTGGACATCCATCCGGCGGTCGCCTTCGGCTCGGTCATAGCGGGCACCGCACTGCTGGGAGCGGTCGGGGCGCTCATCGCGATCCCGGCCGTCGCCACGCTCCAGGCCTTCCTCGGCGCGTACGTGAAGCGCTACGAGGTGACGGAGGGCGCCGACACCCCCGACGGCGGGCGACGGGGAGCCGGCGCCGACTCCGCCGCTACTCCTCCTGCGTCCCTCCGACGACGGCTTCCAGGGCGTCGGTGACGGCCGCCTCGACGGCGCTCTTCTCCAGGCCGAGGCCGCTGAGCACGCCCTGCCCGTTCTCCAGTTCGAGGAGCGCGAGCAGGATGTGCTCGGTGCCGACGTAGGGGTGGCCGAGGCGCAGGGCCTCGCGGAAGGTCAGCTCCAGGGCTTTCTTCGCGCCGGCGTCGAAGGGGGTCAGGGCCGGCAGTTCGGCCGGGTCGACGGGTTCGGGCAGGAGCGGGGTGACGGCGGCGCGTACGGCGTCCTCGGTCACGTGCTGCCCGCTCAGGACGAGCGCGGCGATCCCCTCGGGCTCGGCGAGCAGGCCGAGCACCAGGTGTTCGGTGCGGATCTCGGTGCTGCCGGTGGCGCGGGCCTCGTTCTGCGAGGCCACGACGACCCCGCGGGCGCGCGGGGTGAAGCGGGCGAAACCCTGGCCGGCGTCGGCCTCGGTTCCCTCGCCCCCGTCCCCCGCCTTGTCGGCCTTGGGGACGAAGCGTTTCTGTGCGGCCTGGCGGGTGACGCCCATGCTGCGGCCGATGTCGGTCCAGGAGGCGCCGGAGCGGCGGGCCTGGTCCACGAAGTGGCCGATGAGGTGGTCCGCGACGTCACCGAGGTGCTCGGCGGCGACGACGGCTCCGCTGAGTTGCTCCAGGGTGTCGGGGTGGACCTTCTTGATGGCCTCGATCAGGTCGTCGAGGCGTACCGGGCTGGTCATGCGAACTGGTTCCACGGGAGGGTTCGTCATGATGCAACCGTAGGTTGACAGTCGAAGGACTGTCAACCTTGGGTTGTCACTCGGTGAGTGCGTTTTTCGGTGGCCGGATCCGGCGGGATCCGGCCACCGCCACGGCCGGTCAGGCGACCGGCTGGCTCTGCCCCGTCAGCAGCCCGATCAGCTGGTCCATCTCGTTGCGCCAGAGCCGGTGCACGTTCATCCGGGTCGGCCGCTCCTGACCGGGGAGCTGGAAGCGGAACGAGCTCCAGACGGCGTTGCGCTTGACTTCGGTGACCGCGCCGACGGCCTGGGCCGGCGGTATGGCGAAGACGATCTCCTGCGGCCGGTTGCTCATCCGGCTCGCCTTGTGGAGGACCACGGCCTGCTCGGTCACCGTGACGAAGTAGTAGGTGAGGAACATCTGGCCGATCAGGCCCAGCATGCTCATCAGCCAGACGCTGGGGCCGGCGATGGCCTGGATCGTGACGATGGGCCGGTCGGCCGGGTTGATCTGGGCGATGGCCTCGGCCACCTGCTGCTGGATCGTGGCCTTCTTGATGGCCATGGTTCCTCCAAAGCGGAATGAGCGCCCTCGGTCATCGGGGGCACCGCAGAGTACCGATGGGTGTGGGGGAGTCCGGGACCGGGTCCGGCCGCGGCCCCATGGGGGCGGGTATGCCGCACCCACCCGTGTTCGTCACCGGATGGGCCCCTTGGGGCAGTTGGGGGTGGTGTGGGGGACGGTCGGGGTGTGGTTTCGGCCAGCGGGTGGCCAACTGCCCCGGTGATAGCGGGTTTCCCCAACGGGCCATGCCCTCTTGTGGGTTGGGCGCGAGGTCCCAACAATGCGCATGACAACCGAAGGATCTTCGGTTGCATCGTCACCAGAGGGGAACCCCCACATGAACAAGCCTCTCGCCGGCGCCGTGCTCTCCCTGCTGCTGATCGGAGCGGGAGCGGCACCGGCCGTGGCCTCCGTACCCCGGGACGCGGCCCCGCAGGCACCGGCCTTCTCGCAGGACCGGGCGGCGCAGGCCGTCACGGTCAACTACGCGGGAACGGTCGCGCTCAGCAACTGCTCCGGCTCCGTCGTGCGCGCCCCCGGCTCGCAGCCGAACGACCCCGCGCTCGTCCTGTCCAACGGGCACTGCCTGGAAACGGGCTTCCCCCAGCCGGGCCAGGTCATCAAGGACCAGTCGTCCACCCGCTCGTTCTCGCTGCTGGGCGCGAGCGGCGGCAGGGTGGCGACGCTGCGGGCGAACAAGGTCGCGTACGCGACGATGACCGACACCGACATCTCGATCTACCAGCTGACCTCGACGTACGCGCAGATCCAGAGCCAGTACGGCATCAGCGCGCTGACCCTCAACGACGCCCACCCGGTACAGGGGACGCCGATCAAGGTCGTCTCGGGCTACTGGAAGCGGACCTACAGCTGCAACGTCGACGGGTTCGCCTACCGCCTCAAGGAAGGTTCCTGGACCTGGAAGGACTCGGTCCGCTACACCCCGTCGTGCAACACCATCGGCGGCACCTCCGGTTCGCCGGTGATCGACACCACGACCGGCAAGGTCGTCGCCGTGAACAACACCGGCAACGAGGACGGCGAGCGCTGCACGGACAACAACCCGTGCGAGGTGGACCAGAACGGCGTGGTCACGGTCCGCCAGGGCATCAACTACGCCCAGGAGACGTACATCATCGTCCCCTGCATAGGCGCCGGCAACAAGATCGACCTCACCCGCCCCGGCTGCACCCTCCCCAAGCCGTAACCGCTGCCCGCCGCCCCCGCCGCCCTCCCGCGGCGGGGGCGGCGCCGCGCCGTGCCGGGGGCCGGCGTCGGCATTCGGCAGCCCGCCTCCTCCTCGGCGGGCTACTGTACGGACACGCCGCGTTGCCCACGGTCACCCGAGGAGGAATCCTGTGCCATCGCCCTGCGACGCCCAGTACGCTCCCGCCGGCGATGTGGGCACGGCGCTGATGGTGATCGACTCGCGGCTCAGAACCGTCTACGGGGGCAAGGACGGTGCCGACCCCGAACAGCGGCGGCTGATCGACCAGTTCACCGCGTCGTTGGGCCGCAAGGAAGCCGATGACCTGGTGGACGGCACTTGCACGTTGATCTACATGTTCACGCAGTGGCTGCGGATGGCTTACGAGAAGCACGACAGGGACGTCATCGAGTACGTGGTTCCCGGCTTCGTCGCCTCGATGCGGATGATGCCCAAGAGCGTCCGCCCGGAGGTCGTGCCCACCATGACCGGCCTGGTCGTCGCGGCCGCCACCGGCCTGAGCCCCAACCTGTGGCGCAAGCAGTACGGAGACTGGACCGGGGACGAGATGAACGCCCTGGAGGCCACGGCCCTGCTGCTCGCGGAGCACATCAACCGGCTCACCGACGACCGCGACTTCGCCACGCGTGTGATCACGCAGGCCCTGGCCGGCGCGGACCAGGACTGACGTCGACGGCGGGCGGCCGGCACGACGCTCCGGCGGGCGGGCAACGTCCTCACCGCCGGCCCGGCCGGACAGCCCGGCCGATCGCCGGCTCCCTGACGGAGTCACCCGATCAGGCTGTTCGGGGGTGTTGTCCACGGTTCTTCCCCTGTCCGCGGGTGAGCATGGCTCTCGCGGGCGGAGACCGCTCCGCCCGGTCCGACTGCCCTCGGGGAGATCATGAAGACGTCGAAGTGCGCCGTTGTCCCGCTGGGCCTGGGCGTGCTCCTGGCCGCGGTCACGGCTTCCGTGCCGGCCGCCGCCCAGTCCCGTCCGTCCTCGGCGGGTCCGGCCGCGATGGCCACGCGGGTGACGCTGACGAACGTGGACGACGGCCGGAACGTGGTCCTGAATCCCGGTGACGACGTGGAGGTCAGGCTCACCGGCTACCGCAGCGGCGGGCTCAACTACTCCTGGGACGTTCCGGTGGCCGCCGTCCCCCTGGTGCTGCGGCGGACCGCTGGCGGCACGACGCCGAGCGGCGGTGCGAGCGCCGTCTTCCACGCCGCGGGCCCCGGCATCAGCACGATCACCGCGGTGCGCCACTGCCGCCCCGACCCCGGTCGCGCCTGCCCCCTCGTCATCGTGCCGTGGAAGGTCGCGGCAGAAGTGAAGTGACCCGGGCCGGGTCGGCGGCCCGGTCGGCTTGACAGGAAAATCGAACACGCATTCTCATGGGTTATCCACAGCCGAACCGGGCGTGGGAGCGCATTGTCAGTGGCAGGCGTTAGCGTCAATGGCGTGAAGCGATCGACTCAAGCAAACCGGGTGGAACCCATGGCAGGCACCGACCGCGAGAAGGCTCTCGACGCCGCGCTCGCACAGATTGAACGGCAATTCGGCAAGGGTGCGGTCATGCGCCTCGGCGACAAGCCGAACGACCCCATCGAGGTCATCCCCACCGGGTCGACCGCGCTGGACATCGCGCTCGGCGTCGGCGGGCTGCCCCGCGGCCGTGTGATCGAGGTGTACGGACCGGAGTCCTCCGGTAAGACCACCCTGACTCTCCACGCCGTCGCCAACGCGCAGAAGGCCGGCGGCACCGTCGCCTTCGTCGACGCCGAGCACGCGCTCGACCCCGAGTACGCGAAGGCGCTCGGCGTCGACACCGACAACCTCATCCTGTCGCAGCCGGACACCGGCGAGCAGGCGCTGGAGATCGTGGACATGCTGGTCCGCTCCGGCGCGCTCGACCTGATCGTCATCGACTCCGTCGCGGCGCTCGTGCCCCGTGCGGAGATCGAGGGTGAGATGGGTGACTCGCACGTGGGTCTCCAGGCCCGTCTGATGAGCCAGGCGCTGCGCAAGATCACCGGTGCTCTCAACCAGTCGAAGACCACCGCGATCTTCATCAACCAGCTCCGCGAGAAGATCGGTGTGATGTTCGGCTCGCCCGAGACCACCACCGGTGGCCGCGCGCTCAAGTTCTACGCCTCCGTGCGCCTCGACATCCGCCGCATCGAGACCCTCAAGGACGGCACCGACGCGGTCGGCAACCGTACCCGCGTCAAGGTCGTCAAGAACAAGGTCGCGCCGCCCTTCAAGCAGGCCGAGTTCGACATCCTCTACGGCCAGGGCATCAGCCGCGAGGGCGGTCTGATCGACATGGGCGTGGAGCACGGCTTCGTGCGCAAGGCCGGTGCCTGGTACACGTACGAGGGCGACCAGCTGGGCCAGGGCAAGGAGAACGCCCGCAACTTCCTCAAGGACAACCCCGATCTCGCCAACGAGATCGAGCGGAAGATCAAGGAGAAGCTGGGCGTCGGCGTGCGCAAGGACGCCGACGCGGAAGCCGGTGCGCAGGCGCCCGCCGACGCCTCGGCCGTGCCCGCCCCGGCGGCGAAGGCCAAGACGACGGCCAAGGCCGCCGTGGCCAAGAGCTGATCCGTGCGGGAGCAGGAAAGGGGCGGCGGGGAGGGCGGCCGGGAGGGCCGCCAGGAGCTGCCGCCCCAGAGTCCCGAAGAGCAGGCGCGGGCGATCTGCTTGCGCCTGCTCACCGGGATGCCGCGTACCCGGCGGCAGCTCGCGGACGCCCTGGAGAAGCGGGGCATCCCCGAGGAGGTGTCGCAGGAGGTCCTCTCCCGGTACGAGGAGGTGGGCCTGATCGATGACGCCGCCTTCGCCGGAGCGTGGGTCGAGTCCCGCCACCGCGGCCGGGGACTGGCCCGCCGGGCGCTCGCCCAGGAGCTGCGGACCAAGGGGGTGCACGCCACCCTCGTCCAGGAAGCCCTGGAACAGCTGGACTCCGCGCAGGAGGAGCAGACGGCCCGGGAGCTCGTGGAGCGCAAGCTCCGGGCGACCCGGGGCCTTGAGCGGGACAAACGGATCCGGCGCCTCGCCGGGATGCTGGCGCGCAAGGGATACCCGGAAGGCATGGCCCTGCGGGTGGTCCGCCGCGCGCTGGAAACCGAGAACGAGAACGGTGCGGACGGCGAGGGCATGGACGGGGAAGAACGCCCCGGGGGCTGAACCCCCGGGGCAGCCGGTTGCCCGGCCGGGCCCCGAAGTCAGGCCCGCGCGGCGTCCTTCGCCGGGGTGACGGGGAGGCCGGCCGACTTCCAGGCCTGGAAGCCGC
Source organism: Streptomyces cirratus (assembly GCF_014650775.1). Taxonomy (GTDB): domain Bacteria; phylum Actinomycetota; class Actinomycetes; order Streptomycetales; family Streptomycetaceae; genus Streptomyces; species Streptomyces cirratus. The sequence goes on along the minus strand of NZ_BMVP01000010.1, from coordinate 190,357 downwards.
CCGTCAGGTCGGTCGCGCGGTGGAGGCCCAGTGCGTGCAGGGAGGCCGCGGCCAGCGTCGAGGCGTAGCCCTCGTTGCAGATCACCACCACCCGCAGGTCGTGTCCGGTGGCCTCGGGAAGGCGGTGGGAGCCCTGGGGGTCGAGCCGCCACTCCAGCTCGTTGCGCTCGACGACCACGGCGCCCGGGATCAGCCCGTCCCGCTCGCGCAGTGCCTGGTAGCGGATGTCGACCAGGAGTGCTTCTCCCCGCGAAGCGGCGTGTGCCTCGTCCGGCGAGAGGCGCGTGTAGGTCGTACGGAGCCGGTCGACGAGGGCGTCGATGCCCTGCGGTGCGGCGCTCACTGCCAATCCGCCGGACGCTCGACGTGCTCCAGCCGGAGCACCGGACCGGTGCGGCTGTAGCGGCGGATCAGCGGGAGCGGCGGGTAGTACGCGTGCACCGAGACGGCGTGCTCGGTCCGCGACTCGTTGAGCACCTCGTGCACGTGGTGCTCACCGAAACCCCGCCCCGCGCCCGCCGGAACGCCGCGGCCCCGGTCCACGTCCGGCGCCAGCTCCAGGCTCCGCCAGCCCTCCGACGGCAGGCGCACGGCCAGCGAGCGTTCGGTGAGCTTCCCGCGGGCGGTGGCGAACGCGCCCCGCGACTCGGCGTGGTCGTGCCAGCCCGTGCCGGTGCCTGGCGGCCAGCCGATCAGCCAGGCCTCGCTGCCGCCGGGACCGTCCAGCCGGATCCACGTGCGTCCTTCCGGGTCCAGGGGGAGCGAGGCGACGAGTTCGGGGTCGGCCGCGGTGCGCAGTACGAAGGCGAGCAGCTCCGCCGTCGTCGGTGAGGCAGCAGCGGGGGCACTGACAGGGGCAGGCGCGTGCGTGGGCGCAGACATGAGGAATGACCGTCCTGGGAGTTCGCGAAGGTGCGCGCCGCCGGTCCCGGAAGGACACGGGACCAGGGTCTGGGGGCGGCGCGGAGGAAGGGGCGAATCAGCAGGAAGGGCGACACACGCAGCCCGCGTAGCGGAGCAGGTCCATGTGGACCCTCCGCCACAGGCGTACGTCGATGCCGGTCATGCCCGCGAGTGAAGCACGAGACGGGCACGGGGTCAATCGATCACGCCCGTGGGGGTGACGGAGGTCTCCTTGAGCGGGGGCGCGGCGTCCTGCGCCGCGGCCGGGGCGCCGCAGCGGACGGCGTCGGCCGCCTCGTACAGTTCCGCCGGACGCACCCCGGCGAAGGTCGCCGCGAGATGGCCGTCGGGACGGACCAGCAGCACGGTGTGTGCCGCAGCGCCCGGGTAGCCGTCGGCCACCAGGAGTTCCGCCCGGACGGGCAGGGCGCTGACGGCCGCCGCGAGCCGGGGCATCAGCCCGGCGCCCAGCCAGTGCCGCCGGTCCCACACCCCGGTGCCGGGTGCGACCAGGAGCACCAGCAGCCGGCCCCGCCCCAGCAGGTCCCGCAGCGGCACCGTCGACCCGTCGGGCGCGGTCACCGGTACGTTCGCCACCGGAGCGCCGGGTTCGGTGGCGGTCGGCACTTCCCGTACGGCCACCGGCGGGGCGTACGCCGGTTCCCCGCCCAGCGCACCCCGGCCGAGGTGGCCGTCGGTGAGCAGGCTCTCGGCGGAACGCGCCGCTCCGGGAAGGTAGGTGCGCAGTCCGCCCCCGCCGCGCAGTCCGCCCCCGCCGCGCAGGGCGGGCAGTGCCTGGTCGGCGACGCGCAGCCGGGCCGCGACCGCCCGGCGCCGCTCGTCCTCGTAGCTGTCCAGCAGTGCCTCGGAGGCCCCCTGGTGCCAGTCCAGCGCCAGCTTCCAGGCCAGGTTCTCGGCGTCCCGCAGCCCCTCCTCGACCCCCTGGGTGCCGAGCGCGCCCAGCAGGTGCGCCGCGTCCCCGGCGAGGAAGGCCCGGCCGTCGCGCCAGCGCCGGGCGAGCCGGTGGTGCAGGGTGTGCACACCGGTGTCGATCAGGTCGTACGGGGGAGTCGTGCCCCCGCACCACGCCGCCAGGGTGTCCCGGATCAGGGTCACGAGCGCGTCGGGGGTGACGAGCCCTCCGCGCGGCGGGAGCAGCCAGTCCAGCCGCCACACCCCGTCGGGCAGCGGCCGGGCGGTGACCTCGCCCGTCGCGCCGCGCTGCAGCAAGGCCTCGCCGGGCCAGGGGAGTTCGGTGCGCAGCGCGGCCACGGCGTGCCGCTCGACGGCGGTCCGGCCGGGGAAGCGGATGCCGAGCAGCTTGCGTACGGTCGAGCGGGCCCCGTCGCAGCCCACGAGGTGGCTTCCGCGCCACCAGGTGGTCTCGGCGCCCTGGGTGTGGGCGGTCACCCCGCGGCCGTCCTGCTCCAGGGCGTCCAGCCGGGTGTCGGTGATCAGCCGGACCAGCGGGTGGATGGCGGCGGCGTCCCGCAGTCCGCGCGTCAGGGCGTGCTGCGGCAGGTGCAGCGGCGCCGGGTGGTCCTCGAAGGTGATCCGCCGGGCGTCGCGGCCCCGCCGCATCGTGCGCCAGGCCGCGTAGTACGCCCCTTCGTCGCGCAGCGTCGTACAGCCGAGCCGGTGGGCCATGGAGGCGGTGTCGGCGTGCAGGACGACGGAACGGGCCGGCCGGGGCTCGTCCTTGCCGGGCCCTTCGTCCAGTACGACGGAGGGCACGCCCTGGCCGGCCAGGGCGAGGGACAGGGACAGCCCGACGGGCCCCGCGCCGACGACGATCACCGGGTCCATGATGCGGCTCCCGATGTCCGGTATGTGATCACACAACGTATGCAACCGACTGGAAGTGCCTGCGTCAAGTGACACCGGTCCGGACAGCACTGTGTGGTGCGGCGGAGGATTCCGCCGCACCACACAGGCTACGCACTATGACTGACTTCGCATCAGCGGACTTACCGTCAGCGGGCACTCGGTCCGCGTCGGCCGGGAGTCACCCCACGCTGTTGTTGCCGGTTGCCAGGTCGCTGGCCTCCGCCACACCGACGACCGCGCCGGTGCTCTTCTTCGACTGCCGCAGCCGGCCCTCCAGCCAGGAGGCGGACGAGGCGAGGCCGTAGTTCACCGCGACGAACAGCGCCGCGATCACGATCAGGCTCGGGATGGTGTTGCTGTAGTTCGCCGAGATCTGCCGGCTCATCGACAGCAGCTCCCCGTAACCCAGGACCGCGCCACCGAGCGCGGTGTCCTTGAGGATCACCACGAGCTGGCTCACCAGCGCCGGCAGCATGGCCGTCACGGCCTGCGGGAGCAGGACGTAGGCCATCGTCTGGCCCTTGCGCATGCCGATCGCCTTGGCCGCGTCCGTCTGTCCGCGCGGCAGCGACTGGATGCCGGCGCGGACGATCTCCGCGATGACCGAGGCGTTGTACAGGACCAGGCCCGTGACCACCGCGTACAGCGGCCGGATCTCGGACTCGACGCTGGAGTACTGCACGTACAGGGCGCTGCCGAACAGCATCAGCATCAGGACCGGGATGGCGCGGAAGAACTCCACGACCGCCCCGACCGGGACGCGCACCCAGGCGTGGTCGGAGAGCCGGCCGATCCCGAACAGCGCGCCGAGCGGAAGCGCGATCACCATGGCGATCACACCGGCCTTCAGCGTCTCCAGCAGGCCGGGGATCAGGAACGTCGTCCAGACCTGCCCGTCGGTGACGAACGGGCTCCACTTGTCGCCGTCGAGCTGGTGCTTGTCCGCCATCAGGCCCAGCGCCCACCACAGGGCGAGGCCCAGCAGCACGATGAACACGGCGGAGTAGATCCAGTTGCGGACCTTGGCCTTCGGGCCGGGGGTGTCGTACAGCACGGTGCTCATCGCTTCACCGCCATTCGCTTGGCCGCCCAGCCGAGCAGCAGGCCGGTGGGGAGGGTGAGTACGACGAAGCCGAAGGCGAACACCGCGAAGACCTCGAAGAGCGCCTGCGCCTCGTTCTCGATCATTTCCTTCATCAGCAGGGCCGCTTCGGCCACGCCGATGGCCGCCGCCACCGTGGTGTTCTTGGTGAGGGCGATCAGCACGTTCGCGAGGGGGGCGATGACCGCCCGGAAGGCCTGGGGGAGCACGATCAGCGTGAGCACCTGGAAGAAGCTCAGACCCAGCGCGCGGGCGGCCTCGGCCTGCCCGACGGGCACGGTGTTGATGCCGGAGCGCAGCGCCTCGCAGACGAAGGTGCCGGTGTAGGCGGTCAGGCCGAGGACGGCCAGCCGGAAGCCGGTCTCCTTGAAGGTGTCACCGCCGAGCGTGATGCCCAGGGTCTGGCTGAGGCCCAGTGAGCAGCCGAGGATCAGCGCGGTCAGCGGCGTGTTGCGCACCACGTTGACGTACACGGCGGCGAAGCCGCGCATCAGCGGGACCGGGCTGACCCGTATCCCGGCCAGGACGGTGCCCCATATGAGGGAGCCCGCCGCCGAGTAGAGGGTGAGCTGAACCGTCACCCAGAAGGCTCCGAGCAGGTCGTACTGCCCGGAATCAAGAAAGTCGAACACGTTGCCCTGCGCTCTCCCCAGGATGGCCGGTGGGGTGCGCCGACGCCCGCGGCAGGCGGGCGGCGACGCTCCCCACCGGGGAATCAGCTGCCTTCGGTGATCTGCGGGGCAGGCTCGTTCTTGTAGTCGGCCGGCCCGAAGTTCTTCTTCACGGCCGCGTCCCAGGCACCGTCGGTGACCATCTTCTTGAGGGCGGCGTTGACCTTGGTCTGCAGGTCCTTGTCGCCCTTCTTGAGGCCGATGCCGTAGTTCTCGTTGCTCAGGCTCAGCCCGGCCAGCTTGAACTTGCCCTTGTTCTTCTCCTGCGCGGCGTAGCCCGCGAGGATCGAGTTGTCCGTGGTCAGGGCGTCCACGGCCTTGTTCTCCAGGCCGGTGAGGCACTCGGAGTAGCCGGGGAACTGCTGGAGGTCCGCCTCGGGAGCGAGCTTGGTCTTGACGTTCTGCGCCGAGGTGGAGCCGGTGACGGAGCAGAGCTTCTTCTTGTTGAGGTCCTCGGCCTTGGTGATCGAGGTCTCGTCGGCGCGGACCAGCAGGTCCTGGTGGGCGAGGAAGTACGGGCCGGCGAAGTCGACCTTCTCCTTGCGCTTGTCGTTGATCGAGTAGCTCGCGACGACCAGCTTGACGTCGCCGTTGGCGATCAGGTTCTCGCGCTCGGAGCTGACGGCCTGCTTGAACTCGATCTGGTTGGCCTCGTAGCCGAGTTCCTTGGCCACGTACGTCGCGACGTCGACGTCGAACCCGGTGAACTTGCCGTCCGGGGTCTTGAGACCCACACCCGGCTGGTCGAACTTGATGCCGATGACGATCTTGCCCTTGCCACCACCGGCCGAGTCGCCGCCGGAGGACTTGTCGCTGCTGCCGCCGCCGCAGGCGGTCGCGGTCAGGGCGAGAGCGACGGCCGCGGCCACGGCCGCACCGGCCTTGTAAAGCTTCATCGTGAACTTCCCTCGGATCAGACGTTGTTGGACGGCGAGCGACACGTGGATCCGGGCCGCCACCGGATCACTACCAGACAAGGACCGTCAGTGGTGCAGGATCTTCGACAGGAAGTCCTTGGCACGGTCGCTGCGCGGGTTGGCGAAGAACTGCTCCGGCGCGGCCTCTTCGACGATCTTCCCGTCCGCCATGAAGACGACCCGGTTGGCCGCGGAGCGGGCGAAGCCCATCTCGTGCGTGACGACCACCATCGTCATGCCCTCCCGGGCGAGCTGCTGCATGACCTCCAGCACCTCGTTGATCATCTCCGGGTCGAGAGCCGAGGTCGGCTCGTCGAACAGCATCACCTTCGGGTCCATCGCCAGCGCCCGGGCGATCGCCACGCGCTGCTGCTGGCCACCGGAGAGCTGCGCCGGGTACTTGTCCGCCTGCGAGCCGACCCCCACCCGGTCCAGCAGCGACTTCGCCTTCTCCAGCGCCGCCGCCTGGTCCGTCTTGCGGACCTTGAGCTGTCCCAGCATCACGTTCTGCAGCACCGTCTTGTGCGCGAACAGGTTGAAGGACTGGAAGACCATGCCGACATCGGCCCGCAGCCGCGCCAACTCCCTGCCCTCGGAAGGCAGTTCCTTGCCGTCGACCGTGATGGTCCCCGAATCGATCGTCTCCAGCCGGTTGATGGTCCGGCACAGCGTGGACTTGCCCGATCCCGAGGGACCGATCACCACGACGACCTCACCGCGGGCAATGCTCAGATCGATGTTCTGAAGCACGTGCAGCGCGCCGAAGTGCTTGTTGACGTTGCTCAGTACGACCAGGTCGTCCGCGGCACCGGCCGCGTCCTGCACGTCCTTGGTCACTGATACTCCGCTCATCGGCTTCTTGCTCCGTCCTCCGTCGGTTGGGAGGACAGTAGTGACGGGGAACTCACACCGTCATCACATCTGAGGGAGAATTGAGCATAACGATCCGGCCTCGCCCGGATACGCTCCGTGGGCGACCGCGATCCGCTCCCTTGCGCGCCTCTTCTTACGCGTACCGGGTGCATAACGGAAGACTCGCAAGACCGGAACCCTCTTGACGTGGGAGTCTGCATCGGCGTGGATGCAGGGTGGCCACGCCGTGCGCCACGGACCAACAGAGGAAGGGGCCCCGTGAGACTGCTGCTCGTCGAGGACGACGACCACGTCGCCGCCGCGCTGTCCGCGATCCTCGCCCGGCACGGCTTCCAGGTCACCCATGCCCGCAGCGGCGAGGAGGCCCTCCACGCCCTGCTGCCGCCCGGTGCCCAGCCCTCCGCCCCGCCCTACGGTGTGATCCTGCTCGACCTCGGCCTGCCCGACCAGGACGGCTACGAGGTGTGCGGCAAGATCCGCAAGCGCACCGCCACGCCCGTGATCATGGTGACCGCGCGCGGCGACGTACGCTCCCGCATCCACGGCCTGAACATGGGCGCCGACGACTACGTGGTCAAGCCCTACGACACCGGCGAGCTCCTCGCCCGCATCCATGCCGTCGCCCGCCGCACCGGCGCCTCCGAAGAGGCAGCCGCCACCGGGACCGGCGCCCCGTCCGTGGTCCGGCTCGGCCCCGTCGCCATCGAGCTGCCCACCCGCCGCGTCACCGTGGACGGCGCCGACGTCCCCCTCACCCGCAAGGAGTTCGACCTGCTCGCGCTGCTCGCCCAGCGCCCCGGGGTCGTCTTCCGGCGCGAGCAGATCATCAGCGAGGTGTGGCGCACCAGTTGGGAGGGCACCGGGCGGACCCTCGAAGTCCACGTCGCCTCGCTGCGCTCCAAGCTGCGCATGCCGGCCCTCATCGAAACCGTCCGCGGGGTGGGCTACCGGCTCGTCGCCCCGGCCGCCCCCTAGCGGAAATCCCGTCGTGCGCGCCCGACTGCTCCCCCTGCTCATCGTCCTCATGGCGGGCGTCCTGCTCGCGCTCGGCTTCCCGCTCGCCGTCAGCCTGGCCGCGGGCCAGCAGCAGAAGGTGGTCGTCGACCGGATCGACGACAGCGCCCGCTTCGCCGCCCTCGCCCAGTTCGTCATCGACTCCGAGGGCTCGGCCGCCCCCGGCGCGGGCCAGCGCCGCGAGACCCTCCAGCTGGAACTGGCCCGCTACCAGGAGCTGTACGGCATCCGCGTCGGCATCTTCTACCGCGACGACAACGCCATGGTCCGCGCCCCCGGCTGGTGGCAGCTCCCGGAGTCCGGCGAGGGCCGCCGGGCCTTCGAGGAAGCCCTGGCCGGACGCCGGAGCCACGACCCGGGCCAGGTGTGGCCCTGGCAGACCCAGGGGAAACTCCTCGTCGCCTCCCCGGTCGTCCTCGACGGGGACGTCGTCGCCGTGGTAGCCACCGAATCGCCCACCGGCCAGCTGCGGGGGCGGATCCTGCAGGGCTGGCTGCTGATCGCGGGCGGTCTCGCCGCCGCCATGCTGCTGGCGTTCGGGGCCGCCCTGCGGCTCACCAGCTGGGTCCTCAAGCCCGTCCGGACCCTGGACGCCGCCGCCCACGGCATCGCCACCGGACGGATGAACTCCCGCGTCGCCGCCGCCGGCGGCCCGCCGGAACTCCAGCGCCTGGCCCACTCGTTCAACGAGATGGCCGACAACGTGGAAGACGTACTGGAGCAGCAGCGGGCGTTCGTCGCCGACGCCTCCCACCAGCTGCGCAACCCGCTCGCCGCGCTGCTCCTGCGGATCGAGCTGCTCGCCCTCGAACTGCCCGAGGGCAACGCGGAGATCGCCTCCGTACGCACCGAGGGCAAACGCCTGACGCAGGTCCTGGACGACCTGCTGGACCTGGCGCTGGCCGAGCACGCCACCGCCGAGATCAGCCTGACCGACATCGGCGCCCTCACCGCCGAACGGGTCGCCGCCTGGCGTCCCTACGCCGAGGAGAAGGGCGTACGGCTGACGGAGACCGGGCCCTCCGCCGTCACCGGGTGGGCCGATCCCATCGCGCTGTCCAGCGCCCTGGACGCCGTCATCGACAACGCCCTCAAGTTCACCCCCGAGGGAGAGGAGGTCGAGGTGTCGGTCACCGCGCAGGACCGCTCGGTCCACGTGGTCGTCGCCGACCGCGGCCCCGGCCTCACCGAGGAGGAACTCCAGCGGATCGGCGACCGCTTCTGGCGCAGCGGACGCCACCAGAACGTCAAGGGCTCCGGCCTCGGACTGTCCATCTCCCGGGCGCTGCTCGCCTCGGGCGGCGGGTCCCTCTCGTATGCGACGAACCCGCCCCACGGGCTGCGCGTGACGGTCACGGTCCCGCGCACCGCCCCCCACGCCTCCTGACGCTCAGGCCCACCGCAGGGTGGTGCGGGCCGCGCCGGAGACGGCGTACAGCTCGTCCACGGCCCGGACCTCGAACGCCGCCGCGGGCTCCGCGCCGGAGCGGGTGACGGCGGGCAGGTACAGGGCTGTGCCGCAGGTGCCGCCGAGGAAGCGCCGGGCGCCGTCGGGCAGGCGCCGGTGCACCTCGTAGTGGCGGACCGGCCCGGCTGCCCGGTGCCAGGAGAGGCGGAGCCAGGCCGTGCCGTCCCGCTGGGCCGAGGCGTCCACTCCCAGGGCACTCGGGGCGGCCGGGGGCCGCTGCGCTGCGGTGTCGCGCACCGACAGGGCCCCGAGCCGCCAGCGCACCGGCATCGTCCCGCGCGGGGTGATCCGTACGGCGATCGCGTACGCGGTCGTCCCGCGCGGCGCGTCGAGCACGGCCCGGGCGCGCAGCCAGCCGTACCCGGCGCTGCGGGTCGCGGCCTTGAGCCAGCGGTAGGGGAGCGGCTCGCCCGGGGCGGCGGGCTCGCGCAGCGCGATCCCGACCTCCACCGCCACCGTCCCCGACTCGGTGGCATGGACCAGTTCCACGACGGTGCGGCCGGACAGCGGCAGGCGGGTGCAGTGCAGGCCGATCACGGCCGGGGCGCTCAGCCCGCCCGCCACGAGCAGGCTGGAGCCGCCGCGCCAGGCTCCGGCGAAGTCCAGCGTCACGGCGGGGCGTTGCCCTGCTGTGTCCACCACCCAGCGGCGGCCCGGGAGCCGGTCCTGGAGCCCGAGGTGGTTCCACGGCGCGTCCGAGGTGACCTTCCCGTCCTCGTACCAGCGCAGCCCGTGCCCGGTGTTGAAGGCGCAGGCGAAGGGCAGCGCGACGACGGTCGAGCGGTCCGCCACGGCGGTCGCCGGAGCCCTCCAGCCGGCTTCGGGCGCGGGGCGGGCCGGGTCGAGGGAGGCGCCCGTCCAGAAGCGGTCGTCGGCCTCGTGGAAGGCGCCGGGGGAGCGGTCGGTGAGGTGGCCGAGCGTCCACTCGGGCCGGTAGAAGCCGTAGCTGACGACGTGGTCGCGCCCGCGCGGGACGATGGCGTCCCAGTCGACGGGCGCGTCCCAGCCCCGGGACTCGGTGTCCACGGCCGCCCACAACTCGTGGCGGCTGCGGCCCAGCCGCTCGGCGAGCGCGCCGGAGGCCGCCAAGGAGCGCGCGTCCCAGCGGAAGTCCACGAACACCGCGTCCGCGACCGGGCCGGCCCGGTCCTCGAAGAACTCCTGGTTGAGGGCGTTCAGTTCGCCCTGCCAGCCGACCCGGCCGGTGCTGTTCATCGCGTCGTACCAGGTGATCCGCAGGCCGTGCGGCTCGCCCGCGGCGCGCAGCGCGCGCAGGAACTCCCGCATGCGGGTGGCGAGGGCGCTGTCCCCGCCGTCGGTCTCGGCGTTGACGAACCAGCCGTCGAAGCCATAGGCCCGCGCCACCGCGACGAGCTTGTCCGCGACCGGGAAACGGCCCAGCGGGTCCCGTTGGACGAGGTCCCGGGTCCACTGGAGGTCGCCGCCGTACGCGACGGGCGGCAGGAACACGTTGCCCAGGACCGGGACGCCGTTGCGGTGGGCGGCGTCGACGACGGGTGCGTTCGGCGCGAGCACGATGCCCTCGCCGGCGGAGCCGCCCCAGAACACCAGCTCGTCGAGGTACGCCCAGTGGGTGAGGGCGTAGTGGTCGGCGGTCGCGGAACCCTGGGAGGGGTTCGCCGCGGTCGGCGCGAAGGAGACCAGCGCGGCGATACGGGCCTGGCCGGCGCGGGCGCCCGGATTCGGCGGCACCGGGGCGAAGCGGGGTGCGAGGGGGACGCTCGCGGTGTTGTGGGCCAGGTCGGGGTCCGATTCGGGCGTCCACTGTGTGAGGGAGCGCCAGGTGATCCCGGGACCGGGGACGCCCGGGGGGAGCGAGTCCGGGAACCAGTAGGAGGCGTACGGGGCCAGGGTGGGGGTGGCCGCAGTGACGGGCAGGGCCGGTGTGGCGGGTGCGGCGGCGGCTCGGGCCGGGGTGCCCGCGCCGAGGAGGGCGGCCGCGCCCGCGGCGGCCCCTGCGGTGAGCACCTCCCGCCGGGCCGGCCGTGCGCGGGGGGCTCGGGCGTCGGCCGTACCGGGTGCGGGGGTGCCGGGTTGGGGTGTACGGGGTGCGGGTGTGCCGGGTTCAAGTGTGCCGGCTCGGGGTGTGCCGGGTTCGGGTGCAAAGGGTTCGGCGCTGCTGCCGGGCTCGGGCACGGGGGCTCCTCGGGCGGTGCGTCGCGGGGCAGGGTCAGGCGGTGCCGGTCACGTCGTGCACGTGCAGTACCTCGGTGATGCCGCGCGCCGAAAGGTGCGCCGGGTCCCGGGCCAGCTCGGCCAGGACCACCGCCGGGCGCTGCCCCCGGGCGGTCAGCGCCGCCCAGGCCTCGAAGAACGCCCCGCCCGGCCCGCACACCGACCTGCCCGGCGCGGCCTCCGCCCCGCCGACGTCGAGCGCGAGCGCGGTCGAGCGGGGCGGCGGCCGGTGCGCGCGCCCCCGCCACGAGGCGGCGATCCGGGCCAGCGCGGCTCCGGCGGGCTTGACCCGGTGGTCGTTGGTGAGCAGGCCGAGGTCGTACTCCAGCGCCGGGAAGTCCGCCAGCTCCCGGGACACGTCGTGCGAGCACCACCAGGTCACGCCCCACACGTCCGGGCAGTCCAGCGCGTTCGCCACGGTGGCCTCGGTGAAGCGCGCCGCCCCCTCGGGAGGGACCAGCGGGGCCGGGGCCCCCACTTCCTGGAGCCACACCGGCCGGTACGGGTCCAGCGCCCACGCCTTGGCGAGCTCGATCAGGTACGCGGCGTGGTGCTCGGTCGCCGTCCCGGCGGCCCCGTGGCGCTGCGCCGTGCCGTTGAACACCCAGGAGTGCACGGTGGTGGCCGCGCCCAGCCGGGCCGCCTGGGCCGGGGTGAAGGGGTGCCCGTCCTGGTACCAGGCGGCGTCGTACTCGGCGTGCACGTGGAACCGCCCGGGAGCGCCCTTGTCGCAGGCGGCCAGCATCCGCTCCAGCCAGCGCGCGGCCTGGGCGGCGTCGATGCGGTCGGGGTCGGGGTGCGGGGCGCCGGCGAACTGGTTGATCTCGTTGCCCACGGTCATGCCGAGGAAGTTGGACCGGTCCGCGAGGGCGGCGGCCAGCGTGGTCAGGTACTCCTCCTGGGCGGCGACCACATCGGGGTCGCGGAAGATGTTGCGCCGGTGCCAGGTTCCGGTCCACGCGGGCAGGAAGTCGAAGCTCGACAGGTGCCCTTGCAGGCCGTCCACGGCGACGTCCAGCCCTCGCTCGGCGGCCGCGTCGGCGAGCGCGACCAGCTGCTCGACCGCGCGCGGCCGGATCAGCGTGCGGTTCGGCTGGAACACCGGCCAGAGCGGGAAGACGCGGACGTGGTCCAGGCCGAGGGCGGCGATGGAGTCGAGGTCGGCGCGTACGTCGCCGAGGTCGAAGTCCAGCCAGTGGTGGAACCAGCCCCGCGCGGGCGTGTAGTTGACGCCGAAGCGCGGGGGGCGGCTGGGACGCGGGAGGGGAAGGCCGTCGGGCATGAGGGTCCCGGAGTTCGGAGGAATTCACCGGACCCCGGGAAAACTGCCGGGAGTTCAGGGGCAAGTCAACAGGGCGATTCACGCCGGAAGGGCCGGTCCGGTCTGCTGGACGACGGCCTCGTCCGCATCGGGACGTGTACGTGCCCGGTCCACTCGGTGCGTGGCGCTCCGGGACGAACTGCCCTGACGGCGCGTGCAGTTCGAAATCGGAGGGGAACTGCGGGGGAGGCGGTCTGTCCGGGCCGGATCGCGTACGGTCCGGCCATCGCAGTTCGCGCCACCGCAGGAGGATGAGCCGGTCATGGCCCGCAGACCCACCATCAAGGACATCGCCCGCCGGGCCGAGGTGTCGCAGAGCGCCGTCTCCTTCGCCCTCAACGGCCGGCCGGGTGTCTCCCAGGACACCCGGGCCAGGATCCGGCGCGTCGCCGAAGAGCTCGGCTGGCAGCCCAACAGCGCGGCGCGCGCCCTGTCCGGGGCGCGCGCCGGCGTGGTCGGGCTGGTCCTGGCCCGGCCCGCGCACACCCTCGGGGTGGAGTCGTTCTTCCTCCAACTCGTCTCCGGCATACAGGAGGTGCTGGCGGCCGGGCGGATCGCGCTCCTGTTCCAGGTGGTGGAGGACATCGACGCGGAGTGCGCGGTCTACCGGCGCTGGTGGGCGGAACGGCGCGTGGACGGAGTCATCGTCGTGGACCCGCGTACGCAGGATCCCCGGCCGGAACTCCTGACCGGACTCGGCCTCCCGGCCGTGATGGTCGGCACGACGCAGACGCAGACGACGCAGACGGCGGCGCAAACGGCCACGGCGGCCACGGCGGCCACGGTGCCCGCCGTGGCGGCGGCGTCGGGACCGGACGGCCCCGACGGCCGGGCGCAGCCGCCCGCCACCCTGTCCACCATCTGGGCGGACGACGCCGGAGCCATGGCACAGGTACTGGACCACCTCCACCGGCTCGGACACCGCCGGATCACGCACGTCGCGGGTCTGCCCGCCCTCGCCCACACCGCCCGCCGGATGGCCTCGCTGCGTGCCTGGTCGGAGCGGCACGGCCTGGACCCCGCCCAGGTCCGGTCGGTGGTGACCGACTACTCCGACGCCGAGGGCGCCGCCGCCACCCGGCGGGTCCTCGCCGACCCGGAGCCGCCCACCGCGCTCGTCTACGACAACGACGTGATGGCGGTGGCCGGCGCCGCCGTCGCCGCCGGGCTCGGGATCCCCGTCCCAGCCCGGCTCTCGCTGGTGGCCTGGGACGACTCGGCCCTGTGCCGGGTCACCCATCCCCGGCTGACCGCCCTCGTCCGTGACACGGCGGGCTTCGGCCGGCTCGCGGCCGAGGAGCTGCTCGCCGTCCTGGCCGGGGGCCCGCCGCGGGTGCGGGAGAGCGAGCTGCCCCGGCTGGAACCCCGCGACAGTACGGCGCAGGCCCCGGTCGCATACTGAACCCCGACCCCTTCCAGGAGCGCAGCCGTGACCACTTCCCCCACCGCCCCCTCCGCGCACCGCGGCCCCGGCCCGGCCGACGGCCTCAGCGTGGCGATCGACATAGGCGGGACGAAGATCGCCGGCGCGCTGGTGCACCCCGACGGTTCGATGACGGCCACCACCCGTCGGCCGACCCCGCGCGGGACCGACGCCGAGGGGGTGATGGCCGCCGTCGCCGAAGTCGTCGCCGACCTCGCGCGGAGCCCGCTGTGGCCGTCGGTGGTCCGCTGCGGCGTCGGCAGCGCCGGCCCGGTCGACACCTCGCGCGGCACCGTCAGCCCGGTCAACATCGCCGCCTGGCGCGGGTTCCCCGTCCTCGCGCGGGTCTCGGCGGAGCTGGCGGCCCACGGAGCGCGGATCCCGGCCGTCCTGGCGGGTGACGGCGTGGCCATGACGGCGGCCGAGCACTGGCTGGGCGCGGCCCGGGGCCATGCCGACGCCCTGTGCATGGTGGTCTCCACCGGCGTCGGCGGCGGCCTCGTCCTGAACAACCGGCTCCACCCCGGTCCCACCGGCAACGCCGGCCACATCGGCCACATCAGCGTCGCCTTCGACGGCGAGCCGTGCGTCTGCGGCGGCCGGGGATGCGTCGAATCCATCGCCTCCGGCACGGCCATCGCCCGCTGGGCCCGCTCCCAGGGCTGGACTCCGGCCGGGGACCAGGACGCCACCGCCGCCGGGGTGGCCGCCGCCGCCCGGGCAGGGGAGCCCGTCGCCGTCGCCGCGTTCGACCGGGCGGGCCGGGCCCTCGCCGCCGCCATCGCGGCCACCGCGACCCTGGTGGAGACCGGCATCGCGGTCATCGGGGGCGGTGTCGCCGCCTCAGGGGACACCCTCTTCGAACCGGTACGGCGGCACCTGGCCTCCTACGCGACCCTGTCCTTCGTACGGGACCTGCGGGTCGTCCCCGCGAGCCTCGGGACCGACGCGGGCCTGATCGGCGCGGCCGCCGCGGCGACGATGCTGCTGAACGGGCGGACCGCCCCGCCTACGGCTTGACCGAGCGGTAGTAGCGCGCCGCGCCCTCGTGCAACGCCAGCGGATCGGTGTAGATCGCCGTCCGCAGGTCCACCAGCTGCGCGGCGTGCACCTCGTGCCCGATCCGGTCCCGGCTCGAAATGACCGTCCGGGTGAACCGCTCGGTCAGCTCGGGACTGCTGTCGTCCCTGGTCACCAGCAGGTTCGGCACCGCCAGCGTGGCGACCGCCGAAGTGTTGCGGGCCCGTGCGTACGCGTCCTGCGGCATCACCGCCGCCCGGTAGTAGCGGGACGGGGTGCCGCTGCCCTGGAGCCGTTCGACGAGGTCGCCCAGCTGCACGAGCCGGATCTCGTAGCGCTCGGACAGTTCCCGTACCGCGTTGGTCGGCAGGCCGCCGGACCAGAAGAACGCGTCGATCCGCCCGGCCTCCAGTTCCGCGGGCATGGTGTCGATGCCTATCGACACCGGGGTGATGTCCCGCGCCGGGTCCAGATCGGCCGCCGCCAGCAGCCGGTCGGAGATCAGCCGCACCCCGGACCCGGCCTGGCCGACCGCGACCCGCTTCCCCTTGAGGTCACGCGCCGACTGCACCGGTGACCCGGCGGGCACCACCAGCTGCACGTAGTCGTCGTAGAGCCGTGCGACGCCCCGCAGCCGCTCGGCCCCCGGTTTGCCGTCGAGCCGGTACTTGGCGACCGCGTCCGCCGTCGCGATGGTGAAGCCGGCCTCCCCGGCGGCCACCCGCTGGAGGTTCTGCTGGGAGCCCTCGCTGGGCTCCAGCCGCACCTTCACGCGGGGCATGTCCGTCGCGAGCGCCTGCTCCAGCAGTTCGCCGTAGCGGTGGTAGACGCCGGTACGGACGCCCGTGCTGAACGTGAGGCTCCCGCTGGGCTCGGGCGCCCCGAAGGGCCTCAGCCACCACACCAGCAGCCCGGCCACGGCAAGCAGCGCCGCCAGGCCCCACAGGGCGCGACGCCGGCTCACGCGGGGCGGTACGAGGTGCACGCCGGCGATCCTGCCACCCCGCCCGGCGTCCTGTCACGGCCCGGCCGCCCCCCCACGGGGACCCTCCGCCCCGCGGCCCTGCGGGCCGGAGGGCTTCCGGGGAGCGCCTACCCTTGTTCCATGACCAGCAGCAGCGACCGGAGCACGGCAGTGGACGTCAAGGGAACTTACGAGGTGCGCACCTACGGGTGCCAGATGAACGTGCACGACTCCGAGCGGCTTTCCGGTCTGCTGGAGGACGCCGGCTACACGCGGGCGCCCGAGGGCTCGGACGGCGACGCCGACGTCGTCGTGTTCAACACCTGCGCCGTGCGAGAGAACGCCGACAACAAGCTGTACGGCAACCTCGGCCGGCTCGCCCCGATGAAGAACAAGCGCCCCGGCATGCAGATCGCCGTCGGCGGCTGCCTCGCGCAGAAGGACCGCGACACGATCGTCCGGCGGGCCCCGTGGGTCGACGTCGTCTTCGGCACCCACAACATCGGCAAGCTGCCCGTCCTGCTGGAGCGCGCCCGCGTCCAGGAAGAGGCACAGGTCGAGATCGCCGAGTCGTTGGAGGCCTTCCCCTCGACGCTGCCGACCCGCCGCGAGTCCGCCTACGCCGCCTGGGTCTCGATCTCCGTCGGCTGCAACAACACCTGCACCTTCTGCATCGTCCCCGCGCTGCGCGGCAAGGAGGAGGACCGCCGGCCCGGCGACATCCTGGCGGAGGTGGAGGCCCTGGTCGCCGAGGGCGTCTCGGAGATCACCCTGCTCGGCCAGAACGTCAACGCCTACGGCTCCGACCTCGGTGACCGCGAGGCCTTCTCGAAGCTGCTGCGTGCGTGCGGACAGATCGACGGCCTCGAGCGGGTCCGGTTCACCTCCCCGCACCCGCGCGACTTCACCGACGACGTGATCGCGGCGATGGCCGAGACCCCGAACGTGATGCCGCAGCTGCACATGCCGCTCCAGTCCGGCTCGGACCCGATCCTCAAGGCCATGCGCCGCTCGTACCGGCAGGAGCGCTTCCTCGGCATCATCGAGAAGGTGCGCGCCGCGATCCCGCACGCGGCGATCTCCACCGACATCATCGTCGGCTTCCCCGGCGAGACCGAGGAGGACTTCCAGCAGACGATGCACACGGTGCGCGAGGCCCGCTTCGCGAACGCCTTCACCTTCCAGTACTCCAAGCGCCCCGGCACGCCCGCCGCGGACATGGAGGGACAGATCCCCAAGGAAGTCGTCCAGGAGCGGTACATGCGCCTGGTCGCCCTCCAGGAGGAGATCTCCTGGGAGGAGAACAAGAAGCAGGTCGGCCGCACCCTCGAAGTCATGGTCGCGGAGGGCGAGGGCCGCAAGGACGGCGCCACGCACCGGCTCTCCGGCCGCGCCCCCGACAACCGCCTCGTGCACTTCACCAAGCCGGACGAGGACGTCCGCCCCGGTGACGTCGTGACCGTCGACATCACCTACGCCGCCCCGCACCACCTGCTCGCCGAAGGCCCG
The DNA here is from genome assembly GCF_014650775.1 of Streptomyces cirratus. Lineage (GTDB taxonomy): Bacteria > Actinomycetota > Actinomycetes > Streptomycetales > Streptomycetaceae > Streptomyces > Streptomyces cirratus. The sequence goes on along the minus strand of NZ_BMVP01000010.1, from coordinate 173,149 downwards.
GCGCGCTCCGTGCGGCGCACCCGCGCCGGCGACGCGTGGGAGAAGCGCAACGCCGCCCCGGCCCAGCCGGCGGGGGTCATGCTCGGCATCCCCACCCTGGGCGTCCCGGCCCCGCTGCCGCCGGCCAGCTCCGGCTGCGCCGTGACCGCCTGATCCCGCGCCGCCGACCGACGCCGCGCCGGGCTCCGGCCGGGCTCCCCGCAAGGGCCCCGCGCCGGTCCGCGCCCGGCTAGGCTGCGGATCATGCTCGTAGCCGCTGCCGTCTGTCCCGCCCCGCCGCTCCTCGTGCCGGAGGTCGCCGCAGGGGCCGCCGCCGAACTGGACGGTGCCCGCACCGCCTGCTCCGACGCCATCGCCGTGCTCGCGGCCTCCCGCCCCGGCTTGCTGGTCGTGGTGGGCGCCGCCGGGTCCGGGCAGGACGGCCCGTACCCCCAGGGCTCCCGGGGCGGCTTCCACGGCTTCGGGGTCGACTCCGGCGTACGGCTCGGTGACGGACCGGACGCCGGCGCGCGGCCGCTGCCGCTCACCCTGGCCGTCGGCGCCTGGCTGCTGGAGCACGCGCGCTGGGGGGCCGCGCCCGTCGAGGGGCTCGCGGTGGACCAGACCCTGGCGACCGGGGAGGCCCTGCGCACGGGCCGCGACCTCGCCGTACGGGACGAGCGGGTCGCCCTGCTCGTCATGGGCGACGGCAGCGCCTGCCGGACCCTGAAGGCGCCCGGCTACCTCGACGAGCGGGCCGAAGCCTTCGACGCCGCGGCCGCTTCGGCCCTCGCCACCGCCGACACGGCCGCCCTCGCCGCGCTCGACCTCACGCTCGCCGCCGAACTCCAGGCCGCCGGCCGGGCGCCCTGGCAGGTCCTCGCGGGCGCCGCGGAGGGTGCGGGACTCGGCGGCCGGCTGCTGTACGAGGACGCCCCGTACGGGGTGGGTTACTTCGTCGCCGCCTGGTCCTGATCCGCCCGACGGCGTCATGCCGAAGGGGCGCGGGGTCCACCGCACCTCCACCGCACCCCTTCGCGGACGGCTCAGCCGGTCGCCGGCGGCGTCGGCCCGCCGGGACCGTGACCGGGATCGTCCTTGTGGGCGATCTTGCCCAGAGCACCCTTCGCCTTGCTCGTGCCGGTCGTGATCTGGTCGCTGTACTTGCCCTTGGTCTTGGAGTCCACGACCTTGGCCACCTTGTCCAGACCCTCGCCGATCTTGCCCTCGTGCTGCTGCGCGAGGTCGCCGACCTTGTCCTTGGCCGGCCCGAGCTTGGCTTTCAGATTGTCAAAGAGGCCCATGGGTCACCTTCCATTGCCGGGGGCTACGTACGGGCGCCCTCGCCGGTCTCGCTGTCCGCGGCGGCCTCCACCGACTGCTGCTTCGGGATCTCCACGGCTTCCGCCGCCGGACCCTCCGCCTCAGCCACCACTGCCTCCGCTTCCTCGGGCGTGGCCGTCACTTCTCCGGGAGCGGCCTCTTCGGTCGAACCCTGATCCTTACGGCCAAAAAACCGGCTGAAAACACCCATGTCTACTCCCATAAACGTTCTTCGTGTGAGTGGAGTTCCGCCTTGGCCGGACCGGCCTCCCCCGGGCGTGCCGGGCCCGGAACCCCGCCAAGGCAACGACTCCGACCACATCCCGTCACGTCACTCGATCGGGTATCCGCCGCAGGGTTTGCGAGACTGTGGCAGTGAGGAATGCAGCTCCCGCCCCGCGGGTCATCGCCGTCGTCGGTCCCACCGCGGCCGGAAAGTCCGACCTGGGCGTAGCCCTGGCCCACCACTTCGGCGGGGAGGTCGTCAACGCGGACTCCATGCAGCTGTACCGGGGGATGGACATCGGCACCGCCAAGCTGACGCCCGAAGAACGCGGAGGGGTCCCGCACCACCTCCTCGACGTCTGGGACGTCACCGAGACCGCGAGCGTCGCCGAGTACCAGCGCCTCGCCCGCGCGGAGATCGACGCCCTGCTCGCCGAGGGCCGCACACCGGTCCTCGTCGGAGGCTCCGGGCTGTACGTCCGCGCCGCGCTCGACGCCATGGACTTCCCCGGCACCGACCCGGCCGTGCGGGCCCGCCTGGAGGACGAGCTCACCCTGCGCGGCCCCGGCGCCCTGCACGCCCGGCTGGCCGCCGTCGACCCGGACGCCGCCCACGCCATCCTGCCCAGCAACGGCCGCCGGATCGTCCGCGCCCTGGAGGTCATCGAGATCACCGGGCAGCCGTACACCGCCAACCTGCCGGGCCACGAGTCCGTCTACGACACGGTCCAGATCGGCGTCGACGTGGCCAGGCCGGAGCTGGACGAGCGGATCGCCCTGCGGGTGGACCGGATGTGGGAGGCCGGGCTGGTCGACGAGGTCCGGACGCTGGAGGCCCGGGGGCTGCGCGAGGGGATCACCGCCTCCCGTGCGCTGGGGTACCAGCAGGTGCTGGCCGCCCTCGCGGGCGAGTGCACCGAGGACGAGGCGAGGGCCGAGACCGTACGGGCCACCAAGCGGTTCGCCCGCCGCCAGGACTCCTGGTTCCGCCGGGACCCGCGCGTGCACTGGCTCAGCGGAGCGGCCGCGGACCGGGGGGAACTCCCCGGACTCGCGCAGTCGTTGGTCGAACGAGCGGTCACAGCCTGATCACGTGATGGCATCGGGAAGCCCCGTGCGCCCGTCTCGGCCTCTGGACCATGCCATCATCAAACTGCTGAACAGCGGCGTACGAAGTCCGAGTGGGGAGGGCGCGTGGCTATGGAGGCCGGCCCTCGTGACACTGGGCGGGAAGACACCGGACAGGAAGCGGACCCGATGCTTCACAGCGGGACCGCGGACTCTGCCGGGCCCGCTCCGGCCCTTGCAGGGCCCGCAGCGCAGTTCGCCGGGCCGTCCGGTGTGGACCCTGCCTCCGGGCCGGTGCCCCGACAGGAGCCCGGGCCGCAGTCGGCCGGGCCCGACGGTCCCGGCTCGCTCGGGCTGCCCGCCGACCCCGCGCGGCTGACCCCCGACGGCCCGGACGCCCCGGCCGAGGGCGCCACCGGCCCCGAGTTCGAGGTCGAACTGCGCCCGCAGCGTCGCCTGCGGATCTGGCAGCTCACCCCCATCGTGATGCTGGCCGCCGCCGGCTCGCTCATGTTCGCCTTCCCCCTCGCCTTCGAGTTCGGTGACGGCGGAGCCGTGGTCGCCATGCTCGGCTTCCTCATCAGCGCCTGCGCCGCCGGCTGGGGAATGATGGCCGCGCGCCGGGTCGGCTACAGCCTGCCCGGGCTCCGGCCCCGGGGCGGCAGCCGCATCCCCGACTGGCGCATGGCCGCGCTGTACGCGCTGGTCGCGCTGGTCGTCGTAGCGCTGGCCGTGTACCGGGTGGCCCGGCTGCGCTGAGGCCCGTCGCTTACGATGGGCCCGTGACGCACAGCACCCTCTCCTTCCTCAAGGGCCACGGAACCGAGAACGACTTCGTGATCGTCCCGGACCCGGACAACGCCATCGAGCTGCCCGAGGGCGCCGTCGCCAAGCTCTGCGACCGCCGGGCCGGCATCGGTGCGGACGGAGTGCTGCATGTGGTGCGGTCCGCCGCCCACCCCGAGGCCGCGCACATGGCCGACGAAGCCGAATGGTTCATGGACTACCGCAACAGCGACGGCTCCATCGCCGAGATGTGCGGCAACGGCGTGCGCGTCTTCGCCCGCTACCTCGAGCACGCCGGCCACGTCGAGCCCGGCGACCTCGCCGTCGCCACCCGCGGCGGCGTCAAGCACGTGCACCTCGACAAGACCGGCGACGTCACCGTGTCGATGGGCCGCGCCGAACTGCCCGAGGGCGACGTCACCGTCTCCGTCGGCGAGCGCACCTGGCCCGCGCGGAACGTGAACATGGGGAACCCGCACGCGGTGGCGTTCGTTGAAAGCCTCGACGACGCCGGAGACCTGTACACCGCCCCGCCGTTCAGCCCGGCGTCCGCCTACCCCACAGGGGTCAACGTCGAGTTCGTCGTCGACCGCGGCCCCCGGCACGTCGCCATGCGCGTCCACGAGCGCGGCTCCGGCGAGACCCGCTCCTGCGGCACCGGCGCGTGCGCCGTCGCCGTGGCCGCCATCCGCCGGGACGGCGCCGACCCGGCCCGCACCGGGCAGCCCGTCACCTACACCGTCGACCTCCCCGGCGGGACGCTCCTCATCACCGAACACCCCGACGGCCGGATCGACATGACCGGACCCGCCGTCATCGTGGCCTCGGGAGAGTTCGAGGCGGGCTGGCTCACCCAAACCGCCTTCGCCTAGGCGTTGTCGGGGAGCTTCCCTCTAATGGGTGATCCGTTTCACGCTGTGCGAGAGGTGGACTGCGGCACGTGGTGGGGTCGGTAACATCAGGCACCGGCCCTGAGGGCTCACCCCATGCCCGCCACCGCCGGTCGAAGCCGCCGGAGGTTCCCATGAGTGCAGAGGCCACGAACCCCGAAGCACACCCCGAAGCGCGCCCTGAGCTGCGCAGACGGAGCCGCAGCAGGCTTGACCTGCGCCGACTCGGACGCGCCGCCCTGCTCGGCCCGCCGTCCCGCGACCGGCTCCCCGACGCCATCGGGCACGTCGCGGAAGCCCACCGTGCCCACCATCCGGACGCCGACCTGTCCATCCTGCGGCGCGCGTACCTGCTCGCGGAGACCTCCCACCGCGGCCAGATGCGCAAGAGCGGTGAGCCGTACATCACACACCCCCTCGCCGTCACCCTCATCCTCGCCGAACTCGGCGCCGAAACCACCACGTTGACGGCGTCCCTCCTCCACGACACCGTCGAGGACACCGAGGTGACGCTCGAACAGGTCCGCGAGGAGTTCGGCGACGAGGTCTGCTTCATCGTCGACGGCGTCACCAAGGTGGAGAAGATCGACTACGGCGCCGCCGCCGAACCCGAGACCTTCCGCAAGATGCTCGTCGCCACCGGAAACGACGTCCGGGTCATGTCCATCAAACTCGCCGACCGGCTCCACAACATGCGCACCCTCGGCGTGATGCGCCCCGACAAACAGGCCCGTATCGCCAAGGTCACCCGCGACGTCCTCATCCCGCTCGCCGAACGGCTCGGCGTACAGGCCCTCAAGACCGAGCTGGAAGACCTCGTCTTCGCGATCCTGCACCCCGAGGAGTACGAGCAGACCCGCGCGCTCATCGCCGCCCACGCGGGCGAGAACGATCCGCTGCCCGCCATCGCGGACTCCGTACGCGCCGTCCTGCGCGATGCCGGTATCACCGCCGAAGTGGCCGTCCGCCCACGGCACTTCGTCTCCGTCCACCGCATCTCCCGCAAACGCGGCGAGCTGCGCGGCTCCGACTTCGGACGCATCCTCGTCCTCGTCGGCGAGAACGCCGACTGCTACGGGGTGCTCGGCGAACTGCACACCTGCTTCACCCCGGTGGTCTCCGAGTTCAAGGACTTCATCGCCGTCCCCAAGTTCAACCTCTACCAGTCGCTGCACACCGCAGTCGCCACGCCCGACGGACACGTCGCCGAAGTCATCGTCCGGACCCGGCAGATGCACCGCGTCGCGGAAGCCGGTGTGGTGGCCCTCGGCAACCCGTACACCACCGGGGAAGCCGCCGACTGCGACGAGGAGCGCGTCGACCCCACCCGGCCCGGCTGGCTGTCCCGGCTGCTCGACTGGCAGCAGTCCGCTCCCGACCCCGACACCTTCTGGACCGTCCTGCGCGCCGAACTCGCCCAGGACCGGGAAGTCACCGTCTTCGCGGTGGACGGCGCCGCCGCCGCCCCGCGCACCCTGACCCTGCCTGGCGGTGCCAGCTGTATCGACGCCGCCTACGCCCAGTACGGCGAGGCGGCCCACGGCTGTATCGGCGCCCGCGTCAACGGGCGCCTCACCTCACTGTCGTCCCGGCTCTCCGACGGCGACACCGTGCAACTGCTGCTCTCCCACGACTCCTCCTCCGGGCCGGCCGCCGACTGGCTGGAGCACGCCGCCACCCCGGCCGCCCGCATCGCCATCGGCAGCTGGCTCGCAACCCACCCCGACGACGCCGCGGCCACCACCACCGCCGCGCGGGCGCCCCTGTCCGTGGTGGGGGCGCGCGGAGGCAGCGGCAACGCCGTCGCCGACCTCCCGAACGCGCACGTACGGCTGGCCGGCTGCTGCACCCCCGTGCCGCCCGACGCCGTCGCCGGGTTCGTCGTACGCGGCGGGGCCGTCACCGTGCACCGCGTCCGGTGCCCGGCCGTGGCCCAGATGCGCGCCGTGGGCCGCACCTCGGTCGCCGTGCACTGGCGGGCCACCGCGGACTGCCGCGTCACCCTGCTCGCCGAATCGTTCGGCCGCCCGCACCTGCTCGCCGACCTGACCGAAGCGATCGCCCGCGAGGGGGTCGAGGTGGTCTCCGCGACCGTCGAGCCGCCCGTCGAACAGCGGGTCCGGCACACGTACACCCTCCAGCTTCCGGACGCTGCGGGTCTGCCGGCGCTGATGCGGGCGATGCGCGACGTGCCGGGCGTGTACGACGTCAGCAGGGCGTAGCCGGGCCCATCGGTCCGCACGCAGGCCCGGGCATCCTCGCGTAGGCCGGTCCACGGTCCGGCGACCCCGTTCGGGTGGCGCCGTCGCGCGCCGGTCGCAAGGGGGAGCCGGGCACTGGTAAGCGATGGTGGATGCAGCTCACCTCCCCCCGCCTGCGCGCCGCGCTGCTCGCCGCGGCCTCCCTCACCCTCGTCGCCGCGGTGCTGCCGCCGCCGAAGGCACTCGGCATCGGTGACCGTCTCTTCCCGGAGCTCGGCAACCCCGGCTACGACGTCCTCTCGTACGACCTGTCCCTCACCTACAAGGACAACCGCAGCCCGCTCGACGCCGTCACCGTCATCGACGCCCGGGCCCTGGAAGACCTGGAGCGGGTCAACCTGGACTTCACCCACGGCACCGTCGCGTCCGCCGAGGTCAACGGTGAGCCCGCGCGCTTCGAGAGCGCCGGGGAGGACCTCGTACTGACGCCCGCGCACCCCGTCGTCGCGCACACGCCGCTGCGCGTCGTCGTACGGCACACCAGCGACCCGCGCGGCCGTGACGACGGCGGCTGGGTGACCACTGAGGACGGGCTCGCCATGGCCAACCAAGCCGACGCCGCCCACCGGGTCTTCCCCTGCAACGACCACCCCGCCGACAAGGCGTTCTTCACCTTCCGGATCACCGTTCCGGCGGGTCTGACGGCCGTCGCCAACGGACTGCCCGCCGCCCGCCCGGTCCGGCGCTCCGGACAGCCCACCACCTGGACGTACCGCACCCTGCACCCCATGGCCACCGAGCTCGCCCAGGTCTCAGTCGGCTCCTCGGCCGTGCCGTTCGGCACCGGACCGCACGGGCTGCCGCTGCGCGACGTGGTGCCCGCCGCAGACCGGCAGCGGCTGGAACCCTGGCTCAAGAAGACCCCCGCGCACATCGCGTGGATGGAAGAGCGCGTCGGGCGCTACCCCTTCGAGAACTACGGGGTGCTCATCGCGCGCGCCAAGACCGGCTTCGAGCTGGAGACCCAGACCCTCTCGCTCTTCGAGAGCGGCCTGTTCACCGCCGGCGCCTACCCCGAGTGGTACGTCGAGTCCGTCATGGTCCACGAGCTGGCCCACCAGTGGTTCGGCGACAGCGTGACCCCGCGCACCTGGTCCGATCTCTGGCTCAACGAAGGACACGCGACCTGGTACGAGGCCCTCTACGCGGACGGCCTCGGCAAGTACTCCCTGGAGCGGCGCATGCGCGAGGCGTACCAGCGCTCCGACCAGTGGCGGGCGGCCGGCGGCCCCCCGGCGGCGCCGAAGCCGGCCCCGCCCGGGGAGAAGATCGGACTGTTCCGGCCGGTGGTCTACGACGGGTCCGCGCTGATCCTCTACGCCCTGCGCCAGGAGATCGGCGCCGACGCCTTCGACCGCGTCGAGCGGCGCTGGGTCGCCGAGCACGCGGACTCCACCGCCGGTACGGAGGACTTCGTGCGCCTCGCCTCACGGGAGGCCGGACGGGACCTGGAACCCTTCCTCAAGCCGTGGCTGTACGGTGCGACGACCCCGCCGATGCCGGGACACCCCGAATGGAGTGCGAAGGCACCCAAGGCAGCCCCGGCGGGGCCCAAGGCCGCGGTCAAGGAGGTCCCGAAGAAGGCCTGAGACCGGGAGGGGCCAGGTGACTCATGGTGACTCCCGTGGGAAAAGCGTGTGACGGGCGCCGAACGGGCATGTCACCATCGACAGGCGGGTCCGCGCGCCCGCGGGCCCCCCGGGTCCGGGAATCTCCGGGCGGTGTGACACGTTGGACATGGCAGTGCTATGTCACGACCGTGTCATGTCACGCACGGCGGCAGCTTCGGCAGCGGCCGGCGCGGACGCATTCGAATCGACGTAAGGATCCAATGACCTCCTCTTCTTCCCCTTCCCAGGACGCGCGGGACGCACAGGACGTGCAGGACTCGCCGAGCTTCACCGAGAGCCTTCGGGCCGATGCCCTGATGGAAGAGGACGTCGCCTGGAGCCACGAAATCGACGGAGACCGCGACGGCGAACAGTTCGAGCGCTCCGAGCGCGCGGCCCTGCGGCGCGTCGCCGGCCTCTCCACCGAACTGGAGGACGTCACCGAGGTCGAGTACCGACAGCTCCGCCTGGAGCGCGTCGTACTCGTCGGCGTCTGGACCTCCGGCACCGTGGACGACGCCGAGAACTCCCTCGCGGAGCTCGCGGCCCTCGCCGAGACGGCAGGTGCTCTCGTACTCGACGGCGTGATCCAGCGCCGCGACAAGCCCGACCCGGCCACCTTCATCGGTTCCGGCAAGGCCCGCGAACTGCGCGACATCGTCATGGAGAGCGGCGCCGACACCGTCGTGTGCGACGGCGAGCTCAGCCCCGGCCAGCTCATCGCCCTGGAAGACGTCGTCAAGGTGAAGGTGGTCGACCGGACCGCCCTCATCCTCGACATCTTCGCCCAGCACGCCAAGTCCCGAGAGGGCAAGGCGCAGGTCGCGCTCGCGCAGATGCAGTACATGCTGCCCAGGCTGCGCGGCTGGGGTGCGTCGCTGTCCCGGCAGATGGGTGGCGGCGGCGGTGGCGGCATGGCCACCCGAGGCCCCGGTGAGACCAAGATCGAGACCGACCGGCGACGGATCCGCGAGAAGATGGCGAAGATGCGCCGGGAGATCGCGGAGATGAAGACCGGCCGCGACATCAAGCGGCAGGAACGGCGCCGCAACAAGGTGCCGTCGGTCGCCATCGCCGGGTACACCAACGCGGGCAAGTCCTCGCTGCTCAACCGCCTCACCGGCGCGGGCGTCCTGGTGGAGAACGCACTGTTCGCCACCCTCGACCCGACGGTGCGCCGGGCCGAGACCCCCTCCGGCCGGGTCTACACCCTGGCCGACACCGTCGGATTCGTCCGGCACCTGCCCCACCACCTGGTCGAGGCGTTCCGCTCCACGATGGAGGAGGTCGGCGACTCCGACCTCATCCTGCACATCGTGGACGGCTCGCACCCGGCCCCGGAGGAGCAGCTGGCGGCGGTCCGCGAGGTCATTCGCGAGGTCGGCGCGGTCAACGTGCCCGAGATCGTGGTGATCAACAAGGCGGACGCGGCGGACCCGCTGGTCCTCCAGCGCCTGCTGCGCATCGAGCGGCACTCCATCGCCGTCTCCGCCCGGACCGGCATGGGCATCGAGGAACTCCTCGCGCTCATCGACACCGAGCTGCCCCGGCCCGAGGTCGAGGTCGAGGCGCTGGTGCCGTACACCCGCGGCTCGCTGATCGCCCGGGCGCACGCCGAGGGCGAGGTCATCTCCGAGGAGCACACCCCGGAGGGCACCCTGCTCAAGGCGCGGGTCCACCAGGAACTGGCGGCGGACCTGGCACCGTACGTGCCCGCGAAGCACTGACCGTCCATGCGGCATGAGTGAGGGCCCCCGCCTCGGGCGGGGGCCCTCACTCATGTCACCTCTGCAGGTGCCGCGTCACTGCTCCTACTTGAACTTGTTGCTCACCGCGGTGTAGACGCCCTTGGCCTCCGGACCGAGGTGCGGGCCGGCCAGCCAGCCCGCCTTCGCCGGACCGATCGACGTGTTCGACACCAGCGCCGGCTTGCCGTCGGAGCCCGTGGCGATCCATCCGCCGCCCGAGGAACCGCCGGTCATCGTGCAGCCGATGCGGTACATCACCGGGGCGGCAGCGGTCAGCGACAGCCGGCCGGGCTTGTCCGTGCACTGGAACGCCCGCTGACCGTCGAACGGGGCCGCCGCCGGGTAACCCGTCGCCGTGATGCTCGCGACCTTCTGCACCGCCGGAGCGGCGAACTCCACCGGGAGCGCCGAACCGACCGTCTCCTCCAGGGACTTGCCCGCGCCCTTCTCCGGGGTCACGTGCAGCACCGCGAAGTCGTACGGGGCGCCCGCACCGCCCGTCGGGCCGCCGGTCGCGATCCACTGGTCCGAGGTCTGCGCCCAGTCGCTCCACCACACGCCGTACGGAGCCACCTGGTCGCGCGGGGCGCCCTTGAGCTCCGGCGCCGTCTTGCCCACGTTGTTGTAGGACGGGACGAAGGCGATGTTGCGGTACCAGCCACCGGCCTTGCCGGCGTGCACGCAGTGGCCCGCCGTCCAGACCAGGTTGGACTTGCCGGGGTGGGCGGGGTCCTTGACGACCGTTGCCGAGCAGACCATCGAGCCCTCGGGCCCGTCGAAGAAGACCTTGCCGGAGGCCGGGACGTTGGCGTGGTACGGCGCCGCCGCCTGCTTCGCTGCAACCGGCGCGGGGGTGGGGTCGGTGACGCCCTGGTCCTTGCCGGCGTCCGGGTCGACGGCCGGGGGCTGCGGCGTCTTGTCGGCGTCACGCATCCGGTCCGGGTCCCAGAGACCCTCGATGATCGGGTTGATGTAGTCGCCCGCCTCGCGGAGCCAGTCCTCCCGCTTCCAGTTCTTCCACGCACCCCCCTTCCACTTCTCCATGTCTATGCCGTGCTGCTTGAGCTTTTCCTTGATGTCGTCCGGGATCGTGATCCCGTCGGTGGCGCCGGACGGCAAGCTGGCCGCCACGGTCGGCTTGGCGTCGCCGCCGGCCTCACCGTCGCCGGGTCCGCAGGCCGAGGCGGTCAGCAGGAGCGCGGCCGCGCACAGGGTCGCGGTGACCGGTCGGTTCGGTCGCATGTCGTAAGTCCCCCTGGTGGTTCGAGGCGTTGAACGGGGTGCGGTGCGGCCGGCTCGCCTTTCGGGCGCGCCGGGTGCAGCACCCCACTATGCCGCTGCGGTTCAGGACGACACAGGCCGGGGCCGCGGTTCCACCGACTCGCTTCGGCGTTCCGCACGGCCAAGGATCTTCCGCCCACCCGTGATCCGTCGCCGTCACCGTCGTTGGTACGTACGGGGGATGGGGCAGCAGCGTTCCTGTTCGAGACGCAATCCGGAAGAGAGATCCGGGCGGGAGGACCGACAGTCGTGGCGTGGACCGAGCCCTTGACCGGGTCTTTGACCGAACCTTTGGCCGAGCCTTTGACCGAGACTTTGGCCGAGTCTTTGGCTGAGCCCTTGACCAGGCCCTTGACCGAGCGGACCGCAGCCGAGGCCGAAGTCATCCTGCGCAGGCAGGCATTACGGGAATCCGCCGCACGGACGTACGCGCGCTCCCTGCCCATCGTCCCGGTACGGGCCCGGGGGCTGACGATCGAAGGCGCCGACGGACGGCGCTACCTCGACTGTCTCTCCGGCGCGGGCACGCTCGCGCTCGGGCACAACCACCCCGTGGTGCTCGAAGCGATCCGGGGAGTGCTCGACTCGGGGGCTCCGCTGCACGTGCTGGACCTGGCGACCCCGGTGAAGGACGCGTTCACCACCGAGCTGTTCGCGAACCTGCCGCCCGCGCTCGCGTCGGACGCCCGGATCCAGTTCTGCGGGCCCGCCGGCACGGACGCGGTCGAAGCCGCGCTCAAACTGGTCCGCACCGCCACCGGGCGCTCGGGGCTGCTGGCCTTCACGGGGGCGTACCACGGCATGACGGCCGGGGCGCTGGAGGCCTCGGGCGGCGCCGAAGCCGTACGGGTCACCCGACTGCCGTTCCCCCAGGACCACCGCCCGCCGTTCGGGGTCCCGGGTGCCGAGGGGGAGCAGCTGGCCGCGCGGTGGACCGAGAACCTGTTGGACGATCCCAAGGGCGGGGTACCGGCGCCCGCCGGGATGATCGTGGAGCCGGTCCAGGGTGAAGGCGGCGTCCACCCGGCACCGGACGGCTGGCTGCGCCGGATGCGGGAGATCACCGCCGAACGGGGAATCCCGCTGATCGCGGACGAAGTGCAGACGGGGGTAGGACGCACCGGCGCCTTCTGGGGAGTCGACCATGCCGGGGTCGTGCCCGATGTGATGGTCCTGTCCAAGGCGATCGGGGGCAGCCTGCCGCTGGCCGTGATCGTGTACCGGTCGGAGCTCGACGTCTGGGCGCCCGGTGCCCACGCCGGCACCTTCCGCGGCAACCAGCTGGCCATGGCGGCGGGGACCGCCACCTTGGCCTACGTCCGGCAGAACCGTCTTGCGGAGCGGGCCGCCGTGCTGGGGGAGCGGATGCTGACGGGGCTGCGGGGATTCGCCGCCGACCAGCCCTGCGTCGGGGACGTCCGGGGCCGCGGTCTGATGATCGGCCTCGAAGTCGTCGACCCCGACACCGGAGCGGCCGCCCCGGAGCTCGCCGCGGCCGTCCGCCGGGAGTGCCTGGAGCGGGGCCTGATCGTCGAACTCGGTGGCCGTCACTCCAGCGTCGTGCGGCTCCTGCCACCACTGACTCTGACCGACGAGCAGGCCGGAGCCGTCCTCGACCGGCTGACCGACGCCGTCCCCGCCGCCCGCCGGCCCCACTGACCTACCCCAAGGACCCCCCATGCCCACCCCACCCCCCACCCCACCCCCGGGACCCACCCCGACCACGGCGGCAGCGCCCGAACCGATGCCGGTCTCGGTCCCTGCTCTGGGCGCAGCCGCAGGCCTGGCCGCCGGGCCCGCCCCGACTCCGGCCGCAGAGCCGAGGCCGACACCGGCCCCGGGCACTGCTCTGGGCGTAGCCGCAGGCCAGGCCGCCGGGCCCGCCCCGACTCCGACCGCAGAGCCGAGGCCGACACCGGCCCCGGGCGCCGCCCGCGGTGCCGTCTCAGAGGGGGCCGCCGCCCCGGTTCCCGGGGCCGGGCGGGGCCCGGGCCTTGATGCCTCCGACGCGGACGCAGCCCCCGGGTCCGCCGGAAGCCCCGCCGACGCCCACGGCACGAGCCCGTCCCCGATGCCCACCCCACCCCCCACCCCGACCACGGCGGCAGCGCCCGAACCGATGCCGGTCTCGGTCCCTGCTCTGGACGCAGCAGCGGGCCCCGCCCCCGGGCCCGCCCCGACTGCGGCCGCAGAGCCGAGGTCGGCGCCGGCCCCGGGCCACGCTCTGGGCGTAGCCGCAGGCCAGGCTGCCACCCCGGCTCCCGGGGCCGGGGCTGACATGCTCTCGGCTCCCGACGGGGGCTTCGGCGTAGCGTCGGGTCAGGGCCCGGGCGGTGGCCCCGCCGTCAGCGCACCCGTGGGCGAGGGTGGCAGCCCGTCCCCGCTGGACGCCCGGACGCCCGGCGCCACGCCGGGCACGCCCCGGGACAACGGCGGGAGCATCGACGCTGCCTCCAACCAAAGTGTGGGCACCGGCCCGGACTTCGGGGCCGAGGCGGCCGACCCGGCCGCGGGCAACGGCACCGCCCAGGCGGGCCTGCCGGGCCCGGGGCACGACCCGGTCGGTGCGCCGTTCCCCGGCGGGGCCGCGGGGCGCCACCCCAATGCGGGCCCGTCCCCGGTGCCCGGTCCCGAGCAGGCCGACGGAAGTACCGCGCGCCCGCCGTCCGACCCGGCCCCGGGCGCCGCCGAGGCGCTGCCGGGGGAGCGGGGTCGGCCCGCGGCCCCCGTGGCGGTTGGCGTGCCCCGGCAGAAGCGGCCGGTTCCGCGGACCCGGGCGGCCGGGGCCGCGCTCCTCGGCCCCGATCCCGCGGCGCTGCCCGATCTGCTGGACCACCCCGACCCCGGGATCGCCGCCGAGGCTGCGACGGTGGAGAACCTGCTGCGGTGCTGGGTCCGCGAAAGCGGCATCGGTCGCCCCGACGGACCCGTCGGTACCCTCCTGCGCATCCCCCTCCCCGCATCCGGCGTTGCACTGCTCGTCGCCGTCCGCCACTGGTCCCCAACCGGCTGGCACCGTTTTGCCCCCGCCCGCCTCGAAGGCGCCCCCGCAGACGCCCCCGCCCTGGACGCCGTCACCCTCGCAGCCCTGATCGCCCGCGAGGGCACCGGCCGCGCCGCCGACCTCGTCGGCCGGGTCGCCGACTCGGTGCGCCGCACCGCCGAGTTCATCGCCGACCGGCGTCAACGACCCATCCCACCCGAGCCCATCGCCACGGACCTTTTCCTCACCGCCGAACAGTCCCTCCTCCTCGGTCACCCCCTCCAGCCCGACCCCAAGAGCCGGGAGGGACTCTCGGAAGCCGAGGTACGCCGCTACTCACCCGAACTCCACGGCTCCTTCCCCCTGCACTGGTTCGCCATCGCCCCCTCCGTCCTCGCCACCGACTCCGCCTGGACCGAACGCGGCCGTCCCGTCCCCGCCACCCAGCTCCTCTCCCGCCTCGCCCCCGGCCTGCCGATGCCCGCCGGGACCACTCCCTTGCCCCTTCACCCCTGGCAGGCCCGCGACCTGCTGGACCGCCCCGCCGTCGCCGCCCTCCGCGACGCGGGACTCCTGACCGACCTGGGACCGTACGGCGACCCCTGGTACCCCACCTCCTCCGTCCGCACCGTCCACCGCCCCGGCTCCCCCGCGATGCTCAAGCTGTCCCTCGGCCTGCGGATCACCAACTCCCGCCGTGAGAACCTCCGCAAGGAACTGCACCGCGGAGTCGAGGTGCACAGGCTGCTGCGCGCCGGCCTCGCCGAACAGTGGCAGGCGGCCCACCCCGGCTTCGACATCGTCCGCGACCCCGCCTGGGTCGCCGTCGACACCCCTGACGGCCCGCCCGTCCCAGGACTCGACGCCCTGCTTCGCCACAACCCCTTCCGCTCCGGCGACGACCCCGTCTGCATCGCCGCACTCACCGCTCCCCGCCCCTGGCCCGGCCGGACCACGATGCGCTCACGCCTCGCCGAGACGGTCTCCCGGCTCGCCGCGTCCACCGGCCGGCCCACCCGGGCCGTCGCCGCCGAGTGGTTCCTGCGCTACCTCGACCACGTCGTGCTCCCGGTCCTCGGCCTCGACGCGCTCGCGGGCATCGCCCTCGAAGCCCACCAGCAGAACACCCTGGTGCTCCTCGATCCCGCCGGCTGGCCGGTCGGCGGCCGCTACCGCGACAACCAGGGTTACTACTTCCGCGACTCCCACCGCGCGGAACTGGAATTCAGGCTGCCCGGCATCGGCAACGTCAGCGACACCTTCGTCTCCGACGCCGTCACCGACGAACGCTTCGCCTACTACCTCGGCATCAACAACGTGTTCGGCCTCATCGGAGCCTTCGGCTCGCAGAACCTCGCGGATGAACGCGTCCTGCTCGCCGCCTTCCGCCGATTCCTCGGCAAGGCGTCCCGCCTCGGTCCGCTCCCCTCGCTGCTGCTCGATTCACCCACCCTGCGCTGCAAGGCGAATCTGCTCACCCGCCTGGGCGGCCTCGACGAACTCGTCGGCCCCGTCGACACCCAGTCCGTCTACGTCACCATCACCAACCCCCTCCTCGACTGAAACGACGCGCCCCACCGACTCGGAGAAGAGCCGATGCCTTCCACCCGCACCCCCATCGGTCCCACCCGCACGGCCGACGCCACTGCGACGGTCATCGGCGCAGCCTCCCAACCCCGGCTCAATGCCCAGCGGTTGCCGTTGCTCGCCGAGGCGGACCTCCTCGACTCACCGGCCGCGTGGAGCGCCGTCGCCACCCCGGTCGGGGCGTTCCGCCTGGAACCCGTACGACCGCGTCGAGACTTGGAACTCCTCACCCGCTGGATGAACGATCCCGAGGTGGCCGCTTTCTGGGAACTCGCCGGCCCCGCCACCGTCACGGCCGCCCACCTGAGGGCACAGCTCGACAGCGACGGCCGCAGCATCCCCTGCCTGGGTCTGCTCGACGGCACGCCGATGAGCTACTGGGAGCTCTACCGGGCCGACCTCGACCCGCTCGCCCGCCACTACCCGGCGCGCCCCCACGACACGGGTATCCACCTGCTGATCGGGGACGGCACGAACCGCGGCCGCGGTCTGGGCACCACACTGCTCCGCGCGGTCGCAGACCTGGTGTTCGACAACCGGCCACGCTGTGCTCGCGTGATCGCCGAACCGGACATCCGTAACACCCCCTCCGTATCAGCCTTCCTGAATTCCGGTTTCCGCTGTTCCGCGGAAATCGACCTCCCCGAGAAGCGTGCCGCGCTGATGATCCGTGAACGGGCGCTGCGCAATCTCCTCTGATTGCCGCCCCGCAGTTCTCGCACCGCCATCGCTCGACGCTTCCGCAATCAACGCTTCTGCAATCAACGCTTCTGCAATCAACGCTTCTGCAATTGAAAACTCCGCGCCGTGGACCGAAGTTCCCGATACCCGAGGAGTCCCGTGTCGAATTTCTCCGCCGCCTCAGGCTCCACAGATCCCCACTTCCCGGACGGGGTGGTGCCGTCGCCCCAGCACCCCAGCACGCCGCCTGAGATCAACGGCGTGACCTGGGAGTCAGCCACCCGCCGACTGCTCGCCAAGATGCTCGGTGAATTCGCCTACGAGGAGATCATCAGCCCCGTCCCGGCCCCCGCGGCAGCCGGCGACGCCTGGAGCCTCGCCCTGGACGACGGCAGCAGCCTCGGCTTCCGCGCCCGCCGCCGCTCCTACGGCAGCTGGGACGTCAACGCCGCCACCATCACCCTCACCCCGCCACCCCCTTCCACGCAGCCCCCGACCACCTTCGGGGACCCGTTCGAGTTCCTGGTCCGCGCCCGTACCCTCCTCGGCGTCGACGGCGGGACCCTCGGGCACCTCGTCCGCGAACTCAGCGCCACCCTGTCCGCCGATGCCCGCCTCGACCACCACGCCCTCACCGCCGACGTCCTCGCCGACCTCGACTACGCCGCGCTCGAAGGCCACCAGACCGGCCACCCCTGGCTCGTGATGAACAAGGGCCGCGTCGGGATGTCCGCGGCCGACACCGCCGCCTGGGCCCCCGAATCCCGCGCCCGCCAACGGCTGCCCTGGCTCGCCGCCCACACCTCCCTGGCCGAGTACCGCGGAACCGCCGGAATGGAAGACCCCGCGCGCCTTTACTCCGCCGAGCTCGACGCCGTCACCCGAGCCGCCTTCGACCGGACCCTGCGCGACCGCGGCCTCGACCCCCGCGGCTACCTCTACCTCCCCGTGCACCCCTGGCAGTGGGACGAGATAGTGCTCCCGCTCTTCGCACCCGACCTCGCGTCGGGCGCGCTGGTGCCCCTGCCCGCGGATCCCGACGTACGTCTGCCGCAGCAGTCGATCCGCACCTTCCTCAACCTGACCCGGCCCGAACGGCACAGCGTCAAGCTGCCGCTCTCCGTCCTCAACACCATGGTGTGGCGCGGGCTGCCCTGCGACCTGACCCTCGCCGCCCCCGCCGTCACCGCCTGGATCCACTCACTCCGCGACGGGGACCCGTTCCTGCGCGACGAGTGCCGGGTCGTCCTCCTCGGCGAGGTGGCCTCCGTGACCGTCCGGCATCCCGTCTACGACCGGCTGCCCGAGGTCCCGTACCAGTACAAGGAACTGCTCGGCGCGATCTGGCGCGAGCCGCTGACCGGCCGGCTCGCCCCTGGCGAGCGGGCCCGCACCCTGGCCTCCCTGCTGCACACAGACCCGCGCGGGCGCTCCTTCACCGCCGAGCTCGTCGCCCGTTCCGGGCTGACCCCCGTCGTGTGGCTCGAACGGCTCTTCGCCGCCCTGCTGCCCCCGCTGCTCCACTTCCTCTACCGGTACGGCACCGTCTTCTCCCCGCACGGCGAGAACACCATCGTGATCTTCGACGAGGAGGACGTACCCGTCCGGCTCGCGGTCAAGGACTTCGTGGACGACGTCAACATCAGCCGGGAGCCGCTTCCGGAGCACGAGGCGATGCCCGACGAGGTCCGCGCCGCCCTGCTGACCGAGCCGCCCGCCTACCTCACGCAGTTCATCCACTCCGGACTGTTCGTCGGCGTCTTCCGCTACCTGTCCGCGATCTGCGAAGACCGGATGGGGGTTCCCGAGGACGAGTTCTGGTCCCTCGCCCGGGCGCAGATCCTCCGCCACCAGGCCCGCTTCCCCGAGCTCAAGGACCGCTACGAGCTCTTCGACCTGCTCACGGAGCGGATCGACCGACTGTGCCTCAACCGGAACCGGCTCCACGAGGACGGCTACCGCGACCGCCCGGACCGTCCGCACGCGGTCACCCACGGCACCGTTGCGAACCCCCTCCACGGCCCGTGATCCATCAACGATGCGGTTCCTGTCGGTGCGGCCCCGTAGGGTTGGCAGTGCTATGACGAAGCCCTCCCTCCCCGACCTGCTGCACGCCGCCGTCTCCGCCGTCGGCGGCACGGAGCGGCCCGGCCAGGTGGCCATGGCCGAAGCCGTCGCCGAAGCGATCGACGAGAACTCCCACCGGTTGATCCAGGCCGGCACCGGCACCGGTAAGTCCCTCGGCTACCTGGTGCCGGCCCTCGCGCACGGCGAACGTGTCGTCGTCGCCACCGCGACGCTGGCCCTCCAGCGGCAGCTCGTCGAACGCGACCTGCCCCGGACGGTGGAGGCGCTGCATCCGCAGCTCCGCCGCCGCCCACAGTTCGCCATGCTCAAGGGGCGATCCAACTACCTGTGCCTGCACCGCCTTCACGAGGGCGCGCCACAGGACGAGGAGGAAGGCCTCTTCGACCAGTTCGAAGCGGCCGCGCCCACCAGCAAGCTGGGTCAGGACCTGCTGCGCCTGCGGGACTGGGCGGACGAGACCGAGACCGGAGACCGGGACGACCTCACGCCCGGTGTCTCCGACAAGGCCTGGGGACAGATCTCGGTCTCCTCCCGCGAATGCCTGGGCGCGACGAAGTGCGCGTACGGAGCGGAGTGCTTCGCCGAGGCCGCCCGCGAGCGGGCCAAGCTCGCGGACGTCGTCGTCACGAACCACGCCCTGCTGGCGATCGACGCCATCGAGGGCGCCCCCGTGCTGCCCCAGCACGAGGTGCTGATCGTGGACGAGGCGCACGAGCTGGTCTCCCGCGTCACCGGGGTCGCCACCGGCGAGCTCACCCCGGGCCAGGTCAACCGGGCCGTCAAGCGCGCCGCCAAGCTCGTCGACGAGAAGACCGCCGACTCCCTCCAGACGGCGTCGGAGTCCTTCGAACGCGTCATGGAGCTGGCCCTGCCCGGCCGGCTGGAGGAGGTCCCCGAAGACCTCGGGTACGCGCTGATGTCCCTGCGTGACGCCGCGCGCAACGTGATCTCCGCGATCGGGTCCACCCGTGACAAGTCCGTCCAGGACGAGGACGCCGTCCGCAAGCAGGCCCTGGCCGCGGTGGAAAGCGTCCACGCGGTGGCGGAGCGGATCGTGCTCGGCTCGGAGTACGACGTCGTCTGGTACGAACGCCACGACCGGTTCGGCGCCACCCTGCGGGTCGCCCCCCTCTCGGTGTCCGGCCTGCTGCGCGAGAAGCTGTTCGAAGACCGCTCGGTGGTGCTCACCTCCGCCACGCTCAAGCTCGGCGGCGACTTCAACGGCGTCGCGGGCTCGCTCGGCCTGTCACCGGAAGGCGTGGCCGGCGACGACGTGCCCGTCTGGAAGGGGCTTGATGTCGGCTCGCCCTTCGACTACCCCAAGCAGGGCATCCTCTACGTCGCCAAGCACCTGGCCACACCCGGCCGCGAGGGAACACGCGGCGACATGATGGACGAGCTCGCGGAGCTGATCGAGGCGGCCGGCGGCCGGACCCTCGGGCTGTTCTCCTCCATGCGCGGCGCCAAGGCGGCTGCCGAGGAACTGCGCGGGCGGCTGGCGAACCCGATCCTCCTCCAAGGGGAGGAGACGCTCGGCGAGCTGATCAAGGCGTTCGCGGCGGACCCGAAGACGTGTCTGTTCGGCACGCTGTCGCTGTGGCAGGGGGTCGACGTGCCTGGGCCCAGCTGCCAGCTGGTGATCATGGACCGGATCCCGTTCCCCCGTCCCGACGACCCGCTGATGAGCGCCCGGCAGAAGTCGGTGGAGGAGCACGGCGGCAACGGCTTCATGGCGGTCGCCGCCACCCACGCCGCCCTGCTGATGGCCCAGGGCGCGGGCCGGCTCGTACGGGCGACCGGGGACCGGGGTGTCGTCGCCGTCCTCGACCCGCGGCTGGCCACGGCTCGCTACGGGACTTTCCTGCGCGCCACGCTGCCTGACTTCTGGTACACCACGGACCGCAACCAGGTCCGCCGCTCGCTCGCCGCGATCGACGCCTCGGCCCAGGCCAACGGCAAATAACGCAGCCTTTGGGCAATAGTGCGGCCGCCGGGCAATATCGCGGCCGGCGGCCGTGACGGCACGAAGCAGCTCCGGGACCGGCGCAGAGGTCCCGGAGCTGGATGGGGGCGACGGGTTTCAGACCCGGCGCAGCACGGCGACGACCTTGCCGAGGATGGTTGCTTCGTCGCCGGGGATCGGCTGGTACGCGGCGTTGTGCGGAAGCAGCCAGACGTGGCCGTCCTCGCGCTTGAACCGCTTGACGGTGGCCTCGCCGTCGAGCATCGCGGCGACGATGTCGCCGTTCTCCGCGACGGGCTGACGGCGGACGGTGACCCAGTCGCCGTCGCAGATCGCCGCCTCGATCATCGAGTCACCGACGACCTTGAGGACGAAGAGCTCGCCGTCACCGACCAGCTGGCGGGGGAGCGGGAAGACGTCTTCCACCGACTCCTCGGCGAGGATCGGGCCACCGGCCGCGATCCGGCCGACGAGGGGAACGTACGAGGCGGCGGGCTTGCCGGTGGTGTCGGTGGGCTGTGAGCTGGGCTGGTCCGAGCCGCGTACCTCGTAGGCACGCGGGCGGTGGGGGTCGCGCCGCAGGAACCCCTTGCGCTCCAGGGCCATCAGCTGATGGGCGACCGACGACGTGCTCGACAGGCCGACCGCCTGGCCGATCTCCCGCATCGACGGCGGGTAGCCCCGGCGCTGCACCGAATCGCGGATGACCTCGATGACCCGGCGCTGCCGGTCCGTGAGTCCGGAGCTGTCGGCGCGAATGCCTGGAGGTCGCCCTGGCAGCGAGCGTGCGGGGCGTACGGGCTCCGCCTCCGGGTTCTGACGTGCGTCGTTCATGGCATGCACCGGCTCAAGTCGGCTCTGGGAGCGGTTCTGGGCAGTGATGGTGGCACTGTCTGCGGTCGTGGTCACGTCGGCCCCTCTCGAAATGTTCTCCCTAGCTGGACAACGGTAGTTGCTTTCGAAAGGTTGCGCCAAACACACGTTCGAGTGAAATATCGCAGATCGTCCACCCGGAGCACATCGAGAGGTGTATGGACCGACAGTCTGACCGAACGCGGGTTCGGCCGTCCCCATGCCGCCTACGGTACCCTTCCGGGTCGGATCGCCGCCGTGCGGGCCCGGGCCCAGTGTGGCACCGCCGGCACCGGGAACCCGGCAACGGACATCACGACACGCGGCGGCCCGTAAATCCACCACAACCCAAGATCTAGTGGTTGGATGAGCGCTGCCACCCAGAAGTTGTGGTCCCGGGTCCGCTCCGGCTCCCGGCATCGCATATGCTTGTGGCTGCTTCACCAGCCCCCGGCAGAGCCTCGTTCCTGCCGTTCAGGGGCCCGGTGAGGTGATCAGTCGTGCCGAAGAGGGAGGGTGAGGGAACCATGCACTGCCCCTTCTGCAGGCACCCCGACAGCCGGGTCGTCGACAGCCGCACCACCGATGACGGCACGTCGATCCGCCGGCGCCGTCAGTGCCCCGACTGCTCCCGTCGTTTCACGACGGTGGAGACGGCCTCGCTGATGGTGATCAAGCGCAGCGGTGTGACCGAACCCTTCAGTCGTTCCAAGGTCATCTCCGGAGTCCGCAAGGCGTGCCAGGGGCGGCCGGTCACCGAGGACGCCCTCGCCAAGCTCGGCCAGCGGGTCGAGGAGGCGCTGCGCGCCACCGGGAGCGCCGAGCTGACCACCCACGACGTGGGTCTGGCCATACTCGGTCCGTTGCAGGAACTCGACCTGGTCGCGTACCTGCGGTTCGCGTCGGTGTACAAAGCGTTCGACACCCTTGAAGACTTCGAGACCGCCATCGCGGAGCTCCGCGACGGACGGCCTCACCCCCATGAGTGCGAGCCGGGCGGGACCCCTGCGGTCGTTCCCGTGCCCGCCTCCGCCGCCGACTGACCGGACGGGCCGCAGTGTGCGGCCCCGGCCCGGTCGGCCAGGCGAGATCCGAAGATTCGTAATTCGTAGATACAGACACACGGCACCGTGCTGCGGAATATCGCTGGCACTTCAGGGCGTTTTTGCCCGCATATGGGAGGCGGAGCATGACAGAGACGGCGAGCGGCTCGGCACGAGGTTCCCGCGCCAAGGGAACCAAGGCCACCAAGAGCGGCCTGCGGATCGAGCGCATCCACACCACCCCGGGCGTGCACCCGTATGACGAGGTGAGCTGGGAGCGCCGTGACGTCGTCATGACCAACTGGCGCGACGGCTCGGTCAATTTCGAGCAGCGTGGCGTCGAGTTCCCCGACTTCTGGTCGGTGAACGCGGTCAACATCGTCACCAGCAAGTACTTCCGCGGCGCGGTCGGCACCCCGCAGCGCGAGACCGGTTTGAAGCAGCTCATCGACCGGATCGTGAAGACCTACACGAAGGCCGGCGAGGACCACGACTACTTCGCCTCGCCCGCGGACGCCGAGATCTTCGAGCACGAGCTGACGTACGCCCTCCTGCACCAGATCTTCAGCTTCAACTCCCCGGTGTGGTTCAACGTCGGAACGCCCCAGCCGCAGCAGGTCTCCGCCTGCTTCATCCTCGCCGTCGACGACTCCATGGAGTCGATCCTCGACTGGTACAAGGAAGAGGGCATGATCTTCAAGGGCGGCTCCGGCGCCGGCCTGAACCTCTCCCGCATCCGCTCCTCCAAGGAGCTCCTCTCCTCCGGCGGCAACGCCTCCGGCCCGGTCTCCTTCATGCGCGGCGCCGACGCGTCCGCAGGAACGATCAAGTCGGGCGGCGCCACGCGCCGCGCGGCCAAGATGGTCGTCCTGGACGTGGACCACCCGGACGTGGAGGCCTTCATCGAAACCAAGGTGAAGGAAGAGGAGAAGATCCGCGCCCTGCGCGACGCGGGCTTCGACATGGACCTGGGCGGCGACGACATCACGTCCGTCCAGTACCAGAACGCCAACAACTCCGTCCGCGTGAACGACGAGTTCATGACGGCCGTCGAGAACGGCGCCGAGTTCGGCCTGCGTGCCCGCATGACCGGCGAGGTCATCGAGAAGGTCGACGCCAAGGCGCTCTTCCGCAAGCTCGCCGAGGCCGCGTGGGCCTGCGCCGACCCGGGCATCCAGTACGACGGTGTGATCAACAACTGGCACACCTGCCCCGAGTCCGGCCGCATCACCGCGTCCAACCCGTGCAGCGAGTACATGCACCTGGACAACACGTCCTGCAACCTCGCCTCGCTGAACCTGATGAAGTTCCTCAACGACGACGGCAAGGGCAACCAGTCCTTCGACGCGGAGCGCTTCGCCAAGGTCGTCGAGCTGGTCATCACCGCGATGGACATCTCCATCTGCTTCGCGGACTTCCCGACGCAGAAGATCGGCGAGAACACCCGCGCCTTCCGTCAGCTCGGCATCGGCTACGCCAACCTCGGCGCCCTGCTGATGGCGACGGGCCACGCCTACGACTCGGACGGCGGCCGCACCCTCGCCGCCTCGATCACCTCGCTGATGACCGGTACGGCGTACCGGCGCTCCGCCGAGCTGGCCGCGATCGTCGGACCGTACGACGGCTACGCCCGCAACGCCGAGTCGCACAAGCGCGTCATGAAGCAGCACGCCGACGCCAACGCCGTCGCGCCGCGCACCGAGGACCTGGACAACGCGATCTGGGCCGCGGCCACCGAGGCCTGGCAGGACGTCCTGCGCCTCGGCGAGAAGAACGGCTTCCGCAACTCCCAGGCCTCCGTCCTCGCCCCGACCGGCACCATCGGTCTGGCGATGTCCTGCGACACCACCGGTGTCGAGCCGGACCTGGCCCTGGTCAAGTTCAAGAAGCTCGTCGGTGGCGGCTCGATGCAGATCGTCAACGGCACCGTCCCGCAGGCCCTGCGCCGCCTGGGCTACCAGGAGGAGCAGATCGAGGCGATCGTCTCCCACATCGCCGAACACGGTGTGGTCGTCGACGCCCCGGGCCTCAAGACCGAGCACTACTCGATCTTCGACTGCGCGATGGGCGAGCGTTCCATCTCCCCGATGGGCCACGTGCGCATGATGGCCGCGATCCAGCCGTGGATCTCCGGCGCCATCTCCAAGACGGTCAACATGCCGGAGTCGGCGACCGTCGAGGAGATCGAGGAGATCTACTTCGAGGCGTGGAAGATGGGCGTCAAGGCGCTCGCGATCTACCGCGACAACTGCAAGGTTGGCCAGCCCCTCTCCGCGAAGAAGAAGGAAGAGGAGAAGGAGGAGGTCACCGCCAAGGCGGAGGACACCATCCGCGCGGCGGTCGAGAAGGTCATCGAGTACCGCCCGGTCCGCAAGCGCCTGCCGAAGGGCCGCCCGGGGATCACGACCTCGTTCACGGTCGGCGGCGCCGAGGGCTACATGACCGCGAACTCCTACCCGGACGACGGCCTGGGCGAGGTCTTCCTCAAGATGTCCAAGCAGGGTTCCACCCTCGCGGGCATGATGGACGCCTTCTCCATCGCCGTCTCCGTCGGTCTCCAGTACGGCGTGCCGCTGGAGACCTACGTCTCGAAGTTCACGAACATGCGCTTCGAGCCGGCCGGCATGACGGACGACCCGGACGTGCGGATGGCGCAGTCGATCGTCGACTACATCTTCCGCCGCCTGGCGCTGGACTTCCTGCCGTTCGAGACCCGCTCGGCGCTCGGCATCCACACCGCCGAGGAGCGCCAGCGCCACCTCGACACCGGCTCGTACGAGCCGCTGGACGAGGAGGAGCTGGACACGGAGTCGCTGGCCCAGTCGGCGCCGCTCGCGGCGGTCCCCTCGGAGCCGAAGCCGGCCATCGCCGCCCCGGCCCCGAAGACGGCGCACTCCAGCGCCGAACTCGTCGAGATGCAGCTCGGCGTCTCGGCCGACGCCCCGCTCTGCTTCTCCTGCGGCACCAAGATGCAGCGCGCCGGCTCCTGCTACATCTGCGAGGGCTGCGGCTCGACCAGCGGCTGCAGCTGAATGTGAGCCCCTTGGTGGGCGTGAATTAGCTGCTCAGGTGGGGTGTCCGGGATACACGGACACCCCACCGTGCGTTTTGTCGACGCGGCGGTTGTGTCGAGCGTGATCTCGCCCGAACCTCCGCGTGGGGTGGCGGGGGCGGTGCGGCGCGACGATCATGGTGTGGGGGCGTCGCGATCGTCGGGGCTCGCGGATTTCACACGGGGGAGTGGAAGAGCCATGTGGAGCGGTGACGAGCTGGACCTCGACGCGTATCTGGCGCGGATCGGCATCGGGACGGGCGGCGAAGGCCCGGGGCGGGAACTGGAACCCGACCTGGAGACGTTGTACGCAGTGCACCGGGCGCACACCGC
The DNA here is from genome assembly GCF_014650775.1 of Streptomyces cirratus. Classification (GTDB taxonomy): domain Bacteria; phylum Actinomycetota; class Actinomycetes; order Streptomycetales; family Streptomycetaceae; genus Streptomyces; species Streptomyces cirratus. The sequence continues at coordinate 147,396 of NZ_BMVP01000010.1, read as the reverse complement.
CGCCATCCCCTTCGAGAGCCTGGACGTCACGCTGGGCCGCCCCGTCGAGCTGGACGTCAAGTCGCTGCAGGACAAGCTCGTGCACCGTCGCCGCGGCGGCTACTGCTACGAGCAGAACTCGCTGCTGGCCGCAGCCCTCCAGCGGCTCGGATTCGAGGTCGAGGGGCGCGGCGCCCGCAACCGGGCCCGTGGGGACCGCCTGCTGCCGGTGACGCACGCCGTCCTCGTCGTCACCGTCGGGGGTGAACCCTGGCTGTGCGACGCGGGATACGGGTATCCCGGCCCCTTCGAGCCCGTCCCGCTCGGGCGGCCCGGAGCCGAGGTACGGCAGGGCGAGTGGACGTACGCCGTCCACCAGGAGGAGGACGGACTCCTCGTGCTGAGGTGGCTGCGCGAGGGGACCTGGAGCGACCTCTACGCATTCACCCCGCAGCCCTACCACCCCGTCGACTACGTGGTGCTGAACCACTACAGCTCCTCCCACCCGCGCTCCGCCTTCCTCGGCAAGGTCATCGTCCAACTGCCGGGCCGGGATGTCCGGGTGGCGCTCCTGGGGCGTGAGCTGTCCCACTGGCACCCGGACGGGCGGGTGGAGAGGCGGACCGTGAGCGCCGAGGAGCTGATCCCCTTGCTCGCCCGGGAGTTCGGTCTTCGGCTGTCCGAGCGGGACGCGGCTGATCTCGTGCGGATCTTCCGCGCCGAGGACTGACCCGGGCCACGCCGGGCCCGTACGATGGCGCGGTGCTGGTCAAGTGGATTCGCTGCACGGTGACGGACCGACGCGGGTTCGAGCGTGGGCAGCGCAAATGGGCGGGGCTGCCGGGCGAGCCCGGATTCCGGGGGCAGGGCGGCGGATGGAGCCGTGGCCGGCAGGGGGTGGCGCACGTCTTCGCGTTCTGGGAGAGCCGTTCCTTCTACGACTCCTTCATGGCGCGCTCGCACGACCGGCTGGCCGCCTCCCAGAACGGCACCTTCACCGACGCCCGGGTCACGCTCTTCGACTACCGCTTCGATGTGAAGACCGGTTTCGAGCCCCGTTTCTCCGACGCCGACGTGGTCCGGGTCGCCCACACCCGGGTGCGGGAGGGGCGCGTGGAGCACTTCGCCCTGATGCAGGAGAAGGTCTGGAACCCGGCCATGGCCGGGTCGCCCGGCATGATCCGTGGCCTCTTCGGGGAAGCCCCGGGGCGGGAGTTCCTGGTGCTGTCGATGTGGCGGGCGGCTGCCGAACACGGCAAGTACCGGCAGGAGCGGGTCGAGCGGCTCTCGCTGCGCGCGCAGACCGAGGCCGACGTGGAGGCGCTCACCGGTGACGTGGTCGACCTCGAACCCTCCTGGACGGTATGACCGTAAGACGAACGGTGGCCCGACCGGCGTGCCCGTTCGAACCGCGCGCCGGTGGCCGAATAGGGTCGTGGAATGGTACGACCACGGCGCATCGTCCTCGTCCGGCACGGGGAATCCCAGGGCAATGCCGACGACACGGTGTACGAGCGGGAGCCCGACCACGCCCTGCGGCTGACGCCTGTCGGGCGGGAGCAGGCCCGGCACACCGGTGCGCGGCTGCGCGAGCTGTTCGGCGACGAGCGCATCAGCGCCTACGTCTCCCCCTACCGGCGGACCCTGCAGACGTTCCGCGAGCTGCGACTGGACCCGACGCGGGTCCGCATGCGGGAGGAACCGCGGCTGCGCGAGCAGGACTGGGGGAACTGGCAGGACCACGAAGACGTACGCCTGCAGAAAACGTACCGGGACGCGTACGGGCATTTCTTCTACCGCTTCGCGCAGGGCGAGTCCGGCGCCGACGTGTACGACCGGGTCGGGTCCTTCCTGGAGAGCCTGTACCGCAGTTTCGAGGCTCCGGACCACCCCGAGAACGTGCTGCTCGTGACGCACGGACTGACGATGCGGCTGTTCTGCATGCGCTGGTTCCACTGGTCGGTGGCCGAGTTCGAGGCCCTGTCCAATCCGGGGAACGGTGAATTCAGGTCACTCGTACTGGGTCCGGACGGCCGGTACCGCCTGGACCGCCCGTTTGAGCGGTGGACCACACCGGAGCCTTACGACCTCGACGACTAGAGTGACGCGGGATGACCGCTGACTCCACTCCCCAGAGGCGCTACGCACGCGCCATGTCCAGCCTTCGCGGGCTGGCCCTGGGGGACGCCCTGGGCTCCCAGTACTTCGTCCCCGTGAACTATCCGCTGCTCAAGCGGCGCGAGCTGCCCGCGGGCAGCGAGACCTGGCAGTGGACCGACGACACCGAGATGGCCTGCTCGGTGATGGCCGTCCTGGCCGAACACGGTCGCATCGACCAGGACGCGCTGGCCGCCTCGTTCGCCCACCACCACGACTTCGACCGCGGCTACGGGCCCGCCGTCAACCGGATGCTGCGGCTGATCCGCGAGGGTGAGGACTGGCGCACCCTGGCGGCCGCGCTCTTCAATGGACAGGGCTCCTGGGGCAACGGCGCCGCCATGCGCATCGCACCGCTCGGCGCCTGGTACGCGGACGACCCGGAGCAGGCCACGCACCAGGCGGAGATCTCCGCGTACACCACCCACCAGCACCGCGAGGCGGTGTGCGGGGCGATGGCCGTCGCCGCCGCGGCCGCGCTCGCGGCGGATGCTGCGGGGCCGCCGAAGGCCGCCGACCTGCTGGACGGGGTCATCGCGCTGGTGCCGCGCAGCGCGGTGGGCGCGGGACTGCGTCGGGCGCGGGACATGCTGGACTACGGCGACGCCACCACGGTCGCGGCGGTCTTGGGCTGCGGCCGTCGCACCAGCGCCCACGACACGGTGCCGTTCGCCCTGTGGTCGGCGGCGCGCTCGCTGGAGGACTACGAGCGGGCGTTCTGGACCACCGCGCAGGTGGGCGGGGACGTGGACACGACCTGTGCCATCGTCGGCGGGGTGCTGGGCGCCCGAGGTGACGCGGTGCTGCCGCAGGCATGGCTGGCGCGGACCGAGGCCCTTCCGGCGTGGCTGCCGCAGGCTCCGCGCTGAGGGCCGGGGCGACTCGCGAGGACCGCGGCGTCGCAGCGGCGGCGGACGCGTGATGCGGCCCGGGCGAGCCGGCTGTTTCCGGCTCGCCCGGGTCCGCGTACGGTCTTGCCCGCTCAGGCCGCCGGACCGGCCTCGGCGGCGGCTCCGTTGAGGGCCTCCAAGTCGCTCTTGCGTACCCGGATCACCAGCAGAGCGGTGGCCAGGGCGAGTCCGGCCATCACGACGGCGGCCAGGAACGCGGTGGAGATGCCCTGGGTGAGGACGAGGTCGCCCCACGGGTCGGGCAGCCGGCCGGTCTCCTTGAAGGCGGCCAGCTGACCGGGGTCCGCTTTCGCCATGAAGGCCGGGAACTGCTTGGCGGCCTCCTCACGGCTGGCGGTGCCGAAGACCGTGACCAGGATGGACAGGCCGAGCGAGCCGCCGACCTGCTGGCTGGCGTTGAGCAGCCCCGAGGCGGCGCCCGCTTCGCGCGGGGCCACGCCGGAGACGGCGGTGAGGGTGAGGGTCACGAAGTTCAGGCCCATGCCGAAGCCGAACAGCACCATCGGCCCGAGCACCCCGGACACGTAGGAGCTGTCCGTCTCGATGAAGCTCAGCCAGGCCAGGCCCGAACCGGTGAGCGCGGACCCGGCGACCATGAACGGTTTGGGGCCGAAGCGGGGCAGGAACCGCTGCGAGAGCCCGGCGGCGGTGACGATGGCGACAGTCACCGGCAGGAAGCCGAGACCGGACTGGATCGGTGAGAAACCGAGCACGTTCTGCACGAACTGGACGATGAAGAAGAACATGCCGAACATCGCCGCGGCGAGTCCGAGCATGATCATGTAGGTGCCGGCGCGGTTGCGGTCCGCGAACATCCGCAGCGGGATGATGGGTTCGCGCGCCCGGGACTCGATGACGACGAACAGCGCCAACAGCACCAGCGCGGTGGCGAAGGATCCGATGGTGAGGGAGTCGCGCCACCCGTCCTCGGACGCGCGGATGAATCCGTAGACCAGCGAGGCCATGCCGCCGGTGGAGGTGAGCGCTCCGGCGATGTCGAAACGGCCCGGGTGGCGTTCGGACTCGCTGATGAACATCGGCGTGAGGACGGCGATCAGGACGCCGATCGGCACGTTGACGAAGAGGACCCAGCGCCAGTCGAGCCATTCCGTCAGCATGCCGCCGGCCAGCAGTCCGATCGCGCCGCCACCGGCCGAGACGGCGGCGAACACCCCGAACGCCCGGTTGCGTTCGGGACCTTCCGCGAACGTCGTGGTGATCAGCGCCAGCGAGGTCGGTGAGGCGATGGCGCCGCCGACTCCCTGGAGCGCGCGGGCGGCCAGGAGCTGCCAGGGCTCCTGGGCGAATCCGCCGAGGAGGGAGGCGAGGGTGAAAAGCAGGATTCCGGTCATGAAGACCCGGCGTCGGCCGAGGATGTCGCCGGCCCGGCCGCCGAGCAGCAGCAGGCCGCCGAAGGTGAGGGTGTAGGCGCTGAGCACCCAGGACAGGTCGGTGGTGGAGAAGGCGAGCGCCGTCTGGATGTGCGGGAGCGCGATGTTCACGATCGTCGCGTCGAGCACGACCATGAGCTGGCACGCGGCGATCACCGCGAGCGCCACACCGGGACGGCCCGGGTGGCGGGCGGCTCCCGATATCCGAGGTTTGTCGAGTTGAACGCTTGTCACTGAGGATCCCCCCGAAGTGAAATAGTGAACGCATCCGTTCACTCGCGCACCACGGTAGGAGCTACATTTAGTGAACGCAAGCGTTCACTAAGGCTGAAAATACGTGCGATGGGCACGCGGGCCGGTCGGAGGTATGGAGCATGACGGGTTCCCCCTGGTCGCAGGAGCCTGCGGGCCGCAGGAGGGGCCCGGAGCTCGAACGCGCCATCCTGGACGCGGCCCTGGAGCAACTCAGCACCGTTGGCTGGAACGCGCTCACGATGGAGGGCGTCGCCGCAGCCGCCCGGACGGGCAAGGCGGCGCTCTACCGGCGCTGGCCGTCGAAGGCCGCCCTCGTGGCCGAGGTGCTGGGGGCCGGACTGCCGCCGCTGGACCGGATCCCGGACACCGGGTCGATCCGGGACGACCTCTACGGGTTGTGCGCGCGGATGTGCGACGTGATGCGCTCGCCCACCGGTGTGGCCCTGCGCGCGGTTCTTCACGAATGCGACTCCGACCATGCGGACCGGTTCCGCGGCGTGATCTGGAACGGGCTGCACCAACCCGCTCAGGCGGTGATTCAGGCCCTTGTGCAGCGCGGGATCGACCGCGGGGAAGTCCGGCCGGACGCCAACATTCCGTTCATTGTCGACGTCATTCCCGCAATGCTGATGTACCGCGCAAAGATGTACGGAAGCGAATGGGACGACGGGGACATCGCCCAGCTGATCGACCAGGTGATGGTGCCGATGCTCCGGGTGTGACCCCGCGGCGAACCCCGCCCGTGTCCCCGGCCCGGGGCGGGGTGTGCAGGCGGCTCGGGGCGGCGTAACCTTGCTGGCGCCATGCCGTACGAAGCACCCACCCACACCGTCGAGCGCTCCCTCCGTGCAACCACCGGCGCCAAGGTCATCGCCGGGGTCGACGAGGTCGGACGAGGGGCCTGGGCCGGTCCGGTCACCGTGTGCGCGGCGATCACCGGTCTGCGCCGGCCGCCCGCAGGACTCACCGACTCCAAACTGCTCACCCCCAAGCGCCGGGACGCGATGCTCGACATCCTCGAGGGCTGGGTCACCGCCCACGGCCTCGGGCACGCCTCGCCGGAGGAGATCGACGAGCTGGGCATGACCGCCGCGCTGCGGCTCGCGGCGGTGCGCGCCCTGGAGGCCCTTCCGGTGCGGCCCGACGCGGTGATCCTCGACGGCAAGCACGACTACCTCGGACCGCCCTGGCGGGTCCGTACGGTGATCAAGGGAGACCAGTCCTGTATCGCGGTCGCCGCTGCCTCGGTGATCGCCAAGGTCCGGCGCGACCGGATGATGGCCGAACTCGGCGAACAGGCCGGCACGGTCAAAGACTTCGCCTTCGCGGCGAACGCCGGCTACCCCTCGCCCGTGCACCGGGCGGCCCTGGAGGAGCTGGGCCCCACCCCGTACCACCGGCTCTCGTGGTCGTACCTCGACGCCCTGCCCCAGTGGCGGCACCTCAAGAAGGTGCGCCGCAGCGAGGAATCGACGGAGCTGGAAAACGGAGGCCAACTCGGCTTCGATTTCTGATCGCGTCCACGTGCCATCCGCCGGTACGTTTCGTACCGGTGTTTGATAGATGTCAACTCATGCCTCTCACCCCCGAGGAGCCTCAGATTCACGAGAGTGCCCAGGGTCCCCGCGTTACGCCGGCCGCGAGCCGCACCGCGCAGACCCCCCGCCCCGTACCTGGTCCGCGTCCCGCAGCCGTACCCCGGCCCGGGCGCCCCGGGCCCTCCCCCGCAGCGGCCGGCCGCGCGGGAGGCGCCCCCAGGCCCGCCCCGCCCGTGCAGCGTGCGGCGCAGGCCACCATCCCCGGACCCGCAGCCCCCACCACACCCTCCGTCTCGGCGGCGGTACCCCAGGTCCAGCTGATCCCGGCTTCGGTCGAGGGCGCGCTGGACGCGGCCGAGGAGGCCGTCGACCTGCTGCTCGACACCGGGCGCGCGCCCGGCGACATCCTGGTGCTGACCACCGGCGACCCGCACCCGTGGGCCGCGCACGAACTGTCCTTCGGTGAGACCGCGTACTGGGCGCAGCACGATGCCCGGGACGACGTGTTCTATGCGGACGCGGCGCAGGCCGAGCGCGCCGCGGGCCGTCCCGTCGTGGTCTTCGCGGCCAACGGTGGTCCGGTCGACGCGGTGGCCGGCGCGCTGCCGGTCGCGCTCGCCCGGGCCGGTGCACTGCTGATCGTGTGCGGCGACGCGCAGCAGATCAACTCCGTGCTCGGCGCGGGGGTCTGACGGCCCGTACTCCGGTACGAGCGGGGAGAGCGGGGCGGGCCGGGAGCCGGCCCCGCTGCAGCCCCGCCTCCTGACCGCGCCGCTCGCCCCGGCTCAGCGGAGCGGTTCGGTCCACGGCGGTGTCCAGCCACGGCGGTGTCGCGCTACGGCGGTGTCGAGGGCGCGGTGTGCGCGTCCGAGGACGCGGTGCCGGGACTGCCGTGCGACGCCGGCTGAGGGCGCGGTGCCGAGGCTGTCGTGCGGATGCCGTAGCGGCGGGACGGGCTCAGCGTGCGGCGGTGTGGCGCAGCGCCGCCGCCGCGCCGCCGACCGTGCGCAGGGGCGCCTGGGCCGGTTCGGCCGACGTGGCGCCGAGGAACTCGGGGCGGGAATCAGAGCTGGGTCTGCGGCCGCCGCGGCCCTCGCCGAGCACCTGCCAGCCTCCGCGCGTCAGCGTGATGTACGCCCCGCAGCGCAGCCCGTGCAGGGTGCAGGCGTCCCGCAGCCCCCACATCCAGGCGCCGTCCTCCTCGGTCCACCGCTCGTCGCCCTCGCGGCAGTACAGCAGCACCGCCGTGCGCACCGGCGTCCGGCGCCGCAGGTCGTGCGGCAGGACGCGACGCAGCCGGGACAGCAGGGCGTTGCGGTACTCCCACCCGTCGGCCGATACCGACCGTTGCACGAACGAGGCGCTCGCCACGAGCCGTTCCTCCGGGTCGAGTACGGCGATCACGGCGGTGGACGGCACGGGATGGTGCCTGGAGTGCAGCCCGCTGACGACCTCGCGCGGATTGCTCAGCAGGGGCACCCCCGCGGCCGACCACTCGGCGGGTTCGAGCAGTCTGCCGTGCCGGCTGGCGCCGCCGGTGGCCGTGGTCAGGGACGTGGTCGAGGGCGGGGCGAATCCGATGGTCACGGTCCTCCCTTCGGGTACACGCCCGCGAACGGGCACGGCTGGGATGTGGGCGCGCCGCGGCACGGCCCTGGAGAGTGCCGACGAGCCGAGCGGGAGCTCTCCGATTCTCGCGTGGCCCGCGAGCATGGGGCAATGAGCATTTGGGGCCACCGACCGGAATTCGCCGGTATGCCGTTCATATCCTTGCCCCGCCACGCCGCGCATGACGCATTCGTTATGGCTGGAGCGCCAGCACCAGGGGGAACACCTCCTTCGCGCCCGCCCGGCGGAGCAGCCGGGCGGCCACCGCGAGCGTCCAGCCGCTCTCCGCGCGGTCGTCCACGAGGAGCACCGGACCGTCCGCCTGCGCCAGTGTGGCAGCCAGGGCAGGAGGTACGGTCAAGGCCAGATGGAGCCCTCGGACGCGTTGGGCGCTGTTGGAGGAGGGGAGCCCGAACTCCGGGGCCTCGTCCGTGTAGGAGAGCGCTCCGAGCATCGGCATCCTCCCGACCTCGGCGATCCGCGCCGCCAGGGAGCCGACCAGCTGCGGGCGGCTGCGCGAGGGCAACGCGACCACGCCGATCGGCCGTGCGGGAGCGTCCGGAGCCTGCGAAGCCCAACCACCGGGCCCCCGCGCCCAGTCGGCGAGCACCGCCACCACCGCCTGCGCGACATCGTCCGGAACCGGCTGATCCGGTGCCTGCCGTGCGAGCATCGGGCGCAGCCGGTTGCCCCAGCCGATGTCGGAGAGCCGGCCGAGCGCACGGCCCGTGGAAGCCTGTTCCCCGGCCGGGATGCGGCCCTTGAGGTCCACGCCCACGGCCGCGAGGCCGGTCGGCCACATCTTGCGGGGCTCCAGTTCGACGCCGGGACGCCCCAGTTCGCCTCGGGCGGTGTCCAGGGCGGTGCTGGAGACCTCCGCCGTGAAGCGGGCTCCCGCGCAGTTGTCGCAGCGGCCGCAGGGCATCGCTTCCTCGTCGTCGAGCTGGCGGCGCAGGAACTCCATCCGGCATCCGGTGGTCGACGCGTAGTCACGCATCGCCTGCTGTTCGGCCGCCCGCTGCCTGGCCACCCACGCGTAGCGCTCGGCGTCGTAGGTCCAGGCCTCGCCCGTCGACGTCCAGCCGCCCTTCACCCGGTGTACGGCGCCGTCCACGTCCAGGACCTTGAGCATCGTCTCCAGGCGGGTGCGCCGAAGGTCGACCAGCGGTTCCAGCGCGGGCAGCGACAACGGCCGCCCCGCCTGGGCCAGTACGTCGAGAGTGCGGCGCACCTGCTCCTCGGGCGGGAACGCCACGGAGGCGAAGTACTGCCAGATGGCCTCGTCTTCACGGCCCGGCAGCAGCAGCACCTCGGCGTGCTCCACGCCTCGGCCGGCGCGGCCCACCTGCTGGTAGTAGGCGATGGGGGAGGAGGGTGAGCCCAGGTGTACGACGAATCCCAGGTCGGGCTTGTCGAAGCCCATGCCCAGGGCGGACGTGGCGACGAGGGCCTTGACCCGGTTGGCCTGGAGGTCGTTCTCGGCCTGCTCGCGGTCGGCGTTCTCGGTCTTGCCCGTGTACGAGGAGACCGTATGACCCCGGTGACGCAGGTAGGCGGTGACCTCCTCGGCGGCGGCCACGGTCAGCGTGTAGATGATCCCGGAGCCGGGGAGCTCGCCGAGGTGGTCGGCGAGCCAGGCCAGCCGGTGCGCCGCGTCGGGGAGGGAGAGCACCGACAGGCTCAGGCTCTCCCGGTCCAGCGGGCCGCGCAGCACCAGGGCGTCCGTCCCGGCGCCGGTCCCCAGCTGCTCGGCGACGTCAGCGGTCACGCGGGCGTTCGCCGTGGCGGTGGTGGCCAGCACGGGGACGCCCGGCGGCAGATCGGCGAGCATGGTGCGCAGCCGTCGGTAGTCGGGGCGGAAGTCGTGCCCCCAGTCGGAGATGCAGTGCGCCTCGTCGACCACGAGGAGGCCCGTTGCGGCGGACAGCTTGGGCAGCACCTGGTCCCGGAAGTCAGGGTTGTTGAGCCGCTCCGGGCTGACCAGGAGGACATCGACCTCACCTGCCGCGACTTCGGCCTGGATCCCTTCCCACTCCTCGGGATTGGCGGAATTGATGGTGCGGGCGTGGATGCCCGCCCGGGCGGCGGCCTCGACCTGATTGCGCATCAGCGCGAGCAGCGGGGAGACGATCACGGTGGGACCGGCTCCGCCGGCGCGCAGCAGCGAGGTGGCGACGAAGTAGACCGCGGACTTGCCCCAGCCCGTGCGCTGGACCACCAGCGCACGCCGCTTGTCCGCGACGAGGGCCTCGATCGCGCGCCACTGGTCCTCGCGCAGCCGAGCGGTGCCCGTGGGGTCGCCCACCAGGCGGGCGAGTACGGAATCGGCCGAGGACCTCAGGTCTGCGTTCATGCCCCCATGCAACCTGATGCCTCTGACATCGCGCCAATGCCGCACGGGGCCTGTGGATGTTGAAAACTGGACGAGTTTGGGGGTTATCCACAGGCCTTTCGCGAAATGATCAGGCACGGGACCGTCGACGCATGACGAAGAACCACGAATCACCCAGTCCGGCCGGACGGCGGTCCACCAGCCCCTCCGGTTCACCCACGGCGTCCCAGATCACCCTGCGCAGTCCGGCCGAGCTGGCCGACGCGCTGCCCTACATGCTCGGCTTCCACCCGACCGACTCCCTGGTCCTCGTCGCGGTCCACGGCGAAGGCGGCCGCTTCGGCGGGCGCCTTCGGGTAGGCATCCCAGCGTCGCCCTCGGAATGGGAGGACACCGCCCGCCAGGTCGCCGAGACCCTGATCCGGGGCAGTGAACGCCGGGGCGGCAAGCCCGACGGGATCGTCGTCTACCTCTGTCAGGACCCGCTCGGCGGGGAGAGCGCGCAGCGGGTGATGACCCGGCTGCGGCCGCTCGCCCACCGGCTGCGGCTGGCCTGCGGGGCGCTCGACGTGCCCGTCATGGAGGCCCTGTGCCTCTCCGGCGGCCGCTATTGGTCCTACACGTGCCCCGACGAGCGGTGCTGCCCGGCGGAAGGCAACCCGATGGCCCTGCCGGGCACCTCGGTCATGGCCGCCGCAGCCACCTTCGCCGGGATCCAGGTCCGGGGATCGCTCAAGGAGATCGAGGGCCGCCTGGCACCTCTGGGCGGTGCGGAAGCCGTCGAGCAGGAGAAGGCCCTGGAGCGAGCGGCCGTCGCCCTGGTGCCGAAGATCCTCGACGGGGCGAGCCGGGAGGAGGTCGGCGCGGAGACCCTCGCGCTGGCCAGGAGCTTGATGCGGCGGCTGACGCTGGCGCCGCCGGCCGAGACCGGCCCGGGAGCGGACGGCTGGGACGACGCTCTGCTCGGCCACGACGAGGCGGCCGCGCTGATCATCGGTCTCCAGGACCGGGAGATCCGTGACATCGCCGCCGAATGGATGGAGGACGAGGAGGCGGGGCCGGCCCTGCGGCTGTGGCGGGCCCTGGCCCGGCGCTGCGTCGGGGCGTACGGGGAACACGCCGCCGCCCCCCTGACCCTTGCCGGCTGGGTGTCGTGGTCCACCGGTGACGAGCCGACCGCGCGGATCGTGCTCGGGCTCGCGCTACAGGCGGACGCCGACTACCGGTTCGCCCAGCTCCTCCACCACGCCTGCAACGAAGGCATCGATCCGGAGGGACTCAGGGAGTGCCTGCGGGAGGAGCGCAGGCGCCGGGAACCTCGCCGAAAGCGCCCGGCCACGGGCAACCGCCCACCCGGCCGCCGCTCCAAGGCGGACCGCCGCCAGTCCCGCCGGGGTGCGGGGAGCGAGCGGTGAACCGGCAGCGGGGGACAGGGGGAGGGCGGCTGCGGGGCGTCCCGCTCCGTGGTCCGGATCCCCGGGGATGCCGCGGAAGGTGGCCCGGCCCCTTCCGGCGGTGGGCTGCGGTGGTGCGGCTGCGGGGGGTCGCCTGCGCAGTGCGGGGGCTGCCCGGTCACCGCTTACCGGGAGCGTCACCGCTCCGGTCCTGCGTTGCCCGGGCCGTCGCCGGCTCGCGGCTCGGGCCGATCCATGCACAGGCCTTGCGCGGCCCGTGGCCTGAGCCGCGCCCCGCGCAGGCCCTCGGCTGTTCGCGGGCCGGGCAGGGGAGGGCCGGTGTCCCGCGCCGCCGCCGACCCGATCGGGGGATCTCCGGGGGTGGCTCCTGGGCCCGGCATCCGGCTCGAGCGTCGGCGGGGCCCGTGACCCGGGCACGGGTAGGGGCGTTCAGCTGGGCGGTGGTGGGTGACCGGCCCCGCCGACCAGCAAAACGGACCGGAGCGCAGACAAGGCGACGCATGGCCCACCCCGTACCTCCGCCCCGCAGGCCCGAGTTGCCGCCCGTGCACGGCGCCGTCATCTGCGTCGCCGCACCCTGCCTGGTCATCTCGCCCGAGCACGGCCAACTGACCGGTCGGGGACTCGACGGGATCTACCGCGCGGGACGCCGGCTGCTCTCCCGGTGCGTCCTGCGCGTCGGGGGCCGGGAACCGGTCGCCGTCCAAGGGCGCAGCCTCGGGGCGGACCGGGCGGCCTTCACCGCCACCGTCCGCACTGGAGCCGAGGCCGGCCCGGACCCGGACATCGGCGTCGAGCGGGTGCGGCACGCCGACGGCACCGAGCGGATCACCCTGCACAGCTATGCGGCCAGGCGGGTGCGCCTGCCCGTGGAGCTCGCGCTCGGCACCGACTTGGCGGAACTGGCCGCCGTGGCGGCCGGCCGCACCGGAGCGGAGCTCCCGGCCGGGGTGCACGCCGCCGGGCTGCGCTGGAGCACCGGTGAGGTGCATGCCGTCACCACCGCGGAGCCGGCCCCCGACGACTCCCTCGCCTCCTCGGGCCTGCTCCGCTGGCAGCTCGACCTCGGGCCGGGTGAAAGCCGCACCATCGAGCTCCGGACCACCGGTGTCCGCACCGCGCGCGCCCCGGCCGGGCAGGTGGCCAACCCGCTGTCCGAAGCGCGGGCCGAGGGGGACGACCCCAGGGCGGAGGCCTGGTTCCGTACCAGCGCCGAGGATCTGGCAGCCCTGCTCCTGAGGGATCCCGCGGATCCGGGGGACGCCTTCGCCGCGGCCGGGGTCCCCTGGCGGCTCGGTCTCGCCCCGGCCGAATCGCTGTGGGCCGCCCGGATGGCCCTGCCGCTCGGCACCGGCCTGGCCGGAGCCACCCTGCGCACCCTCGCCCGGACCCAGTCGACCGGACGAGGGCCCGACGCCGGGAAGATCCCCGGGCCGCTGCGCGGGGCCGGACCGCAGCTGCCGCCCTGCTGCACCGGGACGGAGGCCACCCTCGCCTTCCCGGCGGTGCTGGCCGAAGCGTGGCGTTGGGGGCTGCCCGAGGCGGAGGTGGCCCGGCTGCTGCCGACAGCGGAGCGCTGCCTCGGATGGCTGCGCGGGGCCCTGGGCGAGGACGGCTTCCTGGCCGACCCCGACCCGGGACCCCGGCGCTGTGAAACCCAGGCCCACGCGCACCGGGCCGCGTTGCTCGGCGCCGAACTGCTGGCCGGGTGCGGGCGGGACGGCGCCGAGGAATGGCGGGAGTGGGCGGCCGGACTACGGGCCAGGTTCCGGACCGCGTTCTGGATCGACGGCCCCGACGGCGGGCGCCCGGCCGCGGCCCTGCACCCCGACGGGCGGCCGCTGCCCCGGCTGACGGGCGCCGCCGCGCACCTGCTGGACACCGGACTGCTGGGCGGCGGCCGACTCGCCGACGGCTTGCTCGACCGGGTCCGTACCGAACAGCTCGCCCGGCTGCTCGGGGCCCCGGCCATGGACTCCGGCTGGGGCCTGCGGAGCATGGCGGCCCGCGAACCGGGCCACAACCCCTTCGGTCACCGCTCCGGAGCGGTACGGGTACACGAGAGCGCGGTCGCGGTGGCGGCCCTGGCCCAGGCCGGCTTCGAGAAGGAGGCGGCGGGGCTGCTGCGGGGCCTGCTCGACGCCGCGGAGAGGTTCGGGTACCGGCTGCCGGAGATGTACGCGGCGGAGCAGCGCACCGCGGGCAGCGCCCCCTACCCGCACCCCGCTGCCTGCCGTCCCGCCGCGGTGGCCGCGGCGGCCGGGATCCACGTCCTGACCGCGCTCGCCGGGATCCGCCCCGACGCCCCCGGCAAGACGGTCGCCCTCGCACCCCTCGCGGGCGCCCCGCTCGGCGCCCTGCGCCTGTCGGGCCTGCGGGTGGCCGGGGAACCGTTCGCCGTACGGGTCAGCCGTCTGGGGCTCGCCATGGTGGAGGTGGCGGCTGATGCGCTGCAACTGGGAGGCTAAGCTCCGCAATACCGTCTCCGGGGTCACCAAAGCTCTGTTTATCGTCAGGCAGACGACTATGATCGCGGCATGTCGCCCTACGACCCGTCGGCCTTTCCGCCCTTCGCCGTCACCGTCGACCTGGTCGTGCTCACCGTACGGCGCCACGCGCTCTGCGCGCTGGTCGTCCGCCGGGGTGAGCAGCCGTTCCAGGGCCGATGGGCCCTGCCCGGCGGCTTCGTGCGCGACGAAGAGGATCTGGCGGCGGCCGCGGCCAGGGAACTCTCCGAGGAAACCGGTCTGTGCGCGCACGATCCGGGTGTTCCGGGCGTGGGCAACGGCGCGCACCTCGAACAGCTCGCCACGTACGGAGACCCGAAGCGGGACCCCAGGATGCGGGTGGTCAGCGTGGCCCACCTGGTGCTGGCCCCCGACCTGCCCGCGCCCCGGGCGGGCGGCGACGCCAACAGTGCGCGCTGGGCCCCCGTCGACGAACTGCTCGAGGCCGGTGAACAGGCCTCCGCGGGACTCGCCTTCGACCACGCGAGGATCCTCGCGGACGGTGTGGAGCGGGCCCGCTCCAAGATCGAGTACTCCTCCCTGGCCACCGCCTTCTGCCCGCCGGAGTTCACGGTCGGAGAGCTGCGCCGGGTCTACGAGGCCGTGTGGGGCGTGGCGCTCGACCCCCGCAACTTCCACCGCAAGGTCACCGGCACCCCCGGGTTCCTGGTGCCGGCGGGAGGGACCACGACCCGTCAGGGAGGCCGCCCGGCCCAGCTGTTCCGGGCCGGCGGGGCCACCTTGCTCAACCCGCCGATGCTGCGACCCGAGGTCTGACGCCCCGCCACTTTGGCCCGGCTCCTCCCGGGGCGGCCCGTCACCCCGGCTCGGCTCCTGCCGGGGCGGGCCGTCACCCCGGCTCGGCTCCTGCCGGGGCGATCCGCCGCCCCGCCCCTACTCGCCGGGCTCGCCCGGTGGGGGACGTGTTCGGGTGGCGACACGACCGGGTCCACGACCTACCTGCCCCGAAAATCGGACATATCGCGTTATCTTGCTTGCGGTACTCATCCTGCCGCAGAGCGGTCTCACCCCCCGCGAGAGAAGCGATGCTCCAGGCCATCGGACTCACCAGCACACCCCGTCGAGACCTTCCACCCGTCGTGGACGACCTGACCTTCGAGGCCCGCCCCGGGTGCGTGACCGCCCTGCTCGGCGAGCCGGGCTCGGGCAAGACCACCGCGCTGCGGCTCATGCTCGGACTCGAACCGGGCCGCGGCGTCACTTACTTCCGAGGCCGCCTGCTGCATCAGCTGCCGCATCCGGGCCGTGAGGTCGGGGTCCTGCTCGGGGACGTGCCCGGCAACCCGTCGCGGACCGTCCGCAACCAGCTGCGGATGCTCTGCGCCGCCGCCGGGGTGCCGGCCGCCCGGGCCGACACCATGCTGGAGGTCGTCGGTATCGCCGGCCTGCGCGACCACCGGCTCGGCTCCCTCTCGCGCGCGATGGAGCGCCGGTTCGCACTCGCCGCGGCGCTCCTCGCCGACCCCTGCACGCTGCTGCTCGACGAACCCGCCGCCGAACTCTCCCCCCGCGAACGGAACTGGCTCTACGGGCTGTTGCGCCGGCACGCCTCCCTCGGTGGCGCGGTGCTCTTCACCACCGACGACGCGAAGGAGGCGGCCCGAGGCGCCGACCGGGTCGTCTCCATCGAGGCGGGCCGGCTCGTCGCCGACCAGGACGCCGCGGACTTCGCCCGGACCCGGCTGCGGCCGAGGGTCGCCGTACGCACCCCGCACGCGGCCCGGCTGGCCGACGTGCTGGGGCGCGAGGCCCGGGCCGCCCGGCGCGCCGTCGAGATCGTCGCGGAGAGCGGCACCCGGCTGTCCGTGTACGGCAGCAATTGCGCGGAGGTGGGCGAGGCGGCGTTCCGCAACGGGGTCCTGGTCCACCAGCTCGCCGACGAGACCGGAGACGTGGGCGACGCCGGCGACGCGGGAGCACCGGCCCGGCCGGTCCCGCAGGCCCGCACCGAAGCCCGCGCCACCGACGCGCGCGCCGAGGTACGGATCGACGCCCGTGCGGAGACGCGCAAGGAGGCCGGGCAGCAGGCGGGGCAGCAGGTCGGGCACCAGGCCGGGCAGCAGGTCGCCCCCGAGGCACGCGCCGCGCACGGCTTCCCCGGCGGCCCCGAACTGTCCGCCGGGGCCTGGGCCGAGACCTGGTCCGCGACCGAGTCCGCCCATGACCTCCCGCCGGTCCCGGGCGACACCCAAGGCGGCGGCCCCGTGGCCTCGGCCGTCCGCAGGGTCGGCGGCCCGCTGCGGCCCCTGCGCTACGAGTTGCTCCGTGTCTTCGGCACCGCCACCCCCTGGCTCACGGCGACCGTCGTGATCGCCGCCTCCGCGATCACCGCCGTCCTGCTCGCCCGGAGCGGCGCCGCCCCGCGCGACCGGATCCTCGCCGCCTGGCCCGACCTGCTGCCGCTGCCGCCCGCAGCCCTCGGCGCGGGTCTGCTCGGGGCCCTGGCCTTCGGCGAGGAATACCGCTACCCCGCCCTTGCGGCGGCCCGGGGCACCGTGCCGCGCAGGCTGGGGCTGCTCACCGCCAAACTCGGCGTCTGCTCCGTCCTCGCCCTGCTGATCGGCGCCCTCGCCCTCTTCGCCGACGCCTGCGCCGTCGGCCTGGTCTTCGGAGCGGCCCCACTGCGCTCGCCCGCGCAGTGGATCGCCCCGGCCGTGGGCTGGGCCGGCCTGCTCATGGGCTGCTCCTGGGCCGGCGTCCTGGCCTCCGCCGTCTTCCGCTCCACGGCGGCCGGCCTGGCCGCGGTACTCGCAGTGCCGGTGGCGGTCGTGCCGCTGGTGCGCAAGGCGCTGGCCGGGCCGTCCGCGTACCCGGTGGACGGGATCGTCTCGCGGTTGCGGGGGATGTCCGCGGCGCACTGGCCCCCGGAGGCGGACCGCTTCGTGCTGGGCGTCCTGCGGATGATGGCCCAACCCGTCGGTACGGCCCTGGTGTTGTCGTTGATCGTCCTGTTGTGCGCCTATGGGTTCACAGGACTGCGTAGCCGAGTGCGCTGGTGAGAGACCGATGCTGACCGTTCCGGTGCGAGACGGGGCGCCAACGGGATCGTTGGAGTCCGCATCACGCGAAAGGGACCGCAACTCCGCGCAATAGGCCCGGTTCTTTACGATAAGTCGTCAATTGAGTAAGTGGCGCCGATCACCCTTTCGTGTGCTTTTCACCAAAGACCTCAAGGGCGATCGAGGCGCAGCCGACAAAGGATTCGTGAGTACCCTTGCGCACACCATGATGACCGCCGCCCGCCACACCGACTCCGGTCTCGCCGGCCCGGGCGAACTCGACCGCTACCCCTTCGCGGAGACCCCCGGGTCCGACCGGGTCGGGCCACCCCACTGGGACGGCGCCGACGTGGAGTTGAGCCGTGTAGGCCGCCGCGCGGCAGGCAGTCGGGGCCGTGGACTGCACGGCCAACTCGTCCAGCAGCTCGGTCAGATGATCGTCTCCGGCGACCTCGGTGCGGACCGCCCCCTGGTCCCCGAGGAGATCGGCCAGCGCTTCGAGGTCTCGCGGACGGTCGTCCGCGAGTCGCTGCGCGTCCTGGAGGCCAAGGGCCTCGTCAGCGCCCGCCCGAACGTGGGGACCCGAGTCCGCCCGGTCGCCGACTGGAACCTGCTCGACGCCGACATCATCGAGTGGCGGGCCTTCGGCCCGCAGCGCGACGACCAGCGCCGCGAGCTGGGCGAACTCCGCTGGACCATCGAACCGCTGGCCGCCCGCCTCGCCGCCGGCCACGGCCGCCCCGACATCCAGCAGCGGCTGGCCGACATGGTCGAGATCATGGGCCACGCCCTCGGCCAGGGCGACGCGATCACCTTCGCGCGCGCCGACAACGAGTTCCACGCGCTGCTGATCCAGGTCGCGGGCAACCGCATGCTGGAGCACCTCTCCGGCATCGTCTCCGCCGCCCTCCAGGTCTCCGGCAGCCCGGTCACTGCCTGCGACCGCCCCAGCGAGACCTGCGTGGCGCACCACGCCCGCATGGTCGAGGCACTCGCGGCCGGGGACGCGACGGGCGCCGAGAACGCCATGCGTCAGCTGCTCACCGTGCACCCGGAGGTCGAGCGCGTGGTCCCGGCCCCGCGCGAGCACTGAGAGGCCGACGCGGCGCGGCGCGGGCGTTCGCCGCGCCAGGGTTCACCGCGCGGGCGTCGCCACACGCGTTCCACCGCGCGCGTTCCACCAAGTGTCGCCGGGTCCGAAGCGGGCCCGGCGACACCCGTGTGGGTGGCCGCCGCAGCCACGCGAAGTGACTCGCGCGGCGCCCCACGAAGCATGCTCATGACCGTATGACCGGCATTGCCGGAAAGCGGTGTGACTCGGACCACGAAGATTGGGCGTAACGCTCCGCGACGTCACGCGATGACTCAAGAGGTGATGGCCGACGGAGGGAAGACAGCAGCCCTTGCGGGTGCTGTGCAGCTCCCCGGCCCCTGCCCGCGCCCCCGGCCCATCCCCAGTCGGTGGTCGTCGGCCACGGTCCAGCACCACCAGGCCGGGGTCGGAAGCCGTTCCCATCGTTCCGAGAGGTTGTTCGTGTCGGCCAGCACATCCCGTACGCTCCCGCCGGAGATCGCCGATTCCGAGTCTGTGATGGCGCTCATCGAGCGGGGCAAGGCCGAGGGGCAGATCGCCGGCGATGACGTGCGTCGGGCCTTCGAGGCTGACCAGATTCCTGCGACCCAGTGGAAGAATGTTCTGCGCAGCCTCAACCAGATCCTCGAGGAAGAGGGTGTGACGCTGATGGTCAGTGCCGCGGAGTCGCCCAAGCGCACCCCCCGCAAGAGCGTCGCAGCGAAGAGCCCGGCCAAGCGGACGGCGACCAAGACCGTAGCGGCGAAGACGGAGGCCGCACCGGCCGCCGAGCCCGCGGCACCGGAGACGCAGACGGCGGAGCCGGACATCGCCGACGCCCTCGCGGAGGAGCTCGGAACCGAACCCGTCGCGAAGAAGACCGCGGCGAAGAAGGCGGCGGCCAAGAAGACCGCGCCCGCCAAGAAGGCGACCGCCAAGAAGACGGCGGCGAAGAAGACGGCGGCCAAGAAGGACGCGGACGAGACCGACGAGGAGACCCCGGAAGAGGGGCCTGTCGCCAAGGCCGAGTCCGAGGAGGAAGAAGACGGCGGGGAGAACAAGGGCTTCGTCATCTCGGACGACGAGGACGACGCCCCCGCGCAGCAGGTCGCCGTGGCCGGCGCCACCGCCGACCCCGTCAAGGACTACCTCAAGCAGATCGGCAAGGTTCCCCTCCTCAACGCCGAGCAGGAGGTCGAGCTCGCCAAGCGGATCGAGGCAGGCCTCTTCGCCGAGGACAAGCTGGCGAACTCGGACAAGCTGGCGCCCAAGCTCAAGCGCGAGCTGGAGATCATCGCGGAGGACGGCCGCCGCGCCAAGAACCACCTGCTGGAGGCCAACCTCCGCCTCGTGGTCTCGCTCGCCAAGCGCTACACCGGCCGTGGCATGCTCTTCCTGGACCTGATCCAGGAGGGGAACCTGGGCCTGATCCGTGCCGTGGAGAAGTTCGACTACACCAAGGGCTACAAGTTCTCCACGTACGCGACCTGGTGGATCCGGCAGGCGATCACCCGCGCCATGGCCGACCAGGCCCGCACCATCCGCATCCCCGTGCACATGGTCGAAGTGATCAACAAGCTGGCCCGTGTGCAGCGCCAGATGCTCCAGGACCTGGGCCGCGAGCCCACCCCGGAGGAACTGGCCAAGGAACTCGACATGACCCCGGAGAAGGTCATCGAGGTCCAGAAGTACGGCCGTGAGCCGATCTCCCTGCACACCCCGCTCGGCGAGGACGGCGACAGCGAGTTCGGCGACCTGATCGAGGACTCCGAGGCCGTGGTCCCGGCCGACGCCGTCAGCTTCACGCTCCTGCAGGAACAGCTGCACTCGGTGCTGGACACGCTCAGCGAGCGCGAGGCGGGCGTGGTGTCGATGCGCTTCGGCCTGACCGACGGGCAGCCCAAGACGCTGGACGAGATCGGCAAGGTCTACGGCGTCACCCGCGAGCGGATCCGCCAGATCGAGTCCAAGACCATGTCGAAGCTGCGCCACCCGTCCCGTTCGCAGGTCCTGCGCGACTACCTCGACTGACCTGCCCGACCGACCTGCCCCTCACGGGCGGCGGCAGGGCGGCGCCGGTGGCCGCGCGGGTGCGCACGGCCACCGGGCATCCCACTCTGGGTGGAGTCATGCACACCTGGAGTCAGGAGGCCTCATGCGTCGTTTCTTTGCCCGTGCCCTGGCGGGCGTGCTGACGCTGGTGGCGGGAGCGGCCGCGGCGCATCCGGCCCAGCTGCCCCGGGCGGTCGCGGACGGCGTGGTGATCGGCGGCCAGCCGGTGAAGGTCGCCGACAGTCCGTGGGTCGTGGCCCTGGCCAGCCGTGACCGGTTCGGGGGTACGCGGGGCGGCCAGTTCTGCGGCGGCGTCCTCATCGCCCCGGACCGGGTGGTCACCGCGGCCCACTGCCTCGGGCGGCAGGTGCTGGGCGGCCCCGTCGAGGGGGTGCCCGACCTGCGGGTGATCACGGGGCGTACGGAGCTGCGGGCGACCGACGGGCGCGAGATCGCGGTGCGCTCGGCCCGGGTGAACCCGGAGTACGACCCCAAGAGCAACTCGGGGGACATCGCGGTGCTGGAACTCGCCGAAGCGGTCCCGGCCCACTCCGTCCTCCCCGTGGCCGGCACCGGGCATCCGGCGTACGAGCCGGGCACCCAGGCGGCGGTGTACGGGTGGGGCGACACGAGCGGTTTCGGCGACTACGCCTACGGGCTGCGCGCCGCACGTGTCACGGTGCTGTCGGACGAGGTCTGCGCCAAGGCGTACCCGGGCGACTCGGACGGGCAGTACCTGCCGGAGTCCATGGTGTGCGCGGGCGAGCAGGAGGGCGGCAAGGACGCGTGTCAGGGCGACAGCGGCGGCCCGCTCGTCGCGCGGGGGCGGCTCATCGGCCTGGTGTCCTGGGGGAGGGGCTGCGGGCGCGCCGACAGCCCGGGGGTGTACACGCGGATCTCCGCGATGGCCGGGTTCGTGAGCAGCTCGGAGAGGGCCGTGCAGCCGTCCGAGCGGCAGCAGCCCGTGATGGGCTCCCCGAGGGCCTCAGCGCGCCGCTCAGCCCCCCCTCGAAGGGCCGTGAAGCCTGCGCACCGGCCCGGCGCACCGGAGGGCCGGGAAAAATGAGGACGGGCGGCTCCCCCTGGGTCTCAGGGGGAGCCGCCCGTCGACCGGCCTGGCCGGTCCTGGCTCGTCGGATGCGAGGGTAGGCCTGTGTCAGCGGTCCTCGGTGTCGGCGGCATTGGCAGCCGGAGCGGACGTAAGCCGCTCGGTCTCATCCTGTATTTCCGCGGCGATCTTCTTGAGTTCCGGCTCGAACTTACGCCCGTGGTGGGCGCAGAAGAGCAGTTCACCGCCGCTCAGCAGGACGACGCGCAGATATGCCTGGGCGCCGCAACGGTCGCATCGGTCAGCGGCCGTCAGCGGGGTCGCGGGTGTCAGAACAGTAGTCACGTCGCCTCTTCTCTAGCTCGACGAGCTGTCGTACCAGGGTCAACATCCAACCAGGCCGAAAACGTTCCCGCTCGCGGCTTTCTTTCGAAACTTCCTTCCGAAGCTGGCCGGCTGTTGCCGGTTGGCGGCGAAGGAGCCGTATTGCGTTGCTTTACGGTTTCGCGTTGTCAGTCGTTCGCTTGTTGCAGTTCCGTCCTCGCCGGCATGAGCGCCGGTTGTTCATGAGGACGTGCCCGAACCCTAAATGGTTCATGCGTGGAAGGGAACGTGATGTTTGCGTCACCCCCACGGGGGATCGAACAACCGTGCGGATCTGCACTAGGCTGGGGAAGCGACGAGGGTGGCGTTGCATCGGCTCTACCAGGCCTCGGTACCCTCTGACGGGCGACCGAGCCACCCCTGCGCCCAACCGGGCCAGAAAAGAAATTCAGCGAGGAGCGAACTGCGTGACCGCCGACACGTCCGTGCCTTCCAGCGCGCTGCTGTCCGGAGCAGACCGGGACGGTTCCAACTACACCGCGCGGCACCTGCTCGTCCTCGAAGGTCTTGAGGCCGTCCGCAAGCGCCCCGGCATGTATATCGGCTCGACCGACAGCCGGGGCCTGATGCACTGCCTGTGGGAGATCATCGACAATTCCGTCGATGAGGCCCTGGGCGGCTACTGCGACCACATCGAGGTGATCCTCCACGAGGACTCCTCCGTCGAGGTCCGGGACAACGGCCGCGGCATCCCCGTCGACGTCGAGCCCAAGACCGGCCTCTCCGGCGTCGAGGTCGTCATGACCAAGCTGCACGCCGGCGGCAAGTTCGGCGGCGGCTCCTACGCGGCCTCCGGCGGCCTGCACGGCGTCGGCGCCTCCGTCGTCAACGCGCTCTCGGCCCGGCTCGACGTCGAGGTCGACCGCGGCAGCTCGACGCATGCCATCAGCTTCCGCCGCGGCGTGCCCGGAATGTTCACCGAGCAGGGCCCCGACAGCCCCTTCGACCCCGCCAACGGCCTGCGCAAGACCAAGCGGATCGCCAAGGGCAAGACGGGCACCCGGGTCCGCTACTGGGCCGACCGGCAGATCTTCCTCAAGGACGCCCGGCTCAACCTGGACACGCTCTACCAGCGCGCCCGCCAGACGGCCTTCCTCGTCCCCGGCCTGACGCTGGTCGTCCGCGACGAGCGGGCCATCGACGGCGCCGGCAAGACCGAGGAGGTCTTCCGCTTCGACGGGGGCATCAGCGAGTTCTGCGAGTACCTCGCCCAGGACAAGGCCGTCTGCGACGTACTGCGGCTGACGGGCACCGGGACCTTCAAGGAGACCGTCCCCGTCCTGGACGAGCGCGGTCACATGACCCCCACCGAGGTCACGCGCGAGCTCGGCGTGGACATCGCCCTGCGCTGGGGCACGGGGTACGAGACCAACGTCAAGTCCTTCGTGAACATCATCGCCACGCCCAAGGGCGGCACCCACGTCTCCGGCTTCGAGCGTTCGGTCGCCAAGACCGTCAACGAGGTGCTGCGCTCGGCGAAGCTGCTGCGCGTCGCCGAGGACGACGTGGTCAAGGACGACGCGATGGAGGGCATGACGGCGGTCGTCACCGTCCGCCTCGCCGAGCCGCAGTTCGAAGGCCAGACCAAGGAGGTCCTCGGGACCTCCGCGGCCACCCGCATCGTCGCCGCCGTGGTCGCCCGGGAACTCAAGGCCTTCCTGACCTCCACCAAGCGCGACGACAAGCAGCAGGCCCGCGCCGTCATGGAGAAGATCGTCGCGGCCGCCCGGACCCGCATCGCGGCCCGCCAGCACAAGGAGGCCCAGCGCCGCAAGACCGCGCTGGAGTCCTCCTCGCTGCCCGCCAAGCTGGCCGACTGCCGCAGCGACGACGTCGAGCGCAGCGAGCTGTTCATCGTCGAGGGCGACTCGGCCCTCGGTACGGCCAAGCTCGCCCGCAACTCCGAGTTCCAGGCTCTCCTGCCGATCCGCGGCAAGATCCTCAACGTCCAGAAGTCCTCGGTCTCGGACATGCTCAAGAACGCCGAGTGCGGCGCGATCATCCAGGTCATAGGAGCCGGATCGGGCCGGACCTTCGACCTCGACGCCGCCCGCTACGGCAAGATCGTCCTGCTCGTCGACGCCGACGTGGACGGCGCGCACATCAGGTGCCTGCTGCTCACGCTCTTCCAGCGGTACATGCGGCCGATGGTCGAGGCGGGCCGGGTCTTCGCCGCCGTGCCGCCGCTGCACCGGATCGAACTCGTCCAGCCGAAGAAGGGCCAGGACAAGTACGTCTACACCTACTCGGACAACGAGCTGCGCCAGACGCTGCTGGAGTACCAGCGCAAGAACATCCGGTACAAGGACGCCATCCAGCGCTACAAGGGCCTTGGTGAGATGGACGCCGACCAGCTCGCGGAAACCACGATGGACCCGCGCCACCGGACGCTGCGCCGGATCAACATCGGCGACCTGGACTCCGCCGAGTCGGTCTTCGACCTCCTCATGGGCAACGAGGTCGCCCCGCGCAAGGAGTTCATCACCGGCTCCGCCGCGACCCTGGACCGTTCGCGCATCGACGCCTGAGCCGACTCCACGGGGCGGATCCCGGCACCGGCGCTCTTCACTCCTCACCCATCACCTGAATGAGTGAAGAGCGCCGGTAAGGCCGTCCGGAAAGCCCCCATTGCCCCATCCTTGTGGCTCGCGGCCAATGCGGTCGCGGACAAGGAGAGTTCGGTGGACAAGCACGAAGGTCGTGATGCCGGAACGATCCGGCTGGACGACCCCTGGTACGACGCGCTGGCAGTCGGCTGGGGAGAGGGCGCCGCGGCGGATACCGCGGGCCCGATGGCCGGCGACCGGCCCGCACCCGGCGCGTCCGACATCTACCTCGAAGTGCAGCGCAGCGCGGCCTTCCGGGAAGTGCGAAGCCGCTACCGCAGGTTCGTCATCCCGGCGACCGCCGGCTTCTTCTTCTGGTACGTCGCCTACGTGATCGCCGCCACCGCGGCGCCCGGTCTGATGGCCCGGCCCGTCGTGGGCGCGGTCAACGTGGCCCTGCTCGCGGGCCTGGGCCAGTTCCTCACCACCTTCCTGCTGACCTGGGCCTACGCCCGGCACGCGCGGCTGCGCCGGGACCGGGCCGCGCTCGACCTGCGCTGGACCGTCTTCGAGCAGGAACGGGGCCGGCAGCGGAACGGGGCCCGGGAGGAGGGGCGTTGAGCACCGAACACCAGGCCCTCGCGCTGGTCCTGTTCAGCGTCTTCATCGCGATCACCCTGGGCATCACCACGTGGGTGAGCCGCAACCGGCGCGGCTCGGCGGAGGAGTTCTACGCCGGCGGGCGCCTCTTCTCCCCGCTGGAGAACGGGTTCGCCATCGCCGGCGACTACATGTCCGCCGCCTCCTTCCTCGGCATCTCCGGCCTCATCGCGCTGTTCGGCTACGACGGCATGCTGTACTCGGTGGGGTTCCTCGTCGCGTGGCTGGTGGTCCTCTTCCTGGTCGCCGAACTGGTCCGCAACTGCGGACGGTTCACCCTGGCCGACGTGGTCGCGGCCCGGATGAGCCAGCGGCCGGTCCGGATCGCCGCCGGCACTTCCTCGGTCGTGGTCTGCGTGCTGTACCTCGTCGCGCAGATGGTCGGCGCGGGCAGCCTGGTCGGGCTGCTGATCGGCGGCTCGGGCACCGCCGCCAAGACCTTGATCGTGATCGGCGTCGGCGCGCTCATGGTGGTCTACGTGTCGTTCGGCGGCATGCGGGCCACCACCTGGATCCAGATCGTCAAGGCCGTACTGCTGATGGGCGGCGCGGTCACCCTGACCGTACTGGTGCTGCTGCGCTTCCACGGCGACGTCAATCAGCTGCTGACCACCGCAGCCGGGCGCAGCGGACACGGCGCCCGGTTCCTGGGCCCGGGCCTCAAGTACGGGGCCGACTGGACGGCTCGCTTCGACTTCATCAGCCTGGGCCTCGCCCTCGTCCTGGGCACGGCCGGCCTCCCGCACATCCTGTCCCGCTTCTACACCGTGCCGACGGCGCGTGCGGCGCGCCGGTCCGTCGTCTGGGCCATCGCGCTGATCGGCGGCTTCTACCTGATGACCATCGTGCTCGGGTTCGGAGCGGCCGCGCTGCTCGGGCCGGGCGAGGTCCGGGCGTCGAACGCCTCGGGGAACACCGCGGTCCCGCTGCTCGCGGGATTCCTAGGCGGGGGCATCGATTCGACCGGGGGCGCGGTGCTGTTCGCCTTCGTCGCCGCCATCGCCTTGGCGACCATCCTCGCGGTCGTCGCCGGGATCACCCTCGCGTCTTCGGCGTCCGTCGCGCACGACCTGTACGCGTCGCTCAAGCGCCGCCACGGCCGGCAGCGCAGCGAGGTGGCGGTGGCCAAGGTGGCGGCCGTCGGGATCGGGGCGGTGGCGATCGCCCTGGGCCTGCTGGCCCAGGACCTGAACGTGGCGTTCCTGGTCGGGCTGGCCTTCGCGGTGGCCGCCTCCGCGAACCTGCCCGTGCTGCTGTACTCGCTGTTCTGGCGGGAGTTCACCACGAGGGGGGCCGTCTGGTCGGTGTACGGGGGGCTGGTGCCGGCGGTGCTGCTGGTCGTGCTGTCCCCGGTGGTCTCCGGCAGTGCGGACTCCCTGTTCCCGGGAGCGGACTTCCAGTACTTCCCGCTCCAGAACCCCGGGATCGTGTCGATCCCGCTGGGGTTCCTCGCGGGCTGGCTCGGCACGCTCACCTCGGCGGAGGCTCCGGATGCGGCGAAGCACGCGGAGACGGAGGTCCGGTCGCTGACCGGGGCGGGCGCGGTGTGACGGGTCGCGGTGTGACGGGTCGCGGTGTGACGCGGGCCCGGTGCGGGGCGGCCTCTGGCCGGGCGGTCTTCTCCGGCGCCCGGACAGGGCCTACGCCGGGCCGCGGTCCTGGGGGCGCCAGCTGTAGCGGTGCTCCGGGCGGCCGGTTTCGCCGTAGCGCAGGGCGAGCGTGACCCGCCCCGAGCGGTCCAGCAGCTTGAGGTAGCGCTGGGCGGTCTGGCGGCTGATGCCCGCGCGGTCGGCGATCTGCTGGGTGGACAGGGGCCCGTCGGCGGTGCGCAGGACCTGGCGGACCAGTTCGGCGGTGGTCGGCGAGTGGCCCTTCGGCAGGTCGTTGGGGCTCTCGGCGGCCGCCAGGGCCCCGAAGAGGCGGTCCACCTCCGCCTGTTCGGCCTCGCCGCCGGCCTCCAGGGCGTGCCGCAGGGTCCGGTACGCCTCCAGCCGGGTGCGGAGCCCGGTGAAGGTGAACGGCTTGACGAGGTACTGGAGGGCACCGAGGCGCATGGCGGCCTGGACGGTGGTCAGGTCCCGGGCGGCGGTGACCATGATGACGTCGGTGCGGTGGCCGTTCTGGCGCAGGCGGCGCACCAGGTCCAGGCCGTTCTCGTCGGGGAGGTAGTGGTCCAGGAGGATCAGATCGACCGGATGGGAATCGAGGAACTCCAGGGCCTCGGCCGCCGAGTGGACTTCGGCGGACACCTGGAAGCCGGGAACCTTCGCCACGTACGCCGCGTTGATCCGGGCAACACGCATGTCGTCGTCGACGACCAATACGTGCATCGGGGTCTCGTTCATCGCAGGGCCTCCGGGAGTACGACGGAGAACTCCGCCCCTCCGTCCGCTGTCCCGCCGGCCCGGACCGCGCCGCCCTGCCGCTCCGCCAGGCGGCGCACCAGAGCGAGCCCCAGCCCGCGTTCGCGGTGGGCCGAGGGCTGCTTGGTCGACCAGCCCTCGGTGAAGATCTCCTCGCCACGGCCGGCGGGGATGCCGGGACCGCTGTCCCGGACGTGGAGCAGCGCCGAGCGCCCTTCGGCGCGCAGCTCGACCTCGACCCACGGCGCCGCCGAGGCCGCGGCCGCGTCCAGGGCGTTGTCGACCAGGTTGCCCGTGATGGTCACGAGGCCGCCCGGATCGATGAGGCTGTCCGGGAGCGAGGTGCGGTCGGCGAGGCGCAGGGAAACGCCCCGCTCGGCGGCGACCGCGCCCTTGCCCACGAGCAGGGCGGCCAGCAGCGGGTCGCGGACCTTCTCGGTGACCTGCTCGGCAGTGCTGCGGTGCACCCCGGCGACCTCGGTCACGAAGTCCGCCGCCTCCTCGTGGAGGCCGAGCTCCAGCAGGCCGAGGAGGGTGTGGAGCCGGTTGGCGTGCTCGTGGTCCTGTGCGCGCAGGGCCTCGATCAGGCCGCGGGTGGAGTCCAGCTCCCGGGCCAGGTGCTCCAGCTCGGTGCGGTCGCGCAGGGTGGCGACGGCGCCGCCGTCCTCGGTGGGCATCCGGTTGGCCACCAGCACCCGGGCGCCCTGGACGGTCAGCAGGTCGCGGCCGGTGACGCGGCCCGAGAGGACGTCGGTGGTGCGGCCCGCGCCGAGTACGTCGTCCAGCGCGCGCCCCGCGAGCGCGTCGGCGGAGTGTGTCGGCAGGCCCAGCAGCCGGGCGGCTTCGTCGTTGACCAGGCGGATCCGTCCGTCGCGGTCGAGGGCGATCACGCCTTCGCGGATGGAGTGAAGCATCGCCTCCCGCTCGGTCAGCAGGGCGGAGATGTCGGAGAAGGCCAGGTCGCGGGTCTGCCGCTGGATCCTGCGCGAAAGCAGGTAGGCGGCGAGGGCCCCGGCGGCCAGGGCACCGCCCGCGTAGGCGAGCAGGCCCGGGATGGCCCCGACCAACCGGTCCCGGACGCTGTCGTAGGCGATGCCGACCGAAACGGCGCCGACTATCTCCCCGTCGGCGGCCAGCAGCGGGACCTTGCCGCGGGCCGAGCGGCCCAGGGTGCCCTCGTCGATCTCCATCACGTCGCGGCCCGCGAGGGCGTCGCCGGGGTCGGTGGAGACGGGCTTGCCGATGCGGTCGGGGCTGGGGTGGGAGCGGCGGATCCCGTTCAGGTCCACGACGACCACGTACTCGGCGCCGGTGGCCCGGCGGATCCGCTCGGCGGCCGCCTGTACGGGGCTGTCCGGGACGGGGGCGGAGTCCAGCAGGCCGGAGGCCAGCGCCGGGTCGGCCGCCGCGCTCTGGGCGATCGCGAGGGCGCGGCGCATGGCCTGGTCGTCGAGCTGCGAGCTGAGCGGCGCCAGGAACAGCCCGGTGGCCAGCACCGCGACCCCGGCGGCGATGGCGAGCTGCGTCAGCAGGATCTGGGAGACGGCCCGTCTGGGCAGCCCGAGGCGCCGAGCGCTGGTGAGGAGGAACCGCATGGGTAGCACCGTAGGTCGGCTCCGGCACAAGCGGAATCCTCGCCCGCACTACGGTCCGGCCCGCCGGGCGTGGACTCTCGCCGTTGGCGGACGCCGCTGGCGCGTGTGCGGCGGGGCCGTTGGCCGGTCGTGAGCGGTTCGTCTGGCCGGGCTGGCGCTGCCGGATACCGCTGGGCGGGGCCGTGGCGCCGGTCCGCGCCGGGTGGGGTGGCAACCGGTGGCCGGCCGTACCGGCTCTCATCCGTTCCGTCGCGCCCGGCCGCAGTGAGGGACGTCACCGCGGCCGGGCAGCACGCGCAACTGGTGCGGAGGCTTCGTGCGCCCCGCCCGGCGGCGCACCTCGCCGGGCGCGCGCAGGACGCCGAGCGCCGGTACGCCGCGGCGGTCGAAAGGATGGGCCGCCACGGTTTTCGGGTGCCCAGCCCGGTCGCGGCGCTGGGGCCGGCCATCACTGCCGCGACGGCGCGGCCGCGGCGCTCCGGTGGTGCGGGCACGGCGCCGCCGAGCGCGGCCGGCACCCGTGCGGTCAGGGCCATGCCGCAGACCGGGGCGAAGGGCGGGTCGAAGGCGGTGACGAGGTTGCCGGTGGTGAAGGCGGCGAAGCCGGTGAGGAACAGGGTGCTGTGCGGCCAACGGGTCGGGAGCGCGTAGGCGCTGATCGGCCGGCCCGCGGCGCCGCCCGTGACACCGAGGGCCGGCCGCGTCCGGGGGATTCCGGCGACGACGCAGCCGTCGGTGCCACCGGTCCGAAGAGAGGCCGACCCGTAAGGGCCGTCCGGGTGCTCCCGCCACTTCGGCGGTGGTGACGGCTGCCGGTTCGGCTTCCGTCGACCCCTCCGCGCCGTCGTACACCTCCCGCCGCGCCGCACGTCCCGGCTCGTGCCCTCGCGTCAGGGGAGGGGGCGGGGTGGGCGGGGGCCGGTGTAGTGGCCGCTGGGGCGCATGCGGAGGGGGCGCTCCTGGTACTCCTCCAGGGCGTGGGCGATCCAGCCCGCCGTCCGGGACACCGCGAACACCGTCTCGCCCGCCTCGGCCGGCATGGCGTACGACACCGTCAGCACCGCCACCGCCAGGTCGACGTTGGGGTACAGCCCGCCGCCGTGGCGGGCCATCACCTCGGCCACGTCCCGGGCCGCCCCCAGCGCACGGGAGGCCTGCGGCAGCTGCTCCAGCCGCGCGAACAGTGCCTCCGCCCGCGGGTCCTGGCCCCGGTACAGGCGGTGGCCGAGCCCCGGTACCCGGCGTCCCGCCCGCAGGTACTCCGCCACCACCGGCGCGGCCCCGCCCCGCTCCAGGACTTCCACCAGCATCGTGTGCGCCAGCCGTCCGGCGGCTCCGTGCAGGGGCCCTTCGAGGGCCCCGAGTCCGGCCGAGACCGCCGCGTACGGGTGCGCCCGCGCCGACGCCGCCACGCGCACGGCCAGGGTCGAGGCGGCCAGGTCGTGGTCGGCCAGCAGAGCCAGCGCGAGATCCAGCACGGCCAGGGCGTCCGGGTCGGGCTCCTGCGGGGTGAGCCGGGACCACAGCCGCCGGGCCAGTCGCGTGTCGCCGCCCCACTGGGCGGGCCCCACCTCGGGCAGCGCCCCGACCAGCGTCGGGATCAGACAGCGCGCGGAGCCCAGTACGGCGGTCTCGGACAGGTCGAACCGCAGCGGATCCGCCACGGCTGCGGCGGCGACCGCCACCCGGAGCCGGTCGACGGGACCGCTGTGCTCGGGCAGAGCGGCCACCGAGCGCCGCGCCGCGGCCAGGGCCTCAGGTGGCGCGGTGAAGCGGGCTCCGGGGGCCGGCTTCCCGGTCCAGAGCCACTCCGCGACCTCCTCGTAGCGGTGCCGGGAAGCCAGTTCCACCGCGTCCACGCCGCGGAAGTAGTACCGGTCGTCCTCGATCAGGGTGAGGGAGGTCCGGACGGAGAGTTCCCCCGAGGCGGCCGCCGGACCGGCCGCCTCGCGCCGGTTGCGCCGGGCCAGTGCCTCGACTTCGCGCGCGTCGAAGCTGCTGCCCCGTCCGACCGCGTCCCGCCGGCTGGTCAGCTGCCCCCGGCTCACGTAGGCGTACACCGTCGCGGGCTTCACCCCGAGTGCTTCCGCCGCTTGCCGGGTGGTGAGCCGTCGCTCGCCGTCCGCCTGCTCGTTCATGACAGACACCCTACATAGATTGATTCAATCAACATTGACAAGGATCGAATCCATGCTGGATGGTCGATCCATGAACCTCACCGTCGAAGTACCCCGCGGACTCGCGGGCGTTGTGGTCACCGAGACGCAGCTCGGGGATGTCCGGGGCCTCGAAGGCTTCTACCACTACCGCCAGTACTCGGCCGTCGAGCTCGCCGCGAGCCGCAGCTTCGAGGACGTGTGGCAGCTGATGTTCCGAGGCGCCCTGCCCGAGGACGCCGCCGAACGCGCCGCCTTCGCCGCGGAGATCGCGCCCTTGCGCCGTCTCCCCGCCGAGGTGCGCGACGCCCTGCCGGCCCTGGCCCGGGCCACCGCCCTGTCCGGCCCGCTCGCGGGGCTGCGCACGGCACTGTCCCTGCTCGGCGCCTCCGCCGGCTTCCGGCCCGTCTACGACCTCACCCCCGACCGCCGGGCGGCCGACGCCCTCGCAGCCTGCGCCGCGGTGCCGACCCTGCTCACCGCGCTGCACCGGCTCGGGCAGGGCCTGGAGCCGGTGGACCCGCGCGACGACCTCCCGTACGCCGCCAACTACCTCTACATGCTGACCGGACAGGAGCCCGAGCCGGCCAAGGCCCGCGCCGTCGAGCAGTACCTGATCTCCACGATCGACCACGGTTTCAACGCCTCCACCTTCACCGCCCGCGTCGTCGCCTCCACCGGCGCCGACGTCGCCGCCTGTCTGACCGGGGCGATCGGGGCACTCTCCGGGCCGTTGCACGGTGGCGCCCCGAGCAGGGCGCTGGACACCCTCGACGCGATCGGCACGGCGGACCGTATCGATCCGTGGATCCGCGAACGCGTGCTCGCCGGGGACCGGATCATGGGCTTCGGCCACCCCGTGTACCGCACGGAGGACCCGCGCTCCCGGATGCTGCGCGACATCGCCCGGCAGTTCGGCGGGCCGCTGGTGGACTTCGCCGTCGAGGTCGAACGGCACGTCGAGGAGATCCTCGCCGAGCTCAAGCCGGGCCGTGAGCTGCACACGAACGTGGAGTTCTACGCGGGCGTGGTCATGAAACTGTGCGGACTGCCGCGCGAGATGTTCACCCCCACGTTCTGCGCGGCCCGCGTGGTCGGCTGGAGCGCGAACATCCTGGAACAGGCCGCCGATTCGAAGATCATCCGTCCTGCCGCCCGCTACAGCGGTCCCACCCCGCCCCAGCCGGTTCCCGCGCTCGGCTGACTACGATCGGCCGGGTGCACCCCACATCACCCACCACCAGGCAGCCCGACCGGAACGCTCCCACCATCCCCGTCGTGGTCCTCGCCGGATTCCTCGGATCCGGCAAGACCACCCTGCTCAACCATCTCCTCGCCCACCGGGGCGGCACGCGCATCGCAGTCGTCGTCAACGACTTCGGAGCGATCGAGATCGACGCGATGGCGGTCGCCGGGCAGCTCGGCGACTCGATGGTCTCGCTCGGCGGGGGCTGTCTGTGCTGCGCGGTCGACGGAAGCGAACTCGACGCGTACCTGGAGAAGCTCTCCGCCCCCGCGCACCGGATCGACGTCATCGTCATCGAGGCGAGCGGTCTGGCCGAGCCCCAGGAGCTGATCCGGATGCTCATGGCCAGCGAGAACCCCCTGATCCGGTACGGCGGGACGGTGGAGGTGGTGGACGCCGCGGAGTTCGACGCGACGCGGGCCAGGCACCCGGAGACCGACCGCCACCTCGGGGTCGCCGATCTGGTGGTCCTGAACAAGACCGACCGGATCGACGCCGCCGAGCGGGCGCGCATCGAGGCGGAACTCGCCGCGCTGTGCGCGCCCGGCACCCCGGTGGTGGCCGTCGACCACGGGCGCATCGACCCCGAACTGCTCTTCGACCGCCGTCCATGGACCCAGCCGCAGGGTCAACTGTCCTTCGAGGACCTGCTCGCGGGGGAGGCCGCCGACGACGGGGAAGACCACGCCGGACACGTCCACGCCGGGTACGAGAGCGTGGAGTTCGTATCGGAGCAGGCGATGCACCCGCGCCGGTTCATCGACTTCCTCGACCGCCGGCCGGCCGGTCTCTACCGCATCAAGGGCTTCGTCGACTTCGGCGTCCCCGGGCACGAGGAACGCTACGAGGTCCAGGCGGTGGGCCGCTTCCTCCGCTTCGCCACCGCCCCCTGGGGGCGGGGCGAGGCACGGCTGACGCAGCTGGTCCTGATCGGCTCCGACATGGACGGCGCCGGCCTGCTCCGCGATCTGGAGGCGTGCCGAGAGCCGCAGCCGCGGCAGGTGAGCCCCGAGAGCATGTGGGGCGTGCTGCGGTACGTCGCCCGGCCCGTCCCGGAAGTCCGGGACGAGGACGCCGTGGCCGACGCCCCTTTCATGGAGGAGCCGGAGTACTAGACCGCCGCCCGGCCGGGCTCAGGCGACCTCGATGCCGAAGTCGCCGAGGAGGTCCTCCAGGCCGCCCCGGTAGCCCTTTCCGCCGATCACGAACTTCCAGTCGCCGTCCGGGCGGCGGCGGAAGGAGCCGAGGACCAGGGCGGTCTCGCCGGGTCGTCCGTCGGATACCTCCAGCTGGTCGAGTTCATGCCCGGCGGAGTCGAGGAGCCGGATCCGGGCTTCGGCGAAGCCCGTGAGATCGGCGTCCGGATTGACCTCCGGGTCGATCGCGGCGACGAGCACCAGACGGTCGGCGCGCTCCGGCAGAGCGTCGAAGTCGACCTCGACGGCCGCTTTGTCGGGCGCCGTGTGCGCTGCGGACCGTACGGAACCGTCAGGTGTCTGGAGATTGTTGAAGAAGACGAAGTGGTCTTCGCTCAGCACCCGGCCGCCCTCGCAGACCAGCGCGCAGACGTCCAGCGCGACGCTGCCCGACCATGACATGCCGAGGACGTTGTACGGGGCCGGGGCGGCCGCAGGCGCGGGCGTCGGGGTGGCCGCACCGCGCTCCGCCGCCCCCGCCGGGCGGCCGCCGTCGCCCAGGCGGCCCCGCAGCCCGTGCTGGTGCAGCAGCGCCACCAGCTCGGCCCCGGGAACCAACTCCAGGGGCTTGCCGTTGGCAAAGGTGTACGACCCCGGCCCGAAGGACGCGGTGGTGACCAGCACCCCCTTGTTCGCCCCCCTGTCCTGGACCGTGCCGTACAGGTCCCGCACCGCCGTCGGCGGGACCGTGTTGCGGTAGCGCTTGACCTGGACGACGATCCGCCCGCCCCGGATCGGCGCCGGGTCCAGCGCCTCCACGTCGACGCCGCCGTCGCCAGACCGCTGCGTCGTCACCGCTTCCATGCCCATCGCCCGGAACAGCTCGGCGACCAGGTTCTCGAAGGCGATCGGGTCCATCGTGAACAGGTCGGGCTCCTCCTCACCGCCGCCCGCGTGCCCGCCGTGGCTGACGACGCCACCGACCTCGCCGGGCCTGCGCCCGGGCCGCACCGCCGCAAGCTGGTCCGGCCGGGCCGACAGCTGCCCGCCCAGCCCGTCGAGCAGGCAGTCCACCGCGCTCACCTGCTCCAGGCGCAGTCCGGCGAAGGCCTCGCGCTCGGCCCGCACGGTGGCCAGGACGATCTGCGCCTCCCGTCCCGTCACCGGATCGTGGTCGTCCACGAACCCGTTGACGACCACCGAGTCCAGGGCGCCGAACTCGTCCGCCGCGTACAGCTCGCGCAGCACGAGCAGCACACACTGGGCCAGCAGGTCCCGGTACAGCGCCCGCCGTTGCGTGACGGGGCGGGCGGTCTCCTTGTCCTGGTCCGTGCTGGGCACGTAGCGGACGGCCTTGGTCTGCGGTACCACCTCGAAGCGCGGCAGCTCCCAGTCGAGCACCAACTGCCGGGCCGCCGGGTCGTACGCGGCGGACACCTGCCGGGGCAGGTTCTCGGGCCAGGCCGCGGATGCGTACAGGGCGGCCGAGAAGTACTCGACTGCGGCTTCGCTGTCACCGGCCCGCAGGGCGGCGGCCAGTTCGCCGAGGCCGTTGTTGTGCGCGCGGATCCCTACCAGTTGCGCGGCCGCCCACTCGTCGTACTGCTGCCGGTACGCGGCCAGTTGCCGTTGCCGCTGCTGCTCCGCGGCATGGGCGGCCTGCCACGCCTGGGTGTACCGGTCGTGTGCCTCGCGCTCCGCCTGTGCGCGCCGGCCCGAGCCGAGCGTCCAGCCGCTGCTCTGGTGCTGGAACTGCTGGAGGTGCGGCATCGGCAGGGGCTGCGCCAGCGCGCCCGGATTGAAGGGTTCGAGCTGCTCCGAGCGCACCAGGGCGGCCATGCGGAACGCCGGTGCGCGGCAGCCGGCGGCAAGCAGCCCCTGCAAAGCGGCCAATTGAGCGTCGAGGGCCTCGGTCAGGCGTCGCGCCTCGGCCTCCCGGTGCTGCTTGTAGGCGGCCTGCTGCTCCCGCTGACCTCTCGCGGCCTCACGTTCGTAGGCTCGCTGCCGACGCTCGGCCTCGCGTTGCCGGATCACCTGACTTCGCTGCTGCTGGCGCTGCGCCTCCGCCCAGACCCCGATCAGTCCGCTGCTCGCTCGACGGCTCATCAGCTGTAGCTCCCCCCACCCGCACCCGAAGGGAAAACACTAGTCGGCATTCGGGTGGTACGTCCCCCGGGTCGCACCACTCGAATGCCGTCCTGCGTCCTACAGCGGGCCTCCCGCCAACGCCGCGACGGCGGCGGGCAGCGCCGTGCCGGAGCCGTCACGTCGCGGGTCGACCGTCGGCAGCGCGGCCGGGGCGCCATTGGCCGCCGCCGCGCGGACCGGGGCGTTGCCCGCCCAGGCCAGCGTCAGCACGTCCTCGCCCTTGAGGAACCGCTGGCAGCGCACGCCGCCGGTGGCCCTGCCCTTGCGCGGGTACTGGTCGAACGGGGTCAGCTTCCCGGAGAGCACCGAGTCGTCCAGCGTCCCGTGGGAGCCCGCCACGGTGAACACCATGGCGTCGCGTGCCGGGTCCACCGCCGAGAAGTGAATGACCTTGGCGCCTTCGGAGAGCTTGATGCCCGCCATACCGCCCGCCGGGCGGCCCTGGGGACGTACCTGGCCCGCCGGGTAGCGCAGCAGCTGGGCGTCGTCGGTGATGAAGACCAGGTCCTCCTCGCCGGTGCGCAGCTCGACCGCGCCGACGATCCGGTCACCCTCCTTGAGGGTGATGACCTCCAGCTCGTCCTTGTTGGCCGGATAGTCCGGCACGACCCGCTTGACCACGCCCTGCTCGGTGCCCAGAGCCAAGCCCTGCGAGGACTCGTCCAGCGACAGCAGGCAGGCCACCTGCTCGTCCGCCTCCAGGCCCGAGAGGAACTCGGCGACCGGGGCGCCCCCCGCCAGGTTCGGCGCGGTGTGGGTGTCCGGCAGCTGCGGCAGGTCGATCACCGACAGCCGCAGCAGCCGCCCGTAGGAGGTGACCACGCCGACCTCGGCCCGGGCCGTCGCGCTGACCTGCGAGACGATCAGGTCGTGCTTCGCGCGGGGGCCGTCCTCCTCCAGCGGCAGCGGCTCGGCGGTCACCGTCCGCGCCAGCAGGCCCGTCGAGGACAGCAGCACGTGGCAGGGGTCGTCCGCGACTTCCAGCGGGACCGCCCCGACCGCCGCGGCCCCCGACTCCAGCAGGACCGTACGCCGCTCGGTGGAGAACTTCTTCGCGACTGCGGCGAGTTCGGAGGAGACCAGCTTGCGCAGCTCGCTGTCGGAGTCCAGGATCCCGGTCAGCTCGTCGATCTCGCCGTTCAGCCGGTCACGCTCGGACTCCAGCTCGATCCGGTCGAAGCGGGTGAGCCGGCGCAGCGGGGTGTCCAGGATGTACTGGGTCTGGATCTCGCTCAGGGAGAACCGCTCGATCAGCCGTTCCTTGGCCTGCGCGGAGTTGTCGCTGTCCCGGATGATCCGGATGACCTCGTCGATGTCGATGAGGGCCACCAGCAGGCCCTCGACCAGGTGCAGGCGGTCGCGCCGCTTGCCCCGGCGGAACTCGCTGCGCCGGCGGACGACCTCGAAGCGGTGGTCGAGGTAGACCTCCAGCAGCTCCTTGAGGCCGAGGGTCAGCGGCTGTCCGTCGACCAGCGCGACGTTGTTGATGCCGAAGGACTCCTCCATCGGCGTCAGCTTGTAGAGCTGTTCCAGCACGGCCTCCGGGTGGAAACCGTTCTTGATCTCGATGACCAGGCGCAGGCCGTGCGAGCGGTCGGTGAGGTCCTTGACGTCGGCGATGCCCTGGAGCTTCTTCGAACCGACCAGGTCCTTGATCTTCGCGATGACCTTCTCGGGGCCGACCGTGAAGGGCAGTTCGGTGACGACCAGGCCCTTGCGGCGGGCGGTGACGTTCTCCACGGCCACCGTCGCGCGGATCTTGAACGTCCCGCGGCCGTTCTCGTAGGCGTCCTTGATGCCGGACAGGCCCACGATCCGTCCGCCGGTCGGCAGGTCGGGGCCCGGCACGAAGCGCATCAGCGCCTCCAGGTCCGCCTGCGGGTAGCGGATCAAGTGGCGGGCGGCCGCGATGACCTCGCCGAGGTTGTGCGGGGGCATGTTGGTGGCCATGCCGACCGCGATCCCGGAGGCGCCGTTGACCAGCAGGTTCGGGTAGGCGGCGGGCAGCGCCACCGGCTCGCGCTCCTGGCCGTCGTAGTTGGCGGCGAAGTCGACCGTGTCCTCGTCGATCGACTCCGTCATCAGTGACGTGGCGTCGGCCATCTTGCACTCGGTGTAACGCATGGCGGCCGGCGGGTCGTCGTTGCCGAGCGAACCGAAGTTGCCGTGGCCGTCGACGAGCGGCAGCCGCATCGAGAAGGGCTGTGCCATGCGCACGAGGGCGTCGTAGATCGACGCGTCACCGTGCGGGTGCAGCTTGCCCATGACCTCGCCCACGACACGGGCGCACTTCACATAGCCGCGGTCGGGGCGCAGGCCCATCTCGTTCATCTGGTAGACGATGCGCCGGTGCACCGGCTTCATGCCGTCGCGGGCGTCCGGCAGGGCGCGGGAGTAGATCACCGAGTACGCGTACTCGAGGAAGGAGCCCTGCATTTCGTCGACGACGTCGATGTCGAGGATCTTCTCCTCGAAATCCTCCGGCGGCGGGGTCTTCGTGCTGCGGCGGGCCATCGCTGCGCGGCTCCTTAACCAAGAAAGAAAGGGTGTACTCGGGGTCTGGCGGTGTGGTCTTGCGGTGCGGTCTGGCGGTCTGTCTGGTCTGGCTGTCCGGTCTGGCAGGGTCGAGTCTGGCGGTCCGGCCGGGGATCCGGCCGTTTCGCCCCGTGTCGACGCCGACGCGGACCATTGTGGCCCGTGGCACCGACAACGCCGACCCCGACCCTGGGGGTCCCCCCGGAAGGTGCCCCCGGGGGAGGTAACCCGGGAACTTCTCCGGTTGCCGACGCGCTTGCATACAGTGGCAGGTCTGACAGAAATCTCTGCATCGCGATCGAAGGGACCACATGCCCATGGGTCACACGGCCACAGCTCAGGCCGGCTCCGGCGGCCTGACAGCGACCGAGCACCGGCTGGCCAACGGCCTGCGCGTGGTGCTTTCCGAGGATCACCTGACTCCGGTCGCCGCCGTCTGCCTCTGGTACGACGTCGGCTCCCGCCACGAAGTCAAGGGCCGCACCGGTCTGGCTCACCTCTTCGAGCACCTGATGTTCCAGGGCTCGGCGAGCGTACCGGGCAACGGGCACTTCGAGCTCGTCCAGGGCGCCGGCGGTTCGCTCAACGGCACCACCAGCTTCGAGCGCACCAACTACTTCGAGACGATGCCCGCCCACCAGCTGGAGCTCGCGCTGTGGCTGGAAGCGGACCGCATGGGCTCGCTGCTGGCCGCCCTGGACGAGGAGTCCATGGAGAACCAGCGCGATGTCGTCAAGAACGAGCGCCGCCAGCGGTACGACAACGTCCCGTACGGCACGGCGTTCGAGAAGCTGACCGCCCTCGCCTACCCGGAGGGCCACCCGTACCACCACACGCCCATCGGCTCGATGGCCGACCTGGACGCCGCGTCGCTCGAAGACGCCCGCGCGTTCTTCCGCACGTACTACGCGCCCAACAACGCCGTCCTGTCGGTGGTCGGCGACATCGACCCCGAGCAGACGCTCGCCTGGATCGAGAAGTACTTCGGCACCATCCCCGCCCACGACGGCAAGCAGTCGCCGCGCGACGGCTCGCTGCCCGAGGTCATGGGCGGCCAGCTCCGCGAGGAGATCGTCGAGGAGGTTCCGGCCCGCGCGCTGATGGCGGCCTACCGGCTCCCGCACGACGGAACCCGCGAGTGCGACGCCGCCGACGTGGCGCTGACCATCCTGGGTGGCGGCGAGTCCTCCCGCCTCCACAACCGCCTGGTCCGGCGCGACCA
This sequence comes from Streptomyces cirratus, assembly GCF_014650775.1. GTDB lineage: Bacteria > Actinomycetota > Actinomycetes > Streptomycetales > Streptomycetaceae > Streptomyces > Streptomyces cirratus. The sequence goes on along the minus strand of NZ_BMVP01000010.1, from coordinate 108,120 downwards.
GAGCGCCGTCGCCGCGGGCTTCGGCCTGCTGCGGCTCGCGGGCGCGCCCTCCCTGGGCTGGCTGGACGTGAAGACCTCCAGCGGGGTCGAGGTGCCCGCCATCGAGGCGGCGGTCGACGAGGAACTCGCGCGGTTCGCCGCCGAGGGCCCGACGGCCGAGGAGATGGAGCGCGCCCAGGCGCAGCTGGAGCGCGAGTGGCTGGACCGGCTGAGCACGGTGGCCGGCCGCGCCGACGAACTGTGCCGTTACGCGGTCCTGTTCGGCGACCCGCAGCTCGCCCTGACCGCCGTCCGGCGCGTCCTCGACGTCACCGCCGAGGAAGTGCAGGCCGTGGCCGCGGCCCGGCTGCGCCCCGACAACCGCGCGGTGCTCGTGTACGAGCCGCTCTCTGCGGAGTCCGACGAGACCGACGAGACCGAGAACGAAGGGGCGGAGCAGTGAGCGACACCGCAGCCGTCACGATGACCCTCCACCCGCAGCCGCAGGCCGGCGAGGCCAAGCCGTGGGCCTTCCCGGCCCCCGAGCGCGGGGCGCTGCCCAACGGCCTGACCCTGCTGCGCTGCCACCGCCCGGGCCAGCAGGTCATCGCCGTCGAGATCAACCTCGCCGCCCCGCTGGACGCGGAGCCCGAGGGCCTCGACGGCGTGGCCACCATCATGGCCCGCGCCCTGTCGGAGGGCACCGACAAGCACTCCGCCGAGGAGTTCGCCGCCGAGCTGGAGCGCTGCGGCGCCACGCTCGACGCGCACGCCGACCACCCGGGCATCCGGGTCTCCCTGGAGGTCCCGGCCTCCCGCCTGGCGAAGGCCCTCGGCCTGGTCGCCGAGGCGCTGCGCGCCCCCGCCTTCGCGGACGGCGAGGTCGACCGGCTGGTGCGCAACCGGCTCGACGAGATCCCGCACGAGCTGGCCAACCCGCAGCGCCGCGCCGCCAAGGAGCTCTCCAAGGAGCTCTTCCCGGGCACCCTGCGGATGTCCCGCCCCCGCCAGGGCACCGAGGAGACGGTGTCCCGGATCGACTCCGCGGCCGTACGCGCCTTCTACGAGGCCCACGTGCGCCCCTCCACCGCCACCGCGGTGGTCGTCGGCGACCTGACCGGCATCGACCTCGACGCGGTCCTCGCGGACACCCTGGGCGGCTGGACCGGCGGCAGCGCCGAGCCGCTGCCCGTGCCCCCGGTGACCGCCGACGACACCGGCCGCGTGGTCATCGTGGACCGGCCCGGCGCGGTCCAGACGCAGCTGCTCATCGGCCGCATCGGCCCGGACCGGCACGACCGCGTCTGGGCGGCCCAGGTGCTCGGCACGTACTGCCTGGGCGGAACCCTCACCTCCCGCCTGGACAAGGTGCTGCGCGAGGAGAAGGGGTACACCTACGGGGTGCGCGCCTTCGCCCAGGTGCTGCGTTCCACCGCGGACGGCAAGGGCGCCTCGATGCTCGCCATCAGCGGCTCGGTGGACACGCCCAACACCGGTCCGGCGCTGGACGACCTGTGGACGGTTCTGCGCACCCTCGCGCAGGGCGGCCTGACCGACGCGGAACGGGACGTCGCGGTGCAGAACTTGGTGGGCGTGGCCCCGCTGAAGTTCGAGACGGCCGCCTCGGTCGCGGGCACGCTGGCCGACCAGGTCGAGCAGGAACTCCCGGACGACTACCAGGCGCGGCTGTACGCGCAGCTCGCCGCGACCGGCACGGTGGAGGCGACTTCGGCCGCCGTCGCCGCGTTCCCGGTGGACCGGCTGGTCACGGTCCTGGTCGGCGACGCGGCGCAGATCGAGGAGCCCGTCCGGGCCCTCGGGATCGGTGAGGTCACCGTCGTCACCAACTGACGGGACGACACGCCTGATTGGTGCAGGGGACTCCGGCGGCTTGTCCGCCGGAGTCCCTTTTTGGCCTGTTTGGTGGTGTGGTTGATCGTATGTGCTGTGGCGTAGGTAACAAAAGGGCGTGTCTGTTTGGCGATTGACTGATGATCCGCCTAGCGTCGGCCGTGCTGTCCGTCAGTTGTGCCCGCCGCACCCGCGGCACCGGACAGCGATCGCCGAGTCCCCGTCAGGCGCGAGCCTGGGGAGCCGGGGACCCACATGTGTCCCTGGGGTGAATCGGACCACCTCGCAAGAGGGGCCCGTAGGAGACCTTCCTGCTCCGAACCCGTCAGCTAACCCGGTAGGCGAGAGGGAAGGAAAGGATCAACCCCTTCATGGCGTTTGGCAGTCGTGCCGCCGGTAAGCACCGTGGTTCCAGTCGTCTGAGCCGCAAGACCGCCGGTTACGCCGGCATAGCCGCCCTCGCCACCACCGGCGTCGTCGGCACCCTGGCGGGCCCCGCGTTCGCCGCGGACAAGGCCGCAGCCCCCTCGATCGAGGACACCGGCCTCGGCGCCGTGGTCGTCGCCGAAGACCTCCAGAACGAGATCCACACCCAGGCCGAGTCCCAGCACCGCGCCGCCGAGGCCGCCGCCGCCAAGGCGCAGGCCGAAGCCGAGGCCAAGACCCGCGCCGCCGAGGCCAAGCGCCTCGCGGAGGCCAAGGCCAAGGCCGAGCGTGACGCCGCCGAGCGTGCCGCCCGCGAGGAGGAGCGCAAGCGCCTCAACACCTTCGTCGCCCCGGTCGACGGCTCGTACGTCAGCACGCAGTACAAGGCGGGCGGCGGCATGTGGTCCTCCGGCAGCCACACGGGCATCGACTTCCACGCCGCCTCCGGCACCACCGTCCACGCCGTGGGCGCGGGCACCGTCGTCGAGGCCGGCTGGGGTGGCGCGTACGGCAACAACGTGGTCATCAAGCACAACGACGGCACCTACACCCAGTACGGACACATGTCCTCGCTGAGCGTCTCCGTCGGCGAGCAGGTCACCCCCGGCCAGCAGATCGGCCTCTCGGGCTCCACGGGCAACTCCAGCGGCCCGCACCTGCACTTCGAGGCCCGTACCGGCGCCACGTACGGCACGGACATCGACCCGGTGGCGTACCTGCGCTCGCACGGCGTCAGCGTCTGACCGTCCCACCGCACCGCACACCGCTTGCGTAGAAGGCCCCGGCTCACCGAGCCGGGGCCTTCCGTGTCTCCCGCCTGCTGTGGCGCCCCTCCGCCCACCCGGCAAATGTTTCGTATTTCCCGCCGTCCTCGGAAATCCTCGTGTGTTGCAATAGAGTCGCAGTACGGTCGTGGCGGCAACGCCGGTAGCCGGCAGTCGGAATGAGAGCGGAGTCCGGTCTTGCGTATTCCTGCGCACGCGGTATGCACCGCAATTCGTGACGACATCGTCTCCGGCGTCTTCGAGCCGGGCGGCAGGCTGACCGAGGAGGTGCTCGCCCGCCGGTACGGGGTCTCGCGCGTCCCCGTCCGCGAGGCGCTGCGCACCCTTGAGGCGGAAGGATTCGTCACCACCCGCCGGCATGCGGGAGCCTGCGTCGCCGAGCCCACCGAGCAGGAAGCGGCGGACCTGCTGGAGCTACGGGCGCTCCTGGAACCGCTCGCCGCGGCCAGGGCCGCCCGCAGGCGCACCGAGGGCCACCTCAAGGTGCTGCGGGGCCTGGTCCGGCTGGGCCAGGAACGGGCCAGGAGCGGGCGGGGAGAGGACCTGCGCGCCCTGGGCGGCTGGTTCCACGAGACGCTGGCCCAGGCGTCCGCAAGCCCCGGGCTGATCTCCGTGTTGACCCAGACCCGGCACAAGATCGCCTGGATGTACGTGGTGCGGACCCCGGCCCGGCCGGCCGACTCCTGGGCGGAGCACGGCGCGATCGTGGACGCGGTGGCCCGGGGCGACGCCGAGCGCGCCCGGGCGCTGACCGGACTGCACGTGGAACGCGCGGCCGGATCCCATCGGCTGCGGGATCCACGAGTGAGGACTTCGCAACCTGCCGTAAACACGGCGAGCGGCCGGCATTAACAGAAGCCGTATACAAAAGGTGTTCCGGTCCCTTTGTGGCGCCTTTTCGGTGCCCGGGGGTGCGGAGTCGGAATACCGCTGCGCCGGTGACGTGAATGTGCGGGTGGCCGGACAATTCCCGGGGCCGGGCAAGCCCCTGGCCGGACAATTCCTGGGGCCGGCCAAGCTTCTGGCCGGATGATTTATGTGGCCGAAATGCGGGCCCGGAAAACGACGAAGCCGCGGCGCCCGCCGGTCCGGGGCCGCGGCTTCGCCGCGCAGAGACGACCCGAAGGGCCGGGGACGGGGTCAGACCGTCTCCGGGAGCTCCTCGAGGCCCTCGGCGACGAGCTTCGCCAGGCGGTCCAGCGCCGCCTCCGCGCCCTCGGCCTCGGACGCGAGGACGATCTCCTCGCCGCCCTGGGCGCCCAGGCCCAGGACCGCCAGCATGGAAGCGGCGTTGACGGGGTCGCCGCCCGCCTTCGCGATGGTCACCGGGACGCCGGAAGCGGTCGTCGCCCGGACGAAGATCGAGGCGGGACGAGCGTGCAGGCCCTCGGCCCAGCCGACGTTGACGCGGCGCTCTGCCATGGTGATGCCCTTCAGGTTCTTACGGTTGTCTAGACCAGTCTCTCACGACACCCGGAATGCTCGGACCGACCTTCGGCCTGGATCCACCGCCGTTCGACCTTCCCCAGCTTGCACCGGTTCAGCCTGATGTGCCTCGTTCGCCGCGCACGCGCCACGGGGGCGATGCGCCCCTTAGGGTGTGCCCATGACCACCGCGTCGGACCTCTCGTACCCGGCCCACTGGGAAGCGGACGTCGTCCTGCGCGACGGCGGCACCGCCCGGATCCGGCCCATCACCACCGATGACGCGGGACGGCTGGTCAGCTTCTACGAACAGGTCTCCGACGAGTCGAAGTACTACCGCTTCTTCGCGCCGTACCCCCGGCTCTCCGACCGCGACGTCCGCCGCTTCACGCACCACGACTACGTGGACCGCGTCGGCCTCGCCGCGACCATCGGCGGAGAGTTCATCGCCACCGTCCGCTACGACCGGATCGGCCCCGACGGCCGGCCCGCGTCCGCCCCCGCCGACGAGGCCGAGGTGGCCTTCCTCGTCCAGGACGCCCACCAAGGCCGCGGAGTGGCCTCCGCGCTCCTCGAACACATCGGCGCGGTGGCCCGAGAGCGGGGAATCAGGCGGTTCGCCGCCGAAGTGCTGCCCGCCAACAACAAGATGATCAAGGTGTTCACGGACGCCGGCTACCAGCAGAAGCGCAGTTTCGAAGACGGTTCCGTCCACCTCACCCTGGACCTGGAACCCACCGCGGAGTCGCTCGCCGTGCAGCGCGCCCGCGAACAGCGCGCCGAAGCCCGTTCCGTGCAGCGGCTGCTGGCGCCCGGCTCGGTGGCCGTGATCGGAGTCAGCCGCTCCGGCGCGGGCGTCGGCGCGGCGGTGCTGCGCAACCTGCGGGACGCCGGCTTCCGCGGGCACCTCTACGCGGTCAACGAGGCGGCCCGCGCCGACCTGCTGGACGGGGTGCGGGCCTACCGCTCCCTCGCCGGCATCGGAGCCCCGGTCGACCTCGCCGTGATCGCCGTCCCGGCGCAGCGGGTGCCGGAGGCGGTCGCGGCGTGCGGGGAACACGGCGTACAGGGGCTGGTGGTGCTGTCGGCCGGATACGGGGAGAGCGGGCCGGCCGGACAGGAGCGCCAGCGCGACCTGCTGCGGCAGGTGCGGTCCTACGGGATGCGGCTGATCGGGCCCAACGCGTTCGGCGTGATCAACACCGCGCCGGACATCGAACTCAACGCCTCGCTGGCCCCGGCCCCGGCCACCGAACGGGGCCGGATCGGCCTGTTCACCCAGTCCGGGGCGATCGGCATCGCCCTGCTGTCCGGGCTGCTGCGGCGGGGCGCCGGGCTGTCCTCGTTCGTCTCGGCGGGCAACCGTGCGGACGTCTCGGGCAACGACATCCTCCAGTACTGGTACGACGACGAAGCCACCGACGTGGCGCTGATGTACCTCGAAACCCTCGGCAACCCGCGCAAGTTCACCCGCCTCGCCCGCAGGACGGCCGCCGTCAAGCCGGTGGTCGTGGCCCGGGGCGGCCGGCACACCCCGGCCGGGCACGTCGTCCCCGGGACCCGGCTGCCCGACGCGACGGTGTCGGCACTGCTGCGTCAGGCGGGCGTCATCCGGGTCGACACGGTCACGGAGCTGGTCGACGTCGGCCTGCTGCTGGCCGGGCAGCCGCTGCCGGCCGGGCCGAGGGTGGCGATCCTCGGCAACTCCGAGTCGCTGGGAGTGCTCACGTACGACGCCTGCCTGACGGAGGGGCTGCGGCCACTGGCGCCGCTGGACCTGACGACGGCCGCCTCGCCGGAGGACTTCCGGGCGGCCCTGGCCGGGGCGCTGGCCTCGCCGGACAATGACGCGGTGGTGGTGACGGCGATCCCGTGGGTGCGCGAGCAGGAGCTGGCCGGCGATCTGGCCGGTGCGCTGCGGGAGGCGGTGGCGGCGGTTCCGGGCAAGCCGGTGGCGGTGGTCCACGTGGAACTGGGCGCCCTGGCCGACGCCCTCTCACCGGGCCGCGCCCACCCGGCGGCCCCTTCGCCTCACACGCCGGCCGCGCCACTGCCGACGAGTGCCCCGCCGCTCGCCGCCGCCGGGGCGCAAGGGGGGATCCCCGCCTATCCCGCCGCCGAGCGGGCCGTCAAGGCCATCGCCGAGGCCGTGCGCCACGCCGAGTGGCGCCAGGCCGCCGCGGACTCCGGCCAGGTGCCCGAGTTCGAGGACATCGACGAGGCCGGGGCCGCCGCCCAGCTGGCCTCCGTCCTCGCCGGCGCGTCCCACGACGCCGTCCTGACCCTCTCCGAGGCCGACGCCCGCACCCTCCTCGCCCGCTACGGGATCCGCCTCCACGCCACCCTCCCCGCGCCCAGCGCCGACGCCGCGGCCCGGGCCGCCCGGGTGCTGGGCTACCCCGTCGCCCTCAAGACCACCGCCCCCCACCTGCGCCACCGCGCAGACCTCGGCGGTGTCCGCCTCGACCTCACCGGCGAGGCCGAGCTGCGCCGCGGCTACGAGGAACTCACCGAACTGCTCGGCAAGCCCCAGGAGCTGCTCCCGGTGGTCCAGGCGATGGTGCCCCGCGGCGTCGACACCGTCGTGCGCTCCGTCATCGACCCCGCCGCCGGAGCCGTCCTCTCCTTCGGGCTCGCCGGCGTCGCCTCCGAACTGCTCGGCGACACCGCCCACCGGCTCGTCCCGGCCACCGACCGTGACGTCGCCGGCCTGATCCGCTCCATCCGCGCCGCGCCCCTCCTCTTCGGCTGGCGCGGCAGCGACCCCGTCGACACCCCGGCACTCGAAGAGCTCCTGCTGCGGGTGTCCCGGCTGGTCGACGACCACCCGGAGGTCGTCGGTGTGTCGCTGGAGCCCGTCGTCGTCGCCACCGAGGGGCTCTCGGTGCTGAGCGCCACCATCCGCGTGGCCCGTCCCCCCGCCCGCACCGACCTCGGACCGCGCACGCTGCCCAGCTACTAGCCCCGCCGTCGGAGCAGGACCGGTGCCGGCGCGGTCCAGGTCCCCCGGACGGGCCTTAGGATGGACCTCATGGCGAAATCCGGTACGACGACCCAGGGGCTGCGCGCGGCGATCGAGCGCAGCGGCTACTACCCGACCCTCGTGGCCGAGGCCGTGGAGGCCGCGGTGGGCGGCGAGCCGATCTCGTCGTACCTGGTGCACCAGGAGACGACCTTCGACTCCAACGAAGTGCGCCGCCACGTCACCGTCCTCGTGCTCACCCACAACCGCTTCATCGTGAGCCACACCGACGAGCAGGCGGCCGACGCCGGGTCCCCGTCCCCGTACGCGACCACCTCCACCGAATCGGTCAAGCTGAGCAGCATCTCCTCGGTGGTGCTCAGCCGCGTCGTCGCGAACCCGGAGTCCTACACCCCCGGCACCCTGCCCCGCGAGGTCGTGCTGACCATCGGCTGGGGCGCCGTCTCGCGCATCGACCTGGAGCCCGCCGCCTGCGGCGAGCCGAACTGCGACTCCGACCACGGCTACACCGGCAACTCCACCGCCGACGACCTCAGCCTGCGCGTCAGCGAGGCGGGTGACGGCCCGGAGACGGTCCGCCAGACCCTCGTCTTCGCCCAGGCGCTGTCCGAGGCGACCGCGGCCACGGCCGCCGCCGCCCGCTGATGTCCTACTCCGCACCGCCGAACTGGGACGAGCCGGAGCTGCTGGACGTCGCCGGCGCTCCGGTACCGCAGTACGGCACCGGCTCCCTCGCCGACCTCCTGCCGACCCTCGCGGCCGGCCAGGGCGTCCCCGGCCTGACCGCCGGGATCGCCGAGCTGACCCCGGCCGACCGGAACTGCGTGTTCCTGGTCGATGGCATGGGCTGGGAGCAGATCAAGGCCCACCCGAAGGAAGCCCCCTACCTGGCCTCACTCCTCGCCGGCTCGCGCGGCGGCACCGGCCTTCCGATCACCGCCGGGTTCCCGGCGACCACCGCCACCTCGCTGGCTTCCGTCGGCACCGGCCTGCCGCCGTCCCGGCACGGCCTGCCCGGCTACGCCGTACGCAACCCCTCCTCCGGCGAGCTGATGAACCAGCTCCGCTGGCAGCCGTGGACCCAGCCCAAGGCCTGGCAGCCGTACCCGACCGTCTTCCAGCTCGCCGACGCCGCCGGGGTGCACACCGCGCAGGTGTCCGCGCCCGCGTTCCAGTCCACCCCGCTGACGAAGATCGCACTGAGCGGCGGCACCTTCCACGGCCGGATGACCGGCGAGGAGCGGATGGACCTCGCGGCGATCCAACTCGCGGCCGGTGAGCGCTCGCTCGTGTACACGTACTACAGCGAACTCGACGGCGCGGGCCACCGGCACGGCGTGGACTCCGACGCCTGGCGCGGCCAACTCATGTACGTCGACCGGCTGGTGCAGCGCCTGGTCGAACAACTCCCGCCGCGCACCGCGCTGTACGTGACCTCCGACCACGGCATGGTGGACATTCCCTTCGACGAGGACTCCCGGATCGACTTCGACGACGACTGGGAGCTGGGCGCCGGCGTGGCCCTCCTCGGCGGCGAAGGCCGGGCGCGGCACGTGTACGCGGTACCGGGCGCCGAAGCCGACGTACTGACCGTCTGGCGCGAGGTGCTCGGCGACCGCTTCTGGGTCGCGAGCCGCGAAGAGGCGCTGGAGCTGGGCTGGTTCGGCCCTCCGGGAGAGTGCGACGAGCGGGTGCTCGGCCGGATCGGCGACGTGATCGCAGCGGCCCACGCCGATGTCGCGATCACCGCGAGCCGCAACGAGCCGAACGAGTCCGCGCTCGCCGGCATGCACGGCTCGATGACGGCGGCGGAGCAGCTGGTCCCCCTCCTCGAAGTCCGCACCTGACCCCGCCCCGCCCCTCGCCCCGACAGACCACGACCCGAAAGGTCCCGTACTTCCCATGCCCGAGCTGGTGTTCTTCTCCGGAACGATGGACTGCGGAAAGAGCACCCTGGCTCTGCAAATCACCCACAACCGCTCGGCGCGCGGCCTGGTGGGCGTGATCTTCACGCGGGACGACCGTGCGGGCCAGGGCAAGCTGTCCTCGCGCCTCGGGCTCGTCACGGAGGCGGTCGAGGCGGGGGAGGGCATGGACCTGTACGCGTACCTCGTGGACCAGCTCTCCAAGGGCGGCAAGGCGGACTACGTGATCGTGGACGAGGCCCAGTTCCTGGCCCCCGACCAGATCGACCAGCTGGCCCGCATCGTCGACGACCTCGACATGGACGTCTTCGCGTTCGGCATCACCACCGACTTCCGCACCAAGCTCTTCCCCGGCTCCCAGCGGCTGATCGAACTCGCCGACCGGATAGAGCAGCTCCAGGTGGAAGCCCTGTGCTGGTGCGGAGCCCGCGCCACCCACAACGCCCGTACGGTGGGCGGCGAGATGGTGGTCGAGGGCGCCCAGGTCGTGGTCGGCGACGTGAACCGTCCGGCGGAGGAGATCGGCTACGAGGTCCTGTGCCGCCGCCACCACCGCCGTCGCATGACCTCCGCTGCGGCCCACGCCGGCGCCCTCTCCCCGGACGTCCTCCCGGTCAACCACGCCTGAGCCGACGCCTCGTCCTATCATGCGGTGATCATCATCGTCATGGGGGACGGACAGTTGAGCATCCACACGGACAGACCGGGGACGGGGCCGCGCAACCGGGACAGGAACGGGTGTGTCACCTTCCTGCTGCTTCCGTTCGTGCTGGCGGGACGGATCTACCGGCCCGGGCGGCCGGACCGGATCGTCGACGAGTCGATGGAGCGGGCCCAGATCGCCCGGACCGCGATCGGCGTCGTGGCCACCTGCTGGCTGCTCTTCGCCTATCCGCTGCGCGAATCGGCCGGGTCGATCCTCAACGACAAGGTCGGTGAAGTAGTCGTCAGCGCGGCCCTGTTGCTCGTCCTGGGCCCCATCGCGCTGGCCGTCTTCGTGGCGAGCGCCAGGCCGCCGGGCCCCGCGTTCTACCGGCAGCGCCTGCGCGGGCCGTTGACCGCCCTGGGCACCCTCTTCGGTACGGCGCTGCTGCTGTGGCTCGCCGTGACCCGGGGGACGGCCGGCTCGATGAGCCTGCTGGGCTTCGGAGCCGGGCTGCTGGCGCTGTTCCTGCTGCCGTTCGGCATGGCCTCGGCCGTGCTCTGCGTCCACCACGCCTTCCGCACCGGCGATGTCCACGAGGTGCTGCCACCGCTGATCACGCCGGTGCTGGTGTGGGCGATGTTCGTGCTGCAGCTGTTCGACGACGTGCCGGTGCTCGCGCCGTTGCCCGTACGGATCCTCTTCCTCATCGGGCCGCCCGCCTCGGTGACCGCCCTGTCGGTGTGGGAACTGCGCCGGCTCCGGACGCGCTACGGGATCACCCTGCGCCTCGCGCTCGGCCGCTGAGCCTCCCGGACCCCGGCGCCGGGCCAGGAGGAATCCCGGCGCGGGGCTGCCCGAGTCGCCGACCGGATCGTCCAGGACGAGTCGGTGACCACGGCCTTCCTCGTCGTCGGCGACGTGGTGGGCGCCGTCCTGCGCCCGTTCGAGGGCGCAACCCGGAGAAGCTGCGGCCTTCGGGGGCGGGGGCGGCTTTACGCTCTAGGAGGTCTGCGGCCAGGACCGTACGAGGGTGAACACCGCGCCCTCCGGGTCCGCGACCGTCGCCACCCGGCCGCTGAGCCGGTCGCGCGGCGGCTGGATGACGCGCCCGCCCAGTTGCGTGACCCGGGCGGCGGCCGCGTCCGGGTCCGTCACCTCGAAGTACGTCATCCAGTGCGAGCCCCGGTCGTGCGGCAGGGCGCGGCCCACTCCGTGGACGGCGGCGACCGGACGGCCCTGGAGGTGCAGGACGAGGTAGTCGAAGTCGGTTGAGGCGTCGGGGTGTTCCCGGGCCTCGTGGCCGAAGACGTGCTCGTAGAACTTGCCGACGGTCGAGGTGTCCTGGGTCAGCAGCTCGTTCCAGACCGGGGTCCCCGGGCGGCCGTGCAGTTTGCCGAGGTGGGCGCCGGCCTGCCAGATCCCGAAGATCGCTCCCAGCGGGTCGGAGCAGATGGCCAGCCGGCCGGCGTTGCCCGCGTCCAGCGGGCCGACCGCCACCGTGCCCCCGCACGCGCGGATCGATTCCGCCGTGCAGTCGGCGTCGTCGGTGGCGAAGTACGTGGTCCAGGCGACCGGCAGGTGCCGGTCCGGCGGCATCTCGCCGATGCCCGCCACCTCCTGGCCGTCGAGGAGGGCGCGGACGTAGGGGCCGAAGGGGACGGGGCCGGGGACGTACTCCCAGCCGAACAGGTCGGCGTAGAAGTCCTCGGTGGTGCCGAGGCCGTGGACCATCAGACTCACCCAGCAGGGTGCGCCGGGCGGGCGCCTGGTTGTTTCCGCTGCCTCGCTCATGTCAGCCGTCTCCTCAGTCGTAACCCGGTCCCGGTGTCGCGCCTGATGCTTCCACTTCGCGCGCTCCGGCGCGGCTCGACCGGGCCGGACGGATGGCGGGCGGACGAGAGATGACCGAATCGGTGCGGCGCGTTGCGGTGTGCCGAGGCGCGTTGATGTCCGGCTTGTTACGTGAGGTCGGGCCGTGGGGAGGAAGATGGGCCCATGACTGCGATTATCTCGGCCTCCGAACTGATGGACGAGCTGGCCGGAACCACGCCGCCCGTGCTCCTGGACGTCCGCTGGCAGCTGGGCGGCCCGGACCAGCGGCCCGCGTACGGGGCGGGACACCTGCCGGGCGCGGTGTACGTCGACCTCGACCGCGAACTGGCCGGTCCGGTCAGCGAGACGGGGCTGGGCGGCCGCCATCCGCTGCCCGACCCGGAGGACTTCGGGGCCGTGATGCGGCGGGCCGGCGTCTCGGTGGGCGGGCCGGTGGTCGTCTACGACGGGGGACTGGGCTGGGCCGCGGCCCGGGCCTGGTGGCTGCTGCGCTGGACGGGCCACGAGCGGGTTCGGGTCCTCGACGGAGGCCTGCCCGCCTGGACTGCGGCGGGAGGGGAACTGACGACCGAGGAACCGTCTCCGAGTGAGGGTGATTTCAAGCCAAACCCGGGCGCGATGGAGGTACTGGACGCGGACGGGGCGGCGGCACTGGCCCGGGCCGGGGTCCTGCTGGACGCGCGGGCGGGGGAGCGGTACCGGGGTGAGGTCGAGCCGATCGACCGGGTCGCGGGCCACGTGCCGGGGGCGGTGTCGGCGCCGACCACGCAGAACGTGGGGCTGGACGGGCGTTTCCTCGCCCCGGAGGCCCTGCGGGTGCGGTTCGGGGCGTTGGGCGCCGGGGCGGGGGCGGCCGTCGGGGTGTACTGCGGGTCGGGGGTCTCCGGGGCGCATGAGGTGCTCGCGCTGGAGCTGGCGGGGATTCCGTCGGCCCTGTACGCGGGCAGTTGGTCGGACTGGTCCTCGGACCCGGAGCGCCCGGCCGCGACCGGTGCCTCCGCCGGCTGAACGGAGCGGGGTGCGGGCCGCTGCACCAGGCGGCCCGGCCGCGCCGGGGCGGCCGGGGTGGGTCGGAAGCGCACGCGCCTGCACCGCCGCGCCAGGGCGGCCGGGGTGGGTCGGAAGCGCACGCGCCTGCACCGCGCCGCCGGGCGGCCCGGAAGGCACGCGCCTGCACCGCCGCGCCGGGCGGTCGTCGGGCCGGCGTACCGGGCCGCCGGGCCCCGTTACTCCTGTTTCTTGCGGCGGGTGCCGAAGACGATCTCGTCCCAGCTCGGGACCGCCGCGCGGCGGCCCGGGCGGACGCCGTCGGCTTCCGCCTGGCGGTCCGTGGTGCCGGTGAGGCGTTCGCGGTGGCCCGCGACCGTGCGCGGCATCAGGACGTCGGCGTACGCGGTACCGGCGCCCGCCGAGGCGGCCGGGGGCTCCTCCGCCTCCGGTTCCTCCGCCGGGTCGTCGGGGCGTTCGGGGACCACCATGTCGCCCCGGAAGCTCGGGACCGCCTCCAGCAGGCTGGTCAGCGTGTCCCGTTCCTCCTCGGGCTCCGGCGCCGGCGCGGCGCCCCGCTCCAGTTGGCGGTCGAGCGCGCGGTCCAGCGGCCGGTCGCGCGGCAGCCGCGCGATCCTGGGTACGAACGGGAAACTCGGCTCCGGTGTCGCCGGCAGGTCGTCGGACTCGCCGATCAAGGACCGGGCTTCGTCGTCCACGGCCACGACCAGCCGGCGCGGCGGGTCGTACGACCAGCTGGCGGAGTGCGGTTCGCCCGCGACGCGGTAGACCAGCAGGACTTCCCAGGTGCCGTCGTCCCGGCGCCACGAGTCCCACTGCACGGACTCCTTGTCCGCCCCGCGCAGCGTCAGCCGCTCCTGCACCGCCTCGCCGAGCTGTGGCCCGGTGTTCTCACCGGGGCGGCGCACCGGTGTCTTGCGGGCCCGCTCGGCCATGAACGCGCGCTCCGCGAGGACCGGGCCCTCGAAGCGGCGCACGCGGTCGACGGGGATGCCGGCGAGCTGGGCGACCTCCTCAGCGGAGGCACCGGCCCGTATGCGGGCCTGGATGTCACGGGGGCGGAGGTGGCTCTCCACCTCGATCTCGATCTGGTTCAGGCGCGCACGGTCGTTGCGCACGGCAGCCCGTAGACGCTCGTCGATCGGAAGCGTGTACTCCGTGCTGTCGGCAGCTTTGAGCACCAGTCGTGTTCCGTCATTGGAGACGGCCACGACACGCAGTTCGGGCATGGGGACCTCCCGGGTGGTGCCTGCCGACGTCACGTGCGTCGCTGCTTCCGCTAGTCGAGTGTGGCCTGCCCGGGTGCAGCCTGCCACAACCTTGCCGAGTTAAACCGGCGTGTCGGGCATGCGCCCTTGATCGCCGTTATGGCACGGTTACCTGTTGGGCACGCACAGTGACCGAACGATTACTCTGCGCATCAGGAACCCGTGCGACACCGCGGCACCGCCGGTCTTGAGTGCCGTTTCTCCATCGTCGGCCCCCTCTCCCGGGCCCGGACATCCGAAAGGAAGGACGGCCCCAGGGCTCGCCACAGTACTCCATTCGGGCCACCTGGGTGGACCGCCGCGCCGCCGAAGTTGTCCCGGTCGGCGGGAGTTGGCCTGCCCTGAAGCGGGGGCCCTGTGCGGCCGACCTGCGGCGCGGTCCGTTTTCGGGTGTCTTGCTTCACAGAATCCACAGAAGCGGAACTATCCCTTTCGTCCGGGTGTCTGTAACTACCGGAAGAGGAGAGGCGCGAGAGGCAGGGCATACACGGGATGGCACAGGACGGAACCGCACCGGAGAAGAAGAAGCTCGACCTGAGCGTCGCTCAGATCGCCGGCTCCTCCCTCGCCACCGTCGCGGCGGCACTGCTCGCCTCGAAGCTGGGCGTGTACGGGACCATCCTGGGCGCCGGGGTCGTGAGCGTGGTCGCCGCCGCCGGCGGGCCCGTCATCCAGCACCTGTTCCGCAGTACCGGCGACCGGCTGCGCGGCGCCGCGGGCAGCGCCCGGCCGCAGGTCGGCACGCCACAGCCCCCGGCCGAGGGTGAGTTCGGCGAGGCCACCGTCCACGGCACCCGCGTACGGGGCTGGAAGCGCACGGCGGTGGCATCGGGGGCCGCCTTCGCCATCGCCATCGGCGGGCTCGGCGTCTACGAGGCCGCTGCCGGCACCTCGATCAGCGACGGCGGCGGCACCCTCCTGTCCGGCGGCACCCGCAAGGCCGCCGACCACGGGCAGCGCCCCGGGCGCGAGGACGGCAAGGGCGGCGGGACCTCCCCGGACCCCGGGCGCTCCGGCGGCCGGAGCCCGGAGCCCGACCCGGCCCCCTCGCGCTCCGCGGACCACGCGCCGACCCCGACCCCGAGCCCCTCGGAGCCGGACCCGACGCCCCCGCCGAAGCCCAGCCCCACCCCGACGCCGTCCTCGACGCCCAGCCCGCCACCGCCACCGCCACCGACGGCGAGTCCCTCCTGAACCGCCGTCAGGCGCCCAGGACCCGCCTCAGGTAGTCGTTGCCGAACAGCCGGTCCGGGTCGAGCCGGTCGCGAAGGGCGGTGAACTCGCCGAAGCGCGGGTAGACCCGGGCGAAGTACTCGGCGTCCCGGGTGTGCACCTTGCCCCAGTGCGGCCGCCCCTCGTGCGCGGTGAAGATCCGCTCGGCCGCGGTGAAGTAGGCCTGGTACGGCGTGCCCTTGTACATGTGCACCGCGATGTACGCCGTCTCGCGCCCCGAGGCCGTCGACAGGGTGATGTCGTCCGCCGGAGCCGTCCGCACCTCCACGGGGAAGCTGATCCGCAGGTCGGATCGGTCGACCAACGCCTTGAGCTCCCTCAGGGCCCCGACGACGTGCTCGCGCGGGAGGGCGTACTCCATCTCCACGAAACGCACCCGGCGCGGACTGGTGAACACCTTGTACGGGATGTCGGTGTAGGTCCGCGCCGACAGGGCGCGGCTCGCGACGCGGGCGATGGAGGGGATGGCCGCCGGAACGGCGCGGCCGAGCGAGTTGACCGCCTGGAAGAGGCCGTTGGACAGCAGCTCGTCCTCGACCCAGGCGCTGACCGGTCCGGGCGGGGCGGCCGGGCCCTGGCTGCGGTTGTTCCGCTTGGTGTTGCAGTTGCCGGTGTGCGGGAACCAGTAGAACTCGAAGTGCTCGTTCTCCGCGACGTGCTCGTCGAACTCGGCCGTCACCCGGTCGAAGCCCATCGGCTCCTCACGGGCGGTCAGGAAGAAGAGCGGCTCGACGGCGAAGGTCACCGAGGTGACGATGCCGAGCGCCCCGATGCCGAGCCGTGCCGCCGCGAAGACCTCGGGGTTCTCCTTCTCGGAGCACGTCAGCAGCCTGCCGTCCGCGGTGACCAGTTCCAGGGCGCGGATCTGCGCGGCGATGGAGGCCGAGTCGCGGCCGGTGCCGTGGGTGCCGGTGCTGGTGGCGCCCGCGACCGTCTGTTCCATGATGTCGCCCATGTTGGTGAGCGACAGGCCCTCCCGGGCGAGGGCCACGTTCAGGTCCTTGAGCACCGTTCCCGCCGCCACGGTGACGGTCCCGGCGGTCCGGTCGACCGCCGTGATGCCCCGCAGCGCCTGGGGGCGGATGAGCACCCCGTCGGTCGCGGCGGCCGCGGTGAAGGAGTGGCCGGTGCCGACCGCCTTCACCCGCAGCCCGTCCGCGGCGGCCCGGCGGACCGCCTCCCGCAGCTCCCCGACCGAGGCCGGGGTCACCACCCGGGCGGGCGTCGCGCTGACGTTCCCCGCCCAGTTACGCCACGCGGCCGGCTTCCCCGCCGCTCCTGCCCGCCCGTTCTGTCCTGCTGTCGCCGTCCCCATCGGTAGCTGGCTCCTCCCCTTGCGCCGGCCTCGTCAGCCGGCGGTAACCCGCGAACGCCACCGCCGCCGCGGTCGCTCCCGCCGATATGGCGACGACGTAGCCGCTCTTGGCGCCGGCCGCGTCGATGACCAGGCCGGCCACGGAGGAGCCGACCGCGACACCGACCGCGAGGCCGGTGCTGATCCAGGTCATGCCCTCGGTCAGCTTCGCGCGCGGTACGTGCGCCTCGATCAGGGCCATCGTGGTGATCATCGTGGGAGCGATGGCGAGGCCCGAGACGAAGAGCGCCACGGCCAGAAACGGCAGGTTCCCGGCCAGTAGGAGGGGGATCATACTCACGGCCATCGCACATACGCCCAGCACCCATCGGCGTTCGGCCGTTCCTTTGAGGCGCAGGAGGCCGAAGACGATCCCGGCGAGGCAGGACCCGAGGGCCCACACGGCGAGGATCACACTCGCGAGTGGTTTGTGGCCGCGCTCGTCGGCAAAGGCGAGCGTGGCCACGTCGATCGAGCCGAAGATCGCCCCGGTCGCCACGAACGTGGCCACGAGCACCTGGAGACCGGGGGAGCGCAGCGCCGAGGTCCGCTCCCCGTGCCCGTCGTGCGGGTGCGGCTCCGGTTCCGTGGCGCGCTGCGCCGTCAGCCACCAGACGCCCACGAGCAGGCACGCGGCGGCCACCAGCGGCCCGGCTTCCGGGAACCAGGTCGTGGACAGGGATATCGCGACGATCGGCCCGAAGATGAAGCAGACCTCGTCGACCACGGATTCGAAGGAGTACGCGGTGTGCAGGCTCGGGGTGTCCCGGTAGATCGCCGTCCACCGGGCGCGGACCATCGAGCCTACGCTCGGCACGCATCCCGCGAGGACGGAGAAGACGTACAGCGTCCAGTCCGGCCAGCCGTTCGCCGCGGCGATCAGCAGTCCGGCCACCGACGCGACGGCGAACAGGGTCGCGGGGCGCAGCACCCGCCGCTGTCCGTGGCGGTCGACGAGCTTGGAGATCTGGGGGCCGACCGCCGCGGCGGAGAGGGCGAGGGCTCCGGTGAGCGCGCTCGCCAGCCCGTAGCGGCCGGTGATCTCCGAGATCATGGTCAGGATGCCGACGCCCACCATGGATATCGGCATGCGGCCGATGAACCCGGCTGCGCTGAACCCCTTCGTGCCTGGGGCGGCGAAGATCGCGCGGTAGGGACTGGGCACGGGCCCTCCGTAGGGGACGTCGACGGCCTCAACAGGTTACGGCCGCCGACGAGGCACCCGCATGGCGAGAAAACGGACTGAACTAAGGGTGACCTTACTCCTGACGTGCGCCAGGGTGGCGGCCGGGTCCGTTTCCCGCCGCAGCCGCCTGGTGGCAGGATTCGACGCATGTCCGACCAGCTCCGCGCCCCCGACGCCGGCCCCTACGACGCCCTGCTGCTGCTCTCCTTCGGTGGCCCCGAGGGCCCCGAAGACGTCGTGCCGTTCCTGGAGAACGTCACGCGCGGGCGCGGCATCCCCCGCGAGCGGCTCAAGGAAGTCGGGCAGCACTACTTCCGCTTCGGCGGCGTCAGCCCCATCAACGGCCAGAACCGCGAGCTCCTGGACGCCCTGCGCAAGGACTTCGCCGAGCACGGCCTGGACCTGCCCGTGTACTGGGGCAACCGGAACTGGGCGCCCTACCTCACCGACGTGCTGCGGGAGATGGCCGCCGACGGGCGCCGCCGCATCGCGGTGCTCGCCACCAGCGCGTACGCCTCGTACTCCGGCTGCCGCCAGTACCGGGAGAACCTCGCCGACGCGCTCGCCGCGCTCGCCGAGGAGGGCGTGGCCGAACTGCCGCGGGTGGACAAGCTGCGGCACTACTTCAACCACCCGGGTTTCGTGCAGCCGATGGTCGAGGGCGTACTCGCCTCGCTGGCCGCCCTGCCGCAGGACGTGCGCGCCGGCGCACACCTGGCGTTCACCACCCACTCCATCCCGACCGCGGCCGCCGACACCTCCGGCCCCGTCGAGGAACACGGCGACGGGGGCGCGTACGTCAGGCAGCACCTGGACGTCGCCCGGCTGATCGCGGACGCGGTGCGCGCAGAAACGGGCACCGAACTGCCCTGGCAGCTGGTCTACCAGTCGCGCAGCGGCGCCCCGCACATCCCCTGGCTGGAGCCCGACATCTGCGACCACCTGGAGTCCCTGCACGAGGCGGGCGCCCCGGCCGTGGTCATGGTGCCGATCGGCTTCGTTTCGGACCACATGGAAGTCCTGTACGACCTCGACACCGAGGCGACGGCCAAGGCCGCCGAACTGGGCCTGCCGATTGCCCGGTCGGCGACGGTCGGCGCCGACCCGCGGTTCGCTGCGGCGGTACGGGACCTCGTGCTGGAGCGGGCCGCCGCCGAACGCGGCGAAGCGGTGGAGCGGTGCGCGCTCGGGGCGCTCGGCCCCAGCCACGACCTCTGCGCGGTGGGCTGCTGCCCCGCGCGAGCACCCCGGCCGGCGGCCGCGGGCGTCGACAGTCCGTACGCGTAGGGAGTGGGACGAGCATGGTTTCCGACGAACGGGCCCCGGGCGCACCGAGTGCCGGGCTGAAAGCCGAACTGCTGGCCGTGGGCCTGGACGCCGCCCGGAAGGCGGGCGAGCTGCTGCGGGACGGGCGGCCCGCGGACCTGGCGGTGGCGGCGACCAAGTCCAGCCCCATCGACGTGGTGACCGAGATGGACATCGCGGCGGAGAAGCTGATCACGGGCATCCTCGCGCAGCGCCGGCCGCTGGACGGGCTGCTCGGCGAGGAGGGCGCCGACAGCCCCGGCACGAGCGGCGTGCGGTGGGTCGTCGACCCGCTGGACGGCACCGTGAACTACCTGTACGGGCTGCCCAGCTGGAGCGTGTCGATCGCGGCCGAGTACCGCGGCGAGACGGTGGTCGGCGTGGTGGCGGCGCCGATGCGCGGGGAGACGTACCACGCGGTGCTCGGCGAAGGGGCGTGGCTGGGGGACGTCCGGCTGCGGTGCCGCGCGGCGGCGCCGCTGGACCAGGCGCTGGTGGCCACCGGGTTCGCCTACCTCCAGGCCCGCAAGGAGCACCAGGCGGAAGTGGTGCGGCAGATCCTGCCGCGGGTGCGGGACATCCGCCGCGCCGGATCGGCGGCCCTGGACCTCTGTGACGTCGCCGCCGGGCGGCTGGACGGGTACTACGAGCGCGGGCTGAACCCCTGGGACCTCGCCGCGGGGGACCTCGTCGCGCGCGAGGCCGGCGCCGTGACGGGCGGCCGGCCCGGCGAGCCGGCCTCGGGGGAGCTGGCGCTCGCCGCCACCCCGGCGGTGTTCGCCTCGCTCCAGCCGCTGCTGGACGAAGCCGGGGCCTGGCACGACTGACCCGGCCCGCCGCCGGCATGAGTGGACCCCGGCCGCCCTGGGGGCGACCGGGGTCCAATAGCTGTCGGGGTCAGGCGGCGCTCGGTCGGGCAGCGTTCGTTCAGGCAGCGGTGACGGGCACGCCGTGCTCGGCCGCGAGGCGCTGGAGGTCCTCCAGCTCCGCCTGTTCCACATCCGCGAGGTAGTCGTCGCCCGTCTCACGGGCCTTGCTGAGGTCCGACTGCGTGGCCCTGATGCGCTGCAGGAGACCCGCGGTGAATGCGTCCATGGTGGGTGCGCCCCCTCTTCGTGGGTCGCGGCGGTGCTGCCCGTGGCAGTCCGCCGTCAGGAGTGGATGGGGTGTTCCATCGTCCTCCCCGGCACCCTGGGCGCAGAAACCTCGTGAGCCCATCGAATCATCGCCTCCGTCCCCCCGCGCATCGCCCGCGGCGGGCGCCCATGGCGCCTTACAGCCGGTTTACCGCCGAAACGGGCAGGATGGGCGACGCAATACACGTGTGCCCTTCTGGGCTCGAAGGAAGGAAACGACGTGCGCGTACTCGTCGTCGAGGACGAGCAGCTGCTCGCCGATGCGGTGGCCACGGGCCTGCGCCGGGAGGCCATGGCCGTGGACGTCGTGTACGACGGCGCCGCGGCCCTGGAGCGCGTCGGAGTGAACGACTACGACGTGGTCGTGCTCGACCGGGACCTCCCGCTGGTGCACGGGGACGACGTCTGCCGCAAGATCGTGGAGCTCGGCATGCCCACGCGCGTGCTGATGCTGACCGCCTCCGGGGACGTCAGCGACCGGGTGGAGGGGCTGGAGCTCGGGGCGGACGACTACCTGCCCAAGCCGTTCGCCTTCACCGAGTTGACCGCCCGCGTGCGCGCCCTGGGCCGGCGTACGACGGTGGCCCTGCCGCCCGTGCTGGAGCGCGCCGGGATCAAGCTGGACCCGAACCGGCGCGAGGTCTTCCGGGAGGGCAGGGAGGTGCAGCTGGCGCCGAAGGAGTTCGCGGTGCTGGAGGTCCTCATGCGCAGCGAGGGGACCGTGGTCTCGGCCGAACAGCTGCTGGAGAAGGCGTGGGACGAGAACACCGACCCGTTCACGAACGTGGTGCGCGTGACGGTCATGACCTTGCGCCGCAAGCTCGGTGAACCGCCCGTCATCGTGACCGTGCCGGGTTCCGGATACCGGATCTGACGTCATGGCAGCGACTCCGGCGCCACCAGCGGCACCACCGAAACCGACCTGGGACCCCGGCCAGCCCGAGGGTCCTTTCCCGTGGCTGCGGCCGACCATCCGCATACGCCTCACCCTGCTGTACGGCGGGATGTTCCTGATCGCGGGCATCCTGCTGCTGTCGATCATCTACCTGCTGGCGGCCCAGGCCCTGCGGGAGGGCAACGCCCTGCCCTTCAAGATCGTCGGCGGTACGAAGATCGAAGTCACCAGTACGACCTGCTCCGGCGTGGGCGCCGACATGTCGTTCGACCAGTTCTACTCGGCGATCAGCCAGTGCATCTTCGACCAGCGCCGGCACGCCCTGGACGACCTGCTGAGCCGGTCGCTGATGGCCCTGCTGGGCCTGAGCATCATCGCCTTCGCCTTCGGGTACGCGATGGCCGGACGGGTCCTCTCGCCGCTGGGCAAGATCACCCGCACCGCCCGCCGGGTGGTGGGCACCGACCTGACCCGGCGGATCGAGCTGGACGGGCCGGACGACGAGCTCAAGGAGCTCGCCGACACCTTCGACGAGATGCTCGACCGGCTGGAGCGGGCCTTCACCGCCCAGCAGAGGTTCGTCGCGAACGCCTCGCACGAGCTGCGCACGCCGCTCGCGATCAACCGGACGCTGCTGGAGGTGCACCTCTCCGACCCCGGGGCCCCGGTGGAGCTCCAGCAGCTCGGCAAGACGCTCCTGGCCACCAACGAGCGCAGCGAGCAGCTGGTCGAGGGGCTGCTGCTGCTCGCCCGCAGCGAGAACCAGATCGTCGAGCGCAAACCCGTGGACCTGGCGGAGGTCGCCTCGCGCGCCATCGACCAGGCGCGGGCGGAGGCCGCGGCGAAGGGCGTGGAGATCCGCGGCGAGCGGTCGCTCGCCGTCGTCCAGGGCAACGGCGTGCTGCTGGAGCGGATCGCCCTGAACCTGGTGCAGAACGCCGTTCGCTACAACGTGCCGGAGGACGGCTGGGTCGAGGTCACGACCGAGGTCCAGCACGGCCAGGCGGTGCTCCTCGTATCGAACACAGGTCCCGTGGTTCCCGCGTACGAGGTGGACAACCTCTTCGAGCCGTTCAGACGGCTGCGTACGGAGCGAACGGGCAGCGACAAGGGTGTGGGGCTCGGCCTGTCCATCGCGCGCTCCGTGGCGCGCGCACACGGCGGCCGCATCCAGGCGACGCCCCGCGAGGGCGGTGGCCTCGTGATGCGTGTCACTTTGCCCCTGTGACCAGGGCGCGCTCATGTTCGCTATCGGCTGAATTCGCGACCCGCAAGGCGGGGGCTCGCTGTGTGATCGATCACATGGGCGAGTGTCCGATCGTGCGCGTTCCGTCACTCCAGGGAGGCCGGAAAGCCCGGGAAGTCCGGGTTTCCGGCCCCCCAAATGGCGGGAAATACACGGGGTGGCGTTTGTGCAAGGCGGCCTCCGGACCGTGTACGGTCCCGGTCGTCATCCCAGCCGCAAGCCCCTTCGGGGGCCCGGCTGGGTGTCGATTGAGTAACAGACCTTGATGTGAGGCAAAATCTCCGCCTCAGGTCGGGCACAAGTCCGGCCTCTCGCGCGTTACGTGCGCTGAGACACCGCTAAATCCCAGAGGGGGAGAGCGAACCATGGCAACGGACTACGACACTCCGCGCAAGACCGACGACGACGTAGACAACGACAGCATCGAAGAGCTGAAGGCTCGGCGCAACGAGAAGTCCCACTCGAATGTGGACGTGGACGACTTCGACGCGGCGGAGGGCATGGAGCTTCCCGGTGCCGACCTCTCCAACGAGGAGCTGGCCGTCCGGGTCCTGCCCAAGCAGGCGGACGAGTTCACCTGCATGAGCTGCTTCCTGGTGCACCACCGCAGCCAGCTGGCACGCGAGAAGAACGGTCAGCCGATCTGTCGCGACTGCGACTGAGAGGCCCCGGCCGTGAAAGGGTCGTCGCCCTTCCGGAAGCGCCGCTTCCGGAAGTCTGGTGATCCAGCGGAGACGCGGGTGGAAACGGGCCCGGAAACGGGCACCGCGACCTCCGGCGATTCCGCCGTGCCCTCCGACACCGCCCCCGCGGTGCCGTCGGCCGAGGCGGCCGACGACGGGCCCCGCACGTCCGGGACCCGTCGGATGAAAGCCGTCAGGAACGGTGTGCGCAGGGGCGGCGAAGGTGCGAAGGCCGCCGCCCTGTACATCACCGAGCGCGTCATCGAGAACGCACCGCGCGTTCCGGTTCGGGACCTCGCGACCCTGCGCGCGCAGTTCCCGGGCCTCGACCCCGACAAGCTCGCCGACAAGCTGATCGCCGGCGCCGCACACGCCACGTCCGTCGTCGGGGCCGGTGTCGGCGCCGCGGCGATGCTGCCCGTACCGCCCGCCATGCCGGCGGAGATGGCAGCGGAGATCACCGGGGTGGCCGCGATCGAGCTGAAACTGATCGCCGAACTCCACGAGGTCTACGGGCAGCGGCCCCCGGGGAACCTCAAGGAGCGCAGCGTCGCCTACCTCACCTCCTGGACGGAGGAGCGCGGCGTGGACCTGACCAAGCCGACGACGCTGAACGCGGCGCTGGGCGGTCAGATGAAGCGCGAGCTGCGCCAGCAGATCACCAAGCGCATGGTCCGCAACATGCCGAACCTGATGCCGTTCCTGGTGGGCGCGGCCGTCGGCGCCGTCATGAACCGCCGCGACACCCGGAAACTCGCCCACAAGGTGCGGGACGACCTGCGGGCCCGTGCCGTGCCCTGGGACGCCCTTCCCCAGCTGCCGCCCCTTGAGCGGGCCACAGGGCCCCTTCCCGAGGCCACCAGGGCCGCCATCGAGGGACAGGAATCCGAAGGACGCCGTTAGCCCGGCCGCGGGAAAGCCGGCCTCGAAGGGCGCCGTCAGGCGGTCTGCGTCCGCGCCGTGCGGATCGCCGCCGCCAGGGCCTCGGGCTCGCGGGTGGAGACGTAGACGTAGGGCGTCGGGTCCGCCGGGTCGGTGACCTCGACGCGGACCGCCGTCGCAACGTAGCTGCGCAGCAGCATGAACGCGCGGGTGTCGGCCTTGTACGTGCGCCAGGCCAGGGCCTCCTCCGCGTCCAGGACCTCCGGCTCACCCAGGGCCGCCACCGGGATGCGTGCCTGGCCCGCCGCCAGCGCACCGTTGACCACGCGCACGCGCGCGGAGCCGTACGAACTCACCAGCATCCCCGCCAGCGCCGTACCCCCGACCAGCCCGGCCAGCAGCGGCAGCGTGCCCAGCGGAAGCAGCATCAGGGCGCACGCGGTACCGGTCAGTACGGCGATGGCCCACCAGGAGCGGGGGGCGGTCAGACGTTCGTCGTGGTGCGCGGTGGAGAGCTGCATGGCCTCAAGCCTGCCACGGGGCGACCCGCGGGTAGCGGCGCGGGTAAGGTCAGCGGCTGTGAGTGGACGAAACACAGCGTTGACGCCCCCGGCCGACGCCACGGCGCCGGTCCGGCACCCCGACGCGCCGGCACCCGGCGAACTCCTCGGTGCGCACTACGAGCACTGCTTCGGCTGCGGCGGCGGCCAGCCGCACGGCCTCCACTTGGAGGCCCGGGCCGGCGAGGGCGTGCGCGTCACCGCCGAGTTCACCGTCAAGCCCGCCCACCAGGGCGCGCCCGGTCTCGCGCACGGGGGCGTACTGGCCACCGCGCTCGACGAGACGCTGGGCTCCCTGAACTGGCTGCTGCGCGTCATCGCGGTGACCGGGCGGCTGGAGACCGACTTCGTCAGGCCGGTCCCGCTGGGCACCGTGCTGTACCTGGAGGCCGAGGTCACCGCCGTCGCCGGACGGAAGATCTACTCCACCGCCGTCGGCCGAATAGGAGGCCCGCAAGGGCCCGTCGCCGTATGCGCCGACGCCCTCTTCATCGAGGTGAAGGTCGACCACTTCATCGACAACGGCAGGCCCGAGGAGATCCGGGCGGCAATGGCCGATCCGGACCAGGTCAGGCGCTCGCGCGCCTTCGAGGTGAACCCCTGATGACTCAGAACGACCGTGCACCGGTCGACGTGCTGATCCGCCGCGTCGACCCCGAGGTGCCGCTGCCCTCCTACGGCCACCCGGGCGACGCGGGCTGCGACCTGGTGACCACCGAGGCCGCCGAGCTGGCGCCCGGCGAGCGGACCGTACTGCCCACCGGCGTCTCCATCGCCCTGCCCGACGGGTACGCCGCCTTCGTGCACCCCCGCTCGGGCCTGGCCGCGCGCTGCGGGCTCGCGCTCGTGAATGCCCCGGGGACGGTGGATGCCGGGTACCGTGGGGAAATCAAGGTGATCGTGGTCAATCTCGACCCGCGCGAGAGCGTCAGGTTCGAGCGTTTCGACCGCATTGCCCAGCTGGTTGTCCAGCGGGTCGAGAAGGTGCGCTTCCACGAGGTGGCGGAACTTCCCGGCTCGGCCCGGGCCGAGGGGGGTTTCGGCTCCACCGGCGGTCATGCGGCCGTGGCCGGATCCGGAGCTGGTCAGCAGGGTGGGAATGGCTACGCTTCGGTCGTAACCGACCGGGAAGGACAGTGACGTGTTCGGACGTCGCAAGAAGAACGACTCCGTCAACGACGGCGGCGCGGCCGAGCAGGTCGTCGAGAACGAGCACGGCGACGAGCAGAACGACGCCGAGCAGCTCGACGACGCCACGCCCCGTCGCGTGAACCTGCCGCCGGCCCCGCGGCCCGACGGCCCCTGGGACGTCTCCGAAGTGCCCGGCAAGCCGGAAGACGGCCGGGTCGACCTCGGCGGCATCCTCGTACCCGGTGTCGAGGGCATGGAGCTGCGCGTGGAGGTCGCGGGCGACGCGATCGTCGCCGCGACCGTGGTCCTCGGCGACAGCGCGGTGCAGCTGCAGGCCTTCGCCGCGCCCAAGAAGGAAGGCATCTGGGGCGAGGTCCGCGACGAGATCGCCGCCGGCATCACCCAGCAGGGCGGCATCATCGACGAGGTCGAGGGCCCCCTGGGCTGGGAGCTGCGCGCGCAGGTGCCCGTACCGCTGCCCGACGGGCAGACCGGCGCGCAGCTGGTGCGGTTCGTCGGCGTCGACGGCCCGCGCTGGTTCCTGCGCGGCGTCATCTCCGGCCAGGCCGCGGTGCGCCCCGAGGCCGGCAGTGTGCTGGAGCAGATCTTCCGGGACACCGTCGTCGTGCGCGGTGAGGGCCCGATGGCGCCCCGCGACCCGATCGTCCTCAAACTGCCGAACGACGCCCAGATGGTGCCCGACGGCGTGCAGACGACCGGTGACGCGGAGGGGTCCCGCTTCGGCGGCGACATGGGTCAGCTGGAGCGCGGACCGGAGATCACCGAGGTCCGCTGACCGCCTGCTTCTCCCGCTCCTCAGCGTTTCCCGGCGCTTGCCGGCGCTCCTCAGGCCGGTGGGCCGTACCCCTCGCGGGTGCGGCCCACCGGCCTTCGCGGGCCGCGCGGCGGGCGGCGCCGTCAGGGATCCGTCAGGGATGGGCGCGCGGGGCGCCATCGGTCTGTGAAGTGCGCGGACGTCCCCGAGAATGGGCGCATGGGACGCGGCAAGCTACGGATCTACCTCGGCGCGGCACCCGGTGTGGGCAAGACGTACGCCCTGCTCTCGGAGGGCCACCGCCGGGTCGAGCGGGGCGGTGACTGCGTCGTCGGCTTCGTCGAGCACCACGGCCGGCAGCGGACCGGGGCGCTCCTCCACGGGCTGGAACAGGTGCCGCGGCGGGAGGTCCGCCACAGGGACGCCGTCTTCACCGAGATGGACGTGGACGCGCTCCTGGCGCGGCGGCCCATGGTGGCACTGGTGGACGAACTGGCGCACACCAACGTCCCCGGCTCGCGCAACGCCAAGCGCTGGCAGGACGTCGAGGAGCTGCTCCGGGCCGGCATCGACGTCGTGTCGACCGTGAACATCCAGCACCTGGAGTCCCTCGGGGACGTGGTCGAGTCCATCACCGGGGTGCGGCAGCGGGAGACCGTGCCGGACGAGGTGGTGCGGCGGGCCGACCAGATAGAGCTGGTCGACATGTCGCCCCAGGCGCTGCGGCGCCGGATGGCCCACGGGAACATATACAAGCCCGACAAGGTCGACGCGGCCCTGTCCAACTACTTCCGTCCCGGCAACCTCACCGCGCTGCGTGAGCTGGCCCTGCTGTGGGTCGCCGACCGGGCCGACGAGTACCTGCGGCAGTACCGGGGCGAGCACGGCATCCGCTCCACCTGGCAGGCGCGCGAGCGGATCGTCGTCGGGCTCACCGGCGGCCCCGAGGGGCGGACCCTGATCCGGCGCGCCGCCCGTCTCGCCGAAAAGGGCGCGGGCGGCGAGGTGATGGCCGTGTACATCGCCCGCAGCGACGGGCTGACCTCCGCCTCGCCCAAGGAGCTCGCCGTCCAGCGGACGCTGGTGGAGGACCTCGGCGGAACGTTTCACCATGTGATCGGCGACGACATCCCAGAGGCCCTGCTGGAGTTCGCCCGCGGGGTCAACGCCACCCAGATCGTGCTCGGCTCCAGCCGCCGCAAGGCCTGGCAGTACGTGTTCGGGCCGGGCGTGGGCGCCAGCGTCGCCCGCGACTCCGGGCCCGACCTGGACGTGCACATCGTCACCCACGACGAGGTCGCCAAGGGACGCGGGCTGCCCGTGGTCCGCTCGGCCGCCCGGCTCGGCAAGACCCGGATCGTCGCCGGCTGGGTGGTCGCGGTGGTGTTCCCCGCCCTGCTCGCGGTGCTGCTCACGCACATGAGCGCAGACCCGGGCCTCGCCAACGAGATGCTGCTGTTCCTCGCGCTCACGGTGGCCGCGGCGCTGCTGGGGGGTCTCGTGCCCGCCCTCGCCTCGGCGGCCTTCGGCTCGCTGCTGCTGAACTACTACTTCGCCCCACCCCTGCACCGCCTCACCATCTCCGACCCCAAGAACATCGTCGCCATCTCGGTCTTCTTCGGGGTGGCGGTGGCCGTCGCCTCCGTCGTGGACACCGCAGCCCGGCGCACCCAGCAGGCCGCCCGGCTGCGCGCCGAGTCCGAGATCCTGTCCTTCCTGGCGGGCAGTGTGCTGCGCGGGGAGACCACCTTGGACGCACTGCTGGAGCGGGTGCGGGAGACCTTCGCCATGGAGTCCGTGGCCCTGCTGGAGCGGGCGAACGACGTGGAACCCTGGAAGCCGGCCGGCAGCGTCGGGCCCGGCCCCGTCGCCCGGCCCGAGGACGCCGACGTGGACATGCCGATCGGCGACCACATGGCACTGGCCCTGTCCGGGAGGGTGCTGCCCGCCGAGGACCACCGGGTGCTGGGCGCCTTCGCCGCGCAGGCGGCCGTGGTGCTGGACCGGCAGCGGCTGGTCGGGGAGGCCGAGGAGGCCCGCCGGATGGCCGAGGGCAACCGCATCCGGACCGCGCTGCTCGCCGCCGTCAGCCACGACCTGCGCACGCCCCTGGCCTCCATCAAGGCGTCGGTGTCCTCCCTGCGCTCCGACGACGTGGAGTGGTCGCAGGAGGACCGGGCCGAGCTGCTCGAAGGGATCGAGGACGGCGCCGACCGGCTCGACCACCTCGTGGGGAACCTGCTGGACATGTCCCGGCTCCAGACCGGCACCGTCACCCCGCTGATCCGGGAGATCGACCTCGACGAGGTGGTCCCGATGGCGCTGGGCGGCGTACCCGAGGACAGCGTGGTGCTGGACGTACCGGAGACGCTGCCGATGGTGGCGGTGGACCCGGGGCTGCTGGAACGGGCGGTGGCCAACGTCGTGGAGAACGCCGTCAAGTACAGCCCGCCGGGGCAGCCGGTGGTGGTCGCGGCGAGCTTCCTCGGCGACCGCGTCGAGGTGCGGGTCGTGGACCGCGGGCCCGGGGTGCCGGACGAGGCCAAGAACCGGATCTTCGCCCCGTTCCAGCGGCACGGGGACGCGCCACGCGGAGCGGGGGTGGGCCTCGGGCTCGCGGTGGCCCGCGGCTTCGCGGAGGCCATGGACGGGACCCTCGCGGCCGAGGACACGCCGGGAGGCGGGCTCACGATGGTGCTGACCCTGCGGGCCGCCGCCCGGGGAACCCCGCACGGCTCCGGCCACGTTGATCCTGTCGATCAACCTGTTGATCCGTTCGACCTTCCCTCCGTACGACAGAAAGCAGGCCCACGATGACCCGAGTGCTCGTGGTGGACGACGAGCCGCAGATCGTCCGGGCCCTCGTGATCAACTTGAAGGCACGCAAGTACGAGGTCGACGCCGCCGCCGACGGCGCGCAGGCCCTGGAGCTCGCGGCCGCCCGCCACCCCGACGTGGTCGTGCTCGACCTGGGCCTGCCCGACATGGACGGCGTCGAGGTGATCAGGGGGCTGCGCGGCTGGACGCGGGTGCCGATCCTGGTGCTCTCCGCCCGCCACAGCTCCGACGAGAAGGTCGAGGCGCTGGACGCGGGGGCCGACGACTACGTCACCAAGCCGTTCGGCATGGACGAGCTGCTGGCCCGGCTGCGGGCGGCGGTCCGCCGCGCCGAACCCTCCACCGGCGCCGGGGAGGACGAGATCATCGTGGAGACCGAGGGTTTCACCGTCGACCTGGCCGCCAAGAAGGCCGTCCGCGAGGGACGGGACGTACGCCTGACGCCCACCGAGTGGCACCTGCTGGAAGTCCTCGTGCGCAACGGCGGGAAGCTGGTCAGCCAGAAGCAGCTCCTGCGGGAGGTCTGGGGCCCTGCGTACGGGACCGAGACCAACTACCTGCGGGTCTACATGGCGCAGCTGCGCCGCAAGCTGGAGGCGGACCCCTCGCGGCCGCGGCACTTCATCACCGAACCGGGCATGGGATACCGCTTCGAGAGGTAGCGGGCGCGCCGGTACGCTTCCTGTATGAGTGCTGAACCGCGTCCCGAGAAGCCCGCGAAACCGGCCAGGCCGGCGGGCCGGTTCCGCCGGATGATAGAGCGTCTTTCCACCTCCCAGGAGGAGCTGCATTCGGCGGAGCTGCAGGAGGACGCAGAAGCCGCGGGATGCACGCGGATCTGCGACTCCTACGACCGCGAGATAGTCAAGGTGACCGGCACCCTCCGGACGGTCACCCTGCGCCCGCGGGCCGGGGTGCCCGCCCTGGAGGCGGAGCTGTTCGACGGCTCCGCCGCGCTGGACGTGGTGTGGCTCGGGCGTCGCTCGATCGTGGGAATCGAGCCCGGGCGGCGCATGATCGCCTCCGGGCGGATCGCGATGAGTCACGGGCGCCGGGTCCTCTTCAACCCGAAGTACGAACTCCGACCGCTCGGACAGGAGCAGTAGCCGGTGACGTCACTCGACAAACCGAACATCCCCGCCCCGGACGGCGCCGGGCCGGCCGACCCCGCCGACGACCAGAAGGCCGCGACGCAGGCCGCGCTCTTCGACGCGTTCGGCGGCATCCGGGGCACCGTGGAGACGATGCTCCCCGGTCTGCTCTTCGTGATGATCTACACGATCAACAAGAACGTGGTGATGTCCGCCATCGCGGCGGCCGTCGTCGCGGTCGTGCTGGTCATCGTGCGGCTGCTGCGCAAGGACACCGTCAAGCACGCGTTCAGCGGTGTCTTCGGCGTCGGCGTGGGCGTGGCCTTCGCCCTCTTCACCGGCACCGCGAAGGGCTTCTACCTGCCCGGCATGATCTACGGGGCGGGGCTGGGGGTGGCCTTCACGCTCTCGGCGCTGATCGGCTTCCCGCTGCTCGGCGTCATCCTCGGGCCGGTGTTCAAGGAGAACCTGTCCTGGCGCACGCGCAACCCCGGTCGCAAGAAGGCGTACACCAAGGCCAGCCTCGCGTGGGGGATCATCTTCCTCGCCAAGTACGCGATCCTCTTCCCGCTGTACTGGTGGGGGGACGCGACCCAGCTCGGGTGGGTGCTGATCGCGCTCAAGCTGCCGCCGATGGTGCTGGCGGTGTACTTCACCTGGGTGTTCCTGGCGAAGGCGCCGCCGCCGATCGACGTCATCGCCGAGTACGAGGCCGAGGAGGCCGCCGAGAAGGCGGCGAAGGCCGCGGCGCGCGAGCGGCGGGCGTAACACCCGGCACACGCGGCCGTCTGGAGCCTTGAGACGGCACGCCGTCCGGGGCCCCCGGACGGCGAAGGGGCCGCCGACCACGTGGTGGTCGGCGGCCCCTTGGCGCGTGCGGCGCGTCAGTCGCGTCAGTGCCGGGCCTGGAGGAGGTCCTCCAGCTGCTCCTCGCGGGCCTGCGCGGCCACGAACAGCAGCTCGTCGCCCGGTTCCAGGGTCTCCTCGCCGTGCGGCGTGAGCACCCGGTTGCCCCGGATGATCGTGACCAGCGAGGTGTCCTCGGGCCAGCTGATCTCGCTGATCTGCGTGCCCGCGACCGAGGAGTCGGGCGGCAGCGTCAGCTCGACGAGGTTGGCGTCGCCGTGGCTGAAGCGCAGCAGCCGCACCAGGTCGCCGACGCTGACGGCCTCCTCGACCAGGGCCGACATCAGGCGGGGGGTGGAGACGGCGACGTCGACGCCCCAGGACTCGTTGAAGAGCCACTCGTTCTTCGGGTTGTTGACCCGCGCCACGACCCGGGGCACCCCGTACTCGGTCTTGGCGAGCAGGGAGACGACCAGGTTGACCTTGTCGTCACCCGTGGCGGCGATGACCACGTTGCAGCGCTGGAGCGCCGCCTCGTCCAGCGAGGTGATCTCGCAGGCGTCGGCCAGCAGCCACTCGGCCTGCGGTACCCGCTCCACCGAGATGGCGGTCGGCGCCTTGTCGACCAGCAGCACCTCGTGGCCGTTCTCCAGCAGCTCGCCCGCGATGGAGCGGCCGACGGCGCCGGCTCCGGCGATCGCGACCCTCATGCGTGTGCCTCCTCGGGCCCCTGGGCGAAGACCGCCTCGACCTTCTCGATCTCGTCCGTGCGCATCATCACGTGGACGAGGTCGCCCTCCTGGAGGACCGTCTGCGAAGTGGGCAGCGTGGCCTCGCCCAGGCGGGTGAGGAACGCCACGCGGACGCCGGTCTCCTCCTGGAGCGTGCTGACCTTGTGCCCGATCCAGGCGGCCGAGGTGTGCACCTCGGCGAGCTGCACACCGCCGCTCGGGTCGCGCCACAGCGGCTCCGCGCCCGAGGGCAGCAGCCGGCGCAGCATCTGGTCGGCGGTCCAGCGGACGGTCGCGACGGTGGGGATGCCCAGGCGCTGGTAGACCTCGGCGCGCTTGGGGTCGTAGATGCGGGCGGCGACGTTCTCGACGCCGAACATCTCACGGGCCACGCGCGCGGCGATGATGTTGGAATTGTCACCGCTGCTGACGGCGGCGAAGGCACCCGCCTCCTCGATGCCCGCCTCCCGCAGGGTGTCCTGGTCGAAGCCGACCCCGGTCACGCGGCGACCGCCGAACGACGCCCCCAGTCGACGGAATGCGGTGGGGTCCTGGTCGACTACTGCGACCGTATGACCCTGCTGTTCCAGGGTCTGCGCGAGGGCGGAGCCCACCCTTCCGCAGCCCATGATGACGATGTGCACGGCCGTCCTTCCGGCTGACAGCGGCTCGCTGATAACCAGCCTCATTGCATGCTCTGGCTAAACAGGGTCTCAGACCATGGCCCAAGCTACACACGGGCGGTCACCAGTGTGACCGTTTGGGGTGCAGGTGGGGGCTCATTGGAGCTTCATTGCCCGCGAATAGGGGCGGGGGGTTCGTCAGCCGGTTTTCGAACGCTTACGATCCTTGGCGTGTCCAAACTGACCGACGTGCCCAAACGGATCCTGATCGGCCGGGCGCTCCGCAGCGACCGCCTCGGAGAAACGCTCCTCCCCAAGCGGATCGCCCTACCCGTCTTCGCCTCAGACCCGCTCTCCTCGGTGGCGTACGCCCCCGGCGAGGTGCTGCTGGTCCTGTCGATCGCGGGCGTGTCGGCGTACCACTTCAGCCCCTGGATCGCGCTGGCGGTCGTGGTGCTGATGTTCACCGTGGTCGCGTCGTACCGGCAGAACGTCCACGCCTACCCGAGCGGCGGCGGTGACTACGAGGTCGCCAACACCAACCTCGGCCCCAAGGCCGGTCTCACCGTGGCGAGCGCGCTGCTGGTCGACTACGTACTGACCGTCGCCGTGTCGATCGCCTCCGGAGTGGAGAATCTCGGCTCCGCCGTCCCCTTCGTCGTCGAGCACAAAGTGCTCTGCGCGATCGGGATGATCTTGCTCCTGACGCTGATGAATCTGCGCGGCATGAAGGAATCGGGGCGACTGTTCGCGATTCCCACCTATGTCTTCGTCGCGGGCGTATTCATCATGATCGCGTGGGGTGCCTGGCGGGGCATCGTCCTCGACGAAACCATGAAGGCGCCCACCGCGGATTTCGAGATCAAGGCGGAGCACCAGGGCCTGGCCGGCTTCGCGCTGGTCTTCCTGCTGCTGCGCGCCTTCTCCTCGGGCTGTGCCGCACTGACCGGCGTCGAGGCGATCAGCAACGGCGTGCCCGCGTTCCGCAAGCCCAAGAGCAAGAACGCCGCGACCACCCTCGCCCTGATGGGCGCGCTGGCCGTGACGATGTTCTGCGGAATCATCGCCCTGGCGATGGCGACCGACGTGAGGATGGCCGAGAAGCCCGCGACGGATCTGCTCCACAACGGCGTGGCGGTCGGACCGGACTACGTACAGAACCCGGTGATCTCCCAGGTCGCCGAAGCAGTCTTCGGCGACGGCAGCTTCCTGTTCATCCTGCTCGCCGCCGCCACCGCGCTCGTCCTGTTCCTGGCCGCCAACACGGCCTACAACGGCTTCCCGCTGCTGGGCTCGATCCTCGCCCAGGACCGCTATCTGCCCCGTCAGCTGCACACCCGTGGCGACCGGCTCGCCTTCTCCAACGGCATCGTGCTGCTCGCGGGCGCCGCCGTCCTGCTGATCTGGATCTACGGCGCGGACTCGACCAAGCTGATCCAGCTCTACATCGTCGGCGTCTTCGTCTCCTTCACCCTCAGCCAGACCGGCATGGTCCGGCACTGGAACCGGCACCTGAAGGCCGAGAAGGACCAGGCCGTGCGGCGCCGGATGTTCCGCTCCCGGGCGATCAACGCCTTCGGCGCCTTCTTCACCGGCCTGGTGCTGGTCGTGGTCCTCGCCACCAAGTTCACCCACGGGGCCTGGGTCGCCCTGCTGGGGATGCTGATCTTCTACGGCACGATGACCGCCATCCGCAAGCACTACGACCGCGTCGCCGACGAGATCGCCGCCGACGAGGGGCCGAGCGACGACAGCGTGCGGCCCTCGCGGGTCCACTCGATCGTCCTGGTCTCCAAGGTGCACAAGCCCACGCTGCGCGCCCTTGCCTTCGCCAAGCTGACCCGCTCGGACACCCTGGAGGCGCTCAGCATCAGCGTCGACCCGGCCGAGACCAAGGCGCTCAAGGCGGAGTGGGAGCGGCGCGGCATCAACGTACCGCTCAAGATCCTGGACTCCCCGTACCGCGAGATCACCCGGCCGGTGGTGGAGTACGTCAAGGGCCTGCGCAGCGAGAACCCGCGCGACGCGGTCAGCGTCTACATCCCGGAGTACGTCGTCGGCCGCTGGTACGAGCACCTGCTGCACAACCAGAGCGCGCTGCGGCTCAAGGGTCGGCTGCTGTTCACGCCCGGTGTGATGGTCACCTCGGTGCCCTACCAGCTGGAGTCCTCGGAACTCGCGAAGCGGCGGGCGAAGAAGCGGCAGGACTGGAACGCCCCGGGTGCCGTGCGCCGCGGACCGGTGGACACCCCGCGGTCGAAGGACCGCGCGGGGAAGTAGCGGCCGCTGGCCGCTGGAGGGCCGGGCCGCTGGAGGGTTGGTGAACGGCCGGACGGGATCCACGTAAACTGGTGGGTCGGTCGTCCGGCCGTTTTCCTTTTATCTCCTGGAGCTTCCCCACCATGACCGAGCAGATCGAGAAGCAGTCACTGGTCGGGGAGGAGTACGAGGTCGAGGTCGGTCCCGTCGCGCACGGCGGCCACTGCATCGCCCGCACCGCCGAGGGCCGCGTCCTGTTCGTCCGCCACACCCTGCCCGGCGAGAAGGTCATCGCCCGGGTCACGGAGGGCGACGTCGACTCCCGCTTCCTGCGCGCCGACGCCATCACCGTCCTGGACGCCTCCAAGGACCGCGTCGAGGCGCCGTGCAAGTACGCCGGTCCCGGCAAGTGCGGCGGCTGCGACTGGCAGCACGCCAAGCCGGGCGCCCAGCGCCGGCTCAAGGGCGAGGTCGTCGCCGAGCAGCTCAAGCGGCTCGCGGGGCTCACCCCGGAGGAGGCCGGCTGGGACGGCACCGTCATGCCGGCCGAGGGCGACAAGCTGCCGGCCGGGCAGGTGCCGCAGTGGCGCACCCGGGTCCAGTACGCGATCGACGAGGACGGGCGCGTCGGCCTGCGCAAGCACCGCTCGCACGACATCGAGCCGATCGACCACTGCATGATCGCGGCGCCGGGCGTGAGCGAGCTGGGCATCGAGCAGCAGGACTGGCCCCAGATGGCGACGGTCGAGGCGATCGCCGCGACCGGCTCCCAGGACCGCCAGGTGGTCCTCACCCCCCGCCCGGGCGGCCGCCTCCCCCTCGTGGAGCTCGACAAGCCGGTCTCGGTCCTGCGGGTCGAGGAGAAGGACGGCGGGGTCCACCGGGTCCACGGCCGCCCCTTCGTGCGCGAGCGCGCCGACGGCCGTACGTACCGCGTCGGAATGGGCGGCTTCTGGCAGGTCCACCCGCAGGCCGCCGACACGCTGATCAAGGCCGTCATGCAGGGGCTGATGCCGCGCAAGGGGGAGATGGCGCTCGACCTCTACTGCGGCGTCGGCATCTTCGCGGGCGCGCTGGCGGAGCGGCTCGGCGAGACGGGCGCGGTGCTGGGCATCGAGTCCGGCAAGCGCGCGGTGGAGGACGCCCGGCACAACCTGGCGGACTTCCCCCGCGTCCGCATCGAGCAGGGCAAGGTGGACCAGGCCCTGCCGAAGACCGGCATCACCGAGTGCGACCTCGTCGTCCTCGACCCCCCGCGCGCGGGCGCCGGCAAGCAGACGGTCCGCCACATCGCCTCCCTCTCGGCCCGCCGCATCGCCTACGTGGCCTGCGACCCGGCGGCCCTGGCCCGCGACCTGGCGTACTTCGCGGACAACGGCTACAAGGTCCGCACCCTCCGCGTCTTCGACCTCTTCCCGATGACGCATCATGTCGAGTGCGTGGCGATCCTGGAGCCCATCGCGAAGGGCGCGTGACGGGTGGGCGCTGGTGCGTTGCGCCGGCGCCCGATGTCTGTCGGACGTGCAGCCCGCGATTGAAGCGCACGTTCGGGTTCTCGCCGTCCAACCCCCCCGTAGAGGTCGGTCGGATCCGCGAAGTCCGGCGCCCGGGGGCCAGGCCGGACCGCGTGCAAGCGGTCCGGCGCTTCGGGGTTCGGCGTGCGCGCGGGTTTCCGTGGGTCAGGGGCGGACGACGGAGGAGAGCCAGGGGGTCAGGGTGAGGGCCGGGACGGGTTCGCGGTAGGTCTCGTCGCCCGGGAGGGGGATGGTGAGGCGGTAGCCCGGGGGGAAGAAGCGGGACGTCACGTGGGCCAGGCCGCCGTAGACCGAGCGGAGGAACGCCGGGACGGAGTCGCGGGGGACGTCGTGGAACTCCACGCCGTCGACGCTGATGAGGGCGTCGTCCTCCGGGAAGAGGCGGACGGACACCGCGGGGCGGCCCGGGAGGTCGATGAACGCCTCGTGGGGGAGTGAGCCGTCGGGGTCGGTCGCCTTGAAGAGTTCGGCCGATGAGCGGCGCGAGGTCTGGTCCGCGCCGATGTCGTGGGTGACGGTCATCGTCAGGCGGTACCCGTCGGCGATCTCGCGTACCGCGGACACGGCCGACTCGGTGGTGGGAAGTGACGGGTGCTTCATGGGAAACATGATCGCTCCTCGGGCACGAATCCGGCCCTTACATATCCCGCAGCCGCGAAGGTACCCCCCAGGATCGCCTGGTCGCCGCCCTGCGCGATGGCTTCGGTGACGCAGCAGGCGAGGTGTTCGTCGAGCAGCGTCACGGCGCAGGACTGGAGCGCGGCGTTGATCGCGGACACCTGGGTCGGTACGTCGATGCAGTAGACGTCGTCGTCCACCATCCGCTGCACCCCGCGGACCTGGCCCTCGATCCGCCGCAGGCGTCTGACGACGTCTTCCTTGTGTGCTGAGTAACCGGCCACGGGGACTCCTCAGTTGGCGGCGGCCCGGAAGCCGCGCAGACGCAGGCTGTTGCCGACGACGAAGACGGAGGAGAAGGCCATGGCCGCTCCGGCGATCATCGGGTTGAGCAGTCCGGCCGCGGCGAGCGGCAGGGCGGCCACGTTGTAGGCGAAGGCCCAGAACAGGTTCGAGCGGATGGTGCCGAGCGTCTTGCGGGCGAGCCGGATGGCGTCGGCGGCGGCCCTCAGGTCCCCGCGCACCAGCGTCAGGTCGCCGGCCTCGATCGCGGCGTCCGTACCGGTGCCCATGGCGAGGCCCAGGTCGGCCTGGGCGAGCGCGGCCGCGTCGTTGACGCCGTCTCCGACCATGGCGACGCTGCGTCCCTCGGCCTGGAGCCGCTTGACGACGTCGACCTTGTCCTGCGGCATGACTTCCGCGAAGACCTCGTCTATGCCGACCTCCGCCGCGACGGCTTCGGCGACCGCCTTGTTGTCGCCGGTGAGCAGGATCGGCGTGAGCCCGAGGGCGCGCAGCCGCCTGATCGCCTCGGCGCTGGTGTCCTTGACCGCGTCGGCGACCTCCAGGACGGCGCGGGCCTCCCCGTCCCAGGCGACGGCGATCGCGGTACGGCCCGTGGCTTCGGCCGCGGCCTTGGCGTGCTCCAGGTGGGCCGGCAGGGTCATCGCCCACTCGGTCAGCAGCTTCTCGCGGCCGACGAGCACGGCGTGACCGTCCACCACGCCCTGGACGCCGAGCCCGGGGATGTTGGCGAAGTCCTCGGGGGCGGGCAGGGTACCCACCCGGGCGGCCGCGCCGGAGGCCACGGCCTGCGCGATCGGGTGCTCGGAGGCGTGCTCCAGGGCGCCCGCCAGGCGCAGTACGTCGTGCTCGCCGGTGCCCTCGGCGGTGTGCACCGCGAGCAGGGTCATCTTGCCGGTGGTGACGGTGCCGGTCTTGTCCAGGACGATCGTGTCGACCCTGCGCGTGGTCTCCAGCACCTCGGGGCCCTTGATCAGGATGCCGAGCTGCGCGCCGCGGCCGGTACCGACCATCAGCGCGGTCGGCGTGGCCAGGCCCAGGGCGCACGGGCAGGCGATGATCAGTACGGCGACCGCGGCGGTGAACGCGGCGGTGAGGCCGGAGCCGGAGCCGAGCCAGAAGCCCAGGGTGGCCAGCGCAAGGGCGATGACGACCGGTACGAACACGGCGGAGATCTTGTCGGCGAGGCGCTGCGCGGCGGCCTTGCCGTTCTGGGCGTCCTCGACCAGCTTGGCCATCCGGGCCAGTTGCGTGTCGGCGCCCACCCGGGTGGCCTCGACGACCAGGCGGCCGCCCGCGTTGAGGGTGGCGCCGGTGACCGGGTCCCCGACCCCGACCTCGACGGGTACGGACTCCCCGGTGAGCATGGAGGCGTCCACGGCGGAGGAGCCCTCCACCACGGTGCCGTCGGTGGCGATCTTCTCGCCGGGGCGGACCAGGAAGCGGTCGCCGGCCTGGAGTTCGGCGGTGGGCACGGTGACCTCGCGGTCACCGCGCAGCACCGTCACCTCCTTGGCGCCCAGTTCCAGCAGCGCCTTGAGCGCGGCTCCGGCCTTGCGCTTGGAGCGGGCCTCGAAGTACCGGCCGGCCAGGATGAAGGCGGTGACTCCGGCCGCCGCTTCCAGGTAGATGTTCCCGGCGCCGTCGGTGCGGGCGATGGCGAACTCGAAGGCGTGCGTCATGCCGGGCGTCCCGGCGCTGCCGAAGAACAGGGCCCACAGCGACCAGAGGAACGCGGCCGTCGTACCGACCGAGATCAGGGTGTCCATCGTGGCCGCGCCGTGCCGGGCGTTGGTCCACGCGGCGCGGTGGAACGGCCAGGCGGCGTACGTGACCACCGGCGCGGCCAGGGTCAGGGAGAGCCACTGCCAGTACTCGAACTGGAAGGCCGGGACCATGGCCAGCGCGACGACCGGCACCGCGAGACTGACGGCGGTCACCAGCCGTTGGCGCAGCGGGAGCAGCTCGTCGGGCTCCTCAGCCGGCGTCTCGGGGCCGCCGTTCCCGGGGGCCTTCACGGGCTCGAGCGCCGTGTATCCGGTGGCTTCGACGGTGGCGATCAGGTCCGCCACGGAGATGTCGGTGCCGAAGGTGACCTTCGCCTTCTCGGTGGCGTAGTTGACGGTGGCCTCGACCCCGTCCATGCGGTTGAGCTTCTTCTCGATGCGGGCCGCGCACGAGGCGCAGGTCATGCCGCCGATGGCGAGCTCGACCTGGGCGGTGCCGGCTGTGGTGGTGGTCATGAGAACTGCTCCTCGTTCGAGCGGGGTGGGGGCCGGGGCCCGGCGGGCCGGGCAGATGGGGCGGGGCGTGGGGCGGGGCCCCGGCGGCCGGGTCGGGCGGGTGTCAGGCGGCCCGGCCGGTGAGCTCGTAGCCGGCGTCGTCGATCGCGGCGGAGACCGCCGCGTCGTCGGGCGCGCCCACCGTGGTGACGGTGACCAGGCCGCCGTCCACGTCGACCTCCACGGAGAGGACGCCGTCGAGCGCGCTCACCGAGGCGGTGATGGCGCTCTTGCAGTGGCCGCAGGTCATGCCGGAGACGCGGTAGGTCGTGGCGGTGCTGTCGGCGATGGCGACGGCCGTCTGCGCGGCGCCGGTGCCGCAGCTGCCTTCGGAAGTGCAGCAGGAAGACATGGATCTCTCCTTCGGCGGTCACGAATACCGGGGGATACCGGTGGATACCCTGAGGGGGTATCCGGTTCGACTTCAGATATACCCCCCGTAGGTATCCTGCGCAAGCTTCGACCCGGCTTGACTTGATACCCCCCAGGGGTATCGTGAAGTGCATCGAACCGCCGAACGCGGGGCCCACGTCGTACGGGAGAGCAGTCATGAACACCGGAGTGAGGATCACCGCCTATGCCGCTGCGCTCGCCGCCGCCTTCGGGGCCGCGTACGGGGTCGGCAAGGGCGTCGGCCCCGTGAACGCCCCCGCGTCCTCCCGGCACGCAGCCCATGCGGCGCAGGCGGCGGCGCCCGCCGCCGGCGGCGGGCACGCGGGTCACGAGGAGGGCGAGCAAGCCGCCCAAGGGCCGACGGCGGGAGGCCTGCAGATCTCGGAAGGCGGCTACACGCTGGCCCTGGACACCCCGCAGGTCGCGCCCGGACCGGGGGAGCTGAGGTTCTCCGTCAAGGACCGCGAAGGCCGCAAGGTCACCGCGTTCAAGGAAGAGCACGGCAAGGAACTGCACTTCATCGTCGCCTCGCGCGACCTGACGGTCTACCGGCACCTGCACCCGGTCCGCGCCGAGGACGGCACCTGGTCGACCCCGGTCGACCTGCCGGCTCCCGGCGCCTACAAGGTCTTCGCCGACTTCACCGCGGCGGCCGCCGGGGCGAAGGGCGTCACCCTCGGCGCGGACGTGTCCGTTCCCGGGCCGTACGCCCCCGCCCCGCTGCCCCCGG
Organism: Streptomyces cirratus; assembly: GCF_014650775.1. Classification (GTDB taxonomy): domain Bacteria; phylum Actinomycetota; class Actinomycetes; order Streptomycetales; family Streptomycetaceae; genus Streptomyces; species Streptomyces cirratus. The sequence goes on along the minus strand of NZ_BMVP01000010.1, from coordinate 67,356 downwards.
TCGCGCCCACCGCGGAAGTGGACGGCTATCAGGTGGCGCTGGCCGGGACGCTGGACCCGGGCAAGGCGGGGGAACTGAGGCTCACCGTCAGCAAGGACGGCAAGCCGGTCACCGACCTGGAGCCCTACCTCGGCGCCTACGGCCACCTCGTCGCCCTGCGCGACGGCGACCTCGCCTACCTCCACGTGCACCCGAACGCCGGTGGCCCCGGGCCGGACGTCTCGTTCACGGCGACGGCCCCCAGCGCGGGCACCTACCGGCTCTTCCTGGATTTCCAGCACCGGGGCCAGGTGCGCACCGCCGCCTTCACGGTCCGGGCCGGTGGCGGTCAGGCGGCTCCGACGGCTCCCGGCTCTCCGGCGGCTCCTGGTTCCGCCTCGGCTCCCTCTGCTCCCTCGGCTCCCGAAGCGCCCGGGGTGCACTCCCACTAGGGACCCCGTCCGCCGCCTGGCCTACACCACGCCTGCGGGGGGTACTGCCGTCTCCTACAGTGACGTAGACCGTCTACGTCACCCGTAGGAGGGAGCGGCGAGTCATGACCCTTCCCGCGCACGTCCCCGCCCCGAGGGCCCTTCCCGCCCTCGACGGAGCGTCCCTCGACGGCCGCCTCTACACCCGGGTCACCGGGCTCGCCGGGCGCTCACCGGGCTGGCTCGACGTCATGGCCGCCCACTGGTCGGCCTACGGCCTGGGACTGTTCGCCGTGCTCATGCTGGCGGCCTGGTGGCGGGCCCGGCCCGGGAGCGCCCCGCGGATCGCGATGGCACTGGCCGCCCCGGCCGTCGTCGTCCTCGCCTACGCGGCGAACGCCTTGATCAAGGCACTGGTCCGCGAGGAACGCCCCTGCCGGACCCTGCACACCGTCACCCTGGAGGTGTGCCCCGGGCCGGACGACTGGTCCTTCCCCAGCAACCACGCCGCCATCGCGGCCGCCGCCGCGGCGGCGCTCTGGCTCGTCGACCGGGGCCTCGGCGTCATCGCCGCCCTGGCCGCGCTGCTCATGGCTCTCTCCCGGGTCTGGGTCGGCGCCCACTACCCGCACGACGTGGTGCTCGGCCTGGCGGTCGGCGCAGCCGTCGGCTGGTGCCTGACCGCCTCGGCCCGGCGCGGCGCGCCGCTGGTGGAGCGGGCCCGCGCGTCCAGGCTGCGGCCGTTGGTCGCGCCGAGGTGAGCCGACCGGTGGCGGCGGCCGGGGCGGCGGCCGTGCGCGCCGGGCCCCATGCACACCGGGCGGATGCGGACGTACCCCTTGCAGGCACTTCCCAGCGGGCCTCGTCCGAAGTTCGAGCGCCGCTCAGCGGGTCGATACGGCGGCCCTGCCTAACCTGCCCGTCAGAAGGTTCCTCCCGGCGCGACCGGCGGGGCACCGCGACGAGACGCGGAACACGGCCGGCCGGCCGTGGGGACGGGGCGGGATGTCTGACATCGGCACCACGAGCGGTCCGCTCACCCGGCGGGCGCGCACCACCGGACCCCGCCCTCGGGGCCGGAGATGATCCCCCTGTCGTTCGCCCAGCGCCGCCTGTGGTTCCTCCACCGGCTGCAGGGCCCCTCGGCCACCTACAACGTGCCCTTCGTCCTTCGCCTGCGGGGCGATCTGGACACGGACGCGCTGCAAGCGGCCGTACGGGACCTGGTGGCGCGGCACGAGAGCCTGCGCACGCTGTTCGTCGAGGACGAGCGCGGCGACGCGTTCCAGCGCATCGTGCCCGCGGACGGCGTGCCGCTGACCGTGCCGGTGACCGACGTGGCGCCCGAAGAGGTGCCGACCGCCGTCGCGCGGGCCGTGTCGTACCCGTTCGACCTCACGGCGGAGATCCCCGTACGGGCGACCGTCCTCAGGTGCTCACCCGAGGAGCACCTGCTGGTGCTGGTCGCCCACCACATCGCCTGCGACGACGAGTCGGGCAGGCCCCTCGCACGCGATCTGTTCGCCGCCTACGAGGCACGGCGCGCGGGACTCGCTCCCCCGCGGCGCGAGCTGCTCGTGCAGTACCAGGACTACACGGTGTGGCAGCGCGACCTGCTCGGCGACGAGGACGACCCCGCCAGCCTCGCCGCGGCCCAGGTGTCCTACTGGCGCGAGGAGCTGGCGGGCCTGCCGCAACCGTGGGCGCTGCCCACGGACCGCCCCCGCCCTCCGGCGGCGAGCTACCGCGGCGACCTCTACGAGTTCACGGTCGACCCGCGCCTGCTGACCGGCATCGAGGAGCTGGCCGCCCGCCACGGCGCGAGCGTGCCGGTGACGATGCAGTCCGCCCTGGCCGTCCTGCTGCACCGGCTGGGCGCGGGCGACGACCTCACGATCGGCTGCCCGGCCACCGACCGCACCGAGGAGGCCCTCACCGACCTCGTGGGGTTCCTCGTCAACACCTGGGTGCTGCGGCTGGACCTGACCCGCAACCCCTCCTTCTCGGACCTCCTCGGGACGGCCGCGACCAAGGCGCTGAACGCGTACGACCTGCACGACGTGCCGTTCGAGCGACTGGTGGAACTGATCGCCCCCGAGCGTTCCACCGCCTACCACCCGCTGTTCCAGGTGCGGTGCGCCTGGCAGCCCGCACCGCCCGAGATCGAGGTCCCCGGGCTCCGGGTCAACTTCGAACCCGCCCGCACCGCGGCCGCCACCTGTGACCTCTCCTTCCTCATCGTCCCGGAACCGGCCGGGGGAGCGCGGGTCCGTCTCGCCTACGCCACCGACCTGTTCGACCGCGGCACGGTGGAGCGGCTCGGGGCCCGCTTCCTGCGGGTGCTGCGGCAGATCGTCGCGGACCCGGGGGTCCGGGTCGGCGCGGTGGACGTCCTCGTCGGCGACGAGCGCGAACGGCTGCTGGGGCCGGCCGCCGGCACGGCCGCCGCCGAGGGGCCCGAGGAGAGCGTCGTCGCGCTCTTCGGGCGTCAGGCGAGGGCGACCCCGGAGGCGGTGGCCGTCCTCGACGGGGACCGCTCCCTCACCTACGGGCAACTGGGTGCCCGCGCCGACCGGCTGGCGCGGGAGCTGGCCCGGCGCGGCGCCGGTCCCGAGAGCCTCGTCGGGCTCGCGCTGCCCCGCGGGGCCGCGCACGTCGTCGGCCTGCTCGCCATCCTCACGTCCGGCGCCGGATGCCTTCCGCTCGATCCCGGCCGGCCGGGCGCGACACCGCTCGACGCCGTCCTCGCCGAGGCGCGACCGGCGCTGATCCTCACCGACCCCGCCACCGCGGCCGCCCTGCCGCCCGGCGGCGTCCCGCTGCTGTGTGCGCAGGACATCGGCGACGAGGCCCTGGGAGACCCGGTCCGGGGCGCCGCCCCCCGGCCGGAGCACCTCGCCTGCGTGCTGTACGGCGCCCGGGAGCCCGCGGGGCTCGTCGTCACCCACCGGAACCTGGCCGACGGCGTGCGCCGGCTGACCCGGCGCCTCGGCGTCCTCGCCGGCCGGCGGATGCTCGCCGGTTCCCCGCCCTGCTCCGACGCCTGGCTGTACGAGGTCCTCACGCCGCTTTGCAACGGAGGCAGCGTCGAAGTGGGTGACGGGACAGAGGTGCCGGCGCACAGGCGCGGCCGGTCCGCGCAGGTGATCAGCACGACTCCGTCCGCGTTCGCGGCACTGGCGGACCGGATCCCGGCCGAAACCGGCGTACGGGCGCTGGTGTTCAGCGCAGAGCCGCTGCCCGCGTGGCTGGTGGAACGGGCGCGGGCCGCCGTCCCGGGCGTACGGGTGGTCAACGCCTACGGCCGGGCCGACGCCTTCTGCCTGCCCGAGGTCCCCGAGCACGGGCCGGACGCCACCGGCGTACGGACGTACGTACTCGGACCGGGCCTGGCACCGGTACCGCCGGGGGCGGTCGGTGAGCTGTACGTCGGCGGCGCCGCGGGCCGCGGCCACCTCGGCCGGCCCGGCGCGACGGCCCGGCAGTTCGTCGCGGACCCCTTCGGCCCGGCCGGTGGGCGGATGTACCGGACGGGCGACCTGGCGCGGTGGAACGCGGACGGAGGGCTGGAGGTCATCGGACCCGCCGAGGCGCAGGCCACAGTGCGCGGGCTGCGCATCGAACCGGCGGTGGTGGAGGCCGCGCTGATGGCCCATCCGGGCGTCTCCCAAGCCGTGGCCGTCACCCGCGAGGGCCGCTGCGGCAGCCCGTGCCTGGTGGCCTACGTCGTGCTCGGCGGCGGCGAGGACGGCGGCGTCCGCGGCGGCGGGCACGGGGCCGAGCTGCGGCGCTTCGTCTCCGCACGGCTGCCCGACCACCTGGTGCCCGCCGCCTTCACGGTCCTCGACCGGATGCCGCTGACGGCGCACGGCACGCTGGACCGGTCGGCCCTGCCCGCGCCCGACCTCGCCGACCGCGTCCACCGGGCCCCGCGGACCCCCACGGAGGAGGTGCTGGCCGAAGCGGTCGGGGAGGTGCTCGGCCTGCAACGGGTCGGGGTCGACGAGGACTTCTTCCTGGCCGGCGGCGACAGCATCCGCTCCGTCCAGGCCGCCGCCCGGGCCCGCGCCCGGGGCGCCGACGTGACCCCGAAGGAGATATTCGAGCACCGCACCGTGGCCGACCTGGCCGTGGTCGCCGACGGGCGGACCCGCGGCACGGCGCAGCCCGACGAACCGGAGGGCGACGGCACCGGTTGGATGCCGCTGCCCCCGGCGGCCCGGGAGCTGCTGGGCCGCGGCGGCGGAACGGACCGGCTCGCGCGGGCGCAGCTGCTCGAACTCCCCTTGGAATTAGATCTGTTCACCCTGATGGCGACCCTCGGGGCGGTCCTCGACCGTCACGACGTGCTGCGCTCCCGGCTGGTGCAGGACCCGGAACCCGGACTGCGCGTCGAGCCCGCCGGACTCGTGAGCCCGGCCTCGCTGGTGCGCCGGATCCCTTGTGGCGGCCCGTGGGACGACGCGCTGATCGCCGCCGAACTGGACGCGGCCGCAGGCCGGCTGGACCCGGCCGCCGGGGTGATGGCCCAGTTCGTGTGGTTCGACCGCAGCGCCGTCGGCAGGGGCGGCACCGGGCGGCTGCTGGTCGTCCTGCACCACCTCGTCGCCGACGCGGCGTCGTGGCGGATCCTGCTGCCCGACCTGGCCGACGCCTGGGCCCGCTCCCGGTGCGGGGTCCCCTCGCTGCCCCGGGCGGGAACCTCCGTGCGCCGCTGGGCCCACGCGCTGGAACGACAGGCGGCCGACCCCGCCCTGGTGGCCGGGCTGCCGGCCTGGCGCGAGGTCCTCGCGGCGCCGGACACCCTCCTCGGCAGCCGCCGCCCCGACCCGGCCGTGGACGTGGCGGCCACCGTGGAGACCGTGCGGGTACGGGTCCCGGCAGCGGTGGGCGAACCCGTGCTGACCACCGTCCCCGCCGTCTTCCGCTGCCGGGCGGAGGACGTACTGCTCACCGCCCTGACCTTGGCGCTGGCCCACTGGCGCCGCGGCCGGGGCGACGCGCAGACCTCCTCGCTGATCCGCCTCGAAGGCGACGGCCGCACCCCGGACGCGGCGCCGGGCGACGGCCCGGGCCGGACCGTCGGCCCGTTCACGGCCGCGTTCCCCGTACGCCTGGACGTCGGCGGGATCGACCTGGACGACGCGCTGGCCGGGGGCCCCGCCGCCGGGCGCGCACTGAAATCCGTCAAGGAACAGCTGCGCACCGTGCCCGACGGGGGAACCGGCTACGGGCTGCTGCGCCACCTCAACCCGCGGACGGCCGCCGAACTGGCGGCCCACCCCGAACCGCAGATCGGCTTCGGGTACCTGCGTGGCTTCGGCGCCGACGACATGCCGGTCGGCCTGCGGGGCCTCGGCTGGGTACCGGCGGCCGACGCGGACGAGCCGGACCCGGCCCCGGACGGGCAGGCGCCCGCGCCGTCGGCCCTGGAGATCGGGGCCCGAGCGACGGGGGGCGATGCGGGCACCGAACTCACCGCCCGCTTCAGCTTCCCGGCGGGCGTGCTGTCCGCGGCGGAGGTGTCGGAGCTGGCGGCCCTGTGGGTCACCGCGCTCGCCGGCCTCGCCCGGCACGCCCGGCAGCCGGGCGCCGGAGGGCTGACGCCCTCGGACGTGCCGCTGGTGGCCGCGGCCCAGGCGGAGATCGAGGGGTGGGAGGCCCGCTACGGGCGGCTGGCCGAGGTGTGGCCGGTGCCTGCCGTCCAGTCGGCGGTCCTGCGCGCCGCCGGCCCGGCCGGGTCCCCGTCCGCCGTGCACCCGGTACAGCTCGTCATCCCGGTCGAAGGCCGGGTGGACCCCGTACGGATGCGCGCCGCCGGGCAGGCCCTGGCGGAACGCCACCCCACCCTGCGGGCGGGCTTCGTCACGGCCGCCACCGGCGACCTCCTGCAGGTCGTTCCCGGGGACGTGCCGCTGCCATGGCGGTACCTCGACCTGGCAGGGGCCGACGAGGCCGTGCGTGACGCGGAGAGCGGGCGCCTCCTCGCCGCCGAGCGCGCCGCCCGCTTCGACCCGCTCGTCCCGCCGCTGGTCCGGCTCGCCCTGATCGGCCTCGGCGACCGCGCCCGGCTCGTGGTCACCGCGCACCCGGCGCTGTTCGACGACCGGTCGGCGACGGTGCTGATGAAGGACCTGGCCCGGCTCTACGGCGTGGGCGGGGACGCGTCGCTGCTCGCGGCCGCGCCGGGCTATGGGGACCACCTGAGCCGGCTCCTGCGGGCCGGGGCCCCGGCGCGGGCCGTCCCACGGGCCGCCGGGCCCGCGGACGGGTCGGGGACCGGCAGCATCGAGGTCGAGGTGGCGGCGGGCGACGCGCTGGGGCTGTCGCGGAGCGCCGCCGAGCTCGGGATCACGCCGGACACGCTGGTGCGGGGCGCGTGGGCGATCCTGCTCGCCCGGCTCGGCGGCAGCCGCGACGTGGTGTTCGGGGTGAGCGACCCCGGCCGGCCGGCCGAAGTGCCCGGCGCCCAGGAGCTGGTCGGCCTGTTCGCCCGCACCGTCCCGGTACGCGTCTCCTACGGGCCGGGCGAGACGGTGGGACAGCTCCTGCGGGCACTTGAACGCGGCCCCGGCCACGGCCCGACGCGGCCGTTCGACTCGCTGGTGGTCCACGAACCGTGCCCCGACGGTCCGGACGGTCCGGACGGCCCGTGCGGGACCACCACCGCGGCGGGCATCACCCTCAAGGGCGTCCGGACCCTGGGGTGTTCCCCGTATCCGCTGACGCTCCGCGTCGCCGGGCCCGGTACGCGGTTCACCCTCGAATTCCGCTGCGACTCCTACGGGAGGAGCACGGTGGAGGCGATCGCCGCCTCCTTCGCCCGGGTCCTGCGGCAGGTGCGGACCGATCCGCAGGTGCCGGTGGACGCGGTGGAGGTGGGGGACGTGCGGGAGGCCCGAGAGCGGGCCGCCGCGGGCTGACGGGGACGCCGGCCCGGTCCCGCTACACCGGCAGGCCGGTCGGCTCCTTGATCCGCTTCATGATGATCTGCGAGTTGACCTCGGTGACCCCGGACAGGGCCGTGAGCTGCTCGATCCACAGGCGCTCGTACGCCCGCAGGTCCGCCACGGCGATGCGCAGCAGGCAGCCGGGGCTGCCGAAGAGGCGGTAGGCCTCGATGACGTCGGGGATGTCCTGGAGCGCTGCCTCGAAGGCCTCCACGGCGGCGCGGTCGCGGCGCACCTCGACCGAGACCAGCACCTCGAAGCCCCGGTCCACGGCCTCCGGGTCGATCACTGCGCGGTAGCCCTGGATCACCCCGTCCTGCTCCAGCTGCCGCACCCGGCGCATACAGGGGGAGGGGGTCAGGCCCACGCGCTGGGCCAGCTCCTGGTTGCTGAGGCGGCCGTCCCGCTGGAGCTCGCGCAAGATTTCTCGATCGATGGCGTCCATCACGCAATTATCGCCTGTCCAGTGTTGCAGGCGTGCCGCAATCGGCAATCGCATTGCGCGTAGATCTCTCTATCATTGCCGGTTGTAGCAAATCCGTGCGATGTCGTACGAGAGAAGGTGGGGCAGGGATGGGACGCGTCGTCGTCATCAGCACCGGCGGAACGATAGCCAGCCGCTGGCAGGGTTCCGGTTTCGCCGCCGACGCGGACGGCAGCGAGGTGATCGCCACCGCGCCGCTTCCCGAGGGCGTCTGCGTCGAGGTGGTCGACCTGTTCAGCGTGAACAGCCCCCGGCTGACCACCGCGCACCAGCTCACCCTGCTGCGCACGGTCCACGAGGTGCTGGCCGACCCGGACGTGGAGGGCATCGTCGTCACGCACGGCACCGACACCCTGGAGGAGTCGGCCTTCCTGCTCGACCTGCACCACCACGACCCGCGCACCGTCGTCTTCACCGGCTCGCAGCTGCCCATGGGCTCCGCCGACGGCGACGGGCCGGGCAACCTCTACGACGCGCTGCTGACCGCCGCCACCACGCGCGGCCTCGGCGTGCTGGTCGCCTTCGCCGGGCGGGTGCACGCAGCCCGCGGCACCGTGAAGACGCAGGCCGTGGCCCTGGACGCGTTCGCCGACCCCTCCAAGGAACTGCTCGGCAAGGTCGGCTTCGGGAAGGTCACCGTCCTGCGCACCCCGCAGCGGCCGGCGCCGCTCGCGCTGCCCGCGATGCCGGAACTCCCGCCGCGCGTGGACATGGTCATGCACCACGCCGACGGTGACGCGACGCTGCTGAACGCCGCCGTGGAGGCGGGGGCGCGCGGGATCGTCCTGATCGGGACGGGCGCGGGCAACGCCACGCCGGAGATCGTGGACGCCGTGGCCGGCGCCGTGGCCCGGGGGGTCCTCGTCGCGCTCACCACGCGTGTGGCCGCCGGCCCGGTCACCGAGATCTACACGCACGGCGGCGCGGTCGACCTGGTCGCCGCCGGAGCCGTGCCGACCGGAACCCTGCGGGCGGGGCAGGCGCGTATCGCGGTCCTGTCCGCGCTGCTCGCCACCGACGACCCGGCCGAGCAGTCCCGGGTGCTGCGCGCGGCACTGTCTTCGGGCGACCCGGTCCTGGTCGAAGCCTGACCGCGGCCACCCCGGTGGCCCCGCCCCGGGCCGGCCCCCGGCCGCGGACGTCGGCGGGGACCGTCAGGCGCCGCCGAAGGCGGCCAGGATCCGGTCCGCCGCCAGCGTCGGGGTCACGGCGCCCTCCCGGACCGCCGCTTCGAGACCGGGCGCCAGGGCCCGTACCGCCGGGTCGGCGCGCAGCCGCTCCAGCAGTTCCTCGCGGACCATGGACCACGTCCACTCGACCTGCTGCGCCGCCCGCTTGGCGGCGAGGCGGCCCCCCGCGTCCAGCAGCCGCCGGTGCTGCTCCAGGCGGTTCCAGACCTCGTCCAGGCCCGCCGACTCGCGGGCGCTGCACGTCAGGACCGGCGGGCTCCAGGCCGCGTCGGCCGGGTGCATCAGCCGCAGCGCGCCCGACAGTTCACGCGCCGCCGCTTTCGCGTCGCGCTCGTGCGGGCCGTCCGCCTTGTTGACCGCCAGGACGTCCGCCAGTTCCAGGACGCCCTTCTTGATGCCCTGCAACTGGTCGCCGGTACGGGCCAGCGACAGCAGCAGGAACGAGTCGACCATCCCGGCCACCGTCGTCTCCGACTGGCCGACGCCGACGGTCTCGACGAGGACCACGTCGTAGCCCGCCGCCTCCATCACGATCATCGACTCGCGCGTGGCCTTGGCGACCCCGCCCAGCGTGCCCGCCGACGGCGAGGGGCGTACGAAGGCCGCCGGGTCCACCGACAGGCGCTCCATCCTCGTCTTGTCGCCCAGGATCGATCCGCCCGTCCGCGTGGACGACGGGTCCACGGCCAGGACCGCCACCCGGTGGCCCAGCCCCGTCAACATCGTCCCGAACGCGTCGATGAACGTCGACTTGCCGACGCCCGGTACCCCGCTGATGCCGATCCGCCGGGCCCGCCCCGCGTGCGGCAGCAGCTCCGTCAACAGCGCCTGCGCCAGACCCCGGTGGGCGGGCAGGGTGGACTCGACGAGAGTGATGGCGCGCGCGATGAACGCGCGCTTCCCGTCGAGCACCCCCTTGGCGTAGGCCTCGACGTCGATCTTCGGAGCCATCGTCTCGCGCCCGCCCCTACAGCTCGTGACCGAGATCCGCGGCCAGCCGCGTCACCAGGTCGTGCGCCGCGTCCGGGATCACCGTGCCCGGCAGGAAGACCGACGTCGCGCCCATCTCCAGCAGCGTCGGGACGTCCGCCGGCGGGATCACCCCGCCCACCACGATCATGATGTCCTCGCGGCCCTCCTCCGCCAACTGCTCGCGCAGCGCCGGTACGAGGGTCAGGTGACCGGCCGCCAGCGACGAGACGCCCACCACGTGGACGTCCGCCTCGACGGCCTGGCGGGCCACCTCCGCCGGGGTCTGGAACAGCGGGCCGACGTCCACGTCGAAGCCCAGGTCGGCGAAGGCCGTGGAGATCACCTTCTGGCCGCGGTCGTGCCCGTCCTGGCCCATCTTCGCCACCAGGATGCGCGGCCGGCGGCCCTCCGCCTCCTCGAACCGGTCGATGAGCGCACGCGTGCGCTCCACGGACGGGGACTCGCCTGCTTCGGTGCGGTACACACCCGAGATCGTACGGATCTGGCTCGCGTGCCGCCCGTACACCTTCTCCAGTGCGTCAGAGATCTCACCGACCGTCGCCTTGGCGCGCGCCGCCTCCACCGCCAGGGCGAGCAGGTTGCCGTCCCCGCGGCCGGCGGCGTTCGTCAGCGCCCGCAGCGTGTCCTGCGTGCGCGCCTCGTCCCGCTCCTCGCGCAGCCGCCGCAGCTTCTCGATCTGCTGGCTGCGCACCGAGGAGTTGTCGACCCTGAGGACGTCGATCGCCTCGTCGTTCTCCACCCGGTACTTGTTCACACCGATCACCGGCTGTCGCCCCGAGTCGATGCGCGCCTGCGTGCGGGCCGCCGCCTCCTCCACGCGCAGCTTCGGGATGCCCGCGTCGATGGCCTGCGCCATACCGCCGGCCGCCTCGACCTCCTGGATGTGCTGCCAGGCCCGGCGCGCCAGGTCGTACGTCAGCTTCTCCACGTACGCGCTGCCGCCCCACGGGTCGATCGACCGGCAGGTTCCCGACTCCTGCTGGAGCAGCAGCTGGGTGTTGCGCGCGATCCGCGCGGAGAAGTCCGTCGGCAGGGCGAGCGCCTCGTCCAGGGCGTTGGTGTGCAGCGACTGGGTGTGCCCCTGGGTCGCGGCCATCGCCTCGACACAGGTGCGCGTCACGTTGTTGAAGACGTCCTGCGCGGTCAGCGACCAGCCGGAGGTCTGCGAATGCGTGCGCAGCGAAAGGGACTTGGCGTTCTTCGGGTCGAACTGCTTGACCAGGCGCGCCCACAGCAGACGCGCGGCGCGCAGCTTCGCGACCTCCATGAAGAAGTTCATGCCGATCGCCCAGAAGAACGACAGGCGCGGCGCGAACGCGTCCACGTCCAGGCCCACCGCCTGCCCGGCGCGCAGGTACTCCACGCCGTCCGCCAGGGTGTAGGCCAGCTCCAGGTCGGCCGTGGCCCCCGCTTCCTGGATGTGGTACCCGGAGATCGAGATGGAGTTGTACCTCGGCATGTTCTGCGAGGTGAACGCGAAGATGTCCGAGATGATCCGCATGGAGGGCTTCGGCGGATAGATGTAGGTGTTGCGGACCATGAACTCTTTGAGGATGTCGTTCTGGATGGTCCCGGCGAGCTTGTCGGGGGAGACGCCCTGCTCCTCCGCCGCCACGATGTACAGCGCGAGGACCGGCAGCACCGCGCCGTTCATCGTCATCGACACCGTCATCTTGTCCAGCGGGATCCCGTCGAACAGCTGCCGCATGTCGTAGATCGAGTCGATCGCCACGCCCGCCATGCCGACATCGCCCGTCACCCGCGGGTGGTCGCTGTCGTAACCGCGGTGCGTGGGCAGGTCGAAGGCGATCGACAGGCCCTTCTGCCCGGCCGCGAGGTTGCGCCGGTAGAAGGCGTTGGACTCCTCCGCCGTGGAGAAACCCGCGTACTGGCGGATCGTCCAGGGCTGGTTGACGTACATCGTCGGGTACGGGCCGCGCAGGTACGGGGCCACACCCGGGTACGTCCGCAGGAAGTCCAGGCCCTCCAGGTCGGACCCGGTGTACAGCGGCTTCACGCCGATGCCCTCCGGCGTCTCCCACAACAGGTCCGCGGCCGCAGTGCCGGTGGACTCCTTCACCGCGGCCCGCCACTGCTCCTCGGAACCGGCCGGGGCGGACCCGGAGTTCAGCGGAAGGTCGGAGAAATCGGGGATCGCGGTGCTCAAGACGCCACCTTCATCCGGTCGAGTACGGAGGACAGTACGGCGACGGCGTCACAGCCGGCGAAGACGTACTCGTCCACGGCGGCCCGGGCGGTGCCGGGCTTCCCGGCGAGGAACACGGTCGTCGCGCCCGCCGAGCGCAGCGCCGCGGCCACCGCCTCGGCCTGCTCCTCGTACAGGGCGTCGCTGGAGCACAGCACCGCCATGCCGTCCGCGCCGCTCGCGGCATAGGCCGCGGCCGCCGTCTGCGGGTCCACGGACACCGGGTCGTGGACCGGCTCCACGCCGCCCGCCTGGAACAGGTTCGCGGCGAAGGTGGCGCGCGCGGTGTGCGCGGCCGCCGGGCCGAGTGCGGCGAGGAAGATCCTCGGCCGGGCGCCGGTCGCCGCGAGGTGCGCGTCGCTGCGCGCGCGCAGCGCCTCGTACGCCTCGTCGCGCCGCACGCGCGGCAGACCGCCCGTCGGCCCGGCGGGAGCGGGCTCCCGTACGACCGGCTTCTCCGACAGCAGCGGGAACTCGCTGACGCCGGTGATGGGTTCACGGCGCTTGGCCAGCTTCTCGGAGCGCTCGGCCCAGGTGGCGGCGAGCCGCTCGGCGACCAGCCCGGAGCGCAGTGCGGCCGCCTGGCCGCCCGCCTTCTCGACGGTCTGGAAGAACTCCCATGCCGCGTGCGCGAGTTCGTCGGTGAGCTGCTCGACATAGTACGAGCCGCCGGCCGGGTCGATCACCCGGGACAGGTACGACTCCTCCAGCAGGATGGTGGAGGTGTTGCGGGCGATCCGGCGGGCGAAGGCGTCCGGCAGGCCCAGCTCGTGGTCGAAGGGCAGCACGGTGACGGCGTCCGCGCCGGCCACACCCGCCGCCATGCAGGCGACGGTGGTGCGCAGCATGTTCACCCACGGGTCGCGCCGGGTCATCATCACCGGCGAGGTCACGGCGTGCTGGCGCTGCGTACCCGCCTCCGGGGCCCCGCAGGCCTCGGCGACGCGGGCCCACAGGCGGCGCGCGGCGCGCAGCTTGGCGATGGTCAGGAACTGGTCGGCGGTCGCCGCGTAGCGGAACTCCAGCTGGCCGAGGGCGGCGTCCAGGCCGAGACCGGCCTCGGCGAGGGCGCGCAGGTACGCCACGCCGGTGGCCAGCGACAGGCCCAGCTCCTCGGCGGCGCTGCCGCCGGCCTCGTGGTAGGGCAGGGCGTCCACGGTCAGGGCCCGTACGTGGGGCCACGCGTCGGCCGTTCCGGCGGCGAGGGCGGCGGCTTCGGCGAGGTCCAGCCGCTCGCCCGTACGGGCCTCGTGCCCCAGCGGGTCGGCGCCCAGTGAGGCGCGGGCGGCCTCGGGGGCCACACCGCGCTCGGCGTACAGGGCCAGCAACGCGCGGGCGGCTTCGGCGTATTCGGCGCCGGCGTCGAGGGTGACGGGGGCGAGGTCGAGGTAGACCCCGTCAAGGGCGCGGCCGAGGCCGGCGACGGGGAAGCCGCCTTCGCCGACGGTGAGCCACAGGGAGGTGGTGCCGTTCTCCAGATCGGCCAGCGCGGCCTCGTTCACCCGCTCCGGATCGGTCCCGGCGAGCCGCTGGCGCACGTCCCAGCCGGAGGCGGAGGTGCCTTCGGGCCGGCCGCCGCGTACGAAGGGGGCGAAGCCGGGGAAGCCGGTGGCGTCCTCGCCGGGGCGTGCGGTGTACAGCGGGCGGGTGCGGAGCCCGTCCTCGAGCGTCGTGGACAGCGCGTCTTCAGCTGCCTCGCCGGTGACTTCCTTGCCCGACTTGCGCAGTACGCCCTCAACCAGGCGCTGCCACTGCTCATGTGTCGCGTCAGGAAACTCGGCGGCCAGGGAGAGCCCGTCGTCAGGCAGGACCGTCATGGCTCGAATGCTAGGGGGGCCGCTCAATCGAGACCATAACCCCCGGATGTGATCTCGCACTCCCAGGTCAGCCGCCGCGCCCACCGCGCCGCGCGAAGCCCGGGAGCGGCTGCCGCCGCCCCCTGGGCGGGGAGGTGGTGCCGCTGCCGCGTGCCGCCGCCACGTGCCGCTGCCGCGTGCCGGAGCTCCCGTGCTGGCGAGCGGGTGCCGCCGCGCGGCGGGGGCGGTACGCCGGGGTATGCCGGGGCGGTCGCTTGACGGCCCGGGCACGTCGCCTGGCGCCGGAGCCGGGCGCGGGTGTCCGGTGCCCTTCGCCTCGTGCTGCCGCCACGTGCCGGAGCCCCGGTGCCGGTGAGCGGGTGCCGCTGCCGCGTGTCGTGGGCGGTACTCCGGGGGTGTGCCGGGGCGGTCGCTTGACGGCCCGGGCACGTCGCCTGGCGCCGGAGCCGGGCGCGGGGTGTCCGGCGCCCTTCGCCGGGTGCCGCACCCTCGACTCCGCCCGCTTCGCGTACCCGCAGTCCGGTTCCTCGGCCGGGCCCGTCCGCGTACGGCTTCGGTGCGAGTGCCGGGCCCATGGGAAGGCGCGCCCCCGGTGCTCGGCCCGGGTGTGTCGGAGACGGCCGCCCGGCGGTACCGGCGCGCGCCAGGGCGCGGGTGGCCGGTGCGTCGTGTCGGCGGAGCGGCGGTGAGGGAGCGCGTTCCGCTCACCCGGGGCGGCCCGGTTGTGCGGGCCACCCCGGGCGCGGGGCTTCGGTGGCGTGGCGGGGGCGTTGCAGAGGCATGAAATCCGGCCACCGTTTTCGGCCGCCCCGGCCGGGTCGGCATGCCCGGCCGGAGCGGTGAACATCCTGGTCAGCACCTCTGCGGAGGTCCGGGCGACGGCCCGGAACGGGGCCACTCGGCGGGGGTTGACCGGCGGGCGGGCCGCTGACACGCTCCGGGACATGTCCGCGAACGAGCTCCTCGCCCCGCGGCTCCACACCCCCGGTGCGTGTACCGCGCCCGGCGAGTGTCAGGGCCGCTGTCCGGCCCCCCGCCGCGCCTGAGCGCCGCCACACCTGAGCGCCGCCGCACTTCGGCGTCGCCCCGCCTGCGCGCCGCCGCCCGCCGCAACGTCTGCGCCGGCCTGTGACGCCGTCCCCCACGCCCGGCCCGAGCGCCGTGTGCCGTCATCACCGCTGCCCCACACCGGCACCTTCCCCGTGCCGGTGTCTCCTCCGCTGCGCAAAAGAACCCGTACGCATCTCCAGGGAGCCCCCATGACCACCGCCACCGCCCCCGCCACCGCCACCACCCCCGTCACCGTCACCAAGATCGGCGGTCGGATCGGCGCCCGCATCGACGGCGTCCGCCTCGGCGGCGACCTCGACGCCGCCGCCGTCGCCGACATCCGCGCCGCCCTCCTCGCCCACAAGGTCGTCTTCTTCCGCGGGCAGGAGCACCTCGACGAGGCCGGTCACGAGGCCTTCGCCCAACTGCTGGGCACGCCCGTCGCGCACCCCACCGTCCCCTCCGCCGACGGCCGTTACGCCCTCGGCATCGACTCCCACCACGGCGCCCGCGCCAACCAGTGGCACACCGACGTCACCTTCGTGCCCGCCTACCCCGCCTTCTCCATCCTCCGCGCCGTCACCATCCCCCCGTACGGCGGCAACACCCTCTGGGCCAACACCGCCGCCGCCTACGACCACCTCCCCGAGCCGCTCCGCGCCCTCGCCGACGGCCTGCGCGCCGTCCACTCCAACGAGTACGACTACGCGGCCCTGCGCCCCGACGCCCTCCCCGAGGCGCTCGCCCAGTACCGCGAGGTGTTCACCTCCACCACCTTCCTCACCGAGCACCCCGTCGTCCGCGTCCACCCCGAGACCGGCGAACGCACCTTGCTGCTCGGCAACTTCGTCCAGCGGATCAGCGGCCTCACCGGCCGGGACTCCCGCCTCCTCCTCGACCTCTTCCAGGCGCACATCGAGAGCCCCGAGAACACCATCCGCCACCAGTGGCAGGCCGGTGACGTGGCGATCTGGGACAACCGCGCCACCCAGCACTACGGAGTCGACGACTCCGACGACCACGAGCGCACCCTGCGCCGCGTCACCGTCGACGGCGACGTCCCGGTCGGCCCGGACGGGGTCCCGTCCCGCCTGATCAGCCCGGAGACCGTGCCCGAGCCCGGCTTCGGGATCGCCTCCGGCGCCTCCACGGCCGCCGCCTGACGGCCACCGCCCGACTGTCCCCGACCCGCCGCACCAGGAGAGCCCCGTGCCCCGACTGCTCGCCCTCACCGGCAGCCCTTCCCTCCACTCCCGCACCGCCGTCGTAGCCGACCACGTCCTGCGCCGCCTGACCCACGCCGGCTTCGAGACCTCGCACCTCGCCCTGCGCGAGCTGCCCGCCGCCGACCTCCTCTCCGCCCACCGCGGCGAGCCCGAGATCCGACGCGCCCTGGAAGCCGTGGCCGAAGCGGACGGTCTGGTGATCGCCACCCCGGTCTACAAGGCCTCGTACACCGGTCTGCTCAAGGCTTTCCTCGACCTGCTCCCGCAGGACGGCCTGGCCGGCAAGACCGTCCTGCCGCTCGCCACCGGCGGCAGCCTCGCCCACGTCCTGACCATCGACTACGCCCTGCGCCCGGTCCTCGCCGCGCTCGGCGCCCGCCACATCACCGCCGGCCGGTTCGTCCTGGACTCCTCCGTCGAGCGCGGCTCCGGCCCCGACCGGCTGCGGCCGGAGGCCGAGTTGGACCTCTTCCAGGCGGTCGACGAGTTCGCCGGAGCCCTGCGCGCCGCCACGGGTACCGCCCCCGCCCCCGCCCTCGCCCCGTAACCACCTTCACAGATCCCGCGACAAGGACCCGCCATGCCCGCAGCCTTCACCCCGACCCCCACCTCCCGACGCCAGTTCCTCACCCTGCTCGGCATCTCGGCGGCCGCGGTGAGCTGCGGCACGGCCACCGCCAGCGGCGGCTCCGGCAACAACGGAAAGCAGGTCACCACCCTCAAGTACCAGGGCGCCGTCGGCGCGGTGACCCTCCCCGAGCTCGCCGCCGACCTCGGCTACCTCGGCGGACTCAGCCTCGAATGGGTCGGCAACACCATCAGCGGCCCCCAGGACATCCAGTCCGCGGCAACCGGCCAGACCCACTTCGGCGGCGCCTTCAACGGCGCGATCGTCAAGCTGGCGGAGAGCAAGGCCCAGATCCAGGCCGTCGTCTCCTACTACGGCTCCGACAAGGACACCTACCTCGGCTACTACGTCCTGGAGGACAGCCCGATCCGCTCCGCCCGCGACCTGATCGGCAAGAAGGTGGGCATGAACACCCTGGGCGCCCACGCCCAGGCCCTCCTCGACATCTACCTGGAGCGGAACGGCCTCTCCCGGGCGGACGCGGGCAAGGTCGAATCCCTCGTCGTCCCGCCCGTCAACACCGAGCAGGCCCTGAGACAGAAGCAGATCGAGGTCGGTGTGCTCAGCGGCGTCCTGCGCGACAAGGCCCTGGCCGCCGGCGGGATACGCCCGCTGTTCAAGGACTTCGAGCTGCTGGGCGCGTTCAGCGCCGGTTCGTACGTGATGACGCGGCGCTTCATCAAGGAGAACCCCGACACCGTACGGACCTTCACCACCGGCGTGGCCAGGGCCATCGAGTGGTCCCGTTCCACCCCGCGCGAGGAGGTCGTCGCCCGCATGACGGAGATCATCAAGAAGCGCGGGCGAAACGAGGACACCTCGACGCTCCAGTACTGGCGCTCCTACGGGGTCGCCGAGCCCGGCGGCCGCATCGCCGACAAGGAGTTCCAGATCTGGCTCGACTGGCTCGGCGGTCGCGGTGAGATCAAGAAGGGCCGGCTGAAGCCCGGCGACCTCTACACCAACGAGTTCAACGGACTCGGAAAGGGCTGACGGCCGCCATGGCGAAGATCGTGTTCGACTCCGTGACGAAGACCTTCCCGACCAAGGAGAAGAAGGGCAGGAAGGAGAGGAACGGCAAGGGGGAGTTCACCGCCCTCGACGGCATCGACCTGGAGATCGAGGCGGGCGAGTTCCTGGTGGTCGTCGGCCCCAGCGGTTGCGGCAAGTCCACCCTCCTGGACCTCCTGGGAGGCCTGACCCGGCCCGCCTCCGGCCGCATCCTGCTCGACGGGGAGCCCGTCATCGGGCCAGGGCTCGACCGGGGCATCGTCTTCCAGCAGTACGCGCTGCTGCCTTGGCGGACCGCCCTCGGCAACATCGAGTTCGGCTTGGAGGCGCGGGGCATCCCGCGTCGTGAACGGACGGACCGGGCGCGGGAGTTCCTGGACCTGGTCGGCCTGACCGGGTTCGAGGACCGGCATCCGCACGAGCTGTCGGGCGGCATGCGCCAGCGCGTCGCGATCGCCCGTTCGCTGGCCTACGACCCCGACGTACTGCTGATGGACGAGCCGTTCGCGGCCCTCGACGCGCAGACCCGCGAGGCGCTCCAGGACGAGCTGCGACGCATCTGGCAACGCACCGGCAAGACCATCGTGTTCATCACGCACGGCATCGAAGAGGCCGTGTACCTCGGTCAGCGGGTCGCCGTCATGACCTCCCGCCCGGGGCGCGTCAAGGCGGTCGTCCCGGTGTCGTTCGGCGCCCGCGGCGACGGGGGGACGGGGGAGGACCTGCGCTCCAGCCCGGAGTTCGCCCGCTACCGGCACGAGATCTGGACCCTGCTGCACGACGAAGTGGCCCGCGCCCGGCAACTGGAGAAGGAGGAGGCCACCGTATGAGCACCGGAATCGACACCGCGGCCCTCGCGGCACCGCCCGCCACCACCACCGAGGCGGTACGGAGCCCCGCGCGCCCCGCCGCCCCGGCCGCCCCGCCCGCCCCCCGGACCGCGATCCGCCCGGCGGCCCGCGCGGCAGCCGCCGGAGCGTCGGCGCTGCGCCGGCTGGGTGCCGGGCTGCTCCGCTCGGCGGCGATCATCGCCCTGCTGGCGGTCTGGGAGACGGCGCCGCGGCTCGGCCTGGTCGACGCGACCTTCCTGCCCCCGGTCAGCGAAGTGGCCCGCGCCTGGTGGGAACTGCTCGGCGACGGGCAGCTCGCCGAACACACGCAGGCCAGCCTCGTCCGCTCGTTCGGCGGCTTCGCCATCGCCGTCGCCGTCGCCGTCCCGCTCGGCCTGCTGATCGGCTGGTACCGACCGGTCGCCGTGCTGCTCGGGCCGCTGCTGGAGGTGTTCCGCAACACGGCGGCCCTCGCGCTGCTGCCGGTCTTCGTGCTGCTGCTGGGCATCGGGGAGACGTCGAAGGTCTCGATCGTCGTCTACGCCTGCGTCTGGCCGATCCTGCTGAACACCATCAGCGCGGTGGGCAACGCCGACCCGACCCTGGTGAAACTGGCCCGCTCGATGGACCTTTCCACCCCGAGGCTGTTCCAGAAGGTGATCCTGCCCGCCTCGGTGCCCGCGATCTTCACGGGGATCCGGCTGGCGGGCGCGGTGTCGATCCTGGTCCTCGTCGCCGCCGAGATGATCGGCGCAAAGGCCGGACTGGGCTATCTGATCAACGCCTCGCAGTTCAACTTCGCCATACCCCAGATGTACGCGGGCATCGTGACGATCTCCGCCATCGGGGTGGCCTTCAACCAGCTCCTCGTCACGATCGAACGCCGCCTCAGCCTCTGGCGCGTCCCGGCCTGACCCCGACTGGGGTCAGACCCCTGACCGCCCTCGCCGCCATCCACCACCGGGCCCACCGGGCCCCCCGGGCCCATCGGGGCCGCCGGGCCCACGTGGCCTGCCTTACCGGTCCCGGGCCCGCCGGGCCACAGGACCAGCATGGCCCGCCGTAGCGCTCCCGGGCACCACAACAGCCCGTCCCGTCGCCCCGCTAGGGGGGGCGCTCCGTGGCCGTACTGAGGCCCCCCGCACGCACCCGCCCCCACCTTCCCCCGAGGACCAGACCATGACCGCACCCCGGACCCTCCACCTCAACGCGTTCCTGATGAACGCGGGCCACCACGACGCCGCCTGGCGTCACCCCGGCAGCAGCCCCGAGCGCGTCACCGACCTGCGGTACTTCCAGGAACTGGCCCGCACCGCCGAGCGCGGCCGACTCGACTCGATCTTCTTCGCCGACGGCCTCGCCCTGTGGGGGAAGGCCCGTTACAACGCCCTCGGCGGGTTCGAGCCCCTCACCCTGCTCTCCGCCATCGCCGCCGTCACCGAGCACATCGGCCTGATCGCCACCGTCTCGACCACCTTCAACGAGCCCTTCAACACCGCCCGCAAGTTCGCCTCCCTCGACCACATCAGCAACGGGCGTGCCGGCTGGAACATCGTGACCTCCGGCACCGTCGACGAGGCCCGCAACTTCAACCGCGACGAGCATCTCGCCCACCGCCTCCGCTACGACCGCGCCCGCGAGTTCCTCGATGTCGCCACCAAGCTCTGGGACAGCTGGGAGGACGACGCGATCGTCCTCGACAAGGAACGCGGCATCTACGCCGACACCGACAAGCTGCACCCCGCCGCCCACCGCGGCGAGTACTTCGGCGTCGCCGGGCCGCTCAACGTTCCGCGTTCCCCGCAGGGCCACCCGCTCCTCGTGCAGGCCGGCTCCTCCGAGGACGGCAAGGAGTTCGCCGCGCAGTACGCCGAGGCCGTCTTCACCGCGCAGCAGACCCTCGCCGACGGCCAGACCTTCTACAAGGACCTCAAGTCCCGCCTCGCCAAGTACGGCCGGGCCGAGAGCGACCTGCTGGTCCTGCCCGGCATCGCGCCCGTCATCGGTTCCACCGAGGCCGAGGCCAAGGCCCTGGAGCAGCAGCTCACCGACCTCCAGGTGCCCGAGTACGGTCTCGCCCAGCTCTCCGGCATGCTGGGTACCGACCTCACCGGCCTCCCCCTCGACGGTCCGCTGCCCGAACTCCCCGAGGAACGCGACATCAACGGCAACAAGAGCCGTTTCACCCTCGTCGCCGAACTCGCCCGACGCGACGGACTCACCCTGCGCGAGCTGATCGCCCGCCTCGGCGCCGGCCGCGGCCACCGGGTCTTCGCCGGTACCCCGGAGCAGATTGCCGACCAGCTGCAGGAGTGGTTCACGCGGGGCGCCGCCGACGGCTTCAACATCATGGCGCCCGTGCTGCCCACCGGCCTGACGGACTTCGTCGACCACGTCGTGCCGATCCTCCAGCGCCGGGGCTTGTTCCGCACCGAGTACACGGGCCGCACCCTGCGCGAGAACTACGGCCTGCCCCGCCCGGCGAACCGTTACGCGAAGGCACCCGCCTGAGCGACCCCGCCACAGCCCCACACTGCCGCAGCGGACCGCTGCGGCAGTGTGGGGCTGTGCTGTCCCTCGCCTCAGACGGTGAGGACGATCTTGCCCCGGACCCTTCCGGTCGCACTGAGCTCCCACGCCCTGGCCGCCTCGTCGAGCGGCAGGGCGTGTGCCACGTTCACCGTCAGCTTCCCGGCGTCGGCCAACTCGGCGAGGAAGGCCAGGTCGGTGGTGTCGGGCCGGGTCCACGGGCGGTGCGCGCCCTTGGCCGCGCCGTCCGGGTCGACCAGGGAGGCCACCCGGTCGCGCCTCTTGACCAGCGACTGGAGCAGCTCGATGCCGTCCCCGTAGAAGTCGAGGCCCGCGTCGATGCCCTCGGGCGCCAGCTCGCGGATCCGGTCCACCAGCCCCTCGCCGTAGAGCACGGGCTCGGCGCCGAGCGAGCGCAGGTAGTCGTGGTTGTGCGCACCGGCCGTGCCGATGACGCGCAGGCCGAGCGCCACGGCGATCTGCACGCCGAAGGACCCGGTGCCGCCCGCCGCGGAGTGGATGACGACGGTCTCGCCCGCGGCCGCTCCGACGCGGGTCAGCGACTGGTAGGCGCTGAGACCGGCCAGCGGGATGCCCGCCGCCTCCTCGAAGCTCAGGTTGCGGGGCTTGTGGGCGATGGTGCGCACGGGGGCGGAGACCAGCTCCGCGTAAGTGCCCAGTTCCACCCACTCCTTGCGGACGTATCCGTACACCTCGTCGCCGACGGCGTAGTCGAAGGTGTCGTCGCCGACCGCCTCGACCACACCGGCGACGTCCCAGCCGGGCACGACGGGGAAGCGCACTTCGAGCGTCGAGTCGAGGAAACCGGCGGCGAGCTTCCAGTCCACCGGGTTGACGCCGGCGGCCTTGACCCGGACGAGGACCTCGCTGGGGCCGACCCTGGGGTGTGGTACGTCAACGAGGGAGAGGGCGGCGGGAGTTCCGTACGCGTTGTATGTGATTGCCTTCATACATGCTCCAACGGAGACGGGCGGGGTCTATTTCCGGCGACCCCGCTCCGGTCTGTTTTTGGTCTGTTTTCGGCTGGATTCCTGTGTTCCGGATGCACCCGTCCACGGGCCGGCCGCTCCCGGGTCCGTCGTGTCGCTGTTGGGCTGAACGGGTGAAACGAGAGAGGATGGCGGGATGCACATGAAGCGCGCGGCCGAGGCGGTCCGGTGAGCAGGTACGACGTCACGGACGAACAGTGGGAGGGACTCGCGCAGGTGGTCCCCCTGCGCAGTCGCAACGAGTGGCCCTCCCGGGTGGACCACCGCACGATCCCTGCGAGGCCCGGGACTTCGGCGGCCGAGCAGCAGCGGCGCTTCGTGGTGATCCGGGTCCAGATCTTCGCGGACGCCCGTGAGGTGGCGGAGTACCTGATCGCGCAGATCCCGGTGTTGCTGGACCTGACGGGGGCGGACACCGAAGTGGCGAAGAGGATCCTCGACTTCAGCAGCGGCGTGGTCTTCGGTCTGGGCAGCGGGATGCACCGGGTGGACCGCAACGTGTTCCTGCTGGCGCCGGTCGGCACCGAGGTGGAGGGGATCGCGGCCGCGGCCGTCCCCCGATCGTAGGAAGGTCCCGGCGGCGGAACGGTTCACCGAGTCCGCCCTCGCCACGGCGGCCCGTACTGTCCGGCGCATGGACGCCACCTTGGACACCGGGCCGGACACGCAACGCGCTGCGACGCCGAACGCCGGACGGAACCCGGCCCGCGAGGCCGGGCCGCGCACGGGGCCGGACTCCGGACCGCATCCGCGCCGCGAGACCGGCTTACCCGCGGGTCCCGGCACCGGGTCGGACTCGTCCGGAGAGACGGACGCGGGACCCGATGCCGTCCGCAGCAGCGGGCCGCAGACCAGGCCGAGGGCCGACTTCCACCCCGGGCCGAAGGCGGTGCCCCACACGGGAGCGGACGCGGAACCCCGCGAAGCCGGGCCGCACGCTCTGCTCGGCGCCGGCGCGCAGGCGGTAGCCCACGCCGGGGCGGAGCTCGGCGATGGGCTCGACGGTGGGTTCGGGAGTGGGGTGGAGGACGGCTTCAGCGGGGTGGGTGTCCTGGCGGAGGGCGCTTCCGGCGGCGGGGCGGGGTACCAGCGGCCGTCCGTCACCGAGTTACGGCTGGCGGCCTTCGGCGTGCACCGTTCGGCCGTGTTCCGGCTGGAGCCGGTGACCCTGTTCACCGGGCCCAGCGGCAGCGGCAAGTCACATGTCCTGGCGGCCTACGCGGCCCTGTCCAAGCTCGCGTCCGGCGCCACCCTGACGGAGGCCTTCCCCGATCCCCGCGGCCGGGTGCCCGAGCGCGCCGTGCCCGATGCGGAACGCCGGCGCGGCTTCCGGATCGGCTGCACCGTCGACGGGCCCGTAGGGCCGGTCCGGCTCGACCTCGCCGTCCAGGCCGAGCCCGACCTCCGCCTCGTCGGCGAACGGCTCACCCTGAACGGGCAGATCCTGCTCACCACCGCCCTGCGCGACCCCGGCCGGCGGTCCGTCCAGGCCGCCTGGCTCACCGGCGGATCCACCGGCATGACCCGCGCCCCGCTCCCGGACGACCGGCTCGGCACCGCCCTGCTCCCGCTGCGCGTCGCCGGGGCCACCGCCGGGCAGCGGCGCGTGCTGGCCGCCGCCGAGCAAGTGGTGGTCGCGCTGCGCGCGGTGTTCCCGTGCGACCCCCGCCCGGACCGGATGCGGTCGCCCGTCCGGCCGGGACCCGGGCGCCTGCGGGTCGACTGCGCGAACCTGGCCGACGTACTGCGCCGGACCCGCCACGAATGCGGCACCCGCCACGCCCTGCTCGCCGAAGCCGCCCGCACCGGCTGCGCGGGACCGGTGGCCGGGCTCGACGTACGGCCGCACCCGGACGGCTCCGTCACGGCGCTGCTGGACCGCGGGCCCACCGCGCCCGCCACGGAATTCGGCCGCCTCGGGGCCGGTGAGCTCCGCTTCATCGCCCTGGCGCTCGTCCTGCTGACCGGGCCGGGCGTGCTGGCCGTGGACCCGGCCGCCGAACTGCTTTCCGCGCAGCAGGCCCTCACCGTGCTCGCGGACGGCTTCGACCACGGCCAGGACGGCCGCCAGCGCGCCGAACTGCTGCGCCTCGCCCTGCTGTCGTGCGCGCGCGGCCACATCCGCCTGGTCGGGGCGATCGGCGAGGACACGGCGGGAACCGCCCGCGCCCTCCCCGGCGTCTCGGTGGTAGACCTGGGTCCATGAGCGACACGCACGGCACGCACGGCACGCACGGCACGCACGGCACGCACGACACCGGCGGCGGAAAGGCGGACGAACGGCTCTACCGGCTCCAGCGGCGACTGGCCGACTTCGCGGCCGCCCGCGACTGGGCCGAATACCACACCCCGAAGAACCTGGCCGTGGCCCTCAGCGTGGAGGCGTCCGAACTGGTCGAGATCTTCCAATGGCTGACGCCGGAACAGTCGGCGAAGGTCATGGAACGACCCGAAAGCGCGCACCGGGTCGCCGACGAGGTCGCCGATGTGCTGGCGTACTTGCTGCAGTTCTGCGAGGTCCTGGGGGTGGATGTGCTGGATGCGCTCGCCGCGAAGATCGAGAGGAACGAACTCCGCTTCCCCCCGAAGGGTGGTTCCAGCCCGAATCGTCACTCTTCGGAGTGATGGCGTCATCCACAACCATCTTTGTGTCCACAGATTTCCGAATACCCCTGGCTTTACTGGCCCGTTGCCTTCACTCTGGGTAGTGAGGGAACGGCGGCATGTCGTGCGGACGGGGGACGGCATATGGATGCGGTACGGCTCATCGCGGCCGGCCGGCACGCGCTGGCACAGAGCGGGGCTGCGTGGGACATCGTGGGCGAGGCCTGGCAGGCACAGGCGTTGACACAGGGGGTAGGGAGCTGGCTGGCGGTCACCGGGCCGCCGGAGCTGAGAGCGGAGGCGCGGGGACTGGGTGAGGCGGGAGGCAGAGGCTGCGGGCTGCTCGACAGAGCAGCCGTGGGCGGCGAGGGCAGCGTGCCCGACTATCCGCCGAGAGCCGCGCAGCTGACCGAAGTGACGGATGTGCGGCAGGCATTGCTGGGGCTCCAGGCGTTGCTCGGCGAGGTCGGCATAGCCCTCGTCGGGGTGGCCTGCGGCACGGACGACGAGACGCTGTACTGGCAGTGCATAGAGTCGATCGACGCGGCTGACGAGTCGAGTGACCGGGTACGGGCCCTCCTGCGCCGCATCAGCGTGCGCGAGCGCGGCTCCGCCTCGGGTGTGACCTGACACGCCTGACATGCCTGACACGCCTGCCGGCGCCGGCTTCGCAGACGTCGGCCGGCGCGGGGCTGGCCGACGGCACCTGGAAGACGTAGCGGGGCTGGATGCGTGGTGGTGTGGCGCAGGTGCGCGCCCGGCTCGCCGCCGACCGTCGACTCAGTGGCGCCGGAGAGCGCGAAGCGGTCCACGCCGGGGGCGGGTGCGGTGCCGCCTGCACGGCGCCGGGCCGGTCGTACCGCTCAGGCGGACCGGTACGACGGACCGTCGCCGTCCTGAGACGCGCCGCCCTGCGTGGTGCCGCCCTGCGACGCGCCGCCGGGTACCGCGCCGCCCTGCGTGGCGCCGCCCTGCGGCGTGCTGCTGCCCGGGGACGGCGTGGCGTTTGGGGGCGTGCGGTCCGTGGAGGACTGGAGTTCGGCGTCGAGCTGGGACAGGTCCGCGTTCAACGCCGCCATCAGCTCCTCCATCTGCTGGAGCAGCCCCTTCGGCGCGCCGCCTGCCTGGGCGGGAGCGGCAGGCTCCTGGCCGTCCTGGGCGCCTGCCCGGGCGGGGGTCCCGTCGTGCGCCGCCCGTCCGGCCGGCTCGGCCCGGCCGGTCTGCGAGTTCTGTCGGCGGGTCTCCGGCACGGCCTCGTGGGACATGGCGGCCTCCTCGGCCCTGGCCCTTCCGCGGGGGAGGGGCGGTGGACGCACCAGACGGGGGCCGCCGGCGCGCGGGCCGGGCGGTCCGGCTCCGTCCGAGCCAACGATCACCGTCCGCGCTGGTCACTGGCGCGGCGCGCCGTGGGCCGCCCGGTTGACGGAGATTCACCCGGCAGGGGTGAGCCCGGGGCAGGATAGGGGCATGGATCTCCGCATTTTCACCGAGCCGCAGCAGGGCGCCGGCTACGAAACCCTCCTCAGGGTCGCCCGGGCCACCGAGGAGCTCGGGTTCGACGCATTTTTCCGGTCCGACCACTATGTGAGCATGGGGTCCGGCGACGGCCTGCCCGGCCCCACCGACGCCTGGATCACCCTCGCCGGCCTGGCCCGCGAGACCAAGCGCATCCGGCTGGGCACCTTGATGACGGCCGGCACGTTCCGGCTGCCCGGAGTGCTCGCCATCCAAGTGGCCCAGGTCGACCAGATGTCCGGCGGCCGCGTCGAACTCGGCCTCGGAGCCGGCTGGTTCGAGGAGGAGCACAAGGCGTACGGGATCCCCTTCCCGGCGGACCGGATGGCCCGGCTGGAGGAGCAGCTCGCCATCGTCACCGGCCTGTGGGCCACCGAGCCCGGCGCCACCTTCGACTACCAGGGCGTCCACTACCAGCTGGAGAACTCCCCGGCGCTGCCCAAGCCTGCGCAGGCCAAGGTGCCCGTCCTCATCGGCGGCCACGGAGCGAAGCGCACCCCGCGCCTCGCCGCCCGGTACGCGGACGAGTTCAACATGCCGTTCGCCTCGATCGCGGACAGCGAGCGGCAGTTCGGCCGGGTCCGGGAAGCCGCCCGGGAAGCCGGCCGCAAGCCCGAGGACCTCGTCTATTCCAACGCCCTCGTGGTGTGCGTCGGCAAGGACGATGCCGAGGTGGCCCGCCGGGCCGCCGCCATCGGCCGTGACGTGGACGAACTCAAGGCGAACGGCCTGGCGGGTTCCCCGGCCGAGGTCGTGGAGAAGATCGGCGCGTACGGCGCCATCGGCTCCTCCCGCGTCTACCTCCAGATGCTCGACCTCCACGACCTCGACCACCTGGAGCTGATCTCCGCCCAGGTGCTGTCCCAGATCGGCTGAGGGGAGCCGGCCCGTGCCCCGTGCGTCCGGCCCGCTCGCCGCGGCACTCGCCCACAGGGCGGTGCTCTTGGACGGCGGCCTGAGCAACCAGCTCGCCGACCAGGGCTGCGACCTGTCCGGCGGCCTGTGGACGGGCCGGGTGCTCACCGAGCGGCCGGACCAAGTGGAGGCCGCCCACACCGCGTACGCGCGGGCCGGCGCCGAGGTGCTCATCACCGCGAGCTACCAGATCGGCTACGGGGCGCCGGAGGCCGGTGTACTGCTGCGACGCAGCGTCGCCCTCGCCGACCGCGCGGCCCGGGCGGCAGACCACGAGGTGTGGGTGGCCGCCTCAGTGGGCCCGTACGGGGCGGTGCTCGCGGACGGCTCCGAGTACCGCGGGCGGTACGGGCTCGGCGTAGCGGAGCTGGCCGCCTTCCACCGGCCCCGGATCGAGGCGCTGCTGGAGGCGGGGCCCGACGTGCTGGCCCTGGAGACCATCCCGGACACCACCGAGGCCGAGGCCCTGCTCGGTGTGCTCGCGGGGACGGGGGCGCCCGCCTGGCTCAGCTACACCGTGGCCGACGGCCGCACCCGGGCCGGGCAGCCCCTCGCCGAAGCCTTCGCCCTCGCGGAGCGCAGCCCGGAGGTCATCGCGCTCGGCGTCAACTGCTGCGACCCCCAGGACGTGGGCCCCGCCCTCGAAGCGGCCGCCTCCGTCACCCGCAAGCCGTTGCTGGCCTACCCGAACGACGGCTCGGTCTGGGACGCGGCCGCCGGGCGGTGGCACTCCCCGCCCACCCCGGTCCCCTGGGACCTCGCCGCCTGGCGCTCCGCCGGCGTCCGCCTCCTCGGCGGCTGCTGCCGCATCGGCCCCCCTGCCATCGCCGCCCTCGCCGCCCGCCTGCGCACGCGGTAGCGCCGGTGACGGCGTCCGGCCGGCCGCCGCGAGATTGGTTGGCCCGGGCCCGGACCCGCAGCCATGCTGAACCGCATGTTCCTGACGGTCACCACCGCCGGCACGGCCGCCGAAGAACCGGCCACTGACCTGGGCTTCCTGCTGCACAAACACCCTGGGAAGGCGCAGGCGTTCAGCACTTCCCACGGCACCGCGCACGTGTTCTACCCCGAGGCCTCGGACGAACGGTGTACGGCCGCGCTGCTGCTGGAGGTGGATCCGCTCGCGCTCGTGCGGAAGGGACGGGGCAAGGGGCGGGGAGGGGCGCCGGACGCCGCGCTCGCGCAGTACGTCAACGACCGCCCCTAAGCGGCGTCCTCCCTCTTCGCCGTCGCGCTCAGCGGTGCGTTCCGCAGCGCGCTGGCGGGCCACTGCACCGCCCGGCCCGAACTCCCGGGGCGGGCGCGGCCGCTGCGCATCGAGATACCGGCGCTGCCCGCGCGGGGCGGTGCCGAGCTCGTGCGCCGGCTCTTCGAGCCGCTCGGCTGGGAGACGGTCGCCGTCACGCCGGTCCCGCTCGACGAACGGTTCCCCGAGTGGGGCGACAGCCGGTACGTGCCGAGCACGCCCTGATCACCGCCCGCTACCTGGCCCGGCACAAGCGGCTCACCCAGGACGCGCTGGGACGCCTGGAACTCCTGCGCCTTGCGGATGCGGAGGACGCCGAGCCCGAGGACGCCGAGCCCGACGTCACCGAGCCCGACGAAACCTTGACCGCAGACGGCGAAGACGCTCCGCAGCGGCCCGTGCCGCTCGCTGCGCGGCGCCGCGAGGCGATCCTGGCCGCGGCCCGGGAACCACGAGACCAAGCTCGCCCCTTACCACAAGGGATCCGCGGTGCGGCAGACCCACGGCCTCGCCGAGACCGTCGAACAGCTCGGCCGCGAGCCGCAGGAGTTCGTCTGGGGAGTCCGGACGTTCATCGCCGGCCTCGTCAGCCACTACGTGCTCGACGGCGGCAAGCTGGTGGTCTGTCACGCCGGGCCGCCCGAGAAGTACCACGGCCGCACCTCCGGCCGGGTCCGCTCGCCCGCCCTGTACGGGGAGACCACCCGTGAGACCGACGAGTTCGGCCTGCCCGTGCGCTACCCGTGGGCCGAGGACTACCGGGGCAAGGCGGTGGTGGTCTACGGCCACACCCCGGTCCCGGACACCTCCTGGATCAACAACACCATCTGCCTGGACACGGGAGCCGTCTTCGGCGGCAAGATGACCGCCCTGCGCTGGCCGGAGCGCGAATTGGTCGACGTACCGGCGGAGAAGGTCTGGTACGAGCCCGTCAAGCCGCTGGCCGCCGAGGCGCCCGGCGGGCACGAGGGACGGCCCCTCGACCTGGCGGACGTGCACGGGCACCGCGTCGTGGAGACCCGGCACCTGGGCAACGTCACCGTGCGCGAGGAGAACGCGGCCGCGGCCCTCGAAGTGATGAGCCGCTTCGCCGCGGACCCCCGGCTGGTCCCGTACCTGCCGCCGACCATGGCACCGGCCCCCGCCTCGGCCCGCGACGACCGCTACCTGGAGCACCCTGCGGAGGCGTTCGCCCAGTACCGCGCCGACGCGATCGGGCGGGTCGTGTGCGAGGAGAAGCACATGGGCTCCCGTGCCACCGTCCTCGTCTGCCGTGACGCGGCGGTGGCCCGCGAGCGCTCCGGGGTGCCGCAAGGCCCCACGGGCTCGGTCTACACCCGCACCGGCCGACCCTTCTTCGCCGACCCCGAGGTCACCGAAGAGGTCCTCGGCCGGATCCGTACGGCGGTCACCGACGCCGGTCTCTGGGAGGAACTGGCCACCGACTGGCTGCTGATCGACGGGGAACTGCTGCCCTGGTCGCTCAAGTCCGCCGGCCTGCTCCGCAACCAGTACGCCGCCGTCGGCGCCGCCTCCGCGGCCGTCTTCCCCGACACGCTCGCCGCGCTCGCCGCGCTCGCCGCGCTCGCGGCGGCCGGGCGCCCGCCGGCCACGGTGCCGCACGACGAGCAGCTGGCCTGGCTGGACCGGCTGGTGGCGGCCGGCGAGGCGGCGGGCACCCGCCTGCTGCGCCGGACCGGCTGGTTCTACGTGGACATCGCCGACGAGGAGTCCGTGCGCGCGGGCACCGGCTGGTGGCTGGGGCTCACCGGCGCCGGCGGCGAGGGCGTAATGGTCAAGCCGCTCCAGGCGTACGCCCGGGACGCCAAGGGCCGGCTGGTGCAGCCCGGGCTCAAGTGCGCGGCCGTGAGTACCTGCGGATCATCTACGGCCCCGAGTACACGCGCGCCGACCACCTGGAGCGGCTGCGCGGGCGCTTCCTCGGGCACAAGCGCTCGCTCGCGCTGCGCGAGTACGCGCTGGGGGCTGGAGGCGCTGGACCGGCTGGCGGAGGGCGAGCCGCTGTGGCGGGTGCACGAGGCGGTGTTCGCCGTGCTCGCCCTGGAGTCGGGGCCGGTCGACCCGGGCCTGTGACCGTCGGCCTGCGCCCATGACCGGTCGGCCCGCACCCGTGACCGTCGGCCCGCGCGTAAAGGCGCCGCCGCCGTACAGCCGCTAATTAGGTCGTATGGGGGAACTTTCCCCGAGAACTCCGGGAAACCCACCGGCGGGATCGTTCATCCAGGGCAGCGGAATGTCCGCGATCCTGGAAGGACGGAACGTCACCTATGAAGATGACCGCGCGCGGAAGCATTGCGGCGCTCCTGACCTGTATGGCCGCGGCCGGCGCCGCCACCCCGGCCGTGGCCGACTCGGTTCCGGTGGGTGTCCCGCTGGACGCCGTGAAGACCACGCTGGGCGTGGACGCCCCCCGCGTGGCCACCGGGGTTCCGGTGCCGATGGTCGGCGCGCCCGAGGCACCGCGCCTGCACACCGGCGATCTGCTCCCGACCCCGCTCCTGCCGGTGGTGCCCCTGACCATGGACCTCGGCCACACGCTCGTCAGCTCCCCGCTGCCGAACCTGGCGGGTAGCCCCGAGACGGACGGCGCGGGTTCCCTGGACGCCCCCGAGACGAAGCTGCACGCCCGGACCCCCGGTGCGATCGTCGGTGCCCCGCTGTCGATGCCGGACGGCAGCAACTTCGGGATCCCGAACGTCGTCACCCCCAAGCTGGGGCTGTCCGCCCCGGAGCTCGTGGGCACCCCGGCGGCGCTTCTCGGCCTGCGCTGAGCGTTCCGCGGACGGGGTCCGGCCGACGCCGGGTCAAAAAGCCGTCCGGTCTGGGAACGTGTAGGGCATGGGATTCCATGTCGACTCCGAGACCGGGCGGCTGCGCCGCGTCATCCTCCACCGGCCCGACCTGGAGCTGAAGCGGCTCACACCGAGCAATAAGGACGCCCTCCTCTTCGACGACGTGCTGTGGGTGCGCCGCGCCCGCCAGGAGCACGACGGGTTCGCCGACGTACTGCGCGACCGGGGCGTCGAGGTCCACCTCTTCGGCGACCTGCTCCGCGAGGCCCTGGACATCCCGGAGGCGAGACACCTCGTCCTGGACCGGGTCTTCCACGAGAAGGAGTACGGCCCCCTCGCCACCGATCACCTGCGCCAGGTCTTCGACGGCCTGACCTCCGACCGGCTGGCGCAGGCGCTGGTCGGCGGCATGACCAAGCGCGAGTTCCTGGAGCGGCACGCCGAGCCGGTCTCCGTCCGCTTCCACGCGCTGGAGCTGGACGACTTCCTCCTCCAGCCGCTGCCCAACCACCTGTTCACCCGTGACACCTCCGCTTGGATCTACGACGGCGTCTCCATCAACGCGATGCGCTGGCCGGCCCGGCAGCGCGAGACGGTGCACTTCGAGGCGATCTACAAGCACCACCCGGTGTTCACGTCCTCAGGCGCCTTCCACTACTGGTCGCAGGGCCTGGCCGACTACCCGTCCACCATCGAAGGCGGTGACCTGCTGGTCATCGGCAACGGCGCGGTGCTGATCGGGATGAGCGAGCGTACGACGCCGCAGGCGGTGGAGATGCTGGCCCGCGGCCTGTTCGCCGCGGGGTCCGCGACGACCATCGTAGCGCTGGACATGCCCAAGCGGCGGGCCTTCATGCACCTGGACACGGTGATGACGATGGTGGACGCCGATACGTTCACCCAGTACGCGGGTCTGGGCATGCTGCGGTCCTACACGATCGAGCCGGGCGCCGGCGCGAGCGAGCTGAAAGTGACCGACCACCCGCCGGAGCACATGCACCGGGCCATCGCCTCGGCCCTCGGCCTCGGCGGCATCAGGGTGCTCACCGCCACCCAGGACGTGCACTCGGCGGAACGCGAGCAGTGGGACGACGGCTGCAACGTGCTGGCGGTCGAGCCGGGCGTGGTCGTCGCCTACGAGCGGAACGTCACGACCAACACCCATCTGCGCAAGGAGGGCATCGAGGTGATCGAGATCCCCGGCAGTGAACTGGGCCGCGGCCGGGGCGGTCCGCGGTGCATGAGCTGCCCCGTGGAGCGGGACGCCGTCTGAGGCAGGCGGGCAGGCGGGCAGGCGGGCAGGCGGGCAGGCGGGCAGGCAGGAAGCACGGGGGAGGCGCAGGGAGGGCAGCCGGCGGGAAGGGAAGGCAACGGGGGACTGTATATCAATACGAAAGGTCGTATAGACTTCCAACATCCCCTGTCAGCGTCACCTTGGAGCGTCCCCATGGCCACCGACCTCGTCGGCCGCAGTTTCCTCAAGGAGCTCGACTTCACCGCCGCCGAGTTCCGCGGTCTGATCGAGCTCGCCGCCGCCCTCAAGGCCGCCAAGAAGAACGGCACCGAGCAGCAGTACCTCAAGGGCCGCAACATCGCGCTCATCTTCGAGAAGACCTCCACGCGCACCCGTTGCGCCTTCGAGGTCGCCGCCGCCGACCAGGGCGCCCGAACCACCTACCTCGACCCCACGGGCTCGCAGATGGGCCACAAGGAGTCGGTCCGCGACACCGCCCGCGTCCTCGGCCGGATGTTCGACGGGATCGAGTACCGCGGTGACAGCCAGGGCACCGTCGAGGAACTGGCCGCGTACGCGGGCGTGCCCGTCTTCAACGGCCTCACCGACGACTGGCACCCCACCCAGATGCTGGCCGACGTGCTCACCATGACGGAGCACTCGGACCGGCCGCTGGAGCGGATCGCCTTCGCCTACCTCGGCGACGCGCGCTTCAACATGGGCAACTCCTACCTGGTGACCGGCGCGCTGCTCGGCATGGACGTACGGATCGTCGCGCCCGAGGCGTACTGGCCGGCCGAACCGGTGGTGACGGCGGCCCGCGCCCTGGCCGAGGCGAGCGGCGCCCGGATCACCCTCACCGAGGAGATCGCCGAGGGCGTCGCCCAGGCCGACTTCGTCATCACCGACATCTGGGTGTCCATGGGGGAGCCCAAGGAGGTGTGGGACGAGCGGATCCGGGTGCTGTCCCCGTACACGGTGACCATGGACGTGCTGCGGGCGACCGGCAATCCGGACGTGAAGTTCATGCACTGCCTGCCCGCCTTCCACGACCTCGGCACGCAGGTGGCCCGCGACATCCACGCCGTCCACGGCCTGGAATCCCTGGAGGTGACGGACGAGGTGTTCGAGTCGGCGCACTCCGTCGTCTTCGACGAGGCGGAGAACCGGCTGCACACCATCAAGGCCGTCCTCGTGGCGACCCTGGCGGCGCCGGGCGCGGAGTTGCCCGCATAGTCATACGCGGATCCCTCGGCGGGCGGCCGGTCCGACTGGGCCGGCCGCCCACTCCCGGCCGCTCTCTCCTCACGTCATTGCGTTTCTGTGACGGGAGTCACGAGTCGGTGATACCGTCGGATGCGTGAGCCCCTTCATCGGTTCCACCCCAGCGACCGAACGGTGGCGCCACCTCCGGGTGACCCGGCAGGACGGCGTCGCCACCGTCACCCTCGACCGGCCCGAGAAGCTGAACGCGCTCACCTTCGGCGCCTACGCCGACCTGCGCGATCTGCTCGCCGAACTCTCCCGCGAGCGTTCCGTACGCGCCCTCGTCCTGGGCGGCGAGGGACGCGGCTTCTGCTCCGGCGGGGACGTGGACGAGATCATCGGCGCCACCCTGGCCATGGACACCGCCCAGCTCCTCGACTTCAACCGGATGACCGGCCAAGTGGTCCGGGCCGTACGCGAATGCCCCTTCCCCGTCATCGCCGCCGTCCACGGCGTCGCCGCCGGCGCGGGGGCCGTCCTCGCGCTCGCCGCCGACTTCCGCATCGCCGACCCCACCGCGCGCTTCGCCTTCCTCTTCACCCGGGTCGGCCTCTCCGGCGGGGACATGGGCGCCGCCTACCTGCTGCCCCGCGTCGTGGGCCTCGGACACGCCACCCGGCTGCTGATGCTCGGAGAGCCCGTACGGGCACCCGAGGCGGAGCGGATCGGCCTGCTCAGCGAGGTCACCGAGGAGGGCAAGGCCCACACCCGGGCCGCCGAGCTGGCCGCGCACCTGGCCGCCGGACCCGCCCTCGCCTACGCGCAGACCAAGGCGCTGCTCACCGCCGAGCTGGACATGCCGCTGGCCGCCTCGGTCGAACTCGACGCCAACACGCAGGCACTGCTGATGCACGGCACGGACTACGCCGAGTTCCACGCCGCCTTCACCGGGAAGCGGCCGCCGGAGTGGAAGGGCAGGTAGCGCCGTGCCCCTCGGAACGAAGCTGCGGGTGGCCGTGGTGGGCGGGGGGCCCGGCGGGCTGTACTGCGCCGCGCTGCTGGCCCGGCAGGGACACGCCGTCGAGGTCCGCGAACGCAACGCCCCCGACGACACCTTCGGGTTCGGCGTGGTCCTCTCCGACGAGACGCTGGGTGGCATCGAGCGCGCCGACACCGTCGTCCACGCCGCACTGAGCGCGGAATTCACCCGCTGGGACGACGTGGCCGTGGTGCACCGGGGCCGGATGCTGACCTCCGGCGGCCACGGCTTCGCCGCCCTGGGGCGGCGCCGCCTGCTGGAGATCCTGCACGGGCGCTGCACGGACCTCGGGGTGACGCTCCGCTTCCACACCGGGGCCCCGGACGCGCACGCGCTCGCCGCCTCGTACGACCTGGTGGTCGCGGCGGACGGGGTGCACAGCGCGACACGGGAGAGCGGGGCCGGACACTTCCGGCCGACCGTGACGACCGGCCGCTGCCGCTACATCTGGCTCGCCGCCGACTTCGCCTTCGACTCGTTCCGCTTCGAGATCGCCGAGACCGAGCACGGTGTCATGCAGCTGCACGGCTACCCGTACGCGCCCGACTCCTCCACGGTGATCATCGAGATGCGGGAGGAGGTGTGGCGGGCGGCGGGCCTCGACCTGTGCGACGAGGACGAATCGGCGGCCCGCTGCGCCAAGGTCTTCGGCGAGGCCCTGAGGGGGCGGCCCCTGCGCGGCAACAAGTCGGCCTGGACCCGGTTCCGTACCGTCGTCAACGAGCGCTGGTCGCACGGGAACGTGGCCCTGCTCGGGGACGCCGCGCACACCGCGCACTTCTCCATCGGGTCCGGCACCAAACTCGCGGTGGAGGACGCCCTCGCGCTCGCCGAAGCCGTGGCCGCGCGGCCGGACGACGTACCGGCCGCCCTGGCCGCGTACGAGGCCGCCCGGCGGCCCGCGGTGGCCAGCACCCAGCGCGCGGCGGCCGCCAGCATGCGCTGGTTCGAGGAGATCGCGGGATACGTCGACCAGCCCGCCCGGCAGTTCGCCTTCAACCTCCTGACCCGCAGCCGCCGGGTGACCCACGACAACCTGCGGATGCGCGACGCCCGCTTCACCCGGTCCGTGGAAAGGGACTTCGGCTGCCCCGACGACGGGGGAACCCCGCCCATGTTCACCCCGTTCACCCTGCGTGGACTGACCCTGCGCAACCGGGTCGTGGTCTCGCCGATGGACGTGTACTCGGCGCGGGAGGGGGTGCCGGGCGACTTCCACCTGGTGCACCTCGGCTCCCGGGCCCTCGGGGGCGCAGGACTCGTCATGACCGAGATGGTGTGCGTGAGCCCCGAAGGCCGCATCACCCCGGGCTGCGCGGGCCTGTACACGGCGGAGCAGGCGGCCGCCTGGAAGCGGATCGCGGACTTCGTCCACACCTCCGCGCCCGGAGCCGCGCTCGGCGTACAGCTCGGCCACTCGGGCCGCAAGGGCTCGACCCGGGTGATGTGGGAGGGCATGGACGAGCCCCTCCCCGAGGGGAACTGGCCCGTGGTGGCCGCCTCGCCGCTGCCGTACCGGCCCGGCGTCTCCGCCGTCCCGCGCGCCCTCAGCACCGCGGAGATGGCCGCGATCCGGGCGGAATTCGTCGCGGCCGCCGGCCGGGCCGCCGACGCCGGTTTCGACCTGCTCGAACTGCACTGCGCCCACGGCTACCTGCTGTCCGGGTTCCTCTCCCCGCTCACCAACCACCGCACCGACGCCTACGGCGGCTCCCTGGACAACCGGCTCCGCTTCCCGCTGGAGGTCTTCGACGCGGTCCGCGAGGCCTGGCCGCAGGACCGCCCCATGACCGTCCGGCTCTCGGCCACCGACTGGGCCCCCGGCGGCACCACCCCCGAGGACGCCGAACGCATCGCCGCCGCCTTCGCCGCCCACGGCGCGGACGCCATCGACGTGTCCACGGGCCAGGTGGTGGCGGACGAGAGCCCCGAGTACGGGCGCTCCTACCAGACGCCGTACGCCGACCGGATCCGCAACGCCCTCGGCGTCCCGGTGATCGCCGTCGGCGCGATCTCCTCCTGGGACGACGTGAACTCCCTGCTGCTGGCCGGGCGCGCCGACCTCTGCGCGGTGGGCCGCCCGCACCTCTACGACCCCCACTGGACCCTGCACGCGGCCGCCGACCAGTCCTACACCGGACCGGCCGCGCCCTGGCCGGACCCCTACCGGGCGGGCAGCCGCAAACCGCCGACCGGGCGCGGATAGGGGCGCACCGGCGGCCCGCGCGGCGGCGGCCCGGTGCGGCGAGCGGTCCGGCGCGGCGAGCGGTCCGGCGCGTCAGACGGCCGCCAGCTCGACCCGGTCCTCCACCGGGGTGTAGCCGAGGCGCTGGTAGACGCCGTTGCTGGTGGGGTTGGCCAGGTCCGCGAAGAGCAGCACCTCCGTGGCTCCGGCCGCGTACGTCGCTTCGCTCACCGCGTGCGTGACCCCGGCGGCATAGCCCCGGCCGCGCAGCTCCGGCGGGGTGTAAACGGGGCCGATCCGCGAGACCGAGCCGACCGGGCGGAAGAAGCCCGCCATCGACACGGGCGTGCCCGCATGCTCCCAGAGCACCATCCCGCCGTACGAGATCCGGTCCCGCAGGGTCGTCTCGGAGGCGCTCCCGGGCTCGCCGGACTCGCGCTTGAACGCGTCGACCCACTCCACCAGCAGCGGGAGGTGCGTTTCGGTCGCGGGCAAGGACCGCCCCTGCGGCAGGGGGTGCGGGGCGAGCAGGCCGGCCAGCCGGTACAGCCGGGCCTCCGCCTCGATCCGTGACGGCTTCCCCCAGGCTCCGGCCAGCGCCACCGCGTCCCGGCGGCGGACGTTCAAGGCGTCGACCCCGGCCAGCAGCGGCTCCACGGCCAGCGCGGCGCCCAGCGCCTCCACCGCCCCGGCCGGCACCGCGCCCAGCAGCAGCGGGCGCACGGGGGTGCACAGCAGCCCGCCGGACACGGTCCCGTCGGCGCCGGTCCACCAGCCGAAGAACGGGGTGTGCGGCCCGTAGGCCGTCGGGCCGCGCCGCTCCAGCGCGTCCATGGCGGTCAGCAGGGAGGTGTTCTCCACGGGCCGAGCGGCGACGGCCGGGCCCGCGGCGGCCACGAAAGCGGCGAAGTCGGTGGTGAAGGTCCAGGTCATGCGGCCCCATCCTGTCCGCCGCCCGGTGCCCCCGCACCCCATTTCGCCGCTACGGCTCGACGAACGCGGCCCCGATGTCACGCAGCCGGGCGTGCAGTTCGGCGAAGACGGCCGCCGCGCGGTCGCCCGGCCAGTCCGCGGGCAGCAGCTCGCGCGGCAGCCCCGGGTCGGCGTAGGGGAGCCGGCGCCAGCTGTCCAGGGCCAGCAGGTAGCCGCGGTAGGCCTGCTCCGGTGCCGGCCCGGGGCCCGACTGGAGGGCCCGCAGCTCCGGTTCCTGCTGGTCGAGGAACTCCTCGTGCTGCTTGGCCAGAGACGTCAGGTCCCACCAGCGGGCCACCGCCTCGGCCGTCGGCGCGAAACCGAGGTGGGCGCCGCGGAACAGCTCCACGTACGGCGTCAGGTGCAGCCGCTCCATGGTGCGGCCGGTCTCCTCGTACAGGTGCGCCGGGGCGATCCAGACCCCCGGCGCCACCGCGCCGAAGCCCAGCCGGGCCAGCCGGGAGCGCAGCAGGTGCCGCTTGTGCCGCTCCTGCTCGGGGACGGAGAAGACGGCCAACAGCCACTCCTGCGACAGCCTGGCGGACCCGTAGATCCGCCGGTCGCCGTCCTCCAGCAGTTGCCGGGCCTCCTCGGACAGCTCGTACCCGGCAGACCCGTCGGCAGCCCGGGCGGGCAGCAGGAAGCCCCGCCGCTTCAACCGGGACACCGACGAGCGGACGGAGGGTGCGTCGACGCCGGCCGTGCCCAGCAGGCGGATCAGCGCGGACACCGGGACCGGGCCGTCGAAGGCCCGCCCGTAGGCACCGTAGAACGTGACGATCAGGGATCGCGGGGTGTGCTGCTCGGCCACGGGTTCACTCTAGATCGCGCAGCCGGAAGCGTTGAAGTTTGCCCGTGGGCGTCCGGGGGAGCGCGGAGACGAAGACGAAGGTGCGCGGGCACTTGTGCGGCGCCAGCTCGGTCCGCATGAAGGCCCGCAGCGTCTCCTCCGTCAGTGTGACCCCCTCGCGGGGCACGGTGTACGCCACGGCGACCTGACCGCGGCGTTCGTCGGGGCGCCCGATCACCGCGGCCTCCACCACGTCCGGGTGGCGCAGCAGGGCTTCCTCCACCTCCGGGCCGGAGATGTTGTAACCCGAAGAGATGATCATGTCGTCGGCGCGGGCGACGTACCGGAAGTAGCCGTCCGCGTCGCGCACGTACGTGTCCCCGGTCAGGTTCCAGCCGTCCCGTACGTACTCCGTCTGCCGCGGGTCGGCCAGGTACCGGCAGCCCACCGGGCCCCGGACGGCCAGCAGCCCCGGCTCCCCGTCCGCCA
Organism: Streptomyces cirratus; assembly: GCF_014650775.1. Taxonomy (GTDB): domain Bacteria; phylum Actinomycetota; class Actinomycetes; order Streptomycetales; family Streptomycetaceae; genus Streptomyces; species Streptomyces cirratus. Next base: position 28,014 of record NZ_BMVP01000010.1, on the reverse strand, counting down.
CGGGCCGGCCCGCCGGGTCGACGACGCGGGCCTCCCAGCCCGGCACCGCCCGCCCGGTGGTGCCGGGCCGGATGTCCTCGTCGGCGGCCGAGATGAAGATGTGCAGCAGCTCGGTGGCCCCGATGCCGTTGATGATGCGCAGCCCGGTGCGCTCGTACCAGGCCTGCCAGGTGGCGGCCGGCAGGTTCTCGCCCGCCGAGACGCAGCGGCGCAGCGCGCCGAGGTCGTAGGCGCCGGCGTCGTACGGGCCCAGGGTGTCCAGCATCGCCCGGTAGGCGGTGGGCGCGGTGAACAGGACCGTCACCCGGTGCTCGGCGAGCGCCGGCAGCAGCCGTCGGGGCGCCGCCTGCTCCAGCAGCAGCGAGGAGGCGCCGGCCCGCAGCGGGAAGACGACCAGGCCGCCGAGCCCGAAGGTGAAGCCGAGCGGGGGGCTGCCCGCGAACACGTCGTCGGGGCGGGGGCGCAGCACGTGGCGGGAGAAGGTGTCGGCCACGGCGAGCAGGTCGCGGTGGAAGTGCATACAGCCCTTGGGGCGGCCGGTGGTACCGGAGGTGAAGGCGATCAGGGCCACGTCGTCGGCGGAGGTGGCGGCCGCCGGGAACGGCCCCGAGTGCCCTCGGGCGAGGTGGAGGAGGTCGCCCGCGTCCCTGCTGCCGTACGGGGTGATCCGCAGGCCCGGCACCTCGGCCTTCACCAGGTCGTCCAGCGCGTCCACGTGGCACAGGGCGTGGCCCACCTCGGCCATCGCGCACACCGTGGCCAGCTCCTGCGCGCGCTGCTGGGCCAGTACGGTGACCGCGACCGCCCCCGCCTTCATCACCGCCAGCCAGCAGGCGGCCAGCCACGGACTGGTCGGCCCCCGCAGCAGCACCCGGTTGCCGGGGACGACGCCCAGGTCGGCGGTGAGCACGTGGGCGAGCCGGTCGACGCGCTCGCGCAGCTCCCCGTACGACCACACCTCGCCGCCGGAGCCCCGGAAGGCCGGGCGGTGCGGCCCGAGCCGGTCGATGGTGGCGTCCAGCAGCTCGGCCCCGCAGTTCAGCCGGTCCGGATAGGCCAGCTCGGGAAGGTCGAACAGCAGGCGCGGCCAGGTTCCGCCGGGCGGGAGGCGGTCGCGGGTAAAGGTGTCGACGTGCGCGGAAGGCTTGAGCTCCAAGGCTGGTTCGCCCCCTCGGGACGGTCGCGGGTCGCGTGACGAGCGTATCGTGACGGTGACGACAGTCAACAGGACGCGATAGATGCGGGGTTGTTTGCATGACCGGATTCGCGCTCGGGGTGGACGAAGAGGAATGGTGCGGGCGGCTGCGCGCGCTGTCGGCGCAGCGGCTGCGACCGCTGGCCGAGAAGGGCGAGCCGGGCCGGGTCAACCGGCCGCTGCTGGCCGCACTCGGGGAAGAAGGCCTGCTGGAGCGGGTGTTCGTCTCGGGCGCGCTGGAGCTGTGCCTGCTGCGGGAGTCACTGGCGTACGGGTGCACGGAGGCCGAGACTGCGCTGGCCCTCCAAGGGCTGGGTGCGCACCCGGTGCTGCGCGCCGGGAGCGCGGCGCAGCGTGAGCGGTGGCTGCCGGGGGTGCGGGAGGGACGGCTGGTGGCCGCGTTCGCGCTCAGCGAGCCGGGGGCCGGCTCGGACGCGGCGGCGCTGGCGCTGGCGGCGGAACGGGACGGCGGGATCGGCCCGGACGGGGGCTGGCGGCTCACCGGGGAGAAGCGGTGGATCTCCAACGCCCCGGAGGCGGATTTCTACACCGTGTTCGCCCGCACGGGTGAGAACCCGGGGGCCGGGGGCATCACCGCCTTCCTCGTCCCGGCGGACCGGCCCGGCCTGACGGGCGAGGCGCTGGACATGCTGTCCCCGCACCCCATCGGCTCGCTCTCCTTCGACGGGGTCCCGGTCGGCCCCGAGGACGTACTCGGCGAGCCGGGGCGCGGGTTCCGCGTCGCGATGGACACCCTGAACCTGTTCCGGCCCAGCGTCGGAGCCTTCGCCGTGGGCATGGCCCGGGCGGCACTGGACGCGACGCTCGCACACACCGCGGGCCGCGGCGCCTTCGGCGGGGTGCTGGCGGACCTCCAGGCGGTGGCGCACCGGGTGGCGGAGATGGCGACGCGGACCGAGGCCGCCCGGTTGCTGGTCTACGCGGCCGCAGGCGCCTACGACAGCGGCTCCGCGGAGGTGCCGAGGCGGGCGGCCATGGCGAAGCTCCTGGCGACGGAGACGGCCCAGTACGTGGTGGACCACGCGGTCCAACTGCACGGCGCGGTCGCCCTCCAGCGGGGCCACCTGCTGGAACACCTGTACAGGGAGGTCCGTGCACCGCGCATCTACGAGGGGGCCAGCGAGGTCCAGCGCACGATCATCGCGAAGGAGCTCTACCGGGAGGTGGCCGCCCGATGAGCGTGGAGCGCATCAATCCGGCGGAACTCGCCCCGCCGGCGGGCTTCTCGCACGCCGTCGCCGCGACCGGCTCCCGTCTGGTGTTCCTGGCCGGCCAGACCGCGCTGGACGGCTCCGGGAAAGTGGTGGGCAACACCCTGCCCCAGCAGTTCGAGCGCGCACTGTCCAACCTGCTCACGGCTCTCGCCGCGGCGGGCGGGGCGCCCGCGCAGCTGGCCCGGGTGACGGTGTATCCGGTGGACGTGGAGTCGTACCGCCGCCACGCACCGGAACTCGGCCGTATCTGGCGGGCTCTTGCGGGCCGGGACTACCCGGCGATGGCGGTGGTCGGGGCCGTGAGGCTGTGGGACGAGCAGGCACTCGTCGAACTCGACGGCATCGCCGTCTTGGACTGACGCCGGCGCCCTGTGGTGCGGGCGGCTTTGACAGCGGGCGGGAAGAAGAGAGAGGGTGGATATGTCCCATTTGCAAGGAACATCCCCCAATGCTCGGAGGTGCATCGTTATGCGCCGTGGGATTATTGCGGCCGTCGTGGCAGGGGCCGCCGGAGTGACGCTGGGCCTGATGCCGGTGAGCGGCGCGTTCGCCGCCACCCACACCGGCCTCCCGCAACACAGCCAGCACCACTCCAGCTACTCGCGCGGGGACGACTCGCGCGACTGCGGCAACTCCTCCCGCTGGAACGACGACAACAGCGGCAGCTGGCGCAACGCCGGCTGGAACGGCGACGACAACAACGGCTACTGGAACGACAACGGCAACTGGAACGACAACGGCAACTGGAACGACAACGGCGACTGGAACGGCGGTGGTTGGGACAATTCGTCGGGTTACAACCATGACGACGGCGGTGGCTGGTAGTCGGCCCGGCGAGGCCCGCTGACGGCGTCAGCGGGCCTCGCGGTACGCCTTGATCATGTCGTTGATCAGGTGCCGGGAGTCGTCGGCGCTCAGGGCCTGGGCCTGCAGGTGGTCGAACATGATCTGGTAGGGGTACCGGTCGGCATGTTTCTCCAGGTACAGGTCACTGGTGAAGCGCTCCAGGTAGACGACTCCCGTTTCGGACTCCGGATACGTGAGGATGGAGAACTGACCTAAGACCCCGGGATGAGCGCCTGCGCTGTGGGGGAGGACCTGCACGGTGATGTGCGGCTGGGCGCCGAGGGAGTTCAGGTGCTCGAGCTGATCGCGCATGACCTCCCGGTTGCCCACGATGCGGTGCAGTGCCGATTCGTCCAGGATGGTCCATAAGCGCAAGGGGCGGGCGGGGTGATGGGCGCGGTGCTGGCGCCGCAGCCGCACGTCCAGGCTGACGGCGGCCTGTTCGGCCGTGGGACGCGGAAAGGACTCCGCGATGACCGCGGCCGCGTAAAGGGGCGTCTGGAGCAGGCCGGGAACCATCAGCGCGTCGTAGGAGTGGATCGAAGCCGCCGCCGTCTCCAGCCCGATGTAGACCCCGTAGGGGACGTCGCCGCAGGAGACCCACCAGCCTTGGCGGCCCGATTCCTTCGCCATCCGCATCAACGAGTCGACGACCTCCTGGTCGGTGATTCCGTAGATCCGGCACAAGTCGCGTACGTCGCGCGGGTTGATCGGGCGACGTCCGGTCTCGATGAGACTGATCTTGGGCTGGGACACCATCAGGCACTGCGCCGCCTGCGAGGAAGTCATGCCCGTGGCCTTGCGGAGTTGCCGGAGTTCCGCGCCCAGGCGGCGCCTTCTGACCGTGGGATTTCCGTTGCCCGACATGGGCGGTGTACCTCCAGCTCAAGACATCACGCAGAGGTCACCTCACCCCACGGCCGACATCGGCAAACGCATTGTGCATAGGCGGCCCGACACGCGCGACATCCGCACGCCCAACATCATCAGTTCGGCCTAATGCGCCCGGCGGCGGGGTTCAACTCACAGGTGCTCGCCTTGCAGGGCGTGGGCGCCGGCGGCGATGACTTCGGCGAGCCGGTTGGCGACGGCCGTGCTGCAGCCGCCGAGCCGGACGAGCCCGCGGCAGCCGACCGGTCCGTCGTTGCAGAGCGAGGGGAGGGTCAGGCCGGCGAGGGAGAGTGCGGCCTGGAGGTTCGTGACGGCTTCCTCGCCCGCCCGGTAGGCGGCGTCCTGGCTGCGCTTGTACCGGAGCCGCTCGGCGTGGGTGAGCTCGTAGGGCATGGTGCTGTCCTCTCGGGAGACGTGGGGGAACGTGCGGGGGGTGTGGGCGTGCGCCAGACCCGTTGGGCTGAGACCGGGCACAGCCCGTGACTAATGCGGTTTGATCTTCGTTCTCGTCGTGCAAGTGATCACGCTCCTTGACTGGGGGGAAGGGACGCATGGTTCGAGAGGCCGACGCTCATGCTCCGTAGCGGAACCTCGGAGGGGCGGCGGCGCGGGGCGCCCTTTGGTCCATCACCGGGTAGTCGGGGAGCGCGCTGTCCGGGCTGCTCACGACGGCCGGTGGCCGCAGCAGGGAGAACGTGCGGCCGCGGTGCCGTGGAACGGCTTGGCGGGGCGGTCGGGTGAGGGTGATCTGGCGGACGAGTTGCTGGAGACAGGCCAGCGCGGCGACGGGTGGGAGCGTGGCCGCCGCCCGGGCGGCGAACGAACTGGGCGCCTGGGCGACGCACAGGAGCGTGGCGAGGGTGGAGAACAACAGCACGATGGACCACGAATGGACGGCGCGACGCTGATGTAGGGCGGCCCGGAGGATGGACAGGGAAGCGACCACCCACGGTCCGTAGATGAGCAGTGGCCACCAGCTGACGACGTCGTCCGCGGTGCGCGGGCCGGCGCTGTGACGCAGGGCCTCGCAGATGGCCAGACCGCTGAAGATGCTGACCACGGCGGCGATGACGGCGACCAGCACTGCGGTGAAGAGACTGCCCGTCCCGAGCAGCGTCACCACGGACTTCCTCGCCGGGGTGCGGCGGTGCCCGGCGCGCGGCGCCGGGATCCGCCGTTCGCCGCTTCCCTGCGCCGGATCGGTGACCGCGCCGACGACGGCGCCCGCTTCACCGGTCCCGTCGAAGCCGTAGGGGTCGAAGGCCTCCGTCTGCCTCGGCCGCCCGGCCTGCTGCTCCTGGAGGAGGTGGGCCAGCTCCTCGGTCGGATCCCACGGGATGTGCACCTCGCCCGCTTCCACGAGTGGTTGCTGGTGCGCGGCGTGCCATCCGCCGCCGTCGTGCCGCTCGTACTGCTCAAACACGGGGGACCGCGCCCGAGCACTCGCTGACGGCGGTCCCGGACGGTCCCGGTCCCGTGCCCGGCGAGCGCCGGCTGAACTCGTCCTGGATCCGGTTCATCTCCTCCAAGAAGTCCTCGAAGATCGAGGACGAGTAGTGGAGGTCCACCTCACGCCGCTGGCTGCGCAGTGTCGCGCCCTTCTCCGGGGTCCAGTGCGTGTACGTCCACTTCCCCGCCCGCGTGGCCCCGGCCCCCGCGCCGTGTCCGTCGCCGCCCGCGCTCCGGAGAAAAATTTCTGCGTGGTTTGCATTTGTCATAGTCCATAAACGGTTCCGAGACCGGGGAAGGTGCGGGCCGTTCAGGTGATGCCAGGGGGCGTAAACGTGGCTTGACCAGTGTCTTTTATCATTTCTGCACTTGTGGCAATCGGCTGACAAGGCGCAACCCCGCATATGCCGGTGCGTTATGACGAGGGCGAGCGGGCCAGACCGCCGACGCCCCTGCCACCAGTCACCGGAGAGGAACCGCTGTGCCAGACATGCTCCTGAGAATCGCGCTGATCTGCGCCGTCCTGGGCACGGGATGTGCCGCTTGGACCTCGTCCGGAGTCGGCCGTATGCACTCCATGGACATTCGTGAGCTGCGTCGTCAGCAACGCTTCAAGCACGTACTGACCGCCAACTCGGCGACGGCGAAAACCCGCGGGGAAGGGGCGCCGGCCGTGTCGGGAACGGCCGGCGTCTCCGTCTGCACCGAATGCGGCGCAGCGTCGGGCCCGCTGTGAGTTCGAGGCCCGCGGGGCGCGCCCGGCCGCAGGCCGCGCCGGCCGACCGGGCCCGGCGGGCTCAGCCTTCCAGCAGGGTCCCCATCCACTCCTCGATGCCGCCGACCGTCCGCGGCAAGGCACCCGACATGAGGCGGGCGCCCGTCGCCGTGATGACCAGGTCGTCTTCGATGCGCACCCCGATGCCGCGCAGTTCCGCCGGAAGCGTCTCGTCGTCGGGCTGGAGGTAGAGGCCCGGCTCCACCGTGAGGACCTGGCCCTCCTCCAGGACCCCGTCCAGGTAGGTCCGTGCCCGCGCCTTCGCGCAGTCGTGGACGTCCAGCCCCAGCATGTGGCCGCTGCTGCACAGGGTGTAGCGCCGGTGCAGATCGCCCTCCGCGTCCTTGAGCACGCCCCATTCCGCGAGCCCCTCCGCGATCACCCGCATGCCCGCCCGGTGGAAGTCCCGGAAGCTGGCGCCCGGCCGCAGCGCCGCGATGCCCGCTTCCTGGGCGGCCAGGACCAGTTCGTACACCTGTCGCTGGACGGGGGAGAACCGTCCCGACAGGGGGAGGGTTCGGGTGATGTCCGCCGTGTAGAGGGTGTCGGTCTCCACGCCCGCGTCCAGGAGCAGCAGATCGCCCCGGTCCAGCCGGCCGTCGTTGCGGATCCAGTGCAGTACGCAGGCGTGCGCGCCCGAGGCGGCGATCGTGTCGTAGCCGGTCCCGTTGCCCTCCGCCCGGGCGCGCAGGCCGAAGACCCCCTCGACCCAGCGCTCGCCGCGCGGGTGTTCCAGCGCGCGCGGCAGGGCCCGTACGACGTCTTCGAACCCGGCCGCCGTGTGGTCCACGGCCAATTGCAGCTGCTCCACCTCCCAGGCGTCCTTCACCAGGCGCAACTCCGCGAGCGCCGTGGCCAGTTCGGCGTCACTGGAGGCGTCGCGGCCCGTCGGTGAGCCGAGGGTGTCCAGGTGGGCGCAGCGGATGCCCGTCAGGGCCTGAGCCTCGGCGAGGTCGGCGCGGCGGCCCACCCAGAACTCCCCGTACCGGCGGTCCCGGTAGAACTCCTCGTTGCCGTCCGCGCGCGGCGAGCGCGGGCGGAGGTACAGCACGGCCTCGTGTCCGTGCGGGCCCGAAGGCTCCAGCACCAGGACGTGACCCACCTGGTCCTCCCCGGTCAGGCCCGTCAGCCAGGCGTACGCGCTGTGCGGGCGGAAGCGGTGGTCGCAGTCGTTGGAGCGGACCTTGAGTTCGCCGGCCGCAACGATGAGCCGCTCGCCCGGAAAGAGCGCCGACAGGCGGGCCCGGCGTGCGGGGGTGACGTCGGACGCCGGAGTTCCGCTCGACGTGGCGGGAAGCGGCGAGGGGGCCCAGCCGCCCGCCATGAAACGGGACAGTTCCGGGGAGACGGGCAGGTCGTGGCTGCCGATGTGGAGGCGGGAGGAGGCGTCGGTCACGGGGGCTCCCTGAGAGAGAAGCGAACTGGTGGGCGCACAGGGGTTGTCAGTGCAATTTCACATTACTATGTTACAGCTCACACCGCGCCGCGTTAATCCCCGTCAAACGCCGCGTGAAGCAGGGCAGTTCACGCACTTCGCACCTCACGCACTCGCGTCCACGCACACCCCCCTTCCCCACAGGAGTCCTTGGTGTCCCACCACAGAGCTGTGCGTTCGTCCTTCCTCTCCGCCGCCGTCGCCGTCACGCTCCTCGCCTCCGCGGGCCAGGCCGTGACCCAAGCGGCCGAGACGGGCGCTCCGGTACCCGCCACCTTCACCTCCGGTCCCGCGGCCGCCACCACGGGCGGAGCCCCCGGGGTGGTCGCGCCGAACCCGTTCGACGAGGTCGAGCACCGCGCCGACGCCCTGGCACCCACCACCTCCGCACCGGCCCCCGCCCCCGGCGGCCAGGCCATATCCGACGGCAAGGTCCCGGGCGCCGCGCCCGCCGCAGCCTCCGCGCAGCGGACGGACAAGAGCGGACAGCCCGCCCAGAGCGCCCCCACCACGCGGGGCCCGGCCGTCAACGTGCCCTGCACCCTCGACGGGATCACGGGGCTGTCCCCCGAGCAGTTCGCCGACTTCCTCGCCGACCCGGCCGTCCTCGCGGACGGCTGCCTGCGCGGCCTGGTGTGGACCTGGGACGCCCGCCTGGCGCCCGTCATGGACGACGCGCACGTCCAGGCCGTCTCCCGCCGGATATCCGCCCTGGCCGCCGCTCACGACGGCCGCAACTCCTCCCACCTGGAGGAGATGTTCACCTACCTGCACGCGGCCATCTACCACGACTTCTCGCGCGACGAGATCGACCTCACCGACGCCGCGACCGTCGACGCGATGAGCCGGGCCGTCACCGACTTCGGCAACGCCGCGCACACCTTCGACGCCACCGCCTCCAACGCCCGGACCCTGCGCGAGGCCCTCTACGGCACCGGGCCCGGCATGCGCCACCGCCAGCTCGGCCTCGTCAAGAAGGTCCTGGCCACCTTGGACGCTTCGCACCCCGCGACCAGCGGCGACGCCAACTGGGGCGGAGCCGCCCTCGCCGCCCTCACCGTCAACTACCTCGGCGTGTACCCGGGCAACAACGACTCCGAATTCCACGCCGCGGTCAAGGCGGACCCCTCCTACCGGGCCGCCTTCAAGGCCTTCGCCGGACACACCCACCTCAAGGGCACCGCGAACGAGTGGACGGTCCGCGACGGGCTGGGCGAGTACGGCCGCTTCGGCCAGGTCGACGGCCTCCAGGACCAGGTCACCTCCGACCTCGGCGCGCTCCTGACGCAGGTCAAGACGGCCTGGGGCAACGGCAGCGAGCCCTGGGCCAAGATCGTCTCCTGGCTGAACACCTACAACGCGTGCAAGCAGTACGGGGTGTGCAAGGAGGACATCGAGAAGATGCTCTTCCCCAACACCTACACGTACGACAACGGTGGCATCAAGGTCCGCACTGCCCTCGACCGGGCCACCGTCGACCAGCTCTACTACGCGAGCAAGCAGGTCAAGACGCAGTTCCACCGCGTTCTGGGCACCGACCAGCCGCTCGCCGGCGACCCCAACACCACGTTGAACATCGTGCTGTACGCCTCCCGCGCCGACTACGTCACCTACCAGACGATGCTGAACGGCTACGGCACGAACAACGGCGGCATGTACATCGAGAACGGCGCCACCTTCTACACCTACCAGCGCCGCGTCCCGCAGGACTCCACCCTCACCCTCGAAGAGCTCTTCCGCCACGAGTACACGCACTACCTCAACGGCCGTTTCGCCGTCCCCGGCTTCTTCGGCGAGGGCCCCTGGTACGAGGGCGACCGGACGACCGCCATGGACGAGGGGACCGCCGAGTTCTTCGACGGCGCGACCCGCGACAACGGCATCGCCGTCCGCAAGTCACTGGTCAAGGGCATCATCAACGACACGGCCGGCGGCGGCCCGCGGATGTCGGTCGAGCAGCTGCTGAACGCCACCTACGACGGTGACGGGTTCCGCTTCTACAACTACGCGGGCACGTTCTTCGAGTTCCTGTGGACGGAGAAGCCCACGCTGCTGCGCGAGATGTACACCCACCTGCGCGAGAACGACGTCGCCGGGTTCGATGCCTGGCGCCACCGGATGGGCGCCGACACCTACCTCCAGCGCGACTACGACAAGTTCCTGAACGCGCAGATCGCCAAGGTCGACCAGCTCTACGTGCCGAACACCAGCTTCACGGCCAACGACCGGCTGCGCGACTCCGCGCTCGCGAACGTGAAGTCCTCGTTCGCGGCGGCCACGTACAACACCCCCGACTGCGTGGAGAACGGTGACCCCGGCAAGCGCCGGTTCACCTGTACCGGCCGGATCACCGCCAACCTCAAGAACTGGCGCAACGACGACCAGAACTTCAAGGACATGTCCGAGACGGTGGACTACTTCATCCTCGACCGGGCGGCCCCGGCCTCGAACAACCTCGCCGACATGAACTGCTCCTTCGGCCCGGTGGAGATCTGGACCAACCACACGGCGGGGACGTCGAGTTACAGCTGCGAGGGCCCGCTGCGCAGCTGACCGCGGCTCCCGGCCGGCCCCTTGCCGAAACGGGGGGAAGGGGCCGGTCCGGGCGGGGGTGCGAGCCCCCGGCCGACCCTAGGCACTCGATAAAGAATGTGACATATTACTGCCGTGCCCAAGAGAAGCAGTCTGGACGCCGTCATCGTCGGCGCCGGTGTCGTCGGAGCCGCCTGCGCGTACTACGCCACCCGCGCGGGACTGCGCGTGGCCGTCATCGACCGCGGCTCCGTCGCGGGCGGCACCACCGGGGCGGGCGAGGGCAATCTGCTCGTCTCCGACAAGGAGGCCGGACCGGAGCTGGACCTGGCCCTGCTGTCGGCCGGCCTGTGGCGCGAACTCGCCGCCGCCCTCCCGCACGAGATCGAGTACGAGGACAAGGGCGGCCTGGTCGTCGCCCCGGACGAGGCTTCGCTGGAGGCACTGCGGAGCTTCGCGAAAGGCCAGCGCGCGGCGGGCGTCACCGCCGTCGAGGCGGGGGCCGGTGACCTGCGCGAGCTGGAGCCCCACCTGGCACCGGGACTCGCGGGAGGCTTCCACTACCCGCAGGACGCCCAGGTCCAGCCCGCCCAGGCGGCGGCCCGGCTGCTGGCCGCATCGGCCGCCGAGGGGGCCCTGGTCCACCTCGGCGAGGAGGTGACCGGACTCGTGGTGGAGCGCGGGACCGTACGGGGGGTGCGCACCCGCACCCGGGAACTCCTCGCCCCGGCCGTCGTCAACGCCGCCGGTACCTGGGGCGGCCGGATCGCCGAACTCGCCGGAACCACCCTCCCGGTGCTCCCGCGCCGCGGCTTCGTCCTGGTGACCGAGCCGCTGCCGAGGGTGGTGCGGCACAAGGTCTACGCCGCCGACTACATCGCGGACGTGGCCAGCGGATCCGCCGCCCTGCAGTCCTCGGCGGTGGTCGAGGGCACCCCCTCGGGCCCGGTGCTCATCGGCGCCACCCGGGAGCGGGTCGGCTTCGACCGCTCCCTGTCCGTGGCCGCCCTGCGCCGGCTCGCCTCCCAGGCGGCAGCGCTGTTCCCCGTACTGGCCGACGTGCGGGTGCTGCGGACCTACCACGGCTTCCGCCCCTACCTCCCCGACCACCTCCCGGCCATCGGCCCCGACCCCCGAGTGCCCGGGCTGCTGCACGCCTGCGGGCACGAGGGCGCGGGCATCGGCCTGGCCCCGGCCACCGGCGTCCTGATCGCGGCCGCGCTGAGCGGGGCCGAACCGCCGCTGGACCCGGCACCCTTCAAGCCGGACCGGCCCTTCGGGCGGGAGCCCGGGCCGCAGGGGCAGCAGCCGTGAGCCGGTCGTACGAAGCCCGCAGCGAAGTCGCTTACCGCACCGCGCCCGACGAAGGAGGCACCCGATGAGCCGGCCCACCGGTGACCGCTCACCCCGCGACCTGGTGGGCGGAGCTCCCCGTGAGAGGTACGCCCTGCGCTTCGACGGCCGCGAACTGACCGCGGAGTCCGGCCAGAGCATCGCCGCCGTGCTGTGGAGCGCCGGGATCCTCGCCTGGCGCACCACGCGCGACGGGGGCGCCCCGCGCGGGGCGTTCTGCGGGATCGGCAGCTGCTACGACTGCCTCGTCACGGTCAACGGCCGGCCGAACCAGCGGGCCTGTCTGGTCCCGGCGCGGGCCGGGGACACCGTCACCACCCAGGAAGGGACCGGCCGTGCCGACCTCGCCGTCTGACCCCTCGTCGCAGGAGCCCTCCGTTCCCGGCCCCGTCGTTCCCGGCCCCGCCGGGCTCGGCCGGGCCCTTCCCGGCTCTGCCGACTGCGGCCCCGCCGTGCCCGATCTCGCCGTCGTCGGTGCCGGGCCCGCCGGGCTGGCCGCCGCCGTGACCGCCGCGCGCCTGGGACTGCGGGTGGCGCTGCTCGACGCGGGGGAGCGCCCCGGCGGCCAGTTCTACCGCCGGCCGGCGCCCGGCCTCGGCGCCGTCCGCCCCGAGTCCCTGCACCACGGGTGGGCCGCCTTCGCCGCCCGCGAAGCCGCCCTGCGCACCCACGAATCGGCGGGCAGGATCACGTATTTTCCGGCCCACCACGTCTGGACGGTGGTCCCGGACGGCGGCCGCTGGACCCTGCACGCCGTCGCGGGGCCCGAGGAGCGGTCGGTCTCGGTCGGGGCCCGTGCCGTGCTGCTGGCCACCGGCGCCTACGAGCGGCAACTCCCCTTCCCCGGCTGGACCCTGCCCGGGGTCGTCGGGGCCGGCGGGGCCCAGGCCATGCTCAAGGGAGGCCTGGTGCTGCCGGGCAAGCGGGTGGTCGTGGCCGGGAGCGGGCCGCTGCTGCTCGCCGTGGCCGGCTCCCTCGCGGCGGCCGGAGCCGCCGTCCCGGCCGTCGTCGAGGCGGCCTCGTACACCGCGTACGCCGGGCGGCTGCCCGACCTGCTGCGCAACCCCGGCAAACTCGCCGAAGGCGCCACGTACGGCGGCGCGCTGCTGCGTCACGGCGTCCGCCTCCTGACCCGGCACGCCGTCACCGAAGCCCACGGCCGCGACCGGGTCGAGGCCGTCACCGTGGCCCGGCTCGGCGGCGACTGGCGGCCGCTGCCCGGCACGGGGCGGCGGATCCCCTGCGACGCCCTCGCCGTCGGCCACGGCCTCGTGCCCCAGCTAGAGCTGGCGACCGCCCTCGGCTGCGCCACCCGGTCCGGCGAGGACGGGACCGTCGCCCTGGAACTGGACGCCGGGCAGCGCACCTCCGTCCCCGGCATCTGGTCCGCGGGCGAGACCGGCGGCATCGGGGGCGCCCAACTGGCCCTGGCCGAAGGGGAGCTGGCGGCCTTCTCCGTCGCCGGCCGGCCCGCGCCCGCCGCCCTCGTCCGCCGCCGCTCGCGGCTGCGCGCCTTCGCCGGGGCGATGGCCGCCGCGCACCGCCCCGGCGAGGGCTGGACCGGCTGGCTGCGCGAGGACACCGACGTGTGCCGCTGCGAGGAGGTCCCGGCGGGCCGGATCCTGGAGGCCACCCGCGATCTGGGCGCGCGGGACGCCCGTACCGTCAAACTGCTCACCCGGGCCGGCATGGGCTGGTGCCAAGGCCGGATGTGCGGCCCGGCCGTCGCCGCCCTGGCGGGGGAGACCTCTTCCGCCGCCGGAGCGGCCCCCGACCGGCGACCGCTTTCCTGCCCCGTACCGTTGCGCCACCTGGCCGAACTGCCGCAGCACACAGACTGATCCGATCCGGATCCGGCACGTCCGGACACTTGTGGCCGCCTCACGCCCCTCTGTAAAATGTCACACATCACCTTAGGGAGTCCTCCATGACCCACGCGCACACCCCCGCGCCCGCCCAGCCCCGCAGCCGCCCCTGGCACGGCATCATGGTCGCCACCGCGCTGCCCCTGCGCGAAGACCTCGCCGTCGACTACGACGCCTACGCCGAACACGTCGCCTGGCTGATCGCCAACGGCTGCGACGGCGTCGTCCCCAACGGCTCCCTCGGCGAGTACCAGACCCTCACCGACGAAGAGCGGGCCCGCGTCGTCCGTACCGCCGTCGAGGCGGCCGGTGACGGCAGCCGCGTCATGCCCGGGGTCGCCGCCTACGGCAGCGCCGAGGCCCGCCGCTGGGCCGAGCAGGCCGCCGAGGCCGGCGCCGGGTCGGTCCTGCTGCTGCCCCCCAACGCGTTCCGTGCCGACGAGGACGCCGTCCGCGCCCACTACGCCGAGGTGGCCCGGGCCGGCCTGCCCGTCGTCGCCTACAACAACCCCATCGACACCAAGGTGGACCTGACGCCCGAGCTCCTGGCCCGGCTGCACGCGGACGGCAGCATCGTCGCCGTCAAGGAGTTCAGCGGAGACGTCCGCCGCGCCTACGAGATCGCCGAACTCGCCCCCGGCCTGGACCTGTTGATCGGCGCGGACGACGTACTCCTGGAACTGGCCCTCGCGGGCGCCGTCGGCTGGATCGCCGGCTACCCCAACGCCCTCCCGCAGGCCTGCGCCACCCTGTACCGGGCCGCCGTCGCCGGCGACCTCGCCACCGCGCTGCCGCTCTACAAGTCCCTGCACTCGCTGCTGCGCTGGGACTCCAAGACCGAGTTCGTCCAGGCCATCAAGCTCTCCATGGACCTGGCCGGCCGCCCCGGCGGCGCCACCCGCCCGCCGCGCTTCCCGCTCACCGGCGAGACCGAGGCGGCCGTCCGCGCCGCCACCGAGAAGGCCCTCGCCGAGGGCCTCAACTAGCACCCGTTGGGGGACCCATGCGCACGCGCCACATCTACCACGCGGTGGATTCGCACACCGAGGGCATGCCGACCCGTGTGATCACCGGGGGAATCGGGGTCATCCCCGGCGACACCATGGCCGACAAGCGGCTCCACTTCATCGAGCACATGGACCACGTCCGCACGCTGCTCATGTACGAACCGCGCGGCCACTCCGCGATGAGCGGCGCCGTCCTCCAGCCCCCCACCCGCCCCGACGCCGACTTCGGGGTGCTGTACATCGAGGTGTCGGGCCTGCTGCCCATGTGCGGGCACGGCACCATCGGGGTGGCGACCGTCCTGGTCGAGACGGGCCTGGTCCCGGTCGTCGAACCGGTCACCACGGTCCGGCTCGACACCCCGGCCGGTCTGGTGAGCGTCGACGTCCGCGTCGAGGACGGGGCGGCCACCGCCGTCACCCTCACCAACGTCGCCTCGTACTGCGCCGGGCTCGACTTGAAGGTGGACGTACCCGGATACGGCACGGTGAGCTACGACCTGGCCTACGGCGGCAACTTCTACGCCTTCGTCGAACTCGACGCCCTCGGGCTCCCCTTCGAGCGGGCCCGCAAGGACGACCTCCTCGCCGCCGGACTCGCCGTCATGGGCGCAGTCAACGCCTCCGCCGACCGGCCCGTCCACCGCGAGGACCCCTCCATCGCCGGCGTCAAGCACGTCTACCTCGCCGCTCCCGGCTCCGACGCCCGCCGCTCCCGGCACGCCATGGCCATCCACCCCGGCTGGTTCGACCGCTCGCCCTGCGGTACGGGCACCAGCGCGCGGATGGCACAGCTGCACGCCCGGGACCTCCTGCCGCTCGGTGCCGACTTCGTCAACGAGTCGTTCATCGGCACCGAGTTCACCGGCCGGCTCGTGGCGCAGACCACGGTGGGCGGCCTCCCCGCGGTGATCCCCACGGTCACCGGGCGGGCCTGGATCACCGGCACCGCCCAGTACTTCCTCGACCCGGCGGACCCGTTCCCCGCAGGGTTCCTGCTGTGACCGCCACCCCCACCACGGTGCGTACCACCGACTACCACGCGGCCGGCGAGCCGTTCCGCATCGTCGACACCGCCTGCGCGGGGATACCGGCCGTACCCGGGGACACGGTCGCCGAGCGCTGCGCCACCGTCATCGGACCCGGCGGCTCCCCGACGGCCCCGCGGCGCGGCGCACTGGACGACGTTCGGCGGCTCCTCGTGCAGGAGCCGCGCGGGCACGCCGGCATGTACGGCGGTTTCGTCGTGCCGCCGGACGACGACGGGGCCCACTTCGGGGTGCTGTTCTGGCACAAGGACGGCTACTCCACCGCCTGCGGCCACGGCACCATGGCCCTCGGCGCCTGGGCCGTGGACAGCGGCCGGGTCCCGGCCCCCGATGACGGCAGCGTCCAGGTCCGCATCGACGTGCCGTCGGGGCGGGTCACCGCCACCGTGCACCGCTCCGGCGGGCGCACCACCGGGGTGACGTTCCGGGGCGTCCCGGCGCGGGTCGGCGCCCGCAAGGTGCCGGTCGCGACCACGCTGGGCCTGGCCGAAGCCGACATCGCGCACGCCGGGGCCTGTTACGCCTCGGTCGCGGCCCGGGACCTCGGGCTGGAGGTCACCACGGCCGCGCTGCCCTCGCTGGTGCGCGCCGGGCAGGAGATCCGGTCGGCACTGGCCACCCACCCGGGCACCTGGCACCCGGGCGGGCCGCTGCTCTCGGGGGTGTACGGGGTGATCCTGTACGAGGAACTCCCCGACACCCCGTTCGGACCGCACCAGCGCAACGTGACGGTCTTCGCCGACGGGCAGACCGACCGCTCGCCCTGCGGCTCCGGCACCTCCGCGCGGCTCGCCCTGCTCGCACAGGACGAGCGGCTGGCAGTGGGGGAGGACCTGCTGCACGAGTCGGTCGCCGGAACGGTGTTCACCGGCCGGATCGTGGGCGGGGACGCGGAGGGCCTGGTCACGGAGGTCACCGGGACGGCCTACCGCACCGGTGAACACGCCTTCACCGTAGACCCGTACGACGAGCTCGGCGCCGGGTTCCTGCTGTGATCGCGCAGCTCTCCGGCGCGGACACGGCCGGGCTGCTCACCCCGGCCGGGGCCGCCGACGCCCTGGCCGGGGTCCTGCGCGCCGGCCTGGACCCGGAAGGCTGCCCGCAGCGCACCGCCGTACCCGTACCCGGCGGGGAGCTGCTGCTGATGCCGGCCGCGGCGGGGGCGTACGCCGGGGTGAAGATCGCGGGGGTCGCGCCGGGCAACGCCCTGCTCGGGCTGCCCCGGATCACCGGCTCCTACCTCCTCCTGGACGGCCCCACCCTGCGCCCCCTGGCCCTGCTCGACGGCGCCGCCCTGACGGCCCTGCGCACCCCGGCGGTATCGGCGCTGGCGCTGCGCCACCTCGCGCCCAGGGACCGGCCGCTCGCGCTGGTCCTCTTCGGGGCGGGGCCACAGGCGTACGGGCATCTCGAAGCGGTGCGCGCGGAGCGGGAGTTGGCCGGGGTGACGGTCGTCGCGCGGAACCCGGAGCGCGCGGAGCGGCTCGTGGCGCACGCGCGGGCCCTGGGACTCGCCGCCCGGACGGGTACGCCCGAGGACGTGTCCGGGGCGGACGTGGTGCTCTGCTGCACCACGGCCCGTACGCCGTTGTTCGACGGGAGGCTGGTCCGCCCCGGGGCGACGGTCGTCGCGGTCGGCTCGCACGAACCGGACGCCCGGGAGACCGACACCGCGCTGGTGCGCCGCTCGGCCGTGTACGTCGAGTCGCGCGCGGCGGCCCTGCGCGAGGCGGGTGATCTGCTCATCCCGGAGGCGGAGGGCGCGATCGGACCCGGACACATCACCGGCACCCTGGCCGACCTCGTCGCCGGCCGCCGTCCGGCGCCGGGACGACCGAGTGGTCCGCGGCTCTTCAAGAGTGTGGGGATGGCCTGGGAGGATCTGGCGGTGGCGGTCGCGCTGTTCCAGGCGGCGGGGGCCGACAGGGCAACGTGACATTGTACGCTGTCCCTCTGCGATGCTCGGAGGAACAGCAATGGGTGACCTGAAGCAGCACAGCCTCATCAAGGCCCAGGAACGGCTCCGTGACCAGGTCGGTCACGCCCTCCGAGCAGCCCTGATAGCGGGTGAGCTGCGTCCCGGCAGCGTCTACTCGGCCCCCGGTCTGGCGGCCGAACTCGGCGTGTCGGCCACCCCGGTGCGCGAGGCCATGCTCGACCTCGCCCGCGAAGGGCTGGTGGAACCCGTACGCAACAAGGGCTTCCGGATCACCGAGGTCAGCGAGCGGGACCTGGACCAGTACACCGAACTGCGCACGATGATCGAGGTGCCGACGATCGGCCGGATCACCGAACTGGCCACCCCGGAGCAGCTGGAGGCCCTGCGGCCCGTCGCCGAGGAGATCGTCGCCAGCGCCCGCGAGCACAACCTGATCGGCTATCTGGAGGCGGACCGCCGCTTCCACCTGAGCCTGTTGGCGCTCTCGGGGAACGACCGTCTCGTCGAGACGGTCGGCGACCTGCGCAAGCGCTCCCGGCTCTACGGCCTGACGGGCCTGGACGAGGCGGGCAAGCTGGTCTCCTCGGCGGAGGAGCACATCGAGCTGCTCGACCTGATGATCAGCGGTGATGCGGCGGCGGCGGAGGCCTGCATGGTCCGCCACCTGGGTCACGTCCGCTCCTTGTGGGCGCAGGGCCGCGACGAACCGGTGGGCCGGCCCCCGGGCGGCCTGGGTTCCGGCGTCTGAGGGGCAACTCCCTTAGCGGCCGCGCTATTTGGACACGGCTGAATAACGGCGGCGCCAGCCTCTTGTCAGTACAATTTCACATTACTATGTTACCGGTCACATCATAAAGCGCGGCCCTTCACTGGAGTGACCATGACCAAGCGCACCCAACTCGCCCTCGCCACCGCCTTGGTGGCAGCCCTCGCACTCGGCGCCTCGGGCTGCACCGACACCAAGAAGGGCTCGGCCGGCGGCTCGGGTGCCCCCAACCCCGCCGCCGGCAACGACGGCAAGATCCTCGGCGGGACCCCGGTCAAGGGCGGCACCCTCACCGTCCTGTCCAACCAGGACTTCTCCCACCTCGACCCGGCCCGCAACTGGGTGATGCCGGCCATGGACTTCGGCACCCGGCTCCTCTACCGCACGCTCGTCACCTTCAAGTCCGAGCCCGGCAAGGCCGGCAGCGAACTCGTCCCCGACCTCGCCACCGACCTCGGCACGCCCACCGACGGCGGCAAGACCTGGACCTTCACCCTCAAGGAGGGCGTGAAGTACGAGGACGGCTCACCCGTCAAGGCCCAGGACATCAAGTACAACGTCGAGCGTTCCTTCGCCCCCGACCTCACCGGCGGCCCCGACTACGCCGCCCAGTACCTCGCGGGCACGGAGGGGTACAAGGGCCCGCTCCAAGGGCAGCACCTCGACTCCGTCAAGACCCCCGACGACCGCACGATCGTCTTCGAACTCAAGCGCCCCGTCGCCGAGTTCTCCGCCACCGCCACCCTCCCCACCTTCGCGCCCGTCCCGCAGTCCCAGGAGAAGGGCACCCAGTACGACGCCCGCCCGTTCTCCTCCGGCCCGTACAAGATCGAGTCGTACGACCGCGACAAGAAGCTCGTCCTGGTCCGCAACGAGCACTGGGACGCCAAGACGGACACCGTCAGGAAGGCCTACCCCGACAAGTTCGTGGTCGTCATGGGCCTCAAGGGCGGGCAGATCGACGATCGCATCATCGCCGGGGCGGGCGTGGACGCCTCCGCGATCGAGTACTCGAACATGCGCCCCGAAAGCGCGCCCAAGGTGCTTCCGAAGGCGGACGTCAAGGCCCGCCTCCTCGCCGAGTCCCAGGGCTGTACCGAGATGCTCCACCTGAACAACTCCCGAGCCCCCTTCGACGACCCGAAGGTCCGCGAGGCCATGCAGTACGCCGTCGACAAGGATTCGGTGATCACCGCGGCCGGCGGCCCGGCCCTCAACGAGGTCGCCACCGCCTACCTGCCGCCGGCCCTCACCGGAGGCAAGCAGGCCGACACCCTCAAGATCGCGCCGAGCGGCGACCCGGCCAAGGCCAAGGACCTGCTCAAGGCCGCCGGCAAGGACAAGCTGAAGGTCTCCCTCGCCGTCTCCACCGGCGACAAGAACAAGGCCGAGGCCATCCAGCAGGGACTGGCCCGCGTCGGCATCGAGGTCGTCATCGACACCGTCGACCCGGGCGCCTACTACGACGTCATCGGCGACCTGTCCACCACCCCCGACATGACGCTCAGCGGCTGGTGCCCCGACTATCCCTCCGGCTCCACCTGGATGCCCTTCGTCTTCGACGGACGGACCATCAAGGAGAAGGGCAACCAGGGCAACTACAGCCAGTTCCGCGACGAGGCGACCATGAAGCGGATCGACGAGATCAACGCCATGGCCGACGCCAAGCAGGCCGCCCAGGCCTGGACGGACCTCGACGCGGAGGTGATGAAGAAGGCGCCCTCCGTCCCGGTCCTGCTGGAGCGCAAGCCGCTGCTGGTCGGCCCGAACGTCGCGGGCGCCTTCGGCCACCCCGTGTGGACGGGCACCGTCGACTACGCGACGGTCGGCCTCAAGGACCCCTCGAAGAGCCAGGGCTGAGGGATACGGAACCCGACATCATGACCACCACCGCACCCGGTGCCGGCGGTCAGACGCCCCCGGCTCCGGTTCCGGGCGGGGCGCCCGCCCCCGAAGCCGCCGGGGCCGCTCCCGCGGCGGCGGCCACCGGCGCCGGCCCCTGGCAGCTCGCCCGGCGGGAACTGCGCCGCCGCCCCGCCGTCCGCGTCAGTGCCTGCGTCGTCCTCCTCTTCGTCCTGATGGCCGTCACCGCCCCCTGGCTGGGCGCCCTCGGCGGGTGGACCCCCGGCGAGTTCGACAAGACCGCCATCGACCCCTACCTCGGCGGGCAGCCGCTCGGTTCCCTCGGCGGGATCAGCCCCGCCCACTGGCTCGGCGTCGAACCCGTCACCGGCCGCGACCTGTTCTCCCGCGTCGTGAACGGCGCCCAGGTCTCCCTCCTGATCGCCTTCGCCGCCACCGCGATCGTGGTGATCACCGGCACGGCCGCCGGAACCGCCGCCGGCTACTTCGGCGGGCGCACCGACGCGGTGCTCTCCCGGCTGATGGACCTGACCATGTCCTTCCCGTCGCTCATCTTCATGATCGCGATGCTGTCGGTGGCCAAGGACGTCAACCGCATCGTGCTCATGACCGCCGTGATCGGCCTCTTCGGCTGGCCGGGCGTCGCCCGCGTCGTCCGCGGGCAGACCCTCTCCCTCAAACACCGCGAATACGTCGACGCCGCCCGCGTCGGCGGCTCGGGGGCCTGGCGGATCCTGACCCGCGACATCCTCCCCGGTGTCTCGGGCCCCGTCATCGCCTACACCACCCTGCTGATTCCCGGCATGATCAGCACCGAGGCCGCGCTCAGCTACCTCGGCGTCGGCGTCCGCCCGCCCACCCCGTCCTGGGGCCAGATGATCGCCGAGTCCGTCGCCTACTACGAGACCGACCCCATGTACTTCGTCATCCCGAGCGTCTTCCTCTTCCTGGCGGTACTCGCCTTCACCCTCCTCGGCGACGCCCTGCGCGACATCCTCGACCCGAGGGGCGGCCGTACGTGATCCTCTACCTGATCCGCCGGCTGCTCGCCCTCGCCGGCGTGCTCATCGCCATCGCCGCCGTCACCTTCCTGATCTTCTACGTCCTGCCCTCCGACCCCGCCGCGGCCGCCTGCGGCAAGACCTGCAGCCCCGAACGGCTCGCCGGCGTAAGGGAGTACCTCGGTCTCGACCTGCCCCTGTGGCGGCAGTTCCTCGACTTCCTCAGCGGCATCTTCACCGGCCGCACCCTCGGCAGCGGCCAGTACGCCGTCCAGTGCGACTTCCCTTGCCTGGGCTACTCGTACGAGAACTCCCTGCCCGTCTGGGACCTCCTCATGGACCGCCTGCCGGTCTCCGCGTCCCTCGCGTTCGGCGCCGCCGTGCTGTGGCTGCTGCTCGGCCTCGGCGCCGGGGTCACCGCCGCCCTGCGCAAGGACACCGCCACCGACAAGGCCCTCATGGTCGGCGCCGTCGCCGCCGCCTCGCTGCCCGTCTACTTCACCTCCGTGATGCTGATCTACGGAGTGATCCGCGTCGCCGGCCTGCTGCCCTACCCCTCCTACCACTCCTTCGGCGAGGACCCGCTCGGCTGGGCCTCCAACCTGCTGCTGCCCTGGACCGCGCTCGCCCTGCTGTACGCCGCCATGTACGCCCGCCAGAGCCGCGGTTCCATGATCGAGGCGATGGCCGAGCCGTACATCCGGACCGCCCGCGCCAAGGGCATGCCCGAACGCACCGTCGTGGTCAAACACGGGCTGCGCTCCGGCATGACCCCGATCCTCACCATCTTCGGCATGGACCTCGGCGGGCTCCTCGCCGGCGCCGTCATCACCGAGTCCATCTTCGGGCTCCCGGGCATCGGCAGGCTCTTCTACGGGGCGCTCGTCAGCTCCGACCAGCCGGTGGTGCTCGGCGTCACGCTGCTCGCCGCGTTCTTCATCGTCGTCGCCAATCTCGTCGTCGACCTCCTGTACGCCGTCATCGACCCGAGGGTGAGGTACTGATGACCGCTCTCCTTGAAGTACGCGATCTACGCGTCACGTTCACCACGCCACGCGGCTCCGTACGCGCCGTCGACTCCCTCGGATTCACCGTCGGGGCCGGGCGCACCCTCGGCATCGTCGGGGAATCCGGATCCGGCAAGTCCGTCACCTCGCTCGCCGTCATGGGCCTGCACCGGGGAGCCGAGATCGGCGGGTCCGTCGCCCTCGACGGGCGGGAACTCACCGGCCTGTCCGAGCGGGAACTGTCCAGGCTGCGCGGCCGCAAGATGGCCATGATCTTCCAGGACCCGCTGTCGAGCCTGCACCCCTACTACACCGTCGGCGAGCAGATCGCCGAGCACTTCCGGGTGCACTTCAAGGCCGGCCGCTCCGCCGCCCGCAAGCGGGCCGTCGACATGCTCGGCGAGGTCGGCATCCCCGAGCCCGCCCGCCGCGCGGGGGAGTACCCGCACCAGTTCTCCGGCGGTATGCGGCAGCGCGCGATGATCGCGATGGCCCTGGCCTGCGAACCGGACCTGCTGATCGCCGACGAGCCGACCACCGCCCTCGACGTCACCGTGCAGGCCCAGATCCTGGAGCTGATCGCCCGTCTCCAGCAGGACCGCGGACTCGGCGTCGTGCTGATCACCCACGACCTCGGCGTGGTGGCCCGGGTCGCCCACGAGGTACTGGTCATGTACGGCGGCCGGGCCGCCGAACAGGCACCCGTGGAGCAGCTCTTCGCCGAGCCCGCCCACCCCTACACCCGGGGCCTGCTGGACTCCCTGCCCCGGCTCGACGACGCCGACGACGCACCCCTGCGGGCCATCCCCGGCTCCCCGCCGTCCCTCCTGACCCCCGCTCCGGGATGTGCCTTCGCCCCCCGCTGCCCCGAGGCGGCGGCGCGCTGCACCGGTGAACGCCCGGAGCTCCAGCCGTACGGAGAAGGGCCCGCGCGCACCGTCGCCTGCCACTTCGCCGGAGCCGGCGCCCCCGCGGAGGTGACCCGATGACCGCCGCACCGCAGGCGCTGCTCTCCGTACGCGACCTGACCATGACCTTCCCCGGCCGGCGGTCGGCGACCGGGCGCCGGGGGGCGCCCGTGCGCGCCGTCGACGGGGTCTCCTTCGACCTGGGCGAGGGCGAAACCCTCGGCCTGGTCGGGGAGTCGGGCTGCGGGAAGTCCACGACCGGCCGGATGCTGGTGCGGCTGCTGGAACCGACCGCGGGCAGCGTCGAGTTCGACGGCCGGGACATCAGCCGGCTGTCCCAAGGCGCCCTGCGGCCGCTGCGCAGGCACATCCAGATGGTGTTCCAGGACCCGCACTCCTCCCTCAACCCGCGCCAGACGGTGGCCCGGATCGTCTCCGACCCGCTGCTGGTCCAGGGCTGGACGGCCGCCGACGCGCGCCGCAGGGCCGCCGAACTGATGGAGCTGGTCGGGCTGATCCCCGAGCACATCGACCGCTACCCGCACGAGTTCTCCGGCGGCCAGGCGCAGCGCATCGGCATCGCCCGCTCGCTCGCCACCAGCCCCCGGCTGATCGTCGCCGACGAGCCGGTCTCCGCCCTCGACGTCTCCGTACAGGCCCAGATCGTCAACCTGATGGAACGGCTGCGCCGCGAACTGGGCCTGGCGTACGTGTTCATCGCCCACGACCTGTCGGTGGTCAAGCGGGTCAGCGACCGGGTCGCCGTCATGTACCTGGGCCGGATCGTGGAGATCGGCGAGAAGCACCTGCTGTACGACGACCCCCAGCACCCTTATACCCGGGCCCTGCTGTCGGCGGTCCCGCTGCCGGATCCGGCGGCGGAGCGCAGGCGCGAGCGGATCGTCCTGCTCGGCGACCCGCCGAGCCCGGCGGCCCCGCCACCCGGCTGCACGTTCCACCCGCGCTGCCCGAAGGTCCAGGAGATCTGCCGTACCGAACGCCCGCTGCTGCGGGTCGCCGCCTCGCGCGAGGTGGCCTGTCACTTCCCGGGGGACTGACGGGGACCCCGGGAGAAGAGGGGCCCCGGAGCCGACACGATCGGCTCCGGGGCCCCTCACCCGTGTCCTCGGGGGTTGCCCGTCAGAGGCGCAACTCCGTGCGGAAGAAGTCCAGTTCCTGGAGCATGACCTTCTCCCTGGTGGCGCCCGGCGTCATGTGGGTGACGCCCGGCAGGGCCAGCAGCCGGTGCGGGCGGCCCGCGTCCGTCAGGGCCCGGGACAGGCGCAGGGTGTGGGAGGGGTGGACGTTGTCGTCGGCCAGGCCCGTGATGAGCAGCAGGGGCCGGCTCAGCCGGGGCGCGTCCGGGATCAGCGAGTCCCGCTCGTACACCTCCGGGTGCTCCTGGGGAAGACCGAGGTAGCGCTCGGTGTACGCAGTGTCGTAGTGCCGGAAGTCGGTCGGCGCGGCTCCGGCGGCGGCCGCGTGGAAGAGGTCCGGGCGGCGCAGTACGGCGAGGGCGGCGAAGTAGCCGCCGTAGGACCAGCCGCGCACCCCGACCCGGGTCAGGTCGAGGTCCCGGTGGCGGGCGCCGAGAGCCTGGAGGGCGGCCACCTGGTCCTCCAGGGTGACCTCCGAGAAACCCCGGTACATGGCGTGGGTGTACGCGGGTGAGACGTTCGGGGTGCCCCGGTTGTCGATGGTGACCACCGCGAAGCCCTGGTCGGCCCACCACTGGCGGTGCTGCCAGCGCCGGGGTTCCGCGGAGACGTCCTGGAAGCCCGGGCCGCCGTAGCCGTCCACCAGCACCGGCAGCCGGGTGCCCGGCACGTGCCCGCGCGGCAGCACCAGCGCGGTGGGCACACGGTGCTCGGTGACCCGCTCCAGCACCGGGAGCACCCGGTGGGGCAGGGGTTCGGCCAGGTCGGCGGGGCTGAACTCCCGCCCGTCGGCGGTGCGTACGCTGCGGCGTATCCCGTCGGCGTCGGCGCTGGTCAGCAGCAGCGCCCCGGACGAGGCGAGCACGGTGTGCACCCCCGGCCCGTCGGCGAGCGCGGTCCGCTCCCCGGTTTCGGGGTCGAGGAGCAGCACCTGCTGTTCGGCGGGGTCGCGCTGCCCGGCTTCCACCAGCAGCCGGCCCTCGTGGAGCCCGGCCACGCGGCGGACCTGGATGCCGTCGCCGGTCAGGAGCTTCCCGTCGAGCGCGAGGGCGCGCGCGGTCCCGCCCGGGGTGTCGGCGGCGGTGAGCATCCGCCCGTCCGGCAGCCGCGCCGGGGTCCCGGGCAGCGGGTCCACCCACTGGGGGTGCGTGGTGCGGGACAGCTCCCGGGTCACGCCGGTCACCGGGTCGGCGCCGAGCAGCAGCACGGTCTGCTGGAGCCGGTCCTGGACGGTCAGCAGGATCTCCCCGGCCGACTCCCATGCGGCGTCCGAGACGTACGGGTAGGTCCCGGCGTCCCAGCCGAGCCGTACCCGGTCCCCGTCCGGCCCCAGAACCCACAGCTGTACGTCCGCGTTGGGGCCGCCCGCCTCGGGGTACGCGAAGTCCTCCACCGGCAGCTCCGGGTGCGCCGGGTCACCGATCCAGCGCCGCCCCAGGGCGGACTCGTCCACGCGGGCGGCGAGCAGGGTCCGCCCGTCCGGGGACCACCAGTGCCCGCGGCCCCGGCCGAGCTCCTCGGCGGCCGCGAACTCGGCGAGGCCCCAGCGGGCGCCGTCGTCGGGGCTGATCCGGCCGCCGGGCACGGTGTGGAGGGCGTCGGCGGTGACGTACGCGACGCGCGAGCCGTCCGCGTTGGGGCGCGGGTCCACGGCGGTACCGGCGGTGGGCAGCTCCCTCGGCGGCGCCGTCCCGTCCGAGGTGACCTCGTACAGCCGCCCGTGGAGTGCGAACACCGCGCGGAGGCCGTCGCCGGAGAGGGCGTACGAGCCGATGCCGGCGGCGACCAGCCGGATCCGCTCGCGGAGCCGGCGTTCGGCGGTGGGGAGGGTGCCGGCCGGCAGGGTACGCGGGTCGGCGAGGCGGGTCTCGGCGCCGGAGGTGGTGTCGAGGACCCAGAGGGAGTCGAGGGGGTCGACGGGGCCGGTCGAGCGCAGGAACCAGAGGAGCCGCCCGTCGTCGCCGAAGGAGAAGGCGCGGGGGGCGCCGTGGGTGAACCGGCCGGTGGCCGCGGAGAGCCTGAGGAAGTCATCCATGATCGCAGTCTGCCATGTGAAATATCACACCGTACAGTGATCGAGCGTTAGGCCATTCGAGTGGTGTGGCCCCAGTGCCGGGTTTAGCGTCGGAGGGGTGGACGGGAACACACTGCCGACCAGCACGGGGACCGACGGCAAGGTCCGGGAAAGTGGCGGGAACCGGCTCGCCCTGTTCGTCATCGCCAGTTGCCAGCTCATGGTGGTCCTCGACATCACCATCGTGAACATCGCGCTGCCGCACATCCAGACCGCGCTGGGGTTCTCCACCGAGAGCCTGTCATGGGTCGTCAGCGCCTACACCCTCACCTTCGGCGGCCTGTTGCTCCTCGGCGGCCGCACGGGCGACATCCTCGGCCGCAAACGCGTCTTCATCTTCGGGGTGCTGCTCTTCGGCCTGGCCTCCCTGCTCGGCGGACTCGCCCAGAGTGAAGGGCAGTTGCTGGGCGCCCGCGCACTCCAGGGGATCGGTGGCGCCATCGCCTCCCCGACCGCTCTGGCACTGATCACCACGACCTTCCGCGAAGGACCGGCCCGCAACCGGGCCTTCGGCGTGTTCGCCGCCGTCTCGGCGGGCGGCGGCGCGATCGGCCTGCTGGCCGGCGGTGTCCTCGTCGAATGGCTCGACTGGCGCTGGGTGTTCTTCGTCAACGTCCCGATCGCGCTGGCCATCGCCGTGACGGCCGTCAGGGTCATCCGGGAGTCCGAGCGCCACCCGGGGCACTTCGACTTCGCGGGCGCGCTGCTGTGCACCACCGGCATGGTCGCCCTCGTGTACGGCTTCATCCGCGCGTCCCAGGAGGGCTGGCGCGACAGCCTGACCCTCGGCTCGTTCGGCCTCGCCGTGGTCCTGCTGACCCTCTTCGTCATCAACGAACGACGCTCGGCCCAGCCGATCACCCCCCTGCACATGTTCGCCGACCGCAACCGGGCCGGGACCTACGGCATCATGCTCTTCCTCGCCTGCGCGATGTTCGGCATGTTCTTCTTCCTGACCCTGTTCGTACAGAACGTGCTGGGATTCAGCCCGCTGCGCGCGGGTCTCGCGTTCCTGCCGGTCAGCGTGGTCATCGGGATGGGCGCGGGCCTCGCCTCCCAACTGCTGCCGAGGTTCGGGCCCAAACCCTTCATGGTGGGCGGCGCGCTCTGCACGGCGGCGGGGCTGGCCTGGCTCACCCAGACCGACGTCGACTCGACGTACCTCGGCAGCATCCTGGGCCCGATGCTCATCTTCGGCATCGGCATGGGCATGCAGTTCGTCTCGCTGACGCTGATGGCCCTGTCCAACGTCCCCGACCGGGAGTCGGGAGCGGCGTCCGGACTGCTCAACACCACCCAGCAGGTGGGCGGGTCGCTCGGTCTGTCGATCCTGGTCACCGTCTTCGGCACCGCCAGCCGCAACGAGGCCCACACCCAGGTCCCGGCCTTCCTCGCCACCGCCGACCCGGGGCAGCGCGCCCTCTTCCTGCGCACCGGTCAACTTCCCGACCCCTGGGGCGACCAGGTACTGGCCTCCGGCGTGAGCGCGGCGTTCATCGTCGGGGCCGCGTTCGCCCTGATCGCCGCGGTGATCGCCCTGGTGGTCATCCAGGTCCGCCCCTCGGACCTGGCCCGCCTCCAGGGCAACCACACCCCGACGGCCGCCGTCTAGTGCTGTGACCGGGAAGGTTCGCCGGGTTGAGCGGTCAGGCTGCGGTGGGTAGGGGTCT
>NZ_BMVP01000009.1 GCF_014650775.1 Streptomyces cirratus | reverse complement strand
ACCCCTACCCACCGCAGCCTGACCGCTCAACCCGGCGAACCTTCCCGGTCACAGCACTAGGCGACGATCCAGTCGCTGGTCGCGATGACCGGCTGCACCCCGTCACGGTGGATGGTGCCTTCGATCAGGCCGTACATCCGGTCCGCCGCGAAGTAGACCTCGTTGTCGTTCTTGAGGCCGAAGGGCTCCAGGTCGACGAGGAAGTGGTGCTTGTTGGGCAGGTTCAGCCGGACCTCGTTGACCCGCGGGCAGTTGTCCAGAACCCGCTCGGCCATCTGATTGAGGGTCTGCTGGAGCGAGTAGGAGTACGTCTCCGCGAAAGCGTCCAGCATGTGCTTGCGGACCTTCTTGTACGACCGGTCCCAGTCGTGCTCCGGGTCGTCCGCGGCGAGCGCCGAGTGCGCCCAGCGCGCGGTGACCTTGGTCGCCAGGATGCGGTCGTACGCCTCCTGGAGGGTCGTGTACTTGTCCTTGATGTAGCCGTGGAACTCGGAGTTCGTCGAGTTCATCACGGTCAGCTCCTTGAGGCCGGATATGACCTGGAGCCCCGTCGTCTCGCTGTACGTGATCTGCGCGGTGCGCACCTCCTGGCCCTTGCGGACGAAGGAGTGCTGCTCCTTGCGCGTCGGCACCGGGATCCGGTCCCAGACGTACTCCTCGATGCGGATCTGCGCCTCGCGGATCGGCTGCTGGGAGGAGACGAAGTGCTTGGCGAGGAGGATGCCGAAGGCCTCGGGGGAGGCGATGCCGTGCTCCTTGCCGAAGGCGTACACCGTGTTCTTGGTGGTGTCCGTGGGAAGGCAGTTGGCGTTGTCGCCGGTCAGGTGGACGTCACGGAATTCACCGCGGAGCGCGACCGAGACGTTGAGGTCGCGGATCTCGTGCCAGGAACCTCCCCCAGACTCCGTCCGGGAGGTACCCCCATTGCCCTTGCGGGTGACCTTGACGATGCGGTTCTCGGCCTTGCCGTACTGGTTCTGGGCCAGGACGTGCTTGCTCATGATGTCTTCCTTCGGGTCTCGGGAACACGGAGTCCGGTGGTCTGGATCCCGTACGCCCGGCGTCCAGCGTCCGCCCGAAAGAAGGCGTGCCGCTCCCCGCCGTTCAGCCCCGTGGGGCCGCCCCGGGACTGACGTGCATCCCGGTCCGTAGGTGCTGGGTGGTGCTCGGCGGTACTGGGTGGTGCTTCGTACCGCTCCACGGATTGCAACACGCGCGTGGTGCGATCCCCACCGCACGGATCATCCGAACACCCGCACCCACTCATTGGGCGACCCCACAGCAGCGGGGCTGTCCGCGCAGGTCAGGCCATGTGTGCGTCCGCGACCGACAGCGCCTCGTCGAGGATCTCCAAGCCCTTGGCCACGTCCTGCTCCGAGATGTTGCAGGGGGGTGCCACGTGGATGCGGTTGCCGGCGACCAGTGGCCACAGCCCGCCCTTCTTGCAGGCCGCCGCGAACGCGGCCATCGGCGCGTTGTCGGCCCCGGAGGCGTTGTACGGCACGAGCGGCTCGCCCGTCTGCGCGTCCCGTACGAGCTCCAGCGCCCAGAAGGTGCCCAGACCCCGGACCTCGCCCACCGACGGGTGCCGCTCGGCGAGCGCGCGCAGGCCCGGACCCAGCAGCTCGGCGCCCGTGCGGGCGGACTGCTCGACGATGCCCTCTTCCGCCATGGTGTTGATCGTGGCGACGGCGGCGGCGCAGGCGAGCACGTGCCCGGAGTACGTCAGGCCGCCCGGGTAGGGCCTGCGCGCGAAGGTCTCGGCGATCGCCGCGGAGATGGCGACACCGCCGAGCGGGACGTAGCCGCTGGTCACGCCCTTGGCGAAGCAGAGGAGGTCGGGGGTGACGTCCCAGTGCTCGCAGGCGAACCACTTCCCGGTGCGGCCGAAGCCGACCATGACCTCGTCCAGGATGAACACGATGCCGTAGCGGTCGCAGAGCTCGCGCACCCCGGCCAGGTAGCCGGGCGGCGGCACGAGCACGCCGGGCGCCCCGCCGACCGTCTCCAGGATGACCGCGGCGATCGACCGGGGGCCTTCGAAGACGATGGTGTCCTCGAGGTGGCGCAGGGCGCGGGCGCTCTCCTCGGCGTCGGTCGCGGCGTGGAAGGGCGAGCGGTAGCGGAACGGGCCCCAGAAGTGCACGACACCGGCGGTCGCCGAGTCGTTGCCGAAGCGGCGGGCGTCACCGGTCAGGTTGATCGCGGCGGACGTGGCGCCGTGGTACGACCGGTACGCGGCCAGCACCTTCGGCCGCCCGGTGTGGACGCGGGCCATCCGGACGGCGTTCTCGACGGCTTCGGCGCCCGCGTTGGTGAAGAAGATCTTGTCGAGGTCGCCGGGGGTCCGTTCGGCGATGAGGCGTGCGGCCTCGGAGCGGACGTCCACGGCGAAGCCGGGAGCGACGGTGCACAGCTTCCCGGCCTGCTCGGCGATGGCAGCGGCGACCTTGGGGTGCTGGTAGCCGATGTTCGTGTAGACGAGCGCGCTGGAGAAGTCGAGGAAGCGGTTGCCCTCGTAGTCCCAGAAGTAGGAACCCTCGGCCCCCGCGACGGCGAGCGGATCGATGAGTTCCTGCGCCGACCAGGAGTGGAAGACGTGCTTCCGGTCTGCGTCTTTCACGGCGTCTTTCGCGGTGTCTTTCACGGCGGCTAGGGCGTCGGCTGCTGCGTTCATAATCCGAGGGTAGTTGTCCACTATGTGGACATAACCCCCGGCGGACCTGACGGATCGGGTGGCGCGGCTTCGACGGACCCCGACGGCCGCACTAGCGTCGGCCCCCGGCCGCCGGGGCGGCCGGGAGGTTTCCGCACGGGGGTGGGAAACGTTCCGGCCGACCGGCCCCCGCTAGGCGACCTACCGCACTGCGGAAATGTACTTCCGTTGCACGGAAGAAACCGGCGAGATTCTGTGACGTTCCCGTGGTGGTTGGGAAGCGGTGCATAAAGGAATATCGGGATTGGTTGCCCCGGGCGGGGGTAGGTGCGGCGCGCAGGAGTGCGCGCGGAGACGGGCGTGCGGGCACGTACGCGCGGAGACGGGAGGCCCTGTGGCCGAGCAGACGCGGAGGCTGGTCCTGGGCGGTGCGACGACCGGCGTCGTCACCCGCTGCCGCGACTTCACCCGGCAGGCGCTCACGGA
Source organism: Streptomyces cirratus (assembly GCF_014650775.1). GTDB lineage: Bacteria > Actinomycetota > Actinomycetes > Streptomycetales > Streptomycetaceae > Streptomyces > Streptomyces cirratus. Next base: position 236,111 of record NZ_BMVP01000009.1, on the reverse strand, counting down.
CTGGCAGTGGCGCCGTGACCCCGAGGCGATGGAGGACGTGCTCCTGCTGGTCTCGGAGGTCGTCACCAACGCCTGTCTGCATGCCGGAGGCCCCCGGGAACTGGTCCTGCGGCACAGCGTGGACGGCCTGCGTGTGGAAGTCAGCGACGACAGTCCCGAGCCTCCCCGCCGACGGCCGCCGGGCGACCGCAGCCGGCCGGGAGGTCACGGCCTCATCGTGCTGGCACGGCTCGCGAGGAGCTGGGGCGCCGAGCCTTCCGGCGGCGCTTTTCCCGGGAAGACGGTCTGGCTGGAGGTGCCGCCCCCGGCTCAGCCGCACCCGCCGGTTCCCGGCGGGACCCAGAGCTCCCAGCCGTCCCAGGGTTCTTAGCCGCCCCAGGGCTCCTGGCGGTCGCAGAGTTCCTGACGGTCCCGGAGCTGGCGGTCCCAGGGTTCCTGGCCGTCCCGGAGCTCCTAGCAGCCCCTGAGATCCTGGCGGTCCCGGGGTTCTCGGCCGGCACGGGGCTCCCGGCCGTCCCCGGCGTCCCGGGAACCTCCTGCGAAATCTCCTCCGCGTCCGTGAGGAACTCCTGACGGAGCCGGGTCAGGGTCCGGTTCAGCAGCCGCGAGACGTGCATCTGCGACAGCCCCAGCAGCCCGCCGATCTCGGACTGAGTGAGCTCCTGCCCGAAGCGCAGTTCCAGCAGCGTCCGCTCGCGCGGCGAGAGCCCGGCCAGCATCGGCTTGAGCGACTCCAGGCACTCGATGAGGTCGTACGCGCCCTCCTCCTCGCTCAGCGCCGTCGGCGCGGCATACGGATCCCGGTCGCTCTCCTCCTGCGTCGGCGCGTCCAGGGAACGCGCGGAGTAGGCGCGCGCCGCCTTGCGGCCCTCGGCCAGCTCCTCCGGCGAGACGTGCAGTTGCTCGGCGAGCTCGGAGTCGGTGGGCTCGCGGCCGAGGTCCTGTTCCAGACAGTCGTGCGCCTTGGCCGTGTCGATGCGCAGCTCCTGGAGCCGGCGGGGGACCTTGACGGCCCAGCTCGTGTCGCGGAAGAACCGCTTGATCTCGCCGGTGATGGTGGGCATGGCGAACGAGGTGAATTCGACACCGCGGTCGGGGTCGAACCGGTTGATGGCCTTGATCAGGCCGATCGTGCCGACCTGGACGATGTCCTCCATCGGCTCGCTGCGGCCCCGGAAGCGCCGGGCCGCGTACCGCACCAGGCTGATGTTGAGCTCGACGAGGGAGTTGCGGACGTACGAGTACTCGGCGGTGCCTTCCTCCAGCCCGGCCAGCCTGCGGAACAGGGCCACGGAAAGGGCCCTGGCCTCATGGGTCGCGACGTCTGTGAGTTCTGTACGGTCCATCACTCTGCGCTCCTGCGACGGAGGGGTCCCGGATAGGGGCCGTCGTTGCGCTGTCCCGGGTGATATACCCGCCCCAACCATTCCATACCCGAAGTTTCCTTCCGGCCTTCCGGGTCACGTCCCCGGTTGCGGCGGTACGGATCTGTGCAGGGTCGTCACCGCCCCGAAGCCCAGTACGTCCCGGGGCCACGGAGTCCGCGGTACCCGGACCGCCCGGAACCCGAGCCCTTCGTAGCGGGCCCGGGCGGCGGTGTCCCCCGCGGCCACGTCCAGCCGGACGCGCCGGCACCCCTGCTCGGCGGCGACCGCCTCGACGCCCTCCAGCAGCAGCGCCTCCACCTCCAGGCCGGGCTCGGACCGGTCCACGGCGATGCCGTCCAGGACGAGCTCGCCGCGCGCCGGCGTGCGCTGCGACAGGGCCAGCAGGTACGCCCGCCACAAGCCCCTGACCTGCCCGTACTCCGCCCTCACAGCGGCCGTGTCACCGCCGATCAGGCCCCGCCCGGCGAGCTGGAATCCGACGACGCCCAGCACCCGGCCGTCAGGGGAGACGGCGGTCAGCGCCCGGTCCGGGTCCAGGTGCGCGGCGATGAACCGCCGCCCGGCCGCGGCGGGGCCCAGCGCCGGGCCCAGCTGCGCCCCGAAGGCCTGCCAGTACAGCTCGGCGACCCGGTCCCGGGCCCCGCCGCCCTCCGGCAGCCCGCGCAGCAGCCTCGTCATCATGGGCGCCAGCGTAGGCACCCCGGCGCACCCCGGCCCCCGGCCGCGCGGGTTCCCCCGGGCAGCCCCGGTGGGGCTGGCCCCCCTACGGCCGTCCCGGCAGCCGGATGGGGCGGCGCCGGGCCTTCGACAAGCATGTGGCCATGACCGGTTACCGCCGCCGCAAGGCCGCCGCCCTCGCCGCCCTCACCCTTTCCGCCGTGGCCGTCACCACCAGCCCGGCCGGCGCCACCACCCCCGGGACGACCGCCCCGCAGGCCGCAGCCGTGGCCGCCCTCGACTGGCACGACTGCACCCACAAGGGCGCCCTGCCCGGACAGCAGTGCGCGACGCTCCCCGTCCCCCTCGACTACGGCGACCCGGGCGGCCGGCAGCTGCACGTCGCCGTGACCCGGCTGCGCAGCGACCGTCCGCAGGCCCGGCGCGGGACGCTGCTGGTGATCCCCGGCGGCCCGGGCGGCTCCGGCGTCCAGAAGCTGACGTCCACGGGCCGGGCCCTGGCCCGGGAGATGGCCGGCGCCTACGACCTCGTCTCCCTCGACCCGCGCGGCGTCGGCGGCAGCAGCACTGCCGCCTGCGGCCTGGCCGAGGAGGACCGGCACCTGGTCACCCTGCGGTCCTGGCCCGGCCCGGACGGGGACGTCGCGCAGAACGTGGCGCGCTCCCGCAGGGTCGCCCAGGCCTGCGCCGAGCACGGGGGGCCCGAGCTGCGCAGCTTCACCACCGCCAACGAGGTGCGCGACATCGACCGGCTCCGCCAGGCCCTCGGCGAGCGGAAGCTGTCGGCGTGGGGCACCTCGTACGGGACCTACGTGGGCGCGGTGTACGCCCAGCGGTTCCCGCAGCACACCGACCGCCTGGTGCTGGACAGCAGCGGAGACCCCGACCCGGACCGCGTCGCGCGCGGCTGGCTCGCGAACATGTCGGCCGGCGCCGACGACCGCTTTCCCGACTTCGCGGCCTGGGCGGCCGACCCGGCGCGGGACGCCGAAGGCCTGCGGCTCGCCGCGCACCCCGAGGACGTACGCCCCCTCTTCCTGGAGACCGCGGCGAAGCTGGACCGCGAGCCCCGCCGGTCCGACGTCCCGGGCGTGCCACTGACCGGCAACCGGCTGCGCCAGGCCCTCCAGACCAGCCTCTACGGCAACGACTTCGCCCCCGTCGCCCGGCTCCTGCTGGCCGCCCAGGACCCGGCCGCCGAACCCGTCCTGCCGCCCGACGTCTCCGGGCCGCTGCCGGACACGGGCGCGGCGGCGGTCCTCGGGGCCATCTGCAACGACGTGGCCTGGCCCGGGGACGTGGCCGCGTACGAGCGCGCCGTGGCCGCCGACCGCACGGCGCACCCGCTCACGGCCGGGATGCCGGTGAACATCACCCCCTGCTCCTTCTGGAAGGACCGCCCGGCGCAGGAGCCCACCCGGATCACCCCGGACGGGCCGTCCAACGTCCTGATGGTCCAGAACCTGCGCGATCCCTCCACCCCGTACGCCGGCGCCCTCAAGATGCGCGAGGCGTTCGGCGGCCGGGCCCGGCTGGTCAGCGTCGACGCGGGCGGCCACGGCTCCTACCTGGGCAACGGCAACGGCTGCGGCGACCGGGCGGTGACCCGGTTCCTCACCACCGGGCAGCGCCCGCGGCAGGACACGTACTGCGGGAGCTGAGCCCCGCACCTACCCTGGGGTGCAGGACAGGGAGAACCGGTCGTCCAGAGGGAGCGGTCCATGAACCGGCGTCGTTCCCCACGGCCGGTGAGCGCCGATGACCTCCTGGCCACGCTCGGACGGCTCACCGCGCAGGCGCGGGTGGGGGCCGAGTTCCAGCGGGCCCGCGTGGAGCTGGCCGAGGCCCTGCAACGCGAGATGCTCCCGGCGTCACTGCCCGACGTGCCGGGGCTGCGTACCGCGGCGTGCTACTCGCCGGCCCGTGGCGGGCTGGAGGTCGGCGGCGACTGGTACGACGGCTTCCGTCTGGGGGACGGGTCGCTGGCGTTCTCCATCGGCGACGTGCAGGGCCACGACGTGGAGGCGGCGGCCTTCATGGGCCAGATCCGGATAGCCCTGCGCGCGGTTGCCGCCGCCGCGTCCGATCCCGGGGACGTGCTGGCGCGGGCCAACGACCTGCTGCTGTCGGTCGGCCGGGACCTCTTCGCCACGTGCAGCTTCCTGCGTTTCGACCCCCGGACCTGGCGGCTCGAAGGGGCCCGCGCCGGGCACATCCCGGCGGTGTGGGCCACGGTGGACGGCGCGTACGGCATCGCCGAGGACGAGGGCGGGCTCCCGCTGGGCGTGCTGGCCGGGGGCGACTACCCGGTGACGGCCCGGTCCCTCGGCCGGGCGGGGGCGTACGTCCTGCTCACCGACGGGGTGGTGGAGGGTCCCTCGTTCCCGATCGCGACGGGGCTGGGGCAGGTGGCCCGGGTGGTCCGGGACGGCGCGGCGGCGGATCCGGAGGAACTGGCCGCGGAGGTGTTGCGGGTGGCCGACTCCACCGGCCATGCGGACGACGCGGCTGTCCTGGTCCTGCGGCACGACGCGCCGCCCGGCCGGTAGGGCCGGCTGTCGGTCGTCGCGTGCCGGTCCGCGCGGTGACGACGCGCCGCCCGGCCCATAGGGCGTGTCAGGAACCCGCGCGGGGCCGGAGCCGTTGTCTCATACGTGGGGTGAGCACCGAGCGAGGGCAGCGGCGGCCAGGTCCCTCCCCCGCCCTGTCCCTACCGCGTCAGGCGCTGTGGATCCTCGCGGTGGCCGCGGCCTACTACGGGACCGGCCGGCTGGGCCTGCTCCAGCGCGTGGTCGTGGCGGGAGCGCAGGTCACGCCGTTGTGGCTGCCCACGGGGATCGCCGTCACCGCCCTGCTGTGGCGGGGGGCGCGGATCTGGCCGGGCATCGCGCTGGGCACGTACCTGGTCATCCGGACGCTCGGCCCGGTCGAGCCGAGCGCGCTCGCCATCATCGCCGGCAACACCCTGGCCCCGCTGTGGGCCTACGCGATGCTCCGCCGCGCACACTTCCACCCCGAGCTGGACCGGCTGCGCGACGGCCTGGCGCTGGTGTTCCTGGGCGGCCTGCTGCCGATGCTGCTCAGCGCGACCGTCGGCACCGGGGTGCTGGCGCTCGTCGGGACCCTGCCGTGGAGCGGGTTCTGGCCCGTGTGGGCGGCCTGGTGGGCAGGGGACGCGATGGGCGTGCTGGTGGGGACGCCGCTGCTCCTGGCGCTGCCCCGGATGCGGCTGCCGCGCGACCTGTACCGCACGGCCGAGGCGGTGGCGCTGCTGGTCGTGGCCGTGCTGGTCACCCTCCTGGTGACGCGCAGCTCGCTCTCGCTGCTCTTCCTCGTGTTCCCGCTGCTGATCTGGGCGGCCGTCAGGTTCCAGCTGGTCGGGGCGGCGCCCTGCGCGCTGCTGGTCTCGGTGGCGGCGGTGTGGGCGGCCGCCGACCGGGCGGGGCCGTTCGCCCGCCACGGCATCCTCGAGGTGATGGCCAACCTGATGGCCCTCAACGGCTCCGTGGCCCTGACCGCGCTGCTGCTGTCTGCGCTGGTCACCGAGCAGAACAATGTCCGCCTCAAGATCCAGCAGGCCTGCGAAGACCTGGCCGAGCTGGTGAACCGCCTCTCCCCGCGCGCGCGGAGCTGAGTGCGGGCCCGGGCGGCTACTCGCTGACCAGCACCGGAACGGTCAGCACGGCGCTGGCCGGGGTGCCGGTGAGCTTGCCCGGCGACACGGTGAAGTCGATCCCGTCGCCCGCCGCGCGGGGGCCGTCGTGGTGCTCGGCGCCGTGCGCGTCCTCGCCCTCCTCCTGGTACTGGAACGCCCCGGTTCCCACGAGGTGGCCGGAGGCGTCGTAGTAGGCCACCGCCAGCTCCAGGGCCAGGGTGTCGCTGACGTCCGCCGTGATGGTGGCGTGCCCGGTGACGGTCTGCCGGTCGGTGAGGGTGAGCCGGTCCAGCCGCAGCCGGTCGGTGAACGGACCCTGCTCCACGCGGACTTCGCCCTGCCGGGCGGGCTGCGCGAGGACGGCGGCCGGTGCGGGCGCGCTGCGCGGTGCGGGCGCGGCGACCGGCGAGGCGGCGACGGCCGGTTCCCCGGCGGGGCCGGCCCTCCCCGCGCTGCCCGAGCAGCCGGTGACGAGGGCGAGTGCGGCCACGGCCGGGACCAGCGCGGCGGCGGTGCGGCGGAGGGGGTGTCTCATCGAAGGCTCCAGGAAGGGGGCGGGGCCGGGAGGAGTGCGCCCCCCGGCCCCGCTCGCACGAGGGGTCAGTGGTGCTGGGGCGAGCGGCCGAACAGCGAGCGGTACATCTTCGTGTGGAGCTCGGTGTTGTTCTGGCTCGCGGCGAACGCGCTGCCGTTCGGGCCGTAGGCGAAGATCGGCACGTCGGCGCCGGTGTGGTTGCCGGACAGGTAGGTCAGCCACAGGCTGGCCTCCGGGCTGCCGTCCTTCACGCCCGGCGCGTCGTCCGGGGTGCGGAAGGTGGCCGGCGCGAAGTTCTTCACGTCACCCGAACCCGCGCCGTTGAGGATGCCGGTCGAGCGGGTGGTGTCCTTGGCGCCGGAAGTGGCGCGCGAGGGGGTGCTGTTGTTGGCCGGGTTGCCCGCGTCGGTGTTGGCCGGGGGCGCGACCGCTTCGGCGTTGGTGTAGGTGCCGTGCTCGATGATGTTGAAGCCGGCGCACTCGTGGTCGGCCGTGACGATCACCAGCGTGTGGCCGTCCTTCTTCGCGAAGTCGTACGCGGCCTTCACCGCGTCGTCGAACGCCTTGACCTCACCGAGCGTCTGCGCGGCGTCGTTGGCGTGCGAGCGCTTGTCGATCTGGGCGCCCTCGATCTGGAGGAAGAAGCCCTTGCCCTTGCCGCGCTCCTGCTGCTTGCGGTCGGAGAGCAGCGCGATCGACTTGCGGGCCATGTCGGCGAGCGACGGCTCCTGCTTCTGCGGGGCGTCGGCGGGCAGAGCGGCCTTGGCCTGCTCGACCGTCAGGTTGCCGCGGTTGAAGAGGCCGATGACCTTCTTGCCCTTGGCGTTGTCGAGGTCGGCCTTGGTGGCGACCTTCTGGCTGGCGGCGGTCTGGGCGGGCAGCGCGGCGTCACCGAAGCTGCCGAGCACCTGGTAGCCCTGGGCCTGGAGGGCCTTCTGGTCGTCCGGCTCGAAGCGGGCGAGGCCGCCGCCGAAGACGACGTCGGCGGTGCCGTTGCGGGCGATCTGCTCGGCGATCGGCGTGATCAGCGTCTTGTCGGCGGGCGCGGCCTCGTACGTACCGTCCTCCTTCTTCGGGAGGCAGGCGGCGTCGGAGTAGACCGGGCCCTGGCAGCCGCGCAGCAGCGCGTGGCTGAACTCGGCCGCCGGGGTGGCGTCGGTGACCTCGGCGGTGGAGACGTTGCCCGTGGCGAAGCCGGCCGCCTTGGCCTGCTCCATCAGCGTGGCGACCTTCTTCTCGTACGAGTCCACGCCGATCGCGGCGTTGTACGTCTTGACGCCCGAGGACCAGGCGGTGGCGGAGCTGGCCGAGTCGGTCACGAGGGAGGGCTTGGCGGTGCCCTTCTCGACGGCGTACGTGGCGACCGCACCCGTGAAGGGGAGGGTCTCCATCGTCAGCTTCCCGCCGGCGCCGTAGAACCGGTCGCGGGCGGCCGTGACGTGAGTGCGGCCCATTCCGTCACCGAGCAGGTAGATGACGTTGCGGATTTCCTTGTCATGGTCGCTGTTCTGCGGCGCGGAGTTGGCGGCGCCCGCCGTCCCGGCGGCCAGGGCCCCCGCAAGGGCCATAACGGTCAACGTCTTCACAGGTCTGCGGCGCATCTGCTGGAGGATCCCCTCGAAAGGACTACTCGGTCCCTCCGAAGCTATGAGCGCCACATGAACGGCCCCTGTTCAACGCGTAACCACCACCCGAACGCAGCACGCCGCACCCCCGCCCGGCGGCAAGGCGACCGCCACCTACGCGTCGGCCTGCGCGTCGACGTCCGCCATGAAACCCAGCATCCGGGCGTTGACCACGTCGGGGTGGTCGATCTGCGGTCCGTGACCCGTGGCGGCGATGATCTCGGCGCGGGCCCCCGGGATCAGGCGCGGTACGCGCTCCAGCTGCCTCCTCGGGTGCACGAGCAGGCTCCGCTTGCCCATGACCAGGTAGAACGGCGTGCGGATGGAACCCAGTTCGGCGTCGGTCAGCGGCAGGGGTGCGGGGCGGCGTATGCGGAAGGCCCGGGCGCCGGCGTGGACCCACTTGCGCAGCTCGGGAACGGCGATGACGGGCTGCTCCAGCCAGGAGGCGAGCCGCGGGCGCAGCGCTTTGGGGGCGAAGGTGGCGAAGAGGCTCACGAAGACCCAGGCGAAGAAGCGCAGGCCCACCTTTTCCAGGCCGCCCGGGTCGAGGGCGGTGACCGAGGCGAGCCGTCCGGGCCGCAGGTGTGCCTGGTTGATGACGAGCCAGCCGCCGTAGGAGGAGCCGACGAGGTGGACCCGGTCGAGGCCGAGGGCGTCGAGGGCCTCGTCCATCCACTGGGCGGCGCGCTCGGGTTGCCACATGGGCTCGCGCTGGACGCTGCGCCCGGCGTCGCCGGGGGTGTCGAGCGCGTAGACGGGCCGTTCGGCGCTGAGCGCGGGGGTGTTGGGATACCACATCGCCGAGCAGTAGCCCGCGCCGTGGATCAGGACGATCGGGGTGCGGGACTCGCCGGCCGGGTCGGTGGGGCCGTACCGGTAGACGTGCGTGGTGCCGAAGCTCGTCTCGACGTCCGTCTCGCAGCGGGCGGGCGCGCCCATCGCGTAGACGGCTTCGCAGGCGGCGAAGTACCGGTCGCGCAGCTCGTCGTTGACGTAGCGGCCGACGTCGCGGCGCACGCGGGTCGTGTTCCTGGGCACGGGGCACCTCCGGGGGAAGATCCGTTCTTCGTGGTACGAACGTATCATGATGTTGATACGGCGGTATCATGAAGAGTGTCGCGAGTCATGAAGAGGCCCGGCCACGACGGATCCGACGACGAAGGACAGAGAGCCGAACACATGCCGAAACGCGTGGACCACGAGGAACGGCGCGCCCAGATCGCCGAGGCGCTCATCCGGGTCGCGGGGCGGCGAGGGCTGCACGCCGTCGGCATGCGCGACGTGGCCGCCGAAGCCGGGGTGTCCCTCCGGCTCGTGCAGTACTACTTCCAGACCAAGGAGAAGCTGCTCTTCTACGGGCTACAGCACCTGACCGACCGCTTCACCGCCCGCGTGGGCGCCCGCCTGCGTGACGCCGGCCCCGAACCGGGTCCGCGTGCGACCGTCGAGGCGCTGCTGCTGGCCTCCCTGCCGACCGACGAGGAGAGCCGTACCTTCCACCTCCTCTACAGCTCCTACTCGATCCTTTCCGTGACCGACGAGGCGCTGGCCGCCCAGCCCTTCATCGACAGTCCCGACGCCGCGGAGAACGCGCTGACGGGGCTGCTGGAGCGGGCCCAGGCCGAGGGCCTGGCCGACCCGGACGCCGACGCCCGTACGGAGGCGATCAGCCTGCTGGCGATGACGGCGACGATGGGCACCAGCATCCTGGTCGGCCAGCGCACCCCGCAGTCCGCCGTCGCGGTCCTCGACCACCACCTCGACCGCGTCTTCCGGCCCGGCCCGCGCCCGCCGGCCGCGTAGCAACGGGGCGGTCAGGTCACTAGATCCAGCCGTGGTCGCGGGCCAGCAGTGCGGCCTGGAAGCGGTTCGTCGCCCCAAGGCGCTGCATGAGGTCCGCCACGTACTTGCGGTAGGTGCGGACGGAGACGCCGACCTCGCGGGCCCCGCTCTCGTCCTTCTCCGCCTGGTACATGGTGGTCAGCACCTTGCGTTCGATCCCGGTGAGCGCGGCGCCCGTACCCTGGCGGGCCGCGACCGCCTCGCGCAGGTCGACGGAGTCCGACCACATCCGCTCGAACAGCGACACCAGGTTGGCCACCAGCCCCGCCTCCCGGATCACCAGGGCCCCCAGGCGCGGGTTCTGCGGGTCGATCGGGGTCAGCGCCGCGGCCCGGTCGAAGACGAGCATCCGTTCCAGCGGCTTGTCCGAGATCCGGATCTCCGCGCCCATCGCCGAGATCTCCTGGAGGTAGGCGAGGGTCGGGCCGTCCTCCACCGCCGCCGAGCGCATGATCGTGCGCATCTGTATGCCGCGCCGCAGGATGCGGGCGTCCAGCGGCCGGGACGCCTCGATGCTGGCCGCGCTGAGCGCGCCGTGCGGCTGGGTGGTCAGTCCCTCCTGCCGGGTGAAGAACGTCAGCTCGTCGATCACCGCCCGGACGTTCGGGGTCCCCTCCACCCGTTCGATGGCCGGCCGTTCCGACATGTCGTCGGCCGCCGCACGCACCGCGTGGCGCTCCGCGAGCAGCGACTCGACGACCCGCTGCTCGGCCGCCACCCGCTGCAACTCCTCACGCAGCTCCCGCAGTCGCAGATCGATCAGGCGCTGCACGGCGATCGCGGGAGGAGCGGGCCGGATACAGCCATTATCGGCCAAAGCCGTCAGCTCCACCGACTCCAGCCGTGCCAGCCATTCCTCCACATCGGGCAGCGGCCGGCCGAGCTGGTCGGACAGGTCGGCGGGCGTGGCCTCGGACAGGTCGCCGCGCGCAACGCCGCCACCCTGCGGGACTTCCCGTTCCGGGCGACCAGGGCCCTGCACTTCTCCAACGGCGGCGGCGTCTACGTGGCGACCGACACCCGCACCGGCGGCTCCGTCCTGCTCAAGGAGGCGCGCCCGCTGGCCGGGCTCGACGAGGACGGCGCCGACGCCGTGGCCCGGCTGGAGCGCGAGCACTGGGCGCTGGAGCAGCTGTCCGGCCTGGACTGCATCCCGGCGGTCGTGGACTACCGCAAGGGCCACGAGCACTGGTTCCTGGCGCGGGAGTACGTGGAGGGCAAGCCGCTCGCCCGGGAACTCCTGAGCCGCAACCCCATGGTGGCCGACGACGGCACCCCCGGGGCCGCGGACGCGCGCGGGGCGTACACCGCCTGGGCCTTGAAGATCCTCGACCAGGTGGAGCGGGGCGTGGAGGCCATGCACGCCAAGGGGGTCGTCTTCGGCGACCTCCACCCGAACAACATCCTGGTCCGCCCCGACGACACCCTCTCCTTCATCGACCTGGAGACCGCGACCCCCGTCGGCGACGAGTCCGCGCAGGCCATCGGCGCCCCCGGCTTCCGCGCGCCCGCCGGCTACCGGGGGACCGCCGTCGACCGGTACGCGCTCGCCTGCATCCGGCTGGGCCGGAGCGATCTTCGTCCTCATCGGCGGCGGAGCGTGGTGCCTCGCACGGGGCTGGAAGCGCAGGTGACACGAGCCCCCCTGCTCCAGCTCGAGGGCTGAGGATCGCGGTGGCCGGGACCGGCCGAGCGAGGGCGCCGTCACCTTCGAAGGGAGCCCGCGGCCGGCCGCGGTTCGCCGGACGCGCCAGGCCCGCGAGGCGTGACGGCCGGAAGCGGGGGACGGCTTCGTGCCGGCACGGCAAGACGCGGACCGATGCCCCGGACGCTGGTCGTCCGGGGCGCTTCCGCACGTTCGGGGGGTGTGTCCGTCAGGAGGCGGAAGTGGGTCGCGTCCAGCACTCGAGGTCGCTCAGGGCCTTGGTGAAGGAGCCGAGCATCGGGCGCAGGTGGTCCGGGTCGAGCGGGACGAGGCCGTCGGTGTGGGCACCGCCCGGCACCGTGACGTAGCGGTGCAGGCCGGCGCGGCCGGCGGTGGTGACCATGCGGTGGTAGGCGTCGCCGAAGGCGGCCGGCGGGGTGAGGGCGTCGAGGCTGCCCTGGATGCTGATGAGGGGGCGGCGGATGTTCCCGGTGAGGGAGATCCGTTCCACGGCCTCGTGCACCGCCCGGGGGCGGGAGGCGAAGTCGTAGTCGGTGTCGCAGCCGGCTCCGGTGCCCGCGGGGCAGGGCGGGGTGCCCGGCTGGGGGGCTCCGGGTCCGTCGTAGTCGGGGTCGAGCTCCTCGCGGATCACGCGCTGGAGGAGGTTCCACTGCTTGTCGTAGTGCCAGCCCCACTGGGGTTCGGAGCCCTTGGGATAGCCGGCGGCAAGCATGGCGGCCTGGGCGGTCCGGTCGCCCTCGTCGTAGCGGGGGTAGGCGCGCAGGGCGGGCGGGAGGGTGGCGAGGAGGCCGCCGTCGGGGGTGAAGGTGAGGGCGTTCCAATCGAGGCCGCCGGTGTAGAGGTCGGGTCGGTGTTCGAGTTGCCAGCGGACGAGGTAGCCGCCCGCGGAGAGGCCGGCGGCGTAGGTGAAGCGCGGGCTGCGCCCGTAGTGCTGGTCGGTGACCTGTTTGGCGGCGACGGTGAGTTCGGTGACCCTGCGGTGCCACTCCAGGATGGCGTCGCCGGGGCGGTCCCCGTCCTTGTAGATCTCGGGGCCCGTGTTGCCCTTGTCGGTGGCGGCGTAGGCGTATCCCTTGGCGAGCACCTGGTCGCTGATGATCCGGTCGTTGGCGTACTGCTTGCGCAGTCCCGGCGGTCCGGCGACCACGAGTCCGCCGTTCCAGTGGTCGGGCAGCCGGATGACGAACTGGCTGTCGTGCTTCCAGCCGTAGTTGACGTTGGTGTTGGTGGTGGAGGTGTCGGGGAAGTAGCCGTCGACCTGTATGCCGGGGACGCCCGAGGGGGTCGTGGTGCCGGGAGCCTCCAGGCCCGCCCAGTCGAGCGGGTCCGTGTGCCCGGTGAGCTTGGTGCCCGTGGTGGTCAGATCGGTCAGGCGGGCGGAGACGGTGTGCTCGGCGCCCGGGACCTTGATGTCGGCGGTGTGGGTCCGGGCGGCCGCCGGGGCTGTCAGAACGGTTGCCAACAGCAGGGGTGCGATGGCGAGGGAACGCAGGTGCATGAGTCCTCATCTCGTGCGGTGGTGACGCCGAGAAACCTAGGAACCGCAGGTCATGGCGGGTAAGTACGGAGCGGCAGGGGTGTGCGGCACCGGAGGGCACATGACCTTCGGCCACATCCCGCACTCCGTCCGTCGCGTGGTGCGGACGGGCCCCGTGGGTCTGCGTACGCTGCGGAGACCGTGCGTGGGCACGGGATTTGCGAGGAGGTCCGTCCGATGCCGCGTCCAGTGCCCTGGATACCTGCCGTCCTCTACGGGGCGGTGCTCGCGGGGGGTCTCTACTACGCCGCGATCGGTCCGGGGTTCGACGTCCGCTCCGCCGGGTTCACGGTGCTGCTGTGTGTGCTGGCGGCTCTCGACGGGAGGGCGTGGCCGATCCCCGGGAGCGCGGTGTTCGCCTTCAGGGTCGTACTGCTCTGCGCGGTGTCCGCTCTCGACACCTCGGGGCTCTCGCGGGTGCTGTTCGTGCTGGTGCCGTTCCTGGGGTTCTTCACCTTCGGGCCGGCCGCCGCGGTGTGGCTCGGTGCGGGCTGTGTGCTCCTGCTGGCGGGCGCGTTCACCCTGTGGGTGCCGGACTGGGCCGTGCGCGCCGAGTACATCTCCGACCTGTTGATGTTCGCGCTGGGCATCGTACTGGCGCTGGCCACGGCGGCGGTTGCCGTGCGCGAGCAGCGGGCCCGCGGCCGGCTGGAGGACACCCTCGCGCAGGTGGCGCAGCTGTCGGCGGCCCGGGAGCGCAACCGGCTGGCCCGCGAGATCCACGACAGTCTCGGGCACCACCTGACCGCGATCGGGATCCAGTTGGAGAAGGCCGAGGCGTTCGTCTCCCTCGATCCGGCCGCCTCCGCGCAGGCGGTGTCGCATGCCCGCTGGTCCGCGAACCGGGCCCTGGACGAGGTACGGGCCTCGGTGCGCACTCTCGGCCCCGAGGCGGAGTCGGAGCCGGTGGGCCTCGCCCGGACGCTGGCCGACCTCGTGCACCACCTGGACGGCGGTGCCCGCCGGATCTCCCTGGACGTGTCGGGCGTCGAGCGGCGGCCCCTGCTGGTGCTGTACCGGGCGGCGCAGGAGGGCCTCACCAACGCCTGCCGGCATTCCGGAGCCACCGAGATCGGCGTGCGGGTCCGCTACGACGACCTCGGCGCGAGCCTGTGCGTCACGGACAACGGCAGCGGACTGGGCGCAGCCGAGGAGGGCTTCGGCCTGGCCGGGCTGCGGGAGCGGGTCCGCCTGGCCGACGGGACGCTGGAGCTGTCCAGTTCGGACCGGGGCACCGCCCTCACGGTGGGGGTGCCGTGGTGAACGGGCCCGTGGCGCAGGAGGGGGCGACCGTACGCGTCCTCGTGGTCGACGACCAGGACCTCGTCCGCGAGGGCATCGCCGCACTGCTCGGCATCCAGCCGGGCATCGAGGTGGTGGGCAGCGCGCGGGACGGCGCCGAGGCCGTGGACCTGGCCGGGCGGTGTCACCCCGACGTGGTGCTGATGGACGTCCGGATGCCCGGCATGGACGGAGTGGCCGCCACGGCGCTGCTGAGGCGGCAGCTGCCCGGCTGCCGGATCGTGATGCTGACGACGTTCAACGACGACGAGTACGTCGGACGGGCGCTGAGGGCGGGCGCGGTCGGCTACCTGCTCAAGAACCTGCCCGCGGCAGAACTCGCCCGGGCGGTCCGCCTGGCGCACGCCGGTGTCGCCCAGTTCGATCAGACGGTCCTCGCCGCGCTGGCCGCCGGCGCCCCCGCTCCGGACCTGCTGACGCCGCGGGAGACGGAGGTGCTGCGGCTCATCTCCGCGGGCGCCACGAACAGGGAGATCGCCGCCCGGCTGTACCTGAGCGAGGGGACCGTCAAGAACCACATCTCGCGCGTGCTGAGCCGGCTGGGCCTGCGCGACCGGACCCAGGCCGCGCTCTACGCCCGGGACAACGGGCTGATCTGAGCGACGGCCCGGCCGCTCGATCAGCCCCGGCGGGGCCGGCGGATCTTCATGTCGTCCACGCTGGTGACCTTGGTGCGCAGGGCGCCGTGGCCGATGCCGCGTGCGGCGAGGGCGGCGGCCGCACGGTCGCAGGCCGCACCGCCCGCGGCCTCGTCCTCCAGGTCGGCGGCCTGCCGGACCACGCAGCGGAAGGAGAAGGCGCGCAGCTCCCGGTCGTAGACGAGGGTGCCGTCGTCGGTGAACGCCGCCCTGAGGATGTCGTGTTCGCCGGCGGAGGCGAGGAGCCGGGTGCGCTGGGCATCGTCCAGGTCGGCGAACACGCCGCGGACGATGACCCGGTAGGTGCGCTCACTCATGGGACGTTCCTTCTTCTCGTACGCCGGAGCTCTGCTCCAGCAGGGTGGACAGTCCGTCCAGGACGCGTTCGAGGGCGAACGAGAAGCGGGCTTCCATGGACGGGCCGGTCAGGTCACCGGCGAGTGCGACCAGGTGGGGGAAGGTCTCCGGCGGCAGTCGGCGCAGCTGCTCCCCCGCGGCCGTGGCGACCTCCCGGCGGTCGGCGCCCATGGCCTCGGACGCCGAGAGGGGGCCCAGCTCCTGGAGCACGAAGCCCTGGACGAACGCGCCGAGCAGATAATTGATCATGGCTGCGTCGGCGTCGGCGAAGCCGGCCTCCCGCAGGCGGCCGAGCTGGTCCTCCATCAGGCGCAGCAGGTGCGGGCCCGGGACGAGCCGGCCCGCGACGACCTTGGCGGCGTCGCGCTTGCCGAGCAGGTGCCGGCGGTAGCGCACGCAGTACTCGCGCAGCTGCTCCCGCCAGTCGCCCTCTCGGGGCGGCGCCTGCGCATCGGCCATGAGCTCGTCGGTGAGCAGGTCGAGCAGCTCCTCCTTGTTGCGCACGTGCCAGTACAGCGAGGGCGCCTTCACTCCCAGTTCGGAGGCGAGCCTGCGCATCGACAGGCCGCCCACGCCCTCGCGCTCCAGTACGCGCAGGGCGGCCCGGACGAGCGCCTGGCGGGTGAGTCCCGGCTGCTGCGGGCTGTCATCGCCCTTGCCCTCCACGGCCATCGGCCACCTCCTTCGCGGGCCCCGCAGGGAATCCCGCTTGCCAACTAACACTGTTAGAGGCAGTCTAGCCGCACCAGCGACTAACACCGTTAGGGATTGTGATGATGAAGCCGCACACCCGACGCAAAGGGCTCGTGCTCGCCACCCTGTGCGCCACGATGTTCATGGCGATGCTCGACAACGTCATCGTCAACAACGCGCTGCCCCGCATCGGGCAGCAGCTGCACTCCGGCGTCAGCGGTCTGCAATGGGTGGTGGAGGGCTACAGCCTGGTCTACGCGGCCCTCCTGCTCACCGGCGGCACCCTGGGCGACCGGTACGGCCGCAGACGCGTCTTCCTGACCGGCCTGGCCGTCTTCACGGCGGGCTCGGCGGCCGCGGCGCTGTCCGGATCGACCGGCACGCTGATCGCCGCCCGGATGTTCCAAGGCCTCGGAGCGGCACTGCTCACACCGGGCAGCCTGTCCATCCTGCGCCACGTCTTCACGGACGAGAAGGAGCGGGCCAGGGCCGTCGGCCTCTGGTCCGGCGTCTCCGCACTGGGCCTGGCCGTCGGCCCGGTCCTCGGCGGGCCGATCGTGGACGCCTTCGGCTGGGCCGCCGTCTTCTGGATCAACGTCCCCATCGGGGTGGCGGGTCTGCTGCTCGCGGCCCGGTTCCTCCCCGAGTTCGCGGCCCGCACGAGGCGGCTGGACCTGCCGGGCCAGGCGCTCTCCGCGCTGGGATTCGGGGCACTGGTGTACGCCCTCATCGAGGGGCCTGCCCGGGGCTGGACCGACACCCGGGTGCTCCTCTTCGCCGCCGTGGCGGCAACGGCCCTGCCCGCCTTCGTCGTGGTCGAGGCCCGCAGCGCCGACCCCATGCTCGACCTGCGCTTCTTCCGGGACCGGGTGCTCACCGGCGCCGCGGTGAGCGGCTTCATGACCAGCTTCGGCATGTTCGGAGCCGCGTTCTTCCTGCCCCTGCTCATGCAGGACGTGATGGGCTGGTCCCCGTCGGACGCGGGCGTGGCGGGCCTGCCGATGACCGCGATGATCGTCGTTGCCGCGCCGCTGTCGAGCGCGCTCACCTCACGGCACGGCCCCCGCCTCCCGCTGGTCGCCGGCCTGGCCCTGTGCGCCGCTGGGCTCGGCGCCCTCTCGCTCTACGGCGCACGTGCCCACTACGCGCAGTACGTCTGGGTACTGCTCACCATGGGCCTCGGCATGGGGATGACGTTCACCCCCGTGTCCATCGCGGTCATGCAGCGCGTCGACCCGGCGCGGGCCGGCATGGCCTCCGCGACCCTCAACACCCTGCGGGAGATCGGCGGTGTCATCGGCGTCGCCGTCCTCGGAGCCGTCCTCGGCAGCCGGCTCACCACCACCTTGGCCGACTCGCTCCACCGGCTCGGCGCACCGTCCGAACTCGGCCGCCCCCTCCCCGGCACGGCCCCGGACAACACCGCCGCCCTCCCCGCCCCCGTCCGCGACGCCGTCAACGCCGCCTTCATCGACGCCCTGCACCTGGCGCTGCGCTGCGGCAGCGCCGCACTGGCCGCCGCAGCGCTCCTGGTCGCGCTGCTCCTTCGCCCACGACCGGACGTCACCCCGTCGCTGCCCGACGAACGACAGGCCCCGCAGCCGGAAGCGGCACAGCGGTAGGGAGGAAGGACTCCTCCGCAGATCCTCGACCGGTAGCGGAAGAAGTCGTCGCCGGGCTCCGCGAGCCACGGCGGTGCGTCCCAGACGTGTCTCCGGTCGGCCGAGTCCACGTCCGAGGAGTTTTCGACCGGGTCCGGGTTGCTGTTGGCGAGCTTGAAGCGGTCTGCCCGGATGAACGAGATCGTCGCGCCCAGCTCGACGCGCAGCACGAAGCGAGGGCCGGATCCGACTCCTTGTGGTCACAGGCCCCGCAAAAGGTTGCCTCGAGCCGGGAACGTCCTCAGGTCACCTCGTGGTGGCGCGGTAGGCGTTGATCAGTGGCCGCCTGACGCTCGTGCCGCGGCCGGAACACCACCGACAAGCCCACAACGCGCGGTACCGGCACGCCAAGTGGACGCGGGCCGGACCGGTGACCCAAGGCACGGGCTTTGGCCACATACCCTTGCCGACGCCAAGGGGCTGCACCGCACTCGGCGGATCGCTCTTCTGAGGGAGGCAGGAATGGGGCTCATGGATGCGGACCACGCGGGGCTGGTCGTCGCGGCGCAGGCCGGTGACGACCGGGCACGCGAGGAGCTGATCGCCGCGTACCTGCCGCTGGTCTACAACATCGTCCGGCGATCGCTGAGCGGGCATGCCGACGTCGACGACGTCGTCCAGGAAACCCTGCTGCGCGTGGTGCGCGACCTGCCTGCCCTGCGTGCCCCGGAGAGCTTCCGCTCCTGGCTGGTGTCGATCACGCTCCGCCAGATCAATGCTCACTGGCACCGGCAACGCGCCTTCGCCGGCCGGACCACGGTCATCGACGAGGCACTCCAGATACCGGACGCCGGCGCCGAACCCGAGGACGTGACGATCCTGCGTCTGCATGTGTCGGACGAGCGCCGTCAGGTCGTCGAAGCCGGCCGGTGGCTCGACCCGGACCATCGGGTGCTGCTGTCGCTGTGGTGGCAGGAATGCGCCGGCCTGCTGAGCCGTGACGACATCGCCGCCGCGATGGGGCTCACCGTCGCCCACGTCGGAGTACGCCTGCAACGCATGCGCGAGCAGCTGGAACTGAGCCGGACGATCGTCGCCGCGCTGGAGGCCGACCCGCGCTGTCCGCAGTTGGACGAGACCGTCGTCGGCTGGGACGGTCTCCGTTCATCGGTGTGGCGCAAGCGGATCGCGCGGCACACCCGCGTCTGCCCCCTCTGCATGGCGACGACGGCAGAACGGGTGCCGGCCGAACTGCTGCCCCTCGGCCTCACGACGCTGGCCGTCCCGGCCGCACTCATCGCCGCGCTGGCCGCCAAGGGCCTGCTCCCGGGTACGGCCGCGAGCGCCGCCGGGCTGGCCACGGCACACGCCGCCGTCGGCACGGCGACGGGGGGAGGAAGTCTGCACAGCGCGCTGATCGGCAAGTTCCACGCGGTGACCGCCCATCCGATGGTGAGCCTCGCCACCGCCGCGGTGCTCATCACCGGGACCGCCACCTACGCGACCTGGCCCGAACCGGCGCACCGGGAGCCCGGCGCCATCGCCGCTCCCACGGTCGGCACTGCCACGCCGATCCCGTCGCGCACCACCACGTCGACCGGACCGTCCCCGGTGAGTCCGTCCGCCGTCGCAGGCACTGTTCCGCTGGGCCCACAGTCGCTGGAGTCCGTGGACGAACCCGGCCTGTACCTGGCGTATGCCGACGACTTCGCGACGCTCGGCCGAGTCTCCGCGTCCAGCAGCGCGCAGACACGGCAGCGGGTCACGTTCACGGTGGTCCGGGGGCTGGCCGACCCACGGTGCGTCACCTTCAGCTCGGCCGACGGCCGCTATCTGCGCCATCGTGACCTGCGGCTGCGGCTGAGCACCGACGACGGCAGTGAGCTCTTCCGTGAAGACGCCACCTTCTGCGCACACCCCGGGGCGGTCGCCGGGTCGGTGACCCTGCACGCGCACAACTATCCCGGATCGGTCCTCCGCCACCGCGACGGTGGCATCTGGCTCGATGGCTCCGACGGCACTCGGTCCTTCGCCGGCCAGGCTTCCTTCGTCATGCGCAAGGCATGGGCTTGAGAAACGCTCCCTGCGCGATTCGGACCGAGTCGCGCAGTGACAGCCGGTGATCCTGCCGGCTCGTTTCACTGACGATCAGGGCGCGTGCACCTTCCCCAGGGGCGGACCCCGGGGCTTGGCGTAACGCTTTTTGCCTGCGAGATGCATCACTGGGCAATCGTCCGGGCGGCGCGAATTTTCCGTTACGAGAGCGCGAGTTCGGAGGCCTCCACTTCATGGGGTGCCCTTCCCGCCGCTCACCATGACGTGCCGGCGTGGCGGGTTCCCCGACTTTCCCCATGGACGTATCCCCGGAAGAAAGCCCCTCCAATGACGCGACACAGCCACGAACCCCCGGCGACCGGTGGGCAGGAACGGCCCCAGCTCCTGCACCGCACCCACCCCGCGGCGGATCAGGCCGTACCGGCCGGTGCGCGCACGATCACGGCATCCTGGGTGACCCGCGGCTCCCGAGGAGAATCATGAAGGGCCTGCACCGGCTCGGCCGGCGTCGCCGCACACTGACGATAGGACTGTCGGCCGCGGCGCTGGTGGCCGGTGTCGTGACGCTCCTCCCCAGCTCCGCCGGAGCCGCAACACCCCTGGGTACGCAGGCGGCCCCCTCGGGCAGGTACTTCGGCACCGCTGTGGCCGCCGGCAGGCTCGGCGACTCGGCGTACGCCGCGATCGCGGACCGGGAGTTCAACATGATCACCCCGGAGAACGAGATGAAGTGGGACGCCATCGAACCGTCCCGCGGCAATTTCAACTTCGGCCCCGCCGACCGGATCGTCAACCACGCCTCGGCACACGGCCAGCGCATGCGCGGCCACACCACGGTCTGGCACTCGCAGCTCCCGGCCTGGGTCAGCTCCATCGGCGACGCGAACACGCTGCGCAGCGTGATGAACAACCACATCACCACCGAGATGACCCACTACAAGGGCAAGATCTACGCCTGGGACGTGGTCAACGAGGCGTTCGCCGACGGTTCCACCCAGCACCGCAGCTCGGTGTTCCAGAACGTGCTGGGCAACGGCTTCATCGAGGAAGCGTTCCGCACCGCCCGGGCGGCCGATTCCTCGGCCAAGCTCTGCTACAACGACTACAACATCGAGAACTGGTCGGACGCCAAGACCCAGGGCGTCTACGGCATGGTGAAGGACTTCAAGTCCCGCGGCGTGCCGATCGACTGCGTCGGCTTCCAGAGCCACTTCGGCGCCGGCGGCCCTCCGTCCGGCTTCCAGACCACCTTGTCCAACTTCGCCGCCCTGGGTGTTGACGTCCAGATCACCGAGCTGGACATCGCCCAGGCGTCGCCCACCCACTACGCCAACACGGTCAAGGCCTGCCTGTCCGTGGCCCGGTGCTCCGGCATCACGGTATGGGGCATCCGCGACAGCGACTCCTGGCGCAGCGGCGAAAGCCCCCTGCTGTTCGACAATAACGGCAACCCCAAGGCCGCCTACACCGCCGTCGTGAACGCCCTCAAGGCAGCCCCCGGTACCACCGGCGGGGCCGGTACCGGGGCAATCAAGGGCGTCGCCTCCGGCCGTTGTATCGACATCAACGGCTCCACCACCGTCAACGGCACGCAGGCGCAGTTGTGGGACTGCAACGGGCAGACCAACCAGCGGTGGACCTACACCTCCGACAAGCAGCTGATGATCTACGGCACCAAGTGCCTGAGCGCCATGGCCAACGGCACCACCAACGGCACCGCGGTGGTCATCGGGGACTGCAACGGCGGCGCCGGCCAGCAGTGGAACATCAACACCGACGGCACGATCGCCGGCGTCCAGTCCGGGTTGTGCCTCGACGCCGTCGGCGCGGCCACCGCCAACCGCACCAAGATCCAGCTGTACGCCTGCTGGTCCGGCGGCGGCAACCAGAAGTGGACCGGCCTGTCCGGGACCTCGGCCCCGACGACGCCCGCGCCGCCGGGCGGCCCGTGTGCTCTTCCGTCGACCTACCGGTGGACGTCGACGGGTGCGCTGGCGCAGCCGGCGAACGGATGGGCCTCGCTGAAGGACTTCACCACCGTGACGTACAACGGCAAGCACCTGGTCTACGGGACGGACTTCTCGGGATCGTCGTACGGCTCGATGATGTTCGGTCCCTTCACGAACTGGTCGGACATGGCGTCGGCCGGCCAGAGCGGCATGAACCAGGCCGCGGTCGCGCCCACGCTGTTCTACTTCGCGCCCAAGAAGATCTGGGTGCTGGCGTACCAGTGGGGTCCGTGGCCCTTCATCTACCGCACGTCGAACGACCCCACCAACCCCAACGGCTGGTCCGCGCCGCAGCCGCTGTTCACCGGCAGCATCCCCCGCACCGACTCCCCGACCGGCCCGATCGACCAGACCCTGATCGCCGACGACAAGAACATGTACCTGTTCTTCGCCGGTGACAACGGCAAGATCTACCGGGCGAGCATGCCGATCGGGAACTTCCCGGGCAACTTCGGCTCCTCGTACACGACGGTCATGAGCGACACGGCGGACAACCTGTTCGAGGCGCCTCAGGTCTACAAGGTCCAGGGCCAGAACCAGTACCTCATGATCGTCG
Source organism: Streptomyces cirratus (assembly GCF_014650775.1). Classification (GTDB taxonomy): domain Bacteria; phylum Actinomycetota; class Actinomycetes; order Streptomycetales; family Streptomycetaceae; genus Streptomyces; species Streptomyces cirratus. The sequence goes on along the minus strand of NZ_BMVP01000009.1, from coordinate 213,971 downwards.
AGGCGAAGGGTGCGAACCAGGTGCGCTACTTCCGCTCGTTCACGGCCTCCGGCCTGAGCGGTTCGTGGACCCCGCAGGCCACGAGCGAAGGCAAGCCCTTCGCGGGCAAGGCGAACAGCGGTGCCGGCTGGACCAACGACATCAGCCACGGTGACCTGGTCCGCAACAACCCCGACCAGACCATGACCATCGACCCCTGCAACCTGCAGTTCCTCTACCAGGGCAAGTCCCCCACCGCGGGCGGCCCCTACGACCAACTGCCGTACCGGCCGGGTGTCCTCACCTTGCAGCGCTAACCCGCCCGATCCCCGCTGATCACCATTCGGGGCGGCCTGCCGGAGCGGAGACGAGCGGTTCCCGGCCCGGGCGACTCCACCCGCTGACCACACTCACCGCATCGAGGAACCCCAGCCGTGCTCCGGCTGGGGTTCCTCTCCTCTGTGGACTTCCATCGTGGGCTTCGGCATGCTGAAGCCGCTCACGCTCCACGACGTCCGCCACACGGGGCGCACCCTGTCGAGGCCTATGGGTGCGTGACGACGGCCGCCTACGGCGTCAAGGGCCATGCCCGCTAGTGCGGTCACCACCGCCCGCACCGAGCGCCCGGCCGCCGAAGCGCTTGCGACCGTCGTTCTCCAGGGCTGGCCGGACACCCTCCCTGGGGAGGGGGCGTGAGTACGGGCCCCCGGCAGGCTGCGGTGGCAGCGGCCACCTTCCACAAGGCGGTGGCCACAGCTCCTCGCCTACGAGGACGTCTTCGCCACCGGACGGTGCGAGCTGCTCATGGGCGACGTCATCGCCCTCGCCGACCGCGACCCGGCCGTGCAGCCCCGCCTCGACCGACTCGTAGACGGCGTCTGCGCTGACCTGCGGGCGGCGGCCGACGAGACAGGGAGGCGCGTGTCACTGGCGGAGTGCGTCCCGGGCCTCTACCTCGCCCTGCCACCACTGACCCGCCCGCGCGTCGTGCACCTGGAGGTGCACGAGGGCAGCCGCCACATCGACGTCCGTTACTCCTGGAACACCGGGCCCGGGCGCAGTGCGGCCATCACAAGGGCCTTGCACCGCCTCCGTGGGGAGGACGGCTGCGGCCTGGAGGAGATCCACGCCTTCCTCGCCATGCGCATCCTCGGCGTTATCCCGCCCACCCGGCTGACCGGCCACGACCTCCTGCTCGTGCTGATCAAGCTCGCCGAGAGTCAGCACCCGCTCACGCCGATCGACACCTTCTTCACCACCACACCGGCCCCTCACTCCCACTCTGGCGAACGGAGCAGCCAGGTCCCTGCCCCTGCTTGAGACCCCTCTCCAGGCCCGCCCACTTCATGGCCGCAACGCGCTCGTCACCGGCGGAGCCACCGGCATCGGCGCCGAGATCGGGGGCGCCCGGAAGACCAGATCAAGCGCCAGTGCGTCCCTCGCCGTGGCCGGCCCGAGGACGTCGCGGCCCTGGTGGCATTCCTCGTGGGCCCCTCCGCATCGTTCATCACTGGGCAATCCGTCCACGTCGACGGCGGCCGGCTGCTGCACTGAGACCGACAACAAGCAAGGAGACAGACCGAAATGAAGGAACGAGTCCGCGCCGTCCTCGTCACCGCCGACGACACGATGCTGGTCATCCGCCGCACCAAGCCCGACATCCCCCCGTACTGGGTGCTTCCCGGTGGCGGAGTCGAGCCCGGCGACGAGTCCCGGGAGGCCGCCCTCCACCGGGAGATCCACGAGGAGATCGCCGGGAAGGCCGAGATCGTCCGACTCCTCCACACGATGGAGACCGACGACGAGCGCCAGCTCTTCTACCTCGCCCGCATCGCCACCTGGTCCTTCGAGGACCGCACCGGGCCCGAGTTCAGCGCCGAAGACCGGGGCGAGTACGCGCTGGAGGAGATCCCGCTGACCGTCGAAGGCCTCGACGGCATCGACCTCAAGCCGGAGGAGATCGCCCACGTCCTGCGGGGCGCCATCAGCGCCGGGACTCTCACCTTGCTCAGTCACTGAACGACCAGGTGTGCTTCCGGGGCACACCTGCTTGCTCCGGGAGGGAGATGGTCGCCGCCAGTGATGGCGGCGGCCATCGAGCTGCCGTCCGATTCGGCGAGCGCTTGCGTCGGGGTGCGGACTTCTCCCCGGCTGCGATCCGCCCTCGGTCGCTGCCTGGCGGACCGGTGCCGCCTGGCTCCGGTCCGCACCGCCGCCCCAGGGCGGCAACGGCCGAGCCGCGCTTCCCCGACGGGGTGGAGTGTCTTGGCCGATAACTTGCTCCGTCTGGAACGAGGTGAGCGGTTCCGGCTGCCGTCGGTCGTTGACGACGAGGGTGTGCTGATCGTGCGTCGTACGGATGTGGGCGGTGCGGGTGACTACCACCGCGGCGCCCCGCCTCTTCGGTGGGCGCACCCCTGCGTGGGACCTCCTTCGGCAGGAAGTGGCGCAAAGCCCGCGAGGCGGTCGCCATGCCGAAGGAGTTCCGCTTCTACGATCTGCGCCACACCGGGAACACCCTCGCCGCCGACACCGGCGCCAAGCTGAAGGACCTCATGGTCCGCGCGGGCCAGTCCCCGGAGCGGGCCCAGCTGATCTACCAGCACTCCACGAAGGAGCACCAGCGCAGGCTCGCCGACGACATCGACGCCACCGTGCGGCTCCAGCGGGTGCCCGGCGACAGGGGGCGGCCCAGCCCGGCTGGGGCCGGGCACATGTTCGTGCCCGCGCCGCCGGCATCCGGGCGGACTGCTCGGGCGAGGTGATCCTCACAGGGGGCGCGACAGCAACCTGACGCCCTGTCAGGAGAGTTATGGCACGCGAATGACACGCGGGCCCGAAGAGGTCTAGACAACAAACAAACCCCAGGTCGCTGACCTGGGGCTTTGCTGTGGAGCGGATGACGGGAATCGAACCCGCGCTATAAGCTTGGGAAGCTCATGTTCTACCATTAAACTACATCCGCATAGGTATCCAGCTGTCTGGAACCCCATCTTTGCCCACTCTACCTCATGATCGACCCCCGGTGAATCCGCCGCGGGGTCGTTGTCGTTCGTGGGCGGCAGGAGGGTTCGTGGGGGCGGGAGTTGGGGGGTAGCTTAAGGTTCGGAGCGGCGGCTGGAGTGGGTTCGGGTCATCCCCTAATGTGGCGATTCGTCGTAGTACGGCTCGTTGGGGAAAGGGACTCGATGGAGCACACCGTCGTCCGTTGTGCCGAAGGGCACGTGTTCAGCACCGCCTCCTTCCCGTTGCGGCAGCTCGGTGCCGCCCGGATCGGGCCCGGGCGGTTGCTGCGGTGTCCGCGGTGTGCGCGGCTGAGGCATGCCGTGCCCGTGGGCGGCCCGAAGCGGTAGTCGTCGGGGCGGGGAGGCGGGGCGCGCGGGCGCCGCTCTCGATTGGGGGTGGCCCGGGCGCTCTGCGTATCCTCGGGACGTGCTTCTCTCTGACAAAGACATCCGGGCCGAGATCGACAGCGGACGGGTTCGCATCGACCCGTTCGACGAGTCGATGGTGCAGCCCTCCAGCATCGATGTGCGTCTCGACCGGTTCTTCCGGGTCTTCGAGAACCACCGCTACGCCCACATCGACCCCGCCACCGAGCAGCCGGACCTGACCCGGATGGTCGAGCCGGACGGGGACGAGGCGTTCATCCTCCACCCGGGCGAGTTCGTGCTCGCCTCGACCTACGAGGTCATCTCGCTGCCCGAGGACATCGCCTCCCGGCTGGAGGGGAAGTCGAGCCTCGGCCGCCTGGGGCTGGTCACGCATTCCACCGCCGGCTTCATCGACCCGGGCTTCTCGGGCCACGTGACCTTGGAGCTGTCGAACCTCGCCACCCTGCCGATCAAGCTGTGGCCGGGGATGAAGATCGGCCAGCTGTGCCTGTTCCGGCTGAGCTCCCCCGCCGAGTTCCCGTACGGCAGCGAGCGGTACGGATCGCGGTACCAGGGCCAGCGCGGGCCGACGGCGTCGCGCTCCTTCCAGAACTTCCACCGCACCCAGGTGAGGCACGAGGCATGAGCGAAGTACGCGAGAACCTGACCTACGACGGGTTCGGGCGCGCCGTGCGCGAGCTGGCGCAGACCATCGCCGACGACGGCTACGAGCCCGACATCATCCTGAGCATCGCCCGCGGCGGCGTCTTCGTCGCCGGCGGGCTGGCGTACGCGCTGGACTGCAAGAACATCCACCTGGTCAACGTGGAGTTCTACACGGGCGTCGGCACGACGCTGGAGATGCCGGTCATGCTGGCACCGGTCCCCGAGGCGATCGACTTCACCGACAAGAAGGTGCTGATCGCCGACGACGTCGCCGACACCGGCAAGACGCTCAAGCTGGTGCACGACTTCTGCCTGGGGACGGTGGCGGAGGTCCGGTCGGCCGTCATCTACGAGAAGTCGCACTCGCTCGTGAAGTGCGAGTACGTGTGGAAGAAGACCGACGAGTGGATCAACTTCCCGTGGTCGGTCGAACCGCCCGTGGTCAAGCGCGAGGGTCAGGTACTCGACGCCTGACGGCGGCGAGGGGCAGGTCGACGTACGGAAGGGGACCGGCGCGGTGGCGCCGGTCCCCTTCCGTATGGGTGTGGAGGGCTCAGATCGTGCCGAGCTTGATGATCGACAGGAGCGCTACCAGCTGGATCGCGGACGCGCCGAGCGCCTTCGGCCAGGGCAGGTCGTGCGACTTGCTCATCAGCGAGGTGAAGAGCGCGCCGGCCGCGAGCCAGGTGGCCCACCCCAGGATCTGGACGACCATGTTGTCGCCGCCGAGGAAGATCGCGAACAGCAGGCGCGGCGCGTCGGTGATGGACATGACCAGCATCGACAGGCCCACGGTCGGCTGCCACGCGCCGTCGCCGCCCAGTTGGCGGGCGAGGGTGTGGGTGACGCCGCCCAGGATCAGGCCGCAGATGACGAACGCGACGCCGGTGCTGAGGACGATCGGGACGGCCTGGGTGAGGGTGGCCTTGATGGCGTCCTCGCGGGCCTTGTCGAAGCCGAAGACCGCGAGCATGCCGTAGATGAACGTCACGATCAGCGCCGGGCCCCAGACGGGGTAGTCCCGCATCCGGAAGAACGTCGGGCCCGGCCGCATCACGATGCCGCGCAGGAGTTCCTTCCAGTGCAGCCGCGGACCGGCCGGGGGGGCCGGGGTGGCGCCGGCCTGGTAGGTCGCGCCCTGGTAGGGCGCGGCCTGGCCGTACGGGTCCTCGCCGATGGAGAAGGCCTGGGTGTAGCCGGGGTTGTCGGCGTACGAGGCCTCGTGCGGGGGCTGCTGGTACGGGTGGGGGTGCGGTGGGTGCGGTTGACCGTAGGGGTCGAAGTACTCGGGCTCGCCCTGGTCCCCGGCGCCGCCGGCGGCCTGCTGGGGCCACTGCTGCTGAGGCGGCGGGCCGGCGGGAGGGTAGGCCTGGCGGCCGTACGGGGCCTGCGGCGCGCCTGGCGCCTGCCGCCCGTACGGCTGCTGCCGCGAGGGGTGTTGCGGGGGTTGCTGCGGGGTGCGGTTGTTGTCCCGGCCGCGTCCGATCCTGAATCCAGCCACGTGATCGAAAGTACCTGGTCCGGCGGGCGGGGGTGGACGGGCGGCCGGAACCGGCGTCCTTTGCGGCTGAGCTGTGACATCCCCTAGGGGATTCCCTGGGGGCTCCTTGGGGGGTCCCCGGGGCCGCCGTGGCCCTCCGGGGGAAGCCGGAACGGCCGGCCCCCCTCGGGTGGGGGACCGGCCGTTGCGATGCCGCTGTGACGGCGGGGACCTGCGGGGAGCCGCGTGGACCTACTTGACGCCCTCGGCCTCCGGCTCGGCCGGCTCGGCCTTGGGGGCGGCTTCCGCTTCTGCGTCGGCCTTGGCCTCGGCCTTGGCCCCGGCGTCGGCGGCCTCCGCCTTCGGCTCGGTGTCCGTCACGGGCGCGTCGGCCTTGGCGGCCTCTGCCTTCGGCTCGGCCTGCGCCACGGGGGCGTCGGCCTTGGCGGCCTGCGCCTTCGGCTCGGCGTGCGCCGCGGGGGCGTCGGCCTTGGCCTCGGGCGCCGGTTCTGTGTCGGCCTCGGCCTTCGTCTCGGCCTTGGCGGCCTCCGCCTTCGGCTCGGTGTCCGTCGCGGGGGCGTCGGCCTCGGCCTTGGCGGCAGCCGCCTCGGCTTCCGCCGCGGGCGCGTCGGCCTTGGCGGCCTCTGCCTTCGGCTCGGCCTGCGCCGCCGGGGCGTCGGCCTTGGCGTCGGGCGCCGGTGCGGTGTCGGCCACGGCCTCCGTCGCGGGGGCGTCGGCCCCAGACTCCGCCTTGGCCGCAGCCGCAGCCGCAGCCGCAGCCGCAGCCGCAGCCGCAGCCGCAGCTTCGGCCTCCGCCTCCGCCTCGGCCTTTGCGGCAGCCGCTTCGGCTTCCGCCTCGGCCTGGGCCGCCGCCTCCGCCTTGGCGGCCTCCGCGGCTTCGGCCTCCGCCTTGGCGGCAGCGGCAGCCGCCGCCTCCTCCGCCTCGGCCAGCGCCAGCGCCTCCGCGTCCGGTTCCGGGGCCTTCACCGACTCCAGCAGCAGCTGCGCCACGTCCACCACCTGGACGGACTCCTTGGCCTGGCCGTCGTTCTTCTTGCCGTTCACCGAGTCGGTCAGCATCACCAGGCAGAACGGGCAGGCCGTCGACACGATGTCCGGGTTCAGGGACAAGGCCTCGTCGACGCGCTCGTTGTTGATGCGCTTGCCGATCCGCTCCTCCATCCACATCCGCGCGCCGCCCGCGCCACAGCAGAAGCCCCGCTCCTTGTGGCGGTGCATCTCCTGCTGCCGCAGCCCCGGCACGGCCGACATGATCTCGCGCGGCGGCGTGTAGACCTTGTTGTGCCGGCCCAGGTAGCAGGGGTCGTGGTACGTGATCAGCCCGTCGACCGGCGTCACCGGCGTCAGCCGGCCCTCGTCGATCAGGTGCTGGAGCAGCTGCGTGTGGTGGATGACCTCGTACTCGCCGCCCAGCTGCGGGTACTCGTTCGCGATGGTGTTGAAGCAGTGCGGGCAGGTCGAGACGATCCGCTTCGCCGACTTCGGCTTCTTCGTCTGCGGGTCCTCGTCGTCCTCGCCGAAGGCCATGTTCAGCATGGCCACGTTCTCCTGCGCCAGCTGCTGGAACAGCGGCTCGTTGCCCAGGCGGCGCGGCGAGTCACCGGTGCACTTCTCGTCCCCGCCCATGATCGCGAACTTGACGCCCGCGATGTTCAGCAGCTCCGCGAAGGCCTTCGTGGTCTTCTTCGCCCGGTCCTCCAGCGCGCCGGCGCAGCCGACCCAGTAGAGGTAGTCGAACTCGGAGAGGTCCTCCGCGTCCTTGCCGATGATCGGGACCTCGAAGTCGACCTCCTTGGTCCACTCCACCCGCTGCTTCTTGGCCAGGCCCCAGGGGTTGCCCTTCTTCTCCAGGTTCTTGAGCATCGTGCCCGCCTCGGACGGGAACGCGCTCTCGATCATCACCTGGTAGCGCCGCATGTCGACGATGTGGTCGATGTGCTCGATGTCGACCGGGCACTGCTCGACGCACGCACCGCACGTGGTGCAGGACCACAGCACGTCGGGGTCGATGACGCCGTTCTCCTCGACCGTGCCGATCAGCGGACGCTCCGCCTCGGCCAGGGCGGAGGCGGGGACGTCCTTCAACTGCTCGGCGGACGCCTTCTCGTTGCCCTCCATGTCCTTGCCGCCACCCGCGAGCAGGTAAGGCGCCTTGGCGTGCGCGTGGTCGCGCAGCGACATGATCAGGAGCTTCGGCGAGAGCGGCTTGCCCGTGTTCCAGGCGGGGCACTGCGACTGGCAACGCCCGCACTCGGTGCAGGTGGAGAAGTCGAGGATGCCCTTCCAGGAGAACTGCTCGACCTGGGAGACGCCGAAGACGTCGTCCTCGCCCGGCTCCTCGAAGTCGATCTCCTTGCCGCCGCTGGTCATCGGCTGGAGCGCGCCCAGCGCGGTCGCGCCGTCCGCGTTCCGCTTGAACCAGATGTTGGGGAAGGCGAGGAAGCGGTGCCAGGCGACACCCATGTTGGTGTTGAGGCCGACCGTGATGGCCCAGGTCATGGTGACGCCCAGCTTGATCATGGCGGTCAGGTAGACCAGGTTCTGCAGGGTGCCGTAGGAGAGGCCCTTGAACGCGAGCACCAGGGGGTACGAGGCCCAGTACGAGGCCTCGTAGTGCCCGACGCCGTGGATCGCGCCCTCCAGGCCGCGCAGGGTCATGATCGCGAGGCCGATGGTGAGGATCACGTACTCGACGAAGTACGCCTGGCCCGCCTTCGAGCCGGCGAAGCGGGACTTGCGGCCCGCCCGCGAGGGCAGGCTCGCCAGCCGGACGCCCATCAGGGTCAGGATGCCGAGGGTGGTGAACAGCGCGATGAACTCGGTGTAGAGCTCGTACGGCAGCCAGCCGCCGAGGACCGGCAGCACCCAGTCGGCCTTGAACAGCTGGCCGTAGGCCGTGACGATCGTCAGCCCGAGGGTCAGGAAGCCCACGGCGACGAACCAGTGGGCGACGCCGATGACGCCCCACCGGTTCATCCGGGTGTGGCCGACGAACTCCTTGGCCAGCGTGAGGCTGCGGGCCGTCGGGTCGTCGGTGCGGCTGCCCGCCGGCACCGGCTGGCCCAGCTTCACGAAGCGGTAGATCTGCGCCACGGCTCGGGCGATGAGCGCGACGCCGATCACGGTCAGGACCAGCGACACGATGATCGCGGCGAGTTGCATGGGACGGCTCCTCGGGCGGGACTTACTAAGCGGTAACTTATTGAGTCAAGGCTTGAGGTTACCCAGTTCCCGCGCCGCAATGTAGGTGGGCGAGCGGTGATCTGTGTCGCTCAGGCATGCCTGTGTCGGCAGGCCGCCCGAGGGGTCCGGGCGAGGATCGCCAGATCCGTCCCCAGCCAGTGACTCTCCACATAGTGCCGGTCCAGCAGGGCCATCTCTTCCCAGGGCAGGTCGGAGCGGGTGCTCACTTGCCACAATCCGGTCATACCGGGCCGCACGAGCAGCCTATCGGCCCTGTCCACGTCCGCTTCGGGGCGCGGGCCGACCAGTGACATCTCACCCCGCAGCACGTTGAGCAGCTGCGGCATCACGTCCAGGGCGCACCACTCGACGAGTTCGCCCGCCCGCCCGGCGCCCTCCGTCCGCAGCCGCCAGGTCCGGAACGTCCGCCCGCCCGGCCCCGCCGCCGGTTCCCGTACGAGGACGCGCCCGCCCGGCCCCGCCGCCGGTTCCCGTACGAGGACGCGCCCGCCCGGCGTCCGGCGCCGCGGCGTCCCGCGCCGCCCGGACCGGGCCGCGTACAGCACCGCGCCCGCCGCCAGCAGCGGGGCGGCGAAGGCGGCGGCCAGCAGCAGTGCGCCGAGGAGGTCGAGCACCCGCTTCGCCGAGAGGTCCGGCCGCGGGAGCGGCGGGGCGGGACGCCGGAGCGCGGGGAGCGTGAGGGGCGGCAGCGGCATGCACGCACCGTGCCGCACGGCCGCCCCGCGTCCGGGGTGACGCGCGGCAGGCGTCGCCCGCTCGGCCCTCCGCCCCAGGCGCCCCGGCTCCGGTTGAGCGTAAGACTGGCGTAAGAGTTGAGTCGACTCGGCTCACCTCTGTTGACGCGGGCCGGGGGCTTCCCGCATGCTTGAGTCTGTTCCACTCAAGTCAGCTGGAGGAATCAAAATGGCACGTGCGGTCGGCATCGACCTGGGCACCACTAACTCCGTCGTCAGCGTTCTGGAAGGCGGCGAGCCCACCGTCATCACCAACGCCGAGGGCGCCAGGACCACGCCGTCCGTCGTCGCCTTCGCCAAGAACGGCGAGGTCCTCGTCGGCGAGGTCGCCAAGCGCCAGGCGGTCACGAACGTGGACCGTACGATCCGCTCGGTCAAGCGCCACATGGGCACCGACTGGAAGATCAACCTGGACGGCAAGGACTTCAACCCGCAGCAGATGAGCGCCTTCATCCTGCAGAAGCTGAAGCGCGACGCCGAGGCGTACCTGGGTGAGAAGGTCACGGACGCGGTCATCACCGTCCCGGCCTACTTCAACGACTCCGAGCGTCAGGCGACGAAGGAGGCCGGTGAGATCGCGGGTCTGAACGTCCTGCGCATCGTCAACGAGCCGACCGCCGCCGCCCTGGCCTACGGTCTCGACAAGGACGACCAGACCATTCTCGTCTTCGACCTCGGTGGCGGCACCTTCGACGTGTCCCTCCTGGAGATCGGTGACGGCGTCGTCGAGGTGAAGGCCACCAACGGTGACAACCACCTCGGTGGTGACGACTGGGACCAGCGCGTCGTCGACTACCTGGTGAAGCAGTTCGCCAACGGCCACGGCGTCGACCTGTCCAAGGACAAGATGGCGCTCCAGCGTCTGCGCGAGGCCGCCGAGAAGGCGAAGATCGAGCTGTCCTCCTCCACGGAGACCACGATCAACCTGCCCTACATCACGGCGTCCGCCGAGGGCCCGCTGCACCTGGACGAGAAGCTCACCCGCGCCCAGTTCCAGCAGCTGACCGCGGACCTGCTCGACCGCTGCAAGACCCCGTTCCACAACGTCATCAAGGACGCCGGCATCCAGCTGTCCGAGATCGACCACGTGGTCCTGGTCGGCGGCTCCACCCGCATGCCGGCCGTCGCCGAGCTCGTCAAGGAGCTCACCGGCGGTCAGGACGCCAACAAGGGCGTCAACCCGGACGAGGTCGTCGCCATCGGCGCGACCCTCCAGGCCGGTGTGCTCAAGGGTGAGGTCAAGGACGTCCTGCTCCTCGACGTGACCCCGCTGTCCCTGGGTATCGAGACCAAGGGCGGCATCATGACCAAGCTCATCGAGCGCAACACGACCATCCCGACCAAGCGGTCGGAGATCTTCACGACGGCCGAGGACAACCAGCCGTCGGTGCAGATCCAGGTCTACCAGGGCGAGCGCGAGATCGCGGCGTACAACAAGAAGCTCGGCATGTTCGAGCTGACCGGTCTGCCGCCGGCCCCGCGTGGCGTCCCGCAGATCGAGGTCTCCTTCGACATCGACGCCAACGGCATCATGCACGTCACGGCCAAGGACCTCGGCACGGGCAAGGAGCAGAAGATGACCGTCACCGGCGGCTCTTCGCTCGGCAAGGACGAGGTCGACCGCATGCGCCAGGAGGCGGAGCAGTACGCGGACGAGGACCTGCGCCGCAAGGAGGCCGCGGAGACCCGCAACCAGGCCGAGCAGCTCGTGTACCAGACGGAGAAGTTCGTCAAGGACAACGAGGACAAGGTCCCGGCCGACGTCAAGACCGAGGTCGAGGCGGCCGTCGCGGAGCTCAAGGAGAAGCTCAAGGGCGACTCCGCCGAGGGCGACAACACCGCCGAGATCCGTACGGCGACGGAGAAGGTCGCGGCGGTCAGCCAGAAGCTCGGCCAGGCGATCTACGCCGACGCCCAGGCGGCCCAGGCCGCGGGCGGCGCGGCGGACGCCGGTCAGGCCAAGGCCGACGACGACGTGGTCGACGCCGAGATCGTGGACGACGAGAAGCCGAAGGGCGGCGCTGCCTGATGTCGGAGGAGACCAAGGGTTTCGACGAGGAGCCCGAAGTCCCCACCGGCGCCGGCGCGGACGACGCGGCAGCCGAGCCGAAGGCCGCCGACTCCTCCAAGGAGGACGAGGCGGCCCCGGCCGGGGACGCAGCAGCCGAGGCCCTCGGCAAGGAGAGCGCCCTCGTGGCGCAGCTGGACCAGGCCCGCACCGCGCTGAACGAGCGCACCGCGGACCTCCAGCGGCTCCAGGCGGAGTACCAGAACTACCGCCGTCGGGTGGAGCGGGACCGGATCGCCGTCAAGGAGATCGCGGTCGCGTCCCTCCTGACGGAACTGCTCCCCACCCTGGACGACATCGGCCGGGCGCGGGAGCACGGCGAGCTGGTCGGCGGCTTCAAGTCGGTGGCCGAATCGCTGGAGACGGCCGCCGCCAAGATGGGGTTGCAGCAGTTCGGCAAGGAGGGCGAGCCCTTCGACCCGACGGTCCACGAGGCCCTGATGCACTCGTACGCGCCGGACGTCACCGAGACGACCTGCGTGGCGATCCTGCAGCCCGGCTACCGGATCGGCGAGCGCACCATCCGTCCCGCCCGGGTCGCGGTGGCCGAGCCCCAGCCGGGCGCGGCTCCTGCCGCGAAGTCCGAGTCCGCGGACGGCGACGCGCCGTCTGACAAGGACACGGATGCCCCGGACAAGGGCTGACGTCGAACATGTAGGTGTACGAGAGGAGGGCCACCGGGGATGAGCACGAAGGACTTCGTCGAGAAGGACTACTACAAGGTCCTCGGTGTCCCCAAGGACGCCACCGAGGCCGAGATCAAGAAGGCGTACCGGAAGCTCGCCCGCGAGTTCCACCCGGACGCCAACAAGGGCGACGCCTCGGCCGAGGAGCGCTTCAAGGAGATCTCCGAGGCGAACGACATCCTCGGGGACGCGAAGAAGCGCAAGGAGTACGACGAGGCCCGTGCCCTGTTCGGGAACGGTGGCTTCCGCCCCGGTCCCGGCGGGGCCGGCGGCTCGTTCAACTTCGACCTCGGTGACCTCTTCGGCGGTACCCAGCCGGGTGGCGCGGGCGGCGGGTTCGGCGGCGGCCTCGGGGACGTCTTCGGCGGCCTGTTCAACCGCGGCGGCGCGGGCCCCGGTGCGGGGACCCGCACCCAGCCGCGCCGCGGCCAGGACATCGAGTCGGAGGTCACCCTCTCCTTCACGGAGGCGGTGGACGGGGCCACGGTCCCGCTCCGGATGTCCTCGCAGGCGCCCTGCAAGGCCTGTTCGGGCACCGGCGACAAGAACGGCACCCCCCGCGTGTGCCCGACCTGCGTCGGTACCGGCCAGGTGTCGCGGGGCAGCGGCGGCGGCTTCTCGCTGACCGACCCCTGCGCGGACTGCAAGGGCCGCGGCCTGATCGCCGAGACCCCCTGTGACGTCTGCAAGGGGAGCGGCCGGGCCCGCAGTTCCCGCACCATGCAGGTCCGGATCCCGGCGGGCGTCTTCGACGGCCAGCGGATCCGGCTGCGCGGCAAGGGCGCCCCGGGCGAGCGCGGCGGTCCCGCCGGCGACCTGTACGTGGTCGTCCACGTCGGCAGCCACCCCGTGTTCGGCCGCAAGGACGACAACTTGACGGTGACCGTCCCGGTGACGTTCGCAGAGGCGGCGCTCGGCGCCGAGATCAAGGTGCCCACGCTGAACGGCCCTTCGGTCACGCTGAAACTGCCCCCGGGGACGCCGGGCGGCCGTACGATGCGCGCTCGGGGCAAGGGCGCGGTCCGCAAGGACGGCACCCGCGGCGACCTGCTGGTGACGGTTGAGGTGGCCGTCCCGGCGGAGCTGTCGGACAAGGCCCGCGAGGCGCTGGAGATGTACCGCGACGCGACCGGGTCCGAGGACCCGCGTGCCGCGCTGTTCGAGTCCGCGAAGGGAGCATGAGATGGACGGCCGCCGCAGGAACCCGTACCAACTGACCGATGAGACACCGGTCTACGTGATCTCGGTGGCCGCCCAGCTCTCGGGCCTGCATCCGCAGACCCTGCGCCAGTACGACCGCCTCGGGCTGGTCTCACCGGACCGGACGGCCGGCCGCGGACGTCGGTATTCGGCCAGAGACATCGAGCTGCTCCGTACGGTGCAGGCGCTGTCCCAGGACGAGGGCATCAACCTGGCGGGGATCAAGCGGATCATCGAGCTGGAGAACCAGGTCGCGGCGCTCCAGCAGCGCGTGGCCGAACTGTCCAGCGCTGTGGACGGTGCGGCCGCCGCCCTGCGGGCCAGGGAAGCACAGGTGCACGCCTCGTACCGGCGGGACCTGGTCCCCTACCAGCCCCCGCAGCCGGGCAGCGCCCTGGTCGTCTGGCGCCCCAAGCGCCCGCAGGGCTGAGGACCGTCCGCCCGAAGGGCCGTCCGCGCGCAGGACCCCGCCGGGGCAACCGGGCGGGGTTTCGCGTTCCGGGGCGTCAGACGTGGCCCGGGGGCAGTGGTGGGGGCGTGCTGTGGAGGATGCCCGACTGGGCTATGAGGAAGCCGAGTTGGGCGCGGCTGCCGCTGCCCAGGGTGGTCGCCAGCTTCGCGATGTGGGCGCGGCAGGTGCGTACGTTCATCCCCAGCCGGCGCGCGATCGCCTCGTCCACGTGCCCCTCTATGAGCAGCTGGGCTATGGAGCGCTGCACGCCGGAGATACCATCCGGCGTGTGCGTGTACGTCACCTCGTCGCCCAACGGCACTGCTCTGCGCCACAGTTGTTCGAAGACCTTGATGAGGTAGTCGACCAGTCCCGGGTGGCGCAGTTCCAGGGCCACCCGGCGGTCGTCGCTCGCGGGGATGAACGCCACCGTCCGGTCGAAGATCATGAGGCGCTCTATCAGCTCTTCCAGCGTGCGGATCTCCACTTTCCCCGTGGAGATGCGGTCCACGTAGGCGAGCGTGCCCTGGCTGTGCCGCACCGTGTGCTGGTAGAGCGTACGGATGCCCACCCCGCGGTCTATCAGGGGCGCGGCGCGCTCCAGGGCCTCGCTGAGGATGAACGTGGGCCGGGCGCCGCCCGGCTGGACGGTCAGGGCCTCGGTGTGGCACTCGGCGGTGGCCAGGTCCAGGGCGGCGTTGATCTGGTCGATCCCCTCCAGCACCGTGATGGCGTGGGTGTTGGCGGGACTCTGCGCACTGATGGCGAGGAACGGCTCGAATGCATCGGTGAGATCTACAGCAGTGCGTCTGCGGTCCTGGATCTCGCGTTCGATGGGGTGGAGCCGCTGGGCCAGCGCGACGGACGGGGGAACCGCGCGGAGCTGGTTCGCGTCATCGGGGTCGGGTCTCAGTAGGGCGAATTCGAGCAGGCAGGGGGCGTTCCTGACCTCACCGCGGGCGACGCGGCCGTTGCTGAGCGCGGCCGCGTAAAGGCGTGCTCCCTCGGCGCACATCGCCGTGACGGGGTGGGGATGTGTCGGGTTTGTCTCGCTTCTTGCCAAATCTCCACCCCCCAGGGTCCTGAACATGTAAGAACATGATGCATCGTCCCTGTGGCACTGACGTGCCTGAATGAGCCATCGTCTGTCACTGCGGGGGAGAGGATTCCATCAAGTGAGGACGAAGCCGACCATGTATAAGAGAATGCTTCGCTCGGCGCTTGCCGTTGTTTTCTCCGCCGTTGCGGTCTTCGGGGCAGTCGTCGCCGTCAGCGGGGACGCGGGAAGCGTTCAGGCCAGCGCCGGTGCGCCCGTCGAGTCGGTAGGCAAGCACGATCTCGGCTGGAACACGGCTCCGCAAGACCTCGGTTGGGACACCGCGCCTGCGCAGGTTTCCCGGTGACCCCCGACGATCGTGACTTCCGTCGCGAGATGGCTTCGGCGTACCGGTCGGGATGGCAGTTCATCGACCTCGCCACGGCGATCCCCCACGCCGGCGACTCGTTGATGGTCACCCTGTTCGGCCAGCCGATCGTCGTAGTACGAGAAGAGGACGAAGACGTCCGGGCCTACCGCTGTCTGCGCCGCCCCCGGGGCGCACCGCAGCCCGTCCGCTGCGAAGTGCGGTACGGCATGGTCTTCGTCAACCTCGACCAGCGTGACCACCAGCTGTTCGAGCCCGATATCACCGCCGCCACCCCCCGAAGTGCCTGAAGCGATTCCCCCTCGTTGCACATCGCTCAGGTGCTACCCCCACACAACGGCGCCATCGTGGACCTGACCACGATGGCGCCGTTGTGATGTCCGCTGCCTTCGGCGACCGTCGGCGGCCTTCGGCGACCGTCGGCGGCCTTCGGCGGCCCCGGCGGCCGGCGCCTCAGGCGCGGCCCATCGCCCGGTCCAGCGTGATCTCCAGGACGACCCGGTCCGGATTGGGCGAGGGCGTCCGCCCGTACCGCTGCGCGTAGCGCGCCACCGCGTCGGCCACCGACGCCTCGTCCGTACGGACCGTGGCGCGTCCCTCCAGGGTGGCCCAGCGCCGGCCCTCCATCTGGCACACCGCCACCCTCGCGACGCCGTTCGGCGCCGCCAGCACGTTGCGGACCTTCTTGCTGTGCTTGTTGCTGATCACCCGGGCCAGTCCCGCCTCGGGGTCGTACGTGACGCCCACCGGCACCACGTGCGGGCTGCCGTCCGGGCGGTGGGTGGTGAGGGTGCAGACGTGCCGCTCCCGCCAGAAGGCGAGGTATTCGGGCGTCGGGTGGAGTACGTCGTGGGCCATGGGCCGAGCGTACGTCCGCGCCCGTCCGTGTCATTCGGCAGTGGCCGTCGTAAAACCGCCTTGAGTGGAATAGACTCAACTTTGTACACGCTGTGTCTGTCAGACCAGACCCTGTCAGGGAGAGGAGAGCGGCGGTGGACGCCGAGCTGACGAACAAGAGCCGGGACGCGCTGAACGCGGCCACCAGCAGGGCCGTCAAGGACGGCCACCCGGACCTGACCCCCGCGCACCTGCTGCTGGCTCTCCTCGCCGGCGAGGACAACGAGAACCTCGTCGACCTGCTCGCCGCGACCGGGGCCGACCAGGCCGCCGTGCGCACCGGAGCCGAGCGGCTGCTGGCCGCCCTGCCCAGCGTCACCGGATCCACGGTCGCGCCCCCGCAGCCCACGCGCGAGCTGCTCGCCGTGCTCGCGGAGGCCGACGACCGGGCCGGGAAGCTCGGCGACGAGTACCTTTCCACCGAACACCTCCTCATCGCCCTCGCCGCCAAGGGCGGCGCGGCCGGCGAGGTCCTGACCGCCCAGGGCGCGACGGCGCGCAAGCTGCTGGACGCCTTCGAGAACGCACGAGGAGGGCGGCGGGTGACCACTCCCGACCCCGAGGGCCAGTACAAGGCCCTGGAGAAGTTCGGCACCGACTTCACGGCGGCCGCCCGCGAGGGCAAGCTCGACCCGGTCATCGGCCGCGACCACGAGATCCGCCGCGTCGTACAGGTCCTGTCCCGCCGCACGAAGAACAACCCGGTGCTCATCGGCGAGCCCGGCGTCGGCAAGACGGCCGTGGTCGAGGGCCTGGCCCAGCGCATCGTCAAGGGCGACGTCCCCGAGTCCCTCAAGAACAAGCGGCTCGTCGCCCTCGACCTCGGCGCCATGGTCGCCGGTGCGAAGTACCGAGGCGAGTTCGAGGAGCGGCTCAAGACCGTCCTCGCCGAGATCAAGTCCAGCGACGGCCAGATCATCACCTTCATCGACGAGCTGCACACGGTCGTCGGGGCCGGCGCCGGCGGGGATTCGGCCATGGACGCGGGCAACATGCTCAAGCCCATGCTCGCGCGCGGTGAACTGCGCATGGTCGGCGCGACCACGCTGGACGAGTACCGCGAGCGGATCGAGAAGGACCCGGCGCTGGAGCGCCGCTTCCAGCAGGTGCTGGTCGCGGAGCCGACCGTCGAGGACACCATCGCCATCCTGCGCGGCCTCAAGGGCCGCTACGAGGCCCACCACAAGGTCGTCATCAACGACAGCGCGCTCGTCGCCGCAGCCACCCTCTCGGACCGCTACATCACCTCCCGCTTCCTTCCGGACAAGGCCATCGACCTGGTGGACGAGGCCGCGTCCCGGCTCCGCATGGAGATCGACTCCTCGCCTGTGGAGATCGACGAGCTCCAGCGTTCGGTCGACCGGCTGCGCATGGAGGAGCTGGCGCTCAAGAACGAGTCCGACCCGGCCTCCATCGAGCGCCTGGAGAAGATCCGCAAGGACCTGGCGGACAAGGAGGAGGAACTGCGCGGCCTGACCGCACGCTGGGAGAAGGAGAAGCAGTCCCTCAACCGCGTCGGCGAGCTCAAGGAGCGCCTGGACGACCTGCGCGGACAGGCCGAGCGCGCCCAGCGCGACGGCGATTTCGACGCGGCGTCCAAGCTGCTGTACGGGGAGATCCCCGCGCTGGAGCGCGAGCTCGCGGAGGCCACGGAAGCCGAGGCGGAGGCCACCCAGGCCGGTCCGGCCAAGGACGCCATGGTCAAGGACGAGGTGGGCCCGGACGACATCGCGGACGTGGTCGGCGCCTGGACGGGCATCCCCTCGGGCCGCCTGCTCGAAGGCGAGACGCAGAAGCTGCTGCGCATGGAGGCCGAGCTGGGCCGCCGTCTGATCGGCCAGGAGGAGGCCGTACGGGCCGTTTCCGACGCCGTGCGCCGCACCCGGGCGGGCATCGCGGACCCGGACCGGCCGACGGGCTCGTTCCTCTTCCTCGGCCCGACGGGCGTGGGCAAGACCGAGCTGGCCAAGGCGCTCGCCGACTTCCTCTTCGACGACGAGCGGGCGATGGTCCGCATCGACATGTCCGAGTACGGCGAGAAGCACTCCGTGGCCCGGCTGGTCGGCGCGCCGCCCGGCTACGTCGGCTACGAGGAGGGCGGCCAGCTCACCGAGGCCGTGCGCCGGCGCCCCTACTCGGTCGTCCTGCTGGACGAGGTGGAAAAGGCCCACCCCGAGGTCTTCGACATCCTGCTCCAGGTCCTGGACGACGGCCGCCTCACGGACGGGCAGGGCCGGACGGTGGACTTCCGCAACACCATCCTGATCCTGACCTCCAACCTGGGCAGCCAGTTCCTGAGCGGTCCCGGCCTGACGGACGCGTCGGCCTCCCCGGAGGACCGCAAGGCCAAGGTCCTGGAAGTGGTGCGGGCCTCCTTCAAGCCGGAGTTCCTCAACCGCCTGGACGACCTGGTGGTTTTCTCCGCGCTGACCCGCGACGAGCTGGCCCACATCGCCGAGCTCCAGATCGGCCGCCTCGCCAAGCGCCTCGCCGACCGCCGGCTGACCCTGGACGTCACGCCGGAGGCCCTGGCCTGGCTGGCGGACAAGGGCAACGACCCGGCGTACGGCGCCCGGCCGCTGCGCCGCCTGATCCAGACGGCCGTCGGCGACCGCCTCGCCAAGGAGATCCTGGCGGGCGAGGTCCGCGAGGGCGACACGGTACGGGTGGACGTGGCGGGTGAGGACCTGCTGGTCGGCAAGGTGCTGTGAGGCGGGACCGGGGCCCCGGGCGACGGGGCCCCGATCCGGCCCGGCCCTTACCCGGGCCCTACTCGTGTCCGCCCGGAGCGGATCGCACGTGCGGGGCTGGACACGGGGTAGGACCGATGGGGGAGGATGACATCATCCGCACGAAGGGAAGTACACGGTGAGCATCGACCCGGCCTCGATTCCGAATTTCGGAGGGCAGCAGCCCGATCCGCAGGCCACAGGACCGGCGGGCCCCGTCGTCCCCGACCAGGACCTGGTCAAGCAGCTGCTGGAGCAGATGGAGCTCAAGTACGTCGTCGACGACGAGGGTGACCTCGCGGCGCCGTGGGAGGAGTTCCGGACGTACTTCATGTTCCGCGGCGACGGCGAGCAGCAGGTCTTCTCGGTGCGGACCTTCTACGACCGTCCGCACGGCATCGAAGACAAGCCGCAGCTGCTGGAGACGATCGACGACTGGAACCGCCGCACCCTGTGGCCGAAGGTCTACAGCCACACGCACGACGACGGCTCCGTCCGCCTGATCGGCGAAGCGCAGATGCTGGTCGGCACCGGCGTCAGCCTGGAGCACTTCGTGTCCTCCACCGTCAGCTGGGTCCGCGCCTCGATCGAGTTCGACAAGTGGCTCGTCGAGCAGCTCGGCCTGGAGCAGGACGCCGACTCCGCCGACGGCGGGGACGACAAGGGCGACGAGGAGAACTGACCCGTCACAGCGGTACCCGCGCCACCAGGAGCAGGTACACCCCATAGCCGTACGAGAGCCCGGCCAGCACCGCGGTCACCACGACCGCGGTGCGGGGCCGGGCTCTGGCCATCACGGCGGACGGGGCCAGCAGCAGCGGGAACGCGGGCAGCAGGAAGCGCGGCTTCGACTCGAAGAAGCCGCCCCCGCCGTAGGTGATCACCATCAGCACCCCGGTGTACGCGAGCAGCGCCAGCGGTGCCCGGTCCAGCACCAGCGGCACCGCCAGCAGCGCCGCCACGACCAGCACCGCCACGGTGACGGTGGTGGCCAGCGGTACGGGGCCGCCGGTCAGCACCTTCTCGGCGTCGCGCAGCGTGCCCACGCCGAAGTCGAAGCGGGACCCCCAGCGCCGCTGGACGGTGAAGTACCCGCCGACGGGACGCCCCGTGCGCACCCCCACCGCCAGGACGTACGCGGCCCAGCCGGCCGGGGCCAGCAGCGCGGCCGCCCACACCTCGGGCGCGCGGGGGCCCCGTATCGCCAGCGCGTGCAGGGCCGTCAGGGACACCGCGGCGGCGACGGCGATCCCCGTGGGCCGGGTCAGTCCCGCGAGGACCGCGAGGGCCGTGGCCCACAGCCAGCGCTCCCGCAGCAGCGCGTACAGCGCCCAGGCGGCGAGTGCGGCCAGCAGTGCCTCGGTGTAGCCGGCGCTGAGCACCACGGAGTGCGGCAGCGCCGCCCACAGTGCGACCAGCAGGACTCCGCCGCGGGCACCCAGCAGCCGTTCGCCGACCCGGTGGACCCCGAGTGCGGCCGCGGAGGCGGCGGCCCACGCCACGGCCAGCGCGGCCAGCGCGGTGCCGCCCGCGAGGCGCACCAGTACGGGGTAGAGCGGGAAGAAGGCGTAGTCGCTCTGGACGGAGCCGTTCGCCCACATCTGGGTCCGCCCGTACCCGTGGGCGGCGATCCCGAGGTACCAGACGGAGTCCCAGGAACCGCCGAGCACCCGGACCGGGTCCCGGCCGGTCCACCAGGCGCCGGCGGCGATGACCAGGACACCCGCCCCGCGTACTGCGGCGAACACCCCGAGCGCGAGGAGGGCCGGCGACGGGCCGTCCGTGCGCGTCTGCGGCGGCCGAAGGGACACCGCCGGACCCGTCGAAACCGCAGCCATGTCTCCCGGTCTTCCCGCCGGCGCTTCCGGCGCGTTCGCGTACGTCAGCCTCACTCCGGCGCCGATACGCCGGAGCCCGCGGTGGAACGGGCTCCCGGCCGGCCTCCCCACGACGGGGCAAACCCTACGAGCCCAACCCTCTGGCCGACTTCCCCCCGACACCCGCCCACACCACCGTTTCCCCAGGTGAAAGCCTCGAACGACGATTCCCCGACACAGTCTTTCGAGGGACCCGCACACACCCGTTCGGGTGCTCGCGCACCCTAGCGCTACAGCCGGCCGAGGCGGGCGACGGCCTCGCGGAGGACCTCGTCGCGTTTGCAGAAGGCCCAGCGGACCTGGGGGGCGCCGGCGGACCGGTCGTCGTAGAAGACCTGGTTCGGGATGGCCACCACGCCGCAGCGGGTCGGCAGGGCGCGGCAGAAGGCGAGGCCGTCCTTCTCGCCGAGGGGGGTGATGTCGGTGGTGATGAAGTACGTGCCCTGAGGGCGGAACACCTCGAAGCCCGCCGCCGCGAGGCCGTCGGCGAGCAGATCGCGCTTGGCGAGGTGGTCCGCGCGGAAGGTCTCGTAGAAGGAGTCCGGCAGGGCCAGGGCTTCGGCGATCGCGTGCTGGAAGGGGCCCGAGGAGACGTACGTGAGGAACTGCTTCGTGGAGCGCACGGCGGAGACCAGCGCGGGCGGAGCGGTGATCCAGCCGACCTTCCACCCGGTGAACGAGAACGTCTTGCCGGCCGAGGAGATGGTGACCGTACGCTCGCGCATGCCGGGCAGGGAGGCCAGCGGGACGTGCGAGCCGTCGAAGACCAGGTGCTCGTAGACCTCGTCGGTGACGACCAGCAGGTCCCGCTCGATCGCCAGCTCGGCGACGGCCGCCAGCTCCGCCGGGGTCAAGACCGTGCCCGTGGGATTGTGCGGGGTGTTCAGCAGGAGCAGCCGGGTTCGGGGGGTGACGGCGGCGCGCAGGGCGTCCGCGTCGAGGCGGAAGTCCGGGGCGCGCAGCGTCAGCGGCACGCGGACCGCGCCGGCCATGGCGATGCAGGCGGCGTAGGAGTCGTAGTACGGCTCCAGGGCGATGACCTCGTCACCCGGTTCGAGCAGGGCCAGGAGCGCCGCCGCGATGGCCTCCGTGGCGCCGGCCGTGACCAGGACCTCCGTGTCGGGGTCGTACGACAGCCCGTAGAAGCGCCGCTGGTGTTCGGCGATCGCGAGCCGCAGCTCCGGGACGCCCGGGCCCGGCGGGTACTGGTTGCCCCTGCCGTCCCGGATCGCGCGTACGGCCGCTTCGGCGATCTCGGCGGGACCGTCGGTGTCGGGGAACCCCTGGCCCAGGTTGATCGACCCGGTGGCGGTGGCCAGGGCCGACATCTCCGCGAAGATCGTGGTGCCGAAGGCCGCCAGACGGCGGTTCAGGAAGGGGCGGCTGCCGCCCGCGGGTGCGCTCATGGCGGCCATCCTGCGGGCAACCTCTGGAGTTGCTCAAGTGTGCTTTGGCGCGGGTGGCCTGCGGGCATCTCCCCCGCACACGGGACACGGGGGTCCCGCACCCCGGGGATCCGGGGGTTCAGAGAGGGGCGAGAAGATGGTTCTTGCCGTAGTGCTCTTGGGTGTCTTCGTCGTCGGGGTCGTCGTGGTGGCCGTCAAGGCGGCCTCCGGCGCGAGCGGCGGCAGCGGAAGCCGCAGTGGCAGCAGCTGGTGGGCCGGGGGCGGGGACGGTTCCTCGGGCGGCGGGTGCTCCAGCAGCTCCTCGTGCGGGTCCTCGTCGTCCTGCGGGTCCTCATCGTCGTGCGGTGGCGGCGGGTGCGGATCCAGTTGAGGATCGGTACGGCCGGTACCGCGTAAACGGGGCGTCCGGCGGGGACAACTTCCCTTGGACGCCACCCTGTTAGCACCCGCATCCGCCCGCGCGTTACGACGTACGGGCGGCATGTGGTTGAACACGTGAACCGGGTAGCCCCCGGGGGGATGTAAACCCCGTCAAGTTGGGTAAAAACGCTGTGAGTGCCGTGCCTTTCATGATTCCCTCGGTTGAGTAGACCAGTCCTCGGACCTCCCTGGACTTCCTGTGGACCCGTGCCGGTGTCCCCCACCCGTTGACCAACCGCTGGCGGTTCCCCGGCCCACCTTCCTCGCGCGTTTGCGGAGCCGACTCATGCTCACGACCCTCCAGACCACCTATACCGACACGCGTGCCGCCGATCTCGCCTGGGCCCTGGGACGGGACCGGCTGCCCGCCCTCGCCGTACTGAACCTCCAGCTCGCGGGCGCGAAGGTGGAGCTGCGCCTGCTCGGCGCCTCCCATCAGGTGCTCCTGGAGGAGGGCGAGGTCCTCTGCTCGGAGACGGTCGCCTGCATGCCCGGCAGCAGCACCCCGCTACCGCTGGGGGTGGCCGAGCGGTGGGGCGACTGGGAGTACGAGTTCGCCGCGCGCGTCGAGACCCTTTCGCGCGGCTCGTTCGCCGGACGCGCCCAGGAACTGCTCGCGCTGGTCGCGGATCACCCGAACGGGCTCGCCGGGACCTTCCCGGGCAGCCCGCACGCCTTCACCGCGCTGCTGGCGCAGCGTCACGAGGGCCAGGTGCGGTGGCGGACCTGGCACGCGTACCCGCAGGAAGGCCAGTTGGTCGCCACCCGTACGCGGGTGGGCGTGCGGATGGGCGCGGGTGCCGAGACGCCGGAATCGGTGGCCGTGGCGTCGCTGTAAAGGGTGGCGCGGGGCGGCCCCGTGGTTACTCCAATTGGCTGGATCAGTACATCACTTGCACCCATGTGAGTGACGGGGTGCAAGTGGACGGTGACGTACGGTTCGCTGCATGATCGACCGTTCCGTACCGCGCCGGGTGTTGCCGGCTCCGGGGCCACGGGGCGTGGCGACCGTCCCGGCCGCCCTGCCCGTACGGCCCCGGACCGGCCGACTCCTCGTGCTGGCCACCGTCTTCGTCTGTGCCGCCTGCGGCCTCGTGTACGAACTGGAGCTGCTCGCGCTCGGCTCCTACCTCATCGGAGACTCCGTCACCCAGGCGTCGGTGGTGCTGTCCGTCATGGTCTTCGCCATGGGTGTCGGCTCCCTACTCGCCAAACGGCTGCGCAGACGGCCCGCGTTCGGGTTCGCCGCCGTCGAAGCGGCCCTGGCCCTGCTCGGCGGGCTCTCCGCCATGGCCCTGTACGCGACTTTCGCCTGGCTCGGGGAGTCACGGCCCGCGCTCGTCGCCTTCTCGTTCACCATCGGCGTGCTCATCGGCGCCGAGATCCCGCTGCTGATGGTGCTGATCCAGCGGGTCCACCGGCAGGACGCGGGCGGCGCCGTCGCGGATCTGTTCGCCGCCGACTACGTGGGCGCACTCGTCGGCGGGCTCGCCTTCCCGTTCCTGCTCCTGCCGGTGCTCGGCCAGCTCACCGGCGCGGTGCTCACGGGCACCGTCAACGCGGTCGTCGGCGGAGGGCTCGTCCTGTGGATGTTCCGCCGCGACCTCAGCCGCCGCTGCCGCCGGCTGCTGATCGCCGTGAACCTGACCGTCCTCGTCGTCCTCGCCTCCGCGGTCCTCCTGGCCGACGACTTCGAGCGGATCGCGCGCAGCGCCGTGTACGGCGGGGACGTGCGGGTCGCCGTCCAGAGCAACGTGCAGGAACTGGTGCTGACCGGGCCGGCCTCCGGGTCACCGCGCTCCCTCGACCTGTACCTGGACGGGCGGCTGCGGGTCAGCGGCTACGACGAGTACCGCTACCACGAAGCCCTCGTCCACCCCGCGATGACCGGCCCGCACGCACGCGTCCTGGTCCTCGGCGGCGGTGACGGGCTCGCCGCCCGCGAGGTGCTGCGCTACCCGGACGTCGCCTCCGTCACCGTCGTCGAACTCGACCCCGGGGTGGTCCGGCTCGCCCGCACCGACCCGATGCTGTCCGAGCTGAACGGCGCGGCGTACCAGGACCCCCGCCTCGGCGTCGTCACGCAGGACGCCTTCAACTGGCTGCGGAGCCCGGCCGCCCGGGACCGCTTCGACGTCATCGTCTCCGACCTGCCGGACCCGGGCATCACGCCCAGCACGAAGCTGTACTCGCAGGAGTTCTACGGGCTGGCCGCGCGCGCCCTGCGGCCCGGCGGCCGGATCGCGGTGCACGCGGGACCGCTGGCCACCCGGCCGCGCACGTACTGGACGGTCGAGGCCACCCTCCGGGCGGCCGGCCTGCGGACCGCGCCCTACAGCGCGGGCGGCCGGCTCTCCGGCTTCGCCGCCGGCCCCGACCGCGGGCAGGGCGGCGCAGGCACCCGGCCGCAGGACTGGGGCTTCGTACTCGCCGCCCGGGACGCCGTACCGCAGCTGCGGGTCGACCGCGACACGCCGGGGCTGCGCTCGGTGTCGACCCCGGCCCTACAGGACGCCGCCCGCGAGGCGGAACGCACCCGGGTGCCGGGCCTGCCGCCGTCGACGCTCCCGCACCCGAGGTACACGTAGGGTCCGGGTCGGCGCAGGACCGGATACAGGAACGGGTCTCGTCGGTAGGCTCGTCCGCATGGAGCATCAGGTGTTCGTTCCGGTACCGGCAGACGACCTGCGCGCCGTGCTGCGCGATCCCGCCCGGGTGGCCCGTTGTGTACCCGGGCTCCAGCAGGACGCCGACACCGCGTCCGGTCCGCTGGCGGGCCGGCTCAAGGTGCGCGTCGGCGGGCACACCGTGACCTACCGGGGGGCGCTGGCCCTCACCGAGCGGGACCCGGAGCACTTCGCCGTCGAGGGGGAGGGCGCCGAGGTGCGGGGCAACGGGGCCGTCAAGCTCGCGCTGACGCTGCGGCTCACCCCCGAAGGGGGAGGCACCCGGCTGGCGGTATCCGGCGGGGGGTCCGCCGACGGGCGGGCCGCCGACTTCCCGCCGGAGGCCACTGCCGCGGCCGTGCAGCGGCTGCTGGACCGTACCGCCGCCAACCTCGCCGCGGCGGTCGCGGAGCCGGAGCCGCTGGCCGAGCCGGTGACCGACCCCGTCGCGGACGCCGAGGACGCGGCGGCGGCCGCTGACGACTCCGACTCCGATAGCGACTCCGACTCCGATAGCGACGCCGACGCCGACGCCGACTCCGGCTTCGACGACGTCGAGGACGGCATCACCGAGATCACCGAGTCCGTGTTCGATGCGGAGGTTCCGCCCCCGTCCCTCGACCCCTTCGAGGGAGGCGGCTTCGAGCGCCTCGGCGAACCGGGCGCGCTCGACGGCCCCGCGCGGCCCCCCGCCGAAGCCGCCCACGCCCGCCGCACGATGATCGGCCGCAGCGCCGAGGAGGTCGACCACGCACCTCCGCGCGGCCGCTACGCCCCCGTCCCGGCCCCCTCCTCCGCCGCGGCCGGGGTCGGCCTGCGCTGGATCGCCCCGGCCGCCGCCCTTGCCGTCGCCTCGGCCGTCGTGGTCGGCCGCGTCCTGCGCCGCCGCCGCTAGGCCGTCTGACCCTTGACGCGGAAACGGCCCGGCGGCCGTTTAGGGTCGGCCGTATGAGTACGCGACTGAGCGCCGGCGGCGCCGAGCTGACGATCGACCAGGAAAACGGCTGCCGGATCAGCAGTCTGCGCGTCGACGGGACGGAGCTCCTGCTACAGGGCCCCAAGTACGGGGCCTTCCCGATGGTCCCGTGGTGCGGGCGCACCGCGAACGGCCGGTTCCGCGACGGGGCGACCGTCCACCAGCTGCCGCTCAACCACCCCCCGCACGCCATCCACGGCTTCGGCCGTGAGGTGGCCTGGCGCCCGGCCCACAGCACCGGCACCACGGCCGTGTTCACGTACGACCTCGCCGACCCGTGGCCGTACCCGGGCCGCGTGACGCAGGTCTTCCAGCTGGGCGAGGACGCGCTGACGCTCACGATGGGCGTCGAGACGTACGGGGACTCCTTCCCGGCCCAGGCCGGCTGGCACCCCTGGTTCAACCGCAGCCTCACGCCGGGCGGCCCGGAAGCGCAGCTGGACTTCACCCCCGCCTGGCAGGAGGAGCGCGGCCCCGACCACATCCCCACCGGCAACCGCATCGACCCCAAGCCCGGGCCGTGGGACGACTGCTTCGGGATGCCCGAGGGGGTGGACGTCACCCTCACCTGGCCCGGTTCGCTGGAACTGAAGATCACCAGCCGGGCCGAGTGGGTGGTCATCTACGACGAGCAGCCGCAGACGGTCTGCGTCGAGCCCCAGTCCGGCCCGCCGAACGGCCTGAACACCCTGCCGCGGCTGGTCACGCCGGTGGACCCGCTGGAGGTCTCCACCACCTGGACCTGGCGGCGCTTGGCTTAGGCCCTGGACCCCGTCCCCTTTAAGCTCGGAGCCATGAGTGACGTACGCGATGAGCTTCTGCAGCAGATCAAGGACAAGGCCGTCGTGCACGGCAAGGTGACCCTGTCCTCCGGGCGGGAGGCCGACTACTACATCGACCTCCGCCGGATCACCCTCGACGGCGAGGCCGCCCCGCTGGTCGGGCAGGTCATGCTCGACCTGACCGCCGACCTCGACTACGACTGCGTCGGCGGCCTGACCCTGGGCGCCGACCCGGTGGCGACCTCGATGCTGCACGCCTCCGCCGCGCGCGGCGCGCGCCTGGACGCCTTCGTCGTCCGCAAGGCGCAGAAGGCGCACGGCATGCAGCGCCGGATCGAGGGCACCGACGTGAAGGGCAAGCGCTGCCTCGTGGTCGAGGACACCTCGACCACCGGCGGGTCCCCGCTGACCGCCGTCGAGGCGGTCCGCGAGGCCGGCGGTGAGGTCGTGGCCGTGGCGACGATCGTGGACCGCGGCGCGGCCGACGCGATCGCCGAGGCGGGGCTGCCCTACCTCACCGGCTACCAGCTCGCAGACCTGGGCCTCTCCTAGATCGTTTGGGGGGTCGTCGCGTTTGCGGAAGCCGGGCGTCCACGGGACGAGACGCCCGGCGGAACCCGGTCGTCGGGACACCGTGGTCGCTGACCTGCTGTTTTCTCTCCGCCCCCGGGCCCGGCCGAATGTTTCACGTGAAACGTCCACTGGGCCCGGGTGGAGGCGGGTACCGAGTCTGGAAAGATAGGCGCGACGGCAACGTCGCCCCCAGGTCAGGGCCAGCAATCGCACACTCCCCGCACATCCAAGGAGCGGACAGATGCCCATCGCAACCCCCGAGGTCTACAACGAGATGCTGGACCGGGCGAAGGCAGGCAAGTTCGCCTACCCGGCGATCAACGTGACCTCGTCCCAGACCCTGCACGCTGCGCTTCGCGGCTTCGCGGAGGCCGAAAGCGACGGCATCATCCAGATCTCCACCGGTGGTGCCGAGTTCCTGGGCGGCCAGTACAACAAGGACATGGTCACCGGCGCCGTCGCCCTGGCGGAGTTCGCGCACGTCGTCGCCGCCAAGTACGACATCACGGTCGCGCTGCACACGGACCACTGCCCGAAGGACAAGCTGGACGGCTATGTGCGTCCGCTCCTGGACATCTCGGCCGAGCGCGTGAGCCGTGGTCTGAACCCGCTCTTCCAGTCGCACATGTGGGACGGCTCCGCCGAGACCCTGGCCGACAACCTGGCCATCGCCCAGGAACTGCTCGCCAAGGCCGCCGCCGCGAAGATCATCCTTGAGGTCGAGATCACCCCGACCGGTGGCGAGGAAGACGGGGTCAGCCACGAGATCAACGACGAGCTGTACACCACCGTCGAGGACGCGATCCGCACCGCCGAGGCCCTCGGCCTCGGTGAGAAGGGCCGCTACCTGCTGGCCGCCTCCTTCGGCAACGTGCACGGCGTCTACAAGCCGGGCAATGTCGTCCTGCGCCCCGAGCTCCTCAAGGACCTCCAGGCCGGTGTCGGCGAGAAGTACGGCAAGGCCTCCCCGTTCGACTTCGTCTTCCACGGCGGGTCGGGCTCCACGGCCGAGGAGATCGCCACCGCGCTGGAGAACGGCGTCGTGAAGATGAACCTCGACACCGACACCCAGTACGCCTTCACCCGCCCCGTCGCGGACCACATGTTCCGCAACTACGACGGCGTCCTCAAGGTCGACGGCGAGGTGGGCACCAAGTCCAAGTACGACCCCCGCACCTGGGGCAAGGCCGCCGAGGCCGGCATGGCCGCGCGTGTCACCGAGGCCTGCGCGAACCTGCGCTCCGCGGGGACCCGACTGAAGTAGCCCCGGCGTCACGGCGGCGTC
This sequence comes from Streptomyces cirratus, assembly GCF_014650775.1. GTDB lineage: Bacteria > Actinomycetota > Actinomycetes > Streptomycetales > Streptomycetaceae > Streptomyces > Streptomyces cirratus. Next base: position 185,073 of record NZ_BMVP01000009.1, on the reverse strand, counting down.
CGTGACAGGGCCCATGGCAGGGGCCTGCCCGTCCACGAGGGACGAGCAGGCCCCTGCCGCATGTCCGCGGCTCCCGGGCGGGATGGCCGGAGATGACACACGGCGGTGGACTGCGGCTCCGCGATGGTGTGGAATCACCTCACAAGAACGTACTCCCGGGGATGTAAATCCGGGGGTCAGGAGAGGCCCACCCATGAGAACAGAGCGCCCCCCGGTAAAACAGGACCGGGCGGTACGCACCCGGCAGGCCATATTGGAGGCGGCCGCGACGGTCTTCGAGGAGTACGGCTACGACGCCGCCAAACTCTCCGACATCGTCAACATCGCCAAGGTCACCAAGGGCGCCCTGTACTTCCACTTCGGTTCGAAGGAAGCCCTGGCCCAGGCCGTCATCGACGCCCAGAACCAGGGGCAGCCGCCGGCCCTGCCGCAGGAGTACAAGGCGCAGGAGTTCCTGGACATGGGGATGATCTTCTGCCACCAGCTGCGGCACGACGTGCTCATGCGGGCCAGTGCCCGGCTCACCCTGGACCGCGCCGGTCAGACCCTCGACAAGGCGGCCCCCTACGAAGCGTGGATCGCCCTGCACACCGAGGTGCTGGCGGAGGCGAAGCGGCGCGGCGAGCTGCTGCCGGGCGTGGATCCCGCGATCCCCTCGCAGTTGATCGTCGGCGCGTACGCCGGTCTCAATACGATGTCCCATACGCTGGGCCTGGACATGGACCGCCAAGTCTCGGAGCTGTACGCGCACGTGATGCCGAGCGTGGTCGTCCCTGCCGTGGCGATCCGTTTGGACACCGCCCCGGGACGGGGCGCGCGGGCGCTCTTCGGCGGGCGGGGCACCCACGTGTGCCGGGAGGGCTGCGCGGTGGGCGTGGCGCCGCGAGCGGACGGCGCGGAGGGCGGCGCGGAGGACGGCGCCGATGCGAACCTCCCGGAGGCGCTCGGCGCCTGACGAACCGTCGCCTGACGGTTCCCCAGTGCCACATGAGCCACTTGGTTTTCGTACCTCCCCTTCCAAAAAAGATGCTTCCGGGTATTATTTTTTGAGGGCGGAGCCCCTGCGTCAGGGGGAGAAGACTGTGGACATTCAGGTGCTCGGAGTGCCGCGCGTCACCGAGAACGGCTTGCCCCTCAAGGCGCCCACGCCCGAGGCGAGGCACGTACTGGCGGTGCTGGCCGTTTCTCCCGACCGCGTCGTACCGGAGGCCGTCCTCGCTGACGAGCTCGCCCACCGCACCTCGTCCCACTACGACCACGCCGTCCTGCTCACCGCCGTGCGCCGCCTGCGCGAGCGGTTGGCGGAGGCGCTGGGAGCCGGTTCGGTACGAACTCCCGAGACCGTGCTGTCCGCGAGGCCCGGCGGGTATGTTCTCGACACCGGTGGCGGCCGGTCCGACGTCCGGGAATTCGAGCGCGAGGCCGGAGCCGGCTACCGGGCCATGGGCCGGGGCGACTTCGAACAGGCCGCCCGCCGGCTGCGCCGCGCCCTCGCCCTGTGGACCGGCCCCGCCCTGGACGGCATCGACGCCGGACCCTGGCTCCGCTCCCGCGTCGCCGTGCTCGACGCCGACCGGTGCTCGGTACTGGAGCAGTGGGTCGAAGCCGAACTCGCCCTGGGACGACGCCGGGAACTGCGGCTGGAACTGGCCGGGCTGCACGGCGCCGGCGGAGGCGAACGGGCGGGCGCCTTCCTGGAAGGGGTCCGCCGCGCCGAGGAACGCCTCGACGCCCTCCGCTCCGCCCGCTTCCTCGCCGGCATACCGGTGGCGTGTGGCGCTTGACCCTCCGCCGCGCGGAACCTAGGTTCAAGATCCGGGCTGAAAACAGCAGGTCGGACGGGGGAAGCGCCCTATGGGGGACAGCGGGACGCGGGACGGGGGCGCCGACGGCGGCGTGCTCGCGGTACTGGAACTGCTCGCGGAGGAAGCACCGCAGAGCGCCTACGAAGCCCTGCTGGACGAAGCCCGACGCGGGGACGCGGACCCCGCCCGGCTCGCGGGACTCACCCACGCCGTGGCGCTGGCCCGCTCCGTCCGCGCCAGCGCGAGCCGCCGCAAACAGCGCGAGGCCGCGCTGACCGCCCTCGTGGACACCGCGCACGACCTGACCTCCCCGTACGACATCGACGGCCTACTGCGCCTGATCACCCGCCGGGCCCGGCGCCTCCTCGGCTTCGACATGGCATGGCTGTCCCTGAGCCGCCCGGACGGTTCCGCGTACGTACGGACCTCCGAGGGCGAGACCACCTCACTGAACATCGGCCTCGAACTGGGCACCGGCAACGGCCTGGGCAGCGTCGCCCAAGAGCGCCGCTCCCCCGTCTGGACCGCCGACTACCTGAACGACGACGCCATCGCGCACGAGCCCGGCATCGACGCCGTCGTCCGCGCCGAAGGGCTGCACGCGATCATCGCGGTACCGCTGCGGCGCGGGGACTCCACCCTCGGCGCGCTCTACGGGGCCGAACGCCGCGTGCGCCGGTTCACCCCCGACGAGATCGGCCTGCTGCTCTCCCTCGCCGACCTGGCCGCCGTCGCCCTGGAGAAGGCCCGGCTGCTGGAGCAGACCCGCGACGAGGTCACCGAACTGGCCGCCTTCGGCACGCGGACCAATACCGCCCTGACCCGGGTCCGTTACCTGTGGGAGTGCCACGCCCGGCTGGCCGGACTGGTCCTGGACGGAGCCGGGCTGCTGACCTTGGCCCGGGCCACCGCCGACGCGCTGGACGGCGTGCTCCAGGTCCGGGACCCCGGCGGGCGGGTGCTGACCGTCACCGGTGAACTCCCGGAACTGGACGAGGAGTCGGTGACCAAGGCGTCGCTCCAGGCGCTGACCGGGCGGCGCCCCGTCAGACTGCCCGGGGAGGTGTGGCTGGCGCCGGTGCTGGCGGGCGCCGAGGACCTCGGGGTGCTGCTGCTGAGCGCGTCCGCGCCGCTCGCGGAGGAGGACGTACGGCTGCTGCGGCTGGCGGCGCAGTCGGTGGCCTCGCTGATGCTGATCCAGCGGGGTACGGCCGCCGCCGAAGGGCCCGTCCACGACGAACTGCTGGCCGATCTGCTGGAGCGGCCCAACTCGTTCGACCTGCGCCTCTCGGAGCGCACCCGGCGGCTCGGCGTCGACCTCGACCGCCCGCACGTGGTGGTCGTGGCCCGGCCCGAGGGCGGCGAACTGGGCCGGGCGGTGGCGTGGGCGTCCTCGTACGCGTACCGCATGGGCGGTCTCAAAGGCGTCCGCCGTGGCTGCATCGTGCTGCTCCTGCCGGGTACCGACGCCTCGGACGCCGCGCACCGGGCCTCCGGGGAACTGTCGCCGCTGCTGGGCCACGCGGTGTCGACGGGAGCCGCCGGACCGGCCGAGGGGCCGGGGGAGGTGGCGCGGGTGTACGCGGAGGCGGTGCGCTGCCTGGACGCGCTGACCGCGCTCGACGGGGCGGGCGGTACGGCTTCTATGCGCGAGCTGGGGTTCGTGGGGCTGCTGTTATCCGCGGACCACGACGTGGAGGCCTACATCGCGTCGACGATCGGCCCGGTGCTGGAGTACGACGCGGACCGCATGACGGATCTGACGCGGACGCTGGACGCGTACTTCGCCTCGGGCGGCAGCCCCACGCACGCCGCTGAGGCTCTGCACGTCCACCCGAACACGGTGTCGCGGAGACTGGAGCGGATCACGGACCTGCTGGGCGAGGGCTGGCAGAAGCCGGGGCAGGCCCTGGAGATCCAGATGGCGCTGCGGCTGCGCAAGACCCGCGCGGTCCTCCACGCCCGCCGCTCGCCGGAATCCCCCTACCCGAGCATGCCCTGACCTCTCCGCTCGCCCGTGCCCGGCCGGCCGGTCCGGCTGCCCGTCGGGGCGGACGCGGCGCGAAGTGCGGCAGCCTTGCCGGGGCGGGCGCGGGGCCGGTGCCTGCCGGCCTGGCTCGTGCGGAACACGGCGCCCCCGGCCGGCCGGGGCGGCAGCCCGTCGGGGTGGACGGGGCGCCGGTGCCTGCCGGTCTGGCCCGTGCGGAACACAGCGCCCCCGGCCGGCCGGGGCGGCAGCCCGTCGGGGCGGACGGGGCGCCGGTGCCTGCCGGTCTGGCCCGTGCGGAACACAGCGCGCCCTGCTCGGCCGGGCCATCAACTCGGCGGCGAACGCGGCGTCGCGCGTGGCGGTTTCGCCAGGCCGGCGCGGGGTCGGTGTCGGCGGTTCCCGTCAGGGTGTGACGCGCGCCCCCGGCGGTCTTCGTCGGGGCGGTCGGGGCCCGTGTCGGCGGGCGCCGGGTGGGTCAGCAGCGGGCCAGGGCGGGGGAGGGGCGGCGCGGCCGCGCGCCCGGGGCGGGGGCCGGCGAGGACGGCGGAAGGCGGCCGGCCAGCCACAGCCCTGCGTGCGCCACCGAAGCCAGTGTCACGTGCCGGTGCCACCCCGAGAGCGACCGGCCCGCGAAGTCCCGCAGCCCCACCCGGTCCATGCTCGCCCCGGCCGCCAGGGACACCTTCCCCGCATTCTTGGTCAGCCGCACCAGCGCCCCCGGGGCGGCCCGCGTCATGTCCGTCACCCACATCCGCCCCGGCAGCCGCCGCGCATCCGACCACTCCCCGAACAGCAGCATCTCCCGCCCCGCGAGCAACACCCGTACCGCCGCCACGAGCGAGCTGCGCCGCGCCCCGGCCCGCTCCGGATCCGCCCACTCCACCGGCATCCGCATCCCGCGCACGTTCTGCAGGATGTCCCGCGCCGCCATCGGCAACGCCCCGTAGCCCGGGAGCCGCTGGTCCGCCACCCCCAGCCGCGCCCCGGGGCTGACGCGCGCCACCACCGGCACCCGCGCCTCGGCGAAGCGCCCCAGGGTGGCCCGGGTCGCGATGTCGGGGACGTCGAGCACGACCGGCCGTACGCCCCCGGCGGACCCCCGCGCGAGCTCCACCGCCCCCGCGACCGCGCAGGCTTCGTAGGAGTCCGCGGACACCGCCGGCCCCTCGCCGCCGAGGAGCAGCCGCCACTGCACCGGCGTCGCCACACCGCCCGAGATGAACCACGTGGCGAGGGCCTGCTGCCCCCGGAACACCTGCCCGTGGTGCGGGTCGAAGCGGTTGCCGACGCCCACCGAGTGCTCGCCGCCGCGCGGGATCGCCATCGGCTGCACCACCCACGCGCTGAGCGGCGCCGACCGGCCGAGGTAGTGCGCCAGAGCGGTACGGATCGGCTGCCAGTCCCAGGTCGAGCCGGCGATGAAGTGGTGCAGCGCCTGCTCCTCGGCGGCGCCGCCGGAGCCCGTCTGAAGCGCCATGTTGCGGATCGACTTGCGCCCCTCCGCGGCGAGCAGCCCCCGTACGTACTGGCGTCCGCGCTCGCGCTGGTCGCGGCGCCGCAGCGGCTCGAACACCGCGGCGCACAGCTCCTCGACGACCTCCCCCGTGGCGGCCTCCGCCATGACGGCCTCCCCCGTGCGGTCGGGCCGGCCGGTGCCGGTGTTCACGCGCTTCCCCCTCCGTCGACGACCCCCCTACCGTCCGCCCCAGGACCTCCTCGCGGGGAGGTGCGCCGGGCACACCCCTGCCGCCCGCCGTGGTGGGGCGCCCACCACCGGCCCACCACCACCCCACCCCCGGCCCGCCACCGGGCGGCGTGGACCGGGCCCGATACCCCAGACTGGGCGCATGTCGATTCACCAGAACCTGCTCGGGGGCCCCGCCCCCACCCACCTGCCCGACGAGCCCGGCCCCCGCGAGGCCCTCGCCGCCGGCACCCCGGCCGCCGAGGTGGCCGCCGCGCACCCGACGTCCTCGCTGGCCTGGGCCACCCTGGCCGACGAGGCCTTCGCCGCCGGCCGCACCGTCGAGTCGTACGCGTACGCCCGAACGGGCTACCACCGCGGCCTCGACGCCCTGCGCCGCGCCGGCTGGAAGGGCCACGGCCCGGTGCCGTGGGAGCACGAGCCGAACCGCGGGTTCCTGCGCGCCCTGCACGCCCTGGCGCGCGCCGCAGGAGCCATCGGGGAGAAGGACGAGTACGAGCGCTGCTCGACCTTCCTGCGGGATTCCTCGGAGACGGCTGCGGACACGCTCGCGTAACGCCCTGGCCTGCCGCCCTAGAGGGGCCCCGGAAGTCCTGTTTATGATGCGAGCAGGGGACCGGGGCTCCACTTACCTCACCGGAAGGAGCGGACCGCTACCCGGAAGCACGTGTCGAGGAGACAGAGATGTCGCAAGCCCTTGATGCCTCCGGAGCCGGTTCGGACACCCCGAACCTCGACTTCGCCGGCACCACCCCCTACGAGGACTACGTCCAGGCGGACGTCCTCACCCACCTCCAGCACCTCCGCTCGGACGACCCCGGCGAGATGGTCTTCCTGGTGACGACCCAGGTCATGGAGCTGTGGTTCACGGTGATCGTCCACGAGTGGGAGACGGCCGCGAAGGCCCTCCGCGAGGACCGGATCCCGGCCGCGATGGACGCGCTGAAACGTTCCCTCCGTGAACTGGAGGCCCTCAACGCCTCCTGGCGACCGCTGGCGCAGCTGACCCCCGCGCAGTTCAACTCCTACCGCTCCGCGCTCGGAGAGGGTTCCGGCTTCCAGTCCGCGATGTACCGCCGCATGGAGTTCCTGCTCGGCGACAAGTCCGCGTCGATGCTGGTGCCGCACCGGGGCGCCCCGCGCGTCCACGCCGAGCTGGAGAAGGCCCTCCAGGAGCCGAGCCTCTACGACGAGGTGCTGCGGCTGCTCGCGCGTCGCGGCCTGCCGGTGCCGGCGTCCGTGCTGGACCGGGACCTGTCGCAGCGTTACGAGCCGTCGCCGCAGGTCGAGGCCGTCTGGACGGAGCTGTACGCCGACCCGGACGGGCAGGCCGACCTGCACCGGCTCGGCGAGGTGCTGACGGATGTGGCGGAGCTGGTGTGGCGCTGGCGCAACGACCACCTGGTGGCCACGCGCCGGGCGATGGGCGCGAAGACGGGAACCGGCGGCTCCGCGGGTGTGACCTGGCTGGAGAAGCGCGCGCAGAAGAACGTGTTCCCCGAGCTGTGGACGGCGCGCAGCCATGTCTGAGCCGACCCCCACCATGGCCCAGCCGTCCCTGACCGGGCCGTCCCTGACCGGGCCGTCGCTGACCGGGCCGTCCGCGACCCGGCCGTCCCCGGGTGAACTCGCGCGGCGCGCCGAGGCGCTGGACGCCGCCGACGAACTGGGCAAGCTCCGCGAGCGCTTCACCCTCCCCGAGGGCGTCGTCTACCTCGACGGCAACTCCCTGGGCGCCCTCCCGGCCGGCGTCGCCGCCACCACGGCCGACGTGGTCGGCCGCCAGTGGGGCGAGCTCCTCATCCGCTCGTGGGACGAGTCCGGGTGGTGGACCGCCCCCGAGCGCATCGGGGACAAGATCGCCCCCCTGATCGGCGCGGCGCCCGGCCAGGTGGCCGTCGGCGACTCCACCAGCGTCAACCTCTTCAAGGCGCTGGTCGGCGCGGCCCGCCTCGCGGATCCCTCCCGCACCCGGCTGCTGGTCGACGCCTCCACCTTCCCCACGGACGGCTACATCGCCGCGTCGGCCGCCAGGATGACCGGCCTGACGGTCGAGCCGGTCGACCCCTCGCAGGCCGCGGCGGCGATGGGGGCGGACACCGCCGTCGTCCTGCTCAACCACGTCGACTACCGCACCGGGCGCCTGCACGACCTGCCGGCCCTCACCGCCGCGGCCCGCGCCGCCGGCGCCGTCATGGTCTGGGACCTGTGCCACTCCGCCGGGGCGCTGCCCGTGGGCCTGGACGAGAACGCCGTCGACCTCGCGGTGGGCTGTACGTACAAGTACCTCAACGGCGGCCCCGGTTCGCCCGCGTACCTGTACATCGCCGAACGGCACCAGACCGCCTTCGACTCGCCCCTGCCGGGCTGGAACGGGCACGCGGACCCGTTCGCGATGACGGCTCAGTACGTTCCGGCGACGGGTGCGGCGCGCGCCCGGGTGGGGACCCCGGACATCCTGTCGATGCTGGCGCTGGAATCCTCCCTCGACGCCTGGGACGGGGTTTCGATCGAGGCGGTGCGGGCCAAGTCCCTCGCGTTGACGGACTTCTTCCTGGAATGCGTGGCCGCCTACGTCCCGGCGGGCAACGTGGAATCGGTGACTCCCGACGAGCACGCCCGCCGCGGCAGCCAGGTCTCGCTGCGGACCGCGAACGCCCGCGAGGTCATGGCCGAACTCGTCGCGCGGGGCGTCATCGGGGACTTCCGGGCACCCGACGTCCTGCGTTTCGGGTTCACCCCGCTCTACGTCGGATTCGCCGACGTGGAGCGCGCGGCCCGGACGCTGGGTCACATCTTCGGGTGACGTAGCGGAGAAACGTCACATCGCGAGGTGTGTCACTGGGCGGGCGGAGCTTCGGCTCCGCCCGCGTCCACATTGCCTCGGGCCGCCGCCTGTCGGCCTGTTCAGGCCTGATACGGTCCCGCTCTGCCGGGGCACCGGAACACGTGTCCCTGCGGTAACTCCTGCTGCGCCTGTTCTCCCTTGCCCCATGCGTTACCGAGAGGTTGAGCCGATGACGGACCCCGCAGTCGAACGGGACGCCGCCGAGTCCGCTTCGGCCTTCTCCCATCCACCGGTCGAGCCGGACGCGAGCGCCGCCTACGGTGAACACCCGGACCAGGTCGTCGACTTCTATGCCCCGCGCGGTGGCGCGACGGGCCCGGTTCCGCTGGTCGTCGTCCTGCACGGCGGCGCGTGGCGGGCCCCGTACGACCGGGGCCACGTCACCCCGCTCGCGGACTTCCTGGCCCGGCGGGGGTTCGCCGTGGCCAATGTCGAATACCGCCGCGGGAGTTCACTGCCGCACCAGGGCGGAGGGGCTCCCGTCGCGGGGCGCTGGCCCGAGACCTTCGATGACGTCGCCGCCGCCATGGACGCGCTGCCGCGGCTCGCCGCCGGGGCGCTGCCGCAGGCCGATGTGCGCCGGATGGTGGTGACGGGTCACTCCGCCGGGGGCCACCTCGCCCTGTGGGCCGCCGCCCGTCACGTGCTGCCGGAGGGGAGCCCGTGGCGGCTGCCGGCCCCGCCGCTGCTGCGGGGTGTGGTGGCGCTGGCCCCGATCGCGGACTTCGCGGTGGCGGAGGAACTGGGCGTCTGCGGCGGGGCGTCGGCGCAGCTGCTGGGCGGGGAACGGTACTGGGACGAGCGGCTGCCGTGCGCGGACCCGGCCGCGCTCCTTCCGACGGGCATCGCGACGGCCGTGGTGCAGGGCCGCGAGGACATCGTCGTCCCGGAACAGGTGGCGGAGGCGTACGTGGCCGCGGCGGCCAAGGCGGGCGAACTGGTCGGCCTGACCCTCCTGGACGGCGTGGGTCACTTCCCGCTCATCGACCCGGCCGCCGACGCCTGCGCGGTGGTCGCCGAGGAGATCTCGCAACTCGCCTGGTGACGGAGCCCCTCAGACCGGCCGCCAGGCTGGACAAAAACGGCCCAAGGGGACTGGTTCTGGCCTCGTTGATCTTTCAACGTGGCCGGTTTCCCGCAGGTGGGTTGGCTGGTGATGCCCACCTGGCTACGGTCGATCGCGGCGTGGGACATCGCGCCGTTGCCCTCCGGACGGGCCCGGTTTCCCGTCCGGTCGAGCGAAGGGGAGCACGCATGGCCGAGGACGAGCGGGGGCTCTGGCTTTCCGTCTACAGCACGGCAGGCGGCTGGCAGGCAGACCAGGTGTTCGCCGACCGGACGAGCGCGGCCGCGCCCGCGATCGCGCTCCACGAGGGCAAGCTGTACTGCGCCCACCGGGGCGCGCGGCAGGAGGACGGGCGCTACCTGCCGCTGCGGGTGACCACGTACGAGCCGGAACTGCTGGACGTACTGCGCGGCGAGGTCACCGAGGACCGGCTGCTCGGCGAGGCGGTCGAGACGCCGGCCCTGACCGCGCACCACGGCGAACTCCACTGCGCCCACACGCTCGCGGAGCCCCCGGGCCACACGCGCATCGCCGTCACCCCGCTCGCGGGGGACGGGCCGTCCGCCCCCGCCCTGGAGGACGCGATCGCCCCGGCGCTGGTCTCGTACGGGGACGCGCTGCACCTGCTCGCCGTCGCACCGCTGTACGGGAAGATCATCCACCGGGTGGCGCGCACGGCCCGCGGACCGTGGGAGAAGCCGGCCGGTGGCGACACCGCTTACGGGATGCTGCGCGTCTGGAACAAGAGCGGCCCCTACCCCGCGAACCTGTCCGCCACCGTCCACGACGGCAGCATCCACCTCGTCTACCGCTTCGGTTCGGACGACGCCCGACTGATGCACGCGGTCTACGACGGCGCCACCTGGCACAAGCCCGCCCCGCTGGGCGAGGGCCACACGAGCCGGCGCGGGGCGGCCGTGGCCTCGTACGACGGCCGGCTGCACGCGGTGTACCCGTCGTCGCGCGCGGACCGGCTGCGCCACGCGGTCTTCGACGGCAGGACCTGGGACGAGGGCACGGACCTCGACGGGCACGACAGCCGCAACACCCCGGCGCTGACCCCGGTCCGCGACACGGCCACCGGCACCTACACGCTCCTGCTGATCCACCGCTCCACCTGACCGCCCCCTCCCGGCGTCGCCCCGGCCGGAGTCGCCGGACACGCCGAAGGGGCCGGGCGTCCGTCGACGCCCGGCCCCTTCCGGCTCGTTCCGCCCGGTTTCCTACAGGAACGAGTTGATCTCGATCGTCTCGGTCCGGCCCGGGCCGACACCGATCGCGGAGATCGGGGCGCCCGACATCTCCTCCAGCGCCTTGACGTACGCCTGGGCGTTCTTCGGGAGGTCCGCGAAGGTCTTGGCCTTGGTGATGTCCTCGGACCAGCCGGGGAGGTTCTCGTAGATCGGCTTCGCGTGGTGGAAGTCCGACTGCGAGTACGGCAGCTCCTCGACGCGCTTGCCGTCGATCTCGTACGCGACGCAGACCGGGATCTGCTCCCAGCCGGTCAGCACGTCCAGCTTGGTGAGGAAGAAGTCCGTCAGGCCGTTCACCCGCGTGGCGTAGCGGGCGATCGGGGCGTCGAACCAGCCGCAGCGGCGGTCACGGCCGGTGGTCACACCGCGCTCCCCGCCGATGCGGCGCAGGTCCTCGCCGTCCTGGTCGAACAGCTCGGTCGGGAACGGGCCCGCGCCGACGCGCGTCGTGTAGGCCTTGAGGATGCCGATGACGCGGCTGATCTTCGTGGGGCCGACACCCGTACCGGTGCAGGCGCCGCCCGCGGTCGGGTTGGACGAGGTCACGAAGGGGTACGTGCCGTGGTCGACGTCGAGCAGCGTGCCCTGGCCGCCCTCGAACAGCACGACCTTGTCCTCGTCCAGCGCGTTGTTGAGGATCAGGGTGGTGTCCGCGACGTACGGCTTGATCTGCTCCGCGTACTGGAGCATCTCCTCCACGATCGCGGCGGCGTCGATCGCGCGGCGGTTGTAGAGCTTCGCGAGGAGCTGGTTCTTGCCCTCCAGCGCCGCTTCGACCTTCTGCTGGAGGATCGACTCGTCGTACAGGTCCTGGACGCGGATGCCGATGCGGTTGATCTTGTCGGCGTACGTCGGGCCGATGCCGCGGCCGGTCGTACCGATCTTGCGCTTGCCGAGGAAGCGCTCGCCGACCTTGTCGAGGGTGACGTTGTACGGGGTGATCAGGTGCGCGTTACCGCTGATCAGCAGCTTCGAGGTGTCGATGCCGCGCTCGTTGAGCCCGCGCAGCTCGGAGAGGAGTACGGCCGGGTCGACGACGACGCCGTTACCGATGACCGGGGTGCATCCGGGGGAGAGGATGCCGGAAGGGAGAAGGTGCAGCGCGTACTTCTGGTCGCCTACGACGACCGTGTGGCCGGCGTTGTTGCCGCCCTGGTAGCGCACCACATAGTCAACGGATCCACCGAGCAGGTCGGTGGCCTTTCCCTTGCCCTCGTCACCCCACTGAGCTCCGAGCAGCACAAGAGCGGGCACAGGCGTACACCTCTTCCGGATGGGGCATGTCCAAGGTCAGGGGGCGTACGACGATGTACACCGCAGGCTGAGCCGTCGGACCGGTACCCCGGAATAGACGAAGGCCCTGGCGCAATAGCGCAAGGGCCTCTTGCACAAAGATGCTACCCGAGGAAGGACCGAGGTGTCGGCTCCAGAGCCCACCATGAGCCATGCGGGCGCGCCGGTAGGCGGCCTGCTCGTGCTCGTCGACCCGGTCGCCCGCCGTCTTGACGGCGAGTCCGTACGGATCGCGAAAGATGTGTTGTGCGCCGGCGCCACGGCGAAAGTTTCTCTCCCCGACTCGCCGGAGGAGTTTGCGCGGGCCCTTGCCCGCCGGGGCCATCGGCGACCCGTGGTCGTGGGTGACGACCGGGCGCTGCTACGGACGGTGACCCTCTTGCACCGCTCGCGTGACCTGCTGGGGGAGCCGTTGTCGCTGATCCCGGTGGGGCCGGTGGGCTCCCTCACGCTGGCGGGGTCGCTGGGCGTGCCGCTGTCGGCGGTGATGGCTGCGCGGGCGGCGCTGGACGGGGCGGTCCAGGAGCGTGACCTGCTGGTGGACGACAGCGACGGGGTGGTGCTGGGCGGCCTGCGGATCCCGCCGCCGGCGCGGGCGCAGGTTCCACCCGTACGGAGCTACCGGTCGTTGCTCCGGATGCTGCTGCCGGGCCCGCCGGGGACCGCGCAGGCGCCGGCGGGGCCGGTGCACCGGCTGCGGGTGGAGGCGGACGGGGTGGTGCTGGCGGACGTGGACCACCCGGTGCAGGACGTCGCGGTGGTCACCCGGCAGGCGGGCGGCCAGGCGGAGGTGGTGGTGCGGCTGACGGGGTGCGCGGCGCTGACGGAGCGGGCGGCGACGGTGACGGTGTCGGGCGCGGACTTCCGCTACCGCGCCGACCACGCGGCCGTGTCGGGCCCGCTCCGGCGCCGCACCTGGACCCTGCGCCCCGCTGCCTGGTCCCTGACCGTGCCGCGCTGACGGCCGTGGCTGCCGTTTTCAGCAGGCGACGAGCAGCTCCCGCAGCCCCCGGATGACGTACCCGTCCCGCCACTGCGGCTCCTCCACGAGCCGCAGCGGCGGCACGCCGGCTGCCAGCAGGGCGCCGAACGAGGCCCCCAGCTCCAGCCGCGCCAGCGGTGCGCCGAGGCAGTAGTGGATCCCCGCCCCGAAGGTCAGGTGCGGGTTGTCGGCGCGTACGAGGTCCAGTGCGTCGGGGTTCTCGAAGCGCGCGGGATCCCGGTTGGCGGACCCGAAGAGCAGCGCGACCTCGGCGCCGCGCGGGATCACCGAGTCCCCGATCCGGATCTCGTCCAGCACCCAGCGTTCGAACATTTGTAGGGGTGTGTCGTACCGCATGAGTTCATCCACAGCTGTGGACAACTTTTCGGGACGGCGCCGGAGGTCGTCGAGCTGCGCGGGATTGCGGAACAGTGCCCACCAGCCGTTGACGGTCGTATTGACCGTCGCCTCGTGGCCCGCGTTCAGCAGCAGCACGCAGGTGGAGATCATTTCCTGCTCGCTGAGCCGGCCCTCCTCGTCGTGGGCGGCGATCAGCGCGGAGATCAGGTCCGCGCCGGGGAGGCGGCGCCGCTCGGCGATCAGCGCGCGCAGGTAGTCGCTGAATTCGACGCTCGCCCGGACGGCCCGCCGCGCGGTCTCCTCGTCCGGCCGGAGCTCGAACATCCCGCAGATGTCGGCCGACCAGGGCCGCAACAGCGCGCGGTCGGACTCCGGGATCCCGAGCAGCTCCGCGATCACCGCTACCGGGAGCGGCTCCGCGACGGCGGTCAGCAGATCACCGCCGCCCTCGGCCAGGAACGCGCCCGCCAGTTCCCCGGCCAGCCGCTCGACGGCGGGCGCGAGCCGCTCCACGGTGCGCGGGGTGAAGGCCTTCGCCACCAGCCGCCGCACCCGCGCGTGCGCCGGGTCCTCCAAGTCCAGGAGGCCGTTGCCGTTGAGGACATGGAACGGCTCGTGCTCCGGCGGGGGCGCCTGCTGCCCGAACTCCTCGTGCGTGAAGCGGTGCAGGTACGTGCGCCCCAGCCGCCGGTCGCGCAGCAGCGCGCTCACATCGGCGTAGTGCGGCACCAGCCACTGCCCCGTCGCCGGCGACCACACCGCCCGCCCCTGCTCGCGCAACTCCCGATAGGCGGGGTACGGATCGGCGACGAACGCGGCATCCCACGGATCAAAGCCCATCACCGAAGCCTAGTGCTGTGGCCGCGATTTCCCGGGCCTCACGCTGGGGTCACCAGGCGGGTCTCGTACGCGAACACGGCGGCCTGGGTACGGTCGCGCAGGCCCAACTTGACCAGGATCCGGCTCACATGGGTCTTGATGGTGGACTCCGCCACGACCAGCCGGTCCGCCATCTCGGCGTTCGTCAGCCCCTGGGCGATCAGGATCAGCACCTCCGTCTCCCGCTCCGTCAACTGCGCCACCCCGGCCGGGTCCGCGAGCTTCGGTGACTCCGCGAGCTTCGAGAACTCGGAGATCAGCCGCTTGGTCACCGAGGGGGCCAGCAGCGCCTCGCCGCCCGCCACCACCCGCACCCCCTCGGCCAACTGCCTCGCCGACGCGTCCTTGAGCAGGAACCCGGACGCCCCTGCCCGCAGGGCCTGGTACACGTACTCGTCGAGGTCGAAGGTCGTCAGGACCAGCACCTTCGCGTCGGTGTCGGCGGCCACGATCCGCCGCGTCGCCTCCAGCCCGTTCATCTCCGGCATCCGGATGTCCATCAGCACCACATCCGGCCGCAGGGCGTTCACCTGCGCGATGGCCTGGTGGCCGTCGACCGCTTCGCCGACCACCTCGATGCCCTCCATCGCGTTCAGCAGGACGGAGAAACCCTCACGGACCATCATCTGGTCATCGACGATCAGCACCTTGATCGTCATGCCGACCGCTCCTGCGCGGGCGACGCCGAGGGTGAGGACGGGGGCGAGGGCAACGCCGACGCCGACGCCGACGGCTCGGAAGTCCGGCGCACCGGTATGAAAACGGCCACCTCGTACCCGCCGGCCGCCGTCTCCCCGGCCGTCATCTCGCCCTCCAGCATGGCCACCCGCTCCCGCATCCCGGTGATCCCGTGTCCCGCACCCGGTGACGGCAGCACCTTCTCCGTCGGCGGGCCGTTGACGACCCGTATCCCCAGGCCGCCCAGCACGTACGACACCTCCACCCCGGCCGCGGCGCCCGGCGCGTGCCGCAGCGAGTTGCTCAGCGCCTCCTGGATGATCCGGTACGCCGACAGCTCCACGCCCTGCGGCAGTTCCCGTACCGCTCCGGTGACCGTCTTCTCCACGCTCAGCCCGGCCTCCCGCACATTGGCCAGCAGCCTGTCCAGCGAGGCCAGCGTCGGCTGCGGCGCGTCCGGCGCCTCGTAGTCCGCGGAGCGCACCACCCCGAGTACCCGCCGCAGTTCCGTCAGCGCCGCCACCGCGTTCTCCCGGATGGTGACGAACGCCGCCTCCAGTTCGGCCGGCGGGTTCTTCACCCGGTACGGTGCCGCCTCCGCCTGGATCGCCACCACCGACATGTGGTGCGCGACCACGTCGTGCAGCTCTCGCGCGATGGTCGTCCGCTCCTCCAGGAGCGTGCGCCGGTCCCGCTCGACGGCGGTCACCTGCTGCTGCGCGACGACCTCCCGCTCCGCCTGCCGACGGGTGTTGCCGACGGTGACCGTCAGCAGGACGAGGGCGGAGGCGAACGCCATGGGGGCCACGTTCGACTCGTAGCTGCTCACGAGCACCGGCATCGCCGCCCCGAACACCAAGGTGATCGCCCACAGCCAGCAGGCCACCCGGGGCCGGCTCCGCATGGCCACGACGGCCATCACCGCGAGGTAGGCGGTGAAGGTCGCCGGCGACCACGGCCAGGTCAGGTCCCGGTTCTGGACGAGCGAGAGGCCGGTCGTCACGGCCAAGGCCACCCAGAACGCCCCCACCGGCCGCACCAGCGTCATCAGGACCGGTACCGCCGCCAGCAGACCCATGAACAGCAGCACGGCTTGCGGCATACCGTGGGAGTCGGCGTTGGTGACCAGCACGACGAGCACCGCCATCACCCCCACCACCGCATGCGGCAGGTAGCCGGCCTTCGCGCGCACGCCCGCCGGCAGCAGCCGCAGCAGCGGCCCGTCCACACGCATCTGCGGCAGCGGCCGGTAGGCGAACGCGCCGCTGATCAGGTCCTGGCGCAGGGTCTCGAAGAGCCCCGAAGCCATGCGCAATTCCGGTGTCCGGGCTGTCCCCCCGGTGGTCGTCTCGCTCATGTGAGAACCGTAGGTCCGCACCCCCGCCGTCCGCGTCGCCACCGGTGGGGACATCCGCGGCTCCCCCTCAAGTACTACGGGGGTGCGTCAGTAGCCCGTCGGACGGATCAGCCCCGTCTCGTACGCGAACACCACGGCCCGGGTCCGGTGCGTTGTGACGGGGCGTTACCGCAGGCGGCTCTCACGAGGCTGCCGTCGCCACGCGGATGCCGAAGGCGATCAGGACCACGCCCGTCAACCGGTCCAGGGCGCCGCGGACGCGCGGGCGGGCGAAGAAGCGCCGGGCGCGGGAGAGGACGTGGACGTACGTACCCAGCCAGAGCAGCGTCAGCAGCAGGTGGACCGCCACGAGCAGCGCCATGCCCACCGCAGGGCGCAGACCGGACGGGGCGAGGGCGGGAAGCAGGCCCGTGTAGAAGACGGCGATCTTCGGGTTCAGGGCGTTGCTGATCAGGCCGGTGCGCCAGGCACTGCCCCCGCGCCGGTCCGCCTGCTCCCCCCGGACGGCCGGATCGGCGCCCGCGTGGCGCAGCGCCTGGACGCCGAGGAAGCAGAGGTAACCCGCCCCGGCGAGCTTGACCACCAGGTACACCTCGGCGGACGCGGCGAGCAGCGCCGCGAGTCCGGCGACGGTGAGGGCACCCCACAGGAGCAGCCCGAGGCAGATCCCGCCGACGGTACGCATCCCGTCGGCGCGCCCGTGCGAGACGGCCCGCTTCGTCACGATCGCCATGTCCGGTCCGGGAACGAGCGTCAGCAGGGCCAGGACGCCGGTGGCGGCGAAGACTTGGGTGTACACGCGGCCCAGTCTGGCAGCCGGACCTCGATTGTGACTCAGTCCGCGACCAACGGCTCGACGTACCCCGCCCGCCAACGGGGCGCCGGGTCCTGGCCCGGGCTGGTCCAGTACTCCCTCGCTCCGACGATCTCCCCGTCCCGCACCGTCCACAGCGAGACGGCCCGGTAGACCACGTGCTCCTGAGGTGCCTCCACCTCGGTGACCACAAGGTCCCCGTCGGCGAGCACGCGCAGCACTTCCACCGGCGCCTCGTCCGCGTCGTCGTCCTCGGCGAGCACGGCGATGAAGTTGGCCCGGCCCACGATCCGCTCGCCGCTGACCGGCCACTCGATCACGGCGTCCTCGGCGACCAGCTTGGCGACGCCGTCCCAGTCGCGCGCCTCGATCCGCTCCCACAGTCGTGCCACTACCTCCAACGGCTCCATGTGCGGCAGTCTGCGACGCGGTCGCGGTACGCAACAAGCTTTGCTTGCAGGCTTATTGACTTCGACACAATCCGCCCGGTCCTACCCTCCGCCGGGGTCGGCCGGCGGCGTGGCCGTCAGCGCGTCGAGGGCGCAGGACAGCCGTTCCAGGGTGCGGACGGTTTCCGCGAAGGCCTCCTCGCCCAGTTCCGCGGCGAGCCGGGCGGCCAGCGCCGCATGGCCGGGAGCGATGCGGGCGATCGCCGCTCGCCCTTCCTCCGTCGGCCGCAGCAGCTTCGCGCGCCGGTGGGCGGGGTTCGGTACGTACTCGGCGAGACCGTTCGCGGCGAGCAGGTCGGCGATGCGCTGGACGCTCTGGCGGGTGATGCCCATGGCACGTGCGATGCCCGCGACGGACAGGGGTTCGCGGAGCACCGCGCCCAGCACCTGCCAGCGCGCCGCCGTCAGCCCGGCCGGGCGGGCCAGCTCCTCGGAGACGGCGAGGAGCTGGCCGTTCAGCCGGAAGACGCCGAGGGCCGTACGGCTCAGGAGGTCCTGGCGCGCCCGCACGGAAAGCGCGGGCGCGGTCCCAGGTCCGGACCCCGTCCCAGGTCCGGGCGCCGTCCCAGGCCCGGACCCCGTCCCGGGCCCCGCGCCCACCGCCGCATCCGCCTCACGCATCGTCGGGTTCCGCGGCGCCCATCAGGACCGGGTACGCGCCGGCGTCCGAGTCGTGGAAGAGGCGGTACCAGGCATCCAGCACGACCGGCTCGTACACCTCCAGCCGGGCGAAGACCTCCCGGGCGAACGCCACCGGCTCGGTCGGCCCCGCCGTGACGAGGTCCGCGTCCGTGACGGCGTCGACCTCGACGTAGTCGGGGGCGCCCGCGTAACCGGGCTGCGCCGCCAGGTACTCGGCGGCGGCGCTCGTGTGCCGCCGTCCGTCCAGCAGACCCGCCCGGGCGAGGCCGGCCGTCGCCCCGCAGATCGCGGCGACGGGTACCCCCGCCGCCAGGAACTCGCGGGCCTTCGCCGCGAACGGCGCCAGCGTGTCCCCGGAGTCCCAGAGCGACGCGCCCGTGAGGATCAGCAGGGAGGAGTCCTCGGGGCGCAGGCCGGCCAGGGCCAGGTCGGGCAGGATGCGGACGCCGCCCATGGTGGTGACGGGCTCCTCGGCGGCGAAGGCGACCGTGCGGACCCGGTACCCGCGTCGGGTGAGGTGCGCCGTGGTGTGTCCGGTCTCCCAGTCCGCGTACGTGTCGTAGACCGCGAGGTGGACCGGCTTGCCGGGCGTTGCCCGCGCAGTGTCGCTCATGGTGCTCGCCTCCCTGTGAGGACCCGGCATGACCATATGACAACATGCTGTCATATCGGCAGGAGGCTGCCAAGCCTCCGGCCCGCCGCAGACAGACTGCCGAGGACGGGCCCCCACCCGCATACAGTCCGCCGATGTCCCTCCCCACCAGGGCGCTCCTAGCGTGGCGGTATGACCCCTCATGTCACCGGCGCGGCAGTCAAGGCCGCCGATCGCGCCCACGTCTTCCACTCCTGGTCCGCCCAGGCCCTGATCGATCCCCTGGCCATCGCCGGTGCCGAGGGGTCGTACTTCTGGGACTACGACGGGAACCGCTACCTCGACTTCTCCTCCCAGCTGGTCAACACCAACATCGGCCACCAGCACCCCAAGGTCGTCGCCGCGATCCAGGAGCAGGCCGCCCGGCTCTGCACCCTCGCACCGGGGTTCGCCGTCGACGTCCGCTCCGAGGCCGCACGCCTCATCGCCGAGCGGACCCCCGGCGACCTCGACAAGGTCTTCTTCACCAACGGTGGCGCCGAGGCCGTGGAGAACGCCGTACGCATGGCCCGGCTGCACACCGGCCGGCAGAAGGTGCTCTCCACGTACCGCTCGTACCACGGCGCCACCGCCGCCGCGATCAACCTCACCGGCGACCCGCGCCGCTGGCCCTCCGACACGGCCGCCGCCGGTGTCGTGCACTTCTGGGGACCCTTCCTCTACCGCTCGCCCTTCCACGCGACCACCGAGGCCGAGGAGTGCGAGCGCGCCCTCACCCACCTCGCCGACACCATCGCCTTCGAGGGACCGGGGACCATCGCGGCGATCATCCTGGAGACCGTGCCGGGCACGGCCGGCATCATGACCCCGCCGCCCGGTTACCTGGCGGGCGTCCGGGAGCTGTGCGACCGGTACGGCATCGTCTTCGTCCTGGACGAGGTCATGTCCGGATTCGGCCGGACCGGCAAGTGGTTCGCGGCCGAGCACTGGGACGTCACCCCCGACCTGATCACCTTCGCCAAGGGCGTCAACAGCGGTTACGTCCCGCTCGGCGGCGTCGCCATCTCCGGCGCGATCGCCGAGACGTTCGCCACCCGTCCCTATCCGGGCGGACTGACGTACTCCGGTCACCCCCTGGCCTGCGCCGCCGCCGTCGCGACGATCAACGCGATGGAGGACGAGGGCATCGTCCAGAACGCCGCCCGCATCGGGGAGGACGTGATCGGCCCCGGCCTCGCCGAGATCGCCGAGCGCCACCCGTCGGTCGGGGAGGTCCGGGGGCTCGGTACCTTCTGGGCCCTGGAACTCGTACGGGACGAGGGGACGCGCGAGCCGCTCGTCCCGTACAACGCGGCCGGCGCCGACAACGGGCCGATGGCCGAGTTCGCGGCCGCCTGCAAGGCCTCCGGCCTGTGGCCCTTCGTCAACATGAACCGGACCCACGTCGTCCCGCCCTGCACCGTCACGGAGGCGGAGGCCAAGGAGGGCCTGGCCCTGCTGGACGCGGCGCTCGACGTGGCCGATCGCCACACCACGGCCGGCTGAAAGCCGAAGGGCGAAGGGCGAAGGTACCGACGCGCGACATAGCGCCCGAATATCGGGCGCTATGTCCTTTTACTCCCCCTGTATCGATCGGTTTCGGCCGGATCGGCTGCCCTAAGGTGTCCGAAGTCCTACCGAGGAGACGGACCCCTATGCCAGGCAGCGGAGCTGTCACCCGCAACACACTTCGCCGGCAGATAGCGGACGCGCTGCGCGACGAGGTGCTCGCGGCGCGCCTGCCACCCGGCACCGAGTTCACGGTCAAGCAGATCGCCGAGACCTACGAGGTCTCGGCGACCCCGGTGCGCGAGGCGCTGGTGGACCTCTCGGCCCAGGGCCTCCTGGAGTCGGTGCAGCACCGCGGGTTCCGGGTGCGCACCTACAGCGTCGAGGACTACCGGGGCATGATCGAGGCCCGCGCCCTGGTCGTGGACGGGATCTTCCGCCGGCTCGTCGAACGCGGCATGGCGGTCGGCTCGGGCGAGCGGCTGGTCTCCGTGCGGCGCCGGGCCGAGGAGGCGCGACGGGCCGCGCAGAGCGGTTCCCTCGAAGTGCTGATCGGCTATGACCTGCGGTTCTGGCGGGAGCTGAGCGGGCTGGTCGGGAACACGTACATCTCCGAGTTCCTGCACCGGATCCGGGTCCAGTGCTGGGTTTTCTCCGTACCCCACCTCCAGAGGGCGACCGCGGCGGAGATACGGCGGGCGTTGTGGGACGGCCACGGCGAGCTGGTGGACGCGGTGACGCGGGCGGACGCCGAGGAGGCGCGCCGCATCGTGCACGCGTACGACCAGCACGGCCTGGACTGGGCCGCCGGCCTCTAGGGCTCTGACCGGGAAGGTTCACCGGGTCGCGACGCCCGGCCGCCCCGCCCCCGACCCGCCGGCCGCCGGCCGCCCCGCCCGCCGGCCGCCGGCCATCCCGTACGCCGACCTCCGGCCATCCCGTGGGCCGGTGTCCGCCGACCCCTTCGCGGAGCGTGTCCGGCGCACTACGCTGGCCCGATCGGCGGCAATGACTGATCGGAGGCCGCGTGGCCTGTGACCTGTGGCTGGTCCCCCTTGTCGACGTGCTGTGCCACAGCCCCGACAACCCCTTCGCGGAAGAGATCGCCTCGTACGACAAGGCGCTGGGCGAGGCGGGCCTGCCGTCCGTCCCCGTGTTCGCCTACATGCCGGGCCTGAGCGGCGACGTCGCTCCGGTGGCCGGTTTCGACTACGACGCCCTGCACTTCCTGCGCCGGGCGTACCTGCTCCAGATCTGCGGGCTGCCGGTGACGCCGGTGGACGAGCTGGGCGGTGACTACGAGCAGCTGCTGGAGATGTTCGAGCCCACGGCCCAGCAGTCGCACCTCGTATGGCACTACGACCACGCGGGGGCCTACGTCCCGGTGGACTTCCCCGCTCCGCTGGCCAACGAGGAACTGCTGGCCGGGGGCGGACCGCTGGGCTCCGCCCAGGGGCTGCTGCGGGAGCTGGCCTTCGTGGCGCCCGCGATCGGGATAGACCCGGGCAACCCGCCGGCCGCCCCCGCGCCGCCGGGCCGCCCGACCTCACTGGAGGAGCCCGCGGGGCCGATCCCCTACGACGACAGTCCCTTCGCGCGGGAGCGGCACGTGTGGCTCGGACTGCACGCGGCGGCGACCCGGAGCCTCGGCCAAGGGTCGATGATCATTTTCAGCTGAGCGCGCCGACCGTGCCGCGTCGCCCCCGGTCCGGCCTCAGCGGGGCTGCTCCGGGGGCCGCTGGCGCGGCATGTTCGGCCGGGTGCCCGGGGGAAGGGCGAAGCGGGCCGGGGGGACGCCCGGGTCCGGCCGGGTGGCCGCGGAGCCCAGGGACTGCATGACCAGCGGGGCCGGTCCGGCCCGGAACTCGACCATCCAGTCCGCGGTCTCCGAGCGCACGAGCTCCGTGACGTCCTCCGCGAACCGCCGCAGGACGGTCAGGCAGCGCTCCGCCGCCTCGCTCGCCGTGCCCTCGGTCGGCCCGAGCACCTCCCGCACGTTCTCCGAGGCCCAGTCGAACTGGAGGCTCTGGAGCCGGCGCTGCACGGCCTGCGCCGTGGCCACGTCCCGCATCCATCCGGAGGTCAGCCCGAAGAACCGGTCGCAGGCCAGGCAGGCCGCGCCGAGCAGCAGGCACAGGTAGCCGTACGAGGCCGCCCCCGGGGCGGAGCCCGTCAGCTCCATCAGCGGCAACGACGCACCCACCACGGCGCCGGCGGCCGCCCCCACCCGCAGGGTGCGCGCGCCGCGCCGCTTCCACGCCCGGTCGGCCAGGTACCACTCCGCGGTGCGCAGGGCGTCGTCCTCGACCCGCCGGTAGAGCTCGTCGAGCCGCTCGGCGGGCTCACCCCAGTCCCCGAGAGGAAACGGCCGGCCGGTCAGGTCGCCGTCCTCTGCGGGATCCCGGGGTGGCCCCTCGGGCTGCATCTCCGGCTGGCTCACCCGGCACTCCCTCTGCCTGCGCTGACGTGTGGTGGTGCGCGTGTGCGCAATGGTGCGCATGCACTTCCTACCTTCGAAAGACGCGCGATGGACAACGAATCCCGCGATTTCCGCTCACAAGGAGGGCTCCAGCAGGTGCGCGCACCCCCGCTCTCTCACTCGAAAGAGTTGGTCCTCACGGCGTAGGGCGCTGTGCGCGGGGACCACGTAGGCTCGGATTGACCGAGCGTTGAGAAGCATCCGTAGCTTCCGCAGTGATGGAGTGAGTGCCCTGTGATTCCCGGTGGTGGCCAGCCCGACATGCAGCAGCTGCTCCAGCAGGCCCAGAAGATGCAGCAGGACCTCGCCGCGGCCCAGGAGGCCCTGGCGCAGGCCGAGGTCGAGGGCCAGGCCGGCGGCGGTCTGGTCAAGGCGACCGTCACCGGCTCCGGTGAGCTGCGCGCCCTCGTGATCGACCCCAAGGCCGTGGACCCCGAGGACACCGAGACCCTCGCGGACCTGGTGGTCGCGGCGGTCCAGGCGGCCAACGAGAACGCCCAGGCGCTCCAGCAGGAGAAGCTGGGCCCCCTGGCCCAGGGCTTCGGCGGCGGCGGGATCCCCGGCCTCCCGTTCTAGCCGGAGCCCCGGCACCCAAGACATCCATAGCCCGAACACATCTGAAACCCGAAAGAAGGCAGTCCGTTGTACGAAGGCGTGGTCCAGGACCTGATCGACGAACTGGGCAGGCTGCCCGGCGTCGGGCCCAAGAGCGCGCAGCGGATCGCCTTCCACATCCTGCAGACCGAGCCCACCGACGTCCGCCGCCTCGCGCACGCGCTGCTCGAAGTGAAGGACAAGGTCCGGTTCTGCGCGGTGTGCGGGAACGTGGCGCAGGAGGAGCGGTGCGGGATCTGCCGCGATCCGCGCCGCGACCCGTCGGTCATCTGTGTCGTGGAGGAGCCCAAGGACGTGGTCGCGATCGAGCGGACGCGCGAGTTCCGGGGGAAGTACCACGTCCTCGGAGGCGCCATCAGCCCGATCGAGGGCGTCGGCCCGGACGATCTGCGCATCCGCGAGCTGCTGGCGCGCCTCGCGGACGGCACGGTCACCGAGCTGATCCTCGCCACCGACCCGAATCTGGAGGGCGAGGCGACCGCCACCTACCTCGCCCGCATGATCAAGCCGATGGGCCTGAAAGTCACCCGCCTGGCCAGCGGACTCCCCGTCGGGGGAGATCTGGAGTACGCGGACGAGGTCACGCTCGGGCGGGCCTTTGAAGGAAGGCGACTTCTCGATGTCTGACGCAACGCTGCACGCCATTGGCCAGGATCCGGACGACTTCGCCGTCCAGATCGCGGACCAGATCGAGTCCTTCATCGTCGCCGTCACCGAGGTGGCCAAGGGCGAGGACCCGGACAGCGCGGTGCCGTTCCTCCTGCTGGAGGTTTCGCAGCTGCTGCTGGCGGGCGGTCGGCTGGGTGCGTACCAGGACGTCCTGCCGGACGAGCGCTACGAGCCCGACCTGGGTCCGGAGCCGGATGTGGACGAGCTGCGCGAGCGGTTCGCGTACATGCTCGACCCGGTCGACGTGTACTCGGAGGTCTTCGACCCCTACGAGCCGCGCAAGGCTCCGGTCGCGCACCGGATCTCCGACGACCTCGCCGACGTCGTCGCCGACCTGCGGCACGGCCTGGCCCACTACCGGGCGGGCCGGACCACCGAGGCGCTGTGGTGGTGGCAGTTCTCCTACTTCTCCAACTGGGGTTCGACGGCCTCGGCCACCTTGCGCGCGCTCCAGTCGCTGGTGGCCCACGTGCGCCTCGACCAGCCGCTGGACGCCCTCGACGGCCTGGACACCGACGAGGACCTCGCCGAGGACGACCTCGCGGAGCAGGCGGGCGAGGTCATGGCGCAGGAACTGGGCGGCATGGGACGGGCTCCGCAGCGCAGCCAGGCCTGACGCGGGGCCGGCCCGCGGCCGGTCCGGCCGGTTCCCTGACGCCGTCGCCGCGGTGTTCCTGAGATGAACTCAACATCTCATGATGTGGTACGTGCCGGTCGGATTACGGTCGCTCGTTAGACTGCGTGACTGACCGCAGTACTGGATTGAGCGAGGAGCGCACGTGGGCCTTGTCGTGCAGAAGTACGGAGGCTCCTCCGTAGCCGATGCCGAGGGCATCAAGCGCGTCGCCAAGCGGATCGTGGATGCCAAGAAGGACGGCCACCAGGTCGTCGTCGTGGTATCCGCGATGGGCGACACGACGGACGAGTTGATCGATCTCGCCGAGCAGGTATCCCCGATGCCCGCCGGTCGTGAGTTCGACATGCTGCTGACGGCGGGAGAGCGGATCTCCATGGCCCTGCTGGCCATGGCGATCAAAAACCTGGGCCACGAGGCCCAGTCGTTCACCGGCAGCCAGGCAGGTGTCATCACCGACTCGGTCCACAACAAGGCGCGCATCATCGATGTCACGCCGGGCCGTATCCGCACCGCGCTGGACGAGGGCAACATCGCCATCGTCGCCGGCTTCCAGGGTGTCTCGGCCGACAGCAAGGACATCACCACGCTCGGCCGCGGCGGCTCGGACACGACCGCCGTCGCGCTGGCCGCGGCGCTGGACGCCGAGGTCTGCGAGATCTACACCGATGTCGACGGCGTCTTCACCGCGGACCCCCGCGTCGTGAAGAAGGCCCGGAAGATCGACTGGATCTCGTCCGAGGACATGCTGGAGCTCGCGGCCTCCGGTTCCAAGGTGCTGCTGCACCGCTGCGTCGAGTACGCACGCCGCTACAACATCCCGATCCACGTCCGTTCGTCCTTCTCCGGACTGCCGGGCACCTGGGTCAGCAACGAGAATCCGCAAGGGGACGAGCCGGTGGAGCACGCCATCATCTCCGGAGTCGCGCACGACGTCTCCGAAGCCAAGATCACGGTCGTCGGCGTCCCGGACAAGCCGGGCGAGGCCGCGGCGATCTTCCGCGCGATCGCGGACGCCGAGATCAACATCGACATGATCGTGCAGAACGTGTCGGCCGCCTCGACCGGGCTGACGGACATCTCCTTCACCCTCCCCAAGGCCGAGGGCCACAAGGCCATCGACGCCCTGGAGAAGGCGAAGGGCGCGATCGGCTTCGACTCGCTGCGCTACGACGACCAGATCGGCAAGATCTCCCTGGTCGGCGCCGGCATGAAGACGAACCCCGGCGTCACCGCCTCGTTCTTCCAGGCGCTGTCCGACGCGGGCGTCAACATCGAGCTGATCTCGACCTCCGAGATCCGGATCTCGGTCGTGACCCGCCAGGACGACGTCAACGAGGCCGTCCGCGCCGTGCACACGGCCTTCGGCCTCGACTCCGACAGCGACGAGGCCGTCGTCTACGGAGGCACCGGACGATGACCGGCACCCGGTCGGCCCCGGCCCCGGCGCTCGCCGTGGTCGGGGCGACCGGAGCGGTCGGCTCCGTCGTCCTGCGGATACTGTCCCAGCGCGCCGACGTCTGGGGCGACATCCGCCTGATCGCCTCCCCGCGCTCCGCCGGCCGCATGGTGGCCGTGCGCGGTCTGGAGACGGAGGTGCTCGCCCTGAGCGAGGACGCCTTCGACGGCCTCGGGGCGGGCGACGTGGCGCTGTTCCTGACCCCGCCCGGGGTCTCCGCGCAGTGGGCTCCCGCCGTGACGGCGCGCGGAGCCGTGGCCGTGGACCAGTCGGCGGCCTTCCGGGAGGACCCCGAGGTGCCGGTGGTGGTGCCCGAGGTGAACGGGCACGCCGTACGGGTCCGGCCGCGCGGCATCGTGGCGGGGCCCGACTGCGTGACCGCCACCATGATCGCCGCCCTGGGCGCGCTGCACGCCGACTACGGGCTGGCCGACCTGGCCGTTTCCTCCTACCAGGCCGCCAGCGCCGCGGGCCGGGCCGGTACGCAGGCACTGCGCCGGCAGCTCTCGCTGGTCGCCGGGACCTCCCTCGGGGAGCAGCCCGGGGACGTACGGCGGGTCGTGGGCGAGGACACGGGGCCCTTCGCGGCCCCGCTCGCGCTGAACGTGGTGCCCTGGTCCGGGGAGCTGCGCGAGGGCGGCTGGTCCTCGCACGAGCTGGCGGTGCGGTCGCAGACCCGGCGGATCCTGGAACTGCCGGAGCTGCCGATCGCGGTGACCTGTGTGCAGGTTCCCGTGCTGGAGGGGCATTCGCTGACGGTACGGGCCCGGTTCGAGCGCGAAGTGGACGCCGGGCAGGCCCGCAAGACGCTGGAGACGGCGCCCGGCGTGGTCCTCGTGGACGATCCGGCGGCGGGGGAGTTCCCGACGCCCGTGGACGCGGCCGGGACGGATCCGGCCTGGGTGGGCCGGGTGAGGGCGTCGCTCGACGACGACCGGGCCCTGGAGTTCTTCGTCTGCGCGGACAATCTGCGCAAGGGCGCGGCGCTGAACGCGACCCAGATCGCGGAACTGATCGCGGGTGAATTCGCGTAGTTCACTTTGTAGGATCGTCGGCGATCCCTCGATCAAGGTGATGGCCCGACTGCCGCCTGGATAAACGGGGCGAACGGGAAGATCGGGTGCGCATGAGGGCAACGGGGACATGGTCGGCCCATCTGACCGGCGCGTACAACCCCGGCGGGGCGAAGTGCGTCCAACGGGCGTGGCAGAGGCATTGCTCGACTTCACCATCGCTCCGGCGCGCGGCGCCGCGGCACGCACCGCTGCGGCGCTCGTCGCCCCGGCACACGTCGCCCCGGCACACGTCGCCCCGACGTACGTCGCTTCGGCACGTGTCGCTCCGCCGCGCCGGCGCTCCCCGGCGTCCGCGCCCGGCGGGCTCCCGATGATCCTTCCCGTCCCGCCGGCCGGCGTACCGACGGCGGCCCTGGCGACCCGTGGCGGCCGCGTCCCCGCGCCCCGCGACAGTGCGGAAACCGCCGGGAGCACGCGGGCCGCGGGGGAAACGGTGGAGACCCCCCTCGACGAGGCGGTCGTCGCCGGCACCACCGTCGACCACCTCACCCAGACCTACCAGGCCCACTACCGCTCCCTCCTCGGGCTCGCCGCACTGCTCCTGGACGACACCGCCTCCTGCGAGGACGTCGTCCAGGAGGCCTTCATACGCGTCCACTCCGCCCGCAACCGGGTCCGGGACCGCGACAAGACGCTGGCGTACCTCCGCCAGACCGTCGTCAACCTCTCCCGCTCCGCACTGCGCCGCCGCATCCTCGGCCTGAAACTCCTCTCGAAACCCATGCCGGACATGGCGAGCGCGGAAGAGGGCGCGTACGACCAGCTGGAGCGCGACGACCTGATCAAGGCGATGCGGGGGCTCCAGCGACGGCAGCGCGAGGTACTGGTCCTGCGGTACTTCGCGGACATGACCGAAGCCCAGGTCGCCGAGACGCTCGGCGTATCCCTCGGCTCGGTGAAGGCGTACGGTTCGCGGGGCATTGCCGCGCTGCGGGTGGCGATGGAGGCTGCGCAGTCATGAGGGACGACCACACCACGCCCCAGGCCTTCGACGAGCAGCGGCTGCGCCACCTGCTCAGCGGGGCCGTGCAGGACCTGGAGCCCTCCGAGCACGCCCTGGAGCGGCTGCGCCACGCGGTCCCCGCCCGCCGCACCCGCACCCGCAAGCGCCGCGCGCTCGTCGGCGCGGCCGCGGCCGTACTCCTCGCCGGGGCCGCGGTCCCGACGGCCCTGCGCATCACCGGCACCGCGAGCAGCAGCGCCGCCGGACACCCGGCCATGGCCGGACACGGGGAGCCCCGGGGCGGCAGGACGGGCGGCCCCTCCGACCCGCACCAGAACGGCTCCGGGGCGTACTCCAAGTCCACGGGCCCCACCGGCGGTCACCCCGAGCCGGGCGGCACCGGCGCCGGCCCGGCCCCCCACCCGAGCGGCTCCGCCCCCGGGGGAACGGCCTCGGGCCCGACGGCGGGCAGCACCTCGGCCGGCACCCCCGGTACCGGCAACCCCCAGCTGCCCCCGCTCGGAGCGGTGCGGGGCCTCCCGGAGTGCACCGCCGCGCAGCTCGGGGTGCTGGGCGGCGCCCGCGCCCCCGGCGCCGACGGAACGGTGTACGGCAGCTTCAAGGTCACCAACGTCTCGGACCGGGGCTGTCTCGCCGCCGGCCCGGACACCGTGACCGCGGCCCCCGCGGCCGACTCCCCGCCGCCCGCGAAGAGCCCCGCGGTCGCCGTGGTCGGCCACACCGCGGGCGATCCGGCGAGCGGGCTGCTCCCCGACCCGTCCGCGGAGTCCCCGTCGGTCGTGCTCCAGCCGAACGCGGCGTACGAGGTCCGGTTCGCCTGGGTCCCCTCGGACCGCTCCTGTCCCGCGGGCACCGCCGGCCCGTCGGCCAAGCCGGCACAGGGCGACCGCGGCGCCACCGCCGGGGCGGGCGCCACCACCGGCCAGGCCGCGGTCTCGGACCCGCTGGGCGGCACCACCGCCCCGGCCCCCACCGGGGTCGAGGTGTCCCACACCCCGGCGGCGGGCGCCCCGACGACCCGGGCGACGATCCCGGCGGCCTGCGGCGGCACGGTCTACCGGACGGGGGTCATTCCCCTGACGCGGCCGTCGCCGTAGCGGCCGGCCGCGCCTGCGGCGGCACCAGACCGGCCTGCGCGTCCCGCAGGGTCTCCACCTCGCGCCGGTAGAAGCGGAACCACATGAACAGCACGAAGGCGGCGAACACGAACCACTCGCCCGTGTAGCCGAGGTTCTGGAACGCCTTCAAGTCGAGCCCGGTGTTGTCCGGCGCCTTCGCGGGCACCGCGAGCATCCCGTCCGACGGGGCCTGCACGGTCAGCCACGCGTCGTACAGCGGCTCCTGCACCAGGTTCACCAGCGACGCCGCGCCGATCACCCCGAGCTGGCCGGCCGGCAGGCCGCCTTGCGCGTGCACGCCCTTCGTCCCCGAGTTCTCGGACGCCTGGAGCGCTCCGGTGACCTGCACCCGGCCACCCGGCGCGGCCGGTGCCCTCGCCGCGTCCGCATCGCCCGGCAGCCAGCCCCGGACCACCGGGAGGGCCTTGCCGGAGTCGGTGCGGAGCAGGCTGAGGACGTAGAAGCCGCTCCTGCCGTCGAGATCCCGCTCGGGAACCAGCAGCTGCTCCCCGTATACCCCGGCCGCGGAAGCCAGCCTTCCGGAGGTCTTCTTGTCCACCGGGAGCAGCGAATCCAGGGGCGCGGCGGCCTGGACGGCGCCCTGCCGGCCGGTGGCTTCCCGGTGGTCGCCGACGCGGTCCTCGAAGCGGCCGAGCTGCCAGGTCCCCATGAACAGGCAAAAGGGGATGGCGAGCGCGACGAAGACGTTGATCCCCCACCAGCGCGGGGTCAGGAGAAACCGGTGCACCCCACCACGGTACGGGGGGCGCACCGGATCACCGGTGCCGGGTCAGGCGGGAAGGTGCTTGAGGGCGAACTCCAGATCCATCCGGACCTGCTTGATCCGCTCCTCCACCACGAGCGAGCCGTGCCCCGCGTCGTACCGGTACACCTCGTGCACCGCCCCGCGCGCCGCGAGCCGCTCCACGTAGTTGTCGATCTGCCGGATCGGGCAGCGCGGGTCGTTCACGCCCGCCGCGATGTGGACGGGGGCCTTCACCGCGTCCACGTACGTCAGCGGCGAAGACGCCTCGAAGCGCTCCGGCACCTCCTCGGGCGTACCGCCGAAGAGGGTGCGGTCCAAGGACTTCAGCGCCTCCATCTCGTCGTGGTACGCCGTCACGTAGTCCGCGACCGGCACGGCGGCCAGGCCCACCGCCCAGGCGTCGGGCTGCGTGCCCAGGCCCAGCAGCGTCAGGTATCCGCCCCAGGAGCCGCCCGACAGGACGAGCCGCTGCGGGTCGGCGAGGCCGCTGCCGACGGCCCACTCGCGGACCGCCGCGATGTCCTCCAGCTCGATCAGGCCGACGCGGTGCTTGAGGGCGTCGGTCCACTCCCGCCCGTACCCGGTCGAGCCGCGGTAGTTGACGCGGACGACCGCGAAGCCGTGGTCCAGCCAGGCCGCCGGGGTCGCGGCGAACGCGTCGCTGTCGTGCCAGGTGGGCCCGCCGTGGACCTCGAAGATCGTCGGGAAGGGGCCGTCGCCGTGGCCCACGGGCCGCTGCGCCAGCGCGTGGATGCGCCCGCCCGGGCCCTGCACCCACACGTCCTCCACCGCAACCGAGCCCGGGGGCCGGAAGCCGGGCGGGTCGAGCACGACCCCGCCCGCCGTGGACCGGATCGCCGACGGCTCGGCGGCCGATGACCACTGGTACTCCACCGTCCCGTCCGGCCGGGCCGTCGCACCCGAGACCGACCCCGGCGGCGTGTCCACCCGTACGAGTCCCCGCGCGGTCAGGTCGTAGCGCCACAGCTCGCTGCGCGCCTCGAAACCGTGGTGGACCAGCAGCGCGGACCCGTCCGGGTACCACTCGGCGCCCACGTCACCCGGCAGCTCGATCGCCAGCTCCTCCTCGGCGCCGGTCGCCACGTCCCACACCATCGGCTCCCAGCGGCCGCGCCGCTGGTGCCCGACGAGCAGCCGGGTGTCACCGGCGACCGGCGCGAAGCCGAGGACGCCGAGGCCCAGTTCCTCGGTGCCGCCCTTGGAGTCGTCGAGCTCGGCGACGGTGGTGCCGTCGAGGGTGACCACGCGCAGCGCCGAGTGCATCGCGTCGCCGTGCTCGGTGTGCTCGATCGCGATCAGGGTCCCGTCCCGGGACAGGTCGCCGACGCCCGCCGACTCGCGGTGCCGGTAGATGACCGCAGGGGCGCTCCCGTCGGGCCGTACGACGTGGATGGTGGTGCCGTCCTCGTCGGTGGAGCGGCCCACGACGGCCGTGCCGTCCCGGCCGATGGCCAGCCCGGCCGGGTAGGAGGGCGCGAGTCCGGGGGTGGCCGGCTCGTCGGGACCGCCCGCGAAGGGCTGGCGCACCCAGGTGCCGAACTCGTCGCCGTCGGTGTCGGAGAACCACCAGATCCACTCGCCGTCGGGGGAGAGGGTGCCGTCGGTGGTGCCGTTGGGGCGGTCCGTGGCCTGGCGCTGGGCGCCGGTGGCGCGGTCCCAGGCGTAGAGCTCGTAGGTTCCGGTCGCGTTGGAGACGAAGAGCGAGCGGTCCGGGGCGTCCTCGGCCCATTCGGGCAGCCCGACGCGCGGAGCCCGGAAACGCTTCTCCCAGTCCGGCATCTCGGGGGACGGTACGGAGGTCACATGGGTGTCGCTGGTCATGGCCCCACCTTGCCGTACCGGGAGCCGGGATGCCGAGTAGGCCGAACGGGCGGCCGCAGGGGCGGGGGGCCCCGGCGGGCGGCCGGTCGCCGCGACATCGCGGGGCACGAGGCACGAAGCCCGGGCCCGGCACGGCTGCCGGCCCTAGGCTGACAGGCATGCGGATGATCGTCCGGGGTGCCCGGCTGCTGCACGCACACGGCCTGTCCGACGTGGAGGTGTCCGAGGAGGGACGGATCGCGCGCGTCATCCCGTACGACGATCAGAAGGAACCACCGGCTACCGGTGTGCTGATCGAGGCGCACGGCGCGCTGCTCACGCCCCCCTTCGTCGAGCCGCACATCCACCTCGACACCGCCCTGACCGCCGGCGAGCCGCGCCCCAACGCGTCCGGCACCCTCTGGGAGGGCATCGCCTGCTGGAGCGAGCGCAAGAAGACCCTGACCCGCGAAGACGTGATCGCCCGGGCCACGCAGGTGCTGCGCTGGCAGGCCGCCCAGGGGGTGCTGCACGTGCGGACCCACTGCGACACCACCGATCCGGCGCTGACCGCGCTGGACGCGCTGCTGGAGGTGCGCGACCGGGTGCGGGACGTCATGACCCTCCAGATCGTGGCCTTCCCGCAGGAGGGCATCGTCTCCTTCCCGGACGGCGGGGCCCTGCTGCGCGAGGCGGTCCGGCGAGGGGCGGACGTCGTCGGCGCGATCCCGCACTTCGAGGACACCCGGGAAGACGGGATCGCCTCGCTGGGAACCGCCTTCGCGCTGGCCGAGGAGCACGGACTGCGCGTCGACGCGCACTGCGACGAGATCGACGACGAACAGTCCCGCTTCGTGGAGGTCCTGGCCACGCTCGCGCTGCGCTCGGGCCTGCGGGAGCGGGCGACGGCCTCCCACACGACGGCGATGGGTTCCTACGGCGGCGGGTACAGCTTCAAACTCCGGCGGCTGCTGGCGCGTTCGGGGATCAACCTGGTCGCGAACCCGTTCGCCAACCTCAACCTCCAGGGCCGCTTCGACGCCTACCCCAAGCGGCGCGGCCTCACCCAGGTCAAGGAGATGCTGGCGGCGGGCGTGAACGTGGCCTTCGGCCATGACGACGTGATGGACCCGTGGAACGCCCTCGGGACCGCGAACCCGCTGCAGACCGCCCTGGTCGGCCTGTACGCCGCCCAGCTGACCGGCGCGGACGAGATCCCGGTGGCGTTCTCGATGGTGACGGACCGTGCGGCGCGGGTGCTCGGCCTGTCCGGGACGGAGTACGGCATCACCGCGGGCGCTCCGGCCTCGTTCCTGCTGCTGCCGGCCGACTCCCCCGAGGAGGCCCTCCGCCGCCAGGTCCGCCCCCGCTACGTCGTCTCGCGCGGCACCGTCCTCGCCGAAACCCCGCCCGCGCCGACGCGCCTGCTGTCCTGGCCGGGCGAAGCCGGCCCGACGGAGGTGGACTTCACCCGGAAGTAGGACGGCAGTCCGACGGGAACGGCCTACGCTGCGCCCATGACGTGGACCTTTGACTCCGATGCCGGGCGGGCCGCACTGGAGGTCGCGTCCGAGTACGCGGACGCGACCCTGCTGCACCACTCCGTCCGTTCGTACGCCTTCGGGGCGTGGTACGCGCGCCGGCACGACCTGACCCATGACGCCGAACTCTTCTACGTCAGCGCGCTGCTGCACGACCTCGGCCTGACCGCCCCGTTCGACAGCCACACGCTGCCGTTCGAGGAGGCGGGCGGCCACGTCGCGCGTGTCCTGACGGCGGGCCTGGGCTGGCCGGCGGCCCGGCGGGCGCGGGTGGAAGAGGTGATCGTCCTGCACATGCGGGACGACGTCACGGCCGCGCAGGACGTGGAGAGCCACCTCCTCCAGGTGGGTACGAGCGCAGACGTGTCGGGGCTGCGGGTGGGGGACTTCCCCGAACCGTTCCTCGCCGAACTCCTCGCGGAGTACCCGCGCCTCGGCTTCGGCAAGGCGTTCCTGACGCTGGTCGAGGACCAGGCGGAGCGCAAGCCGGACTGCGCGGCAGCGGCGTACGTGGCGGGCGGAGCGGAGGGCCGCATCGCGGCGAACCCACTGGACCACCGCACCTGACCCGGCGATCCCGGTGGCGTGCGCCGAGCCCGCCCCCCGGGCCCGCGGCCTCACCCCGGCCCGCCGACTGCGCGTCCCCGTACCCCAGGGCCGAACCCACCGGCTGACCACCGGACCACCGCCTTGAGGCCGCTACGGGGTCGGCCTCAAGGCAGCCGGTGTACGTCTCCCCGGCCTCCGCCGGCGAGCTTCCCGTGCAGGTGAGCGCCGCGGCCCGCTCAGGCCGGTGATCTCCACGTCCCTGCCGCGCCCTCCCCGGCTGATCATCGCCCGGAAACGCAGGAAGGGCTTGATCCGCATTGCGGATCAAGCCCTTCCTGTCTTACAGCGTCGGGGTGGCGGGATTTGAACCCACGACCTCTTCGTCCCGAACGAAGCGCGCTGCCAAGCTGCGCTACACCCCGATCGTCACCCGTGCAGCGTGTGCTGTCCTGGCGACATCGATTACTTTAGCGGACCCTCGGCCGGAGACGAAATCCGGTTTTCGCGGGGCGGTCGCGGGCCGTCAGGCGGGGTGGGCCGGCGTCAGGGTCAGGAGGGTGGCCTCCGGGGGGCAGGCGAAGCGGACCGGGGTGAAGCGGTTGGTGCCGCAGCCCGCCGAGACGTGGAGGTACGCGCGGTTGCCGTTCGCCGTGTGCGTGGACAGGCCCTTGACCCGGCCGGTGTCCAGGTCGCAGTTGGTCACCAGCGCCCCGTAGAACGGGACGCACAGCTGCCCGCCGTGCGTGTGGCCGGCCAGGATCAGCGGGTAGCGGTCGGCGGTGAACGCTTCGAGGACGCGCAGGTACGGGGCGTGGACCACCGCCATCGAGAAGTCGGCGTCCGCCTCCGGACCGCCCGCGACCATCTCGTAGCGGTCCCGCTTGATGTGCGGGTCGTCCAGGCCGGTGAAGGCGATCTCCAGCCCGTCCAGCTTCATCCGCGCCCGCGTGTTGGTCAGGTTCAGCCAGCCGGCTGCGTCGAAGGCGTCCCGCATCTCCTCCCACGGGTTGTGGACGGCGCCGACGACCGGCTTGTTGCCGTTCAGCCCGTGCCGGCCCTGCGCCTTCTCGATCAGGTAGCGGCCGGGATTGCGAAGCCGGGGACCGTAGTAGTCGTTCGAGCCGAAGACGTACGCCCCGGGGAAGGACATCAGCGGCCCCAGGGCGTCCAGTACCTCCGGCACGCCCTCCGTGTCGGAGAGGTTGTCGCCCGTGTTCACCACGAAGTCCGGGCGCAGCCCCGCGAGCGACTGGAGCCAGGCGCGCTTCTTGCGCTGCCCGCCCACCATGTGGATGTCCGACACCTGCAGGATCCGCAGGGGCCGCATGCCGGCGGGGAGGACGGGAACCGTCACCCGGCGCAGCCGGAACGACCGGGCCTCGAATCCGGCGGCATAGGCCACACCCGCGGCCCCCACCGCCGCGATACCGGCGGTGACCTTCAGAGGTACTCCGTAACGCGCACGCATGACCCCATCGTCGCACCCCGCGTCACCCCCGCGGAAAACCGGCGGGCGCATGCGCCGCCGCACCTGGCAGACTCGGGGCATGACCACGCTCAAGGCCAAGCTCCAGGAAGACCTCACCGCTGCCATCAAGGCGCGCGACGAGCTCAGCTCGTCCACGCTGCGACTGACCCTCGCCGCCATCACCAAGGAGGAGGTCGCGGGCAAGGAAGCGCGCGTGCTCTCCGACGACGAAGTCCTCAAGGTGATCGCCAAGGAGGCGAAGAAGCGCCGCGAGGCCGCGGAGGCGTTCAGCCAGGGTGGTCGCGCCGAGTCGGCCGCGCGGGAGCTCGAGGAGGGTGCGTTCCTGGACAGGTACCTGCCCAAGCAGCTCACGGACGAGGAGCTCGGCGAGATCGTCGAGCAGGCCGTCGCGGAGGCGAAGGCCGCCGGGGCCGAGGGGCCGCGGGCCATGGGCGCCGTCATGAAGATCGTGAACCCGAAGGTCGCCGGGCTGGCGGAGGGCGGCCGCGTCGCCGCCGTCGTCAAGGCGAAGCTTTCCTAGACCGGACCCTGTCGATGCACGAAGGGAGGCCCCCGCCGGATCCGGCGGGGGCCTCCCTTCGTGCATCGACCACTGGACGGACTACTGGACGACGGACTACTGGACGTCGCCGCCGATCGTGCCCGGCGGGAGGGGGATCCCGGGGAAGGGATCGACGGGTACGCCGCCGCCGGTGGGTCCGGCGATCGTCGCCCCGCCCGGATCGCCGTCACCCGGCTTGCCGTCCCGCCCGGGCTTGCCGGGCTTGCCGGGCTTGCCCGGCTTGGCCGGGGTGGGGTTGCCCGGCTGGGCCGGCGGCCGGTTGCCGCGGGCGCCGCCGGACGGGGTGGCGGCGTCCCCGACGAACACCGTCGCGAAGGGCATGTTCTCCCGGCCCGCCAGCGCGCCGGTCACCGCCTGCTTCCAGATCGGGCCGGGCAGCCCGCCACCGTAGACCTTGTCGTAGAACTCGCCGCCGATGGTGATGTTCTCCATCGACACCTGCTTGAGGCCCGCGGAGCCCACCCACGTCGCGCCGGCCATGTTCGGGGTGTACCCGACGAACCAGGCGTTGTAGCGGTTCTCGGTGGTACCCGTCTTGCCCGCGCTCTGCCGGTCGGTGAGACCGGCCTGCGCACCGGTACCGGAGTCGACGACGCCCAGCAGCAGGGTGTTGATGGTGTCGGCCGTCTTCTCCGACATCACCCGCTCGCACTGCGACTTCGGGACGGCCAGCGCCTTGCCGTGCGCGTCGGTGATCGACTCTATGGCGATCGGCGTGCAGCGCACACCCCGGTTGGCGAAGGTGGCGTAGGCGTTGGCCATGGTCAGCGGGGACATGCCCTCGGTGCCGAGCGCGATGGCCGGGACCTCCGGCAGCTTGGCGCCGTCGGCCGGGATGACACCGAGCTTCGTGGTCATCTCGGTGACCGGGCACAGCCCCATGTCGCTGATCATCTCGACGAAGTAGGTGTTGACCGACTTGGCCATCGCCTCCCTCATCCCGTACGGCCCGACCTCGGACTCGGACTCGTTCTCCACCCGGTCCTTGGGCTTGCTGTCGTTGACCCACAGCTTGTCGCCGCAGGTCTGCACGCCGCTCGGGTACTCCATGTCGTGCGGGGAGGCGTACACCTTGGTCGCCGGGACGCCCTGCTCGATGGCCGCGGCCGCGACGAACGGCTTGAAGGTCGAGCCGGTCGGGAAGCCGAAGTTCGAGCCGCCCATCCGCTTGTCGACGGAGTAGTTGATCTGCGTCTCGTTCTTGCCGAAGCCGTACGGCCTGGACTGGCCCATGCCGAGCACCCGGCCGGTGCCGGGCTGCACGAGGGTGACCGCCGTCGCGACCTTGTCGTCCTGGTGGACGTGGTCCTTGATGGAGTCGTTGACCGATTCCTGCGACTGCGGGTCGAGCGTCGTACGGACCGTCAGGCCGCCCTGGTTCCAGAGCTTGGCGCGCTCCTCGCGCGTCTTGCCGAACACCGGGTCGGTCAGGAACGTGTTGCGCACGTAGTCACAGAAGAAACCGGCGCCCTTCACGGCGGTGATGCAGCCGTTCTTGGGCCGGGTCACCTTGAGCGTGACCGGCTTCTCCTTCGCCTCGTCGGCTTCCGCCTGAGAGATGTCCTTCATGTCGGCCATCCGCTGGAGGACGACGTTGCGGCGCTTCATCGCCTCCTGCGCGTCGTTGACAGGGTCGTAGCGGGTCGGCGACTGCACCACGCCGGCCAGCAGCGCGGACTCGTCCAGCGTCAGGTCCTTGGCCGGCTTGCTGAAGTAGCGCTGGGAGGCCGATTCGATTCCGTAGGCCTGCTGCCCGAAGTAGGTGATGTTGAGGTAGTTCTCGAGGATCTTCTTCTTCCCGAGTTCCTCCTCGACCTGGATCGAGTACTTCAGCTCGCGGATCTTTCGCCCGAGGCTCTTCTCCTGCGCCTCGCGCACCTTCGATTCGTCGTCACCGGCTTCCTCGACGAAGACGTTCTTCACGTACTGCTGCGTGAGCGTGGACGCGCCCTGCGCCGCTCCGCCTTCCTGCGCGTTGCGGTTGACCGCGCGCAGGATGCCCTTGAGGTCGACCGCGCCGTGTTCGTAGAAACGCGAGTCCTCGATGGCGACGATCGCCTTCTGCATGTACGGGGA
The DNA here is from genome assembly GCF_014650775.1 of Streptomyces cirratus. GTDB lineage: Bacteria > Actinomycetota > Actinomycetes > Streptomycetales > Streptomycetaceae > Streptomyces > Streptomyces cirratus. The sequence continues at coordinate 146,994 of NZ_BMVP01000009.1, read as the reverse complement.
GATGGCCGTCAGCGGCACGACCTGCCGGTCGCGCGAATAGACGGTGGCGATCAAGCCACCCTCCGCGTCCAGGATCGTGGTGCGCTGGCTCAACGGAGGTGTCTTGAGATTGGCCGGGATCTCGTCGAATCCCTCGACCGTCCCCTTGGCCGCGAGGCCCAGGGCGCCTGCGCCCGGGATCGCGATGCCGGCCAGCACGACTCCGGAGAGAACCGACACCCCGAGGAACTTGGCGGCCTGTTGTGGCCCCGTGAGCCCGCCGCCCGAGCGCTTCTTTCCCATGGAGGGCAGCCTACGTTCTCATTCGCCGGACACGCGCGAATGCCTTGGCCTAAGCTGGCCCCAACTGTCACAGCAGCGCGGCGCGACATCAACCCCTCGGCTTGATTTTCACCCTTGCCGAATGCGGTGGACTGATGTCCGAATCCCGCCGTTCACTCGGACGGCACCCGAGGGTGATTCTCCGATTTCACCCGAATCGCCGGAATGGCCGGGCATGTCGTCCGATCACTCCGTCGGGTGATCTGCCGCTTACCCATAGTCCGTTCGGACCATTCAAGATTGGGCCCGTCGGGGGTGTTGCGCTGTGCTCGCCTTCCGTAACGTCCTCAACTGGCAGCGGTGAATATGCCGCTACCGCCGTGGGGGAGCCTCGATTCGGGAGAGGACGGCGCCGGGATGGGCTGGGTTACCGACTGGAGTGCGCAGGCAGCCTGCCGCACTACCGATCCGGATGAACTGTTCGTTCAAGGAGCGGCACAGAACAGGGCCAAGGCGGTGTGCACCGGGTGTCCGGTGCGGACCGAGTGCCTGGCCGACGCGCTCGACAACCGTGTCGAGTTCGGAGTATGGGGCGGAATGACCGAGCGGGAGCGTCGCGCGTTGCTGCGCCGGCGTCCCACCGTCACCTCGTGGCGACGGCTGCTCGAAACCGCCCGCACGGAGTACGAGCGCAGCACGGGCATCCTCACCATGGATGTCGACGCGGAGATCGACGTTCCGTACGAGACGTACGCGGCAGCCGGGTAAACCGACCGCCCGCGACGCACGCGCCAGCCGGGTCAACCACCCGCGCCCGCCTTCGTACGAACGCTTACGCTCCGGCCGGAACCCCGGTCGCGAGCCGCTCTCCGATGGCCCGTAGCCCGGCGAGGTCGTGCACATCGCCGGGCAGGGCGGCCACTTCGGCCACCGCCACCTCAGGGTGCAGCGAGGTGAAGCGGTCACGCGTGCGCTGTTCGCGCGCGATCACCTGCATCCGCTCGGCGTGCAGGCGCAGCAGCCCCACGGTGATCTCGTCCACGTCGGCGTCGCTCATGTCGGCGCCGGGGGAGCCGGTGTCGGTGGTGCCGGTGTCGGGAGTGCCGGTGTCGGTGGTGCCGGTGTCCGCGTCCGAGTCACGAAGTCCAGCTTTCCCGGACTCCTGATCGACAATGCCGGCGTCCTCAAGATTCTCCGCGGCGGCCAACGCCCGCTCCGCGGACAGCTGTCGGGCGTCACTGCCGTGGACCCGGTTCAGTACCAGACCGGCCAGCGGCATCCGTTCCGCCGCCAGCCGCTCCACGAAGTACGCCGCCTCGCGCAGGGCGTCCGGCTCGGGCGCGGCGACCACGAGGAACGCCGTACCGGGGGCCTGGAGCAGCCGGAAGGTCGCGTCCGCACGGGTGCGGAAGCCGCCGAACATGGTGTCCATTGCGGCCACGAAGGTCTGTACGTCCCTCAGCAGCGAGGCGCCCATCAGCTTGCTCAGCGTGCCGGTCATCAGCGACATGCCGACGTTGAGGAACTTCATCCCGGCCCGCCCGCCGACCTTCGCCGGAGCCATCAGCACCCGGATGAACTTCCCGTCCAGGAAGGACCCCAGGCGCTTCGGCGCGTCGAGGAAGTCGAGCGCGGACCGGCTCGGCGGCGTGTCGACCACGATCAGGTCCCAGTCGTCCCGCGCCCGCAGCTGGCCCAGCTTCTCCATCGCCATGTACTCCTGCGTGCCCGCGAAACCGGCCGACAGGGACTGGTAGAAGGGGTTGGCCAGGATGGCCCGGGCCCGTTCGCCCTCCGCGTGCGCCTCGACGATCTCGTCGAAGGTGCGCTTCATGTCGAGCATCATGGCGTGCAGTTCGCCGCCGTGCCCCGACACGCCCGCGACCTTGCTCGGCGTGTTGCCCAGCGAGGCGATCCCCATCGACTGGGCCAGCCGGCGCGCCGGGTCGATGGTCAGCACGACCACCTTCCGGCCGCGCTCCGCCGCCCGTACGCCGAGCGCGGCCGCGGTGGTGGTCTTGCCGACGCCACCCGAGCCGCAGCACACGATGATCCGGGTCTTCGGGTCGTCCAGCAGCGTGTCGACCGCCAGCACGGGCGGAGTGTCCAGGCCCATCTCGTCGCCCACCAGCTTCTCGCTCGTCTCCGGCCCGCTCATTCGTCGACCGCCTGCTTGCGCAGCTCCGTCGCCAGCTCGTACAGCCCGGCCAGGTCCATGCCCGTGCCGAGCAAGGGGAGTTCGTACGTCGGCACGTCCAGCCCCTCCAATACCGACCGTTGCTCCCGCTCGAGCTTCACCCGGCCCGTGTGTTCCGCGGCCTGCGCCAGCAGCGGATCCACCAGCCGCTCGGCCAGGCCGCCACGGCGCGAGCCGCCCAGCCCCGCGCGGGACAGGGCCTTGGCCACATCGGCGCGCCGCTCGCCGGCCGCGGAGCCCAGGGCCTCCTCGTCCAGATGGTGCGGGCGGACCATGTTGACGACGACCCGGCCCACGGGCAGCCCCGCCGCCTGCAATTCGGCGATCCCGTCCGCCGTCTCCTGGACGGGCATCTCCTCCAGCAGGGTGACCAGGTGGACGGCCGTCTCCGGGGACTTGAGCACCTTCATGACGGCCTGCGCCTGATTGTGGATCGGCCCGAACCGGGCCAGGCCCGCCACCTCGTCGTTGACGTTCAGGAAGCGGGTGATCCGCCCGGTCGGCGGGGCGTCCATGATCACGTGGTCGTAGACGTACCGCCCGGCCTTGTCCTTGCGCCGCACCGCCTCGCAGGCCTTGCCCGTCAGCAGGACGTCGCGCAGGCCGGGCGCGATGGTCGTCGCGAAGTCGATCGCGCCGAGCTTCTTGAGGGCGCGGCCGGCGGAGCCCAGCTTGTAGAACATCTGGAGGTAGTCCAGCAGCGCCCGTTCGGCGTCGATCGCCAGCGCGTACACCTCGCCGCCGCCGGCCGGCGCGACGGCGATCTTCCGCTCCTCGTACGGGAGCGCCTCCGCCCCGAAGAGCTGTGCGATGCCCTGCCTGCCCTCAACCTCCACCAACAGAGTCCGTCTGCCCTCGCGTGCGAGGGCGAGCGCGAGTGCGGCGGCGACCGTGGTCTTGCCGGTGCCGCCCTTGCCGCTGACCACCTGGAGCCTGCTCACAGCGACCGAGCCTAACGAGTCGCCCGGACGGTTCGTGTTGCGGGCCGCGATCGGGTGCGGTCGGGGGCGCCATCCGGGCCGCTTTCCGGGCGGCTTTCGGGCGGCTTTCCGGGCCGCTCTTCCGGTCGCGCACGAGGCCGGGCAGGGGGCCCGGGCCACAGGCACTACCCTCGCTCCCATGACCAAGAAGTTCGAATACGCGACGGTCCCGCTGCTGGTCCACGCCACCAAGCAGATCCTGGACACCTGGGGCGAGGACGGCTGGGAGCTCGTCCAGGTCGTGCCCGGGCCGAACAACCCCGAGCAGCTCGTGGCCTACATGAAGCGGGAGAAGGCCGCATGAGCGGGACGGTCGATGCGAGGCTGGCCGAGCTCGGCCTGACCCTGCCGGAGGTCGTGCCGCCGCTGGCGACGTACCAGCCGGCCGTGCGGTCGGGCGTGTACGTGTACACGGCCGGCCAGCTCCCGATGGTCAAGGGCAGCCTGCCGGTCACCGGCAAGGTCGGCGCGGAGGTGTCGGCGGAGCAGGCCAAGGAGCTGGCGGCGACCTGCGCGCTGAACGCCCTGGCGGCCGTCAAGTCGCTGATCGGTGACCTGGACAAGATCGCGCGTGTCGTGAAGGTCGTCGGCTTCGTGGCCTCGGCCCCGGACTTCACCGGGCAGCCGGGCGTGCTGAACGGTGCCAGCGAGCTGCTGGGCGAGGTGCTCGGCGACAAGGGCGTCCACGCCCGCAGCGCGGTCGGCGTCGCGGTGCTCCCGCTGGACGCCCCGGTCGAGGTCGAGATCCAGGTCGAACTCACCCCGGACGCCTGACCCCCCCCCGCAAGCGCCCGATCGGGCCCGGAGCCCCATGCGGACCCCGGGCCCTCGGCGGGCCCCGGCCCGCGCGGACCCCGGGCCCTTGGCGGGCCCCGGGCTTGTAGCGGCCCCGGCCGCTGAGACTCCCGGGCCCTCGGCGGCCCCCGAGCCTGTAGCGGCCCCGGCCGCCGAGACTCCCGGCCTCCGGCCGCCCGGGCCCGCGCCGCCTCTGGTCGCTCTGCCCCGGACTCGGTCCGTGCCCCGGCCTTCGCCTTCTCCAGCTCCGGCCGGTCGGTCCTTTGCCGCTCGCGCTCGTGGCCGGTCCGTCCTGGGTTCGGCCTTTGGCCGCTCCGGCTCCCGGCCCCTGGCCGCTCTGGCCCTGAGTCGGCCCGTGGCTCGGTTTCGGCCGGAGCCTGCGGTCCGTATGCCGCTCCGGTCCTGCCCGGTCGGGCCTTCCGCCGCTCCGGTCCGCTGCAGCCCCCGGCCCCTGTGGCGCTCCGGCGCTGATTCGGCCTCTGGTCGCTCTGCCCCGGACTCGGTCCGTGCCCCGGCCTTCGGCCGCTCCGGCTCCCGGCCCCTGGCGGCTCTGGCCCTGAGTCGGCCCGTGGCTCGGCTTCGGCCGGGGCCGGCGGTCGGGAGCGCCCTGGGTGCGCCAGCCTTGGCCCGCTCCAGCCCCTCGCCGCTCCCGGCCCGCTGCGGCCCCCGGCCCCTACCCCAGCCTCCGGCCCGGGTCTGCGGGCCGGAGGCTCCGAGCACTCCGGCCCGACCGGCCGCGGGTTCGGCCCGTCCAGGCTTCCGGCCGCAGAAGCCCGGGAGGGCTCCGGCCGCGAGCAGGCGTCAGGGGCATGCGGCCTTCTCCCCAGCCCCGGCACCGGGACCCGGCCCCGGCTGTGGGCCCCGGGGGCTGCGTCCCGGACGTCGGCCCGCCGGCCCTTGCGCCCGGGCCCCGCCACCGGGGTTCGGCCCCTGCGGGGTGTCCCGCACCGGTCCCGGGTCCGGCCCCCGGGTTCCGCTCGGTGCTCGGGCCCGGCCTGCGGGCCGGTGCGCGTGCGGGGCCGGTGGGCCGGGGCCGACCGGGGTGGGCCTCGAACATCGGGGCGGATGGCCGTAGCATCCCGCCATGCCCAACGGTGAGCAGGGACAGCAGCAGCCGCACCCGAACGGAGCCACGCCCGCCGGGGGCCAGTGGTACCCGCCGGAGTGGCCCGACCGCATCCGCGCGCTCGCGGACGGCACGCTCACCCCTGTCGAACCCAGACGCGCCGCCACCGTGATGCTGCTGCGGGACACCGACGCCGGCCCCGCCGTGCACATGCTGCGCCGCCGCACCTCCATGGCCTTCGCCGGGGGCGCCTACGCCTACCCCGGCGGCGGAGTCGACCCCCGCGACGAGGACCACCGCATCGGCTGGGCGGGACCGAGCCTGGAGGACTGGTCGGACCGGCTCGGTACGGACCCCCGTACCGCCCAGGCCATCGTCTGCGGAGCCGTCCGCGAGACCTTCGAGGAAGCCGGCGTCCTGCTCGCCGGCGAAGCCCCCGACACCGTCGTCGGCGACACCACCGGCGACGACTGGGAGGCCGACCGGCTGGCCCTCGTAGCGCGCGAGCTGTCGTTCGCCGAGTTCCTCGACCGCCGCGGCCTCCTGCTGCGCTCGGACCTGCTCGGCGCCTGGGCCCGCTGGATCACCCCGGCGTTCGAGCCCCGCCGCTACGACACCTGGTTCTTCGTCGCCGCCCTCCCCGAAGGGCAGCGCACCCGCAACGCCTCCACCGAAGCCGACCGGACGGTGTGGATCCGCCCCGCAGAGGCGGCCGCCGGCTACGACAAGGGCGAGCTGCTGATGATGCCGCCCACCATCTCCACGCTGCGGTCCCTGGAGCCGTACGGGAGCGCCGCCCACGCCCTGGCCTGCGCCACGGGCCAGGACCTGACCCCGGTCCTCGCGCAGGCCGCCCTGGAGGGCGGGGATGTGGTGCTCAGCTGGCCGGGGCACGATGAGTTCACCAAGCGCGTCCGCCTCGGACGCCCCGGAGGTGCCACCGCATGACCGACGCCGCCGCCCTTCCCGGCCAGCCCCGCGGAGTGGTCTCCTCAGGGCCCGCCACCGCCCGCGCGGTCAACGTCCTGGCCCCCAACGCCTCCGCGATGACCCTGGACGGCACCAACACCTGGCTCCTCTCGGAGCCGGACTCCGACCTGGCCGTCGTCATCGACCCGGGTCCGCAGGACGAGGGGCACCTGCGGGCGGTCATCCGTACCGCCGAGGAGGCCGGCAAGCGGGTCGCCCTGACCCTGCTCACGCACGGCCACCCCGACCACGCGGAGGGCGCCGGCCGCTTCGCCGAGCTCACGGGGACCAAGGTCCGCGCCCTCGACCCGGCGTTGCGCCTGGGCGACGAGGGCCTGTCGGCGGGGCAGGGCATCCGGGTGGGCGGCCTGGAGCTGCGGGTGGTGGCCACGCCCGGCCACACCTCCGACTCGCTCTCCTTCCACCTGCCCGCCGACCGGGCCGTCCTGACCGGTGACACGATCCTCGGGCGCGGTACGACCGTCGTCGCGCACCCCGACGGGCGGCTCGGCGACTACCTGGACTCCCTGCGCCGCCTGCGGTCCCTCACGGTCGATGACGGGGTCCACACGGTGCTTCCGGGCCACGGGCCGGTCCTGGACGACGCGCAGGGGGCCGTCGAGTTCTACCTGGCCCACCGTGCCCATCGGCTGGCCCAGGTGGAGACCGCCGTGGAGAACGGTTTCCTCACCCCTGAGGCGGTCGTGGCCTACGTCTACGCCGATGTGGACCGGTCACTCTGGCCGATTGCGGAATGGTCTGTCCGGGCCCAGCTGGAGTACCTTCAAGATCACGGACTGATCCCCGGGGGGCCCGAATGACCGTACTGTTCCTTCTGCTCGCGCTGATCGCCACGACGGCGTGGGTCACCTCGACGGTGACCCTCCGGATGAAGGCCCTGGAACGCCGGGCGGACGGTCTGGAGCGGCGCCTGGGGCTGGTGCTGGACCACTTCGGCATCGAGGAGCCGGAACCGGCGGGGATGGACGAGGTACGGGCGCTGGCCCGCGACGGCCGCACCGTCGAGGCCATCCGCGCCCACCGCCGCCTGACCGGCTCCGGCCTCCTGGAAGCCAAGCAGGCGGTCGAAACCCTCACCCCCTAGCCGCCCCCACCACATGGGCAGGCCCCGACCGGCGAGGCGCAGGTCTGCTGGTCGGGCATCGGACCGGCTGACACAAGCTCACCGCCCGGAGGCACCCACGGCAGCGGGTGCGCTCACCGCCTGGGCAGGCGCCCACGAGCCGGGCGCGTCCACCGCGAGGCGCAAGCCCACCGACCGGGCAGGCACCGACCGGCAGGGCTGGCTCACCGCCGGGCAGGAGCCCACGGACCGGGCGCTTCGCTGCGGGGCGCTAGTTCACCGATCGGGGCAGATGCCGACCGGCGAGGCGGCAGCCGGCTGGGCAGGCGCCGTCCCGCGAGGCGAAGCCCGCCGCCTGGGCAGGCGCCCACCGGCCGGGCGCGCCTACCGGCGAGGCTTGAACCACCGGGCAGGCGCCGACCGGCGAGGCGAAGCTCACCGGCTGGGCAGGCGCCCACCGGCCGGGCGCGCCCATACCCACCGGCCCCCGCGGACGCGGAAGGGTCCCGCCCCCGTGGGGCGGGACCCTTCCGCTACAAGCCCGTGGCGTGGCCCCGCGTCAGCGCGAGCGCTTCGCCAGCCGCTCCACGTCCAGCAGGATCACCGCACGCGCCTCCAGCCGCAGCCAGCCGCGCCCGGCGAAGTCGGCCAGCGCCTTGTTCACCGTCTCGCGGGAGGCGCCGACGAGCTGCGCCAGCTCCTCCTGCGTGAGGTCGTGCACGACGTGGATGCCCTCCTCCGACTGCACGCCGAAGCGGCGCGACAGGTCCAGGAGGGCCCGGGCCACACGGCCCGGAACGTCGGAGAAGACCAGGTCGGACATCTGGTCGTTGGTCTTGCGTAGGCGGCGGGCCACCGCGCGCAGCAGCGCCGTCGCGACCTCGGGCCTGGCGTTCAGCCACGGCTGGAGGTCGCCGTGGCCGAGGCCCAGCAGCTTGACCTCGGTCAGGGCGGTGGCGGTGGCGGTGCGCGGGCCCGGGTCGAACAGCGACAGCTCGCCGATCAGCTCGCCGGGACCGAGGACGGCCAGCATGTTCTCGCGGCCGTCGGGGGAGGTGCGGTGCAGCTTGACCTTGCCCTCGGTGACGACGTACAGCCGGTCACCGGGGTCGCCCTCGTGGAACAGGGCGTCACCGCGTGCGAGGGTCACCTCGCCCATGGAGGCGCGGAGCTCCGCGGCCTGCTCGTCATCGAGCGCCGCGAACAGCGGGGCGCGCCGCAGAACGTCGTCCACGAGTCTCTCTCCTATGTCGACCAGCTCAAGGGGACCGCTCCCCATTTTGCCGGACGGCTGAAACAGTGCGATCAATCACAAGGATGCCGGACGGACGGGTGTGCTGGGTGGCCGGAGCCTCATCAGGGTGGTGTTACCTGAGGTCCGGGCGACTGTCGGCGGCCGGCCTTAGGCTGGCCGGGTGTCCAAGAAGCCGGTGAGAGCACAGGCCATGGGGTCCGCGGGAGTGACGGCGGCCCAGAATTCAGCCGTGGGCGAACAAGCCCCCGGAACGTCCCCATCGGAGGTTCCTCCGAGTCCTCAGGGCAAAAGTTCGACCAAGAAACAAGCATCCGGGCGGGCCGCGAAGCAGGCAGACGCGCGGGCCGTGAAGCAGGCGCCCGGGCGGGCCGCCAAGCAGCCGAAGCCGGAATCCCGTCTCGCGATGATCCGCAGGGCCCGCCGGATCAACCGGGAACTGGCCGAGGTGTACCCGTACGCCCATCCGGAACTGGACTTCCGCAACCCGTTCGAGCTCCTGGTCGCCACCGTCCTCTCCGCGCAGACCACCGACCTGCGCGTGAACCAGACGACCCCGGCCCTGTTCGCCGCCTACCCCACCCCCGAGGCCATGGCCGCGGCCGCCCCGGAGGATCTGGAGGAGCTGATCCGGCCGACCGGGTTCTTCCGGGCCAAGTCGCGTTCCCTCCTCGGCCTCTCGCAGGCCCTGTGCGAGAAGTTCGGCGGAGAGGTGCCGGGCCGGATAGAAGACCTGGTGACCCTGCCCGGTGTGGGTCGCAAGACCGCCAACGTGGTCCTCGGCAACGCCTTCGGCGTCCCCGGGATCACCGTCGACACCCACTTCGGCCGACTGGTGCGCCGCTTCAAGTGGACCGAGCAGGAGGACCCGGAGAAGGTCGAGGAGGAGATCTGCGCGATCTTCCCCAAAAGCGAGTGGACGATGCTCTCGCACCGCGTCGTCTTCCACGGCCGCCGGATCTGCCACGCCCGCAAGCCCGCTTGCGGCGCCTGCCCGATCGCCCCGCTCTGCCCGTCGTACGGGGAGGGCGAGACCGATCCGGAGAAGGCGCGGAAGCTGCTCAAGTACGAGAAGGGCGGCCAGCCCGGCCAGCGGCTGAGCCCGCCGGCGGACTATCCCGGCCTGCCCGCACCACCGCTGGGCGCCCCGGCGCCTTGAGCACGGAACGCGGCGCCGCGAGGCGGCTCGCGCAGGAACGAAACCGGCACCGGGCCGCGTTGAGCGGGTGTCGCCGTCGCCGGGGTGGACACGGATCCAGGGAGCAGGGGTGCCTATGACGCGGGGTACGAGGGACGAGAGCGTGACGGGCGCGCCGGTGGGCGCGCCGGAGGCCCCGGGCGATGAGTCGTACGTCGGCCCCCGCGGCGGAGTGACCCTGAGCACCCGGGGGCTTCCCGCCTGGCTGGGCCCAGTGGTCGAGGCCGCGCGCACCGTACGGCCCCACCAGCTGAGCCGGTTCCTGCCCCCCGAGGACGGGCGGGGCCGGCAGTCCGCCGTGCTGATCCTCTTCGGCGAGGGGCCCCGCGGCCCGGAGCTGCTGCTCCAGGAACGCGCGGGGAGCCTTCGCTCCCATGCGGGCCAGCCCTCCTTCCCGGGCGGCGCCCTCGACCCCGAGGACGGGGACCCGCACACCACGGGCCCGCTGCGCGCCGCCCTGCGGGAGGCGCAGGAGGAGACCGGCCTCGATCCCGCCGGGGTCCAGCTCTTCGGGGCGCTGCCCCGCCTCTACATCCCGGTCAGCGAGTTCGTCGTGACCCCGGTGCTCGGGTGGTGGCGGGTCCCCACCCCGGTCGGCGCCGTGGACCCGGCGGAGACGGCCCGGGTCTTCACGGTGCCGGTGGCGGATCTCGCGGATCCGGCGCACCGTGTGACAGCCGTTCATCCGAGCGGCCATCTGGGCCCCGCTTTCACCGTCGAATCGGCTCTGGTCTGGGGTTTCACCGCCGGGGTGATCGACCGGTTGCTGCACTTCGCGGGGTGGGAGCGGGAGTGGGACCGCTCACGTGAGGTCACGATCGACTGGCGCGCATGAGACGGTGGCCCACGTGAACGTGCTGGACATCCTGTTGTTGGTCGCCGCCGTGTGGTTCGCGATCGTCGGCTACCGCCAGGGCTTCGTCGTCGGCATCCTGTCGGTGATCGGCTTCCTGGGCGGTGGTCTCATCGCCGTGTCCCTGCTGCCTTTGATCTGGGACCGGGTCACGGACAACGGCACCCAGGTGTCCACCACCGTCGTGGTGATCGCCGTCGTCGTGATCATCATCTGCGCCTCGATCGGCCAGGCCCTCACCACTCATCTGGGCAGCAGGCTCAGACGCCACATCACCTGGTCCCCGGCCCGCGCCGTCGACGCGACGGGCGGGGCGCTGGTGAACGTCGTCGCGATGCTGCTGGTGGCCTGGCTGATCGGTTCCGCGCTCGCCGGGACCTCGCTGCCCACCCTGGGCAAGGAGGTCCGCAACTCCAAGGTGCTGCTCGGCGTGTCTCGGGTGGTGCCGGCGCAGGCGAACACCTGGTTCTCGGATTTCAGTTCGACCCTGGCGCAGAACGGCTTCCCCCAGGTGTTCAGCCCGTTCTCCAACGAGCCGATCACCGAGGTGCGGGCGCCCGATCCGGCGCTCGCCCGCAGCAACGTCGCCCAACTCGCCAAGCGCTCGATCGTGAAGGTCGTGGGCACCGCCCCCAGTTGCAGCAAGGTGCTGGAGGGCACGGGCTTCGTGTTCGCGCCCGGCAAGGTGATGACCAACGCGCACGTCGTGGGCGGGGTCTCCGAGCCGACCGTGCAGGTGGGCGGCGAGGGCAAGCTCTACGACGGCAAGGTGGTGCTCTACGACTGGGAGCGTGACATCGCCGTTCTCGACGTGCCCAAGCTGAAGGCGCCCGCGCTGGAGTTCACCGAGAAGGACGCGGTGAGCGGCAGCGATGCGATCGTGGCCGGCTTCCCGGAGAACGGTGCATACGACATCCGTTCGGCGCGTGTGCGCGGCAGGATCAACGCCAACGGTCCGGACATCTACCACCGCGGCACCGTGCGACGGGACGTGTACTCCCTGTTCGCGACGGTCCGCCAGGGCAACTCCGGCGGTCCGCTGCTGACGCCCGACGGCAAGGTGTACGGGGTCGTCTTCGCCAAGTCCCTGGACGACCCCGAAACCGGCTACGCCCTGACGGCGGACGAGATCCGCGAGGACGTCCGGAGCGGGAAGACCGCCGACCGGCGGGTGGACAGCCAGGGCTGCGCGCTCTGAGCCGCGGCCCGGGCCGGTGTCCCCAGAGGCGCTCTACATCCGCGGATGGCGCAGCCGGGCCGATACCCAGCGGGCCCGGCGGCGCAGGATGCGCGGAATCCCGAGTCGAGGGTCGTGGCCGTCGCGGCCTTCCCTCTCGTGGGTGCCCGGCGCGGCGGCCGAGCGGCGTTCGTGTGCGGTGTCACCGTAGTCGTGCGTCCAGCCCATACTCCGAGCTGTGCCCGGGCCCCAAGGTCGGTAATCCCGTACAGGGCGGCCAATTGGCCTATGCGCCGGGCAATTGAACGACCGTCATACAAGCGCATGGGGCGTCGGTCGAGTCATCCGCCGACAGCCGTCCCGGCCGGTTCAGCGTCCCGGCCGGTTCGGCGGTCCGCCCGCTTCAGCGTTCCGGCCGGTTCAGCGGTCCGGTTCGGGGTCCTTGAGCCAGTTCACCAGCTCCGCCGAGAACGCCGCGGGGTCCTCCTCGTGCGGGAAGTGCCCCAAGCCGTCGAACAGCCGCCAGCGGTACGGGGCTTCGACGTACTGCCCGGAACCGGCCGCGCTTCGCGTGCGCATCACCGGATCGAGCGAGCCGTGCAGGTGCAGCGTCGGCACCCGCACCGGCCGCTTCATGCGCCGGTTGAACTGGAGCCCGTCGGGCCGGGCCATCGAGCGCATCATCCAGCGGTACGGCTCGATCGAGCAGTGCGCGGTGGACGGGATGCACATCGCGCGCCGGTACGCCTCGACATCGGCGTCCTCGGGCGGCACCGGACCGGACCACTCCCGGATCAGCCGGCCCACGAGCGCCCCGTCGTCGGCGACGAGCTGCCGTTCGGGGACGAACGGCCGCTGGAACCCCCAGATGTGCGAACTCGCCCGGGTCTGACCGAAGTCCGCGAGCATCGCCGCGCGCCAGCGCCGCGGGTGCGGCATCGAGGAGACCACCAGTCGGCGGACCAGCTTCGGCCGCATCACGGCAGCCGTCCAGGCGAGGTAACCGCCCAGGTCGTGCCCGACGAGGGCGGCGTCCGGCTCGCCGAGGGAGCGGATGACTCCGGTGATGTCGAGCGCCAGGTTCGCCGGGTCGTAGCCGCGCGGAGTGCGGTCGCTGCCGCCCACCCCGCGCAGGTCCATCGCGACGGCGCGGTAACCGGCGTCGGCGAGGGCGGTCAGCTGGTGCCGCCAGGTCCACCAGAACTGCGGGAAGCCGTGCAGCAGCAGCACCAACGGCCCGTCACCGAGCTCGGCCACGTGGAACCGCGCGCCGTTGGCGGCGACGTCCCGGTGCGTCACCTTCCCGCCGGGGATGTCGATCCGTACCGCCGAGGCGGCCGTGGGCGGGGTGCCGGAAGCCGGCGAGGGCGCTGTCATGAGGACGAGCGTGCCACACCCACAGCCTTGTCACTGACCGGGCGCGGGTGCGGCTTGACGGTCCCGACGACCGCCGCCGTCTGCTTCATGGAGGCGATGGACTTCTCCGGGGGCTTGACCTTCTTGAACTTCGAGACGGCCAGCAGCGACAGCACCCCGGCGAGCAGCAGGAACGCTCCGCCGACGATGAGGAAGGACCAGGCGAGCCCCAGCCCGAGGTTGTGGATCCCGTACGCCGCGGCGAAGCTCAGCACCGGCAGCGAGAACAGTGCGAACACCCCTGAGATGGAAATCGCGGCGCCGCCGATGCCCGCGCGCTTGACGTCCTGGCGCAGCTCCGCCTTCGCGAGGGCGATCTCGTCGTGCACCAGGGCGGACATCTCGGCGGTCGCCGAGGCGACCAGCTGGCCGAGTGTGCGCTCGGCTCCTTCCACCCCTTGGTCCAGCGCGCTCATCGCTCTCTCCCTACGTCGTCCGTCGTCGACGGCTGTCCTCCGTCAGTTCAGATCATGCCGGACGGTCGCGCTCTGTGCTGGACCCGGCCGCCGCTTCGTTTCCCGCGAGCGCCGCGGCCGCTGCCGCGAGGCGGCGGTGTTCCGCCGCTTTTTCCTCGTGGATGCGGGCCATGCGCAGGTGGTATTCGGGGTTGTCGAGCTCGTAGATGTCCGGGATGCCGTCGCGGTCCTCGTCGCGGTCCTCGGCCTCCGTCAGCACCCTGTACTTGCGGTCGCGGAGCTTGAGCAGTACGCCCGCGACGATCGCGGCTGTGAACGAGCCGATCAGGACGGCGGCCTTGACCTCATCGGTGAGCGTCTCGTCGCCCGCGAAGGCGAGTTCCCCGATGAGCAGGGACACCGTGAAACCGATGCCGGCGAGCGAGGCGACCGCGAGGACGTCCGGCCAGGCGAGGTCCTCGTTCAGTTCGGCCTTGGTGAAGCGGGCGGCCAGCCAGGTGCCGCCGAAGATGCCCACCGTCTTGCCGACGACCAGGCCGAGCACCACGCCGAGGGTCTCCGGCCGGGTGAAGACCTGGGCTATCGCCTTGTCGGAGAGGGAGACTCCGGCCGCGAACAGGGCGAAGAGGGGGACGGCCAGGGCCGCTGAGAGGGGCCGTACGAGGTGTTCGACGTGCTCACCCGGTGAGGTGTCCTCCCCCTCCCGACGGGTGCAGCGCAGCATCAGGCCCATCGCGACACCGGCGATGGTGGCGTGGACCCCGCTGTTGTACATCAGGCCCCAGATCACCAGCGCGAGCGGGATGTACACGTACCAGCCGCGGACGCCGATGCGGAGCAGGAACCAGAACAGCGCCAGGCCCGCGACGGCGCCGCCGAGCGCCGGGAAGTTGATGTCGCTGGTGAAGAACACCGCGATGATCAGGATGGCGAAGAGGTCGTCCACGACCGCGAGCGTCAGCAGGAACGCGCGCAGGGCCGAGGGCAGCGAGGTGCCGATGACCGCGAGGACCGCGAGCGCGAAGGCGATATCGGTGGCGGTGGGGACCGCCCAGCCGTCCGTCGAGCCGTCACCGAGCAGGTTGACCAGTACGTAGACCAGTGCGGGCATCGCCATGCCGCTGAGGGCGGCGATCACTGGGAGGGCGGCGGCCTTGGGGTCGCGCAGGTCGCCCGCGACGAGTTCGCGCTTGAGCTCGATGCCGGCGACGAAGAAGAAGACGGCAAGCAGGCCGTCAGCCGCCCAGTGCTGGAGGGAGAGGTCCAGGCCGAGGGAGCCGGGGCCGATGTGGAAGGACCGCACGCTGTCGTAGGCGCCCGCGATCGGGGGGACGTTGGCCCAGACGAGTGCGGTGATGGCCGCCACCAGGAGGAGCACACCGCCGACGGTCTCGGTCCGCAGGGCGTCGGCGACGAAGCGGCGCTCGGGCAGTGAGAGCCGGCCGAGCAGCTTGCGGCTCTGGTGGTCGGTGGGGCTGGGCGCGGCCACGTGAGGCACCTCCGGGGCGGTTGGACGGCATGGCAAAGCTCATTGCCGACCAGACTTCCCGGCGCACCCTGAGTATTTCTTTACGTTCTTATGACTTTACAGGCAGTGCGCAAGGGCGTATCCGGCGATCTTCACTTTATGCGCGAAAGGGCCACCCGGCGCGTCGCACCGGATGGCCCCCTCAGCCCTGGCACGGCCTGCTCGGCCTGCTTGGCCTGCTTGGCGTGCGGCCTGCGCGCCCTGCTCAGTCCTCGCTGCCGGCGGCCGGCAGCTTGCTCTGGATCAGATCCATGACGGAGGAGTCGGCGAGCGTCGTCACGTCACCGACGGTCCGGTTCTCCGCCACGTCACGCAGCAGGCGGCGCATGATCTTGCCCGAGCGGGTCTTCGGCAGCTCCTGCACCGGCAGGATGCGCTTCGGCTTGGCGATCGGGCCGAGCGTGGCACCCACGTGGTCGCGCAGCTCGGCAACCAGGGTCTGCGTCTCGGAGGCGCTGCCGCGCAGGATGACGAAGGCGACGATGGCCTGGCCGGTGGTTTCGTCGTTCGCGCCCACCACCGCCGCCTCGGCGACCGAGGGGTGGGAGACCAGCGCGGACTCGACCTCAGTGGTCGAGATGTTGTGGCCGGAAACCAGCATCACGTCGTCGACGCGGCCGAGCAGCCAGATGTCGCCGTCCTCGTCCTTCTTCGCGCCGTCACCCGCGAAGTACTTGCCCTCGAAGCGCGACCAGTAGGTGTCGATGAACCGCTGGTCGTCGCCCCAGATGGTGCGCAGCATCGACGGCCACGGCTCGGTGAGCACCAGGTAGCCGCCCCCGCCGTCGGGGACCTCGCGGCCCTCGTCGTCCACGACCGTGGCGCCGATCCCCGGCAGGGCGCGCTGCGCCGAACCCGGCTTGGTCTCGGTGACGCCCGGCAGCGGGGAGATCATCATGGCGCCGGTCTCGGTCTGCCACCAGGTGTCCACGATCGGGCAGCGGTCGCCGCCGATGTGCTTGCGGTACCAGATCCAGGCCTCGGGGTTGATCGGCTCGCCCACCGAGCCGAGGACCCGCAGGCTCGAAAGGTCGAACTTCGCGGGGATGTCGTCGCCCCACTTCATGAACGTCCGGATCGCCGTGGGCGCGGTGTAGAGGATGGTGACGCCGTACTTCTGCACGACCTCCCAGAACCGGCCCTGGTGCGGGGTGTCCGGGGTGCCTTCGTACATGACCTGGGTGGCGCCGTTGGCGAGCGGCCCGTAGACGATGTAGGAGTGCCCGGTCACCCAGCCGATGTCGGCGGTGCACCAGTAGACGTCCGTCTCCGGCTTGAGGTCGAACACCGCCTGGTGGGTGTACGCGGCCTGCGTCAGGTAGCCGCCGGAGGTGTGCAGGATGCCCTTGGGCTTACCCGTGGTCCCCGAGGTGTAGAGGATGAACAGCGGGTGCTCGGCGTCGAAGGCCTGCGGGGTGTGTTCGGCGGACTGGCGGCCGACGATGTCGTGCCACCACACGTCGCGGCCCTCGGTGAAGGCGGTGTCCTGGCCGGTGCGGCGCACGACGAGGACGTGCTCGACCTGCGGGCACTTGGCGACGGCCTCGTCGATGGCGGGCTTGAGGGCGCTGGGCTTGCCGCGGCGGTAGCCGCCGTCGGAGGTGATGACCAGCTTGGCGTCGGCGTCCTGGATGCGGGAGGCGACGGCGTCGGCGGAGAAACCGCCGAAGACCACCGAGTGGGCGGCGCCGACGCGGGCGCAGGCGAGCATCGCCACGACGGCCTCGGGGATCATCGGCAGGTACACCGCGACCCGGTCGCCGGCCTGCACGCCCAGCTCGGTCAGGGCATTGGCGGCCTTGGAGACCTCGTCCTTGAGCTCGGCGTAGGTGATCGAGCGGCTGTCGCCGGGCTCGCCTTCGAAGTGGAGGGCGACGCGGTCGCCGTTACCGGCCTCCACGTGCCGGTCCACGCAGTTGTACGCGACGTTGAGCTTGCCGTCCGCGAACCACTTCGCGAAGGGCGGGTTGGTCCAGTCGAGCGTCTGCGTCGGCTCGGTGGCCCAGGTCAGCCGCCGGGCCTGCTCGGCCCAGAAGCCCAGCCGGTCCGCCTCGGCCTGTGCGTACGCAGCCCCTGTCACATTGGCAGCGGCGGCCAGGTCGGCAGGAGGAGCGAACCGACGCTCCTCCTTCAACAGGTTGGCCAGGCTTTCATTGCTCACGACATCTCCCTTTCCCAGGGTGTCCGTTGTGTCCCCGGGCATAGCTCATCAGTCAGCGGCCCAGGTGACAAGGGGTAGCCGAAAATTGGTTTAGACCTATAGCACGGCTGAGCCCATGCCGATGACCCCTTCCAGCTGCGCTGTACGCGCGGGAAGGGGCCACTCAGTGGCACGGATACGGGAGGTTATCGGTTCGCGGCCACCCGGGGCCTTGGCGTGGCCGATTCCCTACGGTGGCGGGGCGGCCGGGCGGGTCGGGCGGCCGGGCGGGTCGGGGTCCCGGGCCCGACGCCGCCGGGCAGGGCCGACGGGGGCCGGGGCCGACGGGGGCCGGGGCCGGGCAGGGCCGACGGCGGGTCGGGGCCGGGCAGGGCCGACGGGGGCTCCGGGCGGGGCAGAGCCGCAGGGGGCCGGGACCGGGGCCGGGGAGGGCCGGTCGGCCGGACCGCGGCATGGCCGACCGAGCCGAGCCGCGGCCCTGCCGCGCGGTCAGGCGTGGCCGCCGATGCTGTCGAAGACCCGGCAGTCGAAGAAGTCGTCGCCCCCGGAGAGCAGGTAGGCCTGGGCTTCGCCCACGTGGAAGTACATCCCGTGCAGCTCCAGCGTCCCCTCGGCCAGCCGTCTCGCCACCGATTCGTGCGCCCGCAGGTGCTCCAGCTGCTGGACCACATTGGTCAGGCACAGCTGCTCCACGGCGTCCGCCGGAAGCCGGCCCGCGATCCGGGCCCAGGGGTGGTGCCGGCTCGTCATCCGCTCCAGGCTGGGCAGCCCGTGCCGCAGCCACCGCCGCAGCGGGGTCATCGGCGCGCTCGGGTTCGAGTTCAACAACGCCTGCATCGCGCCACAGCCCGAGTGCCCGCACACGGTGATGCTGTCCACCTCGAGCACGTCCACGGCGTATTCGATCGCCGCTGCGACCGAATCGTCCGTGGCCTCCGCACCGGGCAGGGGGACCAGGTTGCCGACGTTGCGGACGGTGAAGAGGTCACCCGGCCCGCTGGCCGTGATCATGCTGGTCACCAGGCGGGAATCGGCGCAGGTGAGGAACAGCTGGGACGGCTGCTGACCCTCGCGGGCGAGCCGGGCCAGCTCGTCCCGCACGAGCGGTGCGGTGTCCCGCTGGAAGGCGCTGATTCCGCTCGCCAGCTGGCCGGCTCCGCGCCGCCGTGGCTCGGTCGCGGTGGTCGAGGCCGTCGCGCTGGGCGGCGTACGGTCCTCCTCGCGACCGGTGGCGCGGTGGTCACAGTGGTTCTTCCAGGGCGTCCAGGGGCGGCAGCAGTGGTGTGCCCCGCGCGGATCTCTTCCGGGGCCGGCCGGCTCGTCGCCGTCGGCCCGGCCGCTCTCGGCGGGCCGGGGCCCGGTCCGGCCGGTCACCTCGACCGAACCGCCGTGTGCCACGTGCGAGTCCTGCCAGTCCTGGAGGGTCTCGAAGGCGGCGTGGTCCATGAACGACCCGTCGAGCTCGATCACCGCCTGCGCCTCGTGCGGGATCTGGTTCAGCACCCGGCTCAGTCGCGGGACGGCGAGGAAGGTCAACTGCCCGCGGGCCCACACCCGGTGGACCCCGTCGAGCTCTTCCACCGTGATCCGGGTCCGGGCCAGCCGGTGCAGCGCGACCGCCACGGCCACCGCGATGCCGATGGCGACCCCCTCCAGGACGCCGCCGAGTACCACGGACGCGATCGTCGTCACGTACACCAGGATTTCGCGGTGCCGGGTCACGGTGCGCACGTGCGTCGCGCTCACCATCTGCACCCCCACCACCATCACCAGCGCCGCGAGCGAGGCCAGCGGGATCAGGTCGAGGACCGGCACCAGCAGCCCGGCGGCGAGGATGATCCACAGGCCGTGCAGCATCGACGCCCGGCGGCTGACGGCCCCGGCCCGTACGTTCGCCGCGCTGCGCACCGCCCCGCCCGCCACGGGCAGGCCGCCCAGCGCCCCGGAGATGACGTTCGCCGCGCCCTGTCCGCGCAACTCCCGGTTGAGGTCGGCGCGCGGCGGGTGGCTGCCTCTCTCCCGGGCGCTGGCGGTCAGCTTGTCGGTGGCGACGGCGGACAGCAGGGACTCCACACTGCCGACCAGCGTGACCGTCAGTACGGCGGCGATGATGCCGAGCACCGGCCCCTCGGGCAGTTCGGGCAGCGCATGGCTGCGCCAGGACGGCAGGTCCACACGGGGCAGGTGCAGCCCGGCAATGGCCGCGAAGGCGGTGGCCGTCGCCACGGCGGCGAGCGCGGCGGGCACCGTGCGCAGGGCACGTCCGGCCCGCCCGGGCAGTCTCGGCCAGCCGAGCAGCACGACCAGCGTCAGCACGCTGACCCCGACCGCGGCCGGGTGCAGGTCGGCCAACTGGGCGGGCAACCCCTGGACGTTGGCGAGGGCGGAGCTCTGCGGGGTGCCGCCGAGCACGATGTGCAGCTGGGCCAGCGCGATGGTCACCCCGATGCCCGCGAGCATGCCGTGCACGATGGCCGGGCTCACCATGAGCGCCGAACGGGCGGTGCGCAGGAACGCGAGCCCGAGCTGGCAGCAGCCGGCGAGCACGGTGATGGCGCAGGTGGTGCGCCACCCGTAGCGCTGGATCAACTCGGCGGTGACCACGGTCAGTCCGGTGGCCGCACCGCTCACCAGGAGCGGTGCGCCGCCGAGCCGCCCGGCCACGATCCCGCCGGCCGCCGCGGCCACCAGCCCCGCTTGGAGCGGGGCGCCGGTGGCCAGCGCGATACCGAGGGACAGGGGCAGGGCGATCAGGAAGACGGCGACGGAGGCGGAGAGATCGGCAGAGAGGCCTTCGGGCAGGCCTCTGCCCGGCCGCAGGTTGCGGAGCCGGTGGCTGGTGGCTGAGGAGTTGGCTGAGGAGTCGGCGGTTGGCTGGTGGGCGGTTGGTTGGTTGGCGGCGGGTGGGTTGGTGGCGGAGGTGGCTGTCATGGATCCCGTCTCCTCTGAGGAGGGATGAAGCGGCGGGAGTCAACACTCGGTAAATGGATGGTAATGGAGAGTAAAGAACGATGGCAGGGAATGGGGGCAAACGGCCTAGGAATTAGCCCTCAGGGGTGATTAAGCATTTTGTCCGGCTTGTCACATCATCTTCAAAGCAGACCGCGTGGGACGGTGCGCCCGGAAGTCCCGCGAGGGGGCTGTGAGGGAGAGGTGTGCGGATGATCGCCGCTACGAAGAAGATCGCCGGCGGCCTGGTCGCCACGGCCCTGGTCCTGTGCGCCGCCGGGTGCGGAAGCTCGGAAACCGCCAAACCCCCTGCTCTCGGGGGCCCGAACGCCAAAAAGGACGCCGTGCCGGAGGCCGCCCCGGGCAGCGTCAACCGGCTCATCGGCGACGGCTCGACCTCGTACACCGGCCGGCAGCCCAACGTGCAGCAGCCCCAGAAGCTCAAGCCCGGTGAAAAGCCCCCGCAGTTCGTCGTCTTCTCCTGGGACGGCGCCGGCGAGGACAGCCAGAAGCTCTTCTCCCACTTCCGCGAAGTCGGGAAGGAGTACAACGCGCGGATGACCTACTTCCTCAGCGGCCTGTACCTGCTGCCGGAGGAGAAGCGTTCCCTCTACACCGCGCCCCAGCACTCCCCGGGCCGCTCCGACATCGGCTTCGGCGATCCGCAGGGCATCAAGGACACCGCCACCCAGGTCCGTGCGGCCTGGCTGGAGGGCAACGAGATCGGCACTCACTTCAACGGCCACTTCTGCGGACCCGACGGCGGCGTGGGCACCTGGTCCGTCGAGGAGTGGAAGAGCGAGATCAACCAGGCCAAGGCCTTCGTCAAGAGCTGGAAGACCAACTCGCCCGAACTCAAGGGCATGGAGGCGCTCCCCTTCGACTACGACAAGGAACTCATCGGCGCACGCACCCCCTGCCTCGAAGGCCAGAAGAACTTCATGCTGGCGGCGAAGGACATGGGCTTCCGGTACGACTCCAGCGGCATCAGCAAGCAGATCTGGCCGAAGAAGACGGATGGCCTCTGGGACATCCCGCTCCAGCTGGTGCCCATGCCGGGCCGGGCGTTCGAGACCCTGAGCATGGACTACAACTACATGGTCAACCAGTCCGGGACGACCACGCAGGGCGACCCCTCGCAGCACGCGTACTGGGGCGAGCAGATGCGTGACGGCCTGCAGAAGGCCTTCGACCGCGTCTACCAGGGCAACCGCGCACCGCTGATCATCGGCAACCACTTCGAGTCCTGGAACGGCGGCACCTACATGAAGGCCGTCGAGGACTCCATCAAGTCGATGTGCACGCAGAAGGAAGTCCGCTGCGTGCCGTTCCATGAGCTGGCCGACTGGCTGGACGCACAGGACCCCAAGGTCCTGGAGTGGATGCGCTCCCTGGACGTGGGCGAGGCGCCCAAGGAAGGCTGGACGAAGTTCCTGACGGCGGGGCCGCCGGCCAAGCCGGCCGCCCCGGCCGAGGTCAAGCCGGCTGCGGAGCCGGCCGGATCCGGTTCGGACGAGGGCTGACCAGCCCCTGCGATCCGGCGGGGCGCGCCTCGTCGAGGACGAAGCCGGGGTCGATCTGTTCCGCGAGGTCGACCCCGGTCTTGGCGTTGCCCCAGCTCTCGGCGTTCTTCAGGTGGAAATGGACCATCTGCTCGGTGTACCGGACCCAGTCGCGGTCGGCGTAGGAGTCCTCTGCGGCGTCCTGGAGCACCTGCAGCGCGAGCCGGTTGCTCGCTTCCAGCAGCGCGAAGGCGGCCGGGCGGCCCTTCTCCAGCGACCGGACCCAGTCCGAGTGCCCGACGGTGACCAACAGGTCCTCGCCCACCTCGTCCTGGAGGAACTCGATGTCCTCCGGGCCCTGCACCTTGTTGCCGATCACCTTGAGGGCGACCCCGTAATCCCGGGCGTACTCCTTGTACTGGCGGTACACGGAAACGCCCTTGCGGGTCGGCTCCGCCACCAGGAAGGTCATGTCGAAGCGGGTGAACATGCCCGAGGCGAAGGAGTCCGAGCCGGCGGTCATGTCGACGACGACGTACTCCTCGGGGCCGTCCACCAGGTGGTTCAGGCAGAGTTCGACCGCGCCGACCTTGGAGTGGTAGCAGGCCACACCCAGGTCGGCCTCGGTGAACGGGCCCGTCGCCATGAGCCGTACGGGCTCCCCGTCGAGCATCACCGGGCGGGCGCACGCGGCGTACACCGGGTTGTCCTCGGTGACCCGTAGCAGCCGCGAGCCGGTACCGGGCGGGGTCGTCTTGATCATGGTCTCGGCGGACGCGATGCGGGGGTTGGAGCCGCGCAGGTAGTCCTTGATCATCGGCAGGTGCGCGCCCATGGCGGGCAGCGCCGCCGCCTCGGTCTCCGTGAGCCCGAGTGCGACGCCGAGGTGTTGGTTGATGTCGGCGTCCACCGCGACGACGGGGGCTTCATTGGCGACGAGGTGGCGGATGAAGAGGGAGGACAGCGTGGTCTTCCCGCTGCCGCCCTTTCCCACGAAAGCGATCTTCATGTTCACCAAGCGTAGTGGATCGGTTGCTTTGAGTGCTCTGGGTGAGTGAAGAAGACCACTCCAAGGAGGGGTCGGTGCTATGGGGGCGCAGTGCGTAGGCTCCTTACTTATGAGTAGCGCTGCTGACCCGCTGGCCCCACTGGCCGGGCTGCCGGGTGTCGCCGATTCCGTGGATTCCGTACGCAAGGCCGTGGACCGGGTCTACGGCCACCGGGTGATGCGCCGGCGCGGCGGCGAGATCACCTCGGAGGCCGCCCTGCGCGGGGCGAGGGCCAGTGCGGCGCTGTCCGGGGCCGACTGGGCGCTGGAAGAGGTGCGCCGCCGGACCGACTTCGGCACGGAGGAACAGGCCCGGACGGTGGGCGCGGCCCTGCGCCTGACGGCCGAGGCCGGTCAGCTGCTGAGCATCTGGCGCCAGTCGCCGCTACGGGTCCTCGCGCGCCTGCACCTGGTGGCCTCGGGTTCCACCCTGCCGACGGGGGCCGGCTCTGCCGAGCGCGGGGGCGACACGGTGGGGCGGCCGCGGCTGGCGGGCGAGCCCGTGCACGAACCGCTGATCGAAGCCCCGTTGCCCAGCGCCGAGGAGGTCGCGGGACGGCTGGACGGCCTGTCCCGGCTGGTCATCGCGGGAGGCTCCGCTCCGGCGTTGATCACCGCCGCGGTGGTGCACGGCGAGCTGCTGGCGCTGCGCCCCTTCGGCTCGTACAACGGCCTGGTGGCGCGGGCGGCCGAGCGCATCGTGCTGATCAACAGCGGGCTCGACCCGAAGGCGATCTGCCCGGCGGAGGTGGGGCACGCGGAGCAGGGCCCGGAGGCGTACGTGGCGGCCTTCGAGGGCTATGTCTCGGGGACCCCCGAGGGTATGGCGGCCTGGATCGCGCACTGCGGGCGGGCGGTCGAACTGGGAGTGCGGGAATCGACGGCCGTCTGCGAGGCCCTCCAGCGCGGCGCGGCCTGACGGCTGGGTCGGCTGCCGCGGTACTGCGGTTGCTGCTGCTGGGAACGGGACGCGTCCGGACAGGGTTGCGGCGACACCGTCTTGCTTTGGTGTCGCCGCTGGCATTCCCGCCGGGTTACCAAGCGTCCTCGATGTTGCCCATCAGGCCGGGAACTTTGCCCTTGGCCTGGTGCGGCTGGCCCGTAATCGACGGGTCGACGTCGCGTGGGTGCTCGGCGTTCCTGCTTCGGTCCGTGGGCCTTACTGCGTTTTAAAGATGATCCTCTCGGATGTTCTTTGGTCTCGCGGGCCGTTGACTCCTTTGTACTCCGCTTCCGAGATAAGCGAAACCCCTGGCCTCACTTCTTTACCTTTCCCCGTGTTTCGGGATAATCCGGACGCCTGAATCGGGCCATTTCCGGGCGTGGCGTCCCGACGGGACTGCGCCTCGCGCCTCCCGTCGTGCGCCCGAGGCAGCGGGCCGTCGCGTCCGTCAGAGTCCCCGGGCGGCCGGGGGAACCGAACCGGCCTGCAGGCACCCGGGGGGCCGCACCCCGCCCGCTCGGCGCGACCCACACGGGACGGCACGGGCACGGCTGGTGACCGAGGGAGTGAGCCGGCGCTGGAGGCGGGGCGAAGGGGGCTGAAACGGCACCCCCGGGAGCTCGGAGAAGGGCGAACCGGGCTGCCCGTACGCAGGCAGGGAGGGCGGGAGCCGAACCGGCGCCGGTGATGGGGGCGGGTCGAGCTGGGCCGCCCTGTGTGACCGCCGGGGGGCGGGCCGGCGACCGTAGCCGCCTTGGCGGAGCCGAGCCGACGACCGTAGCCGCCGTGGCGGAGCCGAACCGGCGACCGGTCAAGGCCACCGTCCGAGCCCTCAACCGGCGCCGTTCAAGGGCTCGGACGGGGCCGGGGCGGTGCTGGTGGGCGGCCTCGGTGAGGCCCGAACCGGCACCCGGGGGGCCGCCCCGGAGACGGGCGAGCCCCACCGGGCAGCGGTCGAGTCGGCGACGGGGCCCCGGACGGCGCCGAGGGGCGCGGGGTGGGCGCCCCCGCCAGGAGCGGGCCGGAAGGGGCCGCAACGGCGCAGGGCAGGCCGGGGGGCCGAACCGGCGGGTGTGCGGGGCGCGCCGGTTCGGGCGGGGTCCGGCCGGTCTCAGGCGGCGGCAGCGGTGGCGCGGCGGCGGCTGGCGTACCAGACGAGGCCGGCCGTCGCCGCCGCCGCTCCCACGGCTGCCGCAGCCACCCACGCCGGCCGCGCAGCCATCGACAGCCCCGGCACCCGCTGCTTGAGCCGAACCGGCCGGTTGAACACCAGCACCGGCCACTCCCGGGCCACCGCCTCGCGCCGAAGGGCCCGGTCGGGGTTCACTGCGTGCGGGTGCCCGACTGCCTCCAGCATCGGCACGTCGGTGATCGAGTCGCTGTAGGCGTAGCACCGCGCGAGGTCGTACCCCTCGGACTCCGCGAGCTCGCGCACCGCTTCGGCCTTCGTCGGGCCGTAGGCGTAGTAGTCGATCTCTCCGGTGAAGCAGCCGTCCTCGCCGACGACCATGCGGGTGGCCACGACGCGGTCCGCACCGAGCATCTCCCCGATGGGCTCGACCACTTCGGCGCCGGAGGTGGACACGATCACCACGTCACGGCCGGCGGTGTGGTGGGCTTCGATCAGCGACGCGGCCTCGTCGTAGATGATCGGGTCGATGAGGTCGTGCAGGGCTTCGGCGACGATCTCGCGCACCTGCTGGACGTTCCACCCCTTGCACAGGGCGGACAGGTACTCCCGCATCCGTTCCATCTGGTCGTGGTCGGCGCCGCCGGCCAGGAAGATGAACTGGGTGTACGCGGTGCGCAGAACGGCCCGCCGGTTGATGAGACCGCCCCGGTAGAACGACTTGCTGAACGTCAGGGTGCTTGACTTCGCAATGACCGTCTTGTCCAGGTCGAAGAAGGCAGCGGTCCGAGGCGAGGAGTGCGGCAAGGGCTGATTTTCCACGCCCCGAGCATATGCGCCCACCATTCGGCGTAAGGTGTGGCGCGTGGGTTTGCCTGAGAAGGCTCTCGGGTACACCATGGAAGTCACGGATCGTTCGCGACCGTGCTAACCCGGTCTGGCTCCTCCCCCCCCGAGTCGGACCGTGGGGACGACCCCCGCTCTCCCCCCCGGCGGGGGTCGTCGCATGTCCGGACGCGGTTCGCGCCCCTTGCCTCCGGCTCTTGAGGAACATCTTCCCGGCCCTTCTGCTCGGTGGGCCCGCGTGGCGAAGGCCCTCACCCCTCTCAACTCGTGACTCTGTGTAGTTGTTCCGGAGCGCTGTGAACTCACTCGATGGGGTGGCGGAGATATCCACAACCGCGTTCTTGTCCACAGATATCGAGCAAGATCCACTTCTTTTTCCTGATCGCTGCACCGTGATTCCAGCCGCGAAGTCCGCGGTTCATGGATTTGCAGCGAGAAGGGGGCGGAGATCGTGGCTGGATCGAAGTCGTGTGAAGTTCCGGAGTTCGCGATGTCGGGTGGGGCCGGGGTGCCGAACCGGACGGGCGGCGCCGTGCCCGGTGGCGGACGGCCGCTGATCATCACCGAGGATCCCGTGCTGCTCGACGACCTGCTGCGCCTGTGCGCCGCGGCGGGCGCCGAGCCGCATGTGCACCACACGGTGCCCGAGCAAATCGGAGGCTTCCGTGATGCGGGCGTCAGTGAGGCCGGAAGGCTCCTGAGTGGCGCGAGTGGCGTTCGTGACGGGAGCGGCGAGGGCCCGAGTGGCGTCAACCGCGCGGGCGATGATGGTGAGGGCATTGGCCGCTCCCGCGGTGGCATCGGGTGGGAATCCGCTCCGCTTGTCCTGGTCGGCGACGACGCCGCCCGACGGGTTCGTGGAGCGCCGCGCCGGGACGGGGTCTTCCTCGTCGGGCGGGATCTGGACGACCCCGGGGTGTGGCAGCGGGCGGTGGAGATCGGCGCCGAGGAGGTGCTGCGGCTGCCCGACGCCGAGAGCAGGCTCGTCGACCGCATCGCCGACGTGGTGGAAGGGGCCGGCCGGCCCGCCCTCGCCGTGGGGGTGATCGGCGGTAGCGGCGGGGCCGGGGCGTCCACCCTGGCTTGCGCCCTCGCCGTGCGGGCCGCCCGGGCGGGGGAGCGGACCATCCTCATCGACGGTGATCCGCTCGGCGGGGGCATGGACGTGCTGCTCGGCGGCGAGGGCGCCGAAGGGCTGCGCTGGCCGGACTTCGCCGGGTCGCGGGGGCGGGTGGGTGCGGGGGCGTTGGAGGAATCGCTGCCCGAGCTGCATGCCCTCAGGGTGCTGAGCTGGGACCGCGGGGACCGGGTCGTGGTGCCGCCCGCCGCGATGCGGTCGGTGGTGGCCGCTGCTCGGCGCCGGGGCGGGGTGGTGGTGGTCGACCTGCCCCGGCGGGTGGACGAAGCCGTCGCCGAGGTGCTGGCGCAGCTGGACCTGGTGCTGATGGTGGTGCCGGGTGAGCTGCGGGCCGTGGCCGCCGCGGGACGTGTGGCCGCCGGGGTGCGGATGGTGGCCCGGGACGTCCGCGTCGTCGTACGGGGCCGCTGCCCTGACGGGCTCGACGCCGAAGCGGTGGCGGACCTGCTGGGGGCGCCGTTGGCCGGGGTGGTGCCGGTGGAGGTGGGGCTTCCGGGGCGGGTCGCCGAGGGGGAACCACCGGGGGCGCGGGCTCGTGGTGCGCTCGCCCGGTTCTGCGACGGCTTCTGGCAGCGGGCGCTCGGCTCCGCCCAGGGGGTGCCGGCATGAGCGCGGTGCTGCTGGACGCGGTGCGGCAGCGGCTCGCCGAGAGCGGGGCGGAGCCGACCCCGGCCAGGGTGGCGGCGGCCCTTCGGGCGCAGGGCCGGTTGCTCGGGGATGCGGAAGTGCTCGGAGTAGCCGCGGAGTTACGGTCGGAGCTGGTCGGCGCGGGCCCGCTGGAGATGCTCCTTGCCGATCCGGAGGTCACCGATGTGCTGGTGGCGGCCCCGGACCGGGTGTGGGTGGACCGGGGTGGAGGGCTGGAACTGGCCGGCGTCGCCTTCGCCGACGCCGAGGCGGTGCGCCGACTCGCCCAGAGGCTGGCTGCGGTCGCGGGACGGCGGCTGGACGACGCCCGGCCCTGGGTGGATGCCCGGATGCCGGACGGCACCCGGCTGCATGCCGTGCTGCCACCGGTGGCGGTGGGATCGGCGTGCCTGTCGCTGCGGGTGGTGCGGCCCAAGGCGTTCACCCTGGACGAGCTGGTGGCCGCGGGCACGCTGCCGCCGGGCGGGCAGACGCTGCTTGCGGCGATGGTCGACGCGCGGCTGTCGTTCCTCGTCTCCGGCGGGACCGGAACCGGCAAGACCACCCTGCTGAGCGCCCTGCTGGGGCTGGTCGGCCCGGGCGAGCGGATCGTGCTCGCCGAGGATTCTGCCGAGCTGCGCCCCGACCACCCGCACGTGGTGCGGCTGGAGACCCGGCCCGCCAATCAGGAGGGGGCGGGGCTGGTCACCCTGGCGGACCTGGTCCGGCAGGCGCTGCGGATGCGGCCCGACCGGCTGGTGGTCGGCGAGGTCCGGGGCGCGGAGGTGGCGGACCTGCTGGCCGCGCTGAACACCGGGCACGAAGGTGGCTGCGGCACCGTGCACGCCAATGCCGCGGCGCATGTGCCGGCCCGGCTGGAGGCCCTCGGCACGGCGGCCGGGCTCGACCGGGCCGCGCTGCACAGCCAGTTGGCGGCCGCGCTGACTCTCGTGGTGCACCTGGTCCGGGACCGGTCGGGTCGTCGGCGGGTTGCCGAGGTGCATGTGCTGGAGCGGGATCCGGCCGGCCTCGTGGTCACGGTGCCTGCGCTGCGCTGGGGTGCTCGGGGCTTCGTACGGGAGTCCGGCTGGAACCGGCTCGGCCCGTTGCTGGGCGGTACCCGGTGAGCGCCGGGGTGGGCGCGGTGGGTGCCGTGGGGTCGGTACCCGTGTTCGCCGGGATGCTGTGTGCCGGAGCCGCGGCGTGGCTGCTGGCCGGGGGCGATCAGGTATCGCGGCGGGCCCGGCTGGTGCTGGACGGGGGTGGCCCGGTGGTGCCGGGCGGTCCCGTGCGCTGGGAGCGGCTGGTGATCGCGGTGCGGGTACGGGCCGCACGGTGGCGGGAGTGTGCCGGTCTCGGGGCGGGCCTGGCAGTCGCACTGCTCGGCGGATCGGTGATCCCCCTGGTGCTGGGGGCGGCCTCGGTGCCGCTGGTGCGTCGGTGGCTGCGGATCCGGGAGCGGGAAAGGGCCCGGGTCGGCAGGGCCGCCGAGGTGGTGGCGCTGTGCGGGGCTGCCGTGGGGGAGCTGCGGGCGGGCGCGCAGCCCGGTCAGGCGATGACCGCGGCGATCCGGCGGACGGCCTCCGGAGCGGGAAGGGCCGGTCCGGCGGAGCCCGGGGTGCTGGCGGCCGCGGCGTTCGGCGGGGATGTGGCGGCGGCGCTGCGGGAGGCGGCGCGGGAGCCGGGTTCGGAGGGCCTGGCCGGGATGGCGGCCTGCTGGCGGGTCTCCGTTGACGGCGGCGCTGGGCTGGCCGCCGGACTGGAGCGGCTGGAAGGGGCGTTGCGGGCCGAGCGGGACCGCCACGAGTCACTGCGGGCCCAGTTGGCGGGAGCCAGATCGACCGCGGTGGTCCTCGCCTTGCTGCCGCTGGTGGGGCTGCTGATGGGCACGGCGCTCGGCGCGGACCCGCTGCGGGTGCTGCTGCACACCCCGATGGGGTGGGGTTGCCTGCTGGCCGGCGGGGTGTTGGAGGCGCTGGGGCTGCTGTGGTGCCGGCGGATCGTACGGATGGGGGAGCGGTGATGGGCGCGTCGGTGGTGCACCGGCCGGCAATGGCGGTCTGTCTGGCGGTGGCCGTGCTGTGCCTGGCGTCGGTCGTGGCGGCAAGGGTGCGGGAGCGCGCGGCACGCCGGAGAATCGCGGCGCTGCTGACGGTGGCGGCCGTCCGGCCGAGGCCGCCGCGGGGCGTGCGGATACGCGCTCTGATGGTGGCGTGGGCCGGGCCGGCCGGAGCGGTGGTGGCGTGCTGGGTGCTGGTCAGCGGGGTGACGGGGGCGCTGCTGGGCTGCGGGGCCGCGTTCGGTGTGTGGCGGACGCTCCGGCTCCGCCGCCCGGAGGCCGGGGTGGATCCGGCGGAGGCGGAACGACAGTTGCCGTTCGCGGCCGACCTGCTGGCCGCGTGTCTGGCAGCCGGGGCCGGTCCGGTCGAGGCGGCCGAGGTGGTGGGCGAATCACTGGGCGGTCCGGTCGGTGAGCGGCTGGCGTTGGCGGGGGCGGAGCTGCGGCTCGGCGGCGAACCAGGGGTCGCGTGGGGCAGGTTGGCCGAGATACCGGGTGCCCGCGCTCTGGCGGAGTGCCTGGAGCGGGCCGCCCGTACGGGGGCGCCGGCCGCGGAGCCGGTCTCCCGCCTGGCTGGGGCTCTGCGGGCCGATCGGGTCCGGCACGCCACTGCCAGGGCGCAGCGGGCGGCGGTACTCATCACCGCGCCAGTGGGCCTGTGTTTTCTCCCCGCTTTTCTTGCCATGGGAGTGGCGCCCGTGGTGATCGGTATGGCTTCCGGTCTCCTTTCGGGCAGTTGAGATCACCAGCTGAAAACAGATTAAGAACACAATCAACAGGAGGCTGTCATGAAGATCATCTGGATTCGTGTCCGGGCGGCACTGAGCGGTCGCGGCCGTGATGCCGGGATGTCGACTTCCGAATACGCCATGGGCACGATCGCGGCGTGTGCGTTCGCCGCCGTTCTGTACAAGGTGGTGACGAGTGACGTGGTTTCGACGGCGCTTCAGTCGACCATTGGGAAGGCCCTCGATGTGCCGTTCTGAGAACGGCCCGCGGGGAATCGGAGACCGCGGATACGTCACGGCGGAGGCTGCCCTGGTGATGCCGGCGCTGGTGCTGTTCGCGGCGCTGCTGGTGTGGGCGCTGATGGCGGCGGCCGCGCAGATCCGGTGCGTGGACGCGGCGCGGGCCGGGGCGAGGGCCGCGGGCCGGTCGGAACCGGCGGAGGTGGCGGTGACCGTGGCCAAGGAGGCCGCCCCACCGGGGGCGGAGGTGGGGCTGGAGCGGTCGGGAGACCTGTGGCGGGTCCGGGTGTCGGCGCCCGCTCCGGGGCCGCGCGGGCTGCCGGTCCGGCTGGGTGCGCAGGCGGTGGCCCTGGCGGAGGACAGCGTGGGGCCGCCGCCGTGAGCCGGGACCGGGGCTCCGCCACGGTGTGGGCAGCGGTGGTGACGACCGTGCTGGGGGCGGTGTTCGGGGGTGTGCTGCTGCTGGGCCAGGCGGTGGTGGCCCGCCACCGGGCGGCGGCAGCTGCGGATCTGGCGTCCCTCGCGGCGGCGACGGCCTGGGCGCACGGCCCCGAGACCGCGTGCGGTACGGCGGTCAGGGTGGCCCGGGCCCAGGGGGCGGCCCTGACGGAGTGCCGCTTGTGGGGCGAGGTGGCGGACGTCACGGCCCGCGTCCCGATGGGCCCCTTCACCCCGTCTTCCGCGGCCCGCGCGGGCCCGCCCCTGCCCCCGCCGTAGGCCGGCTGACCCCGCCGCGGACGCGGCCCGCCCCCCCAGGCCGGCCGTTCGCACCCGCCCGACCGGCTGCGGCCTGCCCCGGGTCGCCCGACCGGCTGCGGCGCGGGCCCAGGGCCGCAGCCGCACCGCGGCCCGGCCCGGCCCCGGGATGCTCCGGTGGACGCCCGTTCCACCGAGGCCGTGCCACGGCCGGGTCCGGGCCGGGCGGGCGCCCTCGTCGGTACCCGGTCCGCCGCCTATGCGTCTCCCGTTGGCGGATGGGCCGGGGGCTGCCTTGGCTTGGCCGTCTGTGCGGGTCCGGCGGGCAGGGGGCGGCGGGAGCCCGGTGTGGGGCGTGGGCCCGTGCTCCGGGCGGCTACGGCACGGGCCGGGCGGGGGCAGCTCTTGTGGGCGCCCGCTGCGCCGCTGAGGCGGCTGCCGGTGGTGGGTGGGGTCGGGGTGAGCGCGCCGTAGCTTGGCCGTGTGGTCGGTTCCCGGTCCGTCAGGGCAGTGGGTCGGGGGAGCGCCGCCGCTCGGTTGGTGGGTGGGGGGACCCGCCGGGGTGGTGGGGTAGGCGGGGTGTGTCCGCGGCGGTGCCACGGTCGGTTCCGGGTCGGGTAAGCCGCCCTCGTCGGTCCCGGTTACGCCGGTCAGGTGCCTCCCGGTGGCGGGTGGGGCCGGGCGAGTTTTGCCGCGGCTTGGCCTTCTGGGCGGGTCCCGGTCCCGGTCCCGGGGAAGTCCGGGCCGGGGGCGGGCTCAGTGGGGCTCCGCTGGTGCCCGTCTCAGGGGCTCCGGCGGGGATGACAAGGCATCCACGCCTTGCACCTCGGCCCCGGACCGCCGACGACGGCGCGGCGGGCGTCCACGAGGAACTCCGGCGTCCGCCCGCCACCGGCAGCCGCATGAGCGGTGGACCAGGCGTCCACGAGAGGCACTCGGCGTCCACCCGTGCCGTGCCCCGCCGGAGCGCCGCACCGGCCCCACGCCGGGGGTACCCCGCCCGGTCCCAGCCGGAGGCCCAGGAGCCGGTCCGGGCCGACGCCCGGGCTACCCGCCCCTGCCCGCGCCGGCAGCTCGCAGGTCAACACCGCATCCAAGCGACCGCACCGGGGCCCGCACGGCCCGGCGTGGGCCGCAGACGTGCCGCTCAGGGCTCCGTGGGGCGTGGGGGTCAGGCGGGTGGGGCTTGGGCGAGGAGGCGGGTGAGGAGGCGGATCGCGCCGCGCTTGTGGAGGGGGTCGTTGCCGTTGCCACACTTGGGGGACTGGATGCAGGACGGACAGCCGGCAGCGCATTCGCAGGCGGCGATGGCGTCGCGGGTCGCCGTCAGCCAGGCGCGGGCCGTGTGGAAGGCGCGTTCCGCGAAGCCGGCGCCGCCCGGGTGGCCGTCGTAGACGAACACCGTCGGCAGCAGGGTGTCCGGGTGCAGCGGGACGGAGACGCCGCCGATGTCCCAGCGGTCGCACGTGGCGAACAGCGGGAGCAGCCCGATGGAGGCGTGCTCGGCGGCGTGCAGGGCGCCGCCGAGGATCTCCGGGGTGATCCGGGCCTCGTCCAGCTGGTCCTCGGTGACCGTCCACCACACCGCCCGGGTGCGCAGCGTGCGCGGCGGCAGGTCCAGCTTGGCCTCCCCGAGCACCTCACCGGAGAGCAGCCTGCGCCGCAGGTAGGAGACGACCTGGTTGGTCACCTCGACCGAGCCGAAACAGAGCCGGGCATCCCCCCAGGGGACCTCGTGCTCGGTCTCCAGCACCGAGATGGTGGTGGTGTCCCGGGCGGTCGTGGAGAACGGCGGGTTGGCCTCCTCCACCAGGGCCACGGAGTCCTCCAGGTCCAGGTGCTTCACCAGATAGGTGCGGCCCTGGTGGAGATGGACGGCACCGTCGTGGACGGCGGTGTGGGAGGCCGACTCGTCGACCGTGCCGAGCAGCCGCCCCGTGGCGGCCTCCACGATCTGCACCGGGCGCCCGCCGCCGCCCCTGATGTCGGTGAGGTCCGCGGCGCGCTCCCGCCGGGTCCAGTGCCACGCCGTCGCCCGGCGCCGGAGCAGTTTCGCCGCCTCCAGCTGGGGGAGTAGCTCCTCGGCGGTCGGGCCGAACAGGGGCAGGTCGGCCTCCGTCAGCGGGAGCTCCGCGGCGGCCGCGCACAGGTGGGGGGCCAGGACGTACGGGTTGTCGGGGTCCAGGACGGTGGCCTCCACCGGCCGCCGGAACAGCGCCTCGGGGTGGTGGACCAGATAGGTGTCCAGCGGGTCGTCCCGGGCGACGAGGACCGCCAGCGCCCCCTGCCCCGTGCGTCCGGCCCGGCCCGCCTGCTGCCACAGCGAGGCCCGGGTGCCCGGGTAGCCGGTGATCAGCACGGCGTCGAGGCCCGACACGTCCACGCCCAGTTCCAGCGCGGTGGTCGCGGCCAGCCCCAGCAGCTCCCCGGAGTGCAGGGCCCGCTCCAGGGCGCGCCGTTCCTCGGGCAGGTAACCACCCCGGTACGCGGCGACCCGCCCGGGCAGTGAACGGTCCACCGCCGCGAGCCGTTCCTGGGCGATCACCGAGATCAGCTCCGCGCCGCGCCGGGAGCGCACGAAGGCGACCGTGCGGACCCCCTGGACCACCAGGTCGGTCAGCAGGTCGGCGGTCTCGGCGGTGGCGGTGCGCCGGACGGGGGCGCCCTTCTCCCCCTTGAGGTCGGTCAGCGGGGGTTCCCACAGGGCGAAGACCACTTCGCCGCGCGGCGAGGCGTCGTCGGCGACCTCGGTGACCGCCAGCCCCGTCAGCCTGGACGCCGCGACCGCCGGGTCGCTGGCGGTGGCGGAGGCGAGCAGGAAGACCGGATCGGAGCCGTAGCGCGCGCACAGCCGCCGTAGCCGTCGCAGCACCTGCGCCACGTGCGACCCGAACACGCCCCGGTAGGTGTGGCACTCGTCGATGACGACGTAGCGCAGCGCCTTGAGGAACGAGGACCAGCGCGGGTGGGCGGGCAGGATGCCCCGGTGGAGCATGTCGGGGTTGGTGAGCACGTAGTTCGCGTACTGGCGGACCCATTCGCGTTCCTCCACGGGCGTGTCCCCGTCGTAGACGGCGGGCCGGATCGCGTTGCCCAGCGGCGCGGCCAGCTCCCGGACGGCCCGCCGCTGGTCGGCCGCCAGGGCCTTGGTCGGGGAGAGGTAGAGGGCGGTCGCCCCGCGCCCGTTGGGCGCCTGGGCGCCGTCGGCGAGGGCGGACAGGACGGGCGCCAGGTACGCCAGCGACTTGCCGGAGGCGGTGCCGGTGGCGACGACCACGGACGTGCCGTCCAGGGCGTGCTCGGCGGCTTCGGCCTGGTGGGCCCACGGACGGTCGATCCCGGCTGCGGTGATGGCCGCTACGACATCTGATCGAATACGGTCCGGCCAGACCGCATGACGACCCGCCCGAGGGGGCAAGTGCTCCGTATGGGTGATGCGCGCAGCCCGGGAAGGCCCCGCTGCCAGCCGGTCCAGGACCGTGCCGGGGGTGGGTCGTGTGTCCGCGTGAGCCGTGGGCCGACCGGGACCGTGAGTGTTGGCCATTGGAACCGAGTGTGTCACTGGCGTGCGGGACAATGGTCCCGAGGCGTCGTGCGCGCCTGCCGGTAAGTGATTGAATGCCATCGCGGCAGCCAATCCCTCCTCTACCTTCGGGTAAGGAGGCCCCTGGGGGGCGCCGCTCGATAGCAAGGTGCTGGAGGATCCGTGGACCTGTCCCTGTCGACTCGCACTGTCGGCGACCGCACGGTCGTAGAGGTCGGTGGCGAGATTGATGTGTATACCGCGCCCAAGCTGCGCGAGCAGTTGGTGGAGTTGGTGAACGACGGCAGCTACCACTTGGTTGTCGACATGGAGCGAGTGGACTTCCTCGACTCCACCGGCCTCGGTGTGCTCGTGGGAGGCCTCAAGCGCGTTCGCGCGCACGAGGGCTCGCTGCGTCTGGTCTGCAACCAGGAGCGCATCCTCAAGATCTTCCGTATCACCGGTCTGACGAAGGTGTTCCCGATCCACACCACTGTGGAAGACGCCGTCAACGCCACCGACTGACGCTCCCTGACGGCGACCAGCCGTCAAGGAGCCGACGACGGGCGGGGGTACCGGGCCATGGGTGGTCCGGGCCCCTGTAAGGCACGCCCGAGCAGCCGCTCGGCGCCTGAGCCCGCGCCCGAAGGTTGTGGCGCCCGCAGTTCGTGGCGCCCGCAGTCGAGGCGCCCGTAGTCCGAGGGGGACGCGCATGGCCACCGTTGAACTCCGCTTCAGTGCCCAGCCCGAACACGTCCGGACGGCCCGTTTGGTCGCCGCAGCCGTGGCGCGCAGGGCCGGTGTGGAGGAAGCAGTCCTCGACGAGGTGCGCCTCGCCGTGGGCGAGGCCTGCTCGCGTGCCGTCGGGCTGCACCGCAGCAACGGGATCACCGCGCCCGTCCGGGTCGTGCTGATCGAGGAGGAGAAGCTGTTCTCCATCGAGGTCGGCGACGAGCTTCCCGGTCCGGCCGGTGCTCCCGCCGATGCCGTTCCGGGGATCGAAGCCGTCCTGGACCCCGACATCGAGGGCGAGGACGAGATGGGCCTGGCCGTCATCAGCGGGCTCGTCGACGACGTCGAGGTGACCAGCGGCGAAGCGGGCGGGACCATTCGGATGACCTGGCCGGTCGCGCGGGTGTCGGCACTGCCGCAGTCGTGAGCGCCGCCTGCCCCGGTCTCGGGGTCCTGCTGCCGTAGTCGCGGCCGCCTGGACCGGCCGCGCCGTGAGGCCGCGTCGCGCCGTCTGGACCGGCCGTTCCGTCGGGTCGGCGCGCCGCCTGGACGGACCGTTCGGCGCGCCGTTTTCCGCGGGCCGCTGCCGCAGCCGTGACCGCCTCGATCCGCCGCGTCGGCGCGCCGTTCTACGCTCGGCCCCGGCTTCGCACCGGCCCTGACCCGTGCCCCGCGTTGCGGTCGGCTCCGGCCCGCGCCGGCGTCCTTCGCGTCCTCCGTCCCTGCCGTGTCGGTCCGGTGGCCGTGGTGCGGGTCTCGGCCTCGCCGGGGGCCCGGGTGGTGGGGTGGTGCCGTGGGGAGTTGGGCTCCGGGGCGGGGGGTGCCGGCCCGCCAGGGTGGGGATGGGTGCGCGTGCCATCGTATCTTCTGATCTTTATCAAGGCCCTGCTGAGCAGGGCCTTCTCCGTTTTCCGGATGGCGCCGCCATGAATATCCGGCTCAATGATCAATCGTCAATGCCTTTGCCCCATTACTACTTTCGAGGGTAATGGAGTGACGCGATCTATTGCTGAGGAGCAAGAGCAGGCCAATTCCGTTTGCCGCCCACTGTTTTGATCAGGTCGCGCTCCCTACAATCCGTCCACATCTTGAGCTCATCACGTCAAGGAGGACGAATGACGGGGCTCTTCACCCCCAACGCGCCGATCGGCAACTCCGATCTGGCAGCCGCAGTGCTCACCGATGACAATCGCCTCATCGTCATCGTGATCGCCGCGGTCGCACTCGCCGCACTCGTCGTCGCGCAGATCCTGGTCCGCCAGGTGCTCGCCGCCGACGAGGGCACCGACAGCATGAAGAAGATCGCCGCCGCCGTTCAGGAGGGCGCCAACGCCTACCTCGGCCGACAACTGCGCACGCTCGGCGTCTTCGCCGTCGTCGTTTTCTTCCTGCTCTTCCTGCTTCCCGCCGACGACTGGTCCCAGCGGGCCGGCCGGTCGGCCTTCTTCCTCGTCGGCGCCCTCTTCTCGGCCGCCACCGGCTACATCGGCATGCGCCTGGCCGTTCGCGCGAACGTCCGTGTCGCGGCCGCCGCACGCGAGGCGACCCCCGCCGAGGGCGGCCCCGCCAAGGACCTCACCGAGGTGTCCCACAAGGCGATGAAGATCGCCTTCCGCACCGGCGGCGTGGTCGGCATGTTCACCGTCGGCCTCGGCCTGCTCGGCGCCTCCTGCGTCGTGCTCGTCTACGCCGCCGACGCCCCCAAGGTCCTGGAGGGCTTCGGCCTCGGCGCGGCCCTCATCGCGATGTTCATGCGCGTGGGCGGCGGCATCTTCACCAAGGCCGCCGACGTGGGCGCCGACCTGGTCGGCAAGGTCGAGCAGGGCATTCCGGAGGACGACCCGCGGAATGCCGCGACCATCGCCGACAATGTGGGCGACAACGTCGGCGACTGCGCGGGGATGGCGGCCGACCTCTTCGAGTCGTACGCCGTCACCCTCGTGGCCGCGCTGATCCTCGGCAAGGCCGCCTTCGGCGACCTGGGCCTGGCCTTCCCCCTGATCGTCCCCGCCATCGGCGTGATCACCGCCATGATCGGCATCTTCGCGGTCTCCCCGCGTCGCTCCGACCGCAGCGGAATGGCCGCGATCAACCGCGGGTTCTTCATCTCCGCGGTGATTTCGCTGGTGCTCGTCGCGGTCGCCGTCTACGCGTACCTGCCGGCCACCTACAAGGAGCTCATCGGCGTCGAGAACACCGCGATCACCAACCACAGCGGTGACCCGCGCATCCTGGCCGTCGTCGCCGTCGCCATCGGCATCGTGCTCGCGGCGCTGATCCAGCAGCTGACCGGCTACTTCACCGAGACCAACCGCCGTCCCGTCCGGGACATCGGCAAGTCCTCCCTGACCGGCGCGGCCACCGTCGTCCTCGCCGGCATCTCGGTCGGCCTGGAATCCGCCGTCTACACCGCGCTGCTCATCGGCCTCGGCGTCTACGGGGCGTTCCTGCTCGGCGGCGCGTCGATCACGCTGGCGCTGTTCGCGGTGGCCCTGGCCGGCACCGGCCTGCTGACCACGGTCGGCGTCATCGTCGCCATGGACACCTTCGGACCGGTCTCCGACAACGCCCAGGGCATCGCCGAGATGTCGGGCGACGTGCAGGGCGCGGGCGCGCAGGTGCTCACCGACCTGGACGCCGTCGGCAATACGACGAAGGCCATCACCAAGGGCATCGCCATCGCGACCGCGGTCCTCGCCGCGTCCGCGCTGTTCGGCTCGTACAACGACGCGATCGCGACCGCCGTGAAGGAGGTCGGGGCGAAGGCCGGGGAGATGAACCTCAGCCTCGACATCGCCCAGCCCAACAACCTGGTCGGTCTGATCCTCGGCGCGGCCGTCGTGTTCCTGTTCTCGGGCCTGGCCATCAACGCCGTCTCCCGCTCCGCGGGCGCCGTCGTCTACGAGGTG
This sequence comes from Streptomyces cirratus, assembly GCF_014650775.1. GTDB lineage: Bacteria > Actinomycetota > Actinomycetes > Streptomycetales > Streptomycetaceae > Streptomyces > Streptomyces cirratus. The sequence goes on along the minus strand of NZ_BMVP01000009.1, from coordinate 108,572 downwards.
CGCCGGCAGTTCCGCGAGCACCCCGGGATCATGGACTACTCGGAGAAGCCCGAGTACGGGCGCGTCGTCGACATCTGCACCAAGGACGCGCTGCGCGAACTCGCCACGCCCGGCCTGCTCGCGGTCCTCACCCCGATCGCGGTCGGGTTCTCGCTCGGCGTCGGCGCGCTCGGCTCGTTCCTCGCGGGCGCCATCGGCACGGGCACGCTGATGGCCGTCTTCCTCGCCAACTCCGGCGGGGCGTGGGACAACGCGAAGAAGCTGGTGGAGGACGGTCACCACGGCGGCAAGGGCAGTGACGCCCACGCCGCGACGGTGATCGGCGACACGGTCGGCGACCCGTTCAAGGACACCGCGGGCCCGGCCATCAACCCGCTGCTCAAGGTCATGAACCTGGTGGCGCTGCTGATCGCCCCGGCGGTCGTGCAGTTCAGCTACGGCGCGGACACCAGCGCGACGGTGCGGGCCATCGTCGCGGTCCTCGCCATCGCCGTCATCATCGCCGCGGTGTACATCTCGAAGCGGCGCGGCATCGCGGTCGGCGACGACCCCGAGAGCGGTGCGGCGGAGCGGGTGGCCACGCCGTCCACCGACGCGGCGACGGTCTCCTGACGGCCCCTCACCGCGGCCTCAAGGGGCTCTGAGCGGGCCCTACGGTGCCTCTGAGCGGCCCCTGCGGGGCCTTGCCGGGACCCTGAGCCGACCGGCTCGAAGGTACGCCCGAACGGCGGACGGGCGGCGCGGACTGACGCGCCGTCCGTCCGCCGTTGCATGTCACCCGATGGCTGGCGTGTATCTTCCGGGCCGAGAGCCTTCGAAGGGACCAATCCGGTGAACAAGAAGTTTGCGACCGCGGTGTCCGGCGGTGCGGTACTGATGCTCGTGCTGTCCGGGTGCGGCGGGGACGACGGCGACAAGAAGGCCGACGCGTGGGCCAAGAAGGTCTGTGACGCCTGGCAGCCCGAGCTCAAGAAGATCGAGGCCGCCAACACCGACATCAAGCGGGTGGCCACGGAGAGCAGCAAGCCGGAGGAGGTCCAGAAGACCGACTCGGCCGCCTTCCAGGTCATGTCGGACTCGTACAAGTCGATGGGGACCGCCCTGTCGGGCGCGGGGGTTCCGCCCGTGAAGAACGGCGAGACGACGCAGAAGGCGGCGGTGAAGGGCTTCGAGTCGACGTCGAAGGGCTACGCCGACCTCAAGGTCAAGATGGACGCCCTCGACGTCAAGGACCAGACGAAGTTCGCCGAGGGCCTCAACGAGGTCGCCGGTGGCCTGGAGACCGCGACGCAGGGCGGGAAGGACGCGCTGGACGGGCTCAAGTCGGGCGGCCTGGACAAGGCGATGAACGGCCAGAAGGGCTGCCAGGTCCAGACATCGGCCAAGTAGCGCCCGTCGCCCGGCCGGCGGGGCGCCTGCCCGGTCCGGCGTCGGCACTGCCCGGCGCCTGTTCGGCGGGGCGCCTGCTGGGCGGGGTCGGTGCGGTGGCGGCCGGTTGTGGTGTGATCGTCGTACGTCGACACGGCCGGGCGGGGCCGGAGGCGGCCCCCGCCGCCCTCTTGGCCCCCGCCGCCCGTCGCGTACCACTGCCGCCGGCCGACGACCGGTCGCAGCAACTGGCCCGGCCCGCATCTCCGCCCCGTCGGCCCGGCTTCGCCCGGATCCTTCGCGCCCCCCGCCGCCGTACGGCCGCGCGGCACACGCATTGTCGGAGTCAGCAGCCACAATGGGCGGGTGAGTACCACCAGCCTCCCCTCGCCCGACCGCGCCGCCGAGCTCCGTACCGCCCTGCTGGCCGCCGGCTTCACCGCCGACGGGCTGCTCGACCTGCTCGGCGCCCCCGCCTACGCCGCGCTGGCCCGCAGCGAGACGGTTCCGGCCCTGCGCGCCACCCGCGACCACGCCGACGCCCCGCTCGCCACGCTGGTCCGGCTCTTCCTGCTCCAGCAGCCGGTCCCCTCGGCGCGGGCCGCGGCCGCACTGCCCGTCGAGGCCGCGCTCGCCGACGGCTGGCTGCGGCGCGAGGAGGCCGCCGACGGCGAGGACACGGTGCGGGCCACCGTCGACCTGCGCCCCTACGGCGGCCCCGACGGGGAGGACTGGTTCATCGTCTCCGACCTCGGCTGCGCCGTGGGCGGGGCGGGCGGGATCGGCAGCCGCGAGGAGGGCGTGGTGCTCGGTGTGGGCGGCGCGTCCACCACGCTGGCCGGGATCACCGTCCGCATCCCCGTCGGCTCTGCCCTGGATCTGGGCACGGGGTCGGGGATCCAGGCGCTGCACGCCGCCCAGCACGCGACGCGGGTCACCGCCACCGACGTCAACCCCAGGGCCCTGGAATTCACCCGGCTGACGCTTGCGCTCTCGGGTGCCCCGGCGGCCGAGCTGCTCGCCGGGTCGCTTTTCGAGCCGGTGGGGGACGCCACGTACGACCTGATCGTGTCGAACCCCCCGTTCGTCATTTCCCCGGGCGCTCGGCTGACGTACCGGGACGGCGGGATGGGCGGCGACGACCTGTGCCGGACCCTGGTCCAGGAGGCCGGCGCCCGGCTCAACCCGGGCGGGTTCGCGCAGTTCCTCGGGAACTGGCAGCACGTGGAGGGCGAGGACTGGCGCGACCGGCTGCGCTCCTGGGTGCCGCGCGGCTGCGACGCGTGGATCGTGCAGCGGGACGTGCAGGACGTGACGCAGTACGCCGAGCTGTGGCTGCGCGACGCCGGTGACCACCGCACCGACCCCGCCGAGTACGCGCGGCGGTACGAGGACTGGCTGGACGAGTTCGAGGCCCGCAAGACCAAGGCGGTCGGCTTCGGCTGGATCACCCTGCGCCGGTCGGACGCCGCCGAGCCTTCGATCGTGGTGGAGGAGTGGCCGCACTCGGTGGAGCAGCCGCTCGGGGAGACGGTCCTGGCCCACTTCGCCCGCCAGGACTTCCTGCGCGAGCACGATGACGCCGCCCTGCTCGCGGGGTACTTCGCGCTGGCCGAGGAGGTCGTCCAGGAGCAGGTCGGCGCGCCCGGGGCGGAGGATCCGGAGCACGTGGTGCTGCGGCAGAACCGCGGGATGCGGCGGGCCACCAAGGTGGACACGGTCGGGGCGGGCTTCGCCGGGGTGTGTGACGGCTCACTCAGCGCCGGGCGGATCCTGGACGCGATCGCGCAGCTGATGCAAGAGGACCCGGTCGTCCTGCGCGACCGCACTCCGGAGGCGATCCGGATGCTGGTGGAGCAGGGTTTCCTGGAGCCCGTCACCGCGCCCGGGCGGTAGCCGGCGGACCCGGCCCGGGCGGCGGCGGGGGCGCGCGCCGCGTGGCGCGCGCCGGTGGCTGCGGACGTGCGCCCCGCCCTTGCGGGGCGCTCCGTCGAGCGGTTCGCGGACCCCGTGGGACCGGGGTCCGGCCCGCTTCCGGGCCCGGCTCCGGTGCACTTCCGGCCCGCTTGCGGAACGGGCCCGGACAGCCCCCGAGCCTTGCTTCCGGAGCGGGGCCGGACGGCCTCCGGGCTCTGCTTCCGGAGCGGGGCCAGACGGCCCCCCGGCCACTCGGCCCGGTGATCGCCAAGGGCCCGGCGCGGTATCCGGGCGGCAGAAGTGGCACTTGTCGGGTTACCGTTCGAGTGGCCGTTGCGGGCTTGTCCCGTTTGACACGGGGGCGGGTTGTACCGTCACACTCCGCAGCGTCGCCGTACCGCGACCGAGTGCCGACCGGAGAGAAGAGCCAAGTTGTCCCCGACTAGCGAGACCGCAGAGGGCGGCCGCCGACTCGTCATCGTCGAGTCCCCTGCCAAGGCGAAGACGATCAAGGGCTACCTCGGCCCGGGATACGTCGTCGAGGCGAGCGTCGGGCACATCCGCGACCTCCCCAGCGGCGCGGCCGAGGTTCCCGACAAGTACACCGGCGAGGTCCGCCGTCTCGGCGTCGACGTCGAGCACGATTTCCAGCCGATCTATGTGGTGAATGCGGACAAGAAGGCTCAGGTCAGGAAGCTCAAGGAGCTGCTGGCCGAGTCCGACGAGCTCTTCCTCGCCACCGATGAGGACCGCGAGGGCGAGGCCATCGCGTGGCACCTCCAGGAAGTCCTCAAGCCCAAGGTCCCCGTCCACCGGATGGTCTTCCACGAGATCACCAAGGACGCGATCCGCGACGCCGTCGCCAACCCGCGCGAGCTGAACCAGCGCATGGTCGACGCGCAGGAGACCCGCCGCATCCTCGACCGCCTCTACGGCTACGAGGTCTCGCCGGTCCTGTGGAAGAAGGTCATGCCGAAGCTTTCGGCGGGCCGCGTCCAGTCGGTGGCCACCCGCCTCGTCGTCGAGCGGGAGCGCGAGCGCATCGCGTTCCGTTCCGCCGAGTACTGGGACCTGACCGGCACCTTCGCCACCGGGCGCGCCGGTGACCCGTCGGACCCGTCCACGCTGGTCGCCCGCCTGAACGCGGTCGACGGCAAGCGCATCGCGCAGGGCCGTGACTTCGGCTCGAACGGGCAGCTCAAGAGCGAGGTCCTGCACCTCGACGAGGCGAACGCGCGGGCCCTGGCCGCCGCGCTGGAGCAGACGTCGTTCGCCGTCCGGTCGGTCGAGTCCAAGCCGTACCGCCGCTCCCCGTACGCCCCGTTCCGCACGACGACGCTCCAGCAGGAGGCCTCGCGCAAGCTGGGCTTCGGTGCGAAGGCGACGATGCAGGTGGCGCAGAAGCTGTACGAGAACGGCTTCATCACCTACATGCGTACGGACTCCACCACGCTCTCCGACACCGCGGTGTCGGCGGCGCGGGCGCAGGTCACGCAGCTGTACGGCGCCGACTACCTGCCGGAGAAGCCGCGCGTCTACGCGGGCAAGGTCAAGAACGCGCAGGAGGCGCACGAGGCGATCCGGCCTTCGGGTGATCGTTTCCGCACGCCGGCCGAGACGGGTCTGACCGGCGACCAGTTCCGCCTGTACGAGCTGATCTGGAAGCGGACCGTCGCCTCTCAGATGAAGGACGCGGTCGGGAACTCGGTGACCGTGAAGATCGGCGGCCGGGCCTCCGACGGCCGTGACGCCGAGTTCAGCGCCTCGGGCAAGACGATCACCTTCCACGGCTTCATGAAGGCGTACGTCGAGGGCGCGGACGACCCGAACGCGGAGCTGGACGACCGCGAGAAGCGGCTGCCGCAGGTCGCCGAGGGCGACGCGCTGTCGGCCGAGGAGATCACGGCGGACGGCCACTCGACCAAGCCGCCGGCCCGCTACACCGAGGCCTCGCTGGTCAAGGAGCTGGAGGAGCGGGAGATCGGCCGGCCGTCGACGTACGCGTCGATCATCGGCACGATCCTGGACCGCGGCTACGTCTTCAAGAAGGGCACGGCACTGGTGCCGTCCTTCCTGTCGTTCGCCGTCGTCAACCTGCTGGAGACCCACTTCGGGCGGCTCGTCGACTACGACTTCACCGCGAAGATGGAGGACGACCTCGACCGCATCGCGCGGGGCGAGGCCCAGTCCGTGCCGTGGCTCAAGCGCTTCTACTTCGGTGCGGAGGACGCGTCGGAGGTCGTACCGGCCGACGGCGACCACCTCGGCGGTCTCAAGGAACTCGTCACCGACCTGGGTGCGATCGACGCCCGGGAGATCTCCTCGTTCCCCGTCGGCGACGGGATCGTGCTGCGCGTCGGCCGTTACGGGCCGTACGTGGAGCGCGGTGAGAAGGACGCCGAGGGCCACCAGCGGGCGGACGTCCCCGACGACCTCGCGCCCGACGAGCTGACGACGGACTACGCGGAGGAGCTCTTCGCGAAGCCGAGCGGCGAGTTCGAGCTGGGCGCCGACCCGGTGAGCGGGAACCAGATCGTCGCGAAGGACGGCCGCTACGGGCCGTACGTGACGGAGATCCTGCCCGAGGGCACGCCGAAAACGGGCAAGAACGCGGTGAAGCCGCGGACGGCCTCGCTGTTCAAGTCGATGTCCCTGGACACGGTGACGCTGGACGACGCGCTGAAGCTGATGTCCCTCCCGCGGGTCGTGGGCGTGGACGCGGAGGGCGTGGAGATCACGGCGCAGAACGGCCGCTACGGCCCGTACCTCAAGAAGGGCACGGACTCGCGGTCGCTGGAGACCGAGGACCAGCTGTTCTCGATCACGCTGGACGAGGCGCTCGCGATCTACGCGCAGCCGAAGCAGCGGGGGCGGGCTGCGGCCAAGCCGCCGCTCAAGGAGCTGGGCACGGACCCGGTGAGCGAGAAGCCGGTGGTCGTCAAGGACGGGCGGTTCGGGCCGTACGTGACGGACGGCGAGACGAACGCGACGCTGCGGCGGGACGACGACGTCGAGACGATCACGCCGGAGCGGGGCTACGAGCTGCTCGCCGAGAAGCGGGCGAAGGGGCCCGCGAAGAAGACGGCGAAGAAGGCTCCGGCGAAGAAGGCCACCGCCAAGAAGGCCACGGCGACGAAGACCGCCGCGGCGAAGAAGACGACGACGGCGAAGAAGGCCGTCGCGAAGAAGGCCCCCGCGGCGAAGAAGACGGCGGCGTCCGCCCCGACGTCGGACGACTAGAACCCCGCGCCGCGCACCCCCGGCGGGCCTGGGAACCCAGCCCCGCCGGGCGTGAGCCGGCCCCCCCAGCCCCGCCGGCGCTTGAGCCGGCCCCCCGCCCCGTCGGCGCTTGAGGCGCGGGTCCGGGCGGAGCCCGGGGAACGGTGGAAGGGCGGGTAGGGGACCGGCCACGCGCAGCGGCGGGCTCCGTCGGCGGACCGGGCCCGGGGCGAAGCCCCGCACCCCCCCATCGGGCACGGCGGCTGCCGCGGATCCGGGGTCCCACCGGGGGTTATCCACAGGCTCCGCGAGCGCCAAGCGCAGCGGATAGGCTGGGCGGATGACGCGAGCCGAGCAGCCACCGGTCGTGACCGCCCCCGAAGACCCCACCTACGACGAAGCCCTAGCCGCCGACTCCCGCGAGAGAGCGGTACGCGCCCTGCTGCGCACGCCCAGGCTGCGCCGGCTCTGGAGCGCCCAGCTGGTGAGCGGCATCGGCGATGCCCTCGCCCTGCTGGTGCTGGTGTTGCTGACCCTCCAGGCGGCCGTCTCCGAGGAGACCTTCGGCGGCGGATACCGCGGCGCCGCCTTCGCCGTCGCCGCCGTCTTCGGCGTCCGGATCCTGGCGACGCTGCTCTTCGGCGCCGTGCTCCTCGGCCCGATCTCCCAGCTGACCGCCCCCGGCGGCAGGCTGGACCGCCGCTGGACGATGGTCGGCGCCGACGGGGTGCGGATAGCACTGTTCGTCGTCGCCCCGCTCTGGCTCGACTGGATCCCGGCGCAGGCCACGACCGCACTGCTGGCCACCGTCTTCGCCTCCGGTGCCGCCGAGCGGCTGTGGACGCTGGCAAAGGAGAGCGCCGCCCCCGCCCTGCTCCCCGCGCCGCCGCCGGAGGGCGCGACCGTGCGGCCGCTCCCCGACCACCTGGACACCCTGCGGCGCCTGACGCTGCGTACGGGATTCGCCGCGATGCCCGTCGCCGCGGCCGTGCTGCTGGCCGCGACCCTGATCGGGCGGGCCCTCGGTCTGGGCGTGGAGTGGTTCGCCGAGAACGAGGCGGCGCTGGGTTCGTACGTCGCCGCCGGCCTGTTCGCCGCGTCGGTCTCCCTGCTGCTGCCGCTGGTGCTCCCCGAGACGAAGACCCCGCGTCCGAGGTCACCGCTGGAGGGGCTGCGCGCCCCCAAGGCGGGGGACCGGCCGGAGAAGGGGCGTACGGGAGCCATCGCGCTGCTCGTGACGGCCTGCGCCGCCGTTGCCGCGGCCGTGGCCTGCGCCGCCTCCGTGGCGGTGCTGCACGCCTTCGACCTCGGCGGGGGCCCCTCTTCGTACGCGCTGCTGGTCCTCGCCCTGGTCGGCGGTACGGGGCTCGGTATCCGGGCCGCGCAGGCCGGCAAGGTGCTGCCGGGGCTGTCGCGGCGCCGGCTGCTGGCGCTCGCCATAGCGGTGACGGGGCTCGCGCTGCTGCTGGCCGGGCTGGTCCCGGACACGGCGACCGTGCTGTTCCTGTCGCTGTCGGCCGGTCTGGCCGCGGGGGTGGCCGCCAGTACGGGGCACACCCTGCTCGACCAGGAGACCGAGGAGTTCCGCCGGGCCCGGGTCACCGAGCACCTCCAGGCGGTCGTCCGGGTGGCCGTCGCCGTCGGGGCCGTCCTCGCCCCCGTCCTCGCCGCGGCCATCGGCCCGCACCGGCTGGGCGGCGGCCGGGTGGTGTTCGCCCACGGGGGCGCCTCGTTCACCCTGATGCTGGTCGGCGCGCTGCTGCTGCCGGTCGCGGTGCTGGTCCTGGCCAAGGCCGACGACCGCGGCGGTGTGCCGCTGCGCCGTGACCTGCGCGAGGCTCTGCGGGGCGGGGAGCCGGTACAGGCGCCGTCGGCGACCGGGTTCTTCATCGCCCTGGAGGGCGGTGACGGCGCCGGCAAGTCCACCCAGGTGGAGGCGCTGGCCGATTGGATACGCGGCAAGGGCCACGAGGTCGTCGTGACGCGTGAGCCCGGGGCGACGCCCGTCGGCAAGCGGCTGCGCTCCATCCTTCTGGACGTCTCCTCCGCCGGGCTGTCGAACCGCGCCGAGGCACTGCTGTACGCCGCCGACCGCGCGGAGCACGTGGACACGGTGGTCCGGCCCGCCCTGGAACGCGGCGCGGTGGTGATCACCGACCGCTACGTCGACTCCTCGGTGGCCTACCAGGGCGCCGGGCGCGACCTGTCGCCGACCGAGATCGCCCGCATCTCCCGCTGGGCCACGGGCGGACTGGTGCCGAACCTGACCGTGCTGCTCGACGTGTCGCCGGAGACGGCCAGGGAGCGGTTCACGGAGGCGCCGGACCGGCTGGAGTCGGAGCCGACGGAGTTCCACCAGCGGGTGCGGGCCGGGTTCCTGACGCTGGCCGCGGCCGACCCCGGGCGTTACCTGGTGGTCGACGCCGGCCAGGACCCCGGCTCGGTGACCACCGTCGTGCGGCACCGCCTGGACCGGATGCTGCCGCTCTCCGAGGCCGAGGTCGCCGCCCGGGCCGAGGCCCGCCGGTTCGCCGAGGAGGAGGCCAGGCGCAAGGCCGAGGAAGAGGCGGCGCGCAAGGCGGAGGAAGCCAGGCTGCGGGCGGAGGAAGAAGCCCGCCAGGCCCGTGAGGCTGAGGCCGCCCGGATCAAGGCGGAGGCCGAGGCCGCCCGAAAGGCGGAGGAGGAGCGGCGGCGGGCCGAGGAGGAGGCCCGCGTCCGGGCCGAGGCCGCGCGACTGCGTGCGGAGGCCGAGGAGCGGGCGCGCGCGGTGGAGGCGGAGCGGCTGCGCAAGCAGGCCGAGGAGGAGGCCCGGCTGCGGGCCGAGGCGGAGGAGCGGCGGCTGGAGAAGCAGCGGCGGGCCGAGGAGGCCCTGCTGCGGGCCGAGGAGGCGCGCCGGCTCGCGGAGGCGTCGGCCGCCGCGGCGGCTGCGGCCGCTGCTGCCCGGACGGCTGCGGAACCGGGCCCCGAGGCGGCCCCGGAGGCTCCTGCGGCTCCTGCGGCTCCTGCGGCTTCCGTGGTTCCTGAGGCTCGCGCTGTTTCGATGCGCAAGGAGCCCGAGCAGCCGCAGTCCCGGCGGCCGCATCCCGACGATGCCATCACGGTCGAAACCCCGGTGGTCAAGCGGGTCGTGCAGCCCGACGACGTCACGCAGACGGTGCCGGTCCCGAAGGTCGACCCTGCGGCGGAGACCTCCGTCCTGCCGCCGGTCCGCCCCGAGGACCCGCGCCGGGACCGGCCCGCCGGGACCGGCCGTACCCCGTCGGCTCCGTCGCGTTCCGCGGCCCCGTCCGCGTCGCGCCCCACCGCCCGCCACTCGCAGGAGAGCCCCGCCGACCGGGTGCCTCCGGGCGTGTTCCGGGACGCCGGCAACGACGTGACGCGCGAGCTCCCGGCCCTGGACCCCGACGGCCGGCCGCACCGGACCCGCTCGGAGTGGGCCGAGACGACCCCGCTGGACGACCTGCCGACGCTGGCCGACGAGCTCCTCGGCCCGCGCCCGGACGACGAGGGCGAGGGCGACGGCGACCGGCCGCGCCGCCGCCGCTGAGCCGGGGCCGGGTCGTCGGTCGATGTCAGTGGCTACCGCCACAATGTGGACAGGCACTCGGTCAGCACGCGAACACGTACACGCCTACACGGCGCAGACAGGGAAAGGCGGTGGGCGGGATGCCCGTATGGGACGACCTGGTGGGACAGGATCGCGTGCAGGCACAGCTCGCCGCCGCCGCCCGTGACGCGGACGCCCTGGTCACGGCAGTCTCGGACGGAGTGCCGCCCCCGGCCGCGTCCAAGATGACCCACGCCTGGCTGTTCACCGGACCGCCCGGCTCCGGCCGGTCCACCGCCGCCCGCGCCTTCGCGGCCGCCCTCCAGTGCACCAGCCCCGACCGCGCCCTCGGGGGCGAGCCGGGCTGCGGCTTCTGCGAGGGCTGCCACACCACCCTCGTCGGCACCCACGCCGATGTGGAGATCGTCCGCACCGACCTGCTGTCCATCGGCGTGAAGGAGACCCGCGAACTGGTCCGCCGGGCCCAGCTGTCGCCCGCCGTCGGGCGCTGGCAGGTCATCGTCCTGGAGGATGCCGACCGGCTCACCGAAGGCGCGGGCAACGTGCTGCTCAAGGCCGTGGAGGAGCCCGCTCCGCGGACGGTGTGGCTGCTGTGCGCGCCGTCCCTGGAGGACGTGCTGCCCACCATCCGCTCCCGCTGCCGGCACCTGACGCTGCGCACCCCGCCCGTGGCCGCCGTCGCCGATGTGCTGGTGCGGCGCGACGGCATCGAGCCCGCCGTCGCCGCTGCCGCCGCCCGCGCGACCCAGGGGCACATCGGCCGGGCGCGCCGGCTGGCGACCGACGAGGCAGCCAGGTCGCGCCGCGCCACCGTGCTGCGGCTCCCGCTGCGCGTGGACGATGTGGGCGGCTGCCTGAAAGCCGCCCAGGAGCTCGTCGATGCCGCCGCCGAGGACGCCAAGCAGGTCGCGGAGGAGGTCGACACCAAGGAGACCGAGGAGCTGAGGGCCGCGCTCGGTGCCGGAGCGGGGGCGGGCAGCCGGATGCCGCGCGGTACGGCGGGCGTGATGAAGGAGCTGGAGGACCGGCAGAAGCGCCGTCGTACCCGGACCCAGCGCGACAGCCTCGACCTGGCGCTGATCGACCTCACCGGCTTCTACCGGGACGTGCTGGCCCTCCAGCTCGGCTCGGGCCTGGCCATCGCGAACGAGGAGATACGGGCGGACCTCGACCGGATCGCCCGCGCCTCGGGCCCCGAGCGGACCCTGCGGCGCATCGAGGCGATTATCGCGTGCCGGGACGCCCTCGACCGGAACGTGGCCCCGCTCCTCGCGGTGGAGGCCATGACGATGGCGCTGCGGGCGGGCTGAGCGAAGCTCCCGTTGAGGCGTCACCCGTACGAGGGGTCCGGCGCCCGCGCCCCGGCGCGTCCCCTTCCGCCCGGGGCTCCCCGGGGGAAGGGGTGCTCCGCGCCCGACGGGCGGCCGCAGCGGCCGTCGCGGCGCCGTCCGAGGCGTCCGGCAAGTCGTAGGCTCGCCGCATGGACACCAGTCGCCTGCTGCGTACGACCGGAACCGTGATCGCAGCTGCCGGGCTGCTGCTCTCCGGGTGCACCTCCGGTGGACTGGGGGAGCCCCGCGCCTCCGCGTCTGCGGCCGCGCCGGGCACCGTACCGGCGGCGCTGCGTCCGTACTACGAGCAGAAGCTGAGCTGGCGCGAGTGCGGTGTGCCGGGCTTCCAGTGCTCCACGATGAAGGCCCCCCTGGACTACGCGGACCCGGGAACTCCCGGATCGGCCCAGGCGATCGACCTGGCGGTGGCCCGCCGGGTGGCGACGGGCCCGGGGAAGCGGCTCGGCTCCCTGGTGGTCAACCCGGGCGGCCCCGGCGGGTCGGGTATCGGGTACCTCCAGGCCTACGCGGGCATCGGCTACCCGGCGGCGGTCCGCGCCCAGTACGACATGGTGTCCTTCGACCCGCGCGGAGTGGACCGCAGCACTCCGGTCGAGTGCCTGACCGACCCGGCGATGGACAAGTACACCCAGGTGGACCAGACGCCGGACGACAAGGCGGAGCAGGCGCTGCTGGTGGCAGCGTTCAAGGAGTTCGCGGCGGGCTGCGAGACGCACTCGCGGCGGATCCTGCCGCACGTCTCGACCGTCGACGCGGCGCGGGACATGGACATGCTGCGCGCGGTGCTGGGTGACAAGAAGCTGACGTACGTGGGGGCCTCCTACGGCACCTTCCTCGGCGCGACGTACGCGAACCTGTTCCCCGGCCGCGTGGGCCGGCTGGTCCTGGACGGCGCGATGGACCCCTCCCGGTCCGCGCTGGAGATGAACCGGGACCAGACGGAGGGCTTCGAGACCGCCTTCCGTTCCTTCGCCAAGGACTGCGTGAAGCAGCCCGCCTGCCCGCTCGGGCAGGGCTCCCCGGACGCGGTGGCGCAGCGGCTGGCGGAGTTCTTCCGCAAGGTCGACGGCCGGCCCCTGCCCACGGGCGACGCGGCCCGGCCGCTCGGCGAGTCCCTGGCGACGACCGGGGTGATCGCGGCGCTGTACGACGAGAGCGCGTGGCCGCAGCTGCGCGAGGCGCTCACGGCGGCGCTGGGCGGCGACGGCTCGGGCCTGCTGGCGCTCGCGGACAGCTACTACGAGCGGGAGCCGGACGGCAAGTACGCGAACCTGATGTTCGCGAACGCCGCCGTGAACTGCCTGGACCAGCCCCCGGCCTTCGCCGGACCGGCGGCGGTCGAGGCAGCGCTGCCGTCCTTCGAGAAGGCCTCGCCGGTCTTCGGGGCGGGGCTGGCCTGGGCGTCGCTGAACTGCGCCTACTGGCCGGTGCAGGCCACCGGCACGGCGGGCCGGCTGACCGCGAAGGGGGCAGCGCCGATCGTGGTCGTCGGCACCACCCGGGACCCGGCGACCCCGTACAAGTGGGCCCAGGGCCTCGCGGACCAGCTCGACTCGGGCACCCTGCTGACCTACGACGGCGACGGCCACACGGCGTACGGGCGCGGCAGCGACTGCGTCGACACGGCGATCAACCGCTACCTCCTGGACGGCACTCCCCCACCCCCGGCCAAGCGCTGCTGACCCCCGCCACCCCCCTGCGCACAACCCGGTTCGGGGCACCCCGTTCAACCCTGTAGACTTGGCGCCGCTGCTGATGAGAGCACCTCTCCGGGGGAATTCTTGTCGATCCAGCGGTGCCGCCTTAGCTCAGTTGGCCAGAGCAACGCACTCGTAATGCGTAGGTCTCGGGTTCGAATCCCGAAGGCGGCTCTGTAGAAGCCCCAGGACTCACTCGCCGTGACCTGGGGCTTTTGCTATTTCCGGCGGGCGCCGGGTGGGGGCCCGTCGGTGGGGGTCAGGACGTGCGGGCGCGTTGGGTGGTGACGATGCAGGTGAGGACGATGGCGGCGGTCAGGGGGACGGCCCAGGTGATGTGTTCGCCGAGCAGGAGCACCGCCCAGACCAGCGTCAGCAGGGGCTGGGCGAGCTGGAGCTGGCTGGCGCGCGCCACGCCGATGAGGCCCATGCCCTTGTACCAGACGACGAAGCCGCCGAACTGCGAGATGCCCGCGATGTAGGCCATGCCGACCACGGCCTTGGCGGTGAGGTGGACGGGCTCGTGGGGGAGGGCCCACAGGGCCACGGCGAGGTTGACGGGAGCGGCGAGGACGACGCCCCAGGCGATGACGCGCCAGCCCGGCATGCGGGCGGAGAGCCGGCCGCCCTGGGCGTAGCCCGCCGCGCAGACCAGCAGGGCGCCGAAGAGGTAGAGGTCCGCGACGGTCGGCCGGCCGTGGTTCTGCGACAGCGTGTACACGATGACGGTCGCCGCTCCGACGCCGGCCGCGGCCCAGAAGACCTTCGAGGGGCTGCGCCGGGTGAGGACGGCGGAGAACACGGCCGTGGCCATGGGCAGGGCGCCGATCACGACGGCCGAGTTGGCGGTGGACGAGGTCTGCAGGGCGAGCGTGGTGAGGAGGGGGAAGCCGACCGCGCAGCCGCCCGCGACGACGGCGAGCGCGGGCCAGTCCCCGCGGGCCGGCAACGGCGCCCGGGTCAGCAGGAGTGCGGCGAACGCGAGGAGGGCGGCGAGCACCCCGCGGACGCCGATGGCGCTCCACGGCCCGAACCCGTCGAGCGCCCACATCGTCCCGGGGAAGCTGAAGGAGAAGCTGACCACTCCGAGCGCGGCGTAGAGGGTGCCGCTGGAGACCGTGGGCGTGGTGAGGGGGGCGAGGGAACCCTGTTGCGCGGTCATGACTGTCCGTTCTTGCGGTTGCGGGAGATTTCTTCGAGCCGTACTGCGATGACCTGCGCGAACCGTGTGGCCGAGGGTTCAGAGAACGGCATGCTGAACGAAGGTTCGCAAAGCTCCAGTTCCAGGACCAGGGGCTGTCCGTCGGCGTCGCGGATGAGGTCGACGCGGCCGTAGAGCAGCGGTTCGGCCAGTTCGAGGTGTGCGGCCGCGGCGTCCAGCGCGGCCGAGGCGACCGCGCGTTCGTCCTCGGCGGCGTCCCGCGCCGTGCGGGCCTCCTGGGTCGGTTCGTCGACGGTGCCGTCCGGCAGGAGCAGCGCGCGCTTGCGGATGGCGTGGCTGTAGACGCCGCCGAAGTGGATGAGGTCGGTTTCGCCGTGGTGGTCGACCGAGTCAAGGTAGGGCTGCAGGATGACGTGGCGGTCCTGGTCGAGCAGCTTGGCCACGTATGCGGCTGCCTCGGCCTGTGACGACCGGGGGAAGCGCTGCACGTCCTTGGAGTAGGCGCCGACGGTGGGCTTCACCACGATCTCCCGGGCCCCGTCGTGCCGGGCGAGGAAGGTGCGTACGGCCGCCGCCGCGTCCGCGCCGGGGGCCACGAATCCGCTCGGCACGACCGGTACGCCGGCCGCGGCCAGATCGGCCAGGTAGTGCTTGTCGAGGTTCCACCGCACCACCGGCAGCGGGTTGAACAGGTGCGTCACGTCGGTGACGTACTCGCACCATTCCAGGAACAGGTGCAGGCTCTCCACATAGCTCCAGGGAGAGCGCAGCAGGACGGCGTCGAAGCGGTCCCATTCGATGTCCGGATCCCGCCAGGAACATATCTCGGCTCTGATTCCCGCTGCTTGGCAGGCATCGAGCAGGAGCGGCATGTCGTAGTCAATGGCAATGCTGGTCTCGTCGGTGACCAATGCCAGATGGTTGCCCATCGGGTGAACTCCAATACGGGGGGGTGGGGGAGGGACTGGCGGCTACCAGGGGACGGTTTCTCCGCTGTGCGTGTAGGTGCCGGTGGGGCCGTCATCGCCGAGGAGCGCCATCGTGACGCTCGTCCTGGCTCCGTCCGTGACGTCGAGATCGCCCGCGCCGTCGTTCATCGCGGTCCGGGTGTAGCCCGGGTGCACGGCATTCACCTTGATCGGTGTTCCGCGCAGTTCATAGGCGAGGTGGACGGTCCAGGAATTGACCGCGCTCTTGGAGGCGCTGTAGGCGGGGAGCGATTTGAACATGGGGCTGTACGCGTACGACTGCGGGTCGCTGTGCGTGGTCAGCGAGCCGAGCAGGCTGGACACGTTGACGATGCGTCCGGCCGGGGACCTGCCGAGCAGCGGGAGGAAGGCCGTGGTCACTTCGACGACGCCGAACAGGTTGGTGTCGAAGGTCTCGCGCCACTGGCGCAGCGGTTGCTCGGACGGCTGTTTCCCGTACTCCTCGATCCGGATGCCCGCATTGTTGACCAGGATGTCGAGGCGGCCGTGGCTGCCCGCGACCTCCGAGGCGGCGGCCCGGATGCTGTCCGGGTCCGTGACGTCGAGTACCAGGGGGTCGGCGGCGAGGCCTTCGGCGCGCAGCTTTTCGGCGGATCCGGTGACCGCTCGGCGGTCGCGGCCCGCCAGCAGCACGCGCACGCCGGCGCCGGCGAGCTGACGGGCGGTCTCGAGGCCGATGCCCCGGTTGGCGCCGGTGACGAGGGCGATCCTGGGCTGGGGGTCGTGCATGCGGTTCTCCAGAAATGGGGACGGCGGGCTAGAGCAGGGTGAGGAATTTCGCCACGGGTGCGCCGAAACGGACGGTGTCGATGAGGAAGGCGTCATGGCCTTCGGGCGAATCCATCGCCACGAATTCGACGGCCGTTCCCCCGGCGCAGAGGCCGTCGGCGATCTGTTGCTGCTGGTGGAGCGGGAACAGGATGTCGGTTTCGACGCCGATGACCAGAGCTCTTTCGAGAGGGACACGGGAGAGGGCCTCGTCGGTGGTGGTGCCGCAGGACTCGCCGAGGTCGAACCGGTCCATGCAGCGGCTGAGGCAGAGGTAGCTGTTGGGGTCGAAACGGTGCGCGAAACGGCGCGCGTGTCGCTCCAGGTACTCCTCCACCTGGAATTCACGGCCGAAAGGCTCAAGGTCCGCCCGGCCCGCCCGGCCCGCCCGGCCCGCCCGGTCCGCGCGGTCCTCTTGTTCCTCTCGTTCCTCCGGCGCGATGCGCGCACGGCCGAACCGGATGTCCCATTCCCGGGCCGACCGGTACGTCAGCATCCCCAGCTTGCGCGCGGTGAACATGCCACGCTGCGGATAGTTCCCCTCGTCGTACCGGCCCTGGTTCCACTGGGGGTCGCACCGGATCGCCTCGCGCTGGAGCGAGCGGATCGCTATGGAGAACGGCAGCGCGCGCGCCGCGCCGCAGATGTTGATGTGGCCGCGGGCCAGGCCGGGGTGGCGGGCCAGCAGGGAAAGGGCGCTCATGCCGCCCATGGACGTACCGATCACGCATGCGAGCCTGTCGACGCCCAGGGCGCGCACCGTGTGGGCCGCGGCGTCGGCGATGTCCTCCATCGACAGTTCGGGGAAGCCGGGACCGTAGGGCCGGCCCGTGCCGGGATCGACGGAGGCGGGTCCGGTGGATCCCTTGCAACTGCCCAGGGAGTTGAGGCAGATCACGTACCAGCGATCGGTGTCGACGGGCTTTCCGGGCCCGACCATCGCCTCCCACCAGCCGGGGCCGGTGTCCGCCGGGTGGGAGGCGGCGTGGGCGTCGGGCGAGAGACCGGTGAGGATCAGGACCGCGTTGTCGCGCTCCGGCGACAGCCGTCCGACGGTCTCGTACGCGATGCGCGCGCCGGTCAGCGTGCCGCCCCGACGCATGGCGAATGCCGCGGGGAGGTCGACGAAACGGGCCGCGGGGGGGATGAATTCCCTCATGTGTCTGGTTCCTGCCAGGTGATGGTGTGCCGCGAGCGGGGGAGCCGGCCGCCGGGGTCAGGCCCCGCCGTCACCGCTCTCCAGCAAGGCGAGCCAGTCGTCGTCCGAGCCCTCGGGCATCCCTTCCATGAGGAACGTGGAGAGGTAGCGCTCACCGGTGTCGGGGAGCATGGCGAGGAGCACCGAACCCGCGGGCGCGGTCTCGGCGACGCGCAGCGCCGTCGCCAGGGTGGCGCCGGCCGAGATACCGGTGAAGATGCCTTCATCGGCTGCGAGCCTGCGCGCGGTGTCGCGCCCTTCCACCTCGTCGACGGTCACCAGTTCGTCGATGACGCTCGCGTCGAGCACGCCGGGTACGAAGTTCGGTGCCCAGCCCTGGATCCGGTGGACGTTCCATTCCTGGCCGGCGAGCACGGCGGCGTTGTCCGGCTCGGCGGCGACGATCCGCACCTGCGGGCGGGCCGCCTTCAGCATCTGCCCGACGCCGGTGAGGGTGCCGCTGGTGCCGAAGCCGGTGACGAAGTAGTCGAGGCGCTTGCCCGCGAAGTCGGCGAGGATCTCCGAGGCGGTGGTCTCGCGGTGGTACGCCGGGTTCGCCGGGTTGTCGAACTGGTTGGCGCGGAACCAGCCGTGCTTGTCGGCGAGTTCGTCCGCGATCTGGTTGCCGCCGCTGCTGCCCAGGTGGCCGGGGAAGAGGAGCACCTTGCCGCCGTAGGCCCGGATCAACTTGCGCCGCTCCGCCGAGTACGTGTCACCCATGACCGCGACGAACCGGTAGCCGCGGGCCGCGGCCACCATCGCGAGGGCGATCCCGACGTTCCCGGAGGTGCATTCGACGATGGTGTCGCCGGGCTTGAGCAGCCCCTTCGCCTCGGCGTCGAGGACGACGGAGAGCGCCAGGCGGTCCTTCACCGAGCCGCCGGGGTTGAACGACTCCACCTTCACGTACACCGTGGCGTGAGCGGGGGACATGCGGTTCAGCCTGACGATGGGGGTGCGGCCGATGGTGTCGAGGATGCTGTCGTGGAGGGGCATCGGGGGTTCTCCTTGGGCGGGCGGGGCCAGCGGTGCTGACGGTGGGTGTTCTCGGGCCGGGGGCCGGTCAGGCCGGGACGTTCTCGAAGGCGGGAGCGACCATCGCGAGGATCGTCTCGACCGCCTGGTCGCTGAGCTCGTCGTCCAGCGGGGCGTTGAACTCGGCGAGTTCGACCCCGCGGAGCTGCTGCGGCGGGATCGCGTCGAAGATGGCCCGGATCTGCTCGGGGAGCAGGCCGTCGGGCACCGTGTAGTCGGCCGGCACGTGTCCCGGTTCGAGTACGTCCCAGTCGATGTGCACCCATACCGGGGAGTCGCCGATCGCGTCCAGGATGGTCTCGGCCGTGGTCTGCGCCGGGGGGATGACCCGCACGCCGTGCTCCGCGATCAGCTCGCCCTCGGCTTCGTCGATGTCGCGTGCCCCGACCAGAACCGCCTTCGCGGGGTGCAGACCCGCGCCGTGGCCGCTGTCCCAGAGCCCGCACGCGCCGGCGAGGACCATGCCGCCCAGGTATCCGGTGCCGGTCGTCTCCGGTGTGTTGAAGTCGCCGTGGCCGTCGATGTAGAGCACCACGGCGTCCGGGTGTTCCCGGGCCACGACCGGCAGGGTGGCGAGGCTCGCCGAGCAGGTGTTGGAGATCATGACGGTCCGGTTGCCGTTCGCGATGCTGTCCGTCACGGCCCGGCGCAGGCCGGTCAGGGTCTCGCCGGCCTGCGGGAGGCTGACGGTCCAGTCGTCGTCTGCGGGCGGCGCGGGCTCGCCGACGAACCGGCCGGTGAGTCCGTAGCGGCTCTCCAGGGCCCGCGCGATGCGTGCGGCGCCCTCGATCATGCGGGGTTCCCGGTCGGCCACCCGGCCCTGGGAGACGATGAGATCGATCATTTTCAGGAATTCCTGTCCGTTTCGATTGCGGTCTGGGGCTGGAAAGGGCAAGCGCCGCTTCGTTCGGCGTTCTCGTCTATGAGTCCGTACTGGAACCATTCGAGTGCGCCGACACCGTACGAGCCCAGTTGCGGTGAGTGCCGCATTCCGTCGTAGCTGCGTATTCGCTTGCGTATGTTCGCTCGGACCTGCCGGCCGCTCGGGGTCTCGCCCGCAAATACGTCGAACCGTTCCCGCGGGTTGATGACGAGGGCGAAATGCCCGCCGAGGTTGCGGCTGCGTCGGTTGCGGTGGGCGGGACTGCTCATATTGCAGAACAACGGCATTCCGTTGAAGCACATGGACCACGATGCGGAATCCGGATCGTGCCCCACGTCCTCCGGCCACGGCGCGGCATCGAGGTGATGCAGTTCCTGTAGTACCTGCCAGCCGAAGGAGTGGTACTCCTCGACGGTGCGCGCGGTCACGGCCTGTGCCGAGAACATCACGACCAGCGGATACGCGGTGTCCAGTCGGCCGTCCCAGCCCCGGGACAGTTCGACGTACTCGGTGAGCGCGCCGGCCAGGTGCCGCATGCCGTCCCTGCCGGCGCTCTCCACGAAGACGAACCTCAGGAGCCCCTTCCGGAACGCGTTCCGGGAGAAGACGCACGGGAAGTCCGGATCGGCGAGGCGCGCGGCGACGTCCTCGAAGACGGCTCTGTGCCATCCCTCCCCGCATTCGAGGACTTGCGTCTGGGAGGTCAGTTTCGTGGTCTGTTGCGACCTGTCCACCTGAACATCCATTTCTACGGGGTCCCTGCCGTTTCGAATGAGGGGGTGAGAGGGTCGGCGCTCCTTTTCCGGACCGTTGCGCGAACTTGAGGAAAGTCGCGGAGGCGAAGATTCCGGTTGGGGCGCCATTCATGTCCCCGCCGCGGTGTCCGGATCGACTTCACCGGACCGCGGCGTTCCTCATCGTGCCCCACGAATTCCGGGCATCTCAATGCATTGCCACCAAGGGCTCAGTGGGGGTGTACACCGCGTACGCCGATGGTTGTATGGCGATGCGCCGGAGGTCATTCCTAGGCTGCGGCCGTGATCAATTCAGCTGGCTACCTGAGCGTTCCCGTGACGGCTCGCATTCCGGGTCTCCGATGGCATACCGCGGCAAATGCGGCCCGGTTGTGCTGGGCGGAAGCACGCCCTTCGGTACAGCTGGTCTTCCTGCTGCGGTTCGTGGTGGGGACGGTGTCGGCGGCCGGGCTGCCGCAGGTCACGGGCCGGACCGTGCTCGGCTTGGCGGCCTGGTGGTGCGCCGTGGCCTGCGCGTACCTGCTCAATGGCGTGACGGACGTCAGGGAGGACCGGGCGAACGGCTCCCGGCGGCCGATCGCGCGGGGTGATCTGCCGGTCCGCACTGCGGCGGCGGTCACGACCCTGCTGGCCGTTACCGCGCTGGTGCTCGGAGGGCTGGCCGGGTCCGGGGTGCTCGGGTGGGTGGTGGGCTTCCTATTGCTCGGCTGGGCGTACTCGGCCTCGCCGGTGCGGGCCAAGCAGTCGAGCGTGCTGTGCGCGGTGGTGGTGTTCGGCCTGGGCGCGACCTCGTACGCGGCCGGTGTCGCGGCGGCCGGGACCGGGTGGACCGCTACGGGCGGGGTGTTCGGCTGCGTGATGGCGGCCTGGATGGCCTTGGTCGGCTCCGTGGTCAAGGACCTGGGGGACGTCGGCGGGGACGCGGCCGGGGGGCGGCGTACGGTGGCGGTCGTCCACGGCGTGGTGGCGGCCCGGGCGTTGGCGGTGGCGGGTGCGGTGCTGGTCGGCGCGGCCGGGACGGCGGCGGCTGCCTTGTGGGCGCCGCTCGCGCTCGTGGGGGTGGTGCCGGTCGCGGTCGGGGCGGTGTGGGTCGTCGCCCGGGTGGTGCGCGATGCCCGGCGGGAGAGCGCCGACCGGACGCAACGGCGGGATGCCTACCGGGCGTTCATGGTCACGCAGTACGCCGCGAACCTGCTCGTACTGGCCGCCTTCGCCGCGGGGTGAGCGGCGGTGGGGTCCGGGTCCGCCGTGGCCGGGTCAGCCGTGGCCGGGGAACGCCTGGCCGGGTCCGCCGTGGCCGGGGAAGGCCTGGCCGGGTCAGCCGTGGCCGGGGAACGCCTTGTTGAGGGCCTGGACGCGGGAGCTGGCGCCGAGCTTGCGGTACGCGTTGTGGAGGTGCCGCTTCACGGTCGCCTCGCTGATCTCGAAGCGGCGGCCGATCAGACGGTTCGTCAGGCCCGCCCGCACCGCCTCCAGGATCTGCCGCTCCCGCAGGGTCAGCAGGTCGAGGGCTTGGGCGTCCGGGGCGTCCACCGTCGACCCCGGATCCGGCTCCGGCACTTCGGCCGCGGCCGGACGCTGGGCCTCCTCGTACCCCCGGATCCCCTGGTACAGGCGGCTCCCGGCAGCGGCCCGGAACGCGGTGCTCACGGTCTGCGTCGCCGCGTGCCGCTGCTCCGCCGGCACCAGCTCGACGGCCCCCGCGACCGCGACCTGCATCGCCTGCCAGAGCACCTCCGCCGCGCGCACCGACTCGGAGACCGGAACCTGCTGGACGACGCGGTGGGCCCCGAGGAGCCGGGAGTACTCCCGTACGCCGGGGGACTCCGCGTGCTCGCCGCCCTCAAGCGTCTGCGCGCATTCGGCCACGATGTTCTGCGCCTGGTGGCGGCACTGCCGCCAGATGTCCTCGCGGGACACCAGTGGGCTGCCGAGTCTTCCCAGTGCCGCCCGGTACGCCTCGATGACCTCGGGTGTGGCTGCACGGAGCTGCTGAGCAGCCGCCTGATGACCCACTGGTGTCTCCTTCCGGCCACGGAGCATCGCGGTCGCCCGGTCCCGGGCGACGCTCTCCGTGTGATGGCGTGGGCAAGCTAACATCCGAGCGGTGTACCCGAAAAGGAAGATCCAATTGGTGGGATCGGGGGTCACCGCACGTAGTCGTTGCTGGCTGCGGCCCCGGCGGCGAGCCGGCCGGACTTTCTGTGAACCCGCCCCGGAGCATGCCTGTTGAGCCTTGCCGGCCGGGCGTGCGACTGGACTTCTCCGCGGGCTCCGGGGCGGCCGTCGCAGGGCCGGGTGGCTGGTTCCGGTCGCCGCGTGGAGGGGGTCGGGCTAGGTTGGGTTGGTGGTGCTCGGGGGTCTCGTGGTAGGAGGCCTGGCATGACGAAACGGTGGCGCGGCGCGGCGGTCGGAACGGCCGCGGTGGGGCTCGTGGTGGTGCCGCTCGGCGTGAGCGCCGGCTACGCCTGGGACATGTCCGCCACCCCGGCGTCCGTGACGCGTACCGCGGTGCAGCCGTCGGCCACTGCGGAGCAGCCTTCGCCTCCGGCCTCCGACGAGTTCGCGCCGCTGACTCCAGCGGTCGCGCGGCAACTGGACGCAGCCATCCGGAAGGTGATGAAGGACGCCCATGTCCCCGGGGTGATCGTCTCCCTCTCGGCACCCGGCAAGGGCACCTACGAACGCTCCTTCGGCGTGGCCGACAAAGCCACCGGTGCGCCGATGACACCGAATCTGAACATGCGGATCGGCAGCGAGACCAAGACGTTCACGGTCACCGCCCTGCTCGAACTGGTCGACGCGGGCAAGGTCGGGCTCGACGACCCCATCGGCAAGTACGTGTCCGGCGTTCCCAACGGAGACCGGATCACCTTGCGCCAGCTCGCCGAGATGCGCAGCGGCCTCTTCAACTACTCCGAGGACCCGGGGTTCTTCAAGGCCCTGACCAGCAACCCGCGACGACCGTTCACTCCGCGGGAACTGCTGGCGTACTCCTTCAAACACCCCGTGATGTTCGCGCCGGGAGCCAAGTTCTACTACTGCAACACCAACCTGATCCTGCTCGGACTGGTGGTGGAGAAGGCCAGCGGGGACAAGCTGGCCGACTACATCCAGCACAACGTGATCGAACCCGCCGGGCTGCACCACACGCTCTTCCCCACCGGCGCGGAGTTCCCGAAGCCGCACGCCCAGGGCTACACGAACCAGACGGCCTCCGGCAAGACGCAGGACGCGGCGGACTGGAACCCTTCCTGGGGCTGGGCCGCCGGAGCGATGATCTCCGACCGCGACGACCTGCGGACATGGGCCAAGGTGCTGGCCACCGGCACCCTGCTGACGCCGGCGACCCAGGCCCAGCGGTTGAAGGTCCTGGACGCGGACAACATCCCGGACTCCGGCTACGGACTCGGCATCTTCAACGTCGAAGGCTGGATCGGGCACAACGGCTCCCTGCCCGGATACCAGTCCCTGACCGTCTACCTGCCCGGTCCGCAGGCCACCTTGGTGGTGCTGCTCAACACGGACATCACCTACCAGGGCTCGGAGCCCAGCACCCTGTTCGGGCAGGCGATCACCAAGACGGTGACTCCGAAGCACGTCTTCGACCTGCCCGCCCAGCCGGTGACCGGCCACTGACCCCTGCCGCACAATGGCCGGCATGGACGATCAGACGGCAGGTCAGCAGGAAGTGCGGCTGAGGGTGGCTGCGGAGACGGACGTCGAGGTGGCAGCCGAGCTGTTCCGCGGGTACCTCGACTTCTACGAGGTGAAGGTCGAGGACCCCGGTGCCCCGGGCGCATTCCTCGCCGAACGCATCCGGGGCGACGAGTCGCTCGTTCTGCTGGCCGACGTCCCCGGTCTTGGAACCGTCGGTTTCGCGCAGGTCTACCGGACCTTCGCCTCACTCCTGCTGCGGCCCATGTGGATCCTCAGCGACCTCTACGTCGCGCCCTCCGGTCGGCGCACCGGCGCCGGGCGGGCCCTGCTGCGCGAGGTCCTGCGCCGTGCGGCGGAGGCGGGAGTCGCAGGCGTCCAGCTGGAGACGGCCTACGACAACCAGGTCGCGCAGAACCTGTACGAGTCGGAGGGATTCGTGCGGGAGGGGTATCACATCTACTTCCGCGACCTCGGCTGAGAGGTGCCGCGGGCGGAGTCGAACGGCCGTGCAACGAGGCCTGTTTCACGTGAAACATCCGAACGGCCTTGTAGCGGGCATCACTTCGCGTCGGCGTAGCACTCCACGACGGCCGTGCTGAACGGGAACCGGACCGGGGTGTCGCCGAAGGTGATCCGGCCGGCCCGGTCGCCGGCGGCGCGGATGGCCTCCACGACGGCCTCGGCCTCCTCGGCCGGGCAGTGCACGATCACCTCGTCGTGCTGGAAGAAGACCAGCTCGGCGCGGAGCCCGGCGGCGGCGATGGCCTGCCGCAGGGCGGCGAGCATCAGTAGCGCCCAGTCGGCGGCGCTGCCCTGCACGACGAAGTTGCGGGTGAAGCGGCCGCGGGCGCGGGTGTCGGTCGAGGCGTAGCCCGGTGCCCAGCCGCCGTCCTCCCGGTCCTGCGGGATCCCGGCCTCGCCGTCCTCTTCGGCGGAGCCGGCGGGCGGCGGGCAGGTCCGGCCGAGCCAGGTACGCACCAGTCGGCCTTCCTCGCCCGCCTTGGCGGCGTCGTCCACGTAGGCCACGGCCCGGGGGAACCGGCGGCGCAGCGCGGCCAGGTTCTTGAGGCCGTCCCCGGAGGTCTGTCCGTAGACCGCGCCGAGCACGGCCAGTTTGGCCTTGTCCCGGTCGCCGGAGAAGCCGTGGCGGGAGATGGAGGTGTAAAGGTCCTCCGGGCGGCCGGCCACCTCCATGAAGGCCGGGTCACGGGAGATCGCGGCGAGCACCCGGGGTTCCATCTGGTCTGCGTCGGCGACGACGAGGCGCCAGCCGGGGTCGGCGACGACGGCCCGGCGGATCACCTTGGGGATCTGCAGGGCGCCTCCGCCGTTGGTCACCCAGCGGCCCGTCAGGGTGCCGCCGGGGATGAACTCGGGCCGGAAGCGGCCGTCATGGACCCAGTCGCCGAGCCAGGACCAGCCGTGGGCGGTGTAGATCCGGTACAGCTTCTTGAACTCGATGAGCGGGGCCACGGCAGGGTGGTCGAGACCCTGGATCTCCCAGCGCCGGGTGGACTTGAGCTTGATGCCGGCCTCGGCGAAGGCCTTGACGACATCGGCGGGCAGCTCGGGGTGCACGCGCCGGCCGAACGCGGTGGAGATCCGGTCGGCGAGCTCCGCGAGGCGGCGGGGCGCGCCGCCGCCCGCGTAGCGTTCGCCGAGCAGCTCGGTGAGCAGGGCCCGGTGTACGTCGGCCCGCCAGGGCAGCCCGGCCCGGTGCATCTCGGCGGCGACGAGGAACGCGGCGGACTCGGCGGCGGTGAGCAGACGGGTGCGGTCGGGGTGGGCGGTGGCGTCGTGCCGTTGCGCCTGGTCGGTGTGGATGGCGATGAGGGCGTCCAGCGGCACGGGGGAGGGACGCGGATCGAAGAGGGAGTCCTGCATGCCGGGGTCGGCGGCGCGCGCCGGCGGGTCGGGCGGGACCGGGAGCCCGCTCAGCCGGGCCCAGGCGGCCGCGGCCGAGCGGGGTTCGCCGAACCGGCCCTCGTGACGCAGGAGGAGGAGTTCGGCGTCCTCGACGTCGTAGCACCGCTCGACCCGCACTCCGGCGGCGAGGAGGCGGGGGTACACGGCGGCGGTCGACTGCCAGACCCAGCGGGTGCCGTCGGGGGCGGCGCGCACCGCCTCGGCAGGCTCCCGCACGCGCAGCGGCGCCGCTCCGGTGGGGGTCAGGGGGCCGGCATGCCACCAGCCGTCGCCGTCTTCGGCGAGGGCCCACCGGGGGGCGTGCGGGTTCATGGGGCGAGTGTCCCACCGGGGGGTGACAGGGGGCGGTGCGGGCGGTTGGTGCGGGTTGTCGGGTGCGGCGCCGTGGCGCGGGGCGGCCCCGGCTGCGCCGGGCTTCCTGGGGCTCCGCCCCAGGCCCCGCGCCTCAAACGCCGGCGGGGCTGGAGGGTGGCGCGGTGCGCGGTGCCCGGTGATGTGGGGTTGTCGGGTGCGGCGCCGTTGCGCGGGGCGGCCCCGGCTGCGCCGGGCTTCCTGGGGCTCCGCCCCAGACCCCGCGCCTCAAACGCCGGCGGGGCTGGAAGGTGCGCCGGCGGGGTTGGGAGGTGTGCCGGCGGGGCTGGAAGGTGCGCCGGTGGGGTTGGGAGGTGTGCCGGCGGGGCTGGAAGGTGCGCCGGTGGGGTTGGGAGGTGCGCCGGTGGGGGTGGAATGGGGCCGGGTGGGCTCGGGGTGGAGGGCTGGGGAGGGGGGCGCTGGGGGACATGCCACGCTGAGGGGGTGAAAGACATCGTCGACCGTGCCTGCGAAGCCGCTCTCTACGCCCAGGACGACGCCGCGCTGGACACCGGCGCCTCGTTGCTCGCCGCCGATCCCGCCCGGTGGAGCGGGGCCGCGGCGGAGCTGGTGGCGCGCGGGGAGACGTACGTGCGGCAGGCCTGGGAGCGCGGCTGGCGGCCGGCCGACGTGCTGCGGCTGGTCCGCCGGGACCTGGACGAGCGGCACGCGCGGATCACCGCCGACCTCATCGCGGCCGAGGCGCGGGGCTACGCACGGCTGCCGGAGCGGTGGACGGACGCCGAGGTGTGGTGGAAGCAGGACGGCCGTTACGGGGACCAGCTGGCACAGCGCGAGAAGGCGGACCGGTTCACGCTGGCGACGGCGGTACTGGAGGTGTTCCGGCTGCTGATCCGGCTGCCGTCGATCGAACCGGTCGGGCCGCTCCCGGGCGACCCGGCCGATCTCGGCGAACACGCCCACATCGAGCCGCGGATGCTCGGGCGGATCCGCGCGCTGCTCGCCAAGGCCGAGGCGACCACGTACCCGGAGGAGGCGGAGGCGCTGAGCGCGAAGGCGCAGGAGCTGATGGCCCGGCACACCGTGGACGAGGCCCTGCTCACGGCCGGGGGCGGGGGACCGGCCCGGACGCCCGGCGCCTGCCGGATCGGCGTCGAGCCGCCGTACGAGGAGGCGAAGGCGGTGCTGCTCGACGCGGTGGCCACCGCCAACCGGTGCCGGGCGGTGTGGAACAGCGGCTTCTTCTTCTCGACGGTGGTCGGCTTCGAGAGCGACCTGGAGGCGGTGGAGCTGCTGTACACCTCGCTGCTCGTGCAGGGCACGGCGGCGATGACCCGCGCGGAGGCGGCGCAGCGCTCGGGCGGGCGCAAGCGTACGAAGACCTTCCGGCAGTCGTTCCTGCTCGCCTACGCCAGCCGGCTCGGGCACCGCCTGGCCGAGACCGCGGAGCACGCGGCGTCCGAGACCCCGGCGCATCTGCCCGCGCTGGTGGCCCGGGACGTCGCCGTCACCTCCCGGGCGGAGGAGATGTTCCCCCGCACGACGACCACCCGCCTGCGCGGCGCCACCGACCACGCGGGCTGGGAGGACGGAACGGCCGCCGCCGACCGCGCTCACATGGCCGGCCGCCGTCACCCCCTGCCCGGCTGACGCTCCGGCCGCGCCGGTCGCGACGTGCGCCGGTGTCAGTGGCGCGTGCCCGTCCCCCGATGCGGGCCGGCGTTCGTGGCGCGTGCCGTGCAACGCAGGCCGACGCTCCCGGCGCGCGGCGTCGAACGCGGGCTCCGCAACGGGCTGCGCCCGTCCCGTTACGCTCGCTCCCATGAGTTGGCTGCGGGCGTTGAAGGACAGTGCCCGCGGCGGGATGAAGGTGGAGCGGGCGCGGTTGGAGCCGCTCATCGCCTTGCGGGCCGCCCTTGGGCTGGCGATCGTCATCGGCTTCGGGCTGGCCCTCCTCGGGCCGGGGGCCGCCGCCAGTTCCGCGTTCGGGGCCTTCACCGCCGCCACCGCCAGCTTCCAGCGGAGCTGGCGCCCCCGTCCCGCGCTGGCCCTCGTCTCCGGGCTGACACTGGCCGTGTCCACCTTCGTCGGCTACCTGGTCGGCTCCCGCGACACCCTGGCCTTCCTGGCCCTGCTCGCCGCCTGGACCTTCCTCGCGGGCCTGCTCTGGGCGGCCGGCCCCACCGCCGGGATCATCGCCTCCGGCAACGTCGCGATCATGCTGGTGACCGTCACCCTGCCGACCTCCGTCGCACAGGCCGCCGGGCACGCCGCGGTGATCGCCGCCGGCGGGATGGTGCAGGCGCTGCTCATCGTCCTGTTCCCGGTCCGCCGCTGGGGCGCCCAGCGAGACGCCCTGGCCGACGCGCTCGCCGCCGAGGCCGACTACGCCCGCCGGCTGCGCCACGACCCCCTGGCCCCCTTCGACCCGCAGCCCCTGATGAAGGCACGGGACGCCGCCGCGGTCACCGCCCGCCAGGCCCGGCGGCGCCCCGCCGAGCTGCACGGTGCGCGCGGGCTCGCGGAGCGGATCCGCCCGGTGCTCGCCTCGCTGGCCGACCCGGCGGTCGGGGCCCCCGCCGGCGGCCCGGGGCGGGACCGGGTCCGCGAGCTGCTCGCCGCCGCCGCGGAGGTCCTGGACGCCGCCGCGCGGGCCATCCGCCGCGGGGAACCGGTCCGGATCCCGGCGCCGTCCCTCGCGGTGCTGAAAGCCCCCGACCAGGGCGACCTCCTCCAGGGCGCCCCGCTGCGGGCCGCGCGCCGGCTGGCGGCGCTGCTGGACGAGGTACTGGAGACCGCCGAGCCGGGCTCCGGGCGGACCGCGGATCCCGGCTCCGCGATGCTGCGGCCCACGCTGCCCGCCCTGGTGCCGCTGGTGGTGAAGGCCGTACGGGCCGAGCTGCGGCCCGGGTCACCGGTGCTGCGGCACGCCCTGCGGGTCACTGCCGTCGCCTGCGCGGGGTACGTCGTCGGCCGGGCGCTGCCGTTCGGGCACGGCTACTGGGCGCCGATGGCCTCCGTCATGGTGATGCGGCCCGACTTCACCCAGACCTGGTCCCGGGCGGTGGCCCGCTTCGGCGGAACCCTCGTCGGGGTGTCCGTGGCCACCGCCGTAGTGCAGCTCGCCCATCCCGGGATGTACCTCTCGGGGCTCCTGGCCGTCCTCAGCGCGGGCGTGATGTACACGCTGATGCACACCGGTTACGCCGTCGGGCAGGCCTGTCTCTCCGCCTACGTGGTGTTCCTGCTCGGCATGGGCGGCCTGCGCTGGGACCAGACCGTGCCCGACCGGGTCTCCCTCACCCTGGTCGGGGGTCTCCTGGCGATGGCGGGGTACGCCCTCTACCCGGCCTGGGAGACGCCGCGGCTGCGTGGCCGTCTCGCCGACTGGCTGGCGGCCGCCGGGCGGTACGCGCATGCCGTGCTCACCCGGTACGCCGATCCGGCCGGCGCCCGCCCCGACGACGTCAGGCAGGCGCTGCTGGCCACCCGGGACGCCCGGATCGCCTGGCAGGAGGCGCTCGACCGGGCCGAGGGGGAACCGGTGCGCCACCGCGGCCTGTCCCGGGCGGCGGCCGACGGCGCGGCCGGCGCCCTGGCCGCCCTGGGCCGGGCCGTCATGCTGCTGGAGGCGCACATCCCGGACCGCGCCCACGCCCCGGTCCCGGGCGCGGCGGCGCTGGCGGCGGCGGTGCGGGCGGACACGGAGGCCGGTGCGAAGGCGGTGCGGGAGCGCCGTGTCCCGCAGTGGCGGGAGGTGCCGGCGGTTCTGGCAGATCCGGGCTGGGAAGCCGAGGAGTCCGGGGTGCTGCGGGCGGCGGCCCAGCAGGTGCTGGAGGCGCTGGAGGAGCTCTCCGAGGCGCTGCGTGCCTGATCAGCAGCGGTGTGAGGGACATGTGCGGCGTTCCAGTGATCACTACGGCACCCTCCGTGCACGTGCATCTGCCCATGCAGCTGGCCGTGAACAGAGCTATGATCCGGTGCAGTTGACATCTGCACTATCGGGGGCTTCCTGTGGACCACGCGTACAACGGGATGGCAGCTGCAGAACTCACTTCCTTGTTTGGGCTGACCTGGCAGAAGAGCAGACACAGCAATTCGCAAGGTTCCTGTGTCGAGTTCGCCAAACTGCCGGGCGGCGACGTCGCGATGCGCAACTCGCGCTTCCCGGACGGCCCGGCGCTCATCTACACGCCGGCCGAGATAGTGGCGCTGCTGCTGGGCGTCAAGGACGGAGAGTTCGATCACCTGGTCATCTGAACCGTTGATCGGCCTGACGCAAGGCGCAGCACTACATCCAGCCATGCACGTGCACCGGCCGGGATCGATCGGATAGATCGATCCCGGCCGGTGCACGTGGTTTCGGCCTTCGCCATGCAGGTGATGGCGGCCTGAGCCGCCCGCGCCGCCCGCTCAGTCGTGCAGCAGGAACAGCGCCCAGACGACCTTGCCGGTCAGCCGTCCCGCGAGCGGGTGCCAGCCCCAGCTGTCGCTGTACGAGTCCACGAGGAACAGTCCGCGCCCCGACTCCAGGTCGCAGTTCTCGTCGGTCCGCTCCGGTGAGAACTCTCCGCCCGGCCGGTCCTCGCTGGGGTCGCGCACCGCGCACACCAGCCGGGTGCTCCACCGCATCAGGTGCAGCCGTACCGGGGCGTCCGGATCCGGGGCGATCCCGCGCGCGTCATCGGGCAGGGCATGGCGCAGCGCGTTGGTGACGAGTTCCGAGACGACCAGGGACACGTCGTCGAAGCGCTGGTCGAGGCCCCACTGGGACAGCGTCGAGCGGGTGAACGAGCGCGCTCCGCGCACCGCTTCGAAGCGGGCGGGCAAGGCGCAGGAAGCGGACCCCGAGACAGCCGTGGGGTCGACCGGGGGCAGCCCCTGCCGTAACGGCTCGAGCATGGTCGATCCATTCGTCCCCATGCGAGGCACTCCCGGGATTCGCGGACGGAGCGGCGTCTCCGGCCAGAAAGAACTGCGGGGTGGGTCCGGCGCCGGCGCGAAGAGCACGCAGGTGCGCGGGGACCATCGTTCCGAATGCCGAAGCCGGATGCAAGGGCAGATGCACGTGCACGCGCCGGACCTGTCCCGTCCCGTGATGGTTCTTGCTCATTTCTTCCTACGCATACTTACGGACTTCTTTTCCGGGGCGCGGGATTCCGTTACAGAACGAGTACGGACAGGTGCGTTTTGGTGGCAGACTGCGGCCCCTGGGGTTCGGGGGCCCCAGCGACGCAGCACGCAGACGACAGCGCTGACCACGCGCACACCATTGCGATGGGGAGGGCAGGACTAGTGACCGCAGAAGCCAGCGGTTCCGTGGTGCGCCGCATCCTCCTGGGCTCACAGCTCAGGCGACTCCGAGAATCCCGCGGCATCACCCGTGAGGCGGCCGGCTACTCGATCCGCGCATCCGAATCGAAGATCAGCCGCTTGGAGTTGGGAAGGGTGAGCTTCAAGGCCCGGGACGTCGAAGACCTCCTGACGCTCTACGGAGTCACGGACGGCGCGGAGCGCGAGTCCCTCCTGGGACTGGTCCGCGAGGCCAACGCGGCGGGCTGGTGGCACAGTTACGGCGACGTGCTGCCCGGGTGGTTCCAGACGTACATCGGCCTCGAAGGCGCCGCCTCCCTCATCCGCATCTACGAGGTCCAGTTCGTCCACGGACTGCTACAGACGGAGGCCTACGCCCAGGCCGTCGTCAAGCGCGGCATGCCGGGCGCCTCCGCGGCCGAGATCGACCGCCGCGTCGCGCTGCGCCTGGAGCGCCAGAAGGTCCTCGTCTCCGAGAGCGCCCCGGTCTTCCACGCCGTCCTCGACGAAGCCGCGCTGCGCCGTCCCTACGGCGACCGCGACGTGATGCGCGGCCAGCTGGAGCACCTCATCGAGGTCTCCCAGCGCCCCAACGTCCAGCTCCAGGTGATGCCCTTCTCCTTCGGCGGCCACGCGGGCGAGAGCGGCGCGTTCACGCTGCTGCGCTTTCCGGAGTCCGACCTCCAGGACATCGTCTATCTGGAACAGCTCACCAGCGCCCTCTACCTGGACAAAGACGAAGAAGTGGCGCAGTACGCACGGGCGATGGAGCGGCTCCAGGCGGACTGCCCCGATCCCGACAGGACCCGCGATCTCCTGCGCGGACTCCTCCAACTGTCTTGATTCGCACGTACTATGACGTCTGATCAGTGCATGACGACGACCGATCGGTCTCCGGTGCAGCGCACGGGTGCGCGCTCGCAGTAAGGGATGGCATGTCCATATTCGACGACCTGGCCCACCAGTACATCGATGGCGAATGGCTGCCCGGCGCCGGTTCGTGGGACATCATCGACGTCAACCCCTACAACGGTGAGAAGCTCGCCGCGATCACCGCCGCCACGGTCGAGCAGGTCGACCAGGCCTACCGCGCCGCCGAACGCGCGCAGCGGGAGTGGGCCGCCACCAGCCCCTACGCGAGACGCGCCGTCCTGGAGCGGGCCCTCCGGATCACCGAGGACCGCCAGAAGGAGATCGTCGAGGCGATGATCGACGAGCTCGGCGGGACCCGTCCCAAGGCCGAGTACGAGGTCCACCTCGCGATGGAGTTCATCCGCGAGGCGATCCAGCTGGCGATCCGCCCCGAAGGACGGATCCTGCCCTCGCCGGTCGAAGGCAAGGAGAACCGCGTCCAGCGTCTCCCGGTCGGGGTCATCGCCGTCATCAGCCCCTTCAACTTCCCGTTCCTGGTGACCATGAAGTCGGTCGCCCCGGCGCTCGCGCTCGGCAACGCCGTCGTGATCAAGCCGAACCAGAACGCCCCCGTGGTGGGCGGCGGGGTCATCGCCAAGGTCTTCGAGGACGCCGGCCTCCCGGCCGGGCTGCTGAACGTCCTGGTCACCGACATCGCCGAGATAGGCGACGCGATCCTCACCCACCCCGTCCCCAAGGTCATCTCCTTCGCCGGTTCCGACCGCGTCGGCCGGCACGTCGGCGCCGTCGCAGCCCGCCACTTCAAGCGGACCGTCCTGGAACTCAGCGGCAACAGCGCCCTTGTCGTCCTCGACGACGCCGACCTCGACTACGCCGTGGACGCGGCCGTGTTCAGCCGCTTCGTGTACCAGGGCCAGGTCTGCATGGCCGCCAACCGGATCCTCGTGGACGCCTCCGTGGCCGAGGAGTTCACGGAGAAGTTCACGGCGCGGGTGCGGAGCCTCAAGACCGGCGACCCGCACGAGGCCGACACCCACATCGGCCCCCTCATCAACTCCTTCCAGGCCGACGCCCTGACCGCCCTCGTGGACCGGGCCGTCGAGGAGGGCGCGCAGGCACTCGTGCGCGGTTCTACGCGCGGCAACCTCGTGGAACCGACGGTGCTGGCCGGGCTCCCCGAGGACTCCCCGCTGCTGGGCCAGGAGATATTCGGCCCGGTGGCGCTGCTGGTGGTGTTCGACGGCGAGGACGAGGCCGTCCGGCTCACGAACGCCACCCCGTACGGGCTCAGCGGCGCGGTGCACACGCGGGACGTGGAGCGCGGGGTGCGGTTCGCCCAGCGGATCGAGACCGGGATGATCCACGTCAACGACTCCACCATCGGCGACGAGCCCCTGGCGGCCTTCGGCGGCGAGAAGGCCTCGGGGCTGGGCCGGCTGAACGGCGAGGCGACGGTGGAGGCCTTCACCACCCAGAAGTGGATCTCGGTCCAGCACGGCCGGACCAGCTTCCCCTTCTGACAGCCGCACCCCGCCCACGGGGCGCCTGCATCCGGCCGGGGCGGCGCCTGCACCCGGCCCGCGCGTCGGTCGCACCCCGCCCGCGCGGCGCCTGCATCCGGCCCGGGCGGCGGCCGCACCCCGCCCGCGCCCCGCCCGGTGGCCGGTCCGCGCGCGGTCCGTTCCGCTTCCCGTTCTACACTCGGCCGGGCAAGCGTCAGGCGGGAACGTCCGGGGGAGAGCCGAGTTGAGCAACATACCGGAGACCGGGCGGACCCCCCGGGTCCAGAACCGACTGGTGATCATCCAGGTGGTGGTCTTCTCGCTGCTGCTCACCCTCGGCGGCCGTCTCTGGTACCTCCAGATACGCAACGGCCAGGAGTACACGGACGAGGCGAAGAACAACAACACCCAGCAGGTGGTCCAGCCCGCCGTGCGCGGCTCCATCCTCGACGACCGCGGAGTTCCGCTGGCCGACAACGAGACCCGCATGGTGGTCTCCGCGAGCCGCACCGACCTGTCGAAGATGAAGGACCGCGGCAAGGGCGTCCTGACCCGCCTCGCGGGCGTCCTCGGCCTCCCGCCCGAGGACGTGGTCAACAGCGTCCGGCTCTGCGACGCCAAGACCCCCAAGCCCTGCTGGAACGGATCGCCGTACCAGCCGATCCCCGTCACCGACGAGGCGACCACCGACCAGGTCCTGGAGATACGCGAGCACGCGGAGCAGTTCCCCGGCATCACCGCCGAGCCCACCGCCCAGCGCCGCTACGCCGCCCCCGACCAGGCCAACACCTCCCAGGTGCTCGGCTACCTCTCGCCGGTCACCGACGAGGAGATCAAGAAGGCCAAGAACACCGACTCCCCCTACCTGCGCTCCGACCAGGTCGGCCGCTCCGGCCTGGAGCGCACGTACGACAAGGAGCTGCGCGGCAAGGCCGGCATCACCCGCTACGAGGTGGACAACCTCGGCCGGGTCATCGGCGAGGGCGTGAGCGTGAAGCCGCAGCCCGGGGCGAACATCGTCACCTCGATCGACGCGCGCGTGCAGGCGGTCGCCGAGCGCGAGCTGAACAACGCCATGGTCGAGGCCCGCAAGACGTACGACAAGAACACCCACCGCAACTACGAGGCCGACTCCGGCGCCGTCGTGGTCATGGAGGCCAAGACCGGCCGGATCGTCGCGATGGCCTCCAACCCGACCTACGACCCCAACGCCTGGGTCGGCGGCATCTCGGCCAAGGACTACAAGGCCCTCACCGACAAGGACTCCAACTACCCGCTGCTGAACCGGGCGATCCAGGGCCAGGCCGCACCCGGCTCGATCTTCAAGGTGGTCTCCTCGACGGCCGCGGTGAACGCCGGGTACCCCTTCAACGGCCGCTACGGCTGCCCCAGCTCGTACCGGGTCGGGAACCAGACCTTCACCAACTTCGAGTCGCAGGGCTACGGCGACATCACCATCGGCAAGGCCCTGGAAGTGTCCTGCGACACCGTCTACTACGGCATCGCGGACCAGGAGTGGAAGAACGACGGCGGCATCAAGCCGAAGAAGGACCCGGCCGACTGGTTCTTCAAGACGGCCCACGAGTTCGGCCTGGGCAAGCCCACCGGCATCGACCT
Source organism: Streptomyces cirratus (assembly GCF_014650775.1). Taxonomy (GTDB): domain Bacteria; phylum Actinomycetota; class Actinomycetes; order Streptomycetales; family Streptomycetaceae; genus Streptomyces; species Streptomyces cirratus. The sequence goes on along the minus strand of NZ_BMVP01000009.1, from coordinate 73,458 downwards.
GCCGAACGAGGTCCCGGGCCGGGTCCCCGACCGGCAGTGGAAGAAGGACTTCTTCGAGGCGAACAAGGCCGCCTGGTGCCGCGACGGCAAGAAGGACGGCAGTTTCGCGGAGAAGATCGCCTACGAGAACTGCCGCCAGGGCAACCAGCTCCGCGAGGGCGACGCGATCAACTACTCCATCGGCCAGGGCGACACCCTCGTCACGCCGGTGCAGATGGCCTCCGTCTACGCGGCCATCGCCAACGGCGGCATGCTCCACCAGCCCAGCATCGGCAAAGCGGTCGTCAGCGCCGACGGGTCCTCGGTCAAGGAGATCGCGCCGAAGGAGCAGGGCCGGCTGCCGATGGACGCCGAGACCCGCGACGACATCGACGGGGCCCTCGCCTCCGTCGTCACGAACGGCAGCGCCGCCTGGCGCTTCGGCGGCTGGCCGCAGAAGCAGATCCCGATGCACGCCAAGACCGGCACCGCCGAGGTCCAGGGCAAGCAGACCACCTCGTGGTTCGCCTCGTACACCGCGGACTATTCGATCGTGATGACGATCTCGCAGGGCGGCACCGGCTCCGGCGCCTCGGGGCCGGCCGTCCGCAACATCTACGAGGCCATGTACGGGCTCGACGACGCGGGCAAGCAGGACCTCTCCAAGGCGCTCCTCCCGCAGCCCCGCACCGCCCTCCCGGTGATCCGCCCGGACGCGCCGTGACCGGCGCGCGGCGACGACGCGATTGAGGACCGGACCTGACCGCAAGCCTGCGTAGCGTGGTTCTCGTCAGCAAGAGAGCACCAGCAACACGAGGCGGTCGGTCAGCATGGTCACTCACGTTCCCGCGGAAGCCCACGGCGACGAGCGCGGCGCGCTCCTGTCCTTCGTGGAGGCCCAGCGCGGCGGCATCCGCCGTGCGGTGCTCGGCCTCAGTGAGGAGCAGGCGGCGAGCCGCCCGAGCGCGAGCGAGCTGTCCCTGTCGGGGCTGCTCAAGCACTGCGCGGAGTGTGAGCTCAACTGGCTGCGGATGGCGCAGCAGCAGCCGAACGAGCGGCAGCGCACCGAGGAGACCTGGGGTGACTCCTTCCGGCTCGTCGGCGAGGAGACGGTCGGGGAGGTGCTCGCCTTCTGGGACGACGTGGCGGCGCAGACGGCCGCGTTCGTCGCGGGCCTGGACAGCCTGAACGAGACGTTCCCGCTGCCCGACGCGCCCTGGTTCCCGAAGGACGGCAAGGTGTCGATGCGCTGGCTGCTGCTGCACCTGATCGAGGAGTTCGCCCGGCACGCCGGTCACGCCGACATCGTGCGCGAGTCCCTGGACGGCAAGACGGCCTTCGAGCTGGTGGCGCTGGCATCCAGGCCCGAGTAGCGGTCCGCCCGGGCGGGACTTGCACCTCACGCCGCGTGAGGGCCCACAGTGAAGGGCGTACCCAACCAGAGGAGCGGAAGCAATGGGCTACTCCGTGGGCCAGGTCGCCGGTTTCGCCGGGGTGACGGTGCGCACGCTGCACCACTACGACGAGATCGGCCTGCTCAGCCCGAGCGGGCGCAGCCGGGCGGGACACCGGCGGTACGACGACGCCGACCTCGACCGGCTGCAGCGGATCCTGTTCTACCGGGAGCTCGGCTTCCCGCTCGAAGAGGTCGCGGTCCTGCTGGACGACCCGGAATCGGACCCGAGGGAGCACCTGCGCCGGCAGCACGCCCTCCTGTCCGACCGGATCGACCGGCTCCAGCGGATGGCCAAGGCCGTTGAGCACGCCATGGAGGCGCACCAAATGGGAATCAACCTCACGCCCGAGGAGAGGTTCGAGGTCTTCGGGGACAAGGACCCGGAGCAGTACGCGCAGGAGGCCGAGCAGCGCTGGGGCGCCACCGAGACCTACCGGGAGTCACAGCGCCGGGCGGCCTCGTACACGAAGGACGACTGGAAGCGGATGCAGGCCGAGGCCGCCGACTGGGGTGCCCGCTACGCGGCCCTGATGGAAGCCGCAGAGGCACCCGACGGCGAACGGGCCATGGCCATGGCCGAGGAGCACCGGCAGCACATCTCGACGTGGTTCTACGACTGCGCGTACGAGATGCACACCTGCCTGGGCGAGATGTACGTCACGGACGAGCGTTTCAAGGCGTTCTACGACTCCATGAGGCCCGGGCTCGCGGAGCACCTGCGGGACGCGATCCTGGCCAACGCGGTCCGCGCCGTGTGACGCGAACCGCGCGCTGTCTCCCGTACCGCCCCTCCCGGTCCCTGGAACCCGGTGGGGGCGGTGTGCGTTCATAATTGAAACCACCCGTGGTGGAAACCACCCGTGCCGCGCGCCGCGCAGCGGACGTCCCCCGATCCAGGAGAGCCCGGAACTCGTGTACACGCTTGCGCTCGGCCCTGAGTGGCTGTCCCCGGAGTACCTGATCGGGCAGTTCGGCCTGATCGGCACCCTGGCCATCGTCTTCGCGGAATCGGGTCTCTTCGCGTTCCTGCCCGGCGACTCCCTGCTGTTCACGGCGGGCCTGTTCACCGCGAGCGGTGACATCGACAAGCCGTTGTGGCTGGTCTGCACGTTGATCGTGGCGGCCGCGGTCCTCGGTGACCAGGTGGGTTACCTGATCGGCAAGTTCTTCGGCCCCAAGCTGTTCAGCCGGCCCGACTCCAGGCTGTTCAAGCAGGAGAACCTCGACTCGGCGCACGAGTTCATGGACAAGCACGGCCCCAAGGCCATCGTGCTCGCCCGTTTCGTGCCGATCATCCGTACGTTCGCCCCGATGGTCGCGGGCGCGGGCGCGATGAAGTACCGCACCTTCCTGGTGTTCAACGTCATCGGCGGTATCGGCTGGGGCGCGGGCGTGACCGTGCTCGGTTACAACCTGGGCCAGTTCGAGATCATCAAGAACAACATCGAGACGATCTTCATCGGCATCGTCCTCATCTCGGTGATCCCGGTGGTCTTCGAGGTGCTCAAGGCGCGCAAGCAGCGCAAGGCCGCCCCCGCCGAGGCCCCCGCCGCGGTGGGCCGCCAGCGCACGGCCGAGCCCCAGGCCTCCGGCCGCGGCCGCCACGCCAAGCGCTGACACCGCGCACGCGCGACGGCGCCCCGGAGGGTACGGCCTCCGGGGCGCCGTCGCGTGCGGCGGGGGCGTCAGAAGCCGCGGGTGCGCTTCGCCGCCCTGCGGGTGGCCGCGCTCGCGGCTCCCGGGATGCGCATGAACAGCCGCGAGGTCTCGGACCCCAGGTTCACGCCGATCGCGATGGCCAGGGCGATGGCGGCGGCGTTCACGAGCGAGGCGAGGCCTTCGCTCAGCCGGTTCTCGGCGATCAGCAGCAGCCCGTAGTACGTCGCCGAGCCCGGCAGCAGCGGGCCGATCGCCGCCGTCGTGTAGGGCAGTGCGGAGGCGAAGCGGTAGCGGGAGAAGAGCTGTCCGAAGAGGCCGACCAGTCCGGCCGCGATGGCCGTCGACGGCACCGGGGGGATGCCGCCCGCGTAGTGCAGGGCGCCGAACGTCACCCAGGCGACTCCGCCGTTCAAGGTCACGATCCCCACGGTGGAACGTTCCTGCTGGAGCAGGATCGCGAAGGTGAACACCAGCACCATCGAAGCCGCGATCTGGATCAGCGGCCGCTCCGTGATCAGCAGCACCTCGTCCGGATTGGGCTTCGCGTGCAGCTGGAGCCCGACGTACAGCACCACCAGCACGCCCATGATGATGCCGATGAAGAGGTACATGACCTCCAGCAGCCGGGCGGAGGCGGTGATGTAGAAGCCGGTCAGGCCGTCCTGCACGGCCGCGACCAGGGCCCGCCCGGGCAGCAGCGCGAACAGCCCACCGGTGATCACCGCGGAGGCGCGCACGTCTATGTCGGCCAGCTTGAGCGCCACGCCGATCGCGGCGGGAGGCATCGCGGCCACCACGAACTGGTAGAACTCCGGCAGCCCGCGCCCGGCGCAGAGCCAGGCCAGCCGGTCGCCGAGGACCGCGCCGATGGCGGCGGCGAGGAAGACGAACGCCCCACCGCCGACCAGGGTGGAGGCGGCCCCGGCGAGCAGCCCGGCGGCGGCCGTGAGCACCCAGCCGGGGTACGGGTGCCGGTTGCGCCGGATCTCCGCGAGGCGCCGGTAGGCCTCCTCCAACGAGACGTCGATCTCGTGGGCGCTGATGTCGTCCACCAGCCGGTAGACGGCCGCGAGCCGGGTGTAGTCGGTGCCCCGGCGGCGTACGGTCCGGCTCGCCGAGACCGGGTCGTCCACCAGGGAGGGCTGGTGGGTGATCGACAGCAGGGTGAAGGTGACCGTGGGCTCGCAGCGGTCCAGCCCGTAGCTGCGGGCCACGGCGAACATGGCGGCCTCGACGTCCTCGGCCCCCTCGCCGCCCGCGAGGAGCAGCTCGCCGATGCGTAGCGTGAGGTCGAGTACGCGACCCACGGCGGGCCCGGCCTCGCTCTGCTTCTGCACCTGCTCGGGGACGGGCCGGACGTCGACCGGCATGCGCAGCATGGTGCGCATGCGGTCCTGCCACGGGGACTGCGTCATGCCCGCCACGGGGAAGCCCTGGCCGGGGGTGTACGCGGGCGGGGAGTGCTGGGCGCTGTAGGTGGCCGGGGGCGCGAAAGCGGAACCCTCGGGCTCGGCGGACTGTGCGGCCATGCCGTCGGGGACGGCGAACTCCGAGGTCGGCTGGTCCTCCTCCGGCGCGTCGGGGGCCGTCCCGGCCGGCCGGGCGAAGGCGCTGTGCGCCTCGTCGGACGTGGGCTTCTTGTCCTCTGCCCCGTCGGCCTCCGCCACGCGTCCTCCAGTCAACGATCACCAGCGGTACCAGTATGCGGAATCGTTGCCTCCCCGGCGAAAGCGGAACCCCCGGGGGGCCGGCTGGGGGCCGGACCGGCCCCGAACGTGGAAACGACAACGGGCGGCACCCCCCTTGAAGGGGGTACCGCCCTCGGTGTCACAGGGGCGGCGGGACGTCCCGCTCACCCACGTCCGAGCACGAGGCTCAGTGGTGGCCGCCCTGGGCCTCGAGGCGCTTGTACGAGGCCTCGATCTCGGCCTCGGCCTCGGCGCGGCCCACCCAGTTGGCGCCCTCGACCGACTTGCCCGGCTCCAGGTCCTTGTAGACCTCGAAGAAGTGCTGGATCTCCAGGCGGTCGAACTCGGAGACGTGGTGGATGTCGCGCAGGTGCTCCACGCGCGGGTCGGAGGCCGGCACGCACAGCAGCTTGTCGTCGCCGCCCGCCTCGTCCGTCATGCGGAACATGCCGATCGCGCGGCACTTGATCAGGCAGCCCGGGAAGGTCGGCTCGTCCAGGATGACCAGGGCGTCCAGCGGGTCGCCGTCCTCACCCAGGGTGTTCTCGACGAAGCCGTAGTCGGCCGGGTAGCTGGTGGAGGTGAACAGGCGACGGTCCAGACGGATCCGGCCGGTCTCGTGGTCCACCTCGTACTTGTTCCGCGAACCCTTGGGGATCTCGATGGTGACGTCGAACTCCACGTCCTGCTCCTCCATGATCAGCTTCATGCTTCGAGACTGCATTTATTCAACTGCGCGCCCGTTCGGCTCAGCCTCCCCCAGCTACCGCTGGGAGGTGCCCCCAACCGGGTGGGGTGCCATGCTCGCGGCAAGACGCAATGGTTAAGTGTCCCTCACGCATATGTGTGATCGCGAAAGGGGCTGGTCCGAGGTGCCTCCGGTCAAGACGTGGCAGCTCATCGCGGGGTCGGCCGTCGCCGGCCTTGCCCTGTCGGCCGTGACGGTTACCGCCGCGGGTCCGTGGGACTCCGGCCAGCGTAAGGCCGAGCGGGACACAGCCGCCTCCTGGAGCCCCACGGGTGGCGCAGATCACGCGGCGGGGTCGCTTCCGCAGGCCGCGCCGAGCGCGCCCGGGGTGCTCACCGCGATCGGCCCCGGCGCCCTCCGCAAGGCCGCGGCGCCCGATTCCGCCGCCTTGGCGGCCGCGCTGGAGCCCCTGCTGGCCGATCCCGCCCTGGGCAGCGCCCGTAGCGCCTCCGTCGTGGACGCGGCGACCGGCGAGGTGCTGTACGAGTCCGGGTCGCGCGAAGCCATGACGCCCGCCTCCACCGTCAAGATCGCCACCGCTTCGGCCGCCCTGGCCGCCCTGGGGCCCGAGTACCGGATCCGCACCACGGTGGTCCCCGGGGCGGAGCCCGGACAGGTCGTCCTGGTCGGCGGCGGTGACCCCTCGCTCACCGCGATGAAGAAGGCCCCCGCGGGGTCCGGCGGCAGCCTCGTCGCGCTCGCCGCGGACACCGCCCAGGCGCTCAAGGCCGCCGGCACCGACTCCGTGACCCTGGGCTACGACGACTCCCTCTACAGCGGCCCGGTGCGCCACCCGATCGGCGAGAACGACAACCTCGCCCCCGTCACCGCCCTCATGGCCGACGAGGGCAGGCCCGGCGAGACGCCCTCGGGCGCCGTGGAGCGCAGCAGGCAGCCCGCCGAGGACGCCGCACGCGCCTTCGCCGCCCTGCTGAAGGAACGCGGCATCAAGGTCACCGCCGACCCCGCGAGAGCCAAGGCGCCCGCGGGCGCCCAGCCGCTGGCCACCACCTTGTCCACCCCGCTCGGCGGCCTCGTCGAGCGGATGCTGACCAACAGCGACAACGACATCGCCGAGGCCCTGGCCCGCCAGACGGCCATCGCCTCCGGCCAGCCCGCGAGCTTCGAGGGCGCCGAGAAGGCGGTGACCGCGAGGCTCGCCTCCCTCGGCGTCGACACCGCCGGCGCGCGCTTCGCCGACGGCAGCGGCCTCAACCGTGCCGACAGGGTCAGCAGCGGCCTGCTCACCGGCCTCCTCGTCCGGGCCGGCGACCCCAAGCGGCCCGAGCTGCGACCGGTCCTGACCGGCCTCCCGGTCGCCGGGTTCACCGGCACCCTGCGCACCCGCAACTCCGGCGGCTCCCCGGCCGCCGGACTGGTCAGGGCCAAGACGGGCACCCTGTACGGCGTGAACGCCCTGGCCGGGACCGTCGTGGCCCCCTCGGGGCGGCTGGTGGCCTTCGCGTTCCTGAGCGCGAACGGCCCCGACGGCCCGACCGCGGAGCGCGGCCTGGACAGGCTGGCGGCCGCGGTGGCGGCCACCTCCTAGCCTGAGCCGGCCACCTCCCGTGCCCGGGCCGGCCGGGGCCGGGGGGATCCCGCGGACGGCCTGGTCCACGTACGGTTGACGCATGACGAGCATCGGTGGTGCGGAGATGGTCGACTGGAACCTCGCGGTGGCGACCGCGACGCGGCTGGTCCGGCCCGGCCCGGAGGTCAGCAGGGACGAGGCCCGGGCCGTGGTGGCGGAGCTGCGCGGGCACGCCAGGACGTCGGAACGGCACGTGCGCGACTTCACCGGGATGATGGGCGCGCTGCCCGAGGGGACCACCGTCCACGACACCCCCGTCCTGGTCGTCGACCGGGCCGGCTGGGTCAGGGCCAACGTGGCCGGCTTCCGTGAGCTGCTGGCCCCGCTGCTCGGCAAGATGCGCGAGCGCCGCGGCAACTCCCCCGGCGGCACCGTCTTCGGCGCGGTCGGCGGCAAGGTCACGGGCGTCGAGCTGGGCATGCTGCTGAGCTTCCTGGCCTCCCGGGTGCTCGGCCAGTACGAGACCTTCGCGCCCGCGACGCTCGACCTGCCCGGCTCGGCCCGGGGCGGCGGTCGGCTGCTGCTCGTCGCCCCGAACATCGTGCACGTCGAGCGGGAGCTGGCGGTCGACCCGCACGACTTCCGGCTGTGGGTCTGCCTGCACGAGGAGACGCACCGTACGCAGTTCACGGCCGTCCCGTGGCTGCGCGCCCACCTGGAGGGCGAAATCCAGACGTTCCTCGGAGCCACCGAGATGGACCCGATGACCGTGCTGGAACGCCTGCGCGAGGCCGCCCAGTCCTTCGCCGGGGCGCGGCCCGACTCCGAGCAGGGCGACGAGGGCCGGTCGCTGGTCGACCTGGTGCAGACCCCCGAGCAGCGGGAGGTGCTGGCCCGGCTCACCGCCGTGATGTCGCTGCTGGAGGGCCACGCCGACTTCGTGATGGACGGCGTGGGCCCGGAGGTGGTGCCCTCGGTGGCCGAGATCCGGGAGAAGTTCCAGCAGCGCCGGGCCAGCGGCGCGGGCCGCCTCGACGCCGCGCTGCGCAAGGTGCTGGGCCTCGACGCGAAAATGCGCCAGTACCGGGACGGCGAGCGGTTCGTCCGCGCCGTCGTCGGCCAGGTCGGGATGGAGGGCTTCAACCGCGTCTGGACCTCCCCGAACACCCTGCCCACCAAGGCGGAGATCGCCAAGCCCGCGGACTGGGTGGCCCGCGTCCACCGCAAGGGGAGCGAGGGGCGCGACGGGAGCGCAGGGGCGTGAACGCGCGCGCGGCGCGGGGCGCGTTCCCCCGTCGGACAGGTGTGAAGTTGTCTCGTTGGGGGAAGCAGCATCACCCTTCCGAGGGACCGTAAGCCGTGGAAGGGCGTGCGATGCTCAGGGAACGGCTCGGTTCTGTCACCATCGACGCACTCTGAGTGACAACCGGAGTGATCGGCCGGCATGACGGGCGGTTCCCCGCGGGGAGCTGCCACCGATACCGGGCGGACCGAGGACATCCCTGCGCACCACCTCCACGCCTCCGAGGCATCAGAACTCCACGAAGGGCACCGGACATGGGTCCCCATCCTGCGGTCGCGGCGATACGCCTGGCGGTCCGCCGCGTACTCCACGACATCCTGACCGACCTGAACGACCCGACCGACCGGGACGGCGCAGCGCCGCTCGTCCTCGTCGCCTGCTCGGGCGGCGCCGACTCGATGGCGCTCGCCTCCGCCCTCTCCTTCGAGGCCCCCAAGCTCGGTGTACGGGCCGGCGGGGTCACCGTCGACCACGGCCTCCAGGTCGGCTCCGACCTGCGCGCCGCCGAGGTCGTCTCCCGCATGACCGCGCTCCGCCTGGACCCGGTGGAGTCCGTCGCCGTGCGCGTCGGCCGCGACGGCGGGCCCGAGGCCGCCGCCCGTGACGCCCGCTACGCCGCCCTGGACGAGGCCGCGGACCGGCTCGGGGCCGTCGCCGTGCTGCTCGGCCACACGCGTGACGATCAAGCCGAAACCGTCCTGCTGGGCCTCGCCCGCGGCTCCGGCATCCGCTCGCTGTCCGGCATGGCGGAAGTGTCCGGCGGCACCGGCCGCAGCCACCGCTACCGGCGCCCGTTCCTCCACATCGACCGGCAGACCGCCCGCAAGGCCTGCATGGTCCAGTCGCTCCCCGTCTGGGACGACCCGCACAACGCCGACCCCGCCTACACGCGCTCCCGGCTGCGCCACGAGGGACTGCCCGCCCTGGAGAAGGCGCTCGGCAAGGGCGTCGTCGAGGCGCTCGCCCGTACCGCCCAGCTGTCCCGCGACGACGCCGACGCCCTGGACGCCTGGGCCGCCGACGCGGAGACCCGCGTACGCGACGAGGACGGCCGCCTGGAGTGCGCGAAGCTGTACGCCCTGCCCCCGGCCGTCCGCCGCCGGGTCCTGCGCCGGGCCGTGGTCGCCGCCGGGTCTCCCGCCGGTTCGCTCTTCGCCCGTCACATCGAGGAAGTCGACCGACTCATCACCGGATGGCGCGGTCAGGGCGCCATCAACCTGCCCGGCCGGGTCGAGGCCCAGCGGCAGGGTGGCAGACTTGTCATCCGGCAGGGCTGATTGGTGCTGAAACGCGGCTGAGTCCTCCGGGGGCACCCACCTCCGGAGTCCCGGCCGACGACGAAAGTGATGCGGGTGGACGAGAAGGACATGGGCGACGACCTCCAGTCGGTGCTCATCACCAAGGAAGAGATCGACGCGAAGCTGGCCGAGCTGGCCGCGAAGATCGACGCGGAGTACGCGGGCAAGGACCTGCTCATCGTCGGTGTGCTCAAGGGCGCCGTGATGGTGATGGCGGACCTGGCGCGCGCCTTGTCCACCCCCCTCACCATGGACTGGATGGCGGTGTCCTCCTACGGCGCCGGGACCCAGTCTTCCGGCGTCGTGCGGATCCTCAAGGACCTGGACACCGACATCAAGGGCAAGCACGTCCTGATCGTCGAGGACATCATCGACTCCGGCCTGACGCTGTCGTGGCTGCTGTCGAACCTGGGCTCCCGCGAGCCGGCCTCCTTGGAGGTCGTCACGCTGCTGCGCAAGCCCGACGCCGCGAAGGTCGCCATCGACGTCCGCTGGGTCGGCTTCGACATCCCGAACGAGTTCGTGGTCGGCTACGGCCTGGACTACGCGGAGAAGTACCGCAACCTGCCGTTCGTCGGCACGCTCGCCCCGCACGTCTACGGCGGCTGACCGGCCCACGGGCCGTGCGGTGAACCCCGTACCCGCGCCCCCGGGGAACCTCGCGGAAACCTGCGGTCCCCGGGGAACCTCGCGGCGCTTCCCGCCGTTGGACCAGGGGAAGACGGGTCTGTCAGCCGTCCCACGAGGCCGCGGGTGACAATTCAGGGGTACATTCCGAAGAACAGTCTTTACTCACAGCAGCATTTACCTACGGGCAGGAGGGACGGGGCGCCTGGCGTCCCGTATGGATGGACGTGAAGCGATACTTCCGTGGGCCGGTCATGTGGATCGTGCTGGCCGTCCTCGCCGTGGTCGTGTTGATGAACGTCGTCGGCTCCGGCGGCGGCTACAAGTCGGTGGAGACCAGCGAGGTCATCAAGGCGATCAACAGTGGCCAGGTGCAGAGCGCCAAGCTCACCACCGGTGACAGCCAGATGATCAAGATCGAGCTCAAGAAGGACCAGAAGCTCGGCAACAACGACGGCACCAAGTTCCAGGCCAACTACATCGGGGACCAGGGCGTCCAGCTCGCCCAGAACCTCCAGACCAAGTACGAAGCCGGTCAGATCACCGACGGGTACACCGTCTCGCCGGACAAGACCAGCCCGTTCCTGAGCGTGCTGCTCTCGCTGCTCCCGTTCGTCCTCATCGTCGTCGTCTTCCTGTTCCTGATGAATCAGATGCAGGGCGGCGGCTCCCGGGTGATGAACTTCGGGAAGTCCAAGGCGAAGCTCATCACCAAGGACACCCCGAAGACGACGTTCGCCGATGTCGCGGGCTCGGACGAGGCCGTCGAGGAACTCCACGAGATCAAGGAGTTCCTCCAGGAGCCGGCGAAGTTCCAGGCCGTCGGCGCCAAGATCCCCAAGGGTGTGCTGCTCTACGGCCCGCCCGGCACCGGCAAGACCCTGCTCGCGCGTGCCGTCGCGGGCGAGGCCGGTGTTCCCTTCTACTCGATCTCCGGTTCCGACTTCGTCGAGATGTTCGTCGGTGTCGGTGCCTCGCGCGTCCGCGACCTGTTCGAACAGGCCAAGGCCAACGCGCCGGCGATCGTCTTCGTCGACGAGATCGACGCCGTCGGCCGGCACCGCGGTGCGGGTCTCGGCGGCGGCCACGACGAGCGCGAGCAGACCCTCAACCAGCTGCTGGTCGAGATGGACGGCTTCGACGTGAAGGGCGGGGTCATCCTGATCGCCGCCACGAACCGTCCCGACATCCTCGACCCGGCGCTGCTGCGCCCGGGCCGCTTCGACCGGCAGATCGCGGTCGACCGCCCGGACATGCAGGGCCGTCTGGAGATCCTCAAGGTCCACCAGAAGGGCAAGCCGGTCGCGCCGGACGTCGACCTCTCGGCCGTCGCCCGCCGTACCCCCGGCTTCACGGGTGCCGATCTCTCCAACGTTCTGAACGAGGCCGCGCTGCTCACGGCCCGCTCGAACAAGAAGCTGATCGACAACCACATGCTGGACGAGGCGATCGACCGCGTCGTGGCGGGCCCGCAGAAGCGGACCCGGATCATGTCGGACCGGGAAAAGAAGATCACCGCGTACCACGAGGGCGGTCACGCCCTGGTCGCGGCGGCCTCCCCGAACTCCGACCCGGTCCACAAGATCACGATCCTGTCCCGCGGCCGGGCCCTGGGTTACACCATGGTCCTGCCCGACGAGGACAAGTACTCGACCACGCGCAACGAGATGCTCGACCAGCTCGCGTACATGCTCGGCGGGCGCGCGGCCGAGGAACTGGTCTTCCACGACCCGACCACGGGCGCGGCGAACGACATCGAGAAGGCCACCGCCACCGCGCGGGCCATGGTCACCCAGTACGGCATGACCGAGCGTCTGGGCGCGATCAAGTTCGGCGGCGACAACACCGAGCCGTTCCTGGGACGCGAGATGTCGCACCCGCGGGACTACTCGGAAGAGGTCGCGGCGCTGGTCGACGAAGAGGTCAAGAAGCTCATCGAGACCGCGCACAACGAGGCCTGGGAGATCCTGGTCGAGAACCGGGACGTCCTGGACAACCTCGTGCTGGCGCTGCTGGAGAAGGAGACGCTGGGCAAGGAGGAGATCGCGCAGATCTTCTCCACGATCGTGAAGCGCCCGGCCCGTCCGGCGTGGACCGGTTCCGCCCGCCGCACCCCCTCCACCCGTCCGCCGGTGCTCTCTCCCAAGGAGCTCCAGCTGACGAACTCGGCGAACGGTGCCTCGGCGGCGTCGCCCGCGGTGTCGGTGGAGAAGGCCCCCGAGGTCTCTCCGGAGGACCGCGCCGAGTAGTCGGTGCGGCCCGTCGGGCCCCGGAATGCATGCCGCGCCCCCCAGGTTCTAGCCTGGGGGGCGCGGTACTTTCACATGCGCGCGAGCTGCGCACACAGGAACGAGGAAGAGATGACCGACCCAGTGACCCTGACCGGTGGCGAGGGCAGGATCGGCGAGTTCGACGAGAAGCGCGCCGAGGCGGCCGTGCGCGAGCTCCTGATCGCGGTCGGTGAGGACCCGGACCGTGAGGGCCTGCTGGAGACGCCGGCCCGGGTGGCGCGCTCGTACAGGGAGATATTCGCCGGCCTGTGGCAGAAGCCGGAGGAGGTCCTGACGACGACGTTCGACCTCGGCCACGACGAGATGGTCCTGGTGAAGGACATCGAGGTCATGTCGAGCTGTGAGCACCACCTGGTGCCGTTCCACGGTGTCGCGCACGTCGGCTACATTCCGTCGACGGACGGCAAGATCACCGGCCTGTCGAAGCTCGCCCGCCTCGTGGACGTGTACGCCCGCCGCCCGCAGGTGCAGGAGCGGCTGACGACGCAGGTCGCCGACTCGCTCATGGAGATCCTGGAGCCGCGCGGCGTCATCGTGGTCATCGAGTGCGAGCACATGTGCATGACCATGCGCGGTGTCCGCAAGCCCGGCGCGAAGACCATCACCTCGGCGGTCCGCGGCCAGCTCCGCGACCCCGCGACCCGCAACGAGGCCATGAGCCTGATCATGGCCCGCTGAGCGCTCGGCCGGTCCCCGCGGGGACCGGCCGCCGGCATCAGGCGCGGGCCGGGGACTGGGGGGCGGTGTCGTCGTCCTCGGGGAGTTTCAGGACGTGCTCCAGGAACAGGGCCGCCGCGATGACCGCCGCGCCCGCAAGGACGGAGCCGCCCGCGTACCAGGTCTGGTCGCGGCGGGCGGGGACGTCGAGGGAGTCGGTCAGCAGGAACACGCCGACGCCCCCGTACATGCCGGCCACCAGGGCCGCGACCAGGGCGCTGGCCTGCCCGAAGACCACCGCGCGGGCCGCCATCAACGGCTCGACGCCCTTGGCCCCCGGGCGGCGCTCGCGCTGCGCCTTGAGGCGGCTGCGCATCGACAGCCCGGTCGCGAAGAGGATCACCGCGATCACCGCGAGGACGATCGGCGCGGCCAGCGGGACGCCCGGCAGGGTGCCGTACGCGTTCCAGAGCCGGGCGCCCGCCCAGGAGAGCACCCCGGCGACCACGAAGATGCCCGCCAGGACCGCCGGCCTCAGTTGCTTCACGTGCCCGTTCCCCGCTTTCTGAGCCGCTTGCATTCAGCAGTGAACAGGCTAACGACTACTCGGGCAGGTGGAGTTCCAGGTCCGGGCGGGGCGCGACGCCGGCCAGGCCGGTTCCGGCCAGCAGCGCGGAGATCGCCCCATGACCCGGGAGCTGGGCCTCGGGGTCGATGTCGTGCCAGGGCGCGAGCACGAAGGCCCGCTGGTGGGCCCTCGGGTGCGGGAGGGTAAGGACCGGGTCGTCCGAAACGACCTCGGCGTACGCGACGATGTCGACGTCGATCGTGCGCGGCCCCCAACGCTCCTCGCGGACGCGGTCGAAGGCCTCCTCGATGGCGTGCCCGCGCTCCAGCAGGGAGGAGGGGGGCAGGGTGGTCTTCACGGTGACGACCGCATTCAGGTACGAGGGCTGCGAGCCGGGCGCGACGCCCCACGGCTCGGTCTCGTAGACGGGCGAGACGGCCTTGACCCGCAGGCCCGGGGTGTCACCGAGGGCGTCGATGGCGCCCTGGAGGGTCTCCAGCCGGTTGCCGAGGTTCGCGCCGAGCGCGATGACGGCCCATTTCGGGTTGGACAGCGTGGTGTCCGCCGCGTCGACCGCCTCCACCACCGAGGCGGGCACGGGCTGCACGGTCGGGTCGCTCTGGGCGCTGAGTCCGTTGTTCATGCGCGGCTCCGGGTGATCGTGATGGTCACGTCGTCGAAGGGGACGGTGATCGGCGCGTCCGGCTTGTGGACGACGACCTCGACCTGTGCCACCGCTTCGTGCTTGAGGCACTGCTGGGCGATCCGTTCGGCGAGGGTCTCGATCAGGTCGACCGGCTCTCCCTGGACCACGTCGACGACTTCCTCGGCCACGACCCCGTAGTGCACGGTCTTGGCCAGGTCGTCTTCGGCCGCCGCGGGGCGGGCGTCGATGTGCAGCACCAGGTCGACGATGAAGGTCTGGCCTTCCTCGCGTTCCCGGGGGAAGACGCCGTGGTGCCCGCGAGCCTTGAGGCCGCGCAGCGCGACACGATCCACGCGAATCACTCCTGTTTCGTAGGTGCTTCCGGTCCCGGGACTCCCCGGGGCCATGGGCCTACGCCGAGTGCGGTCGGCGTCGTCCACCTTCGAATTTACCTGCGTCAAACCTCCGGCCCCGCCCATGGGGTCAGTCGGTGTCCTCTTCGTCCTCATCTTCGGAGTCCGTAAGGACCGGGGAACCGTGGTGGGACCACAGGCGCCAGCCTTCGGATGTGCGTCGGAACACATTCGTGGCGACGACCAGCTGACCGACCAGCGGACCCAGCTCCCCGCCGTCCTCGGCGGGGCCGCCGCTGAGGATGTTCTCGGTGCAGGTGACCAGGGCGGTGTCGCCGAGGACGGCCACCTTGGTGTCGGTGAGGAAGAACTGGATGTACTCCGTGTGGGACATGATCAGGGCGTACGAGCGCAGCACCTCGCCGCGGCCGGAGAGCACCGGCCAGCCCGGGTGCACGCAGGAGATCTCGTCCTCCAGCCAGAGTGCCGACAGTGCGTCGAAGTCCCCCTGCTCCATGGCCTCGTAGAAGGCGGTGTTGATCTCTTCGACGGCCTCGATGTCGGTACGGCTCACCGTGCCCCTTCCCGGTCGGTCTGACGGATCACAGTGCCCCTTCCACGGCGCGGGCCACCCGAACCGCGTCGGCGGTCGCCCGTACCTCGTGGACCCGTACCGCCCAGGCACCCTGGTGGGCGGCGATGGCGGACACGGCGGCCGTGGCGGCGTCCCGCTCCCGGGCGGGCGGCGGGGCGCCGCCCTCGGGCCCGGCCAGGACCCGTCCGAGGAAACGCTTCCGCGAGGCGGCGACCAGCAGCGGGAAGCCCAGCTCCCGCAGCTCGCGCAGGTGGGCGACGAGGGCCAGGTCGTGCTCGGCGTTCTTCGCGAAGCCGAGCCCCGGGTCGACCACGAGCCGCCCGGGCGCGATGCCGCTGGCGATGACGGCGTCGATCCGGTCCCGGAGCTCGACGGTGACCTCGGCGAGGACGTCCCCGTAGACGGCGAGGCTGTTCATGCCGGCGCTGAAACCGCGCCAGTGCATCACCACGAACGGCACCTCCGCGGCCGCCACGGCCGGGATCATGCCGGGGTCGGCGAGCCCGCCGCTGACGTCGTTGACCAGGCGGGCCCCGGCCGCCACTGCCCGGGCCGCGACCTCCGCGCGCATGGTGTCGACGGAGACGACGATCCCCTCGGCGGCCAGGCCGCGCACGACGGGGACGACGCGGCGCAGCTCCTCCTCGGCGTCGACGCGGCTGGCGCCGGGCCGGGTGGACTCACCGCCGACGTCGACCAGGTCGGCTCCCTGCGCGACGAGGTCGAGGCCGCGCTTGACGGCGGCGGTGGTGTCGAACCAGCGGCCGCCGTCGGAGAAGGAGTCGGGCGTGACGTTGACGACGCCCATGACCGCGCAGCGGTCCCACTCCGGCAGGCCCGTCACCCGGCCCCTGGTGGTGGCCCCGTGGTTGGTGTTCATGACTCAAGGGTAGGGCCCGTGCCCCGGCCGGAGGGCGTACGGGGACGGGCCCTGGGAGGGGCGCGGGCGGGGCGGCCGGCGCCCCGCCGCGGCTACGCGGCCTGCACCTCGCGCTCGCCCGGCTGGGGCGGTACCGCCGTGCCGTCCGTGTGGGCGCAGGGGCGGACCTGCTTGGGCGGGCGGCGGCTGGCGAACAGCCGGGGCAGGGCCAGCGTCACGAAGCCCTCGGCCTGCATCACGGCGAAGCCGATGCGGGGCAGGTCGCGGGTCTGCCGGTAGACCATGAAGCGGGGTTCCCAGCGCGGGCGGAACTTTTCGTTGAACTTGTACAGGGACTCGATCTGGAACCAGCGGGACAGGAAGACCAGCAGGCCGCGCCACATCCGCAGCACCGGTCCGGCGCCGATCTTCTCGCCGCGGGCCAGGGCCGCGCGGAACATCGCGAAGTTCAGGGAGACCTTTTCGATGCCCAGCTCCGGGCAGGCCCCCAGGGAGGCCACGATCAGCAGTTCGTTCATGCCGGGATCGGCGGCGCGGTCGCGGCGCATCAGCTCCAGCGACATGCCGTCCTTGCCCCAGGGGACGAAGTGCAAGATGGCCTTGAGGTCGCCGAAGGGGCTGGTGTCGCCCTCCTCCACGCGGTGCGCGGTGGCGATGAAGCAGTCCCCGTCGCCCGGGTCGCCGACCCGGCCCAGCGCCATGGAGAAGCCGCGCTCGGTGTCGGTGCCGCGCCACGCCTCGGCGGCGCCGCGGACCTGCTCCAGCTCCTCCTCGGTCAGCTCGCTGACCCGGCGGACCTTGGTGGTGTAGCCGTTGCGTTCGATGCGCTTCACCATCTGGCGGACGTTGCGCATGGCGCGTCCGGCGAGGGAGAAGTCCTTGACGTCGACGATCGCCTCGTCACCGAGTTCCAGGGCGTCCAGGCCGGTCTCACGGGTCCAGACCTCGCCGCCGGTCTCACTGCATCCCACGACGGCCGGGGTCCAGGAGTGGGCCTTGGCCTCCTCCATGAACCGCTCGATGGCGCCGGGCCAGGCCTCGACGTCGCCGACCGGGTCGCCGGAGGCGAGCATCACGCCGGACACGACGCGGTAGGTGACGGCGGCCTTGCCGCTGGGGGAGAAGACGACGGCCTTGTCACGGCGCAGCGCGAAGTGGCCCAGCGAATCCCGGCCGCCGTGCTTGGCCAGCAGCTCGCGCAGCTTGGTCTCGTCGTCGGCGGTGAGCCGGGCGGCGGGGTGCTCGGGGCGGAAGGCCAGGTAGATGGTGGTGACGGCGGTCAGCATGCCGAGCGCGCCGAGGGAGTAGCCGACGGTCCAGGAGACGCGGCCCGCGTACTCGACGGGTCCCTCGAAGCCGAAGAGCCCGTAGACGACGTGCGTGATCTGCTCGTACAGGCTCGGGTTGCCGACGACCTTGTTCGGGTGGACGTTGACGATGACCAGGCCGAGTCCGATGGAGCCGGCGCTCAGCAGGACGAAGTTGGCCAGCGCCTTCCAGCGGCTGCGCGGGTCCGGCAGCGCCTTGAATTCACCCTGGTGGCGCAGCAGCAGGCCCAGGAGCACCGCCGCGATGACCACGCCGATGACGGAGTGGCGGTATGTGAATTGCGCCACGGCGCCCGCGGGCAGCAGGACGACCGCAGCCCGCCAGGCACGCCGCTTGCGCCGCTTGAGGCCGTGGGCCAGCAGCAGGATCAGCACGCCCGCGCTGATGGCCAGCGCGGCGGCGAACGGACCGAGGGAGCCGGGAAGCACCTCGGTGAACGAGTGGAACCGGCTGTGCCGGAATCGCGGGAAGACACCCGCCGCGATGTCCAGAAGGCCGACGATCATGACGGCCGTACCTACCAGGCCGGGCACCGACTCCGGCTGGGGTCCACGGAAGATTCGGCGGACCGCCTTCGGAACCTGTCCCGACTTATCGCCATCTATCCTGCTAGACATCGCTTCCCGTTGCTCCGCGAGAGATCATATGGCCGAAGGCCGCGACAGCCTCCGGAGTGTGGTGCGTCCCCTAGGACGACATCGAGGGCGAGCGGGTTCACTCATCCGTCGAGAAAAAACCAGTCCTGCCACCAGAAAGTCGACTGACTGCTCATGGGTCTCACCAGTAATACGGTTCTGGTCCTGGCCATCATCCTCGGTGTGCTGCTGTTCGCGGTCACCGTGTGGTTCTGGCCGCGGCTCTCGGGCCGCACCTGGCGTGCGTTGCTCGGCCGGATCGGCCTCCTGCTCGTGACCCAGCTGGCGCTCTTCGCGGCGGTCGGCCTGGCGGCGAACAAGTCCTTCCTCTTCTACGGTTCCTGGGCCGACCTGTTCGGCCAGCAGACGTCCATGGGCAAGGTCGTCGACCACTCGATGAGCAACAACGACATCAAGGTCGTCGACAAGCAGAGCCTGGACGTGCCCGGCGGCGCCAAGCCCCAGGTCGGTGGTCAGATCCTGAAGGTTGCCATAACCGGCCCCAAGTCGAAGATAACGAGCCCCGGGTACGTGTGGCTGCCGCCGGAGTACTTCCAGCCGCACTACAAGAACAAGAACTTCCCGGCCTCCATCGTGCTGACGGGCTACCCGGGTACGGCCGAGAACCTGATCAAAGGGCTGAACTACCCCATGACGGCCTTCAAGCAGGCCAAAGCGGGCAAGATGCAGCCGATGATCCTCGTGATGCTGCGCCCGACGATCGCGCCCCCGCGCGACACGGAGTGCGTGGACATCCCGGGCGGCCCGCAGACCGAGACCTTCTTCGCGCAGGACCTGCCGCAGGCGATCCAGACCACCTTCCGGGTGGGCAAGAAGCCGCAGAACATGGGCTTCATCGGCAATTCCACGGGCGGCTACTGCGCCTTGAAGATCGCCGCCCACTACCCGCAGACCTTCGGCGCCGGCGTGGGCCTGTCCGCGTACTACCAGGCGGCCGACGACCCGACGACCGGTGACCTGTTCAAGGGCGACGACAAGCTCAAGAAGCGCGCCGACGTCCTGCACAGCATCGAGCACAAGAAGCCGGCCGGTACGTCCTTCCTCGTCACCACCAGCGAGAAGGGCGAGGACAACCTCGGCGACACCAAGAAGTTCATCAAGCTCGTCAAGGGCTCGGACCGGGTCTCCTCGATCATCCTCGACAGCGGCGGCCACAACTTCAACACCTGGCGCCGCGAGATCGCGCCGATGCTGGTGTGGCTGAGCGGCCGGATGCAGGCCTGATCCGGGCCGCCGGCGGGGTACCGGCGGGGGACGGCGAGGAGGGTGACCGGCCTTGACGGCCGGTCACCCTCCTTTCTTGCTCACGCCTCCTGGAGCTGTGCCCGGCGCAGCGCCCGGTGCACGGCCTCGGGGGTCAGTACGCCGAGCAGTTCGCCGGAGTCCGGGTCCTTGACCCCGATCCGGCCGGAGTCCTCCTGGAGCAGCGCCGCGAGCGCCTCGCGCAGGGTGGCTCCCAGCGGCACGTCGGCGGCCGGGGCGGGACCGCCTGGCGGGGCCAGGTCGGCGGTGCCGACGCGGGTGACCGCGAGCCGCTTGAGGCCGCGGTCGGCGCCGACGAAGGAGGCCACGTACTCGGTGGCGGGCGCGGCCAGCACCACGGCCGGGCGGGCGAACTGCTCGATGGTGCCCGCCCCGTAGACGGCGATGCGGTCGCCGAGCCGGATCGCCTCCTCCAGGTCGTGGGTGACCAGCAGGATCGTCTTGCGGACGGTGCGCTGGAGCTCCAGGAACTCGTTCTGGAGGTGTTCGCGCACCACCGGGTCCACCGCGCCGAACGGCTCGTCCATCAGCAGCACGGGCGGGTCGGCGGCCAGTGCCCGGGCCACTCCCACGCGCTGGCGCTGGCCGCCCGACAGCTGCTCCGGGTACCGGTCGCCGTACACCGAGGGGTCCAGTCCGACGAGTTCGAGCAGCTCGGCGGCGCGGGCGCGGGCCTTGGCCTTCGGGGTGCCGATGAGCTGGGGCACGGTGGCCGTGTTCTCCAGCACCGTCTTGTGCGGGAACAGCCCGACCTGCTGGATGACGTAACCGATGCGGCGCCGCAGTTCGACCGGGTCGGCGGCGGAGATGTCCTCGCCGGCCAGCAGGATCCGGCCGGACGTCGGCTCGATGAGCCGGTTGACCATCTTCATGGTGGTCGTCTTGCCGCAGCCGGAAGGGCCGACCAGCGTGACCAACTCACCCTCCGCCACCTCGAAGGACAGGTCCTCGACGGCCGTGGTCCCGTCGGGGTAGCGCTTGGTCACATGCTCGAATCGGATCACCTCGCCATCTTTCCTCAACTCGGGGGCAACGTGTGTGAAGGCTGTGTTGCCTGAGTGCGAAGGATTCCGGCCATTGTCGGTGCCGGGGGTTATGGTCGATTCCGGCCGTGCCCCCCGGGCAACGGGCCCTTGATCGAAAACGTATGCGTCCGGTGAGGGGAGGTGAGCAGGGTGGACGGGCGGAACTGCCTCGTGGACAACGACTGGTTCTGCTGGGAGTACGTCACCTCCCGCTCCCGGGAACTCGCCGACGCCACCGTCCAGCACGTCTGGATCACCGCCGTCTCGGTGCTGATCGGTCTCGCCGTGTCGGTGCCGCTCGCGCTGCTGGCCCGCCGGGGCCGCCGCTGGGCCGCGCCCGTCCTCGGACTGACCACCCTGCTCTACACGATCCCCTCCCTCGCGATGTTCTCGCTGCTGCTGCCGTTCTTCGGGCTCTCGGCGGCGCTGGTGGTGACCGGCCTGGTGCTGTACTCGCTGACGATCCTCGTCCGCAATGTGATGGCCGGTCTGGCCGCCGTGCCCGAGGACGTACGGGAAGCTGCGCGCGGGATGGGGTACGGGCCGGGCCGGCTGCTGTGGCAGGTCGAACTGCCGCTGGCGCTGCCCGCGCTGCTCGCCGGGGTGCGGATCGCCACCGTGTCGACCGTGGCGCTGACGACAGTCGGCTCCATCGTGGGCAAGGGCGGGCTGGGCAACCTCATCGCCCCCGCCGTGAACAGCTCCTTCAAGGCGCAGGTGCTCACCGCCTCCGTGCTGTGCGTGCTGCTCGCGCTGGTGGCGGACCTGCTGCTGCTCGGCGTGCAGCGGCTGCTCACGCCGTGGACCCGGGCCGGCCGCGCGCGCAAGGCGGCTACCTCGGACGTACCGGTGCCGGTCCCGGCCGAGGGGGCCTGAGCCATGGGTGTACTGGGCGGGGCGTGGGACTGGCTGGCGGACGGCGCGAACTGGGCCGGGGAGAACGGCGTCTGGCACCGGCTCGCCGAGCACGTGTACGTGAGCGGGATCGCGCTGGCCGTCGCCTGCGCGGTGGCGCTGCCGCTCGGGCTGTGGCTCGGCCACCTCGGCAAGGGCGGCACCCTCGCGGTGAACGTGTCCAACGCCGGGAGGGCCGTGCCCGTCTTCGCGGTTCTGGCCCTTTTCATGGTCTCGCCGCTGCGCAGCGCCGGATATCTGCCGACCGTGACCGCGCTCGTACTGTTCGCGATCCCGCCGCTGCTGACCAACGCGTACGTGGGCATGCGGGAGGTCGACCGCTCGGTGGTCGAGGCGGCCCGGGGCATGGGGATGTCCGGGACCCAGCTGTTCCTGCGGGTGGAACTCCCGCTCGCCCGGGGGCTGGTGATGACCGGCCTGCGCTCGGGCGCCGTTCAGGTCATCGCCACCGCCACGATCGCGGCGATGGTCGGCCAGGGCGGCCTGGGCCGGATCATCACCACCGGTTTCAACACGTACAACACCCCGCAGGTGGTGGCGGGCGCCGTACTCGTGGCCCTGCTGGCCCTGCTCGTGGAGGGGGCGCTGGTGGCGGCGGACCGGCTGCTGCCGCGCCACCCGTCGGCGGCCCGCTGACCGTCCCGCCCGGCTTCCGACGTCTCCCGTTCTCGATGCCTTCCGTCCCCGATGTCTCCCGTCGGCCAACTCCTCTGGAGCACCACATGAGCAAGTCCCTGCACGTCCTCGGCGCGGCGCTGGGCGTGGCCGCCCTGGCCGCATCGCTCGCCGCGTGCGGCGGCGACAGCCTGGAAAAGACGAAGGACGGCGGCCCGGCCTCCTCCGCCTCCGGCGGCGGCGCCAAGGGCGAGCTGGTGATCGGCGCGGCCGGCTTCACCGAGTCCAACGTGCTGGCCGAGCTGTACTCGCAGGTCCTGCGCAACGCCGGCTACTCGACCTCCGTCACCACCGTCAACAACCGCGAGCTGTACGAGCCGTCGCTGGAGAAGGGCGAGATCGACGTCGTCCCCGAGTACGCGGCGACCCTCGCGGAGTTCCTGAACGCCAAGGTCAACGGCAAGGACGCGCCGAAGGACAAGCCGGTCGCGTCGAGCGATGCCGCGGCGACGACGGCGGCGCTGGAGAAGCTCGCGACCCCGCTCGGGCTGAAGGTCTTGCCGGCGGGTTCGGCGGTGGACCAGAACGCTTTCGCGGTGACGAAGGAATTCGCCGCGAAGAACAACCTCAAGAGCCTTTCCGATCTCGGCAAGTCGGGGCTCAAGGTGAAGATCGCCGCCGGTGACGAATGCGCCGTCCGTCCCTTCTGCCAGCCGGGGCTGGAGAAGACATACGGAATTTCGGTCTCCGGTATCGACCCGAAGGGTGTCGGCACCCCGCAGGCCAAGCAAGCCGTGAAGGACGGCGTGGACCAGCTCGTACTGACCACGACCACCGACGCCACGCTCGGCAACTACGGCCTGGTCCTGCTGGACGACGACAAGAAGCTCCAGAACGCCGACAACGTCCTGCCGGTCGTCAACGCCGAGGACGCCGGTTCTCCGGAGGTCGCGGCGGCGCTCGACCGGCTCACCAAGACGCTGACGACGGCCGACCTCGTCGACCTCAACCGGAAGGTCGACGCGGAGCGGGCGAAGGCCGCCGATGTCGCCAAGGAGTACCTGCAATCCAAGGGTCTGCTCAAGAAGTAGCAGCGTACGAAGATCAGTTACGCGGTTGGTGCGGAAATGGCGGGTAACCGCCCGGTAAGAGATTGCCGGGCGGCTACCCCACACCCCGTCTACGCCCTGTAAATTTCAGGCCATGCCCCGTGGACGCCACCGCAATCCAGAACCTCTGCACCGTCTGCTCACGCCGACGGCCCTCGCCGGTGTTTCCGTGGCCGGTGCCGGCGCGGCCTGGCTGCTCGCGGAACCGTTGGCGCTGCGCCTGCTCGTGGCCCTCACGGCGGCCGCGGGCGTGGCCGGCGCCGTCGTCATGCGCTCCTGGGACCGCTCGGCCGGGCGCCGGGTGGCGGAGCTCGCCCGAGAGCGGGTCAAGGACGAGTGGAAGACGGAAGAGCGGATAGCCGAGCTCGAAACCGACCTGGAAGAAGCCCGCGTGCTGCGCGCCAAGCTCGACGCGAAGCTGCGGGCCAAGCGGGTCGAACTGGCGGGCCTGCGCGGCGAACACGCCGCGCTGCTGCGCCGGTACGCGACCGCCGAGACGGAGCGCGCGAGCGCCCTGGAGCGGCGCAGGCTGCTCGCCATCGAGGCGGCTTCGGGACCGGCCGCGCCGAAGGAACTCCCGGCGGTGTCGCAGGAGCGCACCGGCAGCGGGGCGCCGACGGCGGTCGGGTACGCCCGCGCGAACGCGGCGATGGCCGCGCTGGTGCGCAAGGCGGAGCAGCGGGCCGCGGCGGCGGGAGCGTCGGGCGCGGCGCCGGCCGTGGCTGCGGCCGGCGGGTCCGACGCGCACGGCCGTACCCGTACGGCGGGCGGTGAGGCGGGCCGGGACGCGGGAGAGGCGGCGGACGCCGGAGCCGCGCAACTTCCGGCCCGGCGGCTCGCGGCCGCGGTGGCCCCGTACTCGGCGCCCCGGCGTTCCGCTTCGCGCGTCGAGGGCGGCTTCGACTTCTTCGGCACCAAGAACGCCGCTCAGGCCCGCGCCGTGATCGAGTCCGTGCAGAACGAGGACCTCGCGGACGTCGTCGGCGCGGAGGCCCTCGCGGTGCACAAGGCGGAGTCGGCCGGACAGGACGGCGCCGAACCGGAGTTCAAGGCGGCGACCGCCGAACAGCGCGCGGTGGGCCAGGTCATCGACCTGACGGCCCACGACGAGACCGAGCCGGTCGACGTGGCCCGCCTGCGCAGCGCGATCTCCTAGGGCGCGTTTCGAAAGTCCCGCCTGCCCCGCGACGCCCGGCACGCACGCTCGCCGCGTTGTCGGGATCGCCCGCGTACGGCCCGGTACGAGGGCGACCCTCCGCCTTGCGATCGCACGCACCGGACGCCGCGGGGCCCGCCCTTCGGGCGGCCGGCGCTACTTTCGAAACACGCCCTAGTGCCGTGATGGGAAGGGCATGCCGGGTCGCGACGCCCGGCACGGCACCTCTCCCGGCCACGGCACCAGGTCCTGTCCGACGGACCCGGGTCAGAACAGCGGTAGCTGACCCGGATGCGGGCCGAGGGTGAAGCCGTCCAGGGTGGGGGCCGAGGCGCCGAGGACCACGCGGGCGCGGGAACCGGGGCAGGACACCAGGCCACCGCGCTCCCGGCCGCCGGGCGGGTCGTGGCGGGCGATCCGGCCGGCCGTCACGGCGCAGTCGCGGCCGCAGGCGGGACAGGCCCGCCGGGGGGAGTGGGACATGCCCCCAGTCTGCACCCCGCCACCGACAGCCGGGCCGAAGACGGTGGCGTCGGCCTCGTGGAACTGCCCGGCGGCAGCCCGCCCGCCCGTGGACCGCTACTTGTCGATGTCGCCGACCACGAAGAACAGCGAGCCGAGGATCGCCACCATGTCCGCGACCAGCTGGCCCGGCAGCAGCACCGCGAGCGCCTGGATGTTGTTGAAGGACGCCGAGCGCAGTTTCAGCCGGTAGGGGGTCTTCTCGCCCTTCGACACGAGGTAGTAGCCGTTGATGCCGAGGGGGTTCTCGGTCCAGGCGTACGTGCTCCCCTCGGGCGCTTTCAGCACCTTCGGCAGGCGCTGGTTGACCGGCCCGGGCGCCAGCTCCGCCATCCGGTCCAGGCAGGCCTCGGCGAGGTCGAGGGCGTTGTGCGTCTGGTCGAGCAGCACCTCGAAGCGGGCCAGGCAGTCGCCCTCGGGACGGGTGATCACCTTGAGGACGTCCTGGAGCTCGCCGTAGGCCAGGTACGGCTCGTCGCGGCGCAGGTCGAAGTCGACGCCGGAGGCGCGGGCGATCGGGCCGGAGACCCCGTACGCGTGCACGGCCTCCGCCGACAGCACGCCCACCCCGCGCGTGCGGCCGCGGAAGATCTCGTTGCCGTGGACCAGCTTGTCGTAGACGTCCATGCGGGTGCGGACGTCGGCGATCGCGGCGCGGGCCCGGCCGAGCCAGCCGGCCGGGAGGTCCTCCTTGAGGCCGCCGACCCGGTTGAACATGTAGTGCATCCGGCCGCCGGAGATCTCCTCCATGACGGCCTGTAGCTCCTCGCGCTCGCGGAACGCGTGGAAGATCGGGGTGATCCCGCCCAGTTCGAGCGGGTACGACCCGAGGAACATCAGGTGGTTCAGGACCCGGTTCAGCTCGGCGAGCAGGGTCCGCATCCACACGGCGCGCTCGGGGACCTCCATGCCCAGCATCCGCTCGACGGCCATGACCACGCCGAGTTCGTTCGAGAACGCGGACAGCCAGTCGTGGCGGTTGGCCAGCATCACGATCTGCCGGTAGTCGCGGGCCTCGAAGAGCTTCTCGGCGCCGCGGTGCATGTAGCCGACCACCGGCTCGGCGCTGACGATACGCTCGCCGTCCAGGACGAGGCGCAGGCGCAGGACGCCGTGCGTGGAAGGGTGCTGCGGTCCGATGTTGAGCACCATGTCGGTGCTTTCCGCCGCTCCGCCGATGCCGACCGTGGTCTCCGTCATGGCCGCATTGTCTCAGCCATACGCTGTGCGCATGGATATGGGGACAAGGGGTGGGACGAGCCGCCCCGACTGGGTGGGACTGCCGGGCGGCCTGCTCAGGCTCCGCCGACTGCTGCTGGCGTTCTGGGCGGTTCTCTTCGCGGCGGTGACGGGGGTCGTGCTGGGGCTGACCGCCGGTCCGGCGTGGGCGGCCTGCGGGGCGCTGTGGCTCGCGGCGGCGGCCTGGGGCTGGGTGCTGCTCGGGCGGAACTGGCGGTCCTGGCGGTACGCGGAGCGCGCCGACGACCTGCTGATCAGCCGGGGGGTGCTGTGGCGGGCCCAGACGGTGGTGCCGTACGGCCGGATGCAGCTGGTGGAGGTGACCTCGGGGCCGCTGGAGCGGCGCTTCGGGCTGGCCTCCGTACAACTGCACACGGCGGCCGCGGCGACGGACGCGAAGATCCCCGGGCTGGTGCCGGGGGAGGCCGAGCGGCTGCGCGACCGGCTGACGGAGCTCGGCGAGGCAAGATCGGCCGGTCTGTGAGCCCGGCGGGCGCCGAGGGCGTGGGGGTCCCGGAAGCGGTGGGCGTCCCGGGCGCGGGCGTCCCGGAGGCGGTGGGCGGCGCGGGCGCGGGCGTCCCGGAGGCGGTGGGCGTCCCGGAGGGCGTGGCGGTGGCCGCGTACGAGCGGCGGCTGCACCCGCTGACCCCGCTGCTGCGCGCCTGGGTCCCGATCGCGGCCGTCATCGGCATGCTCGCGCAGCAGGGCGACCGGGCGGAGGAGTGGATCACGGAGCTGCCCGTGTCGCTCCGCTTCCTGGTACTCGTCGCCCTGCTCCTGGTCTTCGGTACGTACGGGCTGCTGAGCTGGTGGTTCACGCACTACGCCGTCACCGCCACCGAGCTGCGCATCCGCAGCGGGCTCCTCTTCCGCCGCACCGCCCACATCCGGCTCGACCGGATCCAGGCGGTGGACGTCACCCGGCCGATGCTGGCCCGGCTCGCGGGGGTCGCCAAGCTGCGGATCGACGTCATCGGCACCGACGACAAGGACGAGCTGGCGTACCTGGCCGAGAAGGACGCCGCCGCGCTGCGCGCCGAACTCCTGGCCCGGGCCGCCGGTTTCGCGCCGGCCGAGGCGGTCGCGCTCGGGGAGGCGCCGGAGCGGGCGCTGCTGCGGGTCGGGCCGCGCGAGCTGGTGGTCTCGCTGCTGCTGAGCCTGGGCGTGCTGGCGGCGGTCACCGGCGGGCTCCTCGTGCCGGTGGCCGTGTGGTGGTTCAGTGCCAGCCCCTGGGCGGCCGCGGCGGCCCTGCTGCCGCTGCTCGGCTGGGCCTGGAGCAGCAGCGTGGGCCGGTTCCTGACCGAGTACGACTGGACGGTCGCGGAGTCCCCCGACGGGCTGCGGCTCGACCACGGGCTGGCGGACCGGGCCCACGAGACGGTGCCGCCGGGCCGTGTGCAGACCGTACGCATCGTCGAGCCGCTGCTGTGGCGGTGGCGCGGCTGGGTACGGGTGGAGCTGGCGGTGGCGGGCTCGAAGAACGACGTCCT
Organism: Streptomyces cirratus; assembly: GCF_014650775.1. Classification (GTDB taxonomy): domain Bacteria; phylum Actinomycetota; class Actinomycetes; order Streptomycetales; family Streptomycetaceae; genus Streptomyces; species Streptomyces cirratus. The sequence goes on along the minus strand of NZ_BMVP01000009.1, from coordinate 45,860 downwards.
GGTGCCGGTGGCCGCGCGGGCCGCCGCGTACGAGGTGATCGCACGCGTGCTCCCGGGCGTGGACCTGGCCGCCCTGAGCTTCTCCCCCGCCCCCGGGGCCGGCGCGCGGTGGGTGGTCCCGGTGTGGTGGCGGGGCTACGGCGTGGCCGTCTCCGAGGACGTCTTCGCCGCCAGGCGGGGTCTGCTGTGCCGCCGTACGGAGATCGTTCCGCACGCCAAGGTGCAGAGCGTCAGGCTCACCCGGGGCCCGTGGGAGCGCCTCCACGGCGTGGCCGACGTCCATGTCGACACCGGCGCCAACGGCACGGTGACGGCGCGCCTGCGCCCGGCCCCCGAGGCCTCCGCCCTCCTCTACGCCCAGGCGGACCGCTCCCGCACCTCCCGCGCCACGGCCCGCCCGGACCGCTGGATGACCTGACGCGGGCGCCGGCCCCGCCCCTCGCCCACCGGGGGTGATGCACGTCACATCGACTTCTGTCACGCGGGGCCGGGCCGCCCGGTCATAGCGGTGTAACCCCGAAACGGCAGAGGAGAACACCATGAGCGCCCGTTTGAACCTCTTCGGCAACGCGACTGCCGGGAAGTTCTTCAAGCACATCAACTCGGCCGGCAAGGCGGTGTCGGATTCGGCGCTGCCCGCCGCCACGCAGGAACTGGTGAAGATCCGCGCGAGCCAGATCAACGGGTGCGGGTTCTGCACCGACATGCACGTCAAGGAAGCCGTCGCCGCCGGTGAGACCGACCTGCGCCTGCACCTGGTGGCGGTGTGGCGGGAGGCCACGGTGTTCACCGAGGCCGAACGCGCCGCGCTGGAGCTGGCGGAACAGGGCACCCGCATCGCGGACGCGGCCGGTGGTGTCACGGACGAGGCGTGGGCGAACGCCGCCAAGCACTACGACGAGGAGCAACTGGCCGCCCTCGTGTCGCTGATCGCCCTCATCAACGCCTACAACCGGCTGAACGTCATCGTCCAGCAGCCCGCCGGCGACTACCAGCCCGGCCAGTTCGGATAGCCGGGAGACGCCTCCCGCCGGTCAGGCCGGCGGGGGGCTGCCCGCGCGGACCAGGCCGGATTCGTAGGCCAGGACGACCACTTGGACGCGGTCGCGCAGGCCGAGCTTCGTCAGGATGCGGCCCACGTGGGTCTTCACCGTCGCCTCCGACAGGACCAGCCGGGCCGCGATCTCCCCGTTCGACAGGCCCTGCGCCACCAGCAGCATGACCTCCCGCTCGCGCTCCGTCAGCCGCTCGATCTCCTTGTTCCGCGGCTCCTGCGATGTCGTCGGCAGCATCGGCGCGAACCGGTCCAGCAGCCGCCGGGTCGTCGACGGCGCCACCACCGCGTCACCGCTGTGCACCGAGCGGATCGCGGCCAGCAGTTCCGCCGGCGGGACGTCCTTGAGCATGAAGCCGCTCGCGCCCGCCTTGAGGCCGGAGAACGCGTACTCGTCCAGGTCGAAGGTGGTCAGGATGATCACCTTGGGGTGTTCCTCCGGCTCGCAGATGCGCCGCGTCGCCTCCACCCCGTCGAGCCTCGGCATGCGGACGTCCATCAGCACCACGTCCACCTTCGTGGCCCGCAGCACCTCCAGCGCCTCCAGGCCGTCACCGGCCTCGGCGACGACCTCCATGTCCGGCTGGGCCGCCAGCACCATGCGGAAGCCCGTGCGCAGGAGCATCTGGTCGTCGACCAGCATCACGCGGATGGACATCGATCACCTCTTCTTGAGTGGGAGGAGCGCACTGATCCGGAAGCCGCCGCCGGGCCGCGGGCCCGCGTCCAGCGTGCCCCCGACCATACCGACGCGTTCGCGCATGCCGATCAGTCCGTGCCCGGCGCCGTCGGCGCCGCCGTCCTCGTACAGTTCGTGGGCCGCGCCCCGCCCGTCGTCCTCGATCAGCAGCCCGAGCCCGTCGTCGAAGTACACCAGCCGGACGCTCGCCTTCGCCTCGGGGCCGCCGTGCTTGCGCGTGTTGGTCAGCGCCTCCTGCACGATCCGGTACGCCGTCAGCTCCACGCCGCTCGGCAGTCGCCGCGGCGCGCCCTCGACCGCGAAGTCCACGGCGAGCCCGGCCGTGCGGACCTGCTCGACCAGGACCTCGATCTGTTCGACGTCCGGCTGCGGGACGTAGTCCTCGGACTCCTGCGGCTCGCCGGTGCGCAGCACGCCCAGCAGCCGCCGCATCTCGGCGAGCGCCTGGCGGCCGGTGCCCGAGATGGTCTGGAGCGCCTCCTTGGCCTGTTCCGGCGCCACGTCCATCACGTACGCGGCGCCGTCCGCCTGGACCACCATCACCGAGACGTTGTGCGCGACGACGTCGTGCAGCTCGCGGGCGATCCGGGCGCGCTCGGCGGCGACGGCCACCTTCGCCTGCGCCTCGCGCTCCTTCTCCAGCCGCTGGTTGCGCTCCACGAGCTGCGCGTAGTAGGCGCGGCGGGTGCGCAGGGAGTCGCCCAGCACCCAGGCCAGGGCGAAGGGGACGACGGCGAAGAGGGTGAAGAAGAAGTTGTCGCTGGTGTTGCCCTTGTCGATGTGGAAGCGCAGGGCGTACAGGGGCGCGGCGGTCAGCCCGAGGGCGAACGCGAAGCGGGACAGCCGGCGGGAGACCTCGGCCGAGGCGGCCACGGTGTAGAGGATCACCAGCATCCCGAAGTCGCCGTTGTGCACGTCGACCCCGGCGGCCAGCTGGTAGACGCCCGTGCCCACCGCCAGCCAGAACATCTGCGGCGTCCACTTGCGGCGCAGCGCGATGACGACGCCCATGGCGATCACCGAGGGGACGGTGAGCAGCCGCTCGCCGGTGCCGCGGTGACCGGCGGACGCCAGGTCCAGCAGCGCGATCCCGCACAGGAGGACGGCCCAGAAGCCGTCGACCCATGTCGGGTGTCTGCGGAGGAAATCGTAAAGGCGCTGCACGTAACCCAGCGTAGGCAACGGAGATAGGTGCGGGAGTCAACCACAGGGGCGATCCGCGCGAAGGGGGCGTACTCCCCAAGGTGGAGGGTGAGCTTAGCCTGTGGGGGATGAGCGCTCAGGGTGAAGGGATCGGGCCGGTCCGCTGGCGGACCGCCATGGAGGCCGCGCTGTACGGGCCGGGCGGCTTCTACGTGGACCCCCGCGGCCCCGGCCCCGCCGGGCACTTCCGTACCTCCGTGCACGCCTCCCCGCTCTACGCGGGCGCCGTGGCCCGGCTCCTCCTCGCGGTGGACGAGGCCCTCGGCCGCCCCGAGGGGCTGGACCTGGTCGACGTGGGGGCCGGGCGCGGGGAACTCCTGACCGGGGTGCTCGCCGCCCTGCCCGCGTCGACGGCGGCGCGGGTGCGCCCGTACGCCGTGGAACGCGCGGCCCGGCCCGAGGGGCTGGACCCGCGCGTCCGCTGGGTCGCGCAGCCGCCCGCGGGGACCACGGGGCTGCTGTTCGCCAACGAGTGGCTGGACAACGTACCGCTGGAGGTCGCCGAGGACGGGCGGTACGTCCTGGTCGCGCCGGACGGTACGCAGAGCCCGGGCGGCCCGCTGGAGACCCGCGACCGGGCCTGGCTGGAGCAGTGGTGGCCGGGCGGGGGCCGGGCGGAGATCGGCCGCCCGCGCGACGAGGCCTGGGCGGCGGCCGTCGCGACCCTCGAACGGGGCCTGGCGGTGGCGGCGGACTACGCGCACACCCGCGGGGCACGCCCCCCGTACGGCACCCTGACCGGCTTCCGCGGCGGCCGGGAGGTCCCGCCGGTCCCCGACGGCAGCTGCGACATCACCGCGCACGTGGCCCTGGACGCCTGCGCCGGACCGGGCGCGGCCCTGCTCACGCAGCGGGAGGCGCTGGCGGCCCTCGGCGTCTCGGGGGCCCGGCCGCCGCTGTCGCTGGCGTCGACGGACCCGGCCGGGTACGTGCGCGCCCTCGTCTCGGCGGGGGAGGCGGCCGAACTCACCGCCCGCGGCGGGCTCGGGGACTTCGGGTGGCTGGTGCAGCCGGTGGGGTTGCAAGGGCTGCCGGGGCTGCCCGGCTTCGGGGTCCGGCCGGGCTGACGCGGCGGGGCGCCGCCCGGCCGGAGCGCCGCACTACCGCGTCACGCCGTGGTCGTGGCCCTCGCGCAGGCCGCCGCCGCTGCCGCCCGCGCCGCCGCCCGCGGGCCCGGGCGGGACCGGCACGGCGAGCGGGGCCAGGTCGTAGGCGTAGTGGCCGACCGCGTTCGCGATGACGTCGACGTTGATGTCGAGCGCCTTCTGGTCGATGTTGGCGATGGTGTCGCCCTTGCCGTGGTAGTTCACGTCGTAGGCCACACCGGCCTGGCCGCCGAACTTGGCCGCCTGCGCCGCCGTCTTGATGCCTTCGGCGCCCGTGTCCGTACCCCCGGAGGGGATCCCGGCCTCGATGAACGGGCCGTAGTCGGAGCGGCCGGTGAAGTCCGATCCCTCGTGCGGGATCTTCCGTCCGTCCAGGAAGTCCGTGATGCCCTTCTCCAGTTGGGCGGAGCCCTCGGGCCCGGGGCCGGAGCCGACCTTGTCCGAGTCGTCGCCGTCGTAGACGAAGTAGGCGGCGTTCGGCGAGGCGATCATGTCGAAGTTCAGGTAGAGCCGGATCTGCTTCTTCTGCGCGTCCGTCAGGCCGCCCACGTACGCCTCGGAGCCGAGCAGGCCGAACTCCTCCGCCGACCACCAGGCGAACTTGACCTTGTTCTTGATCTTCTTCTGGCTGCTCGCGAGGCGCTGCGCGACCTGGAGGATGCCGGCCGAGCCGGAGCCGTTGTCGTTGATGCCGGGACCGGCCGCGACCGAGTCGAGGTGCGCGCCGAGGAAGACGGTGTTGTTCTCGTCGCCGCCACGGGTCTCGGCGATGACGTTGTACGTCGTGCGGTTCTCGCGGAGCTCGCGGATGTCCAGGGTGACCTCGACCGGTCCGGCCGCGGCCTCGGCGGCGAGCTTCTCGCCCTCCGCCTGGGTGACGCCGCCGGTGGGGACCTTGCCCGCGTCGGCCGCGCCGAGCGTGCCGTTCAGGGCGCCCTCGGTGTTGTTGTAGATGAGCGCGCCGACCGCCCCGGCCGCCGCGGCGTTGGCCTGCTTGACGGCGAAGGTGCAGCCGCCGCGCTTGACGAGTGCGATGCGGCCGGTGAACGCGCCGGGGGCGAAGTCGCCCGGCTCGCAGCCGTTCGTACCGTCCGCGTCGACGGGGGCGACGGCGAGCCGCGCCGTGACGCCGCCGACCGGACCGCTCGCGGTGTACGTCATCAGCTTGACCGGGACGTCGCGCGGGGCGGCGCCGTTGACCTTCAGCGTCTCGGCGACCGTCTCGACGTACACGAAGTCGAACGCGTTCTTGGTGACCTCGTACCCGGCGGCCTTCATCACGGCTTCCACGTACTGGGCGGACTGCACGTGGCCCTTGGAGCCGGCCACGCGGGTGCCGTTGTTGTAGTCCGCGATGGACTGGAAGACCTTGAGGTGCTTCTCGGCGCCCTTGCCGGTCGCCTCCTGGACCAGTTTCCTCGCCAGCGCGTCACCCTTGGCGGCGTCGCTCTGCGGACTGCTGGCGCCGGCGGGCCCGGCGAGCAGCAGCGGGGAGGCCAGGGCCAGCGCGGCCAGGGCGGCGGTGGCTGCGGCTATACGGCGTGAGGGCATGGAGGTCCTTTCATCGGCAGGGTGCGGCGGGCTGGACGGTGGACGCACGTTAAGCAGCGGAGGGCCGCTCCCGCCAGACTGCGAATTCCAGCCAGGTCCGGGGGAGTTGCCGGCCACGGGTCAGCGGAGGACGCCCTCGATGAAGTCGGAGCCGATGCGGGCCACCACCGACAGGTCCAACTGGTGCTGTGCGTAACGGCCTTGGCGGCGCGTGTGCAGCAGCCCGGCCTTCTTGAGCACGGCGAGGTGGCGGGAGACCTCCGGGGCGGATATGCCGCAGACGGTGGCCAGCTCGCCGGTGGTGTACGGGGCCCTGGCCAGGCTGCGGCACAACTGCATCCGCATCGGGTGCGCGAGGGCGTCCATACGCCGCCGCAGCAGCTCCACCGAGCCGGGGGCGGAGGCCGGTTCAGGCGAGCCGAGGGGGTAGTGCACCACCGGGCGCCAGCCGGGGGCGTGCAGTACGAGGAGGTGCGGCCAGCCGAAGTTGGTGGGAATGAAGACCAGGCCGGGGCCGATGGCGGGGTCCGTGGCGGTGGCCGACCCGTCGACCATCTTGTCGGCGGTGATGGTGGTCCCGGCCTCGTCGACGCTCAGCGCCGCCGAGACCTCCCGGAGCGCGGTGGGCAGGCCCTTGCGGCGCAGCACCTCGGTCTTGTGGCGGGCGTCGGCGGCCTGCTGGGGGCCGGTCCGCCGCCACGTCTCGGCGAAGAACGCCTCGTCGCAGTCCTCCAGGAGGCGGCGCAGCCAGACGCGGACGGCGGCGGTGTCGTCCAGGAGCCGCCGCGAGAAGCGCAGCTGGGCCGGACCGCGGGCGGCGGCGGCCTCCAGGACCTTGGTGCGGGAGGCGGGGTCCTTGAGGGGGGAGGGGGCGCCGCCCTCGTTGTAGAGCGCGAGCCAGCAGTGTTCGAGGGCGGCCGTCACGAAGCGCTCGTCGTCGAGGCCGTCGAGTACGTCGAGCTCCTCGGCCAGGGTCGCGCCGGGCAGGCCGGTGCCGCCGGGGGTGCCCGCGAAGGGCATGAAGATGTCGGAGAAGGAGCTGCGCCAGAGGAAGTCGGCCTCCAGGAGCCGGTCGGCGAGGCAGGAGTCGAACGCGGCGGCGGTGGCGGTGGCCCAGGGGGCGAGGCGGGGGTGGTGGGCCGGCTGGGAGAGCGCGTGCAGGGCCATGCAGAGTTCCGCGAGGGGGGAGGGCGCGAAGCGGATCCGCTCCGCGGGGAGCCCGGCGATGTCGATGGTGACGCTCATCGCCCCATTCTCCCGGGCCCCCTGCCACCCGCCCCCCACACGGGTCCGTCCGAGCGACGGGGCCGGCCCGGGGAGTTCAGCCCGCCGGCGTTTGAGGCGCGGGGGCTCGGGGCCGGCCCCCGCAGCGGCGCCGCGCGGTGGGCGTTGTGCGGGCCCGCGCTTCGAGTGGCGGCGGGGCTGGTCGTCGTAGCGGACGGGGGCGGCTACAGGTAGGACGCGAAGTCGGCGACCGCCGTGCGGATGTCCGACGGGGTCCAGGAGAGGGACGGGGAGGTGAGCTCCAGTTCCGTCAGGGACACGGCCGGAGGGCCGGCGGGGGACCAGCGGCGGAACAGGACGCGGCCGGTCGACTCCGCCTGCCGCAGCCCCGCCTCCGTCAGCCGGTCCGCCTCGTACGGCAGCCACACCTGGAACTGGTGCGTGTGCGGCACCTCCGGGTGCACCCGGAACCACGGCAGTCCCGCCTCCGCGAAGCCCTCCCGCAGCGCCGCCGCGACCACCCGCGCCTGGGCCACGTACGACGGCAGCCGCGGCAGCTCCCGCTCCAGCCCGGCCAGCGCGGACAGCGCCTGCGGGAACTGCCGGAAGATCTGGCCCCCGTACCGGTGGCGCCACACCCGGGCCTCCCCGACCAGCGCCGCCGGCCCCGCCAGCGCCGCCCCGCTCAGCCCCCCGAGCGACTTGTAGAAGGAGACGTACACCGAATCCGCGAGCCCCGCGATCTCCGGCAGCGGCCGCCCGAGCTGCACCGTCGACTCCCACAGCCGGGCCCCGTCGAAGTGGACCACCGCATCCCGTTCGCGGGCCGCCTCCACCAGCGCGACCAGCTCCTCCCACGTCGGCAGCAGGAACCCCGCCTCCCGCAGCGGCAGCTCCAGCATCAGCGTGCCGAACGGCTCCGCCAGCTCCGCGACCTCCCGCGCCGTCGGCTGCCGCGCCTCCCGCGTCGGGTGCACCGTCCGCAGCCCCGACACCACCGACAGCGCGCCCCCCTCCCACAGCTCCGGGTGGCTCATCGGGTGCAGCGCCACCACCGGGTTACCGGTCCGCCCCGCCCAGCACCGCAGCGCAACCTGCTGGGCCATCGTCCCGCTCGGGAAGAACGCCGCGTCCTCCATCCCCAGCAGCTCCGCGACACGCTGTTCCAGCCGGGCCACCACCCCGTCGCCGTACACGTCGGCGCCCTCGTCCGGGTCCGCCTCCGCCAGCCCCGGCAGGGTCGCCAGCAGTTCGCCCACCGTCGGCTCCAGCAGGCTCCGCGACAGCACCCGGTCGGCCCCGCGCCACGCCGCCACCAGCCGCTTCGTCCGTTCTTCGTCATCCGTCATGGCCCGATCATCGCCCGGCCACCGCCGACCGGCCGACACGCCCAGGGGCTAGCATGGCGGCGTATCGTCCGGTACCCCCCGCGGACTGGAACGGAAGGCATTCCCCGCGTGAACGCAGCCCATCAGACGGAGCCCCGGGATCCGTCCGACCGCCCTGCCCGGCTCGCCGTGGGCGTCGTCGGCGCCGGCCGGGTCGGCCCCGCGCTGGCCCGCGCCCTCCAGCAGGCCGGGCACCGCCCCGTCGCCGTCTCCGGCGTCTCCGACGCCTCCCGCCGCCGGGCCGCGCGAATGCTGCCCGACGTGCCGGTCGTCCCGGCCGAGCGGGTGTTCGAACGCGCCGACCTGGTGCTCCTGACCGTCCCGGACGACGCCCTGCCCGGCCTCGTCGAGGGGCTCGCCGACACGGGTGCGATCCGCCCCGGCCAGCTCCTCGTCCACACCTCCGGGCGCTACGGGACCGCCGTCCTGGACCCGGCCCGCCGCGCGGGCGCCCTGCCGCTGGCCCTGCACCCCGCGATGACCTTCACCGGCACCGAGGTCGACGTGCAGCGCCTCGCCGGCTGCTCCTTCGGCGTGACCGCCCCCGAAGAGCTGCGGCTCGCCGCCGAGGCGCTGGTCATCGAGATGGGCGGGGAGCCCGAGTGGATCGCGGAGGAGAACCGTCCGCTCTACCACGCCGCCCTCGCCCTGGGCGCGAACCACCTGGTCACCCTGGTCGCCCAGGCCATGGAGCTGCTGGGCAAGGCCGGCGTCGAGCACCCCGACCGGATGCTCGGCCCCCTCCTCGGCGCGGCCCTGGACAACGCCCTGCGCTCCGGCGACTCCGCGCTCACCGGGCCGGTGGCCCGCGGAGATGCCGGTACGGTCGCCGCGCACGTCTCCGAGCTGCGCAGGCACGCCCCGGCCGCCGTCCCCGGCTACCTCGCGATGGCCCGCACCACCGCCGACCGCGCCCTGGCGCACGGTCTGCTCAAGCCCGAGCTCGCCGAGGACCTGCTGGGGGCCCTCGCCGGGAGCGAGACCGCCCCCGATTCCGAAACCGACCCCGAGGGCGACGGCCGATGACCGAGCACCCCCTGCTGCTGGACACCGCGGACGCGCTGCACCGGCTCCCGCGCACCGGCCGCCGCGCCGTCGTCATGACCATGGGCGCCCTGCACGACGGCCACGCCACCTTGGTCCGCGCCGCCCGTGATCTCGTCGGTCCCACCGGCCAGGTCGTCGTCACCGTCTTCGTCAATCCCCTCCAGTTCGGGGCCAACGAGGACCTCGACCGCTACCCCCGCACCCTCGACGCCGACCTCGCGCTCGCCCGCGCGGCGGGCGCCGACGCCGTATTCGCCCCGTCCGTCGACGAGGTCTACCCCGGCGGCGACCCCCAGGTGCGGATCAGCGCCGGCCCCATGGGCGGCCGCCTCGAAGGGGCCACCCGACCCGGCCACTTCGACGGGATGCTCACCGTCGTCGCCAAGCTGCTCCACCTCACCCGCCCCGACCTGGCCCTCTTCGGCCAGAAGGACGCGCAGCAGCTGGCCCTGATCCGGCGGATGGTCACCGACCTCAACTTCGCGGTGGACGTGGTGGGCGTCCCCACCGTCCGCGAGGAGGACGGCCTCGCCCTGTCCTCCCGCAACCGCTACCTCTCGCCCGCCGAGCGCCGCACGGCCCTGGCCCTGTCCCACGCCCTGTTCGCGGGCCGCGACCGGCTCGCCGCCCAGGCCGCGCTCTGCGCCCGCGCGGAGGCCGCCCCCGCCAGCGACCAGCGGGCCACCGGCCTGGCCCGGCTCGGTGAGATCCGCGCCTCCGCCGACGCGCACGCCGTCTCGGTCGCGGTCTCCGCCGCCGGCCAGAGCCTGCCCGACGCCGTACGGGCGGCCGCCCGGCACGTCCTGGAGGAGGCCGGCCGCCAGGACCCGCCGCTGGCCCTGGACTACCTGGCGCTGGTGGACCCGCAGGACTTCACCGAGGTCGGCCCCGACTTCACCGGTCAGGCCGTTCTGGCCGTCGCCGCGAAGGTGGGCACGACCCGGCTGATCGACAACATCCCATTGGAGTTCGGAGCACACACGTGAGCACCCCAGGCACAGCCACCGCCGGCACCGGCATACGGCTGCACGCCCCCGCCCCCGGCTGGGCCGTCGAAGCCGATGTCGTGGTCGTCGGCTCGGGCGTCGCGGGCCTGACGGTGGCGCTGCGCTGCGCCGCCGCGGGCCGCCGTACGGTCGTGGTCACCAAGGCCCGGCTCGACGACGGCTCCACCCGCTGGGCACAGGGCGGCATCGCGGCCGCCCTCGGCGAGGGCGACACACCCGAGCAGCACCTGGACGACACCCTGGTCGCCGGGGCGGGCCTGTGCGACGAGGCCGCCGTACGGCTGCTCGTCACCGAGGGCCCGGGCGCGGTGGGCCGCCTCATGGAGTCCGGCGCCGTCTTCGACACGTCCGCCGAGACGGGCGAGATCGAGCTGACCCGCGAAGGCGGCCACCACCGACGCCGGATCGCGCACGCGGGCGGCGACGCGACGGGCGCCGAGATCTCCCGGGCCCTGGTCGAGGCCGTCCAGGCGGCCGGTATCCGCACCGTCGAGAACGCGCTCGTACTGGACCTCCTCCAGGACGCCGAAGGGCGTACGGCCGGCGTCACCCTGCACGTCATGGGCGAAGGCCAGCACGACGGCGTCGGCGCCGTCCACGCCCCGGCCGTGATCCTCGCGACAGGCGGCATGGGCCAGGTCTTCTCCGCCACCACCAACCCGGCCGTCTCCACGGGCGACGGCGTGGCCCTCGCCCTGCGCGCCGGCGCCGAGGTCTCCGACCTGGAGTTCGTGCAGTTCCACCCGACGGTGCTGTTCCTGGGACCGGACGCCGAGGGCCAGCAGCCGCTGGTGTCGGAGGCGGTCCGCGGCGAGGGCGCCCACCTCGTCGACGCCGACGGGGTGCGCTTCATGGTGGGCCAGCACGAGCTCGCCGAACTCGCCCCGCGCGACATCGTCGCCAAGGGCATCATGCGCCGCATGCAGGAACAGGGCACCCGGCACATGTACCTGGACGCCCGGCACTTCGGCGCCGAGATGTGGGAGCAGCGCTTCCCCACCATCCTCGCCGCCTGCCGCGCCCACGGCATCGACCCGGTCACCGAGCCCATCCCGGTCGCGCCCGCCGCCCACTACGCGTCCGGCGGCGTACGGACCGACCTGCACGGCCGCACCACGGTCCCCGGCCTGTACGCCTGCGGCGAGGTCGCCTGCACCGGCGTGCACGGCGCGAACCGGCTCGCCTCCAACTCCCTGCTGGAGGGCCTGGTCTTCGCCGAGCGCATCGCCGAGGACATCGTCGCCCACCCGCCCGCCGTGGGCGCCCCGGTCGTCCCCGTCCCCGCCACCGGCCCGCTCCAGCCCTCCGGGGCGCGCTACGAGATCCAGCGCATCATGACGGACGGCGCGGGGGTCCTGCGCTCGGCCGGCTCCCTCGCCGGGGCCGCCGCCGCGCTCGAAGACCTGTACGCGGCCGCGCTGGGCGAGCTCGAGACGCACGGCAAGACCGCCGAACCGGGCGTCGACACCTGGGAGGCCACCAACCTCCTGTGCGTGGCCCGGGTCCTGGTCGCCGCCGCGCGGCGGCGCGAGGAGACCCGCGGCTGCCACTGGCGCGAGGACCACCCCGACCGGGACGACGCGAACTGGCGGCGCCACCTCGTCGTCCGGCTCTCCGCGACCGAGAAGCGGGCCCTGGTCGTCACGCCCACCGACTCCGCGGACTTCCCATCCGTACAACACCCTCTCCTCAACGACAGCATGGAGCAGTCAGCGTGAGCACGCACGAGCACGACCACCAGCACGACGAACTTCCCCTCATCGAGCGGTCGGAGGGCGGTTGCGGCGACGACTGTGCCTGCGGTGAGGGCGAGGAGTCCGGCCTGGACCCGGCGCTGGCCCAGCTGCTGACCGACGCCGGCCTGGACCCGATCGAGGTCGAGGACATCGCGCACATGGCGCTGTCCGAGGACCTGGACGGCGGGGTCGACGTCACCACCGTCGCCACCGTGCCCGAAGAGGCGGAGGCCGTCGCGGACTTCGTGGCCCGCGAGGACGGCGTCGTGGCCGGTCTGCGCGTCGCCGAGGCCGTGTTCTCGATGGTGTGCACCGAGGCGTTCGAGGTGGAGCGGCACGCGGAGGACGGCGACGCCGTCAAGGCCGGCCAGCTGCTGCTGTCCGTACGCTCCCGCACCCGCGACCTGCTGACCGCCGAGCGCAGCGCGCTGAACATCCTGTGCCGGATGTCCGGCATCGCGACCGCCACCCGCCGCTGGGCGGACGCCCTGGAGGGCACGACGGCCAAGGTCCGCGACACCCGCAAGACCACGCCGGGCCTGCGCGCGCTGGAGAAGTACGCGGTCCGATGCGGCGGCGGCGTCAACCACCGCATGTCCCTGTCGGACGCGGCGCTCGTCAAGGACAACCACGTCGTCGCGGCGGGCGGTGTCGCGCAGGCGTTCACCGCCGTGCGCGAGGCCTTCCCGGAGGTCCCGATCGAGGTCGAGGTCGACACCCTGGAGCAGATCGGCGAGGTCCTGGAGGCGGGCGCCGACCTGATCCTGCTGGACAACTTCACGGTGGCCCAGACGGCCGAGGCGGTCGCCCTCGTCGCCGGCCGCGCCACCCTGGAGTCCTCGGGCCGGCTCACCCTGGACACCGCCCGCGACTACGCCCTGACCGGTGTGGACTACCTCGCGGTCGGCGCGCTGACGCACTCCTCGCCGATCCTCGACATCGGCCTCGATCTGCGCGAGGCGGTGTAACCGATGCTCCTCACCATCGACGTCGGCAACACCCATACGGTTCTGGGCCTGTTCGACGGTGACGAGATCGTCGAGCACTGGCGCATCTCGACCGACCCGCGCCGCACGGCCGACGAGATGGCCGTCCTGATGCAGGGTCTGATGGGTACGCACCCGATGCTCGGCACCGAACTGGGCGACGGGATCCACGGCATCGCGATCTGCTCGACGGTCCCCTCGGTGCTGCACGAGCTCCGCGAGGTCACCCGCCGGTACTACGGTGACGTGCCCGCGGTGCTGGTGGAGCCCGGCATCAAGACCGGCGTGCCGATCCTGATGGACAACCCGAAGGAGGTCGGCGCGGACCGCATCATCAACGCGGTCGCCGCCGTCGAGCTCTACGGCGGACCGGCGATCGTGGTCGACTTCGGTACGGCGACGACCTTCGACGCGGTGTCGGCGAAGGGCGAGTACGTGGGCGGCGTGATCGCCCCGGGCATCGAGATCTCGATGGAGGCGCTGGGCGTCCGGGGCGCCCAGCTGCGCAAGATCGAGCTGGCCCGCCCGCGCAACGTGATCGGCAAGTCCACGGTCGAGGCGATGCAGTCGGGCGTGGTGTACGGCTTCGCGGGCCAGGTGGACGGTGTCGTCGCGCGCATGGCCAAGGAGCTGGCCGGCCCGCACGGCGAGCCGGACGACGTACGCGTCATCGCGACGGGCGGCCTGGCCCCGATGGTCCTCGGCGAGTCCTCGGCGATCGACGACCACGAACCGTGGCTGACGCTGATCGGCCTGCGCCTGGTCTACGAACGCAACGCGCCCAACTTCGACTGACCCGGCCCCGCCCCGCCGCAGCCCGGCCCGGTGGCCCCCCCGCCGCGCGTCGCCCGGCGCGCTCCGGCAGCGCCCCGCACGGCCCCGGGCCGACGGGCGCGCGCTCCGGCCGGCCCCGGCCGACCGGACCGGCACGGGCCTCCGGCGGGGCGCCCCGCCGGGAGCCGGCGTCGGGCGGACGGGCCCGTCGTGTGGCCGGCCGGCGAATTCCCCGGCAAGGAATTTCCCCGAAATGGCCGGAACGCGCGCCCGGCGGGGTTACCGTCCCTCCGGGAAACACCCGAACCCTTCCCCGGCGGAGGAGACCACCATGACCGCGACCGCTCGGCTCACCTGGCAGAAGTCGTCCTACTGCGGCGACGGCGACGCGTGCGTCTACGTCGCCTCGGCCCCCGGCGTCCTGGTCCGCGTCGCGGACCGCGCGGACCCGGCGCACCTGGTCCTGGCCACCACCCACGCCGCCTGGGCCGCCTTCCTGGAAGCGGTCAAGGCGCAGCCGTAGCGCGCGCCCGCGAAGAACCCCGGCGCGCCGGGAAGAGCCCACATCGGGGGATTTTGTCCGATTAGCGCGTATCTTCGCCCCATGCCCACGCCCTACGGTTCCCGCGGCGGCATGGCGTTCAGCGCTGCTGAGCTGCACCTGCTCAGGCGTTCGCTCGCCCACGCCCTCCAGTCCTCCCCGGCCCCCCTGACGGCCGGCGAGGTCCAGGACTGCCTGCGCCTCGCGGCGTCGGTGGACGACGCGGTGCAGGAGGCGGGGCGGCTCAGAGAGTTCCTCCTCGCCGACCTGGCCCGCTACAGAGCCGCCCTCCCGGGCAGCCTGCCCGGGTACCTGGAGCTGCTCCAGGACGCCCTGGCCGCCGGCTACGAGCCCGTCCCCGACGACCTCGCCGCACTGCGGGCGCTGCGCGCCAACCCGGTCGCCGCCGCGGTGCTGGAGCGGGCCCAGACGGTCGCGGAGCGCTCCGTACGCCGCCGGTTCTCCACCACGCCCGCGCCCCGGACCCGCCTGCTGGCCCTGGCCGGCGGCCGCGAGGAGGAGCGGCGCCCCGAACCGGGGCCCGCGCCCCGCCCGGCGCCCCGGCCCGCCGAGAAGCCCGCGCAGCCCGCCGAGAAGCCCGCGCAGCCGGGCGGGAAGCCGGCCCCGCACCCGGACCGGCCCGTCCCCACTCCGGGTGAGGTCTTCCCGCCGCGCCGCAAGCCGACCCCGCCCCCGAAGGACGACCGCGCGGCGGGATAGCTACGCTGGTGGGCATGGACTACGTTTCCGCGCTCGTGCCCCCCTTCGTGATGGCCGTGTTCTTCGTCTTCCTCGTCAAGACGATCGTGAAGAGCCAGGGCGGCGCCAACAAGGCAAAGGAAGACGCGGCGGTGGACGCCGTACTCGCCCGCGCCGAGGCGGCCCGGCAGACCGGGAACTGACCCGGAGAACTCCCGTGGGGGCCCCGACCGAGTCGGGGCCCCCACATTTGTCGCGCGTTGCCTTCCGAATAGTCGGGCAATTCCCCACAACCCGCACTATCGTGCTGTTGTGCCTCGCCCCTTGGGAGAACTCGAAGACGCCGTGATGACACGGGTGTGGCAGTGGAACCGCCCGGTCACCGTTCGTGAAGTCCTGGAAGACCTTCAGCAGGAACGGTCCATCGCGTACACCACGGTCATGACCGTTATGGACAACCTCCATCAGAAGGGCTGGGTCCGGCGGGAAGCCGAGGGCCGCGCCTATCGCTATACGGCGGTCTCCACCCGAGCCGCCTACTCGGCCGCCCTGATGAACGAGGCCTGGTCGACCAGCGACAACCCGGCGGCCGCCCTCGTGGCCTTCTTCGGCATGATGTCCCAGGAACAGCGGGAAGCCCTCCGGGACGCCGTACGGATCGTCGGCCACGACGACGAGGCGCCCGCGGAACCGGCGGAACGCGCCGTCGCCGAAACGCCGGCCCCACCGGCCGCGGAAGCCGGGCAGCAGACCGGCGAGCGGCCGTCCGAGCCGGGGCGATAGCGTCACCGCATGGGAGAGTTTTCCACCGAAGACGCTAAATCAGTGACCATCCGCCGCGCGCGCACGAGCGACGTTCCCGCGCTGCGCCGTCTGCTCGACCAGTACGTGCAGCAGCGCATCCTGCTGGACAAAGCCCCCGTGGTCCTTTACGAGGACATCCAGGAGTTCTGGGTCGCGGAACGCGACGGCGACGGCCAGGTCGTGGGCTGCGGCGCTCTCCACGTGATGTGGGAAGACCTCGCCGAAGTACGCACTCTCGCCGTCGACCGCGCCTTGAAGGGGGCCGGCGTAGGGCATCGGGTGCTGGCCCAGTTGTTGGAGACCGCGCGCCGGCTCGGCGTGAGCCGGGTTTTTTGCCTCACCTTCGAAGTGGACTTCTTCGCGAAGCACGGCTTCGTCGAGATCGGGGAGACCGCGGTGGAGACCGATGTCTACATGGAGCTCCTGCGTTCCTATGACGAGGGCGTCGCCGAGTTCCTCGGTCTCGAACGAGTGAAGCCGAACACCTTGGGCAACAGTCGGATGCTTCTGCACCTCTGATCCGTGGGTGCTCGATCAGAGCCGCTTTTACGGGCTCCGCACGCCTGTGGCCTATGTCCGAATCGCGTACGTTTCCCGCTGTGCGGCGGCCTTGAACCTCTCACCGGGGGTTTGTGTTTTCCCGGCAAAAGCGGTTTCCTTTCCGCGTACTGCATTTTCGATGAAAGGAAATCCGGTGGCACAGAAGGTTCAGGTCCTTCTTGTCGACGACCTCGACGGTGGCGAGGCGGACGAGACGGTGACGTTCGCTCTGGACGGCAAGACCTACGAGATCGACCTCACCGCCGCCAATGCTGAAAAGCTTCGCGGCCTGCTCGACCCTTACACCAAGAGCGGTCGCCGCACCGGTGGCCGTGCCGCCGCGGGCCGTTCCAAGGGCCGCGCCGCCGCCACGTCCGGCAACCCGGACACCGCGGAGATCCGCGCGTGGGCGAAGGCCAAGGGCCTCACGGTCAACGACCGCGGCCGCGTCCCCGCCGAGATCCGCGAGGCCTACGAGAACCGGGCCTGACCGACGGCGCCGGCCCGCCCCGCCGGGGCCGTACGCCGCCGCAGGCGTGCCCTGTGGCACTCGGTCGCCGCCGCGGCGACCAGGCGTACGAGATCGGGTCCGGCGCCCTGCCCGGGACCGGGCAGGGCGGGCAGTGATGCCTCGCACCCCTGCTCGGGGGGCCGCAGCCACACTGCGGCCCCCCGGGGGCCGTGCGCCGCGTGCTGTCCGGGAGGCGCCGGGGCGGTGATCAGACCCCCCTCCCCGAGCGCGGTGAGGTCGAGGTCCACCCCGCCCCATTCCAGCCAGTCGAGGAGCCCGTCCAGCTCCTCCGCGCCCCCCGGGGCCACCAGGAACCGCATCCGGCGGCCCGCGACGGCCACCGGCCCGGTGGCGACCCGACGTCGCAGCACCTGCGTCCCCGCGTCGGCCGGCAGCTCCAGTACGTCGAACACCGTCCCGGTGGCGAGCCGGGCGGGCGCGGCGGCGGCCAGGGTCCAGCCGGGTACCCGGGCGTACCAGGCGGCGTAGGACTCCGCTCCGGGCGCGGTCCGGGGCGGCGGGACGGCGGCGAGGCCGAGGGCGTTCCCGGCGGCGGTGAGTGCCATGTCCCGAGCAACTGCGGATTGCGCTCCGGGTTACGCGATGCGTACGGAAGAATACGGAACGTAAACATCCGGCACGCTCCGTCCCACATTCGAAGACGGAAGCCTGTTCGCCCGTAGCGGAGACAACCGTGGTCCCCGGCATGGACCGTCCGTCCTTAGGGGTAAGACATTCCTAGTGGATAGGGGCGACACGGCGAGGTGAACGGCCTTCGAGGGGGTTCCGTTCGCCATCGGCGTACACGTGTGACGGGTATCTGCCTGGCCTGCGGGAACATCGTCTCGCACCATCGGGTTGGAGCAGTTGTCGGCTCTTGCGGCCGGTTTTCCCACAGAACGTGAGGGTGAGCCGCGGACGGATGTCGGCAGTTGGAATGAGCTGTCCCGCCCCGCGGGACTAGCATGCGGAAGGACAGGGCGGGGACCGACCCCGAACTGCCCGACCGCTCTGAGGAGCGATAAACGATGTTCGAGAGGTTCACCGACCGCGCGCGGCGGGTTGTCGTCCTGGCTCAGGAAGAAGCCCGGATGCTCAACCACAACTACATCGGCACCGAGCACATCCTCCTGGGCTTGATCCACGAGGGTGAGGGTGTCGCCGCTAAGGCCCTGGAGAGCCTCGGGATTTCGCTCGAGGCTGTTCGCCAGCAGGTTGAGGAGATCATCGGTCAGGGGCAGCAGGCCCCGTCCGGCCACATCCCCTTCACCCCGCGGGCGAAGAAGGTCCTGGAGCTTTCGCTCCGAGAGGCCCTCCAGCTCGGCCACAACTACATCGGCACCGAGCACATCCTGCTCGGCCTGATCCGCGAGGGCGAGGGCGTCGCCGCCCAGGTCCTCGTGAAGCTGGGCGCCGATCTGAACAGGGTCCGGCAGCAGGTCATCCAGCTGCTCTCCGGTTACTCCGGAGGCGGCAAGGAGTCGGCCACGGCAGGCGGCCCGGCCGAGGGAACCCCCTCGACCTCGCTCGTCCTCGACCAGTTCGGCCGCAACCTCACCCAGGCTGCCCGCGAATCCAAGCTCGACCCGGTCATCGGGCGCGAGAAGGAGATCGAGCGGGTCATGCAGGTGCTGTCCCGCCGGACCAAGAACAACCCGGTGCTCATCGGCGAGCCCGGCGTCGGCAAGACTGCCGTCGTCGAGGGCCTGGCCCAGGCCATCGTCAAGGGCGAGGTGCCCGAGACCCTCAAGGACAAGCACCTCTACACCCTCGACCTGGGCGCCCTGGTCGCCGGTTCCCGCTACCGCGGTGACTTCGAGGAGCGCCTCAAGAAGGTGCTCAAGGAGATCCGCACCCGCGGCGACATCATCCTGTTCATCGACGAGCTCCACACCCTCGTGGGTGCGGGTGCCGCCGAGGGCGCGATCGATGCCGCCAGCATCCTCAAGCCCATGCTGGCCCGTGGTGAGCTCCAGACCATCGGTGCCACGACCCTGGACGAGTACCGCAAGCACCTCGAGAAGGACGCGGCGCTGGAGCGCCGTTTCCAGCCGATCCAGGTGGCGGAGCCTTCCCTCCCCCACACGATCGAGATCCTCAAGGGCCTGCGCGACCGCTACGAGGCCCACCACCGCGTCTCCATCACGGACGAGGCCCTCGTGCAGGCGGCCACCCTCGCGGACCGCTACATCTCGGACCGCTTCCTGCCGGACAAGGCGATCGACCTGATCGACGAGGCCGGCTCCCGGATGCGCATCCGCCGGATGACCGCACCGCCGGACCTCCGCGAGTTCGACGAGAAGATCGCGAACGTCCGTCGCGACAAGGAGTCGGCCATCGACTCCCAGGACTTCGAGAAGGCGGCCTCCCTCCGTGATTCGGAGAAGCAGCTGCTGGCGGCGAAGGCCAAGCGCGAGAAGGAATGGAAGGCCGGCGACATGGACGTCGTCGCCGAGGTCGACGGCGAGCTCATCGCCGAAGTCCTCGCGACCGCGACCGGCATTCCCGTCTTCAAGCTGACCGAGGAGGAGTCCTCGCGGCTCCTGCGCATGGAGGACGAGCTCCACCGTCGCGTCATCGGCCAGAAGGACGCCATCAAGGCCCTCTCGCAGGCGATCCGCCGTACCCGTGCGGGTCTCAAGGACCCGAAGCGTCCCGGTGGCTCGTTCATCTTCGCCGGCCCCTCGGGCGTCGGTAAGACCGAGCTCTCCAAGACGCTCGCCGAATTCCTCTTCGGCGACGAGGACGCGCTGATCTCCCTCGACATGTCGGAGTTCAGCGAGAAGCACACGGTTTCCCGTCTCTTCGGTTCGCCCCCCGGCTACGTGGGCTACGAAGAGGGCGGCCAGCTGACCGAGAAGGTCCGCCGGAAGCCGTTCTCCGTCGTCCTCTTCGACGAGGTCGAGAAGGCGCACCCGGATATCTTCAATTCCCTTCTCCAGATCCTGGAGGACGGTCGCTTGACCGACTCCCAGGGCCGGGTCGTGGACTTCAAGAACACGGTCATCATCATGACGACCAACCTGGGTACGCGGGACATCTCGAAGGGCTTCAACCTGGGCTTCGCGGCCCAGGGCGACACCAAGACCGGATACGACCGGATGAAGGCGAAGGTCAACGAAGAGCTCAAGCAGCACTTCCGGCCCGAGTTCCTCAACCGTGTCGACGACACGGTCGTCTTCCACCAGCTCACGCAGGAAGACATCATCCAGATCGTCGACCTGATGATCGCCAAGGTGGACGAGCGCCTCAAGGACCGCGACATGGGCATCGAGCTCAGCGGCGAGGCGAAGCAGCTCCTGGCCAAGCGCGGCTACGACCCGATCATGGGTGCCCGCCCGCTGCGCCGGACCATCCAGCGCGAGATCGAGGACATGCTGTCGGAGAAGATCCTCTTCGGCGAGCTGCGCCCCGGTCACATCGTGGTCGTGGGTGTGGAGGGTGAGGGCGAAGACGCCAAGTTCACCTTCCGGGGCGAGGAGAAGACGGCTCTGCCGGACATGCCTCCGATCGAGGCGACGGGCTCCGGCCCGGACCTCTCCAAGGGCGCGTGAGCGCGAGGCGCCCGTAGCGGTGTGAAGGGCGGCCCCGGGACCGAAAGGTCCCGGGGCCGCCCTTTTGTCCGTGTGGGGGCGGGCGGCGCCGTGCCCCGCAAGGTGGGCCGCGCCGTGCCCCGCGGTGGGCGGCGTCCTGCCCCGCAAGGCGGCCCGTACACGCCCTCACGGCGGTGACAAGCCGCACAGGGCAAATCGGACCTCCTACCACCTTTCGTAGATCGAGTGTCCGTTTTGTCCATGACTTCACCCTGCTGGGGAGCGGTCAACAGGGTTGGGCGCCTCGTCCACATCTACGAGCTTGGGTAGTAAAGGGGCGGTTTGGGCGGGAGCGGGGGGCCGGGTTACCAAAGTGGGCGAGCCAAGCCCGGTACGTCGGCAGCAGCCGAGCGCGCCGGGCGGCTTGTTGCCCTGTTCCCGGC
Organism: Streptomyces cirratus; assembly: GCF_014650775.1. Lineage (GTDB taxonomy): Bacteria > Actinomycetota > Actinomycetes > Streptomycetales > Streptomycetaceae > Streptomyces > Streptomyces cirratus. The sequence continues at coordinate 25,013 of NZ_BMVP01000009.1, read as the reverse complement.
CCCGGAGGTCCCCGCATGTCCGCGAAGCGCGTCAGCACCCGTCGTACCCGTCTCGCCCTCGTCGCCACCGGTCTCGGTGCGGCACTGGCTCTCGGGGCCGGGACGTCCGCCGCCTTCGCCGACGAGGCCAACAGCGCCCTCACCGGTACCGCCCAGCTGGTGGCCGCCCAGGCGAAGGCCCAGGCGCAGGCCGCCGCCACCGCCGTGAAGCCCGCGGCCGCCAAGCCGGTGGCCGCGAAGACGGCGGTCAGCTGGAACAAGCCGGTCGCCCGCTACACGCTCTCCGCGACCTTCGCCCAGGCCGGCGGCCTGTGGGCGCACAAGCACTCCGGCCAGGACTTCGCCTGCCCGATCGGCACCCCGGTGCACGCGGCCAGCGCGGGCGTGGTCGTCAAGGCCGGCCCGAACGGCGGCGGCGACGGCCCGGCGTACGGCAACGCCATCGTGATCCGGCACGCGAACAACACGTACTCCCAGTACGCCCACCTCTCGCGGATCCAGGTCAAGATCGGCCAGAAGGTCGCGATGGGCGCGCAGATCGGCCTGTCCGGCAACACCGGGAACTCCACGGGCCCGCACCTGCACTTCGAGATCCGCACGACCCCGAACTACGGCTCGGCCGTGAACCCGGTCGCCTTCCTCCGCAAGGTCGGCATCACCGTCTGAGTCCCGTCCCGCCGGGCGGGGGCGTTACTCGGCCCCCGCCCCGGCGAGGGGACTCAGTACAGGAGCCAGGAAGCCGTCGGGCGGGCCACCGGGTCGAGCTTGCCCGCCTTGAGGGCGTCGATGCGGTACTGCGGCAGGGCCACGTCGTAGATGCGCAGGCTGTCCATGGCGCCGTTCCAGGCGGCGGTCCAGTTGTCCTGGTGGCGGGAGCGGCCGATCTCCAGCGGGCCGGGGGCCGGGAAGATGCCGGAGGCCACCGTCGCCTCCTCCGCCTTCTTGCCGTTCACGTACAGCGTGATCTTCTTGCTCGGTGCGTCGTAGGTCGCCGTCAGCTCCGAGAACGTCCTCTCCATCTTCGCGCTCACGCCCGAGACCGTCGTGGTGGTGGTCTCGGCGCCCTGGTCGCCGGTCTGCACGCGGAAGATCCAGACCGGCTTGCCGTTCACCTCGTCCAGGCCGAGCTCGAAGGAGAACGACTTCTCGTTGCCCTGGCTGATGGCGATCTGGCGCCCCTTGGGGACCCGGTTCCAGACGCGGGCCACGACGGTGAAGCTCTTGGACGTGTCGACGACGCGCTGCTGGGACTCGGCGAACGAGTTCGCGTTGTTCTTGAGCCGGACCTCGTAGCGCTTGTCGATCGGGAAGACCCCGGCGTCGGGACCCATCTTGAGGTTGGACTTGCCGCTCAGGTCCCGGATGGTCGTCTGGTCGCCCGGCACGGTCGGGGTGAGGTCGGTGGGCGGCTGGTTCTGCGTGGGGGACGCGGAGGGCTTGTCCTCGCCGCCCTTGGCCGCCTCGTCGTCCTTGCCGCCACCGAGCAGCAGGAACGTTCCTCCGGCGGCGAGCAGCGCCATCACGCTCACCCCGCCGACGATCAGCCAGAGCCGCTTCTTGCGCCGCGCCGCCGCCGAGCGGTCCGCGAGCGCGTCCCAGTCGGGCTGCGAGGTCTGGGCCGGGATCGGGAGGGGCTGCTGCGGGGGCTGGGCCTGCTGGCCCTGCGGGTAGGGGCCCTGCTGGTACGGGCCCGGCTGCGGCTGCTGCGGGTACCCGTATCCGTCCGGCTGCTGCGGGTACCCGTACCCGCCCGGCTGCGGCGGGGGGCCGAAGCCGCCCGGCGCCGGCTGCCCGCCGGGAGCCCCGGGCGGGAAGCCGTAGCCACCGGAGGCCGGAGTTCCCGGCGGGAACCCGTAGCCGCCGCTCCCCGGGGCGGGCTGCTCGGGCTGCGGGCTGCTGTTGGGATTCGTACCGTCGGTCATTCCACGGATGCTAAGACATCAGCGGTACGGAGCGAACGCCCGCAGGTCCCGATCGGGAACCGATCCGGATCAAGCCCCCGGCGCCGGGCTACGCCTGCGGCTTGATGATCGGGAAACTGCCCGTCGCCGTCGGCGCGTGCTCCGGCAGCCACAGCACCGCCACCGCCCCGGCGGCCGCGCCCTCGCCCGCCGCGCCGCCCCGCGCCGCCACGTTGCGGAACGTCAGCCGGGCGCCCAGGACCCGCGCCTGCCCCTCCGCGATGGTCAGCCCCAGCCCGTGCCCGACCCCGGCCCGGTCCGTGGACCCCGTACGGAAACGGCTCGGCCCCTCGCGCAGCAGCGCCTCGGGGAAGCCCGGCCCGTGGTCGCGTACGCGTACCACCCGTCCCTCGATGTCGACCTGCACCGGCGGCTGCCCGTACCGGCCGGCATTGGCCAGCAGGTTGCCCAGGATCCGCTCCAGGCGGCGCGGATCGGTGCTGACGATCTCGTCCGCCACGACCCGTACCGACGCCTCAGGCATCAGCGCCTTCACCCGCCGGGTCACGAACTCGCCCAGCGCCACGTCCTGGAGTTCGGCCCGCTCCGAGGCGCTGTCCAGCCGGGCCACCTCCAGCACGTCCTCGACCAGCGCCCGCATCGCCTGGGCCCGGTCCCGCACCAGCTCGGTCGGCCGGCCCGGAGGCAGCAGTTCCGCCGCCGTGAGCAGGCCCGTCACCGGGGTGCGCAGCTCGTGCGCGATGTCGGCGGTCACCCGCCGCTCGGCCTCCAACCGCTGCTGGAGGGTGTCTGCCATGGCGTCCACCGCCCGCGCCAGGTCGTCCGTCTCGTCCCGTACGACACCGCCGACCGCGTCCCGTACCCGTACGTCGGGATCCCCGTGCGCCACCCGTTGCGCGGCGGCGGCGGCCTTGCGCAGCCGGCGCGAGATCTGCCCGCCGATGAGCACGCCCAGCGCGGAGCCGGCGAGCACCACGGACAGCGAGCCGACGACCAGCGCCCGGTCCAGGTCGCGCACCATGTTGGCGCTCTCACGGAACTGGGTGTGCAGCGACACCACCTGCCCGTTGCCGAGCGGTACGGCCGCCCACACCTCCGGGAGCCCCTTGGGGTTCTCCTGGACGTAGGTCCCGCGCCGCCCGCTGCGCGCCTTCTCGCGCAGCTCGGCCGGCAGGTCGGGGTCGTTGAGCTTGGCGCCCATGGGGGGCTTGCGGCCGGCCTCGGCGTTGCGGGAGATGAACTGCACGCGGTCCAGCTGCACCTCGCGGGCGCTCTCCAGCATCGACACGCGGGCAGCGCTGTGCACCACCAGGCTCAGCGCGACGGCGGTCAGCGCACCGACCGCGGCGACGGCGAGGGCGATCTTCCAGCGGATCCCGGTGCGCAGGGTGAACCGTTTCACAGCGAGAACCGTTTCATGCCTTGAGCTTGTATCCGAAGCCCCGGACCGTTTCGATCCGGTCCTGTCCGATCTTGGTGCGCAGCCGCTGGACGTGGACGTCCACGACGCGGGTGTCGCCGCCCCAGTCGTAGTCCCAGACCCGCTCCAGCAGCCGGTCCCGCGAGAGGACGGTGCCGGGCGCGGAGGAGAACTCCAGCAGCAGCCGCATCTCGGTGGGGGTCAGGGCCACGGGGGCGCCCGCCTTGCGCACCTCCATGCCCTCGGTGTCGACCTCCAGGTCGCCGAAGGTCAGTACCCCGCGCTCGCCGGAGTCCTGTTCCCCGGTCGCCGGGCCGCCGCCGTGCACACCGTTCGCGTGGCCGAAGCGGCGCAGCACGGCGCGGATCCGGGCCACGAGGACGGAGCCGTCGAACGGCTTGGTGACGTAGTCGTCGGCGCCCGCCTCCAGGCCCAGGACGACATCGATGGAGTCGGCCCGCGCGGACAGCATGATCACCGGGACGGTGGACTCGTCGCGGATGCGGCGGCACAGGCTCACGCCGTCCATGCCGGGCACCATCACGTCGAGCAGCGCGATGTCGGGCCGGTTCGCCCGGAACGACTCCAGGCCGGCCAGGCCGTCGGGCATGGCGGTGACCACGAAGCCGTCGCGTTCCAGCGCCAGCGTCGTGGCCTCGCGGATGACGTCGTCGTCCTCCACGAAGAGCACATGGGTCTCGGCCACGCGGTGCCTCGCTTCAGTTCTTGGGTGTGGCGGCCGGGGCGGGCTGGGAACCGCCGTCGACGTTGCTGTAGTCCGTGTGGACCCGGTCCTGCTCGGTGAACTTGTCCCCGCTCCACCGGTATGTGATCACGTCCTCGCCGGACGGGTACGAGAGAGCGTCGCTCTTGCCGTACACCGGTTTGGTGACCACGAGGTCGCCGCGGTCGATCTCCGCGTAGACGGGAGGCTGTTCGTCCGCGAAGACGTTCTCGTACTTCGCGCCCTCGGCGCGGTACACGTACGAGCCGCGCCCCAGAGCGTCGGCGCACGACAGCACGTTGACGACGATGTCGACGACCGTGCCGCCGGTGACCTTCCCGTAGCTGACGTCGACGGGGTACTCCTTGCCCGTGCAGGGCTTGAGGTCCCGCTTGACCTCGGCGCTCACCTTGGGGTCCGCCTTGAGCAGGGCGACCGGGTCGACCTTCCCGGCCGGCCGGTCCGAGGCCGGGGAGGTCACGGCGTTCGGGGAGGCGGCCGAGCCGACCGGCGGGCCTGTCCGGGCCACCGTCTCGGTACGGGCCGGGCCGCCGTCGCGGAGCCCCGTGCCGCCGGTCGCGCAGCCGGCCGCGAGCAGCCCGGTGCCGACGAGGACGACCGTCCCCGCCGACATCAGCACCAGCGGCTTCCTGCCGCCGGCGTCCTTGCCCTGGCCGTTCAGGCCGCGCACCGCTCCCGCCCCTCGTACCGCACCGTGTGGTCGCCGCGCTCCAGCGCGCGCATGTCGAGGTCCCGGCTCTCCAGCTCCTGCCGGAGGCGGGCCAGTGCGCGGTGCAGGGTGCTCTTCACGGTTCCCGTCGACATGCCGAGCGCCGCCGCCGTCTCCTCGGTGCTCATCTGCTCCCAGTGTCGCAGCACGACCACACTGCGCTGCTTGGGGGCGAGGACCTTGAGGATGTCCATCAGCAGGGCGCGGTCGGCGCGCTGGTCGGAGCCGTCCTCGACGGAGGCGTCCGGGAGCTGCTCGGTGGGGACCTCGTCGAGCTTGCGGGCCCGCCACCACTCTGTACGCGTGTTGATCATGACGCGTCGCAGGTAGGCGTCGGCGAGCGCCTTGTCGGCGATGCCGTCCCAGCGGCCGTACGTGCGCACGAGCGCGGTCTGCAGGAGGTCCTGGGCGTCCGTGGGGTCCGGGACGAGGCGCCGGGCACTGCGCAGCAGCGCGTCCTGCCGGGTGCGTACGTACTCCTCGAATTCGAGTACCTCGCCGTGCGCCATCTCAGACCGCCTCCGTTCCGCCCAACGTGCATCCACCGCGTTACGGGTCCGACGGTACGGAGGCGTTGTCACGGCACTGTGCGGGTAAGCCTTCGGCGGGCGCACGGACACCCGTAGATTGTGTAACAACGCCGTTTGAGCTGCGGTTTCCCGGATGTGAGCGGAGCCGCCGAGTCCACTTCCTGCGGCTCCCCGCGGCTCCCTGCGGCTCCCCGAGGCTCCCCGCGCGACCGCGGGTCGTGGGCACCGGCTGCGCGGCGGGGCCTGGGCGTCAGGTCCGCGGCAGCCGGTACAAGCCCTGCGCCAGCGGCTCCACCAGCCCGTCGGAGACCAGCCCGTCCAGCGCCCGCGCCCGCTGCACCGGTTCGTCCCAGACCGTGTCGAGCACGGACTGCGGAACCGGCCCCACCGCCTCCCGGAGCACCGCGAGGAGCCTGCCGCGCACCTGCCGGTCGGTCCCGGCGTACGTCTGCCCGCGCCGCGGCGGTCCGTCGTGCGGCGGCTTCCCGGCCAGCCGCCACGCGCACTGCCCCGCCACCGGACAGCGGCCGCAGTCCGGGGACTTGGCCGTGCACACCAGCGCGCCCAGCTCCATCGAGGCCGCCGCCCAGCGCGCCGCGACCGCCTCGTCCTCGGGCAGCAGGGCCCGGGCCAGGCGCCGTTCGGCGGCGGTGGTGGCGTTCGGCGGGTACTCGACGCCGGTCGTGGTGCGGGCGAAGACCCGGCGGACGTTGGTGTCCAGCACCGCGTGCCGCTGCCCGTACGCGAAGGAGGCCACCGCCGCCGCCGTGTACTCGCCGATCCCGGGCAGCGCGAGCAGCTGTGCGTGGTCCCGCGGCACGTCGCCCCCGTGCCGTTCCGTTATCGCGACGGCGGCGCCGTGCAGGCGCAGGGCCCGGCGCGGGTAGCCGAGCCGGCCCCAGGCCCGTACGGCCTCGCCGGGGGCCTCGGCGGCCAGGTCGGCGGGCCGGGGCCACCGGGCGAGCCACTGTTCGTACACCGGCAGGACCCGGCTGACCGGGGTCTGCTGGAGCATGAACTCGCTGACCATGACCCCCCAGGGGCCGGCCTCGGGGCGGCGCCAGGGCAGGTCGCGGGCGTGCTCGTCGAACCACGCGATGACGGGGGAGTGCAGCGCGTGGGCGACGTCGGGGGAGGGGAAGGTGGATGCAGTCATGGCACACGCATCCTGGCACGTTTCGCCCCCCTCGTGCCGGGGGCCCGGCGCGGCGCCACGGGCGTGGCGCGGGCGGAGTCCGTATCCCGCCGCCGGTCCCGCCGTCGCGGTCCGGGCCCGCGATGGTCACCCACAGTGGCGGCCGGCCGTACGCGGCCCGAACCCCGTATGGCCTGATCTTTTCGGCCGGATGGGGCCAGCGGGATGATCATCGGCAAAACAAGCCGGATGTGCGGCATGTGGGGCGGTGATCGCGGCGCTGGTTCTCGTAAAGTTCCGTCCGTGGGATCACTGCGCAATCCGGTCGGGCCGCTCCCCTCCTCCATTTACTGGCGACGGAGGGCTGTGCTGGCGTCCGTCGCCGCGCTCCTCGCGCTCCTCGCCGTATGGACGGTCAGTTCCGGTGGGGGAAAGCCGAGTACGAACGGCGAGGGCAAGGGCGGCCCGCGTCCCGTCACCTCGATCACCCCCGGTCCCTCGGGCTCCGGCCCGGCGATCAGCCAGGCGCCGGGCGGCCGCGGGGACTCCGGCTCCGGTTCCGGCGGCGGTACCGGGACGGGTTCCGGTACGGGCGCCGGCAAGAACGGCGAAACGGGCGGCGGCGGTTCTAACGACGCCGGCGGCAACGGGGGTTCCGGCGCCGCGGCCGCGGTCCCCGCTGACTCCGTCCTCCCCACGTGCGCGCCGGGCGTGGTGCAGTGGGAGGTCAAGAGCGTGAAGAACGAGTACGAGGCGAACGAGAAGCCCCGGCTCGAACTGATCGTCCGCAACGTGTCCGGAACCACCTGCAAGGTCGGACTCGGTCCCAGGCAGGCCGTCGTGACGATCACTCAGGCCAGCGGCAACAAGCCGGTCTGGTCGGGCTCCGACTGCCCGGCCGGCGCGGCGAACGCCTTCTTCCGGCTGCCCGCGCAGGGGGAGGCGAAGCAGTCGCTGGAGTGGGACCGCAAGCCCAGCGCGCCCGACCAGTGCCAGACTCCTCCGGCCGGGTCGGCGGCCCCGGACACCTACGTGGTCGAGGTCAAGGCCCCCGGCATGCCGGTCGCCCGCACCTCGTTCGTCCTCAAGCAGGACTGAGCGGGGCGGGCGCGCGGCTCACACGTAGCGTTCGAGGATCGAGGACTCGGCCAGGCGGGACAGGCCCTCGCGGACGCTGCGCGCGCGGGCCTCGCCCACGCCGTCCACGGTCTGGAGGTCGTCCACACTCGCGGCCAGCAGCTTCTGCAGGCCCCCGAAGTGCTCGACCAGCCGCTCGATGATCGCGCCCGGCAGCCGGGGCACCTTCGCCAGGAGCCGGTACCCGCGCGGCGAGACCGCCGAGTCCAGCGTCTCCGGCGAGCCCGTGTACCCGAGGGCCTTCGCGACGATCCCCAGCTCCAGCAGCTCCGGGTGCGTCAGCGCGTCCAGCGCCGGCAGCGCCTCGTCCACCGTGCGGGAACGCTTCGCCGTCGGCTCGGGAACGTAGTCCCGGATCACCAGCTCCCGTTCCTGCTCGATCCCGACCGTCAGCTCGTCCAGCTGGAGCGACAGGAGGCGTCCGTCGGTGCCGAGTTCCACCACGTATTCGGCGATTTCCGTGGCAATACGGCGAACCATTTCCAGCCGCTGCGCGACCGCCGTCACGTCGCGCACCGTGACCAGGTCCTCGATCTCCAGCGCCGACAGGGTCCCGGCGACCTCGTCCAGCCGCAGCTTGTACCGCTCCAGCGTGGCCAGCGCCTGGTTCGCGCGGGACAGGATCGCCCCGGACTCCTCCAGGACCCGCCGCTCCCCGTCCACGTAGAGCGCGATCAGCCGCATCGACTGCGACACGGACACGACGGGGAAACCGCACTGCTTCGAGACCCGGTCCGCCGTACGGTGGCGGGTGCCGGTCTCCTCCGTCGGGATCGAGGCGTCCGGGACTAGTTGCACGCCCGCCCGGAGGATCTTCGTGAGGTCCTTGTCGAGGATGAGGGCGCCGTCGAGCTTGCACAGCTCGCGCAGCCGGGTCGCGGTGAACTCCACGTCCAGCACGAAACCGCCGGTGCACATCGCCTCGACGGCCTTGTCCATGCCGAGGACGATGAGGCCGCCGGTGTTGCCGCGGACGATCCGTTCGAGACCGTCACGCAGGGGCTGACCAGGAGCGACCGCGCTCAGCGAGGCCCGCATCATGGCTTCCTGCCTGGAGCTCGCGCCCGACTTCCCGGATGCTGCTGCACCGTCCTTGGCTGCCACTGCACTCCTCCGGTCGCGGGTTGCGCCGCCTGCGTACGGCCGGGCGGACCAGCACAAAGTCTACCGGCGCGCTCCGCGCCCGCGCCGTGCCTTGTTCCGTATAGGTCAGGAAGCGGCGCCACGGACGCGGCAAGGAGCGGGGCGGGGCCGCTGCGGCCGACGGGCGGTGGCCCGGGCTACTCGCCCGCCCGCTCCCGGGCAGGCGTGCGGGACCGGCCGCGCGGCAGGACCCGTAGCGCGTCTCCCATGTCCGCCACCTCGATGACCTTCATGCCCGGCGGCACCTTCCCCGGATCGGCCGGGACCAGCGCGTGGGTGAACCCGAGCCGGTGGGCCTCCGCGAGCCGCCGCTGGACGCCCGTCACCCGCCGCACCTCCCCGGCCAGCCCGACCTCCCCGATCGCCACGAGGTTCTTCGGCAGGGGGACGTCGCTCGCCGCCGAGGCCAGCGCCAGCGCGATCGCCAGGTCCGCGGCCGGCTCGGTGAGCTTCACCCCGCCCACCGTGGCGCTGTAGATGTCCCGCTTGCCCAGGGCCGTGATCCGGCCGCGCTGTTCCAGCACCGCCAGCATCATCGAGACGCGCGAGGTCTCCAGCCCCGAGGTGGTCCGGCGCGGCGAGGGGATCTGCGAGTCCACCGTCAGCGCCTGCACCTCCGCGACCAGCGGCCGCTTGCCCTCCAGCGTCACCGTCAGGCAGGTCCCCGGTACCGCCTCCGCGCGGCGCGTGAGGAACAGCCCGCTCGGGTCGGCGAGTCCGACGATGCCCTCGTCGTGCAGCTCGAAGCAGCCGACCTCGTCGGTGGCCCCGTAACGGTTCTTCACACCGCGCACCAGCCGCAGCCGCGCGTGCCGGTCGCCCTCGAAGCTCAGCACCACATCCACCAGGTGCTCCAGCAGCCGGGGGCCGGCGATGGCGCCGTCCTTGGTGACGTGGCCGACGAGCAGGGTGGACATCCCCCGCTCCTTGGAGGCCCGGATCAGCGCCCCCGCCACCTCGCGGACCTGCGCCATGCCGCCTGGCGCGCCGTCGATCTCGGGGGAGGCGATGGTCTGTACGGAGTCCAGGATCAGCAGCGAGGGCTTGACGGCGTCCAAGTGTCCGAGGACCGCCGACAGGTCGGTCTCCGCGGCGAGGTAGAGGTGGTCGTTCAGCGCGTTGATCCGGTCGGCCCGCAGCCGGACCTGGCTCGCGGACTCCTCGCCCGTCACGTACAGCGTGCGGTGGTCGTCGGTGGCCGCCTTCGCGGCGACGTCCAGCAGCAGCGTCGACTTGCCGACGCCCGGCTCGCCGGCCAGCAGCACGACGGCCCCCGGCACGAGCCCGCCGCCGAGGACCCGGTCCAGCTCGTCCACGCCGGTGCTGCGGGCCGCGGCCGTACGGCCGTCGACCTGCGCGATCGGGACGGCGGGGGCCGAGACCCGGCCGGCCGCGGTGGTCCGCACGGCGGGCGCGCCCATCTCCTCGACGGTCCCCCACGCCTGGCACTCGGGGCACCGGCCGAGCCATTTCGCGGTCGTCCAGCCGCACTCGGAGCAGCGGTAGGACGGCCGGTCCTTGGCGGATGAACGAGATGTACGGGCAGCCATGCGCCCACCGTAGCCGCCGCCACCGACACCGCCGGCGGCGCTGCCGCCGGTCGTGACGTCAGGGGCGCTGTCAGCACGAGCCCGATCTGTTCACCCGTAAGGGCTAAAACCGCTGAAGGCTTCCGGACCGTCACCGGCGCGCCGCCTACGGTCGCCGAGTGAACAGCAGCAACCAACCACACCCCCCGGCGCGCACCGGCGCACACCGGGCGCAGGGGCGCACGCCCTCCCGTGGACCGGAGCCGGCCCTCGCGGGCGAGCAGCCTCCCCCCTTCCGGCACGAGCCCTACCTCGACGGACTGTTCACCTACTGCCTGTCGGTGCTGTGTGACCACGACACCGCCACCGACGTGCTCGGTAACGTCCTCGCCGTCGCCGAGCGGTATCCCGGCCGCTGCCCCGACGAAGGGGACCGGCGAGCCTGGCTCTACGCCCTGGCCCGCTGGGGCTGCCTCACCCGGCTGGGCGAACAACGGCGCCCGCGCCAGGGGGCGCATTCCGCCGGGCGCACGCCGGAGCACACCGACGGAGAGTGTGCGCCGGGGGCCCTGGACGTGAGCGCCTACCGCCGCACCGAGCTGGCCCGCCTCGCCTGGCCCGAAGCCGCCGGAACCACCCCCGAGCAGCGGGAGGCCCTCGAACTCGCCGTCCGCCACCGCCTCGCCGTACCGGAACTCGCCGCCGTCCTCGGCACCCAGGCCGCCGCCGCCCGGGAGTTGCTCACCGGCGCCGCCTGCGAGGTGGAACGCACCCGCGCCGCTCTCGCCGTCGTCGAGACCGGCAACTGTCCGGCCGTGTCGCGGCTCACCGGCGACGGCCAGGTGCTGCTGTCCACCACCCTGCGCGCCGAACTCGTACGCCACGTGGACGACTGCCCGCGCTGCCGCCGGGTCGCCGAACGGGTGGGCGCCGCGGCCCCCTGGCCCGGCTCCGGCGGTGTCCACACCCCCGGGCTCCCCCTGGTCCCCGCCCCGCGCACCGCGGTCCACGCCGCGATGCTGCGCTCCGGCCGTCGCCGCCGGGGCGGCCCCGGCCCCCGCTTCGACCGCACCGGCTTCCCCATGGACCCCAAGGACCGCGCGGCGCGCCGCGACCGGCTCCGGGCGCGGGCGGTCACCACCACTGTCGTGGCCACCGTCGTCGCCGCCCCCGTCCTCGCGCTGTGGGCCGCGTACCGGGGCGCCCCCAGTACCGGCGAACCCACCGCGGGCACCACCGCCCGGATCTCCGCCAGCGAATCGGAACTCCCGCTCCCGCACGTCGACGGGCGCCCCTTCGCCGCCTACCTGAACGCCGGCAACACCGCCCACACCACCGGCGAGCCCGGCTTCGCGCCGGGTGCCGACGTCCCGGACGTGTCCGTCGAGGTGGTCAGCCCCGGTGCGTCCGGCACTCCGCAACCCGGTGGTCCGGGCGGCCCGGGCCACATCGCCGTGAGCGCCAGCACCCGGGGCGGCACCACCGTGCTCACCCTCACCGCCTCCGGCGGCGCCCCGGTGGACTGGCGGCTGTGGTCGGACGCGCCGTGGCTGCGGGCCGGCCGGAGCGCGGGCACCCTGGCCCCGGGAGAATCGGTCACCCTGTGGATCACCGTCGACGCCCATGCCCAGCCGGTCGGCGCCTGGTCCGCCAGGGTCGGGATCGACCCCGACGGCGCGGTGGTCTCCATCCGCGGCTACGGCCGCCCGGCGCCGGATCCCACTCCGCCCGCGACGCCGGACCCGACGCCGACCCCGACCCCGACACCGCCGAGCCCCACCCCCACGCCGACGCCGCCCGCGACGCCGGACCCGACCCCGACGCCGACCCGGACGCCGCCGAGCCCCACCCCGACTCCGACGCCGTCCGAAGGAACGGTTTCCCCGGCCCCGGACCCGGCCCCTTCGGGTTCGGCGCCCTAACGGTCAGGCACAGCGGTCAGGCACAGCGGTCAGGCGTGGGCGGCCGGCGGCGGGTCCGCCGGGTGCGGGGCCATCGGCAGCAGTGAAGCCAGCCGCGCCTCGCACAGCTTCACCAGCTCCGCGTACGCCTCCTCGCCCATGAGCTCCGTCAGCTCCGGCCGGTACGACACGTACACCGGCTGCCCCGCGCCGTGCGCGGAGGTGGCCGAAGTGCACCACCAGTGCAGGTCGTGGCCGCCCGGCCCCCAGCCGCGCCGGTCGTACTCCTCGATCGACACCTGGAGCACCCGCGTGTCGTCGGGCCGGTCGATCCAGTCGTACGTACGCCGGATCGGCAGCTGCCAGCACACGTCGGGCTTGGTCTCCAGCGGCTCCTGGCCGCTCTTCAACGCCAGGATGTGCAGCGAACAGCCCGCGCCGGCCGGGAAGCCGGGCCGGTTCAGGAAGATGCAGGCGCCGTCCCAGCGGCGGGTCTGCTTCTCCCCGTCGTCGTCGTTCTGCGTCCACCCGGACTCGCTGCCGACGTCGTGGAACTGCCACAGCTCGGGCGTCAGGCGGGCCACGTGCCCGGCGACCCGCTTCTCGTCGTCCTCGTCGGAGAAGTGCGCACCGAGCGTGCAGCAGCCGTCCTCCGCCCGGCCGGCCTGGATGCCCTGGCAGCCGCTGCCGAAGATGCACGTCCATCGGGAGGTCAGCCAGGTCAGGTCGCAGCGGAAGACCTGCTCGTCGTCGGCGGGGTCGGGGAACTCCACCCACGCCCTGGGGAAGTCGATCCCCTTCTCGTCGGCCACGACCTTCGGCTTCTTCTTGGGGGTCTTGGACATGTTGGCCTTCTTCGTATTTGGCACAAACCCAAGCCTAAGCGCCCCTTACTCCACCCATACGCGACGAGCCCAGTAGCGTTTCCGGTTATGAGACTCGGTGTCCTTGATGTGGGTTCGAACACGGTTCATCTGCTGGTGGTGGACGCGCACCCCGGTGCGCGCCCGCTGTCGGCGCACTCGCACAAGGTGGAGCTGCGGCTCGCGGAGCTGCTGGACGAACGCGGCTCGGTCACACCGGAGGGCATACAACGGCTCGTTTCGGTCATCGGCGACGCGGTGCAGGCCGCCGAGGACAAGGGCTGCGAGGACCTGCTGCCCTTCGCGACGAGCGCCGTGCGGGAGGCGACGAACGCGGACGAGGTCCTGGCCCGGGTCAAGGCCGAGACCGGTATCGACCTGCCCATCCTCAGCGGCGACGACGAAGCCCGCCTCACGTTCCTCGCGGTGCGGCGGTGGTTCGGCTGGTCGGCGGGCAAGCTGCTGGTCCTGGACATCGGCGGCGGCTCGCTGGAGATCGCGTACGGCATCGACGAGGAACCCGACGCGGCGGTGTCCCTCCCGCTCGGCGCGGGCCGCCTCACCTCGGCGTGGCTCCCGGGCGACCCGCCGGCGCCGGCCGACGTGAAGGCGCTGCGCCGCCACGCGCGGGCGCAGATCGCCCGGACGGTGGGGGAGTTCAGCCGCTTCGGGACGCCGGACCACGTGGTGGCGACGTCGAAGACCTTCAAGCAGCTGGCCCGGATCGCGGGCGCGGCCCGCTCAGCGGAGGGGCTGTACGTACAGCGCGACCTGACGCGCAAGGCGCTGGAGGAGTGGGTCCCGCGCCTGGCGGCGATGACCACCGCCCAGCGCGCCGCCCTCCCGGGCGTCTCGGAGGGCCGGGCGCACCAGCTGCTGGCGGGAGCGCTGGTGGCGGAGGGCGCGATGGACCTCTTCGGCGTGGACGACCTCGAAATCTGCCCCTGGGCCCTCCGCGAGGGCGTCATCCTCCGCCGCCTGGACCACCTCCCGACCTGACCCCCTTCGCTCCGCCACCGCCCAGCGGTGGTTGCCCACCGCCCCCCGGCGGTGGCGCGCAGGACGAGCGGGGCCGGGTGGTGGGTGTCACGGCGGGGGGCGGGGTGGGGACCGTACCCTGTCTCCCGTGGCAGAACCAGTCCGGATCCCGAACGCGAAAGTCGCCCTCTCCACGGCCTCCGTATACCCGGAGACGACGGCGACCGCCTTCGAGATCGCCGCGCGCCTCGGGTACGACGGCGTCGAGGTGATGGTCTGGACCGATCCCGTCAGCCAGGACATCGACGCGCTGCGGCGGCTGTCCGACCACCATCAGGTGCCGATCCTCGCCGTGCACGCCCCCTGTCTGCTGATCACCCAGCGGGTGTGGTCCACCGATCCGTGGACCAAGCTGCGCCGCGCCCAGGCCGCCGCCGAGCGGCTCGGGGCGTCCACCGTCGTCGTGCACCCGCCGTTCCGCTGGCAGCGCCAGTACGCCCGTGACTTCGTCACCGGCATCTGGCGGATGGCCGATGAGACCGACGTCCGGTTCGCCGTCGAGAACATGTACCCCTGGCGCTACCGCGACCGCGAGATGCTCGCGTACGCGCCCGAGTGGGACGTCACCAAGGACGACTACCGGCACTTCACCATCGACCTCTCGCACACCGCGACCGCCCGGACCGACGCGGCCGCCATGGTCGACCGCATGGGGGATCGCCTCGCCCACGTCCACCTCGCCGACGGGAACGGTTCCGCGAAGGACGAGCACCTCGTCCCCGGCCGCGGCACCCAGCCCTGCGCCGAGCTGCTCGCCGGGCTGGCCCGTACGTCCTTCGACGGACACGTGGTGATCGAGGTCAACACCCGCCGCGCCATGTCGTCCGCCGAGCGCGAGGCGGACCTGGCCGAAGCCCTCGCCTTCACCCGCGCCCACCTCGCCGCCTCCTCGCCGAAGCCGGCCCGCCGCCCGTGACCGAGCCGCCGCCCCGCCCCCGCCGCGGCCCCGGCCGCCCCCGCCAGGACGAGGCCGACGAAGGTCCCGGCACCCAGGAGCGCATCCGCGCCGCCGCCCGCGCCGAGTTCGCGGCGCGCGGCTACGACAAGACCTCCGTACGCGGCATCGCGAAAGCCGCCGGCGTGGACCCCGCGCTGGTGCACCACTACTTCGGCAGCAAGGACGACCTCTTCGCCGCCGCGATCGAGCTGAGCCTGGAGCCGGCCCTCGTCGTCCCGATGATCCTCGGCGGCGGCCCCGAGGGCATCGGCGAACGCCTCGCCCGCTACTTCCTCGGCGTGTGGGAGAACCCCGTCACCCGCGTGCCGCTGCTCGCCGTCATCCGGTCGGCGCTCACGCACGAGGCGGCGGCGAAGGTGCTGCGCGCACTCATCCTGCGCCGGGTCCTGGAGCGGGTCGCCGCCGACCTCAACGTGCCCGACCCCACCTTCCGCGCGGAGCTGGCCGCCTCCCACATGGTCGGCATCGCGATCCTGCGCTACGTCGTCCAGGTCGAGCCCCTCGCGTCCGCCGATCCGGAGGCGATCATCAGCCTGGTGGCGCCCACCCTGCAGCGTTACCTGACCGAGGACTGAGCCACCCGTCCCGGGATGCGGACAGTCTGTCCGCATCGCGGGCCGGGAGCGTAGCCTCGTAACCGAGCCTTATCCACAGTCGCGGGGGTGTGTGAACGCCGCCGTACTCATGGGGAGTGAACCCGATGCCCGAGCTGAGGTCCCGCACCGTCACCCACGGCCGCAACATGGCAGGCGCACGCGCGCTGATGCGCGCCTCGGGCGTAGCGAGCGCGGACATCGGGAAGCCGATCATCGCGGTCGCCAACTCCTTCACCGAGTTCGTCCCCGGCCACACCCACCTCGCCCCGGTCGGCCGGATCGTCTCGGACGCGATCCTCGCCGCGGGCGCCATCCCGCGCGAGTTCAACACCATCGCCGTGGACGACGGCATCGCGATGGGCCACGCCGGAATGCTGTACTCCCTGCCGTCCCGCGACCTGATCGCGGACTCCGTGGAGTACATGGTCGAGGCGCACTGCGCGGACGCGCTGATCTGCATCTCCAACTGCGACAAGATCACCCCCGGCATGCTGATGGCCGCCATGCGCCTCAACATCCCGGTCGTCTTCGTCTCCGGCGGCCCGATGGAGGCCGGTCAGGCCACCCTGGTCGACGGCACCGTCCGCAAGCTCGACCTGATCGACGCCATGGTCGACGCCTCCAACGAGAACGTCTCGGACGAGGACGTCCTGCGCATCGAGGAGAACGCCTGTCCGACCTGTGGTTCGTGTTCGGGCATGTTCACCGCCAACTCGATGAACTGCCTCGCCGAGGCCATCGGCCTGGCCCTCCCCGGCAACGGCTCTGTCCTCGCCACGCACACCGCCCGCCGCGCCCTGTACGAGGACGCCGGCCGGACGATCGTGGAGATCACCAAGCGCTACTACGAGCAGGACGACGCCTCCGTCCTGCCGCGCAACATCGCGACCCGCCAGGCCTTCGAGAACGCCATGGCCCTCGACATCGCCATGGGCGGCTCCACGAACACGATCCTGCACCTCCTCGCCGCCGCGCAGGAGGCCGGCCTGGACTACGACCTCACCGACATCGACGAGGTCTCCCGCCGCGTCCCGTGCCTGGCCAAGGTCGCGCCGAACGTGGCGCCCGGCGGCACGTACTACATGGAGGACATCCACCGCGCCGGCGGCATCCCCGCCATCCTCGGCGAGCTGCACCGCGGCGGCCTCCTCAACAAGGACGTCACCACCGTCCACTCCGAGAACCTCGAAGACTGGCTGGCCAAGTGGGACGCCCGCTCCGGCACGGCGTCCGAGGAGGCCATGGAGCTGTGGCACGCGGCCCCCGGCTGCAAGCGCTCCGCGACGGCCTTCTCCCAGTCCGAGCGGTGGGACACCCTCGACCTGGACGCCGAGGGCGGCTGCATCCGCTCCGTGCAGCACGCCTACTCCAAGGACGGCGGCCTGGCCGTCCTGCGCGGCAACATCGCCGCCGACGGATGCGTGGTCAAGACGGCCGGCGTCGACGAGTCGATCTGGACCTTCGAGGGCCCGGCAGTGGTCTGCGAGTCGCAGGACGAGGCCGTCGACAAGATCCTGCGCAAGGAGATCGAGCCGGGTGACGTCGTCGTCATCCGCTACGAGGGTCCGCGCGGCGGCCCCGGCATGCAGGAGATGCTCTACCCGACCTCCTTCCTCAAGGGCCGCGGCCTCGGCAAGGTCTGTGCGCTGGTGACCGACGGCCGCTTCTCCGGCGGCACTTCGGGCCTGTCCATCGGCCACGCCTCCCCGGAGGCGGCCTCGGGCGGCACCATCGCCCTGGTCGAGGACGGCGACCGGATCCGCATCGACATCCCGAACCGCTCCATCGAACTGCTGGTCTCCGACGAGGAGCTGGCGGCCCGCCGCGACGCGCTGGGCGGGGTGTACGCCCCGAAGAACCGCGAGCGCAAGGTGTCGGCCGCGCTGCGCGCCTACGCCGCGATGGCCACCAGCGCCGACAAGGGCGCGGTTCGCGACGTGTCCCGCCTCGGCTGAGCTCCCGGGCCGCCCGGCCCCGCCGCCACGCCCGCGAACCCCGCCGGGGTCCTCACCACCCGGCGGGGTTCGCCGCGTCCACGGCGAACACGGAACCGTCGGGCGCGGCCGCGTACACCGTGCCGTCCGCGACGACGGGCGCGGTCAGGGACGCGGCGAAGGAGCCCTGGTCGCCGCCCATCCGCGGCTTCGTCTGCCCCAGCAGCCGCCCGTCCAAGGCCCCGACCGCCAGCAGCCGGCCGTCGGGCGCCGTCAGGTAGACCCGCCCGCCGTCGACCGCCGGGCGGGACGAGACCGCCAGGCCCGTCTCCAGCCGCCACAGCTCCCGTTCGGGGCCGACGGCGGCCAGTGCGCCCGCGGAGCCCGCGAGGTACACGACGCCGTCGGGCCCCGCCGTGGCCTGGGCCTCATACAGAGGGACGGCCAGGCTGACCCGCCGCACCGAGCGCGTCGCCAGGTCCACGCGGACGACGGCGTCGGTCCTGCCCTGCGCGTCGCTCTCCAGCAGGTACGCGCTGCCCCGCACGGTGGCGACCGGCTGGAGGAGCCCCGCCGTACGGATCTGCCAGCGCACCGTCCCGTCGCCCGGGTCCACCGCCGCCACCCGGGTCCGGCTGCCGTCGGGCTCCCGGGTCGCCACGTACAGCGCGGCCTTGCCCGAGGTGTCCGGGCCGCCCCACCACACCGAGCCCGTCCCCCCGATCCGCCGGGTCCACTTCGGCGTGCCCGTCGCCGCGTCCAGCAGGGTCGCGGTCCCGTCGGAGCCGGCCGCGAGGACGTGCCCGGCCTCCGCGACGACCTGCGCGCCCGGCAGGTCCCGCTGCCAGAGCCGGGCTCCGGTCGCCGGGTCCAGGGCCTGGAGCACGCCGCTGCCCGCCCCGGCGGCGAGGACGAGGCCGCCCGCGTACAGGGGCGCCCGGGCCGACCCGGGCCCGGGCGCCGCCTGCGCCGGGACGGTCCAGCCGACGGCGCCGTTCGCCGGGTCGAGCCGGGCGGCGGCCAGCCCCCGCCCCGAGCAGTACAGTGCCGCGCTCCCCCAGGAGCAGGCCCCGGTCCCCTTCCCGGCGCCCGGGCCGGCCAGGGGCACCGACCAGGGCGCGAAGCGCTTCGTCGCGCCCGCATGCGCCGCCTTCGAGGCCGCCGGACCGGCGGAGTCGTCCCCCGTCGCGGAGCCGAGGTAGCCGCCGACGGCGCCGCCCGCGAGCAGCACCACCAGCCCCGCAGCCCACGCCGTGCGGACCCGGCCGCGCACCGGCCGCCCGGCCCCCTCGCCGGTCACGGGGCCCCCCGCGTCCCCACCGCCGGTGTCGACGCGCTCCCGCCGGTGCGTGTCGACTTCTGCCGGGGCGGGCCGGCGCGGCTGCGGGACGAACGCCTGCGTGTCCTCCCCGGTGGGGTAGGCCAGCGCCCGCATCCGCGCGATCAGCGCGTCGGCGGTCGGCCGCCGGGCGGGGTCCTTCGCCAGGCACTGGGCGACGAGCGGTACGAGCGGTTCCGGCAGCCCCGTCAGGTCGGGCTCGCCGTGCACCACCTGGTAGGCGACGAGGTAGTGGCTGTCGGAGTCGAAGGGGCCGCGTCCGGTCGCCGCATGCACCAGTACCGCGCCCAGCGCGAACACGTCGGCGGCCGTGCCGACCTCGCGGGGCGACTGGAACTGCTCCGGCGCCATGAACGGCGGCGTCCCGATCAGCTTCCCCGTTTCGGTCCGCAGGTCGCTGTCGGCGGGCCGCGAGATCCCGAAGTCGATGACCCGCACCCCGTCGGGGGCCATCAGCACGTTGCTGGGTTTGAGGTCGCGGTGCACCACTCCCGCCCGGTGGATGTCCCGCAGCGCCTCCGCCAGCCCGGCGGCGAGCCGCGTCAGCTCACCGGGGTCCAGCACCCGTTCCCGTACCCGCTCGGAGAGAGTCGGCGCGTCGATGAACAGCGTCGCCATCCAGGGCCGTTCGGCATCGGGGTCCGCGTCCACCACCGGCGCGGTGAACGCCCCGCTCACCCGGCGCGCGGCCGCGACCTCCTGCCGGAAACGCGCCCGGAACTCCGGGTCCACCGCGTGCTGCGCGTGCACCACCTTGACGGCGAGTTTCAGCCCCGAGCTGGAAGCGGCCAGGTGGACGACGCCCATGCCGCCGGAGCCGAGCACGGATTCCAGCCGGTAATGCCCGGCGTACTCGGGAAAGCCCGCGTTGTCCGCGCGCCGCGCATGCACCACTCACCACCCCCGCCGGAGCCTAGTCGATGGCCCGTGCGACCATCCAAGGGCTTGCCGCCCTGCGCGAGTTGCGCCGGGCAACACCCACGGGGGGAGTTTCACGCATGACTGTCGAGAACGATTCAAGCCAGGTGCAGGTCCAGGCCCAGAGCCTGTCCGGCTCCGGTTTCCCGACGTTCCCGGTCGCTCCGGGATACCAGGTCAACGTCCGCACCGGTCCGGGTACCGGCTACTCGATCTCCCGGGTCCTGCCGCTCGGCGCGTACGTCTCCATCCACTGCCAGTGCGACGGCACCACGGTCTCGGGCCCCTACGGCACCACGGACATCTGGGACTGCGTCGGCAACGGCGAGTTCGTGTCGGACGCGTACGTGAAGACGGGCAGCGACGGGTACGTGGCCACCCGCTGCGGCTGACCCCAGCCGGCCGGCCCCGGCGTTCTGCCAGATGAGACGCACCCCGGCGGGTGCGTCTCGGGCTGGAATAATCGCCGGTGTGAGCGACGACCAGCGAGACCAGACCCCCGCCGGACCGGCCCCCGCCGAGCCGGCCCCGGCCGCCGCCGGACCGCGCCCCGAGCCCCTCCGGTTCTTCGGCACCACCTGGGTCGACCACGACGGTGGCTACGCCCTGCGCCGCGCCGGGGTCGCCGTCGGTTCCCTGGTCTCGGCCTTCGCCGCCGCGTACCTGCTGCGCTTCGCCTACGAGGGGCTGGAGATCGGCGACGTCGGCCCGTTCCTCAGCATCTCCGTGGTCGTCCTCTTCGCGCTCGCCAGCGCCATCGCCTTCGTCAAGACGTGGGAGTCGTTCGGCCGCCGTCCCCGGCCGTCCTCGGACGAGGCCGCCCTCAAGGGGCTCAAAGCGATCGGTTTCATCGGCTCCCTCATCGCGTACTTCCTGCGCAGCCTGACCGAAGCCCCGGGCGAGAAGCTGCACCGTGCGGAGTACGAGCAGGCCCGCGCCGAGTTCGCCCGCCGCCGCAGCACCCGTACCGGCAACCCGTCCGCCCGCCGCCCCAAGCGCAAGAAGTAGCGGGACCACCACCCCCGGGCCGCCACCCCCGGGCAGCCCCGGGACACCCCTCCACCCACCTGGCCTGTTGACGCCCGGGCACCGCCGGGAGCATTATTCATCACATGATGAATAAACCGCCCGACGGCGCCGACCGGGCCGCGACCCCCGCCGTCCACGCCCACGCACTCACCGTCCGCCGCGGCACCGGCCGCCATCCCCGCACCGTCCTCGACGACCTCGCCTTCGACGTCCCCCGCGGCCGCATCACCGGCCTCCTCGGCCCCTCCGGCTGCGGAAAGTCCACCCTCATGCGCTCCGTCGTGGGCACCCAGGCCCACGTCACCGGCACCCTCGACGTCCTCGGCAGCCCCGCCGGCCACCCCGGGCTGCGCTCCCGCATCGGCTACGTCACCCAGGCGCCCTCCGTCTACGACGACCTCACCGTCCGGCAGAACCTCGACTACTTCGCCGCCGTCCTCGATCCCGGCGGCGCCGCCGCCGAACGCCGGCGCGCCACCGTCACCCGCGCCATCGCCGACGTCGACCTCACCAGCCGCTCCACCGCCCTCGCCGGCAACCTCTCCGGAGGCCAGCGCAGCCGCGTCTCCCTCGCCGTCGCCCTCCTCGGAGCCCCCGAACTGCTCGTCCTCGACGAACCCACCGTCGGCCTCGACCCCGTCCTGCGCCGCGACCTGTGGAACCTCTTCCACGACCTCACCGCCACCCGCGGCACCACGATCCTCGTCTCCTCCCACGTCATGGACGAAGCCGAGCGCTGCCACGACCTGCTCCTCATGCGCGAAGGCCGCATCCTCGCCCAGGACACCCCCGACGCGCTCCGCACCCGAACCCACAGCGCCACCGTCGAAGAGGGCTTCCTGCGCCTCGTCGACGAGGCCAACGCCCTGACCCGGGAGCAGACCCGATGAACGCATCCCGCACCACCACCACCGCCGGCCGCGTCCTGCGCCAGCTCCGCCACGACCCGCGCTCGATCGCGCTGATGCTGCTGGTCCCCGTACTGATGCTGATCCTGCTGCGCTACGTCTTCGACGGGAACCCGCGCACCTTCGACAGCATCGGCGCCAGCCTCCTCGGTATCTTCCCGCTGATCACGATGTTCCTCATCACCTCCATCGCCACCCTGCGCGAACGCACCTCCGGCACCCTCGAACGCCTCCTCGCCATGCCGCTCGGCAAGGGCGACCTCATCGCCGGCTACGCCCTCGCCTTCGGCGCCATGGCCGTGGTGCAGTCCGTCCTCGCCACCGGCGTCGCCCTGTGGGCCCTCGGCCTCGATGTCGTCGGCTCCCCCTGGCTGCTCCTGCTCGTCGCGCTCCTCGACGCGCTCCTCGGCACCGCCCTCGGCCTGTTCGTCTCCGCCTTCGCGGCCTCCGAATTCCAGGCCGTCCAGTTCATGCCGGCGGTGATCTTCCCCCAGCTGCTGCTCTGCGGCCTGTTCGCGCCGCGCGCCACCATGCAGCCGGTCCTCGAAGGCCTCTCCGACGTCCTGCCCATGTCCTACGCCGTCGACGGCATGACCCAGGTCCTCACCCACACCGACATGACCGCCGACTTCATCCGGGACGCCGCCATCGTCGCCGCCTGCGCCCTGCTCGTCCTCGCCCTCGGCGCGGCCACCCTGCGCCGCCGCACCCCGTAGGCACCCCGGGCCGACCGCACTACGGACACCACGGCCCCGCGCCCCGCCCGGATGCAAGGATGAAGGCATGACCCAGACAGTCGCCGTCCTCGGCACCGGAAAGATCGGCGAGGCCCTGCTCAGCGGGATGATCCGCGGCGGTTGGCCGGCCGGCAAGCTCCTCGTCACCGCCCGCCGCGCCGAACGGGCCGCGGAACTCCGCGACCGCTACGGCGTCGAGGCCGTCAGCAACGCCGAGGCCGCGAAGCGCGCGGACACCCTCATCCTCACCGTCAAGCCGCAGGACATGGGCAAGCTCCTCGAAGAGCTCGCCCCGCACGTCCCCGCCGACCGCCTGGTCATCAGCGGCGCCGCCGGCGTCCCCACGGCCTTCTTCGAGGAACGGCTCGCCCCCGGCACCCCCGTCGTCCGCGTCATGACGAACACCCCCGCCCTCGTCGACGAGGCCATGTCCGTCATCTCGGCCGGCAGCCACGCCACCGCCGCGCACCTCGCCCACACCGAGGAGATCTTCGGCGGCGTCGGCAAGACCCTGCGCGTCCCCGAGTCCCAGCAGGACGCCGCGACCGCCCTCTCCGGCTCCGGCCCGGCCTACTTCTACTTCCTGGTCGAAGCCATGACGGACGCCGGCATCCTCCTCGGTCTGCCCCGCGCCCAGGCCCACGACCTGATCGTGCAGGCCGCCATCGGCGCCGCCGTGATGCTCCGCGACAGCGGCGAACACCCGGTCAAACTCCGCGAGGCCGTCACCTCCCCCGCCGGTACGACCATCAACGCCATCGTGGAGCTGGAGAAGCACGGCGTACGGGCGGCCCTGATCGCCGCCCTGGAAGCGGCCCGCGACCGCAGCCGCGAACTCGCCTCCGGCAACAGCTGACGCACCCGGTCGCGGTCCCGCCCCGGAGCGGGACCGCGACCGCACCCTTTCAGGGCTCCAGCAGCCCGATGTTCCGGTACGCCCGGTCCACCACCGGCCGGGCGAGCCCGCGCGCCCGCTCCGCCCCGGCCCGCAGCACCCGCTCCACGCCGCCGGGATCGGCCGCCAGCTCCGCGTGCCGCTCCTGCACCGGACGCAGCACCTCCACCACGGCCTCGGCCACGTCCCGCTTGAGCGCCCCGTACCCGGAGTACCGGTCGGCCAGCGCGGCCGGCTCTGCGCCCGTACAAGCGGAGAGGATGTCGAGCAGGTTGGCGACCCCGGGGCGCGCGGCCCGGTCGTAGACGACCCCGCCGTCCCCGCTGTCGGTGACGGCCCGCATCACCTTTTTGGTGATCACCGCCGGCTCGTCGAGGAGATAGACGATGCCCGCCCCGTTCTCGTGCGACTTCCCCATCTTCGCGGCCGGGTCCTGGAGGTCCATGACCCGCGCCGCAACGGTGGGCAGCACCACCTGCGGGACGGTGAAGGTGTGCCCGTAGCGCAGGTTGAACCGGACCGCGAGATCGCGGGCCAGCTCCACGTGCTGGCGCTGGTCCTCACCGACCGGCACCTCGGCCGCGTCGTACGCCAGGATGTCGGCGGCCATCAGCACCGGATAGGTCAGCAACGACAACCGCACGCCGTCCCCGGCCGCCCGGGCCCGCGCCGCCTTCTCCTTGTACTGGATCATCCGCCGCAACTCACCGTCGGTGGCGGTGCACTCCAGCAGGTACGACAGCCGGGTGTGCTCGTCCACGTGGCTCTGCACGAACAGCGTGCACTTGAGGGGGTCCAGCCCGGAGGCGAGGAACAGCGTGGCCGCCTGCCTGCTCAGCCGCCGCACGCGGGCCGGATCGTGATCGACGGTCAGCGCGTGCAGGTCGACCACACAGAACAGCGCGTCGTGCGGCTCCTGCTCGGCCGCGACCCACTGCCGCAGGGCGCCCAGGTAGTTCCCCAGCGTCAGGTGCCCGCTCGGCTTGATCCCGCTGAAGATCCTCGTCATGTCCGTCTCCCTGTGTGAGTGGCCGTACGGCCGTCCGGTCGGTGGCACCGCGTGGGGCGACCGAGCCACTCCCGGGGGAGAAACAGAAACGGCCGCCGAAGCGGCGGCCGTGAGCGCATGCGCGCGCAAGTGGAGGTCGGCCGCCGTCAGGCGGCCCACCAGCAGAGGTTGAGCGTGAGCGCATGCGTAGTCATGGGGCAGAGGCTAGCGGGGAGACGGCGGGCCGCGCCAGGGTTGACACACCTGTGGCAGGTCCGTAAGGTTCTTCGAGTTGTCCGAAGTGAGCGCCGACCCCGGTCGGTCCCCGGACGGCCATCCCGCACTACAACATTCGAACGAACGGCTCATTTTGTCGTCTCGTTTTCATGCGTATTTGCGAATGAGGAATCCGCGTCCGAGGACGCAGCCGCCGATTGGCTTCGGGGGCACGGAATCCGCTACTGTCTCACTCGCCGCAAGGGCCCAACAGCCCGACCGGCAAACCCCGCTGACCGGGAGTCAGGCCCGAAAGGATCTGATAGAGTCGGAATCGCCGGAAAGGGAAACGCGAAAGCGTGGAACCGGAGGGCGGAAAACAAGCGGGACTGACTCTGATAGAGTCGGAAACGCAAGAACAAA
>NZ_BMVP01000008.1 GCF_014650775.1 Streptomyces cirratus | reverse complement strand
GACTGGTGGCCAGGCTGCTCGTTGGGCTGGTTATGGGTGGGGACCGGGTTGATGTCAGGTCGTGGGCCGGCCGGTCTGGACGAGTTGCACGAGCGTTTCGTGCATCGGTTTTCCAGGTCCGAGCCGCGAGAGTCGGCTCTTGCCTATATGCGCGGGCTGATAGCCCCGATGGAGCGGAAGAACGGGTGGACGCTTGCCGAGGAGGCAGGTCACACGGCTCCCGACCGGATGCACCGGCTGTTGAACCGATGCGACTGGGAGGCCGACGAGGTCCTCGACGACGTCCGTGACTATGTGGTCGAGCATCTCGGCGACCCCGGAGCGGTTCTGATCGTGGACGACACCGGGTTCCTGAAGAAGGGCGTCCGGTCCGCCGGCGTCCAGCGCCAGTACTCCGACACAGCCGGCCGGACTGAGAACTGCCAGGTCGGCGTCTTCCTCGCCTATGCCGGTGCCCGCGGCCGGACGTTGATCGACCGCAGGCTGTATCTGCCCACGTCATGGACCGATGATCGGGAACGGTGCCGGGCCGCGCGCATCGAGGACAGCATCGCCTTCGAGACGAAGGTGGTCATCGCGAAAGCGATGGTCCGCCGGGCGATCACGGAGAACATTCCGTTCCGCTGGGTGACCGCGGACGCCGCCTACGGCTTCTCCAAGGGCTGGCGGACCGAGCTGGAGCGGGCCGATGTCTTCCACGTCATGGCCACCACCCGGCACGACACCGTCGTCACCCGCTGGGCGATTGACCACCCGGTTCACACCTGTTTCCCGGCCTTACGAGGCAGAAGTGGAAGCGCCGTTTCTGCGGGAACGGTGCCCACGGTCCGCGGGTCTATGACTGGGCGAGGATGGAGGTCCGGCCCTGGCATCGCGAGGACCGCCGGCACTGGGTGATCGCCCGCCGAAGCATCCGCTGGCCGGACCAGATCTCCTACTACATCGCCTACTGCCCGGCCGAGACCACCCTCGACGAGCTGATCCGTATCGCGGGCAGCCGGTGGGCCGTGGAGGAATGCTTTCAAACCGCGAAAGGCGAGTGCAGGCTGGACGACTACCAGGTCCGCCGCTACCCCGGCTGGCACCGCCATATCACCCTGGCCATGGCCGCCCACGCCTGCCTCACCGTCCTGAAGGCCCGCGAGGCCGACGCAGGGAAAGCAGAAACGGATCCTCCCAGCTCATACCCCTTACCCTCCCCGAATTCCGACGCCTGATCACCCGCCTCGCCTACCGCCGCCCCGCCTCCGTCGGTCACATCCTGCACTGGTCGAACTGGCGCCGCAGACGCCAATTCCAGGCCCGCGTCAGCCACTACAAACGACGCGGCCACACCCCACCCGAAGCTGCCAACCAGTCAACCCAAAGATTGTTGCAGTACTAGGCCCGATTTCGATGCCGCCCGAGCCCTCGAGGATCACCCCGGCGCCGATCGGGACGGTGGCGTCGTCGCGGGGCGGGCGGCCGTCGTAGGCGTCGGCGACCGCGTCGACCAGGGTGTGCGTACGACCTCGCGGGGTGCTCGGCGGCGGTCTTGCGCAGGAGGGCGGGCAGGTCGACCACTTCGGCCTCGCATTCCTGCATGTGATCAGGGGCGGTTGCCTTGCCGGGCCCCCTCGGCCACGAGTTGTTCGGGGTATTCCGCTTGTTGTGGGGTGATCCGGGCAGGTGGGGAGGGAACCACCGTGCGAGTGTCGCCGCCGGCCGTCGCCCTCCGGGCGGGAACATCCTCAGTGTGCGCGGCGCCGTACCGCTCTGGAGGTCTCGTATGTCCGTCTCCGCTGAATCCAGCCCGCTCGCCGACCTGTCCGCGGCCGGTGTATCGGTCTGGCTCGACGATCTGTCCCGGGAACTTCTCGCGGGCGGAGAACTGAAGAAACTCATCGCGGACAAGCATGTCGTGGGAGTCACCACGAATCCCACGATCTTCGCTTCGGCCCTGTCGAAGGGGGACCGCTACAACGAGCAGTTGCGGCGCCTGGGCGAGGGGGGAAGCAGCGTCGACGACGCGGTCTTCGCCCTGACCACCGATGATGTGCGCCAGGCCTGTGACGTCCTGCATCCCGTGTACGAGCGGAGCGCGGGGATCGACGGTCGCGTGTCCATCGAGGTCGACCCGCGGCTGGCGCAGGACGCGGGCTCCACCGCCGCGATGGCCCGCAAGCTCTGGGAGACGGTCGACCGACCGAATCTGTTCATCAAGATCCCGGCCACCCGGGCGGGGCTGGAAGCGATCACCGCTGTCACCGCCGAGGGCATCAGTGTCAACGTCACGCTCATCTTCTCCCTGGACCGCTACCACGATGTGATGCACGCCTACCTGCGGGGGCTGGAGCAGGCTCAGGCCGCGGGACACGACCTGGCGGGCATCCACTCGGTGGCCTCCTTCTTCGTTTCCCGCGTCGACGTCGAGGTCGACCGCCGCCTCGACGCCATCGGCACCGCGGAGGCCCTGGCACTCAAGGGCACGACAGCGATCGCCAACGCCCGCCTCGCCTTCCAGGCCTACGAACAACTACTCGTCGACCCGCGGTGGCAGCGACTCGCCGCGGCGGGAGCCCGCACGCAGCGCCCGCTGTGGGCCTCCACGGGCGTCAAGGACCCGAACCTTCCCGACACGATGTACGTCAGGGAGCTCGTGATCGCCGGCACGGTCAACACCATGCCCGGCGGCACGCTGGCCGCGTTCGCCGACCACGGCACCCTCCCCGCGCACGCGCCCACCGTGGA
The DNA here is from genome assembly GCF_014650775.1 of Streptomyces cirratus. Taxonomy (GTDB): domain Bacteria; phylum Actinomycetota; class Actinomycetes; order Streptomycetales; family Streptomycetaceae; genus Streptomyces; species Streptomyces cirratus. Next base: position 256,535 of record NZ_BMVP01000008.1, on the reverse strand, counting down.
CGACTTCACGGCAGCCAAGGCCCACTTCGCCGCGCTGGCACGGGTCGGCATCGACTTCACCGACGTCACCGACACACTGGAGCGCGAGGGGCTGAGGAAGTTCGAGGACAGCTGGAGCGAGCTCGGGGAGTCGGTCGCCCGCGAAATGCACGCGAGGCCCGCCACAGCGGACGGCGACTCCGAGAACGCCGAGCTCCTGGCGATCTACCTGGGCGACCACTACGCCGCCGCCACCGGCGGCCTGGAACTGTTCAGGCGGGCCGCGGACGCCCGCAAGGGCGAACAGGACGGCCACACGCTCGCCGAGCTCGCGGACCAGATCGACGAGGACCGCACCGCGCTGGCCCGGATCATGACGGACCTGGGCCTGTCGACCAGCCAGTCCAAGACGGCCGCGGGCTGGCTGGCGGAAAAGGCGGGGCGCCTCAAGACCAACGGACACCTGTTCTCCCGCTCCCCGCTCAGCGACGTCCTGGAGGCAGAAGCGATGCTGACGGGAGTCCAGGGCAAGGCAGCCTGCTGGCGCACCCTACGCGCCCTGGCCCAGACCGACAGCCGCCTCCACGCCGACGACCTCGACGTACTGCTGGAACGCGCCGCGCTGCAGAGCACCACGCTGGAGGAGGTGCGCTCCGCCGCGGCAGCCCGAACGCTGGGATTCCCGCCGCCTGCCGTCCGGTGACGGCACCAAGGGCACCGCAGATGCCGGACAGCACGGCCGCGACAGCGCATCCACGGGCAGGCGGCCCCCTGGGCGGGCCGGTCCGCTTGACGAAAGGACAGCATGATGAGCGAGCAGCCCGGTGCAGCAAGGGGCGACAGGTCCGTGACGAGTCCGGTGGCCGAGCGTTGCGGCTGGGACGGAGTGGACGTACGCGCGGTGGATACCGTGCGGCTGCTGGCGGCCGACGCGGTCCAGAAGGTCGGCAACGGGCATCCCGGGACGGCGATGAGCCTGGCCCCGCTGGCGTACCTGCTGTTCCAGAACGTCATGAAGCATGACCCTGCCGACGACCGCTGGCTGGGCCGGGACCGGTTCGTCCTGTCCTGCGGGCACTCCAGCCTCACCCTCTACATCCAGCTGTACCTGGCCGGCTACGGCCTGGAGCTGCCGGATCTGGAGGCGTACCGGACCTGGGGCTCGGCGACCCCGGGCCATCCCGAGCACCGTCACACCCGTGGGGTGGAGATCACCACCGGGCCGCTGGGGCAGGGCTTGGCCAGTGCGGTCGGCATGGCGATGGCCGCCCGCCGCGAACGCGGTCTGCTGGACCCGGACGCGGAGCCGGGCAGCAGCCCCTTCGACCGCCACGTCTACGTCATCGCCTCAGACGGCGACCTGATGGAAGGAGTCACCGCGGAGGCCGCCTCCCTGGCCGGACACCAGGAACTGGGCGATCTGACCGTGTTCTACGACTCGAACCACATCTCGATCGAGGACGATACCGACGTCTCCTTCAGTGAGGATGTGCCCGCCCGCTTCGCCTCCTACGGCTGGCACGTGCAGAGCGTCGACTGGACCGCCACGGGCGAGTACGTCGAGGACGTCGATGCCCTGCTCACCGCGATCCGTGCCGCCCGGGCCGAGACCGGGCGCCCCTCGCTGATCATGCTGCGGACCCTGATCGGCTGGCCCGCCCCGACCAAGCAGAACACCGGTAAGGCCCACGGCTCGGCACTGGGCGAGGACGAGATCGCCGCCACCAAGCAACTCCTCGGCTTCGACCCCACGGCGCACTTCGTCGTCGAGGACGAGGTCTTGGCCCGCACCCGTAGGGCGGCGGAGCGCGGCCGCAGGGCACACTCCGCATGGGACGAGGCGTTCGCGGCCTGGCGCACCGCGCATCCCGATCGTGCTGCGCTACTGGACCGGCTCCAGGCCCAGCGGCTGCCGGACGGCTGGACCGACGCCCTGCCCGCCTTCCCCGCCGATGCCAAGGGGATGGCGACGCGCGCCGCCTCCGGTGAGGTGCTCACCGCGCTGGCCCCGGTACTGCCGGAGCTGTGGGGCGGCTCGGCCGACCTCGCCGGGAGCAACAACACCACCATGGACGGCGAACCGTCCTTCGTCCCGGCCGACCGGCAGACCAAGGACTGGAAGGGCGGACCCTACGGACGCACCCTGCACTTCGGGATCCGCGAGCACGCCATGGGCGCCATCCTCAACGGCATCGCCCTGCAAAGCCTCACCCGCCCCTACGGCGGCACCTTCCTCACCTTCTCCGACTACATGCGCCCCGCCGTCCGCCTCGCCGCCCTCATGCAACTACCGGCCACCTACATCTGGACCCACGACTCCATCGGCCTCGGCGAGGACGGCCCCACCCACCAACCCGTCGAACACCTCGCCGCACTGCGCGCCATCCCCGGCCTGGACGTCGTACGCCCCGCCGACGCGAACGAAACCACCGCCTGCTGGCAGACCATCCTCGAACACACCGACCGGCCCGCCGGCCTGATCCTCTCCCGCCAGAACCTGCCCGTCCTCGACCGCGGCACCTACGCCCCGGCCCGGGGAGCGGCCCGCGGCGCCTACGTCCTCGCCGACGCACACGACGGCACGGCGCCCGAGGTGATCCTGGTCGCCACCGGCTCGGAAGTCCACATCGCCCTGGACGCACGCGACCTGCTGACCGCCCAAGGCCTTGCGGTGCGGGTGGTATCGATGCCGTGCCGCGAATGGTTCGCCGCCCAACCCCAGCACTACCAGGACGAGGTCCTGCCACCGGCCGTGCGCGCCCGAGTCAGCGTCGAGGCCGCGGTCGGCCAAGGCTGGCGCGACATCGTCGGCGACGACGGACGCATCGTCAGCCTGGAACACTACGGCGCCTCCGCCGACTACCAGCGCCTCTACACCGAGTTCGGCATCACTCCCGAAGCGGTCGCCGCAGCCGCCCGCGACAGCCTCCACGACACCACCCAGGCCCCCCGCCCCGGCGGGCACCAGCGCACCTCAGCCCCGACGGAGGGCGGCACCGGCGACCACCCCTGATCGAAGTGCGCACCGAGCCCCACCAGCCCGCACCACGGTGGCACGGCCTGTTGCAGCGCCCACGACGGCTGGATCAGCCGCCGACCGCGACGATCAGCAGCACACGGGCGTATCCGTGGAGCCGGCAGCCGAGCCGACGGCTGACGCCGTCGGCTGGCTCGGGCTGGTTCCAGGGGTTGGTGCTGCAGGGTGATCTACTCGGTGTGCAGCGCCGAGGCGATGGTCATCCGGGCCGCCGAACGGGCCGGGACCAGGGCGCCGAGGACTGCGATCGCCACGCCCGCCAGGAGCATCGCGGCCAGCTGCGGCGCGTGCCACACGTCCTTCATGTACGCGGGGAAGTCGACCACCCCGACGTTGTCCACGACGATGCGGTGCGCCACGATGCCGAGCGGGATGCCGAGCAGTCCGCCGACCGCGCCCAGCCCGGCGACGGAGGTCACTGTCATCACCACTACCTGTCGGGGGGTCATGCCGATCGACTTGAGCATGCCCAGGTCCCGGCGCCGCTCACGGGTGTTCAGGAGGACGGTGTTGAAGACACCGAGCGACGCGACGAGCGTCAGCAGCACCGTGAACACCGTCGAGAAGGTGACGACGGTGGCGGTGCCGGCGTTGCCGGAGTCCAGAACCGACGCGTGCAGGCCCGGGTCGAGCGCCGCGACCGCCTCGGCGTAGGCGCGCGCGTCGGCGCCGGGGGCGAGCCGCACCGTGTACTCGGTGGCGTGGGAGTCCGGTGCGAGTCGGGCGAGACCCTCCCAAGTGGTTTCCAGGGCCCGGGCGTCGCCCTCTACGAGCTGACCCACGACGGTCGCGGTGATCTTCCTGCCGTTCAGCTCCAGCGTGACCCGGTCACCGACCTTCAGCCCGCGCTGGGTCAGGAACGCCGGACCCGCCACGATCTCGCCTGCCGCGGCCGGCGCCCGGCCCTTGACAATGGTGTGCTCGTACAAGGAATCGTCACCGCGGTAGAAGTCGGCGAAGACGGGCTGGGTCTGCCCGGTCATGTTCACCTGGGACAGCGCGCGGGCCCGTACGCCCTCCGCGCCTGGCAGAGACCGCAACCGTGTCTCGATCTGCGGGTCACTGAGCCGGGGCGGGGTCCGGTCGTTGCCCGACTCCCCGGTCGTCACGTGGATTCTGGCGCCGCCGTCCTCCCGCCCGATCTCACCGTACGCCGTGATGGGGCCCTCCGGCTGCGGCAAGTCCACCTTGCTTCCGGCGACGGGGCCGAGGCCGTGGCCGCCGTGCGGAGGCTGCGGCCCGACGTCGTACTGATGGACATCCGGATGCCCGCCATGGACGGCCTGGAAGCCGCCCGCCGCATACTCGCGCAGACCCCGGACTGCCGGGTGATCATGCTGACCACCTTCGACCTCGACCGCTACGTCTACGCCGCCCTCGCCGCCGGAGCCAGCGGATTCCTGCTCAAGGACGTCACCCCCGCACATCTGGCCGCCGCCGTACGCCTGGTCGACACCGGTGACGCCCTGCTCGCCCCTTCGATCACCCGTCGCCTGGTGGAGCGCTTCGCCCCCAGCATCCCCAGAACCGGTTCGGATCTCGCAACCCCGGCCGTCCACCGAGACCTGGCCGCGCTGACGCCGCGCGAGCGGGAGGTGCTGACGCTCATGGGCCGGGGTCTTTCCAACTCCGAACTGGCGCGGGAACTGACGCTCAGTGAGGCGACGGTGAAGACCCACGTGGCCCGGATCTTCGCCAAGCTGACCCTACGCGACCGGGCCCAAGCCGTCGTCCTCGCCTACGAGACAGGACTCGTCTCACCGGGCGAGGCCGCCAACACCTCCGACCCCTGACGATAGGGGCCTCGCTGTCCCGGACGAGGAGTTCGCCATCGAGGACCAGGCCGGCTCGGCGACGCTCCGACGTCCTGTGCGAGTACGAGAAGAGCATCGCCGAAGTACGTGACACTGCACGCCCGTACGAGCGCGTTCAGCCCTTGTGGCCGTTTGGATGCAGGACGACCTTTGTCCAGCCGTCGTCACGGGCGTCGAAGTGCTCGTAGGCGTCGGGGGCCTCGTCCAGGCTGAGCTCGTGGGAGACGAGGAAGCTCGGCTTTGCCTTCCCGCCGGCGATCAGGTCGCGCAGCGCCCGGTTGTACCTCTTCACGGGCGCCTGCCCGGTGCCCATGCGCTGGCCCTTGAACCACATCATGCCGAAGTCGATCGGCACCTTGCCCTGCGCCTCCAGCTTCCCCTGGGCCTTAGCGCCGCCGGGATCCTGGGGGAGGAACACGCCCACCACGCCGATGTCGCCCGTGAACCTGACCGAGTCGATCAGGTCGTTGAGCGTGAGGCTGGCGTCCTCGTGTCCCTGGGGGTCGTGAGCCTGGTAGCCGACGCATTCACAGCCGTTGTCGGCGCCCAGACCGAGGGTGGCCTCCTTGACGACCTCCGCCGGGTTCTGCTCGGCGGTGTTGATCGGTATGGCACCGATTTCCTCCGCCTTGCGCAGCCGGTCGGGCTGGTGGTCGGCCGTCCAGACGCGGCCGGCGCCCTTGAGGAGGGCGGAGTAGGTCGCCATCAGCCCGACCGGACCGGCCCCGAAGACGATGGTCTGGTCACCCGGTTTGACGTGGGCCATCTCGGTGGCGTGGTACCCGGTGGGGAAGATGTCGGCGAGCATCACGTAGTCGGTCTGCCGCTCGGCGGCGTCCTCGCCCAGACGCAGCGCGTTGAAGTCGCCGTAGGGCACGCGCAGCAGTTCTGCCTGGCCGCCCTGGTAGGGGCCCATGTCGGCGAATCCGTAGGCGGCTCCCGCGAGGGCGGGTTCCGGCTGCATGGTCAGGCAGTAGTTGGTCAGGCCCTGCTCGCACTGCTTGCAGAAGCCGCAGGCGATGTTGAAGGGCAGGACCACGTAGTCGCCGACCTGGACCTTGCTGACGGCCGAGCCGACCTCCACGACCTGGCCCATGTTCTCGTGGCCCAGGGTGCGGCCGGACTCGAACGAGGTGCGGCCCTCGTACATGTGCAGGTCCGAGCCGCAGATGTTGGTGGTCGTTATCTTGACGATGATGTCGCAGGGGTGTTCGATCTTCGCGTCCGGTACGTCCTTCACCGTGACCGTTCGCGGTCCTTCGTATACCGCTGCCTTCATGAGGAGTTCCTTCGGTGCCGCAACAGCGGCATGACCGCAGCACGGCGGTGAGGGGGACGGCGCACAGAGCCTGGCTCCGGGAAGTGCTGCAACGGGGTCACTGACTCGGCACGCCCCTGTGGCCCGTTCACCCGGTTCGGGCGCAACGGTGGTGCCGCCGGCCCGCCAGGCGGAGCCCTGCGTTCCGGCCGCTATCGTCCGCGTACCCGACGGCCGGAACGCGAAACGCCACGCACGATCGATCATCGGGGTCCGCGCCAGCCCAGCAGCAGAAGAGGGCCGGGAGGCGGGACCGCCGGGCTGTTCTCGTGCGCTATGGCCACACCGCCGCCGGGCCGCGCATGCGCTCGCGCAAAATGAAACAAAAGGTCCCCTCCGCATCACTGTGCGGAGGGGACCTTCCTCGTCCGGCCGGCGGCACCGCCCGCAGCCTGGTCATCCTTTAAAACTGTCTGAGTTCAGCGGGGTGGGACCAGTACCGTTCCAGCGTGATGAAGCCGGATGGGATGAAGATTGGGATCGAAGCAGCGCGCCTCCTCGCTCTTGCGGACTGCTGCGAGATAGCTCCGGGGCTGAGCGAGATCGAGCTCAAGGGTATTGAACAGGAGTACGGCTTCGAGTTTGCCGACGACCACCGGGCCTTCCTGGCGTCGGGTCTACCGGTCAGCCAGCCGCCCGAAGAGGGGCGTGGGAGAACGCGTGGCCGGACTGGCGCCACGGCGACCCCCAAGGGCTCCGACAGCGACTTGAGTGGTCCAGTGGAGGGCATTGCCCTGTCGGTCCGACGCGGCTACTGGCATCCGACCTGGGGGCAACGGCCGGAGGATGCCGACGAGGCCTTTCAGCAAGCCCAGGGACTGCTTGCCAGGGTCCCCAATTGCCCAACGGACGCTAATCAGGCCCTGACCTGCACCCTTGGGCACTTCTTATAGAAACGGGCTCTCGGATGAGAGCCCGAGCCCAATCCGTACGATCACCCCATGAGCATCCCGTGTTGTCCCGTCCGACCGTTTCTTACTTCTTTCCCACGCGTTCTTGCGCGGTCCGCAGTTCGTCCCAGGGCATATTGCCGCTCGTCGGTACGGGCGGGCTCGAGGTCCCGCAGCATCTTGTCGGAGCCGAGCGCCGCCGGGCTGGTGAAGCTGAAGGACAGCTGGAGCCCAACGACCTCGTCCACCGTCAGGCCGTCGGTGCGATCCCAGTGGATCGCCTCGATCCGGGAGAAGGGTGAGCGCAGCAGAACCTCCTCGTGCCGCACGTCGGGATAGGCGGCCGGAGTCGGGACGGCGGTTCGGGCCCAGATAGCGGCTGCGGACCTCCTCGACCACATGCAGCCAGGGCTGAACGTCGAGGTCGACGTGCCGCGCTCCGCAGGTTGCCAGCACCACCGCTCCACCTGGTTCGATCAAGGTGTCCAGGTCTCGCAGCAGCCGTTCGCGGTCAGTCCAGTGGAACGACGCGCCCATGACCGTCAGCAATACCGGACCCACGTTCAACGCCAGCAACGTGTTCGAGTCCCCAAGCCGCCAGTCGATATTGCCCACCCCCGCCACGGCCGCAAGCCGGCGTCCCTCGGCAATCATCTGCGGCTCGGGATCGACCGCGACCACCTCGCGGACCAGCGCTGCCAGCGGCAACGTCAGCGCTGCACAGCCCGCCCCCAAGTCCAGCACCCGCTGAGTCCCGTCCAACGAAAAGCGCGCACTGAGCAAGGCGAACAAGCGAGCGCCATACGCGGACCGAAACCTCGCGTAGTGCGGCACCGTCGAAGCGAACAGACCAGGCGGTGAAGACTCCATGCCCTCACTCTTGCACCACAACCACCTGATAGGTCGGGAGGAACGGTACAGAAACACACTTCACCGACAACGAGGAACGGGACGCTCATCTCCCGACGTCCGCCAGCGACGACAGAGCCCGGACGCGGCGAGCCGTGCAAGGTGACGGTGAAATACCTATCACCTGGTCAGCGGCGTGTCCGGAGGGAACGTGAAACACGACCTGGAACGGCTCCGCCAGCGCAGAGTCCTGGGAACCCCTCCCCGACCTTTACCAGGGCAACCTCACGTCGACGCCGATGCCCCATAGGCTCAGTTGCGCGATCGCGGGCTTCGAGTCGACAAGCGAGGGCCTGGCCGGGTGGGTGACGCGCAGCTTGAGCAGTCGGGCCAGCCGGATGCGCTGGCTGGGCGTGGCCCAGGCCTGGTGCCGGTCGAGGAGTTCGACGGTGGCGGTATTGAACGCAGCGCCGGTCTGCTGGGTGTGGGTGATGGCGCTGAGGTAGAAATCCAGGTTCGAGTTGCCGGGCGTACTGGTGGGATCAGTCCCCGTGTCACCGTCCAGGGTCGTCCCGAGGAAGGCGGCCCCGAAGCTCGGCAGCGGAGTCGCCGCGCCGGGCAGGACATTGCCTGTGGAGTGGGTCAGTCGCTGCCGGCCGTGGTCGTCCCGCGTGTTCAACAGCGCCATCAGACCTGTGTTGAGCCTGCGACACAGCTCGGTGCGTGTGGTCGCCAGCTGCGGCTGTTCGAGGAGGAGCTGCCCGTAGTACGCGGTGTGCAGCGCGGTGTTGATGAGTTCTTCGTTCGCGTTGTTCAGCGGGTCCTGGTGCAGGGTCTCGTGCGAGAGGGTGACCCCGAGCAGCCGGAAGTCCTCGTACCGGAACCTCTCGTTGAAGACGATCTCCGGTCCCTCCGGCGTACCGACGACCTGAGCGACGGCGGCGGGATTCGGTGGGGTGCCGAAGTAGACCTGGTGGAAGACACCCTGCCGGATCGATTGGATGCTGGCCTGCGCGGGGCTGCCGGCCAGGGAGGCGAGGGCGGCTCGCAGGTTCGGATCGGGCACGATCGCGGCGATCGGCCGGCTGTGGAAGACGGCGAGTGCCTCCTCGACCGCGCGGCGACCGCGGGGCTTGAGCGTGGCCTTGAGCTGCGCGGTCAGTTCCTGGTCGGTGATCTGGCGGGGCGGCGCGGGCTCCAACGAAGGTCCTCCGGGGTAGGCCGCCGTGGTGAACAAGCTGACGTCGGTGGGCGGGAATGGCGGTTGGGCCAGCAGCCGCTGCGCCGCGGCGTCCGAATCGCCGGCATCTGCATGAGCGCTGGTGCCACGGCGATCAGCTGACGCGGGGGTGGCCGTCGCCAGGAGAGAGGTGGCCAGCAGCGGCGCGGCGGCCAGCATCAGGGCGGCAACGCGCCGCAGTGCGCGAAGTGCAGTCATGCAACATGCCTATCCAGCGGCAGCGGACCGGCGGGAAGACCGCGCCGCCCCAACCAGGCAATCACCCACCTGGCCGGACCTCACAGCCCGAACCGCCGATCATCCGGGCGAACCAGAACCACAGCCTTCAAAAGCAGGCTCTCAGAGGTCGTTTTCATCCGCATCACCCAGTATAGGGCGATTCTGTGGGTGCGGGGTCGTGGTGACGGTGAGGTAGCAGTTCTGGTTCGGAGCCTGTGGGGCGGACGGGGTGACGGGCGAAGCTGGATGCGTCCTGTTTCTGTCTCATCCCAAGGTGTCCGACCTCCGCGGCTCGTGTGCTTCCGTCGTCATCGCTGTGCGCCTGGGCGCATTCGATTCGTGTCGGTACGCCGGAAGCATGGAGAAGCGACGCCCGTATCCGAGTGATCTGTCCGATGCCCGCTGGAAGTTGGTCGAGCCGGTGCTCTCGGCCTGGCGGTTCGAGCGCCGCGGTAGGGCCCTGGATTTCGGACGGCCGCCCGAGCACGACCTGCGCGACATCGTGGACGCGATCTTGTATGTGGATCGCACCGGGGTCCAGTGGCGGTACCTCCCGCACGATTTCCCGCACTGGAACACGGTCTACGGCTACTTCGCCAAATGGGCCGACGAGGGCGTGTTCACCCAGATCAATGGCCTACTCAGGCGGCTGGTGCGGGAGAAGGAAGGGCGGGACGCGGGCCTTCCGCGTGTGTGATCGACGCGCAGAGCGTCAAGACCTCCGCCAGCGTCCCCGCCGCCGGCCAGAGCACCGACGCCGGCAAGAAGATCGTGGGCCGGAAGCAAAACGATCAGTTAGCGGGGAGCTATCTGCCCGCGATTGTCGCAGTGGGTGATCAGCATGGCGGAGCCCAGGCGGCAATGCACGCCGAGCGCCAGGCGCACGGTGAGCCATCCGCGAGAGCAGTACCGGCGTAAGTGATGCCTCCTGCTTGCTTTCCTAGGGGCTCTAGGCCCAAACTAGGACCCCTAGGGCAATGAGGAGGGTGCATGGCGCGGGCAGGGCTGACGGCGGAGCGGGTGACGATCGCGGGCGCCGAGTTGGCGGACGAGGTCGGACTCGACCAGGTGACCATGTCGCAGTTGGCGCGGCGGCTCGGCGTGAGGGATGCGAGTCTCTACACGCACGTCCGCGGCCTCGAAGATCTGCGTGGACGAATCGCACTGCTGGCGGCGGACGAGAAGACCATCCGTATCGCGGAGGCGACCTCCGGGCGCGCGGGCAAGGACGCGCTGGTCGCGTTTGCCAACGCCTGGCGGGAGTACGCCCACGAGCATCCGGGGCGCTACACGGCGACGCAGACGCCGATCCAGATCGACCCTGAGCTGGCCGCAAAGGCGACCGGACCGCGGCGCGCAGTCGAGTTGACCTACGGCATGTTGCGCGGCTACGGACTGGCCGAACCCGACCTGACCGATGCGGTCCGGTTGCTGCGCAGCACGTTCCACGGCTTCGTCGCCTTGGAGGCCGCGGGAGGGTTCGCGAACGAGCGTTCGCCGCAGCACTCCTGGATCCGCGCACTCGACGCCCTGCACACCCTCCTGGAGCACTGGCCCCCGTCCCGAGAAGGAGACTCTTCATGATCGACCCGACCATCGGCAGCCTGCGCGTGAACGGCGCGAACCTGCACTACGAAGTGCGTGGCCAGGGCCCGCTCCTGCTGCTGATCTCCGGAGGGGCTGGCGGCGCGGCCTCCTTCGACGGCATCGCCGACGACCTGGCCGCCGAATACACCGTCGCGGCCTACGACCCGCGCGGCATGTCCCGAAGCACGCTGGACGACCCCGAGGCCGAGCAACGCGTGGCCGAGCACGCCGACGACGCGTTGCGGATAATGGACCTGCTGTCGCCCCGTGAGCCCGCCCGGGTGTTCGGCTCCAGCTCGGGTGCTATCGCAGCCCTGCATCTGCTCACCGCCCACCCCGAACGCGTCGAGCGCCTCGTGGCGCACGAACCGCCGCTGGTGGAGGTCCTGCCGGACGCCCCCGAACATCGCGCGCTCATCGCGCGCGTGCAGGAGACCTTCCGCTCCGAGGGGCTCATGCCGGCGATGGCCGTGTTCGCCGCCGGCATGAAGAAGGACGGCGACACCACCGAGCCGAAGGCCGAAGTCAAGCTGCCACCGCAGGCGGCGGCCCGGGCCGAGCGGACGATGGCCAACCTGCCCTACTTCGTTGGGCGCATCGTGCCAAGCTTCATGTCCTACGCTCCGGACATCCACCGGCTGGAGGCACTGTCGGACCGATTCGTGCTCGCCTGCGGCCAGGACTCACGCGGCGAGCTGCCCTACCGTCCGGCCGCCTTCCTGGCCGAGCATCTCGGCACGGAACTTTTGCACTTCCCCGGCGGGCACACCGGCCTGACCACGCACCCTGCCGAGTTCGGTGAGCTCCTCCGGAAGGCATTCCGAGCCTAGGCGATATTTCTTGGATCTCCTGACGCGAGTCGGGTGTTGGGTCAGGCTGTCTGTATGGGCCGTGGGGATCTGACGAACGCGGAGTGGGATCGGCTGGAGTCGTTCTTGCCTCGTGGTGGCGCGCGTGGGGGCCGGTGGAGTGATCACCGCCGGGTGATCAACGAGGTGCTCCACCGAGTCCGAACAGGCGTGCAGTGGCGGGACCTGCCGGAGCGGTTCGGTCCGTGGGAGACCGTCTACAAACGCCATCGCCGCTGGTCAGCGGACGGAACGTGGACGATGCTGCTGTCTCGGATCCAGGCCGCCGAGGACGCCGCGGGCCAGATCGACTGGGAGGTGTCAGTCGACTCGACTGCGGTGCGGGCCCACCAGCATGCCGCCGGCGCGAGGAAGACACCGGCGGCCACAGGTCCTCAAAAGGGGAACGTTCCGGGGACGAACCAGGTCGATCCGGTATTGCGGAAACTGCTGGCTCGGCTGGAGGAGGTGGTCAGATCCGCGAGTGCCTGGGACGCTCACGTGGCGGATTCACCACCAAAATCCACCTCGTGGCTGACGGACGGTGCCGCCCTCTCGGTCTCGTCCTGACACCCGGACACTACGGTGACGGACCACAGTTCGAGCGGGTATTGGAGCAGGTTTCCGTGCCCCGTAAGGGAGTTGGGCGGCCTCGCACTCGGGCCGCCCATGTTCTGGCGGACAAGGCCTACACGTCCCGCAAGAACCGCCGCTACCTGCGGCGACGCGGCATCCCGCACACGATCCCCGAACGTCTCGACCAGCAAAGACACCGCAGGAACCGTGGTTCGCGAGGCGGCCGGCCCACCGGCTTCGACCGCGAGCAGTACAAGAAGCGCAACACCGTCGAACGCGCCATCAACCGACTGAAAGGACGCGTGGACGTTCTGTGTGCTGGATGGGGTACACACGGCGCTCAAGCGCCGGGATGTGTTCGCCAGGGGTGCGGACAACTGGGGTGACCCGCGGGCGAGGCTCCTGTCCGGGCCGGACTGGCAGGTCAACAGGCCGAGGGTGCTGACCGCTCTGGAGTTGTCGGGCAGTGCGGACGAGCACCTGGGCGAGCTGGAGGTGCTGCTAGACGAGATGTACGCGCATGTCGCCGAGAGCCTGCCTCAGAGCGCGGCGGTGGACATCGTGGACGGGAAGATCCGCCTGGACCGTCTGGAGGCGGAGCCCGAGCCCGCGGGGTTCAAGCCGGTGCACGACGCGGTGCAGGCGATGCTGCCGAGGATCGACTATCCGGAGCTGCTGCTGGAGGTCCACGCCCGTACCGGCATGTTCGACCCCTTCGAGCACATCGGCGGGAAGGTCGCCCGGCCGCAGGATCTTGACCTCACGCTCACCGCGCTTTTGGTCAGCAAGTCCACGAACATCGGGTTGGAGCCGGTCATCAAGCGGGGGAAAAGGCGCTGACCCGCTCACGGCTGACGGCGGCGGACTGGGGCTATTGGAACCTGCCCGGGATGAGTGCCGCCTCCGGTCTGTTGGTCGGCCGGCAGGGTGACATCGACCTCGCCTGCGACTGGGGTGGCGGGCACGTTGCCTCCGACGCGCGGCTGTGGCGCCTGGACATGTCCAAGGACTACGGGCCGCTCCAGGCGGTCTCGCGCCAGCGCGTGCAGGTCGAGCGGATCCGGCAGAACTGGGAGGACATGCTGCGCGTCGCCGGGTCGTTGCAGACCGGCAAGGTGCGGGCGTACGACTTGCTGCGGATGATGACCAGCGGCGACCGTATGACGGGCCTGGGCGACGCGCTCGCGCACTACGGCCGGATCTTCAAGACCCTCCACCTGCTCCAGTTCATCGACTCCGAGGCGTACCGGCGCATGATCGGTGTCCAGCTGAACATCGGCGAGGACCACCATGCGCTGGCCCGGAGCATCTTCTTCGGACGGCTCGGCGAGCTCAGGCACCCCTACAGGGGGATGGAAGACCAGTTGGGGACCCTGGGCATGGCGCTGAACGCGGTGGTCTGGTGGAACACCCTCTACATGGACGCCGCCGTCAAGGAGCTTCAGGCCGGCGGGCTGACCATCTCACCGGAGATCCGATCCCGCCTCTCTCCGCTGGTCCATGAACATATTGATTTCCATGGCCGGTACCCGATCGTCCGCTCCCATGGCGACGGCTCGCTGCGGGCGCTACGCGACCCGAAGGCCTCCGAGGAATAGCCCCGGGCAGCGGTCAGCCCCGGCGGCGCCCCACGGGGGGAGGGCGGCGCCGGGGCCGAGTGCGAACACCCTAACGTGGGGGCCGGTCAGGTGGCGGTGGGGATGACGTGGGCGCGGAGTGGGTGCCGATCACAGCTTCGCGGGGTGTCCGGCGGTGGCGCGGTCGCCTTCGACGCACATGACGACGTGGAGGGGTACGAAGCCGTTGCGGATCGTGCGGTGGAGGGGGCCCACCGGTGCTGGGGTGTTCGTGGCCAAGCCACCTGGCGGCTGCTGGCTGCCGTCAGGGGTGGTCAGCTGCTGTTGACGGGAGGCGTACGACGATGCGGGCGCCGGGAGCGTTGTCCTCGACGTGGGCGCTGCCGTGGTGGGCGGTGACGATGTCGCGGACGATGGCCAGGCCGAGGCCGCTGCCGCCGGCGTCCCTGGCCCGTGCGTCGTCCAGACGGGTGAAGCGGTCGAAGACGCGTTGCCGGTCGGGTTCGGGAATGCCGGGCCCGTCGTCGGCGATGACCAGATACGCGGCACCGCCGATGACGCCGAGCCGTACGTCGATGCGGCTGGTGGCGTACCGGGTGGCGTTGTCCAGGAGATTGCGTACGACGCGCGAGAGGGCGTCGGCGTCGCCGTTGACCCGGGCCGCGGTCACGGCGTGCTCGTCGATGGCGAGGTGGGACTGCTGTCGGGCGCGGCGGACTGCGGCGAAGACGATCTCGTCGAGGTCCACGGGTTGGTGCCGTAGGCGGGGTCGGGCGTCGAGGCGGGCGAGCTGCACGAGGTCGTCCACGAGCCGGGCGAGGCGTTCGCTCTCTTCCACCAGGTCGGGGGCCAGGGTGTGCCAGTGCGCGGACTCGGGGTGTCGTACGGCTACTTCGAGTTGGGTGAGCAGGCTGCTCAGGGGGCTGCGCAGTTCGTGGGCGGCGTCCGCGATGAATTGGCGCTGCTGGCGTGTGGCTGCGTCCAGTCGGCCGAGCAGGTCGTTGAGTGTGCTGGCCAGCCGTCCCAGTTCGTCGTGGGCGGGCGGGACGTCGAGTCGGCGGCTCAGGTCGCAGGCCGTGATGGCGGAGGCCTGGGCGCGCAGGGTGTCTACCGGGCGCAGCGCGCGGCCGGTGAGCAGCCAGGCGACGGCGGTGAGCAGGGCGACGACGATGGGCACGGTGGTGGCCAGTGCGGCGGTGAGCTGGGTCATGCTGCGGTCCACGGTGGCGGTGGACACGGCGACGTAGACGGTGACGGGGTCGGGCGATCGGCCGGCGGGGATGGCGACTGTGCGCCAGGTCCCGTCGTCGCCCAGGGGCAGCCCGCGCACGGTGCGGGCCTGGGGGTCGCCGGAGGTGGTCGCGGTGAAGGTGAACAGGCGTGGCTCGCCCTCCAGGTTCGTTGAGCTGGCCCGCACTGTGCCTGTGGAGTCGACGACCTGTATGGCGGTGTCGCCCTCGGCGGATGCCGGGAGGGTGGTGGTCAGTTTGCCGGTCTCGACGGCTGCGGCGATGACTTGGGCGCGTTGCACGGCGGTCTGGTCGAGGCTGCTGATGAGGCTGGTCTGGAGCCAGTTGACCAGCAGCACGGCCGCCCCGGCCAGTCCGGCCGCGGTCACCAGGGCGGCGGCTGCGGTCAGGCGCAGCCGCAGTGACCGCCGGGCCCACCATGTCGCGATACCGGTCTTCATTGCCTCACCCTCCGGTGCTCAGCCGGTAGCCGGCGCCGCGGACGGTGTCGATTGTCTGGCGGCCGAAGGGGGTGTCGATCTTGCGACGGAGGTAGCCGATGTAGACCTCGACGATGTTGGTGTCGCCGTCGAAGTTCTCGTCCCACACGTGGGTGAGGATGTCGGTCTTGCTGACCACCTCGTCCGGGCGGCGCAGCAGGAACTCCAGGAGCGCGAACTCCCTTGCGGTCAGGGGGATGTCCTGCCCGGAGCGACGGCACTGCCTGCGGGCGGGGTCCAGGGTGAGGTCTGCGGCGGAGAGTATGGCGGGGCGCTGTGGCGCCCCGCGCCGCAGCAGCGCGCGCAGGTGCGCGAGGAGCACGACGTAGGAGAAGGGTTTGCTGAGGTAGTCGTCGGCTCCGAGGTCGAGCGCGTCCGCTTCGTCGTACTCGCCGTCCTTGGCGGTCAGCATGAGCACGGGGGTCCACACCTTGGCGGCTCTCAGGCGTTTGAGGACTTCGTATCCGGACAGGCCGGGCAGCATGATGTCCAGGACGATGACGTCGTGCGGTTCGTGGGTGGCGCTCCACAGTCCGTCCACGCCGTCGTGGGCGATGTCGACCGCGAAGCCCTCCTCGGCGAGCCCGCGGGCGATCGCCGCCGCGAGTGGGCGTTCGTCCTCGACCATCAGCACGCGCATAGCCGCCTCTCCTTTCACCCTACGTCGCACCGTAGGGGCCGTCTGCTGAGAGGAGGCTGAGAGGCGTGCTGCCTCTCAGCCTCCTCTCAGCTGCCTGCTCGCAGGCTGGTGGTGCCCGGCAAGGAAGGGCATCCGATCCAGTCAGGCAAGGAGAGATCAAGATGACGATCGTCCGACGCAGGCTCGCGCTGATCGCCGGGGCGGTGCTGCTGGCGGGCGGGGCGGGCGGCGGTATCGCGATGGCGAGCGCCCCCTCCGCGGCGCCGGCCGGCGTGCCCGCCGTCTCGGTTCCGGCCTCCGTGAACTCCGACCACAAGGACAACACCGGCCCGGACACCGACAACATCCAGCAGGGCGACCAGAACGCCCCCGACCACGCGAACAACGGCGAGGGGCAGGAGCAGGAGCGGTCCGGGGAGGCGCCCGAGAACGGTGTCTCCGACGGCCCCGGCGGCCACGCCGATGCCAACGGCTCTGTCGACCACCAGTTCACCGGAGAGGAGTGATCCACCGGGCCGTGGTGCCGTTCCGCGTTCCGGCCAGGGCGCGGAACGGCACCACGGCCCGCTGTTCGGGCGCCCCGTACTCGCTGTCGGCCGGCTGGCCGCTGGGGCGGCTCGCGGGCCAGTGGCTGCCGTCCGGTCCCATGGCCCCAGGACGACGTGTCGCAGACCGGGGCCGCTCCCGCTCCGCGACTGCCCGGCGAAATCCCTCAGGAAGGAGGCACGTCATGCCCGGTCCGAGGTGCCGGGCCGGGCGGGAAGGCTTCCAGCCGGTAGCCGTGGCCGCGTAGCGTGGTGATGTCCGGCAGCGTCAGGGTGTGGGGCGAGGCGTCGGCCGCTTCGCTGAGGCGGCGGCGCAGCGAGGCGATTGTGACGTCCAGGGTTTTGGTGGGTCCGAACCAGTTCTCGTCCCAGACCTGCGCCATCAGGACTTCGCGGGAGACCGCCACGCCCGCGTGTCGGGCGAGGACGACGAGCAGTTCGAATTCCTTGGGCCGCAGCGCGATCTCGTCGGCGGCGAGCAGGCAGCGGCGTGCGGAGGTGTCGACGGTCAGGTCACCGACACGAATCGGCCCTTCCTCCGGAGCTGAACTGGGTGGGCGGCGGCGCAGGTGGGCGCGGAGCCGGGCCAGCAGCACGGTCAGGGTGAACGGCTTGACGAGGTAGTCGTCGGCTCCGGCGTCGAGGCCGGCGATGACGTCAATCTCGTCGCTGCGGGCGGTAAGGATGACGATGACCAGGTCGGGGAGTTCGGCGCGCAGGGTCGACCAGCCTGAACGAGATCGCTCCGTTCCACAGGGCCTTCACGGCTCAGGCCCAGGACTCGGGTCCGGTGCCCTGCCAGTCGAAGAGGGCCTCGTCGGTCAGGTCGACGTCCTCGGCGTCTGCCATGCCTGCCCGGTAGAGGAACTCCCGGACGTCCCGCTCGCTGGTCGCCCGGCCGAGTTCCTCGCGCCGGTAGGTCACCAGGTGGCGGCCCCGCTCGTCGGGAGGGTGAATGGTCACTTTGGAGTCGTCGGCCATGGCTCCAGAGTCGCGGCCGATGCCCCGGGGCCGCACTCAGGCCGTGTCCGGTCGGGTCCAGGCCGCCGCACTCGTCGAGCAGGCCCAGTTCCCGGTCCGGGCGGCACAGCGGGCACGCGATCACGGACGGCACCGCACGCAGTACCTCCACGGCCATGTCCTGGGTGGCGGAGCGCGAGCGGGCTCCGCGGCGGTAGCCGGTGGTGTGGACGCGGGTCGGCTGCCGCTGGACGCCGATGCCGTACTCGATCCACCACCGCGACGGTTCCAGGAGCGGCTGTCGGCGCGCGACTTCGGCCTCTGCTTCCCACACCTCTTGGATCTTGGTTTCGACGCGTTCGAGGGTGAGCTCGAGCCATCGGTGTATCACCACCAGCTGGAGCTGGTCCCAAATTGGGCGGCAGTAGCGGGTCTCGGCCGGCCATGGCGGCTACGCCGCCTCCGACGCGTTCTCTGCGGCGCTAGGTGCGGCGGGGCGGGCCTGCTTCTTCATCAGCATGCGGGCCTCGACGACCTTCTCCCGCTCGACGGTCTTCCAGTACGGGTGGTCGACCACGGCGGCCGACAGGTCCCGCAGCTCCTGCCACATCCAGTCCACGCGCTCCTTCTGCTCCGGCGTCCAGCCTGGGCTGTCAGGGACGTCCCCACGGTGGGAGAAGTGCTCCCAGCGCGCCCACCCCTTGACCGGTTCCACGCTCCATGGCAGGCCGGCCAGATACGCGGTGTGCTCGGCACGAATGCGGTGGAGGCGCTCTTGGAGCTGGAGGAGGTCGTCGGGGAAGACGTTCGCGTTCGAGGTCACCCCTGAATCGTAAGTCTGTTCGAATTCCGATGGGAACTCGACGCTCGGGCGAGTGGTCGAGAACGCGCCGCCTGTGGCGATAGGGGTATTCAAGGGCGCGGGAGAAGTTATGGCCGCAGGTTGGGCTGGGGAGGCCGCGGCCGTTGCCGTGCGGCAGGTCGGGGCGTTTGGACTGGACTTCGGTGTTGCCCCCTCCGGCGGCGCTGGGTTCAGGATGAGGGCGCCCTCCAGCAGGTCCTCGAGCCGGTCGCGGTCCTCGCTGGTCACCCAGAACTTGTCGAGCCTTGATCCCCTGAGGTGTTCGACGGGCACGATGGAGCCGGCCGCCGTCTGGCGAACTAGGTCGTCGAACAGCACGTCACGAGGTTTGGGTGTGACGTGGTGTTTTCCGCACCGCCGGACACCGTCGGGGCAGGGATAGAGCGCCCGAAGATCGCAGAGCCAGAAGTCCAGGGCTCGGAAACCGGAGACAACGCGCAGGTCGCCGGTCTTCGCGATGACGTGGGCGGGCAGATTGTTGCTCCCAGTCCACTGAGTGTCGTTGCGTCGGGCGTAGTCGACCCGGTCGGTGTGCCAGGCCGGCGTGATGCCCAGCTTCGCCGCCTTTGCAGCGCGTGCCTTCACGCTGCGCGGTCCCTCGGCTCCGGCGGACGAGAGCTGGATCTCCATCCGATGCGACGGCCGCCCTCCCCTTCGACCAGGGTGTCGGTCTGGATCCAGCCTCGGGTTCCGACAGGCGTACGGACTTCGCTGTCGCCTGGGAAGCCGCCTTCCTCGGCGGCGCGAAGGATCCGTTCTTGGTACGCCTTGTGCTCGTCGCTCATGGGCGCTTTGTGGCGTTCCTCGTCCTCGGCCCGCTCGTGAACGGCCTCGCGCCGACCGTTGGCGCGCAGCCGTAGGTGCATCCAGGCCACCACCCCCTTTTCCTGGCAGATCCCGCCGCACTGCAGCCCGCGCTCGGAGACCGGGACGTTGCGTGAGGCATAGAGCCGATCCGTGTCGTAGATCAGGTCCCACAGGCCCTCAATGCCTTGCCCGAGATCATTTTGTGTGAGGTCGAGACGCATCTTGAGCTTGGTGTGCCAGACGATGTTGGCCATGGCCTGCCCTCCCCCTGAAGAAGACCGCTGCCATGCACGGTAGAGGGCGCAACTGACAATCCGACAGGTGACAATTACAGTCAGCGATCTTGCTGGCAGCGCCGCTGGCGATTTGGGCCGATGCAGGCCGGAAACGTCCGCCGGAACAATCAGCCAGAGGGTGGCCTTTGCTTCGGCCGAAACAGGGGCGAGTTCACCATGCAGGACTGCCCGATACCGGCCGGACGCGCACCGAATCCTGGCGGTACGACGGCCCCGTCGTCCTGGCCGTGGTCACCGACCGGGAAGCACGCTGGTGGCAGGTGATGGAGTGCTGCTCCCGATGCGCGGCCGCCACCCCCGGAGCGAAGACCGCTGCCACCTCCCAGGCACCCACCGCCCCGGGCCACCCTGCCCCGACTACAGCCTCGGCCTCGGCAGGGGATGCGGGTGCACCGCGGTTCTCCGACCCCCAGGCCACTGGCCCCGTCCCGGCTCCCCGCACCACCCCGGCGCGGCGCCGCTCGCCACAGGCGAAGATCGCCCAGCGGGTCATCCCCCACGACCTGCGACCCGTCGTCCTGCGGGACGAACTCATCGAACTCGGTGACCTCTTCGACATCGGCGTAGACGGTTAAGCGCCGGTTGGAGCCGAGCCGGATGACCAGCGCCTGCGCCGCGAGGGCGTCCTGGTGGCTGGACCGGAATCCTTCGAGGCCACGTCCCGGCCTTCCCACCGCCGCGCGGACCTCGTCGGTCGTCGCAAGGGCCTTCTCCACACCGTGAAGGTCCGGGACGGACGCCCCCGAGAGCCAGATCCACCGCGACCTGGCACAGGCACGCGCCACCAGGGCGCTCCGGCTACCGGCAGCGGA
The DNA here is from genome assembly GCF_014650775.1 of Streptomyces cirratus. Lineage (GTDB taxonomy): Bacteria > Actinomycetota > Actinomycetes > Streptomycetales > Streptomycetaceae > Streptomyces > Streptomyces cirratus. Next base: position 235,950 of record NZ_BMVP01000008.1, on the reverse strand, counting down.
GCGCACGGCCGGGATCGCCTCGTCCGGGGCCTCGACCTGCTGAGGATCATTGATCCACAGGACGAGACCCACGTGCCAACACCCCATCCGGTAGCGCATGCGCCCCTCGGCCAGGTCTTCTGCCATCGGTCCCCCGCTGGCGATCAGCTGGGTAAGTGAGCCTTCGCCAACTTGAAGTAGCAGGTCAAAGGGCTGGTGTGACCGGTCCCCGGGGTACTCGCGCTGGTCGTGGGCGGGAGTCCGCATAGAAGATCGTCCGTCATCGGTTGATTTCGAGGTTCGTCAGGACGAGCAGGGCCCGCAGGAGCTGGGTGGTGCGGGCGGGGTCGATGCGAAGCTCGGTGAGGATCCGCCAGTTCTTGAGGTGGGCGAAGCCGTGCTCAACGGGTGCCCGTCCGACGGCGAGGACGCGGTTGGCCTCCTTCTCGCCTCGAGTGAGCTTGTGGGTGCGGGTGGCGATGTAGCCGGTGACGATCACGGGGTCGAGGATGTCGTTGTCCAGGCCGCGGAAGCCGAGGTCGGCCAGCGCTCCGAGGCCGGCGGCGCGCAGGTGGGCCAGGATGTGGTCGTGGCGGGCGGCGGTGTTGTCGTGGGTGCGGCCGGGACGGGCGGCGGATACCCAGATCAGTCGGCCCTTCTCGTCGGTCAGGGCGAGGAAGTGCCGGCCGTGGCTGCGGTGTTTGCCGGAGTAGTTCCGCCGGTCGGCCTTGCCGGTGCGGCGCTGGGTGCGGATGAGGGTGCCTCGATCAGGACCACCTCCCCGCCCTGCTTGGTGACCTTCTTCAGGGCGCGGTCCTGGCGCGGCGCCTGGGCGGCGACAAGCCCGATCAGCTCGTCGCGTCAGCGGCGGACGGTGGACTCGGACACGTCGTCTCCGCCGGCCATGTCGGCCAGACGCTGGTCGTGGCGCAGTACGGCCAGGACGACCACCGCGATCTTCCCAGGCGGCAGGATCCGCCACCTGGACCGAATCGCCTTCAGATGACGCCGCAGCAGCCCGGCGAGGTGGTTGACCGTGTGCGTGGACAGCGGCAGGCGGCACTGGTAGACGAGCGGGCAGGTGTCCTCGGCACGCTTTCTGATATTCGTCACACAATTCCAACGGGCGCCGGGGGCAGCCGGGTTACGCCCGTTCGGATTCGCTCCGGGTGGCGTTGCGCCCGGTCACAGGCGGGTGGTGAACCGGCCGCGGGCAGTTTCCGCAGCCAGCCGCGGTCGACGAGTCTGACCAGCTTGCTGCGGAGCGGTTCCAGCTTGGCCTTCACGCTGATGTCCACCCCCACTACCTCGCCGACCTCGCGGGCCATGATCGGTCCGGCGGCCTGTCGTACGGCGGTGATGATGCGCTGGTAGTCCGGCGGGAGCATGCTTTCGTCCGGCCCGGCTCTCGGTGCGGGATCAGCATCACCGTCCGGCCAGCTACCTGCCCGGGCACCGGCCTGGCAGAGGCACGTTCCTCGGCGAGCTGCACGGTCATCCGTTCAAGGACGCGTTCGGCGACGGCGAGTTCGTCCCGCTCGTCCCGCACTCCTGCGAGCTGTTTGACCAGCTGTTCTTCAAGTTCGTCCAGTTCCGCGCGCCGCGCGGTGATCCGTTCCAGCAGCTCGGGATCCAGCATGCACCGGATCGTAGAAGACTGCCGGGCCACTGCGAGTAGGAATCGGTCGGACCGGACGTGTCAGGCGGCCGGCCCGGGGCTGGGGTGGATCTTGCGAGAACGTAGGTGGGGTTGTGGCGCATGAACAGTGATCAGCGAGACGGGAAGGAAGCCAGGGCGAGGTCCCACTGGTCAGCGGCGTGAAGCAGCGCCGCAGCGTCCATCCTGACCTCCACGACGTACTGGTAGATGTCGGCCCGGTCGTCACCCCGTTGCCACGGGGGCGCTGCCTCCAAGGACAGATGAATCCGAATTACCGCGTGCCCGCCCTCGCTCCGATCGGCGAGGCTGAAGGCCACGAGCGGCTCGATGAACCAGGTGTCCGGCGAAAGCTCACCTTCGGCATCAGGTTCGGTCACGGCCACCGTCCCCGCGGCCACCGCGCGCAACCACGCGGCTATCTGGCGAGCCTCATCGGTGAGCAAACACGGATCGGCGAAGGACCAGCTGCCCTCGGGAGTTGTCACCGTGCCATCAATGATCAGCCAGTTGTCGTCATACGAGTCGCCCCGGACCTCGGCGAACTGGTAGCGCACTGGGCGAAGGTCGACGCTGATCGCGGGATCGTTCAGGAGCACTGAGTCAGGATGTCATGTGCTGGCCAGCAGGACGGACCGTGGCTTCCAACCCAGGTGCACAGGTCAGAGCGCCGACGGGACTCCGTCAGATGATCTACTCCCCAGACCTCCGCCCACGACCAGCGCGAATACCCCGGGGACCGGTCACACCAGCCCTTTGACCTACTACGTCAAGTTGGCGAAGGCTCAGTGCGATCCCTCGGCATCCGTATACCCCTACGCGGCGGCAAGGCCGGCTTCACGCAGGGCCGCGACCGAGTCGAGAGCGTACTGGACCAGCGACTTCGCCGACACGTCCAAGACCCCGACGAGAAGGCCGGGGTCTGCGCAGTGCGCCACGCATTCCTCCAGCCATCGCCGCCAGCCGATCCCCAGTGCCACGCGCCAGGCAACGGCGAAGTCGGGCGCGATGCCACGGGAGACGAGATCGTGGATGTACGCCGTGGCCCTCGGGCCGACCGTAGGGCTCCACCCGCCGCCCTGGTTGCTGGACGTTCGCGGTCAGTCATTGGACGCCGACACCCGGACACCGGTCAGTGGTGGCGACGGCCCCAGTGCGCCGGAGGAGCCAAGAAATGGTTTGCCGACCCGGTGGCTGTGTGTCACCGTCCGGCCTGGACCGGCAGTTGATCATCGACGGCCGGTCGAAGCCGACATGTCGGCGGCCTCTCGGGGATCCACCGGAGAGGTGACGAAACGATGGGAACCGGTGCCGTGAGAAACAGTTACGAGGACGAGTGTCGCAAGTCGTTGGCCCGGGAGCAGGCGAAGAGCCTCGCCGGGACCAACAACTGGGAACACGTGGATAGGGAGCGGGTCCATCAGGACTGGGACGTCCTGTACCGGGAGATCACGACTTTCCTGGACCGCGGCTCCCTGCCCGGAGACCAGCAGGTCCAGGAGCTCGTCCGCAGGCACTTCGACATCATCTGCCGGTTCTACACCCCTTCAAAGGAGGCCTACGTCGGCATGTCGCTCTTCTACGCCGAGGACGAGGCCATGAGGGCGTTCCACGATTCCTACCACCCCGGGATGGTGGAGTTCATGGGCGCCGCGATCAAGGTGTTCGCCGAGCAGGGAAGCGGGTTCGCCCCCAGTGCAGGGGCCGAGACTCCGGCGTAGTCGGGCCACACGGGCTAGTCTGAGGCCTGCGTGATGTCGTGATCATTCGGTGCTCTTCAGGAGGTCGTCGAGAGCCGGGCGTCGGCGGATCCGGCGCCAGGATCTACGACTTGTTCCGCCGATGGCGGCGGCACGGCACCTGGCACCGGGTCTTCAGCCGGTGCGAGTCCCTGGCCGATGCGAAGGGTGCCATTGTGTGGGATCCGAGCGTCGATTCCACGGTGTGCCGCGCCCATCAGCACGCGGCTGGAGCCCGGCATCGCGGTGACCTTCGCAAGGAACCGCCGGGTGCTGTCTTCGCCAAGCCCCATGATCATGGGCTGGGACGCTCGCGCCGTATCGGCGTGCTCCGCAACGCGCCCGGTCGGTGGCGCACGGCGTAGCCGCTGCCCTCGACATCGGCGGGCGGGCTCACGTCACCGGGCTGCCGTCGGACGCGATGGGGCCGGAGACACTACTGCCATGGATCTCCTTGCACTGCGCTACTTCCAGGCCGTGGCCCGTCACCAGCACATCAGCAGGGCCGCGCAGGAGCTGCGCGTCGCGCAGCCCTCGCTGAGCCGGACGATCAGCCGGATCGAGTCGCAGCTCGGCGTGCGCCTCTTCGACCGTCAGGGGCGTCGGATACGGCTCAACGACCGCGGCGCCGCATTCCTCAGGCGGGTCGACAAGGCCCTCGCCGAACTGGAGGACGGGCGGCGGGAGATGGCCGACGCGGCCGCCTCAGGCCCGGGGCGGGTGGCCGTGGCGGCGGAGACCTTGTTGCAGTTGGCCGGGGTGCTGGCCGCCTTCCGTGCGCAGCGTCCGGGTGTGAGGGTGCGGCTGTTCCAGGCCTCGCTGGAGGGGATGCGGCGGCACGTCGCATCCGGCGAAGTGGATTTCGCGTTGGCGTCCCAGGCGTTGTCCGGGCCGGGGCTGGCCTCGGTGGAACTGTCCAGCGAGGAGGTGTTCCTCGCCGTTCCGCGCGGACACCGCCTGGCCGGCCGCGAGGACGTCGCGGTGGCCGAGCTGGCAGCGGAGGAGTTCGTCAGTACCCGTACGGGGCACTGGCAGCGCGCGCTCCTCGACGGGCTGTTCGCGCGGGAGGGGCTGCGTCCGCAGGTGGTCTGCGAGGGTGACGAGGCGGCGGCCACGCCGGAGATGGTCGGGGCGGGCCTCGGGGTCGGGCTGATGCCCGCCGTCGCCCGGCGGGCGATCGGTGAGGACGGACCGGTGGCCTGGGCGCGTCTGGGGAGCGCGGAGAGCCGTCGCACGCTGACCCTCGTCTGGCGGCAGGGCGCCTACCTGTCACCCGGTGCGCTGGACTTCCGCCGGCTGGCACGTGAACGGCTCATGCCTGACGCGTCATGAGCAGATGACCAGATCGGTCGTGGAGGTCATGAAGGGGCGGTACTAGCGTCAGGGGCGCCACATGGATTTCGACCAGGGAGACGGCGATGAGCGGGCAGTACGGCCCTGTGAAGGGCGCATTCGTCAGCTACGTCGAGGCCATCCTCGATGTCTTGTCCGCCGAGCCGCGGCGGACGGTGATCACCACTGCCGACGGGTCGCAGATCCGTGCGGCCGACCTCCGTGACCGTGTGCATCGCCTCGCCGCCGAACTGGGCGATCGCGGTGTGGGCCGCGGCACCACGGTGGCCCTGCTCACCGGCAGCACCGCCGAGGGTCTCGTCGCACGTTACGCCGTCAACCTGGCCGGAGGCACGGTCGTCACCCTCTACGAAGGCACGAGCGCGACGACGATGGCGGGCATCATGGCGAGCGTGGACTGTTCGCTGCTCCTCGTGGACGGTCGCCGGCAGGTGACGGGCGCGGAGTTGGCGGGCACGGCGGCGGCGTACCGTACGTTGTCGTTGGGGCCGAGCACCTACGCCGAGGACGTCATGGCCCTGGCCGACCTCCGCCCCGCACATCCGCTGCGGGGCCTGGCCCACCCGGAGGACGACTGGCGCATCGGGCACACGGGTGGCACGACCGGGATGCCCAAGGGCATCCGGATGAGCCACGCCTCGCACCGGCGCGGCCTCGACGACCGGCTCGCGGGTGCCGGCGATCCGCCCCGCTTCCTCGCCTGCACCTCGCTGGCCCACCTCGCGGGCCTCCTCGTCGACCGCACGCTGTACCAGCACGGGTCGGTGGTGTTGCAGGACGGCTTCGACCCGGGCGAGGTCCTGGCCGCCGTCGCCCGTGAACGCATCACACACACATGGCTGCTGCCGCCGCTGCTCTATCAGCTCCTCGACCACCCCGACCTCGCGGGCACCGATCTGAGCAGCCTGAGCCGGGTCACCTACGGCGGCACGGCCGCCTCGCCCGACAGGCTGCGCGAGGCGGCCGCGGTCCTCGGTCCCGTCCTGTACGGCTGGTACGGCCAGGCCGAGGCGCAGCTCATCACCGAAGCGGGCCCCGGAGAACAGGAGCTGACCGGTCGCGACGGGCATCTGACGGTCGGCCGCGCGATGCCCGGTGTGGAGATCGCCGTCCGGAGCCCGGACGGCACCGTCCTGGCGCCGGGTGAACCCGGGGAGGTGCAGGTCCGCTCGCACCACGTGATGCACGGCTACTGGAAGCAGCCGGAGCTGACCGCCGAGGTGCTGAGAGACGGCTGGCTGCACACCGGCGACGTCGGCTACCTCGACGAGGACGGTCACCTCTACATCGTCGACCGGATCAAGGAGATGATCGTGGTCGTCGGGGGCCACGTCTATCCGGCCGATCTGGAGGAGCTGCTGCTGCGTCATCCGGCCGTCGCCCGGTGCACGGTCTTCGGCAGCCGTGACGATCACGCACGGGAAGAAGTGCACGCGGCTGTGGTGCCCGTGGCCGGGCACCGTCCCTCGCTGGAGGAGTTGCGGGACTTCGTCACCGTCCGCAAGGGGGCTCTCTACGCTCCGTACGCCGTGCACCTCGTACCGGAGATCCCTCTGACGGCCGTGGGCAAACCGGACCGGCGCCTGTTGCGATCCCGGCTTGCCGGCCCCTCGGCGGCCGCCGCACCGGAGGCCGGGGGCTCGTCTTTCTGAGCCCGCCCCCGCAGAACCGCAACCCCCGAAGAGGCCGTCGACCGGCCCCGCCGACCAACTCCGCTCCCCACCAGGTCTGGCCTGGCCCGCGCGTGTCATCACACCGGTTCGGATCCGGCCGGCCTGTCACAGGTGCGGGGACCCCTCGCGCTCTCCCGCTCCGGGCATCCGGTTTCAGGGTGTGGGCTCGAACCGGGGCGCTGACACGTCCTTGAGACACCCTGTGTTCGACGCGCCCGGCGTGCCGGAGAAAGGGACGGGCTATCTCCTGCGCGTACTTGGGGGTGGCGATCAGCACATGCGGTTCGTACGGGACGGTGAAGACCTCGGTTTGCCCAGAGTGTCGGCGACGTACGGCCGTTGTCGGCGCAGGTCAGGGGGCGAAGCTCCGGACAGGGCGAAGGTGGGGATGTCACGTCACCGTGTGTCGCGTCCCGGCTCGACGCCGGCGCCGCGGGGACGTCCCGGGCATCGCTCTGGAGGACGTCGAAGGCGATGAAGAACGCGGTCCGGGAGCGGCGAGCTCGCACGGTGCGGCTTCCAGCGGGGGTGCGGCGTTGCATCCCCTCGGACGACAGCCGGCCCGCCGCCGTGTCCCGGACGACCGGTTCGCCATGAAGGACCAGGGCGTCCGGGAGCTGGGCGGCCGCGGCGACGAGGTCGGGGATCCGCGTCGGATGATGCCCGATCCGATCTCGACGTCGCACGTGCGCCCAACCGGAACCTGACCAGAGCTCTCAACCAGTGCGGCTGAGACGCTGGCTCGGCATCACCTCGTGCATATGACCTGCCCGACGGACGAGGCCACGGACACCGACGGCCAGCGCCCAGAACAGGAGAGGGAAAAGGGCGACCCGTTCCATACCTCCCATGCCGAGGCCGAGGTAGTGCTGGGAGAGGAACAGCCCGAAGGCCGTGATCGCTGTGACTCCAAGCAGGCTGGTACCCCGCCGCAGGGAGAGAGGCACGTGCTCTGCCAGGCCGACCCCGGCCACAACGAGACCGAGGTTGCCCGCTGCCATGATGAAGAGGGCGCCCACGACATGCTGGTTCTCGTTGACGTCTGCCGGAGCCAACCCGGCCAGCACGAATCCCACGCCGGCACCGGCGAGCAGCACACGGGCCGCGGCGGCGGGCCGGCCTCTGCGCCACAAAACACCACCGGTCAGGACCACGCCAACAACGAGCAGCACTCCCAGGGCGACGAAAGAAGCATTCATCAGAGCGTGCTCGGGGGAACAGATGTATCGCGCCTCCGGCTCTGGTTGCAGGGCGCAGTGGGCGTTGCCCAAGTCGCTGATGTTGTTCCGCGCCCAGCTATACGGTCTGGCCCAAGCCGACTGGGCAATCCCGTGGATGACAAAGAACTGCACCACACCCGCGATCCATGCCGAGTACCCGATCCGGACCCTCACTTGTCCACCTTCCGTCACGTGAATCCCGTGCGGACAGCCGATCATGCGATGCCGGACTCAGGCACTCCGACAAGCCCCCTGGAACAGGGTGGGGAAAACCTGACTTCGGCCGGGCGCACCCGGTCGCCCTCCTTACGGGAGAACCGGATGGCGCCCGATATCCTGAGCGTCCCTCATGCCGGTTCGCAGGCAGTGAGCTGCCGTGCGCAGCGCAGAGCCCCGGCCACGCTCCGGCCGGGGCTCCGCGCTGCGTGGAAGTCGCTCAGTTCAGCACATGGTGACAGCGGCTGTCGCGTCTGCGACGGCCGCGGACTCGTAGCCCTGCCTGGGGTTGCCGTTGCCGTCGCGGAGCGTGGCATGGACGCCTGTGGTCTTGAAGGTGTACACGCCGTGTCCCTGGCAGCTGAAGCGGAAGGGGACCGCGGTGACGATCCCGTTCATCGGGGAACCGACGGCGAACCTGCCGGACTTGACGACTTCCTGTCCCTTGCGGATCTCAAAGGACCCCGAGACCGTGCACGGATTGGCATTCCAGCCGATGGTCTGTCCGGCGTAGCACTTGGTGTCGACCTCACCGTGAGGTCCCCCATAGTTGCCGACACAGATCTTCCAATCGGCCGCGGTCCAGTTGTTCGGACTGCGGTTGTCGGTCTTGTTGCTGCACCCTTCGACCGACGCACGGGCACCGGGCGCGGCCTGAGCCGGGACGATGCCGCTCGCCAGGGCCACAAGGCCGACCAGCGCAGCACTGCTTACAACGGCCAGAAGCCGTCCTCCACGAGAAGTCATGGCCTCATGGGTACTGGCGGCAAACCCTCCCCGGGGAGGGTTTGCCCTGTCCGTCGCCCGTTCGGGGCGGGAGAATACGCCGCACGGCTGATCTCCGCCGAGCAGGGCACACGGATCCGTCGCCCCCTCGCCAGCCGCAGCTCGTGACCTGGCGCCTTCCGGCATCAGCTGCATTCCGGCGGGCGCATACAACAGAGCACGATGGCTTCCGCTGGCCCTGCGTCACGTATGCTCGCGCCTCGTACGGACCTCGGTGGGGGTGCGGGCGGTCGCTGGAACCCGGCCGGGTCCGCCAGGCGCACCGTCAGCGGGCGGCGAGGCGTCGACAATCGGCCCGCCCTGGTGCGCCCGGACGGCACACTGCTGCCCGTAACCCGCTCCGCAGCTCCGACGCCGCGCTCGGGCGACATCGCCGTACTCCTGGGCGGCTGACCCCGGCCGGGAAGAACCGGTTCCTCACCGCTGCGGCCCCCCACCGAGGCGGGCGACGGCGCCGCGCGCCCGGGCCACGGTGTCCTCCAGGGCCGCCGTGGCGTCGACGGTCGCGCCGGGCTCGTCCGGTTCCAGCGGGTCGAGCGCCTCGAACTGGGAGTCGACCAGCAGGGCGGGCATGAAATGGCCTGGACGCCGGGAGACCCGCCCCCGGGCGGTCTCGCGGTCCAGCACCAGGTAGAGGAACCAGACGTTCGGGGCGGCCCCGCGGAGTTCGTCGCGATACGCCCGCTTGAGCGCCGAGCAGGAGACCACCAGCCCCCGGCCCGCCCGGGAGGACTGCCGCATACGCTCCCTGAGCACGCCGAGCCAGGGGGCGCGGTCCGTGTCGTCCAGGGAGCGGCCGGAGGCCATCTTGGCGATGTTCGCGCCGGGATGTAGGTCGTCACCCTCCAGGAACGGCACCCCGAGGGCCTCTGCCAGGGCTTTGCCCACGGTGCTCTTCCCGGCGCCGGAGACGCCCAGCACCACCACGATCACCGGTTCGCGCCCGGGCCCCGTCACGCGTCACCCGCTCTGTCCGCATCGGCCCCGACGGCCGTCCGCCGAGGCCTGGTCACGACGGTGGGGTGCCGGACCCACCCCGGTCGGCGGCCGTGCGCCGCAGGTCGTTCTCGGCGAGGGGTTGCAGGGCTCCCCCGGTGTCCAGCCGGTAGAGCAGGACCAGGGGCGGTCCGACGAGCACCACCGCGATGGCCGTGACGAGGAGCAGCCAGCGCAATGTCGTCGACGCTCCGGCCGCCTGGTCCACGGTCAGCGAGGTGGGGATGAGATACGGCCGTTGGGCCAGCCCCCAAGCGACCACGACGAGGGCGACACTGCCGACCGCCGTCAGCCTCGCCCAGCCGGTCACGGCGCGGTACAGCAGTCCGGCGGTGGCCACCGCGCTGACCGCGGCCGCGACCACCAGGGCCAGACCGATGCCGCTGGTGAGGCCGTCGTGGACGTAGCGCGCGTCGTGCCGGGTGACGGCGAGGCCGACCACGGCGAGAACGGCGATGACCGCGAGGCTGCACCATGCCCTCAGCCGGAAGTAGCGGACGAGGTCGGGGGCGTCGAAGCGGCGGGCGTCGGCGGTCAGGAACACCGCGCCCAGGAAGGCCGTCGCCGCGACGGCGAGCAGCCCGGCGAGCACGGAGGTCCCGTTGGACCACGCGTCGGCGGAGGCCTTCGTTCCCGGAGCGACCCGGCCCGTGGCCAGGCCGCCGACCACTGCTCCGAGGAAGAAGGGCGTGAGCAGTGAGGAGACGGCGAAGGCGGCGCCGTAGACCCTGCGCCGCGAGAGGCGTGTCATGGGCTTGCGCAGGGCGAAGCCCGCACCGCGCAGGACGAGCCCGACGGCCGCGAGCGCCAGGGGCAGCCACATCGCCGTGAAGACGGTCTGGAACAGGACCGGAAACCCCGTCCACATGATCACCAGGACGAAGATGAGCCAGACGTTGTTCGTCTCCCAGACCGGCTCCATGGCGTGGTCGATCAACCACCGGGGACGCTTGCCCCGTTCGGGGCCGCCCGCGAACAGGTCCCAGAAGCCCGCGCCGTAGTCGGTCCCGCCGGCGCAGGCGTAGGCGGCCACCGCCGCCAGCAGCACCCATGCGACGACGTCCTCGATCATGGCCCTCCTCCGTCATCGTGCGCGGTGCCGTGGTCCGGTGCCGCGGCGGCGGCCGACCGGCGCGGACCGTAGGGCGTGTCGCCCTCCGGGGAGCCGTCGGGATGGGAGCCGACCGTTTGTTCGTCGGCGGCCCGCCACCGGGTGCGCATCGTGAGCAGGACGGCCAGGAAGGTGCCGAGGACCAGTGTGTAGACCACGACGACGATCGCGAGCATCGCCCACAACGACGTGGCCCGGGTGTCCGTGACGGCTTCGGACACCCGCATGTTCTGGTAGACGATCCAGGGCTGGCGGCCCACTTCGGTGGTGATCCAGCCGCATTCCACCGTCACCAGGCAGGCCGCTCCGGCCACCGCGGCACACCGGAAGAACCAGGGTGAGCGCGGCAGTTCACGTCGGCGCAACCAGCACCAGCCGTACCAGAGCGCGAGCAGGACGAGGAGGCTCCCGATCGTCACCATGATGTCGAACGCCCAGTGGGCGATCGTGGCCTGGGTCGCCGTCGGGCGGTCGCTCGCGGGCACCGCCGTCAGTCCCGTCACCCGGGTGTCGGGGCTGAAACCGGCGAGGATCGAGTCCAGTTGCGGGATCTTGATCCCGCCGGAGATCGACCCGTCCGAATGCAGGCGACCGAACATGTACTCCGGTACGTGGGTACCGGTCTTCCAGACGATCTCGGTGGCCGCGAACTTCACCGGCTGCTTGTGGAAGACAGAGCGGGCGATGGAGTCCCCGAGCACGAACTGAACGGGGGTGAGGATCGCGGCGACGGTGAACGGCACGGTGAAGCCGAGCCGGTGGTAACGGTCGCGCCGGCCGCGCAGCCAGCCGACCGCGTACACCCCCGCGACCACGTACCCGGCCGTGAGGACGACCCCCGCCACGAAGTGCCAGTACTCGGGCCCGAACATCGGCGTAAAGATCGCCCTGCGCACGTCGACGTCCACGGGGTTGCCGCCCGCGTCCAGCGTGAAGCCCCGCGGCGTGTTCATCCAGGAGTTCGCGGCGATGATGCCGAACGCCCCCATCAGCGCGGTCAGCGGCAGGGGCAGACCCAGCCAGAAGTGCGTCCACGGCTTGAGCCTGCGCCAGCCGTAGAGGTAGATCGCGATGAGGACGGCTTCCAGGAAGAAGGCCCACGCCTCGACCCCGAATCCGAGGCCGAAGACATCACCCCAGCGGCCCATCAGTCCCGGCCATAGCAGGCCGAACTCGAAGGAGAGCACGGTACCGGTGACGACGCCGATGGCGAACTGCACGGCCATGACCGCCGACCAGCGGCGGGCGAGCAGCAGGGCGACCGCGTCGCCCTTGCGCAGCCCGCGGTAGTGCATCAGGAGGGTGATGGCCGGCAGGGCCACCCCGAAGGGCACGAGCAGGATGTGGGAGGCCAGGGTGAAGGCCATGAGCTCACGGGCGGGGAGCAGCTGCGGCGGGGTGTCCGCCATGATCGCGATCGCGCTGTTCATGCGGGCCTTGGCGGTTTCGTGTCGGACGGCGGGCGGACTGCGGGCTCAGCCGCCGGTGGCGAAGCCGGGGAACAGCGTCATTCCCCCGTCCACGAAGATCGTCGTCCCCACGACGTAGTCGAGCAGGTCGGAGGCGAGGAGGGTCACCGCGTTCGCGATGTCCTCGGGGTCGCCCACGCGGCGGTACGGGATGAGCCGCAGCAGGTCCGCCTCGGCTTCGGGGGTGTCCCAGGCGTTGCGGTTGATGGGGGTGCGGATCGCGCCCGGAGCGACGGCGTTCACGCGGATCCGTTGCGGGGCGAGTTCCTGCGCGAGCGTCTCCATGAGCATCTGCACGCCGCCCTTGGACGAGGCGTAGTTCACGTGCCCGGCCCAGGGGATGACCTGGTGCACCGAACTCATGCAAATGATCTTCCCGGCGGAGCGGGACACTTCTGGGACGACGCCGCGGCGCAGGAACTCCTTGGTCGCCTCGCGGGCGCACAGGAACTGACCGGTGAGATTGACCTCCAGCACCTTGCGCCACTGGTCCATGGTCATGTCGGTGAACGCGGCGTCCCTCTGGAGACCGGCGTTGGCCACCATCACGTCGATGGTCCCGAACTCCTCCACCATCCGGGCGACCATGTCGACGACCTGGCCCTCCTGCGACACGTCGGCCTCGTGCGCGTAGGCGCGGACCCCGAAGCCCTCGATCTCCCGGACCACCTTCTCGGCGGCGTCCTGCCCGGCGACGTAGTTCACGACCACGTCGGCGCCCGCCCGCCCGAGGCCGATCGCGGTGGCCTTGCCGATGCCGGAGTTCGCTCCCGTCACCAGCGCCTTCTGTCCCTTGAGGATCTGGGGAACGAGAAGCGTTGGACCGTCACTGAGGCTGGCTTCCACTGACATCTCTCCCTGAGCGCCGACGGGGACACACGATGCGCGCCACCACCAGAGCATCGCGACCCTGCCCCGGCCCGGTGGCACGACTGCGGCTGCCCCTATGGAGTGCTCCCCCCGGCCGAACGGCTCAGCGGCGGCTCGGGAGCCCCGCCGGCGAACGCGCCCACGGCGGGGCCGCCCCGGCCGAGGTGCGCCGCGATCCGGCCGGTGCTGCAATGGAACTACCCGGTGTGCGGGCTCCAGTGCTGTTGCCCCGCATCCCGACCGCCACCGGCGAGGACGGCGAAGATGCATCGGACGGGTGCCCAGTTCCGGCTGACCTGTGGTCCACAGACCGTCGTGGTCGTGGAGTTGGGCGGCGCCCTGCGCCATTACGCGGTCGCCGAGCGCCCAATCGTCGACGGCTTCGACGCCGACGACCCGATCGAGGGCGGACGCGGACAACTCCTCATGCCGTGGCCCAACCGGATCGGGGACGGCCGGTACCGCTGGAGGGGGCGGGAACTCCAATTGCCCGTGAACGAGGTCGAGCACGCCAACGCCATCCACGGCCTGCTGCGCTGGACGTCGTGGCAGCCTGTGGAACAGACGGACGGCCGCGTGGTGCTGACGACCACGCTCTGGCCGCAACCGGGGTACCCGTTCCACCTGGTGGCCCGGGCGGAGTACGCCCTCGACCGCCAGGGCCTGACGGTCACGCTGACCGCGCGGAACGTCGGCGACGCCCCCGCCCCGTACGGAGTGGGCCAGCATCCGTATCTCGCCGTGGGACCCGGCACGGTCGACGACACCCTGCTGACCGTTCCCGCCCGGACCTGGCTGCGCACCGACGATCGCGGCCTTCCCGTCGCGACCGAGGCGGTCTCGCAGGCCTCCAACGACTTCGGTGCGCCCCGGCCCATCGGCCCGCTGCGGCTGGACACGGCCTTCACCGACCTGCGACGGTCCGCCGACGGGCGCGCCGTCGTACGTCTGTCCGAGCCGTCCGGTGCGTACGGTACCGATCTGTGGCTCGGCCAGGGTGCCGACTTCGTACAGGTGTACACCGGGGACACGTTGGCCGAGCCCTACCGGCGCCGGAGCGTAGCCGTGGAGCCGATGAGCTGCGGACCCGACGCCTTCCGCCGCGACCCGGCCCAGGTGCGCCTCGAACCGGGGGCCCGGCACACCCTGCGGTGGGGGCTCGCACCCTGGCGAGGGTAGGGGGTGGGCCGCATTCGGCCAGACGCATCCGCTTCCACCCCGGCGGCAAGACCATCGTCGTCCCCCTCCTGATCCGTGCCAGCCGCCCCGCCGCCTGATCTGCACCCCCGACGCTCTGGCCCCCGGGCGCCGGCGCACCAATGGGCGCCCGGGGGCGTGGCCCACCCGTTCGGGTCCGTGTACGCCTGTGGGGTGCGGCGCATGCGAGGCGTGGGCAGGGGTTCCCGTGACGGCTACCGTGGTGATCGCCTAGACCGCCACGACACCCGATCACCCCACAAGCGCAGAAGGTCGAGCCCGCGCCGAGGGGCTGGGGCCGGCCCGCGTGAGGCGCTCGGCGAGCTCGCATCAGGGCGCAGCGGAGACGGTCCGGCCGAGGCGCAGCGTCTTTGCCGGCCCGTGCCGGGATGTCCCCTCCCACGGGTGCCAGGGCGCGGCGTCCGCCAGGTGCGGCGCAAGCCCGTCCAACCGCGCGGCGAAGTTCGTCAGGTGGCTCAAGCGACGGTCTGCGCCTGACTCCCGCCGCGGCGAGGTGAGGCGGGGGCGGGGCAGGAGCACGGCTGTGCTCCTGCCGGCCCGGCACGGGCGGGGCGCCCTGGTTAGTCGTTCAGGACCTTCACGGCCCGGTCGAAGGCCGAGTCCTTGGTTCTGGTCGAACTCCTCCGTAATGAAGACGGCGTTCCGTGGCGGATGAACAGCACGGTGCTGTAGCCGTCGGTGCGCCAGGTTCCGTCGGTGGTCGGCTGGTGGGCGGTGGCGGCCGGCGCGGCTGCGCCGACGAGGGCCAGGGTGACGGCGGTGGCCGTGAACGGGTACCGACCCACCATCGCCGACCCGGAATCCACCGCGCCATCCCGCTGCCCGGTCCGTAGGCGGTGGGGGCAGCCCCCACTACCCGCGGTGCCCCGGGGGCATGCACGGGGAGATCCCCACCCGGAGTGCGTCCTCCGGAATCCGACCAGCCCCTTTCCTCGTCCGCTCCCCTCAGGCGCCCGTTGCCAGGGGTCCGCGCGCCCGCTCACCGCACGCGGCGGAGCCTCCCCGCTGGAACACTTCCAGCGTCAACCTCCATCCGCCGCCCGTTGTGGGGGTGTCCGTGCGGCCGCTACCGGTCGGCGGTGAGCTTGCCCGCGGAGGCCCAGCTGTCGGCGGGGACCTCGTGGATCCAGACCTGGACGGTCTCGGCGGGCAGCTGCAGGGTGTCAACGAAGGCGTCGGTGATCCGCGCGACCAGCTCGCGCTTGAGCTCGATGCTGCGGGGGCCCTGCTGGACGGTGACGATCGGCATGGACTGCTCCTCAAAACGGTTGCGCTATCCGGCTCCTGATGTCCGGTCTGCGCTCTGGGAACAGTCCACCGCAGAGCCCGGCGGCGAACCAGACGCGCTTCGCTCTGGCAGCGATCACGCTTCGTAATCGTGCGCGGGCCGCCCCCGGCAGGCCGCGACCAGCAGCTGCGGGTGCGGCACGGTGCGGCGCACCCCGAGCGCCAGCGGCAAGGCCGGCACCCGCTCCCGCAGCGGCCGGAAGGCGATCCGCGGATGGCTGGTCAGGCGGGCGTTGGCCGCGTACACGTCGGGGTGCCGGTGCCGATCGCGGCGAGCGTGTCCTGCAGGGTGCTGGACGCCGGGCCGGGGACGGGCTGGAAGCCGGCCCTGTGGCAGGCGGTGAGCACCAAGTCGACCAGCGCCGGATGGTTGCGGCGCTCGGTGAGCCGCAGCGGCAGTTCGGCGAGGTCCGCCAGGTCGAGCTCGGAACGCTCAGCGAGCGGGTGGCGGGCGGGCAGCGCGACCATCAACTCGTCGGCCCGCAGCGGCAGGAAGCGCACGTCGTCGGTGTCCGCGGGAGTCTCGCCGCGGACGAAGGCCGCCTCGAGGCGGCCGTCCGCGAGTCTGGCGAGCCGCTCCTGCACCGGGGCCGAGTGCAGTTCCACGCGGACCTCGGGCGCGTGCCGTTGGTAGGCGTCGAGGATCCGGTCGAGCCGCTCGCCGAGCCCGGTGATGGTACCGAGCCCGAACGTCCGGGCGCCGGGGACCGCCAGTTCGGCGGCCAGCGCCGCGGCGGCCCGCTCGGCGGCCAGCACCTCCCGGGCGGCCGGCAGGAACCGTTCGCCGGCCGCGGTGAGCCGCACGTACCGCGGCGAGCGGTCGAACAGCTCCACCTTCAACTCTCGCTCCAGCCGGCGCACCTGCTGGCTCACCGCCGGCTGGCCGAGCATCAACCGGTCGGCGGCCCGTCCGAAGTGCAACTCCTGCGCGACGGCGACGAAGCACCGCAACTGGCGCAGCTCCACGTGATCCCCCGGTTCCGGTCCCTGTCCTGATCTGCGGCGGCCCGCGAAGGCCCCCGGGCAGCGTACGGCCGGGCCGGGCCGCTCCCGCCACCGGGGACGCCCTCGCCGCCGGGGGCAAGGCGAGCGCGGACAGCTCGGTCAGTCAGATTGCGAACCGATTGCCGAACCACGTTGGCGAGATGCGCATGGAGGCGACGGGCTGTCAGTCACCGTCGGGGGGTGAGGACCTGTCGGACGATCTTGGCGACAACGGAGGGGTGCATCAGCAGCGAGGATGGGGCGGTCATGTTGGCCACCTTGACGAAGCGGGTCCAGACGTCGGCGTCGTGCCGGGCCAGTGCGAAGACCTGCTGGTTGTACCAGTGGGCGAAGCGGGCGGCCAGTGGTTGGCCGGCCGGGCTCCACATCAGGTCCGAGGTGGTGGACAGCGACCACGGCACCTTGATGATCCCGGCCGCCGTGCGCAGGTACTCCTGGCTGAGGCCGGCCAGGCCCGTACCCGCCGAGCAGCGGCGGCGGAGCAGCGAGCCGAGTGCGTCGGCCTCGATGGCGGCCACGGTCAGCCCTTGGCCGTAGACGGGGTTGAAGACGCAGAGCGCGTCCCCGATCGCGATCAGTCCCTCCGGCCAGCCGGGGTTGCGGTGGTGCAGACGCCAGGTGCTGCCGGGATTGGTGTAACGGTGCAATCCGTCGTGTCGACTGCGGCGGGCGATCTGCTCGGCCAGCCGGGGGTTGTCCAGGCTGCGCGCGTACTCCAGGAATCCGTCCGGGTCAGCCGGTGGGTGCTGCTCGAAGCCGAACAGCGAGCAGACCCAGCGGCCGCGCTCCACCGCGAGCATGGCGCCGCCACGACGCACCGACGGGGCGAAGGTCATTTGGTAGGCGAGGTCGTAGTCCTTATCCCCGGGGGCACGGTCGAAGACCATCGTGGTGTAGGTGATCTTCGCCTTCACCGTCTTCCTCGCCGACACCGGCAGCCGAGCCTCGCCCAGCCAGTCGTCGATCGAGGTGGTGCGCCCGGAGGCGTCCACCACCAGGTCCGCGGCGACCGCCCGCTCCCCGCCCTCCTCGCTCCGGTAGCGGATCCCCTCGATCCTGCCGTCCGGGCCCCGGCCCAGACCCACGACCCGGGTGCGACAGAGCACCTGAACCCGAGCCAGGTCGAGCACCCGGGACCGGATCCGAAGTTCCAGCTCGTCGCGGGTGAAGGACTGGATGCGTACTCCGGTGCTGGTGCGCACGGCGTAGCCGGTAGGCAGCAGGAAGCTGATCCGCTCGCCGTAGTCGTAGACGGGCGCGCCGAGCTGCTCCAACTCCGCGCGCAGCCCCGGGAAGAGCAGCTCCAGCGTCTGGGCGCCCTTGGCCAGCATCGCGTGCGCGTGGTAGGACTGCGGTGCGGTGGGGTGCGCACCGGTCGTGCGGTCGACCACGTCGCGCTCCAGCACCAAGACCTCGGCGAAGTGGTCGGCCAAGACTCGCGCCGCCAGCAGGCCCGCGTAGCCGCCGCCGATCACCACGGCGCGCGCCCAGCCGGAGCCGCCCGGGGCCATTGCCGTGGACGTACTCGCGTTCGTGTCGGCGATCGTCTCCGGTGCCGTGGCGTCCATGTCAGCGTCCGTCATGCCGGTCCCCGTCCGTCGAGCCATCGGAGGCCCGGTCGGCCCCGTCCGAGCGCCACTTCACCGTGCTGATGCGGGGGCGATCAAGAGCGGTGAAGGGGCGCGCGGGGGTGCATCAGGGGGCGCTGACGGAGGAACGGAGCGCGCGAGGTCGATCTCATGCGGGCGGGACCGACTCCACAGCACGTACCGACGCCCGCCGACCCGCCCGCAAGCCCGGACTTCGAGCGGGGGCTCGTACGGCGCCAGTCCTGACCGAGTGGCCGAGCTGCGGCGACGCCCCCCGCTGACGAGGTGACCGTGCTGGTCGCTGCCCTCAACGTGTTGCCATGACCAGCACGGACACGACATCTCCTAGTCGTCGATGCCGAGCACTGTGCCGTACAGGCGGTCCACCCGCAACCGGATGACCACCCGTCGCTCGGCAACCAGCTGCTTCAAGAAGGCGCTTTCATCTTCTGGTTTCGCGGCCTGCGGGATCATCCCAAGCACTTCCTGCCCGACGGCGTCGCCGGGAACGGTCGTGCTGTCGGAGACCTCGGCCTGGCCTTCGGCGACGGCGAACGACCACACGTCATCGCCCCGTACGTGCAGGGCCACCAGCGGATTGCGCTGCACATGCCCGTCGAGAGTGCCGAACTGCTGCTTGCCCAATAGGTCGGAGAGGGCTTCGTCGGACAGGGGGCGAGGTACAGGTCCTTGGGTCATGTCGTGATCAACGCCTCTGACCGGCCGGTAGTTTCCCGGGGCTCGCGGCGCATGTCGGGCACAGTCAACTGGCCCTGCTGCTGCCCAGTCTGCTCCCCCGCGCCATGGAGAACCGGCCGGACGACAACATCGGGTCGAATTGCTGCTCCACGACGCACCCCGGTCCCGTACGGTGACCACTCGACCAGTGTGACCATCCGACGACTCGGCGGCCCGCAGTGCCCCGGGCGTTGTCCCGCCGGTCGACGGGGCCGGGCGGCCGGGCCGGTCCTGCCGGCCGGTTCAAGCAAACGGGGCGAACCCCCTCGCCACCCGACGGGTTTGGGTTAGTGTCGGCGCTCTGCATAGCCGCGTACTGTCGGTGGGTGCATGGTGCCGGGGGTGGGGAACATGGCGGAGGCTGCTGCGGCACGCGCCGCGGCACGGGGTGCGTCGCCGCGCCCCGAGCGGACTCCGGTCGAGACGGCGGTCCTCGCCGAGTACTTCGCCATCGGCGACCGGCTCGTGGTGTTCGTCATGCGGCCCGAATCCGACCACCCGGAAGTGGTCGAACTACCGGTCGGACTCGGGCAGGTCACAGCTCTGGTAAGGGATTCGGTCGTCGCACCGGGACCCGACGGCAGGCCCCTCGGGGACGCCGGGGAATGGGCGCGGACCGCCCGCGCACTCGTCGAGCCCGCCCTGCGCCTCAGCCACCCCGGCGAGGTTCTCTGGTTCGTCGCTCACGACGTCCTCCACCTCCTGCCCCTGCACGCAACTCCGTTGACCGACTGGGGATGGCTGCTGGACCGCAACCCCGTCTGCTACGCCCCCAGCGCGACGGTGATGCGGCACTGCCGCCGCAAGGTTCGTAGCGGCGGCCGGGGCGCCCTCGTCGTGGGGGACCCTGGCGAGGACCTCGGGCACGCCAGGGCGGAGGCCCTGACCGTCGGCGGCGTGCTGGCCTGCGACCCCCTGATCGGCACCCGGGCGACCCGAGCACACATACTGGACCGGCTGGAACAGGAGCAGCCGGCGCTCGTGCACTTCGCCTGCCACGGGTCCTTCGAACCGGCCGATCCGATGTCCTCGGGGATCGATCTCGGTCCCGGCGCGGACGACCGGCTGACGGTCCGGGACCTGCTGGGCGTGCGGCTGCGCCCCGACCTCGTCACGCTCAGCGCCTGCCGTACGGGCCTGCACGTGCGGGCGCCCGGCGACGAACTGCTGGGGCTTTCACGGGCCCTGCTCCATGCCGGTGCCCGCGCTGCCGTACTCAGCCTGTGGAACGTGGCGGACCTCTCCACCCGGCTGCTCATGGAGCGGTTCTACGCGGAGCTGGGAACGAGCGCCCACCTGACGGGGGCCCCCGGCCGGCCGGGGCGCTCCGGCCCCGCCCGGCCCCCGGTCGAAGCACTGCGAGCGGCGCAGCTGCACCTCAAGTCGTTGACCGTTCAGAAGGCCATCGACGGCTTGCCGGCGGAGTCCGCGTCGGCCGTGGACGATCCGGAGCAACGACTGACCTCACTGCTCGCACGGGCCCAGTTGCAGGTGGCGGCACTCGACCCCGGGCAGGCGGCCGCCGGCTACAGAGCGGCGCTCGACGTCCTGCCGGCCCTGCGGCGGCCGGCGCCCGCGTCCCTGGCTGCCCGGCTCTCGGAACGGGCCGCGCTGCTGCGCTTCAAGGCTCGCGTTCCCGCCTCGCCGGACTACGACCGGCGGCCGTTCGCCCACCCCTACGCCTGGGCACCCTTCGTCCTGCACGGCGACTGGTCCTGACTCCCGCCCCCCGCTGTTGAGGTATCCCATGATCCGACTGACCGACAGAGTCCGGCCGCTGGCCGTGCTCGCAACAGACCCGGAGACGCCGGGCCGTGGCCGGCCCGCCTGTGCCCCCGTCAGCCCGGCCGCTGACCGCGCGCACGACGCTCCCCGCCTCCACGTCGACCACATGTCGGACCTGGACGACCTCACCATCGGTGAGGCGGAGGCACTGGCCCTGCTGGCGGCGGACGGTACGGACGGGCTGGTGATCGTGCAGGACGGCCGGCCGGTGGGCCTGCTGCCCTGGGACGACCTCGCGGACGCGCTCCCGCTGCGGACCGACGAGTCGGAACGGCCCGGCGGTGGGATCCCGATGACGCCTGCGCGCTGCTACGTCTGCCGGCACTGTGATCCGCCAGTGCGCCGACTGCCGCGGTCGGGGCGGGAATCTCCGGTGTGCCCGGAGGACCTGCGGCACGGTCCGATGGAGCGGGAGGTCACCTGGTGCTGACGACCGTCCTGGCCCAGGGGGCTTCGGTGTTCGACCGCAGAACGCTCCTGTCCGCGTTCCTGCCGGCCGTTGTCTTCTGGGGCCTGACCACTGCCGTGGCGCTCGGCACCGTCGCGGGCCCGCGGACCGTGTTGCACGGCTGGCAGGCGGCGGGCACGGTCGCCCAAGGGCTGGCCCTGGCCGCCTTCTTCGTCTGGTCCGGCCTGTGGGCCTTCCTGACCGCCGCCATGAGTAACCGGTCCATCCGCTTCCTGGAAGGCTACGGTCCACGGCGGGGCTTGGCTGCCGCGGTCCGTGGCCGACTGCGCGCACGGCACGTGGACGCCGTGAACGTGCTGGTAGACGCGGACACCGGCTTGGAGGCCCGGCAGAGGGTTCTGCGTGAAGCGGGCCTGGTCCTGATGCCGCAGAGCACGGCGCAGGACGGCGTGGACGCCCCGCCTGCCGGCGGTCCTGCCGGAACACAGCAGGCACACGGAACCGACCAGGAGCCCGGAACCGCCGAGGAAATGGAACGGCTGCTGAGGCGGTGTGAGTCGGCCGGTGACCTGAGCGACGAGGACCTCCGGGACCTGCCGGGCCGGTTGCAAGCCTGGTGGAACTGGTCGGTCGCCCGGCCCGCCGTCCCCGGCGGCACGGACCGGGCGGAGCTCCGACGTCGGCTGGACCCGGTCGTGCGCGTCCTTGCCGAACGCATCGCCAGGGCGGAGCGGGCGGTCGAGACGGAGCGCGCCGAACTGCTCGCCCGACTCAGCACCTATCCCGCTGACCGGTCCGAGGTGATGCCCACCGCCCTGGGCAACGTCGTACGCGCCTCGGAGGGCTACGGAGCCGAGCGGTACGGGATGGACACGGTGCTGGCGTGGCCCCGGTTGTGCCCGCTGCTGCCGGATGTGGTGGTGAAGGCCGAGGCCCAGGCCCGCACCGTCCTGGACCTGTTGCTGAACGTGTGCCTGTCCGTCGTGCTGTTCGGGCTGCCGCTCTCGGTGGCCGTCGCGTGCGGTGGTGTGATCCCGTTGCCGTGGTGGGTACCGCTCGTTCCGCTGTTCTGCGCCGTGGCCATCCGGTCCTGGCCGGCCGTCCTGCTCTCTGCGGCGGCCTTCGTCCCCGCGGCGCCGGGGCTGCCGGACGGCTGGTTCCACGACTGGTCCAGCGGCCCGGTCGGCGCGGGGTTCCACACGGGTCTGACGGGCCTCGCGGTGGTCGTGCTGCTGGCCACGGCCACGTACCGGGCCGCGGTGGAGAGCGCCGTCACCTGGGGCGAGCAGTTGAAGGCGGCTGTGGACCTGTACCGGTGCCGTCTGCTGGACGAGTTGAACGTGAGGCGTCCGGCCGATCCCGAGCAGGAGCGTCTCGTCTGGGGCGAGGTGACCGGTTTTCTCCACCGCGGCTACGCGCCGGACGCGGCCCTGGTCGGCTTCGGGGACGCGGAGGCGTCCGACACCGGGTCCGGGAGCCCGCGGCAGTACCCCGTACCTGTCCGGCCCCTTCCCGCGTTCCACCCCGTGGGTCCGGGCGACGTCCAGCCGCGCTGTCTCCGGCAGGACCTGCCGGACGAACCGTGCGCGGGCGCCGCCGAGGACATCGTGGGCCGGATCCCGCTCCAGGCCCTGGAAGCCGGCCGCCCGGTCCCCGTACGCCTGCTGCTCGGTCCGCACGGAGCCGGGGACGCGGGGGGACCGCGCGCGGAGGGCGGTTCGGGGCGACCCCCATCTGCGGGCCCGTTGACCGCGGTGGGTGTCAGCGTCACGAGCTCGGACGGCCTCGGGGGTACCTTGCTTCCGGGCGACCGTGTCGACCTCTCCCTCTTCGCCGCGGACCACGGCGTCACCTCGGTGTACCCAGACGTCCTCGTCCTCCGATACGTGCCGGGAACCGCCAGCTCCGCGCCGGACGCCGGCAGCCCGGACACCCTTGTGGTGGCCGTCGAACCCTCACTGGCATCGGATCTGATGCGATCGGCCCGCAACACGACAGCCGTGGCCACCAGACCACTCCCCCTTCCCGCAACCGGCAACCCGGTCGACCTGCCCGCACCCGCCCACCTGCCCCAGCCCACCAACCCGCCCGAACCGGACCCGCATCCCGGGCCCGCCGCCGCCCCGCCCGTCCCCGGAGGGGCGGGCCCATGACACGCCGGCGCGACTTCGAACAGAGCCTGCGCGCCCTGCTCACCGCCCCGGGGCCAGACACACGGGCGCTCAGGCGCGGGCTGCGCCGACTGCCTCCCGTCGGCGCAGCCGAGATCCTGGCCATGCGGGAGGCCGGGCTCCAGCTGATCAACGACGTGTCGGTGGAGGCTACGTGGCCGCTCGCCCGACTGCGCAACCTCCTCCTGGCGCTCGCCAAAAGGGATCCCGACGCGGCGCCGGGACTCCTCGTGATCGCCCACGAGGTGGAGCTGGCGGGAGCCGGCCCGTTCGGCACCCCCGTGCAGCTCCTCAACTACCGCGGTTGCGTGCTGGCCGAGCACGAACGGTTCCGTGCGGCCACCGCGCACTTCTCCGCCGCAATCGGCGCCGACCCCGCCTTCGTGCCCGCGCTCGTCAACCGTGCGCTCTGTGCCCTGGAACTCGGCGAGGAGGGCGAGGCCCGCGCGGATGCCGCCGAGGCGCTGCGGCGGGACCCGGGCCACCCGCCCGCCCGGTACGCCGACCGACTAGTGCGGACTCTGCTTCGCCTGGCGGACACCAGCCCGCTACCCGTCGGACTGGTGGCCGCCGAACACGGGCTGCGCGTGCGACTGCGCACCTACGACCGCCCGTCGCTCCCGACCGAGGTCGGGAGCGAGCCGAGCTGGGACGAGGCCCCCTTCACTCCCCCGCCACCACCGCCGGGGAAAGCTGACGCGGCGGAACTGAACTGCTACGGCGTCGCCAACGGCCGGATCGGCCGGTACGCCGAGGCGGTCCGCGCCTTCGAGGCGGCGCTGGTCAAGGACCCGAAACACAAGCGGGCCCGGCACCACCTGGCCAAGGCCCACCAGATGGCCGGAGACCACGAGCGGGCCTTGACGGTACTGCGGCAGGTGAAGAAGCCGGACGCGGAAACCTGGACCCTGCGCGCCCGGTCCCTCAGGGCCCTGTGGCGCATCGAGGAGGCCCGGGCCGCCGACGCCCGGGCCGACGCCCGTGAACGCCGGCGGCGTGGCACCAGCATGCCGCCCGACCTCCCCGATCTGTCGGACCTCCTGCGGGCGCTGGCCGGCCGACCCGTCGCCCTCGAACCCTGGAGCCACGAGGACGTCGAAGCGGCCCTCGCCCAGCTGACCCGTCTGTCCGCGCGGGGCCACCACGACATGGCACTGCGGCTGCTGATCCGCATGGCGCAGCGTCCCGCGCCGACCCCGGGGCAGCGGGCCAGGCTCCATGAACGGCATGCGGTCGCCCTCGCGGGACTCGGCCGGCGCGCCTTGGCCCGCGACCAGTACTCGGCCGCCTTGGCGTTACTGCCCGAGGGCTCATGCGACGACCTCCGGGCGCGCTGCCTGGAGGGAAGGGCCGACTGCGCGTCGGACCACTCCGGGAAGGCCCGTACGGAGGACCTGCACGCGGCGCTGACGGCCGCGTCGCGGACGGCGGACCGGTCTGCGGAGGCACGACTGCGGGCCCTGTTGGGTCGCGCCGCGCGGGCCGCCGGACGTCCGCACGCGGCAGCGGCGTGGTACCGGTCCGTACTGGAGCCCGCCCGTGAGGCGGAGGACTGGCGGACCGAGGTCGAGGCCCTGCACGGGTGCGCCGAACTGGCGAAACGGCTGGGGCGCCCCGAGGAGGCGAGCGCGTACGACAACCGGCTGGGCCACGCCCGCCGCGCGGCGGGCGACCTCGCGCTGGGGCTCGACGGCGACGTGGACGCGGTGGTCCTGGTGTGCCGGCGGACCTTGCTCGCCCGCGCTCCCGGCAGGGCCGTCCCGGTGGGGAGCAGCAGCGAGGACCTGGAGGAACTCCTCGACCACGCGGAGCGGCTTCGCGGCCCGCAAGGGCGCCCCGCCGACGCCCTGGCCTGCTACTACCCGGCGCTGGCCGTCTGCCTGCAACGAGAGGACCCGGGGGAAACGACGAGGTGCCTGACCGGAATGGGCGCCGCCTACGAGACGCTGGCGGAGCGGACCGCGGGCCGGGCGATCACCGAGTTGACCGCACGCATCAGGGAAGGGGGCACCGCCGACACCGGGCGGAGCCTGATGAGTACGTTCGCCGATATCGCCCGAGCCCTGACCGACGGGGAGCCCGGCGAACTGACCGGGTGCGCCCGCGCCGCGTTCCGGTGGGCCCTCGCGCTGGGTGGCAGCCGGGGAGACCAATCGGCCCAGGCCGCGGCCCTGGGCAACCTCGCCGTGACCGAAGCGCGTCTTGGGAACCTCGACACCGCGGCCCGCTACCAGCGTTGGGCCCTCGGGGTGCACCTGCGTGCCGAGGCCCACGACCACGCCCGCATCACCATGGGGCACCTGGTGAGCATCACGGAGCGGCTCGGTGACGCAGAGGACGCCGCCCGACTGCGCCGGCGGATGAGGGAGCTGGATCATGGCGACGCACGCTGATCCGGGCGGGGCGCACGTCGGCGAGTGGCTGGCGGCCGTCTTCGGTGGGGACCTCGACGCGGGGGACGCCGTCGTCGAGCTCCGGGCCCTGCTCCGGGAAGCACCCCCGGCACTGGCCGAGGAGCTGACCGGCCAGCTGGCCGACCTCGCACGACACGCCCATGACCACGAGGACCGCAACGGCGTGGGCACGCTGCTCGCCCTCCTGGACACCGCCGCCACCGCCACCGGCACTCGTGCCGCCCGCGCGCAAGCGGAACTGGAGCACGGTCTGTACCTCCTTCACGCCGGACTTCCGGGGGACTCGATCCCCAGGTTCTCGCGCGCGCTGGAGCTGGCGGACTCCCCCGGGAACCGGTGCCGTGCCGTCTTCCACAGCGGCATGGCCTGGATGGAACTGGGAAACGCGGCCGAGGCGGAAACCGCGTTCCGCAAGGCGCTGGCCCTGGCGACCGAAGCCGACGACGTCGAGGGGCTGGTCCAGACCGCCAACCGATTGGCGGCGCTCGCCGTCTGGCGGAATGCGCCCCGCGAGGCGGACGAGATCGTGAACGCCGCCCGGGCCCGCGCGGAACGCGCCCGCCGACCGGACCTCGTGCTCTACCTGGTGACGGCGTCGGCAGTGCGGTTCGCGAACAGCGGGGAACTCGCCAGGGCCGAGGAGGAGTACCTGCGCCTCGCCGAACTGGCATCGGCCGGAGGGTTTGCGGAGCACGCCCCGGAACGCCGGGGAGCCGAGGCGGCCTCCCTCGCGGGCCGGATCACCTTGCGACTGCGGCGCCAAGACCTCGCGGGAGCGGCGCTACTGGCTCCCCGACTGCGCGCACGCCTCGCCGACCTCGGCACGAGCGAACTGGTCAGGGACCTGGTGCTGCTCAGCCAGGTGGGCATGCTGTCGTGCGACCTGGACGAGGCATTGACGGACGCGGTCCGGGCCGTGGAACTCTCCGGCGGTGACCGGCTCCGTCCCGAGCAGACGCAGGCCCTCGCCCAGCTGGCCTCCGTCCACATGATGAGGTGCGCCTACGAGCCCGCCCACCGAACCTGCCTCGCGGCGCTGAGCCTCATCGAGGACAGCCGAGCCACCGTGGGCGACGCCCAATCGCGGGTGGCCTTCGTCACGGACCGCTCCGAGCTGTACCAACAGGCGGTGCGGCTCTGCCTGATCCTGGCCGACACCTTTCAGGACCCGGCGTACCGCACCGAGGCCCTGACCTGGGTGGAACGCATCAAGTCGCGCACGCTCGGCGAATTGATGGGCCTCGGCGGTGTCGACGCACCCACGGGCGTACCCGCGCACGTGGTGGAAGCGGAGCACGAACTGGTGCGGCGCGTCCGGGTACACGAGTCCGCCGGCGGTATGTCCCGCCACGAATACCACGAGGCGTGGCGGCGCCTGGAGGCACTGTGGCGGGAGATGGAGGACGCAGCCCCCGAGTACGTGGCACTGCGCCGGGGTCGCAGCGCGCGTCCCGACCAGATCCGTGAGCTGTTGGGCGGCCCCGACCGTACGGCGGCCGCGGGCGCCGTGGCCACGGGGCCCGACAATGCCCAGTCCCGGCCTGCGGCTGCATGGGAGGCCCCGCTCGGGACGTACGGTGCGCCACCACGGGATCCGCTGGGGGCGTACGGTGCGGCCCGCGAGGTGGAGATCGCACTTCCGGGGAGCGGGAGCCGGCGGGTGCTGATCCTCCCCGAGACGCACGCGGACAGCCGCCGGCGGATGGTCGACCGCATCAGTCGGCCCACGCCGGTGGACGACCGCCTCGTGGACCTGGTGCGCAACCTCGCGGCTGTCGATGCCGCCTGGTGGACGCGGTACGAGGCGGCCGTGGCCGGAGGCCGCGTGCCCGACGCGGAACAACTCGGGGAACTGTTGCGGTGCTGCGTGGCGCGGTGGGGCTCGGCCGACCAGCGTCGTGCGGCGGACCGTTGGGGGGACGGCCGCCTGGTGTCCCGACTGTGTCGCGCCCTCGCGGTCGGTCCTCCCGACGAGGCCTGCTGGGCGCCGGTCAGGTCCGTCCTGCGCAAGGACCGTGAAGCCGTCGAAGCCTGCCGCGTCCTGCACGACCGCCGGTTGCTGCCCGTCGGTCCGGCCGCTGCGGCGCTCGCCCGGGAGAAGGACCGGCTGTCCACGTACTTTTTCGACTGCCTGGCGCAGGAGGTGCGCGCCGCCTCTCGCGGCGGCCCTGCGGGCGCGGCGGCCGCACGGTTCCGGCTCGGTGTGCAGGCGGCCGTGCTGCTCGTACCGGGCGACGCACGCCTGCTCGCGGCGGGCGCCGCGTTCATCGAGGACTTCCCCGAACACCGCTACGCCTGAACCGGCGCCACGACACCGCCCGCCCGACTCAGGCGGCAGGTCACGGGCATGCGAGGCGTGCGGCCCGTGTCAGGCGGCGTCGGCACTCTCATGCCGGGGTGTCCGGGGCCGTCTGTCCCGGATGCGGGATCTGGTCACGGCGGATTCACAGCCCCTACCTGCGATTTCCTGCTGATGTGCCCAGCGGAGGCAGACGGGTCGCTCTCTGTTTGCGCGTCCGCAGGTTCCTCTGCCCCGTCATCTCGTGCGGGCGGCGGACATTCGCCGAACAGCTGCCGGGCTTGACCCGTCGGTACGGCCGACGGACCGAGCGCCTGCGGTCGACACTGGCCGCAGTCGGCCTCGCGCTCGCCGGTCGGGCCGGTGCCCGCCTGGCGCGCGTCTTCGGTGTGTCCGTGAGCCGCAGCACGGTGCTCAAGCTGGTCGAAGCGTTGCCCGACCCCGAACTTCCAGCCCCGAGGATGGTCGGCGTCGATGAGTACGCGACCCGCAAGGGGCGTCACTACGGGACTGTCCTGGTCGACGTCGAAAGCCGGCGTCCAGTGGACCTGTTGCCTGACAGGGAGGCGTCCAGGCTGGCGGCTTGGCTCGCGAAACGGCCCGGGGTGGAGGTGGTCTGCCGGGATCGGGCACCGTTCTTCGCCGAAGGTGCCACGGCCGGGGCACCGCAGGCGGTGCAGGTCGCGGACAGGTGGCATCTTTGACACAACCTGAGCGAGGCTGCAGAGCGGTGCGTCGCAGACCACCGCGGATGCTTGCAGGTCCTGGCGCCCGATCCAGCCCAGCCTGCCCCGATCCGGAGAAGTTCGAGGACCCCTCCGGCTCGCCCTGGCCGAGGGGACATCGCTTCGCCGACCGCACCCGTGCCAACCACGCGACCGTCCAGGAACTGCTGGCCGCCGGGCTGAGCCGGAGGGCGGTCGGCCGCCAACTCCGGATGACCTCCCTCACCGTCAAGCTCTTGGCCGACGCAGCAACCCCGGAGGACCTGTTCCAGGGGCAGTGGCAGGGCCGGCCATCCAAACTCGACGCCTCCAAGCCCTACCTGGATGACCGCTGGAACCAAGGCTGCACGAACGCCTGGAGGGTGTGGGAGGAGATCGTGCCGCTCGGCTATCAGGGCAGCTACCAGCGGGTTCGCGCCAATTTCCGGGAGAAGCGGCTCTCGCCAAACCCCCTCACGGCTCGGCCACCCTCACCCCGGGTCGTCGCCGGATGGATCCTCCGCCGGCCAGAGACCCTCAACGAGACGGAGCACCTTCGGCTCAAGGCCGTTCTGGTCCACTGCCCTGAACTGGACGCCCTCACCGGCCACGTCCGCTCCTTCGGGCAGATGCTCACCGAGCGCCAGGGCGAATGGCTGCCGCAGTGGCTCGATGCCGTCCGGCAAGATGACCTCCCCGGCCTCCATACCCTAGCCGCAGGCATCGACCGTGACCGCGATGCAGTCATCGCCGGCCTCACCCTGCCCCGGAACTCTGGGGTCGTCGAAGGCCACGTGAACCGGATCAAGATGCTCAAACGCCAGATGTTCGGCCGGGCCGGCTTTCATCTTTTCCGCAAGCGTGTCCTGCTCTACTCGTGAAGCACAGGTCAGACCGCCGCATCAACGAGGCCGAAGCCTTCCGGAAACCCTTCCAGGAACTCCCGCCGCGCGGGGTCGGACTCGGCTTCGGCCATCGTCCCGAGCAAACCGATCAGTTCGCTCCGTTGGTCGTTCGACAGCTGGCTGACCAGGTGGGCGACGCCCTCCAGGACCTTGACGGCGTCGTCCGGGTCCATCTGCTCGTCTTCACTGCCCTCGATGAACCACAGGACATCGACCAAGGCCTCGGCCAAGGCGTGGGTCAGAGACGAGTGCACAGGCATCAACGCGGTCTCCCAGCAGGTCAGGACAGCAGAGTCCGGCCATCCCACCACACGCCACTGACATCACACTCAGTCAGCCCTCCACGGAAAGTGAGCCAGAACCCGTTCTCGCGGACGGAGCCACGTGGTTCGACCAGCCGCGGCGCACTTCCTCCGGGAGTTGTTGGTACCAGGTCTTCACGAGGTCCTTCACCGGCCCCGGGATCAGCGGAACCGTGGTGTCGGCAAGAACGATCAAGGTGTTGTCGGGGCGAGCGCGTTGACCCGCCTCCACGATCACATGATCATCCGTGGGTGGTGCGTTGATCACTTGAGGGTGCCATGGTGTTTGGACGGCGGGAGACCGGTCTAGGCTGCGACAGTCGCTGGCCGCCGAGGTCGGCGTGGCGAGGAAAGGCAAACGATGCCGCAAGCGGAACACGCGACCGGCCCGGCGGGCACACCGGGCCGGCGAACGCTCAGTGCGGCAGAAGCGGCCCGGATGGACGCCGTGCGCCGCTACGACATCCTTGACACCCCGCCCGACGGCGCGTTCGACCGCGTCGCGGCGATGGCGGCCCGGCTGTTCAAGGTGCCGGTGGCGAGCGTGACGATCGTGGACGAGGACCGGATCTGGTTCAAGGCCGCACACGGTCTGGAGGGCGTGAGCGAGATCAGCCGGGAACCGGGGCTGTGCGGCTCGGCGATCCTCGCCGACGAAACACTGGTGATCCCGGACACACTCACCGACCCCGTCGCCGTCAATAACGGCCTGGTCACCGGGCCGATGGGCGTCCGTTTCTACGCCGCAGCCCCGATCATCACCGGCGACGGGCACCGGCTGGGCACCGTCAACATCCTCGACACCCAGCCGCGTCTGATCACCAAGGACGACACCGCCACCCTCGCGGACCTGGCCGCGATCGTGCTCGACGAGATGGAGATGCGCCTGGCCGCCTTGAACGCCCTGCGTACCGAGCAGGAGCGGCGCATCGAGCAGGAGGAGGCCCGGCAGCGCGCGGACCAGGACAAGAACGCCATCCAGGCGTTCGCCTCCACCCTCCAGCGCACCCTGCTGCCGCCGGCACTGCCGGTGGTACCGGGCCTGGAACTGGCCTGCCACTACGCCACCGCCTCCCCGCAGAACGTGGGCGGCGACTTCTACGACGTCTTCCCCCTCGGCGGGAAGAGGTGGGCGTTCTTCCTCGGAGACGTGTGCGGCAAGGGCCCAGAAGCCGCCGCCCTGACCTCCCTGACCCGCTACACCCTGCGCGCCGCAGCCCTGATCGACCCCGACCCCGACGTCGTCCTCACCTCGCTGAACACGGCGCTGCTCCTCGACCCGGCTATCGGTACCCGGTTTTGCACCGCCGTCTTCGGCGTCCTCGAACCGCACGAGAGGGAAGGGTTCACCGTCACGGTGGCCACCGGCGGGCACCCCCCGGCCTACCACCTGCGCGCCTCCGGATCGGTAGAAGCGGTGCAGCCCAAGGGAGGCATGCTCATCGGCGCGCTCGCCGGCGCGCACTTCGCCTCCCTCACCATTCACCTCGGCCCGGGCGAAGGACTGCTCCTCTACACCGACGGGCTGACAGAGGCCCGCACCCTGGGCGGAGACATGATCGGAGAAGAGGGCCTGACTCGTTTCCTCGCCGCGCGCACCGGGCCCGTCAGTGCGGCGGAGGTCATAGAGGATACCGTCGACCTCATTGACGCCATGCCCCATGGTGCCGGCGACGACGTCGCCCTGCTGGCCCTGTCCGTCCCCCTCGCCGACGCCGCAGATGGCCTCACCGCGACCGCTACCGCCCACTCCATCGCCCCCGCCGGCGAGACGTCGGAGAGCCGACCGTGACCGATTTCAGCCTCACCGCACAGCACACCGAAGGCGACCTCGCCCTGGCCCACGTCGCCGGGGAACTCGACATAGCCACCGCCCCTCGCCTACGCGCCCAGGCGCTGGCGCTGATCGAACAAGGCCACCGGCACCTGATCCTGGACCTCGGGGCCGTCACCTTCTGCGACTCATCCGGCTTCAACGCCCTCGTCGGCATCTTCCGCTGCGCCAAAACCGTCAACGGCACCCTGGTCCTTGCTGCCGTTCCCGACCGCCTTGAGCGGATGCTGGACCTCACCGGCCTGAGCGCCGTGCTGCCCGCCCACCCCACCGCGGCCCACGCCCTCGTCGCGCACACCCGCAGTCAGGACACGACCCCCGCGTAGCCCCCCCCTCCGGTGGCCGCCCACCGCAGCTGCACGAGGTACGGGGGGAACCGCGCAATGGAGCAGTCCGAGTTGGAGACCGGGGTGCGGAGGCCGGATACGGCCCTGGCCGTCCAGGAGGCGACCATGGCCGGGCGGAGTCCACGCAGGTCGCGACGCAGGTGGGGATGACCTCAACGTTCACCGCGACGCACACCGGCACATGGGCGGTGATGGCCGCCGACAGTGTCGCGCTGCTGGTGGGGATCTTCCTCGGCATGGCCATCGCCAAGGACTGACGGCCCCTCCCGCCCTACCGGGATCCGCCATCCGGCGTTGCGCCCCCGCCCTCTGCCCGGTTATACGATCGGTCAGAAGGCGGCTCGCTGTGAGGTGCCGGTGTCCGGCAGCGGATCGCGGCACTCGCCCGGTGAACGTTCCCCGTAGCGGTGGCTACAGACCGCGGCGGTCGCCGCACACCGTGGACCTGCTGCTGGAACGCTCCCGCGTCCTGGCCGAGCGGGTTGCCGACGGCCGCCTCGGAGTGGTGGGGCTGTCTTACCGGCTGGCCGACGGCAGTGCACAGCTCGTCGCCGCCCGCGGCCTTGAGGCCGAGGTTCCTTTCGCGTCCTGACCGCCCCCGCGCACCGAGCCGACCGCCCAGCCCCGGCGGCCCGGGCGGGCCCGCTGGCCTTGGGCTGTGAAGTGGGCCGGCGGTGGGGGACGGTCGTGGCCGACGAGGGGCGGCAATGCGCCCGGCTGCCGGGGCCGGGAGCCGGGAGGGCGTCGGTGCTGGTCACACGGTGGGCCGGGGCCCTGCGGCGCGGCGGAGCCGGTTGGCGATCGCCAGCCCGAGCCCCTCTTCCGCCGGCAAGGACGCGACGATGAGGTCGCATCCCTTCTGGTCGAGTTCGCGAAGGAACCCGTACAGGCCGCGCGCGTAGGCGGCCATCGAGGCGGGGACCTCCACCACGGCGTGCGCCTTCACTGGCGCCCCGGTGAAGAAGGTGGGGAGGAAGACGCCCACCTGGTGCCCGAGGTCGGAAGCGAGTTCTGCCTCGGCGATGACCTTCTCGGGCTCGACGAGGACGACCCGCGCACGCGGTGCGTAGTGGGAGGGATGCTGGCCCGGCACCCGGACGTGACTGGTCGAGGGAACCGCCAGCGTGTATCCCAGCACCGCTTCGAGGTCCTCCCGCGTCACCCCGCCGGGGCGCAGGATGGCCGGGATCTCGCCGGTGGCGTCGACGATGGTGGACTCGACGCCGACCGCGCAGGAGCCGCCGTCCAGCACGAAGTCGACGGCGTCGCCGAGCTCGGCACGGACGTCGTTCGCGGTGGTGGGGCTGACGGAGCCAAAGCGGTTCGCGGAGGGGGCAGTGATACCGCCGCCGAAGGCGGAGAGCAGTGCGAGTGCGACGGGATGGTCGGGCACGCGCACGGCGACCGTCTGAAGGCCACCGGTCGCTTCGAGGGGCACGCGGGGACCGCGCCGCAGGACCAGTGTGAGGGGCCCTGGCCAGAAGTGTTCGGCCAGCAGGCGGGCCGGCGCCGGTACATCCTCGACCCAGTCGTCCAGCAGCTCCGCCCTGCCGATGTGGACGATCAACGGGTGGGAGGGCGGGCGCCCCTTGACTTGGAAGATCCGTGAGACGGCGGCGCGGTCCTCGGCGTTGGCGCCCAGACCGTAGACAGTTTCGGTCGGGAGGGCCACCAGGCCGCCGGCGCGCAGCACCCCGGCCGCCTTCTCGATGTCATTGGTACTTGCCGTCACCCTCGAATCCTCTCATCGTTCCGCATTGCCAATGCCGTGATCGCGCCGACGCATGACGTCGGGACCACGGCCGACAACACCGAGTGTGACCCAGGAACGAGGGCGGGGAAGCCATCACGGTTGTGCACGCCTGCGCGGGCCGAGGACTGCGGCTCCCGTTCATCCTTCGCCGGCATGCTCAGCGGCCTCGCCTCCCACTTCCTCGGCGCGTAACCGTTCCACCCGCGCGGCCGGGCCATCGAGGCAGCAAACTCGCCGCGAAAGCCGCGGCGCGGCTCACGCCGCCCTTGATGAAGACGCGAATCAGCGGCGAGCCGGCACCACGCCGCACACGTCCGCCTGCCGCACCACGTCCGCAGCGATGACAGGCGTGTCGGAACTCTTTGCGCGAGTCCCGCTCGAGCGGGTCTTCCTCGCGGCAGCGCTCCCGCTGCGGCTCCTCTTGCCGGACCGCGGGCAGGTTCGAGGTGTACCGGGTCTTGGCTGGGGCGGCATCAGCGCTCACGCTCCTCACGGCCACCGCGACTCCCTCGCGCGTGAGGTGGCTTCGCCGCCTACGCCGCCATGCCTGTCACTGAGCACATCCATTCCAAGTGGGCTCGAAGCGGGCGAGTGAAGCGTGGAGAGGAAGGCTCGCGTCGGGAGGCGCCGCTCCCGGCAGGACCCCGAGAATCTGGACGAGCCCCCCTGAACCATACGCACCGGTGGTGCGGCAGCCCTCGGCCAGAGCGATCAGGACCTGGCGCTCGGCCTCGTCCACGGCGGGTGGGCACGGGTTACGGGTGATGGCGCTCGTGCCCAGCGTGCCCAGCGTCCCCTGATTGCCCGGGGCGCCATCACCACCGCGCCCCGTGCGGCTGCCTGGTCCAGGGCGCCGCGGAGTTCGCGCTCGGCCCGAGCGGACGGTTGCGCCATCCCCGCGCTGAGGTTCGGCACCCGGACGTCCAGGCACTCCCATCGAGGCGTCCGGCCACATCCCGGCCGTCCTGAGCTCGCTGCACATGGTGGGCCCGCTGCGGGCCGGCGGAGGTCCCGGCCGTCGTAGACGCTACGCGGCAACTTTTTCGCCCGCAGCGGCAACTGGCTGATGTAAACCGGACGGGCAGCCATCCTTCAAGGACAGTGAAAATGGACACCACTCGGCACAGGGCACGGCACCGCCGGCGCAGAGTTGGCCTGAGCGTCGGCATCCCGTTGGCTGCGGCCACCGCCATGGGCATGTCGTATGGCGGGGCCTTCGGAATGTTCGGCGACGACGCCCGCCCCGACGCAGGGGCTGCCACAGCGGACCCGGCGTGGGTCGGTGAGACCGCCGACGGTTTCGCCTCCGTCAACGCGCTGGGACAGAACGGCACCTACGGCGGGCGCGGCGGCGCGATCGTCACCGTCAAGACCCTTGCCGACCTGGAGAAGTATGCGACCGCCTCGAAGCCGTACGTCATCGTCGTCGCGGGGACGATCAACATGTCCCCCAAGGGCAATGAGATCAAAGTCGCCTCGAACAAGACCATCGTGGGAGCGGGTACTGCAGGGCAGATCGTCGGCGGGGGGTTTTTCCTGGGCCAGGGCGTCCACAACGTGATTCTCCGGAATCTGACGATCCGTGACTCCTATGCCGGCACGTGGAACGACAAGGACCACGACTGGGACGCCATCCAGATGGATGGTGCCCACCACGTGTGGATCGACCACAACAACCTGCGGAACATGGCCGACGGGCTGATCGACAGCCGCAAGAACACGACGTATCTGACGGTGTCCTGGAACCAGCTGAAGAACGACAACAAGGCCTTCGGCATCGGCTGGACCGACCGCGTGACCGCCGACATCACGATCCACCACAACTGGTTCCACGAGACCGAGCAGCGCAACCCGTCGACGGACAACGTGGCACACGCACACCTTTACAACAACTTCCTCCAGGACGACCCGGACTCGACGATCACCTCCTCCTACGGCAACTACGCACGTGGTGGGACGAGGATGGTGGTGGAGAACAGCTACTTCGAGGGGCTGACCAACCCCGTCATCAAGGACGGTACGGCTGCCCTCGTGCAGCGCGGCAACGTATTCGTGGACACCAAGGGCCGCAACGAGAGCGGCGGCGCGGCCTTCGACCCCAAGACGTACTACCGCTACACCCTCGACGCGGCAGCCGACGTCCCCTCGAAGGTGAAGTCCGGCGCCGGCCCCCGAGCCGACATCGGCAGGGTGACGACCGCGGCGGCGACCACCCTCACCGTGGCCAAGGACGGCTCCGGCAGGTACAAGACGGTCCAGGCCGCAGTAGACGCCATTCCCGTCGGCAATCCCTCCCGCGTGGTCATCTCGGTCAAGCCGGGCACGTACCGCGAGACGGTGAACATCCCGGCGAACAAGCCACACATCACCATCCAGGGCTCGGGCGCGAGCCGGAAGGACACGGTCATCGTGTACGGCAACGCGGCAGGCATGCGGAAGCCGGACAGCTCGGGCACCTACGGCACTCCGGGCAGTGCCACGGTCGCCGTCCGGTCAGACGACTCCCGGCTCCGCAACCTCACCGTCTCCAACGACTTCGACGAGGCCGCGAACCAGTCCTTGAACGGTCATCAGGCAGTCGCTCTGCTGACGGCCGCGGACAAGATCGTGCTGGACGGCGTCGTCGTCACCGGCGACCAGGACACCTTGGAGATGGAAACCGCGGCGCCGGACAAGCCCGGCCGCGTCTACGTCACCAATTCCTACGTCGTGGGCAACGTCGACTTCATCTTCGGTCGTGCCACCGCGGTCATCGACCAGTCCGTCATCACCCTCAAGAAGCGCTGGGACGGTACCTCGGCCGGCTACATCATCGCCCCGAGCACCCCGGCGGGCCGCAACGGGATACTCATCAACCGCTCCACGGTCAACGGTGACGTGGCCTCGTCCTCCTTCCAACTCGGCCGAAACTGGCATCCCGGCGGTGACAAAGCGGTCGACCCCCAGGCCACCGTCCGCGACTCCACCCTCAGCGCCGCGATCAGACGCACCCCTTGGACCGACATGGGTGGGTTCTCCTGGAAGGAAGACCGGTTCGCCGAGTACATGAACACCGGTCCGGGCGCCGGCCCGAAGAGCCCAGACCGGCCGCACCTGACCGACGCGCAGGCCGCATCCCAGGAGGTCTCCGACTGGCTGGGCAACTGGACCCCGTAGTTCGGTGGGACCCCGGGGCCCGGGCGGCCGCCGCCGGGAGCCCCGGGGTGGTGGATCACTTCAAAACACCTGACTTCGCGCTGCGGGGCGAGCCCGGCCACGGCTGCCTCATCCCGCTCGACTGCACGACGGGCCGGAATCTGGTGACTCCGGCCGTGTCTCCGCAGCATCTGCGAGGTTCCCGACAGCGTCATGGACTTGTGGAACCGCCGCCCGATCAGGGTCTGATCCGGAGGAGCGTCCATCGTTGGTCCGGCCAGCCGTGGGCAACCGGGCCCTTGGCCAACTCTTCCTCAAGTACGGCGAACAGCCGGTCATTCAGCGTTGGATGGGCCGCCGGGCCGCGGAACGGACCGCTCCTACGGCCGGAACACCCCGCGATGTCACGGCCGGGCAGTTGATGACGCGCCCAGCCGTCACGGTGTCGAAGGACGCCAGATTGCCGGCGCAGCCCGCCTGATCAGCCCGGAGCCACCTCATGCGCCTGCCGGTCGCCGGCCCCGACGGCTGCCTGGTCGGCATGGTGCTCGGCCGCCTCCCAGCGGCCGCGACCTACTGAAGGTCCGCCTCCCGCCGGACTCCGACATCGGTGCCGAACTACGCGAACTGATCACGTATCGGCTCATCCCGCACGGCCACGAAGCGGTCCGGCCGAGGTCTACGTCCACGTCGCGAGCGGCATCGTGGATCTCCACGGCGTCCTGCCGGACCCGGGCCCCGAAGACGCGCTCGTGAGGGCAGCCCGCACCGTGCCCGCAGTCGTGGACGTCAAGGCAGAGTTCACCGTGGCCATGACCGCCTGAGGCGACGCCCGTCATGAGACACCGCAGCGTCGCGGACCAGACGGTCAGCCCTGGCGGTTCGTCTTCCGCCCCACCAGCGGTGTCACCGAAGTGCGCGGCGACCCGGAACGCGTCATGCCCGCACCGACCCCGACCACCGCGCCCTGCACCTCGGCTGCGGTGCGACCCTGTTCAACCTGCGGGTCTCCGCTTGACCGCGGCGACCGCGCCGGGCGTCGTGCGGGGGGGCGACTCGTCCCAGGGCCTGCACGAGGCGCTTGCTGCCCCGCATCCCTGCGGCGTCATGGTGGGCACGGCCTGTCGCGGAGTCCACGCCGACCAGCGACAAGCCCGTTCTCCCCACCCGGGCATCCCCGGCTCCTGCTCGCCGCCGTGGCGGCTCCCGTGGCGGTCGGGACCGCGGTGGAAGCCGCCACGCCGGTGCTGTTCGAGCCGCGGCCGGTCGTCCGGGAGTCGGCCTGACCTGGCGACGGCCGATCATCCTGCAAGTGGGTGATGCTAGCCGTAGAAGTGTGGCACGAAGCGCTGGTTGGGGGTGGCGTGAGCACACGGCAACAGGCTGAGCACCTTGGTTTTGGTGGCCGTGGTGTTCACGCACAACTCGGTGTTGTTCTGCTTGATCATCCAGGTCCCCGGCTCCTCGCCCCAGTAGTAGATGGAAAAGACCTGGGAGCTTTGGCCCTCGCAGTCCCATTCGTTGAGGGCATCGCCGCTCTTCGCCCAGCGGCCGTTGTCGACGTCGATGCACTTGCCGGTCGACCTGTTGACGAAGTTGAAGTCATACTTGCCGCCGCCGGGAATGCTGCGCAGCTTCCACTGGGACTTCATGGGGTTCCAGGTGTCGGAGACCAGGTGCGAGCCGTTGGCGTTGCTCCCGCGTTCGAACGTGAGGTACTTGTCGTGGTCGCTGTCGCTGGTCAGCTCGACCACGGACCCGTTCGCCACCAACTGCGTGCGGAAGTAGACCGGGTAGTGGTCGGAGCCGCGCCCGCCCATGCGTACCCCGCGGTAGTTCCCCAGCGCACGCGACGAGATCATGTAGTCGAGTTCGCCGCTGCTCTGTTGGGTCGCAAGGCCAGTGTGGTAAACCTGGGCGCCCAGACCCGCGGCGAGGTTGTGCATGCCCTGGTCCGGGTCACGGTTGAAGTCGCCCATGACGGTCCACGCGCGGCCCGCCGCGGTCGCTTGGTTGCGGACCTGGCGTACCAGCTCCTCTGCTTCGTTGTGCGCTCCCGAAGCCAGCGCGTGCACGTTGTAGTAGATGTCGTCGTCCATGCGCAGACCCAGCGCTGGGCGGGCGCCGGCCCGGCCGGGCGGGGCGACGTAGACCTCGTGGGCCATGGTGTGGGTGACCATGGCGAGGTTGACCCGGGTGTCTCCCAGCGGACTCATCCAGTACACGTAGCGGCTGCCCCAGCGATACAGGTGGACGGTGTAGCCGCTCCGGTTGTAGGACTGCTGGAGCACCATGCCGTACAAACCCGGTTCCGACCCCGCCTCCTGGACGGCGACGAGGTCGTTCTCGTTGCTGAGCTGCCGGACGTCCGACCAGCGGGCACCTTGCGAGTTGTAGGTCGCGATGGTGTGGGCGTTGGGCGTGTCGGCTGCGGCCGGCGATGCCGGCAGGCCGATCAGCAAGCCGGTGAGCGCGGCCATCGCCATCAGCGTGGCGAGCGTCCTGGTGCGTGGGTGAAGAACTTCGGAGCGTGACAAGGTCGGCGCCTTTCTTAGGCAGGAGATGAGATGGGAGCTCTGTCTGGGGCCGCTGACGGTCCGCTAACGAGGCGGACCGCACCGCGTTAGTACTGCCTCGGCGGGCAGCGCTCGTCGCCCCACGCGGTCGTCACGGGGCAGTCCTTGCCCGGGTCGAGCCACCCGGGAAATTCCGCGTCGGCACTGACGCGGTGCCCGGCGCCGGGCCCGTCCGAAGCGGCGGAGACGGCGGCGCCGCCCCATCCGATGCCCGCGGCCAGTACGAGGGCCACCAGTGCCCGGGCCGTGTTTCCCCGCATGTGCGTCAACTCCTGCTGTGTCGCCCGGCAGCGGTCAGTCCGCCGGTGTCGTGCTCTGGTCGCCAGCCGCTTGTGCCGGCTGTGATCACCACTGTGCCGACCCGGCGCCGCCCGCGGCAGTCCCACGGGGCATCATCTGTGTGCCATGCACTTTTAGGAGGGGTTCCATGGGCAATGCGCCAGGTGACAGCGGGCCAACGGGCATACCCGAACTGGGCAGCGCCGCGGTCCTGCTCTACCGCTGGACCGTTGTCCACGAGAGCCTCACCCCCGCCGCCCTGTCCCGGGCCGCCGCCGAAACCGGAATCAGCGAGCAGGAGAGCCACCAGGCGCTGGACTCCCTCCTCGATGCCTGCCTCCTCCAAGAAGTCCCCGCCACCACCGGGGAGCCCGGCGTGCGCTGGCAGCCGGTGAGCCCCCAGGCCGCCGCGAGCCAACTGCTCTCCGACCGCGACGCCGCCCTCCGCGCCCAAGAAGAAGCCCTGCGCACCCAGCGCCGGCAGATACAGGAGCAGCACGACGGACTCGCGGCCCTCATGCCCGTCTACCTCCAGGCCCGCCAGCACGCCTTCCCGCAGGGCACCATCGACCACCTGCCCGACAAGTTCGCGGTCCGCACGCTGCTCACCGAGGTCATCGACTCCTGCCACAGCGAAGTCCTGGTCTCCAAACACGGCGGCTCCTTCCCAGTCGCCGCCCTGCGCGAAGCCCTCCCTCGTGACCTGGCCCTGCTCGAACGCGGCATCCGCATGCGCAGCCTCTACCAGCACGCCACCCGCTTCGACCAGCCCACCCGAACCCACGCCGAACACCTCGTCGCCGCAGGCGCCGAGATCCGCACCCTGCCCGAGGTGCTGCCCCAGATGATCATCGTGGACCAGGCCCTGGCCCTGCTCCCGGCCCGCCCCGGCGGCGCCCTGATCATCCGCGAACCCGACCTCCTCACCTATCTCCTGGACGTCTACGAACGCGACTGGGCCCACGCCACCCCCTACGCCACCGGCCCCCACGCAACCCAAGCCGTCTCCCAGACGATGAAACAGACGATCCTGGCCATGCTCGCCAAAGGCATCAAGGACGACACCATCGCCCGCCGCCTCGGCATCTCGCTGCGCACCTGCCGCCGGCACGTCTCCGAACTCCTCGACACCCTCGGCGCCCACAGCCGCTTCGAAGCAGGGGTCATCGCCGAACGACAAGGGCTCACCCGCCATCCGGCATCCCCGCCCCCGCCCGTACCCGCAATGGAAGCCGCCCCGGATACCGTCCGACCCGACCCGGCACCCTCGTGCACGGCCTGCGGCGCGGCCCTGCCCACACGGGCCTCAGGACGAGCCACCGGACGACCGGCCCGCTACTGCTCACCCAAATGCCGCTCCCGCGCCTACCGCACACGAAAATCCCCGCGCGAGGCACTCCAGCAGGCCGACACCACCCAACCGTCACGAAACCCGCCACCGGCGTGACGAAACTCCCCCACGAGCCGGACTGCTTTCGGAGGTTTGTCAATCGAACGGTCTATCGGGGGTGGTTGGGGCTACTGACGGGCTGCGGAGAGCCGGCCGTCGAAGGTGATGTCGAAGGTGCTGTCGAAGGCGTTCAGCGCGGTCTTCCAGCGCATGGTCCAGCGGGCCTGGCCCTTGCCCCTGGGGTCGAGCGACATGATCGCCATGTAGACGCGCCTCAGGGCGGCCGTTCGGGAAGTGCCCGCGTGCCTTGACCGCCCGCCGGATCCTGGCGTTCACGGACTCGATCGCGTTGGTGGTGCTCCCCCAGCCTCACGATCGCCGGATACTTTCGGGCCCGGGCCTCGGCGAACTCGGCGAACCGTTCCAGGGCTGGCTCTTCGGCCGGCGCGGTGTAGATGGGCTTGAGGAGCTTGGCGATCTTGTACCCCCGCCCCTGGCTGGGCTGGACCGTCCACAGAGGGCGAGGGCCGAACCGGTGAACCACACCGGGCGGGAGCCGCCGTCCGCGCGGTGCGGTCGCCGGGCAGTGCGACCGCGTACCCGACCAGGGCGCCGTCATCACCGCGGCGCTCGCGTACGCGCAGTCCGGCGTCACGAAGCCGCTCCAGGAAATCCGTGTCACCGTCGACGCGCGCGGCCGCGGTCCGGACGGTGCGCTGCAGGGAGTCGCGGGCGGTCTCGGCCAAGTCGCGGCGGGCGGCCTTCTCCGCTTCGCCGGTGAAGGGGCGGCGTCGTGCGGTGCGGTCCAGGGGTGACATCGAGGTGAGGCCCCAGCTGGCCTCGAAGGCGCGGGCGGCGGTGTGCTGGCGAGGATGTCTCCGCGCGGCCGGGAGTGGCGGCCGTCCTGCCGGGCCAACGTGGCGAAGATGTGGATGCGGTCGGTGGCATGGCGTACCGCGATCCAACGGCAGGTGTGAACAGGCACGCCCATGACAGCCGGCCATCCTCCCGATCGGTGCCTGACGACAGCAGCTCGGTCACCTCATGACCGCCATGATCACTACCGCTGTGCAGCATGAGCAGGGACGGCCCTCCCGTCCTTGCTGACGCCCAGCCAGTGCCACCACCACACCCATTCACACCAGGGGTTCACCGACAACCTCGCCGCCGCCCGGGCCTACTTCGAGCTGCACGGGACCATGGCCGCCCACGGCACGCGACCACCCCGGACAAGTCCGTGGGACAGTGGCTGACGAACACCCGGCGCCCCGGCGGCCTCGGGAAGGACCCCGACCGCGCCGGGCGGCGGGCGGAGAAGCCCACGGCCGTCGATCCGGACGGGAACCCGCGCGAGAGCGGCTGGACGGTCGACTGGCAGCGGCACTACGCCGACATCGCCCAGCTCCTCGCGGGCGGCGCCCTGCTCGCCGACGTCGTGCCCGGGGTCAACCCTGCACGGCGAGGACGTCGGCCGCTGGCTCGCCACCCAGCGCCAGAACATCAGCAAGCGAGGCCCTCGAAGGCCTGGACGAAGGCCTCCTCGCCGAGGCCGCCGCCGACGCGCGGGCCTTCGGCGCCGGCCCGGCGGCGCCGTCGACGAGCTGGTGCGCGGCCTGCTCAGGCAGTCGGCCGACCGGCAGCAGCCGATCGGCGAGCAGGGCCGCGCGCTCACCACGGCAACTGAAGGCCGACCGCTACCCGGCTGGTCCACCGACGCCGGCCGCACCGAGGACATCGGGTGGCGCCAGGCCCGCACCACGCTGCTCGCGGCCGTCGGACGCCACCACCGCGCTCACCTGCTCGCCGCCATCGTCGAGCTCGGCGGCGAGCTGGAGCTCGCAGCTACCCGTAAGGGGCGATTCAGGGGCGCGGTCGTCCCAGAAGGCTGCGCCGTCAGCGACGGCCGCCGCCGATGCGGCGGTCGTCGGCCAGTGCGGTCAGCGGGCCGAACTCGCGGGCAAGCTCGTTCCACGTCAGAACCTCGCCACAGCGGGCCGGGAACTCCTTCGGGTTGAACTCGGGCATGGTCCAGGTGCCAGTGCCCCGGTCCCGCAGCCACAGGTCCCCGTCGCCGTCGACCACAGTCGGCGGGATCGGTACGGGCTCGGCCTGATCGGTGGGCTCCCAGGTGACCCGGCCCGGGTGGGAAACGCGGCGCAGCTCGGTGGTGGCCAGCCGCGCGGCCAAGTCACGGGTGGACTCTTCAGCGTCCTTGACCGACGCGAGTCGGAATGCGTCGTCAAGTACGGGCAGGGCTGGATTCTTGCTGCGCTTTGAACTCATACGCTGACTACCTCCGCTGGGGGGCGTCACATCCGTTATGGCGCCCCGTAGAGGAACACGGTATCCGAGGCGGGAGCCGGGCCGGCTACGACCACTGTCCAGGTGGAGGCGCTGGCACACCGGGCGGTGGGGCGAGGTGGTGAGCTGGTCCTGGACATGGCGCAACCCGTGGTGGTCGCGCTCAGACATGGCGGTCCGGGTCTGAGAGGGTGAGGCCGCCGGCGGCGAGCGGACATCGGGCCGGGCCGGGGTGGGTGCGGGCTCGGGCTCGGGCTCGGGCTCGCCCAGCGGCCGGCGGAAGTCGGCGCCCACCCGCCTGGGCGGGTACGGGAGCGTCGGAAGCGGAATCTGAGGAGGCGGGCAGCGAGAGCGGTCGACGGTCGGTCATGATCCCTCGTCTCCCAGGTCCGGCTGCGGGTAGGGCCGGGCCGCTATCAGCGGTGACAGTGCCGCCCTTCGTCGGTCTTCCCGCTGAGGCGGCCGCCACCGTCGAGGCCATCGTGCGGGCTGTGCACCATGGCGATGACGTTCGCATCCGGATCCTGTTGGCAAGCCTTGGTGGACGTCGCCGACACCGAGGTTCTGCTCCACCTGCGAGAGCAGCCTCGCGCCTGACCGCAGTGACGGTCAGGCGCTGCGGAACCGACGTATAGCGAGGGGCGGGGCTGGCCGCGCCGCCTTGCCCCTGGACGCCCCCGAGACCGCCATGAAGCACTAGCGAGCTGCTGATCCCTTCGGAGGGCGCTGCAGGCCACACCCCGCAGGCTCATCTCTCATGGACCGCACGTCGCAGCAAGCGGACGCCCTTGCGCACGAACCGCTGCACTCGGGGGGAATCAATATCTATCCCCGCGGTCGGAGAGTTTAATGGACCCCGCCGGGAGGATTTTTCCACGCCGCACACGATGGAGATATGTAACGCACACAAACCGCTGCAGCGTGCTACTGTCGATCTCGGTTGCAGTTTTGGTACCCAAAAACTTCAAGCGCTCCAGTCGACCTCCGCGTCTCATTCGAGTGCTTTACATTTCCGGGTCATTTTCCGGCGGGGCATCATCGCGGCGACACGGTGTCCG
Organism: Streptomyces cirratus; assembly: GCF_014650775.1. Classification (GTDB taxonomy): domain Bacteria; phylum Actinomycetota; class Actinomycetes; order Streptomycetales; family Streptomycetaceae; genus Streptomyces; species Streptomyces cirratus. The sequence goes on along the minus strand of NZ_BMVP01000008.1, from coordinate 191,382 downwards.
TACAGTGCGGATGCTGGTGTACTGCCCCAAAGGAGATATGACATGGCATCTGGCACCGTGAAGTGGTTCAACGCAGCCAAGGGCTTCGGCTTCATCGAGCAGGACGGTGGCGGCGACGACATCTTCGCCCACTTCTCGAACATCGCCGCCCAGGGCTTCCGCGAGCTGCTGGAAGGCCAGAAGGTCACCTTCGACATCGCGCAGGGCCAGAAGGGCCCGACGGCCGAGAACATCGTTCCCTCCTGACGCTGACGCGCATTTCGTAGCTGGGGCCCGCATCCCTCGGGGTGCGGGCCCCAGCTGCACGCATTTCCCGCAGTGGTGTCACCTACGTGACGCAGTATTCAGGGTGACAGCCTGCTCTGCGCTTCACCCCTCGATTTTTCTTGGTTTCGCGTCCACATGACGTCACCCCGTCTCAGCGCCTGCGACCGCACAGAATCCCTGCAGTCCAGAGTCGCTTTCGCATTCCATTCGGCCCGTTCTTGTGATTCCCTGCGCCGCGTTTCCGCTGCGGGAATTCCTTGATACGTGCCGTATCAAGGAAGGTTCTGAATGAACCGCACACGTACGAACGACCGTTCCTCCCGCACCCGCAGCCGAACCGGCGGCCCCGCTTTCGGCGCTGCCGCCGGTTCGGAACGGGGCAGCCGCTTCGGATCGTCGACCCCGAGCCGTTCGGGGAGTCCGATCCGCTCCGGCGGCTACGGCCGCCGGCCCGCCGCGGTACAGGGCGAGTTCGCCCTGCCGAAGACCATCACTGCGGCGCTGCCCGCCGTCGAGGTCTTCGCCGACCTGGCCATGCCGGCCGCGCTGTTGGCCGCTCTCGGCGCGCAGGGTGTGGCCGTGCCCTTCCCGATCCAGGGCGCCACCCTGCCCAACACCCTTGCGGGCCGTGACGTGCTCGGCCGCGGGCGCACCGGCTCCGGCAAGACCCTCGCGTTCGGCCTCGCGCTGCTGGCCCGTACCGCAGGACTGCGCGCCGAGCCGCGCCAGCCGCTGGCTCTGGTCCTCGTTCCTACCCGCGAGCTGGCCCAGCAGGTGACCGACGCCCTCACTCCCTACGCCCGCGCCGTGAAGCTGCGCCTGACCACCGTCGTCGGCGGCATGTCGATCGGCAAGCAGGCCGCAGCGCTGCGCGGAGGCACGGAGATCGTCGTAGCCACGCCCGGCCGATTGAAGGACCTCATCGACCGAGGTGACTGCCGGCTGAACCAGGTCGCGATCACCGTCCTCGACGAGGCCGACCAGATGGCCGACATGGGCTTCATGCCGCAGGTCACCGCGCTCCTGGACCAGGTGCGCCCCGAGGGTCAGCGGATGCTGTTCTCCGCCACCCTGGACCGCAACGTCGACCTGCTGGTCCGCCGCTACCTGACCGACCCGGTCGTGCACTCGGTGGATCCCTCGGCCGGCGCGGTCACGACGATGGAGCACCACGTGCTGCACGTCCACGGCAGCGACAAGCACCGGACAACCACGGAGATCGCGGCGCGCGAGGGCCGGGTGATGATGTTCCTGGACACCAAGCACGCCGTCGACCGGCTGACCCAGGACCTGCTGAACAGTGGTGTCAGGGCCGCCGCCCTGCACGGCGGGAAGTCGCAGCCGCAGCGCACCCGCACCCTCGCGCAGTTCAAGACCGGGCACGTCACCGTCCTGGTCGCCACCAACGTGGCAGCGCGCGGCATCCACGTCGACAACCTCGACCTCGTCGTCAACGTCGACCCGCCGACCGACCCCAAGGACTACCTCCACCGCGGCGGACGCACCGCCCGGGCCGGCGAGTCCGGCAGCGTCGTCACCCTCGTCACCCCCAACCAGCGCCGCGACATGACCCGCCTCATGCAGGCCGCCGGCATCACCCCGCAGGCCACCCAGGTCCGCCCGGGCGAAGAGGCCCTGAACCGGATCACCGGCGCCCAGGCACCCTCCGGCATCCCCGTCACCGTCACCGCGCCGGCCGTCGAACGCGGCAAGCGCATCGCGGCCTCCCGCGGCAGGCGGCGGCCCGCTTCGACGGCCCGGCGCGTGAGCGTGCGGCAGTCCGCATTCGATGCGGCCGCCTGAGATCCACGTGATCAGGAAACTGACCCATCTCTGCAGGAGGCACCTTTTGACGCTGGTCCAGATGCAGCCCCGCCCGGCGAACGCCAACCCCGTGCACCGGACGGTGGGCGACGCGATGGAGGCGGCCGGTCCCCAGGTCTGTGACGACATGACGGTCGAGGTGGCCCTGGCCGTCATGGCCAGCGCCCGCACGGGTCATCTGCTCGTCTGCGACGAGGACGGCCTGTGCACCGGGCTGGTCACCCAGGCCGGGCTCGCCGCCATCCGGAACAGTGCCGCGTACTCGGACCAGGTTCGTCTCCGCGACGTCCTCGGTGACCGCGGGCCGCTCACCTCGCCCGTGACCACTATGGTCGAAGCCGAACACGCGATGCGCTGCCGCCGGCTCGATGCCCTGCCGGTCGTCGACGAGCAGGGCAGCGCTCTGGGCGTCCTCGCCCTTGCCCGCTGAACCGCTTCACGGCAGCACGACCGTCCCCCTTCTACTTCCTGTGAGGCAACATGCGCTGCGTCATCGCCCGGTTCCCGTTCGACCTGACCAAAAGCGGCGTCCTCGAATCGATGAAGGGCATCAAGCCCGAGCAGGTCATCGGCGAGTCCGTGATCATCGGCCGCCGTACCTACCCCGTCAAGCAGGTCGGTCAGGTCATCACCCGCCAGGACCGCCGCGACTTCAGCGCCGGCGAAGTCCTCCGGGCCATGACCCAACTCGGGTTCACCTGCCGCAGCCTTCCCCGGGCCGCCACGCCGACGCGTGTCCTCAGCCCGCTCCAACAGGCTTCCGTGATGCTCGGCATCCCGGTGACCGTCTGACGGACCGGACCTGCGCAAGCCGACACCCGAACAGCGAGGAGGGCCCGACCGGCACACGCCGATCAACCTGACCCGCAAGGGGGCAAGGGCAGGCAGTGGGAGGTTCCGCACATGCTCGCCGAGCTCCTGGTCCGCCTCATCGACGGCCGCACCGACGGGGCGCTGCTGCTGGACTCCCAGGGCCGACGGCTCGACCGCCACGACGTCGACCGCATCCTGACTCGGCTCGGGAAGCGGGCCGGAGTCCTCACCAGCCGTGACCTGACTCCCCACGTGCTGTGGGTCAGCCGCCTGGCCCACATGCACGACGACAAGACTCCCCTGGAGGAAATCCAAGAATTCGCCGGACACGACGATCCAGCGACGACCCATTCCTACGTCCGTCGCCGTGGAGACCAGGAACGCCGGGCTCGGCACGCGGTCGCCGGTGCCGACAAGATCAGCAAGCAGCTTGGGCGCTGGCTCACCCTCGCGGCCTGATGTTCCCGGGGCCGCCCCGTGCGTGGAAGCCGTCGCCGAGGCGGTACGCCCCTGGTTGGACAAGGACGCCGGGGAGCCGCCGCCGGCCGCCGGGATCGTGGCCGCACTGCAGGCGGCCGAGACCGAGCACGGTGGCCGCCGACGCGGCCTGTGGGGCCGCGCGGCCGGTAACACGACCCGCGCGATGAATGCGGGGGGGGACGACCTCAGCGCGGGCCGTGGGCCATGGCTCTCGACTGCAGCGCAGGTCATCCTCTCGTGACAGGTGCCCCGAGGGCGGCGGTTCGTTCAGGGGCACTCAGCATGGCCTGCGGCAGGTAGGCGGATTGCACACGCAAGTCCCAGCCGTGGGTTTGGACGGCCAGGGAGGCCAGGGCGATGGTCTTGTGCGGCAGGAGGCTGCGGGGCGCCGCATCGGAGGGTGCGCTCTCCCGGTGCTCGACAAGACGGTGCTCCAGGGCCTGTTCGAAGGCCAACTGGTCATCCTCCAGAAGTACGCGCAGGAGGCGCTGGTCTGGCGTCAGCGCATCGAGGGTATCCAGCTGCCGCATTGCATCGGTGCGCTCGCCGGCATTCGGCTTGCACAGCGTTACCGACGGCCAGTGCCGGGGCAGATACCCCTCGGCCTGGGTGAGGTAGCCGCACAAAGCGTCCATCTCCGCCAGCTCGCCCGGGTCGGACTTCGATTCGAGCTTCGAGTGGGGCAGACCGTTATGGATGGCAGGCGCGTAGTCGCCGCGCAGCAATAGCCCGATGACCAGGTCCCGTTCCCAGACCATGCCGCTGATCACGGACAAAGCAAAGGCGTCCAGCCAGGTCCTCGCGGTGGCCGCCAGCTCCACCACAGCCTCGAAGTCTTTGTCTTCGCTGCTGAGCTTCTCGTCAATGAGGGTGAAGGAGATCTCTTGGTCACCGTTGGGGCAGCAGCCCAAGCTCAGGAGTCCCAGGGCGCACTCGGCCGCGGTCCGCAGGACGACGTGTGACGGGACGCTGCCAGGCTCGGTGCCGGCCACCGTGCGGGCGGCCATGTGGTCAAGGAGCTCGTCGCGCATTCCCTGCAACTCCTCATCGGCGTAGCAGTCGTATTGCATCGTGTACCAGCGGTGGCGGGCCCGCAGCCAGATGTTCCCCAGCGCCTGTTCGATCAGCGGATCACTCACTTCGTGCCGGGCTACGTCCTTGATCGTCATAAGCGTCATCCTGGCAGCCGCCACTGACACCGCAGGTCGCGCGGTTCTCTTCCTGTGACGATCGCAGACGCTGCCCTCAGCGGCACCCGTACGAACGCAGCAGGTCCCGCGATGTGTCGTCGGCCGGTGCCAGCGGACGGGTCCCCCCGCTGACGGCGTTCTTCGGCTTGAGCACCGGGTACTTGGACATGACGGATCATCTCGGCTGTGATCGGCACGATCCGGCGCAGAAACTCGGCAGCGACAGTCAGAGCGCACAGACGCTTCTCCACCACGGACGTCACCAGCACATCAGGGCGCTGACGCTGAGAGCGAGGTCGCGGAGACCGGGGAGTCATCGACATACACCGCCCAACGCCACATGGCCGGCCCAGCACTCGCCCGGACCGGTCACACCATACGAATCGTCCATCCGCACCCCGGGGGGGCCTCCTGGCCGGGGCTCCAGCGCGGAGGACAAGGGCCTCCAGGTGGGTCGCATCAGATCGGCCGCCCGTGTCAAGTGCCGCCATCTGTACGGTGAACGGGGGCTATTCGTACACTCGCGGCGTGAACGAATCCATCGGCTACGCCAAGTGTTCGCCCGACACCCAAAACCGCACCGGCCAGCGCAGCATCCTTCTCGGCCTCGGCTCCAAGGGCCGCATCTACTCCAGCCGGGCGACGGTGCACCGCATGCCGGAACGCGCCCCGGACATGAATGCCGGGGTGCGATGAACTCCCCGGTCTGGCCGAAGCCGTTACGCCAGGGTGATCCGCACGCGGTAGGCGATTTTCGGCTGGAGGGGCGGCTGGGCGGTGGCGGGATGGGGCAGGTGTTCCTGGGGCGCTCCCCTGGCGGCCGCCCGGTCGCGGTCAAGCTGGTGCGGCCGGAATTGGCCGGCGATCCCGGGTTTCGACGCCGGTTCGCCATAGAGGTCGAGGCAGCCCGCCGGGTCGGCGGGTTCTACACCGCCCAGGTGGTCGAGGCTGACCCCGAAGCCGACCCGCCGTGGCTGGTCACCGCCTACATACCCGGCCCGTCCCTGCACCAGGCCGTCGAGATGCACGGCCCGCTGCCCGCGGAGGGGATCGCCATACTGGGAGCGGGACTGGCCGAGGGGCTCCGTGCGATCCACGCTTGCAACCTGGTGCACCGCGACCTCAAACCCTCCAACGTGATCCTCGCGGCCGACGGACCCCGCGTCATCGACTTCGGCATCACCCGCGCACTGGACGCCACGTCCCCCACCCTCCCCCACGCCGTGGTCGGCACCCCGTCGTTCATGTCCCCGGAACAGGCACGTGGCCACGAGATAGGCCCACCCAGCGACGTGTTCTCCCTCGGACTCGTGCTGGCGTTCGCCGCCACCGGCCGCAGCCCGTTCGGTACCGGCTCGGCCGAAGCGATCGTCTACCGCATCGTCCACGACGTACCCGACCTGACCGGCCTGCCCGCCTACCTGGCGGACCTGGTGCACCGCTGCCTGGCCAAGGGCCCCGGGGACCGCCCCGGGGTGGCCGACATACTCAGGGAACTCACCAACGCCCCCCAGGCGCCCTTCGAATGGCTCCCCGCGCCGGTCGCGACGATGATCGCCGAACGCCAAGTGCAGACTCTGTCGGCCCCGTTACCGTCCCTTCCTTCTGATGCCGGTCCCCGCGAGCGGAGGACGCCGAGCGGTGCCGGCGACGGTCGTCCCGACGAATCGTCTCCACAACGGAGGCGGTTCGGCCCCCACTTCCCGTGGATCGGCGTCGCGTGCGCTGTCCTCGTCCTCGGCCTGCTCATCGCCGTCGCCTTCGCCGGCCTGCCCTCCTTTTTCTCCCACCGGCACGCCGCCGCCACGTCAGGCTCGACACCCACCCTCAGCCCCACCGCCACTCCCACCCCGAGCCCCAGCCCCACCCCGAGCCCGAGCCCCAGCCCCAGCGCGACGCCCAAGCCCAGCCCCACCCTGGACGCCGTCAGCCGGGCCTTCGCGGCGGTACGGGAGGGCGACTGCTTCCACGTAGGAGACGGAGCGCCGGGTGACTTCTCCATCAGCCAGCCGAACGACACCTTCAAGCCGGACATGGTGCCCTGCGACGCGTGGAACGCGTACTACCGAGTCACCAAGGTGGTGCCCACCGGCACTGAGTGCCCAGGTCCTCCCAACGGAGGCAGTGCAGAATGGGTCCACCACGGCGGCTCCCCCGACATCACCGTGTGCATCGACCGCCAATTCCGCGTCGGCGACTGCGTCCTCGGCAACGGCAACGGCAAGCTGGACACCATCCACTTGCTGGACGGCTGGAACTGCGCCGACTCCCACATCCCCTCCGGCGCCGACTACCTCGTGCAGATCTCGCAGATCCTCGGCCCCAACAAGCGCGACCAGTGCAACTCGAGCTCGATCCAAGCCCTCCACGGCACCGTGACGTTGTGCCTCAAGGTGCTCTGAGCTTCTGTCGGTCTTCACGACCGGGCGACCTGCGAAGTCCGGGGCAGAGCAGGCGCACGCCCTATGGGTGCGATGGCGGGGGGCGGGAACCGGCCGGTTCCCGCCCCCCGCCCCCGGCCGCCGAGCAGGGCGGCTCAGCTCCAGGGCTGGGCGACCATCCAGCTGGTATCCGCGCCCCAGTTGGTGGTGCTGTCCCAGCTGTTCGATCCTCCGTTGCCGGCGACGAAGACCGAGTAGTTGTAGTGGCGCAGGTACTTCGTTGGGTAGTTCACCGACTGGAAGGAATAGCCCGTCCCGCTGTTGCCGGCGGTGGGGCAGAAGGTGGCGTCCTGGGCGAAAGGAGTTCCGCCGTCGTCCGCGCCGAGGCGGAGCTCGAAGTTGTAGTGCCGGAGGAACCGGCCGGGCTTGTCGAGCGACTCGAAGGTGAGGCAGGAGCTGTTGGCCAGGCCGGCGCGGACGATCCATGTCGCATCAGCCTTGAGGGCGGGCGGGCTTGCGGAATCCACGGGCGAGATCGTGACTTTGTCGTCCGCGTCGGCATGGGTGAGGAAGTCGCGGTTGCAGCACGTCGTCGTGGCTCGCAGCGACACGCGTGAACCGGGTGAAAGGGTGCCGGTTTCGGTGGCGGCGCTGCTGTATCCGGTGGCGGCGATGTTGGCCTGGACGGCATTCTCGGTAGTGTCCGAGGGGTAGCCGGAGGTCATGACGCCCTCGTAGAAGGTGCCCGCCGAGCCCTTGCTGTTGTCGCCGCCGATGCCGAGGATGATCGCGCCCTCCTTGTGCATCGGGTTGTAGCCCGCGGCATTGGGGCGCGGCCCGCTGTAGTACGTGGACAGGCCGCCCGCCTGGGCGTTGCCCGCTCGGATCGCCCACTGATTCGGCGCGCCCTTGACGATCGCCGTAAGGAAGCGGTGGCTGACGCTCGGGTCATTCTCGTTGTACCGGGTGTTGACCCCGGAGAACAGGCCGTTCTCCAGGTCCGCCATCACCCACGGCCCGGCGCCGGAGCCGTACCCCCAGACCTTGATGTTGCCGAAGTAGATCGCCTCCATGTGGCCGTTGCCTGTGTCATTGTTGCTGGTCTCGGCGTTGCCGTAGTCGAAGCAGCACCCGCCGTTGTAGTGGGTTCCGTCCAGGACCGCGTACATGCCTTCGGGCTGGTCGCCGACGGCGATGCCGTTGGTGTGGTTGTTGCGGTAGCCGGTTCCGGGTGCGACGTAGACGCCGTACGCCCTGTGGCCGCCCACCGTGACCGGAGCCTCGGCCGCGTTGGCCAGGTTGTCCGGCCCACCGGCCGCCCCGCCTGCGGGTGCCTGGGTGAGGTGGTTGCCCTTGCCGGACTGGTCGTAGAGGACGGTGATGACGCAGCTGGTGCCGGCGCAGAAGGCGTCCTGTGCGGCGGCGTTGGCGTAGCCACCGGGGCTGAGCACGCCGATGTCCTTGAGGGCGCCGTCCGTAGCGCGCTTGACCTGGTAGAGCGCGCCACCGTACGAACCGTACAGCGATCGCGTGGTGCTGTGCGCCGCCACACACGGGGTACCGCCCGCAGCGTAGATGTCGCACGGCCCTTGCGTGGCCGCCTGCGAGGTGGCAGCTGTACCGGTTATGACACCGGCGGTGAGTGCGACCGTCGCTCCGGCAGCGAGAAGGGTGCGCCGCGCACGGCTGATCAACTGATGGAAGGCCATAAAGAGCTCCTGCACGTCGGGTGGGAGGAGGGCTTTGTTAGCGCTAACAATTTTGGTTGCGAGCGATGGCAGACCTGAATTTCTAGGGAGGTGCGCGGCTGCCCACGCCAAGTGGCACTCACTATCGCCACGCACTGACGCGGCGTCAAGACGTGTCGCACGCACAGCAGAAATCGCTGAGGGCGCCGATCCACCTCAACTGGGCGAAGACCGTTACTACTTCACCTTGCAAAGCCGCTCGCATCCGGCTCGCCCCGTGGAGGCCGCTTCCCATCCGCCGTGAGTGCGTCGGTCTTCTCCCGCGACCCGGATCTGCGTCGCATGGGGACCGCTCTGTCTGGGGCCTCCGCTGTGGCCCGGAGACGAAGCATGGCCGGTGTGCACTGCGGAGCGTTACGACCCAACCGGGCGGCCATCCAGGGTGCTCCGTGAACCATGCGGCCGGCCTGCGAAACGTTGCGGCGGCCGGATGGAGCACTGCCAGACCGTGACCGAGGGACCCTATGGTCTCCGTGTTCCCCGTGCGGGCGCCCGCCCCTCGGACGATGCAATGGTGCGGCCGTACCGGCTGTTCCCGGGACGGCCGTCTGGCCTCCGAGGCATCGGTGCTCAACGTGAACGACGCACAGGCGCGACCTGGTCGGTTTCGCCCATGGGTGCGGAAACGCGGGCCGCGCCTCCCGATTGCCGTCACCTGCGTCCGGCCCGGAGTGCCGGGGAGTGGTCAGGAACGGGTGCAGGGACTGCCGGTGGTACTGGCGCCCGTGTCGGGCCCGGACGGTGCGGGGGCGGCCGGTTCCGACAGGGTGGTCTTGCGGGGCCGGTAGCGGGAGACCGCGACCCCGGCCAGGCAGAGCACCCCGCCGAGCAAGGTCAGCCAGCCGGGCACCTCGCCCAGCAGGGCCCAGCTCAGCAGGACCACGATGGCGGGCACGGCGTAGGTCGTCGCTCCCAGCTTGCCGGCGGGGGTGCGCGCCAAGGCGTAGGTCCAGGTGATGAACGCGAGGGCGGTCGGAACCACACCCAGGTAGACCATGTTCAGCGTCGCGGAGATCGGTGCTTTCGGCAGTTCCGTGGCCAGCTGCCCGGCGAAGGGCAGGCAGGCCACCGCTCCCGTCATGCAGCTGTAGGCGGTGATCTGCAGGGGCGTACCGAAGGACAGTGCAGGCTTCTGCGAGACGACGCCGGTCGCGTAGGCCACGGCTGCCAGCAGGCACAGGACCACGCCGAGCACCGAGGTCGACGCACCGCCGCCGGAGGACATGGACAGGCCCACGACGACCGCTCCGATGAACGAGACGGCCATGCCGGACAACAGGCGCGGCGGCAGCGCCTCCCCCAGGAGACGGGCGGCGAGCAGGGCCATCAGGATTGGACCGGTGTTCACGAGCAGGGCGGCCGTACCGGCGTCGACCAGTCGTTCCCCCCAGTTGAGGGCGACCGTGTAGCCGCAGAACCACACCACCCCGGAGATCAGCACGCCCCGCCACGCCCCGCGCGGCGGCAAGCCCTGGCGGCGGATCAACAACAGGACTGCGAGCACCCCCGAACCGGCGAGCAGACGGCCGAGGGCCAGGGCACCAGGCGAGTAGGCGGCGCCCGCGCTGCGGATGGAGACGAAGGCGGACGCCCAGGCGAAGACCGTGAAGGTGACGGCGCCCGCCGTGAGGACGCTGGGCGATATCCGGCTCGGACGCGGGAAGGTCGTGGTCATGAGTTCACCCTACAGCAGAACACTTCGGTATTCACCGAAATAATGAACTGGCTGCCCACCCTCCCGCTCACCGTGCGTTCAGCTCCAGTCGTCAGGAGCGATTCCGAGTAGGTCGCGCAGCGCGCGCTCGCCGACGGCAGTCACCTCCAGGGCCCGTCCGCCACCGGCCGGTCGCACCACCCATCCGCGGTCCAACGCCCGCGCACACAGTCGAGCCCCGGCGACGCCGCCCAGGTGCCGGCGGCGCTCCGTCCAGTCCAGGCAGGAACTCGCCGTGGGGCGGCGGCCCGCGGCGAGGAGATCCACACCCGCGTCGGCGCACCATCGCCGACCGGCCTCCGTCAACTCGAAGACGCCCTCCGTGCGAAGCAGCCCGCGACGCTCCATCGCGTCCGTCACCGCCATCCCCAGGCGACCCGCGAAGTGGTCGTAGCAGGTCCGGGCACGAGCCAGCGGGTCGGGCGCCGCGACAACGGGCACGGCGTGCGCCGCGTCCCGGTCCGGAATCGCATACGAGGCGAGTTCGTCGAGCAGGCGGGCCGTCGCGGCGTCGGCGACGCGCACGTAGCTGTGCCGCCCTTGCCGCTCGGTTACGCAGAGGCCCGCCTCGGTCAGCCGGGCCAGGTGCCCGCTCACGGTGGACGGCGCGACCGAGGCGATACGGGCCAGCTCCCCCGCGGTCCAGGCCCGCCCCTCCAGAAGCGTCATGCAGATGGCGGCCCGGGTCTCGTCGGCCAGGGCCGCGGCCAAAGCCGCGAGGCGTGCGGCCGGGGCGACGCCTTCCGCAGGTGTCCCGTCGCCCGTGGATCCGGGACTCGGCGTTCCAGGGTTCAGCGTGTCGGCATGCAATTCGGTCATGCCTCCAAGGATGCCTCATCGCTTCGGCATATGACGAAAGGTTTCCCCGCCGACTCGCCTGTCCGAGTCCGGCCGCGTCGGGCGAGGGTGCCTTCAGCCGCTGCTTACGGCACCGCACTCAGGTGAGCTCGTGTCGCCCCTGGCCGGGTGCCGTCGGCCAGCGCGTAGCCCACTACGGGACAGAACCGACCGCACCCACACCACACGAAACGGCTGCCGCCCCCGCGCTGGTGGCGGCCGCTCGCTCGGGCGACGCCAGTGAACTGCACCCTTGCGAAGACAGAGGGCGCGATCCCGTAGCGGTTGATCACGACCATGGCGCCTGCCCCGTAGCCTCCTGCTTTCTCCGCGCCCCTCATCCAGATGCCTCAGGGTGCGCGCAGCGAGCCCCAGTCGCTTCTTGCAGAATCCGGCTTGATGAGGGTGCCGGCCGAGGCCGACCTGATCGTGCCCGGCCACGACAGCCCGTTCAAGTCCGGCGACACATTCGGCGCTACGGCGTGCCGGGGGGGGGTCGGAATGCGCCGGAGCAAGCCGTCGTCCGCCGGCCTGGCGCCCGGCCGCCGACTGCGCGGGCCGATGTCGTCCACCAGCGCCGGTACCAGAAGGGATCGTGTGATGAGCGTGCCGGCGTGCTCCGGCTAGCAGCCTTTGCGCGGTGCGCAGGGCAGGTCAAGGGGCGATGCAGCGTTCGCGGCCGTGCGGTCGACTTGGTCAAGGGGGACCGCGCGGGGAGCCAGGGCCGAGTGGGGCGCTGGTCAAGGGGGTCCGGCAAGGCCCCTTGGCCGCAGGGTGTGACTGGGCGCTTCAGCTGGCGGGACCGCCACGCACGGCGCTCACCACAAGCGGATCTGTGACCAGTGGTGATGCGAGTTCGCACCTGGGACTTGTCCGGCGGATCATGGCCGGGGCCGCGGCGTCTGGCGCGGCACCTCGCCGCGTTGCCAAAATCGTCCCGACGGCCACGTTCTCGCGGATGCCGTGGGCGGTCCGGGCGGGAAAGGACGCTGCCGGCGACGTCGACTGGCTGGTGTCGGTCGACTCGACGCTCGTGCGAGCCCACCAGCACGCCATGAAGGGCTTCCGAGGGTGCTTCGGATCAGTCACCATGGAGGTCCGTCGGCGATCCGAGGTGGGGATGAGCGAGGGTGGGGACGTTCTGGACGGGCAACCGGAGCAGGTCGGACCCGCGCCGTGGCTGGCACTGGCCTGTCTGGCCGGGCTGCTTCTGGCCTACGTCGTGCTGACGAACTTCACCGCAGAGCTGCGGGCGGCGCTGTGGGGCGAGCCCGGGACCGTGACCGAAGCCGGCTGCCGGACGTACGACAACACCGTGGCCAATGCGGGAACGTCGACGTCCTGCTCGGGCGCCTTCGCCCCGGACAACGGCGGCTCGTCGTTCGACGTCCCCGTCGAGGGCGACATCGATTCGCAACCGGTCCGTGCGTGGCTGGTGGACGGTACGTCCGGCACCGCGTACGTCTCACCATCGGTGTGGGCGGGGGTGCTCCCGGTGGGGCTGTCCCTCTTCCTGGCCGGTCTCCCGGCGGCGGTGACGGTGAAGCACGTGCGCCGCGTCCACGCACAGCGCCCTGGAGAGCCGCTTCAAGGACCAGACCCTAAGTCGAGTGCGTGATCGACGACGACCAGCACAACGAGTGCACAAGCACGTCACCTGGCTCGACACCGACAACCCGGGCCTCTGGCTAGGGGAACGGCCCGCGACCGAGGGCCGGCTCCCCCTGCGTGCTCCGTAGCGGCGCTGGCCTGCGCCGAGTCGTTTGCCATCTACGCTACTCAGCCCCGCCAAATAGCGCGCTCATCCGCCAAGGGAAGCGCTCAGCCACCAGGGGATCGCATCCCTACGGTGCAGTAACGGATTCACTTTGTTCGATTTTCGTTCGATACCTTGGGAGGGGCAAACCAGCTATACCGGCTGAAATCACCCGGATAGTGGAGGTGTGCCATGGGCTGTGCGATCCACCTCCATGTCACCTCCGGCTACTCCGCCCCTACGGTGCCTCCCACCTCCACGACCTGGTACGACGTGCGGCCGAGCGCGACGTCGACACGCTCGCGCTGACCGATCGCGGCACCGTCACCGGCGCCGTCCGCTTCGCGAAGGCCGCGACGGAGGCCGGCGTGCGCCCTGTTTGCGGTGTCGACGTCGCCGTCGAACCCGCAGCACCCTAAAGCCCGGCGTCCGCCACCCGCACGCGAACGCCGGTGCGCGGCCGTGCGCACGTGGTGGACCTCCACCCGGGTGCAGGAAGCGATCTTCCACCCCGCCCCCCCCGCCTGCACATCGCCCGTCGCGAAACCTTCACGCTCACCGATCAGATCCGCACCATCGACATCGACGCCCAATACGTGATCGGCGACCCCGGCGACCACCTGGTCAAGACTGATGTGGCACAGGTCGAGTTCGCACTCGCCCGCCTGCTCCAGCTCCACGCCGAACCCGACTTGTAGACGCCGGGACGGACCAGGCCCACGTCCAGGACGTCTCTCTGCCTCCGTGTCGCGGCGAACGTGACGCCCGGATGTACGGGGCCGGCACCGAGCCGCTCAGATCTACACCCTCCCGTCAAGACACGGTCTTCAGGGGCATGACGGTGGCTACCACCAGCGCGCCTACTTGAAGTGTGGTCACGCCGCAAAGACAGCGAGACCAGCCAGGAGTACGGCGGCCTTCCAGTGGCCCCGTATCAACCAGCCGCCGGTCGCTCGGGCGCAGCTTGCCCGGCCGTTTTCCGGCGGCCTCTATCCGCAAGGAGCACTCATGTCGTACGACCGCCCCAGCCCGACCACCGCACAGTCAAAGCGCCGGATCTCGCGCTCCATGATGGTCTTCGCCTCGGCCGCTTTCATCAGCGGAGGCATCGCGCTGCCGGCCACAGCGGCGATCGCGCCCCAGACCCAGGCCTCTGTCAAGAGTCTCCCATCCGACGGCAGTAACCCCCACCGGCAGCCCGGTGGCGGAGCCTACGGGCCGGACACGTGCATGCCCGGCTACGTCTGGCGTGACAGTTTTGATGGCGACACCCTGTGCGTCACACCGGCACAACGACAGCAGGTGCACGACCAGAATCCCCACCGGCAGCCCGGTGGCGGAGCCTACGGGCCGAGCACGTGCAAGCCCGGCTACGTCTGGCGTGACAGCTTCGATGGCGACACCCTGTGCGTCACACCGGCACAACGACAGCAGGCCAAGAGCCATGGCACGGTGATCGACCACGGCCCGCACCTCGTTCCCGTGGACGAATAGTTCCCGATGCTTCGACGGTGAAGCCCAGTTCGGGCATAAAGATCAACGGCCGCAGGCGGCAACTGGTGGTCCGCGGCGTGCAAGACAAGGGGCCGGCGTCATGGACGCCGGCCCCTTGTAGCAGGGGCACGCGCCAACGCCGCTCACCATGAAAGCTGCGCGCACGTCGTGGCCCGGCACCGACCATGCCCAGCGAGCCCTCCGGCACGCCCGTGGGACCCCGACGTAAGGGCTGCCCCGTATCCCCCGGCGGGCGCGCGGCGCCGACTACGGCACCTCGCCGCGTTGTCGGATAGGCCACATACGCCCATTGAGCTGTACTCGCACCGACCCCGAGCGCGACGCCAAGCTCGACCGCATCGAGCACGTGCTGGAGCACCTCCCGGACCGGGTCTTCGCATTCGACGAGTTCGGGCCCCTGGGCATCAGGCCGACCACAGGTTCCTTCCGGGCGCTGCACCTACCCGCGCTGACGCAATGCCAACGCCCGCCACCCCGACGTACTCGCCGCACAACGCCGGGGACGCGCTCACGTCCGCAGCGAGAAGGGCATTCCCTGGGGCGGACGCTCCCTTGCCGCCGCAGCCTGAGCACATGGGGGATCCCGCCGTGCCCGGATGTGGAGATCAGACAGCGGCCAGGCTCTTCGCCATGACCCGCTCCCTGCCCACGCCATCGGGCAGAAGATCGCCGGGCTTACCCGTGTCCGTGAAACCGTGCCGCTCATAGAGCGCGGTCGCCTTGAGGTTGTCCGGCATGACGGACAACCTCAACCCCGTGGCACCGCGCTCCGCCGCCCACCGCGCGACCGCCTGGATCAGGTAGTCACCCACGCCCTTGCCTCGAGCCATGGGATTGACCCACATCGAGATCAACTCCACGTTCGGTGCTCCCTCGCCCGGCACCCCGCTGGCCAGGCCCACTGGGAGGCCGTCGAGGAGCGCGATGAGATCGTGCGCGCCAGGAATCGACAGACGGGCGCGCCAGCGTTCCTCTCGGTCGCCAGAGCCTTGCCACTGGGCCAGCGTGGATCCGAACGCGTAGGGCGCCTCAGCAAGCGCGGCCAGTCGCAACTCCCGCCAAAGGGGCCAGTCGTCTGCTTCCAAGGTGCGTAGTTCAAGCATGATT
Organism: Streptomyces cirratus; assembly: GCF_014650775.1. Lineage (GTDB taxonomy): Bacteria > Actinomycetota > Actinomycetes > Streptomycetales > Streptomycetaceae > Streptomyces > Streptomyces cirratus. The sequence goes on along the minus strand of NZ_BMVP01000008.1, from coordinate 175,750 downwards.
CAGACCCTGCCCGCCCGACGGGGCGGGCAGCAAGTTGATTAAAACTACGCAAACAAGGTCGTTCAGCCCTGCGACCAGTCGGAACCTGGGAGCGGTGGTTCCTCACGCACCCGCAGGCCACGCGACCTCGGTGAACCTATCCGGTCACGGCACCAGGAGACCCCAGATCTGTTCGCCGGTGCTGTGGGCCAGCTGCCTGCCGGGACTGGGCGGGCGCCTGCGCCGAGGGTGCCCGCCGCGGTGCCCCCGACGCTCTACACGTCGCCGACCGGTTCCATCTGTGGCAGGGCCTCGGCCGGACCGTGGAGACCTGCGTCGCCGCCCACCGCGACTGTCTCAAGGATGTCCCGGCCCGTTGTCCCGAACTGGACACGGCCGCCAGGCATGTCCGCGCCTTCGGTGAGATGCTCACGGGCCGCCTCGGTGCCATGCTCCCTGCCCGGATCGACGCGGTCGATGCCAGTCGGCTGCCCGGGCTCACCGGCTTCGCACATCACCTGCTCAGGGACCGCGAGGCCGTGACAGCCGGGCTCACCCCGGACTGGAGCTCCGGCAGCATCGAAGGCGCCGTGAACCGCATCAGGAAGATCAAACGGCAGCTCTACGGCGGAGCTCGCCTTCACCTGCTCCGCAAGACGATCCTGCTGCAGTAGGCCGCAATAGTCGTTTGCTGATACGGGTTCGACGGCCTAGAACGTCTTGTGATCATTTTTGTGTGTGCCGCCTGTGCCCAACCTCTGACCAGGTCTGTGCAGATCTCCGAGACACTGGTCAGGCCCGAGCTCGACGGGCGGATCGGACCCGACGGGTATCGCCGGGCCCCGGCAAGCATGAATGAGGGGTTCTATGCCCTGGAGCCTGAGCCATGGGGCGCCCCTTTTCTTCCCACGGACGAATGCGTCGCAGTGTTTCCCGGCGGGCCGGCTGTCGGCGATCCTGACGGAGACGGGTTCCTCACTTCCGCAGGTCCCCGAGACACGATTGTTCTCCATCCCAAGGACGCGCCAGACTTGCTGCCCCACCTTGAAGGGGACCACGTAGGCTGCTGCGGGTTGCATGGCCGGGGTGGGCTGAATCGACTGTGCCCGTGTGGCGCTCCGGTCGGAACAGAGATCAGCGAGTGCAACACCGCGTACGAACTCCACCTTGACCCAACACGGGTGCACGCACGGTATACCACCAACGCCTGATCACTGTCAGTGCTCGGCGGGACAGAACACTGGGCACGGAGCCGAGGCTCAAAGCCTCCCGTGTCTTCGAACATCGCGATCACTTTTCATGATGCCGCCCCGAGACCTGTGCCAGAACCGAGTAGTGAAGGCAGTTGTTCACCGTCTCGGGAGGCGTCCGGATCGGTCCGGGGGTGATGCCCACGAGACCGGGTTCTGGCTCACTTTCCGTGGAGGGCTAACTGAACGTAATGTCATGTGCTCGCGAGGCTGGCCGGTATGACCAGCAGGGAGGGGCTGCGATGAGCCAGTACTACGACATGGGCGACGAGACTCTGTGGAACCCGTCCAACGGGGCCTCCCGGCTGTTCATGAGCCAGATGAGCGTCTACCAAGCCGAACTGGGGCTGCCGTCCGGCATCGGACCCATGCAGGCTGACGAGTGCCAGATCGACCCCATCGTGTTCAAAGAGTTCGTCGACGCCCTGCTCGCGTGGCACCGCAGAACGGGTCACGCAGTCATGGCTGCACTGTCCGAGGGCTTCGTTGCCACGACGCTGGTCCTGGCGGAGAGGGCAGGCATCGAGGTGGACTGGCAGTCAGGCGGCTTCGCCGAGGACGGCGGCCTTGAGGACGTTCAGGTGCCGGCGGCCCCGGTTTCCTCTGAGGAGGCTCGGGTAGCCGCCCTTCAGTACAAGTCACGCGAGCTGGGCCGCTTCATGGCGGCCTGAGCCTGGTCTGGCCCGCAAATGCTTGGATGCCATGAGAAGGCGGCGACCGGAAACGGTGCGCGGCGCCCTCGGCACCGGCCAGTACCAGTAAGGCGACCGTGGGCCCCGTGGGGATTTCGATCTTGTCCTGGGCGAGGAGCCAGGCGACCACGGCGTGGCGGTCGAACTGCGGGTGCACGTCCGTGCCGCCGGTCGGTGCGGGGAAACCGGGTGCCGGCGGCGCCAGTTCACCACCGCCGCCCGGCCTACCCGGTCGATCCGCGCCACCTGCGCCAAGAGCACCCGATCACCGGCCGGGGAGACCGGCTCAAGGGCGGCGAGCGGGGAACGCCGGCTCGGTGCCACGGTGCGCACCGCCCGCCGGTCCACCGAGGGCCGCACCACCTCCAAGAGCGAGATCTCCCGAGCGTGATAAAGGGGGATGCTGGTCACGCCGCTCTGCCGTTTGTAGTCGACGTCCACCGAGGCGACCGGGGACACCCAATCCAGGCGCACCACCTGGTCGAAGTCGACCCGACGGATGCCGAGGTGTACCGCGGCCGGGTCCGGGCCGCGCGGCACGTGCCGCCAGGAGAGCCGGCAGGTCGCGGCGGCGCACCAGGGCGGCCACATGGTCCGGGTCGGCGTCGGGGAACTCGACGTCGCCACCGAGGTAGACCGGGAGACCGGCCTTCACGAGGCGGTCGACCGCCGAGGCCGTCGGCCACAGAATCGGCAGCGGCACCCCCAACGCCTCGTCAGCTTCTCCGTCGCCACCCCTACACCCATCGGGCCCCGCAGCGCCGCCCGCACCTGCTCTGCGTCGGCGGCCTCCACCACCTCCCGCGACCACAAGCCGCGGCCGGCGTCCGCCGACGGGACCAGACCGCAGCCGGTAGCCCACCGCCAGGCCGCCAACGGCACCCGCAACCGGCCCGCAGCCGCGTACTCGTCGTAGACCTCACGCACCGAACGCGCCATGAATCGCACCCCAATCGCACATCGCCCGGCCCGACCACCGACCCGTGGCCGGAGGATGGCGATATGCCGAAGAACTTGTCACGTACTCGATTTTCACCGGCAGTTGGAGATGGACAGTGCGCACCGCGTACACGAACGCGAGGACCGGATTTACCCCGGCGGGGGCATCTGCAGAGGCCGCAGGCCCCGACCACGGCCGGCGGTGCGCCGCTACATTACCGGGATGGACATCAACGAATTCTTGGACCGCCCCCTGGTCGCCCGTGTGGCCACCGCGGGCCCCGCCGTCCGTCCGGTGTGGTTCATCTGGGAGGAGGGGGCATTCTGGTGGCTTACTGGCGCTTACTCCCGGCTGGAGCGGGACATCGCCGAAGATCCGCGCATGGCACTGGTCGTGGATACCTGTGAGCCGGCCACGGGGGAAGTGTTCTCCGTGACGTGCCGGGGGAGCGCCGAAACAGTGGCACTTGACCGGGCGCGGGCGGTACGGAAGTTGGGTAAGTACCTCGGGCCGGTGGAGCTCTGGCCGGCACGATTCTCGGAGCCGTTGGAGGACCCGGCTACGAAGATGGTGCGGTTTGTACCCGACCATCCTCCTAAGCTGCACGATCGGTCTTGGTAGGTCCACATACCGATTTCGAAGCTCACGCATGCACGCCCGCCCCAGCGGATTCCCTTCCCGCTACAGAAGCGGGTGCGTTCGCGTCCACTTAGAGGTCGCTTTCCTCTGGAATGACCTTGTGTAAGCCGGTTCTCGGGGGTGCGGGACTGTGGTGTAGGCGATGCTGTGGAGACGGTTGATGCCTACGGGGCATACGGGTTGCGGATGGTGCGGAAGGCGACGCCTTTCTGTCTCATCCCAGGATGTCGGGCGTTTGTGGTCGTGTGCTTTCGTCGTCGTTGTCGTGCGCCTGGGCGCATTCGGTTCGTGGCGGTAGGCCGGAGGCATGGCGCATCGACGTCCGTACCCGATGTTTGCCCAGCTCAACGGCCTTCTCCGAAAATTGCTGCGGAAGAAGGAAGGACGGGACGGCGGGCCGTCGGCCTGCGTGATCGACGCGCAGAGCGTCAAGACCTCCCCCAGCGTCCCCGCCGCCGGCCAGGGCATCGACGCAGGGAAGAAGGTCGTCGGCAGGAAGCGGAACATCGTCACCGACACTTTCGGCCTTCTCCTTGTGTACGACCAGCCCGGCAAGCCCGCCGCCTGACCGGGTGCCCGCACGCACGCGGGGCCGGGCCCGGGAAGTTCCCCGGCCCCGGCCCGGCGGACCGCCGTTACGGCGCCATCTGGTACGCGCCCGAGAGGGCCCCGACGCGCTTCCGGACCCGGGCCACGCCGGCCTCGTCGACGACCGGACGGCGCACCGCACCGAGCGCCCGGGCCTGCTGGTCCGGCGTGGCGGAGTCCTTGCCGTGCAGTTTGCCGGGCGGCTTGGTCCGGGCCGAGGGGGACGTGCCGGTCGAGGAGGGCCTTCAGATCCCGGCCGCGAAGGAGAGCGGCCTCCTCGGCCCGTCACCGGACCCGGCTCCCCGCTCACGGGCCCGCGTTCCCCTCGAAGTCGCCCACGTTGATCAGAGTCACCCGGTTGCCGGATGCGTCCCACTTCACGTGCTTGCGGGCGTCCCAGTAGTACAAGCCGTGACCCGTGAAGTCGCCGTAGGCTCCCCCCTCCTCACACACCAGGTCCGGCGTGCCGAACGCAGCCAGCAACTCCTCGTACGAGGAGAGGTGGGCGAAGTGGGAGAGATGCCGCCCGTAGATCGCGAAGCCGACGACCAGCCCGGCACTGACCTTGTAGGTGACCTCGTCGGCGCAGTACAGGAATCCGTCCGACCGGACGGTGCGGTCGATGACCTCGTCGGGCGTCAGCGGCTGCCCCGCGTCGTGGTATTCGCTGTCGGTGCCGTCCCCGCCTCGGGAGCGGGCGACCGCGGAGGACTGGGCCTGGACGATCCTGTGGCGGGGAATGGAGTCGGCAGGTGCTCCCAGGGCTATGCCGCCCATCCGGATCGTCGTGAGGTCGAGCCGCGGCAGGGACAGGACGTCCAGATTCTCCAGGATCTCCATCATCGTCGGAGTGTACGTTCGCGACGTGCCGTCGGCGGCATGGTCTCTGCCCTCCCCGCATCACCTCTCCCTGCTCGCTTTCCGGCGCCGAGCCGCAGCACTTCCGCCCGACCGGTTCGCCTCTGCCATGCCACTCCCGCTACGGCACCCACCAAACCCCAACTGCGCCCGACAGCCTCCGCACACCCGTCTTCCGCACGGTAGTGCGGGCGAGAGGAACCGGTCGTCGTGATGTCCACTCCCATTGCGCCGCAGCATAAGCGGCGGCCCCGCACGCTCAGCGACGGATGCCCACCTGGCCTTGCCGCCCATACCTGTTCCCGGGAGAGGAGGTACGCCCGGTCGACCAGGGTGCCCAGACCGAAGAGACACCGAGCGGGGCGGCCTGGCTGGACGACGACGCGCTTCGAGATGCGCCGGAAGTCCCGCACGGAGCCCGTGGACAGCATCCGGCACGGCACCGGAGGACGAGCCGGGCCATGACTGGCCCGCGGGCTGGCCGCACCGGACGCTGTGAGCACGGTGACGGCGCCGGTCTCGGCAGCGGACGCCCTCGCAGTACAGCCCGGTCCTGACCGTCGGGGCGGGGGCCAGGACCGGATCCGGTGCGGCGTCCTGCGGGGCGGTAAACCCAGCTCACGGACTTCCGCGAACCACCTGACGCGCTGCGGCGTCCCAGGCTTGCCGCGTTCGGTCAGCTGCCGGTGATCCGGGCCCAGGTGAACGGCCCGAACGAGGTATCGGTCGTCGGGTTGTGCGCGCCCGGGGTCACGGTCAGCTTGAGCCATTCCAACGGCACGGTGCTGCCGTGGACGACGATGCGGTGGAAGTTCGGCACGTCATAGCCCGGGTGGCTGTTCCAGGCGTCGTAGGAGCAGACACCCGCGTCGCCCGCGCAGGGTGCGTCCTTGCGCAGCGGGTCGTCCGAGCGGTAGACGTGCGAGTCGCCCACCAGCAGCAGCACCGGCTTACCGAACGCCGCGGTGTGCGAGGCCAGGCTGGCGACGATCGGCTCGTAGTTCGTCACGTGTGCGGCGGTCTTGCCGTCCACGTCCCACATGTCGGCCTGGGTGCTGACCACGACGCTGGAGATGCCGCCGGTGTGGGCAAGGGCGAAGGCGGTGTCCAGCCAGCGCAGGTCCGCCGCGGTGCGCCGGGCGGCCTCGTCGAGCTGTTCCTGGGAGGCGGTCGGTGCCCCGTACCAGGGGTCGGCGTCGTTGTTGGAGCCGCCGGGCACGTTGATGGTGACGAACAGGGTGCCGTTCTTGACCCACAGCACGTTCTCCACGTACTGGGCGTCCTCGGGGTGGGCCCAGTTCGGCAGCTGTGCCTGCGACAGGACGCGCAGCGTGCCGCTGCCGAGAGTGCGGCCGGGGGTGGGGAAGAAGGTCCGGCGGATCAGGTCCAGGTTGGCGGCCGGGTTGCCGGAGGCGTAGCCGACGGGCTGGCCGGTGGCCGGGTCGAGGACCGGGTCGATCTTGCCGGTGGCCGTGTTGTACTTGCCGCCGCCCTCGCCGGCCTTGTGGCAGTCGGTCCACTCGTTGTCGCCGGGGGTGTAGACCAGCGGGTCGGCGAAGGTCTTCCACAGTGCGGCGATGGACTGGTTGTACGCGGCGGTGCAGTACTGCTTGCCGGAGTGGATGTCACCGACGTGGATCACGGTACTGACGTCCGGGTCGGCATTGACGTTGGCGATGAACGCCGGCGTCGCCTGGAGTTCGGACGTGTCGGTCGGCGAGGTGCCGTAGGGGGCGTCGCCGTACACGGCAAGCGTGAACGGAGCGCGGGCGCCGTGCGAGGGTCCGTTCTCGGCCGCCGCCGCGGGGGTGGCCGGCACCACGCCCATCGCGAGGGCGAGCGTTGCGGCCGCGTAGAACCTTCTGGTCATCCGGACTCCCTGTGTTCGCTGTGTCGGAGCAGTGTGCGGGTCGCGCGCACCGCGCCGGGAACGGCCAGGTGAACAGGAACGCAAGAGAGCAAATGAAGTGAGATGCCTCCCCTGCGCGCAGCGCGCTCAGCCGCTGCTGATTGCCGGGCGAGTACGCGAGGAGTTGACCTGGTCTGCGGGTGCCTTGCGTGGGCGCTGTTCGGGTTCACGCAGGTGGGCGCGTCCGTGGGCGAGCAGCACCTCCCGTTCGCGGTGTCCAGACGTCTGCCTCGCCCTGCGAAGCGCTTCCCGCTTCGTGGGCAACGACATCGACACGGTCAGCACAAGCACGGGCTCGTACGGCGCCGCACTCAGCCGGTATCTCCTCAGCCAGGGCATCACCGTGGTCGAGGTGGACCAGCCCGACGAGGCAACCCGCCAGCGTCGCGGCAACAGCGACATCATCGACGCCGAGGCCGCGGCCCGCGCAGTGATCAGCGGCAGGGCCACCGCGGCCGCGAAGGCCAGCGACGGCCCCGGTGTCGGGGGCCTCGACCGCCGTGTGTTCGTACCGGGGCAGCCAGGGGTCGTGCATCCAGCCGTCCAGGTTTCAAATGCTCGCGACGTGCTCGGGGATGAGGTCGAGTGAGGCGGTAAAGGGGGTGGCGTCGCCGACGAAGGCCATGACGTCTCCTTGATGCTGACGGGACGTCTTCCGCCGGGAGCGTGGGTACCGACCACCTCACCGACATCCCCGCCACACCAGGTACGCAAAGGGGCCGCTTCGTCCGTGGGACACCTCGTCACCAGTCTGCTCGCCCCCGGAGAAGTCCGCCGCTGAACCGTCGCCGCCCGGCAGGGTGGGTCGCGGGGCGGGGTTCGTATCCAGGACGTTTGGCTGCCCGTTGTGGCCGCCCGGGGGCGATGAGCGAGGAGGCTGCCGGCGGGGAAAGGGCGTCAGGGCGTCATCCTTCACGGCTGGGGAGCATGGCCAGGGCCTGGGAGCGCTGTGCGACGAGGTCGTCGTAGGTGCCGTCGCGTTCGGCCCAGCGGTGCATGAGGACGCCCTTCACGAGGATTTCGCGAGGGGTGGGGTTCTCCGAGAGCAGGTGCATGACCTCGGTGGCGAAGTCGTCGAGCGGCAGCGCGTGCGGGTTCACCTTTTCCTGACCTGCTGTGGCGACAGCCGGGGGGACGAGCTCGACGACGCCGACACCGGTGCCGTCGAGCTGCGCGCGCAGTGCCTCGGAGTAGGCGTGCACTGCGGCCTTCGAGGCGGCGTAGCTGGGCATGGGCGGGAACGGCAGGAAGGCGATTCCGGAGGTGACGGTGATGAAGGTGCCGGCGCCCCGCTGGACCAGGTGGGGGGTGAAGGCGTCGATGACTCGGATGGTGCCGAGCAGGTTGGTGTCGATCGTCGTCTCTGCCACCTCGAAGTGCGCGGGGTCGCGCAGGTCCTCCAGGAGCATGACCCCCGACATGGTCACCACGGTGTCCAGCCCGGGGTACCGGGCGAGCACGGCATCAGGAAAGGATGCGACGGAGGCACTGTCCGTGACGTCGATGCCGAACGTGCCGAACCCTTCCCCGTCGAGTTCCGAGAGTGCCTCTGGGCTGCGGCCGCCAACGGCCACGGTGCTGCCCGCTGCGGCGAACCGGCGGGCCAGCTCTCGCCCGATACCCGAGGTTCCGCCGACGATGAGAACGGTGCGGTTGGAGAGATCCACGAGATCGTCCCTTCAGTCCAGGGCGCCGACGGCGTTCAGCCCGCGGCGCAGACATGATGTTCTCCGTTTCTTTCAAAACGGTGTCACCGCAGTCTTGACGGCATTCGCCGGGTGTGGCGGGGCCCCCGTCTTCCCTGGTCCTGCCAGGGCCCCCTCTGAGATGCGCGCACCGCATTACGGTGTCGGTATGAAGGATGAAGAATCCGGCAACCGGCTCGGCAGCTACCTGCGTGCCCGGCGTGAGCTGGTCTCCCCTGCACAGGCAGGACTCCCGCCCGGCGGCAACCGCCGGGTGCCCGGCCTGCGCCGTGAGGAAGTCGCCTTGCTGGCCGGAATCAGTCCCGACTACTACCTGCGCCTGGAACGGGGCCGTGACAAGAACCCCTCAGCCCAGGTCCTCGAATCACTCGCGCGCGTCCTGCGGCTCGACGACGTCGAGCGGACGTACCTGCTCGGCCTCGCGGCGGCACACCCCCGGGCGCCACGGCGCAAGCGGCCCGAGCACGTACCGGCGCGGGTGCACGAGCTGCTCGCCCACCTTCAGATCCCCGCGTTCGTCGAAGGGCGCGCGTTCGATGTCCTTGCCTCCAACCCCATGGCCGTCGCGCTCTCCCCCCGGCTGCGGCCCGGCCAGAACCGGCTGCGTTCTCTTCTCCTTGATCCTGAGGAACAGGCCTTCCACCAGGACTGGACGAAAGCCACCGCCGATTTCATCGCCACCCTTCGCACCACCATCGGGGACGACACCGACAACCCCCGGTTCGTCGAACTCGTCGGAGAACTCGCACTGTCCAGTCAGCGGTTCCGTACCCTGTGGGCCCGCCACGACGTCCGCAGCCTCGACGGAGGCACGACCACAGTCCACCACCCCGTCGTCGGTGAACTACGTCTCCACCGGGACAAACTCCCCATCGACGACGTCATCCTCGTCGTCTACTACCCCGACAAGGACAGCGACAGCGACGAGAAACTGCGGCTCCTCGCCGCACTCTCACAGACCGAGTCCGCCGGCACAGCGCACGACAGGCCGGCGGACATCCCGTACCCGATGACACCTTGACGAACACGCGCCGTCCCGGCGTCGCAGCCACAACGCGCACGCCGCAGGTCCCGTACCCGCGAGCTCGCCCCGGGCCCTGATCACGAGCCGTCTGCGTCGTCCTTGTCGCGCAGCGGCCGCAAGCCCCCGGGCAGCTCGGGGAGCTGGAAGAAGTACCGGCCGAGCATGTTGGTGTGGCAGCGCACAAACGGCGAGAGGCGCGCCACAAGACCCGCGTCCTCATCGACAGGGCAGCCGGGCGCTCATTCGCCATGATCGGCCGGTCCTCGGTGTCAGTCCTTGGTGGCGGAGTGCCAGCTCATCCCCCAGCCGTATTCGAGGTCGGCGGCCTGCTGCTTGAAGACGCCCGGCGCGAGTACCAGGTACTTCGCCTCTCTCCGTACGACCAGTTCGCCGCCCACGTTCTCGATCAGCGCGATCGTCGCGACCGGTGAGGGGACGGTGCACTCGTCCAGACGTACTTCGATCGGGGGGCCGGCGGGCGGATACAGCGTCGCGACGCCGTGCAGTCCCGCGAAGTCGGGCGCCCCGTCGTAGATGACCACGAACACCAGGAGGCGTTTGATCTCGGCCGAGTGATCAAGGTTGATCATCAGGTTCTCGCCGTCCTCGCTGCCACCGGTCCGGTCGTCCTGGTCCAGCAGGACGTACGGCGGTCGGTCGAACGAGCCGAACTGGCTGTCGATGGGGTGGACGATGCCCTTCGTTCCGTTCCGCAGCTCCCACATGCAGGAGAGGTCCAGGTCGACGTCCTCCAGACGGACGGCGCCCTCGCCCCTGCCCAGCCGGCCGCGTCCCGGCTCGGCCGCGCTCCACGTGAGGTTGACCCGCATGGCCCCCGAGGTGGCGCCCTGCTTGGTCAGCGACACCGCGGGGGCGGCCTTCGTCAAAGTGATCTTCGACAGCCTTACCGGTTCGGGCGCCGGGGGAACCGGCGCCGGCGCCGGCGCCGGCTGCCGTTCCGGTGGGGATGACGGTGTCGTGGGCTCGTCCACGGTGATGCCGAAGTCGGTGGCCAGCCCGGCCAGGCCGGAGGCGTAACCCTGGCCCACCGCGCGGAACTTCCACGCACCGCCCCGCCGGTACAGCTCGCCGAGCAGGAACGCCGTCTCGGAGTCGGCGTCGGTGGCGTCGAACCTCGCCGCCTCGGCCCCGCTCTCCGCGTCCAGTACGCGTACGAACAGACCGGGCACTCGGCCGAACGCGCCGTCGGTGGAGGCCGCGACCACCACGGTCGCGATGTCCTGCTCCACCGCCGACAACATCACGCTGATCGTCTCGACGACGCTCGCGTCGTCCTGTCGCCTGCCCTCGTGGCGGACGGCACCGCTGCCGTGGGCGGGCTGGTTGTAGAACACGAAGTCGTCGTCCGACCGCACCCTGCCGGCCGCGGTCAACAGCAGGGCCGACACGTCGACGTCCGGAGTTCCGGGGCGCACCTGCCATCCCAACTCCACCCGAACCGAGGTGTGTTCCACCGGCACATTGGCGCCTTTTCGCAAGCCCATGCGGGCCCCCCTTCCGCGACTGCCCCCGACGTCCGCAGCGTACGAGGTTTCCCCGCCCGTCTCGGTGCTTCTCGCTCAGCCGCAGTGCTTCCTGATCAATTCGTAGGAGCGCAGGCGGTCGCCGAGGTCATGGACGGGCGTGGTCAGCATCAGCTCGTCCGCCCCGGTCTCGCGCGCCAGTCGGTCGAGCCGGCGTACGACCGTCTCCGGGGCCCCGACGGCCTGCTGTGCCCGGAAGTGGGCCAGCACCGCTCGCTCCTCCTCCGTGAACGGATGGGTGGCGGCCTGCGCGGGGGTCGGGAAGGGCATGTCGCTCACCCCCTTGAGGAGCCCGGCCTTGACGACGGCCATCGGCCCCGTCCGCCGCACGGCCTCCTCGTCGGTGTCCGCGCACACCGCCTCGACGCACAGCAGCACCCGGGGCCGCTCACACCAACGGGACGGCGTGAACTCCGCCCGGTAACGCTCTAGTACCGCAAGGGTGTTGTCGGGTCGGATGTGGTGGGCCACGGCCACCGGCAGGCCGAGTGCCGCGGCGAGGGCGGCGCCCGCGGTGCTGGAGGCGAGCAGCCACGGCTCCGGCAGCGGGTCGAGGGCGACTTCGTCCACCAGGAAGGAGAGGACCGAGGCCACGTCGCTCCCGTACTCCGCGTCGGTCGTCGGTCCGGCGCCGCGGCGCAGCGCCCGCGCGGTGGCCTCGTCGAAGGTTCCGGGACCGCGGCCGATGCCCAGGTCGATTCGGCCCCCGTGCAGGGCGGCCAGTGTCCCGAACTGCTCCGCCAGCATGATGGGGGCGTGGTTGGGTGCCAGCACCCCGCCCGAGCCGAGACGGATGACGGAGGTCGTGGCGGCGGCGTGCGCGATCAGCACGACCGGCGGGAACGCGCCGATCGCGGGCGAGTGGTGGTGCTCGGCGTACCAGAGCCGGTGGTAGCCGAGCCGTTCGAGTCCCTGTGCGAAGGCCGCGGTGTCCCGCAGCGTGTCCACTGCGCGGGTGTCCGTCTGGACCATCGCGACTTCCAGTGCTGAAAGAGGTATGTCGAGCATGTCGCCAGCATAGGGATCATGCGCCTGCATGGGGATCACTCGTGGGCACGGGCAGCACGCGTCCGGCGGGAGGTGAGGTGCCAGCGGATCGGAACATGACCACTCCGAAGGTAAGGCCCCGCCCGGGCGCGACGACTGCGAGGCTGCCTGCCCTGTAGTCGATGACCAGCCCGGACAGCGGTCGGTAAGGCGGTGTCGGGCGATTCACGGTGACTGGTCCGCGTCCGGGTGCCGTCCTTCTCGGCGTAACCGTAGACGGGCATGTCCAGGGGGGCCTTGCCGCCCAGGTCAGGGGGTGTCGCCGGACCAGTCCCAGCGGTTCCGCTCGCCGGGGCGCGGGTCGTACGGGGCGCGGCCGCTGGCACCGAACTGGCCGGGCTCGTTCATCAGCGCGGCGCCGGTCCGGATCACGTCCGCTGTCCAACCGGTGATGTCGAGCAGCAGGCCGTCGAGCGGACTGCCGACGAGCTCGGCGTAGTCCCGGCCGGGCCGTGGGCTCGGGTTCGGGTCGTCGTGATCCGTGCCGTAGACCCGGCAGAAAGGGCCTCGGACGGTCGCGCGGCGGGCTGACCACGAAGGTTCACCTCGCCACCGAGCAGGGGCAAGATCCCATGTGTCTCGTATCAGCACGGCCGAACACCGGCACGACAGCCCGCGGTTCCAACCGGTGCTCGAGAGATCGGGTCCCTCGCACAGAAAGGGCCGGCCCCACACCAGGGCGGACAAGGTCCGCGCCGACGAAGCCTACGGCTTCCGAGCCAACCGCTCCTACCTACGCAGACGCCGGATCGGCTGCGCCATCCCCGAGAAGGCCGACCAGGTCCGCAACCGCGAGAAGCGCGGCTCCCACGGCGGGCGGCCACCGCAGTTCGACAAGAACGACTATCGAGAGCGCCATGCCGTGGAGTGCGGCATCAATCGGCTGAAACACCACCGGTCGGTGGCCACTCGACACGACAAACTCGGCGTCCGCTACGAGACCACCGTGCTGGTCGCGGCCAACAACGGGTGGCTGCGACCGGCACGTTCACCATAGACCTCAGCCTGCCCTCTCCTCCAGCCCTCGACTGGTCGGTCGCTCGCGGCCCCAGGCGGCCAGCGGCTGGAGTGCGTCGTTCAGGCGCATGCCGTCCTCGGTCAGCGAGTACTCGACGCGGGGCGGCACCTCGTCGTAGGAGACGCGGCGCACGACGCCGTCCGCTTCCAGCTCACGCAAGTGGGAGGCCAGCACCTTCTCGGTGACGCCGGGAAGCAGTCGACGCAGTTCGCCGAAGCGGCGGTAGGGGTGCTCGTGGAGCGCCCAGAGGATCAGCACCTTCCACTTGCCGCCGATCACCTCCATCGCGGTGTCGATCCCGCAGACGTGCCCGTCTGGTGCGCCCGGCCGGTTCAGCGTCGTCATGCCCTACCCCCTCTGACGTGCCCGCTTACCCCGGGGTAACCACCCACTACCGAGTGCGTACTTGATCACCTCCGGGCCCGTGACCAGTCTAATCGGCATGACACAGAACACCGTTGAGAAGACTTCCGTCACACTGTTGGGCCTTGGCGCGATGGGCACCGCGCTGGCCCGTACCTGGCTTGCCGCCGGCCACCCGCTCACCGTCTGGAACCGCACCCCGGCCCGCGCCGCGGCACTCGCCGCCGAGGGGGCGCGGGTCGCGGACAGCGCCGCTGAGGCGGTCGCGTCGAACACCCTGGTCGTCGTCTGCCTTTTGGACGACACCTCGGTCGACGAGGTGCTGGCCGGCATCGACCTATCCGGCAGGGACCTGGTCAACCTGACCACGAGCACCCCTGCCCAGGCCCGCGCCCGCGCCGAGTGGGCCCACGAGCGCGGCGCCCGCTACTTGGACGGCGGGATCATGGCCGTCCCTCCGATGATCGGCGTCCCGGAAGCCGGCGGCTACGTCTTCTACAGCGGCTCGCGGGAACTGTTCGAGCGGCACCGGGAGCCACTGGCCATCCCGGCGGGCACCACGTACGTCGGCGAGGACGCGGGTTTCGCCGCCCTGCACGATCTGGCCCTGCTCAGCGCCATGTACGGGATGTTCGCCGGGGTCGCGCACGCCTTCGCCCTGATCCGCAAGGAGGACATCGACCCCGTGGTGCTCGCCCCGCTGCTCGCCGACTGGCTCGTCGCGATGGCCCCGACAGTTCACCAGACCGCTGAACAGCTGCGCAGCGGCGACTACACCAAAGGCGTCGTCTCCAACCTGGCCATGCAGGTGGCCGGCACGCCGACCTTCCTGAGCACCGCCGAGCAGCAGGGTGTCAGCCCGGAACTGCTCGGACCCTACTTTGAGTTGATGCGCCGCCGCCTGGCTCAGGGCAGCGGCGAGGAGGACCTGACGGGCGTGATCGACCTGCTCGTGCACTGACCGGCACTTTCGCAACAGGCCCTGAACTTGGCGTTTGTCCACCGGTGTCGAACTGGGCTCGACGCTTGTTCGGGTTTCCCCAGTTCAGCGGACGTGGACGAGGCCGGGCCCGGCCCTGTGCTTGGGGATGGGCAGCGTCAGCCCGCAGCAGCTCGCGTTGGCGTGGCTGCTCCCCCCGCTCCCCGGCTGTGGTCCCGGTGCCAGTGCCAGCGCCGGTAGCCAACCCCCCGGCGCCATCAACGACTCGGCCCGGGCCGCGGACATGGAGGTGAGCGAGGCGGAGCCGGCGCTGCTCGACCACGGAACGCCGGGCTGACCACTGCGCCGGAGAGTTTCGCCGCATGACGAAAGGAGTTCAGGGCGCGATCATCTCGTATTCTTGTGTGATGTGAAATATCACATCACACAAGGCGGGTTGATGACCCGTCACTCACCGACGAAAACACAAGGAGAGCACGTCCCCATGAACCGCTTAGCCCTTCTCGCGGTCGGCGTTGCCGGCCTGACCGTTCTGGCCGTCGGCCCGGCCGCCGCGACCCCTGCGGCCGCCGCCGACCAGACCGTGACCACCTGCGGGAACTCGGGTCTCCAGGCAGGCCTGCTCACCCGGCTGTGCGCGGAGGTCACCGGTAACACGGTGCAGTTCTACGGCAGGGTCAGCCTCGCCGGGCCGCCCTCTCCCGGTAGCCCGACGCCGGCCCCGAAGGAGCTGTCCACCACGCTGTCCGCCGGGGTCGTGGGCGCCGGCGCCCCGCCCCTCACGCAGGACAAGCCCGTCGTCTTCACCACCACGACGCTCGACGTGCGCGGCCCGGCGAGCACGGTCCCCTGTGGCGCGACGGTCCGCGGCACGTTCGGCGTGGCCTCCTTCCCCTGGTCGCCGCGGCCGGTCGTGCACGAGGTCACCCTTACCTGCTGACGCCCCGCCGCCCGGCGGACCCGTCACGGTCGGCCCGGCGACTCGCCCGAGCGGGTCGCCGGGCCAGTAACGCCGCCCGCGAACCGTTTGCCCTGGTGGCGCGGTGCGCGGGCACCGCAGGCTCCGCAGGCGTGGCCCGGACGGACGTCGGCCACTGCGACTCCGACGGTCAGCCGGCTCTGTCCGGCTTCCTGGGGCGGGTTGTTGCTCTCGTCGCACACCACGTAGAACGCCTGCTCCGTACTCGCACCGTGCAGTACGCCCTGGCGCACAGCCCCGTCAGGAAGCCGGCGATCTTGGCCTTGACGGAGCTCTGGAGACGGTCTCCGTCCGACTTGAAGACCGGTGCCGAACTACCCCGCAGCCGACCTGCCGCAGGGTGGCGGCAACCGGGACGTGCCTCACGGTATCGCGCATCGTCGTCCCGTCCTGCTGATGCCGGAACACCGTGGCCTGGATGTCCGCCAGCGCCCCGTCCGTACCCGGCCGGATCGGAGTCCGGCTTCGCCGCCGCGTAGGGATGCTCCTCGGCCGCCGCCGTCGCCCTGTAGCGTGGCGCCGGGCCCGACCCCCGTCGTCCCACGACAGCCAGAACGGCTGCGCGGCAATGCCGACCACCTGCGGATCTCGGTCCAGCAGGATCAGGCGATCCCGCTTCAGCCACGACTCGTAGCCGACGTGGTCTTTCGTAGGACCTGAAGACCGGCTACAGGCCAGGTGTGGTCATCTCGGGCAACGAAGGCCTGCAACCAGCCAGCAAGTTGCAGTAGCGGCCGCTCGTGGCGGACGTCAGTCTTCTGACCTGCGGGTTTCGTCTGAATTCTCACGTCGTGTCGGATGTTCGGCGTCTCAGCTCCGTGTCTGCAGTCGCCGTCACCGGCGAACGGCTGTGACGGTGCCCCCCTCAGCTGGGGTGCCCTGTCGGATTCCAGTTGCCAGGTGGTGCGGCTCTGACCTGCCACGGCTGCCAGATGGTCTGGTAACGCGGTCCGGTGTCGTTCTCGGACGAGTTGGCCTTCTCGTAAGAAATCGCTGGGGCGTGCGTCCGATTCCCAGGCGCTGGGCGCCCAGAGACGGCTGTGGACTGGTCACTCCGCGGCCGGGCGACGAGGCTTGTTGCGCTGAGCGCGCCAGGCGGTGAGCGCTTCGGCGCGGCTTCCGGCCGGATGCTCGGCATGCCAGTCGCGCAGAAAGCGGTTGAGCTCGAACTGCGAGCCGATCTTCTGAGGCTGGGCAGCGGCCTGGCGCGTGGCGTGCCAGTGGGTGATGGCATCGGCCAGGGTGCGCCCTGCACCTTCGGCTATGAATGCCCGCATGTGGGCGTCGAAGTGGAAGCTCGGGCCGATCTCGCGGCGGAAGTACTCGCGCAGCACCTGACTGCACCGCTGACCCTCAGGAATCACGGTGCACCCCTTCACCGGCGCGGCAAGCTGGCGGCCGGCGCTGGGTGTCCGGGGTGGCATGGCCGGTGGGGCGACACCGTCCAATGCGGCCTGCAGCCGCTCCGCCAGTGCCGCCTTCCCGCCGCCCCGCGGTACCCCGAGCTCCCGGGCCAGCACGGTCAGCTCGGCCAGCGTCCAGTACCAGCGGGACAACTCGTCCCCGCTCAACGCCGCACGCAGCTCTGGTCGCACCTCAGTACCTTTATTCGAACGCATGTCTCCATCATAGGAGGGGTGGTACGCCCGGCGTTCGGTAAGACGAACCGGCGGCCGGCCGTGACACGGTGACGGTCTGGCGGCTCCGGCTTTCGGCCGCTCCTACCAGCACTGGTCATAGGCCGCCGATCTGAGCAGTCTGTTCACGTGGGACGACCTGAACGACCTGGTTGCCCGCCACCGCCTCGACGCCCCGCGGCTGAGACACTTCAAGGGAACGTGCCGATCGTGGCCGGCCCCGCCGACCGTGCCGTCTACGCCGAGCAAGTGCGCAAGGAGGGGGCCGAGGTGCTCCGCCCTCACGTGGTTGCCGAGTTCACCGCCTCCACGGGCTCCCGCGCCACCGGCCGCCCAGCCCCTTCCCTGCCGTACATCAGCGACGTCCCCGGCGGGCCCCAGCCTGGTCCTGGCCCTCCCCCACCGCCCGGGCCGCACTGGAGGGAGCCGACGAGACCGTCGTACTGCGCGCCGCCGGACACGAATGCGAGCTCCACTCATCCGTCCGTCCCTTGCTGGAAACCCTGATCTCCGGCGCCCGCCTCACCTTCGGGGACCCAGCCGAGCGCTCCGGCCTCACCGTGGAAGAGGTCGCGGCCCTCGCTACGGAGCTGGTATCCAAGGACGCGGCAGCCGTATCCCACCGGTGATCTGCCCTGTGGCCAGCCGCGTCCCGGCCCTCCGCAGCCGCCTGGCCCCGCTCGTCCTCTTCGCCGCATCCGAGCGAGAGCGCAGCCGCATCGCCGCACAAGCCCCGCCAGGCCAGCGCGTTAGGTCCTCGCGATCGAGCCGCCGCGCACCTTCCCCACACGGGTCCCCTCCCAGCCAGACCAACGCGGAGTCACCGTCAAGCAGATGGTGAACCGGATGCTCGGTAGGCGGTGAGACCAGGGACAACCGCGCGGACCTGGCTGACGCCCAACCAATGCCACCCCCACCCTTCACCCCCGCTCTCGCACGTGGTCATCCACCTCGGTCATGGGGAAGCGCCGCAGCACGTGCTCCCAGTCGTGGAGAGGCCACTGCTCAGCGCCGCGCCTGGAGCTGCTCCACATGGCCGTGCGCTACGAGGGCGGGGACGGCCTCCCGGACCTGGAGATGAACGACAAGGTCAACAACGGCACCGCCCCCCTCTTCGGCCGGATCAGCCTGCTGAAGCAGTGGAACCAGACGGTCCCGCCGGCCGCCTTCGAGAAGCGGCGCAACCAGGTCGTCTTCGACATGTACCAGCACAGCCGCAGCCCGGGTGCGCTCGGCGTGCTACTTGACGTAGATCTCGTCGAGGGTGTCGATGACCCCCGCTGCGTTCAGGTGGTAGCGGAAGGGCAGGCCCTTGTCCGGGTGGGTATCCAGCCACCCGGTCAGCTCGCTGGTGGAGATGGGACGGCCCATCACCACTGTCGTGAGGATCGGAGCCGTCGCGGTGATCTTGGCGGTCTCCGCGATCGGGATGTACGTCCACTCGCCCGACGGTTCGAAGCGCCCGGGGCAGCCGTACGTACCGTGCTGGACGATGAGACTGGTCATACCGCCCTCGGGCGTGTAGCGGTGCACGGCGATCGTGTCGGGCGAGACCGGCATCCTGTGGTCGGCGCCGCACGTCGGCGCGGGGGGCGGGGCCGGGGCGGGTGGATTTTTCCCCGCCGGGGTGGCGGTCGCCGAGGGCTTGGGCGCCGCGCCGGTCTTCGAGGGGGCCGGCACGGCGGCCGTGGCGCTGGCAGTGGGCGGGGCCGTGGCGGTGGGCGGGGCCGGTGCGACCGCGGTGGGCTTCGCGTCCGGCGCGGCCAGGTCGTCGCCGTTCTGACAGGCGGTGAGCGCCAGCACGCCGCACACCGCCAGGGCGGCCATGGCCGCCTGCCTCCGAACCGCTCTCATGGTCTTCTCCCTCTCCCGGATGCCGGCGTCGCCGCACCGTAACTCCCGGGATCCGCCCGGGGCGACGGCCGGACACGGTTCGTCACCGCGCCGGGATCCCGTTGTTGCGGAGTGCGGACCTCCGCCCCCCGCTCCCGCCCCACGGATGCCCGTGACCGCCCGCCCACCGGTCGGGGTCAAAGGGGCGGGCGGCCGGCAAGGGCCCGGAACTGCGGCCAGACTGCCTGTGGCGGGCCGGGGTCCCAGAGCGCCTGGGAGAGCGCGACCAGCGGCATCCGGATGGGGGCGGCGCCCGTCGCTCCGGGAGCGGCGAGGCGCCGGCGTATGTCAGCCGCCGCTCTCATCCCGTCCGCTGGTGAAATCGCCCAGGTGGTGCAGGCGCCGTAGGAGCTCATGGCGCTGGTCCTCTTCGCGCCGCAGGACACGGGCCAGGATGTCCGTGTCGCGGTCAGCCTCGATCGCGCTTGGGACAACGGTGGCGGCGACATCGGGCGGCAGAGCCTCAGCCTGGATGGTGGAGATGCCGGAGGGCGAGCGGTTGTCGCTGACCTTTACAGGCGCGGCGAACAGCGCATGGTCGGCGATCCGCTGCTCGGTGACGGCCAGTCGCTCGAAGTAGTTCGAGGAGCATTTCGACTCGTCGATACACTGCATCACCATGATGCACGCTTGGGTCCTGCCGATGCTGATCGTGCTCAGCGGCTCAGCCGTCGCGACTGGGCAGGTCTTCAGTGGGAGTCCCTGCGGAGCCGCAGCACTCCTGCTGGCGTTCCTGGCGCTCGCCAGCGTGAACTCACCTCTGATCTTCCCGAGGTCGATCGGTGCGCAGGAGGCACAACGCCGCAGCCTGGTCGACGGTCGGCCAGTCGTCTTCTGGCGTCCGGGCTGCAAGTACTGCATACGACTGCGCATCCGACTGGGCCGCAGTGCACGCAAGTTGCATTGGGTCACCATCTGGAGCGACCCGGCAGGTGCCGCAGCAGTGAGAGCAGTCAACGACGGCAACGAGACCGTGCCGACCGTCGTCGTGGCGGGCCAGCCACACACCAACCCCCATCCCGAATGGGTGCGCGAGCGCGCCCGTGCACGGCGTCCACGAAACCCCGCAGCCCCTCGGGGCCGCGGGCGGTGAAGAGGTCGTCGGCCCGCCCCGTCTTCGAGGTGGCCGGGCCCGCCTCAGCACCTCAGCGCAGGCACCCCACGATCCGCACCGAGACCTGCGCGCTTCCGGTCAGTCCGCCGGCCGGGTCGGTCGCCGTGAAGACCAGCGGATACGTGCCGTCGGGGAGCAGCGGGACCAGGAACCGGCCGGAGGCACCGGCGCCCAGTGTCACCGGCCCCCCGGGCCCCTTGATCTGCCAGGTGGTGTACTGCGGATCGGTGACGGACTGCCCGCCCGGCCGGGTCCGGGCCGTGCCGGCGAAGGACTCCTCACAGCCGCGCCGCAGGGTGGCGCCGCCCGCGGGCTCGTTGATGGAGACGGCGGGGCTCTGCGGCGCGGCGGGCGGCGAGCTGTTGCCGCGCGGGGGCGGGGACGATTGGTTCGGGCCCGGGGAGGCCGGGGTGCCGGGCGTCTGCGAGGAGTGCGGCGGGGGGGACGCGCTCTGCGAGCCGGACGGGCCGGGAACCGGGGATCCCGAGGGGGTCGGGGAGGAGGGCGCGGCGGAGCCCGGGACGCTCGGAACGTCCAACGGCGGCAGGTCGGGCCGGTTCAGGACCGGCGGCTTCGCTCCCTCGGCGGGCTCGGTGGGCTCGGCGTCGATCTTGACACAGACGGCACTGGCGATCATCGGCTGGCTGTCCGGGATGGCGGAGGCCCGTAGCTCCTGGTCATCGGGGCCGTGCGCGTGCGTGTCGAAGTACCCGTTGCCGGTGAAGGTTTCGCCGTCGCGCTGCATCCACACCGAGTTGTGGTAGAGGTTGCCCGGTTTCTGCTGGTTGGTTCCCGTGACGTGCCATTGGCGGACCTTGCGTCCCGAGGGCTCGCCCGCCGTCGGCGCGTTGGTCGGGGCGAACAGCCAGCCGTCGCCGAAGTAGCGCTGCGGGGCCTCCAGCGCGGCGTTCTCGGCGGGCGCCTGGAAGGCGAAGCCTCCGCCGACCACGAACTGTCCCTTCGGGCAGCGCACGGTGGCATCGGCGCTGGCGCCCGCCGCGACCGTCACCTGGGCGGTGACCGTGGTGGCGGGGCTGTTCAACTTCACACAGATCGGCCGGAGGCCGACCGCGTAGTTCGCCTGCGGCGGCTGCGGGTCTTCTATGCGGGTTTCGAGGGCCACGTTCTCGGAGCGCGGCATCGGGAACGGCCGGGTGCTGAGCTCCGTGCCCGGGTTCACCGAGACGAACCAGGGCAGGGTGCTCCCGGAGCCCGGTAGCGCTCCCTCAGAAGTGAGCCGGTCCAGCGGCACCGGTGCCGCCGTGCGCCCCGGCAGAACCCGGTCGGAGCGGAACTCGGTGCCCACCATGGTGTATCCGGGGCCGTCGCAGAAGGGCTGGGCGACGGAATCGTGGACGTGGGAGGCGTACGGCCCGTCGGTGGTGAGGTCGTGCACGGAAGTGCCGTCGCCCAGGAGGGTGCGCTTGCTGTCCCGGTCCTTGAAGGCATGCGCCTTGAAGGTGAAGTCCAGGCCGGGCTTGAGCTCCAGCCGGGCGTTGACGCACAGCGCGTACGCGGTGAGCGTGGCCGGGGCGTCGCCGGGGTTGGTGGCGGCGGCCAGCCAGGCGCCGCCGATGAAGTGGCTGTCGGTGGCGAAGCCCGGACCGGCGATGGCGTAACCGCCGCTGAGCGCCGTCTCGTGCGCCTGGCAGCCGACGACGGCGGCCTGTCGGCCGCCGGCCGGGACCGCGACCGACGTACTGCGCTGGACGACGGCGAGTTGGGGTCCCTGGTTGACGTACCACACGCCCGCGCCCGCCGCGCCCCCCACGGCCAGCGTGCCGGCGGCCACGACGGCTGCCGTCTTCGTCGTGACGGCGCCGCCCAGCTTCGCGAACATCCCAGAGCCCATGCCCAATGCCCTTCCCGCCCTTCCGCTCCCCGGCCCGCACGCACATGCACGCGCGCATCCCCACGCACGCACGCGCGCACCGCCCGCACACGCGGAGCGTGGGCACTGTAGCGCCGCCGACCGTGCGGTTCACAGAGCCGAGCAGGACCGTTTTTCCTGGTACACCCCCGGGTGGGGGCTGCGCCGGCACCACCCGGATCGGGGTGGCAGGGAGATCGCGGCCTGGGGCCCGGCGGGCGAGGATCGCCACGGTGGAAGGCGCCGCGCGGAGTCGGGAAACGGGGATCCGGAAACAGGCATCCGCAATCGGTGATCCGAGACAAGCACATACGTTCATTCAGGAAGTCCAGCGCCCGGTGGGCCACCACCGCACTCTGCGGGCTGCTCGCCGCGGCGGCCCTGCCCGCCGCTCCGTACCACCCTGTCACCGGCGCGGACCTGCGCGTCGAGGTGTCGCGGTGCCGTGCGGCGGATCCGCGATGCGCCGCGGAGTGCCGCGGAGTGCTGATGATGGCGGCGGGCAGCCCCGGCGCGTCCGGGCTGGCCCGGCCCGCGCGACTGGCGTCATACAGCCCGAAGCCGGCGGAGGCTTACGACATCGTCGGGCCCAGCCGGGGATGCCGTTCTCGCACGCCCGGCACCGGCTCCAGACGTTGGCGTTGACCGTGCCACAGCTGGCGCCCGTCCAGGACGGACGCCGGCAGTCGTGGCAGCAGTCGGTGCTATTCATCGGCTGCCGGCGTCGGGCCGCTCCGGTTCGGTATGACCGTCGACGAGGTGGTCAAGGCGGCTGAGATGCTCGGCCCGAGCAGACCGCTGCCAAGCGACAGTGGGTACCCGTTGGACGACTGCCGTGCTCATGGGCCTGTCGGGGCGCAGGAGTCGTGGTTGCTCGGGGTTGACGAGGGGGTGGGAGGCGGGGTGGGGGTCGGTGTGGTGCTGGGAGTCTGGGTGAGGCTCGGGGTCGGTGGGGTGCTGGGTGTGGGAGGGCTGTCCGCGGAGGGACTGGAGGAGGGGAATCCGAACGGCTTGAGGTCGGTGAAGATGATCGAGGCAGGTTGGCGGTCGAAGGCCGCCCGCCGCACTGCCAGCCGCCCGGGGAGCCCGGCTCGCGGGACAAGCTGATCTGCGGCCTGTGTCCGGTCGGGGCGGCAGGTTCCGGTCGTCGCGGTGAAGACGTCCCCGGCCAGGACCGCGGCCGAGGCCAGCACCGCCACCGCGATCGCCGCGGCCGCCGGACGCAGCCTTCCTCCCTCCCGCCACGACAACCCGCCGGATTTGAAGGTGCCCGCGACGGTATGCGGACCGGCCCCCTCTTGCCGTGGACGCCCATGGATCTGTCTGGCCGTCAGCCGGGCGCGCTGCAGGAGCGCGTCGGCCTCCTGGCGGGCCTGGGCGCGCAGGCGTGCGGCGTCGGTTTCGGCGCTCATTTCGATGCGGGCGGCTTCCGCGCGGGCGCTCTCGCGGATGGCTTCGGCTTCCTGTGTGGCATCCTCCAGGGTCTGCCGCACGGTGGCCCGCAGTTGCTTGCGTGCGGGCTGGGCCTGGCGTTGGAGGAGTTTCACGTCCTGCCAGCGGCCGCGCCACCGGGCGACGAGTGCCGGATCCGCGCGGAATCCGGCAGCCGCGGCCGGCGCAAGACCTGCGGGCATCGTGATGACCCGGACGAACTCGAGAAGTACCTCCAGCGAGGTGAAGCGCCTGCCGCCCAGCATCTCGTTCAGGCCGGCCCTGGTCAGCCTCGGGCGCAGGGACGCGTTGGCCATCATCGAGTAGGACGGGGCGCCGTGGGCGATGTGCAGCCGGTTGAGGTCCGCGGCGAAGTCGCGCAGCGCGTCCTCGAACGCGGTGATGGCAGCGGCGTCCTGCGCAGTGATCCCCGGATCGTCGTCTGTCACCGGTCACCCCCCTGTCCGAAAGGCAACGCTAGAGGCCCCCGGCGCCGTACGTACACGGATTACCTCGAACGCTCGCGAACGCCCGTCGGCGTTCGAGCCCGAACCGGATTCCGCCGGACTACGGGGGCCTTTGTTCGAGTCCATGCGGGCCCGTACGGATCACTAGGAGACCACCGCGGCCTCCGGTTCTCCTGAAGACATGACACACACCGAGACACCCCGGACACCCGCCCCCCAGGCCGCCACAGACACCGACAAAGCTGCACCGGCCGATCTCGCGGCGGCACAGCGGCACAGAAACCGGGACAGCGTCGTACTGATCGCCCTTCTGGCCACATGCGCCGGCATCTACCTCGCCATCGGGCAAGCCGGCTTCTCCGGCGTCATCAGCGCCGTCGCCGGCCTCTACGGCACCTGGCGCATGCGCCACTAGGAAGCCCGAACCGCTGTCGGCGAGATCATCGCCCAGTACCGGTGGGCGACGTTCGGGCCTACCGTCCGTGACGGTGCGCGTAGGCGGTGAGGGGGGCGGAGCGGGCGTGCCCTCGTTCGCACCAAACCGGCCGGGGGCAGCGGTGCTGCACGGCTGCACGGCTGCACGGCTGCACGATCGAGGACGACATGAGGGGCGGGATGGGCGCCCTGGGCTCAACGGCGCGACGGTGGGCGCCGGTTCGCAGAAGGTGGCCGGCGCGGTGGTGCCGCAGGGCATGAGGATCCCGCCCGGTTCGCTGGTGGCGGGCGTCCCGGCCAAGGTCAGGCGCGAACTGACGGAGGCGGGCAGCGCCTGGGCATCAAGGCCAACGGCGAGGGCAATCCGCTGCTCGCCCAGGCGCCCTTGGAACTGTGCGGGAAGGCGGCGAAGCGGATCTCGACTGAGCGGGGTCTTTGCGGGGCAGTGCCAGTAGGAGGGCGAAGACTATGCGGAGTCGTTCCAGGAGATGACCAATTCTTCCTGCGGAGGGGCTGTACTGGCACACGCGCTGGTACTCCCCGAACTGGTGGAGGAGCAGCAGGGTGCTGTGGGCGCGGCTGTCCTGGATGCCCTGACCGGCGCCGGTGGTCTGTACGCCCGGGTGTTCAGGCTCTGGCGGTGGGCGGTCCCCGAGCCGCGTTTCATACCCCGATCCGACGCGGGCACGGCCCTGCACATCGCGGGACGTCACCCGCAGTCCCGCTGATCAGGCGGATGTGGCGGACAGCACCACGTCCACGAGCCTGTCCGCCGCATCTGGCCGACCGTGTGTCCGGGCCCGCTCCGCCATCACCGCCCGTCGGGCGGGGTCGATCAGGAGCGGGCCAACCGCGCTCCGCAGAGCCTCGCCGGTGACCTCGCCGAGCAGAGCGAGCGCGGCCCCCGCGTCGGCCAGGTGTCGGGCGTTGTGCGCCTGCTCGTTCCCGGCCGACGTGGCGAGCGGGATGAACACTGCCGGCTTACCGAGCGCGGTCAGCTCGGCCAGGGTACCGGCCCCGCTCCGCGAGACCACGACATCGGCCAGTGCCAGAACGTCCGGCAGCTCCGGACCGACGAACCCGGTCACGTGGTACCTGCCCGCGAGAACGGGATCGAGCCCGCCGGCGGCCGACCGGAGTCCGTCCACGTTCGCCGGACCGCACTGGTGGATCACGTTCGCGTGTGCCAGGAGCCAGGGCAGCACTTCACGAACGACACCGTTGATCTGCTGCGCGCCCTGCGCGCCGCCTGTGACGTAGACCGTCGGCAGACGCCGGTCGAACCCGTACAGGGCCAGTGCCTCGACCGCCTTGTCCCCGTCGCCACCCAGTACTTCCGGCCGCACCGGGTTCCCCGTGACCACCGCACGCTCGCGCACCTCAGCCGGCAGAAGCGACAGCGAGGACTCCGAGGACACCGCGATCCGCGTCGCCGAACCCGCGAGCTTCCGGTTGGCCAGCCCGAGCCGGACCGTCTGCTCGTGCAGAACCAGCGGAACGCGGCACAGCCGAGCGGCCAGCCCGGCCGGGACCGCGACGTACCCACCCGTCGCCAGAACCACGTCCGGCCGGAAATCGGAGACGATCGACCGGGCCTGAGCCACCCCGAGCGGCACCCGCGCCATGTCCTTCACGTTCGCGGCGGACAGCATCTTGAGCGGATTCGAAGAGCGACGGATCTTCCCCGTGGCCACCGTCTTGAACGCGATTCCCTCCGCCGGGGCGACGCGCGCTTCGAGACCGTCCGCCGTCCCGATCCACAGGACATCCAACGTGGCGCCCGCATCTGATAGGCGCCCTTGCAAGGTACGGATCGCCGTCAGCGCCGGGTAGGTGTGACCGCCCGTGCCTCCGCCCGTCACGAGCAGCCGGAATGAACGCGGTAGCACGGAGGAAGTATTCACCCCACGCACCCTACCGGCTGCCCAGCCACTCACGCTGAACCAAGCACAATACGGGCGACGGCCGACAGACAGGTGGCGACGACCAGCTCACCGGACCGCAACGCCGTCGCTTCCACCAGCAGGTTCCGCACACCGCCGGCGCGGAGCACCCCTATCCCGACCGCGGGCCTGCACGGAGCGCCTCCGCGTCTTTGGTGGCACCGTGCGTTCGGGCTGTCCGGGTGGGCGTTCGGTGGTGGGGTTGGGGTGTTCAGGGCGTGCTGGCCGGGCGAGCGGCTGCTTCACCGCGGATGGTCGGACTCATGGGCGGTGAGGCTGACCGTTCCACGTGCGGCTCGGAGTGGAGACGTCGGGGAAGGAAGCGAGGCCGAGGAGGGCCGCGGCGGTTTCGGCGGTGATGCGGTGCCACAGTCGGGCGGAGCCGATCATGCTGTGACGGCCGCCCGGCATTCGGATTCCCGCGACGCGGGCTCCGTCGGCGTGTGCGCGGGTGACGTAGGCCCAGGTGTCCGCAGCGGACGTGACGGTGTCGGCTTCGTCGTGGAGTGCGATGACGGTTCTGTCGCGCAGGTGTGCGGTGGGTTCGCCCGGCGGACACCAGGGCGCCAGCGCGATGACTCCGCCGACTTCCGGGTCTGCCGCCAGGCGAAGCGCTGCCCGGCCGCCGAGGGAGTGGCCGATCAGGACGATGGGGACCGGTCCTGTGATCGTGCGTAGTTGGTCCAAGGCGCGGCGGGCGTCGGCGACGGGGTGGGCGTGGTGGCCGTTCCAGCCGCGGTGCTGGTAGCGGACACGTGCGACGAGGACCTCGTCGTGAACGGTTGCTCGCATGACGGCGCTCGCGAAGGGTCGCATGCGCAGGGCGGGAAGGTTCAGCCGTGATGGCGGTCCGAGAGCGTTCACCCGCCCGCCGTGGAGCAGGAGGACCGCTGCCTTCGCGCGGTGGTGCGCTGCCCCGGTGGAAAGCGGAATCAGTGCCCGGTCGGCGGGTGCGGGCATGTTCCGGGGTGGCTGCGGCATCGGTCAACTCCTGTGTCTGCTGGTGGTGCGGCGCGGGGGCAGGGGCAGGAATCCGCTGGTGCGCGCCGCGTATTCGGCGTAGCCCAGGCGGTGTGCCATGTGCTTTTCCAGGAGGCGTTTGCCGCTGCCGATGGTGAGGAGCAAGGTCATGGTCACCGGTGAGATCAAGGTGGCGACGGCGGCCGGCCAGGAGGTGCAGGCGAGCAGGTACAGGCCCCACCAGATCAGGGCGTCGCCGAAGTAGTTGGGGTGGCGTGTCCAGGCCCACAGGCCGCGGTCCATGATGCGCGCCCGGTTGGCCGGATCGGCTTTGAAGCGGGCCAGTTGGTGGTCGCCCACCGTCTCGAAGCCGAGTCCGAGCGCCCACAGGAGGATCCCGCAGACGGCCAGGGCCCCGAGCGGCTCGGTGCTGTAGGAGGCGGTGTGGAGGGGCAGGGAAATGAGCCAGACCAGCGCGGCCTGGAGCAGGTAGACGGTGCGCAGCGCGTACCAGGTGCGGTTGCCTGGTGCTTTGTCGAGGAGTGCGGTGTAGCGGGCGTCTTCGCCGTGGCCGCGGGAGCGGTGGGCGATGTGTGCCGAGAGCCGCAGCCCCCAGACGGTGGTGGCCGCGGCGACCACCAGTCTGCGGCCGTCTTCGCCGTAGCCCGCCGACATCACGTACGTCACGGTGGCGACGGCGGTGAAGGCGATGCCCCAGGCGATGTCGACGAGGCGGTGCAGTTGCCGGAGTGAGGCGACGGCGAAGGTCACGAGCAGCACCAGGAGCGCAGTGCCCGCGCTGACGGCCAGGTTGGTGGCAAGAGCGCCCCAGAAGGCGGGGTTCACGACCGGCCGGCCGGTGCGTACCAGGCCACGGGGGTGGCTGGCATCGCGGAGCGGCCCTCGCGGCTGGGCCGGACGGCGAGGATCTGGTCGACGCCCATGCGGCGTTCGGTGAATGCGAGGGACGCGCCGGCCAGGTAGAGGCGCCACACGCGGCCGGTTGTTTCACCGACGCAGTCCTCGACCTGACTCCAGTGGTCTTCGAGGTTGGTGCGCCAGGCATCGATGGTGGCCGTGTAGTGCTCGCGCAGGGATTGGACCGACCGGACTTCCAGCCCTGCGGTTTCGAGGAGGTCCGTGGTCTGGCCCAGGGGACGCATGTGCATGTCGGGAGCGATGTAGGTCTCGATGAACGCGCCGCCGCCGGGCGCGTGGGCGCCCCGGGACATCTGCTGGATCAAGAGCCGCCCCTCGGGGCGCAGCGCGCCGCGGAGCTTTTCGGCGAAGTAGGGGTATTCGGCGTGGCCGACGTGTTCACCCATCTCGACTGCGGTGACCGCGTCGTAGCCCGCGCCGTCGATGTGTCGCCAGTGCCTGAGCTGGACGTGGACCCGATCGGCGACGCCTTCGCGCCGGCAGCGTTCGATGACGTGGTCGCGCTGCGATCGGGACAGGGTGACGGCGGTGACGTGCGCCTTGTGGGTGCGGGCCGCGTGCACCGCGAGGGAGCCCCAGCCGCAGCCGACGTCCAAGAGCCGGTCTCCGGCGCCCAGGCCCAGCTTGCGGCAGATCAGCTCCAGCTTGTCGTGCTGGGCCTCGGCCAGCCCGTACGAGGCATCGGCCGGGCGGGTCCAGTAGGCGCAGGAGTACGCCATCGACGGATCGAGCAGCAGGGCGTAGAAGTGGGCGGGCACGTCGTAGTGGTGGCTGATGGCCGCGCGGTCCCGCGTAGCGGAGTGGAGCCGGCCGCTGAGCCGGGCCCGGCCCTCGGGGCGGGCGGGAGGCGGCCCGGAGGCGCCCAGGCGTGCGGCGAGGACGGCCGCAGCGGCCAGGGCGGCCGGCCGAGGTCGTGTCGGGGGCTGGTCGCGGACGGCTTGACCGGCCTGGGACAGCGCCTGTGCGAGGTCGCCGTCGACGTCGAGATCTCCGGTGATGTACGCCTCGGCGAGGCCGAGTTCGCCCGGCTGCCACAAGAGCCGGCGCAGCGCCCTGGGCGAGCGCACCACGATCAGGGGCGCGTCGGTGGGACCTGCCCGGCTTCCGTCCCAGGCTCGCACCTGGACGGGGAGCGGGCCGGTGAGGAAGTGGCTCATCAGTTCGGTCAGCTTGCCGGCTGCGGTCCTCATCGGTGGGGCCCTTCACTGAGCAGGATGTGGCGTACGTCGAGGTAGCGGGAGCGGAAGCCGGCTTCGGAGTAGGCCAGGTAGAACTCCCACATGCGTTGGAAGACGGTGTCGAAGCCCAGCGCGGTGACGGCCGGCCGCTGGGCGGTGAACTGTTCGCGCCACAGACGCAGGGTTTCGGCGTAGTGCCGGCCGTAGCCGTCGTCGGCGAGGATGCAGAGTTCGGCCGCGGCGGCGTGTTCGGCGATGGCCTTGCGGGAGGGGATCAGTCCGCCGGGGAAGACGTATTTACTGATCCAGGTGTGGGTGGCGGCGGTGTTCAGCATCTGCTGGTGGCCCATGGTGATGGCCTGTAGGGCGATGCGGCCGCCGGGGGCGAGCGCTTGGCCAAGGGCGGTGAAGTAGTCGGGCCAGTACTCGGCGCCGACCGCTTCGATCATCTCCACGCTGACCACGGCGTCGAAGCGGCCTTCGATGTCCCGGTAGTCGCGCAGTTGGACCTCCACCCGGTCGGTCAAGCCGGCTGCGTGGATCCGTGAGCGGGCGAGGTGCGCCTGTTCGGCGGAGAGGGTCAGCGTGGTCACTTGAGCGCCACGGGCGGCGGCCCGCAGGGCGAGCTCACCCCAGCCGGTGCCGATCTCCAGCAGCTTCGTGCCCTCGCCGACCCGGGCGAGGTCCAGGAGACGGTCGATCTTGCGGTGCTGCGCTGCTTGCAGGTACTCCAAGCGGGCGGGGAAGGCCTGGAACACCGCCGACGAGTAGGTGAGGGTGGTGTCGAGGAACGCGGCGAACAGCTCGTTGGACAGGTCGTAGTGGCGGTGGATGTTACGGCGGGCGCCGGAAGGCGTGTTGCGATCATTGCTGGGGCGTGCGGCGACCCACCAGGACCGCAGCCCGCGCAGTGGGGCGGGCACCAGTTCATCGACGTGTGCGGCAAGACGGGTCAGGACGCCGGGCAGGTCGCTGCTGTCCCATTCGCCGGCCATGTATGCCTCGCCGAAGCCGATCAGTCCGTCGCTGCCGATCCTGCGGTAGAACGCATCCGGATCATGCAAAGTGATCACCGGCCCCGACAAGTCGGCGCGCGGCCCGCGGCGGGCGGGCTCGAGGAGCGACAGTCCGCCCAGGGCGCGGCCGACCAGATGCCGGGCGATCGCGGTCCGCACAGGACGTGCCGCCGGCAGGCGGGCAACGTCCGGCCAGCGCAAGGGATCGATGTCCGCGCGGGGCACGGCCTTGGGGCGCGGAGTCCTCTGTGACGACTGAGGCCGCGCGGGAACTCGTACGGCTGCTGGGGCGGTCGGCTGGGCCGGCCCAGGGGAAGGAGATGTGGTGGTGGAGCGGGTCACGGAAGCATGCCTTTCTGCGAGAAGTGCCGGGGACGCGGCTGCACGGGCAGACCGCGCAGCCACAGACGCATGCCGTGGCGCCGGATGCCGGCCCACACGGCGGCGGTCGACCAGGGCCTGCGCAGCGCACAGGCCAGCAGGGCGCACGCGGTGGCGGGCCGGCGGGGACCGCGCAGCGTCGCGGTGAAAGGCCGGCCGTCCGCGATCTGGAGGCTGACGGTCACGTTCAGGCGCTCGTCGGGCAGCGGCAGGCGCATCCGGTACCGGCCCTCGACCGGGAAGAAGGGCGAGACGTAGAAGGCCTTGTCCGCCTCGGCCCTCGCCTCGCCGTCGGGGTACAGCAGGTAGCAGTGCCGCTGCCCGTAGGTGTTGTGGACTTCCGCCACCACGCAGACCAGCGCCCCGGAAGGGTCGTGGCACCAGTAGACGCTCAGCGGGTTGAAGACGTACCCGAACACACGGGCGTGGGCCAGCATCACCACGCGCCCCCCGCCGAGATCGACACCGCGGGAGGCGAGGAAGGTGTCAAGTCCGGCGCGGATGGAGGCAGCCCGGCCGGTGAAGTGGTCGCGGGCATCGAATGAGGCCAGCGGCCGGAGCAGGGCCGGCAGCACCGGCAGGTGGTCGAGATCGACGCACCACAGGTACGTGCGATGCCTGAAGGCATGGTGTAGCGGCGTGGTGCGGACATGCGCGACCACGCACTCGTACAGGGCCGCGTCGCGCGCCGTGGTGCCGGTCACCAGCACGCTCCCAGGGACCGGGCGGCGACCACCCCCGAGCGGCACCCGTCCTCGTGGAAGCCCCAGCCGTGCCAGGCCCCCGCGAAGGCGGTCACACCCGTGTTCAGGCGGGGCAGTTGCTTCTGGGCGGCGACGGAGGCGGGGGTGTAGACGGGATGGTGGTAGATCATCTTCTCCACCACCCGGTCCTCAGGGATCAGGCCGTCGCCGCCGAGGGTGACGACGTAGTCGGCTCCGGCGGGCAGCCGCTGCAGACGCCTCATGTCGTAGCTGACGCGGACGGGACCGCTTGTGGTGTCGCAGCCGGTGAGGTGGTAGTTCCAGCCGGCCCTTGCCCGCGGTGAACGGGGTAGCAGGGAGGTGTCGGTGTGCAGCACGGTGGGGTTGCGGGAGTAGGTGAACGCTCCCAGGAGCCGCTTCTCCTCGCCGGTGGGGTCGGCAAGCAGGCTCAGCGCCTGGTCGGGGTGCGTGGCGATGACGACACCGTCGTAGGTGTCGGTGGCGCCGTCGCGGGTGGTGATCACCGCGCCTCGTCCGGTGCGCCGTACGGCCTGGACGGGGCTTGAGGTGCGCACCCGTTGGATGTGCTTGGCCACGGCGCTGACGTAGGCGGCGGAGCCTCCGGTGACGGTCTTCCACTGCGGGGAGCCGGTCACGGACAGCAGGCCGTGATGGTGCAGGAAGGTGAAGAGGTAGGCGGCGGGATAGTCCATGGCCGTGGATGCGGGGCAGGACCACACCGCCGAGACCAGCGGGAGGGCGAAATGGCTGATGAAGTAGGGGGAGAACCCGCCTTCGCGCAGGAAGTCCCCGAACGTCAGGCCGGGCTCCGTCCCGCCGGCCACGAGACGCCGGGCGCCGCGGTGGAAGAGGGGGACTTCTGCCAGCAGCCGCCAGTACCGGCTGCGCAGGGCGGCCCGCGAGGCGAACAGTCCGCGGGGGCCGCGGGCGCCCGCGTACTCCAGGCGGCAGCCGTCGCACCGTACCGACATGCTCATCTCGGTGTCCTGAGTGGCGACACCGAGTTCACCGAACAGGCGCAGCAGGGTGGGGTAGGTGCGTTCGTTGTGCACGATGAACCCCGAGTCCACCGCCACCGCCTGCCCGTCGGGCAGGGGCAGTTCACGGGTGTGGGCGTGGCCGCCGAGGCGCCCGTCGGCCTCGTACAGGGTGACCTCGCGCGAGGCGGACAGGATGTAGGCGGCGGTCAGGCCCGCCACCCCTGCACCGATGACCGCCACGCTGGGTTGTTCCACCACGTCACTCCCTCCACTCGACACGCCGTCCGGCTGCGGCGCTTCACCCGTACTTCGCAGCCGAGGGGTGTCCGGATTGGGGGGCAGTGCAACGAGGTGGGCCGAGGGGGTAACCAGGGGATGTGCCGCGTCAGACGGACAGGGTGGCGAGCTGTGCGGCCACGGTGGCGTGCGGCGGGGAGGCGGCCCCTACCGCGGTGACGTGCTTCCGGTGCAGGCGGCCGCCGCCGTCGACGACGAACACCGAGCGGCGCAGCCCGATCAGGGGTGCGGTGATGCCGAAGGACTTCGCCACCGTGCGTCCCGGATCGGACAGCAGCGGCATGCCCAGGCGCCTCAATCGGGCGAAGTGTTCGTGGCTGTCGATGCTTTGGGGCTGATGCCCCGCACGGCTGCCCCGGCGGCCCCCAGCTGTGCCAGGCCGTCGTTGTAGGAGCACAGCTGCGCGGTACGCACCGGTGTGTCGTCGCCGGGGTAGACGGCGAGGACCAGCGCTGTGCCTCGCTGTTCGCACAGGATGTACTCGCCGCGGTGGACGGTTTCGCCCACCAGGCGTCCGCCGGGCAGGCGGAAGTCGGCGACGACGTCCCCGATCCGGGGGATGTCGGCCATGAAGGGGCCTCGAAGTACGGCTCGGATGTGAACGTCTGAACGCGCTGCTCGTCGGCGGCGGCCGCCGGCCCGCGGGTCAGGCGGGCAGGGTCATCAGGATCAGGGGGGCGGTGGTGGGCTGGGGGGATCCTCCGGCGGGTTCGAGGGTGAGGCCGACCGCGTCCGCGTCAGCGGGGGCGCCGGTGAGCAGGACGGTGCCGTCGTGGTCGATGAATCCGGCCGGGCGCATGGTGCCCTTGTGGTCGAGCCACAGTTGGTAGGTCTTTCCCGCGCCGGGGGTGGGCAGGAGGCCGGCGGTGAAGACGGCCTGGTTCTGCCGCCGGGAGGCGACGACGGTGGTGACGGCTCCGTTGGCGGCCCGTCCGTGGACGGTGCGGGCGTCGGGAGCCGCGAGGACTGTGCTCACCGCATCCAGCTGCCGCTGGGCCTGACGGGCCTCCTGACGGAGATCCTGGCCGTTTTGTGCCTGCCACACGGTGACACCGCCGAGCGCGGCGGCCACCACGCTGGCGGCCAGCGCAAGCGGCACGGCCCTGCGGCGCAGCATGCCGCCGAGGGCGGCTGCGGACGGGACGGTGGGGATGCGGGGAGGCAGTTGGCGCACGCCGTCGATGGCGGCCATGACCTGCGGCTTGACTGCTGCCGGCGGCGGCTGGGCGACAGCGGCCGCCAGACGTGCAGCGGTCGCCTCGAACTCCGCGGCCTCATGCCGGCAGGCCTCGCATGTCCGCAGGTGGGCGTCGAATTCCTTGCGCTCGCCGTCCTCGAGTGCGCCCAGGGCGTAGGCGGCGGCGAGGGTGTGGGCGTCGGATGCGTGGTGTTTCACGTGGTCACCCCCATGCAGTCGCGGAGCCGGATCAGGCCGTCGCGCATGCGTGTTTTGATGGTCGGAAGCGGTGTGCGCAAGGTTTGGGCGACTTCACGGTAGGTCAGCCCGCTGTAGTAGGCCAGGGTCACCGCCTGGCGCTGGAGCTCGGTCAGACCGCGCATGCAGCGGCGGACCTGCTCGCTGTCCAGCCGGGTCTCGACCTGTTCGGAGACCTCGTCGAACGCGGTGGTGTGCTCCCGTGCCGCCTGGGCCTGCTCGCGGTCGGCGGCCGCCTGCGCGGAGCGGACCCGGTCCACCGCCCGGCGGTGCGCGATCGTCGCCGCCCAGGTGGTGACGCTTCCGGCATCGGGGCGGTAGCGGGCGGCCTGCCGCCACAGGTCGATCATGACTTCCTGCGCGACCTCCTCGGACTGGGAGCGGTCGCGTACGACCTTGATCACGATGCCGAAGACCATGGGTGCGAGGGCGTCGTAGAGGGCGGAGAAGGCTTGTTTATCGCCGTGGGCGACCTTCTTCATGGCATCGGTGAGGTCACCGGGGATCGGGGTGGGGTGTGGGTTGAAGGGGAGCGGTTGGTTCACCGGCCTGGCTCCGGTTGGGGGAAGGCGTAGGGGCGGCCGGGGGTGGCCGTCGGGGGGCGTGGCGTCCATCGCATGCCGGTCCTTTGCCTGGGTCGTTTGAGCGGGGCCGGACCGTCCCCTGCAAGGGGGCGGTCCGGCCACCGGAACGTGTGGATGTGTCAGCAATTCTTCGTAGCGGACAGGCGTGCGGATGGGCGGCTCTTTCGTCACCCGCGGCACCGGCGGTTACCCCGTACGAGGGGACCATGGCCGGCCGGCCCAGCCGGCGGGCGGACGGCGGCGGCGGCGAATGCACCTGTGTGAGGGAGCCGCAGTGGTCGCGGTTCCCGCACCGGCCGCGCGGGCCTTGCGCGGGGATCAGGGATGCCAATGGGAGGTAGTTCACGTTTGTGTGCGGACGCGGTCTGGCGGTGGCGGTGGCGTTCGCGGCCGGGGCCGTGGTGGTCGGCATCGGGCGAGAGTCCTCCTGACGGGGTGCCTTCGCCCCGGATTGGAGTCGGGCAGGGCGGCTGACGAAAAGGTCCGCCCCCAGGCCTGAATGATCTGCAATCCCGCCCGCCGGGTCCCTGCGTGTCCGGCACGCCGGCGGCGCCCTACCCGTCCGATCGAGCGTCGGCCGCAAAGTTGTCTAACCGGGCTGCTTGGTCGTGCTCGCGGTGGGGGCGGCCTGCGCACCCCTGCTGGCAGAGCGTGCAGTCCCCCTGCACCGGGTACTGCTTGTCGGCACCCCCTCCGTGGTCGGACAGAGCGTTCCCGTCGGCCACTTCCCGGCCGGCGCCGCCGGCCCCCTGGTGGTCGTCGCACCCGCCTGCCGGACGGCCGACGTGCGCACCACCGTCGCCGCCACATCGGGTGTCGGCGCCGCAGTCGCCGTGCCGGGCCGGCCCCCACGGATCCTGGCGAGGCTGACGGACACCCCGGACAGCGAAGCCGCCCGGAACACCGAAGCCCGGCTGCGGACCTCCCTTGCCGGGACCGGAGCACTGGTCGGCGGACCTGCACCGACGGCCGTATCGGGTTCGGGACCGCCGCTCTCGTCTTCCGGACGGTCCTCGGTCACGCACCTGGTGGCCCGCTCCCCTGCCCGCAGCCGGACCCCGGCCGTGGCTGCGGCGGCTCCGGGCGATGCCCCGGTTCGGCCCGTCACATCGACCACCAGACCCTGACCGCCTGACACCTGCGGGTCACTCTTCGGATGTCGGACCAATCCGCCGGACGAATGCCGCCGAATCCGGGATGTGAGCAGCTTCCGCAGCACCCTCTCCCGCGCCGCGCTGGGCGCCCTGGCCGGGCTTCTGGCAGGTTTCACGGCGCTTGCGGTGGCCGAGCCCGTCGCCGGCCTCGTCCGGCCTGCCGCCGGACCGGTCACGGTCGTGGGCGGCGCGGTGATCGACCGGACCCCCGCGCCGGTGAAGGACTTCGCGATCCGTACCTTCGGCGAGAACGACAAGACCGTTCTCCAGCTGGGCATACTCGGCGTCCTCGTGCTCATCGCCGGCGCCCTCGGCATCTTGGCGCTGCACCATCGCCGTACCGGTGCAGCGGGCGTGCTGCTGTTCGGGATCATCGGCACGGCCGCAGCTCTCAGCAGGCCCGACTCCCAAGGCATCGGCGATGCACTGCCCTCCCTCGCCGGCGCCGCAGCAGGTGCGCTCACGCTCTACATCCTCGCCGGGAAGGCCGCCCGCCCCGCCCCGACGTCCGGGGGGCAAGCCGCCGGTGCGTGGAACCGGCGAGGGTTCCTCATCGCGGCGGTCTTCACCGCAGCCGGCGCCGCATCAGCCGGCGTACTCGGCCGCCGCCTTGCGGGCCGACAAGGCCAGGGCGCCGTCGCCTCCCGCACCGCGCTCACCCTGCCCGCCCCTGCCTCCCCGGCGCCTCCCGTGCCGGCCGGGGCGCAGCTGGAAGTGCCGGGCGTCAGCCCGTTCACCACCCCCAACCCCGATTTCTACCGCGTCGACACCGCGCTCGTCGTCCCCAAGGTCAATGCCGGTTCCTGGCGGTTGCGGATCCACGGCAAAGGCGTGGGCCGCCCCCGCACCTACACCCTCCAAGACCTCCTCGGCCGGCCGCTCATCGAACGCGACATCACCTTGACCTGCGTGTCCAACGAGGTCGGTGGCCCCTACATCGGCAACGCCCGCTGGCTCGGCGTCCCTCTCGGCGACCTCCTGCGTGAGGCGGGCGTCCGACCCCCCTCCACAGGCGGCAAGGCGGATCAGCTGGTAGCCCGCTCGGTGGACGGCATGACGCTCGGCTCCCCGGTCGAGGACGTGATGGACGGCCGCGACGCGATGTTGGCCGTCGGCATGAACGGCGAGCCGCTCCCCTTCGACCACGGCTTCCCCGTCCGCATGCTCGTCCCGGGCCTGTACGGATACGTCTCCGCCTGCAAGTGGATCACCGACATCGAGCTGACCACCTTCGACGCCTACGACCCCTACTGGGTCAAACGCAAGTGGGCCCGCCGCGCGCCGGTCAAGACCCAGTCGCGGATCGACACCCCCAAGCCCTTCGCCCGCCCCGGCCCCGGCACCGTCACCGTCGCCGGCGTCGCCTGGGCACAGCGGCGCGGCATCACCCGCGTGGAAGTGCGCATCGACGACGGTCCCTGGCAGGACGCCGACCTCGCCGCCCAGGACACCGTCGACACCTGGCGCCAGTGGACCTACCGCTGGAACCCCACGACCGGTGGACACACCATCACCGTCCGCGCCACCGACGGCACCGGCGCCGTGCAGACCGAGGAGCGCACCCGCACCATCCCCGACGGAGCGAGCGGCCGGCACAGCGTCTTCGTCACCGTCCCCTAGACCACCGGCCCGCTACTCCAGTAGCCGACCGGCAGCACCACCCCCGAAACCATTCACACCCTGCCAGCCGGAAACATTCGAGGAGTTACACATTCGGGCAGCGACACCAATGCCTCCACGAGCGCGTCCACCGACTCCGGCAAGACCGGCGAGAGCACCCCGGCCGCGCCCCGGTGGGCGGTGACAAGCCCTTCGGTCCGGCCTGTGCCGGCGTGCCCAAGGAAGGCGCCGACTCCTTCGACGGCATGGCCAAGGACCCGGTCGCCACCGCCGCCTCCAACAACCCGGCCCTGTCCACCCTTCTCGCCGCGGTCAAGCAGGCCGGTCTCGTCGAGAAGCTCACCACCAAGCAGTTGGAGAACGGCTCTTTCGAGACCCTTGAGAAGGGCATGATCACCACCAGCGGCTCGGGCGAGTCCTACAAGGTCAACGACAGTGCGAACGTGGTCTGCGGCAACGTCAAGACCGCCAACGCCAACGTCTACATCATCGACTCCGTGCTGATGCCGAAGTAACCGCTGCCGCAGCCACGCGATCTCACCGCCGGCGGCCCATCAGCCCTTGGCCCGCCGGCACACCACGGCACGAACAGCGCCTGGGGCAGCGCACCGGCACACGCCACAACACCTCCGTCGGTCCCCTGCTGCACGTGGGGCCCCCTCGACCACGCCCACGCCCCCGCCCTGCGGCGACACGTGGCGTCGTGGGTCACCTCGTCAAGGCCATCACCAACGCCCGACTGCGCGCCGAGGTACGCCCCTTGGGTGACGAGGCGCGCGCCTTTATGGTGGCCCGATGACGTCGATCAAGAAGTTCCAAGTCACCTTCGACTGCGCACGACCGGAGCGCGTCGCTCGTTTCTGGTGCGAGGTGTTGGGGTACGTCATGCCCCCGCCGCCGGAGGGTTTCGCCACTTGGGACGACTACAACGCCTCGCTGCCGCCGGAGCGGCGGGACGCCTGGTCCGTCGCCGTCGATCCCTCGGGAGAGGGCCCGCGGATGTACTTCCAGCGGGTTCCCGAAGGGAAGGTGGCCAAGAACCGGCTGCACCTCGACGTGCGTGTCGGCACCGGGCTCGTGGGCGAGGAACGCCTGGCCGTCCTGGAGGCGGAGTGCGCGCGTCTGCTCGCGCTCGGCGCGACGCGCGTGCAGCTGCTGGTCGCCGACGAGGAGAACGAGTCGTGCATCTCGATGCAGGACATCGAGGGCAACGAGTTCTGTCTCGACTGAGACGCCGGGGGCCGAGGTCCGGGGTCCGGGTGCGCGGGTCGGGGCTCGGGGGTCGGGGGTCTTCGAACCCCCGGCCCTCACCCGAGCCGGGCGGCCCCGCGCGCGGCGTGGCGGCCCCGGTGTCAGTCGGCGTTGCCCGGCAGCATCTCCTTGACCTTGGCCACGGCGAAGCCCCAGCCCTGCGACACGGTCGCCTTGCCCGGTACGGCCACTTCCTCGGGGTTGGTGAGGACGTCCAGCAGGACCGGGCCCGGGGTATCGAAGGCCCGGCGTACCGCGTCGTCCAGGTCGTCGGGATCGGTGACCCGGATACCGGTCAGACCCAGGGCCGTGGCGACCGCCGCGAAGTCGGGGTTGTCGAGTTCCGTACCGAACTCGGGCAGGCCCATCTGTTCCTGTTCGAGCTTGACCATGCCCAGCCGCCGGTTGTCGAAGACGACGAGCTTGACCGGCAGCCGGTACGTCTTGATCGTCATCAGGTCGCCCAGCAGCATGCTCAGTCCGCCGTCGCCGCAGAAGGCGACGATCTGCCGGTCGGGCGCCCAGAGCTGGGCTCCCAGCGCCTGGGGCATGGCGTTGGCCATCGAGCCCAGGTTGTACGAGCCGATCAGGCGTCGGTCGCCGCGCATGGTGACGAAGCGGGAGAGCCACACGGTGGCCATGCCGGTGTCGGAGGTGAAGACGGCGTCGTCCGCGGCGTGCGCGTCCACGGCCGCCGCCAGCGCCTCGGGGCGGATCTCGTGGTCGCGGTTGTCCAGGGCCGCCCGCAGCTTCCCGGTCAGTCGGTGTTCGTGCGCGGGGTCGGCCAGCCGCCGCTGCCCTTCCTGCCATTCGGCGAACCGTTTGCGGGCGTCGTCCAGGTGGCCCCGGTCGGGGACGTCCTCCAGCAGCGGCAGCAGGGCCCGCAGCGTGGCGCCCACATCGCCGGCCAGGCCCACGTCCACGGGCGTCCGGCGCCCCAGGTGGTCCTCGCGCGCGTCGATCTGCACCACCTTGACGTCCTGCGGGTACCACTCCCGGTACGGGAAGTCGGTTCCCAGCATCAGGAGCGCGTCCCCGCTGTCGAGCGCGTGGGCGGCGGCGGGGTTGCCGATGAGTCCGGTCTGGCCCACCTGGTAGGGGTTGTCGCCGTCGAAGCCTTCCTTCGCCTTGAGGGTGAGCACCATGGGCGCCGACAGCAGCTCCGCGGCCCGCAGGACCTCGGTGCGTGCCCCGCGGGCGCCCTGTCCGACGAGCAGGGTGACGCGGGACGCCTCGTTCAGCAGGGCGGCGGCCCGTACGAGCGCGGGGTCCTCGGGGCGGGTGACGGCCCGGTCGAGGGCGAAGCGGGTGGGCCGGTCGTCGGTCAGTTCCCGGTCGCCGAGGTCCGCGGGAACGGTGAGGACGGCGACTCCGCCCTGCGTGACGGCTGCGCGTACGGCCGACTCCAGCAGACGCGGCATCTGGTCCGGGGAGGTGACGGTGGCCCGGTAAACGGCCACGTCCCGGAAGAGCAGGTCGTTGTCGACTTCCTGGAAGTAGTCGCTGCCGACCTCCGAGAGGGGCACCTGGCCGCAGATCGCGAGGACGGGCGCATGGCTCTTCGCGGCGTCGTAGAGACCGTTCAGGAGGTGCACGGAGCCGGGCCCCACCGTACCCATGCACACCCCCAGGGTTCCGGAGAGCTGGGACTGCGCACCGGCCGCGAAGGCCGCGGCCTCCTCGTGGCGGCAGCCGACCCAGCTGATGTCGTCGGAGGTACGGATGGCGTCGGTCAGCGGGTTCAGGGCGTCGCCGACGACGCCGAAGACGTGTTGGACGCCCAGCTCCTCGAGCGCGTCGACGATCACGTGGGCGACGGTGCGTGCCACAGGGGTGCCCTCCGGTCGGGGTCGGGCCCTCGGCGTTCGAGGGCCTGGTCAGCTGGTGAAGCGGTCGGGATCGGCCGCCGCCCAGTCGCCTGCCCAGCCTTCGGGCGGAGATGCGAGGAGTTCTCCGGGGGCGAGCCAGTCGTGGAGTTCCGCGTAGGAGCGGACGGTGTGGGGGTCCACCCGGTGCATCAGCATGTGGGGGCGCAGACCGCCCGGGTCCTCGACGCCCATCGACGCCATGATCTGCAGGGCGCTCTTGACGGTCGCCTCCTGGTAGCGCCGGACGCGCTGCGACTTGTCGTCGACGTCCAGGGCGCGGGCTCGCCTCTCGTCCTGGGTGGCGACGCCGACGGGACAGGTGTTGGTGTGGCAGCGCTGCGCCTGGATGCAACCGATCGCGAACATCATGGCTCGGGCCGCATTGGTGTAGTCGGCGCCCTGGAGGAGGCGTTTGACCAGGTCGCTGCCGGTGGCCACCTTGCCGGAGGCCCCGATCCGGATGCGGTCGCGCAGTCCGGCCCCGACGAGCGCGTTGTGCACCGTCATCAGTCCTTCGCCGAGCGGCAGGCCGACGTTGTCGGCGAACTCCAGGGGCGCGGCGCCCGTTCCGCCCTCCGCCCCGTCGACGACGATGAAGTCGGGCGTGACGCCCTCCTCCAGCATGGCCTTGCAGACGGCGAGGAACTGACGGCGCGAGCCGACGCAGAGTTTGAACCCGACGGGCTTGCCGTCGGCGAGTTCGCGCATGCGGGCCAGGAAGCGCACCAGCTCGCGCGGGGTCGAGTACACGCGGTGGTACGGCGGCGAGATCACGGTCTCCCCCTGCGGCACGCCGCGGACCTTCGCGATCTCCGCGTTCACCTTGGGCCCGGGCAGCACGCCGCCGATACCGGGTTTGGCGCCCTGGCTGATCTTCAGGGACACGCACTTGACCTGGGGGTGCGCGGCCTTCTCGGCGAACTTCCGCTCGTCGAAGCCGCCGTCGTCGGTGCGGCACCCGAAGTAGCCGGTGCCGATCTCCCACACGAGGTCCCCGCCGGGGCGCAGGTGGTACTCGGACAGGCCGCCCTCGCCGGTGTCGTGGGCGAAACCGCCCTCTCGCGCGCCGGCGTTGAGGGCGAGGACGGCGTTGGCGGACAGCGAGCCGAAGCTCATCGCGGAGACGTTCAGGAGGGCCATGTCGTACGGCCGGGTGCAGTCGGGTCCGCCGATCCGTACCCGGGGCGGGTCGGTGGCCACCGGGCGCGGTGCCATGGAGGGGACGAGGTATTCGCTGCCGGGTCGATAGAGGTCGAGTTCGGTGCCGAACGGTTCCTCGGCGTCGGTTCCCTTGGCCCGCTCGTAGACGATGCTGCGGGTGTCACGGTCGAAGGGGCGGCCGTCGAAGTTGCGCTCGACGAAGTACTGCTGGATCTCCGGCCGCAGCGCCTCCAGGGCGAACCGCATGTGCCCCAGCAGGGGGTAGTTGCGCAGGACCGAATGC
This sequence comes from Streptomyces cirratus, assembly GCF_014650775.1. Classification (GTDB taxonomy): domain Bacteria; phylum Actinomycetota; class Actinomycetes; order Streptomycetales; family Streptomycetaceae; genus Streptomyces; species Streptomyces cirratus. The sequence continues at coordinate 133,652 of NZ_BMVP01000008.1, read as the reverse complement.
CGCCGTTGGACGAGGTCGTGTAGGGCGGTCACGGCGAGGAGCAGCAGGGGTGCGGCCACGGCCCACCACCAGGGCGAGGAGAGCACGGCGGCGACCGCGGCGAGCACCGCCGCCGAGCCGATCAGGATCACCAGGAGTATCTTCAGCACGCCGCGCTTGTGTCCCGATGTCCGCCCGGCAATCGGCCCGAGGGGTGTCCCGTCGGTCACCCGGGGGTGTCCGCTCGCGGTTCTGGTGCCGCACGCGCGCCGGGGCTGCGGTGCGGGGGCTCCCGCGCGGAGCGGCCCGGGCCGGCGCTGTGCCCGTCGCCGCACGTCACGCGGCGTGCCGCAGGCGGCCTGCGGCTGCTTCGGCCTCTCGTACGACGCGTTCGGTGTCGACGCCGACCAGGCGGCCGTCGAGCTTGAGCGGGCGCCCGTCGACGAAGACGGCGTCCACGTTCTGGGGGCGGCCGTTGAAGACGATCTGGCTGACCCAGTCGAAGCGCGGGGCGAAGTTCAGTGTGGCGGGGTCGATCATGATGAGGTCGGCCCTCTTGCCGGGGGTCAGCGAGCCGATCCTGTCGGCCATGCCGATCGCCTCGGCGCCGCCGAGCGTGGCGGAGCGCAGCGCGTCCTGGACCTCGGGGAAGACGTCGGCGTGCAGGGAACGTGCCCGTTGGAGGCCGATGGCGGTCTTCATCAGGGTGAAGAAGTCCGAGGTGTCGTTGGTGCCGCCGTCCTGGCCGAGTCCGACCTTCACGCCCCGCCGGCCGAGGTCCGACAGCCGCATGACCCCGGAGGCGAGCCTCATGTTGCTCAGGGGGCAGTGCGCGGCGCGTACGTCGTGCGCGGCGACGAGGTCGATCTCGGCGTCGCTCAGGTGGATCGCGTGGTTCATCAGCAGTCGCGGGCCCAGCGCGCCGATGTCGCCCAGCACCCCGATCGGGTCGTCCGCGCGCTGTTCGGCGCGTTCGAGTACGTGGCTGTTGAGCATGACTCCCAGGTCCTGGGCGATCTCCCAGTGGACCCGGTTGAGGCCTTCGATGGCCCGCGCGGCGTGCGTGGCGATCTGCGCCGAGGCCAGGGGGGCCGGGTCGATGAGTTCACGTTTCGCCCGGGTCAGGAGTTCGGCCCGTTCCTCGGCCTGGAACATGGCGTAGGCGAAGCGCACGCCGGTGTCGGTCAGGGCCCGTACGTACTGGACGGTGGTGTCGTACGGGATGGCGTCCACCCAGTCCACGAGGGTCGTCACACCGGATTGGACGGTGTCGAGGGCGGCCAGGCGTACGAACCGGTACATGTCCGCCGGGGTGATGCGGGGGAACGTCGCCCGGTTGCAGTCGGCCAGCCATCCGAACAGGTCGCTGTTCGCGCAGCCGCCGCGCATCGAGGACTGCCACAGGTGGGTGTGGACGTCCACGAACCCCGGCAGCAGCAGCTTGCCCGAGGCGTCGATCACCTTGGTACCGGGCGGTCTGGGGAGATTCGTACCGACGGCCGTGATGACGCCGTCGCCGAGGAGGACGTCCGCGTGCTCGACGAGACCCAGCGGGCCCTCGCCCAGCGCGGGGTCCATGGTGAGCGCGAGGGAGGCGTTGTGGAGGACGGTCGGCCGGGTGACGGGCGCGCTGTCGCCGGGGGCCCGGTCGTCCGGCCGGGTCCCCCGGGCGTCGACGGTGCTCGGCCGGCCCTGCCGGGCGCCGAGGGCGAAGGGGGCGGCCGCGGCCAGGCCCAGGCCGGTCAGGACGCCGCGCCGGCTGGGCGCGGCGGGCGTCGGCGCGGGGGTGGGGGCGGCCGGCCGGGTTGCCGGTGTGGCGGGACAGTCGCTGAGCTGGTCCATGTCGTGATACCTCCCGACGGCACAGGACAGGCAGGTCACACCCGCCGGGCCGACGATGCGTCAGATGCCCTGCGGATACCTGGATGGTGCGCCCTGGCGAAGCCTTCCGATAGATGCCGGTCAACATTTTGTGGAAGTACGCTTCGCCGGAACCCGAACCCCGTTGTCGGACGACGTCCGACGGGTCCGCGCCCACCGGCTCTGTCTGTCCCCGATTTCCATAAACTGTGAATATAAAATTGCTATGCTTCGAGCGTGAGTCGCCAAGACACCGTTCCTGGCGCGTCCGCCGCCATCGGGGCAGCCCTCTACGGCCTGGCCACCAGGGCCGTGAGACGCCTGCCCCGGGACATGAGCCTGACGTCCGCCGCCACCCTGGCCACCCTGGACCGGACCGGCCCGCGGCGCATCACCGATCTGGCCGCGGTCGAGGGCGTCACCCAGCCCGCGATGACCGCCCTGGTCCGGGTGATGGAGGAGTCCGGCCTGGTCGAGCGGCGGGGCGACGCGTCCGACAAGCGGGTCACGCTGGTGTGCCTGACCGAGGCCGGCGCCTCCTACGTCCGGACGCGACGCCAGGCGGGCGTCCGCGCGTTCGAGCGGTTGATCGGCAAGCTCACCGGCGAGGAGGTCGAGGCGCTGGTGGCGGCGCTTCCGGCGCTGAGGCATCTGGCGGAGCTCGAAAGCAAGGACCACGAAGGGCCGAAGCAGTGACCGGGCAGCCGGTCGACGGGGTCGAGGTGAAGACGTTACCGGTGGCGCGTTCCGAGGCACGGCTGCTGGTCCCCGCCCTGATGTTCATCGCTCTGGTCGTGGCGGCGGTCGCCAGCCTCGGGACGCCGCTCATCACCAGCGTGGCGACCTCGTTCCACGTCTCGCTCGGCAGCGCGCAGTGGACGCTGACCGTCGCGCTGCTCAGCGGCGCCGTCGCCACGCCGGTCCTAGGCCGGCTCGGAGCCGGCCCGCACCGGCGGGCCACGATCCTCGTCACGCTGGCGGTCGTCGTCGCCGGCAGTGCGCTCACCGTGCTGCCGCTGCCGTTCGCGTGGCTGCTGGCCGGCAGGGCGGCCCAGGGTGTCGGGCTGGGACTGACGGCGCTGATGATGGGCGTGGCCCGGGACCACCTCCCCGAGGAGCGGAGCGCGGCCGTGATCGCCCTGATCTCGGTGGTCTCGATCATCGGAGCCGGCGTCGGCTACCCGCTGGCCGCACTGCTCGCCGAGCTCGGCGGCGTACGAGCCGCCTACGGCCTCGGCCTGGTCGTCACCGCCGCCGCCCTCCTGACTGCGTGGCGCTCCATGCCCGAAGCCCCCGAAGGCCGCTCCGCCCACGTGGACGTGGCAGGCGCGGTCGTCCTGGCCGCTGCGCTGCTCCTGGTGCTGTTCCTCGCCGGCGAACGGAATCTGTGGAGCCGGCACCTCGCCGTGGCGGCGGGCCTGGCCGTCGTCGCGGCGGTGCTGCTCTGCGCCTGGGCCGTCATCGAGCTGCGCAGCACGACGCCCCTGGTCGATGTGCGGGCGGTGCGGCACCCGGCGGTCGCCGGGGCGAACCTCGCCATGTTCGTCGGCGGGATCGGCATGTACCTCCTGCTCACGCTCATCACCCGGTACGCGCAGACGCCGCACGGTGCCGGCTACGGCTTCGGGCTGACGACCTTCGTCGCCGGGCTGGTCCTCATCCCGTTCTCGGTGCTGGGGTTCGTCGCCGGCAAGCTCACGCCGCGGGTCCGGACCCGGATCGCCGACCCCCTGCTCCTCGCCGGCAGCGCCGTCGTGGTCGGGGGCGGGTTCGCCCTGTTCGCGGCGGCCCGGTCGGACCTGACCGAACTGTTCGCGGCGATGGGCGTGCTCGGCTTCGGCGTCGGCGGCTTCTCGGCCGCGATGCCCGGCGCCATCCTGGCCGTCACCCCCAAGAGCGAGACGTCGAGCGCCATGAGCTTCAACTACGTCGTCCGCAGCGTCGGGTACTCCCTGGGCAGCGCCATCGGCGGCCTGATCCTCACCGCGGGCACCGGCCCCGGCCATCTCTTCCCCGACGACAGCGCCTACACCACCGCGGCGCTGGTCGGCATCGGCGCGATGGCGATCACGACGCTGACAAGCCTCGCTCTCGCCCGCCGACGCTCGTCCGAGACCAACCCGTAAGTCGGATGCACTCATCCCCACACTGGAGGTTCCATGCCCAAGGGCTACTGGGTCAGCGTCTACCGCACCATTTCAGACCCCGAGAAGCTGGCTGCTTACAACAAGCTGGCCGGTCCGGCCGTCGCGGCAGGGGGCGGTCGGGTCCTCGCCCGTGACGGCCGGGTCGTGGCGCATGACGCCGGAATCGCCGAGCGCACCATCCTGATCGAGTTCGACAGCTTCGAGCAGGCCGTCGCGGCGCGGGAGAGTGCGGCCTACCAGGAGGCGCTGGTCGCCCTCTCCGACGGCGTCGAGCGCGACTTCCGCATCGTCGAAGGCATCGGCTGACCGAGGTCCGGTCGGATCTTCACTGAAGCTCAGAGCAAGGCATCCGGTTCGCTGCGGCGCTGACGGTGCGCCGGGCGGAGTGTTTGACAAGTGAGCAATGTCCGTCGCTGGCGATGGGAGGTTGCGGCGGTCCCCTGCGCTGCCGCAACCTCCCGCCCGCCAATCGAACGCGACTGTGGTCGTCAGCGAAGACCTTCGTACCCGCTGGAACGGCAGCAATCCACGCAGGACACCCTGCCGTGGACCGAACCAATGACGTGCCGGGGGTCTGCAGCCTCCTCGCCAAGCCCGCGCATCAGCTCAGGCGGCTGTCTGCGTAGGCGACCATCGCGTCGCGCTGGTAGACGGCCAGGCCTTCGGCGATCTTGTCGAAGTTCTGGCGGAACTGCGGATCCTCTACGTACGTCTGCCCCACTCCCTTGTAGGCGGTGGCGTTCGGAGTCCAGAACCGGCACACACCCCGGTAGTGGGCGTCGATCTCCGCCTGCACCGCGGGATCGGCCACCGGCGTGCCGGCCGCCATGAACTCCGCGATGCGGATCATCTGCGCCGTCACCTCACGCTGCCACTGCTCCATGTCCTCAGCGGTCAGCGTCTCGATGACCTGCCGGGACTGCTCCCACGCCTGCGGCCACCGCTCGCGCGCCTCATCCGACTGGCGTGTGCCGTCGAACCCCTCGAACAGGTTCTCCGGCCTGTTGATCTTCGTCATGTCGTCCATGCCCTTTGCTTCCTCAAGCTCGGCGATGGTGCGGGCGACGGTACGGACCAGCGTGTCCAGGCGGTCCCGCTCGGCCATGAGCCGCAGGTGGTGCGCCCGCAGCGCCTCCACCCGGTCGACCTGCTCGGCCAGCACCGCCCCGATCTCCACCAGCCCCAGGCCCAACTCCCGCATCACGAGAATCTGCTGCAACCGCAGCAACTCGCCTTCCTCGTAATAGCGGTAGCCGTTGCCCCCCACCCAGGCCGGGGGCAACAGGCCCACCTCGTCGTAATGGCGCAGCGTCCGCGACGTCACACCCGACATCCGGGCCACCTCCGCGATCGACCAGGCCATCACCGACTCCCATCCCGACCGGACCCTCCGGCCACACACGACCGTAGAAGTTGACGCAACGGCAAAGTCAACCTCCCCGCCATGCCCGGCACACCACACGGATCGCCGTCCCGGAATGAACCGCCCGCGCCAACTCTCCCCCGGCATCGACTGACCGACGACGATAGCGTCGCGCAGGAGTCGCGAGGCGGAGGGGAGCACTTCCAGCTCTACCCGGAAGGCGGTTAATGGCGTGTCCAGGTCCTCCAGCCCACCGGGCCCACCCCGCCACGGGCGAACTGGCGGCACACACATTTGTCGTGTGGAGCCGGGGGAACACTTGGCGGCGGTGGAACCGCGGGTGCGGGTCCATGCCGACCACCGGGTCGGGGAAGCCGAGGTGCCGACGGGGCCGGCACGCCACCGCAGCCCCACCCGCCCTGGCCATCGGCTCCACCTCCGCCGGGAACACGCGGTGTCCCTCACACCACTGTCACGAAACCGAGCGATTGCAACTGGTTCGCCATCCGGAAAGTTTGGGATGTTCTGATCTAGATTGTCCGGCCATGGAAGACATTGGCGGAGTGAGTCGTCGATCGGTACTCAAGGCCATCCCCGCCGCGGGCCTCGCGGCGGCACACCACGGGCTTCGGACCGGACGGCATGCGGCGGTTTCGGTGCCGTTCCCGCAGCCGGCCGTGGCGCGCTCGCGGCCGGGGCACGGTCCGACGGTGCCGTCGGTCGAGCAGACGCTCGACGTCCGGTTCACCGAGGTGACCGTACCGGGCCACGGCCGCATCACCACCCGTGCGTACAACGGGGCGATCCCGGGGCCGACCCTGCGCGTGCGGGGCGGTGGCGTTTTGCGGCTCACGCACGTCAACGGGCTGCCGCCGAACCCTCCGCACGACGGCGGTCACAACATCCCCCACCATCCCAACAGCTTCAACCTGCACACACACGGGATGCACGTCTCCCCGTCCGGGCACGCCGACAACGTGCTGCGTGAGTTCGCCCCCCGCACCGCCCGGCAGGTCGCCGCCGGCGGCCCGGAGCCGCGGTACACGACCACCGTCCACGTCCCGGCCGGGCATCCGGCCGGCACCTACTGGTACCACCCGCACCTGCACGGATCCACCGCCGAGCAGATCGCGGGCGGTATGGCCGGAGTGATCATCGTCGAAGGCGACGTGGACGAGGTCCCCGAGATCAAGGCAGCCGCCGACATCGTCGTCTGCATCAGTGAACTCAAGGTCAAGGACGGCAAGGTCCCCGCCTTCACCTCCGGCAACTGGATGACCGGCGTCCCGTCCGTCTTCACCGTCAACGGCGCCGTCAACCCCACCCTGCAACTGCGTCCCGGGGCGGTCCAGCGGTGGCGGCTGGTCGCCGCGACCGCGTTCACCTCCCTGCGGCTCGAAGTTGCCGGGAGCCGCGCGCGCCTGCCGATGCACCAGATCGCGCAGGACGGCATCACCTTCCCCCGGACCGTCACCCTGGACCGTCTGGAGCTGGCCATGGGCAACCGCGCCGACGTACTCATCCGCGGCGGCACCCCCGGGCGGTACGAACTGCGGGCCGACGGCGTGTCCGGAGCGCTGATGACGATCGAGGTCGCGGGCGAGCCGGTCGTCCCGCCGATGGCGCTGCCGACCGCGCTGCCGCCGGGCAGACCCTTCCTCAACGAGCAGGACCTCACCGACCCGGGCGCGGACCGCAAAGTGCTCTTCCACGCCGACCAGGGCGTCTTCCCCGGCACCTTCCCCAACGCCTTCCGCATCTTGGGCACCGGAGCGACACCCCCCGCCGGCCCGGACGCAGACCTCACCCGGGATCCCGCCTACGGCCTCTTCGACCCCGGATACGTCAACCACACGCTGCGCCTGGGGACCGTGGAGCGGTGGACGGTCCGCACCGACGAGACCCTGCCGCCCCACAACCACCCCTTCCACCTCCACACCAACCCCTTCCTGGTCACTCACCGCAACGGCCGGCGGCTCGATCCTCCGGTCTGGCACGACACCGTCGGCCTGGCCGGAGGCACTCCCGGCGACTCCGTCACCTTCCTGGCCCGGTACGAAGACTTCATCGGTCGCACCATCGCCCACTGCCACCAGTTCCACCACGAAGACCTCGGGATGATGCAGACCATCGACTACGTCAAGCGGTGAGCGGCCTGGCGCACCTGTTCGGGCACCAGGACCCGGAAGTGCGGGCGCCGGCGGCCTTCGATCCGACCGGGCGTGCCCCCGTCGAACCGCAGGCGGGCCCGGACGAGCACGTCCGCCGTGCGGCCGCAGCCGACCCGCCGACGGGAACGAAGTCTTCGACCTCTGGCGGCCGCGCTGGTACGAGAGGGGCCGGCCTGCTGCCTGCGGCTGCGCGGGATGATCTCGTCGCGGCGCTCGGGCGGGTGATGGCGCCGTTCGAGATGTTCACCGATCCCCCGTGGCGGGGCATGTGGGACTCGTGGGCCTCGGCGGGGGCCGGGCCCCGGGTGGTCAGTTGCGGGCGGTCATCGGCGGGTTGAGGAGGGCGAAGCCCTCCTGGCGTTCGTACGGGAAGTACGGGTACGGCGCCGGGCGGTGGCTGGCGGCGTCGAGGCGGGCGACCTGTTCGGCGGTCAGCTGCCAGCCGACGGCGCCGATGTTCTGCCGCAACTGGTTCTCGTCGCGGGCGCCGACGAGGACGGTGGAGACGGTCGGGCGACGCAGCAGCCAGTTGAGGGCCACCTGGGGGATGGTCCGGCCCGTCTCCTGCGCAACCTCGTCGAGGGTGTCGATCACGTCGTACAGGTAGTCGTCCTCCACAGGCGGGCCGTAGTCGGCGGTAGCGTGCAGCCGGCTGCCGGCGGGCAGCGGGCGGCCGCGGCGGAGCTTGCCGGTGAGGCGGCCCCAGCCCAATGGGCTCCACACGATCGCGCCGACGCCCTGGTCGTGGCCGAGGGGCATTAGCTCCCACTCGTAGTCCCGGCCGACGAGGGAGTAGTACACCTGGTGGGCGGCATAGCGGGGGAAGCCGTTCCGGTCGGCGGCAGAGAGGGACTTCATCAGCTGCCAGCCTGCGAAGTTGGATACGCCCACGTAGCGGACCTTGCCGGAGCGGACGAGCTGGTCGAGGGTGGACAGCACCTCCTCCACGGGAGTGGCGGCGTCGAAACCGTGGAGTTGGAAGAGGTCGATGCGGTCGGTGCCGAGCCGGCGCAGGGCGTCCTCGACCGCGCCGATGAGGCGGGAGCGGGAGGTGCCGTACTCGCCAGGGCCGTCTCCAGTCGGCAGCCCTGCCTTGGTGGAGATGAGCACCTGGTCGCGGCGGCCCTTGACGGCCTGGCCGAGAACCTCCTCCGAGGCGCCCGCCGAGTACACGTCCGCGGTGTCGAAGAGGGTGATGCCGGCGTCGAGGCAAATGTCGACGAGTCGGCGCGCCTCCTGGGCATTGGTACTGCCCCAAGCGCCGAAGACGGGACCCCGGCCGCCGAAGGTGCCGGCGCCGAAACCGAGGACGGGGACCTTGAGGCCGGACGCGCCGAGCTGCCTGTATTCCATGATGGACTCCTGCCACGAACAGTAATGGGATCGCAGACCCATTAAGATGCCCTCAACGTAACAGTTGACGAGCACTAATGGAACCAGGGACCCGTTATGACGAGTGATGCCCCCATGCCCGCAGACGGCTCACGGGACGCAGGGGATGCAGGGACCGGGTGGGGCAGGGCCGCCGAGCCCGGGACCGTGCGCCCTGGGGGCCGGACGGCCCGGGTGCGGGCCGCCGTGCTGGAGGCGGCCGGGGACATGCTGGCCGAAGAGGGCTTCCACGGTCTGGACCTCGCCGAAGTCGCCCGGAGGGCCGAGGTCGGCAAGACCACCGTGTACCGGCGCTGGGGCACGGTGGGCGGCCTGGTCGCCGACCTGCTGACGGACATGGCCGAGCAGTCCCTCCCCCGCACCGACACCGGCTCGCTGGAAGAGGACCTGCTGGCCAACGCCCGGCTCGTTCGGCGCACCCTGTCCGACCCGCGCCAGGGCCCCCTGTTCAAAGCCGTCATCGCGGCCGCCGCCGGCGACGCCCGCACTGCAGAGGCCCTGCACCGCTTCTACGAGGTCCGGGTAGCGGAATGGGCACCCTGCGTCCAGCAGGCCGTCGCACGGGGGGAGTTGCCGGAGGGCACCGACGCCGCCGAGATGGTACGGGCCGTCTCCGCCCCGCTGTACTACCGGCTGCTGACCACGGACGCTCCCCTGGACGAAGCCGCGGCCCGGCGGGCGGCCGAGGCGGCCGCAGCGGCAGGCCGCGCCGGGGCCTTCGTACGAAGTCCGTGAGCGCCGGGCCTTCCGGCCGCACCGTCCGCGTACACGCTCCTGCCGTCCCTACCGCACCGCCGAAGGCCGGGCTAACCCCGCTGGGCCCGGCCGGAACACCGCCGGCCTCCGGGCGGTCACGCTATGAGCAGGCGGAGGCCGAGATCTGCCGCGTCGAGGTCGGCGAGGTCGCCGTTGCGCTCGGCCCACCGGCCGGAGTCGAGGTCGTCGCCAAGGCTTCGGACCGCCCGCTGCTCGGCCTGCGGCCCGACCCTCGTCCACACCGACATCGCACGGCGCACGTGATCCTCCAGATACGCCCCCGGTCGGCGCCAGTACGCCTCGAACAGGCCATCGGCGCAGTCCCACGGAATGGGCACCGGTTCCACGCGGGCGCCGATCGCGTCGGCCATTGCGGCAAGCGGGGGAAAATCCGCCAGGACTACGGCGAACTCGGGCAGGTAGTCGCGGGTAAGCCAGAACCGGTCCTGCCATCCGGGCTCGTCGGTGTCGAAGGTCAGCACCACCACGCGGCGGGCCACGCGCCGCATCTCGCGAAGCCCCGCCTTCGGGTCTCCCCAGTGGTGAACGGTGGATACGGCCATCGCGACGTCGAAGGACTGGTCCTCGAACGGCAGGCTCTCCGCGGCGGCGGCCACGCACGGCGCCGACCCGGGAGGGCGCTGCCCCCGCATGACCGCCGATGGCTCCACCGCGGTCACGTTGCGATCAGCAGGCTCGTAGGAGCCGGTGCCGGCCCCGACGTTCAGCACCGTCTGCGCGTCCCCGAGCGCGTCCCAGATCTGCGCGGCGATCCGCGGATCGGTACGCCGTGTCGCGGTATACGCGCCGCCGATGGCGTCGTACAGCCGTGCCCCGAGCATCTCCAGTTGCTCCTCCGGTGTCACCTCCAGTCCTTTCGCCCGTGTCTCAAGTTCCCTGTCGATGGCCGCCACCATGGCATCAGCGCGATCACGCCGCTCCAGCAGCAGGCCGCGCAGTCGGCGCAGGTGCGCGACCGCGTCAGTGGACGGATCGCCCACCAGTTCCGCAACTTCCCGCAGCCCGAAGCCCAGCCGCCGGTAGGCCAGCACCTCCCGCAGCCGCTCCACGTCGGCAGCCGAATAGGCCCGGTACCCGGCCGCGGTCCGCGCGGACGGCCGAACGAGTCTGATCTCGTCATAGTGATGCAGCGTGCGGACGCTCACGCCGGCCAGCTCGGCCACGCGCCCCACGGTCCAGTGATCCTCCACGCCCTCGACTATGCAGCCTGACGCCACGTGAGGGTCAAGAACCTCACGCACACCTCACGCACGGCAGCAAGAGCCGAACGCGACAGACCGCCGCCGGGATCCGCCGCGCACTGCCCGACGTCGAGGAGGGAATCCGGCAGCGTGCCGCGTTGCCGCCCCCGTACAGCAGTCGTGCTTGCCCGAGCCGGACCGCCTCGCCCCCCTCCCGTGGTCCGGCCGGGATCTGTGCGGATGGTCAGTCGCCCGCCGGCGGCGTCCAGGTGGCGGTGACGGTCAGGTGGGCCTGGTTGTTGCCGTTGACGATGCCCAGTTGGAGGTCTTGGGTGAGCTGGATGCCGAAGGTGACGGTGACCTCGGTGGGCGGCACGGGTACGGAGGTCATCGAGGAGTGGACCTCGCGGACGAGGGCGCCGAGGGGTTTCAGGGTGGAGCGAAGCGCGTCGGTGGCGAAGGCGGCGACCGCGTCGGCCCGTCTGCCAACCGGAACGACGGGCCCGAGGGCCCCACCGGGCGCGGCGGCCGCCGCGGGGGCGCCCGAGAGGAGGAACCGGACGGTGGAGCCGTCCTCCAGGCCGATGTTCTCGCTGATGTCCTCGGTACTGGTCATGGGGGAATCGTCGTGCGGGACGACGGGACGGACCCGGCGTTCCAGTGATCGGTTACAAAATCGTGGCATGCCTGGGTCAGGCGCACGGGGCGCGGGACGGGGTCCCGTCCGGGAGCAGCCTCCGTTCGGCCGGGGTGTAATCGCGTGCTGCGGCGGCGCACAGCGCCCGGAACTGGGCGTCCGGCCGCAGGTCCAGCACGCGGGCACGCTCCCCGTCCTCGAACAGCAGTCGGCCGTCCGCCGTGATCGCCGCGTTCGCCGTGTTGACGTCGATGGAGTAGACCGGCTTCACCTCGGCGGTGACGGCCGTCCCGTGCGCCGGGTCATGGACGGTGAGGGTCTTGGCGCCCCAGGTCAGCAGGGTGCCGTCCGGCCCGAAGCCGACCAGGTTCGTCAGGGTGGGGACCGTGACGGGGTCGGGCAGTTGCTTTCCGGCGTCGACGTCCCAGACGGGGATCCGGCCGTCTCCCTGTTTCACGGCCAGCCGGGTCCCGTCGGCGCTGAAGACCAGAGTGTCGCCGTGCCAGTGCTGCTGCGTGCTCGAAGTGCCCACCGCCAGGCCGTGCAGGGGGGCGGTGAAGCGCTTCTGCGTGCGCAGGTCCCACAGGCCTATCTCGCCGTTCGTGGATGCCGCCCGGCTCACGACGGCGGCTTGGCCCGGGTGTCCGGGTCTGGGTACGATCCGGCCTTCGCCGAACGTGTCCCGCATGCGGTCGACGTCGTCAGGGTTCTCCTGGGCGGAGAACGCGGGGGTGAGGACCGCTCCGGTCGCCGCGTCCAGGCGGGCCACCGTTCCGTCCGACCCGAGCAGGGCCATCTCCGAGCCCTGGAGGCCGACGAGGCTGTCGCTGACAACGTCCTTCTTGAGGAGGCGGGGCAGATCCACGCTCCGGCCGAGGTCCGCCGCGGCGTAGGCACGGAAGAGACCGTCGTCTCGCCGCCAGACCACGATCCACCGGCCGTCGGCGGTCCAGCTGACCCGTGCGCCGTCCTTGTCGGCCGGCAGGGCCACGGAACGGCGGTGGGTACGGGAAACGTCCAGCACCTGGAGGGAGTCGCTGGTGAGGCGCGCGATGGCGCTGCGGTCCGGGGCCAGGGCGTACTCCCCGTCGCTGGTGCCCCCGTCCTGGAACCGTTCGGTGCCCGCGGGTCCGGCGCCCACCACCATGAGCGAGTTTCCGATGGGGACCAGGACGACGAGCCCACCTCTTGGTGCCGGCGCTGCGGCGACGGCCCCGTGCGCGCCCGGGGCGTTGCCGGCGTTGGGGAGGCGGGTCGTGAAGTACCGGCCCGTACGGAGCTCCAACAGGCCGACGTCCGCGTAGCCTCCAGGGGTGTCCGAGTCGGAAACGAGCCCGGGCGAGTACTGGTCGTAGGCGCCTGATGCCTCGCTGCCCTGTCGGGCCGTCAACGCGGGCAGTTCGGTGACCGCCCCCGGGGTGCGTCCCAGCGGGCGGCTGTAGGTCCGGTTGCCCTCGGTCCAGACGACGAGCTCACCACCTGCTTTGAGGGCCGCCGACATCTCATCGTGCGCGTCGGCGGGTGGGCCGGCGGTGTAGAGGGTCCGGCCGGTGGCGAGTTCCTTGACCGTCAGCTGTGGGGACTTGGGGTCGGAGTAGCCCATGGCCACCGTGTCGGCGTCGCCGGTGAAGGCGACCGCGTCCACGCCCGTCCGCGGCAGCAGGTCGGCGGCGACGGTGAGGCGCCGGCCGGAGGGCACCTCCCACGCGTCGGCGAACGCGGGTACGCACGGCTGGGTGCCGTTGTGGCACGCCATCGTGTGGTCGGTGAGGGTGCGCAGCAGGCGGTGGCTGTCCGAGCTGAAGTCGACGGAGCTGCCGACGTCTTGGGGCATCTCACGAACGGGGAGCTCGAGCGTCTCGGAGTGCTCGGGGCTGTCGAGGTGCCACAGCCGGATCGAGTCCGGGGAGGACACCGCGAAGAGACGTCCGTCGGGGCTGAGGGCACTCTCGTACCTGGCCTGGACCTCGCCGCCCAGCCTGCGGGTCCGGATCGGGCCGTCGAGCGCGCCGGTGACCAGGGTGAACACGTACCGGTCGCCGCCCCCGGCCGGTCTGGCGGCGACCACCAGGGTCCGGCCGTCCGGGGTGGCGTCCATGCCGCTGACGTTCCCCTCCCAGACGGAAGGGTAGGCGTGCAGGAGGTCCGTATGGCGTACGTACTGCCGCAGCAGTGCCTCGGCGGTCTTGGCGGTCTGCTTGGTACTCCGGGCGGCGAGTGCGAGTTGTAGCGCGGTGGCCGGTTCGCCGCCCGGCATGTCGTCGGCCGCCTGGGCCAGGAGGCCGGCCGCCTGGACGCGCAGCTGTTCTTCGGTTCGCTGCAACCCCTGCCAGGCGAGGAGGGCGAGGACGACCGCGAGGGCGGTCAGTGCGGCGAGTGCGGCCACGGCGGTCCGTCGGATCCGGGTGCCGCGCCGGGCCGCCCGTGTGCTCAGCCGGACGTAGTCGGTTTCCTCGGGGGTGGTGTCGTCCGGATGGCCGGCGAGGCGGCGCTGGGCCTCGGCCAGGTCGGTGCCGCCGAGCAGCCGGGCGGCCTCCCGGCCGTGGGCCTCCCAGCGCCGCAGGTCGGTCCGCAGTTGTTCCTGCCAGGTGCGGAACTCTCTGGTGTCGGTCAGCCACTGGCGCAGGCGGGGCCACAGCCGGGTGAGGGACTCGTGCGCGAGGTCGACGATCTCACCGGAGCCGTCCGGGGCGGGAGAGAGGACGACGAGCTTGCCCGGCGCCAGCTCCCGGGCTGCCGAGGCGAGTTCGGGAGGCAGCTCGCCGATCCGGGTGGGTCTGCGCACGAAACCGTCCCCTTCGGGCCGGGCCAGCTGGACCAGCAGCCGTCGGGCGGAACGGCGCTCCCGGTCCGTCAGGGCGTCGAGGCTCTCGTCGGCGTACCCGACCAGGGCGCCCGCGACCCCGCCCAGTTCGTCGTAGGCGGCATGGGTGAGCATCGAGCGGCTGCGGCGTTCCCACAGCCGGGTGAGCGCGAACTGCACCAGCGTCATCCGGCCCGGCGCGTCACCGGCGTCCGCGACGATCCGCTGGGGCAGCCCGGGCTCGAACCACAGCCCGGGCTCGGCGGCGACCGGCTCGGTAACCGCCCGCTCCAGGGCGTCACCGGCCAGAGCGGCGAGGAACTCGACCGCCTCCCCCGCCAGTTCGGAGGTCTCCGGGGTCACCAGGGCCTCCAGCGAGCCCGGGCGCCCGGTGGCCACCACCCGCAGTAGCATGCCGCCCTCCCGGCCCGCGAGGGCGGCCAGCAGCCGGAACAGTTCGCGGGCGTCGTCGGGGGCACCGACCGCGTACTCCTCCAGCTGGTCCACGAAGAGCAGGTGACCGGCGGGGGCGGCGCCGGGCCGGGCCAGCAGCCGGGCCCGCAGCTCGGCCGGAACGTCACGGCCCGCCTCCAGCAGTCGGGCCAGCTCCTCGGCCCGGGCGAGCCGTTCCACCTCGCCGGGTGCGGGGTCCAGCAGGTCGGACAGGGCCCGCGCCAGCACCGCGGCGGCCCTTGCGCCCGGTACCGCGCGCAGCTCGGAGACGTCCATCCCCGCGCCCCGCGCCTTCGGCAGCACCCCGGCCCTGACCAGTGAGGACTTACCACATCCCGAGGGGCCGACGACCAGGGTGACCGGGCGTCGCAACACCGCCCCGAAGACCCGCCGGATGTCGTCGTCGCGCCCGTGGAAGAACTCCGCCCCGTCCTCGGCGAAGGGGGCCAGTCCCTGGAACGGACAGCGCGGACGCAGCATCCGACCGTCGACCAGATCGGCGGACGGCAGCAGGTAGGCGGTGCGGTCGCCCTGGTGTGCGGCGACCGTCATGCCGACCACACCGTCCTGGGCGTCGTCCCACACGGGCGATCCACTGAACCCGCCCACGACGGCCGGACCGCTCCCGCGGACCTCCATCTGCACCCAGCCGGACCCCTGCCCGGCCCGCAGCACCCCGGACGCCCAGATGCCGTGGTCGGCTCCGAACGGGTAGCCCAGCGCGCGGAACGTGTGTCCCCAGACCGAGGTACCGTCCACCAGCGGTGCCTGTCGCGTCCCCGCCACGGGTGCCTCAAGCCGCAACAGCGCTACGTCATGGCCGCCGTGGCGCCAGGACACCACGCGCGCCCGGGCCGCCGGCCGGCCCTCGACCAGCGGGAAGTCAAGGTCCACGGACCCTGCTGCGGGGTCCGGGACGGATGCCGGGCCGCGGGCCTGGCCGACGACGTGGGCGCAGGTGCACACCAGGTCCGGAGCGACGAGGAAGCCTGCGCCCACGACCTCCCCGTCGGCGCCCCTGATCCGTACCTGCGAGGCGTCGAGCACCCCGCTTCCGCGTACCGCGGCCATGGATTCCCCCCGATTCCCAGGCTCGGGCCAGCATCCGGCACACCGGCGCCTCGGGCAACACCCGTACCAGCCGGGCAACGGAAGGAAGCGAGGATGTCCGGATTCCGTCGGCGAGCCGAAGACGGCCTCCGAGCGGCCGGCGCGAGCCTTACGGGCGGGGGAAAGACGGCGGTGAAGCAGGCGAAGAGGCGTTGCGGGCAGGGCGCAACCTATCGGAGTCGGTGGCTCGGGAGCCGGAGGGAAGCCTCAGACCGCCCGTTGGAGCATCGCGAGGCGGCTTGACGTGCGGTCCAGGTCGCGCGACAGAGTCGGATCGGCGCAGAGGCCGGCCAGGGGGTCGGAGCCGATGAGTACCAGCCGGATGTCCCGGTCGCAGGCCACGTCCACGAGGTTCGCGAACCGCTGCCGTCCGTCCGTGGAAGCTGTGGCCAGCGGTGGTACGCCGTCCAGTACGAGGGTGCCGAACCGCTCTGCGAGCGAGAGGTAGTCGGGTACAGCCGTAGCGGTCTCGCACAGCACGTCGAATCCGAACCACACGACTTCGCCGCGCACCGCCCGGGCGGGCAGCTCCCGCAGGTGGGCCTGGACCGCAGCAGCCTCCGCGGGCGTCGGGACGGTGAGGCCGAGGGCTTCCAGGGCGGTGTGGTCGGGGGGCAGGCACAAGCCCGTCGCGAACCGGTGGCCGCCCGCCGGATGCGGCACCGCGAGTCGGCGGAAGTCCACCGGACCCGAGACGTCCAGGACGTCCATCCGCTCCTCGATGAGCTTGATGGTCGGCTCGAACAAGTGGTGGTACAGCGGGTCCGGCATCAGCCCGGCGGGCGGGTAGTTGGACGTTGTGACCAGGGTGATCCGGCGGTCCGGCGGTCCGGCGGTCCGGCGGTCCGGCGGTCCGGCAGCGTACGGAAGAGGCGCGCGATCAGCATCGCGTCACCTGCGTCGTGCGCGTGGAACTCGTCGAAGACCAGGATCCGGCTGTCCCCGATCAGCTCGTCCAGAGCCCGGTCGACGGCACTCTGACGGTTGTGGCGGGCATCCGGTCGGTTTACCCCGTCGTGCAGGCGCCGGAAGAAGTCGTGGAAGTGGAGGCGGCGTTTGCGGCCGGAAGGCAGGCCCTCGTAGAAGGTGTCCACCAGCCAGCTCTTCCCCCGGCCCACCGGGCCCCAGACGTAGAGGTCGCGGGGCGGCTTGGGAAACGTCCAGGCCGGCCGGGCGAGTTCGGCTGCCAGCCGGGACAGCCGCTCCACAGCGGCCTGTTGTGCCGGGGCGACGGAGAATCCACGCCGGGACGCGGCTTCATGGAAGTGGCGGCGCATGGCCTCGTCGTGCTTGTGCACCGTGTCGCTCATCCGTTCGTACGCTGAGTTTCGTCAAGGTATGGGCCGTGGGGTGGGGGTGTGCCGACCCGGGCACACCCGCACGTCTCCGCAATCCGGAATCAGGCGGGTCCGGCGGGCTCGGTCGGCGCCGCTTCGAGGACTTAGCGGGTAGCGCCATGCGCCGCCCCGGTCGACGGCGCGGTCGGCGGCGCGGTCGGCGCTGATGTCGGCCACCAGCTCAGGGCGGACCAGGCGCACGTCCCGGACGTCTCTCGATCCCCACGTCGAGACGAACGTGACGCCCTCCCGGGGTAACCGAGGTCGCGGCCGTCAGATGCTCCGCGACCAGGGAAGAGGAGTAGCGGGCGGGTCGGGGTGCACGGCCCGGCTCCGGCTTCGACAGGCAGGCGTGAGCGGTAAGCGCCGCCGACTCAGGTTATTAGCCGACAAATAATCAGAAGGGAGTAATCGCCTGCAAGACCCCTATGTGACCTGGACATGATGCGCTGTCATATGTCTGTCACATTGCCTCGTTCATCTCGTGCACCCATCAGGGGAAGGCAGGAAAATGGGCAGGTTCAGGTACGGAACCACGGCGACGGCCATCGCGCTGGCCGCCTTGGGATCGCTCGCGGCCGCGGGAGGCACCGCCCACGCCGAAGCGGGCCAGGACACCATCACCATGTACAAGCAGGAGAAGACCCAGTGGTGTTGGGTCGCCTCCGGGCTGACCATCGCCAAGTTCCAGGGCTTCGGCTCCACACAGACGGACTTCTGCAACCGGGCCCAGCCCTACTACGGCTGCAACAACCAGCCCGCCACGCTCGACGACATGGCCAGGGGCTGGAGCAGCCTCGGCATGGCCCACACCGGCTCGGGCCTGAGCAGCGCGGCCACGTTCAACCAGGTGTACACCGACGTCAAGGCGGCCCGGCCGATCGGTGCCCGCATCGGGTGGACGTCCGGGGGCGGCCACATGAACGTGGTCTACGGCTTCGACACGTCGAACAGCACGATCGCCGTGGCCGACCCGTGGCCGGACACCACCACGTACACGTGGTGGAACTACAACGACTACGTGAGCAACAGCTCGTCCAAGTGGACCCATTCCCGCATCGGTATCTCCCGCTAAGGCAGGCGACATGCGCGACACCAGCGGCACCAAGATGCCCAGCAAGCGGGCGGCCTCTCCCTTCTCCCGCCTGTCCCTCGTCATTGCAGTGAGCGCGTCCGCAATTCTGTCTGTCGTCGGTCCGACGCACGCGGCCCCGGCCAAGGACCCGCTCCCCGCCGACATCCCCGACTACCAAGCCGCCCTCAACGCGGTGAAGTCCACCGAAGTCCACAACGCGGTATGCCGCTTCCTGCGCACCCCGGTACCCACCGGCAACGCGGGTGAGCCGGTGCAGACGATCCCGGAAACGGCAGAGCCGTGCCAGGGCCTCCCGGTCTTCACGATCAAGGACCCGGTGGCACTGAACGAGATCACCCCCGGGTTCGTCGCAGGCACCGCCAAGCCACTGCCCACCGAGGCGATCAAACTGACGCAACTGGTCTCCTCGCTCAGCACCACCGTCAACGGCCGCAACGCCACCGTCATGCTCGCCCCCACCCAGGGCGGCGGCTGGCACCTGGCAGCCGTGCGAGACGGCGACAGCGACGCCACGTACGCCAGCAAGGCCACCCTGGGCACGCTGGTCTTCACCGAGCCGCAAATCCGCGGCTGGTACCAGCTCAAGCTCACCACCGTCGAGCCCCTCAACGACCAAGCGCGGCAAGGACTCAGCGGCCAGGCATCGGTGTCACTCCGCGCATACCAGCAACTGGTCAAGGCCCGCTACGCCGACAAGCTGCCCGGCTCGGCGTATGACACCACCGGCTACTCCAGCGGTTACAGCCTCCAGCGCGAGGTGGACGACGCCCCGTCGTCCACCCTGCTCCTCGCCAGCGGTTCCGGCGCGGCACTCGCCCTCGCGGGCGGAGCCGTCGTGCTCCGCCGACGCCGGCGCGCAAGCACCCACTGAGCCCAACCCCGGACCGCCACTACGGTCGTCCCGGCAGCCGGCCGGGACGGAGCGAGTGGCGGTCCGGCCATCGCGCTACGGGCTGTGCGCAACACCCTCGCCCCCTTCCTGACCTCCCAGGAAGGGGGCGAGGACGACAAGCTGTTCGTGCTCGGCACGTGCGCCCTGTGGCCCTGTACGGGACCCCCGTCCCTGCGGCTGGATGGCTGCGCCGTTGAGGGCCGTCGCGGCCAGGGTCCCGGGCGTAGCGGCGGTCAAGAGGGCAGCGAGGGCAGGGGACTTCGCCCGGGAGCCCTTCGCAGTCGACCGAGCGGACCGCGTTGCCCCCAGTCACCGCGCGACAATGGAGGCCGCGACCGACTCCGCCCCGCTTGTCGTCGATTCGGCCACCGCGCCGACGTCAAGGCCCCGTGCCGACGTGGCCGGAGGCACCGTGAGCGCGACCACGCGTGAACCGGATACGGATCCCGTCGAGCCGAACCACAGGTCGTCGTCCGGCCTCGGAGCCGGAGCCGGGGCCGGGGGTGCCTTCCGCCCGGGGTCAGCGATCGTATCGGGCGGCCAAGGTCCGTGCGGTCGCTGCGATGCGGTCGCGGAGTTCGTCCGGTGCCACCACCTCGATGTCCGTACCCAGCCGCAGGAACTCCCCGTAGGCGTGGTCGACCGACTCGATCGGCACCCGGGCCTCCGTCCACCCGTCGCTGGTGGGCGTCACCCCGAGACGGCGGGCGCCCTCCGGGGTGAGCCGTACCAGGGCCGTCCCGGTGTGCAGCCGGGCCCGGAAGTCGGCCAAGTAGCGGTCCCAGTAGGCGGCCAGGTCGAACCCCTCCGGAGCGGTGAACTCCTCCAGCGGCCGGATGCCGAGGATCTGGTCGACCCGGTAGGTGCGGATCCCGGACTGCCCGCCCGCGACCAGGTACCAGCGGCCCGCCTTCAGTACGAGCCCGTACGGCTCCACCCGCCGCTCGATCTCCTCCGGCGCCCGCCAGCGCCGGTACCGCAGCACCGTTGCCCGCCGCTCCCACACCGCAGCGGCGGCCGGAGCCAGATAGGGCGTGCGGTCGGCGTCGCTGTACCAGCCGGGCGCGTCGAGCAGGAAGCGTTTGCGGATCCGTTCGGCGTGCTCGCGCAGCTCCGCCGGAAGGGCGGCACGGAACTTGAGTTGCGCGGTGGCGAGCGCTTCCCCGAGCCCCAGGTCGGCGGCGGCGCCGGGGAGCGCGGCGAGGAACGCGGCCTGCGCCTCGTCCGCGGTGAGTCCGGTGAGCCGGGTCCGGTAACCACCGACCAGCTGGTAGCCGCCCTCGTGTCCGGCGGCGCCGTACAGCGGGATTCCGGCGGCGCCGAGCGCCTCGACGTCCCGGTAGACCGTACGGACGGAGACCTCCAGCTCCTCGGCCAATTGCCGGGCGGTCATCCGGCCCCGGTTCTGGAGCAGGAGGAGCAGAGTGACCAGTCGGCTCGCGCGCATGCCGCCCAGTATCCACATCCACTGACAGAAGATGTCAGTGGACCGTCCCTAACCTGCGACGCATGAACGACTTCGACTTCCTGCACGGCTCCTGGGACGTGGCCAACCGCCGTCTCACCACACCGCTCGCACCGGGCACCGGAACCTGGGTGGAGTTCCCGGGCCATGCCGTGATCCGGCCGCTGTTCGGGGGCGCCGGCAACATCGACGAGATCACTTTCCCCACCCTCGGCCGCCAGGGAGTGACCCTGCGACTGCTCGACCGAGAGACAGGACGCTGGTCGATCTACTGGTCCGACAGTCGGACGGGCCGGCTGGACCCGCCCGTGGTCGGTTCTTTCACCGGGGAACGCGGTGACTTCTACGGTGACGACACCTACGACGGGCGCCCGATCCGGGTGCACTTCACCTGGTACCGCCTCGGCCCGGACCACGCCCGCTGGGAGCAGGAGTTCTCCGCCGACGACGGCCGCACCTGGGAGCACAACTGGACCATGGACTTCACCCGGACCGGGCGGGCCGGCGCATGAGCATCGTCGAACTCCGGCAGTACACCCTGAGTCCCGGAGCCCGGGAAACGCTGATCGAGCTGTTCGAGCGCGAGTTCGTGACCGGCCAGCAGGCGGCCGGCATCACCGTCGGCGGCCGGTTCCGCGATCTGGACGACCCGAACCGCTTCGTCTGGCTGCGCTCGTTCCCCGACATGGCGCGCCGACGGCGCTCGCTGGAGTCCTTCTACTCCGGCCCGGTGTGGCGGGAGCACCGAGAGGCGGCCAACGCCACCATGACCGACAGCGACGACGTCCTGCTGCTGCGCGGACCCGGCTTCACGCCCGCGCCCGGTGCTCGTGAGGTGCTCGCGACCGTCTGCCATCCGTCCGACGCGACCGCTTTCGACGAGTACGCCGCCCGGCACCTGAGCCCGGGCCACGCGCTGCACCGCACCGAGCACACCGAGAACGACTACCCACGCCTGCCGGTCCGCACCGGGGAGGACGTCAGGGTCTGGTTCGGCGCGGCGCAACCACCACCGTGGCCGAGCCGGAGGCTTCGGCTCGAACCGGTGACGAGCTGAGTCGATGCACCGGGCAGTTCGATCGCCGGCGCCGGTCCGTGCCGGTCGCGACGTCGGCGTTCCAGCGCGGCCGGGCGGCTCTCACTCAGTGGGTGGAGCGGGAAGGCGCGGAGCGGCCGGTACCCCGCGGTCACGGCCAGGAGATCGCGGTGGAGGGCGAGACGAAGCCGGTCGCCCCGCGCGACGCCGGCCTGTCGCGCCTGATTTGGGTTCAGGGCTATGCCAAGTGGCTGGTCAACGGGCCTACTTGGTCTTGTCACGGGGGCCGTGTGGGGCTGGACCGGGCCAGGAACCGTAGGTGTCGCACCGGGCGTCTCTGCCACCGCAAGTGGAGAGCACCGTCCGGCACCAACGACCTGGGGGCATCCGCGATGGCCCGAAAGACCCGAAGAGCCCGGAAGACCTGGAGGGCGGTTACCGCCGCTCTCGCCATCCTGATCGGCCTGACCGCCGCCGGGGCGTCACCCGCCTCCGCCGACCCGGGCGGACCGGTCGCGCCCGACTTGGACCAGCACTGCGCCGTGCAGAACAGCGGCAGCAGTCCCATGACGATCGCGATACCCACCGACCGGATCACCCTCAACCTCGAGTCCGTCGGTTACGCGCCCGCCAACTCCACCATCACGGCCTTCTACACCATCAGCGGCAGCACCAGGACCGGCACCGCCACCGGCGCGTTCGACACCGCCAGAAAGAACGCCACGTTCAACTTCTCGGTGTCCAACCCGCCCGCGGGCGCGACCCTGACGGTCACCTACCAGATATGGTGGCACGACCTCGGCGTCTACTACAGCAACTTCGTGAGCGCTCCGCTGGCTCCCTGCACGCGGGACAACACCACTTACGTCGACGCCTCGACGTGGGACGACCATGTGACCGTGACCGGCGTTTCCCAGCGCTGCGAGACCGTCGACATCGGCGTCGGCGGAAGGCACGCCTATGTCCGCGAGGACATCGTGACGGTGAACGTCGCGCACGGTTCGTCCTCCTGGCCGTCGTGGTACGCGGGCCGGCCGGTCTGGGCCGACTACTGGATCGTCGGCCAGAAGACCTACACCCCGGGAGCGTCCGGCGTCTTCGACTCCGATGGCAAGGCCACGCTGTCGTTCGTGATCATCGCTCCGACCACCGGCGCCGAACTCGACGTGCTGGCAAGCGGCCAAGCGGGCTCGCGCACCTTCCCCGCCCATTCCTGGGCCACCATCGCCTGCTGACCCGGCTCCGACACCGAACAGCATCATCGTCCCTGGGGGAGAGATCACAATGACCAGGAGAGCACCAGGACCGCCAAGGCCATTGAGCACACTGATCGCGGGTCTGGCCCTGCTCATCGGCCTGACTGCCGCCGGAGCGTCGCCCGCCTACGCCGGTCTGGACGGCCCGGTGGCGGCCTACGTGGACCAGCACTGCGCAATGGACACCACCGGGAGCGGTAAGACGACCACCGCCGTACCCGTCGACCGGGTCACCCTGAACCTGGAAGCCGTCGCTCACGACGCCGACAACTCCAAGATCACCGCCGTTTACACCATCCCCGGCACCAGCAAATTCGGCACGCTCTTCGGCCAGTTCGACCCGGCCAGGAGAAACGTCACCTTCAACTACACGGTGGACAACCCGCCCGCCGACGCGATGCTGAGCATCAGCTACGAGGTCGCCTGGACCGACGGCACCTACTACAGCACCACGCAGACCCGCACCCTGCTCCACTGCACGCGGGACAACACGACGGCGGTCGACAAGGAGTGGTGGTTCGACGACGCCCACGTCACCGCCTTCCAGCAGTGCACCACCGTCGGCGCATGGCCGTACTCCATCCGCGCGGTGGACGTGACCCTGCACATCTCACACGACCTCCCCGACGTACCCGGATTCGCGCGACAACCGGTGTGGGTGGACTACTGGATTCCCGGCAAGAAGGGCTACACCTCGGGAACCTCGGGCACTACCGACTCCCTCGGTGATGCCTGGGTGACGTTCCGCCTGGTCGCCCCGCCCACCGGCGCCGAACTCGACATCCTGTCGAGCCTCAGGAGGGACACGAGCCGCACCTCCCCCGTCCACAAGTGGGTCACGATCGGCTGCTGACCGGACCGGGTCACCGGGGCCTGCCCTCCGTGACCCAGCCCGAGCCCCAGCGCGCGCCGTACTCCCTCACGTGACGACGTGCGGGGTGCTGGTCGGGGCCCTCTGGTGCGCCGCGTGCCATTGAACAGCCACTCACGTTTCTCCTGGCTAGAGCCCGTTGCCGGTCCCGCCGCAGTCACGTGCCATCCAACGGCGATCGGCTGGTCCCCGGGCCCGACCGGCCCAGAGCCGGAACGATCCCCAGCGACCGCGCGCGGCTGGCCGAGGGCCGACATCCGGCCCGGCCCGGCCCGGTCACGTCCGTCGACGGCACGGGTGCGAGCCATCGCGCGCGTGGGCCGTACTCGGAACGGGCGGCGACGCCCTCGAAGCGGCTGGTGGAACCGAACGCGGGTTGGTGTGAGCAGCGCGGCCCAGCAAGGGTGACGGCACGTCGTTCTCCGTCAGCGGCGACGCCGCGAGACGATCTCCGGGGCCGTGACCGCCGTGCCGGCGGTCAGCACGAGCCGCATCCGCTACACGGCCGGACGTGGCGGACGCGGCCTGCTTGTGGAGTCGGGTGGTGGGTTCGGCTCTCAACCTCTTGCCGTGCTTCGCGGTGGCGGAGTCGGTGCCAGCCGTACTCCAGTCGAGCCGACCAGCCAGGTCGGCGTTGCCTGGACGGCAGCCAGGGCCCGGTCCCGCGTGCTGTCCGCCGACCAGCGGCTCCGTCGAGCTTGAGTTGGCCATGCGAGGCGGTGTTGGCAAGTTGAGCAACACGTTCACCAGACAGATGACCCCTCATAGCAGCTCCATGTCGGGAGGATGTGCCATATTACGGACACAGTTGCCGGCGAAGGGCAGGTCATGAAGTTCGCAGTCATCGGTGGTACCGGGCTGATCGGGTCGCAGGTCGTCAGGGTTCTGAATGCCGCCGGTCACGAAGCGGTGCCGCACTCGCAGTCCACCGGAGTGGACGTCATCAGCGGCCAGGGACTGGATGAGGCGGTGGCGAGAGCCGACGTCGTCGTCAACCTGACCAACTCCCCGACTTTCGACGAAGCCTCGCCGGCCTTCTTCCAGACCTCGATGGAGAACCTTCTGACCGCAGCCCAGAAGGGCGGCATCGGCCACTTCGTCATCCTCTCGATCGTCGGCGCGGACCAGGTGCCGGAGCTGGACTACTACCGGGCCAAGGTGCTCCAGGAGAACATCCTCGCGGCCGGGCCCATCCCCTACTCGATCGTGCGGGCAACGCAGTTCATGGAGTTCATCGACGCCGTCCTCTCCTGGACCACCGACGGCGACACCGTCCGGTTGCCCGCCACCCCGATCCAGCCGATCGCCTCCAAGGACGTGGCCAACGCGGTGGCGGAGGTGGCCGCGGGCGCCCCGCTGAATGGCATTCACAACATCGCCGGCCCCGAGATCTTCCCCCTGGACGAGCTCGGCCGGACCACCCTGTCCCACAAGGGCGACAACCGCACCGTCGTTACCGACCCCACCGCGGGCATGTTCGCCGTCGTCAAGGGTGACGTCCTCACCGACACGCAGGCTCACCTCGCCCCCACCCGCTACACCGACTGGCTCGCCTGAACCACTCCAGCTTCCCGCTCGGCCGGACCTGGACGATCCGAGTGGCGGTGGCCCGACGCCCGACCCGATCACCGCCACTGCGCGGGACTCGACCGCACCAACCTGGACGCCGACGCCACCGGCGCGAATCCGCAGCAGTGAGACGGACACCCAGGTCAGCGCTCGTCATGCCACCAGCACACCGTGCGGAGCGTCCCCTCCCGCGCCCGCTCGCTGGTTCCGGCAGTCGGAAGCCGGTTGGGCGGATCACGGGGCTGAACCGGCCGGGCGCAGTGAGCGTCACAGGGCTCCGGCGCTCGGGTAGGTCGGCCGGTAGCCGAGCTCCGAACGTGACCGGCAAACCCAACCTGGACCCGGAGGCCCACACCGCTCCGGCCGCCCTGGCCGACAGCGCCCTGTTCCGCACCCGCTGAACTCTTCGGCCCTTCCGGAGCTGATCGTGACGGCATCACGGACCACCCGCCACCGCCCCCAGCACCCCGCCACCTCGTGGTACCCACCGATGGAAACCGGCGCTGGCCCCGCCAGAACACCGTCTCCCTGACCGACACCCTCCGCCTCAGCAGCAAGAAGACCCTTGAGCTCGCCGGTAGGTCGTCCTCCCCGGACAACACCGCCGCACGGCCCAAAGCGGAGCTCGAGACGATACCGGCCCAGACGACCGAAACGGTCCGGCTCCTGGCTACCGAACGCCGCTGGAGGCTGAATCCCGTCGGCTTCACCAACACGCTGTGGCCGGACTACACCCACGACGACTTCCACCGCGCTCTAGACGAATACCGTCGACGAAACCGGCGGCATGGGGCCTGACCTGAGCACCTGGCAGGCCCAGCCGTCGCGGGGGCCGGGGCCCGGCTCCCAGGTAGCGGGCGGCGGCCCGGCGTCCCCCGGAAGATCACAGACGCTGGCGTCGAGCGGGTCATCATCAAGACGCTCGAGGACGCCGAAGAACGCGAACCACTGGTCGAGGAGATCGACGGCGGCAGCCATCGGACATGTCGCAGCCGACGGTCTCGTTGAATGTGTCGAGCGTTCGCGTTGGCCGCGCACCTGTCGCAGACGTTCACACGGTCCGCCGACCCGATGTCCTGCCTGGCCAGTCCGTCGAACCGGCCTGGGCAGCGCCTCTTCATGTGTGCGTCGGAAAGTCTGTCGACCGGCTCGGAGGCGTCATGACCCTGCAGATGAAGTTGAGCGCGATAACACTCGACTGTCCTGATCCACTGGCGCTGGCAGCGTTCTACCAGCAGGCCACAGGCCTTGAACCCCACCGGCTGCTGGAGCTGGGCGCAGGCAAGTCGGATCACCAGCCGCATGAAGACAGGTGGCGGGTCCTCACCGATCCGGCCGGACACCCTTTCTGCATCGTCAAGGGCTGACCGGGCGGGACAACCAGGATCTCCAGCCGTGCTCCTGCCCGCGACGTAGCCGGCGACGCGTCGAGTGCTTCGTGGTGATGGTCACGGCAACGACCTCGTCACGGGTGTCGTCACGTACGAGGCGGCCAAAAATCCTTTGCGGCTCTGTGGCTCGGGGTCCAGACTGTGCCGGTGCTGATCCGACGCGAAACGCCTGCCGATGTCTGCGCCGTAAGAACAGTCACCGCGGCGGCCTTCGCCAAGCCGGAGAGTCCGTTCCCGGTGGAGGTAGCCCTCCTCGACGAGCTGCGCACCTGCGACGGCTGGCTGCCGGAACTTTCGCTCGTGGCACTGAGCGACAGGGGCGAGGTAGTAGGCCACGTGGTCTGCACCCGGGGCCATGTCGGCGCTGCCCCTGCCCTGGGCCTCGGCCCGCTGAGCGTGCACCCCGACCACCAGCGCCGCGGCGTCGGCCTCGCCCTCGTCCACGCCGTGCTCGGCGCAGCGGATGCCCTGGGCGAGCCCCTCGTCGCCCTTCTCGGCAGCCCCGCGTACTACGGCCGCTATGGTTTCCGGACCAGCACGGAGTACGGCATCACCGCACCGGAACCCTCGTGGGGCGAGTACTTCCAGGTCCGCACCCTGACCGTCCATGACCCCGCTCTGCGTGGCGTCTTCAAGTACGCGGAGCCGTTCGAGCGGGTCTGACATCGGTGCAGGGGTCGGCTTTCGAGTTCCTCTGGCGATCTCGGCTGCGCAGGCGCCCAAGTCTCCGGCAACAGCTCGCTGCCCATGGCTCAGGCACTGACGGCCGGGCGGGCTGACCTCCGGGGAGCAGCCACCGAGTCCGTCCGGCCGAGGACGGCACGGCTGCGGCCAACCGCATGACCTGTTGGAGGGCCAATGTCTACTCGCCGACTGCGCCGTCGATCGCTTCGCGCAGTAGGTCGCCGTGGCCGTTGTGACGCGCATACTCCTCGATCATGTGGGTGAGGACGTAGCGGAGTGACATGGTCTCGCCGCGGAAGTTGACGGTGTCGTCGAGGGAGTCGAAGGCAGAAGCGACGGCGCGGGCACGGACGCACTCCTCGTGCCAGACGTCGAACGCCTCGCCGACGTCGGCGTCCTCGACGTCGAACTCGGCGAAGGTGCCGTCGACCTCGCCAGGCCAAGGCGCCTTGACTTCCTCGGCGTTGACGACGAAGCGGAACCAGCTCCGCTCGACGGAGGCCGCGTGGCGCACCAGGCCCAGGAGCGTGAGTCCTGAGGTCGGGATCGCCTTCCGCTTCAGCTGTTCGCCGGTCAGACCCGCGCACTTCATGGCCAGGGTGGCCCGCTGGTAGTCGAGGAACGAGGTGAGCGACGCACGGTCGTCGGCCACCTTTGAGGGGTGTATGCGCTGGTCATCGTTCACCTGGCGATCATGGCAAGAATGCGTTCCCACGGGCCACCCCTGGTCCGAAGGGCGGACGGCGACGCCCAACCACCTCACCGGTGCCGAGATCGGAGATCGGAGATCGGAGATCGGAGACCGGAGATCAACTGGGGGACCGCCCTCACCCTGGCCGCCGCCATCGGCCACCCGCGTGAACTGATGGTCAGCGGCCCGGATGCTCCCACCAGCCACTGGCCCGGCGGGTGAGCCGGGCCCAGTCAAAAGGCCGACCGACGGGTTGCTCCTCGCGTTCCGAGACCGCATCGACATCACGTTGGAGCACACCGCGACCCTGGGCTGATCATGAGGAAAACATTCCGTAGGAATTCCGACGGGAGTACGCTCTCGTCGGACCTCTTTGCGTGCACGGCGGCATCGAATCGGGGGAAATGATGTCCATGGGAATGCTGTTCAGGCTGACCACGGTCGCGGCGGCCTGCATTGCCGTACTCGCCGCCACCGGGTGCAGCGATCCGAATCAGAGCGCGGGACCCGAGCCGTTCACGCCGACGGGCGATCTGCGCGAAACCGGCCGCGGTCCCGGGCCGGCCCCCGGACCCCGGACATCCCCCGGCGTACGCCCACCTACGCCGGCACCACCACCCCCTTCTCCGCTTCTCCCCCGGGGTTACGTACCTGCGGCACTGGTCGGCGAGTGGGACGGAGACAACCAGGGCTCCGCACAGCTGGCCCGGATCGTCTTCACGGCCGACGGAAACGTTGTGCTCCACTTCAACAACCGTCAGGTCCTGACCGGTCCGGCAATCGTCGGGAATTCATCCATGGTTCTTTACGTGCCAGGCGGACCCATCCGGTACTCGCAGTGGTCGGTCAACGAATTCGACGCCGGATACGGTTATACGTTCGAGAACCTTGTACTCGACGGAGTCAGTTACGTACGGCAGACCGGAGGCGGTTGAACCGGCCGTGGCTTTTCCTGCCGGCTTCACCGGTTCAAGGGAGGTTCACCAGCACGACCCCGGCAGCGGCGCAAGTTTGGTTGATTCGATCTCCGTGTTCTTTGAACGCTGCGGAATCTCCTTCCAGAGCTGCCTTGAAGTGCTCCATGAAAGCGAGTGCGAGCGCCGGGTCCCCGCCCTGGACCGCCGACTGACTCGCCTTGCCCAGCCGGGTGTGCACCTCGGCGGTCGTGAGCGTGTCCAGGGAGCCGAGCAGTTCGTCGTACTGTCGGCAGGCGGAGCGGACTTCTTCGCCTCCGCCCGTCGGCACGCCGAAGGACCGGTCAGTCGTGTCCGTGGTGCATGCGAACAGCGTCACGCTTCCGGCCAGGAGCAGCGCCGTCAGGCCGACCCGACGTGCGGTGATCCTGCCCTCGGCCGCCGCCCCGACCACGGGCCGGGACGGGGCTTCCGACCGAAGACGGCGGCGCACCCCCAGTACGACGGCCCCCGTAGTGACCATGATCAGGGAGCAGGCCGTTCCTCCGACCAGGATCCGCAGCAGGGTGTTGCGGACGAGGGGCAGCGAGATCCCGCCGCAGGCGGCTGGGCGCAGGGCGAGTGCGTCGACGCAGCCGGCGGCCAGCACGCCGCCGAAGAACACGGCCGTGACCAGACACCCTGTCACGAAGGCCGCCATGAGCCCGTAGAGGGCGGCCGTGATGCCGTGCCGCCGTACGAGCAGGGCCGCCGTGGCGAGAGCGACGAAACCCTGAACGAGCATGGCGACGACGAAGTTTCCGTGGGTGAAGGCGAGCAGGAAGCCGTCCATCGTACGGGTCCTCTCGGGGATGCCGGAGTGGATCAGGAGACGGGAGACGAGCGTGCCGCCGACGAAGGCCGCGGTGGCGGCCGTGGAGGCCACCGCGACCACGAGGGGCCAGCCGCTCAAGGCCTCCGCCCGTCTCTGCGCCGCGCTCCCCCGCGTCTTCGCCGACCGCGGTGCGGGCCGCAGACGCGCGGCGAGCGGTACCGCCCACACCAGGACGAGCGCCAGGATCAGGGGGGTCCACTGCGCGAAGCGCAGCTGCATTGGATGATGAACGGCCGACCAGAGCCAGTACGGCCCCGCCGGCGCCACCTGCGCCACGGCCTCATGGTCGGCGCGGACCCCCTCCGCGACGGTACCGAGCCAGTCCGCCGCGTCGGTGAGGACCATCCACGAGGCGATCACGACCGACAGGATCAGCGAGGCGGCCACCCAGCCCAGCGCCCACCCGGCGCGCCGCGGAGCGACGGGAGCTCCCCAGGCAGCCGCGGCTTGAGCCGCCCACCACTCGAAGAGGACCAGCACGAAAGCCAGGCACAACGCCCAGAGCGCAGCCGCCGCCGCGCCGGACGAGGCCAGCCTCGGCAAGGGCGCCGCCATCCCGCTGTCCACCGCGAGGGGCCGGCCGAGTACGAGCCCCACGGCCAGACCGAGCGCGGGGAACACCCTGTCCCGGATCCTGTGGTCGGACCGGGCTGCCGTACGCCACGCCCCGAGGCCGACGACGGCCACCACGGCCGGCGAGATGACGAGCGCCGCCGCCCATCGGCTGTTCAACGGGTCGGCCTCGTGGGCCGTGAGCCACCACAGGATCAGGAATCCGCTGCCGGCGCTCATGGCGGCGAGGCCGGCCGCGAAGCACTCCCAGAACCCGGTCCGGAACAGCCTGTCCGGGTGGTGCACGATGCGTCTGCGCTGTTCTGTGGTGGGGTGGAAGCCGAGTGACCTCTTCCACCACGGGTGGGGGATGTCACCTGCCGCCGCGATCGCGGTCAGCAGGTCCTCGCGCACACCGTCCCACGACGCCGCCCGCACATCCGCCCCGTGTTCCCGCGCCCGGAGCACGGCCCGGGAGCTCAGGAAGACGAGGCCCAGCAGGACCGCTGCCCGCAACCCGACGCCCAGCGCGTCCCCAGGAGCGGTTCCGATCAGGGCGGCGGCGAGAGGGAGCACCCCCAGGGGGAGGAAGGCCCAGGTCAACGACCGGGTGAGGCACTCGATGCCGGTGTCCCGGTTCCGCAGATGGGCCAGCTCGTGCAGGACCAGCGCTCGCAGCCGCGCGGGGTCCGCACGGAACCGTGTGACGAGCCCTGCGTCGAGCACCACGGCGTACCAGCCGGCGCGCCCGAACGCATGGGCCGTGACGGAGCTCGAGGACCGGCGCAGGAAGAACCGGGGCGGCCGGTGCAGGCCGGCCTCGGCGACCAGTTCGTGCAGGTGGCGTACGAGGGCGGCGTCTTCGGCGTCTGCTTCCGGGGCGAAGGCGACCAGGTCGTTCCTGCGTACGTGCACGTATGGGTCCGCCCAGTAGAACAACCCGGCGAGTGCCAGGAGGGAGGCGACCCCTGCCAGCGCCCAGGGAGCCTTTGTGCGCTCGAACTCCGCGGTGCAGGTGAGGAAGTAGTCCGGGAGGTTCACAGCCGGGCTGATCTCCCCGGCCCGGCCGGCCGCTGCGGCGCACTGCTCGTAGACCGCCTGCGCGCGATCGGCGCCGGGAGCGAACGCGAGGTACACGGTGTTGTAGATGAAGG
The DNA here is from genome assembly GCF_014650775.1 of Streptomyces cirratus. GTDB lineage: Bacteria > Actinomycetota > Actinomycetes > Streptomycetales > Streptomycetaceae > Streptomyces > Streptomyces cirratus. The sequence continues at coordinate 101,997 of NZ_BMVP01000008.1, read as the reverse complement.
CCGACGCCCCCAAGAGGGCGGTGATCAGCAGGATGAACCGGAACGTAGTCCCGGCGGGCAGTCCGGACGGATCCTGTGGGGTCTCGGGGACGGGAACCGTCGGTGGGGCAGGCGTCGGCATCGCGGACTCCCGAGGGATGATGGCGGAACCGGCTATGCGGTGAGGCCTCCGATCACCGCGTCGGCCAGCAGTCGGGCCCCGTCCTCGTCGATGCCGAAGCGCAGGGCCTGCTCGTACACCTGCTGCCGAACGGTTTCCGTCAGCTCAGGGGGCAGCGCCCCGGCTCTCGGCGCGGGTGGGGGCGCCCCGTCCGTCGCGTTGCCCTCGGAACCTGCCGAGGCGTCGATGACCGCTCCGGGCGTGGTGTCGGTTGCCGGTGCCGGGGCGGCCGAAGGCTCCGGGCCCTCCGGGGCATCGGCATCTTCGGCGGCCGACTCCTCGCGCTGCGTCGGATCCGGGCGCCGCAGCAGGCGTCGTATCCGGGCACGCACCGGGCCCGCGCTCCGCTCCGCGCCCCTCACCATCAGGTCCGCGCCCAGGCCGACCAGAGCGGTTTCCACCATCGCCAGCACGAGGGGAGTCACTATGGCGATCAGCTCACCGCCCCCGAAGCCGAACCGCTCGTCCTTCGGCTGCGCGGCCGCCCGCTTGCGCGCCGCCTTCAACGCCTTGTGGGGATCCCGGAAGTAGGCCGTGCTCTCGGCGTGGAAGAGGACCAACTCGTGGGGAGCCACACGCTCCACCACCCCGCGGGCGATCTCCCTGAGGAGGTCCTCCTCCACGCGCGGCTCCGCCTGCGATCGGCTCACGATCCACCCCCGGGATGCACGGCTCGCGCCGGACAGCCCCCTCCGGCGTGGCCAACCCTATGCAGCGCCCTGAGCGGCGCACCAGAGTCGTACAGGGCGCGCGAGGTGCATTCCGCAGCACCCGCGCCCCCGCGCACGCCCCTCCTAGCCCGTCGACGCTGATTCGCCCCTGCCCCTGTCCAGGAGGGGTGGGGCTGCATCGCGTTGGACGTAGCGGAGGTCTCGGCGGCGGACCGGCGCTCCGGCTGTCAGCAGCACCGGCCGGCCGGTCCTCCCCCGGAGGTTCCTGAGCCCCCGGCGGACCCGGGCCGGGGTGAGCCTGTCCGGATCCGCCTCGCCGTACTTCACCCCGGCAGGACTGAGCAGCGCCCACCGGTCAACGTGCGGAGCGGCACCGTTGCCCGCCTGCCTCTCCGGGAGGGCTGTTCACCGCGGATCGGGGAACCGGAACTGCGGGTCGCGGGGCGAGTCCTGCGTAGGCGAGCCTGGACGGCTCCCTGAAGGCCGTCCTGGACCCTCGCAAGCTCCTGGCCGCAAGGAGCCAGGAACTACTGCAAGCCCCTCGTCGCGAAGCTCCGCGACGAAAACCGCCTACAAACGCCGCCCGGCAGCCTCGGGCTGATCCTCGCCCGCGCCGTTCCGTGCTCTCGATGTCGGTTCTACGCTGATGGCGTGGCGGTCAGGGGTGAGCGTTCAGGTCCAGATCCTCGCAGCGTGATGCGGTGGTCGCTGAGCCTGCATGTTGCTGTTGTGCTGCTGCTGTCCGCCTTCGCAGTCGGCATCGTCGCGGCAATGTTCTGGCTGATGTTGGGCAGGCCTCGGCTGGACGCGGCCGGACCGCTCAAGCCCGGAGATGTGTACGACGGCATCAAGATCGCCCTGGCGATCGTCGCCGGAGCCGGCGGTGTGGTCGCCCTGGTCGTCGGCTACCGGCGTCAACACCTCAACGAGGTGAGTGAGGAGCGCGAGCACGGCAGGTCCTTCACCGACCGCTTCGGGGCCGCGGCCAATCAGCTCGGGGCGGATCAGCCGGCGGCCCGGATGGCCGGGGCGTACGCCATGGCCCGACTCGCCGACGAGTGGCGCCAGGAGCGTCAGACCTGTATCGACGTGCTGTGCGGCTACCTCAGGATGCCCCATGCGCCCGATGCTCCGGTCGACGAGGCGGGATTCACCGCCTGGCAAAGTGAACGCGAGATACGCAAGACCGTCCTCCGGCTCATCGGCGCCCATCTGCGAGACGACTCACCCGAATCGTGGCAGGGGTACGACCTCGACTTCACTGGCGCGGTTCTCGACGAGGCCGATTTCCGCGGCGCCCGCTTCACCGGCGGCGACATCATCTTCATCAAGGCGCTCTTCGTTGCCCGTGATCACGACCAGGTGGTCTTCGACGAGGTCGCATTCGCCGACGGGAGTTACGTCTACTTCCGCCTCGCCGAGTTCCGCAGCGGGACCGTCCGCTTTGACCGGACCGTCTTCAGCGGCGGCTGGGTCACCTTCGACGCCGCCCGATTCACCGGCGCCCGCGTCAACTTCCGTGACGTCGCCTTCGGCGCGGGAGAGGTCCGATTCGAGGACGCGGAGTTCTCCGACGGTCTTGTCGACTTCGCCGGCTCCACCTTCACGGGCGCCATCGTCGACTTCGGTGAGCACCGCTTGGAGAGCCTCCACGTCACAGTCCCTCCGGCCCGCTTCACCGGGGGCACCGTCGATCTTTCCCGTACCGCGACGTTCACCCACCCCCCGCGCTTCGGCCTGCGAACAGCACCCGGAGGACTCCTGCTGCCGCCCGGTACCCACATCGGCGACCTGCCCTGAGAGCAGGACTCTGGATCCGCTCGTGTCTCGCCTGACGCTCGTCAGCAGGGCACACTGATGGGGTAGCTGCGGTAGTTGTTGTCCGCGTAGTACCAGGAGCCGCCCCACTGGTACTGGGTCTGGCTGTTCCTGACGATGACCTGGTTGCTGGAGCCGAAGTTCAGGCCCACCTGGACTCAGGTGGAGGTGTACTGGCCACCGCCGTAGAACTCCTCGGCCGGCGAGCAGTAGTCACCGGCCGGTGCTGCTGCGGCACGGTGCCCGGCGGCAGTGGCCGGTGAATGCAGGGCCAAGGTGGACAATGCCAGGACGGCGGCCGCCAGGACGGTTCCGTATCCGCTCGTCCGGCCTCGGGTTGTGACTTGCGTGGCGTGCCGTGACGGCCGCATGGACAGCCTCCGTGTCTTCGAGGACCGCCCCTTCGATGGGGTGCACCCGGCCTTGGGCTGGCGGGTGGTGCGCCGTACCGGACCCGGGCTCCGCTCCCTCCTGACTGCCCTCACACCGAGGGTGTCCGGCGAGGGCCCTGTCAAGAGTATTGACAGAAGATGAACACAACCGGACGCTGAGAGCGCTCTCAGGCTTCAATGCATCTATCCCTGCCTGCCGCCTCCCCACGGCAGCTCCCCACACAAGGAGGAAGAGAGTGTTCCGCTTATCGAAAGTGCTCGGCTTCGGGGTCTCGGCGATCGTGGCCGCCGCCGGTCTCATGTTCGTCGGGCCGTCATCGTCCGCAGAGGCCGTACCGGCGACCATCCCGCTCACGATCAAGAACACCTCGGGCCGCAGCGAGCCGGTCTACGTCTACAACCTGGGCACCGAGCTGGCTTCGGGCCGGCAGGGCTGGGCCGACGCCAACGGCACGTTCCACCCATGGCCCACAGGGGGCAATCCGCCGACCCCCGCGCCCGACGCGTCGATCGCGGGTCCGCCCAACGGGCAGACCAAGACGATCCGGATGCCCAAGTTCTCGGGACGGGTCTACTTCTCCATCGGCCAAAAGATCGTCTTCAAGGTCAGCACCGGCGGCCTGGTGCAGCCTGCCGTGCAGAATCCCTCGGACCCCAACCGGGGCATCCTGTTCAACTGGTCCGAGTACACGCTCAATGACGGCGGACTGTGGATCAACAGCACCCAGGTCGACATGTTCTCCGCTCCCTACGCGGTGGGCGTGAAGGCGGCCAACGGCACGGTCACGAGCACCGGCCGGCTCAAGCCGGGCGGATACGACGCCGTCTTCAGCCGCCTGCGTTCGGCCGGCTGGGGCGGATTGATCCAGAGCGGCCCCGACGGCACACCGGTGCGCGCGCTCTCGCCCGGTCACGGCATCGAGGCGGGCGGAATCCCCGCCGACGTCATGAACGACTACATCAACCGGGTCTGGAGCAAGTACAGCACTTCCACGCTCACCGTGACGCCGTTCGTGAACGAACCGGACACCAAGTACTACGGCCGGGTCTCGGGCAACGTCATGAACTTCACCAACGCCGCGGGAGCGGTGGTCACCAGCTTCCAGAAGCCGGACTCCGACAGCGTCTTCGGCTGCTACAAGCTCCTGGACGCACCCAATGACACTGTCCGCGGTCCGATCTCCCGCACCCTGTGTGCAGGCTTCAACCGGTCGACGCTCCTGACGAACCCCAACCAACCCGACGCGAGCGGCACCGACTTCTACCGCGACGCCGTCACCAACCACTACTCCCGCATCATCCACGAACAGATGGCCGACGGTAAGGCGTACGGCTTCGCCTTCGATGACGTGGGCGCTCACGAATCACTCGTCCACGACGGCAATCCGCAGGAAGCCTTCATGACGCTGGAACCCTTCAACTAACCATCGACCGGCTCCTGGCCACTCTCGTGCACCTCCGGCACGGGGCCACCTCGACGGGCTGCCTGCCGGTTCGCCGTGGACCGCTCCGGCCTCACTGGGATCGTCGGCGAAGTCGCGCCACTGAAATGAGGTCAGTGGCCATGGGTCTGGCCGGCCGGGCCAACCGCTCGGACCACAGCGGATGGCGGAACGTACCGCAGCCCATGTGGCGGGCGCCTACGGCGCGTTCGGACGGCGGAGAGCTGCCATGCGAGGGGCGCCCCCGGTGGCCCTCGATGGCCGGACGGCCACTGCTCGTCAGGTCCGCAGGGCCGCCGGATGACCCGTGGCGGTGAGTTCGTAAAGTGGCCACATGTCTGACGTCTCTCCCCTGATACAGAGTTTGCGCACGGCCGTCGAGGCGGCACCCGGTGACGTGCCACTGCGACTGCACTTGGCCGGCCTGTTGCTGGACGCCGGACAGCAGGACGACGCGGTCACTCAGGTGGCCGTCGCACTGCAGCACGCGCCGGGTGACGGTCAGGCAAAAGCGTTGATGGTACGCGCAATGAGCAACTCACCTGCGCAAACGCCGCCTTCTGTGCTTCCGTCGGCCCCGGCGACCCCACCCACGGAGCCCGGACCCGGTAACACCTTCAACTGGGGCGCCGCCGCCGACCAGGTGAAAGACGTCCTTCCGCCGCGCTTCGTGGAAGAACCCCTCGCCACCGACGGCAGCGGCGACCCCGAGGGTGCCCCCGCTTGGGACGTCGACGCTCCGGGCACCGTACGCCTCGCCGACGTCGGCGGCATGCAGGAGGTCAAGGACCGCCTGGACGCCGCGTTCCTCGCGCCGCTGCGCAACCCGGAGTTGCGCAAGCTGTACGGCAAGAGCCTGCGCGGCGGCCTCCTCCTCTACGGTCCTCCCGGCTGCGGCAAGACGTTCGTGGCACGCGCCGTCGCTGGAGAGCTCGGTGCGAGCTTCCTGTCCGTGTCTGTCAATGACGTGCTCGACATGTGGATCGGCAACTCCGAGCGCAACATGCACGAACTGTTCGAGACCGCGCGTCGCCAGGCCCCCTGCGTCGTATTCCTCGACGAACTGGACGCTCTCGGCGGCAAGCGCAGCCGTACGCAGAGCGCGGGCATGCGCAACACCGTCAACCAGCTCCTGACCGAGCTCGACGGCGTCGACGCCGCCGCCAACGAGGGCGTCTTCGTACTCGCCGCGACGAATGTCCCCTGGGACGTCGACATCGCGCTGCGCCGCCCCGGCCGCTTCGACCGCACGCTCCTCGTACTGCCCCCCGACGCGCCGGCGCGCGAGGCGATCCTCCGTTACCACCTGCGCGACCGCCCGATCGAGAAGGTCGACTTGGGCAAGCTCGTCAAGATGACCGACGGTCTGTCCGGGGCCGACCTCGCCCACCTGTGCGAGTCCGCGGCGGAGACGGCGCTCCTCGACTCGGTGCGTACCGGTGTCGTGCGCATGATCGGCATGAAGGACCTGCTCGGTGCCGCGAAGCAGACGGTGCCCTCGTCGGAGCCGTGGTTCGCCTCGGCGCGCAACGTGGCGATGTACGCCAACGACGGCGGCATGTACGACGACCTGGTCGCCTATCTCAAGAAGAGGCGGAAGCTGTGACCACGCTGCACCCGACCGTCGAACAGGCCCAAGCCCTGATCGACTTCGAACGCTACGACCAGGCCCTGGCACTGCTGGGCCGCCACCTCGCCGAGGATCCCGGCGACATACGCGCCTGGGTCAAGATGGGCTACTGCCGTTTCAACACGGAGGGGCCGCGGCAGGCGAGGGAGGCGGCCGACGAAGCCCTCAAGCTGGATCCGGAGGACTACGGCGCACTGATGTTGCGCGCCCGGGCGATGGTGGACGACGAGGGCTGGATCAACGTCGAACCCGTACTGCGCGAGGCGGTCCGAGTAGCTCCCGAGGAGTCATACCCCCGTGCCATGCTCGCGGACGCGGTGTGGCGCGTCGCGGTGGTCGAATACGCCCGGACGACGGGCGCGGGGACGCTCAGTCATGCCGATATGGATCGCATTTCCGGCGAGGCGTCCGACCTGGCCAAGGAGGCACTGCGCCTGGGCCCCGAGGACATCTACGCCCACGAGGTCGCGCACCGCATCGCCAGTGCGGCCGGCAATGGCACCGTCTCCGACCAACTCGACGAGGCCATTCTCCGCATCGACCCCACTCACGCCGAAGCCCTTGCCCGCCGGACGAAGAAGGCCGCGGAGGCGCCGGGCGTGGGCGCCGCACACGCCGCCGACCTCTACGCGGGTGCACTGGCCGGCCAGCCCGGCTCTTCCTGGATGCAGCAGCAGCTCGACCGTGCCACCTACCGGCTGCTGCGGGGCACTCGATGGCTCGCGCTGCTCTGCCTGGTCACGCCGGCCGCCATGATCAACCTGTTTCCGTCGGACGACCACCCGGCCCCCGCACTGCCCCTGCCCGTCGCCCAGCGACTGTGGTCCATGGTGATCATGGCAGCGATCTGGGGCTTCGGTGCCTGGCGCCGCTACCGCAAGCTCCGTTCCGGGGTGCAGCTGAACGTCCGCTCGCTGATCCACCGCGGCCGCTGGGCCCGCGTCGCCTTGGCGCAATCGACCTGGGCCATGCTCTGCGCCCTGCTGATCGCGGGGCCTCCCTGGGCCGACCTGGCCGGGCCGCGCCTCATCTTCTGGGCGGGGATCGTTCCCATAGCGGCCACGATCTGGTTCGACAAGAACAAGGCCCGGTAACTCGCCCATTCGGGGGCACAGGGGGAAACCTGGTTCGGAGGGCGTCGACCGTGCGGCCCGGACCGAAGCCCTGTGCCCGCCGGTTACGCGGCCCCGCTCAGGTTCCCGTGGCAGCGGTGTGCGGGAAGTCGGCGGCGGCCTCGATGAGGGAAAATGGTGCGGCCCGCGTGAGAGGGGTGACCGATAGGAGGGTCAGGCCCGCGCGGTGGCACACGTCCTCGAAGTCCTTGCGGGTGCGGCCTCTGCCGCCGACGTTCACCAGCATGTTGAGGTCGCTCAGATAGGTGACTGCGTCGTCGGCGGCGTGGGCTTCGGCGTCGGTGCCGACGACTTCCGGAAGCACGGGCTCCACGATCAGGACGCGGCCCCCGGGCGGCAGCACGGCGCGGCAGTGGCTCAGGATCGTGATCGCCTGTTCGTCCGTCCAGTCATGCAGGACGCTCTTGATCAGGTAGAGGTCCGAGCCGTCGGGGACGGCACGGAAGAAGTCGCCGGCGACCAGAGAACAGCGTTGTGTGAGCTCGTGCTCCTGCAGTGTCCGCGGCGCTTGAGCCAGCCCATGCGCCGTGTCGTAGACGATTCCGGTGAGACCCGGGTGCGCGTCGAGTACAGCGGCCAGGAGGGTACCGTCTCCGCCACCGACGTCTGCCACCGAAGTGAACCGGCCGAAGTCGAAGGCGTGCGGCAGCGCGGCGGCGGCTTCCGCGGTGGCTTGGCCCATCGCCGAGTTGAACGCCGCGGAAAGCCCGGGGTCTTGGGAAATGTGGCTGAAGAAGTCCGTGCCGAAGACCGCGTCGAACGCGATGTCACCGGTGCGGATGCTGCCGTCCAGGTGCTCCCAGGCCCGTGTCGCCACCGGGTCGGTGAACATCCGCACAAAGGACGTCAGCGAGCCGGGACGCCGGGGGTCGAGGAGTGTGCCCGCGGGGGTCACCGAGAAGGAGCCCGGGGTGTGTTCCCTCAGCAGGCCGAGGCTGGTCAGGGCGCGCAGCAGCCGGGTCATGGGCTGAGGTTCGGCTCCGGCGTCGGCGGCGACTTCATCGGCCCGACGGGGTGTGTCGCCGAGCAGCTCGATCACCCCCAGCCGCACTGCCGCGCGCAGGGTTTGCGCGGCCATGCTGCCGAAGGCGAGCCGGACGATCAGGCCGCGGTCGGCCGTGTCTGCTGCTCGGACATCGGTGGTCGTCACTGGTGTCTTCCTTCCGTCGTTCGATGAACGGGTGCGCGGACCGGCGTCGGTGGCCATGCGAGGGAGGGGCCGCTCTCTTCGCTGTTCCACGAGTCGCTGTTCCACGAGCTAGCCGGCAGACGTCGGCCGAGCGGCCAGAGCGCTTGGCGTGCAGCCTGCGAACGCCACTACGTCGCGATGGAGATGGGGCTGGTCGACGTATCCGCATGCCAGGGCGACGTCGGCGGCGTTCCCGCCCGCGCTGAGCGCCCGGGCGGCGTGGTCGAAGCGGACCAGCATGGCGGCGCGCTTGGGGGTGAGGCCCACCTGAGCACTGAACCTGGCCCAAAGCCGCTTTCGGCTCCACCCGCAAGACGCGGCAAGGTCACCGACCCGCACACGGCCTCGACGGGCCACGATGTGGTCCCAGGCGGCTGCGACCTCGGGTGTCATCGTTGGTCCCCGCTCGGCCCGCTTCATGAGGAAGTCGTCCATCAGCCCGAGACGTTGCTGCCATGTCGTGGAGTCGGTCAGTTGCTCGCGCAGGTGTCGCTCGTGCCGGCCCCACAGGTCCTCGAGACCGGTGATGGACCGATCCAGCTCGCGCGGAGACGCGCCCAGCACCGCATAGGCTGCCCGGGGTGACAAGCGCATCTCGATGCACTCGACGCGCTCGCCGCGGATGCGGGCAGGGCCGGGCGACATCCCGCCGACGAGGCTTCTCAGGGGCTGCTGCCCAGGGATGCCCTCGAGCGTGAACGGGTCGTTCCCGAGTCCGATGACGATGATCACGGCCGGCCGGGGAAGCACGTGCATGTCCAGGCCGACAGAGATGCGGTCGCGGAACCCGGCCATCCGGACGCCGTCGAGGGACGTGCCGGCAAGGGGGCGGGCGACCTCCCAGCCGTTTTCGGTATCACGATCCATGGGGCCGGAGCCCACTTCGTGGCTGCGCATGCCTCTACAGTCGCCGACTTCGATGGTCCCGTCTTGGACGAAAGTTCCGACTGGACCCCCCGTCCCACCCCGACGGTGCCCGTGTCCGGCGGCAGGCGGGCAGCGACGGCGGTGGGGTCGCGGAAGTGGTCAGCGCGGCTGGGCCCGGCTTTCGTCTCCCAGTTCCTGCCGTTCGGCAAGTGGGAGCGTGAGTCGGATCGGTTGGACGGATCACTCTTCGGCGTCGCACCGCCGACCGGGCACGAGCTAGCCGCCGCAACCCCCTTGGTATCCGGTCCACTCTCCTTGCGGTGGAGATTCGTAGTACTGACACCCGCAGGGGGCCCCGTGCTCCGACACAGCGTTGCAACGGCCCGCAGCCTGGTCCTGTCCGCCTCGGTGCTCAGCGGCATGGTGCCCGCAGGTGTGGCAGGGGGCCTCCACGGAACCGCCGAGCACCATGTCGAGTGTCAGGCCGATGGCGAACAAGGCCAAGGGCGAGAGGGCGAAGATCGCGAGGATCCAGTCGTCTCTGGTCAACGGACCGCCTCCGGATGCGCCGCAAGCTCAGTAATAGGACTCGGCTCGCTCCCACGAGGGCTCGCACCGGCAGCGGCCGAATGGCGATCCGCAGTCCTCACACGGCGATCCCGCCTCCGACGGGGGCTCCCCGGCTCGGGGGAGGCGAGGCCCGGGCGGGTCCGCGCGCCGGAACACGGAGCAACCGCAGAGCGGCCCTTGCAGCAGACCGAGGCACCGCCCGAGAGACGGCACGTGGACACCCCTCGTATGGGCGCAGTCGCCGCATACATGGTCCGCCGTCTTCCCCATCAGACCTCCTGGAAGGAGAGGCCTTCGGCCCCTGTCGGCCAACCCTCCCGGTTGCCCGGAATGACGTCAACCACAGCGCATCGCAGGGAACTTGATCGGAGAACGCGCGCACGTGGACGAGCCCGGCCGCAGCAGTGGGTCCGCCTGCCGATTACCGTCCCGGCGGCGGCTTGGGGCCCTGGCGTTCCCAACCGGGAGAGCGGATCTCCAGCTCGACGTCCGGGTTGCGCACCTCCGCCCCGCAGGTGCGGCAGGTCCAGGCCGCGTCCAGCGGATGGTCGGGGTGGTCCGGCCGGTCCGCCGGGTGGTGCCGCAGTACCACCGGGGGCTCCGGGGACAGCCAGCGGTCGCCCCAGGAGAGCAGTGCCTGGGTCAGTGGGGCGAGGTCCCGACCGGCGTCGGTGAGGTGGTACTCGTAGCGCGGCGGGCGCTCGCTGTAAGCACGGCGCTCGACCACCCCCGCCTCTTCCAGTGCACGCAGCCGGGCGGTGAGGCGGTCCCGCGGCGCGCCGGTATTGGCGGCGATCCGGTCGAAACGGTGGTTGCCGTAGAAGAGCTCGCGCACGGCGAGCAGCGCCCACTTCTCGCCGAGGACCTGCAGCGCGGCGGCGATGGAGCAGGGGCGGCCCGGCAGCGGGGCGGCGGCCCGGCGGTCGGCGGCGGCCCGGCGGTCGGCGGGGCGGTCGGCGGTGGACTTGGTCACTCCACCAGCGTGCCACAGAGGGTTGCGTATTCAAACTCACTTCCGCTAGCTTTCCCGGCCATGGAGATAGTTGGAATATCAAACCCAGTGGCTGCGCCCGCAGACGGGGACCGGCCCCACCGCCGTGCAGCGTTCCTGGTAGTCGCGGCCGCGGTCTTCGTCTCGAACCTCGACCTGTTCATCGTCAACGTCGCGCTTCCGGCGATGCAGCGGGACTTCCACGGCAGCAGCCTGGCCACCCTCTCCTGGGTGCTGAACGGCTACGCCATCGTCTTCGCCGCGCTGCTGGTCGTCGCCGGACGGCTGGCCGACCGGATCGGCCACCGAAAGGTGTTCCTCGCCGGGCTGACCGTCTTCACCATCGCCTCCGCGCTCTGCGCGCTGGCTCCCGCCGTCGGCTGGCTGGACGCCGCCCGTGTGGTCCAGGCGGCGGGCGCGGCGGCGCTGATGCCGACCTCGCTGGCGTTGCTGCTGGACGCCACTCCCCCGGCCGAGCGCCCCGGCGCCATCCGGGCCTGGGCCTCCATCGGCGGGATCGCCGCCGGGCTGGGACCGGTCCTCGGCGGACTGCTGGTCGAGGCCGACTGGCGCTGGGTGTTCATCGCCAACGTCCCGGTCGGCATCGCCGCCCTCGCCGTGGGCGTACGCGTACTGCCCAGGCTGCGCGGCCGGGAGAGCGGGCCACTGCCCGACGTGTTCGGAGCGGCACTGCTCACCCTCGCCATCGCCGCCCTCGCCGTGTCACTGGTCAAGGCAGACGCCTGGGGCTGGGGCTCGGCCAGGGTGCTCGGCGGCCTGCTCGCCGCCCTGCTGCTGACCGGCGGCTTCCTGTACCGCTCGGCGCGCCACCCGGCCCCCGTCGTCGAGCCGTCGCTGCTGCGGGTGCCCAGCTTCGCCGCGGCCAACACCGCGGCGCTGCTGTTCACCGCCGCCTTCGCCGGGATGCTGCTGACGTCGGCGCTGTGGTGCCAGCAGGTCTGGGGCTACTCGGCGCTGCGCACCGGGCTCGCCATCTCCCCCGGGCCGCTGCTGGTCCCGCCGGTCGCGCTGGGCAGCGCCGCGCTGGTGCGCAGGCTCGGACCCGGACGGCTTGCCGCCCTCGGCACCCTGCTGTTCGCCGGCGGCGTCGGCTGGTGGGCCGCCGACATCGCGGTCCGCCCCGACTACGCCACCGAGCTGCTCCCCGGGATGCTGCTCACCGGTCTGGGCGTGGGGCTGGTACTGCCCACGCTGATCGGGGCCGCAGCGGCGGCGCTGCCGCCGGCGCGCCTCGCCACCGGATCCGCCGTCACCACGATGGCGCGCCAGATCGGAGCCGTGGTGGGCGTAGCCCTGACGGTCAGCTTGATCGGTACCCCGCACGGGCCCCAGGCCGCACTGGAGGGCTTCCGGCGCGGCTGGACGGCAGTGATCGTGGCAGCGCTGCTGGCCGGCGCGGCCGCCCTGGTACTCGCCGCCAACCAACGCAAGGCGGCAGCAGAGTAGTCCGGACGGCGGGACGGCATTCCTCAGGGCCCTGTGAGCCGATTCCCTGCCGCGTCACGGCGACCGCCCCGGCTGTTGCCCCGGATACCTCCGACGTCCGCATTCACCCGGTGCACACCCGTGCCCATGCCCGTGCCCGGAGGCGACGACATGGCGGTGGCCCGCCCCCTTTCGGAAAGGGGCGGGCCACCGCCCTCTCACCATGCGCGCGATCTTCACGCGTTCTGCTGCGGCCCGTAGCCGAACGACTGCGGATCGGCTAACTTTTCTGCCAGTAGTCGTGGTTCCGAAGTCTCAACGTCTGCGGTTTCACTGTGGGCGTTTGCTGTGCAGCACTGTCCGAGGACCAGGGCGATCACCTCACCCAGGGGTGCCGACAAGCCGGTACCCCACGATCCTCGACAGGGGAAACACATGGCAACCGGCACCGTGAAGTGGTTCAACGCGGAAAAGGGCTTCGGCTTCATCGCGCAGGACGGGGGCGGCCCGGACGTGTTCGTCCACTACTCCGCCATCAACGCCAGCGGATTCCGCGAGCTGCAGGAGAACCAGCAGGTCAACTTTGACGTCACCCAGGGCCCGAAGGGCCCGCAGGCGGAGAACGTCACCCCCGTCTAAGCGGCGACCGTCCGGCCGCCGAGGGAGGTCCTCGGCGGCCGGACGGGTGTTACCACTGGCCGGCGATGGGGATGTCGCCGGGGTTGCCGAAGCGGGCCTGGTAGACGATGGCGTCCGAGTCCTTGGCCGCGCCGTAGAAGTCGGATGTGGCGGTGCGGTAGACACCGACCTTGTGGGTGCCGTCACCGTTCCAGTCACCGGTCAGCGGAACGTCCCCGTCGGCACCCTGGGCCATCCCCGGTTCCTGCCCCCGATGTAGATCCCGACCGCGCTGTACGGCGAATTGGCCTACCAGGCATTCAAGGTCTCGGCGTCCGGAGCCGCGCAGGTGTCGAAGCCCTTGCCCGTGGGGTTCGTGAGACCGGCCCCACATCATGCTGACCCCGCCCCGACACTCCTGCGCTACCTGCGGGACCAGTACACGCTCTGGCAGCTGTACCCCATGTGGGCCGACCTCGTCCGCGCCGTGCCCCACGTCGTCCTCGGGACTCGCACCAGCCGGCGGCGGGACCTTTCACTGCCGGAGACCGCAGCCTCGACGTCGCCCACCGCGCGTTCGCGATACGCGACGCCACCTTGTCCCTGACCGCCCGCCGTGCCCGGCGAGGACCCCGCACGCACCGAGGCCCGCTGGCTGCGTTTCGCCGTGGACACCAGCCACGGCTCGGGCTACGGCGACCAGCCCACGGACTGCGGTACGGCCCTGGCCGGCGGACGCAACCCGCGCGAGGAAGTCGACTGGCTGCTCCGCGTCGCCGCCCACTACCGCACACGGGTGCGGGGGCGGCAGAGATCGGCGATGTGCGAGCCACGGGGTTCGTCGAGGCAGCGGGACGGACGGCCCGCACGGCAGTGGACGGCAGCCGGGGTCTCGTGTGGTGCGCTCAGGTTCACCGCCCCGAGGCGCGTGCCTGCCGTTGCCGGGGCAGGTCCGCGTCAGGCGCGGCGTGCCCACTCCTGCGCCAGCAGGCGGTAGGAGCGGACCCGGTCCGCGTGGTCGTGCGTGATGGTCGTGATCAGCAACTCGTCCGCCCCGGTCGCCTCTTGGAGCCGTTCCAGATGGTCGGCGACCGTCTGCGGCGAGCCGACGAACCGGGTCTCCACCCGGTCGGCGACCAAGTCCCGGTCCGCCTCCGTCCAGGGCAGGGAGCGGGCCTCGGCAGGGGTGGGGTAGGGGATGGCGCCCTCGGCCGTACGGATGCTGCGCACCCAGGGCGCGTACCCGGTCGCCAGCTCGCCGGCCGCCGCGTCGTCCTCCGCCACCACCACGTCGGCGGACACCGTCACGTACGGCAACTCCAGCTCCGCGGACGGCTTGAAAGCGGCCCGGTAGCCCTCCACCGCCTCCAACACGGTGGCCGGGCTGACGTGGTAGTTGGCGGCGAACCGCAGCCCGTTGCGGCCCGCCGTCTCCGCGCTGACCCCACCGCTGCTGCCCAGGATCCACACCTGTACGTCGGCCCCCTCACCGGGGACGGCGTGCGCCTCCACCCCCTGCGGGGAGCGGTATTCACCCCGCAGCAGGGCGAGCACGTCGTCCACCTGCTCGGCGTAGTCCTGCGGCTGCGCGCCCGGCAGGTTCAGCAGCTTCTGCTGGAGCGCGACCCGCGGATGCCCGAGCAGGTGCGCGAAGGAGAACCGGTCCGGTATCCGCAGCCCGTTGGGGGTGTAGCCGTCCACCACCGGGGTGACGGGCCGCGCGGGCTCACCGGACCCGGGTTGTGGCCGGCCGGCCGAGCGGCCCAGGCCCAGGTCAAGGCGGCCGGGGTGCAGCGCGTCGATCAGGCCGAACTCCTCGACCGTGGAGAGGGCGGTGCGGTGGCCGAGCTGGACGGCGCCGGAGCCGAGCCGGATGGTCGTCGTCGCGGAGGCGGTCAGGGCGAGGACGACCGCGGGGGAGGTCCCGGCGACGCCCGGATTGAGGTGGTGCTCGGCGAACCAGTAGCGGGTGTAACCGAGGGCCTCCGCCTGCCGGGCGAGGTCGATGCTGTGGTGCAGGGCCTCGGCAGCGGTGGAACCGGACGGGACCGGGACGAGGTCGAGGACCCCGAGGGGGATGCCGGACATGGCCGGGCTCCTTAGAAGTCGGGAAAGGAAGGGTCGGCGATCGCGCTGCGCAGCACCGGGGCGATGTCCGACTGGAAGAGTTCGAGCGAGGCGCGGTGCTCCGCCGGGGCGATTCCGCCCGGCTCGGCCTGGAGGTGCAGGACGGTGTGGCCGAACTCCTCGTGGTAGCGGTGGACCTTCTCGATCACCTGCTGGGGGCTGCCGATCAGCGCCGAGCTCCGCTCGATGAAGTCCTCCAGGGTCGGGAAGACGGGTTCCAGGCCCTGCTGCTTGTGCAGGGCGAGGTACCGCGCGAACGCCGGCCGGTAGGCCCGCGCCGCCTGCTGCGAGGTGGGGGCCGCGTGGTAGCCGGCCGTACCGGCGCCGACGACCGCGTGCGCCGGATCGTGCCCGTACTGCTCCCAGCGCTCCCGGTAGTAGCGGATCAGCTCGGCGTACGGACCGATCGGGTGGGTGACGTTCGCCGAGAAGAGCGGGTCGCCGTAGCGCGCCGCGAGATCGACGGACTCCCGGCTCGTGGCACTGCCGTGCCAGACCCGGACGGCCCGCTGGTACGGCCTCGGCAGCACCTCCGCCCCGGTGAGCGCGGGGCGGAAGCGCGGTTCGGCGGTCACCTTGTCCTCGAGCCAGATCCGCCGGAACAGCTCGTAGCCCTCGGCGTTGCGCTCCCACTGGTCTTCGGGGGTCACGTTGAAGAGTTCCCGCTGCGCCGTGCCGTTGCCCTTGCCGATCATCAGCTCCAGGCGCCCGTCGCAGAGGTGGTCGAGCGTCGCGTAGTCCTCGTACGCCCGCACCGGATCGAGCAGGCTCAGGGTGGTGACGGCGGTGAAC
This sequence comes from Streptomyces cirratus, assembly GCF_014650775.1. Classification (GTDB taxonomy): domain Bacteria; phylum Actinomycetota; class Actinomycetes; order Streptomycetales; family Streptomycetaceae; genus Streptomyces; species Streptomyces cirratus. Next base: position 86,151 of record NZ_BMVP01000008.1, on the reverse strand, counting down.
AGCCGGATCCGGTGGGTCAGCGCGGCGATGTGGCTCAGCACCACGGGCGGCGAGGACGAGAGGAACGGCCGTTCGTGGCGTTCGCCCACCCCGAAGCCGTCGAAGCCGAGCTCCTCCGCCAGCAGCGCGGCGGCGACGACCTCGCGGAACCGCTCGCGCGTGGGCGTGAGGGAGCCCGTCACCGGGTCCTGGGAATCCGCGATCAGGGTGATGGCCAGGAACTTCACGACACCACGCCTTCTCCGGCCGGCTCGGCTCCGGGCACGGCGAGACCGAGGTGGTCGCGCAGGGTGGTGCCCTCGTACTCGGCGCGGAAGACGCCGCGCTCCTGGAGCAGCGGGACGACGGTGTCGGCGAAGACGTCCAGGCCGCCCGGGGTGATGTGCGGGACCAGGATGAATCCGTCGGCGGCGTTCGCCTGGACCAGCTCGTTGATCGACTCGGCGACGGTGGCGGCGGAGCCGATGAAGGTCTGGCGGGCGGTGGTGGCGATGACGAGCTCGCGGATGGACAGGTTCTTGGCCTCGGCGAGCTCACGCCACTGACGGGCCGTCTCGCGCGGGTCGTGGAACTGGCGGACGCTGGCCCGGCCCGGGGCGATGGTGTTCTCGCCGACCTCGGGGTCGATGTCCGGCAGCGGCCCGTCCGGGTCGTAGCCGGACAGGTCCCGGTTCCAGACGTGTTCGAGGTACTTGATGGCAGTGGCCCCGCTGACCTGGAGGCGGCGCACCTCGTGGGCGGTCTCGTGGGCCTCGGCGTCGGTGTCGCCGAGGACGAAGGTGGCGGCCGGCAGGATCTTCAGCTGGTCGTGCGTACGGCCGTAGGCGGCCAGCCGGCGCTTGACGTCGCCGTAGAACGCCCGCCCCTCCTTCAGGGTCCCGTGCCGGCCGAAGATCGCGTCGGCGGAGGAGGCCGCGAACTCGCGGCCCTCGTCGGAGTCCCCGGCCTGGAAGACGACCGGCCGTCCCTGCGGGCTGCGCGGCACGTTGAACCGGCCCTCGATGTCGAAGTGCCGTCCCCGGTGGGTGAAGGCGCCGGCCCGGGCGTCCCGCAGGAAGCGGCCCGGCCCTGGGTCGGCGACGATCTCGGTGCCGTCCCAGGAGTCGAACAACTCGTTGGCGGTGGCGAGGAACTCCTGGGCACGGGTGTAGCGGTCCTCGCGGGGCAGGAAGCCGCCGCGGCGGAAGTTCTCGCCGGTGAAGGCGTCCCAGGAGGTGACCACGTTCCAGGCGGCCCGGCCTTCGGAGAGGTGGTCGAGGGAGGCGAACTGGCGGGCCACCTCGTAGGGTTCGTTGAAGGTGGAGTTGATGGTGCCGGTCAGCCCGAGGCGCTCGGTGACGGCGGCCAGTGCGGCGAGCACGGTGAAGGTGTCGGGGCGGCCGACCACGTCCAAGTCGTATATCTTTCCGCCCTGTTCGCGCAGCCGTAGTCCCTCGGCGAGGAACAGGAAGTCGAACTTGGCGCGCTCCGCGGTCCGCGCGAAGTGCACGAAGGAGTCGAAGTCGATGTGACTGCCGGCCGCGGGGTCGCTCCAGACGGTGGTGTTGTTGACGCCGGGGAAGTGGGCCGCGAGATGGATCTGCTTGAGCGGCTTCGTGCTCATGGTTCGTCCTTCCGGAAGGTCCGGGGGAAGGTCCGGGGAAAAGGTCCGGGGGCGGGAAGGTCCCGGCGTCAGGCCGGGGTCCGCGCGGCGTAGCGGTTGGCCGGCCGGGCCAGCCCCAGCAGGCCGCGCAGCGTGTCGGCCTCGTAGGCCCGGCGGAAGGCCCCGCGCCGCTGGAGTTCCGGCACCAGCCTCCGGGTGAGAGCGGGCAGGTCTTGGGCGAGCACCCCCGGCCGCAGACGGAACCCGGACAGGCCGGCCTCCCGGCGTTCCTGGAGCAGGTCCGCCAGCTGGACCGGCGTCCCGGTGAAGACGGTGGTGCCGTCGGCGAACGTCTCGCCCGCGAGCGCGTCGAGGCGGCCCAGGCGGTCGGTGGCCGCCGCGGCGTCCTCGTCCAGGAACACCGTCAGCTCGCCGAAGAGGTGCAGCGGCGCCTCGGCGAGCCCGGTGCTCTCCCGGGCCTGCCGGATCGCCGTGACGGCGGCCCGCGTGCCCTCGATGTCGCGGGCGGCGACGTATCCGACGTCGGCGGTCCGGGCGATGAGCCCGTACGCCGCCGCGCCCTCCTCGTCGGGCGCGGCGGCGCTGACGACCGGCTGCCCCTGCGGCGGACGCGGGGTGATCGACGGTCCCCGGACGCTGAAGTGGTCGCCCTCGAAGTCGATGTAGTGCAGCTTGTCGCGGTCGACGAACCGGCCCGTCGCCACGTCGCGGATCTCGGCGTCGTCCTCCCAGCTGTCCCACAGCCGCCGGACCACCTCCACGTGGTCGGCGGCCTCCTCGTACAGCCCGTCCTCGGGGAGCGGAACCGTGCGGCGCCCGAAGTGCCGGGCCTCGTGGGGCAGTCCGGAGACCTGGATCCGCAGGCCGGCGCGTCCGCGGCTCACGTGGTCGAGGGTCGCGATCGCCTTGGAGATGTGGAACGGCTCGGTGTGCGTGGCGGTCACGCTGGGGACCAGCCCGATGTGCCGGGTCAGCGGCGCGACCCGGGCGGCGGTGAGGACCGCGTCCAGTCGCCCGCGCACCCGGTCGGTCCGCTCGTCGGGCCCGGTCGCCGAGGAGGACTGGAGGGCGAGGCCGTCCTCGAAGGTGACGAAGTCGAGCAGTCCGGTCTCGGCCTCGGAGACGAGGTCGGCCCAGTACCGCGCGGTGAACAGCTCGGCGGGCCGGGCACCCGGCTCGCGCCAGGCCGCCGGGTGCCGGCCCGCCCCGTCGAGCGCCACGGCGAGATGGAGTTCGGACACGGCGATATCGCCTTCCTGATCGGGCGTACGGAAAGTCGTACGGAAAGGGGAAAGAAATGCCGCACCGCGAAATGCGGACCTTCCTGACGACGCTACGCCCGATAGCTGGGCCATACAACGACAGGGATATTAAGGGAATTTGACAGGCGTGTTGCCCGGGGCCCGGACCGCCATGAAGGAGGGCCGGCGGCGCAGCGTGAAACCGATCGATTCGTAGAGCCGGATCGCGTCCGTGTTGGCCGCGGAGGTGTGCAGGAAGGGGACCTCGCCCCGCTCCCGGATGCCCGCGGCCACGGCGCGCACGAGCCGCGTGGCCAGGCCCCTCCCCCGGTGCCCGGGATGGGTGCACACCGCACTGATCTCGGTCCAGCCGGGCGGGTGCAACCGCTCCCCCGCCATGGCGATCAGCCGGCCCCGGTGGCGGATGCCGAGGTACGTGCCGAGCTCCACGGTGCGGGGCAGGAACGGGCCGGGCTTGGTGAGTCGGATCAGGGCGAGGATCTCCGGTACGTCACCCGGCCCCAGCCGGACCGCCTCCGGGGCGGGTTCGGCGTGCAGTGAGGTGTCGACCAGCTGTACCCCTTCGATGGCGCCGACGGTCTCCCAGCCCTCGGGCGGGATGAGCACGCCTGCGAGGGGGGTGACCCGGCCCTCGCCGACCAGCGCCGCCAGGTCGGCCCAGGAGCGCGGGTCGGCGGGGTCGGCGAGGGCGGCGAAGGGCGAGACGTCCGGGTCGTAGCGGGCGGCACGGGAGGTGCCGGGCCTCAGTCCGGCCGGGTGCTCGGCGAAGGCCGAGTGCGGACCGGACAGCGAGGCCCACGCCGGGTTGTCCAGGACGTGCGGGGCGCTCGCGGTCCGTGGGCCGGTGCCGGTGCCGGTGTCCGTGCCAGCGTTCGTACCGGTGGCCGTACCGGTGGCCGTACCGGAGCCGGTGTCGGTGTCCGCGCTCATGAGTTGGTCGTCGGCAGGCCGGGCGGGTTCACCTCGGAGGTGGCGACGGCCTCGTTGGACAGGTTCCAGGCGGCCAGCAGCCGCGCGTACTGGCCGCTCTCGATCAGGTGGTTGATCGCTTCCGCCACCGGCTTGGCCAGCCCGCTGTCCTTCTTCGCCGTCGCGGCGATCAGCCCTTGGAGGCTCTCCCCGGCCCCGGAGAAGGAACCGGCGTTGCGCGTGGGGGCGTTGCTGCTCGCGGTCTGCGTGATGTGGTAGGAGACGGACGGGTTCGGGCCGAAGCTGAGGTCGATCTTCTTGCCGCTCAGCGCCAGGTAGACGCTGTTGGGGTCGGGGAAGTACTTGACCTCGAAGTCCTTGCCCTCGGAGCGGAGCTTCTTCTGCCACTCCAGGAGGATCTTCTCCTGGTTGGTGCCCTTGCTGACCGACACCGTCTTCCCCGCGAGGTTGCGGTAGTCGCCGCCGAAGTTCCAGGTGCTCTCCTTCAGCACCTCGAAGGCCAGGTTGTCCTGCCGGTAGGAGGCGAAGTCGTACTTCTTCTTGCGCTCCTCGGTGACCGTGACGTTGGAGAAGGCCGCGTCGACCTTGCCGCTGTCGACGCCGACGAAGAGGTTCTCCCAGGTGGAGTTCTTGACCACGGGCTTGAGCCCAAGGGTCGCGGCGACCAGTCGGCCGAGGTCGGGCTCGGCGCCCGTGAGGGTCTTCTGGTCGGTGCCGACGTAGGCGAGGGGCGGGAAGCCGGCCGGCAGGGCGCCGACCCCGATGACCAGCTCGCCGCGCTCGCGTACGGCCTTCGGCAACTGGTCGCGCAGGGACTCTACGACCGGAGCCGACAACTCGGCCTGCCCGGCGGCCCCGTTGGAGACGGCGCCGACGGTCACCTTGTCCGAGGCGGTGCCACTGGCCTTCGCGTCGCCTCCGCACGCGGTGAGGCCCGAGGCGAGGGCGACGGCGGCGGTCGCCGCGCCGAGGCCACGGGCGAGTCTGGTACGCAAGACGGTCCGGTGTCGCATGACGTTCCTTTTTCGAGTATTCGGTGAAGTGAGGGGGACGGAGGGAGGAAGAAGGGAGCGGCAGCCGGGCAGCCCCGAGCCGGAGGTCAGAGCACCTTGCTGAGGAACTCCCGGGTCCGCGGGTGCACGGGGTGGTCCAGCACCTGCGCGGGCGGCCCCTGTTCGACGACGCGGCCCTCGTGCAGGAAGACGACCTCGTCGGCCACCTCGCGGGCGAAACCGATCTCGTGGGTCACGATCACGAGGGTGGTGCCCCCGGTGGCGAGGTCCTTGATCACCGACAGCACCTCGCCGACCAGCTCGGGGTCGAGCGCGGAGGTCGGTTCGTCGAAGAGGATGACCCCCGGCCGCAGGGCCAGGGCGCGGGCGATGGCCACCCGCTGCTGCTGCCCGCCGGACAGCTGCCTCGGATAGGCGCCGGTGCGGTCCCCGAGCCCGACGCGCCCCAGCAGCTCGCGCGCCAGCGCCTGCGCCTGTGCGCGGGGCAGCCTGCCGGTGGCCACCGGGGCGGCGGCGACGTTGTCCAGCACGGTCAGGTGCGGGAAGAGGTTGAAGTTCTGGAAGACGAAGCCGATCCGGCTGCGCTGGGTGAGGATCGCCTTCTCCCTCAGCTCCTTGAGCCGGTCACCGTGCCGTTGCACCCCGATCAGCTCGCCGCCGACGCTGACGTGGCCGGCCTCGGGCTTCTCCAGGTGGTTGAGGACCCGCAGCAGGGTGGACTTCCCCGAACCGGAACGGCCCAGGACGACGGTGACCGTGCCCGGCGCGACGGTCAGGCTCACCCCGTCGAGGACCCGCCGGCCGCCGAACGACTTGTGCACGCCGTGCACCTCGATCGCGGCGGCCCGTTCTGTGACTGCTCTCACGGCCGCGGTCATGGGGCCGTCTCCTTCCGGAAGCGGATCCACAGGTCGCGCAGGCCCGCCCGGGCCCGCTGGAGGGGGGTGGGCGGTACGGCGCGCAGCGCCCCGCGGGCGTAGTACCGCTCGACGTAGAACTGCACGACGGAGACCAGGCTGGTGAGGAGCACGTACCAGACGGTGGCCACCAGCAGCAGCGGCACCACGTCACCGGGGTAGGTGCTCGCCAGGCTCTGCACCGAGCCGAACAGGTCGAGCAGTGACACGTAGAAGACCAGTGAGGTGGCCTTGAGCAGGCCGATCAGCTGGTTGACGTACGACGGGACGATCGAGCGGAGCGCCTGCGGGAAGACGATCCGGGCGAACTGGTACCGCCTGGGCAGTCCCAGGGCCGCCGCCGCCTCGTGCTGGCCCTGGTCGACCGAGAGCACGCCGGCCCGGACGATCTCGGCCGCGTACGCCGCCTCGCTCAGGCTCAGGCCGACCACGGCGACGACGATGTCCGTGGCGAGCCGCGACTCGTCGAACGTGAGGAAGGCGGGCCCGAACGGCACCCCGATGCTGAGGGTGGGGTACAGGGCGCTGAGGTTGTAGAGGAAGAGCAGGACGACGATCAGCGGTACGGAGCGGAAGAGCCAGACGTAGGTCCAGCTCACCGACCGCAGTACCGCGTTGCCCGAGAGCCTGCCGAGGGCGAGCAGGACACCGCCTGCGAGGCCGAGGACCGCGCTGTACGCGGTCACCTGGAGGGTGATGAGCAGTCCCTCCACAATGACCGGGCGGACGAACCAGTAGGCGAACCGGTCCCATTGGTAGAACGGATTGGTGATCAGCCCGTGGGCGGCCTGGGAGACCAGCACCAGTACGACGATGGCGGCCGCCCAGCGCCCGGGGCGGCGGAGCGGGAGGACCCGCTCGGCCGTTCCGGGGGACCCGGAGGGGCCGGCGGGCGCGGGGAGGAGCAGTGATTCGGTCAAGGACACTCCAGCGGCTTCGACGAAGCGCAGAATCGAAAAGCAGCCGTCATTCCGAAAGGAGAGACCGCCGATGTGTTATCTGCGGCGTAAGCTAGGCATCCCGGAGAATGGGTGTCAACGGCCTCGATATCGAGAATCGCGCAAACGTCCCCCGATTTCATCCGCCGTACATACAACGCCTCTTGGTGAAACAAAACGGGTGCCGGTCACGGCTTCGGCCGCGTTGATCGAGGCCCGAGCGGCAGGGCCCACAGGGCGGTGAGCCGGATGCGCAGTCCCTGCGGCGGCGTGAGCGGCAGACCGCGGGAGGTGCCGCGCGCGTAGTAGCGCTCCACGTAGTGCTGGGCCGCGCTCAGCACCGTGGTGACGGCGACGTACCAGAGGGTGGCGACCAGCAGCAGCGGGATGACCAGGTAGTTCTGGTTGTAGACCAACTGCACCGAGTACAGGAGGTCGTGTACGGCCAGCACGCTGACGATGCTGGTGCCCTTGAGGGTGCCGATCAGCATGTTCCCGGCGGTCGGCACGATCGAGCGCATCGCCTGCGGCACGACGATCCGGCGCAGGGTGCGGAGCCTGCCGAGGCCGAGCGCCTGTGCGGCCTCGGTCTGGCCCGGGTCCACGGACAGGATGCCGCCACGCACCACCTCGGCGGCGTACGCGCTCTCGTGCAGGGTCAGGCCGATGACGGCGGTGAGGGTCGGACCGAGCAGGTTCACCGTCTTGATGCTGAACAGCTCGGGGCCGTACGGGATTCCGAGTCCGAGCGTGGGGTACAGGGCGCCGATGTTGAACCAGAACAGCAACTGCACCAGCAGCGGTGTGGAGCGGAAGATCCACACGTAGCCCCAGCTCAGCGTCCGCAGGACCGGGCTGTCGGAGAGCCGCAGCACCGCGAGCACGGTGCCGAGCAGGAATCCGAGCACCATCACCACGCCGGTCAGCCACAGCGTCAGCAGCAGCCCCTGGAGTACGGCGGTGGTGGTGAGGTACTGGCCCACCACGTCCCATTGGAAGGCGTCGTTGCCGATGACGGAACGCAGCACCAGCGCGAAGACCAGCAGCGCGGCGCCAGCGGACAGCCGGCGGCCGATGCGCCGGCGCGGCACGACCGGCGGCGGCTCGGCATCGGGGGTGCGGTGTTCCACCGTGTACTTCGCGGTGGCGTCGCGGACATCGGAAGGGGTGGTGGCCATGGGAGGCTCTCCAGGTGAGGGATCGCGGCGTGGGCGGGGCTCTGGACGTGTGTCGTCACGCGCGCCGCGTCCCTCAACGCGGCCGGAGAGGCCTTCCGCACGGGGCGGGGCCGATCCGTCGTCGATCGTATGTGCCTACGGCACGGTCGTGTCAACCACGCGTGGTCCGGCCGTCCCGGGGCCGTCCGGCATCCGGGCCGGCGCTTGACGAAGGCCAGCGCGTACTGCTCAAGTAGTCACATGAATGCCCATCAGCGCCTGGTCTCGCGGGACCACATCGACTTCGGTCGGGTGTGGTCCGCGGCGTGTTGCGCCTGATGCGGCAGCGGGCTGCCTGATCGGCCCTTCCCTCCCTCGGTGACCCCGTCGCGGGCCGAGATCTCCCCTCGCTCCACCGCCACCGCTCGCGGGCGACGACCCGCGCGCGGGCACGGTGCCGCGAGCCCGGACGTGCGCTGCCGCCGCCCCGGTCCACCCGACGCCCCGCGTCGTCACGCCTGCTTCGTCACGCCTGCTTCGTCACGCCTGCTTCGTCACGCCCGCGGTGTACCCGCCCGCGTCGCCCCGCACCGGCGTCCCCGATGACCGCCGTGGATGCCACCCCTGCCCGCGCCCGACCCACCGCCCTTCCGAAAGGCCACCCCATGCCCGTGGAATTCCTCGGCATAGCCGCCACCAACGACGGCTCCGAAACCACCGCGCGATCCGGCGCCGCCTTCGACAAGGAGTACACGCTCCGGCTCGCCCGGGCGCACGAGGACCACGGCTGGGACCGGGTGTTGTTCGCCTACGGCTCCGGATCCCCGGACCCCGCTCCGGCTGCCGCGTACATCGCCGCCCGGCTGGACCGCCTCCAGATCCTGCTCGCACACCGGCCCAACGTCTCGTACCCCACCTTCGCGGCCAAGACCTTCGCCACCCTCGACCAGATCAGCGAGGGCCGCCTGACCGTGCACTTCATCACCGGCGGCAACGACCACGAACAGGGCCGGGAGGGTGACACCCTCACCAAGGACGAGCGCTACGCCCGCACCCGCGAGTACATCCGCATCGTCAAGAAGATCTGGACCGCCCACGAGCCCTTCGACCACGAGGGCGAGCACTACCGCTTCCACGACTTCGTCAGCGACGTCTTCCCCGTTCAACAGCCGCGTCCGAAGGTCTCGTTCGGCGGCTCCTCGCCGGCCGCGTATGCCGCCGGGGGCGCCGAGGCCGACATCTACTGCCTCTGGGGCGAGCCGCTGGAGAAGACCGCCCAGCAGATCGAGGCCGTGAAGGCCGCCGCCGAGGCCGCGGGCCGCATCGACGCGCCGCGCATCCAGGTCGCATTCCGCCCGATCATCGCTCCGACCGAGGAACTGGCCTGGGAGAAGGCTCACCGCACCCTGGGCGCCATCCGGCGGCGACGGCAGGCCGGCCCCGCACGGCACCACCGGAACGGGGTCCTAGAGGCCACGGCACCCCAGAACACCGGGTCCCAGCGGCTGATCGCCATAGCCGAGGCGGGGGACCGCTACGACCGGGCGCTGTGGACCCCGACCGCCGCCGCCACCGGAGGCGCGGGCAACTCCAACGCCCTGGTCGGCACCCCCGAGACGGTCGCCCGGGCACTGCTGGACTATTACGACCTCGGTGTCGACGTCCTCTCGGCCCGCGGCTACGACCTGCTGGACGATGCCGTCGACTTCGGGCGGTACGTGATCCCGCTCGTCCGCGAGGAGGTCGCCAAGCGCGACGCCGAACGCGTCGCCGAACGCGACGCCGAACGTCAAGGCGCGTACCCGGCGCCCGGCCCCCACCAGAGCCTCACGGCGGTGCGCGGGTGACCACCGCGCGCCGCACCCCCCGCAACGGAAAGGCCTCCCCCACTGTGAACCTCCCCGGGAACGGGATCCGCACCCGCCTGCGCACCACCGCGGCGATCGCCCTTCTGCCCCTCCTGGCACTCACCGCCTGCGGCTCCACCGGCGCAGCCCCCGCGCCGGCGGCCGCCCAGGCCTCTCCCCCACCGGCCGACGACCCGGTCGCCGGCGTACGGACCGTGGACTCGATCGCCGCGCTGCTCCCCGCCGCAGTCCGACAGGCGGCCACCCTGAGGGTCGGCAGCTCCATCGGTTCCCCGCCCTCGGCGTACTACCCGAACGGCCAGGACAAGCCGCCCGCCGGCCAGGACATCGACATCGCCGACGCGGTGGCCAAGGTCCTCGGTGTGAGGCTGGAACGGCAGGGCGCCTCCTTCGAGACGATCCTGCCGGCCCTCGGCAGCGGTAAGTACGACTTCGGCACCGGCAACTTCGGCGTCACCGCCGAACGCCTGAGGTCCATCGACTTCGTCACCTACGTCAACGACGGCCAGGGGTTCGCGGTCAAGACGGGCAACACCAGGCTGACCACGCAGGTCTCCGACCTCACCCAGCTCTGCGGACTGACCATCGGCACCGGAGCGGGCACCACGTTCGAGAAGACCCTCACCTCGAAACAGGGCGTGTGCACCGACGCGGGCAAGAAGCCGTACGAGGTCAAGGTCTTCGCCGAACCCGGGGCCGTCACCACCGCCCTCCAACAGGGCCGGATCGACGTCGTCATGTCGACGATCAACGGCCTGCGCCACCAGGCCGCACAGCCCGCCGCGCAGACCACTTTCCTGGGCGAATACCACCGCCTCGACGTCGGCTTCGCCTTCAAGAAGGGCTCCCCGCTCACCCCCGCCGTCCAGGCCGCCGTCAACGAGCTCATCAAGGACGGAACGTACGAGCGGATCCTGAAGAAGTGGGGCACCACCGCCTCCGCCGTCGACACGTCGCAGATCAACCCGGCCGAGCACACATGAGGAGGGAACCCTTGAGCGACGTCATGGTCGACGTGCGCGGCGTCCACAAGAGCTTCGGGCCGCTGGAGGTGCTGCGCGGGGTCGACTTGCTGGTACGCACCGGCGAAGTCACCGTGATCCTCGGCCCCTCCGGTTCGGGGAAGTCCACACTGCTGCGCACGATCAACCACCTGGAGAAGGTCGACCGCGGACGGATCAGCGTCGACGGCGATCTCATCGGCTACCGCGGCTCGCGGGGCAAGCTGTACGAGCTGAAGGAGAAGGAGGTGCTGAAGCAGCGCACCCGCATCGGGTTCGTGTTCCAGAACTTCAACCTCTTCCCGCATCTCACCGTGCTGGACAACCTGGTCGAGGCCCCGGTCTCCGCGCTGCGCCGCCCGCGCCGGGAAGTGGAGGCGACGGCGCGCCGGCTGCTGGAGCGTGTCGGCCTCTCCGACAAGGCCGACGCCTATCCGCGGCAGCTGTCCGGGGGCCAGCAGCAGCGTGTGGCCATCGCCCGGGCACTCGCCCTCGAACCCAAGGTGCTGCTCTTCGACGAGCCGACCTCGGCGCTGGACCCGGAGCTGGTCGGCGAGGTCCTGGACGTCATCAAGGACCTCGCCCGCGCCGGCACCACCATGATCGTCGTGACGCACGAGATCGGCTTCGCCCGTGAGGTCGCCGACACCGTCGTGTTCATGGACGGCGGAGCCGTCGTGGAGCAGGGCCCGCCCACGGCCGTCCTGGACGCCCCGCGGCACAGCCGTACCCGGTCCTTCCTCTCCAAGGTCCTTTGAAGGAGGCGTGTGGAGGAGGCGTTGTCACGCCGTCGCCGGTAGTTCAAGGACCGTGCCCGTCTCCGGTGCCTCGGGGAAGTTCACGCAGTAGCCGTACCGTTCGCACAGTTCCGGATCGGCCCACCGGGCGGTGCGCTGCGTGCGGTAGTTGAACCACAGCGTCGGGCCGTCCGGTGCGGTCAGTACGACACGGGCGAGTGCCTCGTCATCGGGATGGTGGTAGGTGTCGCCGTTGGTGGACACGAGGTAGTGCCGGGCGGGTGCGGCTTCGAGCAGGGCCTCGGTCACGTTCCGCCGGCTGGCGTGGTGCGGAAGTTTGAAAGCGTCCACCTCCAGGGTGCGCAGGCCGCGGTGCGCGGCCACCCCTTGCAGGCCGGCCCCGAGCACGGGACCGAACGCGTCCGCCCCCAGCACGGCGCGGGCCCCGCGGTGCTCGACCAGCAGCGCGATGCTGCTCCCGTTCGGAGCAGTCGTGTCGTCAGCCGTCTCGTGAGCGGCAACCGCGGCCAGATCGTCGAGGGGCTCCAGGACTTCGGGCGCCGCCTCGCCCTGCAAGCCGCGCCTGGCCCTGTCGATGGCCTCGAACCACTCGCGCTCCAGCACCGCCAAGCGCTCGTGGGTCGGTGAGAGCACCGTGACCCGCGGCCCGTCCTGGACCGGCACTTCGATGAACCCGAACTCGTCCCCGGTGTCTATGGGACCGCCGCCGAACGCCCGGTTCCACGGCAGTACGGCGCCGACGGACTCTCCGAGCAGCAGCGCTGCCAGGCTCTTCCCCTGAGCGACGCTGCCTTCCACTTTGCTCGCAGGGGGCATGTGCGGGGGGCCGTTGAACCAGTAGTCGCCCACGTCTTGTGCGTACTCGCTCCGCAGGAACGGGAGCATGCCGCCTATGTGGTCGCTGTCGATGTGGGTCACCACGGCGACATCGATGTGCCGATCGTCAGGTTCCCGTCGGCTCAGCCTCGTGTGGAGCCGGGGCCAGGTGCCCGGAGGGCCGCCGTCGACGAGCATGCACCAAGGGGGCCCGCTCCCGCGCGCGCACTCCACGAGCAAGCAGTCGCCCAGGCGCGCAGGCAGTACCTCGATGCGGATGGCTGTGTCCATGGGATCTTCTCCCTCGACCCGGGCCGCACCACCAAATCTACGCTTGTCGGCAAGGCGTCGCAGCGCTGCGGGGAGGTACCCGCCCGGCGGCCAGGCCTCCCGTCCCGGGCCGCGCCGGTCCGGGCCCGATCCCCACACGGGCTCGGCGGTCGGCGCCGTGTGGGGGGGCGGGCGAGTGGCGGTGACCGGCAGGATGTGCGGCGCAGGCGTACCGTGTCTGCGCCGAGGACGCAGCTGTGGTCGTCGCCCGTGGTCCCCGCAACCGCCTCTGAGCGGGGCCGGCGGGCCTGCCGTCCGGAAAGCCAACTCGTCCGTCGGCACGGGAAAGACGCAGTGGGTCGTGGACGCGCGTCGTTTCGGCACGACCGCCGCCGTCGAGAAGCCGCGAGGACCCCTGACCGGTAGAATGGTGCCATCAGGCCCGCAGTATCCAGCGGCGGAGTGCACCGTTCGATCGGTCGTCCGCGAGTCTGCTGGGCGCACCCCCCGTCACCGCGCCAGAAGCGGGCATTCCCCCTCGCCAATCGAGGAGTTGGCGCCATGAGCAACGTCGTGACCCGGGCAACGACCCTCGCTGCCGCAGCCATCCTGGCAACCACCGGCGCCTCGGTCGGCGCCGCCCAGGCATCGGCCCTGCCAAGTGCCCCCACCTGCCACGTGGCCGACCTGAACCTGAGCCTGGGCGAGCCGGACGGCGCCGCAGGGTCCCTCTACTACCCGATCCTGTTCACCAACACCTCGACCCACACCTGTGCGTTGCGCGGATATCCCGGCGTCAGCGTCGTGGACGTCCGGCACCACCAGATCGGCACTTCGGCGATCCGCACCGGCGAGCCGGTGGACACGGTGTCCGTCTCGCCGGGCGACACCGTGACCGCGGTCTTCCGCACCAACAGCCGGGGCGTGGTACCGAGCTGCCGGCCGGTGTCGGCCTACGTCAAGGTCTACCCGCCGAACAGCTTCCAGGCCGTGCAGATCCCCTCCCACCTACGGCTGTGCGGGGCCTTTGAGATCAGCCCGGTGCAAGCCTCGGACAACAGCTGAGGAGAACCGGCGTTGGCGCCGGTCAACCGGCGGTGGTGCCGCAGCAGTCATCCGGGGCGGCGGCCTTCACCAGGGTGTCGGCTTCGGCCTTGACGGTGTAGACCTCCCATGGCTCCTTGCCGGGACCGGTGACCCACACCTTGTCCTGGAGGGCATAGCAGCAGGAGGTGTCGTTCTCCTCGAAGGTGGCCAGGCCTGCGCCCTGGAGCCGGGTGGTGGCCGCGGTGACGTCCTCGGTGGTGGCGACCTCCACGCCAAGGTGGTCGAGACGGGTGTCGTCAGCGCCGTCGCCCTCGATGAGGACGAGCTTGAGCGGGGGCTCGGTGATGGCGAAGTTGGCGTAGCCCTCGCGGCGCTTGGCGGGCTCGGCCCCGAACAGCTTCGAGTAGAAGGCGATGGAGGCTTCGAGGTCGGCGACGCGCAGGGCGAGCTGGACACGGGACATGGCGGTCTCCCATCGGGAAGGTGTTTCGATATCCGTCAATACAGTCGACCTTGCCACCGGGATCGACGCCTGTCAATATTGAGGGATGTCGAAACAAGTTGGTCTGCCGGTGCTCGGACAGGACGGCGCGGCGTGCTGCGCGCCGATGCTCCGCGAGCCACTGGGTGAGGAGGCCGCGGCCGAGCTGTCGCGGATGTTCAAGGCGCTGTCTGACCCGGTCCGGCTGCGGCTGCTGTCGCTGATCGCCTCTCACGAGGGCGGCGAGGCATGCGTGTGCGACCTCACCGGCCCGTTCGACGTCTCCCAGCCGACGATCTCCCACCACCTGAAGGTGCTGCGGGAGGCCGGCTTGGTCGGCTCCGAGCGGCGCGGGACCTGGGTGTACTACTGGGTGCTGCCCGAGGCCCTGGCGAAGCTGTCCGCCCTGCTCCAGATCCCCGCCGTACCGGCGAAGGCCCCCGCGTGAGCGCGCCCGCACCGTTGGTACGGCGGGCGGCGGTCGAGGGGCTGGGTACGGCCGCGCTGGTCGCGGTGGTGGTCGGCTCCGGGATCCAGGCCACCGGACTGACCCGCGACGTCGGGACGCAGCTGCTGGCGAACTCCCTCGCCACCGTCTTCGGCCTCGGCGTCCTGATCGCCCTGCTCGGCCCGGTGTCGGGGGCGCACTTCAACCCGGCGGTCACCCTCGCCGCCTGGTTCACCGGCCGCCGCACTGGCGACGGCCCCGCCCTGCGCGAGGTCGCCGCGTACGTGGCCGCCCAGGTCGCGGGCGCGATCGCAGGCGCGGTCCTCGCCGACGCCATGTTCGACAAGCCGCTGGTCCGCCTCTCCACCCACGACCGGTGGGCCGGACACCTGTGGCTGGCAGAGGTCGTGGCCACCGCAGGGCTGGTCTGGCTCATCTTCGGCCTGGCCCGCGCCGGCCGCGCACACCTGGCGCCGCTGCTGGTCGCCTCGTACATCGGCGCGGCGTACTGGTTCACGTCCTCGACGTCCTTCGCCAACCCGGCCGTCACGATCGGCCGGGCGTTCACCGACACCTTCGCCGGCATCGCGCCCGCCTCCGTGCTGCCGTTCCTCGCCGCCCAGCTGATCGGCGCCGCCGCCGGTCTCGGCCTGGTCGCGCTCTGTTTCGGCCGGCCGACCACCCCGGGCAAGGACCAGGTCCTCGTCCCCCAGGTCCTCGACCCCCACGGCAGGCAGCAGCCCGCCGCTCCCACCCGTTCCACCGAAGAGAGCGCCCTGACCCCATGAGCCACCCCGCCGTCCCCTCCGTGCTGTTCGTCTGCGTGCACAACGCCGGCCGGTCCCAGATGGCCGCCGCCTTCCTCACCCACCTCGGCGGGGACCGCGTCCAGGTCCGCTCCGCCGGCTCGGCCCCCGCCGGCACCGTGAACCAGGCCGTGGTGGAGGCCATGCACGAGGTAGGCATCGACATCTCCGCCGAGACCCCCAAGATCCTCACCACGGAGGCCGTACAATCCTCCGACGTCGTGATCACCATGGGCTGCGGCGACGCCTGCCCCTACTTCCCCGGCAAGCAGTACCTGGACTGGCAGCTGGAGGACCCGGCCGGGCAGGACGTCGCCGCGGTCCGTCCCATCCGCGACCAGATCGAACGCCGCATCCGCAGCCTGCTCACCGAACTCGGCATCGAGGCTACGGCGTGAAAGCCACCGAAGCGGGCGTTCGCATCGCGCCCCTGCGAGCCGAGCACGCCGAACAGGTCCTGGCGATCTACCAGCTCGGCATCGACGAGGGCAACGCCACCTTCGAGACCGCCGCCCCGACCTGGCAGGCGTTCGACACCGCCAAGCTGCCCGCCCACCGCCTGGTCGCGCTCGACGGCGACCGGGTCCTGGGCTGGGCAGCCGTGGTTCCTGTCTCCGACCGGTGCGCGTACGCCGGAGTCGTCGAGCACTCCGTCTACGTCCACCCCGACGCCCGCGGCCGCGGGATCGGCCTGGCCCTGTTGACCGCCCTGCTCGAATCGACCGACGCAGCCGGGATATGGACGGTGCAGTCCGGCATCTTCCCCGAGAACACTGCCAGCCTCGCCTTGCACCAGCGCGCCGGGTTCCGCGTCATCGGCACCCGCGAACGCATCGGCCGCCACCACGGAGCGTGGCGCGACGTCGTCCTCGTCGAACGCCGAAGCCCCACACACACCTGACCTGCTTGCCCCCGACCCCGTTCCCCCGACCGAATCCCGCCGAGAACCGCACCGGATGGCGGATCGGTTCGCCGCAACCACCGGGGCGGGGCAGCGTTCGGGGCACCAGAGGCGGCTCGCAACCGTGTGCCGAGACCATGGGACGAGCCGCTCTCCGTAGCGGCGCCACGGACGGCGCCCCCGCGAGCAAGGCAACGAAGATCACACTTCCTGATGAGGGCAGATCGGCGATCGGCGTGGCGAGGAGGAGTCAGGGGAGAAAGAATCCGTGGGACACCACTTCACAGCACACCGAAAAGGAAGTCCTCATGGTCGAGCAGGACGAGCGCTTCGACGTCGTTGTCCTCGGTGCGGGCCCCGGCGGTTACGTGGCCGCGATCCGCGCCGCGCAACTGGGCAAGCGGGTCGCCGTCGTCGAGGAGAAGTACTGGGGCGGCGTATGCCTGAACGTCGGCTGCATCCCCACCAAGGCGCTGCTGCGCAACGCCGAGCTCGCGCACATCGTCACCCGTGAGGCGAAGACTTTCGGCATCACGTCGGACAGCCCCATCAGCTTCGACTACGGCGAGGCCTTCCGCCGCAGCCGTCGGGTCGCGGACGGCCGGGTCAAGGGCGTCCACTACCTGATGAAGAAGAACAAGATCACGGAGTTCGACGGCCGCGGCACCTTCCTCGACGCGCACACCCTCCAGGTCGCGGACTACGAGGGCAACACCCGCACGATCGGCTTCGACCACTGCATCATCGCCACCGGCGCCACCCCCAAGCTGCTGCCCGGCACCAAGCGCAGCGCCCGCGTCGTGAGCTACGAGGAGCAGATCCTCGCCGAGGACCTCCCGCGGTCCATCGTCATCGCGGGCGCCGGCGCCATCGGCGTCGAGTTCGCGTACGTGCTGCACAACTACGGCGTGAAGGTCACCATCGTCGAGTTCCTGGACCGGGTCGCCCCGCTGGAGGACGCCGAGGTCTCCGCCGAGCTGGCCAAGCAGTACCGCAAGCTCGGTATCGACGTGCTCACCTCGACCCGCGTCGACGCCATCGACGAGTCCGGCCCGCAGGTCCGCGTCACCGTGACCGCCAAGGACGGCTCGCAGCAGGTACTGGAAGCCGACAAGGTGCTCCAGGCCATCGGCTTCGCCCCGAACGTCGAGGGCTACGGCCTGGAGAACACCGGCGTCCAGGTCACCGAGCGCGGCGCGATCGACGTCGACGCCCGCTGCCGCACCTCCGTGCCGCACATCTTCGCCATCGGCGACGTCACCGCCAAGCTGATGCTGGCGCACGCCGCCGAGGCCATGGGCGTGGTCGCCGCCGAGACCATCGCGGACGCGGAGACCATGGAGCTGGACTTCGCGATGATCCCGCGCGCCACGTACTGCCAGCCGCAGATCGCCAGCTTCGGCTACACCGAGGCCCAGGCCCGTGACCTCGGCTACGACGTGAAGGTGGCGAAGTTCCCCTTCACCGCGAACGGCAAGGCACATGGCCTCGGTGACTTCACCGGCTTCGTCAAACTGATCAGCGACGCCAAGTACGGCGAGCTCATCGGCGGCCACCTCATCGGACCGGACGTCACCGAGCTCCTACCCGAGTTGACCCTGGCCCAGCAGTGGGACCTCACCGTCCACGAGGTCGCTCGCAACGTCCACGCCCACCCCACGCTGGGCGAGGCGGTCAAGGAGGCGGTCCACGGACTCGCCGGCCACATGATCAACTTCTAGGGCGGCTCGCCGGTGTCCCGAGTGGCCGAGTGCGGACGGGCGGGCGGCGTGCCGGCGGGCGCCCGCCCCACCCTGAGCCCCGCTCACTTGGCCCGGCCCATGACGCGCGCGGGGCGCCGTCCGCTCCCGTTCGGGTGAAGAACCTGATGAGCCGCCAACGTCCGGCCCTGCGCACGTCATGGTTCCACTGGGACAACCAGGACGGAACGGAAGGGAGCAGGGTTGTGCGTGCAAGGCGCATCGGAACGATCTTGAGCGCGGCGGCGCTCACCATGCTGACCATTCCCATGGATGCTCACGCCGCGGCGATCGCCTGCGGCGGTGGCGTTTCGACCGGCCGGGTGGCCGTCAACGGTTGCATCAGCGCCGAGCGTGGAAAGGAAGGCAAGGTCATCACCCGCGAGATCACGGCGCACGTCAAGCTGCGCAACTCGGGGCCGACGGCGGTCGACGTCTCCTACGAGGCGTTCTTCCGTGTCGTCTCCGGTGGTCACTGGGTGAAACTGGGCAGCGGTCGCACCTACGTCCCGGCACAGGAGACCGTCGGGCCCACTGAGGTGGGAAGTTCGACCCGACCGTGTGCACCCCTGAAGGTCGAGATTCGCGTACACGCACGTGTCGCCGGGGGCGTGTGGAGCGGCTGGTCTACCGCCGGCACGGCGCAGTGCCAGACTTGAGCGGCTGAGTCCTTCAGCGGGCGAGAGGCGCGTTCCGGGAAGCACAGGTCCCGCGTGACGGCAGGCCCCGCGGCGGCTGAAGGTACCCGTGCAGGTTCGAATCCGCCTCACGCAGCCGGGGCTTCGGGGTCGGTTTCCTCGGCGCGTACCCGCATCTCGGGAATGACGGCAGCAGCGCCCCTCGCGTACGGAGCCCAGCCGTCCTTGGTGGCCGGCACCTCCTGGCGTCAAGAACATCAGCGGGGACATCCGGGGTTACTCCGCCGGTGGGTGGGGCTCGGGCAGAAGCGGCGGCTGCCGCGCGCCCCGGGGCCGGTCGGGAGGCGGCCCTGACCGTGAAATCATGAGGTGTTCATGACGCGTGAGTCTCCGCGCGTCTCCCCGGCCCCACCAACCTCACAGGAGGAGCGCATGGCCAACCCGTACGAGGTGTCGCCACCGCCCGCTTCCAGACGTCGCTCGGGCGGAGGCCTCGCCGGCTTCCTGGTCCTGGCCCTGATCGTCGGCGGGATCTTCGGTCTCTCCAAGTGGCTCGGTGACGACAAGAAGCCCTCGTCGTCGGCCTCCGCCACCGCGTCCCCCTCCCCCAAGCACTCCATCGGTGACCCGGGCTCCGCCGAGTCGTCCTCGGACACGTCCAGTTCGTGGAAGGTCGGTGACTGCGGCGGACCAGACCCGGACAACAAGCCCGACGGGTACCGGCCGCAACGCTGTGGCGCGTCCGGCGCGACCTTCAAGGCGATCGACATCAAGGACGCCAGCATGATCCCTGGCACCATCCAGTGCCCGGCCGGCACCGACCTGATGATCCAGGTGAGCATCTCCTACAGCGGCAAGAAGGGCGGTGGCATTCCCACGAACACGGTGTGCGGCCGCAATCTGTCCGGCGACCACCCCGGCGACGCGGGCGCGGGCGGCGGCCAGCTGGTGAAGGGTGACTGCGTGACCTCGCAGGCCCAGGAAACCCCTTGTGCTACGGGGGGTTCGGACACGTACAAAGTGCTCGGCCTCGTCAAGGACGAGAAGGAGTGCCCGGCCGGCACCAGCGAACCCATGCAGCTCACCATCTCCATCGGTCATCCCTACGACGTGATCTGCGCCGGCAACTGAGGTCCCTGCGGTGAGGAGGGTGGCCGCGGCGCATGCACGCCTCGAGCGCGGCACGGCAGCCGCCACCCTGCCACCCCCCGCGGAGCCCGGGTCACACCCCTGCGCACAGAGCCCAACGCCCCCGCCCCACGGGGAGGCACCCCCGCACTCCTCCTGATCGACCACCCCGGCACGATCGCGGCGGCCGCCGACGATCCCGGCCCGCAGGCGCACGCCCTGAGCGACGCCTGACACCTCGCGGTGGCGACGTACCGCGGCGCACCGAGCGCCGGCGATCCGAGTACGCACCCCGAGGAACCCGGTGTTCCACGGCAGCGGGGTGCCGCGCGCCGGCAGCCACGAGTCGTACCACTCCTGGGTGAGCTCCGGCGTGCGCACGACGGCATCGGCGCAGGCACGAACGAATACGGTCGGGGCGCGTGCGGCCGACGACCGGGGCGATGCGGGCCGAGTGCCGCTGCAGCACCACAGGACGATGGTCTCGGGCATCCCAAGCCGTTGGTTGGCGGAAAACCATTACGCGAAAACGCCCGGCCGGGAAGTCCCTGCCGAGCGTTTTCGCGTGTCTGCTACCCGCCGGTCGCTTAGTACCAGTGGTTGGCCTGCCAGAAGTTCCAAGCGCCTACCGGGCTGCCGTAGCGGGAGTTCATGTAGTCCAGGCCCCACTTGATCTGGGTGGCCGGGTTCGTCTTCCAGTCGGACCCCGCAGAGGCCATCTTCGAGCCGGGCAGGGCCTGGACCAGACCGTACGCACCGGAAGAGGCGTTCGTCGCGGTGTGGTCCCAGCCGCTCTCGTGAGAAATGATCTTGTCGAAGGCCGCGAACTGCGCCGGGTCCTTGATCATCTGGTGCGCGATCGCCTTGGCGCTCGTCGGGGCCGCCTGAGCGGGAACGGTGGCGAGCATCGAGCCGGCGACTCCCAGCGCGACGATGCCACCGGCGAGGGTCTTCTTCGAAGCGGCGATGCGACGGATGACTGCGTTGGACACGGACGAACCTTCCGAAGGGAACAAGGACGGTCGCGGCATGCCGAAGACATGCGTGAGCCACTCACGCGGTGGAGAGGGGTTCGTCGGCGGCGGGTGGAGCACCCGTGCCGCCCGGCGACATCAACCAGTTAGCCAGGCTTGCCCGGACCTGGCAACGACCTCCGCTACTAGGCACTTTCATACCGACCGCAGCACGGCACCGGAGCCTCCGCTGGGAGGCGGTGCAGCCGCGGGCCCTCCCGGCAGAACAAGCGCCAGGAAGACCTACTACCCCGGCTCGTATGTGACGCGCCTCCTATGGGGCGTGTCACCCACAGCGCCAGCTGATATCACCCTGCGTGTCTACCTGAGCACCTCGCGTGGGCACTTACGCCTCAGATAGGGGCACAGGTTCGCGGGGAGAAGTCGGCCGCAACACGTCCGCTCGCCGTTGAAGGGCTGCCCCGCTGACCGCGCCGCGGGTGGTCACGTCCGCCTGTGTTTGGCGTCGCCGGACCCTCCGCCTCGCGCTCGGCAGCGCCGCTCTCGCCGCTCCCCCGGTCCTCCTCCTGTCCTGGTCGCCGGCCGCGGCCGTACCGGCCACGATCTGTCACCCCTGGCGGGGATCAGGCGGACAGTCGGGTGACGTCGTTGCGGTTGCCGCGGTCACGGTGGCGTGATCAGTGGGGGCGGTGGCCGAGGAGTTGGACCAGGCCGACCGGGAGGAACTCGGGGCGGTGGGGCTGCCCGACCTGGTACGGCACATAGCCCAGCGAGGCGGCAACCTCGACCTCTTCTGCCGTCTCCGCCTGGAAGACGAGCCGGCAGCGCCCTGACTCGGCCCTCGCGCGCTGCCAGAGAACGGGGGCCGGTTTGCGTTCCGCCTCGGTGCGCGGGGTGAAGATCCGGTCGCCGAAGTCCTCCCAGGCGAAGGGCGCAGAGTCCTTCCACACGGCGTCGACTTCCTTCCTCAGCCGGGCGGCACGCTCGGCGTCGGTCGTCCCCCAGGAAGGGGGAACGTTGGTGATCAGGCCGATCCTGATGCGGTGCTCGCGCAGGGCGCGCAGATAAGGGGCCGCTCCCGGCAGATATGTGATGCTGCCGTCGTCGGCGGTATGGACGAGGGTTTCGCCCAGGTCGAAGTACACGACGGGGCAAGCGGATTCACCAACCGTACCCTTGACGGAGCCCCTGCCCGCGACCGCGCCGACGCCCGTGGGCGCTGCCGCGGTCACCGTGGCACAGAGCACGGTCGACGCCAGGGCCGCACCCAGCGCGAGGCTCGCCCGGCCCAAACCTCTGGACACGCTTGTGCTCATGGTGTCGTAGCCCCTTCTCCTTGTGCACCGCGAGGGCGCACGGATGTCCGGTCCATGACATACAGGTGCCGCAGAGTCTCTCACACGGGTGGCTGGCACAGCGGCGACCATCCCCCGGCAGAACTCCGGCCCGAAGCCGGACGAACACGGCAGTGCGGAACCGGACCCGGCGGCATCAGGCCGGACGCGACCGTATCTGCCACCACGAACGGAGGTGCCCGGAGCCGTGGGGGCCCCGGGCACCTTTCAGGTCATGCGTGGTCGGCTGCTCAGAAGGTGAGCTTGAAGTCCGTGATGGTGCCGACGTCCGCGGCGCCCTTGTCCTGGACCTTCAGCTTCCAGGTGCCGTTGGCGGCCACGGCCGAGGCGTTGACGGTGTACGTCTTGTCGAGGTTCGCCGTGGAGTCCGAGGAGGAGCTCTGCAGGCGGTACGAGGTCCCGTTGGGAGCCACGAGGTCGATCTGGAGGTCACCGACGTAGGTGTGGGTGATCTTCACGCCGACCTTGAGGGTGCTCGGCGCATTGCCGGTGATCCCGGTGACGTTCACCGACGAGGTGACCGCGGGGCCCGGGGAGTCCGGGATGGCCACGCGGGTGGTGCTCTCGAAGACGTTCCCCGGGGTGGGGGTGCCGCCGTTCGAGCGGGTGCCCACGTTCACGGCGGCCCAGGCGTTGGTGACGTTGGTGACCTCGGCGCTGCCCGCCCCGTACAGCTCGGTGGCCGCGGCGATCGTGCCGTCGCGGGCGCCCTTGTAGTCGGTGCTGGAGTTGAACTTGCTGGTGAGCGCCTTGTACCAGATGAGCTGGGCCTTGTCCCGGCCGATGCCGGTGACGGGCAGGCCGTCGGAGGTCGGCGAGTTGTAGCTGACGCCGTTGACCGTCTTGGCGCCGGAGCCCTCGGAGGCCAGGTAGAACCAGTGGTTCGCCGGGCCCGAGGAGTAGTGGACGTCGAGGTTGCCGACGCCGGAGTACCAGGCGTCCGCCGACCCGCCGTCCTTGCTCGGCTTGTCCATGTAGCGCAGCGGGGTGCCGTCGCCGTTGATGTTGATCTGCTCACCGATGAGGTAGTTGCCCGGCGCGCTGGGGTTGTTGGCGTAGAACTCGACCGAGGTGCCCATGATGTCGGAGGTCGCCTCGTTCAGGCCGCCCGACTCGCCGCTGTAGTTGAGGCCCGCGGTGGCGGCGGTGACGCCGTGCGTCATCTCGTGGCCGGCGACGTCCAGCGAGGTGAGCGGGTCGTTGTTGGCCGTCCCGTCTCCGTACGTCATGCAGAAGCAGCCGTCGTCCCAGAAGGCGTTGACGTACGCGTTGCCGTAGTGGACGCGGGAGTAGGCGGCGACGCCGTCGCCGCGGATGCCCGAGCGGCCGAGGACGTTCTTGTAGAAGTCCCAGGTGACCCCGGCGCCGTAGGCGGCGTCGGCGCCCGCCGTGGCGGCGTTGGAGTTGGCGCCGTTGCCCCAGGTGTCGGTGGACTGGGTGAAGAGCGACCCCGTGCCGGACGTACCGCGGTTCAGGTTGTACGTCTTGTGACCGCCGCGGCCCGCGTCGTTGAGCGTGAAGCTCGAACCGGACTGCGAGGTGCCGAGGGTGATCTGGCCGCTGTAGTGGGTGTTGCCGACACCGGTTTCGATGCCCTGCCACTGGTGCAGCTTCGCACCCGTATGGGCATCGGTGATGACGTGGAGCTGGTTGGGGGTGCCATCGTCCTGGAGCCCGCCGATGACGGTCTCGTAGGCGAGGGTCGGCACGCCCTTGGCCATCCACACGACCTTGCGGGGTGCGACGTCGGCCTTGGCGGCCGTGGAGCCCACGGCCTTCGCGGCATCGAGGGCCTGCTTGGAGGCGGCCGTCGGGGCGTCGGCCGGGGCGGTGGTGGAGAGGCCCTGCAGCTGGCCGGCGGACGCCTTGGCCACGCTCGTGGTCGTGTTGGCCGCCGTACGGCTGACGACCAAGTCGCCGCCGAGGACCGGGAGTCCCTCGTACGTGCGCTCATACCGGGTGTGGGTGGTACCGTCCTGGTCCTTGACCACATCGTGGACGAGCAGCTTCTCCTGGGCGCCGAGGCCGAGCTCCTTGGCCGTGGTGGCCGCGGTGCTCTGGGCCTTGGCTATGAGCTCGGCGCGCTGGGACGGGGACAGCTGTGCGGGCAGCGCGCCCGGGTTGTGTACCGGCTGGCCCTTGGGGCTGGTGGCGTTCGCGCTTCCTTCGGGCTGCGCGCTGGCGTTGCCCGCCTGGACACCAACGGTGAGCAGGGCGGCTGCGGTGAGCAGGGTGGCCGTGGTGGTGGCATGACGGCGAGACGTGGACTTCACGCGGACTCCTTCTGCGTGTGGGGGGTTACCGGGTGGCTGGAAAGCAGCCGGCCGGGGCAGAGCGTTCGGAGCTGTTTCGTGCTGGGGATGGGGAGAGATTGCCAGCGATCTCGATCTTTGTCAGGAGCGCGTCATGAATAGGCCCAATCGTGTCCTGAATGCAACGTTCGACGTCCGCTGACCGGACACATCGGGGTGACGCAGGGCTGTCCGACCACCGACGTGGCATGTGGGGGATGACACCTACTGCGTGACGGACCGCCACCGTCGATCGGCCAACCCGAGCGGGAGTTCCCGGCTCCATCCGCCTGACCCGGAGCGCGGTCGCGGTCGCGGTCGCGGTCGCGGTGAGCGGAACGCGAGAACGGCCGGATCGGTATGGGGATGGCCCGTTCGTGCGTGACGCTGGTTGGACGGGCCACCATACTGACACCCGGTGTTTCCACGGGGGAGGCTGTAGCGCATGGGGCGGGGAGTGGACGGCGTGGACCTGCCGGGGCGTATTGGCGGGTACGCCGTGGAGCGGGAACTGGGCGCGGGCGGCATGGGGACGGTATACCTGGCGCGTTCCCGTGGCGGACGCAGGGTGGCGGTGAAGGTGGCCCGCCCCGAGCTGGCCGGTGATGCGCATTTCCGCGCGAGGTTCCGTGCCGAGGTCGAGGCTGCGCGGAAGGTGGGAGGGTTCCACACAGCGCCGGTCGTCGACGCCGATCCGGACGCGGCGGCACCTTGGCTGGCGACCGCCTACATAGCAGGGCCGACGCTGTCAGGGCTGCTCGCCGAGCAAGGGCCGATGGACGAACGGCAACTTCGGTCGCTGGCAGCCGCGTTGGCGGAAGCGTTGCAGGCCATTCATGCCTGTGGCCTGGTCCATCGTGACATGAAGCCGGGCAACATCATCATGGCGGAGGACGGCCCGCGCGTTCTCGATTTCGGCATCGCCCGGGCCCTGGAGTCGACCCGGATAACCTCCACCGGAGCGGCGTTCGGGACGCCCGGGTTCCTGGCCCCCGAGCAGGCACAGGGACGTGAAGTCGGCGGTGCGGCGGATGTGTTCGCGCTGGGGGCGGTACTGGTCGCCGCGGCGGGCGGTAGTGCGTTCGGGGCCGGCACGCCGATGGGGTTGATGTACCGGTCGGTATACGAACAGCCGGACTTGTCCGCCCTGCCGCAGGGCATGCGCCCCATTGTCGCCGAGTGCCTGGCCAAGGAGCCGGCACGACGGCCGACCCCCGAAAGGCTGTTGGACCTGTTCGCGCCGAACACGCCCCCGGTCCCGGCTCCGCACCCGCCGACCCTGCCCGTACCGGCTCGCCCGCCCGAGCCGACACCCGCACCCGCACCCGCAGCGGCAGCGGCAGCGGCAGCGGCAGCGGCTGTTGAGAAGACTGCCCCGGCGACAGCAGACGGCATGGAGAGCGCGGAGACCGTTGCCGCCGCCCGGCACACCGAGCCCGAAAGGAAAAGCACCGGGTTACCCACCCTCATGCTGGTCGGCGCCCTGCTCCTGGCCGGTGGCGTGAGCATCGGGGTGTACGAGCTCAACGGCCAGGGATCGCAAACCCCTTTTCCGGCAGCCAAGTACAAGCTCGACCCGCCCCAGGCACTGGTGGACGGTGCGTACAGCCGAGACCAAGTGCCTCTCGAGAAGAAGCTCGAAAACAATGTGAACCACAAGGACGCTTTCGGGGTCGAGGCTTACTACACCCAAACCCTGAAGGGCCGCACGTTCCGGCAAGTGAGCGTCTCCGGCACGTACGGCCGCCTCAAACACTTGGAACAGGAGGAGGAGCAAGCGGCGGAACGGGGCCTCCTATTGAAGTCCGTGATAGCAGAGCACGAGAAGGTCCTCGTACCGCGCAGGGAGATCCGCGTACCCGGCTCAGATGTCGTGTTCAGCTGCGAGACGGCCGCCGGTTACAACAGCAACGTGATCGTGTGCGTCTGGGCCGACAGCAACACCACCTGCAGTGTGACGTTCAGGCCCACCAACAGTACGGACTCCCAGCTCGACCTGGCGGCAGAGGAAACCCGCAAGATCCGCGAAGAAATGCAGGAGCCGGTTACCTGACCGTCGCCAAGTCCCAGTCCAGGTACGGTTGCTGCCGACGTCTCACCGACCCAGTGTGAGCATCGCCTCGGCGACCTTGCCGACCGCGAGAGGCACTCGCGCCAGCGGGGCGCGCAGTCGAGCCTGGAAAACACCAAGCCCATCTGATTGGCCATCTGGACCGGGGCTGCGGTGCCGGGCGTGCGGTCCCAGATGCGCGCAGCGATTGCCCGCGCGGCGACGGGATCGTCGCCGCGGATCTCCGCACCGGCGGCGGCGAACTCCGCGACCGCCTCACGGTCGGCCCAATCGGGCGTCGGAAGCGCGAACAGCCGGCTCATGGTCGCCCCGGTCATGGTCGGGGAGGTCCTCGTCGGGCGGCCCGGGGGCAACCGCGCGGGTACCGACCAGGGTGGGCGCCGAGAACGCGTCCGGATGGTCGAGCACGGCGACCTGGGCGACCATCCCGTGCCCACGCCGATCCCCGCGAGGTGTGTACGCTCCCCGCCGAGCGCCACGGCAAGGGCCGCCGCGTCGGCGGCGAGGTCCCGCAGGGTGTAGGCGGGCACCTGCGTGACCGTGGTCGTCGACTCCCCGCTGTCGCGCAGGTCGGTCGCCGAACGACTCGACGCCCAAGGCCGTCCCGTTGACGTTGACCTCGTCATCGCGTCCCCGCAAGAACGGCAGCTGCGTCGTGGTCGATGTCGAGACAGAGCTCTGCCGCACCGGTCTGCGCGACGCTCCACCCGTGAGCAGTACTGTCCCTGCGCCCGGCACGACGGGCGTGGGGTGCAGCGTCAGTGCGTCGGCCAGCCCGGCGTCGAGCGCCGAGCCGCATGGCGCCGCCGCCGATGGAGACGAAGTGGAGGTCCCTGCCGCTGCCCGGGGCGCCGCCATGGCTCGCTCGCGTACGAGCGGATCGGGCAGACCGGTGGTGACGAACTTCCAGCCGAGGGCGACGGCACCCGCACCAAGGACCGGACCGTCGTCCGGACCGGGATCTGGCCTGGTGACGATGCAGTCCACAGAGTACGAGGAGGCGGCGACGTTCCGAGTCATGCAGGGCAGAGCCGAACCGCCGCCCAAACTCATCGACCCCCGGCTGAAACGTCTGGCGAATGCGCACTCGGACAGTAGGCCGCGCCGGCACTCGCCCGTACCGCGATCGGGTCCGACGCAGTGAGGACGGGGCACCTGCCGGCGGCGCTGGACCTGCGTGCGCGTCCCGGAGCGGACCGCACCACCTCGTTTTGGTCCCGGGCGCACCGGCGTGCGTCCGCGCCGCGGTGGGGCGCGGACCGGTGGGGGCCGGCGCCCCGTGACGGCAGACCGGCGTGCTACTGCCGGCTGTCAGTCGGTGGACAGTGCCTGGAGGAGGTCGCCGACCTTGGGGTCCGGCAGGGCGCGGGCGACGTCGGCCTGGGCGACGATGCCCACCAGGCGGTGCCCGTCGATCACCGGCAGCCTGCGCACCTGGTGCGAGGTCATCGTTCGGAGGATCTCCTCGGCGTCGTCATCGGCTCCGATCGTGACCGCTTCACCCTGCGCGAGCTCACCAGCCTTGACCTGGCCGGGGTCCTTGCCCACGCCCAGGACCTTGACCACGATGTCGCGGTCGGTGAGCATCCCCTTGAGCTTGTCGTCAGTGCCGCAGATGGGCAACGCACCGACTCCCAGCCGTGTCATCTTCTTCGCCGCTTCCAGCACCGTCTCCTCGGCACCGACACACTCGGCGCCTTCGGTCATGATCTCGCGGGCCGTCGTCACTACGACACTCCTTGCCTCGGCGGTGCGACGCCGCCCGATGAGCGGCGCCGCGGGATGCAACCAGATGTGCCCCGAGACACGGACGCATAACACGACATGCCGCCCAGCCACCCCTTGGCGCAGCCAGGCAACCCCAATGCCGCCGGCCTGCCGTGCAGGGCTGACGAGACGCGCGGAACCTCGACGTCCGTCGCGGACCTGACCCATTGCACGCCACCGGGGCCAAAGCGCCCCGCCTGGCGTGCGTGGTGTCCCTGCGCCACCGGCAGGACCGGCGGGTTCCTCAGGGGCGCCGTTCCTCGTAGTGGATGTGGTGTCGGGCGGCGATGGGGTTGATCTTCTCGGGGTCCAGTTCCCCATCCGTCAGGACGGTCGGGCCGGCCTCGACCAGGTCCTCGACGTAGCACTCCCAGCCGCCCGGGGAAGAGATCTGCAGGACGCGCGGCGGCGGGTCGGAGGCGCGGCGCAGGGCGTGCGGGACGCCACGGGGCAGCAGGGCGAAGGTCCCTTGCGGCGCGGAGTGGGTGCGGTCGTCGAACTCGATGGCGAGGACTCCCTCAAGGACGTAGACGCACTCGTCGGCCCGGTGGTGGACGTGGCGCGGAATGTCCTTCGCCAGCGTCACTTCGAGGAGCGACAGCCGCCCCTCGGTGTCGGCCGTGGCGGCCTTGACGGCGAAGGCGGGTGGCAGCGGTACGCGGCCGGGCCGGACGGCACCCGGTTCAAGCAGGATGAAACGCTCCTCGTCCTCCGTCGCTCCGGCCTCGCGCCGGAACGCGGTGTTCACTCCCGGGTCCGGTGTCCGGGAGCTCGGGGTGCCGGGGGTGTGGGTCATGGTTGTGCTCCCTCGTGTCGGCCTGTTCGGCGGCTTCAACTCCCTGACGGACCGGCGGGCCGAGATGTGACGGGGTGCGCGGAGTTCCAGCGGACGAGGGTGGACACCGGGGCCGTGGTCGCCGCGGTGCCGACGAGAACTCGGGTTACAGGGCGACGGTACGGATCCGGCACCGGGCCACCGGCCAGGAGATCAAGCGCCTGACCGGACACACCCGTTCATGACCGCCCTGTTTGATCTCGTCGCGGATGACGCGTGGGCAGCCGGTCAACCGGCATGAGCCGTTGTCCGAGATCGGATGCGGCGGCCGGGGCGGCGGACCGTCACTGGCTGTGGGCCGTGGGGTGCAGTGGTTGGTACAGCGGGAGTTCGGCGCCGCTGGGGAGCCGGATCGCGGTCACTTTGCCCCAACGCTGTTCGCTGACCGGGCGGGTGATCGCGACGCCCCGGGCGCGGAACTCGTCAAGCTGGGAATCGAGGTCGTCGCACATCAGGAACAGTTCGTGCCGGGTCGGACCGTCGGCCGGGTGCACGGCCACCTCGGCCGGGGGCAGCTTGAAGATCAGCCAGCCGCCGCCCGCGTCGACGCCGGGAAGGTCGAGGACGTCACGGATGAAGGCACGGTCCGCCTCGGGGTCCTGACTGTAGAGAATGACATGTGCACCACTGATCATGGCCGGCCCTGCCCGTCGACGTGCTGGAGGTCGTGTCACCGGCATCCTGGCACGCGAGGTCCCGGGGAGTCCTCGACCCCATGCGTGACACGAGGAGGCCCCGTGGCCTCCGGGTGAACCGGAGGCCGCGGGGCCTGGTGGACGGCCGACTCGGCTGTGCGGGCATCACCGTGTGACGGGGACGGTCTGCCGGCCAGCTCAGGAAGCCCGGTCCGAGGGGAGCTGCTCCACGTCGTGAGCAAAGCCCTGGAGGAGGCGGAGGAAGTACTGAGCGAGGCTCGACAGCACCCTCGGTGGCGCTCCGCCCGCGGCAGCCCGGCGTGGGTCAGGCGAAGGTTCGGCGCAGATGTTCCGTCAGGCGTTCCGGTACGGCCGGGTGGAAGCGTCCGGAGACGTAGCCGTCCGGGCGGATCAGGAGGGCCTCGCCGTCACGCGGCGCATAGGCGTCGCGGAACTCGCCCGCCGCGTCGTGCACCCGCGGCAGGCGCAGGCGGACCGGGCCGGTGTCCCGCGGTACCTCTGCGGCGGTGATCACATAGGTGTCGAGCAGGCCGTGGGCGGCGCGATGCGCCTCGGCGGCGCAGGCTTCGAGCCGTGCGGCGCTGTCGCCCGAGGCGTGCTCCGGTCCCGCGAACAGCAGCAGCACGTGCCGGGGGGTGCGCAGCAGGTCGAACAGCCGCCGCGGGTAGCTGGCGAGGTCGCTCAGCAGGCCGCGGCAGTCCGGTGCCCGCTCGCCGGTGGCGGGACCGGCCGCGGGTGTGCCGTCCGCCGGCTTCGGCTGGATCAAGGGGCTGTCCGGGTAGGCGACCAGCAGCTGGGCCTGGCGCCGCAGCGTCGTCTCGGCGTCGTCCCCCTTGTTGCCGAGGCCGGAGCGGGCATGACCGGTGGTGCGGGCATGTCGGACGGTGCGGTCGACCACCTCCTGCGCGACCGGGTGGCGTTCCGCGTGATAGCTCTCCAGCACGTCGTCCGTGGCCACACCGCGCACGGCCAGGGCCAGCTTCCAGGCGAGGTTGTAGGCATCCTGTACGCCGGTGTTCAGCCCCTGACCGCCGATCGGCGGGTTGATGTGCGCGGCGTCCCCGGCGACGAAGAGGCGCCCATTCCGGTAGCGGTCCACCAGGCGGTGACTGACCCGGAAGGAGGACGACCAGCGCAGCCTGGAGGCGGTTGTCGGCTCCGGGGACAGCCGGTCGAGCACGGCCTGGATCTGGTCGATGTCCGGTCCGTGGCCGTCCCCCATCCCGTCCGGCGCGCTCCAGCCGTCTTCACCATCGCCGCCGGCGTGGGCGCCAGGGCGCAGCATAGACAGCCAATACCGCCGGACGCCCGGCATCGGAATGCAAATGAGCATGTCGGCCATCGCACCGTTCGCGTCCATGTTCACGGCACGCATGCTGTAGCCGGCGGGCAGCCCCCAGTCGAGCTCGACGTCACCGATCATGTACTGCTCGGGGAAGGCGTCGCCCTCGAAAGCCAGCCCGGCCGCCTTGCGGACCACGCTGTGCGCGCCGTCGCAGCCCACGACGTAGCGGGCGTGCAGACGCTCGGTCCGGCCGTCGGCGTGCGCGAGGACGGCCTCGACCTCGTCCGGGTGCGTCTGCACCGAGCGGAGCTCGGTCGGCCGCTCCACCTCCGTGCCGAAGCGTGCAAGATGCTCGACGAGCAGCCGCTCGGTCGCGTACTGGGGAAGCGTGGCGAAGGGGTAGGGGACCTCGGGCGGCAGGGTCAGCTCGACCTGGGGGCTCGGCTTGCCGTCGATGAAGACCATCTGGCCCCGGTGCGGCACCGCGTTGTCCAGCGCCCCGCGGGCCAGGCCCATGTCGTCCCACACCTCCAGCGTGCGCGGCTGGATGCCGATGGCCTTGGCATAGGGTTGCGGGCCGGCCAGCCGATCGACGATGCGGCAGTCCACTCCGTGGCGCCGCAGCTCGGCTGCCGCCGTCAGGCCCACCGGGCCCGCGCCCACCACGAGTACGTCGATATCGGCCATGATCAGGACCCCTCGTCATCCGGCTTGGCCCGTGAGCCAGTGTGTTTCACCAGGTTGCACCGACCCGCGAGGTTATGGCTCCGCGCCGCGCGGTAGCCGCTGATCAGCTGGTCCGGGCGGGTTAACGGGGGGTGATCGCTCACCTGGCGGCATGACCCTGCGTCCAAGAACGCGGCGTCGGCGCGACGCCCCTCCCTCGAGCGTCCTCCAGGCTGAACCACGCTTCACGCTGTCCACGGCGGGCAGCGTCGGATGTTGTCCGTGGGGGCTTCGGTTACCTCGGAAAGCTCCAGGTCGGCTGCGGTCAGGCGCGCAGGGCCGGCCGTGGCCCAGTGGAGGCCGGGGGGCAGTCGCGTCCCCCGGATCGGTCGGGCTGGATGGGCAGAGAACCGGGGCACCGGGCGGCCGGTTCTTCGGCTCGGCGTTTGGACTGGCCGTACGCGCGCATGGAGCGGGCAGCGAGGCCGTCCCCGGGGGACATCGAAAGCAGCTGAGGCGGAGGAGATCAGGGTGACGGGCACGCGGGCGTCGTCGGCGAATTCCAGGATCCTGCGGGTTCCAGGATCCTGCGGGCCCCCTCGGCGTTGACGTCCACACCCCTGAACCGCGCTGTGTGGCACCTCAGTTGGCCACGCTGAGCGGCAACACGTTGCTCGCGCCGTGGCCGGTCGTCACCAGGACGTTGTAGGTGCCGGCGGCCATCGGAGGCATGGTGAACGTGAGGGACGTGGACGAGGTCGAGGTGATGTTCCCGAACTTCTGGGTGCCGGAGCCGATGTAGACGAGGGATGCCTCGTCGAGGTTTCTGCCCTTGACCACCATCGTGTCGCCGCCTGGTGCGTGCGCGTTACCGGCGAGGGACACGAGGACGGGAGCCGAGGCGGACACCGGGCCCCGTTGCGTCCACAGGCCGCTCATGGAGTTGGTCGACGAGAAGTAGAACTCCACGATCTGTCCCCTGGCCAGGGAGATGCTGCCGCCCGGGGCGCAGTCCAGGACGAGGCCGGTGCCCAGGGTGCCCGGGAGCCCTCTCCGGCAGTCGTGGAAGGTCAGGGGGTGCTCGCTGACATTGCAGACCGCGATCTCCTGCCCGTCGACGCCGGCCGGGAAAGTCGGCGTGGCGGTGATGTCGGCAGCGGAGTCGATCTTCCCCCGGTCGGCCACGAAGTTGAGGTTCCGCGAGGTGACCGGAATCCGTGTGGTCCAAGGACTCCTGTCGATGATCACCGCGGCTCCCCCGCTGGGCATGATGAGGGTACCCGTGTTCTTGAGGTTCAGGCTGGTCAGGGCGGGGATGTCAGTGGTGGTCGAATCCCCGATCGGGTGAAGGGCGCTGGCACCGGAGTCCGTGGTGTTGATGTCGGCCACGTAGCCGACGATCCCTGCGTTGTGGGCGGCAATCGTGCTGAACACCAGACGACGGTGAGCCGGCTGGCCGGCCCACATCGGCTGGTCGATCGTGATCCCCCGTGCCTGCGCCACGAAGACGCACGCGCCGAGGAAGACACCTTCGAAGTACGCGTGTGAGATCACGGTGTTGAACTGGAGGGCACTGGCGCCGGAAAGCGTTCCGACCACGATGCCGGCGAATCCGCAGAACTGGAATTCCTGGTGCTGCAGAAGCGGACCGTATGGGGAACGGCTCACGATTCCGCTTCCGGCGCACGACAGGAACGTCCCCGTGTCCATCCGCGCCCGGCTGTTGTCACCCGGGACGAGAGGGCCTGCGGCGGCCACGTCGAGCGCGTCGCTCCACCCGTCGCCTACCCCGATGGCGTAGGGCTGCCCGGAGAGGCTGGTCGACGGGGTGATCAGGGAGTCGACTTCGATCGTGGCATCGTCGACGATCCTGGCGATCTCCAGTTTCTGCAGCGAGCCGTCGGTGTCTCCGACGACGATGAAGTCTCCCGGCCGGGCAGGTATCGACCTGAACGCGGTGCCCGTTCCGGTGATCGTCTGGTTGCCGGCCTTGCAGGACACCGACCCCGCGGTCGGCACGATCGCCCTCATGTTGCCGTACCGGTGCGCAAGCGACGGCGAGCAGTACATCGTCCCGCACACGGTGGCGTTGAACTCCCGCACGTAGACGTTGTCGCTGTTCGCGGGTTCTCCGCTGTCACGCCTTCCGGCGACTCGACAACCGTCCTTGACGGCGCTGAACACCTGCACGTCGTCAAGGTGCAGCCGCGCTGCGGCCTGGAGGTAGAGGGCGTGGTCGGCAGCGCCCGAGCAGTGCAGGGTCACACCCTGGATCGTGACGTTGCCGGCGTCGACCGAGATGACCGACCGCATGGCGGTGTCAGCGGCCGAGATGCGGGTCCGATCGCCGGTCGGCGGAACCGCCCCCTCGCCGCGGATGGTCAGTCCGATGTCGTTGGCTCCGGGTATGGGAAGGGTCTCCAGTCTGATCTCCTCGGTGGTCTTGAAGTTCTGAGCAGGAAGGTAGACGCCGGTGGCGAGCGTCCTGGCCGCGCGAATCGTCGCGACGAGGTGCTCCGTGTCGTCCGCCTTGCCGCCGCCGACCGCCCCGAACCACTTGACGTTGAGCTCACCGCGGTCGCGCCGTCGGATCCAGCGGCCCCCGCGAGCCGGGCCCGTCGACGGCGCATTGGACGGGAAGGACACGCCTCCGTCCCCGACCGACCCGCCGCGGTCGTACGAGCCCGAGGTCTTGGCGGCGAGGGTGAACACGGTCGCCGTCAACGTCCCGACGGGCAGGTGGCTGCCGTTCAGCCTGAAGTCGCCCGTCTCGACCACGCCGGCGATGCAAGCGCGGCCGCCGGGCGCGAGTCCGTGCGGCGACGACGTGGTGACCGTGATGCTCGTCGCTCGGGCGTCGCCCGCCATGAGCGGGCCGTCGCCTCTGGAGCCGAGCAGGGTGAAGGAGTCCGGTGTGAGCGGGTCGACCGCGACCAGCCACCGCCCGTTGGCGCTCGTTCCGGCGACACCCTCGACGAGAACCGCTTGGCCGGTGGTGAAACGGTGACCGGGCGCCTTGATCACGATCGGTCCGGGTCTGGACGGGTCGGCCCCCGCCCCGGTGATCCGGACGGTACTGATCACTGCCGAGGTGATGTGCGTGGTGTCGAAGAAGAAGGTTCCGCCTCCCCCGTCGTGAGGGGTCTGGTAGCCGGCGACCTCGATGACGTCCCCGGGTTTCGGCGAAGTGACAGCCTGCATGGCGGTGATGCTGGCCTGACTGGAAACGGTCACGACAGATTCCTCCGGAGCCCGCCGCTGCACGAGCGCCGGTGTTCACTCAGGCTCGTCAGTCGGCCTTCGGCATCCCTCGTCCAGCGTACGACGGCACCAGAACGGCAACCAGTTGGGCAAACGCCGAGGACCAGCGGGGGCGGCGAGTGCGAGGGGAGCTCGAAGGCGGCGACCGGCAAGCAGTACGGACAGGCGCGGTGGACGCGTGGTGCGATCGTCAGCGTTGACGATCCGGCGGCGAGCACCGCCGCCGAGCACGTCCCCACCATCCCCTCGCTATACCCAACGGTGATCTCCGAGCCCTTGACGGAGTTTCTGTGAGCGTTAACACTCATGTAACGCCAGCCCAGAGCGGCACCCACCGGGGCCTCCAGCAGGGTTCACTCACCCCGCCGCCCGGTCGGCCGTACCGACCCCGGGCGAACCCGGCCCCCTCCCACCCCGGGCCGGCGCTCGGCCCCCGTTCGACCCGATCCGAGGCATGTGCCGAGGTCGCGCCGATCGCGGTATACCACTGGAGGAAGAGTGCGAAAGGTTTTGACGGGCCTCGCCGCTGCGGGCCTCGCCTTGGCCCTGACGGCCTGCGGCCAGAGCGCCAACGGTGTCGGTGACGGAGCCAAGGGCGGTGACGCCAAGGGCGGTCTCATCGGTATCGCGATGCCCACCAAGTCGTCGGAGCGCTGGATCAACGACGGCGACAACATGGTCAAGCAGTTCCAGGCCAAGGGCTACAAGACCGACTTGCAGTACGGCGACAACGTCGTCGAGAACCAGGTGTCGCAGATCGAAAACATGATCACGAAGGGTGCCAAGCTGCTGGTGGTCGCCGCCATCGACGGCTCCTCGCTCACGAACGTCCTCCACCGGGCCGCCGAGGCGAAGATCCCCGTGATCTCGTACGACCGCCTCATTCGCGGCACCGGCGACGTCGACTACTACGCGACCTTCGACAACTTCAAAGTCGGTGTGCTGCAAGGCACTTACATCGTCGACAAGCTGGACCTCGCGAGTGGCAAGGGCCCCTTCAACGTCGAGCTGTTCGCCGGCTCGCCGGACGACAACAACGCCACCTTCTTCTTCCAGGGCGCCATGAGCGTGCTCCAGCCGTACATCGACCAGAAGAAACTGGTCGTCCAGAGCGGCCAGACGGGCTTCAGCCAGGTCGCCACTCTGCGCTGGGACGGCGGTGTAGCCCAGTCCCGGATGGACAACCTGCTGAGCAAGTCGTACACCTCGGCCCGGGTCGACGCGGTGCTCTCCCCGTACGACGGCATCTCCATCGGCATCCTTTCCTCCCTCAAGGGAGTCGGCTACGGCGGCTCGGGCAAGGCGCTGCCGATCGTCACCGGCCAGGACGCCGAGCTGGCGTCGGTGAAATCCCTCATCGCGGGTGAGCAGACCCAGACCGTCTACAAGGACACCCGCGAGCTGGCCAAGGTCGCGGTTCAGATGGGCGACGCGCTGCTCACCGGCGGCAAGCCCGAGGTCAACGACACCAAGCAGTACCAGAACGGGGTCAAGGTCGTCCCGGCCTACTTGCTGCCGCCGGTCAGCGTCGACAAGGAGAACTACCGGAAGGTCCTGGTCGACGGCGGGCAGTACACCGCCGACCAGCTCAAGTAGCCGCCGGGCCCTGAACGCAGGGCCCCACCTAAGCCGGGCGCGTCCGGGCGGGGGAAGTCGACCTGACAGGCCCCCGCCCGTTCCGCCCCCGTCGAACGGACGCACCACCATGGCCGGACCCGTCCTCGAAATGCGTTCGATCAGCAAGTCCTTCCCCGGTGTCCAAGCGCTCTCCGAGGTCAACCTGAGCGTCGCCCACGGCGAAGTCCACGCCGTCTGCGGTGAGAACGGCGCCGGGAAGTCCACCCTGATGAAGGTGCTCAGCGGGGTCCACCCGCACGGCTCCTACGAGGGCGAAATCCTCTTCCAGGGCGCACCCTGCGCCTTCAAGGACATCCGGGCCAGCGAACAGCGCGGCATCGTGATCATCCATCAGGAACTCGCCCTGGTGCCGTACCTCTCCATCGCGGAGAACATCTTCCTCGGCAACGAGCACGCCAGCCGGGGCATCATCAGCTGGAACAAGACGCTCACCCACGCCACGTCGCTGCTGCGACGGGTCGGGCTGGACGAGAGCCCGCACACGCGGGTGGCGGACATCGGCGTGGGCAAGCAGCAGCTGGTCGAGATCGCCAAGGCGCTCGCGAAGGACGTCAAGCTGCTGATTCTGGACGAGCCCACGTCGGCGCTGAACGGCGAGGACAGCCGCAAGCTGCTCGACCTCACCCTGGAGCTCAAGGCCCAGGGGATCTCCTGCATCCTCATCTCGCACAAGCTGGACGAGATCGCCCAGGTCGCCGACTCGGTCACGATCCTGCGCGACGGCCGGACCATCGAGACCATCGCGGTCGACGCGGACGGCATCTCCGAGGACCGGATCATCCGGGGCATGGTCGGCCGCGATCTGGAGCACCGCTACCCCGAGCGCACTTCCGAGGCGGGCGACGTCGTCTTCGCCGTCGAGGGGTGGACGGTGCAGCACCCGATCGACCATCAGCGCAAGGTCGTCGACGGCGTGTCACTCCACGTGCGGCGCGGTGAGATCGTCGGGATCGCCGGCCTGATGGGTGCGGGCCGCACCGAGCTCGCGATGAGCGTCTTCGGCCGCTCGTACGGGCGCCATACGGGGGGCCGGGTGCTGCTGAACGGCACGGAGGTCCGCACCCGTACCGTCCCAGAAGCGATCGGCCACGGCCTCGCGTACGTCACCGAGGACCGGGGGCGCCTCGGGCTGAACCTGACGGAGGGCATCAGCCGCAACATCTCGCTGAGCGCGCTCGGCAAGGTCTCCCGGCGCGGCTGGGTGAGCGAGCACGAGGAGAACCGGGTCGCGGAGTCCTTCCGCACGAGCATGCGCATCAAGGCACCGTCGGTGTTCGCGCAGACCGGGAAGCTCAGCGGCGGCAACCAGCAGAAGGTCGTCCTCAGCAAGTGGATCTTCTCCGAGCCGGACGTGCTGATCCTCGACGAACCCACCCGGGGCATCGACATCGGCGCCAAGGCCGAGATCTACACGGTGATCGCCGAACTCGCGGCCCAGGGCAAGGCGGTGCTGATCATCTCCTCCGAACTCCCCGAGCTGCTCGGCATGTGCGACCGCATCTACACGATGGCCGAAGGCCGGCTCACCGGCGAGGTGGACCGCGCGGACGCGACCCAGGAATCACTCATGCGCCTCATGACCGTGAGCGCCGCGACCCAGAACGAGCAGGTGTAGGGCATGGCTCAGACGAAGACCACGGACACCACGGGCACGGACCTCAAGACGGCCCCGCCCGCGAAGCCCGGAGGCGGTGGCGGCCTCGGCCCGCTGCTGGCACGGGCCCTGCGCGGCAACATACGCCAGTACGGCATGCTGGTCGCGCTGGCGCTGATCGTCGCGGTGTTCCAGATCTGGACCGACGGCATCCTGCTCCAGCCGCTCAACATCACCAATCTGATCCAGCAGAACAGCTACATCCTGATCCTGGCCATCGGCATGATGATCGTGATCATCGCCGGGCACATCGACCTCTCGGTCGGTTCGCTGGCCGCCTTCGTAGGGGCCGCCGCGGCCGTGATGATGGTCCAGCACGACGTACCGTGGCCGCTCGCGCTGGCCGCCGCCCTGCTGATCGGCGCGGCCGCCGGGGCCTGGCAGGGGTTCTGGATCGCCTACGTGGGCATCCCGTCGTTCATCGTGACGCTGGCCGGCATGCTGCTGTTCCGCGGCGGGACGCAGATCGTGCTGCAGGGCCAGTCGGTGGCGCCCTTCCCGAAGGGCTTCCAGGAGATCAGCAGCGGCTTCCTGCCGGAGGTCGGCCCGCACACCGACTACCACAACCTCACCCTGCTGCTGGGGCTCAGCGTACTCGCGCTGGCTGTCCTCCAGGAGGTCCGGGGGCGCCGGCAAGCCGCCCGCTACGGCCTCGAAGTGCTCCCGCTGGGCTTCTTCCTGGCAAAGCTGGGTGCCATTGCGGCCGCGGTACTGGTGTTCACCCTGCTGCTGGCGAGCTACCACGGCTTCCCGATCGTGCTGCTGATCCTCGGCGTGCTGCTGGTCGCCTTCGGTTACCTGATGCGCAACTCCATCCTGGGCCGCCACACCTACGCGATCGGCGGCAACGAAGCCGCGGCGAAGCTGTCGGGCGTCAAAGGCAAGCGGATCGTCTTCCTCGCCTTCGTCAACATGGGGGTGCTGGCCGCGCTGGCCGGGATGGTCTTCGCGGCGCGCCTCAACGCGGGTACGCCGCAGGCCGGCATCAATTTCGAACTGGAGGCGATCGCCGCCGCGTTCATCGGCGGCGCCTCGGCCTCCGGCGGTGTCGGCACCGTGCTCGGCGCCATCATCGGCGGCCTGGTGCTCGGCGTGCTGAACAACGGCATGTCGCTGGTCGGCATCGGCACCGATTACCAGCAGGTCATCAAGGGCCTGGTGCTGCTCGCCGCGGTCGGGTTCGACGTCTACAACAAGCGCAAGGCCGGTTCCTGACCGGGTGCGTCCCCTCTCCGGCGCGTCCCCCTCGCGGGGGGGGCGCGCCGGCCCCGTTCCCACCGCCGGGACCGGGCCCGGGCAGGCGCGGTCGGTCGTGTCCACCACCGTGAGAGCGCCGGGGAAGCCGCCACGCTCGTGCCCCCGGCATGACGTCGGCCGCCGCCCCTCCCGGTCGGGAGGAGCGGCGGCCTGGGACCCAGTCGGTGTCAGAAGCCCTGGGCCAGGCGGTGGTACGCCTGGTTCCAGCGGATCTCCTTGGTGAACTGGCGGATCGTGGTGTCCGCGTCGATGACCAGCAGCTCGGTGGCGAGCATGTCGGCGAGGTCGGCGAGCTCCTCGGTCCCGATCGCGCCGGACAGCACGGTGTGGTGGGGCGCGCCGGCGGTCAGCCACGCCTCGGTCGAGGTGCGCAGGTTCGGTCGCGGCTGCCACACCGCACGCGCGACCGGGAGATGGGGCAGCGGTTCGAGGGGCTCGACCACGTCGATCTCGTTGACGACCATACGGAACCGGTCGCCCATGTCGGCCAGTCCTACCACGATGGCGGGCCCGGTCCGGGCGTCGAAGACGAGGCGGACCGGGTCCTCGCGGCCGCCGATGCCCAGCGGGTGGACCTCGCAGGACGGTACGTCCGACGCGATGGTCGGGCAGACCTCCAGCATGTGCGCGCCGAGGATCAGCTCCCGCCCCGGCTCCAGGTGGTAGGTGTAGTCCTCCATGAACGAGGTGCCTCCCACCAGCCCGGCGGACATCACCTTCAGCGTGCGCAGCAGGACGGAGGTCTTCCAGTCTCCTTCGCCGCCGAACCCGTAGCCGTCGGCCATCAGCCGCTGCACCGCCAGGCCGGGCAGCTGGCGAAGCCCTCCGAGGTCCTCGAAGTTCGTGGTGAAAGCCTGGAAGCCGCCGTCCGCCAGGAAGCCGCGCAGGCCGAGTTCGATACGGGCGGCGTACCGCAGCGACTCGTGCCGGTCCCCGTCCGCGCGGAGCTCGGGGGCGAGGCGGTAGGTGTCCTCGTACTCCTTGACCAGTTCGGTGATCTCGCCGTCGGCCGCCGCGTCGACCGCCTCCACCAGGTCGTTGACGCCGTAGGTGTTGACCGAGACGCCGAAGCGGAGCTGGGCCTCGACCTTGTCGCCCTCGGTCACCGCCACATCGCGCATGTTGTCGCCGAATCGCGCCAGCTTGAGGCCGCGCAGCTCGGCGCGGCCGGCGGCGGCCCGGGCCCAGGAGGCGATCCGGTCGGCGACCGAGGGGTCCGTGACGTGCCCGGCGACCGTCTTGCGTGCCACACCGAGCCGGGACTGGATGTGGCCGAACTCGCGGTCCCCGTGGGCCGCTTGGTTCAGGTTCATGAAGTCCATGTCGATCGATGCCCAGGGCAGTGCGGCATTGGCCTGGGTGTGCAGGTGGAGCAGCGGCTTGCGCAGTGCGTCCAGGCCCGAGATCCACATCTTCGCCGGGGAGAAGGTGTGCATCCATGCGATCAGGCCGATGCAGGCGTCGTCGGCGTTGGCGTCCAGGCAGACCCGTCGGATCGCGCCGGCATCGGTGAGCACGGGCTTCCAGACGATGTGGACCGGCATCCCGGGGGAGTCGCCGAGTGTCTCGGCGATCCGGCAGGACTGCACGGCGACCTGACGCAAGGTGTCCTCGCCGTAGAGCCCTTGGCTGCCGGTCAGGAACCAGACCTCGCGGCCCTCGATTGCCTTCAGTGCCTTCATGGGGGCGGGTGTCTCCTTAGCGGGCAGCGGGGCGCTGGCCGTACACGGTCCGGTAGCGGTGGTTGAGGCGGTCGATGTCGTCCTGCGCGATCGGCAGGGGTTCGCCGAGCTGGCGGGAGATGTGGACGGTGCGGGCGACGTCCTCGCACATCACGGCGGCCTTGACGGCGGCCTTGGCGTCCTTGCCGATGGTGAAGACGCCGTGGCTCTTCATCAGGACGGCGGGAGAGCGGTGGCCCTGGAGGGTTTCGACGATGCCCATGCCGATCGAGTCGTCACCGATCAGCGCGAAGGGGCCGACGGGGATCGCGGCGCCGAACTCGTCGGCCATGGCGGTCAGTACGCAGGGCACGGCCTCACCGCGCGCGGCCCAGGCGCTCGCGTACGTCGAATGGGTGTGGACCACTCCCCCGACCTCGGGCATGTGGCGGTAGACGTAGGCGTGCGCGGCGGTGTCCGAGGACGGGGAGTGATCGCCCTCGACAACGGTGCCGTCCAGGTCGCAGACGATCATGTTCCGGGGCGACAGTTCGTCGTACGGGACGCCGCTCGGCTTGATCACCAGCAGGTCCTTGCCGGGGACGCGGGCCGAGACGTTGCCCGCCGTCCAGACGACGAGGCCGTAGCGGACCAGCTCCTGGTGGAGCTCGCTGACCTGGCGGCGCATCAGGTCGATCGGAGAATTCATGGTCGGACCTCGCTCTTTCGGACGGCAGCGGCCGGGGCGGCGCCCGGGGTGGCTTTCGGATCGGCTTGCGCGGCGGTCAGCGCCGCGTTGCGCAGGGCGCGCAGGCGGTGGAGGAGCTTGTCGGGCCCGGTCCCGAAGTGGTCGTACAAGGCGCGGTACTCCGCGTAGAGGCAGTCGTACACGTCGGCGCGGGCGGTATCCGGCTGGTAGGCGCCGCGCCGCACCCGGCCCATGGCGGCGGCCGCGGTGCGTACGTCGGGGTGGGCGCCGGCGGCGACGGCGGCGTGGATGGCGGAGCCGAGGGCCGGGCCCTGGGCGGACTCTGCGAGGGAGACGGGGCGGCGCAGTACGTCGGCGTAGATCTGCATGAGCAGGGGGTTCTTCCTCAGTCCTCCGGTCACGACGAACTCGGTGACGGGGACGCCGCCCTGCTCCAGGGCGTCGACGATGGTGCGGGTGCCGAAGGCGGTGGCCTCCAGCAGCGCCCGGTAGACCTCCTCGGGGCGGGTGGCGAGCGTGAGGCCGACGATGACGCCGGAGAGGTGGTGGTCGACGAGGGTGGAGCGGTTGCCGTTCATCCAGTCGAGGGCGACCAGGCCGTGGCCGCCGACGGGTTGACCGGCGATCTTGCGGGAGAGCAGCTGGTGGAGGTCCTCGCCGGTGTTCTCGGCCTCGGCCAGGTAGTCGGCGGGTACGCCCTGGCGCAGCCACCAGGCGAAGATGTCACCGACCGCGCTCTGCCCTGCCTCGTAACCGTAGGCGCCTTCGATGATGCCGCCGTCGACGACTCCGCAGATGCCGGGGACGTCGGCGAGGACGGGGCCGTTGACGACGTGGCAGGTGGAGGTGCCCATGATGGCGAGGAGCTGCCCGTTCTCGACGGCCTGGGCGGCGGGGGCGGCGACATGGGCGTCGACGTTGCCGGCGGCGACGGCGATGCCCTCGGGCAGCCCGGTCCAGGCGGCGGCCTCGGCGGTCAGGGAGCCGGCCCGGGAGCCCAGGGGGGAGAGCGGGTGCTCCAGGCGGGTGCGCGCGAAGTCGGCGAAGCCGGGGTGCAGGGCGGCGAGGTAGTCCTCGCTCGGGTAGTGGCCGTCCTGGTGGATTCCCTTGTACCCCGCCGTGCAGGCGTTGCGGGTCTCGACGCCTGTCAGCTGCCAGACGATCCAGTCCGCGGCCTCGATCCAGCGCTCGGTGGCGGCGTAGGTCTCCGGGTCCTCCTCCAGCAGTTGGAGCGCCTTGGCGTACTGCCATTCGGCGGAGATCCTGCCGCCGTAACGGGGGAGCCACTTCTCGGCGCGCTGGCGGGCGAGGTGGTTGATCCGGTCGGCCTGGCTCTGGGCTGCGTGGTGCTTCCAGAGCTTGGGCCAGGCGTGCGGCCGCACGCCCAGCGCGGTCTCGGCGAGCGGGGTGCCGTCGGCCCGTACGGGCAGGACGGTGCAGGCGGTGAAGTCGGTGGCGATGCCGATGACGGCGGCCGGGTCTATGCCGCTCGCGGCCACCGCGGCGGGCACGGCGGTGCGCAGCACCTCGCGCCAGTCGTCGGGGTGCTGGAGGGCCCAGTCG
The DNA here is from genome assembly GCF_014650775.1 of Streptomyces cirratus. Taxonomy (GTDB): domain Bacteria; phylum Actinomycetota; class Actinomycetes; order Streptomycetales; family Streptomycetaceae; genus Streptomyces; species Streptomyces cirratus. The sequence continues at coordinate 42,787 of NZ_BMVP01000008.1, read as the reverse complement.
GGCGGCAAGGTCCGGCCGGTGGTGGGGAGTTCGTGCTCGATGACGCCGTGGGGGTATGCGTGGACGGCGGAGCCGACCTCCTCGCCGTCGCGTACGCGGACCACCACGGCCCGGCCGGAGAGCGTGCCGAAGTCGACACCCACTACGTGGCTCTCCGCGGCCGGGGTGGGAGGGGTCACGGTCACTTCACATCCTTCGTACGGAGCGCCGGGAGGGCCGAAGGGCGCCGCCGGGTCACCCGCTCGGTGATTGTTAGCGTTCACAATTGCTGTGTCAAGGGTCAGCCGTCCCTCAGGCGATCAGACCTTGCGGCGGCCGACGATCAGGCGCTGGAGCAGGATGAAGACGAACAGCAGGCCGCCGACCACGATCCTGGTCCACCAGGAGCTGAGCGTGCCCTGGAAGCTGATGACGGTCTGGATGAGGCCGAGTACGAGCACCCCGAGCAGGGTTCCGAGCAGGTACCCGGACCCCCCGGTCAGGAGCGTCCCGCCGATCACCACGGCGGCGATCGCGTCCAGCTCCAGGCCCACTGCGTGGAGCCCGTAACCGGAGAGCATGTAGAAGGTCAGCAGCACTCCTCCGAGCGCCGAGCAGAAGCCGCTGACGGCGTATACGGCGATCTTCGTCCGCCCGACCGGGAGCCCCATCAGCCGGGCCGACTGCTCGTTGCCGCCCAACGCGTACACGTTCCGCCCCAGCCGGGTGTAGTGCAGGACCACGAAGGCGATCACCAGCACACCTACCGCGATCAGCACGCTCGGCGAGACGAACAGGCCCCCGGGCAGGGCGATCCGGGTCTGGGCGAAGGCCACGTAGGCCGGGTCCGTCAGGGAGATCGAGTCGATGCTGATCGTGTAACACAGGCCACGGGCCAGGAACATTCCGGCGAGCGTCACGATGAACGGCTGGATCTCGAAAGAGTGGATCACCCATCCCATCGCGAGCCCGGCACCCGTCCCCACCGCCAGGACCAACGGGATCACCAGCAGCGGCGGCCAGCCGTGCTGTTCCACCAGCCAAGCGGAGATCATCGTCGACAGCGCGGCCATCGCGCCGACCGACAGATCGATCCCTCCGGCCAGCACCACGAAGGTCATCCCGATGGCGACCACCAGCAGGAAGGCGTTGTCGATGAGCAGGTTGAGCAGCACCTGCCCGGAAAAGAAGCCTTCGTACTGGACGGATCCGGCGCTGAACATGGCCACCAGCAGGGCCGATGTGACCAGCAGCGGGACGTACGCGCGGCCACGGGCCGCCGCGATCGCGCTCATGCCCCCACCTCCGTGTTCTCGGGCGTCAACGGACGAGAGGCCGTGCCGCGCCCGGGCCGCGCCCGTCGGCGGGCGGCCTTGGCCCGGAAGGCGGGTGACTGGATCAGGCAGACCGCGATCACCACGAAGGCTTTGAAGACCAGGGTGGTCTCCGGCGGGATGCCGATGGTGTACACGGTGGTGGACAGGGTCTGGATGATCAGGGCGCCGATCACCGTGCCGCCGAGTGAGAACCGCCCACCGGTCAGTGAGGTGCCGCCCAGCACCACGGCCAAGATGGCGTCCAGCTCGATCCAGAGCCCGGCATTGTTGCCGTCCGCACTGGAGACGTTCGAGCTGATCATGAGCCCCGCGACCCCTGCGCACAGCGCGCTGAACAGGTACACCAGGCCGATCAGGCCGGTCGCCCGGATGCCGGCCAGGCGGCTGGCCACCGGGTTGCCGCCGACCGATTCCAGCAGCAGCCCGAGCGCGGTACGCCGGGTCAGCAGAGAGGTGAGCAGGACGACAGCGGCCGCGAACAGGATCGCGAACGGCATGGTGAGCCAGTAGCCGCCGCCGATCAGCTTGTAGGGCTCGCTGGTGACGGTGACGATCTGGCCGTCCGTCACCAGCTGGGCGACGCCGCGTCCGGCCACCATCAGGATGAGGGTGGCGATGATCGGCTGGACACCGACCCGGGCCACCAGTACGCCGTTGACCGCCCCGAGAACGAGGGCCACCCCGAGGGCGAGGGCGACGGCGCCGAGCACCGTTGCGGGGCTCGCCGGGTCGGCCGCCCCGCTGATGTGCAGGCAGGCCAGCGCGCCCGCGATGGCGACGGTGGAGCCGACCGAGAGGTCGATGCCGCTGGTCGCGATGACCAGCGTCATGCCGAGCGCCACCAGGATCAGCGGCGCGCCGAAGTGGAGGATGTCGATCAGGCTGCCGTACAGGTGCCCGTCCTTGATCCGGATCGCGAAGAAGTCCGGGGTGAACACCACGTTGGCCAGCAGCAGGGCGGCGAGCACCACGGCAGGCCAGAAGAGGCGGTGCTTGGTCATGACGGGGCCCCGCTCGCTATCGTCGCCATGATGCGCTCGGGGGTGAGCGAGCCGTCGTTCGGCAGCTCGGCCACCAGCCGGCGGTCGCGCAGCACGCCCACCCGGTGGCTGAGCCTCAGCACTTCCTCCAGCTCGGCCGAAATGAACAGCACCGACATGCCGTCCTGCGCCAACTCGGCCACCAGCTTCTGGATTTCGGCCTTGGCACCGATGTCGATGCCCCGGGTCGGCTCGTCGAGGATCAGCAGCCGGGGGTCGGTGATCAGCCAGCGTGCCAGCAGCACCTTCTGCTGGTTGCCTCCGCTGAGGTTGCGTACGAGCGTCTCGGGGTCGTCCGGTCGGACGTCCAGGGACCGGATCCAGCGCAGCGCGATCTCGTCCTGCCTGGCGCGGGAGAGCGGACGCAGCCAGCCGCGGGCCGCCTGCAAGGCGAGGACGATGTTCTCGCGAACCGTCAACTCACCGACCAGGCCCTCGGTCTTGCGGTCCTCCGAGCAGAAGGCGATCCCGTACGAGATCGCGGCGCGCGGTGTGGGCAGCGTGACGACGGCGTCCTCGATCCGCACCGAACCCTCGGTACTGCGGTCGGCACCGAACAGCAGGCGGGCCGCTTCGGTGCGGCCGGATCCGAGCAGACCGGCCAGGCCCACGACTTCCCCGGCCCTGATGGTGAGGTCGTACGGTTCGACCGCGCCGCTGCGCGCGAGGCCCTCGGCACGGAGGAACGGCGCGGCGTCGGCCTCGGCGTGGGGGCCGTGGCGGCCGGACAGGTCCTCCAGGCCGGCCAGTTCGCCGCCGATCATACGGGCGACGAGGTCGGCCTGGCTGAGCTCGCCGATCGCGTACTCGCCCTCGACCCTGCCGTCGCGCAGGATCGTCATCCGGTCGCAGATCTCGTAGATCTGTTCCAGGAAGTGGGAGACGAACAAGATCGCCACCCCCTGGTCGCGCAACCGGCGGAGCACGGTGAACAGTTGCCGCACCTCGTCACGGTCCAGGCTGGAGGTCGGCTCGTCCAGGATCAGCACTTTGGCCGAGACGTCCACCGCGCGGACGATCGCGACCAACTGCTGGATGGCGATCGAGTAGCTGTTCAGTGGGGCGCTGACGTCGACGTCGAGATCGAGGGAGGCAACCAGGCGTGCTGCGCGGGTGCGCAGCTCGGACCAGTGGACGAGTCCGAGGCGGCGTGGTTCCCGGCCGATGAAGATGTTCTCCGCGACCGAAAGGTTCGGGCAGAGGTTGACCTCCTGGTACACCGTGCTGATCCCGGCCCGCTGCGCCTGTAGCGGGCCGGTGATGCGCACGGGGCGGCCGTTCAGGACGATCTCGCCGCCGTCCGAGGCGTAGACGCCGGTGAGGACCTTGATCAGGGTGGACTTTCCGGCGCCGTTCTCGCCCATCAGGGCGTGGACATCGCCGGGGAAGAGCCGGAAGTCGACCCCGTCCAGTGCCACCACGCCGGGGAACTCCTTGCGGATCGCGTGTGCTTCCAGGACCGGTTGTCTTGCGGGGTGCGCAGGCATCCGCGTCTCCTTTCTTGGCCGGGACCGGGACCCGGACGGGACCGGGACCCGGACGGGACCGGGACCCGGACGGGACCGGGACCGGGACCGGGACCGGGACCGGGACGGCGGCCGCCCGGCAGGGGCCGGGCCGAGCAGCGCCTGGTCACCGGTCTGGTCAGTACTGGCGGGTCGGCAGGGCGGCAGCGGCCTGGTCCTGGGTGAAGACGCCCTCTTCGGTCTTGATCCGGCGCGGCACCTGCTCGCCGGCCTTGACCTTCTTGATCAGGTCCATCAGCTGGTCGCCGAGCAGGGGGTTGCACTCGACGAGGACGTTGATCTTGCCCTGGCTCATCGCGGTGAAGGCGTCCCTGACACCGTCGACCGAGATGATCTTGATGTCGGTGCCGGGCCTCTTGCCGGCCTCCTCGATGGCCTGGACGGCGCCGAGGGCCATGTCGTCGTTGTGCGCGTACAGCACGTCGATCTTCGGCTGGGATTTCAGGAAGGCCTGCATTACCTCCTTGCCCTTGGCACGCGTGAAGTCACCGGTCTGCGAAGCCGTGATCTTGAACTTGGCGTCGGTCTTGATGACGTCGGCGAAGCCCGACTTGCGGTCGTTGGCCGGGGCGGAGCCGGTGGTGCCCTGCAATTCCACGATGTTCACCGCGTCGCTTTTGCCCTGGTACTCCTTCACCAGCCAGTCGCCCGCCTTCTTGCCCTCCTCTACGAAGTCGGAGCCGAGAAAGGTGGCATAGAGCGACTCGTCCTTGGAGTCCACTGCCCGGTCCGTCAGTACGACCGGGATGTGCGCCGCCTTGGCCTCCTTGAGCACGGTGTCCCAGCCCGACTCGACCACCGGCGAGAAGGCGATGACATCAACCTTCTGCTGGATGAACGAGCGGATCGCCTTGATCTGGTTCTCCTGCTTCTGCTGGGCGTCGGAGAACTTCAGCGTGATCCCGGCCTTCTTGGCGGCGTCCTGGACGGACTTGGTGTTGGCGGTGCGCCACCCGCTCTCCGCGCCGACCTGGGAGAAGCCCACCGTGAGCTTGTGACCCGAACCCTTGCTGTCGGCCGCGCCGCCGCCCCCGGAACCGCAGGCGGACAGAACGGCGACCATGGTGGTGGCGGCGGCCAGGGCGGCCGCAGCTCTCTTGGACATCTTGGGATTCCTCTCGGGTGGGGAGGCCGCTGCCGACGCTTGTGACGGCGCGCTTGACGGACCGCCACGGATGGACCGACCGCGGACGGGCCGACAGGGCAGCGCCGGTCGGCGCGGGAGGTGCGGGAACACCGTCGGGGCGATGGGCGCCCGGTGCGGCTGGTGCGGGCGGAGGTGCAGGTGGAAGTGCAGGGAGGCAGTCGGTCAGCGGTCCGGTCCGCGTCGTTCGTGTGAGAGATTGTTAACGCTCACAATTGGGCGGACAAGAGGGTCGCCGTGCCGTTACCCAATCTTGACCCGGCCCTCGCGCGACCCGAGCCCGGACCGTCGTCGGCGGACTGCCGACTACCGGCGCGCCACCGTGCCCGCACTGCGGCGCAGCACCATCTCCGGGGAGATCAGCACGTGGCTGCGGGCATGGCCGACGCCGGTCAGCTCCTCCACCAGCAACTCAAGGGCGCGGCGTCCCAGCTCGCCGAAGTCCTGACGCACGGTGGTCAGCGGCGGGGCGAAGTACGCGGCCTCCGGGATGTCGTCGAAGCCGACCACGCTGATGTCGCCCGGAATCGCGCGGCCCGCTTCATGGAACGCGCGAAGCAGGCCGAGGGCCATGTGGTCGTTGGCGCAGAAGACCGCCGTGACGAGGGGATCCTCGGCGATCCGCAGGCCGGCCTCGTACCCGGACCTCGCGCTCCAGTCACCGGTCTGCACCGGCGGCACCTCGGCGCCGCAGGCCTCGAGGGCCTTGCGCCAGCCGTCCTGCCGGGTCTTGGTCTCCATCCAGCCGGACGGGCCGGCGACGTGGTGGACCGTGGCGTGCCCGAGGTCGAGCAGGTGCCGGGTGGCGGCCAGCGCGCCCGACTCGTTGTCGACGGCGACCATCGGCACCCGGGACTGACTGCCCGACCCGACCGCGACCACCGGCACCGCGCTGGACAGTTTCCCCACCGCACTCACCGCCGAGATCTGCGGGGCGATGACGACGATGCCCTCCACGCCCTGGTCACGGAGCCGGTCCACCGCTTCCTGCACGGAGCGGCTGTCCAGCGAACGCAGGCTCGCGACGCTGACGAAGTACCCGGCACTGCGCGCGGCCTGCTCGATCCCGTCCAGCATCGACGCGGGCCCGTAGAGCGCGCTGCCGAAACTGACGACACCGAGGGTCCGGGAGCGGCGGGTGACCAGCGCACGGGCTGCCGAGTTGGGGCGGTAGTCCAGTTCGCGGATGGCGGCGAGCACCCGGTCCCGGGTGTCGGGCCGGACGTGCGGTGCACCGTTCAGCACCCGCGATACGGTCTGGTGGGACACCCCGGCCACCCGTGCCACGTCCGCCATCACAGGCTGGCGGGACTCCGGCTCGGTGCTTGCAGTTCCCACTCAAGGCCCCCTCGTCGGTCTATCGGTGCCCATCGGCTGCCGGTCGGTGTCTGCGGGTGACGGCGTTCGGCGGGCCGACCGTTCTCGGGATCCGGCCGGTCAGGCACGCGGGCCGCGCAGACACTACGACTGTCTCATGAGTGCTGACGAGAGTGTATTTGTTCGCGATCACGCGGCAACCGGCGCGCGGCGAGACGGGCGGTCACGCGCCCGGCCGCGGCATGATGACCGACCGGCTCGCGCGCGGAGGCGGGTCAGTGGCGGCGCCGTCGCCTCCTTGCGGCCTGTGCGCAGCGCTTTCGCTCCGGTCCGGCGCGCGCCCGAGTCGGCCCGACCTCCGGCGCACCCTCCGCGCCCACATCCAGGCGCGACCTGTTGAAGGGCAGCGGGGTGCCGGAGCACGCCGCCGAGGTTCGCCGACCGGTCGGCACTGACCCCGCCCACCAACTCCGGGTGGACCGGGCCGAGACCTGCACCTGTGCATCTGCACGGCGCGATCTCCGCCGGACGCAGACGCAGCGCGTGCGTTTCTCAGACGGTTTCGGCGGGCGCGACGGACAGGTCAGGTCGGGTCAGCGGACCAGCAGCCGGCGCAGCCGGGACCTGGCGTCCGGAAGCGTCCCGACCCGGTCCGTGAGAGCCACACGCTCGGGAAGGCAGACGCTACGGCCCCCCACCACGCGCGGAGCTCATCCTGCGCGCCGCCGGAGACGGCGCCCGGGCTCCGTGACGGGATGTGGCCGCCGGGGTCGAAGCCGGTCCCCTTGGGTCGGCCGGCGCCGCCCCCGCGAGGACCGGGCACCCGACCGCAACCCGACGTCCGGACCTCCCCGGTGTGCGAGCGAAGGGTTGACGGACGGGCTGGGGTGGCCCGGGGGACCGTGCGCCGTCCCCGGCCGGTGCCTGAGGGCGCGCTGCCACTCGGGCGGAACACGACGGCTCCCCGCTGCGCGCGAGGAACGTCCACCCCATTGATGCCAGGATGCGGAGTACGTCCGCCGACGTCGCACGCAATGGCAACCTCCTGCCTCCCTGAGGAGATCCCGTGAACGACACGCCCCGCCGGATTCTGGTGACCGGTTCCACCGACGGTCTGGGACGAGCCGCAGCGCGTTCGCTGCTGTCAGCGGGGCACGAGGTGGTGGTGCACGCGCGCAGTGAGGAACGCGCGGCCGGCCTTGGACCACTGCTGGAGCAAGGGGCGGGCATCGTGGTCGGCGACTTCACCGACCGCGACGCCGTACGGCGCGTCGCCGCGGCGCTGAACGACGCACCGGCCCTCCATGCGGTCATCCACAACGCCGGCGTGTGGAGCGGCCGGGCGGTCATGCCGGTCAACGTCGTCGCGCCGTACCTGCTCACGGCCCTGCTGGGTGCACCGCGACGGCTGGTGTACCTGAGCAGTGGCTCGCATTTCGGCGGCCGCCCCCGCTCCTCGCTGGACGACATCGACTGGGGCGGCGAGCACGCGGGCTCGTACGCGGACAGCAAACTGTTCGTCACGACGCTCGCCGCCGCGGTGGCGCGCCTGCGTCCCGGGGTGCTGAGCAACGCCGTGGATCCGGGCTGGGTGCCGACGAAGATGGGAGGCCCCAACGCCCCGGACGACCTCGAGCTCGGCCACCGGACGCAGGCGTGGCTGGCGTCGAGCGACGATTCCGAGGCCCTGACGAGTGGTGGGTACTGGTATCACCGTCAGCGGCGGGAACCGCACGAAGCAGTCCACGACCACGGGTTCCAAGACCGCCTCCTACGGGCGCTGGCGCGTGAAACGGGAGTTCCCCTGTGAGCTGTCCGGCCGGGTGCTGTGACCAAGGGAGCGTGGTGGTCGCCTGCCCCGACGCACTGGCGCCGCTACGCTGCACCGCATGATCAACTCATCTGCGAGGGGTGACGACACCGGAGTCGCGATAGCCGCGGCAGGCGCCGGAGCGGAGGTGGTGCGCAGCATGTACGGCCGGCGTCTGACCCGCATCGACAAGGGCGCGGGCGATTTCGCCACCGCCGCCGACATCGAGGCGGAGAAGGCGATCCTCGGCGTGATCCGGGCCGCCCGGCCCGATGACGCGATACTGGGCGAGGAGGGCGGCGAGCAGGGCGCCGCCGAGGCCGCGCGCCAGTGGCTGGTGGATCCGCTGTGCGGCACGCTGAACTACGCCGTCGGCAACATGCTGGTGGCCGTGAACGTGGCGCTGCGCGGCGGGGCGGCGGCCGTTGCCGACCCGTTCAGCGGGGAGGTCTTCTTCACCGACGGCGAGCGGGCCACGGTGCGACGCGGCGGGGTGGACACGCAGCTGGCGCCCACGTCGGCCACCCGGCTGGTGGACGTCAATCTGGATCCGCCGTTCCCGAGCGCGCCCGGCCTGCGGGCCGTCGACCTGCTGGCCCACCCCCTGTTCGTCGACCGGTTCCGGCCGCGGGTGGTCTCCACGACGCTCGCTCTGGCCTGGGTCGCCGCCGGCAAGCGTGCCGCGTACGTCACCGATGGCGGCGACCTGTCCGGAAGCGTTCACTTCGCCGCCGGCATCGCCCTGTGCCGGGCCGCCGGCTGTGTGGTCACCGGGATCGACGGCGCACCGGTCGGGGAGGCAGGCCGCGGACTCGTCGCGGCCGCCGACCCCGAAACCCACGACCTGCTGATGTCGCTGATCGGCGACGGCCGAGGCTAGTACTGCAATCTGTCCGGCTCCCGGAGCGGCCCGGGGGTCCCGTCCCGACCCTATTCGAGCGCTGCACCACCCGAGTTGTGACAGGTGATCGTCTTCCTGATCAGGTTTCCGCCGTCGGTCTCGATCGACGTCTGTTCCTCCTGACCCGCGCCGAACAGCAGGGCGCCGCCCGGGCATCGCACGGCCGGGTGTACCTGGGCGCCTACGGCCGTGGCGTGGTGTACGGCGATCCTTCCTGACCTGAGTTGCTCCGTGGGCGGCGGGCCCGGTGCGGAAGGGGCCGGCCCGCCGCCTACGGGAAGAAATCGGAATCGGTACGCCACGCCGAACCGGCAACCCTTTCGGCTTCCGTGGCCACTGAGTAGCGCGATCTCGACTTGATCCAGCGAACGGATGGGCATGAGGGCAATGACGCACGCCGTCCCGGTCGGCCCCGCGCACCCACGCGGCTCGGCCCCGGCAAAGAGACCTTCGCCGAAGTCGACGGCCCCACGCCGGCCGGTGTCCGGTGCGCACGGACGTGATCGCGCCGCTCGCCGGCTCGCCGCCGGATGTCCGCCCAAGGGGGGCCACCACCATGCCGGTACGGGAGACATTGCTACTCTCACGCCCACCGTTAACGCTCACATTGCAGGGAGAGGGCGCCCGGGGAAGATGCTCCTCGATGACACGTCCGCGGAGTTCCACGACTTCTTCGAACTCCACTACGCCGAACTCTCGCGCCTCGCCCACCTCCTGACCGGTGAGACGGACGCGGCCGACGACCTCGCCGCGGACGCCCTGATCGCCCTGTGGCAATGCTGGGACCGGCTCCGCGCCTCCGATCACCCGCTCGCCTACGCCCGCGGGGTGGTCGCCAACATGGCCCGGGAGCGGATCCGCGGTGCGGTGCGCGAGCGGCGCCGGATCGCACTCTTCTGGGCCCGCAGTCCGCAGAAGGTGGAGGGCCCCGACGTAGCGGCCGTGATGGACGTCCGCGCGGCGCTCGCCCGCCTGCCGTTCCGCAAGCGGGCGTGCGTGGTGCTGCGCCACGCCCTCGACCTGTCCGAGAAGGACACCGCGCAGGCTCTGGGCATTTCGATCGGCACGGTGAAGAGCCAGACCTCGAAGGGAATGGCCGAGCTGGAACGCGTACTCGACGTGCGAGCGGTCAGAACATAGGTGGCAGGGACGAGGAGTCGGTGAACGGGCACCCCGCCTCGGACGCCGGCAACCGTCACTCCCCCGCGGACCACGCCCCGCCAGCGCTCCACATCAACCCCAGGTCGAACGGACTGTCCACATGCCCCTTTGGCTCACCGCACTCACCGCTCTTGCCGGCTGGACCCTCGCGGCGACGGCCCTGGGTCTTGTCTTGGCCCGTCACATCCACCGCACTCCCCCGCAGAGCCCACTCGGCACCCCGCGCACTGCCCTCCGCCGCGGTGCGCTCCGGAACGAGTCAGACCGTCGATCCGTTCCGGGAAGGTGCGCGGACCGCGCACCTTCCCGAACGAGCCCGTTAGGTCAGCGGGGCAACCGCGTTGCGGCGCGGCTCGGGTCTACCCGAGGTTCCGGTGCTGGTTGGCGCCGCCACTGGAGTCCGCTACCTGCACCCTGGCGCCGTTGGTACCCTGCCCGCCCGGCACGTCCAGCGCCCGGCCGGAGGCGACGCCGGTGAGCGTGTACACCGTGCCGAGACGATGCCGCCCGCGGTCCCGCCATGGGCGGCGCGGGCGTTGAGCGCGGCCGGTAAGCCTGCGAGGAAGATCATCGACAGCACGGCGGCCGGCCGTGACCGCCGGCCACGTCGCCGCACGGTGGATACGGGCAGCCGCCATGCCGCTATCGGCCGGCGGTGGTTGCGCCCGCCACGGTCAGTACGCCCGCGCCCGTGGACTTGGTGAGCTTGGCGGGCAGACCGTTCGCCGGCTCCAGGCCCGCGGTCAGCTTCGGCGTCCAGTTCACGGCCGTTGCGATCTTCTTGCCGGAGTGCTCGGCGTTGTACGCGCCGACGAGGTCGGTCACTGTGCCGTTGACCAGGTTGCCGCTGCCCGCCACCGCGCCGGTGCCGTCCCCACTGAGCAGTTGCGAGGCCTTCCGCCCGTCGGAAAGGACCCAGTAGTTGTTCTGGGCGACTACCTGCGCTTTGGCCCGCGAGTTGATGCTGTAACTGTGGGCGTAGCCGTTGAGCGTCGCCGTTTCGTAGTAGTTGTCGTACAGGTGGATCTGCCCGACCCGGGCGAGCGGGGCACGCTGGACGATTCCCTGGAACAGATTGTGATGGAGCGTCACCCGCAGCTTGGTGTCCTTGTCGCTGCTGCCGATGAGCATGGTCTTGTCGTGATTGGTGAACCTGTTGTACTCGACGGTCACGAGGTCGGAGGCGTTGGTGATGTCCAGGGCGCCGTCGTGGACCTGGTACTCCCGGCCGAAGTAGGAGGGGTTCGAGCTGTCGTAGTGCGGGCCGTCGCCGAAGGTGTTGTGGTCGGCCCAGACGTGGGTGGAGCGGCGCACTGACACCGCGTCGTACTGGGAGTTCCAGTTCCCCGTGGAACCGTCTGTCGGATCCCACTGGGGAAAGCAGTCACGGGTGTCGCTGAAGACGAGGTTACGGATGATGACGTCGTCCGCGTTGCTCACCTGGAGGCTGCCGCCGACGATCGTCGCGCCGGAGCCGGGCACGCCGACGATCGTGGTTTTGGAGGGAACGCTCAGGACGACTCGTCCGGCCTGCCGGGCTTGCGCGGCGGCACGCGCCGATTCCTGTGCGCCGGAGGGCAGCTTGGAGCGGCCCCAGGCGGCCGGGTCGTAGGCCTTCAGGTACGAGTTCAGCGAGTAGCCCGTGCCGGCTGCGTAGTCGGCGCAGGTGAGGGGCTTGCCGGAGTCGTCGGTGTTCATGTTGATCGCGCCCTTGACCTGGATGATCCTCGGCGCTCCCTCGGGGCCGGCCTTGAGGGCCTTCGCCAGCTCGGCGCGGGTCGAGACGGTGGAGGTGTGCGCCGCGTCTGCGGCGTGGCCGCCGGTGGTGCCCGAGCCACTGGCGGCCCAGCCGTCGTCGGCGGGCAGCACCGCGTGCGCGAGGTCGACGGTGGCGGCGCCCGCGCTCATGGTCAGCGGCACGGCCGCGAGACCGGCAGCCACGAGGGAGGCGGCGCCGATCAGGGCCAGACGTTTGCGGGCGGGCGAGCGGCGGTGCGATGAAGCAGACACGTGATGTCAATCCTTCGGTGAGGCGGACTGTCAGTGCTTCAGTTGCCGCCGCCGGGCGCGAGGTTGCCGCCACCGCCAACCTGGGCCACCTTCGCAGGAGCCTCCACCTGATGCTCGGGTGTCACTGGGCGCGATCGCGCCGCCGCACCCGCCGCCGTCCGTGGAAATGAAGTAGTCCGGCCGACGCCCGGATCGGCGAGCTTGGCGAACGCCTTGCGGTCCTGGGGCACGGCCATGACCAGGTAGGCGAGAGCCCCCGCCGCGGTGAGCGCCGGTGTGGCGCCCAGCATGATCCTGCGTCTGTGCCTGCGCTGCCGAGCAGCCTGCCTCGGTGTCGTCATGGCCCGTCCGTTTCGGAAGATCGAGCCGATGGTGCATTCACCAGTGACCGCGGGAAGCGAAAAGGTCGCCGACGACCGCAGGCTTCGGATCCGGCCGCCGGTTCGTGCATCCGGCTCGTCCATGCAGGACCATTCAGCCGGTACGCGCGAAATCACCCCATACCGCGGCCTTTCCGGCCGGGGTGACGGCCTCGGCGCGGTAACCGTCGTCCTTGGCGTCGCGTCCGCCGGTGGCGTGGTTGTACTGACCGGCGAAGACGTGCTGGCCGGCCGGAACCGTCTTCCCGGGCTTGAGGGTCCACCGGTAGACGAGGAAGCGGCCCTCCTCGCGGACGGAGACGTCGAAGTCTGCGGCGGGGCGCGTCAGCCAGCTGCCGGTGGTCTTGACCCCGCCTCCCAGGGCGATCCTCAGTTCGACCGTGAGCGCCGAGAGCGGGCTGCGCGTCTTGAGGGTGACATTGCTCTGCGCCCAGTAGGCGTTGCTGTGGGGGTCGACGGAGCCGTCGGCCCACAGCGGACCGTCCGAGGTGCGGGCGCCGTCTGCGGGTGGTGTCGGGCGCGGGCCGCTCGACGCGGAGCCGGAGGCGGACGGGCCGCCGGTGGTGGGCCCTGCGGGGGTCCGGCTGGACTCGGGCGCGGCAGGGGCGGACGGCGCCGCGGCGGAAGGCGTCCCGGCCGGGGAGGGCGGCGCGGGGGTGGGGGTGCCGGCGTCGGTGGCGATCGTGGTCTGCGGCGGGTCGGGGGCGCGGACGACGGCGACCACCGCGAAGCCGCCCACTGCCAGGGCGCCGGTGGTGGCCAGGGTCGCGAGGACGACCTTCGGCCAGGACAGGGCCCCGCCCCGCTCGCGGTGGGGTGGGCGGCCGAGCGGCTGCGGACGGGCCGTGCCGCGCTCCACCCGGGCGAGCATGCTGGCCCGGTCGGGCCGGTGGGCTTCGGCGCTCTCGCGCAGCAGGTGTCGAAGTTCGTCCGTCATCGGTTCCTGCTCCCCACCAGTTCGCCTGCGGCCCCGGCACCGAGCAGCCGCTGTAGTTCCGCCGTCCCCTTGGAGGTCTGGCTCTTCACGGTACCCACTGATATGCCGAGCACGTGCGCGGTGTCCTTTTCCGAGAGGTCGAACGCGTAGCGCAGGACGACGCAAGCGCGCTTGCGGAACGGCAGCCGGTCCAGTGCGGCGCGTACGTCCATGACGGCGGCCACGTCCGGCCCGTCGGTGCGGTCCGGGCGGTGCGACCAGAACAGCAGTACGCGCCGTCTCTCGCGCACCGTGCTCCGGATCCGGCTCCGGGCGAGGTTGGCCACGACCCCGCGGGCGTAGGCGGCCGGGGAGTCGGCGCCCCGGACCCGGTCCCAGCGGTGCCAGAGCGCGACCATCGCGTCGGCGGCGAGGTCGTCGGCGGCGTCCGCCTCGCCGGTCAGCATGTAGGCGAGGCGGGAGAGTTCGGCGTGATGGCGTTCGAAGAAGTCGTGGAAGTCATCGGACGCCTCATCGGTGGTCATGGCCTCGGTGCGGCCTCTCGGTGCGATGTGGGGCGTTCCCGGGCGGGTGCGGGAGTGAAGCAGCCCGTTCGGTGGTCGTTCGGCGGTCTGGGCCTGCCGGGGGCGGTTCTGCGTGGTCGTGCCCATCAGCGCGTCGCGTTCCAGCCGTCGGTGCCGGCCAGGTAGGAGCGGACGGTACGGGTGGTCGCCGCCCCGGCCGCTCGCGGCGAGTTGCGGTTCGGTCCCCCACCGGTGCCGGAGCCGGGGCCGGTTTGAGCCTTGGCGTACTCGGCGAACAGGGCGAGCCTACGACGACCGGCGGTGCGGCGGTGGGGGGAAGCGGGGGACATGCGTGGTCGCTCCTAGGGGTTGAGTGCACTGTTCCCCCCTCAGTTGCCGCCGCGTACGAAAAGGTTGCCGCTGAACCTGGAAGTTCTCACCAGCGGCTCATCCCCATCTCGGCGGGCTCAGGCACCCGGCCCGGTGCATCGCTGCCGTCATGCGCGGTGAGACAGTCAGGATGCGTTCAGGTCGCCGATGGCACAGTCGGGCCGCATGACCAACGAAACGTCTGAGAGCCCTACGGCTCCAGGGGCAGGCGCCCATCCAGGAGACCAGCTGCGAGTCGGCGGGAGCGTTCGGACACCTGCCAGGCAGATGCTGAACAAGGTTCCCGAGGTGACGGTCTGGTTCTGGATCATCAAGGTCCTGTGCACCACCGTCGGCGAGAGTTTCGCCGACTGGATCAACATGAACCTCGGTGTCGGCCTGATCAGCACCGCTTTGATCTTCACCGGAGCTCTGGCAGCCGTCCTGGTCTGGCAACTCAGCGCCGAGCGCTACATCCCGTTCGTGTACTGGCTCACCGTCGTGGTGGTGAGCGTGACCGGCACCCTCTACACCGACATCCTCACCGACAGCCAGGGAGTGCCCCTTGCCCTGAGCAGCAGTGTGTTCGCCGGTGTGCTCGCCGTCGTCTTCGGCGTCTGGTACGTGAGAGAGCGGACCCTGTCGGTCCACAGCATCACGACCCGGCCCCGTGAGCTCTTCTACTGGCTCGCGGTCCTGGTCACTTTTGCCCTCGGTACCGCCACCGGAGACTGGACCCTGGAGCTGACCGGCTGGACCGCGGGCGTTTCCGTACTCCTGCCGCTCGGACTGATCGTCGCGATCTTCGTCGGCTGGCGCCTCGGCGCCAACGCCGTGCTCTCCTTCTGGCTGGCCTACATCCTGACCCGCCCGCTCGGCGCCAACCTCGGCGACTGGCTCGGGTCACCCAGCGGCGACGGAGGCTTGGGCCTCGGCACCGCCCTGACGAGCGTGATCTTCCTGCTCGCCATCCTCGCAACGGTCGTGTACCTCACGCGCAGCCGCAGTGATGTCATCGAGGCTCAGGAGCCGGCCAGTACCGCGCGGGCACTGAACCCGGCACGTGAGCGGGTCATGCTCGCCTACTACGCGGCCGTGGCGGTCGCAGCCACAGCGCTTCTCGTCTGGGCGAACCACCAGCCACACGCCGCTGCGGGCGCAGAAGAGGAGTCGCCCGCGCCGGTGGCCGGCCACATCGCCCCACAGGAGGCGACGTCGCCGTTCCCTCCGGCCGAGATCGCAAAATTCCGCACCATTGCGGCCGACACGCTGGCGAAGGTCAACTCGGGCGATCAGCGAGCCGCGACCAGCCGCGTTGCCGACCTGGAGACCGCGTGGGACGACGACCAGTCCACCCTTGAGCCCAAGAGCGAGAAGGCGTGGAGCTTCCTCGACGGGGAGATCGACCAGGTTCTCAAGGCACTGCGCGCCCCGCACCCCGACAAGGCCACCGAGGTCAACGCACTCAACACGCTCCTCACCTCGCTCGGCTGATCAGCCGACGGGTGACGGACCGCCCCGGCGTACACCCATGTGTCGGGGCAGCCAACCGGCGCGAGGCGCCTGCCGGGACCGCCGGCAGGCACGGGGCCAGGTTTTCCGGTGGCGAGCCGAATGCGTGAGCTGAGGCTTTACCGTCGTCTCACCCTGAGCGGGCCGGGCGCTAACCAGCCGCTGCCTAGCATCAGAGGAGACCTGCGGTTCCGCTTCGTCTCCTGGAAGGCGCCATGATCATGCGACGTACGACCGTTTCGGCTCCCGCGCCCGCCACCGAGGGCTGGGCCACCCTTCCGTTCGACACCCGTGGAGTCATCGGGGCCGCCTGTCGGGTCGACCGGCAGGGCCGCCGAGGGGCACTGCCGTGACCGCCGCCGGCACCCTGCTCGTGCGATGCCAGGATGCCGCCCGCACCTACGGCAACGGACCGACGGCGGTGGCCGCCGTGAACAGCGCGACGTGCCAGGTCCACGCCGGCGACCGGATAGCCATCACGGGCCCTGCGGGCTCCGGAAAGTCCACCCTGCTGCACCTCATGGCAGACGTCGTGCCACCCACGGCCGGAGAGATCACCTGGCCGGGGCTGCCCCGGGTACCCGCACGCGGACGGGTCGGAGTCGTACTCCACGGACCCGCCCTCGTGCCGGCGCTGAACGTGGCGGAGAACGCCGCGCTGCCCCTCGTTTTGGCCGGTGTTCCCAAGGAACAGGCGCACCTCAGGGCCCTGCACTGCCTCGCCGTGGTGGCAGCCGCCGAACTCGCTCACAAAATGCCCGCCGAACTCTCCGGCGGACAGGCCAAGCACGTGGCCATTGCCCGCACGCTGGCCACCTGCCCCCGCCTGATCCTGGCGGACGAACCCACGAGCGACCTGGACCACGCCACCGGCCGACGGGTCATCGACGTGCTCTTCGCAGCTGCGGATGAGGCGGGAGCCGCCCTCGTGGTCACCACGCGTGACCCGGCTGTCGCCGGACGACTGCGCAAGCGGTGGGCGATGCACGAGGGTCGCCTGCACCTCTCGCCTCGTCCCCCGCCCCCGGCCGGGGCGGCGCCGAGCGATCCCCTGCTCAGCCTGCCCGAAGCAGACGGAGCGAGCACCGCCCAGTACGTGGTGCGGAAGCTGCCAGAGGTCACCCTCGCCTTCTGGATCATGAAGATTGCCGCCACCACGCTGGGCGAGACCGCGGGAGACCTGTTCGCGCAGACCCTGCGCCTCGGCTACTTCCTCACCACGATCGCCCTGTTCCTCATGTTCGTGGTGACCCTGCTGGTGCAGCTGCGCTCCAAGCGGTACAACCCGTTCTTCTACTGGCCCGTCATCGTTTCCACGAGCATGGTCGGCACCACCGTGTCGGACTTCATGAACCGTGATGCCAGCTCCAAGTACCTGGGCAAGGGCACCACCGCACTGGGCTGGGGCCCACAGGGCCTGGGGCTCGGCTATCCGGTCGGCGCGGCCATCCTCATCTCACTGCTCATCGCGATCTTCGTCGCCTGGAAGTTCACCGGCCAGACCTTCGTGATCCGAGACATCGTGACCTTCCGCGGCGAGGCGCTGTTCTGGTCGGCGATCCTCGTCTCGAACACCCTGGGCACCTCGATGGGAGACTTCCTCTCCGACAGCTCCGGACTCGGCTACGCGGGCAGTGCCCTGCTCATCACCGGCATTCTGCTCATCCTCGTCGCCCTCATCCGCGTGCCTTTCGTCCCCAACGTCGTGCTCTTCTGGATCGCTTTCGTCCTCACCCGCCCCCTGGGCGCCACCGCGGGCGACTTCCTCACCAAGCCCACCGCCAAGGGAGGCCTCGACCTGGGCACGGCCGGCTCCTCGGCGGTACTCCTGGCGGTCCTCTTCGCGTTCATGGCCTACGGCCACTTCCGGGACCGGGCACGCGGCGGACGGGTGCGCGGCAACATCCCGCGCGCAGTGGAATAGCCGGCCCGTGACGGGCTACTGGGCGTCGCCGTCAAACCCTTCCGCTACATGAGGGTGTACGCCACGCCGGGAGAACAAGGTAACGTCTTCGTCATGTTCTTCCCGACGCCGATTTACGACTGAGAGCGCGATGGGCCCCGCTGACGTCCTTCGATGTCGCCGCGCCCGTCCCTCACCGATGAATCCGTAGATCACTTCACCTCATTACCGGGAGAACCCGTGACCGTGAGCAAGAACATCAACAACCCCGTGGGCCAGGGCGGCGGCCAGCGCAAGAGGCTGTCCCGTACCGAACGGCAGAACCACGGTCCGCACCGCAACCTCGACCGCCAGGGCGCCGCCGACAAGAAGGCGGAGCTGGTGCGCAAGATCCGTGAGAAGGCGGAGGCAGCTGGGGGCGCCGGGCAGGCGGGCGGCGAACCCTCGCAGGGCTGACGCAGCGCCGCCGCTGGGCGGCACCGCACGGGGCAGGGCCCGGACCGCGACGCGCGGTCCGGGCCCTGCTGCCGTACCGGGGCGCTGCTGCCGCAACACCTCGAACGGGAGCCGGCCCACCTCCGCGTCCCACACGAGCAGTTCCCCGGCGAGGACCAGGCCGTGCGGCATTTTCCGCACCGCGGCCGTCATCAGGTCAGGAAACCGCTCATCTCGGCCGGCCCGGACGAGCAGCCCGCCCCACCACGCCACTGGGCGGGGCGGCCCGGGGCCGGATTTCAGCCGGTGGCCGGGGCGGCGGCGTATTCCTCGTCGGTGACGGGCGTCAGCCAGTTCACGACGCCGTGGTCGGCGTCGCCTTCCTTGACGGCCAGGTGGACCATGGGAGGGTGAGGTCGAAGACCTTGACCGGGTCGATGGCGCGGGTCAGGACGCGGTCGATGAGGTCGGGGAGGTAGCGGCGGACGGGGCGGGGCCGCCGCGCAGGCCGACGTGGGAGAAGAAGAGTTCCTGCCCCCTCCGAAGAAGGACTGCGCCTGCTCGCCTCGTGGGCCGCCTCTCCCCGGACCCCGGGCCGCACTCCGGCGACTCGTGGTCCCGAGCAGACGGTTTGAAACCTCTGGGGCGCGTGCCCTCAGTGGGCGAACCCGGTCACCACGCGATGTCCCCCTTCGCCTTCTACGGCTCGTCCGCACGATCACGGCGACCAGGGGGTGGGCGGCGTCGACGACCCGGGAGAGGAGCACGGGCGGTCCCCGATGAGCGCGCGGCAGCCGGTCGCTGCGGGGGGGGTGGCACACCGCCGGTGACGGCTGCCACGTCGAGCAGCCGAAAGCCGGCAACGTCGACCGGGCGACGCCGCCTGCCTACCCTGGCGGCCACAAGCGCCCGCCACGCCCGAGACCGGCTGACCGGCCACCCCTTCTCGCTACACGAGCCAGGGGCGGTTCCAGTAGTCCGCCGTATTCCCGGCAGTCCCCGGCGTCGTCCCCACCTCGGCCCCCGCCACCGCCTGATCGGTCGCAGTGGTTTCGGCGAGCTGCTCGATGCCGGCAAGGGCGGCGAGGATCTTCTCCCAGGTCCCGTCGGTACTCCACAAGCGCAGGCGCTCCGCGCAGCGGTGCCAGGGGCCGTAGCGGGTCGGCAGGTCGTGCCAGCGGCGGTCGCCGCTCTGCTGCCACAGGATGCCGTTGACAATGCTCCGGTAGTCCGGTCCCTGCGGCCCGCACCGCGGGAGCAGGCCGCAGACGGCCGCCCATTGCCGATCGTCGAGATCATGGAATGTGTTCATACCGGTTGAACGATCCGCCACGAGCCCGGGCACGAGACCTTTCCCGGCGCGTCGCTACGACGCCCGTGCACTGGACCGCCGCGCGCCTGGGCGGGCCGAACGTCGGCATTACGCCAGTGTGATGTCGTCGCCGACGGACTGCACGCGGGCGGCGCTGACGACCAACGCGGCGGCAACGGCGTCCTCGACGGCCACCCCGACGGACTTGTACAAGGTGATCTGGTCAGGTGAGGTGCGGCCCGGTTTGCTGCCGGAGACGAGTTCGCCCAGTTCGGCGTGCACGTGCTCGGCGGTGATGACGCCGTGCCGGATGGGCATCAGCAGGTCGTTGCTGCCCGCTGGGAAGGGGGCCAACGCGGCTTGCCGCGATTCGACGCACAGCAGCGCATCGGCGATCGTGGCGTCGTCGACCTCGCGGCCGGCCGGGTTGTAGCCCACCGAGGTGATGTGCACCCCGGGAGTCAACCAGGGGCGACGGACAACCGGTTCGGTGGCATGGGTGGTCGCCGCGGCGATGTGCGCGCCGTCGAGCGCCTCGGCGTAGGTGGGTACCGCCCGCACTTCGGCGTGCAGCGCGGACGAGAGCTCAGCAGCGAGGGCGGCCGCCTTCGCCGGATCCCTGCCTGCAACGCGGACCTCGCGGATCGGGCGGACCAGGCACAACGCGCGGGCGTGGGACCGGGCCTGCACTCCGGTGCCCAGGACCGCCAGGACCGTCGCGTCCTCATGCGCCAGCAGTCGCGCCGACAGCGCCGAACAGGCGCCGGTCCGCGCCGCGGTGATGGCCGTGCCGTCCAGCAGAGCGGCAGGCGCACCGGTGGCTGGATCGAACATGACGATCGCCGCCTGGTGCGTCGGCACCGGCGTCCCGCCATTGCCTGGGAAGAGGGTGACCAGCTTGGTCATGAGTGCTGAGGCCGACGGCACGTAGCCCGGCATGGCCGCCAGGAAGCCCTCTCGTTCGGGCACGAGCGCAGCGATACGCTCGGGTGCCGAGGCGCGGCCCGCGCTGAGATCCGCCATGGCCGAGGCCAAGGCGTCGATCAGCGCGTCCATATCGATGAGGGCCTCGACCTGCGAGCGCCCGAGAACGAGCATCCGGCGGAACCTCCAGAGGGCCGTCGCGCCCGGCGGCGGACGGTCGATGAAAGGTTGTCCCACGGCACTGTTGCCGCGGCCGTGACACGCCGCCCCCGGAACATCTTCATCCGTGCCCGCCGCCGGGTCACGTTCATCGCGAGTACGCCGACAGGGAGTCTGTAGGCATGACCGACCCGACTCAGGACCCGCGCTTCCTTCAAGACCCCTATCCCGCCTATGCCTCCATGCGGTCCAGGTGCCCGGTGCAGCTCGTGCCCACCGGCTCCGGTGGACACGCCGGTTACCTCGTCACCGGCTATGCGGAAGCCAGGGAAGCCCTCGGCGACGCCCGGCTCTCGAAGGACACGGCGGCCTTCTTCGCGGGCAAGGGGTCACGGCGCCGCCTGCACCCTGCGGTGGCGCACACCATGCTCGCCAGCGACCCGCCCCGGCACACGCGGCTGCGCACGCTTGTGACCAAGGCCTTCACGACCGGAGCCGTCGCGAAGCTGCGTCCGTTCATTGCCCGGGTCACCGACGAACTGCTGGATCGGTGGCCCGTCGGCGAGCGGTTCGACTTCGTGGCCGGCCTGGCGGTGCCACTGCCGGTCATCGTGATCTGTGAGCTGCTCGGGGTCCCGGGGGAAGACCGGCCCGACGTCCAGCGCTGGTCCGCAGAGCTGTTCGCCGCGGGTGAGCCCGACGTCATCGACGCGGCCTCGCATTCCCTGGCCGGCTACATGGCCGGCCTCATCGCCGCCAAGCGAGCGGACCCCGGTGGCTCTCTGCTTGACCAGCTCATCGCGGCTCGCGACGGAGACGACCGTCTGAGCGAGGACGAGCTGGTCTCTCTGGCGGTGTTGCTGCTCGTGGCCGGGCACGAGACCACCACCAACTTCCTCGGGAACGCCGCTCTGGCGCTGCTGCGGCACCCTGCCGAGCTCGATCTTCTTCGGAGGGATCCGGACGGTGTCCCAGCCGTGCTGGACGAGTTGCTCCGGTTCGATTCCCCCGTCAGTACGGCCACGTTCCGGTTCACCACCCAGCCGGTCACGCTCGGCGGCAGCGATATCCCGGCCGGTGTCCCGGTCCTGGTGGCTCTTGGAGCCGCCAACCGTGACCCACAGCGGTTCGCGTCACCGGACGTCCTCGACTTGGACCGCGACGCGCGCGCTCACCTCGCTTTCGGCCACGGCATCCATCGCTGCCTCGGCGCTCCCCTGGCCAAGGCCGAGGCGGAGATCGCCCTGCGAGCGGTGCTGACCCGGTTTCCCGGAATCCGGCTTGCCGTGCCGCCCGACCGCCTGGCCTGGCGGAGCACCCGTCTGGTCCGCGGGCTGGTATCGCTTCCCCTCCAGACGTAGCGGCCGGCCTGCATGGCGTGCTGCGCGCTGCCGGGGCGGGGGTCGGCAGGGTGGGTCCGGCGTTCCTCGCAGCCCACGTCCACGGCCGCTGTCAGAGCGGTGCGGATGGTGGTGAGGTCTGCGATCTCCGCGTCGACCTCGGCGAGCTTGGCCGCGGCGCGTTCCTGGAGCCGCGTCTGCCTCCGGACCGCAAGAAGATCGCGCTCTTCGGACAGGTACCGGTTCGTCGCCACCGTCGGACGCTTCCCGCCACCGCATGGTCCCGCGCACCCTGAGCCAGCGCTTGAGGTGGTCCGGCACGGGCCCGGTGGACCGCACGCTGTCGCCCCGACGGAGCGACGGAGCGAGCCGTTCCGCGATGTCAGCGACGGGTACCGGCTGGGGGCCGGTCCGGATCTCGAACCGGCCGCCGACTGCTCAGTGGTCTCGCTGGGCCAGAATCGCCCGCGGGTCGAAAGTCACCCGGATCCGGGTGATCTGCCCGTCCTCCACATGGCTCCAGTTCGCCGTCGGCGTCGGCGGAGCGCCGATGGTGTGCAGGTTGAACCAGGTGATCACGTCCGTGTCGTTGGCCACCCTCGCCTGCACCTCGATCTTCTCCACGATCCGGCCCAGGCCGCGCAGGCCACGGAGGCACTCCTCCCTGCCGGATGCCCGGCCGAGGGTGCCGACGAAGTCGACACCGTCTGCCAGAAGGCCGGACAGGGTGTCGAAGTCGCCCGCCTCCCAGGCAGTGAAGTACTGCTCGGAGATCTGTTCAGGAGTGTTCATGCGTCCATGGTCACGGAAGATCCACCCATCAGTCCAACAGATGATCGAGATGCCAAGTATCATCGCTGATTATGGAACTGCACCAGTTGCGCTACCTCGCGGCGGTGGTGGACGAGGGAACGTTCACGGCCGCGGCAGCACGTCTGCACGTGAGTCAGTCCGGCATCAGCACACAGGTCGGCAAGCTCGAACGAGAGCTGGGACAACAGCTTCTGGAGCGGTCCGGACGCCGCGTCCATCTGACAGCCGCGGGTGAAGCGGTCCTGCCTCTCGCCCGGGAGGCGCTTGAGACGCTCGACAGCATCGAGCACACGGCGTCCGAGTTCGCGCAGGCCACCCGGGGCAGGGTGCGTCTCGGCATGATCAGAGGGTGCGCGATCCCGGGCCTTCTCGATGCCGTGGCCGGGATCGGGAAGACCCACCCGGACGTCGTCCTGAGCCTGCACGAGGACGACTCCCATGCCCTTCGGACCCAGGTGCTCACGCGCTCCCTCGACCTGGCCCTGATCGCGTTCGCCGACCGGGCCGAGCCCGAGCTGGACGTCACCGTGATCATCGATGAACCCATCGCCGCGGTGGTGCCCGAGGGGCACCGGCTGGCGCGTCCGTCGATGCGGCTCACCGAGCTACAGGGCGAGAGGGTGCTGTGCCTGCCGCAGGGCACGGGCATCCGGGACGCTTACGAGCGGTCGTGCCTCCAACTGGGGATCGAACCGCGCGTGGACATCGAAGCCAGTTCACCGCAGACGCTGCTCGGGCTCGCCCGACGAGGCGCCGGAGTCGCCGTCCTGAGCCCGTCCTCGGGCGTGGGTGACGGCATCAGCCCCGTGCCCATCACCGATGCCACGACGCGCGCCTGCCTCGGACTGGCCATCCGGCCGGATCAGCGTTCCCCGGCAGCCCGACTCACGCTGGCACGGCTGCGCGCGGCACTGACCGGCTGACAGCGCCGCGCGGATGCCTGCCCATCGTGGCGGCCCGAGCGGCATGGCACGTGCCGCTGCCCGTGAAAGCTGCGGGCCACGGAACTCAAGCGCGGTACACGGCCGTCGCGATCTCGATGAACGAGCGGAGCAACGGGCTGGTGTCACCGTCGTTCCACACCGCGACCACGCGGCTGGGCGCCATGTCGACCAGCGGAACCACGGCCAGGTTATCGGGCAGGCCGTGTCCGAGGGGGGCCAGGCCGACCGTGCTGTTCCACAGCACGGCTTGCAGGCATTCCTGGACCACGCGTACCACCGGGCCCTCGCGCGGCTCGCCGCCGTTCCAGTACGACTGCCAGGCCGGGTCGGTGCCCTGCGGGAACTGGAACCAACGGCGGTCGGCAAGGTCGGCCAGTTGGAGGTGGTCGCGACGGGCCAGCGGATCGTCGGCGCGCAGCACCGCGCCGACCGGGTCGGCGCGCAGCTCACGCACCGTCAGGGCGGTGCCGTCGAAAGGCGCACGGGTCAGGGCGACATCGACCAGTCCGGCGCGCAGTCCGCAGGTCGGGTCGGTGAGGTCCGCGTCGCGGATACGGATGTCGACGCCGGGGTGCCGTCGCCTGAAGACGGCCGCCAGCCTGATGATGGCGGGGTCGGTGCTGTCGCCCAGGATGCCGAGGGTGAGGGTCGCGGCGCCGGCCGCCGCGGTCACGCGGGCGCGGACGCGGTCGGCCTGGTCGAGCAGGGCCCGCGCTTCGTCGAGCAGCAAGGCCCCCACCGGGGTGAGCGTGACGCCGGCAGGGGAGCGGACGAGCAGCGGGGCACCGATCTCCGTCTCCAACTTCTTGATCGCACGGCTCAGCGGCGGCTGGCTCATGTGCAGCCGGGCCGCGGCCCGGCCGAAGTGGAGTTCCTCGGCGACCGCCACGAAGTAGGAGAGGGTGCGTAGCTCCACGCTGCGACGATACCGGCAAGGTATCCGGGCGGCGGAACAGGTCTTGGACACCCGCAGGGCCCTGGCGCTGCACTGGGAGCATGACCGACGAAGCGAAGACCAGTGAACCGCAGGCCACCCCCGGCGTATCGGTGACCGGCCCCGACGACGGCGAGGTGATCGTCCTGGGCACCACGCGCATGCGCGTCCTCGAAGACGGCAGCCACACCGGGCACCGTCTGGGAATGACGGAGTCCGTGCTCGCCCCCTACACCCCCGGCCCCCCGCAGCACCGCCACGCCCTGCACGACGAGGGCTTCTACATCGTTTCCGGCACGGTGCGGTTCACCGTCGGGAACGAGGACTACGACGCGAGCGCGGGCACGCTCGTGATGGTCCCGCCCGGCACCCCGCACACCTTCACCAACCCGACCGGTCAACCCGCCGTCATGCTCAGCACGTTCACGCCCGCCCTGTACGTCCAGTACTTCCGGGACCTCCAGAGCCTGGCCGCCGACGGCAGGCCGCTCACACCCCGGGCCGGCATCCAGGTCATGAGCCGCTACGCCACCGAGCCCGCCACCGACTTCGCCTGAACCGAGCCGGCCGACCGACCGGCCGGGTTCGGGCGCGAGCGGTCAGCATGAAGGGACAACGCTCGAAGTCCTGGGCTCCGCCGGACTGCTCCTGCCACCGGCGACCGGCGTCGCGCCGTGGCTCGCCCTGGCCGCGGCCGTCGGGTTCGTGCTCCTGCAGAGCGGTGCGATCGCCGTACACCTGACCGGCGAAGACCGCCGCGTCGTACTCAACGTCGACCTCATCGCCGCTGCGGCCGTCACCGTCTGGCCGGCCACCGGTTGGCTGTGACCGGGCGGCGATGCCCCGTGGCCGGACCGGGCGTTGGCGCAGGGGCGGGCGTTCCGGCGCGGCGGCGCGCCCCTCCCCCGCAGCGGTCAGGCGGCGAGCACTCCCGTGCCCAGCAGGCCGAAGAGCAGGACACCGATGACGATCCGGTACAGCACGAAGGCGTTGAAGGAGTGCCTGGCGACGAACTTGAGCAGCCAGGCGATCGAGGCGTAGGCGACGACGAAGGAGACGGCGGTGCCCACGACGAGTGGCAGCGGGTCGACTCCGGCGCCGATGGCGTCCTTGAGTTCGTACAGACCCGCGCCGGTCAGGGCCGGGATGCCGAGGAAGAAGGAGAGGCGGGTGGCCGCCACGCGGTCGAGGTCGAGGATGAGGGCGGTGGACATGGTGGCGCCGGAGCGGGAGAAGCCCGGGAAGAGCAGGGCGAGGATCTGGGAGCAGCCGACCAGCATGGCGTCCTTGAGACCGGTGTCGTCCTCGCCGCGCTTGTGGCGGCCCATCTGGTCGGCGGCCCACATGAGGGCGGAGCCGACGATGAGTGATCCGGCAACGACCCACAAGGAGGCGAGGGTGCCCTCGATCAGCGGCTTGGCCGCCAGGCCGACGACGACGATCGGGATGGTGGCGTAGATGACCCACCAGGCGAACTTGTAGTCGTGGTGGTAGCGCTCCTCGCGGTTGGCCAGACCGCGGCCCCAGGCGGAGACGATCCGCACGATGTCCTTGAAGAAGTAGACGAGGACCGCGGCGATCGCGCCGACCTGGATCACGGCGGTGAAACCGACCACGGAGGCGTCGCCGACGGGAATGCCCATCAGCCCTTCGGTGATCTTGAGGTGGCCGGTCGAGGAGACGGGCAGGAATTCGGTCACCCCCTCCACGACTCCGAGGACTGCGGCCTGTCCGACGCTGATAGCACTCATAGGGGTCCATCTCTTTCGTCGTGGGTGGTGAGCGTGGTCAGGCGTTGCAAGGCGAGGGTTCGCGTGGGTACCCCCACCACCCGGGTGAGCAGGTCGAGCGCCGCCGCAGAAGTTCTACGTGACTGTAGAAGATGCGTCAGGGAACACAAAACCCATGGGTGCGGGCACACTCCCGGAACCGTGGCGCCACCCGGGGCGACACCGGACCTGCACGGCGGCCGTCGGGCATGGCAGACTCCAGGAGCAGCTTCTACGGCAACGTAGAACATCTGCGTGAACGCAGAAGACGGCGCTGGAGGAGGCCGACCGTGTCCGTGTACGAACCCACCCCGCCCAAGCGCGGACGGGGCAAAGGCGAGCTGGAGGCCGAGGTCCTCGACACGCTCCACCACGCCGCACCCAAGGCCCTGAGCCCGGGCGAAGTCAAGGACGTCCTCGGCGACGACCTCGCGTACAGCACGGTCGTCACGGCCCTGTCCCGGCTGTACGCCAAGGGCCTGCTCAAGCGCAGCCCGCGGGGGCGCGCCTTCGCCTACGCCCCCATCGCCGACGAATCCGGCCTTGCCGCCCACGAGATGCGCAAGGTGCTGGAGGGCCGCCCGGACCGCGAAGCCGTACTGACCCGGTTCGTCGACGACCTCTCCGACGACGACGAGCAGCTGCTGCGCAAGCTCCTGGACATCGGTGACTGAGGCTCCCCTGATGCATTTCGCCGTGTACCTGCTCCTGCTCTTCCCGGTGCCGGCCGCCTGGGCCGCCCGGCCGCTGGGCGAGCGACTGCCGCCCCGCCTGGCCACCTGGCTGCTGACGGTCGGCGCGGTGGTGCTGGCCTCGGCAAGCAGCCTTGCCCTCGGAGTGCTCGCGATCACCGCGCTGCTCCGCTTCCCCCTGCTCGCGCGGCTGGCCGATGGACGCTGGTCGGCGCAAGTGGCCCAGCACCACGACCCGGCCTCGCTGTCGGTCGGTCTCCTCGCCTGCGCCGTGCTGGCCGCCGCTGCCACCGCAGCGGCCGTGATGCTGTGGCGCCGGGTACGCACGCTGGCCGCCGCCGCGGCGGAAGCCGCTTGCATGCCGGGCCACGAGCAACTGGTGGTCGTCGAAGACCCGGCGGCCGAGGCGTACGCCCTCCCCGGGCTGCCGGGCCGCATCGTGGTCTCCACCGGCATGCTGGACGCGCTCGACAGCTCCGAGCACGAGGTCCTCCTCGCCCACGAGCGGGCCCACCTGACCCACCATCACTACCTGTTCGTCGCCTTCACCCAGCTCGCGGCGGCCGCGAATCCTCTGCTCCGGCCGCTCGCCTCCACCACGTCCTACACGGTCGAACGCTGGGCCGACGAGAGCGCCGCGACCGCGGTCGGCGACCGACGGCAGGTGGCCCGCACCGTGGGCAAGGCGGCCCTGGCGGCCAAGCGCACCCGTGCCCGCGGCTGGATCCCCGCCGCCGCGCTCGGCGTCCTGGGCCGGTTCGCTCCCACGGAACCCGGCCCGGTACCGCGTCGGGTCGCGGCCCTGCTCACGCCGCCCTTGCGCAACCGCACCCTGCTTGTCGCCGCGATCGTCGCACTGCTGCTGGCGACGGCCGTGTGCGCCTTCGAGGCGACGCGCGACCTGGAGGCCCTCCTGGACCTGGCCAGGCACGGCGTCGCACGCCGCTGAACCCGTGCGCCGCTGAACCCGCACTCCGGCCGGGCCCGGCGGTGCGGCCGCGGTGCCGGCTGCCCGGTCTTTGGCCGGCCCGCCGGCCCTGCCCCGCGGATACGCCCGTCGCGGAGGCGCACGCCACGCGGCCGCGGACGTGCTCTACTGCAAGCGGGCCAGCAAGTGGGCGTCGAGGAAGCCCCGTTCGGAGGCCGGGTCGTGGAGCAGCCGGGCGAACGTTGCGAGGCCGGCCCCTGCCAGCAACTCGGCGAAGCGGTCCACCGGCCAGCTGTAGGCAGGCGTCACCTTGTGGTCGAAGCGGACCGGCTCGGGGCCGTCCGTCGCGAAGAACGAGACCAGGATCAGGCCCCCTGGAGCCAGGACACGCGCCTGCTCGGCGAGCAGCGCGGGCAGTTCCCCGGGCGGAGTATGGATCATCGAGTAGTGGGCCAGCACGCCGCCGAGTGCGCGGTCCTCGACCGGCAGGGCCTCCATCCGCGCCTCGTCGAACCGCAGCGACGGATGGGCCCGCCGGGCGTGGGCGACCATGGCCGGGGAGAGGTCGAGTCCGAAGGCGTCCAGCTCCAGGTCGTGCAGCACGGCCGTCAGATGTCCGGGCCCGCACCCCAGGTCGGCGGTCCGCAGGTTGCCCGTTGCGCGCACCAGCTCTGCGAAGGTGGTGACCATGGCCCGGGTGAACGGCCGCGTCTCCAGCCGGTCGGCGAACATGGACGCATAGAGTTCGACGACCCCGTCGTAGGCCGTCCTGGTCCGGTCCTGGTGTTCCGCCACGGGAACGAAGCTAACATCCACGCCGTTCGAAGCCGTTCTCCGGCGCCATGGCGCCGTCCCGCCCCGCGAGGACCGACGGGCTGCGGGTGTGCGGCCCGGCGAGTCGACACGGGGGGCGTCCGGCGGGACCATTCCTCCGTGACGAGGCACTCGTACTCCAAGACCACCTGTCCGGACCGAAGTTCCGCCCACCTCGGGCGGCGCGCTTTCCTCACCGCCATGGGTACCGCCGCAGCGACCTTCGCCACCGGGGTTCCCGCCTACGCGACCCACCACGCCCGCGACGCGGCCACCGCCGACGAGTACGTCGACGTGCAGCTCCTCAACATCACCGACCTGCACGGCTACCTCCAGGCCGCGCCCGGAAGCAACGCCACCATCACCGGCAACAGCGGCCGCAGCTACACCGTCGGCGGCGTCGCCTACATGGCGGCCCACCTCCAACGGCTCCGCTCCGGGCACGCCCACTCCTTCTTCTTCACCCCCGGTGACGCCTTCTCCGGTTGGGAGTTCGACGCCGCCGCCTTCGCCGACGAGCCCACCATCGAGGCCCTCAACCGGATGGGCCTCGACTTCGCGACGGCCGGGAACCACGAGTTCGACAAGTCCCCCGCGTTGCTGCAACGGCACATGGAGCAGGGCATCCCCTTCCCCGTCGAGGGCCGCGACGCCTCCTTCACCGACTCCTCCGGCGCCCGCTTCCACGGCGCCGACTTCCGCTACTACAGCGCCAACGTCGTCCGGGCCGCCGACCAGAGCACCGTCCTGCCCGCGTACAGCATCGAGAAGGTCCACAACGCCGACGGCCGGGAACTGCAGATCGGCTTCATCCACCTCACCGCCCTCGGTACCGAGCTCTTCCCCGGCTCGTACCAGCCCGGCCTCGCCACCCTCGACGAGGTCGCCACCGCCGACCGGTACGCGGCCATGCTCAAGGCCCAAGGCGTCAATGCCATCGTCCTCAGCATGCACGACGGAGCAGTGGCAGGCGCCGACTTCAACAGCGGCACCGACCCTTCCGGCCCGGCCCTGGACCTGGCGCTGCGGGTCTCCCCCGACATCGACGCCATCGTCACCGGCCACTGGCACTGCCGGTTCAACATGATGCTCCCCGACCCCGCCGGGATCCCCCGCCCCTTCGTCGAGGCGGGCTGTTACGGCCAGCTCATCAACGAGATCAACCTCCGCCTCCACCCGGTCACCGGCAAGGTGATCCGCGAGCTGACCGTCTCCACGAACCACCCCAACACCCGGGACGTCACCCCCGACCCGGTCCTCAAAGAGGTCGTGGACTACTGGGCCGGCCAGGCGGCCGCACGCGACCGGTCCAGGATCGGCCGTCAGACCGGCTCGTTCCTGCGCACCCGTAACGCGGCGGGCGAGAGCACGATGGGCGACCTGGTCGCCGACTGGGCGCTGTGGGCGGGCCGCCGCCCGAGCGACCCCGAGAACGACGCCAACATCCACCCCAACGTGCCGGCCCAGTTCGCCCTGGTCGCCGCCGCTCCGCGCGTCGGCCAAGCCGTCATCGCGGGCGACCTGGTCCGCGACGCGGCGTCGGACGGGGCGGTGCCCTTCGGCAATGCCTGGCGGGCCGTCGGTTTCGGCGATCCGGTGGTCAGCGCGTGGGTGAGCGGGCAGCAGATCCACGACGCGCTGGAGCAGCAGTGGACGAGCACGGCGAGCGGCGAACTGCGCTTCGCGCCGCTGGCCCTCTCCAAGAACGTCCACTACACGTTCAACGCCCTGGGCCGGGTCGGTGATCGCGTGAGCCCGGCGGACATCGTCATCGACGGCGCCCCGCTCGACCTCACCGGCACCTACCGCCTGGCCTCCCCCTCCTACACTTTCCTCGCGAACGACGGCTACGACGCGCTCACCGGCTTCCGGGAGCCGTACCGCCACCAGCGCGACTTCGAGAGCTTCGTCGCGTACATCCGCGAGACGCAGACACTGGCACCCGCCCCCCTGAACCGCGTCGCGGCCGTGAACACGACGCACAGCGGCGCCGACGTGGGCACGGTGTTGGAACCCGCCCTCCTCCTGCTTCCCGACGGCAGCCCGATGCCGCGAGCCGAAGCGGCGATCGTCTCGGCGGACCGCCCCCACGCCGTGCGCGACGGCCACCGGCCGCCGTGCTGAGCCGTCCTGACGCCGCCGCTCCGCGGCCTGGAGGACCGATCCGGCAGTACGACGTCGACCAGGTTCAGGCGGGAAGGGAGGCGAGCCAGTCGGCAAGGAGCCGGTTGGTCTCGGCGGGACGCTCGTCCCCTCCCATCTGCGCGAAGACCTTGCTGGGCCGCGGCCCGCCGCGCGGGGCGTAGGGGACGCTGAGCATCCCCACCGCGCGGAAGACGGTTGTCCTCCACCAGTTCCACCATCCGGTACGTCATCACGCGAGTGATGACGCGGGTGTGTCGAGCCGGAGGAGAGCCACCGACTCGGGCGGGCGACCGGTGCCACGCGGTGCCCCGCCCCCCGAGTGGCGGCGGGACGGCGACCTCGCCGAGTGCGAGGAGGCGCTCGGCGGGAGGGTTCGTCCACAGGGAGCCTCCGCGAAACCCGTTGGCGGACGCCGGCGACCACTGTTAACCTCGCGGAGGCCGTGCGAGAGAACGAGGAGGTGGTACCCGTGGACGCAGTATCGACATGGGTGCTCCCCTCCGGGGTCACGGTCGGACGATAGGTCGTCCGGGAGCGCCGTCTCTGAGCACTCCCGAAAGGCACGACCATGCGTTTCACTTCCGAGCAGCACCTCGACGACGGTGTCCTCGAACGCGAATTCACCCTCGGCGAGATCCCCGGCATCCTGTGGACGCCCGTATCCGCATCCGCGCCGGTCCCACTGATCCTGCTCGGCCACCCTCCGCTCGGACTGCACAAGATGTATCCCCGGCTGGTGGCCCGGGCCCGGCGCGCCGTGACGGACGGCTTCGCCGCGGCCACCATCGAACTCCCCGGAAGCGGCGACCGGCCCCGTTGGGCCGCCGCCGAGCAGGCCCGCGCCGACCTGCGCCGGGCCATGGAAGCGGGCGACCCGGTCAGCGACGACATCATCGACGCCCTCGTCCTCCCGCTCGTCGACAAAGCCGTCCCCGAATGGCAGGCCGCCCTGGACGACCTCCTGTCGCTGCCCGGGATCGGCGGCCCGGTCGGGTACTCGGGGGGAGTGATCTCCATCGGCGTTCGCCTTGCGGTGGTCGAACCGCGCATCGAGGCCGCCGCATTCTTCGCCGGGAGTTTCGTGCCTCGCGCCATGTTCGAGCAGGCCCGCCAGGTCACCATTCCCCTGCACGTCCTGCTCCAGTGGGACGACGAAGGCAACGACCGGCAAGCGGCCCTGGACCTGTTCGACGCCTTCGGCTCCGAGGAGAAGTCCCTCCACGCCAACATGGGCGGCCACACCGGCGTCCCGCAGTTCGCGGCGGACGCCGCGGCCCAGTTCTTCACCCGGCACCTGCGGTGACGCCGGGCCGTCAGGCCGGCAGCAGGAGGCATCCCGTGCCGGCCGGGATGCCACCCGCCGAGAACGGGCTCCGGCCCTGCGGTCACAGCCGGATCGCTACGGCTGACGTGGGATCAGGGCGTGGAAGTGGGCCGCCGCGCGCTCGGCTACGGCTTCGACGTACGGCATGTACGCCTCGGGGTCCGCGTGGTCGGTCATCGGCAGTGCCAGAGGTTCGTCGCGGCCCGGGGGCCGGAAGACGATGATCTCGTTGCGGATCAGCTCCTCCGCGAACTCCTCGATGCTCCGCTTGAACCACGAGTACGTATAGCCATAGCCCCCCGGCGGGATCTTTGACCTGAATTCCCTCGCGAAACCGAACTCTCCCGATCGGTGCACGGTGAGGATCTGGTCGGGGGGCAGGTACAGCTGGTAGAGCCATTCCTTCGCGTCAACGCATCCGGCCGGCACGTCCGGTGGCGTCCGGAGCCGGGTGGTGTCGGGCAGGTCCGACCAGTCGAAGCGGATCCACCAGCCACGGAGCACTTCCTGGGGATTCGCCCTTATCGTGCTGATGCCGGGCCTGCCCGCCTCCTCCAGTGCTGCGGCCGTTTCGGTGATCGCCTCGACGACTTTCCGTACGGCTCGCGCGCTCGCCTGCCTGTTGCGCACCGACGCGCGCACACCCGCCCACCACACGGCGACGTCACCCACGGCCGACTGCACTTGCGGAGGCCAACTCGCGGGGCTTTCTCCTCTCGCTGCCATCTGGCGGGGGCTGAGGCCGCCCGACAGCGGGCGGTCAGCCACCTCCTGCCGGCTCTCCCACTTCCTGAGCCGGGCGATGACCTCCGTCCGCTGACGCTCCTTCTCCCGGTACGCACGCCTCGCCATTTCGCGCTCGTGAGCCTCCCGCTCCGTCAGGCGCGCTTCGATGACGTCCCGGACCGGCTGGTACGCGGCCGCCGCAGACCGCACCTGCGCCAGGAACGATGCCCCGGCGTCGTCGTACCTCGCCCGCGCCCGTCGACGCGTCACGATCGTGTCCCACCGCCCGATCCACCGTTCCGCTTTCAGCAGCTTCTGCTCCTCCGCGGCGATCTGCTGCACGAACGAGGCAGCGGCGGCGGTCCAAGAAGCGACCTCCTCCGGCGTGCCGGTCACGTCCACATAACGGGGCATCGATGTTCGCCATGCGCCCAGG
The DNA here is from genome assembly GCF_014650775.1 of Streptomyces cirratus. Lineage (GTDB taxonomy): Bacteria > Actinomycetota > Actinomycetes > Streptomycetales > Streptomycetaceae > Streptomyces > Streptomyces cirratus. The sequence continues at coordinate 9,264 of NZ_BMVP01000008.1, read as the reverse complement.
GTGTCCGCGACGTGTCCGTCGGCCGGTCAGGATCCCGGGGGAACCAGTACACGGTGATGTCAAGGTCCTCACCGAGCCGGACGCCCCTGTAGGTGATCTGTAAGGCCATACGCCCACCATGGCAGTTCCCCGGGTCCCGGAACACGGGAAGCAGAAAGACTCCTGGGCGAGGAGCGCCCGCTACCGGCCCCCCTCCCCCGGGCGGGCACGCTTGGCGATGCGGGAATCACGGCCCCGTCGGGGGTTCGTCGCGCGGCCCGGATGTCGGGCCGGGGCTGCGACCGCTGGTCGATGCCGAGTCCGGCGGGAAGAAGCGGCGCAGCAGGCGGACCCATGGGGACCAACGGGCGGGCCGGACCAGGTGGCCCGTGGCCTCCCGCTCGATGTTGTCGAACAGGTCGGCGAGGAGCGCCTCGTGCAGCCAGCGGATCGCGAGCGGCCAGACCAGGCGCATTTTCCCGGCCAGACGCCCCGACGCCGTATGGACGACCTCGCAGCGGGCCGGCCCGTCGGGTACGACGACGAATTCGTGGTGGCCCTCCAGGCCCAGCCCGGGGGTGAAGGTGAACCGGACCCGGGTGCCGGGCTCGTACGCGCTGACCTCGTAGCGGATCCTGCCGTGCCCCCCGGCCGAGCCGACGGCCAGTCCGGCGTCGAGCCGCAGCGGGGACCAGGAACGCGCCGGCCACAAGCGGTCTTGTGGGGTGCTCAGGCGGTCGAGTAGCCGCCCGACCTCGGATGCCGGTGCCTCGATCGCGCGGCGCTGGATGTTGCGCATGCGGTGCCTCCTCCGAACACACTCCATACGGGTGCGTATGGATACGACCGTACGCTACCGTATGGGGAGGGGACAAGATCGTCGGCGGTTTCGGCGAACGACTGGACGGAAGCCGCACTGAGCGCCCTCGGCGAAGGCGGAGTCAGCGCCGTCGCGGTGGAGCCGCTCGCGGCCCGGCTCGGCACGACCAGGGGCAGCCTCACTGGCACTTCGTGAAGCGAGAGGCGCTCATCGAGGCAGCGCTCTCGCTGCGGGAACAGCGCTTCACCCGGGGGAGCAGGAACGCGAAGCACAACCCCGTGTCCGGCGCTGAGGGCCCAACTGGGCGACTACGTCGACGCGGCGGTCGAGTGGCCGCCGCCCGACGCACCCGCCCGGCCACTCCCGAGGCACCGTGAAGATGCGCGCGCGACACGCGGCTTACGGCGGGCGGTCCGCCTGCCCCCGGGCCCGGATGGCGGGTCGGCGCGTCGGGTGGCAGCCTGGAGGAGAGACCGAAGCGGCGCAGAATGTCACGCGCCGCCCCTGCGCGGTGTGAAAGTCTCCACCGCCGCAAACTGGTCGTCTCCCCATGTTCCCAGGAGGTGAACCTCCTTGAGCAGACAGGCTTCGCTCACCAGGATCGTACGGAGTCTCGCCGTGGCCGGTGTCCTGTCGGCCGCCCTGGTGCCGGTCTCCACAGCACCGGCGACGGCCGTCGCATGCGATGCCGCGGCCGCTGCCCGAGCTCCCGGCAGCAGCAACGACAGCGCTGTGCGGAACGCGCTGCTCTGCCTCATCAACGCCCAGCGCACCCAGAGGGGCCTTCCCGCGCTCAGCACGAACACGGCCCTGACGACCGCGGCACAGCAGCACTCCGCCGCCGCCGTAGCGCTCAAGTGGTGGGGACCGGGCAAGGATTCGCACCGCAACCCCCAGACCGGATCGACACCGGAAAGTCGGATCAAGGCCGCCGGCTACTGCCCCAACCCCAGATCATGGGCCGTCGCTGAAATCACGTACACCGGCTGGGGCGGCTCGGGGACCCCGAACGCCGCCGTCAACTGGTGGATGAACGTCAGCACGTGGGGCCACCGCCAGATCATCCTCGACCCGTCGATGCGAGAGATAGGGGCCTGGGCCCAGCCGGGTGCGGCCGACCAGGCCGGAGCCGGCGCGAGCCAGGCCGGGACGTACGTCGTGACCTTCGGGCGCTGCCAGCAGTGATCCGGGGCGTGAGGTCCGGGCACTGCGAGCAGGGTCTGCAAGGTCGACGGTGCTCTGATCAACGGCGGCCGCGGGGGGCAGGCGTCTCGTGCCCCGCCCCGACCACGTGCACCGACCCGACCACGTGCCCGACCATGCGCACCGACCTCGACCGTTCGCTGTGGGAGTCGTCATGTCCATGTTGCTGATCAGGGGTTCGTTCAAGATGACGGACCGCGCACGGCCGGACGGGGACACGCTTCCGTTCGTCGCGGACAACGTGGCCGACTGGAAGCTCGTGCCCGGATGCGCACCGATCGTGCCCAAGGCCGACGGCCGCGTCAGCATCCGGCTCGAGGCCATCGACGCGCTGGAGACCCACTACGGCCAGAAGCCGCACGAGGAGCACCAGCCGCGCGACCTCGCCCACCAGGCCGCGGACAAGCTGCTGACCCTCGTCGGCTTCGAGTCCGTCATTCGCAACGAGGACGACGAGACCGTCGTCACCGTGCCCAAGAGCGTGCCCGGCTGGATCCTCACCCGGGGCAGCGACGTCCACGGCCGGTGCGTGGCCTTCGTCGGCAAGACCACCCCGCCCGTGTACAGCGGCTACGAGACGGCCATCGACGAAGAGCTGCTGAAGAAGACCGCCAACTACCAGTTGCTGCGGCTCGGCTTGACCTACCCGACGTACTACTCCGGCCTGGCCGGGTACCTGCGTGAACTGCTCACCGACGCCTCGGAACAGGCCCGGGCGGCCGGGGCGGGCCTGTGGGCCGCCGGTGTCGACAAGACCATCGACGGGGCGACGGTCACCGGGATGCCCTCGATCACGGACGACCACAGCGGACAGGTGATGCTGCCGAAGCTGTTCCGCCGCCTCAAGGATTACTTGGACTTCACCCCGGACGATCCCTCGCTGGATCGCTTCCGGGCGTACCTGGCCGGCGGCGCGGACGAGTACCGTCTCCTGCCCGACACCAAGCAGCTCTTCAGCGGGCTGCACAACATCGTCCAGGTCACCGCCGACAACACCGTGAAGATGACCCACCCGGCCAGAGAGATCATTTTCACGGAGAAGTGAACCCGGGCCGCCGGCCTGACCACGCGGAGGCCGCCGGCATCATATGAAACGCCACATGAAACGCCCCGTCGGCATCAGGAAACGACGGTGCCGCTGACGACGGTGTCCCCCGTCTTGTGGGGGGACCGGGCCGGCCGCGACGGAAACTCGGATGCGGGTGCCGCACGGCCGGCCCTAGGCTGCGCTCGCCGGGAGGGTGAGGCGCCGTATCGACCGTCAGTGGATCGGGGACGCACGGGATATGACCAGTCGATTGTTCGCGATCTGTTTCCGTGCGACCCGGCCGTCGAGCCTCGCGCAGTTCTGGTCCGGGCTCCTGGGCTGGGAGTCGACCGAGGGACCGGACACCGACGTCACGCTCCTGCCCCCCGACCCCGCCGGGATCCGCATCCGTTTTCTGCCTGGCCAGGAGCACAAGACCGGCCAGAACCGGGCGCACTTCGACCTGACGAGCACCTCACCGGAGGATCAGCAGCAGACGGTGGCCAGGGCGCTGGCTCTCGGCGGGAAGCACATCGACGTGGGGCAACTGCCGGAAGAGGGGCACGTGGTCCTCGCCGATCCGGACGGCAACGAGTTCTGCGTCATCGAGGCGGGCAACAAGTTCCTCGCCGACACCGGCTTCATCGGAGCACTGGCCTGCGACGGAGCGCAGGAGGTCGGTTACTTCTGGAGCGAGGCGCTGCGGTGGCCGCTGGTCTGGGACCAGGACCAGGAGACCGCGATCCAATCGCCGAACGGCGGTACGAAGATCACCTGGGGTGGTCCTCCCGTGGCGCCGAAGACGGGGACGAACAGGCTGTACTTCGAGCTGGCGCCCCCCGCGGGCTCGGGCTGGGAGGCGGAAGTCGACCGCCTGATCTCGCTCGGCGCGACGCACACCGGCGAGGGCGACGGCGCCCGGGCACTGATGCTCGACCCCGACGGCAACGAGTTCTCCGTACAAAAGCGCCGGTAGCGAGGGCTGTTGCGGGGGCCGGGATCGCGCGTCGATGAGGCCCGCGCGGCAACTGCGCGGGACGCTGACCGCCTTGGCCTGTACATGGGAGCGGCTCCACATCGGCCGCGGGCCGGGCGGACGCCCCGTCGCAGATCCGCCGTGGGACACCGCCCATGATTGGGTCAGGAAGCGTCAAAGGATGAGGAGTCAAGCAAAGCGTTCGACATCAAGTGACAAAGGTGCTTGTCCTGTGCATGACCTCCCGATGGGATCACGGAAGCCGTCACGTGCGGCTCCACCCCACACAAGGAGCACTCATGCGCATACCTCGCCCCCGGCTCCGCGCCACGGTCGCCACGGCAGGGGCCACCGCCCTCGCCTGCGCCGCCCTGGTCGCCACTCCTCTGAGCGGGGCCGCCTCGGCCGGCCCCACCGCCGGCCGGCAGGTGAAGCCCGTTCCCGCCGTCGCCGGACACCAGTTGGTCCGCGCCGTCGGCAGCCCGCTGTCCACGGAACAGTGTCAGGCGAAGTGGAAGATCGCCTGCTACGGACCGCTGCAGTACCGCCAGGCGTACCACCTGGACCCGCTCTACAAGGCCGGCATCACCGGCAAGGGCCGGACCATCGTGATCGTGGACTCGTTCGGCTCGCCGACCATCCAGCACGACCTCGACGTGTACAGCAAGCAGTTCGGCATTCCCAGCAGCAAGGTCCAGGTGGTCAAGTGGGGCAACGTCCCGGCCTGGGACCCGAAGAACGCCGACATGACCGGCTGGGCCGGCGAGTCCACACTCGACGTCGAAATGGCCCACGCCATGGCGCCGGACGCCAAGATCGTGCTCGTGGAGACCGCGGTGGCGGAGACCGAGGGCGTCACCGGCTTCCCCGAGATGATGTCGGCCGAGAAGTCCCTGATCGACCGGGGAATCGGCGACGTCATCACCCAGAGCTTCGGCGCGACCGAGAACACCTTCCCGGGCTTCGACAAGGGCGACTTCTCCAGCCTGAAGAACCTGCGGTACGCCTTCAAGGCGGCAGCGGCGCACGACGTGACCGTCCTCGCCTCCTCCGGTGACGGTGGCGCCACGGACAGCACGGCGGACGGCAGCGGTTACTACAAGGAGCGCGTGAACTCCTGGCCCTCGTCCGACCCGCTGGTCACCTCGATCGGCGGAACCCAGCTGCACCTCGACGACAAGGGCAACCGCCTCAGCCCCGAGAGCGTCTACAACGACAACGGAGCGGGGGGCGGCGGCCAGTCGCACGTCTTCGAGCGGCCCGCGTTCCAAAACGGCGTCCGCGGCATCGTCGGCAATCGGCGCGGCACCCCGGACATCTCGATGGCCGCCGCCGTCAACGGCGGGGCGTGGGTGTATTCCAGCTACGACCCGACCGCGGTCGGCTGGGACGTGTCCGGCGGTACCAGCGAGGCCGCGCCGTTGTTCTCAGGCATCGTCGCCCTCGCCGACCAGGCGGCCGGTCGCCGGATCGGCAACCTCAACGAGGCCCTGTACTCGCTGTACAAGGACGAGGGCTACAAGCCGTCGAGCGGCCTCGTGGACGTCAACGACGGCACGAACAACAGCTACGCGGGCGTGACCGGCTACACCGCGGTCAACGGCTACGACATGGCGACCGGCCTCGGCACCATCGACGCGGCACGCTTCGTCCCGGCCCTGGCACGGGAGGGCCGGCACTACTGATCACCGGGCGGCTCACGACCGTCGCGCACGGCACTGCCCGGTTCTCCGGGCGGTGCCGTGCGCACGCCCTCCGCGACCGGGGCTTTCAGGGGGCGCCGTCCGGCCGGGCCGCAGAGCCGTCCCGGGCGGCCTTGGCAAGTCCCGAGTTCCGGTAGGAGTAGCCGAAATAGATGACCAGCCCGATCAGGAACCAGACCACGAACCGGATCCACGTCTGCACCTGGAGGTAGGTGATGAGCCAGATGGAGGCGATCACCCCGATGGCGGGGGTGACGGGCATGAAGGGTGCCCGGAACTCCCGCGGCAGGTCGGGACGCCGGTAGCGGAGCACGATGACGGCACTGCACACGACCACGAAAGCGAGCAGGATGCCGATGTTGGTCAGCTCCGCAGCCGCGCCGATCGGCACGAAGCCCGCGATGGCGGCCGATGCCACGCCGACGATCCAGGTGACGCGGGTCGGGACGTGCCGGGTGGGGTGCGTCTTGGCGAACCAGTGGGGCAGCAGTCCGTCGCGGCTCATGGAGAACCACACGCGCGTGACACCGAGCATGAAGGTGAACATCACCGTGAGGATGCCGATGATCGCCCCGACCGCGATCACGTCGGCGAGCGCGCCGAGCCCCACCGACTTGAAGGCGCTGGAGAACCCGCTCTCCGGGTCGATCTCCGTGTAGTGCTGCATGCCCGTCAGGACCAGGCAGGCGAGGACGTACAGCACCATGGCGATGGCGAGCGAGTAGATGATCGCCCTGGGCATGTGGCGTTGGGCGTCCTTGGACTCCTCCGCCGCCGTGCTCATCGCGTCGTAGCCGAAGACGGCGAAGAAGACGGTGGCCGCCCCGGTGAAGGCGCCTCCCACTCCGAACGGGAAGAAGGGGGTGTAGTTGTCGGTGTTGATGTGGAAGAAGCCGACGATGATGACGAGCAGGACGACGAGCACCTTGAGCACGACGACGACCGTCTCGAAGCGTGCGGCGTTCTTGATGCCGAGGTTGAGCAGATAGGCGGTGAACAGGCACAGCACGGCGGCGATGAGGTCGACGCGGTGGCCCTCCCCCGTCCCGGGCGCGCCGAGCATCCAGGTGGGCAGGCCGGCGCCGGTGTCGGTGAGGAGGAAGTTGAAGTAGCCCGAGATGCCGATGGCGACGACGGCGACGATGGCCGTGTACTCCAGCAGCAGGTCCCAGCCGATGAACCAGCCCGCCAGTTCGCCGAGGACCGCGTATCCGTATGTGTAGGCGGAGCCGGCCTTCGGGATCAGGCCGGCGAACTCCGCGTACGAGAAGGCGGCCGCGGCGCTGGCCACCCCGGCGATGAGGAACGAGACCAGTACGGCCGGCCCGGCGATGCTGTGGGCGACCGTGCCGGCGAGCGTGAAGATGCCGGCGCCGATGATGCCGCCGACGCCGATCGCGGTGAGCTGCCACAGGCCGAGGGTCCGCGTGAGCTGCTCGCTGGGGGCGCCCTCGGTCTCATCGATGTGCTCGATCGGCTTGCGGCGCAGTACGCCTTCTCCCATCCGCAGCCTCGACATGTCCGGTCCTTTCCACGGGTGCTGACGGGGTTTCATGATGGCGCAGTCACCGGGACGGCGGAGTTAGGCGCTCCGCGCGTCGTCGTGGGCGGGGCAGTCCGGTCGGCGTGAGCGGTTGCCGGGAGAACACGTCGCAGCGGGCCCGTCCCGCCGGCCCGGCTTGGGGCGACGGGGAGCCGGGGAAGGTGAGGGCAGGGGGTGGTTCGCATGGGCTTGACGGGTGGGGTGCCGACCGGTGTGGCGTGGTGCCTGTTGCTGCTCGCCGGTGGGCTGCGGCTCAGCGGCGGGCGGGCCCGGCCACTCGGCAGGGCGCTGTCGCCGGTCGAGGTGGGACTGTTGCGCGGGGGCGCGCCGGGGGCGGCGCAGACCGGACTGGTCGAGTTGTACCTCGTCGGCGCGGTGGAGGCGGGGTTCCGTCAGACGGTCCGGGGCGTTGAGACGCGGCTGCCGCCGCACGGCTCGTCCGCGGTGGCCCGTGCGCAGTACGGCTCGCTCTACCGGGGGATGCACCCCCGTCGGCTGCGGGACTACGAGCGAGTGCGGGATGCCATCGGGGAGACGGCCCAGGGGCTGGAGCGCGCGGGGCTGCTGATGTCCGGGAGGCGGCGATGGGCCGTACGGGCCCTGCTGCTCCCGGTGTTCGCCGCGGCGCCGTTGGAGGCCGTCGCAGGCGGAAGGACGGCTGTGTGGCTGTGGCTCGCCCTCCTCGCCGACGTCACCGCGGTGGCGTCGTGGGCCTGGTCCCGGCGCACCCCGCGCGGCGCGGCTCTGCTCGCCCGGCTGCGCCTGGAGCACGCCGGAGCCCGCCGGGCCACGGAGCGCGACGATCCGGGCATGCTGCTGCTGAGCGTGGCGCTATTCGGCGCGTCGGCGCTGCGCGCCCAGCTCCCCCGGTTCACCGAGGAGGGCGGACTGCTGACCCGCCCCCCGAGGGAGCCCATGGAGCGGGGCGGAAGGGGCGGCTGGCACGAGACGTCAGGAGGGTGCGGAGGTTGCGGGGGCTGAGAGCGCGCCCCTCCCCCGCAACCGCAAGGAGGCCCACCACCGTCGCCTCAGTCCCCGTCGCCACGGCCGTCGGCGGCGCGGGCACGGGCGCCCGAGCGGGTGCGGGCCTGGGTCTGGGCGCGCTGCGGGTGACGGCGTAGGTACTCGCGTTCCAGCTCGTCCATCCGCTTCGTGTGGGTGGCCAGCGCATCGTCGGACCCGTGCAGCAGGGTCTCGTGGCGCGTGCGGTGGATGGCCTCCAGCTCCCTCAGCAGCACGCTTTCTTCAAGATCTTGGGCCGACGGGCCGCCCTGGTGATCGGTCATCGCAGGTGCGCCTCCTTCTGCTCACGCGCCAGGCCCCCGGGCCGCTCCTTCCATCATGCTGCCCCTCACGGATGGCTGCTCGTCCCGACGGCTTGCCCGGCGGTTTGGGGGCGGCTTGGGGGTGGCTTGGGGGTGCGGTGCCGGGGGCTACTCCTTGGCCGGGTCGGCGTGCGGCTGCTTGACGATCCGATCGCCGACGGTCACCGACTTCCAGAGCCGGCGGCTGATCCGCACCTTGACGGATTCGCCGTTGGCAAGGCGGATCTCGACGAAGTGGTACATGTTCGAGCCGTCGAGCATGCCGCGGGACATCTTGGTGACGACGCCTTCCCAGGAGTCGTCGGGTCCGAATTCATATGGTTTCGACATGATGTGAAGTCTAGGGAGAGCGGCAGACACCTCGGTAGGGCGGCGAATCACCTCTTGTGGGGTACATATGTCATGTCGGGGCGCCGGAACGCCGCTGGGTCGGCATGACAGGCGCCCGGCCGGGGCTTCCCAGCCGGGCGACTCTTCGGACCACTGGCACCAGGGCGACGGGACGGACCCTCATCCCTGGTTCGGCTTGTTCCCCTGGTCCTGGCCGGGGTTCTGCTGCTGGTCGGGGACCTTGTTCTGGTCCGGGACCTTGTTCTGGTCCGGGACCTTGTTCTGGTCTGACTTGGTCCCCTGATCCTGGCCCGGGTTCTGCGGCTTGTCCGGCACCTTGTTCTGGTCCGGGACCTTG
>NZ_BMVP01000007.1 GCF_014650775.1 Streptomyces cirratus | reverse complement strand
GGAAAGCATTACCAACCAGCACAACAAGCAACCCGGCGAACCTTCCCGGTCACAGCACTAGCTCCTTCGCTCGGCGCTCAGTTCGGCCCGGACCGCTCCGCGGGGTCCGGGCCGTCCGGCTGTCCCACGAGCAGGTTCCAGCGCCCGGAGCGTCCCGTGAGCGCGGTGACGGTCCGCGGCCGTACGTCGAGCCGCCAGAAGGCCGCCGCCGGCAGTTCCAGGGCGTACACCACGGCCGCCCGTACGACGGCCTGTTCCACCACGGCGTGGTGCGCGCCGGGGGCCAGGCCCGCGAGGTGGGCGCCCGTACGTGCGATCAGGGCCGCCACCGATTCCCCGCCGCCCGGGGGCGCACAGGCGGAGTCGGTGAGCCACTGCCGGACCGCCTGCGGGTCCTCGGCGGCGACCTCGTCCAGGGTCCGGCCCGCCCACTGCCCCATGTCGGGGCCGCGCAGGCCTTCGTGGCCCGGGCAGGGCCGCCCGTACCCGAACCGCCCCTGGCGGGCGTCCTGATCGAGCGGTGGCGTCACCAGACGCAGACGTACAGCAGGCATGGGAAGAGGGTAGGGCGCGCGCCCGGGGCGTGAGACGGCGCCCACACGCCGTGGTGTTCAAGCCAGGCGCGCGGTACGGTCGCGGACGACATGACGAAGGTATGACGGAAGTACCGGTGAGATTCCGGCACGGTCGCGCCACTGTGAAACCTCCCGCACGAGTACGGGGAGGGAAGTCAGACCCGCCACCTTCGTCAAAGAGCACCACTGACCGGGACGCGTGTTCCCCCTGGAGGTTCTGCCATGGCCCACTCCGCCGTGCCCACGACGGCTCCCGCCGCCGTCGCCCCGATTTCCCTCTCCGCCCTGGCCCCTTGGGCCGTCTTCGCGGGCATCGTGACCCTCTTCCTGCTCTACCTCGTCGGCGCCGAGCAGGGCGCGACCGCGCTCTTCGAGGGCAACACCGTCCACGAGTGGATGCACGACGGCCGTCACCTCCTCGGCTTCCCCTGCCACTGATCCGGAGTCCACATGAACTCCGTATCCCCCCGCGTTCTCCTCGTCCGGGGCATGCTGGCGGGCCTGCTGGCCGGTCTGGCCGCCTTCCTCGTCGCCTATGTCCTGGGCGAGTCCAAGGTGGACGCGGCCATCGCCCTCGAAGAGGCGGCTTCGGCCGGTCACGACCACGGTGACGAGGTCGCCGCCCCGGTCAGCCGGGCCCTACAGGCCACGGCGGGACTCGGCACCGGCACCCTGCTCTACGGCGTCGCACTCGGCGGCATCGCCGCCCTCGTCTTCTGCTACGCCCTGGGCCGCATCGGCCGCTTCGGCCCCCGGGCCACCGCGGCGTTCGTGGCCGGGGGCCTGTTCGTCACCGTCAACCTGGTGCCGTTCTTCAAGTACCCCTCCAACCCCCCGGCCGTCGGCGACCCGGAGACGGTGGTCCACCGCACCACCCTCTTCGTGCTGATGATCGCCTTGAGCGTGCTCCTCGCGTCGGGTGCGCTGATCCTCGGGCGGCGGCTCGCTCCGCGCATGGGCAACTGGAACGCCTCGGTGGTCGCCGGGCTCGCGTTCGTCGTGGCGATCGCCGTCGCGTACGCCTTCCTGCCCGGCGTCAACGAGGTACCGGCGGACTTCCCGGCCACGCTGATCTGGCAGTTCCGGCTCGCGTCACTCACCATCCAAATGGCCCTGTGGGCGACTTTCGGCCTGTCCTTCGGATATCTAGCCGAACGCGCCCTTGTGCCCGCCACCGTCCCCAAGGAGGCTGTGCAGCCGACAAGTTGACAGGGAAGGGGCCGGTGGCACATGCAGACGGCGATCTGGGAATGGCGTGGCTGGACGGGTGCTGCCCCGTTCTGGCTGAGTTCCGTCCTGCTGCTCCTGGCCCCCTTCACCGCCGTCACCCTGCTGGCCCAGACCGGCGTCATCGTGGCCCTGGCCGGCCTCGGCGGTCTGGCCCGGCAGCTGTGGTTCGGTGACTACGGGCACCCGGCGATCCATGTCGCCGCCGCGCTGATGGGCGCCACGGCGGCGGCACTGGTGGTGGTCTGACCGGCGGTGAACGCGCCCCCCTCCTCCTCACCCGTACGGGCGCACCGGGGGCGTTGGCCGGAAAACGGCGGCTTCACCCTCTTCCAGCTGCGAAGACGCGCCCGGGGTGTTACGACACACCGGTGACATGCCGGCGGTGTCCGGCGCCTCCCGATGTGCCCGGGGGCCCGGAGCGGTCCACTGCTGACAGGATCCGGCCGCCCGAGCCGGACCAGGAGGGAATGCCATGGCCCGCGCCCAGTGGGCCGTCGGTGCGCTGACGGTCACTCTGCTCGGCACCGGCGTAGCGATGTTGCACAGCACCCAGGGTGCCGACCCCGAGCCCGTCGCCGCGAGCGACGCACTGCCTTCGCGGGCGCTGGGGCTGACCGGTCACCGGCGTCTGGTGCGGGAGCTGGAGCACGGCGGGGAGTACTCCGGTCAGGCCGGTCCGCACGCTCCCGGCAACGGCTCCAGGCCGGCCCGGGGTTCTTCCGCCACCGTCCAGCCGATGCGGACGGCGCGGCCCGTGCGCCTGCGGATCCCGGGCCTGGAGGTGGACCTCCACGTCTCCTCCCGGAATCCGGAAGGCCGGGTCCGCTGGGACTCGGACAGCCCGGCGCCGGGATCGGCCGGTACCGCCGTCGTCACCGGCAAGGAGCTGCGGCTGGCCGGTCTGCGGCGCGGGCGCGTCATCGAGATCGCCCGCGCGGATCACCGCACCGCCGTGTTCACGGTGGACCGGGTCGTACCGGTGGAATCCGGCGGGGGTGCGGTGCCTCAGCGCAGGCAGCGGACGGAGCGGACCGGACGGCCGGAGCGGGCGGGACTGAGACTCGTCGGCGCGGACGCCGTCGTCATGGCCCGGCTGACGGGACGCCACCACACCCGCTGAACCGCGCGGCGGCCGCGTGTCAGCCGAGGGGGGTGTCTTCGTCCCTCCAACGGGCGTTTCTCGCCCGGCGGCGGCACGGACTCCGGCGCGCCGGGGCACACAGCTGGGCATGAACGGTGCGCGGTGCGCGCGGACGATGCCGGCGAAGGCCCTGACGGTGGCCTGCGTCCTGCTGCTGTGCGTGTTCGGCGCCGGCCCGGCGGCGGCCACGGCCGCCGAGTCCCGTCCTGCCACCACCGCCCCGGCGGAGCCCTCCGACGGCTCGTCGGACCCGGCTCCGGACGTCGAGGCACGTCCGGCACTGCGGACCTTCACACGAGACACGCCGGAGGTACGGCGGCCGCCGGTGGCGGTGTTCCATGTGAAACGTGACGCCCACCCGATCCATACCGCCCCGGACGGGGCGGTAGCGGCGGGGTCGTCGCGGCAGGCGGTACGGAGTGTGGTCCTGCGCTGCTGAGCGGGCCGGGCGGTTCGGTCCCGCGAGGTCGTCCACGCGGGGGCCGGTCCGCCTCCGGCAGCGCGTTTCGACCACACTCCTGCGACACCGTGAGGTTCCGCCATGCCCATCGACCCGTACGCGGCTCTCAACGCCATGCTCCGCGCCGAAGTCGCCCGCTCCACCCCGGCTCCCGCCCGCCGCCCCGAACCCGAGGACACCGGCCACCGGGAAAACCCGCCCGGGCGCCCGGCCGAGGCGGCGCCGGCGGAGTGAGCTGACGGCGGCGCCGGTCCCCCGTGGGACCGGCGCCGCCCGGTGGATGGCGCGTCCGGGTCAGTCTTCGATCGAGTGGTAGCGGTAGAACGCGGCGAGCGTGGTGGCCACACCCACGGCAAGGCCGATCCCCGCCGAGCGGAGCACGGATTCATTGGTCTGGCTGTACAGGTAGCCCAAGGCGATGCCCGCGAAGGCGCCCCAGGCAGCCGCGTGCAGTTCGCGCACGAGCCGGGAGCCGAACTGGGCGAGGGCGAACACGCAGGCGGCGCAGACGACGCCGCACAGGATCCCGTAGAAGACGTTGCCGGCGTCGACCGGGCCCATCTGGCGATTGATGAAGGCCGCCCAGACCCCGTAGACGAGGCCCGTCAGCAGGGGGATCGTCAGTGCGCTCTTGCTGACGTGCCGGATGTCCGCCCCTGTCATCCGATGGGGCTGCCGGGGAGCGGTGGGTGCCGCGTGTGCCATGGCGGGCTCCTCTCTGTCCACCCTCCAGGGCACACCCGCCACCCCGGGGCGGCAAGTGGATCAATCCCGCCACCCGGGCGACGCGCCGCGTCGGGGGTCACCCGTACGCAGCAACCAAGCTGGCCCGGCGGGGTACCGAGGGCGTTCCCTGGGGACGTGCGCACCTCGTTGTCGGCGGTACTGATCGTGCTCGTGGCCCTCCTGGTGCCCGCGAGCGCCGTCGCGTACTGGGCCGACCGGGAACTGGGTGACGCCGACCGCTACACCGCCGCGATGTCCCCGCTGGCCCGTGATCCGGCCGTGCAGAACGTGGTGGTCACCCAGGGCGCCCGCGCCCTGGCCGGTCAGATCGACGCCGGGCCGTTCCAGGGCAGTGTCGACACCCTGCTCGGCGAGGCCCTGCGGTCCTTCGTCGGGACACCGGCGTACCGGACGGCCTGGGACGCCGCCAACCGCGCCGCGCACGCCGCGTTCTTCCGGGCGCTGACGACCGGGCACGGAGACGCCGTGACCATCGACCTGGCGCCCGTCCTCGCCCAAGTCAAAGCGGAACTCACAGGGGACGGGATCCCGTTCGCGGACCGCATCCCCGTCACCCACCTGTCCGTGAAGGTCATGGAGTACGACGATCTCGGCGCGCTCCGGGAAGGATTCCGCATGCTCCAGATCGCCGGCGTATGGCTTCCCCTGCTGACCGTCGTGCTCGCCCTGGCGGCGGTGGCCGTCGCCGTGCGGCGCCGGCGCGCGGTGCTGGCAACCGGTATCGGGCTGGCCGTCGGGGCGGTGCTGCTGTGGATCGCCGTGGAGGTCTGCCGCAGCCTGACCCTGGACGATCTGCCGCCCGACGTCGACCGCCCGGCCGCCGGGGCGGTGTACGACGCGCTCACCTCGTTCCTGCGCACCACCGCATGGCTGGTGCTGGCCATCGGGCTCGCCGCCGCGCTGGCCGCCTGGTTGACCGGGCGACTGCGCCGCACCCCATAAGCTCGGAACGTACGCAACGGGCTCAGAACTCCACAGAACCCCGTAGAACCCTCCACAGCTCAGCAGAACCGATTCGCGAGCGGCGCCACGGAAGCGGAATGACCAGCGAACGACGCACCGAGCACATACCGCCCGGGCAGCCACGGGCCCGGCCCGCCTCCCGGCAGCTCCCCCTGACCCCGCCCGCCTGGCTGCTCAGCGGGCTGCGGCCGAGCCGGACCCCCGTGCCCTGGGCGGCCGTCGTGCGGGCCGGGATCGCGATGGCGGCCCCGCTCGCCGTCGGCTTCGCCCTGGACGAGCCCGAATACGGAGCGCTCGTTTCGATGGGCGCCCTGTCCGGGGTGATCGGCGACACCGCCGACGCCTACCGGATGCGGATCCTGAACATCGCCGTTCCCCAGCTGTTCGGCGCCGTCGGAGTCGCGCTCGGGACGCTCGTCTTCGGGCACGGCTGGCTCGCGGTGGGCGCCCTCACCCTGATCGCCCTCGTCTCCGGGATGATCTCCTCCATCGGCACCGTCGCGTCCGTGTCCGGACTGCTGCTCCTGCTCAACGCTGCGGTGGGGGCCGGGCTGCCGCTCCCCAAGCCGTGGTGGATCGCGCCGCTGCTGCTGAGCGCCGGCGGACTGTTCGTACTGGCGCTGACCCTGCTGGGCTGGCCGCTGCGCGGGCGGCAACCCGAACGGGCCGCCGTCGCGGGCTGCTACCGCTCCCTCGCCGCCGCCCTCGAAGCCGCGGGCGGGCCCGGGTACGAGGAACGGCGCCTGGAGGTCACCCAGTCCCTGAACCAGGCCTATGACCTCATCCTGGGCCGTCGCGCCCGGGTCCACGGGCGCAACCCGGCCCTCGTGCGGCTCCTGGCCCAGCTGAACGTGCTGATCCCGCTCGTGGACGCGGCGCCCGCCGCGCACTTGAGCAGCCGCCCGCTGCCGCCCGAGGTCCCGGCGGCCGTCCGGGCGCTGGCCAGCGCCGTGGAGGAAGGCCGCACCGGGGAGCCCGTCCTGGAGCTTCCGGCGCCGCACGGGCCGTCCCAGCGAGCCATCGACACGGCCCTGCGGCACGCGGCGTCCATCGTGTACCGGGCGGACGCGGACCCGTACAACGCCGACGACCGGCTCGGCCGGCCCGCCGCACTGCGCGAGCGGGCCCGGCGGGCGGTGCGCGAGATGGTGCTGTCAGGGGCTTCCTGGCGGTACGGGCTGCGGCTCGCCCTGTGCATCGGACTGGCGCAGGCGTTGGTCTCCCTGGTGCCGGTCGAGCGTTCCTACTGGGTGGCCCTGACGGTCACCTTCGTCCTCAAGCCCGACTTCGGCTCGGTGTTCTCCCGGGCGGTGCTGCGGGCGCTGGGCACGGCGGGCGGGCTGGTCCTGGCCGCCGCCGTGCTCTCCGAGGTACCGCGGGGGTGGTGGGACGTGCCGGTCATGGCGGTACTCGCCGCGCTGATCCCGGCGTTCACCGCCAAGGGGTACGCCTTCCAGACCGCCGCGATCACCCCGGTGATCCTGCTGCTGTCGGACCAGCTCAACCACCAGGGCTTCGACCTGATCTGGCCCCGGCTCCTGGACAGTCTGATCGGCTGCGCCATCACCCTGGTCGCGGGGTACCTGCTGTGGCCCGAGAGCTGGCACACCCGGCTCGGGGACCGGCTGGCCGACGCCGTCGAGGACTCGGCCCGGTACGTGGAGCGGGCGTTCGGCGCCGCCGACGCGACCGATGCCGATGAGGCGGCGGCGCGTACCGCCCGGCTCCATGCCCGGCGGCGGATCTACCGTGAGCTGACGGGCGTACGGAGCGAGTTCCAGCGGGCGTTGACCGAGCCGCCGCCCACGGGGGCACGGGCCGCCGCGTGGTGGCCCCTGGTCGTGGCCGTCGAGCGGATCGTGGACGCCACGACGGCCGCGCGGGTGCGGGTGAACCACGGGGCCGAGTCGCCCGCTCCCGAGGAAGTGGCGGCCATTACCGCCGAACTCCGGGGCCTGGCGGAAGGCGTCCGCACCAGCAGGACCCCGGCGGAGGTCCGCGTCGGTCCGCGCCCGCCGGGCGCGGAGGAGTCCGTCCTGGCCCCGCTCCACCAGGAGATCGTCGCCGCCCGCGCGATCGCCACGGAACACTGACGCCGCTGCCGGGAGAGGCGGTTGTTTCACGTGAAACCGCCTGCGGGGTCGCACGGATGCCATGGCGCGGAGATGAACGCTGCGTGAATCGGACCGGGGGAAGAGGGAGTTCCCGCAGGCCGCCGGAGTGCGCAGGTGACAGGAACGCCACGATTGGCGCCCCTGCCGTCGTTCCAGCCAAGGGGCCGATAACCTTACGTGTCCACTCTGGGTAGGGATCTACCGCGCAGCACGGACAAATGACGCACGCACACATGCGAAAGGCCTGGCCCATGGGTATTCGGAGCTTGTTGCGCAAGGTGTTCGGACGGTCTGCCGAACCCGTTCCGGATTCGTCGGACGCCCCGTCGGCGGCCGTGCCGAGCCAGACCGAACGCACGCCGCTGGACGTGGCGGCGGACCTGGTGGCGGCGTCCTTCGACAACCCGACGGTCCCGCCGCAGTCCGCGCCGCGCGACCGGGAGCCGGGCACCGTGCTGACGGCGCCGACCCAGACAACGGACCCGACGGTCCCGGAGGCGCGTCGGCCGTCGCCCGCGACCACCTCGGAAGGCCCGACCGGCGGCTCGCCCGCGCCGGTTCCGCAGCCGGGGCGGCCGGAGCCGAAGGCCGAGCCGTTGGCGGAAGCGGAGCCGGAGGCAGCCCCCGGCGCCGCCGAACCGGCCGCCGAAGCGGAACCCACCCCGACCCCCCAACCGGAACCGGCCGCCGCCACCGAGCCGGAGCCCGAGCCGGTCGCCGCAGCCGCGCCCGAGCCCGAGGCGAAGCCCGTCGCGGCCCCGGAGCCGGCCGCCGTGGTGGCAGCCGACACCGCACCGGAGCCCGAGGCGGAAGCCACCCCCGAACCGGCCGTCGTCGTCGAGCCGGAGCCGGAGCCCGTCGCAGCAGCCACCCCCGAGGCCGCGCCCGAGCCGGAGCCCGTCGCAGCCGCGGAGCCGGTGGCCGCAGCCGTGCCCGAGCCCGTCGCGGCCCCCGAGCCGGAGCCCGAGGTCGCGCCCGAGCCCGTCGCCGCAGCCACCCCCGAGGCCGCGCCCGTCGCCGTGCCCGAGCCCGTCGCGACCCCGGAGCCTGTGGCCGAGGCCGAGCCCGTCGCGACCACGGAGCCTGTGGCCGAGGCCGAGCCGGAGCCCGTCGCGGCCCCCGAGCCGGTCGCCGCGGCGGATGCCGACACCGCACCGGAGCCCGAGGCGGAGCCGCAGGCCGCCGCTCCCGAGGACGGCCCCGCCGTACCGCTCGCCGCCGTGAAGCGGCAGGCGCCCGAGGTGGCCGCCGCCTACAAGGCAGCCGGCCAGGTGCTGCGCGGCAAGGGCCGGACCGGGTCGCGCGCGAAGGTCTACCTCGTCCTGGACCGCTCCGGCTCCATGCGCGGCTTCTACAAGGACGGCAGCGCCCAGTACCTCGCCGACCACGCCCTCGCCCTCGCCGCGCACCTCGACGCGGACGCGACCGTGCACACCGTGTTCTTCTCCACGGAGGTGGACGGCACCGCCGACCTCACCCTGGACGCCCACGACGCCGCCTGGGTCGAGTCCCGCCACGCCGAACTGGGCCGCATGGGCCGCACCAGCTACCACGTGGCCGTCGAGGCGGTCATCGAGCGGTACCAGAAGGACGGCGGCGACCACCGCGCGCTCGTGGTGTTCCAGACCGACGGGGCCCCCGACAACCGTCAGCCCGCCAAGCAGGCCATCGCCGACGCGGCCGGCCTCGATATCCACTGGCAGTTCGTCGCCTTCGGCGACCACGACTCCAAGGCCTTCGACTTCCTGCGCAAGCTGGACGCTCCGAACGCCGGCTTCTTCCACGCCGGGCCCGCCCCGTCCGAGCTGACCTCGGCGGCCCTCCTCAAGGGCGTTCTCGACGGCTTCGACGACCGCCCCTGACCGACCCCGCGCGCAACGCGAAGGGCCCGGGATCCAAGATCCCGGGCCCTTCGGCACATCCGTGGCTACCGCCGCGCGGCCTACTGGTGCGGCTTGACCGACTTCTCGACCGGCTCGCCGGTCTTGGTCTCCACCGGCTTGCGCAGCGCGATGTTCAGCTCGCGCAGGCGGGACTCCTCCAGCACCGTCGGCGCGCCCATCATCAGGTCCTGCGCGTTGCCGTTCAGCGGGAACGCGATCGTCTCGCGGATGTTCGGCTCGTCGGCCAGCAGCATCACGATGCGGTCGACGCCGGGGGCGATGCCACCGTGCGGCGGGGCGCCGAGGCGGAACGCGCGCAGCATGCCGGCGAACTCCCGCTCGACGGTCTCGGCGTCGTAACCGGCGATCTCGAAGGCCTTGAGCATGACCTCGGGCTCGTGGTTGCGGATGGCGCCGGAGGACAGCTCGATGCCGTTGCAGACGATGTCGTACTGCCAGGCCAGGATGTCGAGCGGGTCCTTCTCCTCCAGGTCCTTCATGCCGCCCTGCGGCATGGAGAAGGGGTTGTGCGAGAAGTCGATCTTGCCGGTCTCCTCGTCCTTCTCGTACATCGGGAAGTCGACGATCCAGCAGAAGCGGAAGACGTTCTCCTCGAACTGGCCCGCGCGCTTGGCGGCCTCGACCCGGACCGGGCCCATGATCTTGGAGACCTCGTCGAACTCGCCCGCGCCGAAGAACACGGCGTGCCCGGCGGCCAGGCCGAGACGCTCGGTGAGGACCTTGACGTTCTCCTCGGTGAGGAACTTGGCGATGGGACCCGTCAGGGCGCCGTCCTCGCCCACCCGCACCCAGGCCAGGCCCTTGGCGCCCAGCGAGATCGCGTACTCGCCCAGGCCGTCGAAGAACTTGCGCGGCTGCCCGGCGGTGTCCGGGACGGCCAGCGCACGCACGTGCTTGCCGGCGAACGCCTTGAACTCCGAGCCCTCGAAGACGTCGGAGATGTCGACGAGCTCCAGCTTGGCGCGCAGGTCGGGCTTGTCGTTGCCGTACTTGAGCATCGACTCGCGGAACGGGATCCGCGGGAACGGCGAGGTGACCGGGCGGCCGCCGCCGAACTCGGTGAAGAGCTCGGTCATCAGCTTCTCGATGGGCTGGAAGACGTCCTCCTGCTCCACGAAGGACATCTCGACGTCGAGCTGGTAGAACTCGCCCGGCGAACGGTCGGCGCGGGCGTCCTCGTCGCGGAAGCAGGGCGCGATCTGGAAGTAGCGGTCGAAGCCGGAGATCATCAGCAGCTGCTTGAACTGCTGCGGCGCCTGCGGGAGGGCGTAGAACTTGCCCGGGTTCAGGCGGGAGGGGACGACGAAGTCACGCGCGCCCTCGGGGGAGGTGGCGGTGAGGATCGGGGTCGCCATCTCGTTGAAGCCGAGGGCCACCATCTTGGAGCGGATGGAGGCGATGACGGCCGAGCGCAGCATGATGTTGCGGTGCATGCGCTCGCGGCGCAGGTCGAGGAAGCGGTACTCCAGGCGCCGCTCCTCGTTCACACCGTCGTCGGTGTTGATGGTGAAGGGCAGCGGGCCGGCCGCGCCGAGCACCTCGACCTCGGAGACCTCGATCTCGATCTCGCCGGTGGGCAGCTCCGGGTTGACGTTGTCCGCGCCGCGGGAGACGACCTTGCCGTCGATCCGGACGACGGTCTCCTTGCTGACGCTGCTCAGCGCCTCGTTCGCGGCGGTGCCGGGACGGGCGACGAGCTGCGTGATGCCGTAGTGATCGCGCAGATCGATGAAGAGGATGCCGCCCAGGTCTCGACGGTTGTGCACCCAGCCGCTCAGCCGGACGTCAGCGTTGACGTCGGAGGCACGAAGCTCGCCGCACGTGTGGGACCTGTACCGATGCATCAGTCATCCAGTTCTTCGCGATACCAGGGTGGATTCAACCCTCACAAGGTTACCGTCCGGGACGGGTACCGCGCTGGCGCGGCCGGGCGGGGCCGGGTACGGGCGGCGGGAAGGCCCTGAACAGGCAGCCCGGGCAGGTCACCTGTAAAGATGACCAGGTGCGCACCGAGGACGTCCTGGCCGCGATCGCGACCGGCCTGTGGCGATGGGACAACGCCTCCGGGATGGTCACTCTCGACAGCGAGGCCGCCCGGCTGCTCGGGCTGCCCGCCGAGCCCGTCGTCCTGCCCGAGGTGGCCGTGCGGTCGCGGTTCCACCCGGTGGACTGGAACGAGATCAAGGCCATCGTGGACCTGGCGGTCGCCGAGGGCACCCTCGCCGAGGCCCGGCTGCGGATCGTCGACGCGGACGGGCGCGTGCTGCGCACCGTACGCAGCCGCTCCAAGCCGGTACCGGCGGCCACCGCGCACGGCCGGATCGACTACGAGCTGATCGGCACGGTCCAGGAGATCGCCGAGCCGCAGCCCGGCACGACGGCCGCGCACACGCCGATCACCGGTGACTGGCGGCGTTCCCGGGAGGCGTTCTTGCTGGACGCGGGCCGGGCGCTGGCCGAGGCCCGGTCGACGGCGGAGGTGCTGCGGGTCGCCGCCTCCCTGTCGATGCCCGGGTTCAGCCCGGACGGGCTGGCCGTCTTCGGCGTGGACGGCGACCGGCTGTCGGTCATCGGCCACCACGGGCACGGCCCCGGGGACGAGTCCCCGTTCACGGAGATGCGGCTGGACACGGCCTACCCCGCGGCGGAGGTGGTCCGCACGGGCCGGGCGGTCTACCTGCCGACCTCCGAGGAGTACAAGCGGCGTTTTCCGGTCACCTGGCCGCTGGCCGAGCCCTTCGGCCGGTCCTCGTGGGCCTTCGTCCCGCTGATCGTGGCCGGGCGGACCATGGGGGCGTGGATGGCGGCCTTCAAGCACCCGGTGTCCTTCTCGCCGGACGAGCGGTCCGTGCTGACCACGGTGGCGCGGATGCTGGCCCAGGCCCTCCAGCGGGCCGGGGTGACGGAGTCCGAGCGGGAACTCACCACCGGCCTCCAGCGCTCGATGATGCCGCAGCTGGGCCCCGAGATCCCCGGCATGCGGATCGCCGCCCGGTACGTCCCGACCGGCGGCGGGCTCCAGGTTGGCGGCGACTGGTACGACATGATCCCGCTGCCCTCCGGCCGCTTCGCGCTGGTCATCGGCGACGTCCAGGGCCACGACGTGCGCGCGGCGGGCCTGATGGGACAACTGCGCATCGCGGTCCGCGCCTACGCCTCCGAGGGCCACCGCCCGGACGCGGTGCTCTCGCGGGCCTCCCGCTTCCTCGCCGGACTGTGCTCCTCGCAGGAGAAGGACGGCCCGCGCGGGTACGCCGACGGCTACGACGGCACGTACGACGGTGCGTACGACGGCGGCTACGGCGGCCCGTACGGCGGCGGCGGACACGACGGCCGGTACGCCGACGGGTACGCCGGCGCCGGGCCCGACCCGGACTACACCAGCCCGCGCTTCGCCACCTGCCTCTACATGGAGTGCGACCCGCAGACCGGCCTGCTGGAGGTGGCCCGCGCCGGCCACCCCGACCCGGTGGTCCGGATGACCGACGGCACGGTCCTGATGCGGCCGACGGCTGGCGGACTCCCGCTCGGGATCGTTCCCGACACCGACTACCCCACCACCCGCTTCACCCTCGAACCGGGCGAGACGCTGATGCTGTGCACCGACGGGCTCATCGAGACCGGCGGCCACGACCTGGACACGGGCTGGGCGCGGCTGCGGGCCGTCCTCGAAGGCGAGGACCCGGACGCCGGCCGGCCGGAGGCCGGGGAACCTGACGCCGGACACCTCGAAAAGCTCGCCGACCTGCTGGTCCAGGCAGTCCACGGCCCGTCCTCGCACCACACCACCGGCCCGCTGGCCGACCGGCGCGAGGACGACATAGCCGTGGTCCTGCTGTGCCGCGAGGGCGCGGGCTGCGGCTGCGGCACCTCGGCCTCCCCCCGCACCCGCCCGGCCCGGCGCACCATGCTGACCGTGGCCCAGGCCGAGCCGGAGCGGATCTCGGGGGCGCGGCGGCAGATCCGCGAGCTGCTGCACGACTGGGCGGACCCCGACCAGGTCGACTCGGCGGAGCTGATGGTCTCCGAGATGGTGACCAACGTACTGACGCACACCGACGGCGACGCGCTGCTGGTCGCGGAGGCCGTGGGCGAGCTGGGTTCGCGGCGGCTGCGCGTGGAGGTCGCGGACTCCAGCGACGAGCTCCCGCACAAACGGCACCCGGGCGAGATGGCGTCCAGCGGCCGCGGGGTGCTGCTGATGGAGATGCTGGCCGACGCGTGGGGCGTCGACCCCCGCGGCGAGGGCAAGTCGATCTGGTTCGAGCTGCACGAGCAGGCGAAGGCCGAAGACTCCGACTCCTGACGCCCGGGATGTCCCGAAAGCGGCGGGTGCGCGTGGTTGGATGCAGCCGTGGTGACTCCCCTTCTGCCCGGGCCCGTGCAGCGCCTCGCCGCCTGGTGCGTGGTCGTGCTGCTGGTCGCCGGAGTGATCGCCGTCGGCGTGTGGCTGTGCGTGGTCTTCAAGACCGCCGTCACGCCCGTACTGCTCGCTCTGCTCGGCACCGCCCTGCTCGGGCCGCTGCACCGGCGGCTGATCAGGGTGGGGGTGGGCCGGTCCCTGGCCGCCGCGCTGACCTGCCTGGCCGTCGTCGCCGTCGTGGGCGGCGCGGGCTACGTCATCGTCACGGCGCTCATCGACACCGGCGACGAGATCACCGCCTCGCTGCGCCGCGCGGGAGAGGGCCTGAGCGAGCACTTCGGCGCCGCGGGGACCTCCTTGGAGGACCTCGCCAAGAACGCCAAGGAGTTGCTGGCCAAGTTCGGCGGGACGGCAGCCTCCGGCGTCGTCACCGGCCTCAGTGTGGTCGGCGAGATGATCGCGACCGGCGTGCTCGCGCTCCTGCTGATCTTCTTCTTCCTGCGCGACTCCGACCGGGCCGCGGGCGCGCTGCGCTCCCTGGTGCCCGACGCCACCGGTGACACCGTGGAGGCGGTGGCCCGGCTCGCCTTCAAGGCCGTCGAGGGGTTCATGCGCGGGACCACGTTCATCGCGCTGATCGACGCCGTGTGCATCACCGCCGGGCTGCTGGTGCTGCGGGTGCCCGGGGCGGTCGGGCTCGGGGCGCTGGTGTTCCTCGGCGCCTACATCCCTTACCTCGGCGCGTTGCTCTCCGGGGCGCTCGCCGTGCTCGTCGCCCTCGCCGACCGGGGCTGGGTGATCGGGCTGTGGGTGCTGGGAGTGGTGCTCGTGGTCCAGGTGGTGGAGGGCCACGTCCTCCAGCCGCTGATCCAGAGCCGCATGGTGCAGATGCACCCGGCGGCGGTATTGCTGGCCATCACGGCGGGGGCGAGCGTCGCCGGGGTCCTCGGCATGCTGCTCGCCGTACCGCTGACAGCCGCCGCGTCCGCGGTGCTGTCGGAGCTGCGCACCCGCTACGCGGCGCGCGGGCAGGCCCCCGCGTGACGGTGACCTGCCCGCGCTCCCACGTCAGCGCGTGCGCTCGGTGGTGGGTACGGTCCCCAGCCGGCCGGCCTGGAAGTCGTCGAAGGCCTGCTGGAGTTCGTGCTTGCTGTTCATGACGAACGGTCCGTAGTGCGCCATCGGTTCCCGGATGGGACGGCCGCCGAGCAGGACGATCTCCAGCGCCGGGGCGTTGGAGTCCTGCGAGGCGTCGGCCCGCACGGTGAGCGAGCCGCCTTCGCCGAACACGGCCGTCTGCCCGGTCTGGACGGGCCGCCGGTCCTCGCCGACCGAACCGCGCCCGGCCATGACGTAGGCGAGGGCGTTGAAGTCCGCGCGCCACGGGAGGGTGATCTGCGCGCCCGGGGTGACGGTCGCGTGGATCATCGTGATCGGGGTGTGGGTGATGCCCGGGCCCTGGTGCCCGTCGAGCTCACCGGCGATCACGCGGAGCAGCGAGCCGCCGTCCGGGGTGGTCAGCAGCTGCACCTGACCGCCACCGATGTCCTGGTAGCGCGGGGGCATCATCTTGTCGGAGGCGGGGAGGTTCACCCACAGCTGGAGGCCGTGGAAGAGTCCGCCGCTGACGACGAGCGACTCCGGCGGGGCCTCGATGTGCAGGAGCCCGGAGCCGGCGGTCATCCACTGGGTGTCGCCACCGTTGATGACGCCGCCGCCGCCGTTGCTGTCCTGGTGGACGAAGGTTCCGTCGATCAGGTACACCGGGGGCGGTCGTGACGGCCAGCACCTTGCGGGCGGCGGTCTCCTGGGCCGGTTCCGCGACGCGGGGGAGCGTCAACGGGTTCTCCACAGTCACTGCAGGCATGGTCGGAACCTCCTTCTGCTTCGACTTTAGTTGAAAGTCGAACTTTCTGCCACACCCGACTGAACAGCGCCCCCCTCGTCCGCATTCCCGCCCCGTCCCAAGACACGACGAAGCCCGCCGCCGCCGAGGATTCGGCGGGGCGGGCTCGTGTGCGCGGGGCTCCGGTGGCCGGCCGTCTACGCGGTAGCGGCGTCTAGCCATCTGCGCAGCAATGGCGTCTAGCCATACATGCGGCGCATCGCGTAGTCGACCATCTGCTCGACCGCCTTCGCGTCGAACACCATCCGGTGGTCGCCCTCCATGTCGAGGACGAAGCCGTACCCGGTCGGGAGCAGGTCGATGACCTCGGCGCCGGTGATCACGAAGTACTTGGACTCCTTGCCGGCGTACCGGCGGAGCTCCTTGAGCGTGGTGAACATCGGGATGACCGGCTGCTGCGTGTTGTGCAGCGCCAGGAAGCCGGGGGTCTCGCCGCGCGGGCAGTAGACCTTCGAGGTGGCGAAGATCTGCTGGAAGTCCTCGGCGGCGAGCTGGCCGGTCGTGAAGGCCCGTACGGCGTCCGCGAGGGAGGGCGGAGACGGCTCGGGGTACAACGGCGGCGCCTGTTGCGCGTACCCCTGCGGGGGCTGCTGCGCGTAGCCCTGCTGGGCACCCGGGTTCTGGTCGTAGCCGTACATGCGCCGAAGCCTACCGAGGCCGCGGGCCGCCGGGGCCGGGACCGCCCTTCAGGGCCGCAACGAAGGGGGTCCACGCCGCCGCCGTGACGATCACGGCGGGCCCGCCCGGCCGCTTGGAGTCCCGGACGGGCACGATCCCGTCCAGCCCGTCGGCCACCTCGACGCAGTTACCGCCGTCGCCATTGCTGTAGCTGCTCTTGCGCCAGATCACGGCACCGAACTCAGTCCCGTTGCTTGCCATTTCTGTACTCCTCAGCAGCTTGCTCGATCACGGCGAGAGAGTCCTCCGGCGACAGCGCGGCGGCCCTGAGGCGATCGTATGACGTGCGATACCGCTTAACGAGGGCCGGATCGTCCACGACCTGGCCGTGATACGGGCCCTCCGTGTACGCGAGCGGCGGCTCGTCCTCGAATTCCATGAACATGAGCGGGAGCCCCAGGAACGGCTGGATCGCAGAACTCCACAACAAGAGCTGTGGAACGATCCGGCGGCGCCGCGCCAGGGCGGCGATGTGGTCGAGCTGATCGGCCATCTCGCCCGGCGGCAACAGCGGCTGGCGCACCAGGCACTCATGCAGGATCGTCCAGTACTCCGGCCTCTTCGGGTCCTCGAACAGAGCGGCCCGCTGCATACGAGCCCGGACCTTCGCATCCACCTCCTCCGGAAGGTCCAACGGATGGGTGGAGTGGATGACAGCCCGTGCGTACGGCTCCGTCTGGAGCAGACCAGGGATGAGCGCGTTGCTCCACTCCTCGATGGTCCGCGCCCGCGCCATCGCCTCCGCGACCGGGGCGAAGTACTCGGCGTGCGCCCCCCGCTTGGCCTTACGGACGTCCTCGCAGCGCCGCGAGAAGAACCCGTCGGTCCTCAGCACCTGGTCGACATGCCGGGCGAGATCCTCCGGCATCCGCCGCTGGGCCCGCTCGATCTCGCTCAGGTAGGTGGCCCCGTAGAAGCTGTTCTCCACGGCCTGCTGAAGCGTGAGGCCTGCCGCCTCCCTCCGCCAGCGCAACTCCTTGCCGTAGAAGGCCGGGACGCTCGCCGAGCCATCAATGTCCTTACGTGCGGCCACAATCGCCCGCCTTTCCACACCTCGCACCGTGGAGCCGAAACCCTTCCCACGGTACGCACCCCGGCCGCAGGCTGTGAGCGGTTCGTCACAGTCAGTCCCCACAGGAACGGAACCCCCCCATGAGCACACACGCCGCCGACCGAGAGGCGATCGACGCCTTGGCCCAGCTCCGCGCCGCGCTGGCCTCGCACGGGATCACGTTGCCGTCCCTCGACCTCCACCTCGCCTCCTACGCCAGCGGCTACGGCAACCCGCCCCTCATCACCCTCGGCAACTGCAACACCGCCACCGCGCAGCGCCTGGCCGCGGCCCTGGCCGACCGGTGAACGGGCTCACCATCCGGCTGCTCGCCACGCCCGAGGCGGTGCCCGGGGTGCGGCGGGCCGTGCGGGAGCACCTCGGCGGGCCGTGCGCCGACGTGCAGCTGTGCGTCAGCGAGCTGCTGACCAACGTGATCACCCACCTCGGCGACGGCACCCCCGTCACCCTGCGGATCAGCGGAAGGGCATCCCGTACGCGGGTCGAGCTCACCGACCCCGATCCGCGCGCGTGGCCCGTGCTGCGCCGGGCGACCGACACCGACGAGTCCGGCCGCGGGCTGGCCCTGCTCGATGCAGTGACCCTGCGCTGGGGGGTGACACAGGGGACGGAATGCAAGACCGTGTGGTGCGAGCTTGAGCCTGGTCACAGTCCGGACCGGAGGGTTGCTCTTATTACCGGTGGGTAGCATCATGTTGTTACCGATTGGTATGTACGAGGAACCTGTCTCCCCGAGCCTTAACGGAGCCGTCGCCATGGGGCACTACAAGTCGAATCTCCGCGACATCGAGTTCAACCTCTTCGAGGTGCTCGGACGCGACAAGCTGTACGGCACCGGCCCGTTCGGCGAGATGGACACCGAGACCGCCAAGAGCATCCTGGCCGAGCTCACCAAGCTCGCCGAGAACGACCTGGCCGCCTCCTTCGAGGACGCCGACCGCAACCCGCCGGTCTTCGACCCGGCCACCAACACCGCGCCCGTCCCGGCCTCCTTCAAGAAGAGCTACCAGGCCTTCATGGACTCCGAGTACTGGCGCCTGGGCCTGCCCGAGGAGATCGGCGGCACCACCTCGCCCCGCTCCCTCATCTGGGCGTACGCGGAGCTCCTGCTCGGCGCCAACCCGGCCGTCTGGATGTACTCCTCCGGTCCGGCCTTCGCCGGCGTGCTCTTCGAAGAGGGCAACGAGGCGCAGAAGAAGATCGCCGAGATCGCGGTCGAGAAGCAGTGGGGCTCCACCATGGTGCTCACCGAGCCGGACGCCGGCTCGGACGTCGGCGCCGGCCGCACCAAGGCGGTTCAGCAGGCCGACGGCTCCTGGCACATCGAGGGCGTCAAGCGCTTCATCACCTCCGGTGAGCACGACATGTCGGAGAACATCCTCCACTACGTCCTCGCCCGCCCCGAGGGCCACGGCCCGGGCACCAAGGGCCTGTCCCTCTTCCTCGTCCCGAAGTTCCACTTCGACTGGGAGACCGGCGAGCTGGGCGAGCGCAACGGCGTCTACGCCACGAACGTCGAGCACAAGATGGGCCTCAAGGCGTCCAACACCTGCGAGATGACCTTCGGCGACCAGCACCCCGCCAAGGGCTGGCTGATCGGCGACAAGCACGACGGCATCCGCCAGATGTTCATGATCATCGAGTTCGCCCGGATGATGGTCGGCACGAAGGCCATCGCCACCCTCTCCACCGGCTACCTGAACGCGCTGGAGTACGCCAAGGAGCGCGTGCAGGGCCCGGACCTGGCCAACTTCATGGACAAGACGGCCCCCAAGGTCACCATCACGCACCACCCCGACGTGCGCCGCTCGCTCATGACGCAGAAGGCGTACGCGGAGGGCATGCGCGCCCTCGTCCTGTACACCGCGTCCATCCAGGACGAGATCCAGGTCAAGCAGGCCGCCGGCGAGGACGCCTCCGCGCTGGTCGGCCTCAACGACCTGCTGCTGCCGATCGTGAAGGGCTACGGCTCGGAGAAGTCCTACGAGCAGCTCGCGCAGTCGCTGCAGACCTTCGGCGGTTCCGGTTACCTCCAGGAATACCCGATCGAGCAGTACATCCGGGACGCGAAGATCGACACCCTCTACGAGGGCACCACGGCGATCCAGGGCCAGGACTTCTTCTTCCGGAAGATCGTCCGCGACCAGGGCGCCTCCCTGAACGTCCTCTCCGAGACGATCAAGAAGTTCCTGGCCGAGGCCGTCGGCGGCGACGACCTCGCCCCGGCGCGCGACGCGCTCGCCAAGGCCGCGGTCGACCTGGAGGCCATCGTCGGCCAGATGATCGTCGACCTCACCGCCACCGGCGAGGACGTCAAGAACATCTACAAGGTGGGTCAGAACACCACCCGCCTGCTGATGGCCTCGGGTGACGTCGTCGTCGGATACCTGCTGCTCAAGGGCGCCGCCGTGGCCGCCGAGAAGCTGGCCGGCGCCGCCGCGAAGGACGTCCCCTTCTACACCGGCAAGATCGCTGCCGCGAAGTTCTTCGCGGCGGAGGTCCTCCCGGGCGTCTCGGTCCAGCGCGCGCTGGCCGAGAGCGTCGACAACAGCCTCATGGAGCTGGACGAGGCCGCGTTCTAGGCCTCGGGGCTTGCGCCGCCTCGGCGGTCACGGCGGCCGGACCCCCTCGCGGGGGTCCGGCCGCTGCCGTACGGGAACCGGCCTTCCCCGGCCGCCGGCCGGCCCGGGAGCCCGGGCCAGGTGGCGGCCGGACGCCGCGGGACGGCGGGGCGGCGCGGCGTCAGGACCCCGCGACCTGCGCATTCCTTGCTTGTCAGTCGGCCGTGGGACGCTCTAGGCATGACGCCACAGGATCAGCACGGCAACGGCAGGGGGTACTCCGTCCCCACCGGGCGGCCGTACGCCCTCAAGGAGCTGCAAGCGATGCTGGGCAGCCTCGGCGACCACGCCCGGGAGCTGTACGACGGCTCCCACCCCGCCGAGTACGAGGGCCTCGCCGACGCGCTCTACACCGCGTTCCAGACCGCCGCCGGGCTGGCCCCCGCCAAGAGCTACACCGGCTGCCCCGAGCACCCCAACGGCGCCCTCGACCCCGAGGCGCCCGACGGCTGGGGCCGCTGCCTGATCTGCAACGACCGGCGAAGGCTCGGCCTGCGCAGGCACGGCGGACGCCCCGGCCCCGCCGCCCCTGTCCCCGGGGAGCAGCGCCGGCTGGGATACCCGGTGCCCGAGCCGCCGTACACGCACGAACTGCTGCGCGGGTACCTCCGCACGATCGAGGACCAGCGCTTCCACCTCGGCATCTCCTCCCCCGCCCAGGACTTCGTACGGATCGCGGACGACCTGCACCGCGCCTTCATCGTCGCCCGGGAACTGTCCCGCCCCCGCAACGCCTCCGGATGCTCCGAACACCCCGGAGCACCGATCGACCCCGATGCACCGCCGGGTGAGGCCTGTATCTTCTGCGCCGGACGCAAAAGACGCGCACAGCGCCCGCCGCAGACCCCCGAGATGCTCCCGCGCATCCGCCGGGGCGAGCGACGGCAGCTACAGCGCCGATTCGAGCGTCCGCCGGGCTGAAAACGACGGGAACGCGGGCCACACACCCCGCGCCGCCCTGACCTTTCCGCTATCCGCCGCAGTCCGGCCATGGCGAACACGACCGTCGTTAAGGTGAACCACATGAGCTCTCCCGCCCACTTCGACCGCGGCCACACCGACGACCTGATGGCCTTCCTGACGGCCAGTCCGTCGCCGTACCATGCCGTGGCCAATGCGGCCGAGCGGCTGGAAAAGGCCGGTTTCAGGCAGTTGTCGGAATCGGACGCCTGGGATTCGGGTACGGGGGGCAGGTTCGTACTCCGCGGCGGGGCGATCATCGCCTGGTACGTACCGGAGGGCGCCTCCGCGCACACCCCGTTCCGCATCATCGGCGCCCACACCGACTCCCCCAACCTGCGCGTCAAGCCGGTCCCCGACACGGGCTCACAGGGCTGGCGGCAGATCGCGGTCGAGATCTACGGCGGGACGCTGCTCAACACCTGGCTGGACCGCGACCTCGGTCTGGCCGGCCGGCTGACCCTGCGGGACGGCAGCGAGCGGCTGGTGAACGTGGACCGGGCGCTGCTGCGCGTGCCCCAACTCGCCGTGCACCTGGACCGGTCGGTGAACACCGACGGGCTCAAGCTGGACAAGCAGCGCCACATGCAGCCGATCTGGGGTCTGGGCGAGGTGCAGGAAGGCGACCTGATCGCGTTCCTGGAGGAGGAAGAGGGCCTGCCCCAGGGCTCGGTGGCCGGCTGGGACCTGATGGTCCACTCGATCGAGCCGCCCGCGTATCTCGGCCGCGACCGCGAGTTGCTGGCCGGGCCGCGCATGGACAACCTGCTGTCGGTGCACGCGGGCGTCGCGGCGCTGGCGGCAGTCTCGGGGGCCGGTTCGGGGGCCGGTTCGGGGGCCGGTTCGGGAAGGGCGAAGCTCGACCACATCCCGGTGCTGGCCGCCTTCGACCACGAGGAGAACGGCTCGCAGTCGGACACCGGCGCGGACGGCCCGCTGCTGGGCAACGTGCTGGAACGTTCGGTCTTCTCGCGCGGCGGCTCGTACGAGGACCGGGCGCGCGCCTTCGCGGGCACCATCTGCCTGTCCTCGGACACGGGCCACGCCGTGCACCCCAACTACGGGGAGCGGCACGACCCGACGCACCACCCGCGCGCCAACGGCGGCCCGATCCTCAAGGTCAACGTCAACCAGCGCTACGCCACCGACGGCAGCGGACGCGCGGTGTTCGCGGGCGCCTGCGAGCGGGCCGGGGTGCCGTGGCAGACGTTCGTCTCCAACAACTCGATGCCGTGCGGCACGACGATCGGCCCCATCACGGCCGCCCGGCACGGCATCCAGACCGTCGACATCGGCGTGGCGATCCTGTCGATGCACAGTGCCCGCGAACTGTGCGGCGCGGACGACCCGTTCCTGCTGGCGAACGCGCTGGTGGCGTTCCTGGAGGGCTGAGTCCCCCCTGCGGGCCGCGCCGCTCCCGGCAGCCGGGATGCGGTGCGGCTTCGGCCGGGCGGGTCGATATCGGCGGCGCCGCGGTGCGATGAACGTACGGTGACGCTCCGTCATGTTGTGCTGGGGTTCCGCCCCTCCCGGCCGACGAGGAGAGTCCCGTGCTCCGCCTGTTCCGCCTGTCCCGCCTCGCCCTGGGCACCGCCCTGGCCCTGCTCCTGGCCGCCCCCGCCGCGGCCGCGCCGAAGCCGCCGAAGTCCGCGGACCCGCAGCTGTCCCTCGTGGATCCGCGCATCGTCGCGCACTTCGACTTCGGGGCCGGCGAGACGCCGGAGAACATCGCCCTGGAGCCCGACGGCTCCGCCGATCTGACCCTCGCGATCGCCCGTCAGGTGGTCCGGGTGGACCGGCACGGCGGGAAGCGGGTCCTCACGACCCTGCCCGACGTCGCGGACCCGCGGACTCCCCTGCTCGGCGTCGCCGTCGTGAGCGGGATCGTCCGCACCCACGACGGAACGCTCTACGTCGGCTACAACACCGGAACGGCCGAGAGCGGCATCTACCGGATCACCCCCGACCGCAAGGTCTCCAAGCTCGTCGACATGCCCCCGAGCGGCTTCGTCAACGGCCTCGCCCTCGACGAGCACCTCGGGCTGATCTACGCCGCGGACTCCGTCCTGGGCACGGTGTGGCGCATCTCCCTGGACGAGGAGCCCGAGGTGACGGCCTGGGCCACCGGCCCGGCTCTGGAGCCGACCACCTTCATCGGCGCGAACGGCATCAAAGTGCGCGGCCACGCGGTCTGGGTGTCGAACTTCGACCGGGGCACGCTGCTGCGGATCCCGGTCTCCGAGGACGGGTCCGCGGGGAAGACCACGACGCGCGCCACCGGGCTGGCGGGGATCGACGACTTCGCGTTCGCCGGACACGGCGAGACGGTGCTCGCCGCGCTGAACACCACCGCGAGCGAGCTCGCCCTGATCCGGCCCGACGGCACCCACCGCATCGCCTTGACCAAGGCGGACGGGCTGTCCGGACCCACCTCCGTCGCGGTCCGCCACCACAAGGTCTTCGTCACCAGCGGCGCCTTCCTCGACGGCGTCGACCCGAACCTGCTGGTCGCCGACGCGGTGGAGGGCAAGGAGAAGCCGGAGGACCACGACGGGCCCGAGGGCTGAGCCGCAAGAGCCGCAAGAGCCGCAAGAGCCGCAAGAGCCTGACGGCCGGAACCCGAGACGGGCTCCGGCCGTACGGCGCGTCGTCGTGGCCCCCGCTAGGCGTCCATTCCCGCGAGGACGAGCGGGAGACGGGCGGCCCCGTCCGCGGTGACGGTCACCGGGACGCCCCAGTCCTGCTGGTGGACGTGACAGGCCGGGTACTCGTTGGCGGGGTCGTCGTCGCAGGACGCGGCCATCGCCGAGACGTGCAGCACGCCCTCGGTGACCTCCGGGTTCAGCGTCAGGTCGCGGAAGAGGTCCGTCCCCGGGCCGTCGCCCGCCGCCAGCAGCTCGGGCGGGGTCGAGGAGACCAGGAGGCGGGTCGAGGGCCCGTAGCGGGTGTCGAGCTTCTGTCCGCTCGGCGCCTGGAAGACCACGTCGAGCCGGAGCGTGCCGGGCGCGACCTCGGTGGCGGCGCGCTGCGTCCGGTGCGCGACCGCGTCGACCCGTACGGCCTCCTCGGGCAGCCGCAGCCGCGTCAGGCGGTGCCGGGCCGACTCCACGACGACGATGTCCCCGCCGACGAGGACGGCGTCGCTGGGCTCGCGCAGGTCGGTGGCGAGGGTGGAGACCTCGCCGCTCGCCGGGTCGAAGCGGCGCAGCGCGTGGTTGTAGGTGTCGCAGACCGCGACCGAACCGTCGGGCAGCGCGGTCACCCCGAGGGGGTGCTGGAGCAGGGCCTGGGCGGCGTCGCCGTCGCGGTGCCCGAAGTCGAAGAGCCCGGTGCCGACGGCGGTCCTCACGACGTACTCCTCGCCCTCGCGTTCCAGGTACCGCAGGGCGCTGGTCTCGGAGTCGGCGACCCACAGCCGGTCCTCGGTGGCGGCCAGCCCGGACGGCTGCGCGAACCAGGCCTCCGCGGCGGGGCCGTCCACGAGCCCTTCGTTGGTCGTGCCGGCGGCCACGCCCACGGTCCCCGTCTGCGGGTCCCAGGTCCACAGCTGGTGCACGCCCGCCATGGCGATCCACACCTTGCCCTGCCACCAGGCGACGTCCCAGGGCGAGGACAGGTCGACCTCCGCCGCGGGCCCTGAGGTGGGCGAGCCCTGCCACCACTGGCGGCCCGTCCCGGCGACGGTCTCCACGGCCCCGGTGGCGGGGTCGAAGCGGCGCAGCGCGTGGTTCACGGTGTCGGCCACGATCACCGACCCGTCGGGCAGCAGCGCGAGGCCCTGCGGCTCGCTGAAGCCGTCGGCGGTGAATGCGCGCTCACCGCTGCCGATGCGCCGTACGACGCTCTCCCCGTCGGCCCCGAGCTCCACCAGCTGGTGCCGGGTGGAGTCCGACACCAGGAAGTTCCCCGAGGGCAGCAGCAGCGCCTTCCCGGGGAAGCGCAGGTCGCTCGCTACGGGCTCGGGCGCCACGTACGGCCCGTCCCCGCGCCTCAGGGTCCCCTTGGCGGCGTGCTCGGCCTCCAGCTCCCCCACCAGCCGCTCGATGGCGTGCGCGTGCCCCTCACCGGCGTGCTGGGCGACGACGTACCCCTCGGGGTCGATCACGACGAGCGTGGGCCATGCGCGTACGGCGTACTGCTTCCAGGTGGCCAGCTCGGGGTCGTCCAGGACGGGGTGGTGCACCTCGTACCGCTCGACGGCGTCCACGACGGCCGCGTGCTCGGCTTCGTGGGCGAACTTCGGCGAGTGCACGCCGACGATCACCACGGTGTCGCGGTGCTTCTCCTCCAGCTCGCGCAGCTCGTCCAGGACGTGCAGGCAGTTGATGCAGCAGAAGGTCCAGAAATCCAGGATCAGGATCCGGCCTCGGAAGTCGGCGAGCGTCAGGTCCTTCCCACCGGTGTTCAGCCAGCCGCCCTTGCCGATCAGCTCGGGGGCACGGACACGGGCGCGGCGGGGCGCGGGCGCGGGGGTGGGCGCCGGGGCAGCATCGTTCATGTTTCAAGCTTGCCATCCCAGTCCGGATGCACCCCCAGGGGTGACGACGGTCGGGAGGCGGCCGTGGCAGGCTGGCCGCAGGCATCGAGGGAGGCGTCCGGCATGACGAGCGCGTACGACTACGGCGAGGGCATCGACCCCGAGCGTGCCCTGAAGTACGCCATCCAGCACCACAGCGGCGACCGCACCGAAATCATTGAAGGGGTCATCAGCAACGTGACGCCTGGCTGGGACCACGAACGGACCGCGAAGATCGTCCGCCGCCAGATCGAACGGCGGGTGGATGAGCTCGGCTGCGTCGAAGGCTCGGGCAATCTCGATCTGCCGAGATCGCCCAATTGGTACGTGCCTGATGTGGCAGTCGTGCCCGATCACCTCGCGCGCGGCGGTTCGTCCCTCCTCCCCGATCAGACCCTCCTGATCGTCGAGGTGACCTC
Source organism: Streptomyces cirratus (assembly GCF_014650775.1). GTDB lineage: Bacteria > Actinomycetota > Actinomycetes > Streptomycetales > Streptomycetaceae > Streptomyces > Streptomyces cirratus. Next base: position 292,022 of record NZ_BMVP01000007.1, on the reverse strand, counting down.
GGAGTCCAACGCCGAGACCGACCGCGTCGTCAAGCGCAAGCGGTACGCCGAGTACGGCGCGCCGCTCTACCTGCTGGTCGACCGGCTGGACAAGACCGTCACCCTGTTCTCCGAGCCCGGGCGGCTCGGTTACGCCCGCGTCGACGGGCCGCACGCGTTCGGGACACCCGTGCGGCTGCCGGAGCCGTTCGGGATCGTGCTCGACACCGGCGCGCTCTAGGACAGGAAGGAGTCCAGGGAGCGGGCGAGGGCCGTGACGAAGGCGTCCTGGACCTCGGCGGGGACGAGGTCGAGGGACAGGTAGGGGTTGAGGTCCTCCAGCTCGACCAGGAGGAGGTCGCCGGAGGGGGTGCGGCAGGCGTCCACGCGCTGGATGCCGTGGGTGAGGGTGTTCCACTCGATGAAGGTGCGGGCGAAGGCGAGGTCCGCCGGAGTCGGGTGGTAGGGCTCCAGCTCCCAGCGACGTGCCGGGTCGGGGGCGTAGAGGGCGTACTGGAAGGCGTCGTCCACGAAGTAGAACGACACCTCGTACGCGAAGTCGATCCGCGGCTGGATCAGGGTCCGGCCCGGCTCCGCGGCGGAGGGGTCCGCCGTGAAGGCCAGGCCGACGGAGTCCGCGCCCCGCTTGGGCTTCACCGCGTACTGCGGGACCCGCGGCAGCAGGTGCAGGTGCGCCGGGTCGTCGACCGTCGGGATCACCGGGTAGCCGGCCGCCGTCAGGTCCGGCAGGTACTGCTTGCCCGCCATGTCCCCCCGCCCCGTCAGCGGGTTGTAGACGCGGACGCCGCCGGCGAGGGCGGCGGTGCGGAAGGCGTCGTAGGCCTCCTGGTAGTGCAGGACCGGGCCGCTGTTGCGGACCACGACCGCGTCGAAGCCGCCCATGAGGGTCTCGGCGTCGCGCGGGTGGCACAGGGCCAGCGGGAAGTGCCCGCGCAGGCGCCCGGTCAGGAATATGTCCTCGTCGCAGTAGCGGCGGCCGCGCGCCGGGTACGTCAGGTCGGTGACATAGAGCAAAGGCATGACGGCAACCTATCGCGGGCACGGATCAGGCCATGAAATACCTCGTACGGGACAAAGTGCTGGCCATCGGGGACGACTACTGGATCGAGGACGAGGACGGCCGCCAGGCATTCCTCGTCGACGGCAAGGCCCTGCGCCTGCGCGACACCCTGGAGCTCAAGGACCGCGACGGGCGGATCCTGATCACCCTGCGGGAGAAGTGGTTCGCCTTCCGCGACGCGATGACCCTGGAGCGGGACGACCGCCGGCTCGCGGTGATCCGGAGGAAGCGGCTCTCCCTGCTGCGCAACCACTACCTCGTCACCCTCGCCGAGGGCACCGAACTGGACGTCAGCGGGCGCATCCTCGACCGGGAGTTCAAGGTCGAGTACGACGGCGAGCTGCTCGCGCTGATCTCCCGCCAGTGGTTGCGGGTCCGCGAGACGTACGCGGTGGACGTCGTCCGGGAAGACGCGGACGCGGCGCTGCTGATCGCCGTCGCCGTGTGCGTGATCCGGATGGCCGAGAAGGAGCGGGAGGAGCGGTAGCGGGGCCGGCGGGGGCCGGCTCAGCGGCCGCGCGCGGTCAACTGGCCCTGGGCGTAGGGGTCGGCCTCGGGGGTGTACGGGCCGCCGTGGTCCGCGAGGAGGTCGGTGATCCGCCGCCATTCCGCCAGGGCGGCGCGGGTGGAGGCGTCGGCGCCGTCCGCGACGGCGGCCTCGGCCCGCTCCAGGGCGGCCGCCGTCTGGTGGTGGGTCATGCCGGTGGCCTCGGCCCGTACCCGGTCGCGGGCCGTGATCTCGTCCGGGGTCGGTTCGTGCGGCTCCAGTTCCGCCTCGACCATGGCCTCCACGGCTTCGCGTTCCTGCGACATGACGCCTGCCCCCCTGATCCGGTTCGTCCGCCGTCGCCGCCCGTGTACCCCGTGGCCGGGCGGCGAACCGCCGTCTCAGCGCCCGAGGCGGCGGTCCTTCAACGCCGGGAACTGCTCCCGCGTGTCGGCGACCTTCGCCGGATCCAGCTCCACCGTGAGCACGCCCTCGCCCGGCCCGGCCTCCGCGAGCACCTCGCCCCACGGGTCCACGACCAGGCTGTGCCCGGCCTGCTCGACGCCCGCGTGGGTGCCGGCCAGCCCGCACGCCAGTACGTACGCCTGGTCCTCCACGGCGCGGGCCCGGTTCAACAGCGTCCAGTGGGCGCGCCGCCGGGCCGGCCAGCCCGCGGCCACGACCATCGTCGTGGCCCCGGCGTCCACCAGGCCGCGGAACATCTCCGGGAACCGCAGGTCGTAGCAGGTGGCGATGCCGAGCGTCTGCTCGGGCAGGGTCACCGTGGTCAGCGTGTCCCCGGCGGCCATCAATACCGCTTCGCCCTGGTCGAAGCCGAAGCGGTGGATCTTGCGGTAGCTGGCGGCGAGCTCACCGGCCGGGGAGATCACCAGCGCGGTGTTGTAGAGCGACCCGTCGCCGGCGCGCTCCACGACCGAGCCCGCGTGGAGCCAGACCCCGGCGTCGCTCGCGGCCTTGGACATCGCCTCGTACGTCGGGCCGTCCAGCGGCTCCGCCTCGGTCTCGAACTGCTCGTAGGCGAACGCCCCGACCGTCCACAGTTCCGGCAGCACGACGAGGTCGGCGGCGGACTGCTCCCGTACGAGGTCGGCCACGCGGGCGCGCCGGGAAGCTACCGACTCGCCCTCGTTCACGGCGACTTGGATCAGAGAAGCGCGCACACTACCACCGTCCTTGCATTGCGTCCGTCAGCTCGGGCCTACGATCGTCACACGAAAGCTCTGCCGGGGTGCTCACCGGCAGCGTACTTTTGGGCACAGTCCACAACGCGCCACTGAACAGCACGCGAGGGGTCCCGTTGACCGTCCATCCCAGCCTCCAGCCCTATGCCGATGCGTGGACCCATTCCATCGAGGCGATATCCGAGCTGGTCCTCCCCCTGTCGGAGGGCGAGTGGAACCGGGCCACTCCCTGTCCCGGCTGGTCGGTCCGTGACGTGGTGTCGCACATCATCGGCATCGAGTGCGAGCAGCTCGGCGATCCGCGGCCGATCCACACGCTGCCGCGCGACCTGCGCCACGTCGTGGACGAGTTCACCCGGTACATGGAGGTGCAAGTTGACGTCCGGCGCCACCACACCGCCCCGGAGATGACCTCCGAGCTGGAGTACACGATCATCCGGCGCCAGCGTCAGCTGCGCAACGAGAAGCGGGATCCGGCCACGCTGGTGCGGGGCCCGCTGGGCGACCAGGTGCCGCTGGAGTTCGCGCTGCGGCTGCGGGCGTTCGACGTGTGGATGCACGAGCAGGACCTGCGGGCGGCGCTGGGCGTGCCGGGGAACTGGGACTCGCCCGGCGCGTACGTGGCGCGGGACATCCTGCTGGCCGGGCTGGCGAAGGTGGTCGCGAAGGAGGCGGGCGCGCCCCCGAACTCGGCCGTGGTGCTCGACGTGCACGGGGAGCTGGAGTTCATGCGGACCGTGCGGGTGGACGCGCAGGGGCACGGCACGCTGGACAAGGCGCCCTCGCTGGGTCCGGCGGTGACGCTGGCGATGGACTGGCAGACGTACGTGCGGCTCGCGGCGGGACGGGTACGGCCGCACACGGTCGCGGACCGGGTGAAGGCCGAGGGCGACCCGGCCCTGGCGGAGGCCATCCTGACGCGCTTCGCCGTGACCCCGTAGCCGCCGCCGGCCCGCGCCGCCACGACGCGCACGTACGGGGGCGCGGGCCCTGCGTACGGGCGCGGGTCCTGCGTACGGGCGCGGGTCCTACGTACGGGCGCGGGCCGGGGCCGCGGGGCCCGCGTCCCGCGCCGGGAGCGGGAGACGTTCGCGGGCCAGGGCGGCGGGGCGCAGCCGCAGTATCCGGGTGACGCCGAGCACCTCCAGGAAGAAGACCGACGAGAAGGCGATCCGGTAGTCGCCGCCGGTGGCGTCGAGCAGGAGGCCCACCGCGAGCAGCGTCGTCATGGACGCGAGGAAACCACCCATGTTGGTGATGCCCGAAGCCGTCCCCTGACGTTCGGAGGGGTTGGCCGGGCGGGCGAAGTCGAAGCCGATCATCGAGGCCGGTCCGCAGGTCCCCAGCACCACGCACAGCGCGGTCAGCAGCCACATCGGCGCCCGCTCGCCCGGGTAGGCCAGCACCGCGCCCCACAGCGCGGCGGTCGCCGCGACCGTGCCCAGCGCCAACGGGATCCGCGCTCCCTGACGGCGACCGACGAGCTGCCCGTACAACAGCCCGAAGCCCATGTTCGCGACGACGATCAGCGTCATCAGACCGCCCGCGGTGGTCCGCGACAGCCCCTGCGCCTCGACCAGGAACGGCATCCCCCACAGCAGCAGGAACACCATCGCCGGGAACTGCGTCGTGAAGTGCACCCACAGCCCGAGCCGGGTTCCCGGCTCCCGCCAGGACTCGGCGATCTGACGGCGTACGAACCCGCCTCCACCGGCGTGCACCACGGGCGGCGGCGCGTGCCCCTCCGGGTGGTCCCGCAGGAACAGCACCAGCGGCACCAGGACGAGGAGACCCGCCGCGGAACTGCCCGCGAAGGCCGGCACCCAGCCGACCCCGTGGAGCACCGGCGCCAGCACCAGCGTGGAGACGAGGTTGCCCGCCATGCCCACCAGTCCGGCCAGCTGCGCCATCAGCGGCCCCCGCCGCGCCGGGAACCAGCGCGTGCCGAGCCGCAGCACGGAGATGAAGGTCATCGCGTCGCCGCAGCCCAGCAGGGCGCGCGCGGCCAGCGCCGTCCCGTAGGAGGGCGCCAGCGCGAAACCGAGCTGTCCGACGGTGAACAGCACCGCCCCCATCGTCAGGACCCGCTTGGTTCCGAGCCGGTCCACCAGCAGCCCGACGGGTATCTGCATGCCCGCGTAGACCAGCAGCTGGAGGATGGAGAAGGTGGCGAGCGCCGACGCGTTGACGTGGAAGCGGTCGGCGGCGTCCAGCCCGGCCACGCCCAGGCTGGTACGGAAGATCACCGCGACGAAGTACACGGCGACGCCGATCGCCCAGACGGCCAGGGCCCGGCGCCCGCCGGGCGGATCCGGGGGGAGGCGCGGCGGCTCGGCGGGCGCGGCCGGCGGTGTGGGCGCGGTGGGCGGTGCGGACGGTGCGGGCGGTGCGGGCCGGGTGGGTCGTGCGGGCGGTGTGGGCAGGCTCATCGGCCGGCCCCGCGCACCAGCACCTCGACCCGGCCCACGTGCGCCCGTACGGCCGCGGCGGCCGTCTGCGGCTCCCCGGCCCGCAGGGCGTCCAGGATCTCCGTGTGCTCGGCCAGCGTCCGCTCGACCCTCTCGGGGTGGGCGTGCAGCAGGGCCACGCCCATCCGCAGCTGCCGGTCGCGGAGCTGGTCGTAGAGCCGGCTCAGGATCTGGTTCCCGGCGTTGCGCACGATCTCGGCGTGGAAGGCCCGGTCGGCGGCCATCAGCGCGACCAGGTCCCCGTCGGCGGCGTGCCGGCGCTGCTCCCCGATGAGGGCGGCGAGCCGCTCCAGCAGGCCGGGCGGGGCGGGCACGGCCTTGCGGACGGTGAACTCCTCCACCAGCAGCCGGGTTTCGATGACGTCGGCGATCTCCTGCGCGGAGACCGGCAGCACCAGCGCGCCCTTCTTCGGGTACAGCTTGAGCAGCCCCTCGGTCTCCAGGCGCAGCAGCGCCTCGCGCACCGGGGTGCGGGACACGCCGACGGCCTCGGCCACCTCGCCTTCGGTGAGGAGCACGCCGCCCTCGTAGCGGCGGCCCAGTACCCCCTGCTTGACGTGCTGGTAGACGCGGTCGGCGGCGGTCACGACCGGGGGCGCGGAAGTCATGCGCACAGGATAGATACATGAGTGGTACAAGGGTTCCGGCCGTCCAGGATGCGGACGGCTGCGGCCGCAGTCATGCCGGGCCGATCAGCGGTCCGTCGTGCCAGGAACCCGAGTCGTCGCGGCGGTAGTGCTGGAGCAGGCCGTCCGTGCGCAGGACGATGACCTCCAGGTCGAATCCGAAGCTGCCCTGGAGCATCCCCGTGACGGCGGACGCGTCCCGCCCGAAGACCGCGCCCCGGCTCCAGGCACCACCGCCCGCGTTCCCCCGCCACCAGTGCTCGACCCGGCCGCCCGGCCCGACGACGCACAGCTCGTAGTTCCCGGCGGTCTCCTCGTCGGTGGCCCCGTACTGGCCCTCGATCAGGCAGGGCGCCGAGGTGATGGCGCTGCCGAACACCTCGCCGGCGTGCCAGGCGAACGCGTCGCGGTCGTCGCGCCACCACAGCTGCATCCGGCCGTCCGTGCGCGTCGCGACGAGGTCGAGCCGGCGGGAGCGGGTCTGGACGAGCGCGGGCCCGAAATGGGCGATGCCGGAGGCGAAACGGCCGCCGTCGTTCCACGTCCAGGGCGCTCCGTTGATGCGCCACCAGTGGTTCAGACGTCCGTCGGCGGTGCGGACCACCACCTCGAAGTTGCCGGGCTTGCCGTAGTCGCTCTGGATGAACGCCGGGGTCGAGCCGATCGCCGCGTCCCCCGGCCCGAAGGCGCCGCCGTCGCGCCAGGCTCCGCCGGACTGCTCGTAGTACCAGTGGCGCAGTCGGCCGCCGGTGGTGACGTGCAAGGACTCCATGTTCCGGTTGAAGGTGGTGCCCGTGAAGGCGGGCTGGCCCGAGGCGTCGTTGGCGTAGGTCTTGGCGGGGGTCCACGCGAAGGGCGCCTCGCCCTCGCGCCACCAGTGCCGCAGGCTCGCGTCGCCCGTCGCCGCCGCGAGCTCGAAGTTGCGGTGGGCGCGGCCGTTGCCGCTCTCGTAGACGTTGCCCGCGTGCAGCCGGCGCTTGCTCCACGGGTCGATGTTGGTGCCGGTCAGTCCGCACTTGGCCCAGTGGTCGATGCGGGCCTCGCCGTACGCGATCCGCCCGTAGCCGCCGCTGTGGTGGGCCGTGCCCCAGGAGTTCTTGAAGAGCCAGCAGCCCGCGGCGTCGTCGTAGCCGACGATCAACACGCAGTGTCCGCCCGCCAGTCGGTCGCTCGTACGGTGGTACACGCCCGAGCCGAGCCCGAAGAAGTCGTCGTACACGTCGAGGCAGGCGGTCAGCGGACCGACCGTGTCCAGCCACACCTTCTGCTGCCCGACGTCACCCAGCCGCACGTAGTCGGTGATCCGTACCGTACGGCCCGACCGGTCCCAGCTCGGTGTGTACTCGGAGCCCCAGGCGGCGCGCCGCTCGGCGGGCAGACCGGGCGGCGGGACGGTGTAGGGCCGGCAGTCGGGGTCGGCGAGGCCGCCGTTGTCCCGGATCCAGTCGAGCGCGGTCTCGGGGTCGCAGCCCTGTCCGCAGGTGAGCCGCAGCCCGTCGCGTACGTCCCCCTCGGACCGCAAGGCCCACACGTGGTGCTCGATCCGGGCCATGGACTCCACCAGACCGGCCGCCGCGAAGGCCCAGCCGGACTCGCACGGGTTCTGGTCCTTGACCCGGGTGATCCACCGCCACCCCCACCGCTCGCGCCAGTCGACGGCCGTGGGCAGCGCACCGGTCTGCGCCCCGCCGGTGCCGGGCAGCAGGCCGTGCGCCGCCCTGCGCCGGGTAAGGCGGGGATTGCCGCTCACGCGCCCGGCCAGCGCCCGCAGATCGACGGTTCCCACCTCGGCGGCGGTCGTCGGGCGCGACGGGCCGTCCAGGCCGAGGCGGGGGCGTGGGAGCGGCTCTCCGTCGGCGAGGTGCTCGCTGACGGACCAGCGTGCCCCCAGCTCCGCGAGCCGCGCGCGCAGCTCCCCCGCGGTCCGCACGGACTCCTGTGGCATACCGGCCCCCCAGTGTGCGATCGCCCGTTCGGATGCGGACGAGACCCGGGAGCGTCTCCCTGGCGCAGGGGGGCGTCAAGAGGGGTCGCGCGGTCGCGCGGTGGCACGGGGGTCGTACGGCGCGGGCCCCGGCGGGGACGGGGGCGGGCACCGCTGCGTCCCCGGCGCGCGAAGGTCGCCGGGGACGCAGGGTCTGGGGAAGACGCTCAGGCAGTGGGCGCCTTCTGCTGGCCCGCACCGTTGACCAGGGTGACGAGGACGGTGCCGAGGTCGGTCACGACCGCGTCGGCCTTGGCCTTGGCGTCGGCCGAGGCGCTGCCGGTCTCGGCGACCTTGAGCAGGCCGTCGACGGAGGCCTTGAGCTTGTCGACGGCGGCGGCGGCCTTGTCGACGGGAGCGGCCTTGGGGGCGGTGACCGGAGCCACGGCCGGGAGCTTGACGGCGGGGGCGGCCGGGTTGGCGGGCTGCGCGGCCGGGGGCTTGGCAGCCGGGTCGGCCGGCTTCACCGGCTGGGCGGCCGGCGGCTTCGCCACGGGGGCCGCCGGGTTGGCGGGCTCGGCGACCGGCGGCTTCACGGGCTCCGCGACCGGGGGCTTCGCCGGCTCGGCGACCGGCGGCTTCACGGGCTGCGCCGCCGGGGGCTGCGCGACGGGGGGCTTGGCGGGCTCGGCGACCGGCGGCTTCGCCGGCTGCGCCGCCGGGGGCTGCGCGACGGGCGGCTGGGCGACCGGAGGCTGGGCCACCGGAGGCTGCGCGACCGGAGGCTGCGCGACCGGGGGCTTCGCCGCCGGGTCGGCCGGCGGGTCGGCGGGCTTCGCCATCGCCGGGTTCGCCATCGCCGGGTTCGCCATCGCCGGGTTCGCCATCGCCGGGTTCGCCGGCACGGGCGCCGGAAGCGGCGCCGCCGACTCGGGCAGGCTCTGGCGCAGTTCCTTGAACGCGGGCTCCAGCTTGGTCCTGACGGCGGCCAGGTCGGCCTCCGACACCTTCCCGTTCGGCGACTTCAGCACCGCCGAGACCAGGTCCGTGACGGGTTCGAGCACGGCGGCGGCGGCGCCGAGCGACTGTGCCTGGGCGAGCAGCGCCTCACTGCCGGGGACGGTCTGCCCGGCGAAGGTGACGGAGGGGCGCTCGGGCGTGGAGACGGCTGCCGCGATGCCCGTGGAGGCGGTGAGCAGGGTCACGCAGAGGGCGGCGGGGACGGAGTAGCGGGTGATGCGGTGCAACGGCTCTCTCCTGTTCAGAGATGTGACTGATCGTGCGGTCTGGGATGTCGCGGGGCGATGGAGATGCCCTCTACCACTCACCGACAGCCGGTCACGGGGCGCAACCGGAGCCACCCCTCCGCCACCGCCGACACGCCGCGCAACGGCGTAAATCACCTCCCTGACCTGCCCGAACCCCATCACCCCGGCGCACGACCCCAATGGACGCGCCCTCGTCACCCAGTGTGACGAACCGGCCGGAGCGGGGGGTTCACCATCGACGAACGCCGCCGCACCGGGACCGCGGACCGGGCCTCCGGACGGGCGGCACGGGGCGAACTGGCGTCCGATACGCACGGATAGGGTTCGCCCATGGGGACCTGGACCGCGCCGAGCGCCATAGAACGCGAGCTGGAAGAAGCCAAGAACGCCGGAAACTGGCCGGCGTTCTTCGACGCGCTCGCGCTCGCCGACCTCTTCGTACCGCAGGAACGGTCCTTCCAGGACGCCCACCCCACCCGGGTGCGCCGTCAGCGGGTCCGCCTGCCCCAGGCGCGCGCCGAGGCGTACGTGGTCTTCACGGAGGGGATGCTGCCCGCGCCCACTCCCGAGCTCGTCTTCGAGAGCGTCGACCTCAGGTGGTTCTGCGAGAGTTTCCCGCCCGACGGGCCCCCCTACCTGGCCGTGAACCCCGGGACCCCCTTCGAGACGCTCCTTCCCGCCTCCCCCGCGCACCGCGCCACCTGGGCCCTGCACGACGGCCGCCGGACCCGGCGGGTGGGCCTGGAGCAGGGCAAGGTCCACGCCCTCCACGTCGGCGGGCCCCTGCACGGGCCCGTCGCCTTCGGGCTGGCCTGCGGCGCGCACCTGTCCGTGCGCAACGGCATGTTCTGGAACTCCCTGGCCTACCACGGCCAGGGCTACACCAAGGAGCGCGAGACGCTCCGCGACAGCTGGGGCGTCACCACCCGCGAGGAGTGGCTCGTCACCACCGAACGGCTGCTGCGGGCCGACATGGTCAGCCCCGTGTGGGAGTTCGCACTGCGCGTACGCCAGGCGCTGGCCCAGGAGTTCGCCGGGCCCGTGGACATCGAGCACTGGCGGCACGCCACCGAGGCGGCCTTGCGCGCCAACGCCGAGCGGGCCGCCGAGCCCCGGCTGACCCCCGACGGCGTCACGGTCGCCCAGCCCCGTCCGACCGCCGAGGTCGAGGGCGAGATCGCGGGCGTCCAGCGGGTCATCGGCCGGATCACCCGCTACGAGCAGCGGTTCCGGGCGGACGGGGTGCTCGGCGAGGGCAAGTACGTGCGGTCGGTGGAGGCGTGGGACTACGGCCGGGCCTCCCAGATGGCCCGGTGGGGCGTCGGCGCCCGCTTCGGGACGCTCGCCGAGGCCGAGGACGTCGTGGTGCGGGCCGGGAAGGCGTGCCGGCTCGCGTACCGGTCCTGGGAGGAGCTGTCGGCCGGGTTCGTCCTCGGGCGCTGCATGCAGTTCGACGAGGAGGAATTCGGCCACTGGTACCAGGAGATGGCGACCGCGCACCGCGAGCTGACGGGCGACCCGGGAAGCCCGTGGCTCAACATCGCCTGGAGCTGACGCGCGGACCTCGGGTAGTCGCGCCGCCGGCCGGTAAAACCCGGTTGACGGCCGCCTTCCCCAACTAACCTGGGTGCCATGACTGTTGAGCTGAACGACACCGTGCGCAAGTTGTTGGACGCGCCGCACCCGGCCGTGCTGACGACGCTCAACCCCGATGGCGGACCGCAGAGTTCGGTGGTCTGGGTGACGCGGGACGGCGACGACGTACTGGTCTCCACCGAGCAGGGGCGCCGCAAGGAGCGGAACATCGCCCGGGACGCGCGGATCGGCCTGACCGTCTTCGACCTGGCCAACCCGTTCCTCTACGCGGAGATCCGCGGCACCGCCTCGGTCTCCGAGGACACCGGGCGGGCGGTCGCCGTCCGGATCGCCGAGGAGTACATGGGCCCGGGCGCCGGCCGGGAGTACGCACAGGCGCCCTCGGAGAACGTACGGGTGATCGTGCGCATCACCCCGACGAAGGTGCTCGGCAACGCCGCCAAGGCGGGCTAGCGCTGTGGCGGGGCGCAGGTCAGCGCCCGCCCCCGGACAGGAGCGCCGACACGGGCCCGGTGAGGCGATCGGCACCCCGTCCCCCTGCCTCCGGGCCGGAGGCCACCGCCGTCGGCTCAGGCCCGCGACGGGCTTTCCAGGACCAGGCGGATCTCCGTGACCTCGTATCCGGCGCGGTCGAACGCGGCGGCCATCGGGGCGTTGACGGTGTCCGTGGTGGCGGTGATGCGGCGGGCGCCCCGGCCCGCGTGGAACCGGGTGATCTCCGCGAGGATCTCGTCGATCAGGCCCTTTCCGCGCAGTGCGGGCACGACGCCGAGGTAGCCGACGTTGCGGTGGTAGGGGGTCGCGGAGGGAACGGCCAGCCCGGCGAGCGTGCCGTCGGGGAGCTCGGCGAGACGCCACCAGGAGCGTTCGCCGGGGCAGTCCCGGTAGAACTCCACGTCTTCGCGGGCGAGTTGCCGGGCGTCCATGGAGCGCAGTTCGGTCCGGGTGTGCACGTCCAGGCTTCCGGCCGAGACGCGGGCGAACGCTTCGACGAACTCCTCGTCCGTGCCCTCGCGGAACACCAGCCGCCCGGTCGGCTCCACGGTCCCGGAGGCCGGGGTCCATTCGTAGCGCAGGCGCTCGGTCCCGCTCGTCAGCCCGGCCCTGCGCGCCGCCTCCCGGCGCCAGGCGACGGCCTCGGCGAAGTCGGGGCGCTCGCGCCAATCGAGGGGCAGGGAAGCGTTGTAGAGGGGGAGGGTCCCGAACGCCGCGTGCCCGGCGGTGAGCAGACCGGCGGCGACGGCGGCCGGATCGGTGACGGCGGCCCGGACCTGGAGGCAGTCGAGCGCGACGGGGCGCTCGCTGTCCTCCCTGCCCCACCACAGGGCTCGGGCGAGGACCTCGCCGCCCTCGTCCTCGGCGAACCAGATCCACTCGGGGCGCAGCCGGCCCGCGGCCAGTTCCTCCCGGACGCGGTCGGCGGCGAGGGCTGCGACGGGGCCGTCGGCGCTGTACGCGAGGGCGCGGTCGACGTCCGAGGGGTCTGCGGTGGCGGCGCGGAAGATCATCCGACTGATGATCGGGCAGGGGCGCGGCTTCGGCCAGGGATTTTCACCGGGCCGGGGCGGCCGGTGGCCGGGCTCCCCGAGGGGGGCCCGGCCACCGGCACCGCGTTCGTCCTCCCGGCCGTTACGACCAGGTGACGAGGCGGCGGGGGTGTTCCAGGACCGCCGCGATGTCGGCCAGGAAGCGGGATCCGAGCTCGCCGTCGATCAGACGGTGGTCGAAGGACAGCGCCAGCGTGGTGACCTGGCGCGGCTTGACCTTGCCCTTGTGGACCCACGGCTGGAGCTTGATCGCGCCGACCGCGAGGATCGCGGACTCGCCCGGGTTGATGATGGGCGTCCCGGTGTCGACGCCGAAGACGCCGACGTTGGTGATGGTGATCGTGCCGTTCTGCATGTCGGCCGGGGAGGTCTTGCCGTCGCGGGCCGTGGCGACCAGCTCGGACAGGGCCGTCGACAGCTCCGGCAGCGTCTTGGCGTGGGCGTCCTTGATGTTCGGGACGATCAGGCCGCGCGGGGTGGCCGCGGCGATGCCGAGGTTGACGTAGTGCTTGAGCACGATCTCCTGGGCCGCCTCGTCCCAGGACGCGTTGACGTCCGGGTTGCGGCGGACGGCCACGAGGACGGCCTTGGCGATGAGGAGCAGCGGGTTGATCCGCAGACCGGCGAGGTCCGGGTCCTCCTTGAGCTGCTGGACCAGCTTCATCGTGCGCGTCACGTCGAGCGTGATGAACTCGGTGACGTGCGGGGCGGTGAAGGCGGAGCCGACCATGGCCTGGGCGGTGACCTTGCGGACGCCCTTGACCGGGATACGGGTCTCGCGATCCGTCGCCCCGGCCTGGGCCGGGGCGGGTTCCTGCGCGGCGGCCGGGGCCTGGACCGCGGCGACCGGGGTGGCCGCCGGGGCGGTCTGCGGGGCGACGGCGGCCGCCGCGGCGGCGTGCACGTCCTCGCGGGTCACGACGCCGCCCTCGCCGGTGGGGACCACCGAAGCCAGGTCGATGCCGAGGTCCTTGGCGAGCTTGCGGACGGGCGGCTTGGCCAGCGGACGCTCGTCGCCCCCCTTCACGGCGCCGTTGCCGTTGCCGTTGCCGTTGCCGTTGCCGTTCAGCGCGGCGGTCCCGTTCTGTGCGGGAACGGCGGGAACGGCGGCGGCAGCCGGGACCGCGGGGGCAGCCGGGACGGCCGCGGCCGCGGCCGCCGCCGGAGCGGCCACCGAGCCCGCTCCCGCGCCCGCCACGGCCTTGCGCGGCCGGCGCTTCGTGGAGGCCGTGGACACGCCGTAGCCGACCAGGACCGGCTGGCGCGCCTCGGCGGCCGGCTCGGCGGCGGCGGCCGGGGCCGCCACCTCCTGGGCCGGGGCCTCGGCGGCCGGGCCCTCCGTCTGCACCGAGATGATCACCTGGCCGACATCGACCGTGGTGCCCTCCTCGAAGAGCAGCGCGTGCACGGTCCCGTCGAACGGGATCGGCAGCTCCACGGCCGCCTTCGCCGTCTCCACCTCGCAGACGACCTGCCCGTCGGTGACCGTGTCACCCGGCTGGACGTACCACTTGAGGATCTCGGCCTCGGTGAGGCCCTCGCCCACGTCGGGCATCTTGAATTCGCGGATGGTCATGAACGTGGCTCCTCAGTACGCCAGCGAGCGGTCGACGGCGTCGAGCACCCTGTCCAGGCCCGGCAGGTACTCGTCCTCCAGGCGGGCCGGCGGGTACGGGGCGTGGAACCCGCCCACGCGCAGCACCGGCGCCTCCAGGTGGTAGAAGCACCGCTCCGTGATGCGCGCGGCGATCTCCGAGCCCACGCCCAGGAACACCGGCGCCTCGTGGACGATCACCAGTCGCCGGGTGCGCTCCACGGAGGCCTGCAGACCGTCGAAGTCGATCGGGGACATCGACCGCAGGTCGACGACCTCCACCGACTTGCCCTCCTCGGCCGCCGCGGCCGCCGCCTCCAGGCAGACCTTCACCATCGGGCCGTACGCGGCCAGCGTGAGGTCCGTACCGGCGCGTGCCACGCGGGCGGCGTGCAGGGCGTCCGGGATCGCGTCGACGTCGACCTCGCCCTTGTCCCAGTAGCGCCGCTTCGGCTCGAAGAAGATCACCGGGTCGTCGCTGAGGATCGCCTGCTGGAGCATCCAGTAGGCGTCGCTCGCGTTCGACGGCGAGACCACCTTGAGGCCCGGGACGTGCGCGAACAGCGTCTCCGGGGACTCGCTGTGGTGCTCGACGGCGCCGATGCCGCCCGCGTACGGGATGCGGATGACGACCGGCATCTTGATCTTGCCGAGCGAGCGCGCGTGCATCTTCGCGAGCTGCGTGACGATCTGGTCGTAGGCGGGGAAGACGAACCCGTCGAACTGGATCTCCACGACGGGCCGGTACCCGCGCAGGGCCAGGCCGATCGCCGTGCCGACGATGCCGGACTCGGCGAGCGGGGTGTCGATGACCCGCTCCTCGCCGAAGTCCTTCTGCAGGCCGTCGGTGATGCGGAAGACGCCGCCGAGCTTGCCGACGTCCTCACCCATGATCAGGACCTTGGGGTCGGTCTCCAGGGCCTTGCGCAGCGAGTCGTTGAGCGCCTTGGCGATGGTCAGCTTCTGTACGGCCATGGTGGTCACTCCCCGCCTTCGAAGGACGCGAGGTACGCGGCGAACTGTGCGCGCTCCTCGTCGACGAGCGCGTGCCCGTCCGCGTAGACGTTCTCGAAGATCGCCATGGTGTCCGGGTCGGGCATGGAGCGCACGACCTCGCGCACCCGCTTGCCCAGCGTCTCGCTCTCCTCCTCCAGCTGCGCGAAGAACGCCTCGTCGGCGCCGCCCGTCGCCAGGAGGTGGGCCTTGAGGCGCAGGATCGGGTCCTTGGCCTCCCAGGCCGCCGTCTCCTCGTCGCGCCGGTACTTCGTCGGGTCGTCGGAGGTGGTGTGCGCACCCATGCGGTACGTGAACGCCTCGACCAGCGTCGGACCCTCGCCGTTGCGCGCCCGCTCCAGCGCCCAGCGGGTGACCGCAAGGCAGGCCAGGACGTCGTTGCCGTCGACGCGGACGCCCGGGAAGCCGAAGCCCTGGGCCCGCTGGTAGAGCGGCACCCGCATCTGGCGTTCGGTGGGCTCGGAGATCGCCCACTGGTTGTTCTGGCAGAAGAACACGACCGGGGAGTTGTACACCGCCGAGAAGGTGAACGCCTCGGCGACGTCACCCTGGCTGGACGCACCATCACCGAAATAGGCGATGACGGCGGAGTCCGCGCCGTCCTTGGCCACGCCCATCGCGTACCCGGTCGCGTGCAGCGTCTGGGATCCGATGACGATCGTGTACAGGTGGAAGTTGTTGGTGTTCGGGTCCCAGCCACCGTGGTTCACGCCGCGGAACATGCCGAGCAGGTTGGTCGGGTCGACCCCGCGGCACCAGGCCACACCGTGTTCACGGTAGGTGGGGAAGACGTAGTCGTCGTCGCGCAGGGCCCGGCCGGAGCCGATCTGGGCGGCTTCCTGACCGAGGAGCGAGGCCCACAGGCCCAGCTCTCCCTGACGCTGCAGGGCGGTCGCCTCGCCGTCGAAACGGCGGGTCAGGACCATGTCGCGGTAGAGCCCGCGCAGGTCCTCGGTGGTGATGTCGGCGACGTAGGGGGCGAACTGCGCGCTGTCGGCGCTCTCGACCCGTTCTCCCTCGGGCGTCAGCAGCTGTACGAGCTGAGGCTCGGCGTCGTGCGGCTGTGCGGTGGCAACGGCGGTCTTGCGGGCGCTTTCGGCGCCGGCCGCCCGCTTGGTGCCGCTGCTGCGTCGCGGCTTGCGCGCGGCAGTGCTCTCCACGGTCACGTGTGCTCCTCCGTCGGTCCGGCACCCGGGTTCTCCGGGGTCCAGTGCGGCTCACCTGCATGCGTACCCGCGCACGGGGTGGGTGCGAGGAAGGTACGGGATTCAGGCGTGACAGGTGCCCCGGCGAGTGCCCTGCGCAATGCACGTTACCCAGTGCCTCGCATAACTGCGAAACCCCGTTTGACCTGCGATTTTGCTTGGATATCCAAGTAAATCGGCGGTTGCGGGAACAACCACTGGTCACAGCCTTGCAGGGGGCCGGAACAACGGCACGTTATCCCGGGTAACTGCGCCAGGGAAGGGGTGAGTGTGTGAAACTGACTCCGTGCCCGAAAACGGTAAAATCAAGGTATTCCTCCTGGACGACCACGAAGTGGTGCGCCGGGGAGTGCATGAGCTGCTGTCCGTGGAAGACGACATCGAAATCGTGGGCGAGGCGGGAACGGCCGCCGACGCGCTGGTCCGGATCCCCGCGACCCGCCCCGACGTCGCTGTCCTCGACGTGCGGCTACCGGACGGCAGCGGGGTTGAGGTGTGCCGGGAGGTGCGCTCGCAGGACGAGGGCATCAAGTGCCTGATGCTGACCTCGTTCGCGGACGACGAAGCCCTGTTCGACGCGATCATGGCCGGCGCCTCGGGGTACGTACTGAAAGCCATCCGCGGAAACGAGCTGCTCAGCGCCGTACGGGACGTAGCGGCGGGCCGGTCCCTGCTGGACCCGGTGGCCACCGCCCGGGTACTGGAACGGCTGCGCGACGGCAACAACGGCAGGGGTGACGACCGGCTGTCTCACCTCACCGAGCAGGAGCGCAAGATCCTGGACCTGATCGGCGAGGGACTGACGAACCGCGTCATCGGCGAGCGGCTGCACCTGGCGGAGAAGACCATCAAGAACTACGTCTCCAGCCTGCTGGCGAAACTCGGCATGGAGCGGCGTTCGCAGGCGGCGGCGTACGTGGCGCGCCTCCAGGCGGAGAGGCGCGTCTAGCCGCGCAGGCGTGCGCCTTCCACCGGCGCACGAGCGGGGCGCGAGGGCGTACGGATGCGGCGCGAGCGCCGTGCGAGGGGCGCACGAGCGGCGGGCGAGCGCGGTTTGTGCGAGGGGCACACGAGCGGTGTGCGAGCGGCGTTCCATTCGGGGCGGAGTCCCCGGTCGGCAATCCGGAAAAAGCGTGCGGGCCCGGCGGAATGATTTCCGCCGGGCCCGTTCGTATGACCGTCCCTATTCGACTTCGTTGTTCGTGGCACCGCCGGTGGGCGGCGCGGACTTGGTGGGCTTCTCCGACGGCGTCGGCTTGTCCGAGGTCGGGGGCTTCTCCGACTCCGTGGGCTTCTCCGAGGTCGGCGGCTCCGTGGACGGCGTCGGCGTGGTGCTCGACGTGTACTTGGTGCGGCTCGGCGTCGCCTTGCGCGTCGGCTCTTCCTCCGACTGCGAGGAGTCCGGCGTCCCCGACGGGGTCATGTCCGAGGAGGGTGTGGAGGAGTCCTTCGAGGCGTTCGGGGAACTGCTGTGGTTGGTGCCCGGCTTGTTCCCGCCGCCACCGCCGCCCACCGTCGTCACCGCGTACGCGATGCCACCGGCGATCGCGAGGACCGCGAGCACCGCGAACACCCACGTCTTCCAACGGCCGCCGCCCCGGCGGTCGTCGTAACCGTCGTAGCCGCCACCCTGGCCGTAACCGCCGCCCGGGCCCTGGCCGTGGCCGCCGTGCCCGCCGTTGCCGCCGCCCGGAAAGGCCGAGCCGTCGTCAGGGTTCAGCGGGGGCACCATCGGCCGCTGGAACTGCGAGGTCGTGGCGTTCTGGCCGTACGGCGGGCGCGGTCCGCCGGGTCCGCGCATCGCAGTCGTGGGGGCGCCCGCGCCGGGCTGGCCGTGCGGCAGCGCCATCGTGACCGGACCGGTGTTCCACGTACCGGAGTTGGGCCCCTGCTCCTGGAGCATCTGGAGCGCGTACTGGACCAGCCCGCGCATCTCCTCGGCGCTCTGGAACCGGTCGTCCGGGTCCTTCGCCAGGGAGCGCATGACCAGGCCGTCGAGCTCCTGCGGGATGTGCTGGCCCTCGGGCAGCTGGGAGGGCGGGACCGGCACGTCCTGGACGTGCTGGTAGACCACCGACAGCGGCGTCTCACCGGTGAAGGGGGGCCGCAGCGCGAGGAGTTCGTACAGCAGGCAACCGGTCGCGTACAGGTCCGAGCGGTGGTCCACGGCCTTGCCGAGGGCCTGTTCGGGCGACAGGTACTGGGGGGTGCCCATGACCATGCCGGTCTGGGTCATCGTCGACTGCGCGCCGTGCAGGGCGCGGGCGATGCCGAAGTCCATCACCTTCACCGCGCCGGTGTTGGTGATGATGACGTTCGCGGGCTTGATGTCGCGGTGCACGATGCCGTGCTGGTGCGAGTACGCGAGCGCTTCCAGCACGCCCGAGACGATGATCAGAGCCTGCTCGGGTCCCGGGGCCTCGGCGCTGATCAGCAGCTCGCGGATGGTGCGGCCTTCGACCAGCTCCATGACGATGTACGGGACGACGTTCGGGCCGACCCGGTCCTCGCCCGAGTCGTAGACCGCGACCACGGCGTGGTGGTTGAGCCCGGCGACCGACTGTGCCTCGCGGGTGAAGCGGGCCTTGGACACCGGGTCCTCGGCGAGGTCCGCGCGCAGCAGCTTCACGGCGACGGTGCGGCCCAGCCGGACGTCCTCGGCGGCGAACACCTCCGCCATGCCGCCTCGTCCGAGGCGGTGGGTCAGGCGGTAGCGGCCGTCGCCCACCAGGCCGCCTGCGCCCCAATGCTCAGGATCCTCGGCCATCCCGGCGCCGGTTCCGTCGGGTTCGGGTGCCATCAGTCCTCGCCGTCGTCTCTCTCGTCCGTAACTTCTGCGGGTCCTCTTCGGGTGCTCCGATGAACGCTACAGCCTCGGAACAGGTCGCCGTTCGGGCAATGGCACCCCGTGGCCCCCCGGTCACGGAACGGGCACCTGGCTTGACTGGCGCTTGCCCTCCGGCAGACTGGGCGCCACATGCGCTCTGCCAGACGCGTTCGGATACAGCCCGAGGGGAAGCAACAGTCATGAGCCAGGACGGCACACGGGGCCGGTACGCAGGCGGTTCCCTGTCCGGTGGCCGTTACCAGCTAAGGGACTTGCTGGGCGAGGGCGGTATGGCGTCCGTCTATCTCGCTTACGACTCGGCGCTCGACCGACAGGTCGCCATCAAGACCCTGCACAGCGAACTGGGCCGGGAGGCGTCCTTCCGCGAGCGGTTCCGCCGCGAGGCGCAGGCTGTTGCGAAACTGTCGCACACCAACATCGTCTCGGTATTCGATACGGGCGAGGGCACGGTCACCTTCGGCGGCTCCGTCGCGGACGACGGCGCCCCGATGCCGTACATCGTCATGGAGTACGTGGAGGGGCAGCCGCTCGGCTCGGTGCTCCAGGCGGACGTCGCGCAGTACGGCGCGATGCCCGCCGACAGGGCGTTGAAGGTGACGGCGGACGTGCTGGCCGCGCTGGAGACCAGCCACGAGATGGGGCTGGTCCACCGCGACATCAAGCCGGGCAACGTGATGATGACCAAGCGCGGCGTGGTCAAGGTCATGGACTTCGGCATCGCGCGGGCCATGCAGTCGGGGGTCACCTCGATGACCCAGACCGGCATGGTCGTGGGCACCCCGCAGTACCTCTCGCCCGAGCAGGCGCTGGGGCGCGCGGTGGACGCCCGCTCCGACCTCTACTCGGTCGGCATCATGCTGTTCCAGCTGCTGACCGGCCGGCTGCCCTTCGACGCCGACTCGCCGCTGGCCATCGCGTACGCACACGTGCAGGAGGAGCCGGTCGCGCCGTCCTCCGTGAACCGTGCCGTGACGCCGGCGATGGACGCGCTGGTGGCGCGGGCCTTGAAGAAGAACCCGAACGAGCGTTTCCCGACGGCCGCGGCCATGGGCGACGAGATCGCCCGGGTCCTGTCGGCCGGTCACACGGGTGCGCCGGTCATCGTCCCGGGTGCGGCGGCGGGCGGCAGTGGCGCCGGGGTGGGGTCGGCCGTGTTCCCGCCGGTGGACTCGGCCTACCAGACGCCGCCGCAGTCCTTGCAGCAGCCGTACCAGGCCCCGCAGACGGCGTCCCCGTACGCGCCGCACACTCCGGCGCAGGGCGGCTACGCGTACCCGCCCCAGCAGCACGCGCCGCAGACCGTCCCCCAGGGTGCGCAGCACCAGTACGGTCCGCAGACCCCGCCGCCGTTCGCCGTCTCGGCGAGCACGGGGGGCGGGGCGGGGGCCGCGGCACCGAAGTCGAACACGCCGGTGATCGTCGGCGCGATCGTGGTGGCGCTGCTGGCCGTCGGCGGGCTGATCGCGGTGCTCAACTCGGGCGGTGACAACAACGAGAACCGGGCGGACGGCGGCGGGGGCGCCTCGCCCTCCACCTCGGCGTCGAGTTCCGCCAAGTCGGGCCACAAGGGCCCGGACACCTCGCGCACGATCGACGTGGAGAAGTGCAAGAACCCGTCCAAGGACTACAGGGACGCCTCCAAGGTCTCGGCCCCGGACTTCACGTACAAGAACCTGGGCTCGGTCAAGCTCTGCATCCAGGCCGCGGGAGGCAAGTACAAGATCGAGAACAAGGACGAGGCCGTCTTCGGGCAGGACACCGTGCTGACGCAGTTCCCGACGGCCGGGACCGCTGTGACGAAGGACCAGGAGTACACGCTGACCGTGTCCACGGGCGACCCGCAGTAGGCGATCCGCGGTAGGCGATCCGCAGTAGGCGGTAGGCGGTACGGGGTCCGAAGCGGGCCGCTGCGGTGGTGTTCCCCGCCTGTGTGCCTGCTTGTGCCGCGGTGGTGTTCCCGCCTGTGTGCCTGCTTGTGCTCCTGCTTGTGCTCCGGCGTCCCGGGCCACCCTGATGGGCGGTCCGGGATGCCGCTTTTGTCCCGTCGTGCAAATGTGAGCCCTGTACAGGCCCGAGCGAAGCCGTTCCGCGCGCTCGCGCCGCCCGCGCCGCTCGGACGGGAGGGGCTCCCCGGTGACCCAACGCCTCCGTGCGCCGGTGTGGGCGGCCTGGGCCGCGCTGGCGGTCGTCGCGGTTCTGGGCGTCGTGCCCGAGCAGGGCCGGGGCCCCGCCTCCGCCCTGGTGCCGGTCGCCTCCGCGAGCGCCGACGCGGTGGCCGACGTACCCGAAGAGGCTTACGAGGAGCTGGCCGGCAGTGCCGCGGGCGTCGGGCGGGAGCGGCCGGGGCGGCCCGTGGGCGAGCCCGCCGACCCCGAGGCGATGGTGGCCTCCCGGCCTCGGCAGCGGCCCGCGCGTCCGCCGCGACCGCCCGGCCTTCCCCCCGGCACGGCCCCCACGGCGCCCACCGGCACGCCGGCCACGGCTGCGAGCCCGGCTCCGTCCGCCGCGGCCTCCCCCGGAGCGAGTCCGGCCCCGGACGGCGCGGCCAGCCCCGGAGCCGGGGTCAGCGCACTCGGCACCGGGTCGAACGACCGGGCCGCCGACCTGGCGGCGCACATGCTGCCACTCGGTACCGGACTCGCCCTGATGGGCCTGGGTCTGGGATTCATCGGCGTGCGGCTGCGGCGGGGCCCGTAGGCCCGGTCCGCCGGCCCCGTCCGCAGGTCCGTCCGCAGGTCCGTCCGCAGGTCCGTCCGCAGGTCCGTCCGCAGGTCCGTCCGCAGGTCCGTCCGCAGGTCCCGTCCCCCTCGGGATGTACGACCCGGGACGGTTGCGGCCGGGTACATACTCGGTATACATACTGAGTATGTCCATCCGCCACGGCCTTCTCGCCCTGCTCGAAAGGGGTCCTCGGTACGGCTCTCAGCTGCGTACCGAGTTCGAATCCCGCACCGGCTCCACCTGGCCGCTCAACGTCGGGCAGGTCTACACGACCCTCGCCCGCCTGGAGCGCGACGGCCTCGTCGCACCCGGCGGCGAGGACGCGGCCGGCCACACCCTCTACGCCATCACCGACACCGGCCGCGCCGAGCTGCACGAGTGGTACGAGCGCCCCGTCGACCGCACCAACCCACCGCGCGACGAGCTGTCCATCAAGCTGGCCATGGCCGTCGGCGCACCCGGCGTCGACATCCGCGCGGTCATCCAGTCGCAGCGGCACGCCACCATCCAGGCGATGCAGGACTACACCCGGCTCAAGGCCCAGGCGCTCGCGGCCATCGAGAGCGGCAAGGCCCACGAACGCGACGACGTGGCCTGGCTGCTGGTCCTCGAACAGCTGATCTTCCAGACCGAGGCCGAGGCGCGCTGGCTCGACCACTGCGAAGCACGGCTCGTACGGCTCTCCCGGTCGGCCGTCAGCGCGGCCGAAGAGCCCGGCCCACCGCCCGAGGAGTCCGGGCCACCGCCCGCCACGACCCCAGCGAGCGGCCGCGTCGCCGCCGCGACCAACGAGCCGCCCCGCGCCATCCGCCTGCGGCGGCGCTGACCCACCGTCCCAGGGGGGACCCACATGCCCGACCAGCACACGCAGCGCCCCGTACTCCAGCTGGAGAAACTCGTCCGTACGCACGGCAGTGGCGCCACCGAGGTCCACGCCCTGCGCGGAATCGACCTGGCCGTCCACCCCGGCGAGCTCGTCGCCGTGATGGGCCCCTCCGGCTCCGGCAAGTCCACGCTGCTCACCCTCGCCGGGGGACTCGACGCCCCCAGCTCCGGACGCGTGATCGTCGAGGGCACCGACCTCACCACCGCGAGCCGCAAGCAGCTGGCCGCGCTGCGCCGGCGCAGCATCGGCTACGTCTTCCAGGACTACAACCTGATCCCGGCCCTCACCGCCGCCGAGAACGTGGCACTGCCCCGCGAGCTCGACGGCGTCTCCGCCCGCAAGGCGCGTGCCTGCGCCCTGGCCGCGCTGGAGGAGATGAACCTCGGGCAGCTCGCCGACCGCTTCCCCGACGAGATGTCCGGCGGGCAGCAGCAGCGCGTCGCCATCGCCCGCGCGCTGGTCGGCGACCGCCGCCTGGTCCTGGCCGACGAGCCCACCGGCGCCCTCGACTCCGAGACCGGCGAGTCCGTCCTCGCCCTGCTGCGCTCGCGCTGCGACGCGGGGGCGGCCGGGATCCTGGTCACGCACGAGCCGCGCTTCGCCGCCTGGGCCGACCGGGTCGTGTTCCTGCGCGACGGCAGCGTGGTAGACGAGACGATGCGCAGCGGGGCCGACTCGCTGCTCTCGGGGCGGGCGGCCGGACTGTGAGCTCGTCGTCCCGCTCCTCGTCGTCCCGCTCGTCCCGTTCTTCGTCTTTTGTCTCCTCCTGGTACCACTCGTGGGTGGCGGCGGTCCGTATCGCCCGCCGTGACGCCTGGCGCGCCAAGGGGCGCAGCGCCCTGGTCCTCGCGATGATCGCCCTGCCGATCGTCGGTGTGAGCGCCGTGGACCTCACGTGGCGCAGCTCAGAGCTCTCCACCGAGCAATCCCTGTCCCGGCAGATCGGCGCCGCCGACGCGAAG
The DNA here is from genome assembly GCF_014650775.1 of Streptomyces cirratus. Lineage (GTDB taxonomy): Bacteria > Actinomycetota > Actinomycetes > Streptomycetales > Streptomycetaceae > Streptomyces > Streptomyces cirratus. Next base: position 268,614 of record NZ_BMVP01000007.1, on the reverse strand, counting down.
CTGAGCGGCACCTCGTTCGCCTCGGCCATCTACCAGAACCCGACGGGGGACCGGTACGAGCCCGTCGGCGGGTACCGCGGCTACGACTCCTCGAAGGCGAAGCCGGAGGACGTGCCGGTTCCCTCCGTTCTCCCGCCGGGTGCGCAGATCGTGCAGGACAGCAAGGGCAGTGCGAAGGTCCGCACCACACACGGACTGCTCGACACCGAACTGCGCGAGGTGGACACGGCCGGCCCGCTCGTGAAGGGGCTGTTCACGCTCAAGCGGGGCCGGCTGCCCTCGGCGGCGGGTGAGGTCATGGCCACCGACACCTTCCTCAAGGAGTCCGGCTTCTTCGTCGGCTCCGAGCTGACCCCTCGTGGTGCCGCCCGGTCCTACCGCGTCGTGGGCGCGTACGAGCTTCCGTCGGCGCTGAAGACCACGCAGATCATCGCGCCGCCCCGGACACTGCTCGCCCCGCTCGACCGCGCCCTGACGGGCGCCGGTGGCCAGGGGCTGAGCGTCGACGACGACTTCCTCGTCAAGGTCGGCGGGGATGGTTTCACGTGGAACATGGTGCGGGGAGCCAACGCCAAGGGGTTCCTCGCCATCTCGCGCGCCGTCAACCTCCACCCGCCGGCCGACTCCGAAGTGCCGCTGTACGCGCAGCAGCGCGAGGAGGGCAGGGCCGACGACTACAGCGCATCGTCGCTCAAGGCGGTCGAACTGACCGTGGTGGCAACCGTCGTGGGCCTCGCCATGCTGGAGGTCTGCCTGCTGGCCGGCCCCGCCTTCGCGGTCGGCGCCCGGCGCTCGGCCCGCCAACTCGGCCTGGTGGGCGCCAACGGCGGTGCCCGGCGACACATCCGGGCCATCGTCCTGTCCGGGGGTCTCGTCATCGGCGCGGCGTCCGCCGTCGTCGGCACCGCACTCGGTGTAGTGCTGACCCTCGGGCTCCGGCCGGTGCTGGAGGAGTATCTGGGGCTGCGCTGGGGCGGGTTCGAGGTCCGTCCTCTGGAACTCCTCGCCGTCGCGCTGGTCGCCGTCCTGACCGGGCTGCTCGCCGCGGTCGTTCCCGCCGTCACCGCCTCCCGGCAGACCGTGCTGGCCTCGCTGACGGGCCGTCGTGGAGTCCGGCGCGCCAACCGGATCCTGCCCCTGATCGGGATCGTGGCCGTCGCTGCCGGCGCCGCGCTCGCCCTGTACGGGGCCGTCTCCGAGATGGGGACCGCGGTGGTGGCCGGCGGAAGCGCCCTGGCCGAGCTGGGCGTCGTCGCCCTGACGCCGACGCTGGTCGGCCTGTTCGGGCGGGCCGGGCGGTGGCTGCCGCTGTCGCCGAGGCTCGCGCTGCGGGACGCCGTGCGCAACCGCGGGCGTACGGCACCGGCAGTGGCCGCCGTACTGGCCGCCGTGGCCGGCACCGTCGCCGTGGCCACCTACCAGCACAGCACGGAGCTCCAGGCCCGGCACGAGTACGTGGCCTCGCTGCCCGCCGGTGCCGGAATGCTGACGAACGCGGAGGACGACCGCTACAAGGACGTCCCTGCCGCGCGTGAGGCCCTCGCGAAGGAGTTCTCCCTCGCCGTACGGGCCGACGTGGACCGGGTGGTGGTCGGCAAGCCGTCCTGCGATTCGTACTCCACCGAACCGGGCTGCGGGCGGCTGGAGATCATCACTCCGCGGGAGAACCGCTGTCCGCTCTACGAGTCGAAGAACGGGCTGTCCGATTTCAGCAGTGAACAGGTTCGGGCCCTGCGCCGGGACTGGCGCTGCCAGGAACGGCAGTTCATGCAGCCGCGCGACACGGTCGTGGCCGACGAGAAGCTGCTGACGGTGCTGGGCGTCAACGACCCGGCGGCGGTAGCGGCGCTGAGGTCGGGGCAGGCCGTCTCCTTCGACCGGCGCAACGCCAAGGCCGGCCAGGTCACCCTGCGAGTGATCACCGATGACGCCCAGGGCCCGGTCATGCGGGGGCCCGGGGACGAGCCGAAGGGCGTCGACAAGGTCTTCCCGGTCTACCAGGCGCCCGACGCGGTCACCGGCTACGGGATCGAGGTCGTCCTGCCGCCCGGTGCGGTGAAGGCGGCGGGCCTGGGTACGGCCCCGTTCGGGACGTACTTCACCCTCGCCGACAAGCCGACGAGTACGCAACGCCAGGCGCTGGCGGCCCGGATCGACCGGATCGGCGTCGACGCCCCCGTGAAGATCGAGGAGGGCTACCAGGGCAGGGACAGCATTGAGGTCCTCGCCCTGACGATCTTCGCGGGCCTGGTCACCATCGGTGCGGCGGGCATCGCCACCGGCCTGGCTCAAGCGGATGCCGAGGCCGACCTCAAGACGCTGGCCGCCGTGGGCGCGCCGCCGCGGGTGCGCAGGACGCTGAGCGGGTTCCAGTGCGGGGTGGTGGCCCTGATGGGCGTCGCCCTCGGCACCGCGGCCGGGCTGTTGCCGGCGGCGGGGTTGCGGCTGACGGAACGGCGGGCGCTGGCGGGCTTGATGGGCCACTCCGGCTCCGACCAGGCCGTGTACGTGCCGTTCGCCGTGCCGTGGGAGACGCTGGGCGGACTGCTGGTCCTGGTCCCGCTCGGTGCGGCCGTGCTGGCGGCGCTGGTGACGAAGTCGAGCGGCGCCCTGTCCCGCCGCGCAACGGGCTGAGGAGGGGCCCCTTCGCCGCCCCTTCGCTCACTATCTGATTACGGCCCCTCGCACAGGGTGGATCACGCCTGTGCGGGGGCACACCGTGTGAGTACGGAGGTGTGCGAGACAATGTCGGCATGGAGATGCCGAGGAGTGAACGGTCGCAGGACAGCCCCCCGAACGTCCTGATCGTGGGACAAGACGGGACGGCGGTCGGCGGCGCCGATGACGAGTCGCGCGAGGTCCCGGTGACGGAGATGGTCGAACAGCCTGCCAAGGTCATGCGGATCGGCAGCATGATCAAGCAACTCCTGGAAGAGGTACGCGCCGCACCTCTCGACGAGGCGAGCCGGGTCCGGCTCAAGGACATCCATGCCGCGTCGGTGAAGGAACTGGAAGACGGCCTCGCCCCGGAGCTGGTCGAGGAACTGGAGCGCCTTTCCCTGCCGTTCACCGAGGAAGCGATCCCGTCGGAGGCGGAACTGCGGATCGCACAAGCGCAGTTGGTGGGCTGGCTGGAGGGCCTCTTCCACGGCATCCAGACGGCCCTGTTCGCCCAGCAGATGGCCGCCCGCGCCCAGCTCGAACAGATGCGCCGCGCCCTCCCCCCGGGCGCCCCCCACGACGACGACGAAGAGGGCCCCCACGGCGCCATCCGCTCGGGCCCGTACCTCTGACCACCCGCCGCCCCGCGCCGCCCACCCCGGCGCGGGGCCCGGCTGCCCCCGCCCCGCGGGGGCACCTTCCAGCAGCAGCTGTGGGAGTTCGAGGCACCGGGCCGGGCCGGAGCCCCGGTCGGGCGGAGCCCCGACCGGTCAGCCGCGCCCGACCGCCCCGGGTGGCAAACCCGGCCCCGTGCGGGCCTCCCGGCAGGACCGGGGAAGTGTGGAGCGCGGAGCCCCGCTCGGTAAGGCGCACCCGACGGGCAGGACGGCCTCACGGCCGGGCCGCGAGGCTACGGCGCGGGCCGGAATCCGCCCGCAACACACCCCCCGCATACTCATCGGTATGAGCTACGACGCGATCGTCCTCGCCGGCGGCGCCGCGCAGCGACTCGGCGGTGCCGACAAACCCGGCCTGCACGTCGGCGCCCGCACCCTCCTCGACCGCGTCCTCGACGCCTGCCCCGACGCCGCCGCCACCATCGTCGTCGGCACCCGCCGTCCCACCACCCGCCCCGTCCGCTGGACCCGCGAGGAGCCGCCCGGCGGCGGTCCCGTGGCCGCGCTCGACGCCGGGCTCCGCGAAACCTCCGCCGCGCGGGTCCTCGTACTCTCCGCCGACCTGCCCTTCCTGGACCGGGACACCGTCCGCGCCCTGCTCGACGCGCCCGGCCACGACGGCGTCATGCTCCGTGACCCCGGCGGCCGCGACCAGCCCCTCGTCGCCGCCTACCGGACCGAGCCCCTGCGCCGGGAAATCGCCCTCCTGGCCACCGAACACGGCACCCTCGCCGGGCTGCCGCTTCGCGCCCTCACCGCCGAACTCGACCTCACCACCATCACCGGCGCTGCGCCACTCGCCTCGTTCGACTGCGACACCTGGGACGACCTCGCGACGGCCCGCGCCCGGATCAGAGAGCATGGGACCGTGCTGGAGCAATGGATCACCGCCGTCAAGAACGAGCTGGGCATCGATGTCCCCGTCGATACCAAGGCCCTCCTCGACCTCGCCCGTGACGCCGCCCACGGCGTCGACCGGCCCGCGGCACCGCTGACCACCTTCCTCGTGGGGTACGCCGCAGCCCGCGCCGAGGCGATCGGGGCGGACCCGGCCCAGGCCGTCGCCGAAGCGTCCCGCAAGGCCGCCGCCCTGGCCCTGCGCTGGGCCGAGGAAGCCTCCGCGTCCGGCGCCGAAGACCGCACCCCCGATCACACCGAAGAGGGCACCGAACACCGCCCCGAAGACGGCCCGGAAGCCGGCACCGGATGACCCGCACCGACGCCGACCGCGCCCTGGACGAGGCCCTCGCCCTGGTGAGCCGAGACCCCTCGCCCCACGCCTCCGGCGCGCCCGGCCCCCTCGACGCACCCGACGCGGTCCGCGCCGCCGGCGGCCACCGTGCCTCGTCCTGGTCACATGCCAGGGAAGCCGCCGTCCGGGCCGGTGCGGGCGTCCGCGCCCGCAGCCACCGGGTGCCGATCGCCGAAGCCCTCGGCGAGGTCCTGGCCGAGCCCCTCGACGCGCTCACGGACCTGCCTTCCTTCGACACCTCCGCCATGGACGGCTGGGCCGTCGCCGGTCCCGGCCCCTGGTCCGTCCGGACCGGCGCCGGGATACTGGCCGGCTCCGACCGGCCCGAGCCCCTCGCGGACGGTGAGGCCGTACCGATCGCCACCGGCGCCAGGATCCCCGCGGACACCACCGCCGTCATCCGCAGCGAGCACGCCCGAGAGGACGGCTCCCAGCTGTACGCGCTGCGGCCCGTCGTCACCGGCCAGGACATCCGCCCGCGCGGCCAGGAGTGCCGCTCCGGCGAGTTGCTGCTGCCGGCCGGCTCACTGGTCACCCCGGCCCTGCTCGGGCTGGCCGCCGCCGCCGGGTACGACGAGCTGGGGACCCGGCCCCGTCCCACGGTGGAAATCCTGGTGCTCGGCGACGAGTTGCTCACCGAAGGCCGCCCCCGCGACGGTCTCATCCGCGACGCCCTCAGTCCCATGCTCGGCCCCTGGCTCAGCCGGCTCGGCGCCGACGTCACCGGCACACGGCGGCTGGGCGACGACCCCGCCGGGGCCGAAGCCCTCTTCGAGGCCGTCACCACGTCCACCGCCGACCTCATCGTCACCACCGGCGGCACGGCCTCGGGCCCCGTCGACCATGTGCACCCCGTCCTGATGCGGGCCGGGGCCGAACTGCTCGTCGACGGGGTGGCCGTGCGCCCCGGGCATCCGATGCTGCTGGCCCGGACCGGCGACCGCGTCGACGGCCGCCACCTGGTGGGACTGCCCGGAAACCCGCTGGCCGCCGTGTCCGGGCTGCTGACGCTCGCCGAACCGCTTCTGCGCGCCCTCGCCGGCCGGCGCCGACGCCCGCGGTACGCGGTTCCGATCCAGGGCGACGTACCCGGTCACCCGTACGACACCCGGCTCGTGCCGGTGCTGCTGACGGAGGAACACGCGGTGCCGCTGCGCTACCACGGCCCGGCGATGCTCCGTGGTGTGGCGGCCGCCGACGCACTGGCCGTCGTCCCGCCACACGGTGCGCGGTCGGGGCAGGAACTGGAAATGCTCGACCTGCCCTGGGCCTCCGGAGGATGTTTCACGTGAAACAGGCCGGCCAGGACGCGATGGCCCGGCGCGCCGACGAGGCGCTCGTGGCGCGGCGCGTCACCCTCCCCAAGCGCGTCGTCCAAAGGCCGCTGCGGCAGGTCGCACGACGGCTGCTGGTGGCCCTGTTCGTGATGTGCCTGACGGTGTTGCTCGTGTGGATCGACCGCGAGGGCTATCACGACAACGCCAACGAGGAAGTCGACTTCCTCGACTGCGTCTACTACGCGACGGTGACCCTGTCGACGACCGGCTACGGCGACATCGTCCCGTACAGCGACAGTGCGCGTCTGGTGAACGTCCTGCTGATCACGCCGCTGCGCATCGTGTTCCTGATCATCCTCGTCGGCACCACGCTGGAGGTGCTGACGGAGCGGACCCGGGAAGAGTGGCGGCTCAAGCGCTGGAGGAAGAACGTGCGTGACCACACGGTTGTCGTCGGCTTCGGCACGAAGGGCCGGTCGGCCCTCCAGACGCTGCTGGCCACCGGTCTCGCCAAGGAGCAGGTCGTCATCGTCGATCCGAGCGCCAAAGTGATCGACGTGGCGGCCGCCGAGGGACTGACGGGTGTCGTCGGCGACGCCACCCGCTCCGACGTGCTGCTGCGGGCCGAACTGCCGAGGGCCCGGCAGATCGTCGTCGCCACGCAGCGCGACGACACGGCGGTCCTGGTGACGCTGACGGCACGCCAGCTCAACCGCAGCGCCAAGATCGTCGCGGCGGTCCGGGAAGAGGAGAACGCGCCGTTGCTGCGCCAGTCGGGTGCGGACGCGGTCATCACGAGCGCGAGTGCGGCCGGGCGGCTGCTGGGCCTGTCGGTGCTCAGCCCGAGCGCGGGCACCGTGATGGAGGACCTGATCCAGCAGGGCAGCGGCCTGGACCTGATCGAACGGCCCGTCACCAAGCCCGAGGTGGGCAAGGGCGTGCGGGAGACGGAGGACCTGGTGGTGAGCGTGCTGCGGGGGCACCGGCTGCTCGCCTACGACGATCCGCACGCCAGTCCGCTCCAGTCGACGGACCGTCTGATCACCATCGTCCGGGCCGGTCGGGCGGCGGCGCCGACAGGGCTTTCCGGGTAGCCTCCGGGCCATGCATGCGATCAAGATCGAGCAGCCCGGCGGACCCGAGGCCCTGGTGTGGGCCGAAGTTCCCGATCCGGTGGCAGGCCAGGGCGAGGTACTCGTCGAGGTCGCGGCGAGCGCCGTGAACCGCGCCGACGTTCTCCAGCGGCAGGGCTTCTACGACCCGCCGCCCGGTGCGTCCCCCTATCCCGGCCTGGAGTGTTCCGGGCGGATCGTCGCGATCGGGGAGGGCGTCTCGGGCTGGTCGGTGGGCGACGAGGTGTGCGCACTGCTGGCCGGCGGCGGCTACGCGGAGCTGGTCGCGGTCCCGGCGGGACAGTTGCTCCCGGTGCCGGCCGGGGTGGACCTGGTGACGGCGGCCGCACTGCCGGAGGTGGTGACGACGGTCTGGTCGAACGTGTTCATGGTGGCCGGGCTGCGTCCCGGCGAAACCCTGCTGGTGCACGGCGGGTCCAGCGGCATCGGCACGATGGCCATCCAGCTGGGCAAGGCGGTGGGTGCCCGGGTGGCGGTGACGGCGGGCGGCAAGGAGAAGCTGGCGCGCTGCGCGGAGCTGGGGGCCGACATCCTGATCGACTACCGCGAGCAGGACTTCGTGGAGGCGCTGCGGGCCGCGACGGACGGGGCCGGGGCGGACGTGATCCTGGACATCGTCGGCGCGAAGTACCTGGCGCGGAACCTGGACGCGCTGGCCGTGAACGGCAGGCTCGCGGTGATCGGGCTCCAGGGCGGGGTCAAGGCGGAGCTGAACCTGGGCGCGATGATGGCCAAGCGGGCTGCGGTCACGGCGACCTCGCTGCGGTCGCGGCCGCTGGAGGAGAAGGCGGCGATCGTGGCTGCGGTACGAGAGCACGTCTGGCCGCTCGTCTCGACGGGCCGGGTCCGGCCCGTGGTCCACGCGGTGTACCCGATGACGGAAGCCGCCGAGGCCCACCGGGTGATGGAGTCCAGCGCCCACGTCGGCAAGCTGCTCCTCACCGTCTGACCCCGGTCCTCGGAGGGCGGCCGAGGCCGGGGTGCGGGCTTCCGGGGCTTCGAGCTGACGCGGGCGGGCCGGGTGCGCAGTTTCGGGCAGAGGCGCAGGCGGCTGCTACCGGTAGCCCTCCACCGTGCCGTGCCGGCTGGCGGACGCGTCCGTCCCCAGCCGGCCCCGGGCGGCCCGGCGTGCCGCCCGGCGGACCGGCGTCCCACCCCGCCGGGCCGGCGTCCCACCCGGCCGGGCCGGCCCGCCGTCGGCCCGCGCGGTCCGGCAGCCCGCAAGGACCCGCCCCCGGGCGTTACAGCGAGCGGAGCAGGACCGCCGGGGATTCGACGCAGTCCGCCACGTAGCGCAGGAAGCCGCCGGCCGTACCGCCGTCGCAGACGCGGTGGTCGAAGGTCAGCGACAGCTGCACCACCTGGCGCACCGCGAGTTCGCCCTGGTGGACCCACGGCTTCGGGATGATCCGGCCCACCCCCAGCATGGCCGCCTCCGGGTGGTTGATGATCGGCGTGGAGCCGTCGACCCCGAACACCCCGTAGTTGTTCAGGGTGAACGTGCCGCCCGTCAGGTCCGCCGGCGCCAGCTTCCCGGCCCGCGCCAGCTCGGTGAGCCGGGCGAACTCCGCCGAGAGGGACTCCGCACTGCGCGTCTGGGCGTCCCGCACCACCGGGACCATCAGGCCCCGCTCGGTCTGCGCGGCGAAGCCCAGGTGCACGGCCGGGAGCCGGACGATCTCCTTCGCCGCCAGGTCCACGGTGGAGTTGAGCTCCGGGTACTTGGCCAGCGCGGCCGTGCAGACCCGGGCCAGCAGCGCCAGCACCGAGATCTTGGGGCCGCCCGCGGCGTTCATCGCGGCCCGGGCCGCCATCAGTTCCGTTGCGTCCGCGTCCACCCAGCAAGTGGCTTCCGGGATTTCACGGCGGCTGCGCGACAGTTTCTCCGCCACCGCCCCGCGCAGTCCCTTCAGCGGGATCCGCTCACCGGCCGGAGCCGAAACGGCCGTCCCCGGGGTCGGCGCGGCCTCCGCCCGCAGCGCCGCCTCCACGTCCGCCCGCAGGATCAGCCCCTCGGGGCCCGACCCCCGCAGCTGCCGCAGATCGAGCCCGTTGTCCCGGGCGAGCTTCCGTACGAGCGGCGAGATCACCGGAACCGGCCCCACCGGGACAGCAACCGGAGCAACCGGAACAGCGGCCGGAGCCACCGGGACGGCCGGGACGGGCACAGGGGCCACCGGGGCCACCACGGCAGTCGCGGTCCCCGGCCTGATCCGCCGCCTGCGCGTCGGCCGTGAGTGGTCGGTGCCGTAGCCGACCAGCACGTTCCCGGAGCCGGACTCCGAGGCCGGAACCGGAGCGGCAGCCGTATCCGGAGCCGGGTCCGCAGCACCCACCGCCACCGTGATCAGCGGTGCGCCGACCGGCAGTTCGGTCCCCTCCTCCCCGAACCGCGCGGTGACCACGCCCCCGTACGGGCACGGCACCTCCACCATCGCCTTGGCCGTCTCGACCTCGACCACCGGCTGGTCGATCTCGACGACATCGCCCACCGCCACCAGCCAGCGGACGATCTCCGCCTCGGTCAGCCCCTCACCGAGGTCGGGCAGCTTGAACTCCAGTACCTGCGGCATCAGTTCTCCCACTGCAGGCGTCCCACGGTGTCCAGGATCCGGTCCACGCCCGGCAGATGGTGCTTCTCCAGCATCGGCGGCGGGTACGGGATGTCGAACCCCGTCACCCGCAGCACCGGCGCCTCCAGGTGGTGGAAGCACCGCTCCGCGATCCGCGCGGCGATCTCCGCGCCCGGCCCGCCGAAGCCCCCGGCCTCGTGGACCACCACCGCGCGCCCTGTCCGGCGTACCGAGGCGACGACCGTCTCCTCGTCGAACGGGACGAGCGAGCGCAGGTCCACGACCTCCAGGTCCCAGCCCTCCTCGCGCGCCGCCTCGGCGGCCTCCATGCACACCGGCAGCGACGGCCCGTACGTGATCAGCGTCGCGCTCGTGCCCGACCGCCGCACCAGCGCCTTGCCGATGCCCGGAACCTCCGCAGGGGCATCGGGCGACCACTGCGCCTTCGACCAGTACAGCCGCTTCGGCTCCAGGAAGACCACCGGGTCGTCGCTCGCGATCGACGCGCGCAGCAGCCCGTACGCGTCCTCGACGGTCGCCGGGGTGACCACGGTCAGCCCGGGCGTCGCCACGTAGTACGCCTCGGAGGAGTCGCTGTGGTGCTCCACCCCGCCGATCCCGCCGCCGTAGGGCACCCGGATGGTGATCGGCAGCGGCATGGCGCCGCGCGTGCGGTTGCGCATCTTCGCCACGTGCGAGATCAGTTGCTCGAAGGCCGGGTACGCGAACGCGTCGAACTGCATCTCCACGACCGGCCGCAGCCCGTACATGGCCATGCCGACGGCGGCGCCGAGGATCCCGGCCTCCGCGAGCGGGGTGTCCGTACAGCGGTCCTCGCCGAACTCCTTCGCGAGGCCGTCCGTGATCCGGAAGACCCCGCCGAGCGTGCCGACGTCCTCACCCATCACGTGGACCGTCGGGTCCTCGGCCATCGCGTCACGCATCGCCCTGCCGAGGGCCTGCGCCATGGTCGCCGGCTTGGTCCCCGGCTGCACCGCCACCGTCGTCATCACTCGTTCTCCGCTTCAAGCTCGGCGCGCAGCAGCTCCGCCTGCTCGCGCAGCCGCCCGGTCTGCTCCGCGTAGACGTGCGCGAAGAGGTCCATCGGGTCGAGCACGGGCTCGGCGTTCATCGCGTCGCGCAGGGCCGCCGCCATCGTCTCCGCCGCGTCCTTGGCCACCTGTATGCCCTCCGCGTCCAGCAGCCCGCGCGAGGTCAGCTCCCGCTCCAGCAGCTCCACCGGGTCGTGCGCCTTCCAGGCCTCCACCTCGGAGTCCGTGCGGTACCGGGTCGCGTCGTCGGCGTTGGTGTGCGCCTCGATCCGGTACGTGACCGCCTCGATCAGCGTCGGACCGCCGCCGGCGCGCGCCCGCTCGACGGCCTCGGTCAGCACCTCGTGCATCGCGGCGATGTCGTTGCCGTCGACCAGCCGGCCGGGCATCCCGTACCCGACGGCCTTGTGGGCCAGCGTCGGGGCGGCGGTCTGCTTGGCGAGCGGGACGGATATCGCGAAGCCGTTGTTCTGGACGAGGAAGATCACCGGGGCCTGCCACACGGCGGCGAAGTTCAGCGCCTCGTGGAAGTCGCCCTCGCTGGTGCCGCCGTCGCCCACCATGGCGAGCGCGACCACATCGTCCCCGCGCAGCCGGGCGGCGTGCGCGAGGCCCACCGCGTGCGGCAGCTGGGTGGCGAGCGGCGTGGACAGCGGGGCTATGCGGTGCTCGCGCGGGTCGTAGCCGGTGTGCCAGTCGCCGCGCAGCAGGGTCAGCGCCTGTACGGGGTCCAGGCCGCGCGCCACGGCCGCCAGGGTGTCGCGGTAGCTGGGGAAGAGCCAGTCCCGGTCTTCCAGGACCAGCGCGGCGGCGATCTCGCAGGCCTCCTGGCCGACGGTCGACGGGTAGACGGCGAGCCGCCCCTGCCGGGTGAGCGCGGTGGCCTGGGCGTTGTAGCGGCGGCCGCGTACCAGCTCGGCGTAGTACCGGCGCATCAGCTCGGCGTCGAGCTTGTCCGCCGCCGCGGTGCCCAGCACCCGGTAGGGCTCGGGGTCCGGGAGCAGCGCGGCGGCGTCCGTACGCGGCCTCCAGGCGGGCGGCGGGGTCGAACGGTGGGACGCCCCGGCACCGGGCAGCTCTTGGACCGTCATGGCGGCGTACACCTCCTCGTAGGAAGCGGGCATGAGGGCCCCGGATGTGAGGCGCCTCACCTACCGATTGTTCGGTTGTCTGCGCAATTTGGCTACAGGCGCCTCCAGGCTGTGGACAAAGTGGCGCCGGGGCCCTGGGATGGGTGCAGGACGTCCAGGAGAGGGAGGCAGTGGGCAATGCCGGATGAACAAATGGCCGCGGCGGGCTCCGCCGGGGGATCCGCACCGGTCCCGCCCGGAGGCACCAAGGCGGCACCACCCGCACCGCCCGCCCCTTCCGGACCGCCGCCCGGCTCCGCCGCCGTGGCACCCGCCCCACCGCGGCCCCTGGATCCGATCGACCGCTCGATCCTGCGGCTGCTCCAGGCGGACGGCCGGGCGTCGATACGGTCGGTCGCGGAGCAGGTCCACGTCTCCCGGGCCAACGCGTACGCGCGGATCAACCGGCTGATCGACGACGGCGTGATCCAGGGTTTCACGGCCCGGGTGAACCACGAACGCGCAGGTCAGGGCGCATCTGCGTACATCACGTTGAAGATCGTCCAGAATTCGTGGCGCACGGTGCGCGAGAAGCTGCGCGAGCTGCCGGGCGCGGCGCACATCGCCCTGGTGAGCGGCGACTTCGACGTCCTCCTGCTGGTGCACACCCCGGACAACCGGACCCTGCGCGAGCTGGTCCTCACCCGCCTCCAGTCGATCCCCGAAGTCCTGTCCACGCGGACGCTGCTGGTGTTCGAGGAAACGGATCTGCAGGATCCCGGCCCGGTGAGCGGCCCCCCGCTCACCCCGCTCACCGAGGAGCAGCCGTAGCGGCGGGAGCGGGCGGCCGTACGAGCGCACGCAGTTCCCCGAAGAGTTCCGTGACGGCGGCGTCCGCCGCGGGCGCGAGGGCGGCGTAGTCCATGAAGCCGTGGACGAGCCCGGGGTAGAGGTGCGGGCGCACCGCGACCCCGGCCTCCTCCAGCGCCCGGGCGTACGCCAGCACCTGGTCCCGCAGCGGGTCGAAGTGCCCCACGCCGATCACCGCCGGGGCCGGCCCCCGGTGGGACTCGGCGAGCAGCGGCGAGGCGCGGCCGTCGGCGGCGGTCCCGGGGTCGTTGCCGACGTAGAGCAGGATGTCGTTCTCGATCGCGGCGGTGGTCGTCCCGTAGCCGGTGGCGTTCTCCTCCATCGAGGGGTAGCCGCCGCGGCCGGTGAGGTCGGTCACGGGGTACGCCAGCAGCAGCGCGGCGACGGGCGTGCCCGCGTCACGCAGGGCCGGCGCCACGGCCGCGGCGAGGGTGGCGCCCGCGCCGTCCCCGGCGAGCGCGAACACGCCGCTGCCGCCGCCGAAGCGCTCGGGGTGTCCGGCGACGTCCCGGGCGACGGCGAGGCAGTCCTCGTAGGCCGCCGGGTACGGGTGCTCGGGCGCGAGCCGGTAGCCGACGGCGACCACGACCGCTGCCACGTCCCGGCACAGGCGCCGGCAGACCGCGTCGTGCGTGTCGAGGTCCCCCACGACGAAGCCGCCGCCGTGGCAGTAGACGACGGCCGGTGCGGGGCCCGCGGACCGCGGGCGGTAGATCCGTACGCCCACCCCGGCGAGGGTGTCGTCCGCGACGGATCCCACGGGCAGCGGCGGGTAGGGGGCGAGGGCCCGCGCGAGCTCGCGCCGGCCGGCCCGCCTCTCGGCGACGCCCGGCAGCGGGACGGGCGGCGGCCCGTCGACGCCGAAGCGGTGCATGAGCGCTGCGATGTCCGGGTCCAGGGCCATGCGGCCATCGTCACGGCGTCGTGCGGCGGCCGCCGCACGGACTGAGCCGTTCAGGTGGCGCCGGGCGTACCCCGGCCGTCGGGCGGCGGCGCCCGCACCTCTGCGCGCCCGTTCAGGTGGTGTTCGTGCGCAGCCCGTCGAAGGCCATGTGGACGACGGCGTCCGCGAGCTGGGAGTGGTCCGCGCCCGGGTAGGGGCGGTACCACTCGACGAGGGAGTTCACCATGCCGAACAGCAGGCGGGTGGCGAGCCGGCTGTCCACGTCGGTGCGCAGGTCGCCCTCCGCCGCGGCGGCCTTCAGCAGGTCGGCCACCGCGTGGTCGAACTCGCGGCGCCGCTCCAGCGCCCAGCGCTCGGTACGCGTGTTGCCCCGTACGCGCAGCAGCAGCGTCACGTACGGCAGTTCGGCCAGCAGCACCTCCACCGTGCGCCGCGTGACGTACTCGACCCGCTCCACGGCGCGGCCGCCCAGCGCACCCGGCTCCTCCAGGACGGCGAAGAGGCCGTCGAGGGCGCGGCTGACCGCCCGCCGGAGCAGCTCTTCCTTGCCCGCGACGTGGTGGTAGATCGAGGACTTGGAGATCCCCGCCGCCTTGGAGAGGTGCTCCATCGAGGTGCCGTCGTAGCCGCGCTCGTTGAAGACCTGGACCGCCACCGAGAGCAGCGTCTCGGGGGTATACGTGTCACGCCTGGCGGTGGTCACTGGTCGTCCCCGTACTCTTCGCCGTCGTCCCCGGTTTCGTCCTCGGCCCCGTCCACGGCTCCGTCCTCCGCGTAACCGAGTTTGAACAGCGCGAGCGAGGGCGCGTACCGGCCGCCCGGGCAGCGCTCGTCGAGGTGGTGCAGGAGGTCGTAGGCCCAGTCGCGGCCGAGGCGCTCGTGCCACGCGGACGGTCCCAACGGGTAGTTGACGCCGAGCCGCATCGCGGTGTCGATGTCCTCGGCGGTGGCCACGCCGCGCGCGACGGCGTCGGCGGTCAGGTCGATCAGCATCGCGACGGTGCGGGCGACGATCATGCCGGGGACGTCGCCGATGACGGAGACCTTCTTGCCGAGCTTCTGGAAGAGCCCGACGGCCTCCGCGAGGGTTCGCTCGCTGGTGTCCTCGCCGGTGGAGAGCGCGATCCGGGTGGCTTCGCGGTAGTCGAGCGCGAGGTCGAAGTAGACGACGTCCGTGAACTCGACCGAGGTCTTGCCGTCCGCGAGCACCAGCTGTCCCTCGCCGGGCAGCTGGATGTACGGACCCCCCTGCCCGGTCGCGGTGACCGCGATCCCCGCCTCCTCCAGGAGGTCCGCGAGAGCGGCCGCCGGGCCGAGGTCCCCGACGACGGTGACCTTGGCCGGAGCCTCCTCGGGAGCGGCGGTGTGCGGCTGCGGAAGCCGGGCGTCCGGGCCGTACGGGAACCAGCCGTGCCCCGACTTGCGGCCGAGGCGGCCCGACTGGACGAGGCGGCGCTGCGCGAGCGAGGGGGTGAACTTGGGGCTGCGGAAGAAGGAGTCCCAGACGGAGCGTGTGACGGCCTCGTTGACGTCCTGCCCGATCAGGTCGGTCAGCTCGAACGGGCCCATCTTGAAGCCGCCGCTCTCGCGGAGCACGGCGTCGATGGTCGCCGGGTCGGCGCCCTGCTCCTCGTACACCGCGAAGGCCTCGGCGTAGAAGGGGCGGGCGATCCGGTTGACGATGAAGCCGGGCGTATCGGCGCAGCGGACCGGCGTCTTGCCCCAGCCCAGGACGGTCTCGTAGGCGCGCTCGGCGGCGGCCTGATCGGTCGCGAAGCCGCTGACCACCTCGACCAGCGGGAGCAGCGGGGCCGGGTTGAAGAAGTGCAGGCCGAGGAAGCGGCCGGGGTGGGCCATGCCGGCGGCGAGCTCGGTGACGGAGAGGGAGGAGGTGTTGGTCGCCAGCAGGGCGTCCGGCGAAACCACCCCTTCAAGTGAGGCGAAGAGCTGCTGCTTGACGGTGACGTCCTCCACGACGGCCTCGATCACGAGGGCGGCGTCGGCCAGCTCGGAGAGGGCCTGGGCCGCATTGATCCGGCCGTTCGCCTCGTCCGCCCCGGCTCGATCCAGCCGGCCCTTGGCGGCCAGCCGCTCGACCCGGTCGCGGACCTGGTCGACGCCGTCGCGGGCCGCGTGGGCGTCGATGTCGTGGATCAGCACGCGGTGACCTGCGAGAAGGGCGACCTGGGCGATGCCCTGCCCCATGGTGCCGGCGCCGACGACCGCCACTGTGCGGGACCGCTCGATTGCTGTCATGACCCGATCCTCCCGCACCGACTTATCCACAGGCTTGCCGGGCCCTCTTGTCCCGACCGATCGTTCGGTTACTCTAACTCGTGTCTGCTCTTCTTCACCCGCCCTTGCCCGATCCGGTTCCCCCGGCCCGCAGTTCGTGCCCGTAACGACGACCGTGCGCCGACCGTGTGAACCAGCATGATCCCGCCCGGCTCAACGAGGAGTTGGTCCCTGATGGCCGCCGAGCCCACCGTCCACCAGCTGTCCGAGAAGCACCGGCCCACCTTGGACCAGGCGCTCGCGGCCATCCGCAGCCGCGCGTACTGGTCCCCGCATCCCGAGCACCCCAAGGCCTACGGGGAGAACGCCCCGGCCGACGGCCTCGCGGCGTTCGAAGCCGTCCGCGGCACCCGGTTCGACCTCGACCAGCCCGGCACCGACGGCTGGACCGGCGGTGAGGTGTCCCCGTACGGCCCCGAACTCGGTGTCGAGTACCCGCACGCCGACCCCGACGTGCTGCTGCCCGCGATGCGGGCCGGCATGGGCGCCTGGCGTGACGCGGGTCCCGAGACCCGCGCGCTGGTCTGCATCGAGATCCTTTCCCGGATCTCCGCGCGGACGCACGAGTTCGCGCACGCGGTCATGCACACCAGCGGCCAGGCCTTCATGATGGCGTTCCAGGCGGGCGGTCCCCACGCCCAGGACCGCGGCCTGGAGGCGATCGCCTACGCCTACGAGGAGCAGACCCGCGTCCCGGCGCAGGCGGACTGGTCGAAGCCGCAGGGCAAGAAGGACCCGCTGCAGCTCGGCAAGAGCTTCACCGCCGTGCCGCGCGGCATCTCCCTGATGATCGGCTGCAACACCTTCCCGACCTGGAACGGCTATCCCGGCCTCTTCGCCTCCCTGGCCACGGGCAACCCGGTCCTGGTCAAGCCGCACCCGCGCGCCGTGCTCCCGCTGGCGCTGACGGTGCGGGTGGCGCGCGAGGTCCTCGCCGAGGCCGGCTTCGACCCGAACCTGGTCGCGCTGGCGGTCGAGCGTCCGGGCGAGGGCATCGCCAAGACGCTCGCGCTGCGCCCCGAGATCAAGCTGATCGACTACACCGGCTCGACGTCCTTCGGGGAGTGGCTGGAGGCCAACGCCCGTCAGGCGCAGGTGTACACGGAGAAGGCGGGCGTCAACACCGTCGTCGTCGACTCCACCGACAACTACAAGGGCATGCTGTCGAACCTCGCGTTCTCGCTGTCCCTGTACAGCGGCCAGATGTGCACCACCCCGCAGAACCTGCTGATCCCCCGCGACGGCATCGAGACGGACGCCGGCCACAAGACGTACGACGAGGTCGTCTCCGACCTCGCCGCCTCCGTCGGGGGCCTGCTCGGCGACGACGCCCGCGCCAACGCCCTGCTGGGCGCGCTGGTCAACCCGGACGTCAAGGCCCGGCTGGAGGCGGCGGCCGGGCTGGGCGAGGTGGCGCTGGCCTCGCGGGAGGTCGCGAACCCGGAGTTCCCGGGCGCGGTGGTCCGTACCCCGGTGATGGTGAAGCTCGACGGCTCCAAGCCGGACGACTCCGCGCCGTACCTGTCGGAGTGCTTCGGCCCGGTGTCGTTCGCGGTGGCGGTCGACTCCACGGCTGACGCGCTGGAACTGCTGCGGCGCACGGTCCGGGAGAAGGGCGCGATGACGGTCGGCGCGTACACGACGTCCGCGGACACCGAGCGGGCCATCGAGGAGGTCTGCCTGGAGGAGTCGGCGCAGCTGTCGCTCAACCTGACCGGCGGGGTCTTCGTGAACCAGACCGCGGCGTTCTCCGACTTCCACGGCTCGGGCGGCAACCCCGCGGCCAACGCGGCGCTGTGCGACGGCGCGTTCGTCGCGAACCGCTTCCGCGTGGTGGAGGTCCGCCGCCAGGGCTAAGCCCGGTCTGCGTCGTGGGGCCCGCCCCAGTGGAAGAGGGTCATGGCCACGCTGGTGGCCAGGTTGTAGCTGGACACCTGCGGCCGCATCGGCAGGGACACCAGGTGGTCGGCCCGGGCGAGCAGCTCGGGTGAGATGCCGTGGCGTTCGGAGCCGAAGGCGAGCAGGGCGTCGTCGGGGAGGGTGAGGGCGCGGATGTCCTCACCCTCCGGGTCGAGCGCGTACAGCGGCCCGGGGGGCAGGGTGTCGATCTCCACCCGGTCGACGGTCGTGGCGTAGTGCAGTCCGGCTCCGGCGCGGACCACGTTGCTGTGCCAGGGGTCGAGGTCGCCCCGGGTGACGACGCCGGTGGCGCCGAAGCCGGCGGCCAGCCGGACGACCGCTCCGACGTTGCCGAGGTTGCGGGGGTTGTCCAGTACGACGACCGGCGCGGGCCGGGGCATCCGCTCCAGCCGGGCCCGCCCTTCGGCGCGATCGGGCCTGACCGCCAGGGCCGCGACCCCGGTGGGGTGCACGCGGCCCAGCAGCGTGCGCAGCTCCGCCTGGCCTGCCAGGCGCGCCACCTGCGCCTCCACGTCCGGGGCCAGTTCGGCGGCGAGCGCCCGCACGGCGGCGGGGTCGTCGGCGATCACGGCCCTGACGTCGGCGCCGAAGCGCAGGGCGTGCTTGAGCGCGTGGAACCCGTCGAGGAGCACGAGGTCCTCCCGCCCGGCGGCCTCCCGCCAGGCCCGCGCAACCCCATCGCCCCCACCACGCTGCTCACTCATACCGCCGACCCTACGGCCCTGCCCGCCGCCGGCCGGCAGCGACGGGGTCCCGTGCCGTCAACGCCCGACGGCTCCCGCCCCGGCCACCGCCACCGGCCCGGTCCGGCCGCGGCGGACCCGTACGAGCGCCACCCGGGCTCCCAGCCACACCAGGAACCCCGTCGGCAGGAACACCGCATCGGCCGCGATCATCGCCATCGAGAAGAACGGCAGCCCCAGCACCACCGCGATCCCGAGGTGCTCCAGCATCATCACCGCCAGCAGCGCGTTCTTGATCCGGCGGTTGAACAGCGTGAACGGGAACGCGACCTGCACCGCCACCGTGCCGTAGGTCAGCAGCATCACCACCGTCCCGCTGCCGGCCAGCAGCGCCGACAGCCCCGGCCACGGGGTGAAGTAGTCCAGCCCCAGCGGGTAGTACAGCGCCGTCCCGTCCTGCCAGCGGGACCCCTGGATCTTGTACCAGCCGGCCGTCGCGTAGATCAGGCACACCTCCGCCATGATCACCAGCATCCCCGCGTTGTGCAGCAGGTTCGCCAGGACGTCGAGGAGCGCCCGTCCCTCCCCCTCGGGGGCGTACCGCCCGGCCAGCCACCACACTCCGGCGCCCACCCACAGGGCCCCGAACGCCGCCGCCCACAGCGCGTCGAACCGCCCGGCCAGCGCCCCGTAGCCGAACACGGCGCCCAGCACGCCCCACAGCACCGGCCCCGCCGGGCCTGCCCCGCCCCGCTCGGTCCGCCGCGCGTCCAGCGACCACACCTGCGCGCACCG
Source organism: Streptomyces cirratus (assembly GCF_014650775.1). Lineage (GTDB taxonomy): Bacteria > Actinomycetota > Actinomycetes > Streptomycetales > Streptomycetaceae > Streptomyces > Streptomyces cirratus. Next base: position 249,452 of record NZ_BMVP01000007.1, on the reverse strand, counting down.
CGTCAGCACCAGGTAGACCGCCATCAGGTGGATGACGTTGTCGCCGCCGTCCCCCATGAACACGCTGCGGTTCTGGAGCGAGAGCACGCCCACCATGAACACCACGGACGTCGCCCGCGTCCGCCAGCCCAGCACCAGCAGCGCGCTCGCGAGCACGGAGACGACGTAGACGGCCTCGAACCACCATGTCGCGTCCGACCACATCAGCACCGTGAACGCGTGGTTCGTGGCGATCAGCCGCTTCGCGAGCGCCCAGCTCCAGGGCCCGTCCGGCCCGTACAGCTCGTGCCGGTTGGGGAACTCGCGCAGCAGGAAGAAGAGCCACGTCCCGGCGAAGCCGATCCGTACGACCGCGCTCTGGTACGGGCCCAGCGCCTCCCCGGTGACCCTCGCCAGGCCCCGCTCGGCCGCGGCCCGCGCCCTCAGAGGGTCCACCACGGCAGCTCCCGGTAGTACGTCTGGGTGTCGGTGCGTTCGGCGCTCCACTTCGGCGCCGCAACGGCCGTCGTCGCCGAGCGCAGCTGGATCCGTACGATGCGCTCACCGCCGCGCTGCCACCCGGCCAGGCGGTCCAGGGCGATCCGCCGCAGGTAGGCCTCCGAGAGGGCGCCGCGTTCGCCGTTCGGCTTGTTGTCGTCGTCGTGCGAGCCGGTGAAAAAGTCCCAGGCCCGCCGGAGCTCGTTCTGCCGGGTGTGGCTCGGCAGCAGGTCGTGCCGGATGGCCGCGCCGTCCTCGGCCGACAGGTCGCGCCAGTCGCTGGTGGTGAGCTCGCCGCCGGCCGTCCGCAGCTGGGCCCGTACCTGGACCGCGATGTTCTGCTGGAGCGGGTTGGGCGCGAAGAGCTTCCAGTTCTGTTCGAACTCGGGGTAGATCCAGCTGTCGACGGTCGCCGCGTGCCGTTTGCTGACCGTGTTGGACGGCGCGACGTGCAGGAAGACGAGCGCCAGGTGTGCGCAGGCGGCCACGGCGATCGCGCCGAGGGCCACCGCCGCGAGCACGCGGTACGGGGTGGACAGGCCGGCGATCCCGGCGGCGCGGGGCGCCGTGACGGGCAGCGGAACGGCCCGTTCCGCGAGCTTTCCCTCGTTCGAATCCATCGCGTCCCGATCGTCCGGCGTCCACAGGGTTGCCCACAGAGGTTGACACCCTACGGGCCGTCGTCTCACCATTGAAGAGGATGAACCGAACGATCGGTCGGTCGGGCGGAAAGCAGACTCTGACAGGGGGCCGGGATGGTCACAGTGACCCCGGAATCTGGGCAGGAAGCAGGCCCGGGCACGGGTCCCGCGCAGCCGGGGCACGGCGAGATCGGCGATCTCGGCGCGCAGCTCGCGGCCGCGTTCGACGCCGCCGTGGCGGCGGACGAGCGCGTCGAGCCGCGTGACTGGATGCCCGACGAATACCGCGCCTCGCTGGTCCGCCAGATGGCCCAGCACGCCCACTCCGAGATCATCGGCATGCAGCCCGAGGCCAACTGGATCACCCGTGCGCCCTCGCTGCGCCGCAAGGCGATCCTGATGGCCAAGGTCCAGGACGAGGCCGGGCACGGCCTCTACCTGTACAGCGCCGCCGAGACCCTCGGAACGAGCCGTGACGAGCTGCTCGACAAGCTCCACTCGGGGAAGCAGAAGTACTCCTCGATCTTCAACTACCCCACCCTGACCTGGGCCGATGTCGGCGCGATCGGCTGGCTCGTGGACGGGGCGGCCATCACCAACCAGGTGCCGATCTGCCGCTGCTCGTACGGTCCGTACGCGCGCGCCATGGTCCGCATCTGCAAGGAGGAGTCCTTCCACCAGCGCCAGGGGTACGAGCTGCTCCTGGCCCTGTCGAAGGGCACCGAGGCCCAGCACGCCATGGCCCAGGACGCCGTGGACCGGTGGTGGTGGCCTTCGCTGATGATGTTCGGCCCGCCGGACGGGGAGTCGGCGCATTCGGCGCAGTCGATGGCCTGGCGGATCAAGCGCCATTCGAACGACGAGCTGCGTCAGCGCTTCGTGGACATCGCCGTGCCCCAGGCCGAGTCGCTGGGGCTGACCCTGCCCGACCCGGACCTCAAGTGGAACGAGGAGCGCGGGCACTACGACTTCGGCGCCATCGACTGGGCCGAGTTCTGGGACGTGCTCAAGGGCAACGGCCCGTGCAACGAACAGCGCCTCAGCCAGCGGCGCACGGCCCACGAGGAAGGCGCCTGGGTACGGGACGCGGCCGCGGCGTACGCGGCGAAGCACGCGCGGCAGGCAGACCGGCCGGCCGCCCGCCCGGCGGACGGCACCACCGCAGAGCCCGCCGGACACCCGGCGACGAACCACGAGGAGACACAGGCATGACGCAGAACTGGCCGCTGTGGGAGGTGTTCGTCCGCTCGCGGCGCGGCCTCTCGCACACGCACGCGGGAAGCCTGCACGCCCCGGACGCGGAGATGGCCCTGCGCAACGCCCGTGACCTCTACACGCGGCGCAGCGAAGGCGTCTCGATCTGGGTGGTGCCCTCGACCGAGATCACCGCCTCCTCGCCGGACGAGCGGGACCCGTTCTTCGCCCCGGCCGCCGACAAGCCCTACCGGCACCCCACCTTCTACGACATCCCCGAGGGGGTGCGCCACCTGTGACCAGCAACATGACCAGCGATGCCACCGGCACCGCCGCGACCGCCGCGACCGGCACCGATCCTGTTCGGTCGGCCGCCATGGCCCTTGGGGACGACGCGCTGATCCTCTCCCACCGCCTCGGCGAATGGGCGGGGCACGCCCCCGTCCTGGAGGAAGAGGTGGCCCTGGCCAACATCGCCCTCGATCTGCTGGGTCAGGCGCGCCTGTTGCTGTCCATGGCGGGCGACGAGGACGAGCTGGCGTTCCTGCGCGAGGAGCGCTCCTTCCGGAACCTCCAGCTGGTCGAGCGGCCCAACGGCGACTTCGCCCACACCATCGCCCGGCAGCTCTACTTCTCGTTCTACCAGCACGAGCTGTACTCGGAACTGGCCGCGGGCGACGGCCCGTTCGCGCCTCTGGCCGCCAAGGCCGTGAAGGAGACCGCGTACCACCGCGACCACGCCGAGCAGTGGACGCTGCGGCTCGGCGACGGCACGCAGGAGAGCCGGGCCCGGATGCGGGCCGCGCTGGACGAGCTGTGGAAGTACACCGGCGAGATGTTCCAGCCGGTCGACGGCCTCGAAGGCGTCGAGTGGCCCGCCCTGGAAGAGCGCTGGCTGGCCACGGTCGGTGCGGTCCTGGAGCGCGCCGGGCTCACCCTGCCCGAAGGACCACGGACGGGAGCCTGGGCCGCCGGCGCCGGCCGGCAGGGGCTGCACACCGAACCGTTCGGCCGGATGCTGGCCGAGATGCAGCACCTGCACCGCAGCCATCCGGGGGCGTCATGGTGACCGACGCGGCACCCGGCACGGGAACGGACGCCGGAACGACCCGCCTGGAGGCGGAGCTGGCCGAGCTGGCCGGCGCCGTCCCGGACCCGGAGCTGCCCGTCCTCACCCTGGCCGAGCTCGGCGTCATGCGCGGGGTCCGGATGCATGAGGACGGCCACGCCGAGGTCCTCCTCACCCCCACCTACACCGGCTGCCCGGCAATCGAGGCCATGTCGGCCGACATCCGCCAGGCCCTGACCGGGCACGGCATCCCCGAGGTGCGGGTGACCACCGTGCTGGCCCCGGCCTGGTCGACCGACGACATCAGCGCCGAGGGCCGGCGCAAGCTCGCCGAGTTCGGCATAGCCCCGCCCCGCCCGCACGCCGCGGGCGGCCCGGTCCCGCTGACGCTGTCGGTCCGCTGCCCGCACTGCGGGTCGACCGACACCGAACTGCTCAGCCGGTTCTCCTCCACCGCGTGCAAGGCGCTGCGCCGCTGCGTCGCCTGCCGTGAACCGTTCGACCACTTCAAGGAGCTGTAAATGGCCGTGCCGCCGCCGTCGCCCACGCAGTCGTCCCCGGCGGGGGCGCCGCGTCCCGCGCGCCACGGCGCTTTCCACGCCCTCACGGTGGTGGCGGTCGACCGGCTCACCGACGACTCGGTGGCCCTGACGCTGCGGGTACCGCAGGAACTGCGCGCCGAGTACCGGCACGCGCCGGGCCAGCACCTGACGCTGCGCCGCAGCACCCCCGAGGGCTCCGAGGTCCGCCGCACCTACTCGATCTGCTCCCCGGCCCCGGGCGAGGCGGGTCCCTCACTGCTGCGGGTCGGCGTGCGACTCGTGGAGGGCGGCGAGTTCTCCACGTTCGCCCACAAGGAGATCGCCGCCGGAGACGTCCTCGACGTGATGGTCCCGGCCGGGCGGTTCGTCCTGGACCCGGCCACGGCGCCGGCGGCCGCGCACTACGCGGCGATCGTCGGCGGCAGCGGGATCACCCCCGTCCTGTCGATCGCGGCCTCCCTGCTGGCGGGCCGTCCCGACGCCCGCTTCTGCCTCGTGCGCAGTGACCGTACGGCGGCTTCGACGATGTTCCTGGAGGAGGTCGCGGACCTCAAGGACCGCTACCCGGACCGGTTCCAGCTCGTCACCGTGCTGTCCCGGGAGGAGCAGGAGGCCGGACTGCCGTCCGGGCGGCTGGACGAGCAGCGGCTGAGCGCCCTGCTGCCGGCGCTGCTGCCCGTCGCGGAGGTGACGGGGTGGTTCCTGTGCGGCCCGTACGGTCTGGTGCAGGGCGCGGAGCGGGCGCTGAACGCCCTCGGTGTCGTACGGGGCCGGGTGCACGAAGAGATATTCCATGTCGAGGACACCGCGCCCCAGGGGGCCGAGGACAGCGCGCCCCAGGCCGCCGCCGGGCGGGCCCCTTCGGCCGTCGCCTCCCGGGGCCGGGTCACCGCCCGTCTCGACGGCCGGTCGGGCACCTGGCCGGTCCAGGACGGGGAGTCCCTGCTGGATGCCGTACTGCGCAACCGCGCGGATGCCCCCTACGCCTGCAAGGGCGGGGTCTGCGGGACCTGCCGGGCGTTCCTGGTGTCGGGTGAGGTGCGGATGGACCGCAACTTCGCGCTGGAGGCGGAGGAGACGGAGGCCGGGTTCGTGCTCGCCTGCCAGTCCCACGCGATGACGGAGGAAGTGGAGATCGACTTCGACCGCTGACCGGTCGGCCCTCGCGGAGGCTGTGCTTTTCAACGGCACTGCTCTATCTTGACGCTCCGTCAGATCGGCGCAGGACGTGAACCGGCACGGTCCGGTGGGCACCCGGGAGGACTGGCAGTGGACTTCACCTTCACCGAGGAGCAGCAGGCCGCCGTCGAAGCGGCCAAGGCCGTGTTCGCGGGTGTCTCGCCCGACGGTGTCCCGAGCCCCGCGCTCACCCCGGGAGCGGTGGCCGACGACTTCGACCGGCCGCTGTGGGCCCGTCTCGCCGGATCCGACCTGCTGAGCCTGGTCCTCGCCGAGGAACACGGCGGAGCCGGGCTCGGCGCCATCGCCCTGTGCCTGGTGCTGCGCGAGGCGGGGAAGGTGCTGGCCCGGATACCACTGCTGGAGCACTGCGCCACCGCCATGGCGGTCCAGGCCCACGGCGGCCGGGAATTGGCCGCCGCCCTGCTTCCCGGAGCCGGCCGCGGAACCGTCGTCCTCACCGCCGCCGCGCACGGCCGCACCGGCCACGATCCGGCCGAACTCGCCGTGACCGCCAGCCCCGACGGCTCGGGGTGGGTCCTGAGCGGGGTGCAGACCTCCGTCCCCTGGGCGCAGAACGCCGACTGGATCGCCGTCCCCGCCCACGCCGGGGAGGGAGCCGCGGTCCTCGCGCTGGTTTCCCGTGTCACCGAGGGGCTGACCCTCGCGGACCAGTACTCCACCAGCGGGGAGCGGCTCGCCCGCCTCACCCTGGACGGGGTGCGGGTGCCCGGCACGCACCTCATCACCGACCCGGCCGCCTGGGACCTGCTCCACCGGCTGCTGGCGACTGGCACCTGCGCCCTCGCACTCGGCCTCGGCGAAGCCGTCCTGAGCATGACCAGCCAGTACACGGGGAAGCGGGAGCAGTTCGGCTTCCCCGTCGCCACCTTCCAGGCCGTCGCCGTGCAGGCCGCGGACCGGTACATCGACCTGCGCGCCATGGAGGTCACCCTCTGGCAGGCGGCCTGGAGGCTGGAGAGCGCGGCAGCGGGCGCGGGGGGCCCGCTGCCGGTCTCCGGTGATGTCGCGGTGGCCAAGATCTGGGCCTCCGAGGGCGTACGCCGGGTCGTGCAGACCGCCCAGCACCTGCACGGCGGCTTCGGCGCCGACACCGACTACCCGCTCCACCGCTACCACGCCTGGGCCAAGCAACTGGAACTCCAGCTCGGACCGGCCGCCGCGCACGAGGAGGCCCTGGGAGACCTTCTGGCCGCCCACCCGCTCGCCTGACCGGCGCGCTGCCGAGCCCGGCTCAGAGGACGAAGGGCGGGTTCCCGCTCTCGCTGACCATCGGGCGCCGGGCGCCGTCCCAGGCCTGCATCCCGCCGTCGATGTTCACGGCGTCGATGCCCTGGCGGACGAGGTACTGGGTGACCTGCGCGGAACGGCCGCCCACACGGCACATCACGTGCACCCGGCCGCCGTCCTCGACGGCCTCGGTGAGCTCGCCGAAGCGGGCCACGAAGTCGCTCATCGGGATGTGCAGTGCGCCCTCGACATGCCCGGCCGCCCATTCGTCGTCCTCGCGGACGTCCAGGACAAAGCCTTCGGAGGGCACCTCGGCGGCGCCCACCGAGGGAAGCGGTCCGAAGTTCATACGTCGCCTTCTCTCGTCACAGATCCGGATCCCAACCTATACCGGCCCAGATACGCGCCACCCGCCCGAGCCGTCGCGCCTCACTGCCCCGCGGTCAGACCCGCCAGTTCCGTCTCACGCTCGGAGACCTGCGCCAGCAGTTGCTCCGCGATTTCCTCCAGCAGCCGGTCCGGGTCGTCCGGAGCCATCCGCAGCATCGATCCGATCGCGCTCTCCTCCAGCTCCCGCGCCACCGCCGCCAAGAGCTCCTTGCGCCGCGCCAGCCACTCCAGCCGCGCATAGAGCTCGTCGCTCTCGCTCGGCCGGGCCGACTCCGGCGCCGGGCCCGCCGCCCACTCCTCCGCCAGCTCGCGCAGCAGGGTCTCCTCGCCCCGCGCGTACGCCGCGTTGACCCGGGAGATGAACGCGTCCCGCCGCGCGCGCTCGGCTTCGTCCTGGGCGAGGTCCGGATGCGCCTTGCGCACCAGCTCGCGGTACAGCCTGCGGACCTCCTCCGAGGGCCGCACCCGCTCCGGCGGCCGCACGGTACGGTCGGTGAGCATCGCGGCGGCGTCGTCGGAGATCCCGTCGGAGCCCATCCAGTCGTGGAACAGCTCGTCGACGCCGGGCATCGGCATCACCAGCGACCGCGCATCGCGGGCCCGCCGAAGATCCTCCGGATCACCGGTCCGCGCCGCCTTCGCCTCGGCGATCAGCGCGTCCAGTTCGTCGAGCCGCGAGTACATCGGGCCGAGCTTCTGGTGGTGCAGCCTGGAGAAGTTCTCCACCTCCACCCGGAAGGTCTCCACCGCGATCTCAAACTCGATCAGCGCCTGCTCCGCGGCACGCACCGCCCGGTCAAGCCGGGCCTCGGGCCGCTCGTCGCCGGAGTCGGCGGGCTCTTGGGGGACTGTCTGCTCCGTGTGCTCGCTCACCCGGCCAGCCTAAGGCCCGTCCGCCCCGGTGGACGCTGCGTGTTTCACGTGAAACATCCACTGGTTTCACGTGAAACGTCCCCCGTCGCCCCGCTCCACCACCGCCGCCCGCAGTGCCCCGGAGAGGGACGGGCCCCTACCCTCAGACGCCGAACTCGGCCGCGATCCGGCCAGACCGGACCGCCGCCACCAGATAGGCGTGGTCGGCCTCGCTCCGGTCCGCATACGCCACGGCAAAGGCGGCCATCGCCTCGTCCAGCTCCTCGTTCTTTCCGCAGTACCCCGCGAGCACCCGCGGATCGGCGCTGTGTGCGTGGGCCCGGGCCAGCAGGGCGCCGGTCATCCGTCCGTAGTCGTCGATCTGCTCGGGGGCGAGCGCCGCCGGGTCCACACTGCCCTTGCGGTTGCGGAACTGGCGGACCTGATAGGGGCGCCCCTCCACGGTGGTCCAGCCCAGCAGGATGTCGGACACCACCTGCATGCGCTGCTGTCCGGCCACCACCCGGCGGCCCTCGTGCTCCTCCTGCGGCGCGTGGAAGCCCAGCGCGGGCAGGTGCGGCAGCAGCACGGAAGGCCGCGCCTCCTTCACCTGGAGGACCAGCGGCTCCCCCCGGTGGTCCAGCAGCAGCACCACGTACGAGCGGGTGCCCACGCTCCCGGTGCCCACCACGCGGAACGCGACGTCGTGGATGGCGTACCGGGCCAGCAGCGGCAGCCGGTCGCCCTGCAAGGTGTGCAAGTAGGGGCCCAGCGAGGCGGCCACGGCAGCCGCCTCGTCGTCGCCGACCCGGCGCAGAACCGGAAGCGCGTCCACGAAGCGCCGGAACCCGTCGGGACCGGCCTGCGTCGACTTGGCCGCGAACCGGGCCGAGGTGTTGTTGCGGGCCTTCTCCGAGACCCGTTCCAGGGTGCCCAGCAGGTCCCGGGCATCGGTGTGCGAGACCAGTTCCTCGTCCGCGATGGCGTTCCACGCGTCGAGCGCCGGCAGCTTGGCCAGCAGCCGCATGGTCCGCCGGTATGCGCCCACCGCGTCCAGCGCGGCCGCCCGGCAGGTGTCCTCGTCCGCCCCCGCCACCCGGCCGGCCAGCACCAGCGAGGTCGCCAGCCGCTTCACGTCCCACTCCCACGGCCCGAAGACGGTCTCGTCGAAGTCGTTCAGGTCGATGACGAGCCGGCCGCGCGCGTCCCCGTAGAGACCGAAGTTCGCCGCGTGCGCGTCACCGCAGATCTGCGCGCCGACGCCGGTCACCGGGCCGCCGGACAGGTCGTGCGCCATCAGACCGGCCGCGCCCCGCAGGAACGCGAACGGGTTCGCGGCCATGCGGCCCACGCGGATCGGCGTGAGTTCCGCGACCCGTCCGACGTTGGACTCCTCGACGGCGCGCACGGCGTCCGGCCGTCCGGCCGGGGCCTCGAACCGCGCGTGCGCCGAGCGCGGAACGCGTGCCCGCAGCGCCCTGCCGGTCTCCTTGGCGGAGCCCGCCACGACCCGCGGCGCGAATCCGGCGACCCGCGGTATCCGTCCGGCTCCCGTCGCCGGTTCCGCCCCCACTGCCTGCTCCGCCGGTACCGCCACCATGCGTGCCGCCCCCCACCCGTAACTGCCGTACTTCTCGGCCAACATCAATGATTCGGCCTGACCGTATCGACTGCCCGGCACCCCTGACCAGCAGGGCGCCCCGCACCGGGTTCTCACGCTCCGGCCCGGGCCCCGGTCCGGCTCACGTACGGCGGCCCGTCCCGCCGCCTGCCTGATCAGCCGCGCGGCCGCGGCCGGCCGGTCGGCACAGAACCGCACCCTCCGGGCCCTGACGCTCCCACCCCGCCGCAGCCCGTGCCCGACGGCCAGCCCGTGCTCGGCCCGCGCCCCCACCACCTCCGACAGCGGCAGGCACAGCCCCCTGAACGGCCCGGTCCGCAGCCGCAGTACCCGCCCGTCCAACAGGTGCGGCGCACGGACGGTCATCGCGCAGAGCACGAGGGCGCACCCGACCCACAACAGGTGCAGCACCCGGAACGCGGCCGGGACCATCGCGTCGACAACGACTTCGACGACGAGATCCACCCCGGCCACCGCCCACACCACCAGACGCGCATCTGCGGCGCACGCCCCGGCCATGACGTACGTCACCGGCACTTCGGCGCCTGACTCGCCCTCAGCGCGATGCAGGCACCACACGAGCCGTCGCAGGGCAAAGCAAAACGGCCGCCATCGTTTTCACGATGACGACCGTTTCGTCGTTGCCAAGAACACCGTTTCATCGGCGTCCTCAGTGGGCGAGGGGGGATTTGAACCCCCACGTCCCGAAGGACACTGGCACCTGAAGCCAGCGCGTCTGCCGTTCCGCCACTCGCCCGAGCAGCTCCCCAGCGGTTCTTCCCTTTCGGGCCGTTCCCCTGGCGACGTCGAAACATTAGCACGTCGGACGGGGTGCAATCACATCGCTTTCCGACCACCCGCCACCACCGCCACGACGGTCCCCTCCCGCACTCCGCTCCCGGTGCGGGACACTGTCCTTGGAGCGCCCCTACGATCCTTGTGAGGACCAACACTCCTGGGTATGCGACCGGAGGGGAACCACCCGAATCCGCCACGCGTGGATACGATCAGTAAGCAGTACAGGGCGACAACGACGGAGGAGGTGCCCCATGGGAGTTCTGAAGCGGTTCGAGCAGCGACTCGAAGGTCTGGTGAACGGCACCTTCGCCAAGGTCTTCAAGTCCGAAGTCCAGCCGGTGGAGATCGCCGGCGCCCTCCAGCGCGAGTGCGACAACAACGCCACCATCTGGAACCGCGAGCGGACCGTCGTCCCCAACGACTTCATCGTGGAACTCAGCTCCGGCGACTACGAGCGCCTGAGCCCCTACTCCGGACAGCTCGGCGACGAGCTCGCGGGCCTCGTCCGCGACTACGCCAAGCAGCAGCGCTACAGCTTCATGGGCCCCATCAAGGTGCACCTGGAGAAGGCCGACGACCTGGACACCGGTCTCTACCGCGTCCGCAGTCGGACCCTCGCCTCCAGCACCTCCCAGCCGGGCGGCCCCCAGGGGCAGGGCGAGGCGCCCCAGGGCGCGCAGCAGGGCGGCTACGGGTACCCCCCGGTCGCCGCCCCGCCCATGCCGAGCGCCCCGCCGCCCGGCGGTCCCGCCGCGCGCCGCGGCGGTCCCGGGCCGGGACCGGGACCGGGCGCCCCCGGGACCACGCGCCGCTGGATCGAGATCAACGGCACCCGCCACCAGATCTCGCGCCCCACGCTCGTACTCGGCCGAAGCACCGAGGCCGATGTGCGGATCGACGACCCCGGCGTATCGCGCCGGCACTGTGAGATCCGGACCGGAACGCCCCCGACGATCCAGGATCTCGGGTCCACCAACGGCATCGTGGTGGACGGGCAGCACACCACCCGCGCTACGCTCCGCGACGGCTCGCGGATCGTCGTGGGCAGCACCACCATCATTTACCGGCAAGCCGAAGGGTGAAGCGGGGGCAATGTCAGAGCTGACCCTGACGGTCATGCGGTTGGGTTTCCTGGCCGTTCTGTGGCTGTTCGTCATCGTGGCCGTCCAGGTCATCCGCAGCGACCTCTTCGGCACGAGAGTCACGCAACGCGGCTCCCGCCGCGGCGGCGGCGCAGGCGGTGCCCCGCAGCAGACGGGGCGCCAGAGCGCGCCCCCGCAGCAGCGGCAGCGCCGCGGGGCGCCCACCAAACTCGTCGTGTCCGAGGGCACCCTCACGGGTACCACGGTCGCCCTGTCCGGGCAGACGATCACCTTGGGCCGCGCCCACGACTCCACGATCGTGCTGGACGACGACTACGCGTCCAGCCGTCATGCCAGGATCTACCCCGACACCGACGGCCAGTGGATCGTCGAGGACCTCGGGTCCACCAACGGGACCTATCTCGACCGGACCCGGCTGACCACCCCGACGCCCATCCCGCCGGGCGCCCCGATCCGCATCGGCAAGACCGTCATCGAGCTGCGGAAGTAGTACGAGAATGAGCGAGCGGAGCGAGCGAGCCGCGGCGGCCCGTCCCACCGGGGACACGGACCCGCGCGCGCTCCCGACCGGAGGGTGGGCAGTGTGGCTCGTCGAGACCGGTTGTACCCGGAGGCAGCGTCGACAGGGCAGGTGCGCATGAGTCTGTCCCTGCGGTTCGCCGCCGGATCGCACAAGGGCATGATCCGCGAAGGCAACGAGGACTCCGGTTACGCCGGCCCCCGCCTCCTCGCGATCGCCGACGGCATGGGCGGCCAGGCCGCCGGCGAAGTCGCCAGCTCCGAGGTGATCTCCACCCTCGTGCAGCTCGACGACGACGTCCCGGGCTCCGACATCCTCACCGCCCTCAGCGTCGCCGTGCAGCGCGCCAACGACCAGTTGCGCGCCATGGTCGAGGAAGACCCACAGCTGGAGGGCATGGGCACCACCCTGACCGCCCTGCTGTGGACCGGCCAGCGCCTCGGCCTCGTCCACGTCGGCGACTCCCGCGCGTACCTCCTGCGCGACGGCGTCCTCACGCAGATCACCCAGGACCACACCTGGGTGCAGCGCCTCGTCGACGAGGGCCGCATCACCGAAGAGGAAGCCACCACCCACCCGCAGCGCTCGCTGCTCATGCGGGCCCTGGGCAGCGGCGACATCGTCGAGCCGGACCTGTCCATCCGCGAGGTCCGTCCCGGCGACCGCTACCTCATCTGCTCCGACGGGCTGTCCGGCGTCGTCTCCCACCAGACGCTGGAGGAGACCCTCGCCGACTACCACGGCCCGCACGAGACCGTGCAGTCCCTGATCCAGCTCGCCCTGCGCGGTGGCGGCCCCGACAACATCACCTGCATCGTGGCCGACGTCCTCGACACCGACAGCGGCGACACCCTCGCCGCCCAGCTGAACGACACCCCGGTGGTCGTCGGCGCGGTCGCCGAGAACCAGCACCAGCTCTTCGACGGCAACGCCATGCAGACCCCGGCCGGCCGGGCCTCGGGTCTCGGCCGCCCGGCCGCCCCGCCCGCGGGCGCCTTCGGCCCTCCCGGCAGCGGCGACAACCCCGGCTACGGATACCCCGACCAGAGCCAGGGCGGCGGCTACGGAAGCTTCGGCGACGCCGACAGCGGCGCCTACGACACCGAATCCGGCTACGAGGACACCTACGACAAGCCGCGCAGGCGCCGCGGCAAAGGGCGCAGGTGGACCGGCCGGACCCTGATCCTGCTGCTCGTCGCGGGCGTGATCGGCGGAGGCGTGTACGCCGGGCACCGCTGGACCCAAACCCAGTTCTACGTCGGCGTCAAGGACGATCACGTCGCGCTGTACCGCGGCATCAGCCAGAACCTCGCCTGGATCCACCTCTCGCAGGTGGAGACGGACCACCCCGACATCGAACTCAAGTACCTGCCGTCCTTCAAGCGCAAGCAGGTCCAGGCCACGATCGGCGAAGGCAGCCTCGACGGAGCCCGCAAGAAGATCGACGAGCTCGGCGCCCAGGTGTCCGCCTGCAAGAAGGACGAAGCCCGCCGCGCCGCCGAGGCGCAGAACAACCCGACACCCGGCCCCGGCCTGACTCCCGCGGAGCAGCAGCTGGCCGGCCAGTGCGAAAAGCCCTAGCCACACGCGGGCACAGGGGGCCTGCCACACCATGAGCGTTGTCACCAACACGACCACCATCGGCGCGATCGAGCTGCCGAGCCGGCGGAACACCGAGCTCCTGCTGCTCGCCTTCGCCGTGGTCATCCCGATCTTCGCCTACGCCAACGTGGGGCTGTCGATCCACGGCAAGCTGCCTCCGGGCATGCTCACCTACGGGCTCGGCCTCGGCGTGCTCGCCGGTCTCGCGCACCTCGTGGTGCGCCGCTACGCCAAGTACGCCGACCCGTTGCTGCTGCCGATCGCCACGCTGCTCAACGGGCTCGGGCTCGTGATCATCTACCGGCTCGACCAGTCCGAGCGGCTGCAGAACCTCGCCAAGCGCCAGTTCGGCGGCTTCACCGAGTCGGCGCCCCGGCAGATGATGTACACGGCCCTCGCCCTCGCCCTGTTCGCGGTCGTGCTGCTGGTCCTCAAGGACCACCGCGTGCTCCAGCGGTTCACGTACATCTCCATGGCCGCCTCGCTGGTCCTGCTGATCCTGCCCGTCGTCCCGGGCCTGGGCGCCGACGTCTTCGGCGCGAAGATCTGGATCAGCGTCGGCGGCTTCTCCATCCAGCCGGGCGAGTTCGCGAAGATCGTGATCGCGATCTTCTTCGCCGGGTACCTGATGGTGAAGCGCGACGCCCTGGCGCTGGCCAGCCGCCGCTTCATGGGCCTCTACCTGCCGCGCGGCCGTGACCTCGGTCCGATCCTGATGATCTGGGCGATGAGCCTGCTCGTCCTCGTCTTCGAGAACGACCTCGGCACCTCGCTGCTCTTCTTCGGCATGTTCGTGATCATGCTGTACGTGGCCACCGAACGCACCAGCTGGATCGTGATCGGCCTGCTCATGTCGATCGGCGGCGCCGTCGTCGTCGGCACCACCGCCAGCCACGTCAAGGTCCGCGTCACCGCCTGGCTCGACCCGTTCGCCTGCTACAGCAAGTCCGGCGCCTGCGAGCAGGTCGGCCAGTCGATCATGAGCTTCGGTTCCGGCGGGGTCCTCGGCACCGGCTGGGGACAGGGCAACTCCGACCTGATCGGCTTCGCCGCCAACTCCGACTTCATCTTCTCCACCGTCGGCGAGGAACTCGGCCTCTCCGGCGTCATGGCTTTCCTGCTGCTCTACGGCCTGATCATCGAGCGCGGCGTCCGCACCGCCCTCGCCGCCCGCGACCCGTTCGGCAAGCTCTTCGCCATCGGCCTCTCCGGCGCGTTCTCCCTCCAGATCTTCGTCGTCGCCGGCGGAGTCATGGGCCTCATCCCCCTCACCGGCATGACCATGCCCTTCCTCGCCTCCGGCGGTTCCTCCGTCCTCGCGAACTGGGTGCTCATCGCCATCCTCATCCGGATCAGCGACACCGCACGCCGCCCCGCCCCGGCCCCCGCCCCGTCCCCCGACTCCGAGATGACCCAGGTGGTCCGACCGTCATGAACAAGCCCCTGCGCCGCATCTCGCTGTTCTGCGGGCTGCTCGTCCTCGCGCTGCTGATCCGTACGAACTGGCTGCAGTACGTCCAGGCCGAGGAACTCAGCACCCGCAAGGAAAACCGCCGGGTCCAGATCGCCCAGTACGCCACCGAGCGCGGCAACATCATCGTCCAGGGCCAGCCGGTCACCGGCTCCGCCGTCACCGACGGCAGCGACTTCAAGTACAAGCGGACGTACATCGACGGCCCCCTGTGGGCGCCCGTCACCGGCTACGCCTCGCAGGCCTTCGGCTCGACGCAGCTGGAGAACATCGACGACGGCATCCTCACCGGCAACGACGACCGGCTCTTCTTCGACCGCACCATCGGCATGTTCACCGGGGAGAAGAAGCAGGGCGGCAACGTCGTCACCACCCTGAACGCCGCCGCCCAGAAGGCGGCCTACCAGCAGCTCGGCAACAAGAAGGGTGCCGTCGCGGCGATCGACCCGCGCACCGGCGCCATCCTGGCCCTGGTCAGCACCCCGTCCTACGACCCCTCCCGCTTCGCCGGCTTCTCGAAGGACGACGGCAAGGCCTGGCGCGAACTCAACGACAGCGAGGACAAGAACCTCGTCAACCGCGCCCTGCGCGAGACCTACCC
Source organism: Streptomyces cirratus (assembly GCF_014650775.1). Classification (GTDB taxonomy): domain Bacteria; phylum Actinomycetota; class Actinomycetes; order Streptomycetales; family Streptomycetaceae; genus Streptomyces; species Streptomyces cirratus. The sequence goes on along the minus strand of NZ_BMVP01000007.1, from coordinate 234,141 downwards.
GCCGGGCTCCACCTTCAAGGTGGTCACGGCCTCCGCCGCGCTGGAGAACGGCGTGGTCACGGACATCAACGCGCCCACGGACACCGCCGAGCCGTACATCCTGCCCGGCACGCAGACCCCGATGGTCAACCACGCCAGCAACTGCGAGAAGGCGACCCTGAATTACGCGTTGCAGGTGTCCTGCAACTCGGTCTTCGCCAACATGGGCGACAAGGTCGGCCGCGACAAGATGGTCGACATGGCCCAGAAGTTCGGGTTCAACAGCACCATCGACACCCCCGTCCGCGCCTTCGCCAGCGTCTACGACAAGAACATGAGCAAGGACGGCAACGCGCAGAGCTCCATCGGCCAGTTCAACACCGCCGCCACCCCCCTCCAGATGGCCATGGTCACCTCGGCCATCGCCAACGACGGCAAGCTGATGAAGCCCTACATGGTCGACCAGCTGACCGCGCCCAACCTCGACGTGATCGAGAAGCACGAGCCGCAGGAAATGAGCCGGCCCCTCTCCGCCGCGAACGCGCAGAAGGTCCAGAAGATGATGGTCAACGTCGTCGAGAACGGCACCGGCACCCCGGCCAAGATCAAGGGCGTGACCGTCGGAGGCAAGACCGGTACCGCCCAGCACGGCGAGAAGAACGCCAAGCGCCCCTACGCCTGGTTCATCTCCTACGCCGAGCTCCCCGACGGTTCCTCCCCGGTCGCCGTCGCCGTCGTCGTCGAGGACAGCGACGCCAGCCGTGAGGACATCACCGGTGGCGGCCTGGCTGCGCCGGTCGCCAAGGCGGTCATGGAAGCCGTTCTGAAGAACAACAAGGGATGAGGAACGAAGACAGGATCCGAGCGCTCGGTACCGGTCTCGTATCAGCCTGTGGTCACGAGACGATCACTCCCGATCGGCCGGTAGCCTTTGCGCGAACAGCACACCGCCGGACCACACACCGGTGCGGTCGGGACTGACGGAGAGGGCTGCAAGTTATGGAAGAGCCGCGTCGCCTCGGCGGCCGGTACGAGCTGAGCCACGTGCTCGGCCGTGGTGGCATGGCCGAGGTCTACCTCGGTCACGACACCCGGCTCGGCCGTACCGTCGCCGTCAAGACCCTGCGCGCCGACCTCGCCCGCGACCCGTCCTTCCAGGCCCGGTTCCGCCGCGAGGCCCAGTCGGCCGCATCGCTCAACCACCCGGCGATCGTCGCCGTCTACGACACCGGCGAGGACTACGTAGACAACATCTCCATCCCGTACATCGTGATGGAGTACGTCGACGGGTCCACCCTGCGCGAGCTGCTGCACTCCGGCCGCAAGCTGCTGCCCGAGCGCACCCTGGAAATGACCATCGGCATCCTCCAGGCCCTCGAGTACTCGCACCGCGCCGGCATCGTGCACCGCGACATCAAGCCCGCCAACGTGATGCTGACCCGCACCGGTCAGGTCAAGGTCATGGACTTCGGCATCGCCCGCGCCATGGGCGACTCCGGCATGACCATGACGCAGACCGCCGCCGTCATCGGCACCGCCCAGTACCTCTCCCCGGAGCAGGCCAAGGGCGAGCAGGTCGACGCGCGCTCCGACCTCTACTCCGCCGGCTGCCTGCTGTACGAGCTGCTGTGCGTCCGGCCTCCGTTCGTCGGCGACTCCCCGGTGGCCGTCGCCTACCAGCACGTGCGCGAGGAACCGCAGCCGCCGTCGAACTTCGACCCCGAGATCACGCCGGTCATGGACGCCATCGTCCTCAAGGCCCTGGTCAAGGACCCCGACTACCGCTACCAGTCCGCCGACGAGATGCGCGCCGACATCGAGGCCTGCCTCGACGGCCAGCCCGTCGCCGCGACCGCCGCCATGGGCGCCGCCGGCTACGGCTACGGCGACCAGGGCCACGGTTACGGTCACCAGGGCTACGACCAGCCCACCACCGCCCTGCGCAGCACCGACGCCGGCCAGACCGCGATGATGCCCCCGACGCCCCCGGGCGACGGCGGCTACGGGTACGGCGACCAGGGCCACGGCGGCTACGACCAGGGCGGCCACGGCCGCCGGCCGCAGAAGAAGAGCCGCGCCTCGACGGTCCTGCTGGCCGTGGCGGCCGTCCTCGTGCTGGTCGGCGCGATCCTCATCGGCCGCACCCTGTTCACCGGCGGCGCCGACAACCGGCCCTCCGTCCCCAAGCTGGTCGGCGAGACCCTGGCCTCGGCCCAGGAACGGGCCAAGAACGTCGGTCTCACGGTCGTGCAGGACGGCACGATGGAATGTGACGACCAGCCCAAGGACCGGGTCTGCCAGCAGAGCCCGGCGCCCGACAGCAAGGCCGACAAGAACCAGCCGGTCAAGGTCAAGATCTCCTCGGGTGCGCCCAAGGTGGCGGTCCCCGACGTGCTGCGGATGAAGTCGGACCAGGCCGAGACCACCTTGCAGGGCAAGGGCTTCCAGGTGGAGAAGAAGCTGGTCGAGTCCGACCAGTCGCCCGGCATCGTCCTGGATCAGGACCCCAAGTCCGACGCCAAGGCGGAGAAGGGTTCGGTCGTCACCCTGACCGTCTCCAAGGAGATCGCCAAGGGCGCCGTCCCGGACCTCACCGGCAAGACCCAGGACGTGGCGGCCAAGCTGCTCTCCGACGCCAAGCTCAAGCTCGGCAGCGTCACCGAGGTCGACGCGCCGCCAGGCGCGGCGCCGAAGACGATCGTGCAGCAGCAGTACGCGCCGGGCGTGGAACTGGCCAAGGGCACGACGGTCAACGTCAGCATCGCCAAGGCCGCGCCGGCGCAGCCGACCGTCGTACCGCCGCTGACCGGTCAGACGGTGGCCCAGGCCAAGGCGACCCTCCAGGCGAGCGGCCTGGTGTTCGGAGCGGTCCTCGCCGGTCCCACGGACGACAACGCGGTGGTCCTGGACTCCACCCCGGCGGTGGGGACTCCCCAGCCCGCCGGCACGGTCATCAACGTCCGCACGGTCAAGGGCCAGGGCGGAGGCTTCTTCGGCGGCCTCACCGGCGGCACGCGCCGCTGACACCCGCCCCGCACGGAAACGGCCCGGCCCTCCCCGCTCCAGGGGGAGGCCGGGCCGTTCCCGTCAGCGTCGCAGTTCCGCGGGCGGGGTGCGCCGGGCGTCCACCTTCTCCGTGCGCACCAGCTCGCCCCACACCACGTAGCGATACTTCGAGGTGTACACCGGCGTGCAGGTCGTCAGCGTGATGTAGCGCCCCGGGGCCGTCCTGCCCGACTCCTTCGGGACCGGGTTGATCACGTCCACGTCGTACTTCGAGGTCTGGCGCAGCTCCGCGAAGACCTTGTACACGTACCAGGTGTCACGCGTCTCGAAGACGAGGGCGTCGCCGTCCTTCACCTTGTCGATGTCGTGGAACTTCGCCCCGTGCCCGTCGCGGTGCGCGGCCAGCGTGAAGTTGCCCTTCGCCTCCCACGGCAGCGCCGCCTTCACCGGCTCCGTGTAGTACCCGGCGACCCCTTCGTTGAGCACGTCCGGTGAGGTGCCCGGCTTGACCAGCACCTCGCCGTTCTCCATCGCCGGTACGTGCAGGAACCCGATGCCGCCCCGGGTGTCCAGCGCCCCGGGTCCGGCCGGCTGCTGCGCCGCGCCGCCCGGCGACGGCTGCTGCCACTGGCGCCGGATCTCGTCGCCGCGCGCCGACGCCTGCCGGTCGGCCAGGACGTTCGTCCACCACAGCGAGTAGGCCACGAACAGGCCCAGCACCAGACCCACCGTGATCAGGAGCTCGCCGAGCACGCTCAGGAACCCGGCGAGGACACTGCGGTCGCGGGGCGGCTGTGCGGAACGGCGGCGGGCACGAGACACTGCGGATTCGTCCTCTGTGGCGTACGTACGGTCGGCTTACGGGCTGTTCAGCGCGGGCGGGGCTCCCTGGCTGCGGGGGCGTTCCCCGGTCATCCTGCCCCATACGATCATCCGGTAGGTGCTGGTGAACTCCGGGGTGCAGGTCGTCAGCGTGATGTACCGGCCGGGCGCCGTGAAGCCGGAGCCCTCGGGGACAGGCTTGATCACCGACACGTTGGACGGCGGGGTCTGCGGCAGCGCGGAGGTCATCTCGTAGGTGTAGTAGGCGTCCCGTGTCTCCACCACGATCGGGTCGCCCGGCACCAGCCGGTTGATGAAGCGGAACGGTTCCCCGTGGGTGTTGCGATGGCCGGCCAGCGCGAAATTGCCCTGCTTGTCGGACGGCATCGCGGTTTTCAGCGGGCCCTCGCCGTAGTGCCCGACCATGCCCTTGTCGAGCACCTGCGTCTTGCTGACGCCCTCCGCGACCGGCACCTTCACGTCCAGTTTCGGGATGTGCAGGATCGCGAAGCCCTGGCCCGGCTCGAAAGCCGCCACCGGCGGCGCGGCCGCCCCGCCCGGGGCGCGTTCCCAGTTGTGCCGCAGCGAGCCCGCGGCCCCGTCCGCCGTCCGCTCCGCCAGCACGTTGGTGTACCAGAGCTGGTAGGTGACGAACAGCAGCATCACCACGCCGACGGTGATGAACAGCTCTCCGACGGCCCGGCTCAGCACCACCAGCGGGCCGCCGGGGCGCTGGCGCCTGCGGCGGCGTCCGCCGCCCCGCTTGCGCGCCCGCGCGTGCGTACGCTTCGCGGCCTCCTGTGCCGCCTTGCGCCGCGCGGCCCGGCCCCCCGTGGGCGCGGACGGCGCGACGGCCGTCACGCGACGGCCTTGCCCACCACCGGGGCCAGCCCCACCGACCGCTCGACGGCGCCGGCGTCACCGCAGCGCACGAGCCAGTTGGCGAGCATCCGGTGTCCCCACTCCGTCAGCACGGACTCGGGGTGGAACTGCACGCCTTCGACGTCGTGCTCCCGGTGCCGGAGCCCCATGATGATCCCGTCCTCGGTGCGCGCGGTGACCTCCAGCGCGTCGGGCAGGGTCTGCGGCTCGGCCGCCAGGGAGTGGTAGCGGGTCGCCGTGAAGGGCGACGGCAGCCCGGCGAACACGCCGAGGCCCTCGTGCACCACCGGCGAGGTCTTGCCGTGCAGCAGTTCCGGTGCCCGGCCGACGACGCCTCCGTACGCGACGGCCATCGACTGCATGCCGAGGCAGACGCCGAAGACGGGGACGCCCGTGTCGGCGCAGTGCCGCACCATGTCGACGCAGACGCCCGCCTCCTCCGGGGTACCCGGGCCGGGCGAGAGCAGTACGCCGTCGAAGCCGTCCTGCGCGTGGGCGAGCTCGACCTCGTCGTTGCGCAGCACCTCGCACTCGGCGCCGAGCTGGTAGAGGTACTGGACCAGATTGAAGACAAAGCTGTCGTAGTTGTCGACAACCAGAATGCGCGCGCTCACGGAGCAGCTCCCGATCCTTCGTCCACCGTCACGTCGTTGAACGGAAGGAGCGGCTCGGCCCACGGGAAGACGTACTGGAACAGCACGAACACCACCGCGAGGACCATTGCGAGCGAGATCAGCGCGCGTACCCATGCGTTGCCGGGCAGATGACGCCAGATCCAGCCGTACATCGCGCCTGCTTCCCTCTCGTTCCACGTTCCTCCCACGCACCGCGGGAGCGGTACCGCAACAGACTAAAGCCAGTGGCCGTAAGAGGGGGGTCACCTCGGCAATCCCCCGGGCGGTCCCTGGGCGGCCGGCCGGGTCCCCGTGAGCTCCGCCCACACCACCAGGCGGTGGCTGTGGCCCCACTCGGGTTCGCAGGTGGTCAGCGTCAGGTACCGGCCGGGGGCGCTGAAGGGGGACCCTTGCGGCACCGGGTCGACCACCCCCGTCTCGGTGGGCAAGACGCGCAGCGGCTCGGCCCGGACGGTGTACGTGTACCAGGCCACGGCGTCCTTGATGATCACGGCGTCCCCGGGGCGCAGCTCCGGCACGTCCTTGAAGGGGTCCCCGTACGTCCGGCGGTGCCCGGCCACCGCGAAGTTCCCCGTCTCGCCGGGACGGGCCGAGCGCGGGTAGTGGCCGAGGCCCTTCTTCAACGGCTCCGGGCCGGTGCCCTCCAGCACGGGCTTGTTCCAGTCCGCGCCGAAGCGGGGGACGTACATCTCGGCGAAGGCCCGCCCCTCGGCGAGCGACGCGGGTGGGTCGGGGGCGGTGGCGGGCGCGGGTGGGGCGGGCCCGGTGGCCTGTGGGGGCGCGGCGGGGGCCGACCAGCGCTCGTGCAGCCGGGCCACCTCGCCGTCCATGGCCCGGTCGGCCCGGACCCCCGTCCACAGCAGCAGGTACGCGACGAACAGCACGATCAGCGTGCCGGCCGTCAGGCACACCTCGCTGAACGTCCTTACCAGCAGGTGCAGTACGAGGTCAGGACGTCGGCGAGGACGTGGATGTGGATGAGGATGTGGACGTAGCGGATTCCACCGGCTTCGCATAGTGGAGGTCCACTGTGCCGGAGTAGCCGGGCAGTGTCAGTGCCTTGTGCTCGTCCACTTTCCAGCCGAGGCCGTACGCGGTGACGTACAGCTGGTAGTTCTGCAGGGCGGGCGAGGCGGCGAGCGCCTTGCGCAACGCACCCGGGTCGCCGACCGCGGAGACCTTGTACGGGGGCGAGTAGACCCGGCCCTGGAGGATCAGGGTGTTTCCGACGCAGCGCACGGCGCTGGTGGAGATCAGCCGCTGGTCCATGATCTGGATCCCGGTGGCTCCGCCCTGCCACAGCGCGTTCACCACGGCCTGGAGGTCCTGCTGGTGGATGACGAGGTCGTTGGGCTGGGGGTCGGGCACGTTGGGGATGCGCGGGGTGGCGTTCGGCGGGGCGTCGTTGAGGGTGACCGACAGTCCCTTGCCGGAGATCTCCTCGGTACCGGAGGCGGCGCGCAGGGCGGCCAGCTTGGCGTCCTCGGCCTTGGTGCTGCCGTCGTCGCGCTCGGCGAGGGCGTCCACCTGGCCGCGCACGGCCGCGGTGGTCTTCTCCAGCTCGGCGTTGTTCTGGCTGCGCTCGTGGATGAGGTCGGAGAGCTTGAGGAGCGAGGCGTCCGTGCGGATGTTCGTACCCTTGGACGTGTTGAAGCTGGTGACGAAGATGAGACCGGCGAGGGCGAAAACGGCGGCGGTCAGCAGCCGGACCGGCCGGAGCCGGCGGCGGGGACCCGCGGAGGAGTCGTGGGAATCGCTCAACGTACCCTTCTCCTTCAACGCCACAGGTCCACTACGCTAACGGACGCCCGGGGCAGGCAAGGTCCCCAGCGCATCGACAGGAGAGCCCCTCGTGCCGAAGTCACGTATCCGCAAGAAGGACGACTACACGCCGCCGCCGACGCGGCAGCCACAGGCGATCAGGTTGACGAACCGCAGCTGGGTGGCCCCGGTCATGCTGGCGTTCTTCCTGATCGGCCTCGCCTGGATCGTCGTCTTCTATGTGACCGACACCCAGCTGCCCATCGAATCCCTGGGCAACTGGAACATCGTGGTCGGTTTCGGCTTCATCGCGGCGGGATTCGGCGTCTCGACGCAGTGGAAGTAGCCCGGCGGGCATAGCGGAAATCCACCGCCGACGGAAGCTCTCCCCATGAGTTATCCACAGCGTCATCCACACCTGAGGAAAAGACAGAAGATCTGTGGATAACTCTGTGGAGAGTTGACGCCGGTGTGATCAGGTGAGTGCGGCCAGCCCGGCCGTCCTGACCACGATCAGCAGCACTGCCAGCAGGAACACCGCCGCGCAGCTCCCCCACTGGAGAAGGCCGCGCTTGCGTCCGGCGGCGGGCAGGAGCAGCCCCATCGTGGCCAGCGCCCCGGTGACCAGACCGCCCACGTGTGCCTGCCAGGAGACGCTGATGTCGCCGATCCGTACGAAGGTCAGCGCCAGCATCAGGGCGACCATGACGATCACCGGGCGCATCTCGTACCGCATCCGGCGCGCGAGGACGGCCGTCGCGCCGAGCAGGCCGAAGACGGCCCCCGACGCGCCGAGCGTCGCGGTGTTCGGCGCGGTCAGCAGGTAGACGAGGGCGCTGCCGCCGAGACCCGACAGCAGGTACACGGTGAGGTAGCGGACCCGGCCGAGGGCGGCTTCCAGCGGGCCGCCGAGCACCCACAGGCCGATCATGTTGCCGATCACGTGCCACCACTCGGTGTGCAGGAACACCGAGGTCAGCAGCCGGTAGTACTGGCCGGTGGACACCCCCTCCAGGGGACCTCCGTAGTACTCCACGTAGCGGCCGAGCAGCTCCAGCCGTACGGGCAGGCCCGGCGCCACCTGCGCGGCGAGGAAGACCGCGATGTTGATCCCGATGAGGATCTTGGTGACGAGGTGCGGATCGGCGGCGACGACGCCGCCCGCCAGTGTCCGCGGTGCGTTCACGGCGGGGTGGCGGCCCGCACCGGAGCCCTCACGCACGCATTCGGGGCACTGGAAGCCGACCGAGGCGCTGATCATGCACTCCGGGCAGATCGGGCGCTCGCAGCGGACACAGCGAATCCCCGTGTCGCGGTCCGGGTGGCGGTAACAGCCCGGCAGGCGGTCGGTGTCCATCGGTTCCCTCGGTTTACGGCGGGACGGGCGCGGGTGCCGCCCCACCGGTCCGGTCAAGGTACGTATCGAGGACGGACGGGCGGGGCGGAAAGGTTCCCGGTGCGGCGCCGCGAGGGATCAGCGCTTCTCGACGACCACCGTCCGGATGATCACGTCGTCCTGCGGCCGCTCGGTACGCGCTTTGGTCGGCAGGGCGGCGATCTCGTCCACGACCTTCCGGCTGGCCTGGTCGGTGACCTCGCCGAAAATGGTGTGCTTGCGGGTCAGCCAGGCGGTGGGCGCGACGGTGATGAAGAACTGGGAGCCGTTGGTGCCCGGGCCTGCGTTGGCCATGGCGACCAGGTACGGCTTGGTGAAGGCCAGGTCCGGGTGGAACTCGTCGGCGAACTGGTAGCCGGGGCCGCCGGTGCCGTTGCCGAGCGGGTCGCCGCCCTGGATCATGAAACCGCTGATGATGCGGTGGAAGACCGTGCCGTCGTACAGCGGATCCGTGGTCTTCTGACCGTCCGTAGGCCTGGTCCATTCGCGTGCGCCGGTGGCCAGCTCCACGAAGTTCCGTACGGTCTTGGGAGCGAAGTTCGCCAGCAGCTCGATCTCGATGTCGCCGTGGTTCGTCTTCAACGTGGCGTAGAGCTTCTCGGCCAACGGGATCTGCCTTCCCTAGTGCTCACTGTCGGTTCCCGATCCTCCCACGGTGCGGGCCGGCCCACGGAAACCCTCCACCCGAATGCCCTGTCTCACATGCCCGTTGGCGCGGGGACAGGCATGATCCGACAAAGGGTGGAAAGGTGAACTGTGTCCGCCACCGAGGAGGAGGATCCCGTGACCCGCAAGGACAGCGTGCGCCTGGCAGCCGAGAACGCCAGGGAAAGCATGCGGCACGCAGCGGAAGTGGTGGCGCCGTACGCAGAAACCGCCAAGGACGCTGCTGTGCACTACGCGCACGAGGCGAACGAGCGGCTGGCGCCGAAGGTCTCGTACGCGGCCGGAGAGGCCGCCCGCCAGGCCCGTACGACCTATGAGAGCCATCTGCACCCGCGCCTCCGGGCCGCGCGGGCCCACGTACCGCCGAACGTCGACCGCGCCGCGACGACCGCCGTGCACCAGACGCGCCGGGTGGCGCGCCAGGCCGCCGACTACACCCAGCCCCGGCTCGGAAGCGCGCTCGCGGCTGCCCAGCCCATGGCCGAGGAGGCTGCGTCGCGTTCCACCGCGGCGCTCGCGGCACTGCGCGGCCAGGTGACGGCCAAGGAGGTGCAGCGGCTGGTGCGCAAGCACGAGCGGCGGGCGCGCGCGGGCCGGCTGCTCAAGGGCGTCGCGATCGCCGGTGTCGTGGCGGGCGCCGCCTTCGCCGCGTGGAAGTGGTGGGACCAGCAGTCCAACCCCGACTGGCTCGTGGAACCCCCGGCGGCCACGGAGATGTCGGGGCGCGGGGCCGAACCGGCCAGCTTCGACGACGAGCTGGCGGCCAAGGAGAACGAGGCGAACTCGAACGGCGAAGCGCAGCAGTAAGCAAGCCGGCAGATACACGCACGGGCGCGGTGAAGGGGCCCGGATCCGGTGGATCCGGGCCCCTTCACCGTGTCGGCGTCTGCGCGGGTCAGCTCGGGAGCATGAGCACCATGCCCGGCCGGATCAGGTCGGGGTTCGGGCCGACGACGGACTTGTTCATGGCGTACAGCTCGCGCCACCGCCCCTCGTTGCCCAGCTCGCGACGGGCGATCGCGGAGAGCGAGTCGCCTGCCTTGACGATGTAGGTGCGCTGCGCCTCGGACGCCGGCTTCGGCGCCGCCGGCACCGCCTTGTGTGCGGCGGAGGCCGGGGTCGGCGTCTTGTGCTGCACGTGCCCGGGGGCCGGTTTCGGCGGGGCCGGGGCGGCCGCCGCCCTGGTTGCCGAGGTGGCGTCGGTGTACTTCCCGCCCATGTCGTTGGGTCCCGCCGCCCTGGCCGGGGACTGCTGCTCGACCTGCTCCCTCGCCTTCTCGGCGGCCTCTTCCTGCCTCTTCTTGTCGGACTTCAGGAAGTCGAAGATTCCCATGGTGTGTGCGCCTCCGGCGTGATGTCGCCCCCCTGGCCACAGTGCCTCACCCCACTCTCGGCCACCATCCCCGTCCCGGCCCCGCGGCGGACCCGTCCGGGCGACGCTGTTTCACGTGAAACAGCGGGCCGCCGAGGGACTCCCGGTACCCGGCCGGACAGACAAAAGACCCCCTTGACCAGCGTTTCCGCAGGTCAAGGGGGTCTCTCACGAGTGGAGCCTAGGAGATTCGAACTCCTGACATCTGCCTTGCAAAGGCAGCGCTCTACCAACTGAGCTAAGGCCCCGAAAACGGATACGCCCGTCCCCCGGTGAAGGAGTGGTCGTTCCGCAGAACAGAGTACCGGGTGTACCCCCTCATCCCGCAAAATGATAGGGACTCCCGCCCCGCGACCACTCTCCGTAAGATGCTCGCGAGGTTCGCACCAGCGAAGGGGAGTTGTCAGCGTGGACGCAGTACAGCAAGAGGCCACAGCCAGAGCCAGGGAGCTCCAGCGCAGTTGGTACGGCGAGCCTTTGGGCGCGCTCTTCCGCCGGCTCATAGACGACCTCGGGCTGAACCAGGCCCGCCTCGCTGCCGTCCTCGGGCTGTCGGCCCCGATGCTGTCCCAGCTGATGAGCGGCCAGCGCGCCAAGATCGGGAACCCTGCCGTCGTCCAGCGGGTCCAGGCGCTCCAGGACCTCGCCGGCCAGGTCGCCGACGGCAGCGTCAGCGCGGCGGAGGCCACCGACCGCATGGACGAGATCAAGCGGACCCAGGGCGGCTCGGTGCTCATCAACAGCGGTCAGACGACAACCGGTTCGGGCGCACCCACGGTCAAGCGGGTCGTGCGCGAGATCCAGTCCCTGCTGCGCTCGGTCTCCGCCGCGGGCGACATCATCGACGCGGCGGACACGCTCGCCACCAGCCATCCGGAACTCGCCGAGTTCCTGCGGGTGTACGGAGCCGGCCGCACCTCCGACGCGGTCGCCCACTACGAGGCCCACCAGAACTGACCGCACGGGCGACGACGGGGGACGGGGACGGGCAGAGCGATGGGTGAGATCTTCGCCGGCCGGTACGAGCTGGTCGACCCGATCGGACGGGGCGGCGCGGGCGCGGTGTGGCGGGCCTGGGACCACCGCCGTCGCCGGTACGTCGCCGCGAAGGTCCTCCTCCAGGGCGATGCCCACACCCTGCTGCGCTTCGTGCGCGAGCAGGCCCTGCGGATCGACCACCCGCACGTGCTGGCCCCGGCCAGCTGGGCGGCGGACGACGACAAGGTCCTGTTCACCATGGACCTGGTCGGCGGCGGCTCCCTCGCCCATGTGATCGCGGACTACGGACCGCTGCCGCCCCGCTTCGTGTGCACACTGCTCGACCAGCTCCTCGCGGGGCTGGCGGCGGTGCACGCGGAGGGCGTCGTCCACCGCGACATCAAACCGGCCAACATCCTGATGGAGGCGACCGGGAGGGGACGGCCCCACCTGCGGCTGTCCGACTTCGGGATCTCGATGCGCAAGGGTGAGCCCCGGCTCACCGACACCCACGTCGTCGTCGGCACTCCGGGGTACTTCGCCCCCGAGCAAATGCTGGGCGCCGAGCCGGACTTCCCCGCCGACCTGTTCGCCGTCGGCCTGCTCGCCCTGTACCTGCTGCAAGGGAGCAAGCCCGATTCCCAGGCGCTGGTGGAGCACTTCCTGGTCCAGGGCACACCCGGAGCACCCGAAGGCGTTTCCGGGCCCCTGTGGGACGTCATCGCGAGCCTCCTCCACCCGAACCCGGAAAACCGTTTCAGGACCGCCACAGGGGCCCGCAAGGCCCTTGCCGAGGCCGTGGGGCTGCTGCCGCCGCCCCCGGCGGACGAAGAGCCCGTGGAAGTGTTCGACCAACTCGGGCCGCTCCCGGCCGGTTTCGGCCCCCACGGGCCCGAAACCCCCGCCCACGGGCCCGAAGCCCCCGCCCACGGGGCGGGGGCTCCCAAGCGTCCGGGAGCCCAGGAGGCGGGACCGCGGGCGCCCGGGACGTCCCTCGGCACGGGAGCACCCCGGGGCACGCCACCAGCGGTCGCCGCCATCCCCGAAGTCGCGCCGCCGGCGGCGCCGCCGCACTCCACGTTCGGGCCGCCGGCGGGCTACGGCCCCTCCGAGACCGGGAGCTTCCACCTCGCGCCCCCGGCCGCGCCCCCGCAGCCGACCCCGGTGCGCTCCGCCATCGCCCCGCCCCCGCGCCGGGTCACGGCCGCCGTCCTCACCGCCGCCCTGCTCTGCTTCGCGCTGGGCACCTGGGCGCTGATGCGGATCTAACGTCGCGGGCCGGCGCTCCGACGGGCCAGCAGGAACCAGCCCCCGAGTCCGAGCAGCAGCACCACCCCGGTGCCGAACCCCGCGGCGGCCACCACCCGCATCAGCGAGCGGTCGTCCTCGGCCGCGGCGGCCTCCGGGCCCGTCAGGCCCTCCTTCGCGGCCGTCCGGTCGGCGGGGGCGACCCCGAACCCGGCCGCGGTCAGGCTCTCCCGGTACCCGGGTGCCTTGCCGGGGGCGCCGATGACGTCCATCCGCAGCGTCAGCGGAACCGGCGTCGCGTCCCGCGTGAACTCCCCGACCTTCCCGCCCAGCGTCACCGCGAGGTAGTACCAGCCGGCCACCCCCGTCCCGCGCACCCCTGCGTCGTTCGAGTAGCGGTTCTCGTACGCCACCGGCGCCGTCTTCGGCAGGGTGACGGCAGCCTGCTTGCCGTCGTAGGAGGTGTCCTCGGAGTCGACCAGTCCCCGGTAGGGGCTGTACAGCGAGACGGTGAGCCCGCCGGCGGCGGACCCGTACGGCTTGGTCATCTCGGCGGCCGCGACCTCCGCCCCGGCCCCCAACTGCTGTCCCCAGTCCAGCGGGACGCGGTAGTACCGGGTCTGCCCGGGCCGCAGGTCATCGCGCCACACCCCGCTCCCCAGGGCCCGTGCGTCGTTGAAGCCGGTCCCGCCGGTGCGGCCCACCGGTTCCGTGCCCGGCAGCGTGGGCGAGGCCGAGGGCCACACGCTGGGCGCGACCGTGGGCACGGCGCCGCCCAGCCCGGGCTCGCGCCGGACCAGGAGTTCCACCGGCCACGCTCCCTGGGCTGAGTCCTTGGCCGCGGTCCGCGTCACCTTGGCGTAGTAGATGCCGCCCGGCTGGCAATCGGCGTCCTCCCGGACCCGCCGGACGGCCGCCGCGCCGATGGGGACGGGGTCGTAACCGAGGCCCGCCCGGCCGGGGTTGGGGCAGTGCCGCCCCTCCTTCGTCATGATCTCGACCTCGACGCCGTCGCTGTAGCCCACTTTGGAGCCCCTGGCGGGCCGGACCACTGCCGAGACGTAGAAGTCGGAGGTGTCGTCGAGGGCGAGCCGGTAGAACCGCTCACCGGGGGAGACGGTGTCCTCGTAGACCGTCCCCGGCTCCAGCGGCGGGGCGTCGGCGCTGGAGGGCTTGCCCTGGATGGTGCGGGCTCCGTCGGCCGCGCGGTACTCGGGCAGCGGCCCGGGCGCCGGTCCGGCCGCGAACGCGGTCCCCGCCGCCCAGACGGCGAGCCCCACGGCGGCCGCCCCGGCCCCCGCCGTTCTCCGCATCCCGCCCCTCACGCGCACCCACACCCCGGATTCACTCCCGCAAGCCCGAACTTTGCGTACCGCAATTTTTCGCCGCAGAACAGCACAAAGCCCCGGCAGCAGCGGCAGCCGGGGCCTGGTGGGAAACAGTGGGTCTCACACGCCGGAACCAGAAGGCACGGAGTCGGTTGCCTCCGTCCACAGGTCCTGCTCGGCGCGGTCCGCCTGGATCTGGCGGTACACGAGGAGACCGCCGATGGCGGCCAGTGCGACCAGGAGCAGCTTCTTCACCGCGCGACCTCGTCTTTCGTTGACGTTGGGTACTTCTGACGGCCCACAATACACACCGACCGATACCGATCGGTTATCTGAGGGCCCCCTCCGGCGGCACTCGACCGGCCCAACGCGGAAGACGTTTGCGATCGACCGGGAGCGGGCGGGGAGACCTCCTCATCGGCCCGCACACAGCAGTGCGGCAGCAGGGCCGTGACGGCGGTGCTGCGCACCCCTTCGGTCGCGGGCACCAGGACGCGGACCCGCAGGTGACTTGAGGACAACGCGAAGACAACGCAGACGACAACGCAGGCGGCAACGAGGACAACGCAAAGACCCCCAACCGTTCCCGGTTGGGGGTCTTTGACACTGTGGGGCTAACAGGATTTGAACCTGTGGCCTCATCCTTATCAGGGATGCGCTCTAACCAACTGAGCTATAGCCCCATCCGCGCTGCGCGCTGACTCCTGAAGGTTAGCGTACAGACCCGGCAGGTCCCAAATCCGTTCCGCGAGGGCGTCCCCGCAGGTCAGTCAGGCTCACTCGTCCTCGGCGAGCGTGAGCTCCACACCACCCACGAAGCCGGCCGAGACGTTGTAGATGAACGCGCCCAGCGTCGCCAGAGCCGTCGCCAGCACGACGTCGATCACCGCGATCACCGAGGTGAAGATCAGCACGCGCGGCAGCGAAAGGAACGACTGGAGGTCGAAGCCGTTGCTCTCGTTGGAACCGGTCGCCTCGCTGATCGTGCCGCCGACGGTCGAGAAGACGCCCATGGCGTCCATGACCATCCACAACACCACGGCAGCCACGATCGTGCAGATGCCGAGCGCGATCGACAGCAGGAAGCTGACCTTCATCACCGACCACGGGTCGGCCTTCGCCACCCGCAGCCGCGCCTTGCGCGTCCGGGGCGCCGTACGGACCCCTGTGCGCGCCTGCCGCTGCGCCACCGGGCCCGCCGACGCCGCGTACGCCTGCGGCGGCGTGTGCGGCTGGGCGCCCGGATCCTGGCCCGCGCCGCCGGCCTTCGGCTTCGGCTTCGGCCCTCGGGTGTCGGTCACGGTGTTCCCCCTGCCCTTTGCGGGGGCGTCCCCGCCTTGAGAATCCGCGGCGGGGCCACGGGCACCGTTCGCTCCAGTCTTGGCCGGTCCGGCGCCCGTGGCTCCACTCACGACTTACTCCTCGTGCTCCCCAGCCGAAGGCTGCGTGCCCTCGGCGGCCTCAGCGGCCTGTCCTTCGGCTTCCTCGGTCTGCGACGGATTCTCGTCGTCGACCTCGTCGGCCTCCTGACCGGCCTCGGCGTTCCGCGCGATGCCCACCACGGCGTCCCGCTTGCCCAGGTTGATCAGCTGGACGCCCATGGTGTCACGGCCGGTCTCCCTGACTTCATTGACGCGCGTACGAATCACACCACCGCTGAGGGTGATGGCGAGAATCTCGTCCGTTTCGTCGACCACGAGCGCGCCGACGAGCGAACCGCGGTCCTCGACGATCTTCGCGGCCTTGATGCCCAGACCACCACGGCCCTGGACCCGGTACTCGTCCACCGGCGTCCGCTTGGCGTAACCGCCGTCGGTCGCGGTGAAGACGAAGGTACCCGGCCGGACCACGCTCATGGAGAGCAGTTCGTCCCCGCCGCGGAAACTCATGCCCTTCACGCCGGAAGTGGCACGGCCCATCGGACGCAGCGCGTCGTCGGTCGCGGTGAAGCGGATCGACTGCGCCTTCTTGCTGATGAGCAGCAGGTCGTCCTCGGCGGACACCAGCTCGGCGCCGATCAGCTCGTCATCGCTGCCGTCCTCCGTCTCGCGGAGGTTGATGGCGATGACACCACCCGAACGGGGGGAGTCGTAGTCCTTGAGCGCCGTCTTCTTCACCAGGCCGCCCTTGGTGGCCAGGATCAGGTAGGGCGCCGCCTCGTAGTCGCGGATCGCGAGGATCTGGGCGATCTTCTCGTCCGGCTGGAAGGCCAGCAGGTTCGCGACGTGCTGACCGCGCGCGTCCCGCCCGGCGTCCGGGAGCTCGTACGCCTTGGACCGGTAGACACGGCCCTTGTTGGTGAAGAACAGCAGCCAGTGGTGCGTGGTGGACACGAAGAAGTGGTCGACCAGGTCGTCCTGCTTGAGCTTCGTGCCGCGAACGCCCTTGCCGCCGCGCTTCTGCGAGCGGTAGTCCTCGGTCTTGGTGCGCTTGACGTAACCGCCGTGGGTGATCGTGACGACGATGTCCTCTTCGGCGATCAGGTCCTCGATGGACATGTCACCGTCGAAGGGCACCAGCTTGGAGCGCCGGTCGTCGCCGAACTTCTCGACGATGGCCGCCAGCTCCTCGCTGACGATCGAGCGCTGGCGCTCCTCGGAGGCGAGGATCGCGTTGTACTCGTTGATCTTGGCCTGGAGCTCGTCGTGCTCGGCGACGATCTTCTGCCGCTCCAGCGCGGCGAGGCGGCGCAGCTGCATCTCCAGGATCGCGTTCGCCTGGATCTCGTCGATCTCCAGCAGGCCCATCAGGCCCTCGCGCGCGATCTCGACCGTGTTGCTGCGCCGGATGAGCGCGATGACCTCGTCGATCGCGTCCAGCGCCTTGAGCAGACCGCGCAGGATGTGCGCGCGCTCCTCCGCCTTCCGCAGGCGGAAGCGGGTGCGCCGGACGATGACCTCGATCTGGTGCTGCACCCAGTGACGGATGAACGCGTCGATCGACAGGGTGCGCGGCACCCCGTCCACCAGCGCCAGCATGTTCGCGCCGAAGTTCGTCTGGAGGTCGGTGTGCTTGTACAGGTTGTTCAGCACGACCTTGGCGACCGCGTCCCGCTTGAGGACGATGACCAGACGCTGGCCGGTCCGCGAGGAGGTCTCGTCGCGGACGTCGGCGATGCCGCCGATCTTGCCGTCCTTGACCAGGTCGGCGATCTTCTGCGCGAGGTTGTCCGGGTTGGTCTGGTACGGGAGTTCGGTGACCACCAGGCACTGGCGGTTCTGGATCTCCTCGACCTCGACCACCGCGCGCATCGTGATGGAGCCGCGACCGGTCCGGTACGCCTCCTCGATGCCCTTGCGGCCGACGACGAGGGCGCCGGACGGGAAGTCAGGGCCCTTGATCCGCTCGATGAGCGCGTCCTGGAGCTCCTCGTGGGAGGCCTCCGGGTGCTCCAGCGCCCACTGCGCGCCCGCCGCGACCTCGCGCAGGTTGTGCGGCGGGATGTTGGTGGCCATGCCGACCGCGATACCGGCGCTACCGTTGACCAGCAGGTTCGGGAAGCGCGCCGGCAGGACCGTCGGCTCCTGGTTGCGGCCGTCGTAGTTGTCCGTGAAGTCGACGGTCTCCTCGTCGATGTCCCGGAGCATCTCCATGGCCTGCGGCATCAGCTTGCACTCGGTGTAGCGCATCGCCGCCGCCGGGTCGTTGCCCGGGGAGCCGAAGTTGCCGTTGCTGTCCACCAGCGGCATCCGCATCGACCACGGCTGGGCCAGGCGGACCAGGGCGTCGTAGATCGAGGAGTCCCCGTGCGGGTGGTAGGTGCCCATGACGTCGCCGACGACGCGGGCGCACTTGTAGAAGCCCTTCTCGGGCCGGTAGCCGCCGTCGTACATCGCGTACAACACGCGACGGTGGACGGGCTTGAGGCCGTCCCGTACGTCGGGCAGCGCGCGGGAGACGATGACGGACATCGCGTAGTCGAGGTAGGAGCGCTGCATCTCCGTTTCGAGCCCGACGGGCTCGATCCGCAGCTGCTGGTCTTCCTCTTCGGTGTTCTCGGCGGTCGGGGTGGTTTCGTCGGCCATTGCTGGTCAGAAGTCCTTTCAGGCAGTCAGCTGAGCCGACTCAGATGTCGAGGAAGCGGACGTCCTTGGCGTTGCGCTGGATGAAGGAGCGCCGGGCTTCGACGTCCTCACCCATCAGCACCGAGAACAGGTCGTCGGCCTGCGCGGCGTCGTCCAGGGTGACCTGGCCGAGCACGCGGTGGTCCACGTCCATGGTGGTGACGCGCAGTTCCTCGGCGTTCATCTCGCCCAGACCCTTGAAGCGCTGGATGGAGTCTTCCTTGATCCGCTTGCCCTGCCCCTTGCCGTGCTCGACCAGGGCGTCGCGCTCACGGTCCGAGTACGCGTACTCGAAGTCGTCACGACCCCACTTGATCTTGTACAGGGGGGGACGCGACAGGTAGACGTGCCCGGCCTCGACCAACGGACGCATGAAGCGGAAGAGGAAGGTCAGCAGCAGGGTGTTGATGTGCTGGCCGTCGACGTCGGCGTCCGCCATCAAGATGATCTTGTGATAGCGGAGCTTCTCGATGTCGAAGTCCTCGTGCACACCGGTTCCGAAGGCGCTGATCAGCGCCTGGACCTCGGTGTTCTGGAGGATCTTGTCGATACGGGCCTTCTCGACGTTCAGGATCTTGCCGCGGATCGGCAGGATGGCCTGGTACATCGGATTGCGGCCGGACTTGGCGGAGCCGCCGGCCGAGTCGCCCTCGACGATGAAGATCTCGCACTTCGTCGGGTCGTTCGACTGGCAGTCGGACAGCTTGCCCGGCAGCGAGGCACTCTCCAGCAGGCCCTTGCGACGGGTGAGGTCACGGGCCTTGCGGGCCGCGACGCGCGCCGTGGCCGCCTGGATCGACTTGCGGATGATGTCCGCCGCCTCGACCGGGTTGCGGTCGAACCAGTCGTTGAGGTGCTCGTGCACGACCTTCTGCACGAAGGTCTTCGCCTCGGTGTTGCCCAGCTTGGTCTTCGTCTGGCCCTCGAACTGGGGCTCGCCCAGCTTGACCGAGATGATCGCCGTCAGACCCTCGCGGATGTCCTCGCCGGCGAGGTTGTCGTCCTTCTCGCGCAGCAGCTTCTTGTCGCGGGCGTAGCGGTTGACGAGGCCGGTCAGCGCGGCGCGGAAGCCCTCTTCGTGGGTTCCGCCCTCGTGCGTGTGGATCGTGTTCGCGAAGGAGTAGACACCCTCGGTGTACTGCGAGTTCCACTGCATCGCGATCTCGACCGAGAGCATGCGCTCCTTGTCCTCGGCCTCGACGTCGATGACGGTCGGGTGGATCAGCTCGCCCTTGCGCGAGTTGAGGTACTTCACGAAGTCGACGATGCCGCCCTCGTAGTAGTACTTCACCGTGCGCGCCACCGGCTCGGCCGCGTCGGCGTCCGGGTTGTCGGCGCCCACCGTCGCCTTGGCGGACTCCCGCTCGTCGGTCAGCGTCAGGGTCAGGCCCTTGTTGAGGAAGGCCATCTCCTGGAAGCGCCGCGACAGCGTCTCGAAGGAGTAGTCGGTCGTCTCGAAGATGTCCGGGTCGGCCCAGAAGGTGACGGACGTGCCGTGCTCGTCGGTCTCCTCGTTCTTGGCCAGGGGAGCCGTCGGGGCGCCGAGCTTGTAGTCCTGGCTCCAGCGGAAGCCGTCCCGCTTGACCTCGACGGCGACCTTCGTCGACAGCGCGTTCACGACGGAGACACCCACGCCGTGCAGACCGCCGGAGACGGCGTAGCCGCCGCCGCCGAACTTGCCGCCCGCGTGCAGGACCGTCAGCACGACCTCCAGCGCCGGCTTGCCCTCGGAGGGCACGATGTCGACGGGGATGCCGCGGCCGTTGTCCACCACGCGCACGCCGCCGTCGGCGAGGATCGTGACGTCGATGGTGTCCGCGTGCCCGGCCAGGGCCTCGTCGACCGAGTTGTCGACGACCTCGTAGACGAGGTGGTGCAGGCCGCGCTCACCGGTCGAGCCGATGTACATGCCGGGCCGCTTGCGGACCGCGTCCAGACCTTCGAGGACCTGGATGTTGCTGCCGGTGTATGAGGACTCACCGGCCTCGCCGCCGGCGGTGGACTCGTTCTTCTCGTTGGGGTTGCCGGAATCGGCCACGAAGCGCCCTTTCTGGCACAGCACAGGCCGTACTCCGGGCCAGCAGGCATGCAAGCAGGAGCGGCTGCGTCGATCTGCGTTGTCAGCGTTTGTCAGCGGATCCCGCAAGCGGGCGGGATTCGCTTCAGTCTACCGGTACCACGGACATGAATGGGGGTTTGCGGGTACCTGAGTCCGCATGTGCCGCCCTGAACCTCCTCTCTCCGACTCCCCATATCCGGGGAGGGGCTCAAAGAGGCTCACACGGGCGTTGAGCGCTTCGACCTGTCAACCTCTCACTACCGTGAGGGACACCACCTTCGGGAGCGCACCGGAGCAGGGCCGCGACCTGGCCGAAACCGTGCCGTCGCCGGCCCGTGATCACCATGCCGCAGCGCGGGCGCGAGGTACCGCTCAGCGGGCGTGGGGGAGGGAAAGAGGGGTGCGCGAGGGGGAAAAGGAGGGGCGCCGGCCGTACGTGCCGACCGAACGTCTCAGCCGTTCGTCTCAGCCGTACGTGTCGCCCGGGCCGGTGCCGCCCGGAACCCGCCACGGCCCGTACTGCTTCGGTCGGCCGCCCGGGCCGTGCACCTTGATCATCCGTACGGTGTCCTGGCCCAGCTCCGCGTTGAGCCGCGCGACCAGCTGCGGAGCCAGCAGTTTCAGCTGCGCCGCCCACGCCGAGGAATCGCAGCGGACCACCAGCTCCCGGTCCTCGTACCGCTCCGGCACGCAGTGCGCGGCGATCTCCGGACCGACGATCTCCGGCCAGCGCTCCATCACGCCGGCCACCGCCATCGGCATCTCCCAGCCGTGCTCGGTCCGCAGCCGGGCCAGCGCCGCCATCAACGGCATCGGATCCCGGCCGTCCGCACGGGCGCCCGACCGCAGTCCCTGCTGCTGCCGCTTCTTGCCCGGCGCCGCATTGCCGCGTGCCCGTGCCTGCTCGCGCGCCGCCGCCAGCGCCTGCCGCGCCAGGTCCACCCCGGACAGCGGCGGGGCCTTGCGCTCCGGGTGCTGCTCCTCGTGGTCGCTCACAGCAGGGTCACCTCACCGCCGGACACCCCGAACCGCGCCCCCGCCAACACATCCGGAACGTCATCGTCCACAGCCGCCGTCACCAGCACCTGCTCACCGGGGGCCACCAGCTCCGCCAGCCGCTCCCGGCGCCGGGTGTCGAGTTCAGCGAACACGTCGTCCAGGATCAGCACCGGCTCGTCGCCCTCCGAGCGCAGGAGCTCGTACGAGGCCAGCCGCAGCGCCAGCGCGTACGACCAGGACTCGCCGTGGCTCGCGTACCCCTTGGCCGGCAGCTCCCCGAGCCGCAGCAGTACGTCGTCGCGGTGCGGACCGACCAGCGTCACGCCCCGCTCGATCTCCTGCTTGCGCACCTCCGACAGGGCCGCCAGCAGTACCTCGTACAGCGCCTCCCGGGTGCGCGCCGCCCCGCTGTCCACGGCCTCGCCGGCCGAGGACCGGTACGCCAGCCCCAGCGGGCCGCCGCCGGGCGCGAGCTGCTCGTACGCCTTGTCCGCCAGCGGCAGCAGGGTGGCGATCAGGTCCAGCCGCTGCGCGAGCAGCTCCGCGCCCGCCCGGGCGAGGTGCTGGTCCCACACGTCGAGGGTCGACAGGTCCATGGAACGCCCGCCGTGGCGGCGGGCCATGGCCGCCGATTTGAGGAGGGTGTTGCGCTGCTTGAGCACCCGCTCGTAGTCGGAGCGGACCGCGGCCATCCGCGGTGAGCGGGCCGTGACGAGTTCGTCCAGGAAGCGGCGCCGCTCTCCCGGGTCGCCCTTCACCAGGGCCAGGTCCTCCGGCGCGAACAGCACCGTACGGACGATCCCCAACACATCACGGGGCCTGACCTGGGAGGACCGGTTGATACGGGCGCGGTTCGCACGCCCCGGATTGAGCTCCAGCTCGACCAGCTGCCGACGCTCGCCCTGCGCCACGGCCGCGCGGATGATCGCCCGGTCCGCGCCCATCCGTACCAGCGGGGCGTCCGAGGAGACCCGGTGGCTGCCCAGCGTCGCCAGGTAGCCGATCGCCTCGACGAGGTTCGTCTTGCCCTGGCCGTTGGGACCCACGAACGCGGTGACGCCCGGACCGAGGGGAACCTCGGCCCGGGCGTACGAGCGGAAGTCGGCCAGTGAGAGATGCGAAACGTGCATTCGGCGCCGACCTCCCCCGGCTTCCTGCTGCTTGCTGTCTTGCGAGTCGTGCTCGTGGTGCTGGTCGTACGGGTGCCGCTGTGGGCGGGTTACTTCTTCTCGACCGCGTGGCCGCCGAACTGGTTGCGCAGCGCGGCGATCATCTTCATCTGCGGGGAGTCGTCCTGCCGGGACGCGAACCGGGCGAACAGCGAGGCGGTGATGGCCGGCAGCGGAACGGCGTTGTCGATCGCCGCCTCGACCGTCCAGCGGCCCTCGCCCGAGTCCTGCGCGAAACCGCGCAGCTTCTCCAGGTGCTCGTCCTCGTCCAGCGCGTTCACGGCGAGGTCCAGCAGCCAGGAACGGATGACCGTCCCCTCCTGCCAGGACCGGAACACCTCGCGGACGTCGGTGACCGAGTCCACCTTCTCCAGCAGCTCCCAGCCCTCGGCGTAGGCCTGCATCATGGCGTACTCGATGCCGTTGTGGACCATCTTCGCGAAGTGGCCGGCGCCGACCTTGCCCGCGTGCACGGCGCCGAACTCGCCCTCCGGCTTGAGGGCGTCGAAGACCGGCTGTACGGCCGCGACGTGCTCCTTCTCGCCGCCGTACATCAGCGCGTAGCCGTTCTCCAGGCCCCACACGCCGCCCGAGACGCCGCAGTCGACGAAGCCGATGCCCTTGGCGGCCAGCTCCTCGGCGTGCTTCTCGTCATCCGTCCAGCGCGAGTTGCCTCCGTCGACGACGATGTCGCCGGGCGAGAGCAGCTCTCCCAGCTCGTCGACGGTGGACTGCGTCGCCGCACCGGCCGGGACCATCACCCACACCACGCGGGGGGCCTGGAGGCCGTCCACAAGTTCCCGCAGGCTGTGGACATCCGCGAGGTCCGGGTTGCGGTCGTATCCGATGACGGTGTGGCCTGCGCGGCGGATGCGCTCGCGCATGTTGCCGCCCATCTTGCCGAGACCGATGAGACCAAGCTCCATCAGGTGCTTCCTTAAGCGTTGTGGCCGTCTGTGCCGGGCTCCCCGGGATCCGGGGCCGTCCCCGGATCCGAGCCTACGCCGGGCCGTCGGGCGGGACCCCACCCAACGTGCCGGTACGCCGTCGGGCCCGGTCCGCGCGTTCGCGAGACCGGGCCCGACGGGACGGACTCAGCCGGACAGGCGGACCGGCATGATCAGGTACTTGTACGCCTCGTCCGCTTCGGCGTCGACGGCGGGACGGCCGCTGAGCAGTGCCGGCTTGGTGGAGGTGGTGAAGCTCAGCTGGGCGGCGGGCGAGTCGATCGCGCTCAGGCCGTCCAGCAGGAACGTCGGGTTGAAGGCGATCGAGATGTCGTCGCCCTCCAGCTTGGCGTCGACGCGTTCCACAGCCTGTGCATCGTCGCTGGAGCCCGCCTCCAGGATGAGCACGCCCTGCTCGAAGCTCAGGCGGACCGGGGTGTTGCGCTCGGCGACGAGGGCCACGCGCTTGACGGCCTCGACGAACGGGGCGGTCTCGATCACCGCGATGGAGTTGAACTCCGTCGGGAAGAGCGTGCGGTACTTCGGCAGGTCGCCTTCGAGCAGGCGGGTGGTGGTGCGGCGGCCCGCGCCCTCGAAGCCGATGAGGCCTTCGCCCGCGCCGGACCCCGACAGGGCAAGGGTGACCGTGTCGCCGCTGGTCAGGGACTTGGCAGTGTCCAGGAGGGTCTTCGCGGGCACCAGGGCCACGGCGGAGGCGTCGGGGTTCTCCGGCTTCCACAGGAACTCGCGGACCGCGAAGCGGTAGCGGTCGGTGGAGGCGAGGGTGACCCGGTCGCCCTCGATCTCGATGCGGACACCGGTCAGCACGGGCAGCGTGTCGTCGCGGCCGGCGGCGATGGCGACCTGGGCGGCGGCGGAGGCGAAGACCTCACCGGGGACGGTGCCGGTCGCGGTCGGCATCTGCGGCAGCGCCGGGTACTCCTCCACAGGCAGGGTGTGGAGTGTGAACCGCGAGGAGCCGCAGACCACGGTCGCCCGTACACCGTCTGTGGAAATCTCCACGGGGCGGTTGGGGAGGGCGCGGCAGATGTCGGCGAGGAGCCGGCCGGAGACCAGGACCGTGCCGTCTTCCTCGACGTCGGCCTCGACGGAGACGCGGGCGGAGACCTCGTAGTCGAAGCCGGAGAGGGACAGCGCGCTGTCCTCGGCCTTGAGCAGCAGGCCCGCGAGAACGGGCACCGGCGGCCGGGCCGGGAGGCTACGGGCAGCCCAAGCCACCGCCTCCGCGAGTACGTCGCGCTCCACCCGGATCTTCACCGGAACCGCCTCCTGCTGTTGCTCGCTCGTCTGCCGGCCTTCGTCGTCGGCTCTCGGCCCAGGGTCTCGACGGACCGAGGCCTCGGTGCCGGGGACCAGTCTGACGTACGGCGCCGACAGTCGGCGCTGTCGGCGGTCAAGTCGGGACCACGGCGTCGGGGCGGCCGGACGACGAGTTGTGCACAGGACCTGCTTGAAAACCGAATCCGGCCTAACTCTCTATGGGGGTAGTAGTAGGGCCTGTGGAAACGGTGGATAAGCCCGTCTTCGCAGGTCAGACCCAGTTTTTTATCCCCACACCCTGTGGGTGGCACCGGTGGACAACACGGTGTCCCTGTGGAGAACGAAAACTTCTGCACAGGCCGTCCCCAGACGACCCTCACTACTCCACAGGTGTGTCCCCAGCTTTTCCCCAGTACTCCACAGAGCAAACACCCGGATCCATGTGACGGCTTTCACTCGGGGCGGTGACGGCGGGGCCCTGGTTGCCGAACAGTGGACAACGGTGTGGAGAAGTCATCGGATCCTGTGCACAGGATGCGGCAACCTGTGAGTGGGCGGTGGACAGAGAGGTGGATGAGCCTGTGGAAGGATTTTCTGTCCACAGGTTGTGGACAGCGGTTGTGCACAATTCCACAGGCGGCTGAACTGCCCTGATGGCCCCTCAACGGGCCTCCCTGTGGACAGATTGTGGGCGACGGAACCCTTCCCCAGGGTGTGGACGGAAGAAAGTCGCCCAATCTGTGGATGAGTTGGCCTCCAGGGGGCGTATTCGAACAGAGCGACGGCGCGCGCATGAAGAAGGGCGCCCCCGGTTCAGTCCGGAAGCGCCCCTGTAGACGAGCGTGCGAAGGCCGCGAAGGCTCCTTGGAGAGGTCCTCGGGGGTCCTCGAAGGGATCCCCGGAGCCTGCCTCAGCCGTTCTTGATGCGGTTGGTGAGCTCCGTGACCTGGTTGTAGATCGAGCGCCGTTCCGCCATGAGGGCCCGGATCTTGCGGTCGGCGTGCATGACGGTGGTGTGGTCGCGGCCGCCGAACTGGGCCCCGATCTTGGGCAGGGAGAGGTCCGTGAGCTCCCGGCACAGGTACATCGCGATCTGCCGGGCCGTGACCAGGACCCGGCTGCGTGAGGAGCCGCACAGGTCGTCCACGGTGAGCCCGAAGTAGTCGGCCGTCGCGGCCATGATGTCCGAGGCGGTGATCTCGGGCGCGCTGTCCTCGCCGCCCGGGATCAGGTTCTTGAGCACGTCCTCCGTCAGACCGAGGTCCACCGGCTGCCGGTTGAGGCTCGCGAAGGCCGTGACGCGGATCAGCGCCCCCTCCAGCTCGCGGATGTTGCGCGAGATGCGGGAGGCGATGAACTCCAGTACCTCCGGCGGGGCGTTGAGCTGCTCCTGGACCGCCTTCTTGCGCAGGATCGCGATGCGGGTCTCCAGCTCGGGCGGCTGGACGTCGGTGATCAGGCCCCACTCGAAGCGGTTGCGGAGCCGGTCCTCCAGGGTGACGAGCTGCTTGGGCGGCCGGTCGGAGGACAGCACGATCTGCTTGTTGGCGTTGTGGAGGGTGTTGAAGGTGTGGAAGAACTCCTCCTGCGTCGACTCCTTGCTCGCGAGGAACTGGATGTCGTCGACGAGCAGGATGTCCATCTCGCGGTAGCGCTTGCGGAACGCGTCGCCCTTGCCGTCGCGGATCGAGTTGATGAACTCGTTGGTGAACTCCTCGGAGCTCACGTAGCGCACCCGGGTGCCCGGATAGAGGCTGCGCGCGTAGTGCCCGATGGCGTGCAGCAGGTGCGTCTTGCCGAGGCCGGACTCCCCGTAGATGAAGAGGGGGTTGTACGCCTTGGCGGGCGCCTCGGCGACGGCCACCGCGGCGGCGTGCGCGAACCGGTTCGAGGCGCCGATGACGAAGGTGTCGAAGAGGTACTTGGGGTTCAGCCGGGCGGTCGGCTCCAGCGGGCCCGATGTCGAACCGCCGGACGGGGCGGAGGGGGCGGGGCGGTTGGGGGCCGGCCGCGGGGAGGGCTGCTCGTACTGGTGCTGCTGGTGCTGCTGGTGTGGCTGGCCCTCGTACGGGGACTGCTCGTACTGCTGCTGCTCGAAGGAACCCTGCTCGTAGGACCCCTGCTCGTAGCCGCCGGGCTCGGACTGCTGGAGGTAGCCGGGCTGCGGGGAGGCGTAGGGGTCGCGCTCCGGGAAGCCGCCGAGGCGTGGCTGCTGCCAGCCGTAGTCGTCCTGCTGGCCGCCGCGGGGCCAGGAACCTGGCTCGGGGCGCTGCTGCTGGTAGTCCGGGTAGGCCGGGCGCGCGGTGGGCAGCCGTTCGTCGTCCGATCCGCCGGGGCCGGTGTGCCCGCCGGACCGCTGGCCGCCGTAGGGCTCGTAGGACTCGCGCTGCTGGGCGGAGGGGGCCGGCGACGTCGGTTCGCCCGCGGAGTCGTCCACGGTGATGGCGATCCGGATGGGCCGGCCGCACTCGCGGCTGAGCGCGTCACTGATGAGGGGGGCGAGCCGGCCTTCGAGGACCCGCTTGCCCCATTCATTGGGAACGGCGAGCAGAGCGGTGTCCGCGACGAGGGCCAGGGGCTGGCAGCGTTCGACCCACTGCTTGTCCTTGGGCTCGATGCCCGGCTGTCCCTCCCCCAGGAGCACGTCGAGCACGCGTGGCCACACTGCGGCAAGATCGGCAGGTACGTCAGCCACAGAGCACGCTCTCTCACAGGTCCCGGTTCCACGAATGTGTGGTTCTTTGGGACGGTCGGGACAAAAAATCCGGGATCAGACAACGGTAGTCAGGCCGGTGGGTACGGTTCAAGTCGTTGTCCACAGCCTGTGCACAGTGTGCGGCAGTCAGGGCTCGGTTTGACCGGATGGCGTAGCCGCGCGTACCGTAACGAGGTCGAGTTGTCGATGGCTGCTGCCGCCTGCCTACCGATGGGCGAAGATCACTGATCGTGGTCATGTAGCGGTGCCACTCGGGCGAACACGCGAGTTTTCCTTCGTGGGCGCACGGTGACAGCCAGGCGATGTCCCGCCACAACGATTCATTCTCTGGAGCCCCCGAGTGAGCAAGCGCACCTTCCAGCCGAACAACCGCCGTCGTGCCAAGACCCACGGCTTCCGCCTGCGGATGCGTACCCGCGCCGGCCGCGCCATCCTGGCGAACCGCCGCAGCAAGGGCCGCGCCGCCCTTTCCGCGTAACACGCGCAGGTCGTGACGTCGTGCTGTCTCCCGAAAATCGGCTGAGGCGGCGCGAGGACTTCGCGAGCGCGGTACGGCGGGGGCGGCGGGCTGGTCGCCCGCTCCTCGTCGTCCACCTACGTACAAGCGGTGCAACGGACCCGCACGAGCCGGGGGAGATCGATCCCTCGACGCGTGCGGGTTTCGTCGTCAGCAAGGCTGTCGGCAACGCCGTCGTACGGAACCGGGTCAAGCGCCGTTTGCGCCATCTCGTCCGGGAGCGGCTGTCCCAGCTGCCCGCCGGTAGCCTGGTGGTGGTACGGGCTTTGCCCGGTGCGGGTGACGCCGGCCTCGACGAGCTGGCCCGTGACCTGGATGCCGCTCTACAGCGGCTCCTGGGAGGCGTGGCTCGATGAAGTACCCGCTGCTCGCTTTGATCAAGCTGTACCAGTGGACGATCAGTCCGCTGCTCGGACCGGTGTGCCGTTACTACCCCTCGTGCTCGCACTACGGGTACACGGCCATCGACCGGCATGGTGCGGTGAAGGGGACGGTTCTTACCGCCTGGCGGATCCTTCGGTGCAATCCGTGGTCCCCGGGCGGTGTGGATCATGTCCCACCCCGGAAACGCCCGCGTTGGCACGAGCAGCTGCGCAGTGCGTTGCGTAGATCTCGCAATGCTCAAGGAGCCTGATTAGTGGACACGATTGCCAGTCTGTTCAGTTTCATCACCACACCCGTCTCGTGGGTCATCGTCCAGTTCCACTCGCTGTACGGCGCGATCTTCGGCCCTGACAGCGGATGGGCCTGGGGCCTGTCCATCGTGTCCCTGGTGGTCTTGATCCGTATCTGCCTGATCCCGCTCTTCGTGAAGCAGATCAAGGCGACGCGTGGCATGCAGGCGCTCCAGCCGAAGATGAAGGCGATCCAGGAGCGCTACAAGAACGACAAGCAGCGCCAGTCCGAAGAGATGATGAAGCTGTACAAGGAGACGGGTACCAACCCGTTGTCCTCGTGCCTTCCCATCCTGGCGCAGTCCCCGTTCTTCTTCGCGCTCTACCACGTGCTCTCGGCCATCGCCAACGGCAAGACCATCGGCGTCATCAACCAGTCGCTGCTGGAGAGCGCGCGTCAGGCGCACATCTTCGGTGCCCCGCTGGCGGCGAAGTTCACCGACAGCGAGGAGAAGGTCGCCGCGCTCGGCGCCTCCCTGACCGACGTCCGTGTCGTGACCGCGGTCATGATCATCATGATGTCGCTGTCGCAGTTCTACACCCAGCGTCAGCTGATGCAGAAGAACGTCGACCTCTCGGTCAAGACGCCGTTCATGCAGCAGCAGAAGATGCTGATGTACATCTTCCCGCTGATCTTCGCCTTCATGGGCATCAACTTCCCCGTCGGTGTCCTCGTCTACTGGCTGACCACGAACGTGTGGACCATGGGCCAGCAGATGTACGTGATCAACCAGAACCCGACGCCCGGAAGCAAGGCCCAGGACCAGTACCTGACCCGTCTGCTCAAGCACGTCGGCACGCACGGTGAGCTCAAGGGCCGGGGCAAGAAGAAGATCGTCGCGGCGATCGTGGCCAAGGGCCCGGACCGCAACGACAACGAGCGCAAGTTCATCACGGCGCTGACGAAGCAGGGCATGGCCGCTCAGCCGGACGGTTCCGTGATCAGGAGTGCCGAGGCGACCGCCGACGCGGATGCGGCGAGCGGCGGTGTAGCCACCAAGCGGCAGCAGCCGAAGCGGCAGACGAAGGCGAAGCGTCAGACGCCTCCCAGCAAGCCCACCAAGAAGTAAGCCCTCGAAGGCAAGCCCTCGAAGAAGCAAGAAGGAGCCCCTCCCGTGACGGAAGGCACCACCACCGCCGCCGCTGAGGGCGGCGACACCTTGACCCGCCTTGAGCAGGAGGGGGAGATCGCGGCCGACTACCTTGAGGGCCTGCTGGACATCGCCGATCTGGACGGCGACATCGACATGGACGTCGAGGCCGACCGGGCCGCGGTGTCGATCGTCAGTGACTCCGCCGGCCGCGACCTGCAGAAGCTCGTGGGCCGCGATGGTGAGGTCCTGGAGGCTCTGCAGGAGCTGACGCGCCTGGCCGTGCACCGGGAGACCGGGGACCGCAGCCGGCTGATGCTGGACATCGCCGGGTTCCGCGCCAAGAAGCGCGAGGAGCTGGCGGCACTGGGCGCCCAGGCGGCGGCCGACGTGAAGGCCTCGGGCGAGCCGCTCAAGCTGGCCCCGATGACGCCGTTCGAGCGGAAGGTCGTCCACGATGCCGTGGCGGCCGCCGGTCTCAAGAGCGAGTCCGAGGGCGAGGAGCCGCAGCGCTTCGTCGTTGTGCTCCCGGCCTGACCGGAAAGCGTGTGGTCGGCCCCGTCTGTCTCGCAGGCGGGGCCGATGTTTGTAAGCCTGGCAGTGCCCGTTGTGTGAAGAGTGAGTTCTGTACGGAAGGACGGTCCCCGTGACGGAGGCAGCAGAGCTTCCCCCGGCGCCCGAAGAGGCGCGTGCGGTATTCGGCGAGTTTTTCCCGGAAGCCGTGCGGTATGCGGAGCTGCTGGCGGACGCGGGGGTCAAGCGCGGTCTGATCGGCCCGCGTGAGGTGCCCCGGCTCTGGGAGCGGCACCTGCTGAACTGCGCGGTGCTGTCGGAGGCGGTGCCCGAAGGCGTCTCGGTGTGTGACGTGGGCTCGGGCGCCGGTCTGCCGGGTATTCCGCTGGCTCTGGTGCGCAGGGACCTCAAGATCACCTTGCTGGAGCCGCTGCTGCGGCGGACCAACTTCCTCCAGGAGGCCGTGGAGCTGCTGGGCCTGGACCACGTGACGGTGGTGCGTGGCCGTGCCGAAGAGGTGCTCGGCAAGCTCCAGCCCGTCCATGTGGTGACGGCGCGGGCGGTGGCTCCGCTTGACCGGCTGGCCGGCTGGGGTGTGCCGCTGCTGCGTCCCTATGGGGAGATGCTGGCGCTCAAGGGCGACACCGCCGACGAGGAGCTGGTGGCGGCCAAGGCGGCTCTGACGAAGCTGGGTGTGGTGAAGACCTCGGTGCTCCAGGTCGGTGAGGGTGTCGTGGACCCCCTGACGACGGTGGTGCGCGTCGAGGTGGGCGAGAGCCCGGGTGGGGTTCGGTTCGCTGCCAAGCGGGCGAAGGCCGCTCGTGTCGGGCGGACTCGGCGCCGCCGTTGATGATCGTCCTTTTGGGGTCGGCCCGCGCCGTTTAAGGCGTGTTGGGCCCTATAGGTATGGATTTCGGAGTGTCGTAGCGGGCGGAAGTCAGTGTCCGGGCATCGTGTTTCACGTGAAACGTCGCTCCCTGCTGCACGGAATCATCAGCCGCGGTCGTGTGGCCGCGTCCCCCCGCTCGCGTGATGGTGCGGGGGTGACGGAGTTGTCCACATCGGTGGATTCATCCACAGGAGTACGGGCCCCGCTGGTTCGTGACCCCGGTGACATGGCAGGCTCTGTTCATCGCGAGCCTGATGCCGAGGAGAGTGAAACCGTGCGGTCCGACGCCAACCTCGCGGGGCCGATGGCCGACCCGGTCCCCGGTCCCCGCTCTGAATCGCCCGGCGAGGACGTCTCCGCCCCAGCTGCCGCTGGGTACGAGACGCCACCTCCGCCCCTTGTGGACAATGACGACACCCCCATCGGGGGGACCGCCCAGCGGGCGGTGGACGCCCTGGGACGGACGGGTGAACCACTGCCGCGGCCGGCGCAGACCCGCGTGATGGTGGTGGCCAACCAGAAGGGCGGCGTCGGCAAGACCACGACGACCGTGAACCTGGCGGCTTCGCTGGCCCTTCACGGGGCCAAGGTCCTGGTGATCGACCTTGATCCGCAGGGCAACGCCTCCACGGCACTCGGAATCGACCACCACGCGGACGTGCCCTCCATCTACGACGTGCTCGTGGACAGCCGGCCGCTGCTGGAGGTCGTGCAGCCCGTGGTGGACGTGGAGGGTCTGTTCTGCGCTCCGGCCACGATCGACCTGGCGGGCGCGGAGATCGAGCTGGTCTCGCTGGTGGCCCGGGAGAGCCGGCTCCAGCGGGCGATCCAGGCGTACGGGCAGCCGCTCGACTACATCCTGATCGACTGCCCGCCGTCGCTGGGGCTGCTCACGGTGAACGCGCTGGTGGCAGGGGCGGAGGTGCTGATCCCCATCCAGTGCGAGTACTACGCGCTGGAGGGCCTGGGGCAGCTGCTGCGCAACGTCGACCTGGTGCGGGCCCACCTGAACCAGGCGCTGCACGTGTCGACGATTCTGCTGACGATGTACGACGGCAGGACGCGGCTGGCCTCGCAGGTTGCGGAGGAGGTACGCACGCACTTCGGCAAGGAGGTGCTGCGGACGAGCATTCCGCGTTCGGTGCGCATCTCGGAGGCGCCGAGCTATGGGCAGACGGTGCTCACCTATGACCCGGGTTCCAGCGGCTCCCTCTCCTATCTGGAAGCGGCGCGGGAGATCGCGCTGCGGGGGGCCGGAATCCATTACGACGCCCGGCAGGCCCATCTGGGCGCCGGCATGAACAGCACACAGAGTATGGCGGAGGGGATCCAGTGAGTGAGCGACGTAGGGGTCTGGGGCGGGGGCTCGGCGCGCTGATTCCCGCCGCTCCCCAGGAGAAGACGCCCATGGTGGGTGCCGGGTCGACGTCGCCGTCGGCGGTGCCGGTACTGACGTCGGAGCGCGGAATCGCTGCGGCGAAGCTGGCGGCGCTGGCACAGGCCGATGTTCCGCTCGGGGCGCCCCCGGCGGCAGGCGACGGAGAAACACTGCCGGCGCTCGTACCCGAGCCGTCGGCGCCGGCCGACGAGGTGGCAGGGGCGACCTTCGCGGAGCTCCCGATGGGCGCCATCACGCCGAACCCGCGGCAGCCTCGTGAGGTGTTCGACGAGGACGCGCTGGCGGAGCTGGTGACCTCCATCAAGGAAGTGGGTCTGCTCCAGCCGGTCGTGGTGCGGCAGTCCGGGCCGGGCCGCTATGAGCTGATCATGGGCGAGCGCCGCTGGCGGGCGTGCCGGGAAGCCGGACTGGAGCGGATTCCGGCGATCATCCGGGCGACGGACGACGAGAAGCTGCTGCTGGACGCCCTCTTGGAGAACCTGCACCGGGCGCAGCTCAACCCGCTGGAGGAGGCCGCTGCCTACGACCAGCTGTTGCAGGACTTCCACTGCACTCATGACCAGCTGGCGGACCGCATCGGGCGATCGCGACCGCAGGTGTCGAACACCCTGCGGCTGCTGAGGCTGTCCGCTCCGGTGCAGCGTCGGGTGGCCGCGGGGGTGCTCTCGGCGGGACACGCGCGGGCGCTGCTGTCGGTGGAGGACTCCGAGGCGCAGGATCGGCTGGCCCACCGGATCGTCGCCGAGGGTCTGTCGGTGCGCGCGGTCGAGGAGATCGTGTCGCTGATGGGTTCGGAGCCGGAGAGCCCGGTGAAGCCGAAGGGCCCGCGGGCGGGCGCCCGGGTGGCCCCGGCGCTCAGCGAGCTGGCGACGCGGCTCTCGGACCGGTTCGAGACGCGGGTGAAGGTGGATCTCGGCCAGAAGAAGGGCAAGATCACCGTTGAGTTCGCCTCGATGGAGGACTTGGAACGCATCCTGGGGACGCTGGCCCCGGGCGAGGGCCGGGTGCTGGAACAGGGCTTGTCCGGCGAGTAGCCCCGGAGCAGGCCCGGGATTCGGGAGGCGAGTCGTACGGCGCGAGCCGGTACGGCTCGCCTCTTTGCCGTAGCGGATACGATGCGTGTATGGGTCGTCGGTTGGTACCGCTCACGCTGGACAACCTCCAGGACCTGCCCCGGCGTTGCCGGACCTGTGTGTTCTGGGAGCTGGATCCGGTCAGTGGTGAGGCCGCCGTGAAGGCGGGCACCGCGGAGCTGGAGAAAGAGGCGTGGATCTCCGCCGTCCTACTGGAGTGGGGATCGTGCGGCCGCGTCGTGTACGTGGACGATGTCCCCGTGGGTTTCGTGCTCTACGCGCCGCCGGCCTATGTGCCGCGCGCGACGGCGTTCCCGACGAGCCCGGTCTCTCCTGACGCCGTCCAGCTCATCACGGCGTGGATCATGCCCGGCTATCAGGGGCAGGGCCTGGGACGGGTGATGGTCCAGACGGTGGCGAAGGATCTGCTGCGGCGTGGTTTCCGGGCGATCGAAGCCTTCGGCGACGCGCAGTGGGAGCGTCCGGCCTGTCTGCTTCCGGCCGACCATCTGCTGTCGGTGGGCTTCAAGACGGTGCGACCGCATCCGGTGCATCCCCGGCTCCGGCTGGAACTGCGCTCGACGCTGTCCTGGAAGGAAGACGTGGAACTCGCCCTGGACCGCCTGCTGGGCGGGGCGCGGGCACGCAAGGAGCCGGCGCTGCGTCCGCTGTGAGCGGCAGCCGCAGGATCTGCGAACGGGGCCGCTCCCATGGGGAGCGGCCCCGTTTCACGTGAAACATCAGACGGTCTTGACCTCGACGAAGGGGTCGAGGTCGCGCAGGATGGCGGCCTTCGGCTTGGCACCGACGATGGTCTTGACGACCTCGCCGCCCTGGTAGACGTTCAGCGTCGGGATGGACATGACGCCGTACTTGGCAGCCGTGGCCGGGTTCTGGTCGATGTTGAGCTTGACGATCTCGATCTGGTCGCCGTACTCGGCCGCGATGGCCTCCAGGGACGGGGCGATCTGGCGGCACGGGCCGCACCATTCGGCCCAGAAGTCGACCAGGACGGGCTTGTCGGCGGCGAGGACGTCGGCGTCGAAGCTGGCGTCGGTCACGTTCTTGAGGGTGCCGGCCACAGCGGCCTCCTTTTTCCTGCGGGGTGTGGGTGGGGTGGTGGGTGGTGGGGTGGTGCGGGGGTCAGACGGTCGCGTTCGCGTGCGCCTGCTCGGCGTCCGCGAGGGCGGCGAGGTAGCGCTCCGCGTCCAGGGCGGCGGAGCAGCCGGTACCAGCGGCGGTGATCGCCTGACGGTAGGTGTGGTCCACGACGTCGCCCGCGCCGAAGACGCCGGTGAGGTTGGTGCGCGTGGACGGGGCGTCGACCTTGAGGTAGCCCTCGTCGTCCAGGTCCAGCTGGCCGGTGAACAGCTCGGTGCGCGGGTCGTGTCCGACGGCGATGAAGAGGCCGGTCACGGGCAGCTGGGAGGTCTCGCCGGTCTTGGTGTTGCGCAGGGTGAGACCGGAGAGCTTCTGCTCACCGTGGATCTCGGCGACCTCGCTGTCCCAGGCGAACGAGATCTTCGGGTCGGCGAACGCCCGGTCCTGCATGGCCTTGGAGGCGCGCAGGCTGTCGCGGCGGTGGACGATGGTGACGGACTTGGCGAACCGGGAGAGGAAGGTGGCTTCCTCCATCGCGGTGTCGCCGCCGCCGACGACGGCGATGTCCTGGTCCTTGAAGAAGAACCCGTCACAGGTGGCGCACCAGGAGACGCCGCGACCGGAGAGGGCGTCCTCGTTGGGCAGGCCGAGCTTGCGGTGCTGGGAACCGGTGGTCACGATCACGGCCTTGGCGCGGTGCACGGTGCCGGCGGTGTCGGTGACCGTCTTGATGTCACCGGTGAGGTCCACGGCCACGACGTCGTCGGGGACGAGTTCGGCGCCGAAGCGCTCCGCCTGACCACGCATGTTGTCCATGAGGTCAGGACCCATGATGCCGTCCTGGAACCCGGGGAAGTTCTCGACCTCGGTGGTGTTCATCAGCGCACCGCCGGCGGTGACGGCACCCTCGAAGACGAGGGGGTTGAGCGAAGCGCGTGCGGTGTACAGGGCGGCCGTGTAACCGGCCGGCCCGGAGCCGATGATGATCACGTTTCGGACGTCGCTCACGGGTTCGTTCCTCGTCTCTGCGGACTGCGTGCTGCCTACCGGGGGGCCGGTGTGGACTGTCATCCCACCCAACGGATCCTACGGCGCTCGCATTCCCGGTCCGGCGCGGCTCAGACCTGAACGAGTCAGGGGCGGGAGTAGGTACCGGTGAGCAGTGGCGTGTCGGGGCCCGCCGAGGGGGTGGCGGCGCAGCCGCTGGGGACGAGGAAGGCGTCCACGCGGGCGGGATCCCCCGGGTGCGCGAGGACGACGAGGTAGACGTCGGTGCCCTGGTAGCTGCCGTGCTCGGCTGCGAGCGGGGTGTCGGAACGGCCGGTGGCCTGCTGGACGCAGGGCGGGACGGCAGGCGCCTGCCGCTCGCCGGGGGCGACGCCCGGGGAGGTACCGGAGGGGCCGTCCGGAGAGGTGCCGGAGGGGACGCCCGGGGAGGCGTTCTGCATCCCGTACGTGTTGTTCCTCTCCTCAGGCTTGCCCTGCTCCTTCGGCTGGCTCTGCGGCGCCGCGCCGGAAGCGAGGAGGTGCTGGACGCTGCCCTGGAGCCCCTGGGACGTGTACGAGCCGCCGGAGGCGGGCGGAGTGGCGGTGGTGCCGGTCCGGGTGGCGGTCTGGTGGGGGGAGCTTCCGCCCAGGGCGCCGGACAGGAAAAGGCCCAGTGCGCAGGCGGCGGCGCCCGCGAGGCCGGCGATGACCGCCATCCGCCGACGGGCCCGGCGTCGGCCGGGACCGGTTGGACCGGTCGGGTGACCCGCGGGCCGGGCTGGGGTGGACGCCGGTGTCTGCCGTGGTGCAACCGTGGGTGACGGGGCGGGCTCGGCACGCCGGGAGGTGGAGTCCAGGAGCGCCTCGGCGGCGAGGGCGGCGTCGATACGCCCCGCGACGTCGGAGGGCATCCGGCTCGGCCCGGGCAGGGTGCCGAGCAGGGACCGGATCTCTTCGAGGGAGGCGAGGACGTCGGCGCACAGGGCGCAGTCGCCGAGGTGGCTGCGTACGGCGGCGGTGCGGGCCGGCGGGAGCAGCCCTTCGGTCAAGTCGGAGATCTCCGCGACGTCCGGGTGCCGGATCGTGCCGGTCGTGCCGGTTGTGGGGCTCACGGTCGTCCACCTCCGCCCTTCACTGCGTCTGGGTCTGGCTGCCTGGATTCTGCCGCTGGTGGGACGGCCGACCCCGGCGTCCGGTTCCTTCCCCGCTCGGCGGAGGTGTTATCCGCGGCATTCGAGCGCAGATGAGTGAGCAGGGGCAGCAGTTTCGCCCGGCCGCGCGCACACCGGCTCTTGACCGTGCCGACGGCGACATCGAGGACGCGCGCGGCTTCGGCGACGGGGTACCCCTGCATGTCGACCAGGACGAGCGCGGCCCGCTGCTCTGCCGGGAGGGTGGCGAGGGCGGCCAGCAGCTGCCGGTGAAGGTCCTGGCGCTCCGCGGGGGCCTCGGCGGACTCGTGCGGCTCCAGGAGGCGCTCCAGCCGGTCCGTGTCGTCGAGGGGTGCCGTCCTGCGGGAGGCTGCCTTGCGGGCCCGGTCGAGGCAGGCGTTGACGGTGATCCGGTGGAGCCAGGTGGTGACGGCCGATTCCCCGCGGAAGGTGTGTGCGGCCCGGTAGGCGGAGACGAGCGCGTCCTGCACGGCGTCGGCGGCCTCCTCCCGGTCCCCGAGCGTGCGCAGCGCCACGGCCCACAGCCGGTCGCGGTGGCGCCGCACGAGCTCACCGAAGGCATCGGGGTCCCCCGCCACGTGCCGTGCCAGCAGCTCTTGGTCACCGCCCCGCTCGGGGTCGTCAGCCGCGGGCTTCATGTTCCCCTCCTGGTGTGAGCCGTGCAGGTATTCAAGCGGGTGGGGCAGGCGTTCGGATAGCACGCGAGGCGAACGGGACTGCGGGGGCGCACCCCTCACAGTCCCGTCCGCCTCGCGTGGTCGCAATCAGGAGCTGCCGGGTCCGGAAAAGCCGACGTTGGTGATGGCCTGCTTGTAGCCGGCCCCGCTGTATTCGTACGGCCCTGACTTCGGCATGGCGGTGAGCCACAGGAGCACGTAACGCGTCTTGACCGGGGCCTGCGTGGTGAGGGCGAGCTGGTTGCCGGAAGTCGTGCCCCCGGCGATCTTGTGCATCGCACCGAGTGGGGTCGACGAAGACATGTTCGGCGCCGCGTAGATCGCGGCGGTGGTGTGGTCGCCGCCGAACTTGAACGCTATCGAGGCCGCGCTGACCTCGTGCTCGGAACCGAGGTCGAAGACGAGACCGACGCCCGCCTTGTAGGCGCCCATGTCGGGGCCATCGGTGAAAGCCTTGGTCCGCCAGTACGACGAAGGGTCGCTGTCGAAGCTGTTCGCGGCGCCTTCCGCGTTCTGGGGGGTCCCGTCCGGGTAATACTCCTCGGCACTCTTGATCTGCAGCGGGACGGGGTCGGGGTTCTTCTTCGAGTCCCCCGTCTCGGACGACTGCGAGTTGCCGGGGCTGCCTCCGTTGCCGCCCTGGTTGCTGTGGTTCAGGAGGGTGTCGGCGAGCTGCCAGCTGCCGAGGCCGAGGGCGGCGATGAGCAGCGCGGCGACACCCCACTTGAGGGCGCGGCCCGTACGGCTCTGCAACGGCGGCGGCGGCGTGACGGAGAGGCTCTGCACGGTGGGCAGGCCGGTCGCGGGGTGGCGGCCGTAGCTGCCCTGCTGGTAGGTGGTGTGCTGGTACTCGGGCGGGGCGGTGAAAGCAGGCTCCGGCGGCCGGATGCGGGGCATCGCGGCGACGGCCTTGGCCAGCTCCTCCGGGGTGGTGCAGGCAGGTTCCTGCCGGGAGGCGGTGGCCCCGTCGTTGGCCAGGGCGCGCATGGCCAGTTCGCCCAGACCCCGGTGCACCCCGGCCCGCACCTGGTCGGGGGCGATCAGGCCGACCCCCTTGGGCAGGCCGGTGAGACCGTAGGCGTCCGTCTCGTACGGCCAGCGCTGCGTGAGGGCCGCGTACAGCAGTGCGCCGATCGCCTCGGTGTCGGCCTGCTGAGGAGTGTCGCTGGTGATGCCGCGCAGGGCGGCGTTCACCGCGAGGCCGCGGATGCGGTACTGGCCGGTGGAGGTGCGCAGTATCGCGCTGGGCGTCAGGCGCAGGTGCGCCAGGCCTTCGCGATGGGCCGCGGCCATGGCCTGCGACACCTGGCTGACGAGCTGGTAGGCCTCGTGGGCCTCCAGCGGGCCGACGGCGAGGATGGCGGTGAGTTCGGTGGCGTCGGGCAGCCACTCGTGCACGACGTAGACGAGGTCGTTCTCTTCCACGGCGTCGAGGACCTGGACGAACCGGGGGTCGCCGAGCAGCGCGGAGGAGCGGGCCGCGGCCAGGACGGTCCGGGCCCGGGGGTGGTCGGCGGGCAGCAGATGCACGCCGACGGCGCGGCGCAGCTTCTCGTCCATCGCACGCCAGCTGCTGAATCCGTCCAGACGGGTGACGCACTCCTCCAAGCGGTAGCGCCTGGCGAGCTTGTGGCCGCTGTGCAGTTCGGGCGCCGCCACGGGCGCGACTGTTCTGCGTTCGCCATCCGTTTCGCGCATGGATCCGTCCGCGGCTCGGTCGTTCTGGATGTCCACCCCGTCGGCCGTGGCCTTGACCGCTTCCGCGGTCAGCGGCTCATCGCCGCTGTTGTCGGCCACGTCGACGGCAGCCGTGCTACGTTCCGCCACCGTCGTCCCTGCCTCCCCATCCGTTGCGCGCTGTCGGCCAGTCTGCGAAGCCATGCCAATTGTGCCCACAGTCCGGCCCTCCGCACGACACGCGAAGGAGGGTCGAACCGTACGGGTCCGTCCGTCAACGTCCCAGACGTCCGCGGACCATTCCGACCATCGCGTTGAGTTCTTCGACGCGCATGCGCTTGGCGGCGGCGAGGAAAACGGCCACCAGGGCGACGAAGCCGGCCACGAGGGCGGCGAGCGACCCTGCGGCTCCGCTGCCCAGCCACTTGGTGACCCCGTAAGCGGCCGCGCCGGCCACTACTGCGGCCGGGACGCAAGCGCCGATGAGGCGGGTGTAGGTGCGCATCACGTGTGCCCCGTCGAGGTCACCGCCGAGGCGGGCGCGCAGGCGGCGCCAGGCGACGCCCACACCGACCGTGTATCCGAGGCCGTAGGCGGCGCCCATGCCGACGACGGCCCAGCGCTCGGGGAGGACGAGGAAGGCGAGCGCCGAGACGCCGGCGTTGACGGCGGCGACGATGACGGTGTTGTAGAAGGGCGTCCGGGTGTCCTCGTAGGCGTAGAAGCCGCGCAGGACGACGTACTGGACGGAGTACGGGATCAGTCCGAGGCCGAAGGCCATCAGGATGTAGCCGATGTTCTGTGCCGTGGCCGAGCCGGATCCGGCGTACAGGAGGGTGGACATCGGGACGCCGAGCGCGAGGAACGCGAAGGCGCAGGGCACGATCGCCACGGCGGAGGTCCGCAGGCCGTAGGAGATGTCGTCACGGACGGCGGCGACGTCCCCGTCGTGGGCCGAGCGGGAGATGCGGGGCAGGACGGCGGTCATGACCGAGACGGTGATGATGGCCTGGGGCATCTGCCACAGGAGCAGCGCGTAGTTGTAGGCGGCGATGCCGGTGCCGTCGTGGCCTTGGCTGTGGGCGACGTCGCCCGCCCAGGTCGCGAGCTGGGTCACCACGATGAGCCCGAGCTGGTTGGCCAGGACGAAGAAGAACGTCCACTTGGCGAGGCCGGCCGCCTTGCCGAGCCCGTGGCCCTTCCAGTCGAAGCGCAGGCGCGGCTTGAAGCCGGCGTCACGCAGGTAGGGGATCATCGCCAGGGACTGGACGGCGAGGCCGAGCAGGGTGCCGAGGCCGAGCAGCCGGACCCCCTCGGGGGTGATGCTCGCCTCGTCGACACCGGTGCTGGTGAAGCCGCCGAACGCCCAGATGAACGCGCCGAAGGTGGCGATGACGACGATGTTGTTGAGGACGGGGGTCCACATCATCGCGCCGAAACGGCCGCGGGCGTTGAGGATCTGACCGAGCACCACGTGCACGCCCATGAAGAACATCGTGGGCAGGCAGTAGTGGGCGAAGGCGACCGCGACGTCCATCCGGTGCGGGTCGTCGGCGATCTTCTGCGACATCATGCCGATGAACA
Source organism: Streptomyces cirratus (assembly GCF_014650775.1). Taxonomy (GTDB): domain Bacteria; phylum Actinomycetota; class Actinomycetes; order Streptomycetales; family Streptomycetaceae; genus Streptomyces; species Streptomyces cirratus. The sequence goes on along the minus strand of NZ_BMVP01000007.1, from coordinate 193,479 downwards.
GCGGCGCCGCGAGCACGCAGACGGTGGTGACGGCGCCGAGCAGCACCACGACGAGCGTCAGGAGGCGGTTGGCGTACGCCTCGCCGCCGTCCTCGTCGTTCTTCATCGCACGGACGAGCTGCGGAATGAACACGGCGTTGAGGGCGCCACCGCCGACCAGCACGTAGATCATCGTCGGCAGGGTGTTGGCGACCTGGTAGCTGTCGTTGAGAGTGGTGACACCGATCGCGGTGCCGATCACGAGCGTGCGAAGGAAGCCGGTGATGCGGGACACGATCGTGCCGGCCGCCATCAGGGCGCTCGACTTCAATAGGCCGGAAGCCCGCCCGGCGGGCTTGGCCGGCGCCGGGACGGCGACCGGGGGCTCCTCGGCGGGAACCTGCGGGGCCGCCTCCTGGTCGCGGTACAGGTGTGCGAAGGCATCCGGTTCCGGCTGCTCCTCCGCGGCCTGGGTCACCAGGGAGTCCACACCCACGAACTCCGTGGTCGTGGGGCGGTCACCGTAGGGCAGGTGGCGGGAAGGGCCGTCCGGCTCGGGCGGCGGGGTCTGAGCCCAGACGCGCGCGTCGGGACCGCCGTACGAGGGAGGCTGGGGAGCCGCGTACAGGGGGCCGGGTTCCAGGTAGGTGCCCGGCGGCGGCGGAGGGTGTGAAGCCCGGTCGTACAGGACCTCCGCCACGGGGTCCTGGGCCGACAGGTCCTGCGACCGGTACGGGTCGTAGTCGTAGGCATCCTGGACATACGGGTCGTGATCCGGCGCGGGTACGGGCGCGGAGGCCTGCCCGGGTACCGGGGCACCCGGCGCGGTGCCCTGGGAGGGCGCCGGCCCACCAGTGCCCTGCGCGCGCTCACCGTCGTACGGCGCGTTCATCGAAACCCCACCTCATCGTCCCCAGGCCGACCGGCCACGGCATCGCTTTAACGGTCCACTGTCTCACCCGTGCCGGACCCGCTTGTGCTTTGCGGTCCGGTGTCCGGGGACTCGTCACTCGGCTGCGTGCTCTCCTCGGCGGCCGCGCGGGTCGCCACGCGCTTGCGGCTCGCGTACATCTTGATGCCTGCCAGGACGAGGAGGAGAACGCCGCCCGCGATGACCAGCATGACGGTGGGAGTGACCTCGGTGGCCTCCACGGTGAACTTCTGTTCCTTGCCGTAGGGGACGCCGCTCTTCGTGTACAACTGCGCGGTGACCTCGACGGGACCGCTCGCGGTGGCGTTCGCGGGGAATTTCAGGGTCTGGCTGTGATCGGCCTGGACGGTGACTTCCTGCTCGGCCACTCCGCTGTCGCCGAACATCAACCGAGTGGGGTTGGCCGACTTCACGCGCAGGACCAGGTTGTGGACGTCCTGCACGAGGCTGTTCTGCACGCTGACCGGGATGATCGCGCTGTGCCCGGACAAGGTGGCGTCGGACTTGGGGACGACCTTGACCTTCTCGGTGAGCCCCACGAGGTAGTCCTGCACCTGGTCCCGGTAGACGCCGGCCTCCTCGGGCCGGCCGCGCCACGAGGTGGACATCTCCCGGTTGGTGGTGTTGCCGAAGGGGATCTCGACGCGCTCGGGCGCAGCGAGGATCACCTTGAAGTGGTCGAGGGTCTCCTGCGTCGTCCGGATCTTCTCGAACGCCGAAACAGGGAGTTCCTGGCGGCTGAGGGCCTCCGGGTACTGGCCGGCCCCCGGCACCTGGGTGGCGGCGCCCGGGTCCGGCTTGGCGGAAGCCGCCGCCTCCAGGTCGGAGGGCTGGGTCCAGCGGCCGCCCTGCAAGCCGCGCAGGGCCGCAGCCATCGACTCCGCCTGGCTGGAGGACGGCATCCGCTGCGGCGTGACGACGAAGCTGCGCTGCTCGTCGCCGCCCTGCAGGTTGAGGGCGAGGCTGTGGGCCAGGAACCTCTGCACGGCGAGCGCGGAGTCCCTGGCATTGAGCATGTCGCCTTCGAAGGCCGTCGACAGTTCTGCGTCGGCGACGATCGCCGTGGCACCCGCGCCGATGGGACGGGCGGCCGTCGGGGTGTAACCGAGGGCGCCCGTCTCCTGGAGGCTGTCGCTGCGGGTGAGGACGTTGTGGGCGCCCGCCGAGGTGGCGACATTGACGATCGACGGGTCGATCGCGCCGTTCACCGGCCAGGAGAAGTCGGTGGACGGGGTGACGTGCAGGACCGTCTCGACGGCCTGCTTCGCCTTGTCGGTGGCGGGCCGCAGCTGGCCGAGAGTGCCTGAGACGTCCTTGCCGCGGTGTGCGAGGGAGGCCAGGTCGGGGTCGGCATAGGGCAGCGCGACGACCTTCTTGCCCTGCACCGCGGTTTCCAGCGCGCTCAGCCACTGCTCGGCGACGGCCTTGCTCTTGCCCGGCAGGGGCTTCCCATTGGGGTCGGGGTTGCGGATCCGGTAGCCCTTGGCCATGGCGTCGACCGTGTAGAGCAGGTCCGGATCGATGACCCAGGTGATCGGCAGGTCCTTGCCGAGGGAGACCATCCGCTCCAGGCGGCCTCCCGGTGCCAGCTCCTTGGCGAGGGAGTCGTCGAGGAAGACGGGCGTCTGCGACTCGTCAGAGCCGGTTTCCGCCGTGACCCTGGTGGTGGAGATCAGCGGCCACGCGTAGGTGAGGTAGGAACGCTTCGCGGCGGCCTCGGGCTGCCACGGCAGGAAGGTCCGCCGGATACCGAGCACCTGCTCGTACGGTCGGCTGTCGGTCTCTCCCGACAGCGACACGCCCAGCTGGTAGACACCGTCCTTGCCCAGGTCCAGCTTGCCGACCGGGACGTTGATGGTGAACGGCTGGCTGGCCTTCGAGGGCAACGAGTCGATCTTCACCGCGTAGGCCGGGTCGATCTCCCCCGGGTCCACCCCGGCCCGGAAGCCGGTGCGGTCCGCCACCTCGTCGATGGATGCCCGGTCACCCACGACGGGGCCCAAGCGCAGCCCCACGTGCGCGGCCTTGATCGCCTCGCGGCTGTTGTTGACCACGCTGCCCGAGATGGTGAGGGTGTCGCTCTTCACCGGGGCGTTGGGAGACACCTCGAGCAGTTGGACGTCGACGGCGGAGTCGGCGGCCTGAGCCGGCGGGGCAGGGGCGTAGACCAGGGCGGCGAGGACCGGCGTGCCCGCGAGCAGGACGACTGCCCGCCGCAGCCAGCGGCGCCGGGCAGGGGCGGCTGCCCCCAGGATGTCTGCCGCCTCGGCCACGCGCTCGCCCGTCCCTCGAAGTGTCAGTGGTCGTCGGTTGTGCGTCCACGAATGGTAACGAGGCGCGCTGTGCGCGAGTGCCGCCCCTTGCTCCACATGATCGGGTCCGGCCCGCGGGCGTCGTGGGGCGGGGTGCCGCAAAAACGCGGCGGCCCCCGCCGGGCGGGCCACGTACCCTTTTCTGTTGTGCCGAACGCCAATGAAGACACCCCCAGTGCCCTGAGTCAGGTGCAGCGCCGAGCGGTCAGTGAACTGCTGCGCGTCGCTCCTGTCGCCGACGAGCTCGGCCGCCGTTTCCAGGAGGCGGGCTTCCGCCTCGCCCTGGTCGGCGGCTCCGTGCGCGATGCGCTGCTCGGGCGGCTCGGCAACGATCTCGACTTCACCACCGACGCCCGTCCCGAGGACGTGCTGAGGATCATGCGGCCGTGGGTCGATTCGGTGTGGGACGTCGGCATCGCCTTCGGGACCGTCGGCGCACAGAAGCTGGCTCGCGTCGCGGAGGGCGACCGGAACTTCCAGATCGAGGTGACGACGTACCGCTCGGAGTCGTACGACCGTACCTCGCGCAAGCCGGAGGTCTCCTACGGCGACTCCATCGAGGAGGATCTGGTCCGCCGTGATTTCACGGTGAACGCGATGGCCGTCGCGCTGCCCGAAAAGGAGTTCATCGACCCGCACGGCGGCCTGGAGGACCTCCGGGAAGGCGTCCTGCGCACCCCCGGCACCCCCGAGGACTCCTTCTCGGACGATCCGCTGCGGATGCTGCGTGCCGCCCGGTTCGCCGCGCAGCTGGACTTCGAGGTCGCACCCGAGGTCGTGGCGGCGATGAAGTCGATGTCCGAGCGGATCGAGATCGTCTCGGCGGAGCGGGTGCAGGCGGAGCTGAACAAGCTCCTGCTGTCCGCACACCCCCGAAAGGGCCTCGGGCTGCTCGTGGACACCGGCCTGGCCGACCGGGTGCTGCCCGAGCTGCCCGCTTTGCGGCTGGAGAGTGACGAGCACCACCGCCACAAGGACGTCTACGAGCACTCCCTGACCGTGCTGGAGCAGGCGATCGACCTGGAGGAGGACGGCCCGGACCTCGTGCTGCGTCTGGCTGCCCTGTTCCACGACATCGGCAAGCCCCGCACCCGCAGGTTCGAGAGCGACGGCCGCGTCTCCTTCCACCACCACGAGGTGGTGGGGGCGAAGATGACCAAGAAGCGCATGACCGCTTTGAAGTACTCCAACGACATGGTCAAGGACGTGTCCCGGCTGGTGGAGCTGCACCTGCGCTTCCACGGGTACGGGGACGGGGAGTGGACCGACTCGGCCGTCCGCCGGTACGTCCGTGACGCGGGCCCGCTGCTGGAACGGCTACACAAGCTGACGCGGTCGGACTGCACCACGCGCAACAAGCGCAAGGCCAGTGCGCTCTCCCGGACGTACGACGGCCTGGAGGAGCGGATCGCGCAGCTCAAGGAGCAGGAGGAGCTGGAAGCGATCCGGCCCGACCTGGACGGCAATGAGATCCAGCAGGTGCTGGGTGTCGGTCCTGGCCCGGTGATCGGCAAGGCGTACGCGTTCTTGCTGGAGCTGCGGCTGGAGAACGGGCCGATGGGACACGATGCGGCGGTGGCGGCGCTGAAGGAGTGGTGGGCCTCTCAGGCCTGAGGCAGGGCCGGCCGCATGATGTTTCACGTGAAACCGTCGCCCTGTTTCACGTGAAACCGAGGTGATGTTTCACGTGAAACATCGCGCCGCCGGGCCGTCCCTCGTGGCTACTGCTGGGCGGCGCCCTTGGCGGGGCGTCGGCCCTGCCGCTGGAGGAGCGCCGCCGTGGCGGCGTAGAGGACAGCCACACTCACCACCAGCGCCACGGATCGGCCGTCGGCGGGGAGCATCAGGGAAGCCACCGCGGCCGCTGCCACGAACGCGGCATTGAACAGCACGTCGTAGACGGAGAAGACACGCCCCCGGAACTCGTCGTCCACCTGGAACTGCACGACGGTGTCAGTGGAGATCTTCGCGCCCTGCGTCGCGATACCCAGGGCGAAGGCGGCGACGAGCATCGGTCCTGGCGCGAAGAACAGGCCGAGTGCCGGGACCAGGACTGCCGCGCCACCCGCGCAGAGAGTCATCCAGCCTCGGGTGCCCAGCCTGCCCACCAGCCACGGTGTGACGACGGCTGCCGCGAAGAACCCCGCGCCGGAGACGCCGATCGCGACACCGAGCAGCGCCAAGCCGGCGGACTCGTCGTCCGACCAGGAGTAACGGCAGAGCATGAGCAGGGTGACCAGTAGGGCCCCGTAGCAGAACCGCATCATGGTCATCGCGGTGAGGGCCTGGGCGGCTTCCCGGCGTCCGGCCAGGTGCCGGAGGCCTTCGGCCATGCCCCGTACGGTGAGGGCCGCTCCCTCGGCGAGCGACGGGCGGGACCGGCCAGGGGGGTGGTCGGGCCCGAGCAGGCCGACGGCCAGGCGCAGGGAGACCAGCGCGGCGCACAGGTACAGCCCGGCGCCGAACAGTACGACCAGTGCGTCGGAGTCCGCGGACAGCACCCTGACCAGGAAGGCCAGGCCCCCTCCCGCGGTTGCCGCGAGGGTTCCGGCGGTGGGTGAGAGGGCGTTCGCCGTCACCAGCTGACCGACCCCTACGACATGGGGCAACGACGCTGCCAGCCCGGCCAGGACGAAGCGGTTGACGGCGGTCACCGACAGAGCCGAGACGTAGAACAGCCAGTCGGGGACGTGGGTGACGATCAGCAGGCCGGTCACGCACGCGAGGCAAGCCCGCAGGAGGTTGCCGTAGAGGAAGACCTGCCTGCGGCGCCAGCGGTCCAGCAGCACGCCCGCGAACGGCCCGACGGCGGAGTAGGGCAGGAGTAGCACCGCCATCGCGGAGGCGATGGCCGCGGGTGAGGTCTGCTTCTCCGGCGAGAACACCACGTAGGTGGCGAGTGCGACCTGGTAGACGCCGTCGGCGGCCTGGGAGAACAGCCGTACGGTCAGCAGATTGCGGAAGTCCCTCAGGCGCAGGAGTACGCGCAGATCACGTACGACAGGCATGAGGGCAAGGGTCACATACGCCGAGGGTCCCCGGGCACATTGCCCGGGGACCCTCGGCGGAAGAACAGTCGAAGTCCAGGTGTCCGGAGGACTTGGGCTTCGCGTGCCTTCCTGTGGAACGCGTCGAGCCGGAGCTGCTTAGCGCTCGACCTCGCCCTTGATGAACTTCTCGACGTTCGCGTAGGCCTCGTCGTCGAAGTACTGGACCGGCGGGGACTTCATGAAGTAGCTCGACGCCGACAGGATCGGACCACCGATACCGCGGTCCTTGGCGATCTTCGCGGCGCGCAGGGCGTCGATGATGACACCGGCCGAGTTCGGGGAGTCCCACACCTCGAGCTTGTACTCGAGGTTCAGCGGGACGTCGCCGAAAGCGCGGCCTTCGAGGCGGACGTAGGCCCACTTGCGGTCGTCGAGCCACGCGACGTAGTCGGAGGGGCCGATGTGGACGTTCTTCTCGCCGAGCTCACGGTCGGGGATCTGCGAGGTGACGGCCTGCGTCTTGGAGATCTTCTTCGACTCGAGGCGGTCGCGCTCGAGCATGTTCTTGAAGTCCATGTTGCCGCCGACGTTGAGCTGCATGGTGCGCTCAAGACGGACACCGCGGTCCTCGAACAGCTTCGCCATCACGCGGTGCGTGATGGTGGCGCCGACCTGGGACTTGATGTCGTCGCCGACGATCGGAACACCGGCCTCGGTGAACTTGTCCGCCCACTCCTTGGTGCCGGCGATGAAGACCGGGAGGGCGTTGACGAACGCGACCTTGGCGTCGATGGCGCACTGGGCGTAGAACTTCGCCGCTTCCTCGGAACCGACGGGAAGGTAGCAGATCAGGACGTCGACCTGGCGGTCCTTGAGGATCTGCACCACGTCGACCGGAGCCTCGGCGGACTCCTCGATGGTCATGCGGTAGTACTTGCCCAGGCCGTCCAGGGTGTGGCCGCGCTGCACGGTGACGCCCGTGTTCGGGACGTCACAGATCTTGATGGTGTTGTTCTCGCTGGCGCCGATGGCGTCCGAAAGGTCGAGGCCGACCTTCTTCGCGTCGACGTCGAACGCGGCGACGAACTCGACGTCACCCACGTGGTAGTCGCCGAACTGGACGTGCATCAGACCGGGGACCTTGGCCGCCGGGTCGGCGTCCTTGTAGTACTCGACGCCCTGCACCAGCGAGGCGGCGCAGTTGCCCACGCCGACGATGGCTACGCGAACCGAACCCATTCCGGTTGCTCCCTGTTTGTTCTCGGACGAGGCCTGCGAGATGCAGGTCTCACTTTGCAGTTTCGTCGGACGGACCGGGTCGTCTCTGATCCCGTCCCGCCCGCTCGCTCTCGATGAGCTCGTTCAGCCAGCGCACTTCGCGCTCCACGGATTCCATTCCGTGCCGCTGCAGCTCAAGGGTGTAGTCGTCGAGCCGCTCCCGCGTGCGCGCGAGCGAGGCGCGCATCTTCTCCAGACGCTCTTCCAGCCGGCTGCGGCGGCCCTCCAGCACGCGCATGCGCACTTCTCGCTCGGTCTGACCGAAGAAGGCGAACCGGGCGGCGAAGGACTCGTCTTCCCAGGTGTCCGGGCCGGTGTGGGAGAGGAGCTCTTCGAAGTGCTCCTTGCCCGCGGCCGTCAACCTGTAGACGATCTTGGCTCGGCGCCCCGCGAGTGAAGCGGCGAGAGCGTCTTCCGGGGCGTTGCCCGGCTCTTCGATCAACCAGCCGTTGGCGACCAGCGTCTTGAGGCAGGGGTAGAGCGTCCCGTAGCTGAACGCCCGGAAGACCCCCAGCGAGGTGTTGAGCCGTTTGCGAAGCTCATAACCGTGCATGGGGGACTCGCGGAGCAGGCCGAGGACGGCGAACTCGAGGATGCCTGAGCGTCTGCTCATCCGCCTGCCTCTCCTCCGGCTCCGAGTTTATGTCGAGCTGATGTATCGACTCGATACATCCAGACGATAGAGCGGGTGGCTCGTGGCGACAAGGGGTGGGGTGGTGACCGGCGTCACATCACCAATTCGTACGATGCAAGTTGCCTGATTTGGGGTGAACTTCGGCACTGATTGGGTTTTGACCCTGCGTACTCTTTGCCGCATGACACCGGGGGAACCGGAATGTAACCGCCGCTTCCAGGCCACTCGCCTGCCCGAGGAGTAGTCGTTCGATGAGCGAGCACCGCCGCAAACCGCCGCAGCAGCCCCAAGGCGGCGGGCGTGCCGCGTCCCGCCGGGCTGCCCCGCAGCGCCCGGGCCGTGGCGCCGCGGCCGGGCGTGACGTCCCCATGGACTCACGCAGCGGCCCGCACGGAGGGCCTCAGTCCTCCCAAAGCAGCCGGGCCGAGACACGCAGAGCCGTCCAGCGAGGGCCCGCGGGCCGCGGGCGGGCGGGAGGCAAGGGCCGGCCGGACAAGCGGCTCGTCAACTACCCGCGCTCGGACAAGGACGGCTGGCTGCGTTTCATGCCGTCCTGGAAGCTGGTGAGCGGTACCGTCCTCGGGTTCTTCGCGGTGATCATCGCCGGTGCCGGCATCGGTATCGCCATGGTGAACACCCCGGACGCGAACAAGGCGGCGAAGGCGCAGAACAACGTCTTCTACTGGCAGGACGGTAGCCAGATGGTCGCGACCGGCGGTTCGATGAACCGCCAGATCGTGCCCATCGACAAGATTCCCCTCTCGATGCGCAACGCCGTGATCGCGGCGGAGAACGAGAGCTTCGAGACGGACAAGGGCGTCGACCCGATGGGCATCGCCCGCGCCGTGGTGAACATGGCCAAGGGCGGTTCCACCCAGGGCGGGTCGACCATCACCCAGCAGTACGTGAAGAACACCTACCTCGACTCCAACCAGACGCTGAAGCGGAAGGTGACCGAGCTCTTCATCGCGATAAAGCTCGGTGTCTCGGAGGAGAAGGACAAGGTCCTGGCGGGCTACCTCAACACCGCGTACTACGGCCGTGACGCCTACGGCATCCAGGCCGCCGCACGCGCGTACTTCGGCAAGGACAGCGAGAAGCTGGACCCCTCGGAGAGCGCGTTCCTGGCCTCGATGCTCAAGGGGCCCAACCTCTACAACCCGGACGGCGGCATCGGCTCGGCGGCCACCCCGCGGCTGAACGAGGAGCGGGCCAAGAAGCGCTGGGCCTGGGTGCTGGACCGCGAGGTCGCCGTGGGCCGCATGGACCCGACCGAGCGGGCCAAGTACACCCAGTTCCCCGAGCGCATCGAAGCCGAGCAGGTACGCAGCCTGTCGGGACAGACCGGCTACCTGGTCGAGACCGCCAAGCAGTACGTCACGAAGACCCTGCACATCAGCGCGGACGACCTGGCCCGCGGCGGCTACCAGATCCACACCACCTTCGAGAAGCCGAAGGTGGACGCCTTGGTCAAGGCCGTCGAGGACACCCGCAACGGTTTCATCAACGAGAAGGAACGCCCCGAGTACGACACTTTCGTCCAGTTCGGCGCCGCTTCGGTGGATGTGAACACCGGTGCGATCGTGGCCCTGTACGGCGGCCCGGGCATGGACAAGAAGTACTTCAACAACAACGCCAACACCAGCGGCGTCCCGGTCGGCTCGACATGGAAGCCGTACGTCCTGGCGGCCGCGATGGAGTACGGCACCAAGAAGTCCAAGGGCGAGGGCATCTCGGCCGACAGCAAGTACAACGCCAACGACAAGACGGTGATCAACGACCGGGACGGCAAGCCGCTGCTCGGCAAGGACGGCACGCCGTTCCGGCAGAAGAACGAGAGTGAAAAGGCGTACGGCTACGTCACGCTGAACGAGGCGATGGAGAAGTCCATCAACGTGCCTTTCGCCCAGCTCGTCTTCGACGTCGGTCACAGCAAGGTCCGGGACGTGGCCGCGTCCACCGGCATCCTCAAGGATTCGATGGACCCGAACGACAACGCCTCCTTCGCCCTCGGTACCTCGACCCCCAGCGCCATCCGGATGGCGGACTCCTACGCCACCTTCGCCGCCTCGGGCACCCACCACGAGCCCTACTCGGTCACCAGCGTCGAGAAGAACGGCACGCCCCTGCCGGGCTTCGAAGCCCCGAAGGCACAGCGCGCCATGGACAACTCCGTCGCGGACAACATCACCAAGGTGCTCAAGAACGTCGTCGAGAGCCCCGAAGGAACCGGCATCAAGGCGCAGAAGCTGGGGCGCCCCGTGGCCGGCAAGACCGGTACGACCGACAAGAACAAGTCGGCCTGGTTCGTCGGCTACACCCCGCAGCTCTCCACCGCGGTCACCCTGTTCCGCAGCGACCCGAGCAAGCCGGACCAAGGGCTCCTGTCCATGAACCACGTGGGCAACATCGACTCGATCCACGGTGGTGACATCCCCGCCACCATCTGGACCGAGTACATGAAGGAAGCGCTCAAGGGCAAGCCCGTCAAGGACTTCCCGGAGGCCCAGGACATCGGCGTGGTCGCGGACGCCCCCGGCGCCCCCACCCCCACCCCGGCAGCGCCCACGCCCTCTCCCTCGGCGTCCCAGTCCACGCCGCCGGCGAGCCCGTCGCCGTCGGGCTCCCCGTCCCCCTCGAAGGGCGGCAAGCCGAGCTGCCCGCCCTGGAAGCTGTGTCCCCCGGACAGCAGTGGTGGCACCGACACCGGCACCAGTACCGGTACCAGCAGCGGTGCCAACGGCGGACCGGACGGCGGCACCACCGGGGCGCCTTCGCCGCCCGCAAGCGGCAAACCGGGCCGCCCGGGCGGTACCAGCTGGGGCACCAGTCTCGGCACCGGGGGCTGATCCCCCCCGCTCGACGAGGGCCGTCGCACCCCGTGCGGCGGCCCTCGTGCGTGCCCGGCCCGGTACGGCAGGATGTGCCCATGACGAAGGTGCACGAGGACCGGCCCGTTCTGCCGACCCAGCAGGACGAGGTCGCCGCCGCCGGCAGTGAACTCATCGGCGGCCCGTTCGGCCGTCATGCCCGGCTGGGCGGCCACTGGCTGACCCCGGTCCGAGTGGTGGTCCTCGTCGCGCTCGGCATGTTCGCGCTCGGCATGGTCCAGAAGGTGCCCTGCTACGACTGGGCGTGGTTCCGGGGAGCCGGCTCCCAGTACACCCACGCCTGCTACTCCGACATCCCGCACCTGTACGTGGTGCGGGGCTTCGCCGACGGCCTCACTCCCTACTGGGACCGGCTGCCGGGCGACATGGAGTACCTGGAGTACCCGGTACTCACCGGGCTCTTCATGCAGATCGCCTCCTGGATGACCCCCGGCAGCGGCTCGATGCAGCACCGCGAGCAGATGTACTGGATGGTCAACGCGGGGATGCTGATGGTCTGCGCCGCGGTCATCGCCGTCTGTGTCGCCCGCACCCACCGCCGCCGGCCCTGGGACGCGCTGCTGCTGGCCCTGGCCCCCGCCTTCGCGCTCACCGCGACGATCAACTGGGATCTGCTGGCCCTCGCCCTGACCGCCGTCGCGATGCTGATGTGGTCCCGCGGCCGTACCGTTGTGTTCGGTGTCTTCGTCGGGCTGGCCACCGCGGCCAAGCTCTACCCCGTACTGCTGCTCGGGGTGCTCTTCGTCCTCTGCCTGAGGGCCGGGAAGTGGCGGGCGTTCGGCGGCGCCGCGGTGGGCGCCGCCGGCGCGTGGCTCGTGGTGAACCTGCCCGTCATGCTGTTCGCCTGGGACGGCTGGAAGAAGTTCTACACCTTCAGCCAGGAGCGGCCCATCGACTTCGGCTCGGTGTGGCTGTTGATCTCCCAGCGCTCGGGGAACCCGCTGACGGGCGCTAACACCTACGCCACCGTCCTCACCCTGCTGCTGTGCGCCGGCATCGCGCTGCTCACCCTCAAGGCACCCCGTCGGCCGCGCTTCGCGCAGCTGGCCTTCCTGGTCGTCGCGGCCTTCATCCTGGCCAACAAGGTGTACTCGCCGCAGTACGTGCTGTGGCTCATCCCCCTCGCCGCACTCGCCAGGCCGCGCTGGCGTGACTTCTTGATCTGGCAGGCCGGTGAGGTCCTGTACTTCCTCGGGATCTGGTTCTACCTGGCCTACACGACCAGCGGGGACAAGCACCAGGGACTGCCGGTCGAGGGGTACCAGCTCGCGATCGCCCTCCACCTGCTGGCGACCCTCTACCTGTGCGCGGTGGTCGTACGGGACATCCTCCTGCCCGAGCGTGACGTCGTACGGCGCGACGGTTCGGACGACCCGTCCGGCGGGGTCCTGGACGGGGCACGTGACGTCTTCACGCTGTCCAACGCCGCGAGGGCGCCGCATGACGCGACGCCCCCGGAGGCACAACGGGTGGAGTGGGGCACCGGCCCCCGGCACTGAGCGGGCTCAGGCGTCGACCACCCGGTCGAACTGCGTCGTGGTGTGGCGCAGGTGCGCCACCAGCTCGTCGCCGACCTTCGGCTCGGTGGCGTCGGAGGGAACGAACAGGATCGACACCTGCATGTGCGGGGGCTCCGCGAACCAGCGCTGCTTGCCCGCCCACACGAAGGGCGACAGGTTCCGGTTGACGGTCGCCAGGCCGGCCCGTGCGACGCCCTTGGCCCGCGGCATCACCCCGTGCAGGGCCTTCGGAGCTTCCAGGCCCACGCCGTGCGAGGTGCCACCGGCGACCACGACGAGCCAGCCGTCGGAGGCGGCCTTCTGCTGGCGGTAGCCGAACCGATCGCCCTTGGCCACGCGCGTGACGTCCAGGACGGCGCCGCGGTACTGGGTCGCCTCATGGTCGCCCAGCCACAGCCGGGTACCGATGCGGGCCCTGAAACGGGTCTGCGGGAACTGCTGCTGGAGCCGGGCCAGCTCTTCGGCCCGCAAGTGGCTGACGAACATGGTGTGCAGCGGCAGCCGCGCCGCGCGCAGCCGGTCCATCCAGCCGATGACCTCCTCGACGGCGTCGGAACCGTCCGGGCGGTCGAGCGGCAGGTGGAGGGCGAAGCCCTCCAGCCGCACGTCCTCGATCGCCGACGCGAGCTGGCCCAGGTCCTGCTCCGAAACGCCGTGGCGGCGCATCGAGCTCATGCACTCGATGACGACGCGGGCGCCTACCAGGCCCCGGACCCCGTCCACCGAGGACACGGACCTGATCACGCGGTCCGGCAGCGGAACAGGCTCCTCGCCCCGCCGGAACGGGGTGAGGACGAGCAGATCACCGCCGAACCAGTCCTTGATGCTCGCGGCCTCGTACGTCGTGCCGACGGCCAGGATGTCGGCGCCCATCCGGGTCGCCTCCTCGCACAGCCGCTCGTGGCCGAAGCCGTAGCCGTTGCCCTTGCAGACCGGGATCAACCCGGGGAACTGGTCCGCGATCTGCTTCTGGTGCGCACGCCAGCGCGCGGTGTCGACGTAGAGCGTGAGCGCCATGCCCGTCCGGAACCTCTCCGATAAGCCGCTGGGTGCGGCGGTGCTGTGTTTGTGGATGGGGCGGGTGCCGTCAGCGGCGCGACATGTAGATGTCGAGCGCCTTGTGCAGCACCTTGTTCAGCGGGAAGTCCCACTCGCCCACGTACTCGACCGCCTCGCCGCCGGTGCCGACCTTGAACTGGATCAGACCGAACAGGTGATCGTTTTCGTCCAGGGTGTCACTGATTCCGCGCAGGTCGTAGACGCTCGCGCCGAGCGCGTACGAATCGCGGAGCATGCGCCACTGCATCGCGTTCGAGGGACGGACCTCGCGCTTGTGGTTGGCGGAGGCGCCGTAGGAGTACCAGACGTGCTGGCCGACCGTGAGCATCGTCGCGGCGGCCAGCGGCTCGCCCTCGTGCGTGGCGATGTACAGCCGCATGCGGTTCGGGTCCTCGGAGTTGAGGGCCGTCCACTGGCGCTGGAAGTAACTGAGCGGGCGCGGGCGGAACTTGTCGCGCTCCGCGGTGATCTCGTACAGGTGCTGCCACGTCGGCAGGTCGTCGTAACCGCCCTGGACGACCTCGACACCGGCCTTCTCGGCCTTCTTGATGTTGCGGCGCCACAGCTGGTTGAAGCCCTTGAGGACATCGTCCAGCGAGCGGTTGGCCAGCGGCACCTGGAAGACGTAGCGGGGCTGGACGTCTCCGAAACCGGCGCCGCCGTCCTCGGCCTGCTGCCATCCCATCCGGCGCAGCTTGTCGGACACCTCGAAGGCGCGGGGTTCGATGACCGATGCCTCCACGTCCCGCAGGCGCTTGACGTCCGGGTCCTGGATGCCGGCCTTGATGGCGGCCGCGTTCCAGCGGCGGATGACGACGGGCGGACCCATCTTCACCGTGAAGGCGCCCTGCTGCTTGAGGTGGGCCAGCATCGGCTGGAGCCACTCCTCCAGGTTCGGGGCGAACCAGTTGATGACCGGGCCCTCGGGAAGGTAGGCGAGGTACCGCTTCACCTTGGGCAGCTGGCGGTACAACACGAGGGCGGCACCGACGAGTTCGCCGGACGCGTCGAACCAGCCGAGGTTCTCCGAACGCCATTCGTTCTTGACGTCGGCCCATGCCGGGACCTGGCAGTGGCTGGCCGAGGGCAGGCTCTGGAGGTAACCCAGATGCTGCTCTCGGCTGATGGTCCTCAGGGACAGGCTCATGCGGGGTGCTCCTCCGGCGGCTTCGCTGGCTATGGCGCGAAGCCTACTGCGACGGGGGCGCCGCCCAACTGGGGGACGGGTCGGGGCCCGCCCGGTGCCGGGCGGCGCCCCGTCGCGGAGGTACCCCGGTCAGCCCAGCCAGCCGCCGAAGAGGCCGCCGTGCGCCATGCCGAGGAAGAAGCCCACGGCTGAGGCGCCAAGCCCGATGATCAGCGCGAAGCGCTCGCGTGTCGTCTCCGAGATGAACTGGCCGTAGGCGCCGGTCACGATCCCGATCAGCCCGGTCCAGGAGCTGAGCAGGTGCAGGTTGTGGAAGAAGCCCGTGACGAACGCCACGACGCCGAGGATCACGGTGACCGCCATCAGGGTGTCCTGTAGCGGGTGGGGCTTGCCGTCGGTCGCGAAGAGCGAGATGGAGGACTGAGGTCGCATTGCCTGTGCCATCGGAAGGCACCTCCTGGCTGCCGCAGAGCGGTGCAACGGGGCCGCCTCCGGAGGAGCCGGGGGCATAGCACCGTGCACACCCGATGGATACAGAGTGTGGCCCACTCCTGCCGGATTTCAACCGGAAGGAGTCGAGCAGGTAGTCTGTACGGTCTGCGCGGTGTCTGCTCTGTGGACGCCGTGCGCACGCATCACGACCCTCCTGCCACGGAACGACCGTGGCCGCTGAGTCCAAAGGAGGTGGGTTCCACATGCGTCACTACGAAGTGATGGTCATCCTCGACCCCGATCTCGAGGAGCGCGCTGTCTCCCCGCTGATCGAGAACTTCCTCTCCGTCGTCCGTGAGGGCAACGGAAAGGTCGAGAAGGTCGACACCTGGGGCCGTCGTCGTCTCGCTTACGAGATCAAGAAGAAGCCCGAGGGCATCTACTCGGTCATCGACCTCCAGGCCGAGCCTGCGGTCGTCAAGGAGCTTGACCGACAGATGAACCTGAACGAGTCGGTTCTCCGGACCAAGGTCCTCCGCCCCGAGACCCACTGAACTTCGGTTCAGCGGTAATCGGGACCGAGTAGCACAGCAGCCCAGCAGCAAATCCCCGCCGAGAGGTTCATCCATGGCAGGCGAGACCGTCATCACGGTCGTCGGCAATCTCGTCGACGACCCCGAGCTGCGCTTCACCCCCTCGGGTGCGGCGGTCGCGAAGTTCCGTGTCGCGTCCACCCCCCGCACCTTCGACCGTCAGACCAATGAGTGGAAGGACGGCGAGAGCCTGTTCCTGACCTGCTCGGTATGGCGGCAGGCGGCGGAGAACGTCGCCGAGTCCCTCCAGCGAGGCATGCGCGTCATCGTGCAGGGCCGGCTGAGGCAGCGGTCGTACGAGGACCGTGAGGGTGTCAAGCGCACGGTCTACGAGCTGGACGTCGAGGAAGTCGGCCCCAGCTTGAAGAACGCCACGGCCAAGGTCGCCAAGACCACGGGTCGCGGTGGCCAGGGTGGGTACGGCGGCGGTCAGCCGCAGGCCGGCGGCGGCAACTGGGGCGGAGCCCCCAGTGGCGGCGCGCCTCAGGGCGGCGGAGCTCCCTCCGACGACCCGTGGGCGTCCAGCGCGCCGGCCGGCGGCCAGCAGCAGGGCGGCGGCGGGGGCGGCTGGGGCGGAAGCTCCGGCGGCTCCGGCGGCTCCGGCGGTGGCTACTCGGACGAGCCGCCCTTCTAGGGCAGCTCGCATCCCCACTTCTTGATCACACAGGAGAGACACAATGGCGAAGCCGCCTGTGCGCAAGCCTAAGAAGAAGGTCTGCGCGTTCTGCAAGGACAAGACCGCTTACGTGGACTACAAGGACACGAACATGCTGCGGAAGTTCATTTCCGACCGCGGCAAGATCCGTGCCCGCCGCGTTACCGGCAACTGCACGCAGCACCAGCGTGACGTCGCCACGGCCGTGAAGAACAGCCGTGAGATGGCGCTGCTGCCCTACACGTCCACCGCGCGATAAGGAAAGGGTGACCGACTAATGAAGATCATCCTGACCCACGAGGTCAATGGCCTCGGTGCCGCTGGCGACGTCGTCGACGTCAAGGACGGGTACGCCCGCAATTACCTGATCCCGCGTCGCTTCGCGATCCGCTGGACCAAGGGTGGCGAGCAGGACGTGGCGCAGATCCGCCGCGCCCGCAAGATCCACGAGATCGCGACCATCGAGCAGGCCAACGAGATCAAGGCCAAGCTCGAGGGCGTCAAGGTGCGCCTGGCCACCCGCTCGGGTGACGCCGGCCGTCTCTTCGGTTCCGTCACGCAGTCCGACATCGCTTCGGCGATCGAGGCTTCGGGTGGCCCGAAGGTCGACAAGCGCCGCGTTGAGCTCGGCTCGCCGATCAAGACCCTCGGTTCGTACCAGGTCTCCGTGCGTCTGCACGCCGAGGTCCTCGCGAACGTGGGCGTCGAGGTCGTCGCCGCCTAAGTGCTGCGCACGAAGGGCCGCACCCCAGTGGGGTGCGGCCCTTCGTCGTTTCCCGGGCTCTTCGTTTCACGTGAAACACGCTGTTTCACGTGAAACCGAGCGTGAAGCCGAGGGTGATCGAGCGAGCGGTGTTTCACGTGAAACCACGCCTGTCCGGTGTCAGCGGGTGGCGCCGGCCACCAGCCACCGGCCCGAGCGGGCGCGCAGCTGGAGAGTCGCCATACGGACCACCATCATCAACGTCATGGCCCACCAGAGGGCGGTGAGGCCGCCTCCGAGGCCCGGCAGAATCAGCGCGGCCGGAGTGAAGACGGCCAGGGTCAGTAGCATCGCACCGGCGAGGTAGCGGCCGTCGCCCGCGCCCATCAGGACTCCGTCGAGAACGAAAACGATGCCGCAGACCGGCTGGGAGACGGCGAGTACCAGCAGAGAGGGGAGCAGGGTGTCCTTTACGAGAGGATCACTCGTGAAGAGCGGCACGAAGACGGGCCGCGCCAGAATGACGAGCAGACCCAGTACGAGGCCGCCGATGATCCCCCACCGCACCATTCGCCGACACAGGGCCTTGGCTCCTTCGATGTCCCCGGCACCCAGATAGCGGCCGATGATGGCTTGGCCGGCGATCGCGAGCGCATCCAGCGCGAAGGCCAGCAGTGTCCACAGCGAGAGCAAGATCTGGTGGGCGGCGATGTCCGCGTCGCCCAATCGGGTGGCCACGGCAGTCGCGATCATCAGAATGGCGCGCAGGGACAGGGTGCGGACCAGCAGCGGCGCGCCCGCCCGTGCGCAGGCGCGGATGCCTGCCGCGTCCGGCCGCAGCGTGGCGCCGTGCCGACGGGCGCCGCGGATGACCATGACGAGGTAGACGGCGGCCATGGCGCACTGGGCAATGACAGTGCCCCACGCGGACCCGGCGATGCCGAGGCCGGCACCGTAGACGAGCGCCAGGTTCAGGACCCCGTTGAGAGTGAACCCGCCGATGGCGACATAGAGCGGCGTGCGCGTGTCCTGGAGACCGCGGATCACGCCGGTCGCCGCCAGCACCATGAGCATGGCCGGGATGCCCAGCGCGGAGATCCGCAGGTAGGTGACCGCGTACGGGGTGACCGTGTCGGAAGCCCCGAAGAGGGAGATCAGCCATGGCGCAGCGGGCAGGACGACGGCTATGACGGCGGCACCGAGCAGTAGGGCCAGCCAGATTCCGTCCATGCCCTGCCGGATGGCGGCTTGGAGGTCACCTGCGCCGACCCGTCGGGCGACGGCTGCGGTGGTGGCGTACGCCAGGAAGACGAAGACGCTCACCGCGGTGGTGAGCAGGGCGGCTGCGACGCCCAGGCCGGCCAGCTGTGGGGTACCGAGGTGTCCGACGATGGCGCTGTCGGCCATCACGAAGAGCGGCTCGGCGACGAGCGCGCCGAAGGCCGGGAGGGCAAGCGCGAGGATCTCGCGGTCATGCCGTCTCGGGTCCGCTTCCGGTGCTGTGGAGGCCTGTTTCATACGCCCAATCTAATCTTCCACAGGTAATAGATACAACCGATCTAGGACCCTTACTGAGCCACTGACTTGGAAGTTCTGCGCACCCCTTTGGAGGCGATCTTGAGACAGTGGCCAAGAATTTTCTCCCCCACAGCCTGAGGAAGAAGAAAGTGCAGGTCAGCTGACCACTGGGAGCGGTCAGGTGATTTTGTCCACAGCGTCGTCCCCCGGTCCGTGCACAGCTTCGGCCGACTTACCCACAGCATTGGTGCCGTCGTCCACATCTCATCCACACAGCCTGTGGATAACAAGATTGGCTGACGTCGTCCGCGGCCCTACCGTTGTGCGTTGCCCCGATGCGCCCACAGCCGATCCGGGGTCCCCGAATGTCAGAGCCGTGCCCTAGAAAGAGTGGCACGGCGAGGTCCGCGTTGCGGACGGGAGGAGGCGGCCCGGTGAGTATGCCCGAGCCCATGGACGACCCCTGGGCCGACAGCGGTCCGGGTGACCGTCTGCCCGCCCGCTCCCGCCGCAACGGTGACGGCCGCGGCCGCGGAGACGACCAGTCGGACCGCGGGCGCGAGAGCGGCTCCTGGGACGGTGGGGGCGGCGGCTTCGAACGGGTCCCGCCCCAGGACCTCGATGCCGAGCAGTCGGTCCTCGGCGGCATGCTGCTGTCCAAAGACGCCATCGCCGACGTGGTCGAGGTGCTCAAGGGGCACGACTTCTACCGGCCGTCACACGAGACGATCTACCAGGCCATCCTCGACCTGTACGCCAAGGGAGAGCCCGCCGACCCGATCACCGTCGGCGCGGAGCTGACCCGGCGCGGCGAGATCAGCAAGGTGGGCGGCGCCGCTTACCTGCACACCCTGGTGCAGTCCGTACCGACGGCGGCAAATGCCGAGTACTACGCGGAGATCGTCCACGAGAGAGCCGTGCTGCGTCGCCTGGTCGCCGCCGGCACCAAGATCACGCAGATGGGGTACGCAGCGGACGGCGACGTCGACGAGATCGTCAACAGCGCCCAAGCCGAGATCTACGCGGTCACCGAGCAGCGGACGTCGGAGGACTACCTGCCACTGGGCGACATCATGGAAGGCGCCCTCGACGAGATCGAGGCGATCGGCTCGCGCAGCGGCCAGATGTCCGGGGTTCCCACCGGTTTCACCGACCTCGACTCCCTGACCAATGGTTTGCACCCCGGTCAGATGATCGTCATCGCGGCGCGCCCCGCGATGGGCAAGTCGACGCTCGCCCTGGACTTCGCCCGCGCCTGCTCCATCAAGAGCAACCTGCCCAGCGTCATCTTCTCCCTGGAAATGGGGCGCAACGAGATCGCGATGCGCCTCCTCTCGGCGGAAGCCAGGGTCGCGCTGCACCACATGCGCTCCGGCACCATGACGGACGACGACTGGACCCGGCTGGCCCGTCGGATGCCCGACGTCTCCGCCGCACCCTTGTACATCGACGACTCACCCAACCTGTCGATGATGGAGATCCGCGCGAAGTGCCGTCGGCTCAAGCAGCGCAACGACCTCTCGCTCGTCGTCATCGACTACCTCCAGCTGATGCAGTCCGGCGGCTCGCGCCGTCCCGAAAGCCGCCAGCAGGAGGTCTCGGACATGTCGCGAAACCTCAAGCTGCTGGCGAAGGAGCTGGAGGTCCCGGTCATCGCCCTGTCCCAGCTGAACCGTGGACCCGAGCAGCGCACGGACAAGAAGCCCATGGTCTCCGACCTGCGTGAGTCCGGATCGATCGAGCAGGACGCGGACATGGTGATCCTGCTGCACCGTGAGGACGCGTACGAGAAGGAGTCGCCCCGCGCGGGTGAGGCCGACCTGATCGTGGCCAAGCACCGTAACGGTCCGACGGCGACGATCACCGTGGCCTTCCAGGGCCACTATTCGAGGTTCGTGGACATGGCCAACACGTAGCATCCGATCATGTCTGCTGTATCTGATGACCACCAACTGCTTCCCGCCACCCGTCGCGCGCTGAGGCACCGGATCGCGCTGGCACAAAGCGAGGGACGTGCGCCGTCCGTCGTCGCGGCCGTGGTGCGCGGCGGGGAGGTGGTCTGGGAAGGGTCCCGGACCTCCGTCGAAGGACACGGCCCGGACGGGAACGTGCAGTACCGGATCGGGTCGATCACCAAGACGTTCACCGCCGTACTGGTGATGCGCCTGCGGGACGAGGGGCTGCTGGAACTCGGTGACCGGCTGGAGAAGCACCTGCCGGGTACGGGGGCCGGGGAGGTGACCGTCCGCCAGTTGCTGGCCCACACGGGCGGCCTGGCGGCCGAGACGCCGGGCGAGTGGTGGGAGCGGTCGCCGGCCGGCCTGCGGCCGACGCTGGGGGCCGTGCTGGGAGACGCGCCGTTCCTTTTCGAGCCGGGCTTGCGCCACCACTACTCCAACCCGGGCTACACCCTGCTCGGTTCGCTCGTCGAGGCCCTGCGCGGAAAGCCCTGGGAGGAGGTGCTCCGAGCGGAGTTGCTGGAGCCCCTGGGACTGGACCGTACGACGGTCGGCCCGCAGACACCGCACGCCGGCGGCTGGGCCGTGCACCCGTGGGCGGACGTGATGATGCCCGAGCCGGTCGAGGACCTCGGGATCATGGCGTCGGCCGGTCAACTGTGGTCCACCACCACCGATCTCGCCCGGTTCGCGGCATTCCTCGTGCGGGGTGACGCCCGAGTGCTGAGCGCGGAATCACTCCGGGAAATGCGTACACCGGCCGTCGCTCCAGAGTCGGGTGCCACCGCGAACGGCTACGGCCTCGGGCTGCAAGTACTGGACCACGGTGGGCGCTCTCTCGCCGGACACGGGGGATCGCTGCCCGGGTTCGTCGCCGGGCTGTGGCTGAGTGAGTCGGACGACGTGGCCGCGGTGGTGCTGGCGAACTGCACCTCCGGACTGCCCGCCACCACCGTTGCCGTGGACCTGGTGGGGATCGTTGCGGAGGCCGAGCCCCGTATCCCCGAACCATGGCGACCCTTCCTCGGGTCGGATCCCGTGGCGCTCGAGCTGTGCGGCCCCTGGTACTGGGGCACCGCGGCCCAGGTCGTGCGGCTGACGGCGGACGGGCTGCTGGAGCTGGGCCCGATGGGACCCGCCGGTCGCACGGCCAGGTTCCACGCCGAGCAGGACGGCAGCTGGACGGGACTGAACGGCTATTACGCGGGTGAGACACTGCGCGCGGTACGGCGGGCGGACGGTTCCGTGAGCCACCTCGATCTTGGTTCGTTCGTGTTCACCCGGGAACCGTACGACGCCGGGGCCCCGGTTCCGGGTGGCGTGGACCCCCAGGGCTGGCGCGGCATCGGCTAGGCGGCCCGGAGCGCGAGCAGTGGTCCGGGCGGCCGTTGCTCAGGAGACCGACTCGTCAGGAGACCAGCTCGCGCTCCAGCGGAGTGCGGAAGCGGGGAGTGATCCGGGCGTCCCCGATCCATTCGGCGAGGCGGCCGGCTTCGGTGGCCACGGCCCGCTCAGCGGCGTGGCCCGGGTTTCCCAACAACCGCCAGACGATCCGGCCGTCACCGCGCTGAGCCCAGCCGCCGATGATCTCGCCGTTCCACCACACGGTCGGCCCGATGTTGCCGGCGTAGTCGAACAGGGAGGCTCGGAAGGCGGGATCCAGGTGGAAGCCGCGGTCGGCCCAGCCCATACCGCTGGGGTCCAGCGCCGGAAGCAGGGCGGCCCAAGGCTCCGGGGCGGGCTCGGGGAGGGTGTCGCCGGGGCTGACGAGTGCAGTGGTGCCGTCGTCCAGGCGCACTGGTTCCGCGCCGATGGCGGCGAGTGCCTTCCGCGCGTCGGTCAGGGTCCAGCCGGTCCACCACTTGAAGTCGGCCTCGGTGGCCGGACCGTACGCGTGCAGCCAGCGGCCGGCGATCTCGGCGCGGGCCTCGGCAACGGGAACGGCCGGCCAGGGCTCGGTGTGGACCCAGCGGTACTGGCTGGAGGTCCAGGCCCCGCGGGGACGGTCGCGCCGGATCCGCCCGTCGGCCGCCAGGAGACGGATGACGCGGGTTGCGACACCGGTCTCCGCCTCGTACTTCTTGCCCCGGCCGACGGTGATCTTCCGACGCAGCGCTGGTACGGCGGCGGACAGCTGGCTGCCGGTCGAAGCACCTCGGGTGTCGAGCGCGTCGAGGGTGGCCCGCTCCGCCTCGGCCAGCCAGGCGGCGTCGAGGCCCTGGCCGTCTTCTTCGAGGTGCTTGAGCAGGCTCCGGCGCTCCTTGACCGCGATGGCCCGGGCCGTGGACGAGTCGACGTGGGGCGCGAGTTCCGTGGAGACGGCGAACAGCGTATTGCGCATGCTCAGCAACCGGACCAGGCTCACGTCTGCGTAGAGGGCCTGCTCGATCGCGGCGGGGTTGCTCGCGGTGAGCCGTGCACGGGCGGAAAGGAATACGGTCGCGGCGTCGGTGGCGTGCAGGGCGACGACGGCGTCCGCCGCCTGGACGACGGTGGCCGCGCGCGCCGAAGGAGCCAGGCAGTGGCGGCGGCCCAGCCGGTGACGGCGCTCGGCCTGTGTGATGAGGGGGAGGGCGGCATTCACCCTCCTGATCGTAGGCCGGGCCACGGACAGCGGCCCGGCCGTCCGAGCGGCCCTCAGAGCGCGAGTTTGAATCCGACGTGGGAGGCGGTGAAGCCGAGCCGTGCATAGAAGCGGTGCGCGTCGGTCCGTGTGACGTCCGAGGTGAGCTGGACCAGCGCACAGTTCTCCTGGCGGGACCGCTCGATCGCCCATTCGATGAAGCGTGTGCCCAGACCGGTGCCCCGTTCATCGGCGTGAACGCGAACCCCCTCGATGATGGAGCGGGTGGCACCCCTTCGGGAGAGCCCGGGGACGATGGTGAGTTGGAGGGTACCTACGACCCGCTCACCTCGGACGGCGACCATCACGTGCTGGTGGGGATCGTCCGTCAGTCTCTTGAGGGCCTCGACGTAGGGAGCGAGGTCGTCCGGGGATTCGCGGGCCGCCCCGAGCGGGTCGTCGGCGAGCATGGAGACGATCTCGGGCAGATCGGCCTCGGTGGCGGGGCGGATGGTCAACTCGGTGTCGTCGGCCATGGTGGTTCCTTCCTCAGCTGGCGGCGACGGTGATCGGAGCCCAGCGCCGCGTCCAGTCGCCCGGGAGAGGAGCGATGTCCCGGGTCATCACGGCATTGACGGCCAGAGAGCCGAGACCGCGGGCCTTGAGCCACTCGATGAGCCCTTCGTGGCGTGTGTCGACATCGGTACGCAACGGTCGCTCGGTGGTAGCCGCCAGTGCGGTGACCAGCGCTCGGGCGGTGGCCGCTTCTTGGGCGACCAGCGGCCCGATCACATGGGTCTCCATGTTGGGCCAGATGGCGGCGTAGCCGATCAGGTCACCGGAGGCGTCCTCGGCGACGAACAGCCTGTCTGAGAAAGCCGGCAGTCGCGTCAGCAGGTGGGTGCGATCGGTACCGGACACCTCCGTGTCCAAGTGGACGATTCGGGCGAGGTCTTCGGCGGTGGCCGGTCTGACGATGTCGGCTCCGGATCCGGACGGTGCGGGGTCCGGTTGGAAGTGTCCCTGCAGCATCTCCGCGCTGCCGATGACATCGAAGCCGAGTTCCTCGTAGAGCGGGCGTCCGTAGGGTGTGGCGTGGAGAGTGAGCGGGACGCCCTTGAGGACGTCGTCGCAGATGTACGTCATGAGGCGGCGCCCCAGGCCTTGTCGGGCGTACCGGTCGGCGACGAGAACCATGCCGATCGCCGCAAGCTCCGGATCGGCATGTGGCCGGCCGTACCGGGTGACGACGCACACCGCGGCGAGTCCTGTGCCGTCGGGAGCGTCGATGCCATAGCCGTCCCCGGCCGCAAGGAGGAATCCCCATTTGTGGTCCTCGCGGGGCCAGCCACGGTCCTCGGAGAGGTCGGCGCAGTGGCGGAGATCGTTCAGGGCCAGTGAGCGGATCGGGAGGTCGGTGAGCTCTGGTGGTGTCACCGACTCAGCCTGGATCATGACACGGAGGCCGTCCAGAGGATTTGGCAGACCAAGGTGCTCTGCACGCAGGACGTTTCACGTGAAACATCCCGCGATGTCGCCCGCTCCGGCAACGTGTAGCGTGAAGCCCGCCTGTGTTTCACGTGAAACAGGCTGTTTCACGTGAAACGTGGAGGCTAGCCTCGACGACTATGACGCGTCTGCACCTCTTCGATCTCGACGGCACCCTGATGTACGGATCGGCGGCACCCGTCGAGATCTCCCGGCAGATTGGCGTCACCCTGGAAATCGCCGAGCTCGAAAGGGCCTTCGCCGCACGGGAGATCGGTCCGCACGAGTTCTCCCTGGCGGCCCACGCCTTGTGGTCCGACCTTACGGCTGCCCACGTCAGGGCGGCGTTCGACGGTGCCCCGTGGCTTGAGGGGATCCGAGAGGTATGGCGGGAGATCAGGGAACGTGGTGACCTCTGCGCGGTGATCTCACTGTCTCCCTCGTTCTTCGTCGAATTGCTCCTGGAGTGGGGAGCGGATGCCGCGCACGGCTCGGTGTACCCCGCAGTCCCCTTCGCCGGGCCCATGGACGTCACCGGGATCCTCACCCCCGAGGGGAAGGTCGACGTCGCAGACCGGTTGTGCGCCCGGTTCGGAGTCAGCCGGAACGACTGCGTCGCGTACGGCGACTCCCTGACCGATTCAGTGCTCTTCGAGGCGGTGCCGGTATCGGTAGCGGTCAATGCGCAGCCGTACCTCGCGGAGCGGGCTACCTACACCTACCAAGGACGCGACCTCCGTGAGGCATACCAGCTCGTGGGGACGACACGTCACGAAGTCGCCGCATCTTAGGGGGACAGGGGGATACAAGCGCCAAGTTTCCTCATTCACCCGCGGGGCACACGGTCCGCTGGCACGCTGTAAAGCCCGGAACCACGGATTCGACCGTGGTGTGTGCAGACCGACCGACATGCTCTAAGCGAGGCACCGCATGGACGCTCCGCCCACCAGACCGGCAAGACGGGGGACGGACCGGATACCGTCCGGCGCCGGGGTGACCGAGCCCTCCCCCGATGCCGTAATCATCCGCAAAACGCTCGCGGAGATCGCTCCCATCGCCGACAAGGTCACTTCGTACTTCTATGCCCTGATGTTCACACGGCACCCCGAGGTGCGGGACATGTTCCCCGTGGCCATGGACGCCCAGCGCGACCGGCTGTTGAAGGCACTCCTCACGGCCGCCGAACACATCGACGATCCCGAGGTACTCACCCCTTATCTACGCCGACTCGGCACCGGACACCGCAAGTACGGCACCATGGCCGGCCACTACCCCATGGTGGGCGAGGCACTGATGGGGGCGCTGTCCCGGTACGCGCAGCTGACCTGGGGGCCCGAAACCGAGGCCGCATGGGTAAGGGCGTACACCGCGATTTCCCAGATCATGATCGACGCGGCGGCCGAGGACGAGTTCAGGGCGCCGGCCTGGTGGCATGCGGAAGTGGTCGCCCACGATCTGCGGACGCCGGACATCGCGGTGCTGACGGTGCGCCCTGACCGTCCGTACGCCTTCCTGGCGGGCCAGTACACCAGCTTGGAGACCCCGTGGTGGCCGAGGGTCTGGCGGCATTACTCCTTTGCCTCCGCCCCGCGCGCCGACGGATTGCTGTCCTTCCACGTCAAGGCCGTTCCGGCGGGTTGGGTCTCGAACGCCCTGGTACGTCACGCCCGGCCGGGCGATGTCCTACGCCTGGGGCCGCCGGCCGGATCGATGGTGGTGGACCACAGCACGGACAACGGGATGCTCTGTCTCGGCGGCGGAACGGGCATCGCTCCGATCAAGGCTTTGATCGAGGATGTGGCAGAGCACGGTGAACGGCGCCGGATGGAGGTCTTCTTCGGGGCGCGCAGCGACACCGACCTCTACGACAAGGACACCCTGCTCGGGCTCCAGCGCTCGCATCCCTGGCTTTCGGTGCGTCCGGTCGTCGGAGAAGGGCTTGCGGGGCAGCTGCCCCAGGCCGTCGGTGAGAACGGGCCCTGGAGCTCGTACGACGCCTTCATCTCGGGACCACCGGCCATGATCCGCAGCGGTGTGGACGCCCTCAAGCGGATCGGGATTCCGTGGGAAAGGATCCGCTACGACTCGGTCGAGGAGCTGGTGGGCGCCGCCGGCTGACCCGGCCCCCGTCGACCGGTTCCTCGGTCGATCACCCCAGGTCTGGGGCGTGCATCGCCCGTACACCTTCGATGTTGCCGTCGAGGTAGTGGCGCAGGGACAGCGGGACGAGGTGGACCGCCGCGATGCCGACCCGGCTGAACGGCACGCGGACGATCTCGTACTCGCCCTCGGGCTCGTCGATCTCCGGGCCGTGCCGTTGGGCGGGGTCCATGGATTCCAGACGGCAGACGAAGAAGTGCTGCACTTTGACGCCGGTCACTCCGCCGTCGGCGATGTGCTCGACGGTGTCCACGAAGCAGGGCACCACATCGATGATCTTGGCGCCGAGTTCTTCGTGTACTTCCCGGTGCAGGGCGTCGACAACGGTCGCGTCCGTGGGCTCCACTCCCCCGCCGGGAGTGAGCCAGTACGGGTCGACGCCGGGCTTGGTGCGCTTGATGAGGATCAGGTCGTCACCGTCGAGCAGGATCGCGCGGGCGGTGCGTTTGACCACGGGACGTTCGGTCATGGGAGAAGAGTGGCCCACTCTTCCGCTTCTGAAACGCCTGGCGGTGAAACGCGCGGTTTCGGCGATCTGTAGTCCGCGGCGGCGGATCACCAGTCCACGGCGGCGCGCAGCAGCCGGTCATGGGCTCGGGCGAGATGGGCAAGTGCCAGACTGCCGGTCCGCACGACGACGAACCAGGTGCGCAGGGGCGGTACCGCGGGCTCCAGCAGAGAGACGATCTGGCCGCGGTCGAGGGCGTCCTGGCAGAGATAGCGGGGCAGAACGGCGAGCCCCGCCCCGGCCCGGACGCACTCCCGTACGGCCCTGAGGTCGGGCACGACGACGGTGGCGGCGGCTTCCGGAAGCGCGTCGAAGACGGCGGCCCAGTAGCGCGTGATGAGGGGGAGGCTCTCGTGGACCTCCACGACCGGGATCCCTTCGAGGGCGGCCGGGCTGCCGGCGTCCTTGTCGCGCAGCAGGTCCGGGTCGACGAGTGCGGCCCAGTAGGGCGCGGCGACGAGGACCTGTTCCTCGTCGCACAGGGCGGTGGCGGTGACCGGCCCCCCACGTGGCCGTGCGGTGGTGACCACGAGGTCGTGCTGCCCGGCGGACAGCCCGTCGAGGGCCTCCTCGGCGTCGGCCTTGAGCGCGGTGCGCAGGGTCTGGCCTTGACCGACCAGAGGGGCGAGGGCGGGAAGCACGCGCTGGCACACGAACTCGGGGGGCCCGGCGATGTGCAGCGTGCGTAAGGCGCCGGCGGCCTCGCGCTCCGTCTCGGCAATGCGCAGCAGCGCGTCGAGGTGCGGGGCGGCTTTGTGAGCGAGCTCGTCACCGATGGCGGTGGGCGTGACCCCTCGGGCCCGGCGGTGGAAGAGCGGTCGGCCCAGTTGCCGTTCGAGGGTGCGGATCTGCGAGGTGACGGCGGGCTGGGACAGCCCGAGGAGTGCGGCGGCCCGGGTGAACGAGCCGGCCCGGTGCACCGCGACGAAGGTACGCAGCAGGGCCAGGTCCATGGCGGCCCCTCTCGTTGGGGCCTTCAACTATAAATATGCCGATAGGCCCCTGTCGCTACCGTGATTGGACTCTGACGCTGAGTCAACTAGCCTTGTCAATGTGGTTCTTCACCGAGGGAACCAAGGGGTGGTCCGAGCCAAGAGGGGGGAGGCTCGGACCACTCCTGCTCGTCCACTCAGCCGTGCCGGTCCGCCGAATCAAGGGCCCGCAGTACGTCTGCGATCAGGTCGTCGGTGTCCTCGGCTCCGGCCGAGAAGCGGATGAAGCCTTCCGGCACGGCGTCGCCGCCCCACCGTCCGCGCCGCTCGGCGGTGGACCGCACTCCACCGAAACTCGTGGCGTCCTCCACCAGGCGCAGGGCGCTCATGAAGCGTTCCGCGTGCGCACGGTCGGAAAGGGTGAACGAGAGCACCGACCCGAAGCCGCTCATCTGCAGGGTGGCCGTCTTGTGCGAGGGGTCCGATGACAGTCCGGGATAGCGCAGCCCGGTCACATCGGCGCGCTCGCGAAGCGCTTCGGCGAGTGCCAGTGCGTTGGCCCATTGGCGCTGTGCCCGGAGCTGGATCGTGGCCAGCGAGCGGTGGGCCAGCCAGGCTTCCATCGGTCCCGGGATGGCTCCGACGATCTTGCGCCAGCGGCGGACCGCTGCGGCCAACTGAGGGTCGCGGCA
Source organism: Streptomyces cirratus (assembly GCF_014650775.1). Lineage (GTDB taxonomy): Bacteria > Actinomycetota > Actinomycetes > Streptomycetales > Streptomycetaceae > Streptomyces > Streptomyces cirratus. The sequence continues at coordinate 164,536 of NZ_BMVP01000007.1, read as the reverse complement.
GGTGACGTAGCCGATCAGGAGGTCACCGTGGCCGGTGAGTCCCTTGGTGCCGCTGGCGACGGAGAAGTCCGCGCCGAGTTCCAGCGGCCGCTGTCCGAGCGGGGTGGCGAGTGTGTTGTCGACCGCGACCAGGGTGGAGCCGGCGTGCGCGGCGGCGACCAGGCGTCGTACGTCGCACACGTCGAGGCCGGGGTTGGACGGCGTCTCGATCCAGAGCAGCCGGGCTCCGTCGAGTTCCGAGAGCTGGGCATCACCACCGGTCGGGGCCGTGCGGACGTGGATTCCGTACGCCGTGAGCTGCTCCTGGAGCAGCGGCAGTGCCTGGTAGCCGTCGGAGGGCAGGGTGACGGTGTCGCCCGATCGGGTCTGCGACAGGAGGACCGCTGAGATGGCGGCCATGCCGGAAGCGAAGACGACGGTTTCCACGCCGTCCTGCCCCGGGGCCTCCAGCTCGCTGATGGCCCGTTCCAGCAGGGTCCAGGTCGGGTTGCTGTCCCGGGCGTACGCGTACGGTCCCTCGACGTCGCCGGGGAGGTGGAAGTGGGCGGCGAAGACGGGCCCCGGCAACGGCGGCTCGTTCTTCACGGGGTCGGGCAGCCCGGCGCGGACGGCCCGGGTCCCATCGCCGTACCGGTCCGCCGATGCGGCGCGATGATCGTTCATGGGGTGGGCTCCTTCAACACACGCGGTACGTAGCCGGTCAGCTCTTGTCGGGCAGGGCGAGGTTCACGGCCCAGGAGACGACGGAGATGATCAGGCCGCCGGTGATCGCGGTCCAGAACCCTTCGACATGGAAGCTGAGGTCGAACTGCTTGGCGAGCCAGGAGGTCAGCAACAGCATCAGGGCGTTCACCACGAGGGTGAACAGGCCGAGCGTGAGTATGAAGAGCGGCAGCGAGAGCAGCTTCACCACGGGCTTGACGATGAAGTTGACCAGGCCGAAGACCAGAGCCACCAGGACCAGGGTGAGGACCCGGTTGCCGGTGCTGTCCCCGCCTTCGTCGAGCGTGATGCCGGCGACCAGCCAGATGGCCACGGCCAGGGCCGCCGCGTTGGCGAGCGTCTTGACTACGAAGTTCGTCATGGGTCCGATCGTTGCAGAGAAGACCCTGGTGGGACATCGTCAGATCAGCGGATTCCACGGCACTGCGGAACAAGGGGTAGGACAAGCATGAAAGCCTTCCGGCTGGATGAGCTCGAAGCGGAACGGGCTGCGAATGACGGCGCGTACCTGCAGTTCCTGAGAGAGCGCAACATGTCGGTCGGGCTGTACGCGCTCGACGCCGGACAGAGCGACCCCCAGCAGCCGCATCACCAGGACGAGGTGTACTTCGTCGTGAGCGGCAGGGCCTCGATCACGGTCGGGGAGGAAACGACGACGGTGGCCAACGGGAGCGTCGTCTACGTCCCGGCCGGAGTGCCGCACAGGTTCCACCACATCACCGAGCCGCTGAAAGTGATGGTGGTGTTCTCCCCGCCGGAGGGCTGAGGGTCGGGCCCCTGATCCCCCTAAGGGTCGGATCAGGGGGTTCCGAGGGCTCGGGGGCACCCGGACGAGACCGTGGCCTCCTAGCATCGAAAGCAGGAAGTCACCGACGAGGAAAAGGTTGTGGACATGGACGGGATCCGAGCGATGTTCGAGGGCATGCCCTGGTGGGTCAAGTGGGTCGCCGTTCCGCTGCTGGCACTGTTCGTCTTCGGTGGAGTCATCACGACCATCCTCGGGACACTGATCGCCTTCGTCTTCAAGCTGCTGCTCTTCGCAGCCCTTGTCGGCGGACTGGTCTTCGTGGTCAAGAAGTTCACCCGCGGTGGATCGAAGTCCTCCGCCGGTGAGTGGTAGGACACGCCAACCGGGCAGTACCGGGATTAACCCAGGTGAGGGAACGTGGGGGGTGAAACCTCTCATCGGACCTGGACCGACGGCTACAGTGCCAGTCTGGGCCGTCCCTGGGTACCCCTAGCGGTATCACCGTTCTGACCTGCGGTTATCTCCGTCAGCTGTCGAGCGCGACCCCCAGGATCCACGGCATACGCGGGGGCGGCCCCCGCAGGGCGGGCCACCCTGGAGCCCGCCTTCACGCCTGGGGGTGAGCTTTGTCCGCAGTCCACAACGCTGGTGTGCCGACGCTGATCGGTTCGGTGCAGAGGGCGCTGAGACTGCTCGAAGCAGTGGGTGCCCACGGCGACGGAGCTCCGGCGAAACAACTGGCACGTGAAGCCGGCCTTCCGCTTCCCACCGCGTACCACCTGCTGCGCACCTTGACCCATGAGGGCTACCTGCGCCGCGAAGGCGGCGTCTTCGTGCTCGGTGACGCCGCTTGGCGCCTGGCGCGCGGTGGATTGCAGCAGAAACGTCGCAGCATGATCGTGGACTCCCTCGCGCACTTCCGCGACGTGGTCGGGGCTCCCGTCTACTTCGCGGTCTACCGGGAGGGTGAGATCGAGGTGGTGGGCGTATCGGACACTCCAGCCGCCCCCGCCTGCGAGGAGTGGGCCGATTTCCGTGAGACCGGCCACGCACACGCCATCGGCCAGTGCCTTCTCGGCCAACTCGACGAGAAGGCGCGCAGGGACCACTACGACCGGCATCCGGTCGGTGCGGTCACCCCATACACCCTGCGGGACGAACGCGCTCTGGAACAACGCCTGGCCTCCCTCCAGCGCATGGAGCCGGTTACGGAGCGTCAGGAATATGTATTGGGCACAGTGTGCGCCGCCATCCCGATTACGGCGGGAGATGCCGCTGCAACCATGGCGATTTCGTTCCCTTTGCACCAAGAAGACCGTTTGCGCTATGCAGTTGACCGCCTGCGTAGAGAAGTAGGCGCGCTGTTGAACACCCTCTCCTTCTCTATCAGTATCTGAAATCTCACTCCTTGTGATCTGCTAGCGCTTACACCACTCTTGTCAAGAGGGCCCATGGGGGGACCATTCCTGGCCACTTCCACAACATCGGGGTAGTCAATGCGCGAGTCGGTACAGGCAGAGGTCATGATGAGCTTTCTCGTCTCCGAGGAGCTCTCCTTCCGGATCCCGGTGGAACTCCGGTACGACGCTCACGACCCCTACGCAGTGCGACTGACCTTCCACCTTCCCGGAGACGCACCCGTGACCTGGGCGTTCGGCCGGGAGTTGCTCCTCGATGGCATCAACAAGCCCTGTGGCGACGGGGACGTGCACATCGCGCCGTCCCACCCCGACGAACTGTCGGACGTCCACATCCGTCTACAGGTGGGCGGTGAGCGGGCTTTGTTCCGCGCGGGAGCGGCGCCGCTGGTCGCTTTCCTCGACCGCACCGACCGGCTGGTTCCGCTCGGTCAGGAACGAAACCTCGGCGACTTCGAGGGGACACTCGACGAGGCTCTCGACAAGATCCTCGCCGAAGCCCGGCACAACGAGCAGAACGCCGGCTGAGGGCGACCACTGCGTGGCCCACCCGACCCCTGGCTCAGCGCTTGCGCCGGCGCCCCCGGCCACCGCGTACCGGCCCGGCCGCCGGGGCGGTGCCCGAGGTCCCCGGACGGTCGGCGGAAACCACCAGTGCGGCCAGGGCGGTGGTCACCGGCACGGAGGCCACGAGCCCGATGGAGCCCACCAGGGTCCTGACGATCTCCTCGGCGACCAACTCGCTGTTGGCGACCGAGCCCATGCTGCTGTTCGCGATGGAGAAGAGCAGCAACAGGGGAAGTGCGGCGCCCGCATAGGCGAGCACCAGGGTGTTGACCACCGAGGCGATGTGGTCGCGTCCGATCCTGATGGCGGCCCGGTACAGGGCGCGGGACCCCATCGTGGGATCGGCTTGGTGGAGCTCCCAGACGGCGGACGTCTGGGTGACCGTCACGTCGTCCAGCACGCCCAGAGATCCGATGATCACGCCGGCGAGCAGCAAACCGCTCATGTCGATGTCGGGATAGAGACCGTGGATCAGTCCCGTGTTGTCGTCGGTGTTGCCGCTGAGGAAGGCCCAGTCGATGAAGAGTGAGCCCAGCAGACCGATGAGCAGCAGCGACACCAGCGTGCCGAGAACGGCGACCGAGGTGCGTGCGGTCAGGCCATGACACATGTAGAGCGCGATCAGCATGATGGCGCTGGCCCCGACCACCGCCACGATCAGCGGGTTGGAGCCTTGCAAGATCGCCGGGAGGATGAAGAGCGTCAGCACGCAGAAGCTGACGGCCAGCGCGATCAGGGCGAACAGTCCGCGCATCCGCCCGACCACGACGACGGCGACGGCGAAAATGAGCGCCAGCAGGGCCATCGGGAATTTCCGGTTCAGGTCGATGACCGAGTACTGGAGGTCCCGAGGGGCGTCCGGCGCGTAGGCCACTACCACCTCCTGGCCGTTCGCCAGTTGCCGAGGGGCCCCCGGCTGCACGATCTCGACGAAGGTGCGGCCCTTGTCCGGGCCGGTACCGACTTCGACGGTCGCCTTCTTGCACGCACCGGTCTGCTCCGCCGTTGCCTCGCGCCCCGACGGGGTCGAGGTGTCACCGGTGGCCGGGACCTGAGCGGCATTGACGGACTTGCAGTCGACGCTCGCCAACGCGACGACCTTGCCCTGCTGGGTCTGCCGGTCGAATCCGACGCCGGTCCGCTCGTGCGCGGGGGCTCCGCCCGGCCAGAGCACCACCATCCCGACGAAGACGGTGGCCGCGAAGGGGATCAGCACGGCGGCGATGACCTTGCGCAGGTGGAGGGAGACGGGCGCGGCCGGGCCGTGTCCATGGCTGTGGGAGTGCCCGTGCGCGGACCCGTGGGAAGGCTCGTGGCCATGCCCGTGGGGTGCGTGCTCGTGGTCGCTGGGACCACCGGGCTCGGTGAGGTGGTTGGGAGGCTGTGGCAAGGACGTCACCGGCCGATCATCGCAAGAGATGAGGGGGCCCACTATTCAGCACGCCACAGATGACGCTAGCGTGGGGGCTACTTTGCACAACGCGGGAGCTCGGAGCACCGGGCTGAGAGGGCGCTGATCACCGTACGCACGCCGGAAGGCGGCTATGGGAAGAGGCTGCGTCGACCGCCGAACCTGTTACCGGGTAATGCCGGCGTAGGGAGATAGGTCTCATGACCATTCAGGACGCACGCACGCCTGCCGTCAGCCAGGACGCCGACGGCCAGACCGCGCGCCAGCCGGGCTGGCACAAGGGATACGTGGCGGGCTCCCGCCCCGACATCCGGGTGCCGGTCCGCCAGGTCCACCTCACCAACGGCAAGGACGTGACGCTGTACGACACGTCCGGTCCGTACACCGACCCCCAGATCGACACCGACGTCCGCCGGGGCCTGGCCCCGCTCCGTGAGAACTGGATCATCGGGCGCGGAGACACCGAGGAGTACGCGGGACGCCCGGTGCGCCCCGAGGACGACGGCATCAAGCACACGTCGCCCCGCGGTGGCCTCAAGAACCTCGACGCGGTCTTCCCGGGCCGCCCGCGCCAGCCGCGCCGGGGCCGTGACGGCGCGGCGGTCACCCAGCTCGCGTACGCCCGCCGGGGCGAGATCACCCCGGAGATGGAGTACGTGGCGATCCGCGAGAACGTCTCTCCCGAGATCGTCCGGGAAGAGATCGCCGCAGGTCGCGCCGTGCTGCCGGCCAACGTCAATCACCCGGAGATCGAGCCGATGATCATCGGTAAGCGGTTCCTGGTGAAGGTCAACGCCAACATCGGCAACTCCGCGGTCACCTCCTCGATCGAGGAGGAGGTCGACAAGATGACCTGGGCGACCAAGTGGGGCGCCGACACGGTCATGGACCTCTCCACCGGCCGCAACATCCACACGACGCGTGAGTGGGTGCTGCGCAACTCCCCGGTCCCGATCGGTACGGTGCCGCTCTACCAGGCGCTCGAAAAGGTCGACGGCCGCGCCGAAGAGCTGACGTGGGAGATCTACAAGGACACCGTCATCGAGCAGGCCGAGCAGGGCGTCGACTACATGACGGTGCACGCCGGCGTGCTGCTGCCGTACGTGCCGCTGACCGCCCGGCGCAAGACGGGCATCGTCTCGCGCGGTGGGTCGATCATGGCCGCGTGGTGTCTCGCCCACCACAAGGAGAACTTCCTCTACACGAACTTCGAGGAGCTTTGCGAGATCCTCGCGACGTACGACGTCACCTACTCGCTGGGTGACGGACTGCGTCCCGGTTCCATCGCGGACGCCAACGACGCGGCGCAGTTCGCGGAGCTGAAGACGCTGGGTGAGCTGAACACGATCGCCAAGCGGCACAACGTCCAGACCATGATCGAGGGCCCGGGCCACGTCCCGATGCACAAGATCAAGGAGAACATCGACCTCCAGCAGGAGATTTGCGAGGAGGCGCCGTTCTACACCCTCGGCCCGCTGACCACGGACGTCGCGCCCGCGTACGACCACATCACCTCGGGCATCGGCGCCGCGATGATCGCCTGGTGGGGTACTGCGATGCTCTGCTACGTCACACCCAAGGAACACCTGGGTCTGCCCAACCGGGACGACGTGAAGACCGGTGTCATCACGTACAAGATCGCAGCTCATGCCGCGGACCTGGCGAAGGGCCACCCCGGCGCGCAGGAGTGGGATGACGCCCTGTCGGACGCGCGGTTCGAGTTCCGCTGGGAGGACCAGTTCAACCTGGCCCTGGACCCGGACACCGCTCGCGAGTTCCATGACGAGACGCTGCCGGCCGAACCGGCCAAGACCGCGCACTTCTGCTCCATGTGCGGTCCGAAGTTCTGCTCGATGAAGATCTCCCAGGACATCCGCCGCGAGCACGGTGGGGATCTCAAGGCCGACGAGATCGAGGCCGGTATGGCGGAGAAGTCCGCGGAGTTCGCAGCATCCGGCAACCGGGTCTACCTCCCGCTGGCCGACTGACGGCAGCACCCGCACGGAACGGACCCGCTACCCATGGGGGGAGTGGCGGGCCCGTCCGCGCTGGGTGTTTCACGTGAAACATCACTCCCGGTCGGACTCGGAGCCCCCGAAATCGGGACTGGTGAAGTCCGGTGGGGTGTAGTCGGGGCGAGGACCCTTGGACGTGGCCCCGGGGCTGGTGAAGTCCGGCCTGGTGTATCCCAGGGTGGGGATGCGGCCGGCGTGCGGAGTCCGGGGGACCGGATACCCGGGACCCGCGCTCGGGTCGGCCAGCGCGTCCCGGAGGAACGGCATGATGCCGCGCTCCAGCAGGGCGTTGCGCCACGCCTCCCGCGCACGAGAGAGCTCGTCGGGTACCGCGACCGACTCCTCAGCAGCCACCTCGGTGGAGCTGTTGCGGACTGCGGTCACGAGCAGGCCGATCACCGCGAAGAGCAGCGCGGCCACGGTGAGCCCACCGAAGAGCCACCCCGCAGTGAGCATCGTGCGGGCGAAGGCCGGCTCGGGGTCGATCATCTTGAGGCTGTAGCCGACCAACAGGAAGATCAGCATGGCGGTGCCGGCCAGGACCGGCGCGAGGACCGCGACCACGGCGCTCACTCCCACGCCGCCGCTCTGCCCCTCGCCATCGCTGTCGCCCGTCATGCCGGGGGCCGAGAGACGTTCGTCGCGAAGTTCCGCGCGGACCTTGACGTAGTGGTCGTACTCGGCCGCGGCCGCTGCCGTCAGCAAGGCGATGGCACTCATGGCCATGGTGCGCAACTGTTCGGCGTTCAGTCGTTCGCCCATGGAAGCGAGCTCCGGCCGTTCGCTCGCCGTGCGCAACGTCTCGTCGAGGAGCCGATCGAACTCCGGTCGGTCTTCGGTGAGCAGGTGCGGAGCGCTGGTCATGTGCATCCCCCGATGCTCCGTACAAGCCGGTATGCCCGCGTAGATTCGGGCGCCGGCACAAACGGAGGAGAGCCTGCTACGGATAGGGCGATGGTAGAGCGCCCATGCCACCAGGTGACAGGGGCTTTCCGGAAATACCCTCTCGGGGAACGCTCAGTCGCTCAGAGGCAGTTGGACCACGAGCAGCTTGCCGGCCATGGTCACGCCGCCGTCCATCGCGATCGCCAGACCGTCCGCGTACACGTGCGGGCCGTTCACGGACTCCGGACCGTGGGCGTCGTCGCCGTCCTCCGTGCCCACCTCGCCGAGCAGGTACGGGATGGGGCTGTGACCGTGGACGACGCGGCCGCCGCCATAGGTGCCGAGCAGTTCCCGTACGGCCTGGGGGCCGGTTTCCTCGTCCCGGAAGGCGAACCGCTTGGTGAACTTGCGGAACAGGTCCCAGGTGATGTCGGCGTCGTTGCGGGTGAGCAGCTCGTGGATGGTGTCGTTGACGTCCTCGATGGAGTTGCCGTAGTCCAGGTACGCGGTGGTGTCCGAGTGCAGCAGCAGGTGTCCGTCCTCCAGCGTGGCGGCGTCGAGCCGCGACATCCACTGGAGGTGAACGTCCTGGAGGCGTTCCATGTCGGTTCGCTGACCGCCGTTGAGCAGCCAGGCGGCCTGGAAGGTGGCGGTCCCGGCGCCGGACACCACGGGGGTGTCACCGAATCGCTTGGCGCCGATGAGCAGCAGCTCGTGGTTGCCCATCAGGGCCTTGCAGTAGCCGCCTGCGGCGGCGGCCTCGGCGGAGAGCCGCATGACGAGGTCGATGACGCCGATGCCGTCCGGGCCGCGGTCGGTGAAGTCGCCGAGGAACCAGAGCCGGGCGTTGCCGGCGGACCAGTGGCCGTCGGCGTCGATCAGACCTTGAGCCCGGAGTTCGGTGAGGAGCTCGTCGAGGTAGCCGTGTACATCGCCGACGACGTACAGCGGCCCCGGGCCGGTGGCTTCCTGGTCCTGGGGCACGTAGTGGACCTGGACGGTGTCACCGGGACCACCGGGACCTTCGGTCGCACCGCGGCCGATCACGGGCAGATCGCGCTGCGTGGGCGTGTAACCGTCGGGCTCCTCGTCCGGTGCGGCCGCGGCAGGGGCGTCCGGCCGGGTCGTGGGCGGGGCTGCCTCGGGCGCGTAGACGGGCCGCGGAGGCACGGGGGCACCTTCCTCGTAGTACGCCGGGTACTCGCCGTACACCGGAGCCTCACCGGGCACGCCGACGGACGCGGTGTACGGGGCGGGTTCGGTGACGGGAACCCGGAAGTCCCGCAGCGTGTCCGTCCGCATCGCGGGTCCCTGACCGGCCCCCTGAGTCATCGACCCCTCCACCACCGTCGCACTGCCGTACACCTGCGGACCCTCCTGGCCTCCGTGGCGGAGGGTCCGTGATGTCGTGCGCCCATCATAGGAATGCAGCTCGCGCTCTGTGACGCACCAGGGGTGGTGAATCCTGGCCGGAGCCGTTCCTTCCTGCCGCTTTCTCCCTATATGGGTGGTTGTTGAAAAATCCGGCGAGGCCGTCCGCCCCGCCGGTGTGGCGCCAAGTCCCGGTCGTGCGCGGTGTGATCAGTCCTGGGCGGGTGAGCGGGGCGGGCTGACGGTCGTACGGGGCTGCCTGCGCTGCGAGGAGGTGCGGATGATGAGTTCGGTCGGGACCACCTGCTCGACGGGCCGGCCCGTGTCGACCCCTTCGATGGCGTCGATCAGGAGCTGGACCACGGCCGTGCCGATGCGGCGCGGCTTGAGGGAGAGCGTGGTGATGGGCGGTTCCGTGTTGGCGTAGACGGTCGATTCGCTGCAGCAGACGAGCAGCAGGTCCTCGGGGACGCGCAGACCGTAGCGCCGGGCGGCAGCGAGGAGATCGGTGCCGTTGGGGTCGAAGAGCCCGTAGACGGCGTCGGGCCGGTCGGGCCGGGCCAGCAGTCGATCGGCGGCGACGGCGCCGGCGCACGGGTCGTGGGCCGGGTAGGACTCGTAGACCGGGTCCTGGCCGACGCGCTCGCACCAGCTGAGGTACGCGGTGGTCGAGAGCCGGGTGTACGTGTCGGTCGTGGTGCCGGTGAGGAGCCCGATCCTGCGGGCTCCCGCGGCGGCGAGGTGGTCGAGGAGGTTGAGGACGGCGGCCTCGTGGTCGTTGTCGACCCAGGCGGTGACGGGGAGGGACCCGGCCGGACGGCCGTCGGAGACCACTGGCAGGCCCTGGCGGACCAGTTCGCTGACCACGGGGTCGTGGTCGGAGGGGTCGATGACGACGGTGCCGTCGAGGGCGACGTTGGACCACACGTCGTGGCGTGAGGTGGCGGGGAGGATGACCAGGGCGTAGCCGCGGGCGAGCGCGGCGGAAGTGGCGGCCCGGGCCATTTCCGCGAAGTAGGCGAATTCGGTGAAGGTGAAAGGTTCATCCCCGTACGTGGTCACGGTCAGGCCGATGAGGCCGGACTTGCCGGTACGGAGGGTGCGTGCGGCGGCGGAGGGCCGGTAACCCAGCCGGTCGGCGACTTCGCGAACGTGGCGGCGGGTGGCGTCGGGCAGCCGTCCCTTGCCATTGAGCGCGTCGGAGACGGTCGTGATGGAGACGCCGGCCGCGGCGGCCACGTCCCTGATGCCGGCCCGGCCCTGTCGGCCGCCGACCCGCCGGGTGGTCTCGGTCCGGCTCACCTGATGCTTCCCTGCTGCTGTCATGGCGAGCCGATAGTAGGGCTCGGAGGGGCGGCTGGTCCGGCTGCATATGCACCCGTTGACAGGCACGATTCTGCACGGTTCGCCACCCCCAATGACCATGGAATACAAGGCCATTGATCACCGATGACGGCTAAGGCGCTAGTCGGTAAGGATGGGCTTGCCGAAACGGTGCCGCCTTGGGCGGTTCTCAACTCACCTGCACGAGGGATGCGCGCCACGGCGCAGGCCACCAGCGCGCGCATATATGCGCGCGCTCCCCCGGTGATCCTGGCGCCCGCCATTCTCTGATCGGCGGAATCCTCATAAGGTGAGCAGTATTGAGTCGACGGCGACGTCGACGGACGGTCGAGGAGGACCTGCGGTGAGCGAGAAGAGCCCGAAGCTGCGCGCCGAGCTGGATGGCATCCCCACTTACAAGCCGGGCAAGCCGGCGGCGGCGGACGGGCGCGTCGCGTTCAAGCTGTCCTCCAACGAGAACCCGTATCCGCCGCTGCCGGGGGTCCTGGAGACCGCGGTCGCGGCGGCCGGCCACTTCAACCGCTACCCCGACATGGCCTGCACGGGCCTGGTGAACGAGCTCGCCGAGCGGTTCGGCGTGCCGGTCGAGCACATCGCCACGGGCACCGGCTCGGTGGGGGTGGCCCAGTCGCTGATCCAGTCGACGGCCGGTCCGGGCGACGAGGTCATCTACGCCTGGCGCTCCTTCGAGGCATACCCGATCATCACGCAGATCTCGGGCGCGACGTCCGTGCAGGTTCCGCTCACCGACGGGGACGTGCACGACCTGGACGCGATGGCGGACGCCATCACCGAGCGGACCCGACTGATTTTCGTCTGCAACCCCAACAACCCCACCGGTACCGCGGTGCGCCGTGCCGAGCTGGAGCGGTTCCTGGACCGGGTGCCGTCGGACGTGCTGGTGGTCCTGGACGAGGCGTACCGGGAATTCGTGCGCGACACGGACGTTCCGGACGGCATCGAGCTCTACCGCAGCCGCCCGAACGTATGTGTGCTGCGTACGTTCTCCAAGGCGTACGGTCTGGCCGGCCTGCGGGTCGGTTTCGCGGTAGCGCACGAGCCGGTGGCCGCGGCGCTGCGAAAGACCGCGGTGCCTTTCGGTGTCAGCCAGCTCGCCCAGGATGCGGCGGTCGCCTCGCTGCAGGCGGAGGACGAGCTGCTCGGGCGGGTCGGTTCGCTGGTCTGCGAGCGCAAGCGGGTGCACGACGCGCTCCTCGCCCAGGGCTGGACCGTGGTCCCGGACACGCAGGCGAACTTCGTCTGGATGCGGCTGGGGGAGCGGACCGTGGAGTTCGCGGCGGCCTGCGAGAAGGCCGGTGTGGTGGTCCGGCCGTTCCCGGGTGAAGGCCTGCGGGTCACGATCGGTGAATCCGAGGCGAACGACATCTTCCTGCATACGGCGGAGGCGTTCTTCAAGGAGATGTAGCCGCACCGCGCAGGCGGGACCCGGTTACGCCAGTTCTACGCGGACCGGGTCGCCGTCGCGGACGGTGGCCAGCAGGCGGGGGTCGCCGTCGAACGAGCCGAGCACGTTGCAGGGGCTCGCGAGGCGGCTCTCGCCGGCACGCGAGATGGGCGTCGGGCCGTACGGCAGCGCGAGTGCGTCGCCTTCGGTCCAGAACGCGACCGTTCCCGGCTCGACGACCTGCCGGGCGTCGTGCTCCAGTGCGACGGAGACGCCGGTGTCGAAGTAGACCTCTTCGCCCCAGGTGTGGGCGGAGGCGGAGATCGGGAGCGCCGCGGCCAGGGCCTTGCTGGTCGGGGTCTCTTCCAGGCTTGCGGTGAGCTGGCCCGCGGGCCATGAGATGCGAATCTTCATGAGCCACATTCAACAATTTGTTGAACGAGCTGGCTAGGGGGGACCCCCGGCGAAAAGATCGGAAAGCGTGTGCGCCATAATGCTTGTGAATGTGAACGCGTTCACAAGCTCGCCTGTTTCCTCCCGTATCGCGTGGGATGTGACGGGCGGGGTGAGGCTTTGTCGACCCACGGCGACCCGAAGGAGATGACGACGTGGACCTGGCTCTGGCGCCGGAGACTCTGGCGCGATGGCAGTTCGGAATCACCACCGTCTACCACTTCCTCTTCGTCCCCCTGACGATCTCGCTCGCCGCGCTCGTCGCGATGCTGCAGACCGCCTGGGTGCGCACCGAGAAGGAGAAGTACCTCAGGGCGACCAAGTTCTGGGGCAAGCTGTTCCTGATCAACATCGCGATGGGTGTCGTCACCGGCATCGTCCAGGAATTCCAGTTCGGCATGAACTGGTCCGACTACTCGCGCTTCGTCGGTGACATCTTCGGGGCTCCGCTGGCCTTCGAGGCGCTGATCGCCTTCTTCTTCGAGTCCACCTTCATCGGGCTGTGGATCTTCGGTTGGGACAAGCTCCCGAAGAAGATCCACCTCGCCTGCATCTGGATGGTCTCGATCGGCACCATCCTCTCCGCCTACTTCATCCTCGCCGCCAATTCCTGGATGCAGCACCCGGTCGGATACCGGATGAACAAGGAGACCGGGCGCGCCGAGCTGACCGACTTCCTCCAGGTCCTCACCCAGAACACGGCCGTCGCGCAGGTCTTCCACACCCTCACGGCGGCCGCGCTGACGGGCGGAGCCTTCATGGTCGGCATCGCCTCCTACCACCTGCTGCGCAAGAAGCACATCCCCGTGATGCGCACCTCGCTGCGGCTCGGCCTGATCGCCGTCGTCATCGGCGGCCTGCTGACAGCGATCAGCGGCGACACGCTGGCCAAGGTCATGTTCAAGCAGCAGCCGATGAAGATGGCCGCCGCCGAGGCGCTCTGGGACGGGCAGAAGAGCGCGCCCTTCTCGGTCTTCGCCGTCGGTGACGTCGACAAGGGCCACAACAAGGTCGCCGTGGAGCTGCCCGGCCTGCTGTCCTTCCTCGCCGACAGCGACTTCGACTCCTTCGTGCCCGGCATCAACGACGTGAACAAGTCCGAGCAGGAGAAGTTCGGCCCCGGCGACTACAGGCCCGCGATCCCGGTCGCCTACTGGGGCTTCCGATGGATGATCGGTTTCGGTATGGCGTCCTTCGGTATCGGTGCCCTGGGCCTGTGGCTGACCCGGCGCAAGTTCCTGCTGCCGGCCGCCCTGCGTACCGGCGACGACGAACGGCCGCACCTGGTCCTGTTCCGGACGGCCCTGAACCCGCGCCTGACCCGCCTGTACTGGCTCACCGCCATCGGGACGCTCGGCTTCCCGCTGATCGCCAACTCCTGGGGCTGGATCTTCACCGAGATGGGCCGCCAGCCGTGGGTCGTCTACGGAGTCCTGCGCACCCGTGACGCGGTCTCCCCCAGCGTCACGCAGGGCGAGGTGCTCACGTCCATGCTCGTCTTCACCGCCCTGTACGCCGTGCTCGCCGTGATCGAGGTCCGGCTGCTCGTGAAGTACGTGAAGGCCGGCCCTCCGGAGCTCACCGAGGCCGACCTCAACCCGCCCACCAAGATCGGCGGGGACGACAAGAATTCCGACCGGCCGATGGCCTTCTCGTACTGAGGCTGAGGAGTCCACACCATGCAACTCCACGACGTCTGGTTCGTGCTCATCGCCGTCCTGTGGATCGGCTACTTCTTCCTGGAGGGCTTCGACTTCGGGATCGGCGTACTCACCAAGCTGCTCGCCCGCGACCGGCAGGAAAAGCGGGTCTTGATCAATACGATCGGACCCGTCTGGGACGGCAACGAGGTCTGGCTGCTCACGGCCGGTGGTGCGACCTTCGCCGCCTTCCCCGAGTGGTACGCCACCCTTTTCTCCGGCTTCTACCTGCCGCTGCTGGTCATCCTGGTCTGTCTCATCGTCCGCGGTGTCGCCTTCGAGTACCGGCACAAGCGGCCCGAGGACAAGTGGCAGACCAACTGGGAACACGCGATCTTCTGGGCCTCACTGATCCCCGCGTTCCTGTGGGGTGTCGCGTTCGCCAACATCGTCCGAGGCGTCAAGATCGACCAGCACAAGGAGTACGTCGGCACCTTCCTCGACCTGCTCAACGTGTACTCGATCCTTGGCGGTCTGGTCACGCTCACCCTGTTCACCTTCCACGGCGCCATGTTCGCCTCGCTCAAGACGGTCGGTGACATCCGGGACCGGTCGCGCCGGCTCGCGACCCGGCTGGGAGTCGCAACCGCCGTCCTGGCGGTGGTCTTCCTGCTCTGGACCCAGTCCTCGCGCGGTGACGGCAAGAGCCTGATCGCCATGGCCGTCGCGGTCGTGGCGCTGCTCGCCGCCCTGGGCTTCAACCTGGCGGGCCGAGAGGGCTGGTCGTTCGCGCTGTCCGGGATCACCATCGCGGCAGCCGTCGCGATGCTCTTCCTGACGCTCTTCCCGAACGTCATGCCCTCTTCGCTGAACGACTCCTGGAACCTGACCGTCACCAACGCCTCGTCCAGCCCGTACACGTTGAAGATCATGACCTGGTGTGCCGCAGTGGCCACCCCGATCGTCCTGCTCTACCAGGGCTGGACCTACTGGGTGTTCCGCAAGCGGATCGGAACCCAGCACATCATCGACGCGCACTGATCCGGTGCGCTGACCGACTCTCCCGCTTGACCCTCCCGAGGGGATGTTTCACGTGAAACCGATCGACCCGCGCCTGCTGCGCTACGCCCGGTCCACCCGCCTCTTCCTGGCTGCGGTGGTAGCCCTCGGGCTGGCGGGAGCCGGGCTGGTCGTCGGACAGGCGATGCTCCTCGCCGAGATCGTGGTCGGCGCCTTCGAGGAGGGGCTGAGTGCGGGAACGCTCCGGACGCCACTGCTGTTGCTCGCAGCGGTGGCGCTGGGGCGGGCCCTGATCGCCTGGCTCACGGAGCGCGCCGCGCACCGTGCGGGCGCCGCTGTGAAGTCGGAGCTACGAGGCCGGCTGCTGGACAGGGCTGCGGACCTCGGGTCCGGCTGGCTGAGCGGGCAGCGCACCGGCTCACTGGTGGCGCTGGCCACCCGAGGTGTCGACGCTCTCGACGACTACTTCTCCCGCTACCTCCCCCAGCTGGGACTCGCGGTGGTCGTACCCGTGGCGGTGCTCGCCCGGATCGTCACCGAGGACTGGGTCTCGGCGGCCATCATCGTGGTCACGCTGCCGCTGATTCCGCTGTTCATGATCCTGATCGGTATGGCCACACAGTCCCGGATGGACCGCCAGTGGAGGCTGCTGTCCAGGTTGTCGGGGCACTTCCTTGACGTGGTGGCGGGGCTCCCGACGCTCAAGGTCTTCGGCCGGGCCAAAGCCCAGGCCGAGTCGATCCGCAAGATCACCGACGATTACCGGGAAGCCACGATGCGGACACTGCGCATCGCCTTCCTGTCCTCGTTCGCCCTGGAACTGCTGGCCACGCTCTCGGTCGCGCTGGTGGCGGTGACCATCGGCATGCGACTCGTCCACGGGGACCTCGACCTGTACACCGGGCTGGTCATCCTCATCCTGGCGCCCGAGGCTTACCTTCCGCTGCGCCAGGTGGGAGCGCAGTACCACGCGGCAGCGGAGGGCTTGGCGGCCGCGGAGGAGATCTTCGAGGTCCTGGAGACGCCGGTGACCACTTCCGGCGGCGCCGGTGAGGTGCCCGCCCGGGGGCTGCGGATCGAATTCGACGAGGTGGCGGTCCGGTACCCCGGACGGGGTGAGGACTCACCCGGACCCGTATCGCTGGCCGTCGAGCCGGGGGAATGCGTCGCCCTCACCGGGCCGAGCGGGGCGGGGAAATCCACCCTGCTCCAGGTTCTGCTGGGCTTCGTGACGCCCACCTCCGGGCGGGTACGGGTGGCAGGCACAGACCTGACCGAACTGGCGCTCAAGGATTGGCGGGAGCGGATCGCGTGGGTGCCGCAGTCGCCGCACCTGTTCGCGGGCACGATCGCCGAGAACGTACGACTGGCCAGGCCCGCCGCCTCCGACGATGCGGTGTGCCAAGCGCTGCGGGACGCGGGGGCGTTGGACTTCGTGACCGCGCTTCCCCGAGGTCTGGACACCACGTTGGGCGAGGGCGGTACGGGTCTTTCGGCGGGCCAGCGCCAGCGGCTGGCGCTGGCCCGGGCGTTCCTGGCGGACCGGCCGGTACTGCTGCTGGACGAGCCGACCGCAGCGCTGGACGGGGAGACCGAAGCGAGCGTCGTGGACGCCGTCCGGCGCCTCGCCGTGGGGCGGACGGTACTGCTGGTGGTGCACCGGCCGGCCCTGCTCGCGGTCGCGGACCGGGTGGTGAGGCTTCCGGCAGCCGCCCCGGCGGCAGAAGCGGTGGCCGACCCGGCGGCAGAGGCGGCGGTAGAGGCCGGCTCGGTTCCGGCTCAGGGCTCCGCCGAGGCGGCCGGGCAGGAGAGGCCGGGGCCCGCCGGCGAACCGTCCGGACCCGGCGAATGGATTCTCGGCCGGGCGCCCGAACGGACCGCACAGGGGCACGGTCCCGGCACTGGCGGGGCACACCCCCTGGCCCGCGTCAGGGCGGTGGCCAAAGCGCGGCAGGGTCGCTTCCGGCTCGGCCTGCTGCTCGGAGCGCTGGCAGTCGGATGCAGCGTCGGCCTGATGGCCGTGTCTGGCTGGCTGATCTCCCGGGCCTCCGAACAGCCGCCCGTGCTGTATCTGATGGTGGCCGTGACCGCCACCCGCACCTTCGGAATCGGCCGGGCCGTCTTCCGCTATGCGGAGCGGCTCGTCTCCCATGACGCGGTGCTGCGGATGCTGGCCGACCTGCGGGTCTGCGTGTACCGCCGACTGGAACGGATCGCGCCTGCCGGACTGCGCGAGCAGCGGCGGGGAGACCTGCTTTCCCGGCTGGTGGCCGATGCCGACACCCTCCAGGACTACTGGTTGCGTTGGCTCCTGCCCGTCGGAACGGCTGTGCTCGTCGGATCAGGGTCAGTCGCCTTCACCGCATGGCTCCTCCCCGAAGCGGGCGCCGCCCTCGCCGTCGGGTTGATCGCTGCGGGAGTGGGAGTACCGCTGGTGAGCGGGGCCGTCGCCCGCCGTGCGGAGCACCGGCTCGCGCCCGCCCGCGGCGAGCTCGCCACCCGGGTGGCCGATCTGCTCACCGGCACTGCCGAGCTGACGGTGGCCGGTGCACTGGACGGGCGCAAGGACACCGCGAAGCAGAGCGACCGGAGCCTGACCGTGATCGCATCGCGGGGCGCCGCCGCGACCGGTCTGGGCAGCGGACTGTCCGCCCTGGTGTGCGGGCTGACCGTGGTGTGCGCTGCCGCTCTGGGTGCGAACGCGGTGGCCGGGGGACGGCTGGCGGGAGTGGCGATGGCGGTGGTCGTACTGACGCCGCTCGCCGCCTTCGAGGCCGTCACCGGACTCCCACAGGCCGTCCAGTACCGGCAGCGGGTGCGCCGCAGTGCCGAGCGGATCTACGAGGTCATCGACGCGCCCATGCCGGTCAGCGAGCCGGAGCAGGCCGCCGCGCCTCCCGCCTCGCCGTTCCCGCTCAGGCTCACGGGCATCGCGGCCCGGTACCCCGGGCAGGAGACGGACGCGTTGCACGGGCTGGACCTGACCCTCGAAGCGGGCCGCCGGATCGCCGTCGTAGGACCGTCCGGCTCGGGCAAGACGACGCTGGCGCAGATTCTGCTGCGGTTCCTGGACCAGCGCGAAGGCTCGTACAGCCTCGGCGGCACAGAAGCACGAGCCCTCGACAGCGACGACGTACGCAGCCTCGTCGGCCTGTGCGCCCAGGACGCACACCTCTTCGACAGTTCGGTGCGGGAGAACCTCAGGCTCGCCCGGACCGACGCCAGTGACGCCCGGCTGCGGGAAGCGCTGTCGGCGGCCCGGTTGCTGGATTGGGCCGACAGCCTTCCAGACGGGCTGGACACCCTGGTCGGTGAGCATGGGGAGCGCATGTCGGGTGGCCAGCGCCAACGGCTGGCCCTGGCCCGGGCGCTGCTCGCGGACTTCCCGGTACTCGTCCTGGACGAGCCGGCCGAGCACCTGGACCTGCGCACCGCGGACGCGCTGACGGTGGACCTGCTGGCCGCCACCGAGGGCCGTACCACGGTTCTGATCACCCACCGGCTGGCGGGGCTGGAGGCGGTGGACGAGGTGCTCGTACTGGATCGGGGACGTGTCGTGCAGCGCGGCGCGTACGAGGAGCTGGCCACTGCCGAAGGGCCGCTGCGGCGGCTCCTGGAGCGTGAAAGGGCGACCGATGGGACGTTGGCCGACTTTCCCAGCTAATTGGGGCTAACTAGGCTCAAGGGCATGTCAGCTGAGCAGTCTCAGGAATCGCCGGAACCACCACGGGCATCACCGGACCCGCTGGAGGCTGCCGCTCAGGCCACGCGCAGTCTGCAGGGGCTGTCCACCGAGCTCACCGCCCGGGTTCCGCAACTGCTGGAGGCGATGCGCTCGGTCGGTACCGGCCTGGAACTCCACTCCACCCTCGACCGCATCTGTGAGACGGCCGCCGAGCTCGCCAACGCCCGCTACGCGGCGATCGGGGTCGTTGACACCGACCGCCAGGGCCTGTCCGATTTCGTCACCTTCGGCCTCAGCCAGGCGCTGGCCCGGAAGATCGGGCACCGCCCGGACGGGAAGCGGGGCCTGCTCGGAGCGTTGATCTCACACGCCGACACGGTGCGGCTCCCGGATCTCACCAAGGATCCGCGTTCGGCGGGTTTCCCGGCCCATCACCCGCCCATGAAGACCTTCCTCGGCGTTCCCATCCGAGTGCAGGGCGAGATCTTCGGCAACCTGTATTTGGCCGAGAAGAACGATGGCGGCGAGTTCAACGACTACGACGTCCACATGGTCCGCGTCCTGGCCACCGAAGCGGGCATCGCCATCGGCAACGCCCGGCTGTACGAGGCCGCCACACAGCGCGAGCGCTGGATCGACGGCTCGGTGGCCGTCACCACGGCCCTGCTGTCCGGAGGCGACGCGGACGACGCCCTCGCCGTGGTGGCCGAGCAGGCCCGCCGACTGGCAGACTCCGCCGCCGGAATCGTGATGTTGCCGGCCGAAGAGGGCGGAATGGAGATCGTCGCCGTCTCCTCCGACAACCCGGCCACCTCGCTCGGCCTGGTGATCCCGCCCGAAAGCCCCGTCGTGAACGAGTTGCTCCGAGGCGAACCCGTCTTCGTCGAGGACGCCGCAGCGGACTCCCGCATGATCAGCCGGCTCACCAGCCAGTACGGGCCCTGCATGATGCTGCCGCTGCAGAGCGGCGGGCGGGTGCTGGGTGCGTTGGTGACCCCCAGGGCGCGGGGCGGACGGCCGTTCAGCGAGGCCGAGCGCACCCTCGCCACGCAGTTCGCCTCGCAGGCGGCGCTCGCGCTGATGATGGCGGAAGCCCAGCGCGACAGGGAGCGGCTAGCGGTCTTCGAGGACCGCGACCGGATCGCCCGGGACCTGCACGACCTCGTCATCCAGCGGCTCTTCGCGACGGGGATGATGCTGGAGGGTGCTCAGCGCCGCTCCATCGTCCCCGAAGTCCGTGACGGTGTCGGCAAGGCGGTGGATGAGTTGGACGTGACGATCCAGGAGATCCGTACTGCGATCTTCGCACTGCAACAGGGACCGGCGGAGGCCCCGTCGGGGCTGCGCACGCGGGTGCTGCGTGAGATCAACATGGCCGCCGTGCCGCTGGGTTTCAAGCCCGCGCACCGGTTCATCGGCCCGATCGACGCGGCCGTAGGCGAGCTGGTCGGCAAGAACCTGATCGCGGCCCTGCGCGAAGCCTTGTCCAACGCGTTCCGGCACGCGCAGGCGTCCCGGATCGAAGTCCTGGTGGACTCCACGGTCCACCTGGCCGATGGACGACCCGGTGTCCGGCTTGAGGTCGCCGACGACGGCGTGGGCATCGCCGAGGGCGGTCGGCGCAGTGGACTGCGCAATCTTCGCCGACGGGCTGAGTCGCTGGGCGGCGCGAGCTGGTACGGCCCGGGCCTCGCCGAGAACGGAGGCGGGACCACAGTCGTGTGGGAGGCCCCGCTCTAGCGCTGTCGCGCTGGTCAGAGCCCCGGCTGCCGGGCGGAACCTTGGTCCAGGATGCGTTCGATCACGAGGGCGACCCCGTCCTCGTTGTTGGCGACGGTCCGGTCCGAGGCGCTCGCGAGCACATCAGGGTGGGCATTGCCCATCGCGTACGAGGTGCCTGCCCAGGTCAGCATCTCCAGGTCGTTCGGCATGTCCCCGAAGGCGACGACCTCTGCGGGGGAGATACCGCGCTCGGCGCAGCACAGGGCCAGCGTGCTCGCCTTGGAGACGCCGAGCCCACTGATCTCAAGCAGGGACGTAGGGCTGGAGCGGGTGATGGAGGCGTACGCGCCGGCAGCGGAGCGGGCCAGAGCGAGGAAATCGTCCGGCGCGATGTCGCGGTGGTGGGCCAGCAGCTTCAGCACCGGGGCAGCGGTGTCGTCCAGCTCCGCGCTCAGCAGCTTCTCCGCGATGGCGACGGCGGCTCCGGGATCCTGGAAGAACGGCGGATACGACGGCTCGTAATTGATGCCGGTGGTCAGTTCGACAGCGAACGACGTACCGGGTGCGGCGGCCCGCAGTGCGTCCACGACCGTCAGTGCGGTGGCCCGGGGCAGGGACCGGACCTGAACGAATTCGCCCCCGGCATGGAGGTCGACCACGGCGGCGCCATTGGCACAGATCGCCAGGCCATGGCCGTGGACGTGATCGCTGACCACACCCATCCAGCGGGCCGGACGGCCTGTGACGAAGAAGACCTCGATACCGGCCTGCTCGGCGGCGGCGAGCGCGGCGACCGTACGGGCGGAGACGGTCTTGTCGTCGCGCAGCAGGGTGCCGTCGAGGTCGGTGGCGATGAGCCGGGGAGCGGAGAGGGGCCCGTCCGGGCGCTGGGGAGCCGAGGTCACCGCTCCATCTTCGCCCATGGGTGCAGGCGACCGGACCAAGATCAGCCAGGCGGTGCCCCTGCCGATGTTTCACGTGAAACAGCGCCGCGGCTGATGTTTCACGTGAAACATGCGCGGGGCCCGTGGTGCGGAGATGCGTAGTTGTTGCGTGGGCGCCGTACGCTCGAACGCATGAGTCTGCGTTTGAGCACTGTGATCCTCCCGGTACGGCCTTGGCACGCCGGAGGCCGTGACCAGTGGGTACGGGCCGAGCGGCTCGGGTTCCACACCGCCTACACCTACGACCACCTGTCCTGGCGGACCTTCCGGGACGGGCCGTGGTTCGGCGCCGTCCCCACTCTGACCGCGGCGGCTGCCGTCACCGACCGGCTGCGCCTGGGCACGCTCGTCACCTCACCGAATTTCCGGCACCCCGTGACGCTTGCCAAGGACCTCATGTCGCTGGACGACATCTCCGGCGGTCGTATCACCCTCGGCATCGGCGCCGGCGGAAACGGGTTCGACGCGACCGCGCTGGGCCAGGAGCCGTGGACGCCGCGAGAGCGGGCCGACCGCCTGGCCGAGTTCGTGCCGCTTCTGGACCGGCTGCTCACCGAGGGTGCAGTCACGCATCACGGCACGTTCTACTCCGCCGAGGAGGCTCGCAACATTCCGGGCTGCGTCCAGGGTCCGCGGCTGCCCTTCGCGGTCGCGGCGACCGGTCCGCGGGGCATGAAGCTCGCCGCCCGGCATGGCCAGGCCTGGGTGACCACCGGCGACCCGAAGCTGAAGGAGGACGGTACTCCGGAGCAGTCGCGGGAAGCCCTGCGTGGCCAGCTGGAGAAGCTGGACAAGGTCTTCGCCGACATCGGGCGGGACCCCGCCTCGATGGACAAGATCCTTCTCACCGGCTTCACCCCGGAAGGCGGCGCGGTACTGGATTCCGTCGACGCCTTCGTGGACTTCGCGGGCCGCCACCAGGAGCTCGGCTTCACCGAGCTGGTCATCCACGCGCCGATTCCGGACTCCGACTTCGCGGCCGACGAGACCGTCTTCGAGCGGATCGCCACCGAGGCGCTGACCCAGCTGGACGACTGAGCCGGGAAGCCGCACCTGGCCCGCTTACCGCCGTCTGCCTCCGCCGCTGATGAGTGACGGGGGCAGACGCATCGGGACACGTCTCAGGACAGCGGGCCGCGTGAATTCCGCGGCTACCGGAAGCGCAGGAACCGCGGCGGCACCGCATCGACCAGCCATACCCCGTTGGCGCTGATCCGGAAGACATGTCCGGCCGCGCGCATCGCGGCGGCGTCCACGGCGAGGACGACCGGCCGTCCGCGCCGGGCGCCGACCCGGGTGGCGGTCTCCCGGTCGGCCGACAGGTGTACGTGGTGGCGGGCCATCGGCCGCAGACCCTCGGAGCGGATCGCGTCCAGGGCGGTGGTCACGGTGCCGTGGTACAGGTACGCGGGCGGCTCGGCCTCCGGCAGGCCGAGGTCCACCGTGACGGTATGGCCCTGGCTGGCCCGGATCTTGGTGCCCTCGACGGCGAAGCGCTGTTTGTCGTTGGTTTCCACGACGTGGTCGAGTTCGGCCCGGCTGAACGGGAACCCGTGGGCCGACGCGGCGCGGATCAGGTCTTCGATCTCCACCCAGCCCTGAGGATCCAGCACCAGACCGATCCGTTCCGGCTGATGCCGCAGGTGTTTCGAGACGTATTTGGACACCTTCACGGTGCGTCTGTCGTCCATCGTCCCAGGGTGCAGCCTGGAAGCCGGTGGCAGCAGTGAATTTTCTCCGGTCCCGTGAACCGGTACGCCCTCTATCGCGTTTCCAAGATACGGAATACATTTTCCGATTAGTCGCTTCTCAGGGGGAGGAATCATGCCCATCGACGCTTCACTGCCGCGCCGCGCCGCCGCCGAACTCATCGGCACCGCGGGCCTGCTGGTGGTGGTGATCGGCTCCGGGATCCAGGCCAAGGCCCTCAGCCGTGACGCCGGTGTCGCACTCGTCGCCAACTCGCTCGCCACGGCCATCGGCCTCGGGTTGATCATCACCCTGCTCGGCCCGCTGTCCGGAGCCCACCTCAACCCGGTGGTCACCCTCACCTCCTGGTGGGCGCGGCGGTCCGGCGGCGAGGGGGTGGGCGGCCGGGACGTCCTCGTCTACACCGCCGCCCAGACGGCGGGTGCGATCGGCGGGGCCGTCCTCGCCGAGGTCATGTTCGGCCGCGTCCCGGGGACCTTGGCCACCCAGGTCCGCGACGGTGGCCACCTACTGATCGGTGAGATCGTCGCCACCGCCGGACTGGTGCTGGTCATCCAGGGCCTCGGCCGCGTCGGTCGCCCGAAGCTGATCCCGGCGGCTGTCGCCGCGTACATCGCGGCAGCGATCTGGTTCACCTCTTCGGGGTCCTTCGCCAATCCGGCCGGCACCGTCGGGCGTGCCTTCAGTGATTCGTTCACCGGGATCGCGCCGCAGTCGCTGCCCGGGTTCGTCGCCGCCCAATTGCTCGGCGGTGCCCTCGGCCTCGCGCTCGCCGGGCTGCTCTACGGCGCTCAGCGCGGAACCCGGCGCGGTGGTGCCAAGCCGGTGCTCCAGGAGGTCGCCCCCGGCCCGTCGGATAACGCCGAACCGGCCACGGCGGTGGCTGGTTTCCCCCGCTCGAACGCCTCGGAATCGCTCCCCATGTGAGACAGCGCCCGGGTTGCCCACAGGAAGGGCCGAGTTGTCCACAGCCGGTTCGGCGGGTTTTGGCGGCAAGAGCGTGATTCGCCCTGTGGACTACTGATCGAGCACTACCGGCCGCCGCCCCGGCTGGCCAGTTCGTTCATGGTCCGCGCCTGGAGCTCCCGCTCCGTGGCGGCCCGGACGAATTCCCCCACGTGTTCGGGACCCACCAGATCCTGCACCGCCCGCACCGTCTCGGCCGGCAGCGGCACCGTAGTAGGCCCCGAGGCCTGTGCCGTTCCGGCGGCGCCCAGGTGCCGCTGCAGGTGACGGGTCGCGAACAGCCGCATCGCCCGCGCGAGCTCGGCGTCCACCGTCTGCTGCGCCAAAGGGCGCAGTCTCCGTACCATCGTCGCCGCCTCCGCGGCGTCGGCGTCCGTGGGCGGGACGTGCCCCAGGTAGCGGGCGAAGACGTGCTCGGTGGTGAACTCCAGGAAGCGCGAGGCGATGTGCTCCACCTGACCGCGCAGCTCCCGCAGGTGCCCGGTGATCGCCGACAGCGGCACCCCTGCCGCGTACAGCTCGGCGGCCACCGCGAGCTCCTGTGGGGAAGGCACGAGGAACTCGTCGGGCCGCCCGGGAATCGGTTCCAGGACCCCCAGCTCGCACGCCTCCCCCACCGCCTCGTCGTCGGGCCTGCCCCCGAACCGCTCGTTGAGTTCGGCGCGGCTGATCCGCGCCGCCTCCTCATCGGTCCAGGGGCCGTGCACCTCGGCGACCAGACCGAGTACGCCGCCCAGCCCGCGCCCCGCGTCCCAGGCCTCCAGCAACTCTTTGATGGAGGCGAGGGTGTAGCCGCGGTCCAGCAGGTCGGCGATCTGACGCAGCCGCGCCAGATGGGTGTCCCGGTACACGTTGGACCGGCCGCGCCGCTCCGGCTTCGGCAACAGCCCGCGGTCCTGGTAGGCGCGGATCGTACGCACCGTCGCCCCGCTGTGATGCGCCAGATCCTCGATCCGGTACTCGGCTAGCGCCCGATCGGACAATCCCGGCTCCCTACGACATGGCGGCTCGGCCGGCCGCGCCCGCCGCGGCCCGGGCAGCCGGTGACGCCGCCAGGTGCTCGACCGCCCTGCGCAGCGAGCCCTCCTGCGAGGGATGGTACGACCGCCGCTGGTAGCCGGATACGGCCGTGCCGCGCTCTCTGTGGGCAGTCGAGCCGGTCCGGCTCACAGCCTGGGCTCCAGCTTCGCGATCCGCCGCAGGGTGCGCGGTGCGAAGCGGGACATCCACAGGGCCCCCTTGGACTCCGGAGTCACCGGCACGACGGCCTGGTTCTGCACCACGGCGAGCAGGATCGCGTCGGCGACCTTCTCCGGCGGGAAGTTGCGCAGTCCGTACAGCCGGGAGGAACGCTCCTGGCGGCGCTTCTCCTCGGCCGCGTCCACTCCGGTGAACCGGGAGGTGGCGGTGATGTTGGTGTTGACGATGCCCGGACAGATCGCCGAGACGCCGATCGACTTCGAGGCCAGCTCGGCCCGCAGGCACTCGCTCAGCATCAGGACCGCCGCCTTCGAGGTGCTGTAGGCGGGCAGGGTTTTGGAGGGCAGGTAGGCGGCGGCGGAAGCGGTGTTGACGATATGACCGCCCTGGCCGCGCTCGGCCATCTGCTTCCCGAAGATCCGGCAGCCGTGGATGACGCCCCACAGGTTGACGTCGAGGACCTTCTTCCAGTCCTCCGAGGTGGTTTCCAGGAAAGGGCCGGAGAGCCCGATGCCGGCGTTGTTGACCAGGACGTCGACGATCCCGTACTCGGTGGCGGTCCTCTCCGCCAGCTTCTCCATCGCCTGCTCGTCGCTGACGTCCACGCACTCGCCCCAGGCTTCCGGAGCGCCGACCAGGCGGGCCATGTCGGCGGTGCGCGCCGCGCCCTCACCGTCCCGGTCCACGCACACCACCCGGGCCCCGGCCTCCGCGAACGCGAACGCGGTGGCCCGCCCGATGCCGCTGGCGGCGCCGGTGACCAGCACCAGCTGTCCGCCGAACCGGTCGGCGTGCTTGCCCGGAGCCTTCCGCTCCGGCGCGCGCGTGGCGGGCTCCTCCGTGGCGGTGACGAACTCCGCGATCCACGCGGTCACCTGGTCCGGCCGGGTCCGGGGCACCCAGTGCTGCGCGGGCAGGGTCCGCCGCACGAGATCCGGAGCCCACCGTTCGAGCCCGTCGTAGAGCCGTTCCGAGAGGAACACGTCCCCGGTCGGGACGATCAGCTGGACCGGTACGTGCGCGTACGCGTCGGCGCGCGGACGGCGCATACGGGGTCGCACGTTGTCGCGGTAGAGCCAGGCACCGTGTGCCGCGTCCGAGGACAGCGAGGCGGTCGGGTAGTCGCCGGCCGGGACCTTCTCGACGCGCTCGAGCATCCCCGGCCACCGCTTGCCGAGGGGGCCGCGCCAGGCGAGCTCCGGCAGCACGGGGGTGTGCAGCATGTACACGTACCAGGACTTGCGGAACTGGTTCAGGAGTTGGGCGGCCCGCCGCGGGGTGGGCCGCGCCATCCGCTCCTTGACCCAGTGCCCGAAGTGGTCGAGGGAAGGCCCCGACATGGAGGTGAAGGAGGCGATCCGGCCCTCGGTGCGGGCGACCGTCGCGAACTCCCAGCCCTGGACCGAGCCCCAGTCGTGGCCGACCAAGTGCACCGGCCGGTCCGGACTGACCGCGTCCGCCACAGCCAGGAAGTCGTCCGTGAGCTTCTCCAGGGTGAAGCCGCCGCGCAGCGGAACCGGAGCCGAGGAGTGCCCGTGGCCCCGTACGTCGTACAGCACGACATGGAAGCGCGTGGCCAGCCGCGCGGCGACCTCCGACCAGACCTCCTTGCTGTCGGGGTAACCGTGCACCAGCACCACGGTCGGCCGGCCCGTCTCACCGAGTTCGACGACGCACAGATCGACGCCGCCGGTGCGCACCCGGCGCTCGCGCGAGCCCGCGAGACCTGCTCCGTTCATGCCGCTCATGCCGCGTTCTCCTCAGCCCAGCGCCGCACGTGCGGCAGATCGTCGTCCAGCCAGAAGGCGCTCTCCTCGGGATCCCGGGAGTCGGTGACGACCAGGATCTCCTCGAATTTCGCGCCGGTTCCCCGGAAGCCCAGGTGCGGCTCCACCGCCCACAGTCCGGGCTGTGGCGGGTGGTCGGAGAAGTGGTACGGGCTCCACAGCGGCGACCAGCCCTCACGATGCCCGTGCAGGGCGTCGCTCGCCAGGCCCTTGAGGGACTGGGTGCCGAACCCGAAGGCGGTCGGTGACCAGCGCCGCTCCTTGACCCGGTCCATCTTGTGCGCGATCACGCCGAAGGGGTAGGCGCGGTGCCGGTTCGTGTAGCCCTGGCGGGTCATGAGCCGCTCGACGTTCTCGTATATCTCGCGCAGCGGGCGTCGCTCGCGCACCTGTTCCAAGATCAGCTCTCGATGGGGTCGCAGATCGGACATCAGGCGGTCCTGCACGGGGTTGAGTCCGAGGCTGCCCGAGTAGCCGATGTCGGCCGCGTACCCCTTGTAGACCGGAGCCATGTCGAGGATGAACGGCATCCCCGGCTCCAGCTGCCGGTTCGTGGGGAAGAACTGGAGGGGGATCTTGAAGTTCACGAAGGCGGTGCGGTCCCCGAACCAGGCGAACGGCATGTGGAACCAGTCCCGCACCCCGCGCTCGCGCAGCCATTCACGCTGCATGCGCGCCGCCTCCCGCTCGGTCACCCCGGCGCGCAGCTGCGCCGCGACCGCCTCGGCGCACTCGTAGGCGAGGCGCTGCACCTCCTGGAATCCGCGCAGCTCGGTGGAACGCGCGGTGAGCGGCGGACCTGCGGTGCCGTGCATCGTGAGTTGCGTGGTGTCCCCAGCCATGTCAGCCGTCCGTCCGTATAGCCGTACGCGTCCGTAACTTGACACTGATGAATGTGACAATGACCGGAGGGCACGTCAAGGGCCGTGCACAGACCTGTGGATAAAGTTCGTCGCCCCGCAGGATCGCCTCCGGACCGATCCCCCCGCGTAAGCCTTCTGTCAGGGTCCGTAGTCCTCAAGGCGGAGACGGGATCCCGCTCCAGGTCTGACGATCGGGGCGCTCCGCGCCACTAACGTCGGGGCCGTGACTGTCATCGCGACCGAAAGCCTGAGCAAGCGGTACCCCCGAGTGACCGCGCTCGACCGGCTCTCCCTGGACATCGGGCCCGGCGTTACCGGCCTGGTGGGTGCCAACGGAGCCGGCAAGTCCACGCTGATCAAAATTCTGCTGGGACTGTCCCCCGCCACCGAGGGCCGCGCCGCCGTACTCGGACTCGACGTCGCCACGCACGGCAGCGCCATCCGCGAACGCGTCGGCTACATGCCCGAACACGACTGTCTCCCCCCCGACGTCTCGGCCACCGAGTTCGTCGTGCACATGGCACGCATGTCGGGGCTGCCACCGACCGCCGCCCGCGAGCGGACCGCCGACACGCTGCGCCACGTGGGGCTCTACGAGGAGCGCTACCGCCCCATCGGCGGCTACTCCACGGGCATGAAGCAGCGGGTGAAGCTGGCCCAGGCGCTCGTCCACGACCCCCAGCTGGTCCTCCTGGACGAGCCGACCAACGGCCTGGACCCGGTCGGCCGCGACGAGATGCTCGGCCTCATCCGTCGTGTCCACACCGACTTCGGCATCTCGGTCCTCGTCACCTCCCACCTCCTGGGGGAACTGGAGCGGACCTGCGACCACGTCGTCGTGGTCGACGGCGGCAAGCTGTTGCGCTCCAGTTCCACCAGCGACTTCACGCAGAACACCACGACGCTGGCGGTGGAGGTCACCGACTCCGACGCCCACCCGGACGGCAGCGCCGCCCTGCGCAAGGCGCTCACCGAGGCGGGCCTCACCCTGCACGCGGCCGACGAACAGGGTCTGCCAGGAGCGGGCCACATCCTCCTCGTCGAGGCGACGGGCGAGGAGACGTACGACCAGGTCCGCGACACCGTCGCCGATCTCGGTATCGGGCTGGTCCGCATGGAGCAGCGCCGCCACCACATCGCGGAGGTCTTCCGCGACAACGGCCAGAGCGAAACCCACCAGCAGAAGGGAGCCGGTTCCGATGGCGCCTGACACCTCGACCCAGATCCACAACATCGGTTACCGGTCCTACGACGGCCCCCGGCTCGGGCGCGCCTACGCCCGCAAGTCGCTGTTCTCGCAGTCCCTGCGCGGCGCCTACGGGCTCGGCCGGTCCGCCAAGTCCAAAGTGCTGCCGATGATCCTCTTCGCGGTGATGTGCGTTCCCGCGCTGATCCTCGTCGCCGTCGCCATCGCGGTACCGGGCTCCACCGACCTTCCGATCAAGTACACGACGTACGCCCTGACCACGCAGGTGGTGATCGGCCTGTACCTCGCCTCCCAGGCGCCACAGTCCGTCTCCCGGGACCTGCGCTTCAAGACGGTGCCGCTCTACTTCTCGCGTCCCATCGAGCGCGTCGACTACGTCGTGGCGAAGTACGCGGCCATGGCGTCGGCATTGTTCATCCTCACCGCCACCCCTTTGTTGATCATGTACGTGGGCTCGCTGCTGGCGAAGTTCGACTTCGGGGACCAGACCAAGGGATTCGGGCAGGGACTGGTGTCCGTACTGCTGCTGTCGCTGCTGTTCGCCGGTGTGGGCCTGGTCATGGCCGCTCTGACGCCGCGCCGCGGGTTCGGTGTCGCCGCCATCATCGCCGTGCTCCTGATCCCCTTCGGCGCGGTGACCGCCGTACAGGGCATCGCCTACAACACCGGCTCCGCCGGTGCCGTCGAGTGGATGGGCCTGTTCTCCCCGATCACCCTGATCGACGGCTTCCAGACGGCCTTCCTCGGTGCGACCTCCGCCTTCCCCGGCGGTGAGGGCCCCGGCCCCGGTGCCGGCGCCGTCTACCTGCTCGTCATCCTCGCCCTCATCGCCGGCTCCTACGCCGCCCTGATGGCCCGCTACCGGAAGGCCGGGCTGTGACCATCATCGACATCGACCACACCTCCCGCTGGTTCGGGAACGTCGTCGCCGTCAACGACGTGACCATGCGCATCGGTCCGGGCGTCACCGGACTGCTCGGCCCCAACGGTGCCGGGAAGTCCACCCTCATCAACATGATGGGCGGCTTCCTCGCGCCCTCCACGGGCAGCGTCACCCTCGACGGCACGCCGATCTGGCGCAACGAGCAGGTCTACAAGCAGGTCGGCGTGGTGCCCGAGCGCGAGGCCATGTACGACTTCCTGACCGGTCGCGAGTTCGTCGTCGCCAACGCCGAACTTCACGGGCTCGACGACGCGGCCGCTCAGCGGGCGCTCGCCACCGTCGAGATGGAGTATGCCCAGGACCGCAAGATCTCCACGTACTCCAAGGGCATGCGCCAGCGCGTGAAGATGGCCTCCGCCCTCGTCCACGAGCCGTCCGTGCTCCTCCTCGACGAGCCGTTCAACGGCATGGACCCGCGCCAGCGCATGCAGCTGATGGAACTGCTGCGGCGCATGGGAGACGAAGGCCGCACGGTGCTGTTCTCCTCCCACATCCTGGAGGAGGTCGAGCAGCTCGCGTCGCACATCGAGGTGGTCGTCGCGGGCCGGCACGCCGCCTCCGGTGACTTCCGCAAAATCCGTCGCCTGATGACGGACCGCCCGCACCGCTACCTCATCCGCTCCTCCGACGACCGGGCGCTCGCGGCGGCCCTCATCGCCGACCCGTCCACCGCCGGCATCGAGGTCGACCTCAAGGAAGGCGCCTTGCGCATCCAGGCCGTCGACTTCGGCCGTTTCACCGAGCTGCTGCCGCGCGTCGCCCGCGCGTCCGGCATCCGGCTGCTGACGGTCTCCCCCTCCGACGAGTCCCTCGAGTCGGTCTTCTCCTACCTCGTCACGGCCTGAGGAGCTGGCTTTCATGTACAACCCCACCGTTGCCCGGCTCACTTACCGTGCTCTGCTCGGCCGGCGGCGCGCGCTGATCCTCTTCGCGCTGCCCGCACTGCTGATCCTCATCTCCGTCGCCGTACGCGCCCTCACCGGCGTGGACGACAAGGTCGCATCCGACCTGCTCGGCGGCTTCGCCCTCGCGACGATGGTCCCGCTGATCGGAGTCATCGCAGGAACCGGTGCCATCGGCCCCGAGATCGATGACGGCTCGATCGTCTACCTGCTCTCCAAGCCGGTGAAGCGACCGACGATCATCATGACCAAGCTGATCGTGGCGATCGCCGTCACCATGGCGTTCTCCGCGATCCCTACGCTGATCGCCGGTTTCATCCTCAACGGCAACGGCCAGCAGATCGCCGTCGCCTACACCGTTGCCTCCCTGGTCGCCTCGATCGCCTACAGCGCGCTGTTCCTGCTGCTGGGCACGGTCAGCCGGCACGCGGTCGTCTTCGGCCTGGTCTACGCCCTGATCTGGGAGTCGCTCTTCGGCAGTCTGGTCTCCGGTGCGAAGACGCTCAGCGTGCAGCAGTGGTCCCTGTCCCTGGCGGAGAAGATCGCCGGAGAAGGCTATGTCGACGCCACCGTGGCGCTGCCGACAGCCGCGGTCCTGCTCGTCGTGGTCACCGTCGGGGCCACCGTCTACGCCGGCCAGAAGCTGCGCAGGCTGACCCTGGCCGGCGAGGAATAGCCCTCTTCCCGCATCCCGTCCCCTTGTGCCCCGCCCGGCCCACCGGCCAGGCGGGGCACGAGTGCGCCGGGCATCATCGGGGCATGACGCCCCACCCCGAGGCCGAGCCGTCCAGGCCCTTGTGGTCCTGGATACGTTCCTCGCCCGGTACGCACATCTGGCTGCTGATCATCGCCGTCACCAGCGTCATCGTCGTGGTCGCGCCCGACCGTCTGGAGCACGTCCTGCTCCACCGCAACAGCAGCAATATCCACGAGCTCACACGACACCCGGTAAGGGCGCTGGTATCCAGCGCCTTCTGGATCGAAAACCCGGCCTCGCTCGCCCAGTACGCCGTGCTCTTCGAGGTTTTCCACGCCCCGGTCGAGCGCTGGCTCGGCACGCTCCGCTGGCTGGTGATCGTGGCGACTGCCCACATCACCGCCACCTTGATCAGCCAGAGGGTGGTCCTCATGGCCATCCAGGACCACCGGGCCCCGCGCAGCATGGTCCATGTCGTCGACATCGGCGTGAGTTACGGGCTCGCGGCCGCCGCGGGAGTCCTCACGTACCGGCTGCCCGGTCCGTGGAGATGGCTCTACCTCGCCGGAATCGTCGCCTTCTTCGGGATCCCGCTCGTCACCGGCGGCACCTTCACCGACCTCGGGCACGCGATCTCGCTCGCCGTCGGCCTCCTCGCCTGGCCGCTGACCCGTCATCCGCACGGGATCGCGTCGCGGCCGGCCATGCATGTTTCACGTGAAACATGACTCCGGGCCCAGGAGAAAATCACTGGTATGCGGCATGTGGGCGGGGCAGAGTGAGGCGTGCGGGGAGTAACAAAAGGTCCGGAACAGCCACTTCGAGCGCGTCTCAGGACGCGGGCTGTTCCGGATCTTTCCCCGTTCAGGTTCGGGCAGGACCTTGGCGCACCGCCGTCAGGCAGCGCCCAACAAGCGTTCCAGGACCACGGCGATCCCGTCGTCCTGGTTGGACGTCGTGACCTCATCGGCCACGGCCCTCAGTTCCGGATGGGCGTTGGCCATCGCCACGCCGTGCGCAGCCCAGGCGAACATAGGGATGTCGTTGGGCATGTCACCGAAAGCGATGGTATCCGCGGCCTTCACGCCCAGGCGGCGTGCGGCCAGCGAGAGTCCGGTGGCCTTCGTCAGCCCCAGGGGCAGTATTTCGACTATTCCGGGACCGGCCATGACGATGTCGACCAGGTTGCCCACGATCTCCCGGGACGTCTTGACGAGCGTGTCGTCGTCCATGCCGGGGTGCTGGATGTACAGCTTGTTCAGCGGGGCGCTCCACACGGCGGAGGTGTCCTCCAGGTAGAGGGCCGGCAGGCCTTCCTGTACCTGGTAACCGGGCCCGAACAGCACCTCGCCGTCCACCCCGTCCCGGCTGGCCGCGAGGGCCAGCGGACCCACCTCGGCCTCGATCTTGGAGAGCGCCAGCCCCGCGAGCTGCCGGTCCAGGGTGACCGAGGTCAGCAGGCGGTGCGCGCCCGCGTCGTACACCTGGGCGCCTTGCCCGCACACGGCGATCCCCTTGTAGCCGAGATCGTCCAGTACGCCCCGGGTCCAGGGCACGGCCCGCCCGGTGACGATGATGTGCGCCGCGCCCGCCGCGGTGACCGCGGCGAGCGCTTCACGGGTGCGTTCCGAGACGGTGTCGTCGCTGCGGAGCAGAGTGCCGTCGAGGTCGGTGGCGACGAGCTTGTACGGGAACGGGGCCGGGCTCACTTGGCGATCGGCTCCAGGACTTCACGACCGCCCAGGTAGGGACGGAGCACCGGGGGCACCCGGACGGAACCGTCGGCCTGCTGGTGGTTCTCCAGGATGGCCACGATCGTGCGCGGAACCGCACACAGGGTGCCGTTGAGCGTGGACAGGGGCTGGGTCTTCTTGCCGTCGCGGTAGCGGATCGACAGGCGGCGGGCCTGGAACCCGTCACAGTTCGAGGCGGAGGTCAGCTCGCGGTACTTGCCCTGCGTCGGGATCCAGGCCTCGCAGTCGAACTTGCGGGATGCCGAGGCGCCCAGGTCGCCGGTTGCGACGTCGATCACCTGGAAGGGGAGTTCGAGGCTGGTCAGCCACTGCTTCTCCCACTCCAGGAGCCGCTTGTGCTCGGCCTCGGCCTCCTCCGGCGCGACGTACGAGAACATCTCGACCTTGTCGAACTGGTGGACGCGGAAGATTCCGCGGGTGTCCTTGCCGTACGTGCCCGCCTCGCGGCGGAAGCACGGCGAGAAGCCGGCGTAGCGCAGCGGCAGCTTGTCCGCGTCGATGATCTCGTCCATGTGGTAGGCGGCGAGCGGGACCTCGGAGGTGCCGACCAGGTAGTAGTCGTCCTTCTCCAGGTGGTAGACGTTCTCCGCCGCCTGACCGAGGAACCCGGTGCCCTCCATGGCGCGAGGACGGACCAGCGCGGGGGTCAGCATCGGGATGAAGCCGGCCTCGGTGGCCTGTGCGATCGCCGCGTTGACCAGGGCCAGCTCCAGCAGGGCGCCGACGCCGGTGAGGTAGTAGAAGCGGGATCCCGACACCTTCGCGCCGCGCTCGACGTCGATCGCGCCGAGGGACTCGCCGAGTTCGAGGTGGTCCTTGGGCTCGAAGCCCTCTGCTCCGAAATCACGGATCGTGCCGTGCGTCTCCAGCACGGTGAAGTCCTCTTCGCCGCCGACCGGCACGTCGCTGTGGACGATGTTGCCGAGCTGGAGGAGAAGCTGCTTGGCCGCCTCGTCCGCCTCGTTCTGCTCGGCCTCGGCGGCCTTGACGTCGGCCTTGAGCTGTTCGGCCTTCGTCAGCAGCTCCGCCCGCTCCTCCGGAGAGGCCTTGGGGATCAGCTTGCCGAGCGACTTCTGCTCATTGCGCAGTTCGTCGAAGCGCATGCCGGAGGACCTGCGGCGCTCGTCGGCGGAGAGCAGTGCGTCGACGAGGGCGACGTCCTCTCCACGGGCGCGCTGCGAGGCGCGGACACGGTCAGGGTCTTCACGGAGCAGCCGGAGGTCAATCACCCCTCCAGGCTACCGGGCTGGGATTCCGGGGATCACATCGATATCACGTTGCGTGTCGCTATGTCCCAATTGAGGCGAATGTATAACCATCGCCCTCCTCGCCGGGTGGGCGTCCGGCAGGCCCCCGGGGCGGCTGGCAAAAAGCGGTTCCTTTCCCCGGAAAGCGGTCACAACGCTGCGGAGGGGCGGATTTGAACAGGGCGGAGGGCGTTCCTTGCCTGTTCCTTGTCCACAGGAATTCCTCTGAGAGCCGTCTTATCCACAGGCTGTGCGCCGGATCTGTGGACACGGAAATAGATCATTCCCGACCGGTGGACGTGCGCCGGGAAACAGGGTTCAAACCACCCTCACACACTCATTCGGGTGGGAAAGACTCGCTCCAAAGAGTTGAACGGTGATACCGGGGTGACGCCGTTCACTCAACGCTCTCTTGCGTGAAACCTGAGGCCCCGGGCCGATTTGTCGACCTTGTCGCGCTGCACTGTCGACTTGTCCCCAGGCCCGCATCTCGGCCTGTGGATAACTCTGTGGACAGTGGGAGGCCGCTAGGCCCGGCCGTCCAGACAACGCCCCAGCCAGTCGGAGGCATCCGTGAAGTCGCTGTCCGAGGTGCCCGGCCGCGCGGCGCGTACGTCACCCACAGCAACACCGGCGCGTGGGTAGGACCCCAGGAAGCGGACCTGCGGGCAGGTCCGCTTGAGACCCATCAGTGCCTCACTGACCCGGCGGTCGGAGATGTGGCCCTCGGCGTCGACCGCGAAGCAGTAGTTGCCGATGCCCGCACCAGTCGGCCGGGACTGGATCAGCATCAGGTTGACCCCGCGGACGGCGAACTCCTGCAGAAGTTCCAGAAGCGCACCGGGGTGGTCGTCCCCGAGCCACAGAACGACCGAGGTCTTGTCGGCGCCCGTCGGGGCGGCCGGCCGCGCCGGGCGGCCGACGAGCACGAAGCGGGTCTCGGCGTTCTCCGCGTCGTGGATTTCGGTGACCAGCGGCTCCAGCCCGTACGTGACGGCGGCGAACTCGCCGGCGAAGGCCGCATCGAAGCGGCCCTCCTGTACCAGTCGAGCACCGTCGGCGTTCGAGGCGGCGGATTCCCACACCGCGTCGGGCAGGTGGGCGCGCAGCCAGTTGCGGACCTGCGGCTGCGCCACCGGGTGCCCGGTGACGGTCTTGACGTCCGACAGCTTCGTCCCGGGCCGTACGAGCAGCGCGAACGCGATGGGCAGCAGGACCTCGCGGTAGATCATCAGCGGTTCGCCCGAAGCGAGCTCGTCCAAAGTGGCGGTCACCCCGCCCTCCACCGAGTTCTCGATCGGCACCAGCGCGGCGGCTGCCTCACCGTTGCGCACGGCGTCCAGGGCGGCCGGCACCGACACCATCGGGACGAGCTCCCTGGTGGCGGCTTCCGGCAGCGTGCGCAGGGCGGCTTCGGTGAAGGTGCCCTCGGGACCGAGATAGGTGAAGCGGGTGGCCGACATGCGATCAGCCTAATGCCGTGGCGGCGGCGCCCGGTGGGATGTTCACCCTTCGAGCAGCCGTTGTCCGACGTACTCCCCGGGCCGCGGGCCGGGCGGGACCGCGTACAGCCCGCTGGACTCGTGCCGGATGAACTCGGACAGCGCGTCACCCCTGTCGAGTTTGCGCTGGACGGGCACGAAGCCCCGCAGCGGGTCGGCCTGCCAGCAGATGAACAGCAACCCCGCGTCGAGGGAGCCGTCCGAAGCGATGCCGTCGTGGAAGGAGAACGGCCGACGGAGCATGGCGGCCCCGCCGTTCTGCTCCGGGGCCGAGATCCGCGCGTGCGCGTTCGAGGGGATCACCGGCTTGCCATCGGCGGCCAGCTTCGCGAGGTCCATCTTCGTGGTCTCGCCTCCGCCCGTCAGGGGGGCACCCGTGGCCTTCGTACGGCCGATGACCTGCTCCTGCTGAGCGGTGGACTGCTTGTCCCAGTCGTCGAGCAGCATCCGGATACGGCGTACGACGGCGTACGAGCCCCCCGCCATCCAGGAGTGCTCGGCCGGGCCCGGCCCCGCGGCCGGCACGAAGATCCGCTTGTCGAAGTCGGGGTCCGCCGGCTTCGGGTTCGCGGTGCCGTCCACCTGGCCCATCAGGTTCCGGGCAGTCATCGGGGTGCCCGTGGCGCCGGGGGACCGGTTGAAGCCGTTCATCTGCCAGCGGACCCGGGCGGCTTCCCCGGCGTCCTTCTGCAGGGCCCGCAACGCGTGGAAGGCGACGAGCGCGTCGTCGGCCCCGATCTGGACCCAGAGGTCACCGTTGCTGCGCTGGGGGTCGAGCCGGTCGGAGGAGAAGTCCGGCAGAGGGTCGAGGGCGGTCGGGCGGCGTGAGGTGAGTCCGGTGCGCTCGAAGAAGGAATGGCCGAACCCGAAGGTGACGGTCAGGGACGAGGGCCCGGCGTCGAGGGCGATCCCGGTGTCGGCCGTGGGGGCGGTCTCGCCGGCCATCAGCCGCCGGGCGGTGTCCGACCAGCGGCGCATCAGGGCGGCCGCTTCCGTACGGCCGGCGCCCGGTGCGAGGTCGAAGGCGAGGACGTGCCCCTTGGCCTGGAGCGGCGTGGTGATGCCGGACTGGTGGTCCCC
Source organism: Streptomyces cirratus (assembly GCF_014650775.1). Classification (GTDB taxonomy): domain Bacteria; phylum Actinomycetota; class Actinomycetes; order Streptomycetales; family Streptomycetaceae; genus Streptomyces; species Streptomyces cirratus. The sequence continues at coordinate 127,327 of NZ_BMVP01000007.1, read as the reverse complement.
GTCAAAGGCGATCCGGGTGGCTCCGAGCGAGGCGACGGCCCCCGCGCCGCCCGTCGAGGCGGCCTCCGGCGAGTCGGTGAGCGCGGAGTGCACCAGGGCGCCGCCGGTGGCGCCGAGTGCCAGGCCGGCGGCGCCCGCGGCGCCCACCGTCCCCAGCAGGCGGCGCCGCGAGATCTCGATGTCGGGGTTGCTCTCGGTGCTGTCGGTCACGCTGGTCAGCCGATCTTCACGTTCTTCTGGACGGTCGTCTGGTCGATGTCGGAGGTCCGTACGGTGATGTCGATGCGCCATTCGCCCGCGAGCGGCAGCTGCACACCGTCCGCGCTCCAGTGTCCGGGAGCCGCGCGGTCGGGGAGGACCGGCAGTGGGCCGATCTCCTTGGCCGGGAGGGTGAACGAGACCTTCACCTCGGGCAGGTCGAGGGGCTGCCCGTCGGGCGCCTCCGCCCACAGGTGGAGGCCATTGGCGCCGACCCGGCCCGGGGTGAGCTCCAGCCGGACGGTGCCCTTGCCCTGGGGGCCACCCGTGTCGAAGGGCAGGGTGATCTTGATGGGCCGGTTGGGGACGGCGGTGGCCGCCGTCGAGCCCTGCCCGCTCGCCAGCTCCGCGGTGCGCCCGGGCTCGGTGTTGGTCAAGACCGTGGTGACGGCCAGCAGCGCGACCGCGACGGCGGCTTCTGCCAGAACGGTACGGCGCAGGCCGGCGCGCCCGGGGTCGGCATCCCGCACTTGCTTGGAGCGGGCGTTGTCCCGGGCGGCACGCTGCCGTGCCAGCTGGGCGGCACGCCGGGGGTCGGCGGGGACCGTCACGAGCGCTTGCTCTTCCTGAGGCGCCGTTTCACGCTCCGATGTTTCACGTGAAACGTCGGAGTGCGAGAGCTCCACCTGCGCCGGTTCCGCCCCGCTGTCAGAGAGCCGAGCGGTCCACGACCGGGAGAGGTAGGCGATGGCGACGAGGACGCCGACGAGCGCGACCTTGATCAGCAGGAGCCGCCCGTAGCTGGTGCCCGTCAGGGCGGACCAGCTGCCCAACTGCCGCCAGGACTGGTAGACCCCGGTGATGACCAGCACCAGGACGCTGATGAACGCGACCTTCGAGAAGCGCCGGACGGCCTCGCGCTCGATGCCGGGCACCTTGTACAGGGCGACCAGCAGCGCGGCGAGACCGCCGAGCCAGGTGGCGACGGCGAGCAGGTGCAGGATGTCGACCGGCATTGCGATCGCCGGCTGGACACCGGTGGAGGCATGCTCCGACAGGGCCCACGTGGCCGCGATGCCGCCGGCCACGACGGCCCCTCCGACACCGAGTCCGAAAGCGAGGTCGCTCGTGTCCTTGCCTTCGTCCACCGCGTCGTCGGTCGCGCGCAACCCGTCGTCTTCGACCGGAGCGACGTTCCCGCCCTGCGCGGCGCCTTGCTGGCGGCGCGCGTAAGCACCGAAGAGCACGGCCACGAAGAGCGCCGCCGCCCCGAGCAGCAGCAGCCTCGACACGAGCGAGGCGCCCGCCTTGGTGTCGAGGACGGCCTTGAGTCCGTCGAGGTCGAAGGCGTCGGTGAACTTGCCCGACCCGGTGTACGGGTTGCGGAGCATCAGCATCGCCAGGGTGGAGGCGGTCAGCAGCACCCAGCCGCGCAGCACCAGCTTCTGCAGGGACCGCTCGGCCGAGCCGCGGCGCCAGCACAGCAGGATGAAGGCGGCGCCGCCGACGAGGATGGTGAAGCCGATATAGGCGGCGTACCGGGCGACGCCGTACGCGGTGCCGACGGGGCCGCCGCCCGCCTTCTGAGTGGGAAGGGCGACCTGAGTGGCCGACGGGGCCCCGATGGAGAAGGTGAAGGCGCCGGAGACCGGGTGGCTGTCGGCCGAAACGGCCTGCCACGCGACCGTGTACGTGCCGTTGGGCAGCCCGGAGTGCAGGGCGGTGCCGTAGCGGATGGTGGACCCGCTGCACATGTCGCGCAGTTCGCCGGTGTCGACCCGCTTGCCCTGGGGGTCCATCACGCGGATCGAGTCGTCGCCCATGGCCACCTGCTCCGAGAAGGAGAGGGTGACCTGGGCGGGGGCCGTGGCGACCACCGCCCCGTCCTTCGGGTCGCTCGCGGTGAGTGCGGCGTGCGCCGTGGCCGGTCCGGCCGCGGTGAACATGGTTGCCAGCAGGGCTGCGAGGACCAGCGCGAGCCGCGGCAGGAATGCCGTGGTGCGGGCGCGGGCCGGGGCGGGGGCGATGGCCGTCATGGCGTGTCAGTTCCTCGGTCCGTCAGTGGGCGTTGGAGCTCTGCCCGGTGTACGTACGGTCCTTCACGTCCAGCTCGATCGTGACCGGGTCGGCCTTCGCGAACTTGAGCTCGACCTTGACCTTGTCCCCGACCTTCGGCTTGGTCTTGAGCCCCATGAACATGACGTGGCTGCCACCGCGCTCCAGGCTGAGCCGGCCGTTCGCGGGCACGTCCAGGGAGGCGACCTGCCGCATCTTCTGGTCCTTGGTCTCGTGGATCTGGAGATCGTCCGAGAGCGGGCTGGTCAGACCGGTGAGCTTGTCGGGCGTCTTCGAGTCGTTGGTGATGACCATGAAGGCGCCGGCCATCTTGTCGTCGACGGGCTCGGGCATGAAAGCCCCGCTGACCGTCAGCTTCGGAGTGGCGTCCTCGGTCTTGCCCTCCGGTTCGGAAGAGCAGCCGGATATCGCGAGCGCTGCCGTCAGGGAGAGCGCGGCGGCGAGGGTACGGGTGGTGCGGGCGTTCACGGGTTCTCCCCCTTGATGATCTTCGGCAGGTCCTTGGTGTAGTCATCGACGGTGGTGCTCTCGCCGTAGAGGAGGTAGCCCTCGTCGGTCTTGGGAGAGAACGCGAGGACCTGGGCGCCGTGCATGGAGACGACGCTGCCGTCGGCCTCCTTCTTGGCGGCCTCGATACCGATGCCGAGTGACCGGGCTGCGGTCTGGATGGTGGCGAAGTCCCCGGTCAGCCCGATGAAGGACGGGTCCTGGGCCTTGAGCCACTTACCGAGGGATTCGGGGGTGTCCCGCTCGGGGTCGGTGGTGACGAAGACGACCTGGAGCTTGTCCTGGTCCGCCTTGGGCAGTGCCTTCCGCGCGACCGCGATGTTGCTCATGGTCAGGGGGCACACGTCGGGGCAGTTGGTGTAGCCGAAGTAGATCAGTGTCGGCCGGCCCTTGGTCTGCTCGCGCAGGTTCCACGGCTTGCCGGTGGTGTCCGTGAGGACGAGGTCCGGCTTGTCGAAAGGGCGGTCGAGGACGGTCGCCGACCCGGCCTTGCCGGTGCCGGTGATCTGGGTGACCGAGCCGCTGGACTTGGCCGGCTCACCGCCACAGGCGGTGAGGGCGAGCGCGGCCGCCGCCACGAAGGCGGCGACCGTCACACGTGTGGTGCGCATGGGGAGGATCCCTGGTATCGGGGTTTCGGATGGTCTCAATGACAGGGCCCGTGGGGCCCGTGGGTCAGGAGGCGCGGCGACGCGAGGCGAAGCCGAACGCGACGCCACCGAGACCGAGCACGATGCCGGCGATGCCGAGGGCGCGTGCGGTGGTGTCCGAGCCGCTGGTGGCGGCCTCGTCGTGGCCGTCCTCGTGGCCCTTGGCGTCGTCGGCCTTCGTGGCGCCGTCGTCGTGGTGGTCGTCGGAGCCCGCCGCCGCGGTCAGCTTGAGGACGGGCGCCGGGTTCTGCGGCTCGGGGGCGCCTGCCTTGGTCTCTTCGATCCAGCGCACGACCTCGTTGTTGTCGTAGGTCTGGATCGCCTTGAAGACCATCTGGTCCGCGTTGTCGGGCAGCTTGCCGAGGGAGACCGGGAACTGCTGGAACTTGCCGGGCTCGATCTTGCCGCCGCTCCACGTCACCTTGGTGACGGCCTCGTTGACCTGCTTGCCGTGCACGGTGAGCGGCTTGTCGAGCTTGCTCTTCTCGACGTTCACGGTCCAGCCGGGAACGTCTTGCGGCATCACGGAGGTGAGCGGCTGGTCGATCGGGAAGTTGACCTCGAGCTGCGTGGTCGACGCGTTGTCGCGCTCGTTCGGGACCTTGAAGTTGATCACCGCGTAACCGCCCTTGGCGGCCTCGCCCGGCTGCACGCCGACGTGGGCGAAGGCAGGACCGGAGAGGACGAGGACGGCGCCGGCGGCGAGGGCGGCGGCGAAGGAGACACGAGAGGTCTTCATGGCAGGAACACTCCAGGAAACGGTGGTGACATGGCTCCGCGTGCGGGCGCGCGCGGTTCACGGCACCGGTGCTCCCGTGACGCCCTGGGAGTGGAGGTGCCGCGTCAGGCTGCGAGGGTGAGGGGCGCCCTCGGCGGCCCGCGCCTGATCACTGTGTGCTGGAGCGCTCCACGACCGGTGGAGACTTCGGGGGAGGGCGTGCTCCGGGGAGCCCGCGCAAGGCGACCCGGCGCGTCCGGCAACCCCGACACGAGGGCTCGTACCAGGGCCATGGCGGTACGCAGGGGACGTACGGGGTCCGCCTCCGTGGACAGCCGGGACAGTTCGACGAGCCGGAACAGAGCCGCATCGCCCCGCCCGAGCAGCCAGCCGGCGGCGAGCGCGGCCAACAGGTGGCCGATCAGCATGGCGGGGCTGAACAGGGCGGTCTGCGGCGCGTGGACCAGGTGGTCGTGGGCCATGTGCCCGTGCGCGGCCATGGCGGCCGGGTCCAGACCGGCGGTCTCCAGGATCCGCCGGGCGTCTTCCGGGCTCGGCGGTACGGAGTTGCCCCCGCAGATCAGCTGCGCGGCGAGGGCGGCGAGCGAGGAGTCCGAGGAGTCCGAGGAGGCGAACCCCACCGGAGCCGCGGCGCCGTGCTGGCCGAGGCCGAACACCGCGTGCAGGGCCACCTGGCCGGCGGCGAGCGCCGCGGCGATGCCGGGCAGCGAACGCCGACGCCCCGCCAGAGGGGCGGTGACCGCGAAGAGGGCGAGGAAGCCGAGGCCCAGGGCCCACCACGGCACGGTGGCGCAGGACGCCATGGCGTGCCCGACCGCGGACAACACGACGCAGACCGCGGTGAACACCGCGGCCCGTATCGTCCGGAGGCCCGCTCCGGCATGCGTCGCGTGGGGGGCAGTCATGGCCGGGCCATCATCGCACTGCTCCCGCGCCGGTCCTACGGCAGGTCCGGAACATCCCATCCGTCCCCATGGCACCCCGAGCGGGGTTCGAGCGGTCGACTCGCAACGGTGCCCGGCCCGGCCACCGGCCGCCCCCCGGCTGCATACACCGGCGGCCGGAAGGCCGCATCGGCCGAACGAGGGCTCGCGCGGCCGAATGAGGGCTCCGGCGGCCGCGGGGGGCTTACGCGTGACCGAGGGCGGCAATAGGTAACCGTATGAGCATCTGGTGGTCTCTCCACTTGAGGCGCGAAGCCGCGAGCGTGCCGCTCGCCAGGCGACTGCTGCTCGGGACGATGGAGACCGCGGGGGTGGACCCGGACATCTGTTTCGATCTGTCGGTGGCGCTGAGCGAGGCGTGCGCGAACGCGGTGGAGCACGGCGGCCCGGTCGCCTGCCCTTCCCGCGCCGGAAAGCCGGACCCCGCGGTCTGTACCCAGTACCGCGTGACGGCGTATCTGGACGGCGACCGCTGCCGCATCGAGGTGACCGACTCGGGTCCGGGGTTCCCGCCGTCGACGGTCGCCGGACACAGACCCCGTCCCGCCGGGCCGTCGGAGAAGGAGCACGGCCGGGGCCTGGGACTGATCGCGGAGCTTTCCGACCACGTCCGTCTCCGCAACCGCCCGGGCCGGGGCGCGGTGGTCAGCTTCGACAAGGTGCTCAAGTGGCGCGAGGGTGCGCTGCTCAAGGTCTCGTAGACCCTGCCGGTCCTTCCCGGATACGCCGGTGGGCGGGCCCCTCACGGGAACCCGCCCACCGGCGTGTGAAGCAGCTGATCAGCCCTTGAGGCGCGCCATCCACGCCTCGACCTCGTCCGAGGCACGGGGCAGGCCGGCCGACATGTTCCGGTTGCCGTCCTCGGTGACGAGGATGTCGTCCTCGATCCGGACGCCGATGCCGCGGTACTCCTGCGGCACGGTCAGGTCGTCGGCCTGGAAGTACAGACCGGGCTCCACGGTCAGGCACATGCCCGGCTCGAGCGTGCCGTCCACGTACGCCTCGGTGCGCGCGGCGGCGCAGTCGTGGACGTCCATGCCGAGCATGTGGCCGGTGCCGTGCAGGGTCCAGCGGCGCTGGAGGCCGAGTTCCAGCACCCGCTCGACGGGGCCTTCCAGCAGGCCCCATTCGACGAGCTTCTCCGCCAGCACGCGCTGCGAGGCGTCGTGGAAGTCGCGGAACTTGGCGCCCGGCTTCACGGCGGCGATGCCGGCTTCCTGGGACTCGTAGACCGCGTCGTAGATCTTGCGCTGGATGTCGGTGTAGGTGCCGTTGATCGGCAGGGTGCGCGTGACGTCGGCGGTGTAGAGGGAGTGGGTTTCCACACCGGCGTCGAGCAGCAGCAGGTCACCGGAGCGGACGTCGCCGTCGTTGCGGACCCAGTGCAGGGTGCAGGCGTGCGGGCCGGCGGCGCAGATGGAGCCGTAGCCGACGTCGTTGCCTTCGACCCGGGCGCGCAGGAAGAAGGTGCCCTCGATGTAGCGCTCGGAGGTCGCCTCCGCCTTGTCGAGGACCTTCACGACGTCCTCGAAGCCGCGGACGGTGGAGTCGACGGCCTTCTGCAGCTCGCCGATCTCGAACTCGTCCTTCACGGCGCGGGCCTCGGACAGGTAGACCCGCAGCTCTTCGTCGCGCTCGGCGGTGACCTTGTCGGTCAGCGCCTTCTCGATGACGGCGTCGTGGCCACGCAGGAAGCGCACGGGGCCGGTGGCCTCGGCGAGGGCTTCGGGCAGCTCGCGGACGTCCTTCGCGGGGAGGCCCAGCAGCTGCTCGGCCTCGGCGAGGGAGTGGCGGCGGCCGACCCACAGCTCGCCTTGCCCGGACAGCCAGAACTCACCGTTCTCGCGGTCGGAGCGGGGCAGGAGGTAAATGGTGGCGGTGTGGCCGTTCTCGCCCGTGGGCTCCAGCACCAGGACGCCGTTCTCGGCCTGGTCGCCGGTGAGGTACGCGTACTCGGTCGATGCCCGGAAGGGGTACTCGGTGTCGTTCGAGCGGGTCTTGAGCCGGCCCGCGGGCACGACCAGGCGCTCGCCGGGGAAGCGCGCGGACAGGGCGGCGCGGCGCTCGGCGGTGTGGGCGGCCTGGGCGATCGGCTCCAGCCCGCGCAACTCCGTGTCGGCCCAGCCGGTGCGCATGTTCTCCGCGAGTTCCTCGCTGACGCCCGGGTACAGCGCGTTCTTGCGCTGCTTGTGCTTCTTCTGGGGCTGCTCTTCTTCCGGGGTCTCCGGGGGGAGCTCGTCAGCCACGTCTTCTCCTCAGCTACGACAGAACGGACCGGGTGTGGGCCTTGTCCATCGTATGGGTGAGCGGAAGACCCACGTCGGCTCATGTGACAAATCAGTCAAACCGGACCGCGAGCAGGACGATGTCCTCGGCCGGGTCCGCACCGGCGCCGCCGTCCCCTTCCTCACCGTCCGCCTGGGGGAACACCGTGCGCAGGATGTGGTCGCAGACGGCCGCCGGATCGTCGCGGGCGCTGCGGGGAACCCCCGCGGCCGCGGCGTGCAGCCGCGCGTAGGCCCGGTCCATGGGGTCGCCGGTGCGCCGGAGCAGCCCGTCGGTGTACAGCAGCACCGTTTCTCCGGGTGCGGGTTCGATCTCCACGCTCGGCGCCTCCCAGCAGGCCAGCATGCCCAGCGGCGCGGACAGCGAGGTCTCCACGTACTCCGTGCGCCGCTCGCTGATGAGCAGCGGCGGGGCGTGGCCGGCCCCGGCCACGATCATCTTGCGGGAGGCCGGCTCGCAGTAGGCGAACAGGGCGGTCGCCGAGCGGGCGGGCTCGGTCAGCCGCAGCAGCAGTTCGAGGTCGGACAGGACGGCCACGGGGTCCTCGCCCTCCATGACCGCGTACGCGCGCAGCGAGGCGCGCATCCGCCCCATCGCCGCGACCGCGCTCGGCCCCGAGCCGCTGACGGAGCCGACGGCCAGCCCCATGGCCCCCTCGGGCAGCGGCAGCGCGTCGTACCAGTCGCCGCCGCCGCGCGGTCCGGTGTGGTGCCGGGCCGCGAGCTGCACTCCGGCGATCCGGGGCAGCCGGCTGGGCAGCAGTTCCTCGGCGACGGTGGCCAGCCGGGAGCGGGAGCGCTCGACTTCCATCATCCGCGCGAGGTGCTCGGCGGCGTGCCGGACGTAGAGCCCGGCCAGGTCGCGCTGGCGTTCGCTCGGTTCGGCCTGCTCGTCGTAGAGCCAGACGGCCGCGCCGAGCCGGCCGGTGGCCTCCGCGGCCAGCGGGAGCGCGTAGCTGGCGGCGTAGCCCAGCCGGGCGGCGACCTCGCGGTGGCGGGGGTCCACGGGGACGCCGAACCCGCCCGTCCCCGGTGCGGCACCGGGCTCCGGGAGCACTTCCGCACCCCCCTGCGCGTCCGGGAGACCGTCGAGGATCCGGCCGTACGAGGTGGCGCTGCGGGGCACCGTCTCGATGTGACCGAGGTCCGCGTGACCGAGCCCGAGGCCGATGGTGGTGCTCGGACCGAGCCCGTCGGACGGCTCCAGGACGACCAGGCCGCGGCGCGCACCGACGAGCGCCGCGCCGGCGCGCACGAATTCACGCAGGGAGGCGTCGAGATCGACGGCCCGGGCGAGGCGTTCGGTCAGCTCGTGGAGGGTGGTCAGGTCGGAGACCATGCCCGCCAGCCGGTCCTGGATGACGGTGCTCGCGGCGGGCGGCACGGTCGGGACGGGGGCAGCGGAGCGTGCGGGAGCAGCCGCGTTGGGCGCGGCAGTCTGCGGTGACGCGGTAACTGCCGGATCGATTCCAGCCACTTTCGGCAGATGCGAGGCGCTCATGGCGTCCGCCTTTCCACCTGGTGCGATTCGCCATATAGCATCGCAAACCCCCAGATCGTGCTGCGCCGCCATCAATGGATCCACATCTACACGCACACGAGGAGCGATGTCCAGCATTGCCCAGGTGGGAATCCTGGTGTCCGCAGAACCACAACTCACTGTCCGGCCAAGGGTAAAACTTGGCTGGAAAAAGCCGGAAGCGGACGGTTTTTGCGATCGACTGAGCGGGCGTCCCAGCGGGTCCGGGTACGTAAACGGTGATGCCCGGGGTCACTTGACGCCTCCCGGCACTCGCTGGGAACCGCCCTGCGCGTGCCGTCGTCCTAAGCGGCGGCAGCCGGTCCCGGTAACGGTGGGGGTCGCGCTCGGCCCCGCCGTACGTTGGATGGACCCGTAAGAAAACTGCACGAACCGTGTGAACCTGCTCCGGCGGACAGTGACGCGAAACGTGTACGTGTGGTGTAACACCGCTTACGTGGTGTGATGTGGCCCTCGGCGTTCAACGGAAAGGAACGAGCGCTCATGCGCGAGATCCTCGGAAGGCGTCTCCAGCGGCTCCGCGATCGCTTGAAATCCCGGTTCTCGACTTCTACCGCCGCCCACGACCCGGACGGCGACGCCGCGTCCCTGCTCGATGCGGCCCTGACCTGCGCGAGCGTATGGCAATGGCCCGTACTGCCCGGCGTGGGCCGGGCCGGCTCCGACAGTGCCCGATGCGCCTGTCCCGACCCCGACTGCGTGGTGCCCGGCGCGCACCCCTTCGACCCCGGCCTGCTCGCGGCGACCAGCGACCCCCGGATGGTGGCCTGGTGGTGGGCCAGGCGGCCCGCCGCCCCGGTCCTCATGGCCACCGGTGGCGCGGCGCCGTGCGCGGTCAGCCTCCCCGCCGTGGCGGCGGCGCGTGCCGTCGTACGACTGGACGCGCAGGGCATGCGGCTGGGCCCCATCGTCGCGACGCCCACCCGGTGGTCGCTTCTGGTGGCGCCGTATTCGCTGGAGCGGCTCGGCGAACTCCTCTACGCCAAGGACCACGTGCCCTCCTCCCTGCGCTTCCACGGCGAGGGGGGCTACCTCCTGCTTCCGCCCTCCCCGGCGTCCGGTGGCGGGCACGTCCACTGGGAGCGCGAGCCGTCCGCCGGACCGGAGGGCGTCCGGCTGCCCGAGGTCGAGGAACTCGTACACGCGTTGGTGGAGGCGAGCAGCGGGGCGCCGGGCGGCGGGAGCCGGCTCGCGTACTGATGCCGCAAGCCTGCCGGATCACTCTTACGGGTGTCGGCGGGGCCGGTTTGCAGGGGAATTGGGCGCGGGGATCTCCGTGCCCCATTCCCGCATCGCTATCTTCGGCGAATGAATCTCCGCCTGATCGGTATCGGTGCCGGTGTGCTCATCATCTTGTCGCTTCCGCTTGCCGGAGCGATCGCCGGGCCGGATTTCGCCGGTCAGGGCGACGGAAAGGCGGGCGGGTTGCTCTCCTCGCTCGGCCTTTCCGACTCTTCCCGTACGTCGGACAAGGCGCGGGCCGCTACCCACCGGGCTCAGCCGGGTCCGCCGGAGCAGCCCCGCACGGACTCGCGGTGTGGCCCCGAACTCGCCTCGCCGCACGGCCTGGAGGCCCAGACCTGCGTCCTGACGAGCGAGGGGAACACCTGGGGCCGCAGCTACTACCGCAACACCAGCGGCCGTCCGCTGGAAGCCGTGTTGACCGTGATGGGGCCGGCGGGGCGCACGGTGCAGATCCGCTGCGCGGTGGGCGCCGGGGACGAGCCGGGACTGTGTGAGACGCCGAGGGACGCTTCGGCGGGCGCCGCGAACGGTTACTCGGCCGTAGCGGAGTTTGCAGTTCCGGATGATGAAGGTGCACTGCTACTGCGGTCCGGGAGCAACCCACCGGCACCGGGCGGTCGTTGAGCACCACCGCAAATGGAAGGGCCCGGTCGCTGGCGACGGGGGATGCACCAGCGACCGGGCTACAAGAACGGTAACAAGAGATCGCCTGTTCGCAAATTCGATCTCTGATATTCAGACACCGATTTGCAGGCGATTAGCGGGAGTTGTGACCCCAGTCACCGCACCCGCCGGGGAGCGGCGCGGTCAGCTGAGCGTCACCTGACGGTTGGTCAGCCCGCCGCGCGCCCGGCGCTCGTCGTGGGTGAGCGGGGCGTCCGTCGCCAGGGCCGCGGCCAGGCGCTCCGCGAGTTCCGCGGCGGGCTTCTCCACGTCGTCGGCGGAGACTCCGGTGGGCAGATCCCATACGGGAACCATCAGGCCGTGGGCGCGGAAGGACCCGACGAGCTTGGTGCCCTCGCCGAGCGAGGAGGTACCGGCCGCGTGCAGCCGCGCCAGGGCGTCGAGCAGCTTCTCCTCGGGGTGCGGCATGACCCACCGCAGGTGGTTCTTCTCGGGGGTCTCGCACCAGTAGGCAGCGTCGACGCCGGTCAGCTTGACCGTCGGGATGGCGGCGGCGTTGGCGCGTTCCAGCGAGGCGGCGACCTCCGGGGAGGCGTTCTGAGCGCTCTCCGCATCCGGAATCCAGAATTCGAAGCCACTGTGCACAACCGGCTCGAAAACGCCGTCGACGTCGAGGAGATCCTGAAGTCGCGGGCCCTCGGCCGGAACCCGGCGGGCCGGAACAGGAGAGCCCGGCTCCGCGGTCAATGCCCGCTCCAGGGTGTCTGCCATGTCCCTGGCGAGGTCCCCGGTGGTGGAGTCGTTCTGGAGGGCGAGGAGGACGGAACCGTCCTCGCGGCGCAGGGCCGGCCATGCCATCGGCAGAACGGTGACCAGTGTGACGGACGGGACGCCTTCGGGCAGGCCGCCCTTGAGGGTCAGGGGGACGGTGGCCGCGGGCACGAGCTCGCGCAGCGCCACCCAGTCGCACTCGCCCGGCAGGCCCTCGAAGGGGCGCTGCACGTGCTCGGTCACGGCGTGCGCGGCGGCGGCGCCGTGGCAGGCCTTGTAGCGGCGCCCGGATCCGCAGGGGCAGGGCTCGCGTGCACCCACCACCGGGATCTCCCCGTTGTGGAGCTGCGGCTTCGCGGTCTTCGCGGCGGGGCGCTTCTTTGCCATCGTGGGTGTCTCCCGGTTGCGGCGGTACGGCGGGTTCTGGGCGCGAGCCTAGCCGTTGGTACCGCCGGAACCGGTGGGGTGCGGCCGGGAGCACGGTCGGCGTGCGCTCCCGGACGGCCGCCAGCTGCCCTCTCAGGTCTCCAGGTCGTCGAAGGCCGTACTGAAATCGATCGCCGGGGACGCAACGCGCGTAGCGAAATCCTCGTGCCGGGTCCCACAAGCGACGATCACCCATACGGTGACCTCACCGGCCGCACCGTCCCGGACACCCCAGTCCTGGGCCAGGGCGCTGATGATGTTCAGCCCCCGACCGCCCCGTGCGGTGACCGAGGGTGTCGCCGGGACCGGGCGGGTGGGCCCGCCGCCGTCCGTGACTTCGACCGTCAGCCGTCCCGCCTTGTCGACGCCCCATGCGGCGCGTATCTCCCCGTCCCCGATTTCCCGCGCGCCCAGTGGCCGGCCGTGTCGGCAGGCGTTGCTGAGCAGTTCGGAAAGGATCAGTACGGCGTCGTCCACGACCGAATCCGACACCCCGCAGATGCGCAGCTCCTGGCGCATCCGGTGCCTCGCCTCGCCCACGCCCGCAGGGCCATGGCGTACGCCCATGCACGACGACGTGGGCACTTCCTGTGCCATCACCAACGCCACCCCCGGAACCTCCTTAGCCCCACGCCATGATCTGGATGCCCCAATGGCCTGGACCGGAAACCGCCGCGGCCGGGCCCTCTGACGCATTCACAACGGACAGATGCGGAGCGGATGCGCCGGTGCACACCCTGTTACGGAGGGGCCGGGGGAAGCGGATGTGCAAAACGGGACGTCAGCGCCCCAGCTGTGACAGAACCTGGCGGGGTCTGTTCGTGATGATCGCTTCTACGTCCAAATCAGCGCAGAGCTGAACGTCCTCGGGTTCGTTTACGGTCCACACGTGAACGGGGTGTCCCGCGGCTTGAAGCCGGCGGATGTAGCCGGGGTGGTTGCGCACGATCCGCAGCCCCGGTCCCGCGATGCTGACACCGGCCGGCAGCCGCCCGTCCCGCATCCGCGGTGAGATGAACTGCATCAGGTAGACGGTCGGGATCGTCGGGGCGGCCGCCCGGACCCGGTGCAGGGAGCGGGGGGAGAAGCTCATGACCCGGACGGGGTGGGGGCCCTCGGCGGCCGGGGCGTCCAGTCCGAAGCGCTTGAGGAGGAAGAGGAGGCGCTCTTCCACCTGTCCGGCCCAGCGGGTGGGGTGTTTCGTCTCGATCGCCAGCTGCACCGGGCGGCCGGCATCGCAGACCAGCTCCAGCAGCCGTTCCAGGGTCAGCACGGAGGTGCGCTCGGGGTCGGCGTCCCAGTCGGGTGCCTCCTCGCGGTCCTTCCAGGATCCGAAGTCGAGGGCGGCGAGGTCGGCCAGTTCCAGGGCGGAGACGGCGCCCCGGCCGTTGGAGGTGCGGTTGACCCGACGGTCGTGGACGAGCACGAGGTGGCCGTCGGCGGTGAGCCGGACATCGCATTCGAGGCCGTCGGCGCCGTCCTCGATGGCTTTCCGGTAGGCGGCCAGGGTGTGCTCGGGGGCATCCTCCGAGGCGCCGCGGTGGGCGACGACCTGGATGGGGCGCGGCGTTGCGTGGGTCACCGGGTCATGGTGCCACCGCGGAGGCCTCATGCGTCGGGGTGAGTCCTGTCGATGCATGTGAAATGTCGGATATAAAGAATAGTGGAAGATGCACAGGTCCGGCTTACAGTGCTCTGACGGGTCATGGGAAAGGCTCTGTACTGGAACTTGTGCGGCACGTCGAACGTTCAGGCGGACCGGTACCACCAGATGTCCAGCACCAGTAGCCGTGTGTGTGAACGAGGAGAGAGCGCTGTGAGCACCGAGAACGAGGGCACCGCGGCCCCGACGCCCCCCGCGGTCCCGTCCGCACCTCCTGTGCCCGTGGCCCCTTCCACCACCCCCGAGACCGCGTCGGCCACAGAGTCCGGCGTGGCACATGCCGACGCGCCCCCGGTGCACCCTCCGGCGCAGCCGACCGGTACCGCGCCGACCCAGCCGATCCCGGCAGCGGCCCCCGCCGCGCCGCCCGCTGCTGCGGCCTACGGTCAGACGCCCCCGGGGGCGCAGGACGCGTACGGGCAGGCCCAGCAGGGGCAGGCGCCCTACGGGCAGGCACCCGCCCCGGCGGCGCACGGCGCGGAGGGCTGGCCCCCGCCGCCCCCCACCGTCCCGGCGTACGGCGCGGACGGCGGCCACGGCGGTGGCGCCTGGGGAACCCCGCTGACCGCCCACGGTGCCCCGGCCCCCAAGCCCAAGGGCAGGGGCGGCCTGGTCGCCGGCGTGCTCGTCGCGGCCCTCCTCGCCGGTGGCGTCGGCGGTGGCGTCGGCTACTGGGCGGCGGAGCGCGGCAACGACGGAGCCGGCTCGACCACGATCACCGCCAGCACCCCCAAGGACCTCAAGCGCGAACCCGGCTCGGTCGCGGGACTGGCGGCGGGCGCGCTCCCCAGCGTGGTCACCATCGAGGCCTCTGCCGGAGACGGCGAAGGCGGCACCGGCACCGGGTTCGTCTACGACGAAGAGGGCCACATCCTCACCAACAACCACGTCGTCGCCTCCGCCGCCAACGGCGGCAAGCTCACCGCGACCTTCTCCAACGGCAAGAAGTACGACGCCGAGGTGGTCGGCCGGGCGCAGGGCTACGACGTTGCCGTGATCAAGCTCAAGAACGCGCCGGCCGGACTCAAGCCGCTTCCGCTCGGCGACTCCGACAAGGTCGCGGTCGGCGATTCGTCGATCGCGATCGGCGCGCCCTTCGGCCTGTCCAACACCGTCACCACCGGCATCATCAGCGCCAAGAACCGCCCGGTGGCCTCCGGTGACGGCTCGGGGGGCAAGAACTCGTACATGAGCGCGCTCCAGACCGACGCCTCCATCAACCCGGGCAACTCCGGCGGCCCGCTCCTCGACGGTCGCGGCGCGGTCATCGGCATCAACTCGGCGATCCAGTCCGCCGGAAACAGCGGGTTCGGCGGCGGGCAGGCCGGTTCGATCGGCCTCGGCTTCGCCATCCCGATCAACCAGGCGAAGAACGTCGCCCAGTCGCTGATCAAGACGGGCAAGCCGGTCTACCCGATCATCTCGGTCTCGGTGGACCTCCAGGCCAAGGTCGAAGGGGCCAAGATCTCCGAGCAGGGCGCCTCCGCCAACGAGCTGGTCGACCCGAACGGCCCGGCGGGCAAGGCGGGCCTCAAGCCCGGCGACATCATCACCCAGTTCGGCGGCAAGCCGATCGACAGCGGCCCGACGCTGATCAGCGAGATCTGGACGTACAAGCCGGGCGACACGGTGAAGCTCACCTACCTTCGCGACGGCAAGCCGAACACGGTGGACATCACGCTCGGCTCGCGGGTGGGCGACAAGCCCTGACGGGCCCTGACGTGGGGACTCGGCGACCCTGACGCCGGGGCCTCAGCGCCCGTGACGCCGAGGCCTCAGCGCCCGTGACGCCGGGTCGCAGCGCCCCTCACGCGTTCGCAGCACGGGTGGCCGCTCGACACACGCTGGGCGATGGCTTGATGGAGAGGGGCCGTGGGCGGGATTCTGCCTACGGCCCCTCCCAACGTCCGCTTATGCTTCCTTCGTGTTCGATTCTCGGCACATACGGACATTCCACGAAGTAGTCGCCTCCGGGTCCTACTCGGCGGCAGCGCGCGTTCTGGGTTACACCCAGCCCGCGATCACCCAGCAGATGAAGGCGCTGGAACGCGCCGTGGGTACCCCGCTCTTCACCCGGGTCGGCCGGACGATGCAGCTCACCGAGGCCGGTAAGTCCCTGGCCCGGCACGCCGAATACATCCTCGGCAGTCTCTCGGCGGCCGAAGCGCAGCTCAAGGCGTATGCGCGGCTGCGCACCGGACGCGTACGGGTCTGTGGCTTCCCCAGCGCCAATGTCACCCTCGTCCCCGAGGCGCTCAGCGGATTGGCGAAGGAGCATCCGGGCGTCCAGGTCGAGCTGTTGGAGGATGAACCGCCGGAGTCCTTGCGCCGGCTCCAGCGCGGGGAGTGCGACATCACCCTGGCCTTCACCTATCCCGGGCTGCACGAGGAGATTCCGGAGGAGGTCGCCGAGGTCAAGCTACTGGAGGACCAGCTGACGGTGCTCCTGCCGACCGGGCACCCACTGGCCCGGCGCCGGGCCGTCCAGCTGGCCGATCTCTCCGAGGAACGGTGGATCGCGGGGTGCCCCCGCTGCCGGGCCAACCTGCTGCACGAGTGCGCGGAGCTCGGCTTCGTCCCGGACATCCGGTTCGCGACCGACGACAACCTCGTGGTGCAGAGCCTCGTCGCGCAGGGCCTGGGCGTGGCGATGATGCCCGCCCTGGTGCTTCCCTCGCTCTCGCTGACCCGGGTCTGCGGCCGTCCGCTCCAGCCGGCCGCGCGCCGCCACATCGCCGCGTACGTATACCGGGACCACCTGCGGATCCCCGCCACTTCGGTGGTCCTGGACGAGCTGAAACGGGTGGCGGAGAACCGCATCGGCTGCTGACTGCGACGCCCGGCGGCGGCCGGCGGCGGCCGGCCAACCCATAAGCGCAGCTTGGGATTTCGGGTCGGAACTGTCGTTGGACGTGATGGGTGGGCTGCCGGACGCTCCCTGTATGACCACCACCACACCGGCCCGTACGACCACGGGCATGGCCGCCCTCGTCAGTGAGATCCGCGCAGTCGTGGAGCGTGGGCTCGTCCCCGAGCTGACCGCCCACCTCGTCGGTGAGCGGCTCGCCCCGTACCTGCGCGAGGCCGGTCTGCTCACCCATGAGCAGCGTGAGGGGCACGCGGACCGGTACCGGCAGCACGTGCTGCACTCCGAGCCGGACGGCAGCTTCTCGGTGGTGGCGCTGGTGTGGTTACCGGGTCAGGAGACCGCTATCCACGATCACGTGGCGTGGTGTGTGGCGGGCGTCTACGAAGGAGCCGAGAGCGAGCTCCGCTATCGGCTGGCCCCGGCCACCGCGACGGCGGGCGCGCGGCTGGTACCCACCGAGGAGGTGGTCAACGGACCCGGTGACGTCTGCGGTTTCGCCCCGCCCGGCGACATCCACAAGGTCCGCAACTCTTGTCGCGCGACGGCCATATCCATCCACGTCTACGGAGCCGACGTCGCCCGCCTGGGCAGCAGCGTCCGCCGTGTCTACACGATCCCGGCCGGCTGATGGCCCTGCTGAACCGGCCCATCCACCGCCCGATGTGGGACCGGCTACGCCATGTTTCACGTGAAACATCTCCCTCTGCCCCCTCCTCTTGGCCCGGACTGGCACTCGCCGGCTCCGGCGCCTTCCTCGGTTGGTGCGTGCACACGGTGGTGCCGGCCGTGCCGATGCTGACCGCGTCGGTGGTGCTGGGGATCTCCGTTGCGCACCTCCCGGTGACCCGGGCCGTCGTACGTGGTCCCGGGCGCCAGGGACTGTCCCTGGCGGGACGGAGGCTGATGCGGATCGGCATCGTCCTGCTCGGGCTGGGCCTGGGCTTGGACCAGGTGCTCCGCCTGGGCTGGTCGACGGTGGCGATGGTGAGCGGGGTGGTCGCGGCCACCTTCTTCGGCACCCTCTGGCTGGGCCGGCGCCTGGGGCTGCCGGGCGACCAGCCGTTGCTGATCGCCACCGGGTACTCGATCTGCGGGGCCTCGGCGATCGGCGCGGTGAGCGAGGTGTCCGGCAGCGACGAGGAAGACGTGGCCTCCTCCGTTGCGCTGGTCACCCTGTGTGGAACATTGGCCATCGCTGTACTCCCGCTGCTCCAAGGGCCATTAAGCCTCTCCGACCTGGAATTCGGGCGATGGGTGGGTGCGAGCGTCCACGATGTCGGCCAGGTGGTGGCGACCGCGCAGACCGCCGGGCCCGGCGCGCTCGGCGAGGCGGTACTGGTCAAGCTCATGCGCGTCGCGCTGCTGGCCCCGCTCGTAGCGGCAGTGGCGTTCTCCGTACGTGCCGGGCGGCGGGGAGTGCGCACGCCCTCGGGACGACGGCCCGCCCCCGTGCCCCTCTTCGTGGCCGGCTTCCTGCTGGCGGCCGCCGTGCGGGCCACCGGCGTACTGCCCGATGTGGCGCTCGACTGGGCGCACACCGCCCAGGAGGCGCTGTTGGCCGCAGCCCTGTTCGGCCTGGGCACCGCGGTCCACCTGCCCACCCTGGCCCGGACCGGGGGCCGGGCGGCGGTGCTGGGCCTCGGTGCCTGGGTGGTGGTCGCCGGCGTCTCCTACGGGGGCGTGCTGCTCACCGTATGACGGTGCCGCAGAGGGGAGTTGGCCATTTCCTGGCCGGAACCGACCGAACGGTCACTGTGGCCTGACATCTCATCCCGGCCGTGCCACCCTGCACCCGATCCGCACCGACCACTCTTCACCCCCACCCTGCCCGGTTCTTGCCGGACCGGGCACGGCAGAAGGAGTCCTGCGTGAATCGACACCGCCCGGCCGCATCCGTTCTCCTCGCGGCGGCCGCCCTGCTCGCCGGCGCCCTGACGGCCGCCACACCCTCGGCCGCCGTGGAGGCGCCTTCGTCCCCGTCCTCCTTCCGGCAGCAGCAGACGCCGGACTTCTGGACCGCCGAGCGCATGCGGGCGGCCACCCCGCTCGACGTCACGGCGGCGCCGGGAACCGGGACCCGAAGCCCGGCCTCGCACGTGAGTCGCCCCACCTCTGTCCCGCCGACGCCCGCGGCCTCCCCCGCCTCGTTCCCGCAGGCGGGCGGCGCCTGGACGGGCGGCGGCGCGATAGTGAAGACCTCGGGCCGGGTGTTCTTCACCTTCAACGGCCGGACCGCTTCCTGCTCCGGCGACTCCATCACCAGCGCCAACGGCAGCACGGTCATCACGGCCGGGCACTGCGTGAAGTACCAGGGCGCCTGGCACACCAACTGGATCTTCGTTCCGGCGTACGAGAACGGCAACGCGCCGTACGGTCAGTGGTCGGCGACCAAGACTTTCGCGACCACGCAGTGGGCGGCGAGCGAGGACATGAACATGGACGTCGGGCTCGCCGTCGTGGCGCCCCTGAACGGCCGCAATCTCAGCCAGGTCGTCGGCGCCCAGGGCATCCAGTTCAACGGTGGTTACAACAAGAAGATGTACTCCTTCGGCTTCCCGGCGGCCGCGCCGTACGACGGCACCAAGCTGATCTACTGCAGCGCCAACAGCGGCAAGGACTTCCTGCTGACCAAGGACCACAGCGTGGCCTGCAACATGACGGGCGGCTCCAGCGGCGGCCCCTGGCTCCAGGACTTCAACGAGGCCACCGGCCTCGGCACCCAGGTCTCGGTCAACAGCTTCGGCTACAACTTCCTGCCGAACACGATGTTCGGGCCGTACTTCGGCAACGAAGCCAAGGCGGCCTACGACCAGGCCCAGTCCGCCTGAGCCGGCCCCCAGCCACCCCCACCGCCCGGTACTCTGTACCGGCCAGGTGGGTTGCCCGAGCGGCCTAAGGGAACGGTCTTGAAAACCGTCGTGGCGCGAGTCACCGTGGGTTCAAATCCCACACCCACCGCCACAGGTCGGCCAATGCGCTGATCGGAAGGGGCACCCCGGTCCGGGGTGCCCCTTCGTCGTGGGCGGGGTGGGGTCGGGGCGTCGCAGGTGACGCCGATCCTGAGGGCTATTGGTCCCTTTGAGTGGTGTTTGTCGGAAGATCGGCGTGCGTGGTGGGGTTCGTGCGGTTGCGGAACCATCATGACGAATGTATTCAGATCCGCCCTTCGGAACATCGCGAAATGAGGGACCCGTCATGGCTCTCCGCAGCACCGTCACGTCGTTCTGGACCGCCGTCCTCACCGCGGTAGCCGCACTCCTCGCCGCTCTCGGCTTCGACGTGAAGGCCCCCGCCGCCGTCCCCGCCGCCCTGGCCACCCCCGCGGTTCCGTCGGCGGTCCGGCGCCGGCCGGCGATGATGGCGCGGCGGACGTGGCGGGCGATGATGCGCGGAGGGTCCCTCCCGCCCACGATCAAGCAGCGGATCCGCGCCGAGGCGCACGGCAAGACCCCTTCCGTCCGCCGTTCGACCACGGCCCTCGCGGCGGGTGGGCTCGGTGGAGTCGCCGGGCAGCCGACCGCGCTCCCCGCCGTCAGCGGTCCCGCCCGGCAGATCTCCGCCGTCGCCGCCGGTGGGTGCGGCCCGGTCGCCGTCCGGCAACTGGGGCTCGCCGCGTAGGACGGGCGTGCGGGTCGAAGCGGAGCAGCGGGTGCTGGAGCCCGGCCGGTCGCGGCCGCGGATCGCGCCCAAGGCACCCCGGCAGCGGGGCGCGGTGGATTAAGCCCCGGCGGCGCCGGGGCGCACGGGGTCCGCGAAGTGTGGCATCGCAGGGTCGCAGAGCCGGGAGATAGCGGGATTCCCGGATGGCGCGGCCCCTTTTGCATGTCCGGACCGAGCTGATTGACGAAACGATTCTTCTCGCCTGGGGCGGGAGCGGCGCCCGGCGCAAGGGTGCCGCCCTGGGGCCGTGGGGGCGTGAATCAGGTCTACCCGATGTTGCGACGACGGATCGAATGTGAGCGTCGCCAGCGTCATCGGCAGCGGTGCGGGTGGCAACACCACGGCAACTCCTCCACCTCGCAGCAGGTCGCCACGGGTGCCGGCGCGTCCAAGCAGAACAACACCGCGAAGGTCGACAGCTCGGCCTGGACCGCGATCCGGCAGCACAACGCCAACGTGGCGGTGAACTTCCTGCCGTGGCGGTTACCCCACCTGATCGGGTCTGATCGCCGAGGGCGTCCGTGCCACCGGACCGGCTGGGGTCCGGTAGCGCGGGTGCTCCCGTTCGTTGGCGCCGTTCACCGGGCCGCTCGTCGGCCACCTTGACACCGACCTGAAATCTGACGGACAGTCAGGTCTACTCGTCGATGTGAAGCCGGGAGGCCCGCGCGTGCACCTCGCCCCGACCGGAAGCCATTTGAGGCTCCGCTGCGAACTGCGGGAGTACTTCCGCCAGCTCCTTCCTGACGGACCGCCCGAAGACCCCGCCGCCCAGCGGGCAGTGCTGCGGCGCATCGGTGAAGACGGGCTGCTCGGTCTCGGCTGGCCCGTCGAATACGGCGGCCAAGGGCGCGGCGCCGACGAGCAGTTCGTCTTCTTCGACGAGGCCTACCGGGCCGGCGCCCCCGTCTCCATGGTGACCCTCAACACCGTCGGGCCGACCCTGATGAGGTACGGGACGCAGGCGCAGAAGGACAGGTTCCTCCCGGGCATCCTCAAGGGCGAGCTGGTCTTCGCCATCGGCTACTCGGAGCCGGAGGCCGGCACCGACCTCGCCTCGCTGCGCACCAGGGCCGTGCGCCAGGGCGGTCCCGAAGGGGACTGGCTGATCGACGGGCAGAAGATCTTCACCTCCAACGCCCAGAACGCCGACTGGATCTGGCTCGCCTGCCGCACCGATCCGCAGGCCCCCAAACACAAGGGGATCTCGATCATCCTCGTCCCCACCGACGCCCCGGGCTTCGGCTGGACCCCGATCGAGACGGTCGGCGGACTCACCACCACGGCCACCTACTACGACTCCGTCCGCGTGCCCGCCGACCACCTCGTCGGACCCGAACACGGCGGCTGGGGGCTGATCACCAACCAGCTCAACCACGAGCGCGTGGCCCTTGCAGCCATCGGCATGCAGGCCGAGGACTTCTACGAGCGCGCCCTGGCCCACGCCCGGACCCCGGACCCCGTCACCGGCGAGCGCCCGGCGGACGAGGCCTGGGTACGGTCGCGCCTGGCCGAGGCCCATGCGCGGCTGGCCGCCCTACGCCTCCTCAACTGGCGCCTCGTCCAGGACGTCGCCGACGGCACCCTCGCCCCGGGAGACGCGAGCGGCGTCAAGTTCCTGGGTACCGAGTCCACCGTCGAGGTGTACCGGATGTGCCAGGAGGCGGTGGGCGAGGAAGCCCTCGTACGCGGGCCCGCGGGCTTCGCAGGGGGTGAACTGGAGCGGATGAACCGGGCCGCCCAGATCAACACCTTCGGTGGCGGGGTCAGCGAGGTCCAGCGGGAGATCGTCGCCATGATGCGGCTCGGCATGAAGGGGAGGAAGCGATGAGCGCGGACCCGGCCGGGGACGCCGATGAGGCGGCCCGCTTCCACGCGCTGCTGAAAGACTTCGAAGGGCGCCCCGCCGCCTCCGGAGGTCGCGCCAAGGACCTCGTGAACGAACCGATGATCCGGCACTGGTGCGAGGCGATGGGCGACACCAACCCCGCCTACACCGGTCCCGACGCCATCGCCCCGCCCACCATGCTGCAAGCCTGGACGATGGGCGGCCTCTCCGGCCACGGCGACCGCTCCTACGCCTATGACGAACTGTTAGCGCTCCTGGACGGCGCGGGATGCACCTCGGTGGTCGCCACCGACTGCGAGCAGGAGTACCTCCGCCCGTTGCGCCCCGGCGACGCCGTCACCTTCGACGCCGTGATCGAGTCGGTCTCACCGCGCAAGACGACCAAGCTGGGTACCGGCCACTTCGTGACGACCCGGATGGACGTACACGCCAACGGGGAGCCCGCCGGTACCCACCGCTTCCGGATCCTCAAGTTCGCGCCCGCCCAGCGGGCCGCGCAGAAACGACCACCCGCGACGCGCCGCCCGAGGCCCGTGATCAACCGCGACAACCAGGGCTTCTGGGACGGGGTGCGCGAACACAAGCTCCTGATCCAGCGCTGCACCGCCTGCGCCACCCTCCGCTTCCCCTGGCTCCCCGGATGTCACGCCTGCGCCGGTCCCGACTGGGACACCGTCGAGGCGAGCGGAGCCGGCACGGTGTTCAGCTACGTCGTCATGCACCACCCGCCCTTTCCGGCGTTCGACCCTCCTTACGCGGTCGCACTCGTGGAACTCGCCGAAGGAGTCCGGATCATCAGCAACATCACCGGTGTCCCCTACGACAAGGTGCGCATCGGCCTGCCCGTCCGGCTGGAGTTCCTGCGCGTGGACGAGGACCTGGAACTGCCCGTCTTCCGAGGGAGCGAAGGCTGATGGACTTCCGGCCCACCGAGGAGCAGACCGCCGCGGCCGGCCTCGCCGCCCGCATCTTCCGCGACCTCGCCACCCACGAGCGCCTCGCGGCCGCCGGTAGCGGCAGCGACGCCGAACTGTGGAAAGCCCTGACGAGCGCCGGGCTGACCACCGCCGTCGAGGACGTCGGCCTGCTCGGCCTGGTGCTCCTGCTGGAAGAACAGGGCCGTACGACCGCCCAGGTGCCGTACGCCGCGACCTGCGCCTACGGGATCCTCCCCCTGATCCGGCACGGCAGTGCGGACCAGCGCGCCCGGCTGCTGCCGGCCCTCGGGGCGGGCGAGGCGGTGGCCACGGGTGCCTTCCCCGTCCGGGGCAGGATCACCGCCGCACCGGACGGGCGGCTCACGGGAACCGCCCCCGTCGTGCCCTGGCTGCGCGGCGCGACGCATGTCCTGGTGCCGGACGCGGACCGATCCCTGTGGCTCGTACGGACCGACCTGCCCCGTGTCGAGACCTCGGCGGTGGAGACCACCGCGCCGTGGGCGGCAGGCCGGCTGACGCTGACCGGCGCGCGGGGCGAACGGCTCGGGCGGGGCCCGCAGGCATACGAGGACGTCCTCGCCGTTGCCCGTACCGCTTTCGCCGGCCTCCAGGCGGGCGTTTGCGCGGGCTCGCTGGCCCGCGCCGTCGAGTACACCTCCGCCCGCGAACAGTTCGGCCGGCCCCTCTCCACGAACCAGGCCGTCATGCTCCGCGCCGCCGACGCCCACATGGACACGGAGGCGATCCGGGTCACCTCGTACGAGGCGGCCTGGCGCATCGACGAGGGCCTTCCCGCGGGCGAGCACGCGCTGACGGCGGCCTGGTGGGCCTCGGAGGCGGGCAAGCGGGTCGTGCACGCCGGCCAGCACCTGCACGGCGGCTTGGGCGCCGACCTGGACCACCCCGTCCACCGCCACTTCCTCTGGGGGCGCCAGCTGGACGCCTACCTCGGCTGCGGCAGCGAGCTGCTGGCGGAGCTGGGCACGCTCCTGGCCGAGAGCCCAGCGCAGGCGCGGGCAGGCGTGACATCGACCAACGGGAGGCATCGTGAGGGTCGGTGACGCACTGCCGCAGCTGGAGATCCCGGTCACCCGCACGCTCATCGTCGCGGGCGCCATCGCCTCCCGGGACTACCAGGACGTGCACCACGACGCCGAGCTCGCACGCGAGAAGGGCTCCCCGGACATCTTCATGAACATCCTGACCACGAATGGCCTGGTCGGCCGGTACATCACCGACCACCTCGGCCCCACCGCCACCCTGCGCAAGGTGGCCATCCGCCTCGGCGCTCCCAACTACCCCGGCGACACCATGGTCCTCACCGGGACCGTCACCGCCCTCGACGGGGACACCGCCGAGATCGGGGTGGTCGGCGCCAACGGCATCGGGTACCACGTCACCGGCACCGTCACGGTGTCCCTGGATGCGCGGGAGGCGGGAGAGTGAGCGTCCGTACCCGGGACGAACTGGGCGGCCGGGCCGCCATCGTCGGCATCGGCGCGACCGAGTTCTCCAAGGATTCCGGCCGCAGCGAGCTCAAGCTCGCCGTCGAAGCCGTCCATGCAGCCCTCGACGACGCCGGGCTGACCCCCGCCGACGTCGACGGCATGGTCACCTTCACGATGGACACCAGCCCCGAGATCACCGTCGCCCAGGCGGCCGGAATCGGGGAGCTCTCCTTCTTCTCCCGGATCCACTACGGCGGCGGCGCGGCCTGTGCCACCGTCCAGCAGGCCGCCCTGGCCATCGCCACAGGGGTCGCCGAGGTGGTGGTCTGCTACCGCGCCTTCAACGAGCGCTCCGGGCGCCGCTTCGGGTCCGGGGTCCAGCAACGCGAACCTTCCGCGGAAGGCGCGGCCCTCGGCTGGTCACTGCCATGGGGCCTGCTCACCCCGGCGTCCTGGGTCGCCATGGCAGCCCAGCGCTATCTGCACGCCTACCACCTGACTCCCGAGGCCTTCGGGCACGTCGCGGTCACCGGCCGCAAGCACGCGGCGAACAACCCCGCCGCCTACTTCCACGGCAAACCGATCACCCTCGCCGACCACGCCGCATCGCGCTGGATCGTGGAGCCTTTGCGTCTTCTGGACTGCTGCCAGGAGACCGACGGCGGTCAGGCCCTGATCGTCACCAGCACCGAGCGGGCCCGCACCCTGCGGCAGGCGCCCGCCGTGATCACCGCGGCGGCCCAGGGAGCCGGCCGCCGCCAGGAGGCCATGACCTCCTTCTACCGGGACGACCTGACGGGGCTGCCCGAAATGGACGTCGTCGCACGTCAGCTGTGGCGGACCAGCGGACTGCGGCCCTCGGACATCGACGTCGGCATCCTCTACGACCACTTCACCCCGTTCGTCCTCATGCAGCTGGAGGAGTTCGGCTTCTGCGGACCCGGGGAGGCCGCTGACTTCGTGGCCGCCGACGCGCTCCCTCTCAACACCCACGGCGGCCAGCTCGGGGAGGCGTACCTGCACGGCATGAACGGTATTGCCGAGGCTGTCCGGCAACTGCGCGGTACCTCCGTCAACCAAGTCGCGGGCGCCGTCCACAGCCTGGTCACGGCCGGTACGGGCGTACCCACATCCGGCCTGATGCTCAGCGCCGACGCCTGACCCGGGAGCCGGGTGCGGACACCGTCCCTCCACCTACAGGTGGTGCGGCCGGGCCCGGCCCTACAACCTGAGACGGATCCCGCTTCGGCACCTGCGGCCGATCCCAGGGCCGCCCCGCGCTCCTAGCGTTGAGGCATGACCACGCCTGTCTGCACGCTCGCCTCGAACCCGACGTCGTACCCGTCGTTCTCGGCGTACGTCAGGACCCGCGGCACGACCCTGATGCGCACCGCGCGCTCGCTCACCGCCAACCCCTGCGACGCCGAGGACCTGCTGCAGACGGCCCTCGCCAAGACCTACGCCGCCTGGGACCGCATCGAGGACCACCGGGCGCTGGACGGATACGTCAGGCGGGCCCTGGTCAACACCCGCACCTCCCAGTGGCGCAAGCGCAAGGTCGAGGAATTCTGCTGCGAGGAGATCCCGGAGGCCGAGCAGGAGCCGTCCATGGACGCCGCGGAGGCGCAGGCCCTGCGCGACGCGATGTGGCGTGCCGTGACCCGGCTGCCGGACCGGCAGCGGGCGATGGTGGTGTTGCGCTACTACGAAGACCTCAGCGAGGCGCAGACCGCCGAGCTGCTCGGAGTCTCCGTCGGCACGGTCAAGAGCGCCGTCTCCCGCGCCCTCGGAAAGCTCCGCGAGGACCCGGAACTCGCCCCGGTCCGCTGATCCGCCACCCGGACCAGTCCCGGCGTTTCACGTGAAACATCGCGGTACCGGATGTTTCACGTGAAACGTGAGGGATCACGTACGCGGTTTCTACCTCCGGGTAGTGACATACCGCGTGGTACGTGCGCAGAATCCTTGCAATGTCGCGACGGAGCGATAGCGCCCACCGGGAGGACGCCAGTGCTCAGCACCATGCAGGATGTACAGCTCAACATCAGCCGGATTCTGGAGCATGGCCGGAAGGTCCACGGTCGCTCGACCGTGACGACATGGACCGGTGAGGCAGAGCCCCACCGCCGGACGTTCGCCGAGATCGGCGACCGCGCCGCACAGCTCGCCAACGCCCTGCGCGATGAACTGGGTGTCGAGCCCGGAAGTGTTCTGGCCACGCTGATGTGGAACAACGCCGAGCACGTGGAGGCGTACTTCGCGATCCCCTCCATGGGCGCCGTCCTGCACACGCTCAACCTGCGGCTCCCCCCCGAGCAGCTGGTCTTCATCGTCAACCACGCCGCGGACCGGGTCGTGCTCGTCAATGGCACCCTCCTGCCGCTCCTCGCGCCGCTGCTGCCGCAGCTGCCCACCGTCGAGCACGTGGTCGTCTCCGGTGCCGGTGACCGTTCCGTGCTCGACGGCCTCGACGTGCGCGTGCACGACTACGAGGCACTCCTGGCCGGACGCTCCGACCACTACGACTGGCCCGAGCTGGACGAGCGCCAGGCCGCGGCCATGTGCTACACCTCGGGCACCACGGGGGACCCCAAGGGCGTCATCTACTCCCACCGGTCCATCTACCTGCACTCCATGCAGGTCAACATGGCCGAGTCGATGGGTCTGACGGACCGGGACACCTCCCTCGTCGTGGTCCCCCAGTTCCACGTGAACGCCTGGGGCCTGCCCCACGCCACCTTCATGACCGGCATCAACCTGCTGATGCCGGACCGCTTCCTGCAGCCCGCCCCGCTCGCGGAGATGATCGAGCGGGAGAAGCCGACGCACGCCGCGGCCGTCCCCACCATCTGGCAGGGGCTGCTCGCCGAGGTCACCGCGCGCCCCCGCGACCTGACCTCGATGAAGCAGGTCACCATCGGAGGCGCCGCCTGCCCGCCGTCCCTGATGGAGGCGTACGAGAAGCTGGGCGTGCGCCTGTGTCACGCCTGGGGCATGACCGAGACCTCCCCGCTCGGCACGATGGCGCACCCGCCGGCCGGCCTGAGCGCCGAGGAGGAGTGGCCGTACCGGATCACCCAGGGCCGCTTCCCCGCGGGTGTCGAGGCACGCCTGATCGGCCCCGGCGGTGACCGTCTGCCGTGGGACGGCGAGTCGGCGGGCGAGCTGGAGGTACGCGGCACGTGGATCGCGGGCGCCTACTACGGCGGCGCATCCGGCGAACCCCTGCGCCCCGCGGACAAATTCAGCGCGGACGGCTGGCTCAAGACCGGCGACGTGGGCGTGATCAGCGCCGACGGCTATCTGACGCTGACCGACAGGGCCAAGGACGTCATCAAGTCGGGCGGCGAGTGGATCTCCAGCGTGGAGCTGGAGAACGCGTTGATGGCGCACCCGGAGGTGGCCGAGGCGGCGGTGGTCGCCGTACCCGACGACAAATGGGGCGAGCGTCCGCTGGCGACCGTCGTGCTCAAGGACGGTGCGACCGTGGACTACACGGGTCTGCGCACCTTCCTCGGACAGTCGATCGCCAAGTGGCAGCTGCCCGAGCGCTGGACGTTCATCGAGGCCGTGCCGAAGACGAGCGTCGGCAAGTTCGACAAGAAGGTGATCCGCAGGCAGTACGCGGACGGCGTGCTGGACGTGACGAGGCTGGCCTGACCGGCGGCCCGGAAGCCTCAACCACGCGTGAGCCATGGCCGCAGCAGCTTGCTGACGGCGGGCATGGCCACGTAGGTCATCAGGGTGCTGAAGACCACTGTGAAAGCCGCTGTCCGCAGCACGAACGGCAGGTCCACCAGGTACGGACCGAGCACCGCGTTGCCGAGCAGCGAGATCGGGAAGATGGCCAGCCCCGAGCTGATCACCATCTTCCAGCGAGGGGGCGCGGGCCGGGTCGTGCCCGGCTTGGCGAACCACGTCTCCATACCGTGCAGTTCGCGCCGCGCTATCTCGTGGTGGTGGTGACCTTGGCAGTTGGCGAAGAACGCGGCACGCTCCGCGGACTGCTGCCAGGCCTCGAAGGCCGCCTGGTTGCGGAAGCGGTGCACCAGGAACCACGGGGCACCCTCCGCGGCCGGCCGGAAGAGCCCGTATCCGAGGTGGTCGGGGAAGCCCGCTGCGGTCTCCAGGATCCCGCGCGCCCAGGCCTCGAAGTCCTCCTCGTGGCCCGGCTCGACCTGCCGGGCTATGAGGAGGCTCACCTCCCCGTTGTCGGCGGGAACGCTGTGTTCGGTCGTGTCGGTGATGGCCATCGGGCCAGGATGACTAGTTGGTGCCGATCTTGGCCAGCAGGTCCACGATGCGGCCCTGGACGTCGGCGGTCGTGGCCCGCTCGGCGAGGAACAGCACGCTCTCGCCGGAGGCCAGGCGCGGCAGTTCGGCCGGGTCGATCCCGGTGGCCGTGTAGACGACGAGCGGGGTGCGGTTCAGCTGCCCGTTGGCGCGCAGCCAGTCCACGATCCCGGCCCGTCGGCGGCGCACCTGCATCAGGTCCATGACGACGAGGTTGGGCCGCATTCGGGTGGCCAGTTCCACGGCGTCGGTGTCGGCGCCCGCCCGCGCGACCTGCATGCCGCGCCGTTCCAGGGCGGCGGTCAGCGCGGTGGCGATCTCGTCGTGCTCCTCGATCAACAGGACCCGCGAGGGGTGCTGCTCGCTGTCGCGCGGTGCGAGCGCCTTGAGCAGGACGGCCGGGTCGGCGCCGTACGCGGCTTCGCGCGTGGCGTGCCCCAGTCCGGCCGTCACCAGGACGGGTACTTCCGCGGCCACCGCGGCCTGACGCAGCGACTGGAGGGCGGTGCGGGTGATGGGCCCGGTCAGCGGGTCCACGAACAAGGCCGCGGGGAACGCGGCGATCTGTGCGTCCACCTCCTCGCGGGAGTGCACGATCACCGGACGGTACCCGCGGTCGCTCAGCGCCTGCTGGGTCTGGGCGTCGGGCGCGGGCCACACCAGCAGCCGGCGCGGGTTGTCCAGCGGCTCCGGCGGAAGTTCGTCGTCCACGGGCAGCGGTACGGGACGGTTGACCACCTCGACCGCGCCACCGGGCCCGTCGAGCGGCTCGGGCCCCTCGTCGGAGCCCGCCTCGGGCGCCCCTATGGCGAAGGCGCGGCCCTGCGGTGCGGGCTCGGACAGCCGGCGGCGACGGCCGGAGCCGCCCGCCTCGACCGAGATGCCCTGGCCCAGCGTGCCCAGAGCGCGCACGCTGATCGGCTGCGAGGCCTCACCCGGAGCGTCCTGCGGCTGCCTCGCACCGGGTACGGGAGCGGGGCCCGCACCGGGGGCCGCCGCGGGCTCGCCGTCCTCGGTGGCGGTACGGGCCGCGGGCACCGGCCAGGCGGGAACCTCGGGCAGGGCCCGACGCCGACCGGTCGGCGGTACCGGCCCGGGCGCCTCCGGGGCAGCCGCGGGGGCGGCTTCGGGGGCGTCGGCCACGGGGGCGCCGAGCACCCGACGCCCACGGCGGCCACCCGGGGCCTCCGGATCGGCCTCGGCCGGCGCGGGTACCGCACCGGCGGCCTGGGCGGGCGTCGGTCCGGCGGGCAGCGCGAAGCCGCCTTCCGGGGCGATGGGGCGCTGGGGAACGGGAGCTGCGAGCCCGGCCGCCGGAACGGGACCGCCCGGCTGCGCGAACGGACCCGCCGCGGGTGCGGCCGGCGCAGCCGGGCCCAACGCGCGGCGGCGTCCCGCCGGATGCTGGGTCAACGGCACGGGCGGCACCGCGGGCACGGGCGGCAGCGCAGGCATCCCGGTCCCCTGCGGGGGCACGGGCTGCTGCGGCGCGGGGTGAGGGGCGACGGGCTGAGAGGGAACCGGCTGCGGAGGCACGGGCTGCGGTCCGCCGGGGCGCCGGGAAGCGTCCGGGCCGCCGTTGCCCTCCGCACTGCCGTCGCCGTCGCGGCCACGCCGGCGCCCGGTACCCAGCCCGGCCGGGTTCACCGGGGACTGCGCCAGCTCGGGGCCGCCCGCCCCGGCGCCGTCGAGCGTGCCGTCCGCGCGGCGCCGCCCCGAGGACAGCGCGAGCGCACCGCCGCCCTCCCGGGGCACCTTCGTCTCATCGGCGGAGTCGTCCAGGAACGCGTCCACCCCGCGCCTGGCCCGCCGGCCCCCGGACTCTGCCCTGGCACCGGCGCCGTCCTTGGCGTCCGGCTTCGCACCGGCCCCGGCAGCCGGGGGCTCCACCGGCTCCGGCTCCGGCTCGGGCTCGGGCAGCGTCACCGTCCCGGCTCCCGCACCCAGCGGCAGCTCCAGTACGTACGCACCGCCCGGCGCCCCGGGCACGTCGACGGTCTGCAGGACACCGCCGTGCGCGGCGACGACGCCCCGCACGATCGGCTCGTGCACCGGGTTGCCGCCTTCGTACGGCCCGCGCACCTCGATCCGTACGACGTCACCGCGCTGCGCGGCGGCCACGACGATCGTCGAGTCGCTGTAACCGCTGCCCTGACGGGTCTTGCCGGTGGCGTCCACCCCGGCGACGTCGGCGACCAGGTGCGCGAGCGCGGTCGCGATCCGCTCCCCGTCCACCTCGGCCTCGATCGTCGGTGCGTGCACGGCGAACTGCACCCGGCCCGGCCCGATCAGCTCCACCGCGCCGTCGACACCGGCCGCGACGACCTTGTTGATCAGCGTCTTTTCCTTGGCGAGCTTGTCGCTGCCCGCGTCCAGCCGCTGGTAGCCCAGCACGTTGTCCACGAGCGTGGTCATCCGCGAGTAGCCGGCCGCCAGGTGGTGCAGCAGCTGGTTCGCCTCGGGCCACAGCTGGCCCGCGTCATCGGCGGCCAGCGTCGCCAGCTCACCGCGCAGTTCCTCCAGCGGCCCGCGCAGCGACTCGCCGAGGACCGCCAGCAACTGCGCGTGCCGCGCGGCGAGGGCGTCGTAGGGGCGCCGGTCGGTGAAGGTCATGACGGCCCCGACGAGCAGCTCACCGTCCCGTACGGGCGAGGTGGTCAGGTCGACGGAGACCGGCTGCCCGGCCTTGTTCCACAGCACCTGGCTGCGCACCCGGTGCTTGCGGCCGCTGCGCAGGGTGTCGGCGAGCGGGGATTCCTCGAAGGGGAACGGCGAACCGTCCGCGCGCGAGTGCTGGATCAGCCCGTGCAGCTCGCGGTTCCCGAGATCGGTGGCCCGGTAGCCGAGGATCTGCGCGGCGGCCGGGTTGACGAGTACGACCCGGCCGTCGGTGTCCGTGCCCACCACGCCTTCCGCGGCGGCGCGCAGGATCATCTCGGTCTGCCGCTGGGAGCGGGCGAGCTCGGCCTCGGTGTCCACGGTCTGGGAGAGGTCCCGTACGACGAGCATCAGCAGTTCGTCGCCGGTGTACGCGGGCTGCGGCTCGCGGTAGGCGTCGCGGCCGTCGAGGTGGGCTGCGGTGACCTCGACGGGGAACTCGCTCCCGTCGGTCCGCCGGGCCGTCATCCTCTTGGGCTTCGCCCGGCCTTCTTCGTCGTCCCCGGGACGGCGCATCGAGCCGGGGATGAGCTTCGAGTCGAACTCGGGCAGGAGGTCCAGCACTCCGCGGCCGACGAGGCCGGTGCCGGGACTCTCCATGATTTCGAGGGCGATCGAATTGGCGTTCACCACGGTGCCGTTGGCGTTGACGAGCAACAGCGCGTCAGGAAGCGCGTCGAGTATTGCTGCGAGGCGAGCAGCGCCTCGGGATGGCCTGCTGCTCACGACGAGCTTCCTCCCTGACCACGACTACCGGCATGTCACGGGAGGAGTCTAAGGGCACCGCCCCGCGGCGGGATGGCCGATGCGGGGCGGAAAACGCACATCCTTCGCATCCTCCCAGGTCAGGAACGCCCACTCGGAAGCACAGGTTCCAGGGTGTTCCACCGGTCGATCTCGCATCCGTTCTTCCGCCGGAACGTGGTGTCCACCTTCTTGCCGTGCCACGTTCCCTTGATCCGGGCGGTGGCCGGACCGCCGTCCACCATGGTGCAGATCCGGCGATCGGAGACGGGGGCGAAGGGGTCCTTGCCCTGCCGCGCGAGCGTGTCGAGGCGGGCGCAGGCGTCCTCCGCCTTCGGGTGGTTCCCGCCGACGGGGTCGCACTCCAGCCGGTACTCGCCGTCGGTGCGCGGGTTGCCCGTGTCGGACACGTCGATGGTGAGCCGGTCGGGCGTCGACAGCAGCCTCTCCAACGGCAGCGGTGGCAGCGGCCCGGCGGCCGCGGCGGCCAGGGCGGAGGTGACGGCGAAGGCGGCGAGACGCAGCATGGGGCACTCCAGGTCGTCCGTACGTCGTACGCCTGACAAACGACCCGTGCGCCCCGACGTTGCGTGCGGTCCGACGCGTGCGTGTGTACGTGCGCCACATGCGGGACGCTCCGGCCTTGGAACTCGTCCCGGGTGTGCCATTAAGGCTTTGCCCCGGGCCCGCCGTTCCTTGTACCGTGGGAGCGGATTGGTGACCGGCCCCGCGCCTGTGTCATCATCTGCACGCACCTTCGTACGCGAGGGTGTGCTGGAGGCGTCGCCTAGTCCGGTCTATGGCGCCGCACTGCTAATGCGGTTTGGGGCTTACCCCCCATCGAGGGTTCAAATCCCTCCGCCTCCGCACCTCGCCGAAGCCCCGGTCCTCATGGACCGGGGCTTCGGTGCGTTTCGAACGCTTCACGAGGGGTACCGCGCTCGCCGCCGAGAGCCGCGCGAGAACTTCCGGATGATCTCCCTCCGCCCTGTTTTCGCAGGTCAGCAGCGGTGGAGCTAATGGATTTCGCGTCCCGCCGAGGTCCATGTATTGTTGTTCTCGCAAGGCCAACGGGGCGCAAAACCCCGAACAGCCCAAGCACTCGTAGCTTAACGGATAGAGCATCTGACTACGGATCAGAAGGTTGCAGGTTCGAATCCTGCCGAGTGCACAGCAGGCCAGAGGCCCCGGACGACAGTCCGGGGCCTCTGCCGTTTCCTGCCGTACAGCAGCGAAGTACAGCAACCACCCTCAGCCGCTGCCACCCATCGCTTCGGACAGCTTGCCGAGAGCGTCGCGTACGGCTTCCTCGCTCGCTTCGGCGTAGACCTCCATCGTCATGGCGATCTGCGAGTGCCGCAGGATCCGCTGGGCCACCTTCGGGTGGACTTTGAGCGCGACGAGGAGCGCGGCGCAGGTGTGCCGGGTGTTCCGGAGGGGGATCACACGCAGGCCGGTCCGGCGAGCGCGCAGGCCGAACATCCGGGTGAGGTTCCCCGGCTCGATCGGGGTCCCGTACTTCGTCGTGAACACCAGGCCGTGACTGTCCTGCCACAGCTCCCCGGCGGCTTTCCGGTCCCCGAGCTTCTGGGCCCGGCGCATCCGGAGGGCCTTGAGGCAGAGCGCCGGCAGCGGCAGGAAGTCGTCGGAGTCCTCCGTCTTGGTCTCCCGGTGCAGGATCTGCCTCCCGGCCCGCTGGATCTGGTGATCGACGTACAGCTCCCGGCCTCGAAGTCGATCGACTTCCAGGTCAGCCCCAGCACCTCCCCGCGCCGGAGCCCGAGGCACAGCACGAGCATCCACGCGGCGAAGAGGTGATCCTCCCGGGCGACTCCGTCGGCGAGGAACCGACCTGCTTCGACCACGGACCACGGCTTGATCCGCTTGCGGCGGGGCTTGGGCACCTTCACCAGCGAGGCGACGTTCTTGCCGATCTCCTCCTCGGCCACGGCGTGCGTGAGGGCGGCTCGCAGCGCGTCGCGGGAGCCCTGGATCACGCGTCGGGAGGGGTATGCCTCGCAGCACTCCCCGATCGCACAGCACCGACGGCGCGCGGCGGATCGCTTGGCGTCCTTGCCCTGGGCGCAGCACTGGCAGATGGCCACCAGCTTGGTCAGCCACTCCCGGACGTCCCGGACGGTCAGCTTGTCCAGCCGCTTCGTCCTGTTGATCTACCCGGAACAGGGCTTCGTGATCAGCCAGCAGGTGCCGGACGACGTGGTCGCGGCGTACGACGGCTGTGCCGGCGAGGCTTCACAAGCCGCCTCCTGCGAGACGCACGGAGTCAGGCTCGGAGCCAGACGCGCCGGTGACGGGCGACTGTGTACACCTGCTCCACCTGCTCCGGGGTGAGCTTGCCAGTCAACGGCCCCAGAGCCGCTACCTCCCGCTCCTGGTAGACGCGAACGGTGTACTGCGTAGCGGCCCGATTCAGGGCGGTAACGCCCACGAAGACCAGAACCGGTTCGACAGGCACCTCGAAGGCGCAGTACCGCCCCAGCACCCTCCGCACGAAGTCCGCCTCAGCCTGGCTTGCCGCAGCGTACGGGCGTGGCGGTCCCCCGTTGACTTTGGCCATCGAGTCGCCGATCCAGACCGAGGCGTCCCGATGGTTTTTGGTGTTGATGCTGAACACGCCGCCAGGGCCGATCAACAGGTGGTCGATGTCGCCGCCATTGCCCTTCTCGATGCCGTGAAGCACTCGCCAACCGAGTGGGGTGAGGCGTTCCAGCTCACGTCCAACCCGCCGTTCCCCTTCCAGGCCGGCGTACCAGCTGTCCCACTCCGAGGACTGCCGCAGTAACTTCGACTTGAGCCGTTGAACTGTCGACGGGCCCCTCTCGGCGATCACCCCGACGACTCGGGAGCCGGGCCGGTTCCTCGCCAGGTCCTCACTAGGGCTGAGGAGTGGGAGAGAGGCCGGGCGTTCGGGTCGCTTTTTCGGGGTCGCGTGACGGGGTTGCCCTTGCTGCCGCGAAGGGGCCGCGGGGCGCGGCGCGTGGGCAGGCGAAGGGGTGGAGCTGACAGTAAGCCCCTCCCCAAGGTGCCGCCTGAGAAGAGCCAGAGCCTCGTCCTGGTACTTCCGAAGCTTGATCGTCACGGTCTTGGTCGCCCGATCCGCCCAGGCGACAGCCGTTCCGTCCGGCAGGTTCACATAGAGCCGATCCTTGCCATGCTTCTTCCACGGATGCACCGTCAGATCGCTCATCAGCCGCCCCCCTGCGTGCCGTCCCCACCCATATGCCAACAGCTGGTGGCCCGGTCGGCAAGACCGCCAGTTACAGAGCCAGCTGTTACAGGTTTCTCCACCTCATCAAGCACCCGGCTGCGCTCCGCTCCGCCGGGCGGGCTTCCCGGCTCCGGGATGGCGGGGCGCCGTACGCGGGTGCCGGCCCGTGGATGGCTGGGCCGACGGCAGACGGGACGGGAGTTGAGGGGGCACCTGTGGTGAGGTGCTGGGCCTGTCCGCCAGGAGGGCTCACATGGCGGTCCGGTCGACACCCGGTTCGGGGAGGGGGAGCATGGATGGAGTGGCGCCTTTCCGATCAGTCGGGCGCCACAGTGGTGCCGCAGCTGGACATTCGTTGTCGCTGTGGCTGGAGGGCCCAATCCCCGGAGCGCTGGCGTGGCGACTTGCCCCCGTGTCTCCGCGGCGCCCTCCACTCATCGAGAGGGAGGACATCCATCATGGCCCGGTGCATCCGACGCAACGCTGTCATCTCGCTCGTTGCCTCATCGTTCGTTCTGGGGGCGCTCGTCCTAACGCCTGTGGCCACCGCGACACCCGCTTTGGGGACGTACGCAGTCAAGACCGAGGGCAACGGGACGCGGGCACTGTCTTTCAACAACGGTGTCTCCATTCAGCCGGCTGGCAAGATCAGGCCGCGAACGGGTGACGGACCGCTCGAGGCCGTCAAGGAGGGGCAGAACATCGTGATGCGCATACCGCTCGAAGGCGGCGGTCGGCTCGTAGTCGAACTGACCCCGGAGGAGGCCAGTGCCCTCGCCGACGCACTCAACGCACCGGCGGAAGCCGAGACACCAGCGGAAACCGAGCAGCCGTAACAACGCCCAACCCAGCTCCAGCCAATGCGGCCGCCGGGAACAGTCAGAAACTGTCGTACGTGAGCATGATCCCGCTGACCGGGGAGACAGGACTGCCCAGGGCTGGTGCTGGAGGCGGTCCGCCCAACGGGCCGCAGGCCGGGACCGAGTGGAAGCGTCACGCCTACCTGCCACTCTCATGCCAGATGTGTCGGTGAACTACGGTCACGGTCACCGACGGCGCACTCCGAGAACATCTCGGTTCCGCCTTGACGTGCAGGTTCCCTGTCAGAGCTACGGATCAGAAGGTTGCAGGTTCGAATCCTGCCGAGTGCACAGCCGAAGAGGCCCTGCGGTTCGCCGGGGGGCCTCTTGCGTTGTGTGCGTCGGGGTGGTGAAGGCACCACCGCGTTACCCCCGGCGGTCGGCGACGACGGTGGGGGTGCCGTGCGGTGCGGGTGAGGGGCGGGTGCTCCGCTCGCAGGAACATCGAAAGGGTGCCGGTCTTCTCGTCCCGGCGCGGCAAGCGGTCATTGGGGATGTCGCTCCACACCCGATGCCGTCGCGCGGGCAAGTGGAGGGGACCTTCGCCCGGCGAGTCGTCGTAGAGCCGCTCCGGGCGAGCGTCGCCGTAGGCGCAGCGGCCGGTGGGCTCCGAATATTGTTCGGCGTGACGGTGAGATTGCAAGATCAGGTACCGTCTCCGCACGGGGTGTCAGGCGGAAAAGGGGAAGATCGCGTGGACGACATCGATCGGGCGCTGCTCCGGCGGCTCCAGGAGGACGCGGGTCAGTCGTATGCCGCCCTCGGTGCGGCCGTCGGGCTTTCGGCGGGGGCCACGCACGAGCGCGTACGGAAGCTGAGGGAACGCGGAGTCATCCGGCGGAGCACGGTCGATGTGGACCCGGCGGCCGTCGGGAGCGGGGTCCTGGCCTACGTGATGGTCGATTCGAACGCCTGGATGGGGGACTCCGGGGCGGCCTTCGAGGGGATCGCCGAGATCCAGGAGGCGCACGTCATCGCGGGCAGCGCCTCCGTGCTCGTCAAGGTGCGGACCGGCTCGACCGCGCAGCTGCAGGACGTACTGCGCCGCCTCTACGCCATCGACGGCGTCAGCGGGACGCAGGCCACCGTCGTCCTGGAGACCTTCTTCGAGCGGCCGCTCCCGCTGTGACCTGGTGGTGCACCGGCATCCGGTGGCAGGACGGCCGCCCCGGCATCGGCTGGTACGGAGCCGGGCGCGGGGAGCGCGACAGCCTGCTCGGCTACGGGCAGCGGCTGGCCTTCGCCGCCCGGGGAGAGCGGCACTGTCTCGGAGTGCGGCGGGCGGGGAAGCGCACGCCGTGCCCCGCGCACCGGACGGTGCCGGGCCGGACCGGGAGCGCCCAGTGCCCCGAGTGTGGCCGGCTGGACCGGTCCTTTTCGGTGGCCGCCGACACCAACGCCGCCGATCCGCGCCCCTACCGGGTGTACCTCGCCTGGTTCGGACCCGGCATGATCAAGGTCGGGATCACAGCCGAGGAGCGTGGACCGGCCCGGCTGCTGGAACAGGGGGCGGTGACCTGGGCGTGGCTGGGGCGCGGTCCGCTGATGGCCGCGCGGCGCACCGAGGAACTGCTGCGGGCGGCCCTGGGGGTGCCCGACCGGATCGCCTACGCCCGCAAGCGCGCGGTACGGGGCCACCTGCCGCCGCCGGCCGAACGGGCCGGCGAGGTCGCCGAGCTGCACGCCCGGGCCCTGGCGCTGCCGGGGTGGCCGGAGTCGCTGGAGCCGGTGGGGTGCGAAGTCGGCGACCATGCGGCGGCCTTCGGGCTGGAGGCGTTGCCCGCGCCGGCGCGTGTGGTCACCGAGCTGGTGCCGGGCGGAGCCGTGGCCGGGCTGCTGGTCGGCGCGGCCGGGCCGG
Source organism: Streptomyces cirratus (assembly GCF_014650775.1). Taxonomy (GTDB): domain Bacteria; phylum Actinomycetota; class Actinomycetes; order Streptomycetales; family Streptomycetaceae; genus Streptomyces; species Streptomyces cirratus. The sequence continues at coordinate 89,253 of NZ_BMVP01000007.1, read as the reverse complement.
ACCTGCACTTCGCGGACGGGCTCGTGGTGGACACCCGGCTCCTGGCCGGCTGGGAGCTGGTCGCCGCACCGGGGGACGCCGTCACGGACGTGCCGGTGGCCGCGATCGAGCCGCCCGCCGACGCCGGGCAGGGCGGGCTGTTCTGACCGGCCCGCAGCCGTGGACCAAGGTCAAAAGTTGGATCCCTTTCGCCCCGCGGCCCCCTTTCGGGTGGACACGCCAAGGCCAGGACGCGGAGGGTGGTCGCCATGAGCATCCAGCCCGTGCCCCCCTACGAACCGCCTTACGTGATGGCCGTTTTCACCGGTGTCCGCACCTGCGACGACACCGGCTACGCGGAGACCAGCACCCGGATGAACGAGATCGTCCGGGCCAACCCCGGCTTCCTCGGCTACGAGTCCGCGGGCACTCCCGGCGGCCTCGGCATTACCGTCGCCTACTTCCGCGACCACGACTCGCTCACCGCCTGGCGGGACGACCCGGAGCACCAGGCAGCGATGAAGCAAGGCCGCACCCACTGGTACGAGAGCTACTCGCTGCACGTCGCCACGGTCGAACGGAGCCACGGTTTTGTCCGCGACAACGGCTGAGGCGGTCCGCGCCTTCCGCGACCGGCTCGGACTGCCCGGGCTGGTCGACGTCCACACGCACTTCATGCCCGAGCGGGTCCTGGACAAGGTGTGGGACTACTTCGACGCCGTCGGCCCGCTGACCGGCGTCGAGTGGCCCATCACCTACCGGCACGAGGAGGATCAGCGGGTCGCGCTGCTGCGCGAGTTCGGGGTGCTGGCCTTCACCGCCATGCTCTACCCGCACAAGCCGGCCATGGCCGCCTGGCTCAACGCGTGGTCCGCGGAGTTCGCCGCGCGGACCCCCGACTGTCTGCACACCGCGACCTTCTTCCCGGAGGACGGCGTGGCGGAGTACGTCGGCCGGGCCGTGGAGGCCGGAGCCCGGGTCTTCAAGGCGCACCTCCAGGTCGGTGCCTACGACCCGAACGACGAACGGCTCGAACCGGTCTGGGGACTACTGGCCGAGGCCGCCGTCCCGATCGTGATCCACTGCGGCTCGGGGCCGGTCCCGGGCAAGTACACCGGGCCCGAGCCGATCGCCCGCCTGCTCGCCCGGCACCCCGCGCTGCCGTTGATCATCGCCCACATGGGCATGCCCGAGTACACCGACTTTCTCGACCTGGCCGACCGGTACCCCGAGGTCCGCCTCGACACCACCATGGCCTTCACCGACTTCTCCGAACAGTTCAGCGGCTTCCCGGCGCAGGACCTCGGGCGGCTCGCGGACCTCGGCGACCGGATCCTGCTCGGCACCGACTTCCCGAACATCCCCTATCCGTACGAGCACCAGCTGACCGCCCTCGAACGGCTCGGCCTCGGGGACGACTGGCTGCGGGCGGTCTGCCACGACAACGGCGCCCGGCTCTTCCGGCTGGCCCGAGCCCCGAAGGCCGGAGGTCTCCCGCCCGCCGGTTCTCAGGAAATTCACAGGTAGGCGCAAGAACGCTCTCAGAGGTTCCGTCCAGCGTGTACGCATGACTGCGACGACCACCTCCCACGCGTCCACGTCCACCGGCAAGCACACGGCCCTCGTCCGCCCCGACGGCGGCCCCTGCCGGGTGCTCGTCGTCGACGACGAGGCCGCGCTCTCCGAGCTCCTGTGCATGGCCCTGCGCTACGAAGGGTGCGAGGTCCGCAGCGCGGGTGACGGGGCGAGCGCGGTGCGGGCGGCGCGGCAGTTCCGCCCGGACGTGGTGCTCCTCGACATCATGCTCCCGGACATGGACGGCCTCGCCGTGCTCGGCCGGCTGCGCCGCGAGCTGCCGCACGTGCCGGTGCTGTTCCTGACCGCCAAGGACTCCGTCGAGGACCGCATCGCCGGGCTGACGGCGGGTGGGGACGACTACGTCACCAAGCCGTTCAGCCTCGAAGAGGTCGTGGCAAGGCTCCGAGGCCTGGTCCGCCGCTCGGGCGCGGCGCAGGCGGCCCGCGGCGGCTCGGTACTGGCGGTCGGCGACCTGAGGCTCGACGAGGACAGCCACGAGGTGACCCGTGGCGGCCGGGAGATCCACCTGACGGCCACGGAGTTCGAGCTGCTGCGCTACCTGATGCGCAACCCGCGCCGGGTGCTGAGCAAGGCGCAGATCCTTGACCGGGTGTGGTCCTACGACTTCGGCGGCCAAGCCAACGTGGTCGAGCTGTACATCTCCTACCTGAGGCGGAAGCTGGAGAGCGGCCCCGGATGGCCGCCCATGATCCACACCCGGCGGGGCGCCGGTTACTTGATCAAGCCGGCCGAGTAGTGGCCGTACGTCTTCCCGGCCGCGCATCCGGGCGCGGACCCGGGCGCGGACCCGGGCGCGGAACCGGCCGCGAGCCCGGCCGCGGGCGCCGGGTCTTGCGGCCCTGGTCGCTGCGGTCCCGTCTCGTGCTGGCGGCGGTGGCGCTGATCGCCGTCGTCGGCGCGGCCATCGGCGCCGTCACCACCTTTGCGCTGCGCCAGTACCTGGTCGAGCAACTGGACAACCAGCTGCGCGCCTCCATCACGATGGCCACCCGAGGCCCCGGCGCCGGGAAGGCCGCCCGAGAGGGCAGCCTCGGTTTCGTGCTGGCCGGGACCCCGCCGGGCGCGGCCGGGATCCGGCTGGACGAGAACGGCAAGGTCATCGGCACCGCCCGCAACGCCGCGGTGGGCGGCCCCGAACTCGACCACCGCCAGCCCCTCACCGAAGCCCAGGCCGCGGCTCTGGCGAAGGCCGCCCGCAAAGCCGCTCAGAGCCGGCCCCGACCGCTGGACGTGGATCTGCCGGATCTCGGCGGCTACCGGGTGCTCACCGCTCCCGACGGAAGCCTGGTCCTGGGCTTCCGGCTCGGCGAAGTCGACTCCACCGTCCGGACGCTGATCGCGGTCGAGGTCTTCGCCACCCTGGCCGGCCTGATCGCGGCATCCCTCGCCGGACAGGCCCTGGTGGGTGTGGCGCTGCGCCCGTTGCGGCGGGTGGCCGCCACCGCCACCCGGGTCTCCGAACTCCCCCTGCACAGCGGTGAACCCGCTCTGCACGAGCGGGTTCCCGACGCCGAAGCCGACCCCCGGACCGAGATCGGTCAGGTCGGCGCGGCCTTGAACCGGTTGCTGGGCCATGTCTCCTCCGCCCTGACCGCCCGGCAGCAGAGCGAAACCCGGATACGCCAGTTCGTGGCCGACGCCAGCCATGAGTTGCGGACCCCTCTGGCCTCGATCCGGGGCTATGCCGAGCTGACCCGCCGGGGCCACGAGGAGCCGGGCCCAGACACCCGCCACGCCCTGGGCCGCATCGAATCCGAAGCCACCCGGATGACCGGCCTGGTCGAGGACCTGCTGTTGCTTGCCCGGCTGGACGCGGGCCGGCCACTCGCCACCGGCGACACAGCCACCGACCTCGCCCCGCTCGTGGTCGATGCCGTCAGCGACGCCCGGGCCGCCGGGCCGGAGCACCACTGGCGGCTGGAACTCCCGGACGAACCGGCGCCCATCCGGGCCGACCCGGCCCGGATCCAGCAAGTCCTGGTGAACCTCCTCGCCAACGCACGCACCCACACCCCGCCCGGCACCACCGTCACCGCGCATGTTTCACGTGAAACACCGCTCGTTCGCCTCCGGGTCGAAGACGACGGACCAGGTATTCCAGCCGAGTTGGCCCCGCACGTCTTCGAGCGGTTCGCCCGGGGCGATGCCTCCCGGTCCCGAGCTGCCGGTTCCACCGGCCTCGGTCTCGCCATAGTCCAGGCAGTGGTCACCGCCCATGGCGGCCGGGTCGAGGTCCGCAGCCGACCCGGCCGGACCTGCTTCGAGGTTCTCCTCCCCCTCGCACACACCGAGGAGCGGACCGACTCACAGACGGAGCACAGGCTCACCACACAGCGGTGACAGCCCGCCGCCGGAGGCTCGGAGCATGCCAACCGACACCTCTCCCGGCCCCGGAGCCCTCCCGGCGCGCGTGCACTTGGCACCCGTACCGGGTGAGCCCGTACTCGACGCGGTGATACCGGTGTTCAACGAGGAGAAGGACCTCGGCCCCTGCGTGCACCGGCTGCACGAACACCTCACCAAGACGTTCCCTTACCCCTTCCGCATCACCATCGCCGACAACGCCAGCACGGACCGCACCCCCGACGTCGCAGCCGTCCTCGCCACTGCTGTGGAGGAGGTACGCAGCATCCGGCTGGAGGAGAAGGGCCGGGGCCGAGCCCTGCGCACCGTCTGGTCCCGCTCGGAGGCTCCCGTCCTCGCCTACATGGACGTGGACCTCTCCACCGACCTCAACGCCCTGCTGCCCCTGGTCGCCCCGCTGATATCGGGTCACTCCGACCTCGCCATAGGCACCCGGCTCGCACGCTCCTCCCGCGTGGTCCGGGGAGCCAAGCGGGAGTTCGTCTCCCGGGCCTACAACCTGCTGCTGCGCTCCTCCCTCGCCGCCCGCTTCACCGACGCCCAGTGCGGCTTCAAGGCCATCCGGCGCGACGTCGCGGAGCGGCTGTTGCCGCTGGTGGAGGACTCCGGCTGGTTTTTCGACACCGAGCTGCTGGTGCTGGCCGAACGCGCCGGGCTACGGATCCACGAGGTGCCGGTGGACTGGGTGGACGACCCCGACTCCACCGTCCACATCGCACGCACCGCCGCCGAGGACCTCAAGGGCGTCTGGCGGGTCGGCCGGGCGCTCGCCGTCGGCGCGCTGCCCCTCGACCGGCTCGCCCGCCCCTTCGGCGACGACCCGCGGGACCGGACCGCACTGCCCGGGGTCCCGCGCGGGCTGGCCCGCCAACTCCTCGGCTTTTGCGCGGTGGGGTTGCTCAGCACCCTGCTCTACCTGGCGCTGTACTCGGCGTTCCGTACGACGACGGGGCCCCAGGTCGCCAACGCGGCCGCCCTGCTGTTGTCGGCCGTCGCCAATACCGCCGCCAACCGCCGGCTCACCTTCGGGGTGCGGGGCCGCGCCCGCGCCGTTCGCCACCAGGCACAGGGGCTGGTGGTCTTCGCCATCGGGCTGACCCTGACCAGCGGCTCACTCGCCGCCCTGGGCGCGGCTGCCGCCGAGCCGGCCCACAGCACTGAACTCGCCGTGCTGATCACGGCCAACCTCGCTGCCACCGTGCTGCGCTTCCTGCTCTTCCGCGCCTGGGTCTTCCCCGAGCCTCACGGCAACCCCACGAAGGACGACATCCGATGACGACGGCCGCAGTACACCTCTTCCCACCCGCCCCACCGGCCGCCGCCGGTACTCCGGCGGTGACCGGCCGGCCCCGCTGGGAACGTCCCGCCTACGCCGTGCTCCTGCTCCTCACTGCCGTCCTGCTGCTGTGGAACCTGGGCGCCTCGGGCTATGCGAACTCCTTCTACTCGGCAGCGGTCCAGGCGGGCGCCGAGAGCTGGAAGGCCTTCTTCTTCGGCTCCTCCGACGCCGGGAACTCCATCACCGTCGACAAGCCCCCGGCCGCCCTGTGGCCCATGGCCCTGTCGGTGCGACTCTTCGGGCTGGGCGGCTGGCAGATCCTGGTTCCGCAGGCCCTGATGGGCGTCGGCACCACCGCGGTGCTCTACGCCGCCGTACGGCGCCACTTCGGTCCCGTGGCCGCGCTGCTGAGCGGTGCCGTCTTCGCCCTGACGCCCGTCGCGGCCTTGATGTTCCGCTTCAACAACCCCGACGCGCTGCTCGCCCTGCTGATGACCGTCACCGTGTACTGCGTCCTGCGGGCACTGGACGGAGCACGCACCGGCTGGCTCGTAGGGGCCGGAGCCGCGGTCGGATTCGCCTTCCTGACCAAGACCCTCCAGGCCTTCGTCATCCTGCCTCCGCTCGCGATGCTGTACGCGGTCTGCGCTCCCACTCGGCTGCGCAGGCGACTGGGTCAGCTGCTGCTTGCCGGACTCGCGATGGTGGCGGCGGGCGGCTGGTGGGTGGCCGTGGTGGAACTGTGGCCCGCCAAGTCCCGGCCCTACATCGGAGGGTCGCAGAACAACTCCTTCCTGGAACTGACCCTCGGCTACAACGGGCTGGGACGGATCAACGGGAACGAGACCGGCAGCGTCGCAGGCGCCGGGCGCCCCGGCGGGGGCGGCGGCGGAGGCTGGGGAGAGACCGGCATCGACCGGCTGTTCGCGGGCAACATCGGCGGTCAGATCTCCTGGCTGCTTCCGGCGGCCCTGGTCATGCTCCTCGCCGGCCTGGTGATCACTTGGAGGGCCCGCCGGGCCACGGATTCGCTGGAGAGCACGGCCCGCGCCGCCTTCCTGGCCTGGGGCGGCTGTCTTCTGATCACCGGATTGGTCTTCAGCTACATGCAGGGGATCTTCCACGAGTACTACACCGTGGCCCTCGCCCCGTTCCTGGCCGCGCTCGTCGGCATGGGCGTCGCGGTGCTGTGGGAGGAGCGCGGCAGCCGGGCCGCCGTCCTCACCCTCGCCGGCACCCTCGCACTCACCGCGTACTGGGCCTTCGTGCTGCTCGGCCGCGCCACCGGATTCCTGCCGTGGCTGCGCTGGACGGTGCTCGGGGCGGGTATCGGCGCTGCCGTCGCGCTGCCGTTCGCCGCGCGGCTGGGCCGCAGGGCGCTGCTGGCGGTGGCGGGCATCGGCCTGGGCGCTGCGCTGGCGGGGCCGCTCGCGTACTGCCTGACCACGGTGAACACCCCGCACGCGGGCTCCATCGTGACGGCCGGCCCCGCTGTGGCGGGTGGCGGCGGCCCGGGTGGCCGTGGCATGCGCAGGTTCTACCTCCCCGGCGGTGGCCTGCCCCAGGGCGGCCCGGGCGCTGGGCCCGGGATGCGTCCCGGCGGACGGCCTGCCGGGGTCCCCGGCAGCACGAGGCCTGCCGGAGGCGGTCCGCAGGGCGACACGCGGGGCAACGCTCCCGGCGGCGCCGGCGGGCTGCTGAACGGCACGAAGGCGAGCGCGGAGGCCACGGCCGCGCTGCGGGCCGACGCCGGTCGCTACACGTGGGCGGCGGCGGCCATCGGTTCGCAGAACGCGGCGAGCTACCAACTGGCTTCCGGCACGCCGGTCATGCCGATCGGCGGCTTCAACGGCAGCGATCCCTCGCCGACCCTGGAGCAGTTCAAGGCGTACGTCAAGGCCGGCCGTATCCACTGGTTCATCGGCCGGAGCGAGGACCAGGGGCAGGTCCAGCCGCAGCCTCAGGGCGCGGCCGGCGGTGAGTCCACCGGCCTTCGACGCGCGGGCGGCCCGGGCGGTGGCAACAGCAGCGCCATCGAAACCTGGGTGAAGGCCACCTACCGGGCCACCACCCTCGGCGGGGCCGTCTTCTACGACCTCACCGCGCCGGCGACCACGACACCCTGACCGGGCCGGCCCGTCCCCCATCCGCACACGGCAAGGTGCCGCAGACGAGGACTGCGTCTGCGGCACCTTGCCGTTGCGGCCGCCGTACGGGCACCCGGCTACTTCGCCCGGGCGACGGCCGGCGCCTCCTGGACGGCGCTCGCCGCTGCCGGGGCGTGCGACGTCGGCTTCGACTTCAACGCGACCTCCTTGATGAACAGCACCAGCAGCAGGGCGAGCAGCGCGCACGGAGCGGCGTAGAGGAAGACGTCGCCGACTCCGTGCCCGTACGCGGACTCGATGACGGTGCGCAGCGGCGCGGGCAGCTTGTCGAGGTCGGGGATCCCGCCCCCGCCTCCGTGCGCCATGGCCGCCGCCTTCGGACCGAGCGCGGTCAGACCGTCCGTGACGTAGTGCGTGACCCGGTTCGCCATCACCGCGCCGAGCGCCGAGACGCCCATGGCGCCGCCGAGCGAGCGGAAGAAGGTGACGACGGAGCTGGCCGCACCGAGGTCCTGCGGGGCCACCTGGTTCTGCGTGGCGAGGACCAGGTTCTGCATCATCATGCCGAGGCCGAGACCGGTCAGCGCCATGTAGACCGCGATGTGCCAGTACGGGGTGTCGTAGCGCAGCGACCCCAGCAGGCCGAGGCCGGCCGTCAGCAGCACCCCGCCGGCCACCAGCCAGGCCTTCCACCGACCGGTCTTGGTGATCACCTGACCGGAAACGGTGGAGGAGACGAAGAGACCGCCGATCATCGGAATCGTGAGGATTCCGGACATCGTGGGGGACTCGCCGCGGGCGAGCTGGAAGTACTGGCTGAAAAAGACCGTGCCGGAGAACATCGCGATCCCGACGAACAGCGAGGCGGCCGAGGCGAGGGAGATGGTCTTGTTGCGGAACAGGCGCAGCGGGATGATCGGGTCGCTCGCCCGGGACTCGACGAGGAGGAAGAGCAGGCCGAGCACCACGGCGCCGCCGGTCATCGCCAGCGTCGTCCAGGAGATCCAGTCGTACGAGTCCCCGGCCTGGGTGACCCAGATCAGCAGCAACGACACCGCGCCGCTGATCAGGAACGCGCCCAGCCAGTCGACCTTGACGTCCCGCCGGACCACCGGGAGCCGCAGGGTCTTCTGGAGCACGATCAGCGCGATGACGGCGAACGGGACTCCGACGTAGAAGCACCAGCGCCAGCCCAGCCAGTCGGTGTCGGTGATGACGCCGCCGAGCAGCGGGCCGCCGACGGTGGCGACCGCGAACACCGCGCCGAGGTAGCCGCTGTAGCGGCCGCGCTCGCGCGGGGAGATCATCGCCGCCATCACGATCTGGGCGAGGGCGGACAGACCGCCGACGCCGATGCCCTGGACCACGCGGCAGGCGATGAGCATGCCGGTGTTCTGTGACATGCCGGCGACGACGGAGCCGAGGACATAGACGACCAGGGATATCTGGACCAGCAGCTTCTTGCTGAACAGGTCGGACAGCTTTCCCCACAGGGGGGTCGCGGCCGTCATAGAGAGGAGGGCGGCGGTGACGACCCAGGTGTAGGAGGACTGCGTCCCGCCGAGGTCGCTGATGATCTGGGGCAGCGCGTTGGAGACGATCGTGGAGGACAGGATCGCCACGAACATGCCGAGCATCAGCCCGGACAGGGCCTTCATGATCTGCGGGTGAGTCATGGGCGCGCCGTCGGGCGTGGTCCCCGACCGGCCGCCTCCCCGCACACCGGCGGGTGTGGTCGTAGCCATGTGGTTCCTTAGGTACTAGAAGCTGGATCGGAGCCGGGCCAGCAGGGAGTTGAGCGCGTCGATGTCCTCGGCCGACCAGTCGGACAGGGCCCTTTCCAGGGCGTTCGTGTACCGGGTGCTGAGCTCGGCGAGGACGGTGCGTCCGGCCGGGGTGAGGCGCAGGATCCGGCAGCGGCCGTCGCCGGGGTCGAGGACGCGTTCGATCCAGCCGCGGTCGGCGGCGTGGGCGACGTGCCGGCTGCTCACCGAGATGTCGATGGCCATGAACTCGGCGAGCCGGCTCAGCCGCATCTCGCCGTGCCGGTCGAGGACGGTCAGTACGGCGGCGGAGCCGGTCGGGCAGTCCGCGGGCAGGATCCGGGCGAGGTCGCGCTTGACCGCGCCGATGCCGGTGAGCTGGCGGGCCAGCTCCTCGTAGCGGGTGGTCGGCGTGGTGCCGGCGTCCCTGTGCGTGGTCATCCGGCGCCCCCAATCTTGTTGCTTAGGGCAACCATAGAAGAGATTGGTTGCTACAGGCAAATGGATTTTCGAGGTGGGGCGGCAAAGGAATCGGAAAAGCCGCTAGGGTGCGGAGCCATGGCTGCGAACCACAACTCACCCGGCCCCGAGGGCAACTACGACCCGGCGGGCAGCACCCAGATGTTCCGCGCCTTCGTCGAGGAGGCGGAGCCGGTGCGTGCCACCGTGCCGGGAGCCCGTCGGCGGCAGCCGGCGAAGGCGGCCCCGAAGACCGGCCTGTGGGTGGGCCTGGCGCTCGTCGCGCTCGTCGTGATCGCGGCGGTGGCCTGGCTGGCGCTGGGCTAGCCGGTCCCCTTGCCGAGCGCCGGTGTGCCGTGGCGCCGGAACGTCAGCTCCAGGTGGCAGTGACGTTCCGCGTCTCCACGTGCATGCCCAGGGGTACCCGCCAGGACTCGACGCAGACCGTGTAGGTCTGCGTCTTCGACGTGCCTCCCGCGATCGGGGCGGGCAGCGGCTGGGTCGTGGTGATCGTGGCCCAGTCGATGCCGAGCGCGCCGATGATGTGCGTCGCGAAGTTCACCGTGCCCGAACGTGCGGCCGTGGTCCCGGTGTTGGTGAAGGCGACGGTGACCCGCTCGCACCAGCGCTCGCCGGCCGCCGAGCGGAGCGGGGCCCCCAGCGTCAGCCGCGCCGGGGTGGCCGGCGGCGGGGTCCCGGTGCCCGGCCTGCCCGGCGCGGGCGGGGGTGTGGATCCCGGCGGCCCCGGGGGCCCGGGGTCGTGGGGGGTGCCGGGGGTGGTGGCCGGGGCGGGGGCCGGTGGGGTGCCCGGGGCTGCGGAGCCGCCGGGGGAGGTGGGTGTGGGTCCGCCCTGGGCGGAGGCGGCCGGGGTCCTCGCGTCCCTCGCACCGGGCGACGTACCACTCTGAGCCGAAGCCGCGCCGCCGTCCGCGGGCGGGGCTCCGAGTTGCTGGAACTCCACCTGCCCGCGCGGCGGCACGTTGCCGCCCGGGCCGGAGGGCGCTGCTGCCACGGCGACGTAACCGCCGCGGGCCGGGCCGCCGCAGCCGCTGAGGGCCAGGGCGGCGACCGCGCCGCAGAGGGTGAGGGCTGCCGCCCGGCGGGTTCCCGTTCGCATCGCGCCAGTGTTACTGACGATCCGTCACTTGGGAAGCGGGCGGCAGCGGTGGTTGTGGCTGTGGCTGTCCGCCGGGTTACTCGCCGATGAGGCCTACGCGCAGCTGCGCGAGCGTGCGCGTGAGCAGCCGGGAGACGTGCATCTGGGAGATGCCGACCTCCTCGCCGATCTGCGACTGCGTCATGTTGGCGAAGAACCGCAGCATGATGATCTGCCGTTCCCGGGGCGGCAGTTTGGCAAGCAGCGGCTTGAGCGACTCCCGGTACTCGACCCCTTCGAGCGCGCTGTCCTCGTACCCGAGCCGGTCGGCGAGGGAGCCCTCGCCGCCCTCGTCCTCGGGCGAGGGGGAGTCGAGCGAGGAGGCGGTGTACGCGTTACCCACGGCCAGGCCGTCGACCACGTCTTCCTCGGAGACGCCGAGCACGGCGGCCAGCTCGGGCACGGTCGGGGACCGGTCCAGCTTCTGGGCGAGCTCGTCGCTGGCCTTGGTGAGGGCCAGGCGCAGCTCCTGGAGCCGGCGCGGGACGCGCACGGACCAGGAAGTGTCCCTAAAGAATCGTTTGATCTCGCCCACGACCGTCGGCATGGCGAAGGTCGGGAACTCGACACCGCGTTCGCAGTCGAAGCGGTCGATCGCCTTGATGAGCCCGATGGTCCCCACCTGGACGATGTCTTCCATCGGCTCGTTGCGGCTGCGGAAGCGGGCCGCCGCGTAGCGCACGAGGGGGAGGTTCAGCTCGATCAGGGTGTCGCGTACGTACGCGCGTTCGGGGCTGTCCACGTCCAGGGCGGCAAGTCGCTGGAAGAGGGAGCGGGAGAGCGTGCGGGTGTCGATGGCTTCCGAGCGGTTGGACACTGCCGGCAGTTCACGCTTGACGAGCGTGAGCACCTTGGAGCTGCCCTGGTCTACGGACATGCCACCCCCTTGAGGTCGCGGACGGTCGCGCTTCTCTGCGCGCCCGTCGGAGGAACGCAGCCTCCACCTGAATACCGGAGGCGGGGCTGCGGCAAACGCGGTTCCAGCAGAATGTCACATGTCGGCAACACGCTGTAGCGCCATGTCGACATGTATCTCCAGCGACAGAGCGGAATGAGCCCGGTCTGTCGGGAAACAGGCAGGTGATCTACACCCGTTCCGGTTACGCCTCGATCCTGTTTGCGGATCGCAGGCGCGCGAAGCTCCTGGCGAGCAGCCGGGAGACGTGCATCTGGGAAACCCCCAGCTCAGCGCTGATCTGCGACTGCGTCAGGTTGTTGTAGTACCGGAGCAGGAGGATCCGCTGCTCGCGCTCGGGCAGCTGTACGAGGAGGTGCCTGACGAGGTCGCGGTGCTCGACGCCGGCCAGTTCGGGGTCCTCGTAGCCGAGGCGGTCCAGCAGGCCGGGCATTCCGTCGCCCTCCTGGGCGGCTTCGAGCGAGGTTGCGTGGTAGCTCCGGCCGGCTTCGATGCAGGACAGCACCTCGTCCTCGGTGATGCGCAGCCGCTCGGCGATCTCCGGGGTCGTGGGGGTGCGTCCGTGCAGCGTGGTGAGGTCCTCGGTTGCCGCGTTGACCTGGACCCACAGCTCGTGGAGGCGGCGCGGGACGTGGACGGTGCGCACGTTGTCGCGGAAGTATCGTTTGATCTCGCCGACCACCGTGGGCATGGCGAAGGTCGGGAACTGCACTCCGCGATCGGGGTCGAACCGGTCGATCGCGTTGATCAGACCGATCGTTCCGACCTGGACGACGTCCTCCATCGGCTCGTTGCGGCTGCGGAAGCGGGCGGCCGCGTACCGGACGAGGGGGAGGTTGGCCTCGATGAGGGCCCCACGGACCCTGCTGTGGTCGTGGCTGCCCGGCTGGAGGTTCTTGAGCTGTCCGAACAGCACCTGGGTCAGGGCCCGGGTGTCGGCCCCCCGGCTCTGCGGCCTGGGGGCGGGCGGGGACTCGGGCGGGGACCCGGGCGAGGGGTCGTGCGCGGGGTCGGGCTCGGGCTCGGGCTCGGGCCGGGACCCGTGTGAGGGCTCGGTCGGGGGCTCCGGAGGCTGCTGCGGCGAGGGCTCCGGCCGGGGCTCCGACGGGGACTCCTGCTGTAGCGGGACCTGGGGGTCGTGGGGCGGCTCGGCCGGATGCGGGGGTTCCTGCGCGCTCTGGGGGCTCTGCGGGTCCTGCTGGGGTGGCACCTGAGGCGCAGTACTGGCCGGCACGGTCACGCCACCCCTTCAGTCAACTATCCGTCAAAAGCGGTCATAGCATCACAAGAGATGCGCACTGTGTGCAAGCACCTGATATCGCCGTGTTGAGGGCAGATTAGCTAGATTGGGCATATCGGGAAATTCACCCTGAACACGGATAACACAAAAAGCCCCCCACCCGTCGGAGTGGGGGGCCGGGGAGTCCGGAATCCGCTTCAGCGTACGGGTTCAGCGCACCAGTTCGGTCATGAACTCGCCGATCCCGTGGGCGGCATCCGAGATCCCTTGGAAGCCTATTTGGACCATATCGGCGGCTTTGACGGGTTGGGTGATGATCACGAAGAGTACGAAGACGACGAGCGCGCCCATGACGATCTTCTTGGTGTCCATGAGCGGTGTCGGCCTCCCCAACCGGTCCTGCTGAGTCGGGTGAGTCTAACCGGTCAGGTTTGGACACTCACCTGACCTTTAAGGACCAATGACCTGTCGGTACGGGCCTTTTGTCGGTCCGCGGGTGGGAGGTGAAGGCGCAGGATGGGACACGAGCCCACCGGTTCTGGCAGGAAATCGGAGGGTGAGGGAAAGGACCTCGCTGCGGGGTCCGGACCGCGGGCTTCCCCCTGATCGCGGCTCGGGCCGGCAGGTTCCGTCTCATCGGGGGGAGCGGCTTGTCCCCCCGATGCCGCTTCCCCCGTCCACACGTGAAGGTCCCGGCTGCGGCCGGGGCCTTCCGTGCGTTGCGGGCCAAGAGCGTTGCGGACCGCTGGGCTGAGTGGCGGTGAGCGGAGGGCGGCCGGGCTGGGGGCGGCCGGGCCGAGAGGCGGGGCCGGTCAGCCGATGGCGCCGGCCAGGTCCGTGATGGGCTGGACGGGCGCGATCACCGGCGCGAGGTCGTTCGGCAGGTCCGCCAGCCGGTTGAGCTGGTTGAGGGCGTTGAGCTTGGCGCCGATGTCCTGGACGGAGCCGGGCACGGCGCCCTTCGGCATCCCCGGGGCTGCCTGCGGCAGGTCGGGGAGGGTGAGCGGGGCGATCGGCGCGGCGGAGGCGGCGGGTGCGGCGAGGCCCGCGGCGGCCCCCGCGAGGGCGAAGGCGGCGAGCATGCGCTGGGTCTTGGTCATGCCGTGACAACGGCCGAGCGGGCGGCCGGTCACGCGGCGGTCCCCCGGAGGGCGGCCGTACGGCGCTACGAGCGGGGGCGGACGCGGGGCCGGATGGCGGCGCGTCCCGGCGGCCCGGGAGGGCGGGGCGGGCCGCCGAGTCGCCGGTCGGGAGGGCGGGGGCGGGCCGTCGCGGGCGGCCCTGGCCCGCAGTTGTGGCCGTAGCCGTAGCCGTAGCCGTAGCCCGGACCCGGAGCCGTGGGCCGGAGCCGGGGGCCGGAACGACGAGAGCCCCGACCCTTGCGGGGCGGGGCTCTCGATCAGAGCGGTAGCGGTGGGATTTGAACCCACGGATAGCTTGCACCATCACACGCTTTCGAGGCGTGCTCCTTCGGCCGCTCGGACACGCTACCGAGAGAGAGCTTAGCCCAAAGAGAGCCGTGCTCTGAAATCCGTATCCGGGGCCGTGCCACGAGCCGTCCCCGGGGCGGTCAGAGGTCGCGGAAGAAGTCCGTCAGCTGCCGCGCGCACTCGTCCGCCAGCACGCCGCGGATCACCTCCGGCCGGTGGTTGAGCCTGCGGTCCCGTACGAGGTCCCAGAGCGACCCCGCCGCGCCCGCCTTCTCGTCGTCCGCGCCGTAGACGACCCGGGCCACCCGGGACTGCACCAGCGCGCCCGCGCACATGACGCACGGCTCCAAGGTCACCACCAGGGTGCACCCGGTCAGCCGCCACTCCCCGAGCGCGGCGGCCGCCCGGCGCAGCGCGAGCACCTCGGCGTGGGCCGTGGGATCGCCGGCCGCCTCGCGCTCGTTGTGGCCGGTGGCGAGGAGCTCCAGGTCGGGGCCGAGCAGGACGGCGCCGACCGGCACGTCGCCGGCCGGCACCGCCAGGGCGGCCTCCTGGAGCGCCAGGCGCATGGAGTCCCGCCAGGGGTCCCGTACGGGGTCGGGACCGGGTTGGTGCGTGTGGTGCTCGGTGATCACTAGCGGACGGCCTCCAGGACCTCGGTCGCACCGAGCGACTCGGCGATCTCCGAGAGGGCGTCTGCGTCGATGGTCATCAGTTGCTTGTGGCTCACCCCGAGGTCGTCGAGCAGCCGGGGGTCGCCGAGCGGACCGGCCGGTACCGGCTCGGCGCCGCTGCGGACCCCTTCGTCCGCGTCGTCGTCCTCGGCGGTGAAGGCGGCGATGGCCTCCTCCTCGCCGTCCTCGGTGCCGTCCAGGTCGAGTTCGTCGAGTTCGTCGTCCTCCTCCTCGCTGCCCAGCAGCTCTTTGGTCAGCATCGAGCCGTAGGAGCTGCGGTCGGCCGCGGAGGCGTTCGATACGAAGTACCGAGGGTCCTCCTCGCCGTCCACGCGGATGACGCCGAACCAGGCGTCCTCCTGCTCGATGAGGGCGACCACCGTGTCGTCGTCGACAGCGGCGGTCCGGGCGAGATCGATCAGATCACTCAAGGACTCGACGTCGTCGAGTTCCATGTCGCTCGCTTCCCACCCGTCTTCGGTGCGCGCGAGCAGTGCGGCGAAGTACACCGTGACTCTCCCACTGGTCGTAGGCGTGCCGGTTGGAGGTCCCCCCGGCCTGAGGTTGGGGCCGGAACGGCCTTGTGCGAGCCGTTCGTACCCCGCCCCATCGGCATCGTGGCAGAAACGGCGGCTTTGCGAGAGGTCTTCCGCGCTTGCGTCGTCCCGTGCCGTGGGCTCCGCGGGTTGTGCGGGGGCCGCGTTGGGAGGGCGGGACCCGGTCCCGGGGGTGGGCGTGTCACCCCCGGGACGGGCCCGCCGTCAGGGGGCGCCGGGCGGTGGGCGGGCATCCGCGCCGGGTGCGTGGCCTCACCCCGGGCCCGCGCCCCAAACTCCCCCGGCTACCGCTGGGAGGTACCCCACGGGGGCTGGAGTGGCTGCCTCGGGGACGCGCCGAAGCCGCGGCCGGCGCTGGCCCCGCCGGGCTGGTCCCGCGCTGGGGTGGCTGCCCCCGGGCAGGGGACCGAAGGCTCCCCCGGCTACCGCTGGAGGAGGTGCCTCCAGCGGGTCGGGTTACCAGCGGAACGTTCGCATGCGCATCTGTTGTCGCATGCGGGCCGCGCGGGCGCGGCGGGGCTGGACACGGTCGCGCAGTTCGCGCGCCTCGTTCAGGTCGCGGAGGAACTGGGCACGCCGCGCCCGACGCTGCGCCGTACTCTCCGGCTCCCCCGGATCCCCCGGCTCTTTCTCTGGCACCATCGCCACCGCCCCGGCTGTTCTTCTGCGGTTGTCCTACCCACCTTCCCCGGGACCCCCGCGTTGATGCCACCCAGGTCGTCCCAGCTCAGGCGGGTTGGTCATGGGTCGCCGGGACGACCGCCACGGGGCCCTGCGCGTGCTGGAGCACCGCGTTCGCGACGGACCCCATCATCAGGGCCCCCAGGCTCCGCTTCGGGTGGTGGCGGCCGACCACCACCAGCGCCGCCGAGCGCGACGCCTCCACCAGCCGCCCCGCCGCCTCACCGGGTACCGCGGCCTGCTCCACGAGCACCCCCGGGTGCCGCTCGCGGAACGGCGCGAGGCGTTCCTGCTGGGCCCGCAGGGTCTCCCGCTCGGCCGGAGCGAGGTCGTCGCCGCCCGCCAGCTCCTCGGGGGTGATCACCGCGAACGGCGTGTCCAGCGGCATCACCGCCGGGGACGGAGGCGCCGGGTACGCCGAGACCACCTGGACGGCCGTCCCCCGCGCGGCGGCCTCCGCGAAGGCGAAGGCCAGTACGTCGTCGTGCGTCTCGGCGGTGTGCAGCCCCAGGACCACCGCCCCGCCGGCCCCGGACCGCCCCGCCCGCGGCACCACCACCACCGGGCACGGCGCGGTGGTGGCCACGGCCCGGCTGTTCGACCCCAGCAGCAGCGCGGCGAAGCCCCCGCGGCCCCGGGAGCCCATCACCAGCGCCAGCGGCCGCGTCTCGGCCCCGATCACCCGCAGCGCCTCCGGAACCGACCCCTCCAGCGCCTCGTACCGCACCTCGGCCGGCCGCTCCGGAGCCGCCGCCAGGACCTCTCGTACCCGGTCCCGCACCGGATCGGCGTACTCCTCCGGCTCCGAGGCGTCGTGCAGGGCGGCGCGCCGGCCCGCGTACAACTGGGCGCTGTCGGAGAGCACATGGGCGACGAGCAGTCCGGTGCGGTGCCGCAGCGCCGCCAGCCGGGCCCATTCCAGGGCTTCCAGGCTGTGCTCGGATCCGTCGACCGCCGCGATCACCAGTCCGTTGCTCATCAGTCCAGCGTGCTGGGCCCCTGTGCGGCCCGCAATACCGGGGCCGGGGCGCCCGGGGTGCCCCTTCGGACACGGGAGGGTCCGCCCAGCGCGTAGCCTTTTGGGTGTGGGCCGCACATCGCGGCCGTTTTCGCAGGTCGCAGGTCGAAACCCGGCAGCTGGCGGCAGTTGAGGTCTTGGAGGAAGTTGTGCGTTTGCAGGTCGTCGATCACCCCTTGGTGGCGCACAAACTCACCACGCTGCGCGACAAGCGCACCGACTCCCCCACCTTCCGCCGCCTCGCCGACGAGCTGGTGACCCTCCTGGCGTACGAGGCCACCCGCGACGTGCGCACCGAGCAGGCGGACATCGAGACCCCGGTCGCCGCGACCACCGGCGTGAAGCTGTCGCACCCGCGCCCGCTGGTCGTCCCGATCCTGCGCGCCGGTCTCGGCATGCTGGACGGCATGGTGCGGCTGCTGCCGACCGCCGAGGTCGGTTTCCTCGGCATGGTCCGCAACGAGGAGACCCTGGAGGCCTCCACGTACGCCACGCGCATGCCCGAGGACCTCTCGGGCCGCCAGGTCTACGTCGTCGACCCGATGCTGGCCACCGGCGGCACGCTGGTCGCCGCGATCCAGGAGCTCATCAAGCGCGGCGCCGACGACGTCACCGCCGTGGTGCTGCTGGCCGCGCCGGAGGGCGTCGAGGTCATGGAGCGCGAGCTGGCGGGCACGCCGGTGACGGTGGTGACGGCAGCCGTGGACGAGCGGCTCAACGAGCACGGCTACATCGTGCCGGGCCTGGGCGACGCGGGCGACCGCATGTACGGCTCGGCCGAATAACGCTCCGGGCGCGGACCGCTGGTGGTCAGGCGCCGTTCAGCACTTCTTCGCGGCGGGCGCGGGCTCGGGGTTGGCCAGTACGGCCAGCGCCTTGTCGGCGTCCGCCTTCGTGCTGAGCTCCTTGAACGCGTCGCCGAGGATCAGGTCGATGTCCGGGCCCTCGCGGGTGTCGGTGTGCTGCGTCATGCCGGCCAGCTGGGTGCCGAGTACGGCGTACGCCGCCTTGTCGGTCGTCGGCGAGCCGAGCATTATCCCCGTGCCGGGGACCTTCTTGTCGAAGTCGGCGGGGGCGTTGCCGACCTGCCCGATCACGAAGCCGCGTTTCTTCAGCTCGTCCCCGACGGCCTTGGCGAGGCCGGCGCGCGGGGTCGCGTTGTAGACGTTGACCGTGATCTGGCCGGGCTGGGGCAGTACCACCGCGGGTTTCGACGGGGCCGCCGCCGGACCTGCCTTGGGAGCGCCGGTCGGGCAGTCCTTGGCAGCGGCCGTCTTGTGTTTGGTGTCGCCGCGGAAGACGTCGATGAGCTGCAGTGCCCCGTAGCCGAGCAGGGCCAGCACGAGGGCGGAGCCGAACAGGGCGAGGATGATCCGGCGGCGTCGCCGCGGACGGCTCATGCGGGGGAAGGCAGCTCCGGTGACGCGGTACTTTCCGCCCATGCCGGGGGGAGTGAGCATGCTCATGGGCGCAGCGTAGTGCCGTACCGGAACGATGCCTACTAAATGATCTATTGATCGGCAAAGGCCGACCCGAAAGGCGCAATCGGCCGGTCAGGACGGCTCTCGTCACCGATCGGGAGCCGGGGGCAGCTGCTGTCAGTCCATTTCGAGGACGCGCGCGTGCAGCACCTGGCGCTGCTGGAGGGCCGCGCGCACGGCGCGGTGCAGCCCGTCCTCCAGGCACAGGTCGCCCTGCCACTTCACGACGTGCGCGAAGAGGT
Source organism: Streptomyces cirratus (assembly GCF_014650775.1). Classification (GTDB taxonomy): domain Bacteria; phylum Actinomycetota; class Actinomycetes; order Streptomycetales; family Streptomycetaceae; genus Streptomyces; species Streptomyces cirratus. Next base: position 70,307 of record NZ_BMVP01000007.1, on the reverse strand, counting down.
CCCCGTAGAAGGTGGAGTCCTCGGCGAGCAGTGTCTCGAGGTCCAGCTGTCCCTTGGTCGTCACGAGCTGGTCGAGCCGGACCGGGCGCGGGGCGACGTCCGCCCACTGCCGGGTGGTTTCCCTGCCGTGGTCGGGGTACGGCCGCCCGCTTCCGATGCGCTTGAAGATCACACGGAAAGCCTACCGGGCCGGTGCCTGCGGGCGCAGCATCGTGACGGTGGTGCAAAAGTGGCAGACAGGGCCAATCCGGGAGTGACTTCATGAGCGAGAGCACCGACCCCGTGTCCCCGGCCGACCAGATCGCCGCCGGGTACGCCTTCACAGGACCAGCGCTCGATCTGGGAGCCCTGCTCTGGGACGGCACCTGCCTGCCGGACCGGCAGATCCGCATCCCGCTGGCCATGCTCAACCGGCACGGACTGGTCGCGGGCGCCACCGGCACCGGCAAGACGAAAACCCTGCAGCTGATCGCCGAGCAGCTCTCGGCGGCGGGCGTTCCCGTCTTCCTCGCAGACATCAAAGGCGACGTCTCGGGGATTTCGGCGCCCGGTGTGCCGAACGACCGCATCCGCGAGCGGGCCGGGGAAGTGGCCCAGGAATGGTCGGCGACCGGATATCCGGCCGAGTTCTACTCCCTGGGCGGGATCGGGGCCGGCATTCCGCTCCGGGCCACGGTGACGTCTTTCGGCCCCGTCCTCCTGTCGAAGGTGTTGCAGCTCAACCAGACGCAGGAGCAGTCGCTCGGTCTCATCTTCCATTACGCCGATTCCAAGGGTCTGGAGCTGATCGACCTCAAAGACCTGCGGGCGGTCGTCGCCTTTCTCGTGTCCGATCAGGGAAAGGCCGAGCTCAAAGGCATCGGCGGCCTTTCCACGGTGACCGCCGGGGTGATTTTGCGCTCGCTCACCGCCTTCGAACAGCAGGGCGCCGCGGATTTCTTCGGAGAGCCGGAATTCGACACCTCGGAATTCCTCCGGACGGCCCCCGACGGGCGCGGGATCGTCTCCGTACTCGAACTCCCGGCGGTACAGGACAAACCACAGCTCTTTTCCACCTTCCTGATGTGGCTGCTGGCCGACCTCTATATGGACCTGCCGGAGGTGGGGGACGTGGAGCGGCCGAAACTCGTCTTCTTCTTCGACGAGGCGCACCTGCTGTTCCACGACGCCTCGAAGGCGTTCCTCGAATCCATCACGCAGACCGTCCGGCTCATCCGCTCCAAGGGAATCGGCGTCTTCTTCGTGACGCAGACGCCCAAGGACGTGCCGGCGGACGTGCTGGCGCAGCTCGGCAACCGGGTCCAGCACGCGCTGCGCGCCTTCACCCCCGACGATGCGAAGGCGCTCAGGGCGACCGTGCAGACGTTCCCCCACTCGGCCTACGACCTGGAGGAACTGCTCACCCAGCTCGGGACTGGCGAGGCGGTGATCACCGTGCTGAGCGAGAAGGGCGCGCCCACGCCCGTCGCGGCGACGCGGCTGCGCGCCCCGCAGTCGCTGATGGGGCCGGTCGACGCGGCCGCCCTGAACCGTGCGGTGACCTCCTCGCCCCTGTACGCCCGGTACGCACAGCCGGTCGACCGCGAGTCGGCCTACGAGAAGATCAGCGCCGAGCAGGCCGCGGCCGAGGCCGAGGCGGAACGGGCCGCCTCGGCGGAGGAGGCCGAGAAGGAGCGCAGGCAGGCCGAGAAGGAGGGCAGGCAAGCGGAGAAGGAGGGCAGGCAGGCCGAGAAGGAGGGCCGCGGGGCCACCCGGGCGGAACCGTCGCTCGCGCAGCAGGTGGTAGGGAGCGGGCTCTTCCGCTCGCTGGCCCGGTCCGTCGGCACTCAGCTGGGCCGGGAGATCTCGCGCTCGCTCTTCGGAACGGCCCGCCGCCGACGCTGAACCACTGCATTCGCCCGGACGGCCCAGTCGGGCGGTCCAGGCGCAATCCACTGAACCGGTTGCCATATCCATGGCCTTCGCTGACAGACTCGGATCATGCGGACAGACCTCACCGACACCACGTCCGGAAAGATCGACCGGGCCCTCCTCGAAGCGCGCCGAGCCGTCGGCAGCCCCGCCATGGGGCTGGTGCTCACGCTCGTCGTGGTCACCGACGAGGAGAACGCCTACGACGCCGTACGCGCGGCCTCCGAAGCCTCGCTAGAGCACCCCTCCCGCATCATCGCGGTGATCAAACGGACCGCCCGCGGTCCGCGCAAGCTCCACCGGACCCGCCTGGACGCCGAACTGCGCGTCGGTTCCGACGCCGGGTCGGGCGAGATCGTGCTGCTGCGGCTGTACGGCGAACTGACCGAGCACGCCAGTTCGGTCGTGCTGCCCCTGCTGGCGCCGGACGCGCCGGTGGTGGCGTGGTGGCCGTCCGAGGCCCCCGCCTCGACGGCACACGATCCGCTGGGCGCCCTGGCGCAGCGCCGGATCACCGACGCCCAGGCGACCGCGGACCCGGTGGGCGTACTGCGCGAGCGGGCGGCCTCCTACGCTCCCGGCGACACCGACCTCGCCTGGACCCGGCTGACGCCATGGCGCTCGCTGCTGGCCGGCTCCTTGGACCAGGCGCCGCTGCCGGTGACGGGCGCGGCGGTGGAGAGCGAGGCGGACAACGCGAGCGCCGAGCTGCTGGCGCGCTGGCTGGAGGTCCGGCTGGGGGTGCCGGTGGAGCGGGTGGTCTCGGAGGGGCCGGTGGTGACGCGGGTCCGGCTGGAGACGACCGGGGGCGAGATCCGGGTGGACCGGCCCGACGGGGTGCTGGCCACCCTGTCCCTGCCGGGGTGGCCGGACCGCAAGGTCGCCCTCAAGATCCGCAGCCTCGCCGAGCTGATCGCGGAGGAACTGCGGCGGCTCGACGCCGACGTCGTCTACGCCTCGGCGCTGCGCGGGCGCCCGGCCCAGGCCTCGCTCTCCGCGTAGTGGTTGTCGTAGACGGGCTGGCTGTCGATGATGTCCTGCACGGTCGCCTCGCCCTCGCGCACCCGGCCCAGCAGGCGGTAGTAGTCGAAGCGGGCCATGCCGGGGGTGAAGCCGACGAACACCTCGGCGGTGTGGCCGGCCGCCGGGGCGAAGGCGTGCTTCACGCCGGGCGGGACGCTGAGGAAGTCGCCCTTGCCCAGGGTGTGGACCTCGTCGCCGACGAGTACGTCGAGCCGGCCCTCGGTGACGTGGAAGAACTCGGTCGCCTTGGTGTGGAAGTGCACGGGGGCGCCGGCCGCGCCGACCTCGAAGACGGCCGTGTTGCAGGTGAGTTCGGGGGTGTCGGTGAGCAGCTTTATGATGCTGCCCGGGCCGTCGGAGATGGATTCGGCGGTGGTCGCGCGGGTGAGGTTCGAGGTCATGGGCCGAGCGTAAGGCGCCGGGGACGGTACCCGCGTCCCCGTGGGCGAGCGTTCGTCAACTCGCCACACCCGCACCGACCTGCGCCTCCTCGGCGTGTGCCTCCCCCGCCCTATGCCTCCCCGCCGTGCGCCTTCGCGGCCTTCGCGGCCTTCGCGGCGGCCTTGTGCTCCTGCTTGTACTCCCGCACCTTGGCCAGTGACTCCGGCCCGGTGATGTCCGCCGCCGAGCGGTGGACGCCCGCCTCCCCGTAGCCCCCGGCCGCCTCCCGCCAGCCCTTCGGACGCACCCCGAACCGCTTGCCCAGCAGGGCCAGGAAGATCTGCGCCTTCTGCTCCCCGAAGCCGGGCAGGTCCCTCAGCCGCCGCAGCAGCTCGGCCCCGGATCCCGCGTCCCGCCAGATCCCCTCCGCGTCCCCGTCGTAGTGCTCCACCAGGTACGCGCACAGCTGCTGCACCCGCTTGGCCATGGAGCCCGGGTAGCGGTGCACGGCCGGCTTCTCGGAGAGCAGCGCGGCGAAGGCCTCCGGGTCGTAGGCGGCGATCACGTGGGCGTCGAGGTCGTCCGCGTCCATCCGGCGGGCGATCGTGTACGGCCCCGAGAAGGCCCACTCCATCGGTACCTGCTGGTCGAGCAGCATCCCGACGAGCGCGGCGAGCGGGCTCCGGCCGAGCAGCGCGTCGGCCTCCGGCTGCTGGGCCAGCCGGATGGTGATGTCCTTGTCCATGGCTCCAGCCTCTCCCGTGGCCGTCCTCCGCGCGCGGGCGGCGCACCGGCCGCCTAGCGTGTGAACCGAGACGGGTCACGACGACGTACACGACACGGGAGTCGATCGATCATGACTGAGTACCCGGAAGGCGCTCCTTGCTGGGTGGACGCGATGTTCGCCGACGTGGAGGGGGCCAAGGCCTTCTACGGTGACGTGCTGGGCTGGACGTTCGGCGAAGCGGCGGGCGAGTACGGCAACTACACGCAGGCCTACTCCGACGGCAAGGCCGTCGCCGCCGTCGTGCCGCCGATGCCGGGTGTCGACGCCCCGTCGCAGTGGTGCCTGTACTTCGCCTCACCGGACGCGGCCGCCACGGCGGAGAAGATCAGGTCGGCGGGCGGCGAGGTGGCGATGGGGCCGATGCAGGTCGGCGGCTTCGGCACGATGGTGATCGCCAAGGAGCCGAGCGGCGCGGTGTTCGGCGTCTGGCAGCCGGGCGAACACAAGGGCTTCGAGAAGGCCGGTGAGGCGGGATCGTTCGCCTGGGCGGAGGTCTTCACGCGGGACGTGGCGAAGGTGGACGAGTTCCTGCCGAAGGTGTTCCCGTACCAGGCCCGGCAGATGGACCTGGGCGACGACCCCGAGGCGGCGGGGATGGACTACAAGGTATTCAGCCTGGGCGGCGCGGAGAACCCGGTGCTGGGCCGGATGAACATGGGGGACGAGTTCCCGCCGGAGGTCCCGCCCCACATCCAGGTGTTCTTCGGGGTCCCGGACTGCGACGAGGCGGTGCAGAAGGCGCAGGCACGGGGCGGCCGGCTCCACTTCGGGCCGATGGACAGCCCGTTCGGCCGGTTCGCGGCGCTGACGGACCAGCAGGGAGCGGCGTTCGCGGCGATCGACATGTCGACACGGGTCGGTGAGATGCCGAAGTTCGCGTAGCGCGTCGGGCGAACGGTTCCGCGCCGGCGCGGGCGGACCCGCGCGGGCGGGCCTCCGCCGGTGGACCCGCGCGGGCGGATCCACCGGGAGCCCGGTCGGCGCCGGACGACGGGCCCGGCCGCGGCGCCGCCGCCACTACCGGGCGGTGACGATCTGCTCCAGCGCGGCCGGCGCGAAGCCGTCGTTCTTCTTGCAGCCGAGGTTCTCGAAGGTGCTGACTTTCGTGTCCGGGTCCGTGGAGACCAGGTGGTACTTGCAGGCGCCCTTGATGTAGCGGCCCTCTACCCCGCCCGGGAAGTCGATCTCCTTGTTCCACAGGTACGGCGAGTCGTAGTGGTTCAGGTGCGCGGTGGCGTTCACGTCGATGCCGCCCGGAGCCTCGATCTCGTAGACCCAGCCCGTCTTCGCCGCGCCGTAGGTGGCGAACTTCTGGGCCACCCACTTCTCGCAACTCGTGCTGAGGTGGGCGCTGTTCTGGCCGCCGCCCTTGACGATGTACTCGGCCAGCGGGCTCAGCTCTTGCCCGCGGGGCGTGAATCCCGTCTGGAAGAGCTCGTCGACGGTCTCCCGGGTGTCCCCGCGCCAGAGGGTGTTGGTGTCGTCGCGCCACTGCCAGTTCTCGTCCAGGGCGGTGGCGGCGACGGCTTGGGCGATCATCGGGTTCGTGGTCGTACGCCACCAGTCCGCGGCCCGGTACTCCGTGACGGGACCGCAGGGGGAGGTCAGGTCGGCGGCGGGCGCCGCGGCGGCGGGTGAGACGGCGACGGCGGAGACGACGGAAACGGCGGCGAGTACGCGCAGAGCGGCCTGCAACATGGCGGGGAGCCCATCGGTAGGTCGGTCGAACGGAACGCGCCCTTTATAGGCGCGCACCGACCGCTCCGGGCCGCCCCCGGCCCGCGATCCACCCGCACGGGCGGAACAGTCGTACTGGCGAAAGGATTTACCGCCCCCGCCCCCGCCCCCGCCCGCCCCCGCGGCTGCTAGTACGAGGGGCAGAGGTGCGTGTGCACCGCGTCCAGGATCTTGGCGGCCTTGGCCGGCCCGAATCCGTCCGGGTGGGTGGGCGAGGTGAACCGCTGGTTGGTGAGGTCGGTCTGCTTCTGCTTGTCATTGGGGAAGCCGGCGATCGACTCGCACTGGTTGCGGCCCCGGTCGACCGCCTTGTCCGGCTTGGTGTTGACGATGTCCGGGTCGATGGCGGCCAGGGCGGCGATGTACTTGGCCTGGGTCGCCGCGTCCGGCTTGGGCGGAATCCCCTTGCCGTTGGGCGCCGGGGCGGCGGAGGCCGACGGGCTGCCGGCCGCCGAAGGTACGGCGGCGGTGCTCGGCGCGGCGGCGGGCGGCTTCTTCGCCACCGGCTGGTCGGTGTCCTTGTCGCTGCCGCATGCGGTGAGCCCTGCGGCAGCGATGACGACGGACAGTACGGCGGTTGCGGTGCGGTGGTTCACGGCTCTCCCCTGTGCAGTGGATGTGTGCACAGACATGGATCGCTCACCGAGAACAATGGTTGTACGCGCAGTGGCACCCCGGCCACCGCGCGTGACCCGCGCCGGGCGGCCCCTCCCGGCGTTCTGTGACCCGCTGCGGCGGAGCGTTCTGCCGACCCCCGTACGGACGGCTCCGAACGGGGGAGTGAACGCTCGTCATTCACCAGCGGCACGGGATGTACCGGCTCGGGCCGCGGCCGCGGGGCTATGCCGGCATGACGCTGTGGATGCGGGAGAGGGTGAAGACGCGTGCGTCGCCTCGCAGGTGGCACCAGGCTTCGAGGTAGGGCGGATCGAGTTCCGCGCGGCTGATGGTGCGCAGGGTCCGACCGCCCGAGGTGGCGACGTACTCGATGGTGACGGCCCGATCGGTGTCGATGGCGTGGGCGAGCCGGCGGATGTCGCTGTACGGAAGGCGCTTGGCCCATGCCGCGACGATCTCCTCGGTGTCCGTGGCGAAGGGTGCGCCGCCGTCGAGCGGCGCCGGTTCGGGGGTCGTGGCCGGGGCGGCCCCTAGCCGGGTCGCCAGCGTGCTCGGGTCGACAGCGGTGGATTCTTCCGCCGTGCTCATGGCAGCGATTCGGCCGCCGCCCCTCGCTCGGGAGCCGCGCGGAGCCGGGACGGGAGCGGCCGCCCGCCGAGGTCGGGCATTTTCGATGCGAACCGTTCCCTCGTCGGTCTCGGCGACGGGGGCGTATCCCTCCGCCCGGAGCGCGGCGAGGGTGGTGTCGAGCGGGCTGCGGCTGATCAGCACCGTCGGCGCCAGCTGTAGTAGTCCGAGCCCCGCGAGCCTGCGGTGGGCGGCGAGTTCGGCCAGGAGGGCGGGCTCGTCGCCGTGGAGAACGCAGGCGGCGGGGGCGACGCGTACCCGCCCGTGGCCTCGTGCGGTGTCGGCGATCAGGTACGACAGTGGCTGTGGCAGTGGCCCGGCGGCGACAGCGGCGAGGCCGGCTGTGATGTCCTCGCGGGTACGGCCGGCGTCCAGAGCCCGGCGGACGCTGCCGGCACTGAACCGCCACACCGACGCCGTGCCCCTGGTCTCCCGGTCCGCGACGGAGTCCAGGAGCGAGGCTAGCCGCGCGGACGGCATGCCGGTGACCACGGCGGTGAGGTCGGCGCCCATCCGGGCCGTCGCGGTGGCCGAGGGCAGCAGCCGCCGGCACTCGATGCCCAGCCCCTCCGTATCTCCGGTCCTCAGGTGGATGCCGATGGCGGACAGAGCACCGCGTGCGAGCACGCCGAGGAGTACGGCCTCCCGGATCACGCCGGCGAACGGCGGTCCGTCCGGCGACGAGTCGGCGAGGGGGCGGTCCCAGGCGATCAGTGGCCCCAGGTCCGAAGCGACCCGCACCCCCTGCCGTGCCGGGAGCCGCGCGGCCGCGGCCAGCAGCCCGTGGCGCGCCTGCACGCAGCCGTTGCAGGGCGGTGCGCTGCTGAGAGCGGGGAGCACCTTGTTGTCCTCGTCGCGGGCCCGGGAGGGGGTGAGCGGCAGGTCTCGCCATGCACGGAGCAGTACGGCGAACTGCTCCGGGGGTTCCTGTTCCGCCCAGCCGTCGTAAGCCTCGGTGGGTGCCACGCGATCACCGGCCCGAGCCAGCAGCCCGGCGGCAAACGCGGTCTCCAAGGTGAGGCGTACGACGGCGTCGTCGGCCTGGGCCGCCTTGCCGATCCGGGCCAGTTCACGCGCACCGATCCCGCCGGACCTCAGCCGAACCGGCGCGGTCGCCGAGCAGGCCGACAGCACCGAGGCGGAACCGGCGGCGAACGCCGACGCGGCGGCCGACGCCTCGTGGTCGACCTCCCTCGGGGAGACGGGCGCCAAGCCCACGGAAGGCGGGACAGGCTCGAACGGGGCGCGCCAACCGAGCCCTCGCAGTGCGAGCGTTACCTCGGCGGGCATGCGGGCCGGGCCGTGGTGGTGACGGTCTGGGATCAGCAACCCCCGCTCCAGTGCCCATCCGGCGCCCGGTTCGAGCTCGGGTCCCGGACTCCCGCACATGACGAACCGCGCGGGCCCCGCCGGCCCGGCCCCCGCACGTCCTTCGAGCAGCTTCCGGGCCGCCGCAGGGGCCTTGGCGACCACAGAGAGGATCCGTTCCGGGTCGCTGTGGTGCTCCACCAGCGCGGCCAGCCGCTGCGACTTGCCGCCCGTCGGCTTGACGCCCAGTGCCGTCAGCATGCAGCGCAGCTCGTCGGAGGTCGTGCCCGCGAGCAGTCCCTCCAACGGGGCGTCCAGACCCAGGGGCGCGCCCCACGCCTCTCCCAGCGGGCCGGCCGTGCGGAGCTTCCCGGCACCGTCAGGCCAGACCAGAGCGCGATCGGCCAGAGCTTGCAGCACGCTGCCCAGTCCGCGGGCGGCTTCGTCGTCTTCCGCTCCCAGCAGCTGCGCCAGTGCGTCGCGGGACGCGGGCGCACGCAGCGCCGCCAGCGCTTCGGCGACCTGGAGCTGCGGCAGCGTGAGCTGCTCCAGGGCGAGCGCAACCGATCCCGGGCGCTGAAGACGGTCGGCCAGTTCCCCCACCGAGCGCGGCTCCGGAGCGGCTGCGGCGTCCCTCCGCGTCTCCAGCACGCGTGCCAGGCCGCAGCCGTCGAGGCTGCCCAGCCATGTCGCCAGCGTCGATCGGGACTTCATGCCGTCGCACCTCGCGGGATAGGGACCGTGGCAGCGTGCGGACGCGCCGCAGGCGTCAAGGATGTCCCGCCGCCGGGATCCGCAGACGCCGTACGGGAGAGGAATCCCCCCTTGGTGGGCCCGACATCCGGCGGCCACGGTGATGCGGTGGCAGCAGGGCTGCCCGATTGCGTGGGAGGTCCGAATCGGACGTACGGAAACGCAATGAGAAGTGCAACCACGGAACGACGAAGGACCCGGCCGCTGAGCGGTCGGGTCCTTCGTTTGCCCTGGCGGGCGAGTGCGGAGGATACGAGATTCGAACTCGTGAGGGGTTGCCCCCAACACGCTTTCCAAGCGTGCGCCCTAGGCCACTAGGCGAATCCTCCGCCGCAAACAATACAAGACGTTGAGGGGTGCTCGCGAACGTGATCGTCGGGCGGGGACACCGGAGGGGGGCGGGTCGATTCCGGGGGGTTCCATCCGCTAAGGTGGGGCCAGCCCCTCACGTGGCGCTATCTCACCCAACTCCCCCAGGGCCGGAAGGCAGCAAGGGTAAGTGGGCTCTGGCGGGTGCGTGGGGGGCGCTTTGCGTTCCGGGGCCGGGGTCCGGGGCGCTGTGGGCCGCCGTTGTCGGTGGGCCCGGATAACCTCGTAGACGTGTCGTCCCTTGCGCTGTACCGCCGCTACCGCCCCGAGTCGTTCGCCGAGGTCATCGGGCAGGAGCATGTCACTGCCCCGCTGATGCAGGCCCTGCGGAACAACCGGGTCAATCACGCGTACCTGTTCAGCGGGCCGCGCGGCTGCGGCAAGACCACCAGCGCCCGGATCCTGGCCCGGTGCCTCAACTGTGAGCAAGGTCCCACTCCCGACCCCTGCGGGCAGTGCCAGTCCTGTCGCGACCTCGCGCGCAACGGCCCCGGATCCATCGATGTCATCGAGATCGACGCCGCCTCGCACGGTGGTGTGGACGACGCCCGTGACCTGCGGGAAAAGGCGTTCTTCGGGCCGGCTTCCAGCCGCTACAAGATCTACATCATCGATGAGGCCCACATGGTCACCTCGGCGGGCTTCAACGCCCTGCTGAAGGTGGTCGAGGAGCCCCCGGAGCACCTCAAGTTCATCTTCGCCACCACCGAGCCGGAGAAGGTCATCGGGACGATCCGGTCCCGTACCCACCACTACCCCTTCCGGCTGGTGCCCCCCGGCACCCTGCGCGAGTACCTGGGCGAGGTCTGCGCGCGGGAGGGGGCCACCGTCGAGGACGGTGTGCTGCCGCTCGTGGTGCGGGCGGGCGCCGGGTCGGTGCGTGACTCGATGTCCGTGATGGACCAGCTCCTCGCGGGCGCCGCCGACCAGGGTGTGACGTACGCCATGGCGACCTCCCTGCTCGGCTACACGGACGGCTCGCTGCTGGACTCCGTCATCGACGCCTTCGCAGCCGGGGACGGGGCCGCCGCCTTCGAGGTCGTGGACCGCGTCGTGGAGGGCGGGAACGACCCGCGCCGGTTCGTCGCCGACCTGCTGGAGCGGCTGCGCGACCTGGTGATCCTGGCGGCCGTGCCCGATGCCGGGGAGAAGGGGCTCATCGACGCCCCCGCCGATGTCGTCGAGCGCATGCAGGCCCAGGCCTCCGTGTTCGGCGCGGCCGAGCTGTCGCGGGCCGCCGACCTGGTCAACACCGGGCTCACCGAGATGCGCGGGGCCACCTCGCCCCGGCTCCAGCTGGAGCTGATCTGCGCCCGGGTGCTGCTGCCCGCCGCCTTCGACGACGAGCGGTCCTTCCAGGCGCGGCTCGACCGGCTGGAGCGCGGCGGGTTCACCGCCGCCGCGCCCGTCGCGATGCCGAGCGCTCCCGCCGCTCCCGCCATGGGGTACGTGCCCGGGCCCGAGGCGCACCCGATGGCCCCGGCCGGTCCCGCCGGGGGCGTCGCCGCGGCGCGTGCCGCCGCGCGGGCCCCTGAACCCGAACCGCAGCAGCAGCAACAGCAGCAGCCCGAGCCGCAGCCCGCGGTCCAGGCCCCTCCCGCTCCCGCCCCCGCCCCCGTCTCACCCTCGCCCGCGCCCGGCGCCTGGCCCGGGGCCGCGCGGCCGGGCGGCGCTCCCGCCGCCGGTGCCTGGCCCACCGCGGCGTCCACCGCCGCGCCCACCGCGCCCGCCGCCCCCGCCCCGACCCCGGCGCCCGCACAGCAGCAGCCCGCCGCACCCTCCTCCGGGACCGCCGCCGGCGTCGGCCAGGTGCAGGCGATGTGGCCCGGCGTGCTGGAGGCCGTCAAGAACCGCCGCCGCTTCACCTGGATCCTGCTCAGCCAGAACGCCCAGGTCACCGGCTTCGACGGGACGACCCTCCAGCTCGGCTTCCCCAATGTCGGCGCCCGCGACAACTTCGCGAGCAGCGGCAGCGAAGACGTCCTCAAGGCGGTCCTGGCCGAGCAGTTCCAGGTCCACTGGAAGATCGACGCGGTGGTCGGGGGCGGAGGGGGCCAGCCGACCGGCTCCGGCCCGGGCTCGTACACGCCGCCCGCGGCCCCCGCACCGGCCCCGGCGCAGCAGCAGTCCCCGGCCCCGCCCCGGCAGCAGCCCGCGTACCAGCCGCCCCAGCAGCACCAGCAGGCACCGCCCGCACCGCAGCCCCCCGTGCAGCAGGCGCCCCCGCCGGTCGCGCCCGAGGACGACGTCCCCGAGGAGGACGATCCCGACCTCGTGGAGAGCGCCCTGACGGGACACGACCTGATCGTGCGCGAGCTCGGAGCCACCGTTATAGAGGAATACACGAACGAGTAGAGGCCCGTAATTGGGTGGCCGCACGAAGCGGGCCCGGCCACCCGGGCTAGGCTGCATGGCGTGAAGGTCCTCGTCATCGGCGGCGGCGCCCGCGAACACGCCCTGTGCCGCTCTCTGTCCCTCGACTCCGACGTCAACGCTCTGTACTGCGCTCCCGGCAACGCCGGCATCTCCGAGGTGGCCGAGCTGCGCCCGGTCGACGCCCTCGACGGTGAGGCCGTGGCCCGCCTGGCCACCGAGCTCGGCGCCGATCTGGTCGTCATCGGCCCGGAGGCCCCGCTGGTCGCCGGAGTGGCCGACGCCGTGCGCGCCGTTGGCATCCCCGTTTTCGGCCCGTCCGCCGAGGCGGCGCAGCTGGAGGGCTCCAAGGCCTTCGCCAAGGACGTGATGGCGGCGGCAGGGGTCCCGACCGCGCGCAGCTACGTCTGCACCACCCCGGAAGAGGTGGACGCCGCCCTCGACGCCTTCGGCGCGCCGTACGTCGTCAAGGACGACGGCCTCGCGGCGGGCAAGGGCGTCGTGGTCACCGAGGACCGGGCCGCGGCCCGCGCGCACGCGCTCGCCTGCGACCGCGTCGTCATCGAGGAGTTCCTCGACGGCCCCGAGGTGTCCCTCTTCGCCATCACCGACGGCGTGACCGTACTGCCGCTCCAGCCCGCGCAGGACTTCAAGCGCGCGCTCGACGGCGACGAGGGTCCCAACACCGGGGGCATGGGCGCGTACTCCCCGCTGCCCTGGGCCGACCCGAAGCTGGTCGACGAGGTCATGGAGAGCGTCCTCCAGCCGACCGTCGACGAGCTGCGCCACCGCGGCACGCCCTTCTCCGGGCTCCTCTACGCCGGACTCGCGATCACCTCGCGCGGCGTGCGGGTCATCGAGTTCAACGCCCGGTTCGGCGACCCCGAGACCCAGGTGGTGCTGGCCCGGCTGCGCACCCCGCTGGCGAGCGTGCTGCTGAACGCCGCCCAGGGCACCCTGCACGCGGAGCCCCCGCTGAGCTGGCGCGAGGACGCGGCCGTCACGGTCGTCATCGCCTCGCACAACTACCCCGACACCCCGCGCACCGGTGACCCCATCGAGGGCCTGGCGGAGGTGGCCGCCGAGGACGCCCCCGAGGCCTACGTCCTGCACGCCGGGACCCGGCGCGAGGGCGAAGCGGTCGTCAGCGCGGGCGGTCGGGTGCTGTCGGTGACGGCGACCGGTTCCGATCTGGCGCAGGCGCGCGAGCGGGCGTATAAGGCCGTCGCACGGATCAGGCTCGACGGCTCGCAGCACCGCACGGACATCGCGGCCAAGGCTGCCGAAGGCCGCTGACCAGCGGCTCCACGCCCTCCGCGGGCCCGGGTGCGCACGGCGCGCCCGGGCCCGCGCGTGCGAATGCATCCGGCCGCGTTCGAAGGCGGCCAGCTTTACCCAAAGCCATTCCATCGGGTGATCGTGTCGCGGTCTGCCTGACGCCCGGCCCCGCCCCAACTAGGGTGCGGCGCAAGCATTCCGGCACATGGCCCACCGGCATTGCGATGTCAGTGGCGGGTGTCACAGTGGGGGAGTGAGCAAAGCCGCCGCAGGGCAGAGGGGGTGAGGTCCGGCCGTGTCCGGAATCGGTTCGATCGCTGATGTGGGTGTGCCGTCCGCGCGTTCCCGCGCCCTCGCCGTGCTGCGCGTGCGCAGCAGGGCGCTGGCCGTCGTGCTGCTGCCGGCCGCCGTCGCCGTGGTGCTCGTGGCCGCCCGGATGACGGGCCGGCTGACCGGGGAGCCCTGGGCGGTCGTGACCCTGCTCGTCTGCCTGGCCGCCGTGCTGGTGCTGCTCGTCGGCGGGACCTTCGCCGCGGTGGTGCTGCGCGCGGGCCCGGCCCTGACGCCGACGGTGCCGCTGGCGGAGGCTGCCGCTCCAGATCTCTACCGGCTCGTGCGGGACCTCGCCGACCGGATGGACGTTCCCGCGCCCTCCGCGATAGCCCTGACCCCGGACTGCGACAGCTGGCTGGAGGACCGTACGCACCCGGCCCACCGCCGGTCCGGTATCGCGGGGGGCCGGCCGGAGTCGGAGCCCGGGGCGGCCCCCGTGCTGGTGATCGGCTCGCCGTTCCTGTGGTGGATGCGGGTCGCGGAGCTCCGCGCCGTGCTCGCGCCCGTCATCGCCGGTACGGGCCCTTCCGCGCACCCCGACATAGCCGACGCGCGCGGTTTCGTCCGGGGGCTGGACGCCGCGGTCGACGTGGGTTCCAGACGCTGGCTCGGCTGGATCGCCCGGCCGGCCCGACTGCTGCTGCGGCTGTGCCGGGTGGACGCGGCGGAGATGGAGCGCGGGGTGGCGGCCGCCGCCTCCGACCGCGCCCAGGACGTGGATTACGGGCTGCGCATCATGGCCCAGGAGCAGGTCGGACTCGCCTACGCGGGCTGGGACCGGCTGCTCACGCGGGTCGCGCTGCCCGCCTGGCGGATGGGGCGGTGGCCGGCGCGGCTCGATGCCGGGGTGGTCTCCGCGCTGACGGAGCTGTCGCGGCGGGACCGGCTGGCCGAGGGGTTCACCTCCCGGCTGGGCGAGCGGCCCGCCTGTGACCTGCTGGAGCAGCCGGGCGCGGTGGACGAGGCCGCTTCGCTGCTGGCCGCGCGGCTCTTCCACGGCGGTCCGGCCGAAGCCGGGCCGCAGTGGTCGCCCGTGGACTGGGCGGAGTACCCGGAGCAGGTCGTGGACCGCAAGTGGCGCCTGGAGGCGGCCCGGCTGCACGCGGCCCTCGACGCCCTGGCCGTCCCGGCGGGGCCCCCGGTGGAGCGGGTCCTCGGCTTCCTCACCGACACCGGAGGACAGGGCGCCGCCGGGGAGTCCCTGGCCGGGTACCTGGCAGCGGAGGAACGGTCCGCCGGGTGCGGTCCGGAGCCCGCCGGGGGCAAGGCGCGTACCGCGGACGCGGTGCCGCTGTTCCCGCTCCAGGCGCCGAGGAGCGGGCGGGACCTGCTGGCCGACCACGTGACGGCGCTGGTGTGCTGCGCGGCGGTGGACTCCGCCGGCGCCGAGCCCGGCCTGGACTGGCTGGACGGTCCGGTGCTGCGGGTGGCGGGCGAGCGCCGCTCGGACCTCGCACCGAGCGTGCTGTGCCTGGTGGAGGACGGCGACCCCGAGCCCCTGCGGGCCTGGCTCGCGGCCATCGGCGTACGCCCGGAGAAGCCGGTCCGGCTGGTCTGAGCCCCTTTCCGGGCGACAGCCGCGGACTCGCGGCCGCGGACCCTCGAAGACCCCCCGACGGAACCCGGCGGCCTCCCGTTCCGCCGCGCGAGCGCCCCCGGCCGCGTTGGGCTTCGCCCCCGGCCGCGCCGGGCTTCGCAGCCCCCGCGCCCCGCGCCGGGCGCCGGTGAACCTGATGTGCGGCCCCCGCCCAGCCCGGTTCCCTCCCAAGTTGGTCTCGGAGAGGTCTTTTCGCGACGAACGGTGACGGAGTGCGTGCGTTATGTGATGTGCTGGAGAACCGTGTATGTGCGTTCGGGGGAGCGAGGGAGGGGAGCAGCGATATGGCTACGGACCAGATCCGGCGGTGGGAGTCGGGTGCGCTCGCGCACGCGGTGACCGATCCCTTCGGCCAGGGCCCGCTGCCCTGGTTCCGGGGCAGCGAGCTGTACTTCGACGACACCGGCCACGTCGTGCCCTGGTACGTCGACCCGGCCCTCGCCCCCGGCCAGATCCCCCGCGCCCGCAGCAACGGCGGCCCCCGCACCGCCGATGACGTGCACCGGCAGATCAAGGGCTTCGCCTCCACCGGAGCCGTCGCCCCCGGCGAGGCCATCGACTTCCACATCACCGTCGACCCGCCCCAGCAGTTCTCCGTGGACATCTACCGCATCGGCCACTACGGCGGCGACGGCGCCAGCAAGATCCATTCGAGCCCCCGGCTCTCCGGCATCGTCCAGCCGGCCCCCCTCGCCGCCGACCGCACGGTCTCCTGCCACCACTGGTGGCTGTCGTGGCGGCTCCAAGTGCCCTCGTACTGGAGCCTCGGCGCGTACGTCGCCGTCCTCACCACCCTGGACGGCTACCGGTCCCACATCCCCTTCACGGTCCGCGACGACCACCGCGCCGACCTGCTCCTGCTCCTCCCGGACATCACCTGGCAGGCCTACAACCTCTACCCGGAGGACGGCCGCACCGGCGCGAGCCTCTACCACGCCTGGGACGAGAAGGGCCGGCTGCTGGGCGAGCAGGACGCGGCGACGACCGTGTCCTTCGACCGCCCGTACGCGGGCGCGGGCCTGCCCCTGCACGTGGGCCACGCCTACGACTTCATCCGCTGGGCGGAGCGCTACGGCTACGACCTCGCCTACGCGGACACCCGCGACCTCCACGCCGGCCGCGTCGACCCGACCCGCTACCGGGGCCTGGTCTTCCCCGGCCACGACGAGTACTGGTCGGTCCCCATGCGCCGCACCGTCGAGCGGGCCCGCGATCACGGCACGTCCCTGGTGTTCCTGTCCGCCAACACCATGTACTGGCAGGTCGAGCTGGGCCCCTCCCCCTCCGGGGTCCCCGACCGGCTCCTCACCTGCCGAAAACGCCGTGGCCCGGGCCGCCCCAGCCTCTGGCGGGAGGTCGACCGCCCGGAGCAGCAGCTGCTCGGCATCCAGTACGCGGGCCGGGTACCGGAACCCGCGCCCCTGATCGTCCGCAACGCCGGCCACTGGCTGTGGGACTCCACCGGCGCCGCCGAGAACGACGAACTCGACGGCCTGGTCGCCGGCGAGGCCGACCGGTACTTCCCGCGCACCCAACTGCCGGTGCACCAGGACCGGATCCTCCTCGCGCACTCCCCGTACCTCGACAGCGAGGGCGCCAAGCGACACCAGGAGACGTCCCTCTACCGGGCGCCCAGCGGAGCCCTCGTCTTCGCCTCCGGAACCTTCGCCTGGTCCCCCGCCCTGGACCGCCCGGGTCACGTCGACGAGCGCGTACAGCGGGCCACCGCCAATCTCCTCGACCGGATCTGCAAGCGGGACTGACCGGCCCCCCAGTCGGGCCGCCGCGCCCAGTACGGGACAATGGAGGCGCGCTCGTACAGAACCACAGGGAGACCCCGTGTCCGGATTCGTCGAAAAGCCCGAGCCGGTTCAGGTGCCCGGCCTCGTCCACCTCCACACCGGGAAGGTGCGCGACCTCTACCGCAACGAGGACGGCAACCTCGTCATGGTCGCCAGCGACCGGATGTCCGCCTTCGACTGGGTGCTGCCGACCGTCATCCCGGACAAGGGGCGCGTCCTCACCCAGCTCTCCCTGTGGTGGTTCGACCAGCTCGCCGACCTCGTCCCGAACCACGTGATCAGCACCGAGCTGCCCGCCGGCGCTCCCGCCGACTGGGCCGGCCGCACGATGGTCTGCCGGAACCTCGACATGGTGCCCGTCGAGTGCGTGGCGCGCGGCTACCTCACCGGCTCCGGGCTCGCCGAGTACCGCCAGACCCGTACCGTCTGCGGACTGGCGCTCCCCGAGGGGCTCGTGGACGGCTCCGAGCTGCCCGCCCCGATCTTCACCCCGGCCGCCAAGGCGGAGGTCGGCGAGCACGACGAGAACGTCTCCTACGAGGAGGTCGCGCGGACCGTCGGCGCCGATACGGCGGCGGCGCTGCGCCAGCTCACCCTGGCCGTCTACAGCCGCGCCCGGGACATCGCCCGGGACCGCGGGATCATCCTCGCCGACACCAAGTTCGAGTTCGGTCACGCGGCGGACGGCACGCTCGTCGCCGCCGACGAGGTCCTGACCCCGGACTCCTCGCGCTTCTGGCCGGCCGACCAGTGGCAGCCGGGCCGCACCCAGTTCTCCTACGACAAGCAGTACGTGCGGAACTGGCTGAACTCCCCCGAATCCGGCTGGGACCCCAAGGGCGAGCTCCCGCCGCCGGCGCTGCCGCCCGAGGTGGTCGAGCAGACCCGCGCGAAGTACATCGAGGCCTACGAGCGGCTCACGGGCCTCAGCTGGGCCGCCCAGCACGGCGCTCCTGCGCAGTCCGCGACCCCCGAGTCCTGAACACGAAGAAGCCCCCGGTCCGAGGACCGGGGGCTTCTCACGCTGAGCGGACAACGCGACTCGAACGCGCGACATCCACCTTGGCAAGGTGGTGCTCTACCAACTGAGCTATGTCCGCATGCGCCGTAACGCGAGACCTACTATACCCAACCCCGCTCCCGTGCGAGACGCACTGCCGTGTGCCGGTTCTCCGCCCCCAGCTTCGTCGTCGCCGAGGACAGGTAGTTGCGTACCGTCCCCGGCGACAGGTGCGCCCGCTCCGCGATCTCCGCGATCGGCGCCCCGTCCCCGGCGAGTTCCAGGACCTCCGCCTCGCGCGCGGTCAGCGGTGAATCCCCGGCGCTGATCGCGTCGGCCGCCAACTCCGGGTCCACGTACCGTCCTCCGGCGTGCACGGTCCGGATCAGTTCGGCCAGCCGCTGCGCCGAGACGGTCTTCGGCGCGAAGGCCCGCACCCCCACCGCCAGGGCCCGCTTGAGGTGGCCGGGACGGCCGTGGCTCGTCACGATCATGACCTTGCAGTCGGGGAGTTCGGACCGCAGCGATGTGGCGACACTCACACCGTCCGCCCCCGGCATCTGGAGGTCCAGGACGGCCACGTCCGGCCGGTGGGTCCGGGCCATCGCGAGCGCCTCCGGCCCCGAGGCCGCCTCCGCGACGACCAACAGGTCGTCCTCCAGGGCCAGCAGCGCGGCCAGCGCCCCTCGGATCAGGTGCTCGTCGTCGGCCAGCAGTACGCGTACGGGGTTCACGCACCCACCTCCGCCGCCCGCGTCCACGGGCCCGGGACCTGCGCGACCAGCCGGAACCGGCCGCCTTCCACGGGCCCGGCCCGCAGGGCGCCGTCCACGACCGCGAGCCGCTCGCGCAGCCCGGCGAGCCCCGACCCGGGCGGCCCGTCGGGAACCCCGTCCGGGGCGCCGTCGTTCTCCACCAGCAGCGTCAGCGCGCCGTCCGGCCCCTCCCCGGCCGTCAACCGGATCAGGCAGTTGCGGGCGTCGCCGTGCCGCAGGACGTTGGTGGTCGCCTCCCGGACCACCCAGCCCAGCGCGGACTGCACCTCGGGCGGCAGTGCGCGCCCGGCCTCGTACTCGACCCGGCAGTCCATCCCGGCCGCGCTCAGCACCCCGCGGGCGCCCTCCAGTTCCACCGCCAGGTCCGCTTCCCGGTAGCCGCGGACGACGTCGCGCACCTCCCGCTGGGACTCGCGCGCGATCCGCTGCACCTCGATCATCTGCTCCACCGCCTCGGGACGTCCGCGCCGCGCCAGCTGCACGGCGAGCTCGCTCTTGAGCGCGATCACCGCCAGGTTGCGGCCCATGACGTCGTGCAGGTCCCGCCCGAACCGCAGCCGCTCCTCCGCCACCGCCAGGCGCGCCTGGTACTCCCGTGAGCGGTCCAGCTCGTGCACGGTCTGCAGCAGCCACGCGGAGAACCGGCAGGTGAAGCAGAGGAAGAGACCGGTGACCAGCACCCCGATGACGTACCCGAGCGCGTCGCCCGCCGGGAAACCGAGGACGGCCACCGCCGCCCCCGTGAAGGCCGCCGCGGCTGCCGGCGGGTAGATCGTCTGCCGGACCCGCCTGACGCACAGGGCGAACGATCCGCAGGCGAAGCCGGCCATGCCGAGCACCGGGGGCGGGGCCACGGCCGCGTCCACCTGCCCGGTCCTCACCAGGGCGAGGGTGGTCAGGCAGGCCAAGACGGTGAAGACGGCCGTGACGACCGCGAGCCGTACGGGGCGTTCGCGGCGTTCCGTGAGCCAGTCCAGGGCCCGGGAGGAGAGGAACCCGACGAGGGCGGACTGGACGCACACGAGAAGGAACAGTGCGAGGGCGACGGCCCAGGAGGACCGCGTGGGATCGTCTCCGGCGGCGGACGCGAGCGCCCCGAGGCCGAACGAGGCGATTTCGATCACCACGAAGAAGTGGAACGACCAGCGGGTGTACAGCTCGACCTTGCCCGCGGTGCCGCGGCTGCGCCACCATCCGGTCATCTTCGGCACGTCTGGGCCCCCGACTTGCTGGACGAACGACGAAGGCCCTGATCGATGATCAGGGCCTTCGTCTTCTGAGCGGACGACGCGACTCGAACGCGCGACATCCACCTTGGCAAGGTGGTGCTCTACCAACTGAGCTACGTCCGCATGCTCGCTCAGGCACATGTGCCGTTGCGGTGCGTGCATCACTCTACCCGATCCACGACAGTGGCCGGTAAAGCGTGCAGAGCGGGTGACAGGGATCGCACACTGCGCCTCCCCCCTGGAAGGGGGGTGTTCTGCTACTGAACTACACCCGCACGACCTTCGGGGCTTTGACCTGCGGTCTGGCCCCTCGGCGTGATCCACACACTAGCCGATCAGAGGGGGTGGATGGCAAATCCGGGGTCAGTGGGCAGCGTTGTAGGCCTCGTAGACCCGCTTCGGGATCCGGCCGCGCGGCGGCACGTCGTGCTCGTTGGACCGGGCCCAGGCGCGTACGACGGCCGGGTCGGGGGCGATGCTGGTGTGCCGGTACGCCTTCCCCGAGCGGGCCTGCCGGCGGCCTGCGGCCACGTAAGGCGCCAGGCTCTTCCGCAGTTTCTTTGCGTTGGCCGGATTGAGGTCGATCTCGTACGACTTACCGTCCAGGGCGAACGAGACCGTTTCCGCCGCTTCCCCGCCGTCGATGTCATCGGAGAGCGTGACTACTACGCGCTGCGCCACGGATATCGGTCCCTTCGTGCGAGGTCACCACGTACTGACGTGCGGTGATGTCGCCTGTGTGGATGTTTCGGAGCAATGCGTCAATCGACCGGAATCCCGGCTGATTCCTTTGTACCGCGATTCCCTTTGAATTGCGAAGCCCAGTTAATTGTCTCCGCGTGTCCGGCCGCAATGGCGGGCGAGTGGTTTTCCGGTGGATTTTGCGAAGCGTTGGTGAAGCCGAAACGGCACCCCTGTGGCGGCCCCGGGATATCTACCCGCGTAGAAATTTCGGGCGGGTACGCTGGAGGAACCGCCTTCGCACCAACCACCACACGGGAGTGCCCGATGGCACGCGTCGTAGTCGACGTCATGCTCAAGCCGGAGATCCTCGACCCCCAGGGCCAGGCGGTGCAGCGTGCACTGCCGCGCCTGGGATTCGACGGGATCGCCGACGTCCGCCAGGGGAAGCGCTTCGAACTGGAAGTGGAGGGCCCGGTCGACCAGGCCGCCCTCGACCGCATCCACAAGATGGCCGAAACGTTCCTCGCCAACACCGTCATCGAAGACTTCACCGTGTGCCTCGAGACCGAGAAGGCCGAGGCCTGACGGTGACCACTCGCATCGGAGTCGTCACGTTCCCGGGAACGCTCGACGACCGTGACTCACTGCGCGCCGTGCGCCTCGCCGGAGCCGAGCCCGTCTCGCTGTGGCACCGCGACAAGGACCTCCACCAGGTCGACGCGGTCGTCCTCGCGGGCGGCTTCTCCTACGGGGACTACCTGCGCGCCGGGGCCATCTCCCGGTTCTCGCCGGTGATGGAGACCATCATCGAGCAGGCCAAGGGCGGCATGCCCGTCCTCGGCATCTGCAACGGCTTCCAGGTCCTGACCGAAGCCCACCTGCTGCCGGGGGCGATGCTCCGCAACAACCACCTGCACTTCATCTGCCGCGAGCAGAAGCTGCGCGTGGAGAACGCGGGAGGTGCGTGGACCGGCGACTACGAAGCCGGCCAGGAGATCTCCATCCCGCTCAAGAACATGGACGGCCGCTACACCGCCGACGAGCGCACGCTCGACGAACTGGAGGCCGAAGGCCGAGTGGCCTTCCGGTACCTCGACGGGAACCCGAACGGCTCGCTGCGCGACATCGCCGGCATCACCAACGCCGCCGGCAACGTCCTCGGCCTCATGCCGCACCCCGAGCACGCGGTCGAGCCGCTGATCGGGACGGGCCGCACCGACGGCCTCCCGTTCTTCACGTCGGTCCTGAAGAAGCTGGTCAGCGCATGAGCCTCGACACCATCAAGAACGCCACCGAGACCCCCGACGCGGCGCAGCCCTGGAAGGAACTCGGCCTCAAGGAGGACGAGTACGCCCGTATCCGGGAGATCCTCGGCCGCCGCCCCACGGGCGCCGAGCTCGCCATGTACTCCGTCATGTGGTCCGAGCACTGCTCCTACAAGAGCAGCAAGGTCCACTTGAAGCAGTTCGGCGACAAGGCCCCCGAGAACACGGCCATGCTCGTCGGCATCGGCGAGAACGCCGGCGTCGTCGACGTCGGCCAGGGCTACGCGGTCACCTTCAAGGTCGAGTCGCACAACCACCCCTCGTACATCGAGCCCTACCAGGGTGCCGCCACCGGCGTCGGCGGCATCGTCCGCGACATCCTCGCCATGGGCGCCCGCCCCGTCGCCGTCGTGGACCCGCTGCGCTTCGGCGCCGCCGACCACCCCGACACCAAGCGCGTCCTTCCGGGCGTCGTCGCGGGCATCGGCGGCTACGGCAACTGCCTGGGCCTGCCGAACATCGGCGGCGAGGTCGTCTTCGACGCCTGCTACCAGGGCAACCCGCTGGTCAACGCCGGCTGCATCGGCGTGATGAAGCACGAGGACATCCACCTCGCCAAGGCGTCCGGCCCCGGCAACAAGGTCGTCCTCTACGGTGCGCGCACCGGGGGCGACGGCATCGGCGGCGTGTCCGTGCTGGCCTCGGAGACCTTCGACGACAGCAAGCCCACCAAGCGCCCCGCGGTCCAGGTCGGCGACCCCTTCCAGGAGAAGCTCCTCATCGAGTGCACCCTGGAGATCTTCAAGGAGAAGCTGGTCGCCGGCATCCAGGACCTCGGCGGCGCCGGGCTGTCCTGCGCCACGAGCGAGCTGGCCTCCGCCGGTTCCGGCGGCATGCGCGTCGAGCTGGACACCGTCCCGCTGCGCGACGCGACCCTCTCGCCCGAGGAAATCCTCATGAGCGAGTCGCAGGAACGCATGTGCGCGATCGTCGAGCCCCAGCACGTCGACCGCTTCATGGAGATCTGCGAGAAGTGGGACGTCATCGCCACCGTCATCGGTGAAGTCACCGACGGCGAGCGCCTGGAGATCTTCTGGCACGGCGAGCAGATCGTGGACGTGCCCCCGGGCACCGTCGCCCACGAGGGACCCGTCTACCACCGCCCCTACGCCCGCCCCGAGTGGCAGGACGCGCTCCAGGCGGACGACGCGGGCAAGCTGCCGCGGCCGGCGACCTCCGAGGAGCTGCGCGCGCAGGTCCTGGCGCTGGTGTCGTCGCCGAACCAGGCGTCGAAGTCCTGGGTCACCGACCAGTACGACCGTTTCGTACAGGGCAACACGGTGCTCGCGCAGCCCGAGGACGCCGGCATGGTCCGCATCGACGAGGAGACCGGCCTCGGCGTCGCCATGGCCACCGACGGCAACGGCCGCTTCGCGAAGCTCGACCCGTACACGGGTGCGCAGCTCGCGCTGGCGGAGGCGTACCGCAACGTCGCCGCGACCGGCGCCAAGCCGCTCGCGATCTCCGACTGCCTGAACTTCGGCTCCCCCGAGGACCCGGGCGTCATGTGGCAGTTCGCGGAGGCCACCCGCGGTCTCGCCGACGGCTGCCTGGAGCTGGGCACCCCGGTGACCGGCGGCAACGTCTCGCTGTACAACCAGACCGGTGACATCGCGATCCACCCGACCCCGGTCGTGGCGGTCCTCGGTGTGATCGACGACGTCAACCGCCGCACGCCGATGGCGTTCTCGGAGGCCGGCCAGCTGCTGTACCTGCTCGGCGACACGGCCGAGGAGTTCGGTGGCTCGGCGTGGTCCGAGGTCGTGCACCAGCACCTCGGCGGCATGCCGCCCAAGGTGGACCTCGCCCGCGAGAAGCTGCTCGGCGAGATCCTGATCTCGGCCTCGCGCGACGGCATGGTCGACGCCGCGCACGACCTGTCGGACGGTGGCGTGATCCAGGCGCTCACCGAGTCCTGCCTGCGCGGCGGCAACGGCGCGCGGGTCGTGGTCCCGGAAGGCCTGGACGCCTTCACCTTCCTGTTCTCCGAGTCCGCGGGCCGCGCCATCGTGGCGGTCCCGCGCAGCGAGGAACTCCGCTTCACCGACATGTGCGGTGCGCGGGGTCTGCCGGCCACCCGTATCGGCGTGGTCGACGGCGAGGAGATCGAGGTCCAGGGCGAGTTCACGATCCCGCTCGCGGAACTGCGTACCGCCCACGAGGCGACGATCCCGGCGCTCCTCGCCTGATCCTGCGCCCGGACCCGCTGCGTCACACGAGCCCCTGCCCGCGTCCTGCGGGCAGGGGCTCGTGCGCCGGACCGCCCGAGTAGGGTCGGGCCATGCCGCCCGCCAAGAGGAAAACGCGCACCTACGACTCCGCCAAGATCCGCGCCGCCGTCATGGCCCAGTTCGGCCATGTCGCGGGCGCCGTAGGGGAGTTGACCCCCGAACAGCTGGCCCGGCCGGCCGGGCTCGGCCGGTGGACGGTCGGGGACCTGGCCGCGCACGTCGCGTGGATCGCGGACTCGCTGGCCGCCGGTCTGGCCCGGCCGCCCGCCGCCGTGCCGGAATTGACCGCCGTCGAATGGCCCTCCGCCACCGCGTCGCTGGCCGGGAAGATCGCCGAGGCGGCGAAGGAGACCCTGGCCGGCGCGCCGCTGCCCGAGCTGTACGAGCGCGCAGGGGCGCGGCTGGCCGAGGCCCTCGCAGCGAACCCGGACCGCCGGGTGCTCAGCCTGTGGGTCGGGGCCATGACCCTCGGGGACTTCCTGGTCACCCGGACCGTCGAACTCGTGGTGCACACCGATGACCTGAACCGGGCGGCCGGGCTGGACGTCCCGATCGAGCGGCAGGCCCTCGCCGCCTGCACCCGGCTGCTCGCCGACGCCCTCGCCGTCAGCGCGCCCGGTGGCTCGGTCGAGGTCCGGATCCCGCCCTTCGCGGTGGTCCAGTGCGTCGAGGGGCCCCGCCACACCCGGGGCACCCCGCCGAACGTGGTCGAGACCGACCCGCTGACCTGGCTGCGGCTGGCGACGGGCCGGACCGGCTGGGCCGAGGCGGTGCGCGAAGCCCACGTACGGGCCAGCGGTGAGCGGGCCGACCTGTCGGCGCTGCTGCCGCTGATGAGCTGATGAGCTGACCGGGGAACCGGCCGGGCCGGCCGGCCGTCACAGGCACATGCGTACGCAACGTCCCGCGCTCCCCGCCGCCGTGCCCGCCGCCGTCCTGGCCGCCCTCCTCGCGCTCGCCGGAACCACCGCCTGCGGTGCCCAGGACGGCGCGCCCCGGCCCGTCCACTCGGGGACCGTCGACGGCAAGCCCTCCCCGGAGCCCCCTGCCGACGCGCCGCTGACCGACACCGAGTGGACCGTCACCGCCCTGGCGCAGGGCGGGACGGCCTCCGCCGTGCCCGCCGATGCCACCGGGAAGGCGCGTTTCACCATCACCCACGACGGCTCGGTGAGCGGTGGCCTCGGCTGCAACCGCTTCACGGCCAGGGCCACCGTCGTCGGCGCCTCGCTCGGCTTCGGGCCGCTCGCCACCACCCGGATGGCCTGCACGGGCCCGGCCGGCGAGGTCGAACGGGCCCTGACCACGCTGTTCGCCAGGGGCCCGCTCGGCTGGAAGGTCGAGGGCCGGACGCTGACCCTGACCGGCGGGGCCGACGGCGCCGACGCGGGCGCTGCGGGCGCTGCGGGCCTGACCGCCGAGGCGGCCTCCGCGGCGGAGTGAGCCCTCACCCCGGGTACGGCAGCAGCCCCGCGTCCGTCTTCTCCCAAGCCGCCCGCAGCCGCGCCAGCCGGGCCGGTTCCACGGCCGCCTTGTCGGCCTGCTCGCGGGGGTCCGCGGCCAGGTCGAAGAGCTGGTCCCGGCCGCTCTTGCCCTGGTAGTACTTCCAGTTGCCGCGGCGCAGCGCCCGCTCCCCGCGCACCCTCCAGAACAGGTCCCGCTCCGCGGGCTCCTCCCCGCGCAGCAAGTACCCGGCGAGGCTCACCCCGTCCAGGGGGAAGGCCGGGTGCGGCCGGGCGCCGGCCACTTCCAGCAGCGTCGCCGTCCAGTCGGGACTGAACACCGGGACGTGGCTGACCTGGCCACCGTCCAGCCGGGCGGGCCAGCGCGCGATCGTCGGCACCCTGATGCCGCCCTCCTGGAGGGAGGCTTTGTTGCCCGAGAGCGGCCAGTTGTAGGAGAAGCGCTCACCTCCGTTGTCGCTCGCGAAGACGACCAGGGTGTCCTCCTCCTGGCCCGAACGCTCGAGGGCTTCCAGCACCGCGCCGACCGACCGGTCCAGGTCCTCCACCATCTGCTTGTACTTCTCGACCGACCCGCCGTCCTGGTGCCACAGCGCCCGTGCGTCACCGGCCTTGATCCGCCGGACGATCTCCGCGCTCTGCGCCGTGTCCCCGTCCGCGATCCACGGCCAGTGCGGGGTGGTGAAGTTGAGGTTCAGCAGCCAGGGCTTGCCGCGGTGGTCGCGCGAGACGTACTCGACCGCCCGCTCCGTGATGATCCGCGTGTAGTAGCGCAGGTCCTTGTACTCGGCGTCGCCCTCGTAGAGGTCGTACTCGCCGCCGAGGCCCAGCTTGGAGTAGTACTCCAGCGCCCCGCCGAAGTTGCCGAAGAACTCGTCCCATCCGGAGCGGGTCGGGCTGTAGTCCGGCAGGTAGCCGCAGTGCCACTTGCCGATCAGCGCCGTCGCGTAGCCGCGGTCGCGCAGCAGGGAGGCCAGCGTCGGGTGCGTCGGGTCGAGTCCGGCCGACTTGTCGGCGATCGGCTCCGCCAGGCCGCCCCGCGTACGGCCCGGGTAGCGGCCCGTGTACAGGCTGAACCGGGTCGGGGAGCAGGTCGCGGAGCCCGAGTAGGCGTCGGTGAAGCGGACGCCCTCGCGGGCCAGCCGGTCCAGGTTCGGGGTCTTGATGTGCGGGGCGCCGTAGGAGGACAGGTCCGCCCAGCCGAGGTCGTCGCCGAGGACGAACAGGACGTTGGGGCGCCGGGACCGGCGTCCCGGCGCGGCCCGGAACTCCCGCTCGGCGGGGCCGGTCTGCCGGGCCTGGGCGGCGGCGGGCGCCGAGCCCAGCCCCACCGCGGCGGCGGCCGCGCTCACGCCGACGGCGCCGCCGAACGCACGGCGGGACAGGGGGGATCCGTACGAGGTCACAGGTACTCCAAGGCATGGCCCGCCGGCCCGGCTCCGGGCGGCGCGGGACGGCGCACGGCACGGCGAGCGGGCTCAGGCGGGGCGAAGGGGAAGAAAGCGCAAAAGGGCAGCGGCAAGCGAAGCCGGTGGCGCGGAGGGGAAGCGGCGTACGACTACGCGGGGCAGCGACAGATGGCGCTCGCGACACGGACCAGGTCCACGTGCCGGCGCTCGACGAGGGTGACGGTGCGGTCACCGAGGGGCTGCATGGGGCGAGAGCCTGTCGAATGCGCGCGGACCTGTCAACAAAGAGCTCGGATACCGAGACGGGAAGGTTCCGTCACCCTCTGTGCTGTGAGATTTCCCGGCCGTCCCCAATTCGGACCAGTGGTCGATCTCGCCTACACTCGGAAGCGTGCCTCGTGGTGATGGACGACTCAACCACGACCTGCTCCCCGGCGAAAAGGGCCCCCAGGACGCTTGCGGCGTCTTCGGTGTCTGGGCTCCGGGTGAAGAGGTCGCCAAGCTCACCTACTTCGGACTGTATGCACTACAGCACCGCGGACAAGAGTCCGCGGGAATCGCTGTGAGCAACGGTTCCCAGATCCTCGTCTTCAAAGACATGGGCCTCGTTTCCCAAGTCTTCGACGAAACCTCTCTCGGCTCGCTCCAGGGTCATATCGCGGTCGGTCACGCCCGCTATTCGACCACCGGCGCTTCCGTCTGGGAGAACGCGCAGCCCACTTTCCGCGCGACCGCCCACGGCTCGATCGCCCTGGGTCACAACGGCAACCTGGTGAACACCGCCGAGCTCGCCGAGATGGTCGCCGACCTCCCCCGTCAGGACGGCCGTGCCACCCAGGTGGCGGCCACCAACGACACCGACCTGGTCACCGCCCTGCTGGCCGGCCAGACCGACGACGACGGCAAGCCCCTGACCATCGAGGAGTCGGCCGCCAAGGTCCTCCCGCAGGTCAAGGGCGCGTTCTCGCTGGTCTTCATGGACGAGGGAACCCTCTACACCGCCCGTGACCCGCAGGGCATCCGCCCGCTGGTCCTCGGCCGCCTTGAGCGCGGCTGGGTGGTCGCGAGCGAGACCGCAGCCCTCGACATCTGCGGCGCCAGCTTCGTCCGCGAGGTCGAGCCGGGCGAGCTCATCGCGATCGACGAGAACGGCCTGCGGACATCCCGATTCGCGGAAGCGAAGCCCAAGGGCTGTGTCTTCGAGTACGTCTACCTGGCGCGCCCGGACACCGACATCGCCGGCCGCAACGTCTATCTCTCGCGTGTCGAGATGGGCCGTCGCCTGGCGGAGGAAGCCCCGGTCGAAGCGGACCTGGTCATAGCGACGCCGGAGTCCGGCACGCCCGCCGCGGTCGGCTACGCCGAGGCCAGCGGCATCCCGTACGGATCCGGCCTGGTCAAGAACGCCTACGTGGGACGGACCTTCATCCAGCCCTCGCAGACGATCCGCCAGCTCGGCATCCGGCTCAAGCTCAACCCCCTCAAGGAAGTCATCCGGGGCAAGCGCCTGGTGGTCGTGGACGACTCGATCGTCCGCGGCAACACCCAGCGGGCCCTGGTCAAGATGCTCCGCGAGGCCGGTGCGGCCGAGGTCCACATCCGGATCTCCTCGCCGCCGGTGAAGTGGCCGTGCTTCTTCGGCATCGACTTCGCCACCCGGGCCGAGCTGATCGCCAACGGCATGACGGTCGACGAGATCGCCACGTCGCTCGGCGCCGACTCGCTCTCGTACATCTCGCTCGACGCGATGGTCGAGGCGACCACCATCCAGAAGCCCAACCTCTGCCGTGCCTGCTTCGACGGCGAGTACCCGATGGAGCTGCCCGACCCGCAGCTGCTCGGCAAGCAGCTCCTGGAGTCCGAGCTCGCGGGCGGCACCGACGCCGCCGACGCGCTCCGGCGCCCGTAGGACGCGCCGGACCCGTCCCCCGGACGGGTCCCGCCCGCCCCATCCCGTTCAACCTGCGCCCGGCCCTGTCTTTCAGGCTTTTCCCAGGGCCGTGCACCACCCGCAGTAACGACACGAAAGCTCTCTCCTGTCATGACAGAGAAGACCACCGGTGCCAGCTACGCAGCAGCAGGTGTCGACATCGAAGCGGGAGACCGCGCCGTCGAACTCATGAAGGAGTGGGTGAAGAAGACGCAGCGCCCCGAGGTCCTCGGCGGCCTCGGCGGGTTCGCCGGCCTCTTCGACGCCTCCGCCCTCAAGCGGTACGAGCGCCCCCTGCTCGCCTCCGCCACCGACGGTGTCGGCACCAAGGTGGACGTCGCCCGCCGGCTCGGCGTGTACGACACCATCGGCCACGACCTGGTCGCCATGGTCATGGACGACATCGTCGTCTGCGGAGCCGAGCCGCTCTTCATGACCGACTACATCTGCGTCGGCAAGGTGCACCCCGAGCGTGTCGCGGCCATCGTCAAGGGCATCGCCGAGGGCTGTGTCCTCGCCGGCTGCGCCCTGGTGGGCGGCGAGACCGCCGAGCACCCGGGTCTGCTGGGCCCGGACGACTTCGATGTGGCGGGCGCGGGCACCGGTGTGGTCGAGTACGACCGGCTCCTGGGCGCGGATCGCATCCGTACGGGTGACGCCGTCATCGCCATGGCATCGTCCGGCCTTCACTCGAACGGGTACTCGCTGGTCCGTCACGTCCTGCTCGACCAGGCGGGGATGGCCCTGGAGCAGCACGTCGACGACCTCGGCCGGACCCTCGGCGAGGAGCTGCTGGAGCCGACCAAGATCTACTCGCTGGACTGCATGGCCCTCACCCGTACGGCCGAGGTCCACGCGTACTCGCACATCACGGGCGGCGGCCTCGCGGCCAACCTCGCCCGGGTGATCCCGGACCACCTGCACGCCACGGTCGACCGCTCGACCTGGGCCCCCGGCGCCATCTTCGACCTGGTCGGCCGGACCGGCCGGGTGGAGCAGCTGGAGCTGGAGAAGACGCTGAACATGGGCGTCGGCATGATGGCCGTCGTCCCGCAGGAGTCGGTGGACGTGGCCCTGACCGCGCTGGCCGACCGGGGCGTGGACGCCTGGGTCGCGGGCGAGATCCTGGACCGTGGCGACCACACCGAGGGCGCGACCCTCACCGGTTCCTACGCGAGCTGAGCAGCACTGAAACCCGGTCCGGGGCGATGCCCTGGACCGGGTTTCACTACTTCGAGTCGCTCAAGACTCTGAGCGTGGCGGACGCGGTGTGCGTCAAGCGCCGCGACGGTGCGCCGACGGACCGGACTCTTCGTCCTCGTCCTCGTCGTCATCGCTGTTGTACAGCTCCGCGTACTTGGCGTACGGGTCGTCGTCGTCCAGATCGTCATCGACTTCGACCGGCGCGCTGATAGGCAGCGGCTCCGTCGGCGATGCGCCCAGCTCATTGGCCAGACGCGAGAGGTCAGTCCCGCCGCTGTTGTACTTCAGCTGGCGGGCGACCTTTGTCTGCTTGGCCTTGGCCCGGCCGCGCCCCATGGCTCGACCCCCTCGGTGACGGGGCTCGACGGCCCCAGAGTCTGACACGCGTTCATGGTTCGGAGCGGGCTCTCCGCGAAGAGACCGTCCGTAGGGGTTCAACGGTACCTGCTTCCGCGGCCATACGGTACGCCGCCCGCATGACGCGCCCCGGTGCAGGACCAACGAGACACCCCGTACTCGCTGGTCAGCTGCGATTTTAGCCCTTTCCTGGCGCGCGACCCGCCGAAGCGCAGTGAGTTCCGTCTCCCCCGTGGCCCGGGGGACCCTTCCGGCGGCAGCGGCGGGTCCCCCGGGCACCCGGGGACGGATCAGAGCGCTCGGCCCGCGCGGGCGTCCGACATCCGCTGTTCGGCGATCCGGTCGGCCGCGGCGGCCGGCGGAATGCCGTCCGCCTTCGCACGTGCGAATATGGCCAGCGTGGTGTCGAAGATCTTCGCCGCCTTGGCCTTGCAGCGGTCGAAGTCGAAGCCGTGCAGCTCGTCCGCGACCTGGATGACACCGCCCGCGTTCACCACGTAGTCGGGGGCGTAGAGGATCCCGCGGTCCGCGAGGTCCTTCTCCACGCCCGGGTGCGCGAGCTGGTTGTTCGCGGCGCCGCACACGACCTTGGCGGTCAGGGCCGGCACCGACTCGTCGTTCAGCGCACCGCCGAGCGCGCAGGGGGCGTAGATGTCCAGGCCCTCCACGCGGATCAGCGCGTCCGTGCCGGCGACGGCGGTGACCTTGCCCGCGTACTTGCCGGTGGCGTGCTTGTCGAGGACGGCCTGCACCGACTCCTGGCGGACGTCGGTGATCACGACCTCGGCGCCGTCCTCCAGCAGGTGTTCGACCAGGTGCTTGCCGACCTTGCCGACACCGGCGACGGCGACCTTGCGGCCGCGCAGCGTCGGGTCGCCCCACAGGTGCTGGGCGCTCGCGCGCATGCCCTGGAACACGCCGAAGGAGGTGAGCACCGAGGAGTCGCCGGCGCCGCCGTTCTCGGGGGAGCGGCCGGTCGCCCAGCGGGTCGTACGGGCGACCACGTCCATGTCCGCGACGTACGTGCCGACGTCGCAGGCGGTCACGTAGCGGCCGCCGAGGGAGTCCACGAACCGGCCGTAGGCCAGCAGCAGTTCCTCGCTCTTGAGGCTGTCGGGGTCACCGATGATGACGGCCTTGCCGCCGCCGTGGTCGAGACCGGCGAGGGCGTTCTTGTACGACATGCCGCGCGAGAGGTTCAGCGCGTCACGGACGGCTTCCTCGTCCGAGGCGTACGCGTGGAAGCGCGTGCCGCCGAGGGCCGGGCCCAGGGCGGTGGAGTGGATCGCGATGACGGCCTTGAGGCCCGTGGCCCGGTCCTGGCACAGCACGACTTGCTCGTGGCCCCCCTGCTCCGTACGGAACAAGGTGTGCAGGACGCCGTCGGTCATTTCGGTCACGGTGGTGACTCCCATGGAAGAGATTCGGCGGAAAGACGCCCGCCCTGCGGGTGGGGGAGGGCGCGCTGGGAGCAGCGTAAGACCTGGGAGGCGGAAGGGAACGCCCTGTCCGTAGATCGGAACACTCCAGGGTTACCGGTGACCTGGGGACCCTCGTGCGGAGTACCGCCGGGCAGGTCGGGGGAGTACGAGAGCGTGAGCGAATCCCCCGAACGCCGACTGCCCTCCGCGCGCACCGGCCCGACCGTGCCGTACGCGTCCTACCTGCGCGTCTACGAGCCCCTGGCGGCCTTTCCCGAGGCCGAGCGGGCGCACTGGTCCGGCTACGCCCGGCGCGGGGACGCCCCGACCGCCCAGGACGAACTGCGCAGGTCGCTCGCGGACTTGGTCCGGGTGCCGGTGGTCGGGGTCCCGGCGCACGAGAGCGGGGACGCGTTCACGGCCGAGCGGGACGGGGTGCTGCTGGTCTGCCCGTGGCGGACCAGGCTGCGCGGCTGGCTGGCGCTCCAGGAACTGGAGGCGGAGTTCCCCCGTCCGGTGCTGGACGCGGCGCTGCCGCCGACGGCCCGGCGCCGGGCGGCCGAGGCGTACGAGGCCTGGCGCGAGCGGAACCCCGACGGGCGGCCGTGGATCCGCACCGCCGTGTGGCAGGTCCCGCTGCGCTGGTTCGTGCTGGTGGCGGACGAGGAGCGGGAGTACCTGCCGGGCGAGCGGCTGCGCTACCGGACGCCGATGGTGCAGGCCCGGCGGCGCCTGGCGCGCGGGCTGCGGACGCTGCGGGCCGCGGAGGGCTACGGGGTGCTCGCGGAGGGGCTGGTGGAGGTCGGGAGCTGGCTGGAGGAGTTCCACCCGCGCTCGATGGTGGAGCTGGACTACGGAGGGCTGCTGCACGCGCTGCCGGAGGCCGCCCTGGCCGCCGACCGCTCGGCCCGCGACCTGGCGGTGGGCATCGCGGCGCTGCGGGCGGGGGACACGCAGGGCGCGATCGACGCGTACACGGACCTGGCGGAACGCTGGAAGGCGGTCCGGGAGCGACTGTTCGCTAACTAGCGCGGGGTCGGTGAGGGCCCGTACGCACCCTCCGGACCTGCCTGCGGGGGCGGCATCGGCCGAACCGGCCCGGAATGTCCCTAGCGGAGGCCGCCGGGTCACCCGTATCGTCCGATCGGCCATAAAACGCAGATCAGCGGCTTGATCGCGGCATTTGGGTCTTTGTTCCAGGACCTACGTCCCGATCCGGGCCATTGACTCAAGCGTGACGGACCGCACTAACCACACCCTTGCGCCCTTCCCCTACCCTCGTGCCAAAATAGGACAAGGAGTCCGGGGAGGGTTCCTTCCACCCAACTTTGGGCGGAATGCTCGGTATTGCACTCTACGGGGGGTCTGACGACTCCTGATCGCTCTGTGACTGATCGTCACAGTGGGGTGACTGTCCGTTATGGGACGGTCCATCGGCTTCCGCCGCTGATGAACACCTCGGAGGGCAATTCCATCGGTTTGGCCGTCAAGGCTGGACAGATGGTGTAGTTGTAGTGCCGAGGACAAGCCGTTCGTCCTATAACCGACTCGGCCTGCGTGTGTCCATTTCGGGCAACGTGGGCCAAGGTGCAGAATTTAGAGGAAAGAACCGAGATGGTTCGGTTCTCCCGAGGAGGCCGCTCATGACCGCTCGCACCCCTGATGCCGAGCCGCTGCTGACCCCGGCTGAGGTTGCCACGATGTTCCGCGTGGACCCGAAGACGGTCACCCGCTGGGCCAAGGCTGGCAAGCTCACGTCCATCCGCACCCTGGGTGGACACCGCCGTTATCGCGAGGCTGAGGTCCGCGCACTGCTCGCGGGAATTCCGCAGCAGCGCAGCGAGGCCTGAGGCTCGCAGCACCACCCCATTTCTCTGGGGACAGCTCCCGGCTGACGGCCGGGGGAGGGCATGAAACGGATCCCCCAATCCGATGAAACCCACAAGGCTTCAAACGACGGGACCTGCCCCAACAGGTTTCGCCGTTCGATCGCGCTGGACTCCGCCGGGTCCAGCGCGATCTTTTTTATGCCCGGAAGGTGCGCGTCCGGGGCCCCGTATCGCCGGCGTTCGCGAGACCCGGCCTCGCAGGTGCCATTGCACATATTAAATTGAGTCGGCATATGGGTGCGATAAAAGTGCGACCCCCAAAAACTCATGTGGTGACACCCGTCACACGAAGGGGTGATTCGGGAGCGCGGCGCCGCCCGTCCGCCCCCGGGTGCACGACGGGCGCCCTCGCGGGGCGGGCGCCTCGCGAGGGCTGTACTGCGCTCCGGGCGCAGGAAGATCCCCACGCGCCCTCCCGGGGGCGCTCAGGCACGCTCAGGGGCCGCTCCGGCGCTGCGACAGGAGCCGCAGCGCCGCGCACCGGCCCGACAACGCGTCAGGGCCCGCATCCCCTGGGGGATGCGGGCCCTGACGTTTCTGCGAACCTGACGGGACTTGAACCCGCGACCTCCACCTTGACAGGGTGGCGAGCTAACCAACTGCTCCACAGGTCCTCGATGCGCGCTGCCCAGTGGGCGGCTGCGAATCAGACTGTACAGCAGCTCAGGGGGTGCAGTCGAACCCGCTCAGGGGGCAGCGGCATCCACCGCCTTGACGATCCGCTTGTCGGAGATCGGGTAGGCCGTGCCGAGCGCGTGCGCGAAGTAACTGACGCGCAGTTCCTCGATCATCCAGCGGATCTCGGTGACCGCCTCCGGCACGGGACGGCCCTTCGGCAGCTGCTCCAGCAGCCACAGGTACTCGTCCCGCATCTCGTGGACCTTCTCCATGCGGGTCGTGTCCCGCTGGACGGCCGTGGGCATCTGCTGGAGCCGCCGGTCGATCGCCACCAGGTACCGCATCAGGTCCGGCAGCCTCCGCAGCCCCGTCAGCGTCACGAAGCCGGCCGGCATCAGCGCCGCCAGCTGCGCCTTCACGTCCTGGACGTTCGCCATCAGCGCCAGGCTGCTGGTGGACTTCACGCGCCGCTCACAGGCCTGCCAGGCCGCCAGGATCTGCTGCACCTGCCCGACGGTGCGCACGGTCGTGTCCACCAGATCGGCCCGTACGGCGTCGAACAGCTTCCGGAAGCCGGCCTCGTCCCAGGCCGGCCCGCCGTGGTCGGCGATCAGCTTGTCCGTCGCCGCGGTCGCGCAGTCGTCGAACAGCGCCTGCACCGAGCCGTGCGGGTTGCGCGAGAGAGCCAGCTTCTGCTGGTTGGTCAGCTTGTCCGAGGCGAACTTGGCCGGGTTGACCGGGATCCCCAGGAGGATCAGCTTCCGGGTGCCGAGCCACATCGCCCGCTGCTGCTCGGCCTCGGTGTCGAAGAGCCGTACGGACACGCTCTCGCCGGCGTCCACCAGCGCCGGGTAGGCCTTCACCGGCTGCCCCGCGCGCCGGGTCTCGAAGACCTTGTCCAGCGTCCCGATCGTCCAGTCCGTCAGCCCGGTCCGCTCCACCGACGTCCCGCCCGCCCGCTCGGCGGTCGCCGCGGCGGCCTGGGACAGCGCCTGACGGGCCTTCGGCCTCAGCTGGAGGCGCAACGCCTCCAGGTCCTTGGCCTCGGCCAGCTTCTTGCGCCGCTCGTCGACGATCCGGAAGGTGATCTTCAAGTGGTCCGGGATGCGGCCCAGGTCGAAGTCGTCGGCCGAGACCGGCACCCCGACCATCCGGTGCAGCTCGCGCGCCAGCGTCACGTGCAGCGGCTCTTGGAGGGGCCGCGCCGTCGCGAGGAAACGGGCCGCGAAGTTCGGCGCGGGTACGTAGTGCCGCCTGACCGGCTTGGGCAGCGAGCGGATCAGCTCGGTGACGACCTCTTCCCGCAGACCCGGGATCTGCCAGTCGAAGCCCTCGTCGGTGACCTGGTTCAGCACCTGGAGCGGGATGTGCACGGTCACGCCGTCCGCGTCCGCACCCGGTTCGAACTGGTACGTCACCCGGAAGCTCAGCTGCCCCTGCCGCCAGGTGTCCGGGTAGTCGGCCTTGGTGACCCCGGCGGCCTTCTCCGTCAGCAGCATCTCGCGCTCGAAGTCGAGGAGTTCGGGCTCCTCGCGCTTCTTGTGCTTCCACCAGGAGTCGAAGTGCGCCCCCGACACCACGTGCTCGGGGATGCGCTGGTCGTAGAAGTCGAACAGGGTCTCGTCGTCCACGACGATGTCCCGGCGCCGGGCCCGGTTCTCCAGCTCCTCCACCTCGGTGAGGAGCTTGCGGTTGTCGGCGTAGAACTTGTGGTGGGTCCGCCAGTCACCCTCGACCAGCGCGTTGCGGATGAACAGCTCCCGCGAGACCTCGGGGTCGATGCGGCCGTAGTTGATCTTCCGCTGGGCGACGATCGGTACGCCGTAGAGCGTGACCTTCTCGTACGCCATCACGGCGGCCTGGTCCTTCTCCCAGTGCGGCTCGCTGTACGTGCGCTTGATCAGGTGCTGGGCGAGCGGCTCCACCCACTCCGGTTCCACCTTGGCGTTCACCCGGGCCCAGAGCCGCGAGGTCTCCACCAGTTCCGCGGACATCAGGAACTTCGGCTGCTTCTTGAACAGCGCCGAACCCGGGAAGACCGCGAACTTGGCGCCCCGGGCGCCGAGGTACTCGTTCTTGTCGGTGTCCTTGAGCCCGATGTGCGACAGCAGACCGGCCAGCAGCGAGACGTGGACGCTGTGCTCGGGGGCGTCGGCCTCGTTGACGTGGATGCCCATCGTCTTGGCGACCGTGCGCAGCTGCGAGTAGATGTCCTGCCACTCGCGGATCCGCAGGAAGTTCAGGTACTCCTGCTTGCACATCCGGCGGAAGGAGGAGGAGCCGCGCTCCTTCTGCTGCTCGCGGATGTAGCGCCACATGTTCAGGAACGACAGGAAGTCGCTCGTCTCGTCCTTGAAGCGGGCGTGGTTCTGGTCGGCCTGCGTCTGCTTGTCCGAGGGCCGCTCGCGGGGGTCCTGGATGGACAGGGCCGCCGCGATGACCATGACCTCGCGGACGCAGTTGTTCTTGTCCGCCTCGACGACCATGCGGGCCAGCCGCGGGTCGACCGGCAGCTGGGAGAGCTGGCGGCCCATCGGCGTGAGCCGCTTGCGCGCGTCCTTCTCGGACGGGTCGAGCGCGCCGAGCTCCTGGAGCAGCTGGACGCCGTCGCGGATGTTGCGGTGGTCCGGCGGGTCGATGAAGGGGAACTTCTCGATCTCGCCGAGTCCGGCCGCGGTCATCTGCAGGATGACGGAGGCCAGGTTGGTGCGCAGGATCTCGGCGTCGGTGAACTCCGGGCGGGCGTGGAAGTCGTCCTCGGAGTACAGCCGGATGCAGATGCCGTCCGAGGTGCGGCCGCAGCGGCCCTTGCGCTGGTTGGCGCTGGCCTGCGAGATCCGCTCGATGGGCAGCCTCTGGACCTTGGTGCGGTGGCTGTAGCGGGAGATCCGGGCGGTGCCCGGGTCGATCACGTACTTGATGCCGGGCACGGTCAGCGAGGTCTCTGCGACGTTCGTCGCGAGGACGATCCGGCGACCGGTGTGCTGCTGGAAGACGCGGTGCTGTTCGGCGTGGGAGAGGCGGGCGTACAGGGGCAGGACCTCGGTGAACCTTAGGTTCCGCTTGTTCAGCGCGTCCGCCGTGTCGCGGATCTCGCGCTCGCCGGAGAGGAACACGAGGATGTCGCCGGGGCCCTCGGCCTGGAGCTCGTCGACGGCCTCGCAGATCGCGGTGATCTGGTCCCGGTCGGAATCCGCTGCGTCCTCATCGGCCCCCTCCAGAAGGGGCCGGTAGCGCACCTCCACCGGGTACGTACGGCCGCTGACCTCCACGATCGGCGCGTCCCCGAAGTGGCGGGAGAAGCGCTGCGGGTCGATGGTCGCCGAGGTGATCACGACCTTGAGGTCGGGACGCTTCGGCAGCAGCTGCGAGAGGTAGCCCAGCAGGAAGTCGATGTTCAGGGACCGCTCGTGCGCCTCGTCGATGATGATCGTGTCGTAGGCGCGCAGCTCGCGGTCCGTCTGGATCTCGGCGAGCAGGATGCCGTCCGTCATCAGCTTCACGAAGGTGGCGTCCTGGTCCACCTGGTCGGTGAAGCGGACCTTCCAGCCGACGGTCTGCCCGATCTCGGACCTCAGCTCCTCGGCGATGCGCTCCGCGACCGTACGGGCGGCGATGCGGCGCGGCTGGGTGTGGCCGATCATGCCCCGGACACCGCGGCCGAGCTCCATGCAGATCTTGGGGATCTGGGTGGTCTTGCCGGAGCCGGTCTCGCCCGCGACGATCACGACCTGGTGGTCGCGTATCGCCTCGGCGATCTCGTCCTTCTTCTGGCTGACGGGCAGGTTCTCGGGATACGTGACCGTAGGTCTGCGCGAGGCACGGCCGGCCAGACGCGCGGCGGCCTTCTCGGCCTCCGCGGCGATCTCGTCGAGCACGGCCTGCTTGGCCTCGGGCTTGCGGATGCGGCGGGCGCCTTCGAGGCGGCGGCCGAGGCGGTGCGCGTCACGGAGGGGAATCTCACCGAGAAGCGTCTGCAGGGCGGCGAAGGAAGTAGACATACCTGATCGAGGATCTCACCCGGGAGGGTCGGGTGGCGAACGCATTTGTCGCACCTACCCGTACCATTTCGGGACGAGATCACCTTAAACCCACCGTCCCGCGAGTGAGAGGCCCGCCATGTCCCGCGCCCGTGGAGTGTGGTGGCTGCTCGGCGCCGTCCTCGCGGTGCTGCTGGCGGCGACGGTCCCGGGAGCTTCGGCGGGTCCCGAGGGCTCCCCGGCCTCTGCGGGCCCGGGGCCGGGCCCGCGCCTCGCGGTTCCTGCGGCCCGTACCGCTTCCGGCGCGTCGGTGGCCCGTACCCCGTCCGCCCTCGCCGAGGCCGCCGCGGTGGCGTACGAGGGCCAGGGCCAGGGCCCGGCTTGCGCTCCCGGCGCCGGGGACCACGGCCGCGCCCCGGCCGTGCCGCCGCGCGACGGGCGCGACCACGCCTGCGCCCCGGCGGTCCGGCTCCCGGCCGGGCCGGACACCGGCGGCCGGGCGCTGCCGGCCGGGGTGCGCGTGCGCGGACCGGACCGCCCCGCGCCGGGACCGGTGGAGCTGTCCGTGATGCGGGTGTAGCGGACCGGCCCTCCCGCCGGTCCCGCCCATCACCCGTACCACCGCTCCGGAGCACCCGTATGCCTTCCGCCCCCTCCCGCAAGCCCCTGATGTACTCCGCCGCCACCGCCCTCGCCGCGATCACCCTCGGGGTCGTGTCCTGGCAGGCCACCGCGGACCGGGACGCGCCCGCCGCCCCCGCTGCGGCCGCCGCGCCCGAGGCCGCAGAGGCCCCCGACCCGCTGGCGGCGCTCGCCCGCCGCGACCCCGGCGACAAGCTGGCCGCCGGGCGCGCCGACGCCCCCGTGGTGCTGATCGAGTACTCCGACTTCAAGTGCGGCTACTGCGGCAAGTTCGCCCGCGACACCGAACCCGCGCTGATGCGCAAGTACGTGGATGACGGCACCCTGCGCATCGAGTGGCGCAACTTCCCGATCTTCGGTGCCGAATCCGAGGCCGCTGCGAAAGCCGCCTGGGCCGCGGGCCGGCAGGACCGGTTCGCCCAGTTCCACGCGGCCGCGTACGCCGAAGGGGCCAAGGAGAAGGGCTTCGGCGAGGAACGCCTGACCGAGCTGGCACGGGCCGCCGGGGTACCCGACCTCGACCGGTTCCGGCAGGACATGGCCGGCGCGGACGCCCTGGCCGCCCTGCGCAAGGACCAGGAGGAGGGCTACCGCATCGGGGTCGCCTCCACCCCGTCGTTCCTGGTCAACGGACAACCCCTGGCCGGCGCCCAGCCGCTCGGCGCCTTCGAAGCCGCCATCGCCCGCGCCAAGGCCCGGGCCCAGGCCTCGAAGTGAACGGCATCGGATACCTCGCCGCCCTCCTGGGCGGCCTGCTGGCGCTGCTCAGCCCGTGCAGTGCGCTGCTGCTGCCCGCCTTCTTCGCGTACTCGATCGACTCCGCCTCCCGGCTGCTGGCCCGGACCGGGATCTTCTACGCGGGCCTCGCGAGCACCCTCGTACCGCTGGGCGCCGCCGGTTCGTACGCGGGCCGGTTCTTCCACGGCCACCGCGACGGACTCGTCCTGGCGGGCGGCTGGCTGATCATCGCGCTCGGCCTGGCCCAGATCCTGGGCCTCGGCTTCGCCTCCAAGCGGGCCGCGGAACTCTCGGGGCGGATCCGTCCGACCACCGCCCTGTCGGTGTACGCGCTGGGCGCTCTCTACGGGCTGGCCGGGTTCTGCGCCGGGCCGATCCTGGGCAGCGTGCTGACGGTGGCGGCGGTCAGCGGCAGCCCCGTCTACGGCGGGCTGCTGCTGGCGGTGTACGCGCTGGGGATGGCCGTACCGCTGTTCCTGCTGGCGCTGCTGTGGGAGCGCTTCGACTTGGGCCGGCGGCGCTGGCTGCGCGGGCGGACCGTCCGGGCCGGCCGGCTCCGGCTGCACACCACCTCGCTGCTGTCCGGGCTGTTCTTCATCACCCTGGGCGCGCTGTTCCTGCTGTACGACGGGGCGAGCGCGCTGCCCGGGCTGCTGGACGTGGACGACTCGTTCGCCGTCGAGCGGTGGGTCCAGTCGGTGGCGCGGGCCGTACCGGACTGGGCGGTGCTGGCGCTGGTCGCCGTAGCGGCACCGGCG
The DNA here is from genome assembly GCF_014650775.1 of Streptomyces cirratus. GTDB lineage: Bacteria > Actinomycetota > Actinomycetes > Streptomycetales > Streptomycetaceae > Streptomyces > Streptomyces cirratus. Next base: position 29,757 of record NZ_BMVP01000007.1, on the reverse strand, counting down.
GCCGCGTTGGCGCGGTGGCACCGCAAGGCCCGGGAAACGGCCGGGTGACGCAGGAAGGCCCCGTCCGATGGACGGGGCCTTCCGTGTGGTGGCTGGGGCCGGGGTCGAACCGGCGACCTATCGCTTTTCAGGCGATCGCTCGTACCAACTGAGCTACCCAGCCACGAGACTGTTTCCAGCCTCAGCGATCCTGACGGGACTTGAACCCGCGACCTCCACCTTGACAGGGTGGCGAGCTAACCAACTGCTCCACAGGACCTGGTTTGTGCAAGAACAAGTCTTGCACATGGTGTTGCGTACCCCCAACGGGATTCGAACCCGTGCTACCGCCTTGAAAGGGCGGCGTCCTGGGCCACTAGACGATGAGGGCTAAAGGCCCGCCGGGCACTTTTCAGCGCGTCGGGGACGTGAGAAGCATATGGGATGTCGGGACCTATCGCCAAAACGGTTTCCGCGGGTGTCCCGGAGGGACAATGACCTGGTGCTGGAGATGACGCGCGAGGAGTTCGAGGAACTCGTCGCAGAGGCCCTGGACCGGATCCCTCCCGAGCTCACCCGACTGATGGACAACGTGGCGGTCTTCGTGGAGGACGAGCCGCCCGCGCAGGACCCGGAGCTGCTCGGTCTCTACGAGGGCACCCCCCTGACCGACCGCGGCGAGTGGTACGCCGGGGTCCTCCCGGACCGGATCACCATCTACCGCAACCCCACCTTGCGCATGTGCGAGGACCGGGAGAGCGTGGTGGCGGAGACGGAGGTCACGGTCGTGCACGAGATCGCCCACCACTTCGGGATCGACGACGAGCGGCTCCACGACCTGGGCTACGGATGACCCGGCCGGTCCCCGGCGCCGAGGCGATCGACCCGGATGTCGACCTCCATGTGCCGGAGCAGCGCACCGAGCCGCAGGGGCGGGTGCTCGCGGCCGTGGCGGCGGGCGGGGCCGTGGGCGCCTCGGCGCGCTACGGGCTCTCCCTGCTGTGGCCGGCCGGCCACGGCGCCTTCCCGTGGGCGACCTTCTGGACCAACGTGGCGGGCTGCGCGCTGATCGGCGTGCTGATGGTGCTGATCGGCGAGGGCGGCCGGACGGCGCCGCACCCGTTGGTACGGCCCTTCGCGGGGGCGGGCGTGCTGGGCGGCTTCACCACCTTCTCCACCTACGCGGCCGACTTCTCGCGGCTGCTGGACGAGGGGGAGGCGCCCGCCGCGCTCGGGTACGCCGTATTGACGGTGGCCGCCGCGCTGGGAGCGGTCTGGGCGGCGGCGTCCGTGACCCGGCTGGCGCTGCGGCGGCGGTGCGGGTGAACTGGCTGCTCGTGATCGCGGGAGCGGTGGTCGGGGCGCCGCTGCGGTACCTGACCGACCGGGCGGTGCAGGCCCGGCACGACTCCCTCTTCCCCTGGGGCACCTTCGTCGTGAACGCCGCCGCCTGTCTGGCGCTTGGGCTGCTGACCGGGGCCCTGCTGGCCGGGGCGGCCTCCTCGCGGCTCGGCCTGCTGTTCGGGACGGGGCTGTGCGGGGCGCTCAGCACGTACTCGACGTTCTCCTACGAGACGCTGCGGCTGGCCGAGCGCGGCCGGAAGTTCCAGGCCGCCGCGAACGTGGTGGCCTCGGTGCTGCTCGGGCTGGGCTCCGTACATCTTGGGACGCATGTCGCGCGAGCGCTGTTCGCCTGAGGGCGTGTCTCTTACGGGGTAAAGGGAGTTGGGCACATTGACCCGCCAGGTGCGGGCCGTGCTCCCCGTCCCCTTACGGAGGTGCCCCCGTGCGCCAGTTGTCCGCTTCCCTCCGACTGGCCGCCGCCGCGCTCGCGGTCGCGGCGTCGGCCGGCTGCATGAGCGTCGGCGAGGACGCCGCCAAGCCCGGTCCCTCCTCCTCGGTGGGCGGCAAGGGCGCCGCCGCAGTCGGGGGCGCCACCACCGGGCGGGGCTCAGGGGTGCACAGCGACGGCCACGGCACGAAGGACGCGGCCGGCAACGCGCCGGGCAAGCCCGGGGAGCCGGGGAAGGCGGCCGGCGGGGCCGGGGCCTCCCCGAGCCCGGGCGCGCCGGCGGGCCGGCCCGGGGTCCCCTCGCCGTCGGCCGGGCCGGGTGGCGGAGCGGGCGGCCAGGGCTCGCAGGTGCCGTCGGGGGGCGGGTCGGGTGCCGGCGGCGGTTCCGGTACGGGCGGCTCGGGGTCGGGGTCCGGTTCGGGGTCCGGTTCCGGATCCGGGTCGGGCTCCGGCGGGCCCGTCGTCACGCCGCCCACGCCGTCGCCCAGCTCCCCGCCTGTGACGGAACCCACTCCGACGCCCCCGAGCTCCCCGCAGCCCGAGCCGAGCCCGCCGACGGCGCAGTAGCCCGGCCGACAGCACTCAGCCCCAGGGCATCGCCGCAGGTCAGAACCTTTCTGCGGGAGAAACTTGCCAGACCCCGGGGAGGGTGCGTATGGTTATAGATCGTTTGATCCCATTGCCCGGCGCCGAATCCGAAGAGCGCCGTGTGGCGCGTACTCTCCCTAGCCGTGGCTGACCGCATTGAGGCGGTCGATTTGCGATTCACGGAGTTTGGGCGCGTGCCGAGACTCCGGAAGGTTTCGCATTTCGCATGTCCATTTCCAGTTCTGACCGTGCCGTCATGCCCGAGAACGACTCCAACGAGATCGTCGACGCCGTTGAGGCCCTTGTGGTCACCGAGGCCATCGAGGCCGCCGAGGCGAACGACATCATCGAGGCTCTTGAGGCTGATGTGACGACCGACCAGTCCACCGACACCGCCTCCGACGAGGCCGACGCCGAGCCCGGCATCACCTTCGGCGACCTCGGTCTGCCCGAGGGCATCGTGCGCAAGCTCGCCCAGAACGGTGTCACCGCCCCCTTCCCGATCCAGGCCGCGACCATCCCGGACGCCCTGGCCGGCAAGGACATCCTCGGCCGTGGCCGCACCGGCTCCGGCAAGACCCTCTCCTTCGGTCTGCCGACCCTGGCCTCGCTGGCCGGCGGGCACACCGAGAAGAAGAAGCCCCGCGCGATCATCCTCACGCCGACGCGTGAGCTCGCGATGCAGGTCGCGGACGCCCTCCAGCCCTACGGCGACGTCCTCGGCCTCAAGATGAAGGTCGTCTGTGGCGGTACCTCCATGGGCAACCAGATCTACGCCCTGGAGCGCGGTGTCGACGTCCTCGTCGCCACGCCCGGCCGTCTGCGCGACATCATCAACCGCGGCGCCTGCTCCCTGGAGAACGTCAAGATCGCGGTCCTCGACGAGGCCGACCAGATGGCCGACCTGGGCTTCCTGCCCGAGGTCACCGAGCTGCTCGACCAGATCCCCGGCGGCGGCCAGCGCATGCTCTTCTCCGCCACCATGGAGAACGAGATCGGCACCCTGGTCAAGCGCTACCTGTCCAACCCCGTCACGCACGAGGTCGACAGCGCCCAGGGCAACGTCACGACCATGACGCACCACGTACTCGTCGTGAAGCCGAAGGACAAGGCGCCGGTCACGGCCGCCATCGCCGCCCGCAAGGGCCGCACCATCATCTTCGTCCGCACCCAGCTGGGCGCCGACCGCATCGCCGAGCAGCTCATCGAGTCCGGCGTGAAGGCCGACGCGCTGCACGGCGGCATGACGCAGGGCGCCCGTACCCGCGTCCTCGCCGACTTCAAGGACGGCTACGTCAACGCGCTCGTCGCCACCGACGTCGCCGCCCGCGGCATCCACGTCGACGGCATCGACCTGGTCCTGAACGTGGACCCGGCCGGTGACCACAAGGACTACCTGCACCGCTCGGGCCGTACCGCCCGCGCCGGCAAGTCCGGTGTCGTCGTGTCGCTGGCGCTCCCGCACCAGCGCCGCCAGATCTTCCGCCTGATGGAGGACGCGGGCGTCGACGCCTCGCGCCACATCGTCCAGGGCGTCGGTGCCTTCGACCCCGAGGTCGCCGAGATCACCGGTGCGCGTTCGCTGACGCAGGTCCAGGCCGACTCCGCGAACAACGCTGCCAAGCAGGCCGAGCGCGAGGTCGCCGACCTCACCAAGCAGCTGGAGCGCGCGACCCGTCGCGCCGCCGAGCTGCGCGAGGAGGCCGACCGCCTCGTCGCCCGTTCCGCCCGTGAGCGCGGCGAGGACCCGGAGGCTGCTGTCGCCGAGGTGGCCGAGGCCGCCGTCGCCGAGGTCGCGGCCGCCGTCGCGGCCGAGCCGGTCGTCGAGGAGCGCCCGGCGTTCCAGAGCCGTGACGAGCGTGGCAACTACGAGCGCCGCGACAACCGTCGCGACGACCGCGGTGGCGAGCGTGGCGGTGACCGTGGTGGCTTCCGCCGCGACGACCGCCCGTCGGGTGGCTTCCGCTCTGGTGGTGACCGTCCGTCCGGTGGTTTCCGCCGCGACGACCGTCCCTCCGGTGGCTTCAACCGTGACGACCGCGGTGGCGACCGTGGCGGTGACCGTGGTGGCTTCCGTCGTGATGACCGTCCGTCGGGTGGCTTCCGTTCCGGTGGTGACCGTCCGTCCGGTGGTTTCCGCCGCGACGACCGTCCCTCCGGTGGCTTCAACCGTGACGACCGCGGTGGCGACCGTGGCGGCTTCCGCCGCGACGACCGTCCGTCCGGTGGTTTCCGTCGTGACGACCGTCCCTCCGGTGGCTTCCGCTCCGGTGGTGGCGACCGCCCCTACGGCCGCCGCGACGACAACCGCCCCTCCGGCTCCGGTTCCACCGGTTCCTTCGGCGGCCGTCGTGACGACAAGCCCCGCTGGAAGCGCAACGGCTAAGGCCTGACGGCCCGCTGACCCCGGCTCGGCCCCCGCAGCACCTCCCGGTGCCGCGGGGGCCGAGCCCGTTCCCGGGCCCCTGTACGCGCCTGGAAACGACGCAGCGCCCCGACCGGTGTGAACCGGACGGGGCGCTGCGTCGAGCAGTAGGCCATGTCGGACTCGAACCGACAACCAACGGATTAAAAGTCCGCTGCTCTGCCAATTGAGCTAATGGCCCTCGGCGTGCTCACCCCAGAGCATAGCCGGAGAGGGGCGCAAGGCCGATCGGGTATCGACCGGAGTGGCCCCGACGGTTTCCCGCCAAGGGCGGCGAGGGGGTGTGGGAGGTGGGGAGTTGTGGCCGGCGGGGCGCTGCCCGGGGTCCCGCGCAGCGGCGACCGTCGCGCTGGAACCTTTCTACAGGGCTGTGACCTGCGGTGATAGGTGGTTGAGGGGGGCTCCCGGAGCTAATTGGCGGGAGGCGTCCCCCGAATGACGTAGAGTTGTGTTTACCGACGCGGGGTGGAGCAGCTCGGTAGCTCGCTGGGCTCATAACCCAGAGGTCGTAGGTTCAAATCCTGCCCCCGCTACTCAGTACGAAGGCCCGGTTCCCCTTGGGGAGCCGGGCCTTCGTCGTTCCCGGTCGCCGTCACCCGGACGGTCCGGCCGGGTCGCCGTACCGGGGTGCCAGGCGGGAGCCTTGAGGGGCGAGGCGGCAGTGGGCCCGCGCCCCGCGAGGGACCGGGCGGCAGGAGAGCGACGTGGCGGGGCGGAGCCGGCAGGACAGCGACGGGCTCGTGACGGGCTCGGGTGCCGGTGTGGCCCGGCGGGTGGTCCGGACGCTGCCGTTCGTGCTGATCGTCCTCGGGTTCGTCTTCGACCTGGTCTCGCCGCCGAGCTACACGGGCTCGCCGTTCTTCTCCGCCGCCCCGCTGATCGCGGCTCCGCTGTACTCGTTCCGGACGACCGCGCTGGTGGGATGCGCCGCCTCGCTCGCGGTGGCCGTGCTGCGGGGCCACGCCGTCACCGGCTGGCGGGCCGAGGCGCTGACCGAGCTGGCGACCGTGATCACCGTGTCCGGGATGGCGTTGCTGATCAACCGGGTCGTGCGGCGCAGCGGCGAGCGGCTCGCCTCGGCGCGTGAGATCGCCGAGGCCGCCCAACGGGCCGTGCTGCCCACGCCGGCCGAGCGGATCGGGGGGTTGCAGGTCGCCGCCCGGTACGAGGCCGCGCAGGCCGACGCCTTCATCGGCGGGGACCTCTACGCCGTGCAGGACACCCCGTACGGGGTTCGGCTGGTGGTGGGTGACGTGCGGGGGAAGGGGCTGGAGGCGGTGGAGGCCGTCGCGGTGGTGCTCGGCGCCTTCCGGGAGGCGGCGGAGACCGAGCCGACGCTGGAGGCGCTCGCGCAGCGGCTGGAGCGGTCCCTGGCGCGGGAGGGCGTGCGGCGCGACAGCCTCGACGCCGTGGAAGGGTTCACGACGGGCGTGCTCGGGGAGGTTCCGCCGGACGCGGGAGTGCTACGGACCGTCAACCGTGGGCACCCCGAGCCGCTGCTGCTGTATCCGGACGGCCGTCTCTTGGTGCTCGCGCCGAGCGAGCCCGCGCTGCCGCTGGGGATGGGGGAGCTGGGCGGCTGGCCGGACCGGACCGACGAGTGGCCCTTCCCGGCGGGCAGCACGCTGCTGCTGTACACGGACGGGCTGACGGAGGCCCGTGACGCGGCGGGCGAGTTCTACGACCCGGCGGCCCGGCTGTGCGGTCGGGTCTTCCCGGGGCCGGACGAGCTGCTGGACGCGTTGGCCGGCGATGTACACCGGCACACGGGGGGCAGGGCCACGGACGACATGGCACTGATGGCCCTGGGCCGCCCGGAGGGGGGCCAGCCGGAGCGCCGGCGCACGGTGCCGGTGGTTCCGCGCGGCGGTGCGTAGACCTGCCGCCCGAACCGGCGTGCTCGCTCTGGGTATTGGACCGGCGTCCTTGTGTGAGTGTCTGGCGGGGGGCGCCGTTCGGCCGGTGTGGCGTGAAGTAACGGGTCCCGAGCCGATATTTGCCCGAGATGGTCAGCATTGGCCTCAATGTCCGGGCCAAGGCTGTGCAGGGGGTGGCCGATTGGGGTTAACGATCAATCGCTACAGCTTGGAATCACTCCCCCGCGTCTATTACCGTTCGATAACGCAGCGCGGTCGTCCCAGCCGTCGCAAGAGACGGCGCCGTGCGCGTTCCCGCTCATGAGGAGTGTGCCCCCGTGGCCTCCAACTCGCCTGCCCACGAAGGCACCGACATCCAGGAGACGCCCACCGCCGGCGCCTGGGGCGAGTGGAACCCGACCGAGGACTCGGCCCGCCCGGTCCGCGGCAAGCACCGGGTGGCCAAGCCGCGGGGTGGTCTGGCCCGCAGTTCGACCGTGCTCGGCGTCGGCGTCATAGCGGCGGTCGGCGCGGGCGGCATGGCCACGGCTCAGGACCGGCCCCAAGCCGCCGTGTCCCTGCCCTCGTTCCCGGATCTGCTGGGCGGCGGCGGTGCGGACCAGGAAGCCGGTCACGTCGCCGTGGCGGACGCGCCGGCCGGGGAGCAGGGCCTCGGGCACGCCGACGCCGGCGAGGCGCTGCGTCACCGGATCCTCCAGCAGGCCGAGTCGCAGCACGACGCCGCCGAGAGCCGGGCCCGGGCGGACGCCGAGCGGGTGGCCCGCGAAGCAGCCGCCCAAGAGGCCAAGGCGCAGCGGGAGGCGGCCCAGAAGGCGGCCGATGAGGCCCGGGCGGCGGCGGAAGCGCGGGCGGCCGCCGAGAAGGAGGCCGCGGAGAAGTCGGCGGCGCACAAGGCGGCCGCGGACAAGGAGGCCGCCGCGCAGGAGGCGGCCAGCGGCGAAGCCGGGGCGGCCCGTGCGGGAGGCGCGGCGGCGCAGGCTGCCGGGGGTTACGCCCTGCCGACCTCCGCCTACACCCTCACCTCCCACTACGGCGACTCCGGCTCCATGTGGTCCTCCGGCCACCACACCGGCCTCGACTTCGCCGCACCGACCGGCACCCCCGTCAAGGCGGTGGGCGACGGGACCGTCATCTCGGCGGGCTGGTCCGGCGCGTACGGCTACCGGATCGTGCTCCGCCTCGATGACGGCACGGAGGTCTGGTACTGCCACCTGTCCTCGATGTCGGTGACCTCCGGCCCGGTCGGAGCGGGGGACACCATCGGCCGGGTCGGCGCGACCGGCAACGTCACCGGCGCCCATCTCCACCTGGAAGTACGCCGGGGCGGCTCCACCATGGACCCGCTGGCATGGCTGACGTCCAAGGGCCTGAACGTCTAGACCGCGCCCCGGCGTCCGGAGTGCCGGCGCCCGAGGACCTGGCCTGCGCCGGCCTGGGGCTCGGTACGACGCCCGGACGGGCCGGTACCGGGACGGGGTCGAACCACGGCGGCAGGAGCTCCTCCATCACCGCCGCGCGGGAGAGGGCGGGCCCCGCGGTCGCCCGGCGCAGCCACAGGCCGCGCAGCAACTCCCGCTCGTGCAGGGCGAAGTCCCGCTCCCGGACCGGGCCGCCGCGGCGGGCGCGGTGACGCAGCAGGGCCAGGGCGGCCGCATCCGCCTCGTACAGGGCGACGGCTCTGCCCGCGGCCCGGCCACCGGTACGCCGGGCCAGGGAACGCGCCAGCGAGCGGGCCGGCATCGAAGCCAGGGCCGGGACCTCCGCCGGACCGAGCCAGCCCGCGGCGGCGTACACCGCCAGCTCGGCGGCGACGGCCCGCAGACGGCGCTGCCTTATCCGTACGGCCAGCCACAGCATCAGGCCGAACGCCGGGACCATCACGCAGCTGTAGACCACGTAGAACCCGTACTCCCCGTAGCGCGAGGAGCTGTTCCACAGCGCGTGCAGGCCCATGGCGGCGGCCAGTCCGAGCAGCGGCAGGCCGATCCGGCCGCGCCGGCGCCGGCTGAGCGCGGCCAGACCGAAACCGAGTCCGGTGAGCACCGTGAACAGCGGGTGCGCGAACGGGGACAGCACCAGCCGTACGAAGAAGGTCGCCGCCGTGACGGAGTCGAGCACGCCGGTACCGTCGGCCACGTCCTCGTCGAAGGCGTTGCCCAGGTAGAGGATGTTCTCGGTGAAGGCGAAGCCGGTGGCGGTGAACCCGGCCATGACGAAGCCGTCGGCGGGCGCGGCCAGCCGTCGTCTTCGGAACACGAACACCAGCAGCAGCGCCGCCGCTTTGGCGCTTTCCTCGACCACGGGGGCGATCACCACCGAGCCGAGCCGATCGGCATCGGAGGGGTCGGCGGTGGCCCCGGCTATCCACTGGGTGGCGAAGCTGTTGGCCAGTATGGCTATCAGCGCCGCGGCGCAGGCCCCCCAGCCGCAGCAGAGCAGCAACTGCCGCCAGGGGCCGGGGGCGGCCCGACCGAGCCACCGGAACGCCGCCATGAGCGGCGGCACCGGCAGCACGGCCAGTCCGAGGCCGACACAGAAGCCGGCCGTGCCGGTCTGCTCCCGTACGAGTTCGAGGATCGCGACGCCGGGCGCGGCGAGCATGACGACGAGCACGCGCGTACGGACCGGGTCCGACGGACGTGCGAGCACACCTGAGAGCGCTCGGTACCCCACGTCATCACCCTAGCGAGCCGGTCTGACACGCGGAGTGACGTTGCCCGTTCTGTCAGCTGTCCGTGCGACGGAAGAGCAAGTCGTGTACGACGTGCCCCTTGTCGAGACCCTGGCCCTCGAAGCGGGTGAGGGGGCGGAAGTCGGGGCGGGGCGCGAAACCGCCGTCGGCCCGGGTGTTCTCGAACCGGGGGTGGGCGGTGAGCACTTCGAGCATCTGCTCGGCGTACGGTTCCCAGTCGGTCGCGCAGTGCAGGATCGCGCCGGGGGCCAGGCGCGTGGCGGCCAGGTCGAGGAACTCCGGCTGGATCAGGCGCCGCTTGTGGTGGCGGGCCTTGGGCCAGGGGTCGGGGAAGTAGACGCGCAGCCCGGCGAGGGAGTCCGGCGGCAGCATCTCGCGGAGCAGGATGATGGCGTCGCCGTTGGCCACGCGGACGTTGGTCAGGCCGCCCCGCTCGGCGAGCGCGAGGAGGTTGCCCTGGCCGGGGGTGTGCACGTCGACGGCGAGGATGCCGGTCCCGGGGTCGGCGGCGGCCATCTGGGCGGTGGCCTCGCCCATGCCGAAGCCGATCTCCAGGACGACCGGGAGGCCGTCGAACATGGCCTTGAGGTCGATGACCCGGTGCCCGTCGATGTCCAGGCCCCAGGTGCCCCAGAGCCGCTTCAGGGCTTCGCCCTGCCCGGTGGTCACCCGGCTGCGCCGCGGCTGGAAGCTGCGGATGCGGCGCTCGTGGTGCGAGCCGGCCGGGTCGGGGGCGGGCCCGTCGGGGAAGCGGGGCTCGGTGCGCCACTTCGGGGGCGTGTACGAGGCGGCGCCCTCTGCGGGGGCGCTGGCGCTCGGCGGCTGGGGGTTCAGGGACTCAGACACAATGTGCCGATTCTACGACTCGGGCACCGCACGGCCCTCCCGCTCCGCGGCGGGCGGCCGGGGATGCGGGGGCCGGCCGGGCCGCGGGGGCGCGGTGGGGGCTTCCGTGGGCCGGCCGGCCGGGCACGCGGCACTGCCGACCCTGGCTGCGGACGTGTGGGGCGCCGTCCTGTCAGCCGCCCGCGGACCGGCTCGGGCGTCGGGGTCTGCGACGCGGGTCGCGGGGGCAGGGTGGACAACGGGCGGCCCGCAGGCGCCGCCCGCCCGCCCAGGCCGCCCGCGTGACCGGACCCGGCGGCGGCCACCCCGTCCGGCGGAGGGCCACGTCGACGCGGGTCACGGCCGTGGGGACGGTTGCGACGTGACAGGCCGGTCTGCGGCGGTAGGGCGGTTTCCTTCGCCGGGCGGTGGTCACCCCTGCCGGGCGGTGGCGCCGTCGTGGCGGTGACAGCTCGACGGGTGATGCCGGGCGGGGGGTCGGTTCGCAGTCGCAGACAGGGCGGCTCGCGGGCCGCCGGGGATGCGGGTCAGGCTGACGCGAGCGCTGCCAGGGCACGGCGGGCTACCTCGCGGCCGATCGGCAAGGACGCGGTCGCCGCCGGCGAAGGGGCGTTCAGGACGTGCACCGTACGGGGCGCCTCCCGGATCAGGAAGTCGTCCACCAGCGTCCCGTCCCGCAGGACGGCCTGCGCCCGCACCCCGGCCGCCGCCGGGACCAGGTCCGTCGACGAGACCTCCGGCAGCAGGCGCCGCACCGCCTCGGTGAAGGCCCGCTTCGACAGCGAACGCCGGATCTCGCCCGCCCCGTACCGCCAGTGCCGCGAGGCCATCCGCCACGCCCCCGGCCAGGCCAGCTCGTCGGCGAGGTCCCGCGGCGAGGCCGTGCCCCAGCCGTACCCCTCCCGCGCGAGGGCGGGCACCGCGTTCGGCCCGACGTGGACCCCGCCCCCGATGCCCCGCGTCAGATGCACACCGAGGAAGGGGAACGCCGGGTCCGGCACCGGGTAGACCAGCCCGCGCACCAGCGACGGCCGCGCCAGGTCGTAGTACTCACCCCGGAAAGGGATGATCCGCATCCCCGGCTCGTCACCGGCCAGCCGGGCGATCCGATCGCACTGCAGGCCCGCGCAGTTCACCAGCACCCGGGAGCGCACCACCGCGCCCGCCGTCGTGCGGACCGCGACCCCGGCCGGGCGGCGCGAGATCAGGTCCACCGCCCCGCCGTAGACGATCTCCGCACCGGAGGACTCCGCCAGCTGCGCCGCGACCTGCCCGTAGTCCACGATCCCGGTCGTACCGACATGGATCGCGGCCAGCCCCCGCACCTCCGGCTCGTACTCCGCGATCTGCGCCGGGCCCAGCTCCCGCACCGGAATGCCGTTCTCGCGGCCCCGCTGCACCAGCGCGTGCAGCCGCGGCAGCTCCTCCCGCTCCGTGGCGACGATCAGCTTCCCGGTCACCTCGTGCGCGATGCCGTACTCCGCGCAGAACTTGACCATCTCGGCCGCCCCGCGCACCGCGGACCGCGCCTTCAACGAGCCCGGGCGGTAGTAGATGCCGCTGTGGATCACCCCGCTGTTGCGGCCCGTCTGGTGGCGGGCGGGGCCGTCCTCCTTCTCCAGGACGGTCACCCGCGTGCCCGGAGCCAGGCGCGACAGGGCATGCGCTGTCGACAGACCGACGATCCCGCCGCCGATCACCACAACGTCACAGTCCACGCCCACGCCCATGCCCACGCCGCCGCCCAAGCCGACACCTCCCACCCCTGCATACTGCACCCCGCCACCGACAGCGCGGCTACGCGGGTGTCACCAGCAGCGGCCGGGCCCGTTCGCGCAGCTCCGCGACGCGCGGTTCGTCCCCGTACGGTTCCAGCCGGTGCAGCAGGTCCCGTACGTACTCGTTCGTCCGGGCAGAGGAGATCCGGCCCGCGACCTCCACCGCCCGGGTGCCCGCCGCGCACGCCGCGTCGAGGTTGCCCGACTCCAGCTCGGCGACCGCGCTCACCACCAGGCGCAGCCCGTGCGAGCGCACGTACTCCTCCGTGGGGCGGGACAGGGCCTGCTCGGTGAAGCGGCGTACCTGCCGGGGGAGTTTGAGGTCCCGGTAGCATTCCGCCGCATCAGCGGCGAAACGGTCATACGAGTAGAAACCCAGCCAGGTGGGGTCCGGATCGCCGTCCCGGGCGCGTTCGAGCCAGCCCTCCGCCGCCCGCAACGCCGAGCCGGCGGCCGCCGAATCGCCCGCCTTCGCGTGCGCCCGGGCCTCCACGAGCCGGAAGAAGCTCATGGTGCGGGCGGTGGCAAGGCCGCGGTTGCGTTCCACGGCGGCCTGGGCGAGGTCCACGCCCTCGTCGGGGTGGTCCCGGTAGGTGGCCTGGAGGGACATCGAGGCCAGCACGTACCCGCCGAGCGGCACGTCGGCGGCCGCGCGGGCGAGCCGGAGCGCCTGGATGTAGTAGCGCTGGGCGGCCTCCTGCTGGCCGGTGTCGAACGCCATCCACCCGGCCAGCCGGGTCAGCTCGGCGGTCGCACCGAACAGCGCGCGGCCCACCTCGTCCGTGTAGGAACCCAGCAGCAGCGGCGCCGCGTCCACCCGCAGGCACTCCGGCACCATCGAGGAACGCCAGTCGCCGCCGCCGTACTTGGAGTCCCAGCGGCGGGCGTCCTCAGCGGCCTCGCGCAGCTTGGTCACGTCGCTGTGCCCGACGCGCTGCGGGGAGACGTCCGAGATGCCGCCGCCGGCCGTTGCCAGGTTCGGCGCTGCGGTGGGAGGCGTCGCGGTGGGAGGCGTCGCGGTGCCCGGGGCTCCCGCGCCCGCCGAGTTGCCTGCCCCGCTTCCCGTCGCGGTGCCTGCCGCAGTGCCTGCCGGGCTGCCCGCCGCGGCGCCCGGTTCGCGCGGGGAGTGTGCGGTGCGCTGGCTCTGCCGGGCCGGCGCCGAAGGGCCGGCCGCCACGACGGGCTCCGCCGCCTCCCGTACCGCTGCCGCGCCGCCCGGCTCGCGCGCCACCGAACCGTCGGCGGGCGATATCAGCCAGCGCGAGGCGGGCGTCGCGTACGCCGACACGGCGAACGAACCGGCCAGCGACTGCCAGATCCCGCCGCCCCCGCGCCGCCCCACCAGGTCCAGCCGGTACAGATCGGTGGCCGACCGCACCGCCGCCCCCACGTCGCGCGGGAACGACAGCCCGACCTCCGGCGCCGGATCCGCGTCCGCCAGGCCGATCTCGTGCAACGGCACCGGACGCCCAAGCTTCGCCCCGATGGCCGCGGCGATCAGATGCGGCGCCGCACCCTGCGGCACCATCCCCTTCGACACCCACCGGGCCACCGACGTCTTGTCGTACCGGAGCGTCAGGCCGCGCTGCGCGCCGAGGTCGTTCACCCGCCGGGCCAGCCCGGCGTTGCTGATGCCCGCCAGGGCGAGCACGGCGCCGAGCTTCTCATTGGGCTCGCGGAGCTCCCTGGACATGCGCCACCCCTCGTCACACGCGGAACGCAGACGCCGCCGGGGCATAGGCGCCCGGCATTTCGTAAACCCAGCGTAGTTCCCCGCCTCCCAAGCGTTAAGGCCCCGACTTCCGTATGGCGAGATTGTTGTCCGTACGCACAGTCGGGAGGGGGCCCGCGCCCGGGGCGCACGTGCCATGGCGTGCTCCGCCCGTGGTGCCGTGCGCCCGGCCGTGCGCTCTGGCCGCCCGCCGGGCCCGGCGATTCGATGTGCGGTGCGTGGGTCGGCCCGCCGCGCGGATCCCGTGGGAACCGGGCGGGCCGGGGGATGCCGCTGCCTCAATCCCCGCGGGTGGCGGAACGGTCCGGGGGGCGGTCGCCGCCCCTCGGGCCGCGCCCCGCCGACGGCCCTGGGGGGCTGTCGCGGGCCGTCACCGGCCCTCAGTACGGCCGAAGAATGGCTGAAAGCGACCTATGGGGCGGTGGGAACGGAACGCCAAATACCGTGTGCTGGGGGCGTGTTCGTTTGCATGTGCGCCCCCCGAACCCCTCTCGCATGCCCTCTCTCGTGGCAGCATGGACCCCGAGCCACCCGGGGTCCCGGACGGTCGCGCCCGCACGCCGGCCGCGCTGCCCGTGCCCCGGTCATTTGCCCACAGGCTGGGGAGGCGGCGGCGGTGCGCTGGTTGGTCGGGTGGAGCAGTATCGCCGCGAGCTTCGGCACGGCCGGAAGGGTCTCCGGCCAGGGTGTTTCCGGCTCCGCGTACGAATACGGGGCCGCGGGCGGGTCCTCGTACGAATCGGCGGCCCACGCGTCCACCGCGTACGGAACCACCGCCGGGACCCCTTACCCGGACACCCCCCGGGGCGGCCTCGCGGACGCCGCCTACCCCGACGACCCGGCCGCCCAGGACGCGGAGCGCACCGTGCACCCCGTCGGGGCGCAACTCCTGTGGGGCGACCCCGACCCGCTGTGGGCCGTCGGCGACTGGCGCCCCGACGAGATCCGCACCATCACCGCCGACCCCGCCGACCCGTTCACCAGGCTCGCCGTCCTCGGCTGCTGCGGCGCCACCGACGCCGAACTGCGCCGCGCCCTGTACGCCGCCCGCGGCGGGGCGCTGCGCCACCTCACCCAGTGGTCCGGCAGCTACACCGCCGTCGTCCAGGCCGGGCGCCGGATCACCGTCCTCGGCGACCTCGCCGGCGCCCGGCCCGTCTTCTACACGCCCTGGGCGGGCGGCACCGCGTACGCAACCGCCGCACTCCCGCTCGCCGACCTCATCGAGGCGCAGCTCGACATCGGCCATCTCGCCGCCCTCCTGGCCTGCCCCGACAGCCCGGAAGCACTGGGCGACGGCACACCGTACGTCGGCGTCCGGCGCATCCCGCCCGGCCATACGCTGATCCTGCGCGAGGGCTCCCGGGAGATCACCGGCTACGAACCGGTCGCCTCGCTCGCGGTCGCCGCCCCCGAAGCCGACCCCGAGCGCGCGGTGGAGGGCGTACGGGAAGCATTGGTCGACGCGGTGCGCGCCCGGCTCACGGCCCCCCGGCATGCCCCCGACGCCCTGGCACCCGACCCCGGGCCGGTACCCGGAATGGGCCCCGCCGACCGGCGTGCGGCGCGCGGAGCCCCCGCCCCGGTGCCCGGAGTGGGCGCCGACCTCTCCGGCGGCAGCGCCTCCGCGACGCTGGCCCTGCTCGCGGCCGGCCTGCCCGGCGTACCGGGGACCCTGCCCGGATCCGGCTCACGGCTCCTCGCCGTCACCTTCAACGACCTCGCCACACCGCGGGGGCGCGAGGCCGAACTGGAACGCGCCCACGCCATCGCGACCGATCCCCGGCTGCACCACGTCGTCGTGGCCGCCGCCGAGGAAGCGCTCCCGTACGCGGAACTCGACGGGCCGCTGACCGACGAACCCGGCCCCTCCCTCGTGTTCGCCGCGCGCGAGCGGCGCCGCCTGGCGGCCGGCTCCGCCGACCACTTCACCGGGCACGGAGCCCGCCAGGTCCTCGACGCGCACCCCGCCCGGCTGGCCGACCTCCTCATGGACCGCCGCAGACGCCACCTGCTGCGCCCGGTGGCCGCGCTGGCGCGGACGGCCTCCGCGGACTCCCACTCCCTGCTGGTGCCGCTGACCGTGTACGCGGCGGCCCGACGGCTCGCCCGCACGTCGTACCGCGCGGGCATGGAGGCCGCCGCGGCCCGGCTGCGCGAAGGGGCGGTCGCGGCGGCCGCCACCGGGCCGGTCGACGCCTCGCTGGCCGCCCTGACCTGGTCCCGGCCGGGCCCGGCCGCGGGCTGGCTGACCGGCGAGGCCCTGGCGGAAGTATCGATCCGGCTGGCCACCGCGGCCGGCCGGCCCCCGGTGTCCCTGCGCCCCGGCGAGGCCCGCGCCCGCGCCGCCCTGACCCGGCACGCCGCCGACCACCGCGTCTTCGAGCAGGCCGTGGAGGTCCGCAGCCAGCGCCTGCACGCCCCGTTCCTGGACAACCAGGTCGTACGGGCCGCGCGGGCCCTGCCGGAGTCCCTGCGGGTGCAGCCCGGGGCCCGCGCGGCGATCCTGCGCAGCGTGCTGTCGGCCTCCGGGGTACGGGAACTGCCGCCGGGCTGGGGGGTGAGCTCCCCCGAGCCCAACGAGACGGCGACCCGTCTGGGGCTGCGCGCGGCCCTGACCTCCCTGCTGTCCCTGTTCACCGCACCGCTGCTGGCCGACGCCGGACTGATCGAGGCCCGGGTGGTGCGCCAGGCGCTGCTCGACGCGGCGGACGGGCGGCCGGTGCCGCTGGACGGGCTGGCGGAACTCGTCTCGATGGAACTGTGGCTCCGCCGCCTCCTGGCCCGCCGCGGCACCTGCTGGACGGGCACCTCCACTCCCCGCCGCCGCGCCGTCCCCACGGGTCTCCCCCACCGCCGCCCGGCCCTGTCCTGACCCCCGCCGACCTCCTCCGGGGCGCGGGTCCCGGCGCAACCAGGAACGGCGCGCACCCGCAACCCGGGGCACAGCGGTACCACGCGCCACGTACGGCCCCTCGCAGCGGTAGCCGGGAGTTCCAAGACCGGAGTCCCAGAAGCCCCGCCGCAGCCCGGGTCCGCTCCGCCCAACGGCTCCGCACCGGCCGGCACACCCGCCACATCGAGCCCGGTGGCGTGCTTCCCAGTGGTGCCTGGGCGAGTTGGACCGCGGGTCCTGGGCGGAGCCCCGGAAGGTCCGGCGTAGCCGGAGCCGCTCCGCGCCACGGCGCCGTACCGGACCGGCACAGTCGTGGCACCCGCCACAATCAGCCCGATGGGGCGTTTCCCGGTGGTGGCTACGGGAGTTGGGGCGACAGTCCTGAGCGGGGCCCGGAGCGGCCCAGGGAGGCGGGGCCGCTTCGTGCAGCGCCGCCGCCCCGCGGTCCGAGCGCAGGCGCCCGCCCCGCCGCATCGAGCCCGGTGGGGGTACGTCTGACCGGCAGCAGGGGAGTTGGGGCGCGGGGCCCGGCGCAGGCCGGGGTCGCTTCGCGCGGCGGCGCCGCACTGGATTCCGTGGCCCCGGGAAGGCCCGGGCGCAGGGCGGGGGCCGCTCCGTGCCCCGGCGTCGTACTGGACTGGACTGGCACAGGCGTGCCGCCCCGCCACATCGAGCCCGTCGGGGCGCTTCCCAGTGGTAGCTGGGCGAGTGGGGCGCGGGTCCTGGACTCCGTGGCCCCGGGAGGTCCGGCGTAGCCGGGGTCGCTTCGCGCCACGGCGCCGTACCGGGCTCCGTGGCCCCGGGAAGGCCGGCGCAGGCGGGTCGCTTCGTACAACGGCGCCGCGCCGGCCGGGACGGGCGTGCCGCCCCGCCGCATCGAGCCCGGTGGGGGTACGTCTGACCGGCAGCGGGGGAGTTGGGCGCGGGGTCCTGGCGGCACCCCGGAAGGCGCGGCGCGGCCGGGGGCCCGGGGGCGCCCGAAAACCCGTAACCACCCGGCCAGGGTCAAGGCAGAATTGCCCGGTGCGGTACCTCATCCTCGGCCCCAGCGAGGCACGCGACGCGACCGGCGCCCCCCTCCCCATCGGCGGCGCCCGCCTGCGCGCGCTCCTCACCGCCCTCGCCCTGCGCGCCGGCGCCCCCGCCGCCGCCACGGTCGCCGACCTCGTCGACGAGGTCTGGGGCGACGACCCGCCCCAGGACGCCCCCGCCGCCCTCCAGGCCCTCGTCTCCCGGCTCCGCCGCGCCCTCGGCTCCCGCGACGCCGTCCTCGCCGACCCGACCGGCGGCTACCGCCTCGGCGCCACCCGCGACGACGTCGACCTCCACCGCTTCACCCGCCTCGCCCGCGAAGCCGCCCGCCACCAGGACCCCGCCGCGACCCTCCGCTCCGCCCTCGCCCTCTGGCGCGGCCCCGCCCTCGCCGACCTCCCCGAACCCGCCCGCACCGCCCACGCCGCCGCCCCCGAGGCCCTCCGCTCCGCCACCCTCCGCGCCCGGATCGCCGCCGAGCTCACCGCCGGCACCCCCGCCCCGGCCACGCTCCTCCCGGAACTGGAGGCGCTGATCCACGAGAACCCGTACGACGAACCCCTCCACGCCCTGCACCTGCGCGCCCTGCGCGCCGCCGGCCGCCCCGCCGAAGCCCTCGCCGCCTACGAGGCCACCCGCCGCGCCCTCGCCGAAGGCCTCGGCGCCGACCCCGGCCCGGAACTGCGCGCCCTGCACGCCGAACTCCTGCGCCCACCCCCGCCCGAGCAGCGGCGCCCCACCGGCAACCTCCGCCCCCGCCTCACCTCCTTCGTCGGCCGCGAACCCGAACTCGCCGCGCTCCGCACCGACCTGGCCCGCTCCCGCCTCGTCACCCTCACCGGACCCGGCGGCTCCGGAAAGACCCGCCTCGCCGAACACGCCGCCGCCGCCCACCCCGAACCCGGCTGGCTCGTCGAACTCGCCCGACTCGACCACCCCGCCGCCGTACCCGGCGCCGTCCTCAGCGCCCTCGGCCTGCGCGAGAACGCCCTGGTCGCCCACGACACGGGTACCGCCTCCGCCGACCCCGCCACCCTCCTCGTGGAGCACTGCGCCGACCGCCGCATGCTCCTCGTCCTCGACAACTGCGAACACGTCATCGACGCCGCCGCCGAACTCGCCGACCGGCTCCTCACCCACTGCCCCGGCCTGCGCATCCTCGCCACCAGCCGCGAACCCCTCGGCGTCCCCGGCGAGGCCCTGCGCCCCGTCGAACCCCTGCCGCCCGCCCCCGCCCACCGCCTCTTCACGGACCGGGCCACCGCCGCCCGCCCCGGCTTCGACCCCGCCGACGACCCGGACGCCGTCACCGAGATCTGCGCCCGCCTCGACGGCCTCCCGCTCGCCATCGAACTCGCCGCCGCCCGCCTGCGCCTGCTCACCCCGCGCCAGATCGCCGACCGCCTCGACGACCGCTTCCGCCTCCTGACCGGCGGCAGCCGCACCCTCCTGCCCCGCCAGCAGACCCTGCGTGCCGTCGTCGACTGGTCCTGGGAACTCCTCACCGAGCCCGAGCGCACCGTCCTGCGCCGCCTGTCCGTCTTCTCCGGCGGCTGCGACCTCGCCGCGGCCGAGGCCGTCTGCGCCGGGCCCGGCCTGGACGTGGCCGACGCCCTCGGCTCCCTCGTCGACAAGTCCCTCGTGCTGGCCGAACCCGGCCCCGACGGCATGCGCTACCGCATGCTCGAAACCATCCGCGAGTACGCCGCGGAACGCGCCCTCACCGCCCCCGCCGACGCCGAGGCCACCGCCCGCCGCCACACCGCCCGCTTCCTCGCCCTCGCCGAAGAAGCCGAACCCCACCTCCGCTCCGCCACCCAGATCCCCTGGATCCGGCGGATCGAGACCGAACTCGACAACCTGCGCGCCGCGTTCGAACACGCCGTCGACGCCGCCGACACCGACACCGCACAGCGCCTCACCTTCGCCCTCGGCTGGTTCTGGTGGCTGCGCCACTACCGCACCGAAGGCGCCGAATGGGCCGCAAGGGTCCTCGCACTCACCCCCGACGCCCCAGCCCCCGACGCCCCCGCCCCCGAGGGCTCACCCGCCTACCGCGCCCGGGCCCGCCTGGAAATGCTCCACCTGTTCCTGACCTCAGAAAGCCAGCCGCCGCAGGAGTTCCACACCCCGGAATACGCCGACCGCGCCGCCCGCATCACGGGCGTCCTGCGGGGCGGCGGACCGGAGTCCACCCGTTTCCCCAACATGCTCTGGCCCATGACGGCCCACTTCGCCGCCCCCACCGCCGAATTCCTGCGCAATCTCGACGAGAGCGTGCAGAACTGCCGACGCCACGGCACACCCTGGGAACTGGGCGTCACCCTCCTGGTCCGCGCCCATTTCGCCATGGACACCACGGGCGGCCTGCCCACCGTCGAGACCGACCTCGCCGAACTCCGCGACCTCGCCCGCCGCGTCGGCGACCGTTGGACCCGGTCCCAGGTGGCGGGCGTCATCGGTGAGTTCGCGATCTCACGGGGTCAGTACGGCCTCGCCCGCACCGCGTACGAGGAGTGCCTGGACCTCGCCCGCGAGGCCGGGGCGGACAGCGAAGTGCCCTTCGTCCTGACCCGGCTCGCCGAATGCGACTTCTGTGCCGGTGACTTCGAGAGGGCCGAGCGCACGCTGACCGAAGCCGACCGCGAGGCCGAGCAGTACGGAGCGATGCACGACGTACGGGCCTACAGCCACCTTCTCACCGCCCTGATCGCCCTCTTCCGCGGCCAGGAGGACCACGCCCGGACCCGGATCGACCTGGCCCGCGCCGAGGCCGCGAAGACCTCTGCGCCCCCGCAGCTCACCACCGGGCTCGACAACGTCGACGCCGTCCTGACCGGCCGCGAGCACGGCCCGCGCGCCGGACTGGACCGGATCGGTCCGGCCCTGGAGGCGGCCGTCACCGCCCACTGCGCCGAACGCGTCCTGGCCTCGCTCGCCGAGACCGCGGCCGTCATGCTCGCCCCGGCCGGGCGCCACGCCGAATCCGTACGGGTCCTCGCGGCCGCCACCGCCTGGCGCGCCGGATACCCGCGGTCGGTCCCCGAGACCGCCGCCCTGCACGCGCTCCCGGGTCAGAACCTCGCAGTACTCGGCCCGGCCCGCTACGCCGAGGAGGAGACGGCGGGCGCCGCGCTGACCCCGCACGAGGTCGCGGGGCTGCTCACCCGCAGCTGACCACCGCGTCGGCCCAGCTCGCGAGCGCCGGCAGCCGCCCCTCCCCGGCCCGCTCCACCACCAGCCGCAGCGTCGTCTGCCCGGCCAGGGACACGTCGACCCGCACCGGGGCGTCGTCGTGCCCGAGGGCGTCCGACTTCCACAGCCGCCGACCGTCCCCGTAGACGGAGAACCGCACCTCGGCGTCGGTCATCAGGGACATGCCGTCCACCCCGACCCGCGCCGAGAAGGCCCCGCACCGTCGGTTGAGGCCGACCTCCACCGACGAACGGGAGTTCACGGTGATCCCCTGCCCGAACCGCTGCCCGCCCACCACCAGTCCCCAGCGCTGCCACACCCAGCTGCTGCGCCAGGTCTCCAGTTCGGGACCGGTGTGCTCCCCGTACACGGAGTGCTCCAGCCGGGCCAGCTGGAACCCCTGCGACGGCTTCGGCGCCGGCTTCGGGGGCCGGGACGCGGCCGGCGGCCTCGAAACCGAAGGTGACGGGGAAGCGGGACGCACGGTGACCGGAGTCCGGGACGGCGCGGCACTGCGCCGCGGGGGTACGGGTACGGGTGCCTCGGCTACCGGCGGATTCGCCCGCGGCGGCCCCGGCTCCGCGACGGGCGGCGCGGCGGACCCGGGGGCCGGCCGTACCGGCGCCACCGTCTGCGGCACCGGCTTCGCCCCGGCCTGCTGCTCGCCACCGTCCCCGACGAGGGCGAACACCACCCCGGCGGCCGCCGCGACCGCGAGTCCGGCGGCGATGGCGGCCTTGGCGGGCATCCCCAGTGCCTCGGACGCCACCGCGCCCCCGGCCCCGCCCCCCGCCCCGCCCGCAGTCCCGGCAGCCCCCGCCGCTCCGGCACCCGCCGAACCGGCACCCGCACCCGTCCCCCCGGCCGCCGCGGCTGCGGCCCCGGCCCCGCCGGCAGCGAAAGCCCCGCCGGCCACCACACCCGCCGCCTTCGCCGCGTACCCGGCGGCGAACCACCCGATGACCGCGACCGGCAGCAGCGCGGGAATCCCCGCGTTGACGTCCTTGAGCTCCCGCACGACCAGCCGGCACTTGGCGCACTCCTCCAAGTGCCCCCGCAGCCCCCGCTCAGCCCGCACCCGCAGCCCGCCCCGCGCGTACGCGCCCAGCCGGTCCGCGTAGCGGGCGCAGTCACCGCCCTCGCTCAGCGCCGAGCTCACATGCGCCTGGAGGTAGGCCTGCTTGAGCCCCTCACGGGCCCGGCCGGCCAGCACCGCGGTCGCGTTGGCGCTCAGCCCGAACAGCGGGGCGATAGCGCTCGGCGTCGACTCCTCCACGGTGGTGTGCCAGAGCACGGCCTGCCACCGCTCGGGCAGGCTGCGGAACGCCTGCATCGCCAGCGACTGCTCCGCCTCGTGCATGGCCCGCACGTCGGCGCCCAGCTCCAGGGTGTCGTCCCCCGACAGCCCGCCCAGCCCGCCGCCGCTGTCCGCCCCGGCGGCCGCCTGCTCCGCGAACACCGCGAAGTCCTCGACCAGCTGCTCCCGCCTGGCCGTCTTCGCCCAGGCGGCGGCGACCCGCCGCACGGTCGTCAGCAGGTACGCCCGCACCGAGTGGTCCGGCCCGGCCCCGCCCCGTACCGCCTGCAGCGTCCGCGCGAACACCTCGGCCGTCAGGTCGTCGGCGGTGTGCGCGTCCCGGCAGCAGGTGCGCGCGTAGCGCCGGACGGCATCGGCGTGCCGGCGGAACAGCTCCTCGTAGGCGCTGTCGTTCCCGCCCCGCATCCGGGCGACCAAGTCGGCGTCCGATGGTGGCAGTTCCCCGGCGGACATGCCCGCGGAGGCCTGCCGGGTGCCGGGATCGCGCTGCGCCGGTACCTGCCGGGCGTGCAGCCCGCTCACCTCGGCCTTGCCACCGGCGTCACCGAGTGACTCGCCCCGACCGTCAACGCCCATCGCGGAAGCCCCCGCACGCCACACTCAACCGGTACACCGATCCAGCGTGGCACACGGCGCGTACGCCCCGGGCCGCTCTGCGCCCCATCCACTCATCCGGGCATGATCCGGCGAATCGCTGTACCGTTCGCCACCCGTTCGAGCGGCGACCGTTCGAGTGACCGGCGCACGAGCAGCCGCCGCACGGGCAGCCGCCGCACGAGCGGCCGACGTCTCACGCGGTCCGCGAGCGCAGCCCCTCCAGCAGGATGTCGAGCAGCCGTGAGGAAGCGGCGGCCTGGTGCGCCGGGTCCGGGAGCGCCGGAGCGGCGGTCGCTATCACCAGCAGCACATCGGCCACCGTGACATCGGTCCGCAGCTCACCCGCCTCCCGGGCGCGGTCCACGAGCTGGCCCACGACCTCCAGCAGCGCACCCGCCCCGGAGTCCTCGGACGGCTCGTCGTGGGCGGCACGTGACCCCACCACACGCAGGTCCGGGCCACCGGTCCCGACGGCCTGGCGCTGATGCGGCACGCGGACGGCCGCCTCCGCCTCCTCGGCCTCGTCCTCCTCGGCGGGGCCGACCCGCAGCACCTGCGGCGGCAGCAGCCGCCCCGCGCCCGAAGCCACCGAGGTGCGCAGGAAACGGGAGAGGGCCTGCCACGGCTCCTCCTCCTGGCCCAGCGCCGCCTTCGCCTGGTCGGTCAGCCGGGCGGTCTCCTCCTCGGCTATCCGCCGGACCAGCACGTCCTTGCTCGGGAAACGCCGGTACACGGTGCCGACGCCGACCCGCGCCCGTCGCGCCACGTCTTCCATCGGCGCCCCGTAGCCCAGCTCGCCGAACACCTCGCGCGCCGCGCGCAGGACGTGTTCGAGGTTGCGCTGGGCGTCGACGCGCAGGGGCGTGGAACGACCCACACCGTGCGTCGTCGCGCCGGTCATCACGCGGCCGCTGTCAGTCGACAGAGCGGTCGCAGAACCATGGAAATCGGACATGTTCATATGTTTCCCCCGGTGATCATTTGTCTCCCCCCGGAGACACTCCCCGCCTTCGTGCCGAGGGTGGGCCACGGTCAGTGGGCCCCGGTCCTGCTCCTCGACGAGATACGAACATAGTTGAGCCAGAGTCAATTCAGAAGAGGCAGCCCCCCATGGAGCGCCGCCCGATCGGAGCATTCACCCCCACTTTTCCGCCACAAGCCTCCGGAATCACCCCCTCCGCACCCCCTGACCTGCGGCGCTCCACCCGGATCCGGACACCTCGACAGCCCCGCCCCACCCCTCTCCCCGGTCACACAATTTGCTGAGCCTGTGGACAAACTCCCAGCCACGTTGCGTCATGGGATGGTGAAGGCTGCTAACACCCCGGGCACGGCACCCGGCACCCCGCCCCGCACGCGCATCCTCGTCGTCGGCGGCGGCTACGTCGGCATGTACACGGCTCTCCGGCTCCAGCAGAAGCTGAGACCGGGCGAGGCCGAGGTCACGGTGGTCACGCCGGACCCGTACATGACGTACCAGCCCTTCCTCCCCGAGGCGGCGGCCGGCGCCATCTCCCCGCGCCACGTCGTCGTCCCGCTGCGCCGCGTCCTCGACAAGTGCCGCATCGTCATCGGCGAGGCCGAGCACATCGACCACGCCAAGCGCACCGCGACCGTCTCCACCCTCGCCACCGCCGACGAGGGAACCGGCCCGAGGCAGATCGAGTACGACGAACTCGTCCTCGCGCCCGGCTCCATCTCCCGCACGCTCCCCATCCCGGGACTCGCCGACTACGGCATCGGCTTCAAGAGCGTCGAAGAGGCCATCGGCCTGCGCAACCACGTCATCGAACAGATGGACATCGCCTCCTCCACCCGCGATCCCGCCATCCGCGACGCCGCCCTCACCTTCCTCTTCGTCGGCGGCGGCTACGCGGGCGTCGAGGCCCTCGGCGAACTGGAGGACATGGCCCGCTACGCGGCCCGGTACTACCACAACATCAAGCCCGAGGACATGAAGTGGGTGCTGGTCGAGGCCAGCAACCGGATCCTCCCCGAAGTCGGCCCGGAGATGGGCGTCTACACCGTCCGTGAACTGCGCAGACGCAACATCGACGTCCGCCTCGAAACCCGCCTCGAATCCTGCGAGAACCGCGTTGCCGTCCTCAGCGACGGCTCCCGCTTCCCCACCCGGACCGTCGTGTGGACCGCCGGCGTCAAACCGCACCCGATCCTCGACGCCACCGACCTCCCCAAGAACGAACGCGGCCGACTCGCCTGCACCGCCTTCCTCACCGTCGAAGGAGTCGAGAACGCCTGGTCCGCCGGCGACGCGGCCGCCGTCCCCGACATCACCGCCGGCGAGCACAGCCGCGAATGCGCCCCCAACGCCCAGCACGCCGTCCGCCAGGCGAAGGCCCTCGCCGACAACCTCACCGCCTCACTGCGCGGTGAAGTCCTCACCGAGTACGCGCACAAGTACGTCGGCTCCGTCGCCTCCCTCGGCCTCCACAAAGGCGTCGCCTTCGTCTACGGCCGCAAGCTCAAGGGCTACCCCGCCTGGTTCATGCACCGCGCCTACCACCTCAGCCGGGTCCCCACCTTCAACCGCAAGATGCGCGTCCTCGCCGAATGGACCCTCTCCGGCCTGTTCAAACGCGAGATCGTCTCCCTCGGCTCCCTGGAACACCCCCGCGCGGAATTCGAACTCGCCGCAGGTGGCACCCCCACGGGCCGGCACGCGCCTCCGCCCGGGCCGGCCTCCAACCCCCCGAAGGACAAAGGGGACTGACTCTGTCAGTGCGCTCGGCCACACTGGACGTGTGACCATAGGTGGGCTCACACCTGCACAGAGTGACACCGTCCAACGCTCGACCCTGGGGGAAGCCCCCGGCCCTTGCCGGGGCAGACACAGCGACCACTTGCGACACCACGAGGCTTGAACGCAGTGAACTTCACGCGCTGGAGCGCACGGTTCCCCGGAACGCAGCGCCGCGCCGCCGCCCGGACCGAACATGCCGCCGCCCAGGCCAAACGGGGTGAGGGCTCCGTCCCGGCGGCCCGCGGCGCGGCCGCCCACCCCCCGGCACCCCCGGACGGTGCCCCCGCCGAACCCACCGTCCGCGGTACCGGCACCGGCCCCCTCACCGCCGTGCCGTCCCTGGACGAACTCTCCGCGCGGGAAGTCCTCGGTCTGCTCCCCGCCCTCGTCGCGCTCGTCCACGGCCCCGAACACCGCGTCGCCTACGTCAACGACGCCTACACCGCCGGCTTCGGCGACCGCACCACCGGCGCCCCGGCCCACCTCGCCCTCCCCGAACTCGGCGAGCTCGGCCTGCTCCCCCTCCTCGACCAGGTCCAGCGCAGCGGCAAGCCCCGTACCGCCAAGAACCGCTCCGCACCCGGCGGCGCCAGCTCGTACACCGTCACCTGCACCCCCGTCGCCTTCCCCAAAGCCGGCACCGACGGCGAGAGCGACCCCCACCACACCGGTGTCCTGGTCCACCTCGCCGACGTCACCGACCACGCCGAAGCCGCAGAACGCCTGCGCGCCAGCGAGCGGCGCCAGCGCGAGGCCGCCGTCACCCTCCAGCGCTCCCTCCTGCCGCAGGAACTGGAACAGCCCGACGACCTCCGCATCGCCGCCACCTACCAGCCCGGCGGAACCGAAGCCGCCGTCGGCGGCGACTGGTACGACGTCATCACCCTCGGCGCCGGCCGCACGGCCCTCGTCATCGGCGACGTCATGGGCCGCGGAGTGCGCGCCGCAGCCGTCATGGGCCAGCTGCGCACCGCGGTCCGCGCCTACGCCCGCCTCGACCTCCCGCCCCACGAGGTGCTCCAGCTCCTCGACGGCCTCGCCGCCGAGATCGACGCCAGCCAGATCGCCACCTGCGTCTACGCCGTCCACGACCCCAACGAAGGCCTGCTCGCCTACGCCTCCGCCGGCCACCTCCCCATCCTGGTCCGCGACGAGGACGGCACCGTGCGCCGCGCCGCCGACCCCACCGGCCCGCCGCTCGGCACCGGCGGCTGGCTCCACACCTCCGGCACGATCGCCCTCGGCCCCGGCTCCACCGCGGTCCTCTACACCGACGGCCTCGTCGAACGCCGCGGCGAGGACATCGACGAAGGCGTCGCCGCCCTCGAACGCGCCCTCTCCGGCGCCCAGGGCACCCCGGCCGTCATCTGCGACCGCCTGATGCGCGCCCTCGGCGTCGACGCCGACCACGACGACGACGTCGCCGTCATGGTCCTCCAGCAGCCCGCCCGCACCGGCGCCGACGCCGAGCTCTTCCACAACGCCGCCCTCGAACTCCTCGGCGGGGTCGAAGCGGCCCCGCGCGCCCGCGCCTTCGCCCAGGGCGTCCTGGCCTCCTGGCGCTTCCCCGTCGAGCTGTGCGACCTCGGGGTCCTGGCCGCGAGCGAACTCGTGGCCAACTCCCTCCAGCACGGAACCCCGCCCATGCGACTGCGGCTGCGCCGCACCGACCGCCGCCTGATCGTCGAGGTCACCGACGGCGACGACCACCTCCCGCGCCGCCGCCGCGCCGAACCGGGCGACGAGACCGGCCGCGGCATCTCCATCGTCGCGACCATCGCCTCCAGCTGGGGCACCCGCCGCACCCCCGGCGGCGGCAAGGCCGTCTGGTGCGAATTCGCCCTGCCGGACAAATAACCGGGACGCCCGAACGACAAGGGGCCCGGTCCTTCCCGGACCGGGCCCTTCGTCCACACCTACACGCTCACCTCTATGACGCCCTGCACGTCTGACCTCCTACGCGGCCACTCGCTCGGAGACCTGCTCCGACGCCCGCTTGGACGCCTCCACGGCGACCGGCTCGGCCGGCACAGCGGCCTTGGCCAGCGACGGGTTGTCCTGCACCGCGGTCAGCTGCTTGCCGATCCGCAGCGCCAGCCACGCGATCCCGAGCGACACGGCGATGAAGACCCCGATGTACAACATCGGAACGCCCGCACCCAGCGGCACACCCAGCGGCCCGAGCGCCAGCGCCATCTGCTTGACCAGCGCGAACGCCGAGTTGTACTGACCCACCGAACCCTCCGGCGCCAGATCCGCCACCAGCGGGGCGAGCGTCGGCGACAGCATCGCCTCACCGATGCCGAAGAGCGCGTACGTCGTGATGAACGCACCGGCGGCCATCAGCGCACTGCCGTGCCCCAGCCCCGAGAACCCGGCGATGACCCATGCCCCGGTCCAGATCAGTCCGACCAGCGCGATGACACGGGAACGACGGCGCTTCTCGACCAGCTTGAGCACCACGAACTGCGCGACGACGATCGCCCCCGTGTTGGCGGCGAGCGCGAAGCCCAGGGTGGACGGGGAGATACCGGCGGCCTCGGTCCCGAAGGCGGCGAGCCCGGACTCGAACTGCCCGTAGCAGGCGAAGAAGATCACGAAGCCCAGCACCAGCAGCTTGACCATGGCCCTGTGCCGCAGCATCCGCTTCCAGGCACCCCCGGCCCCCGGGTCCTTCGGCACGGCGTCCTTGATGCTCGGCGCGTGCGGCATCCGAACGGTGGCGATCACACCGGCCAGCACCAGGAACATCACGGCCTCGATGCCGAAGAGCAGGGTGAAGCTGCCCGGGTGGCCGACGTCCACGATCTGGCCGCCGATGAGACCACCGATGCCCAGCCCCAGGTTCTGCATGAAGAACTGGAGGGCGAAGGCCCGCGTCCGGGTGGACGGGGTCGAGCACCACACGATCATCGTGGCCAGCGCGGGCTGCATCACGGCCTGCCCGGCGCCGAGCGCCAGAGCCGACAGCAGGATCGGCACGACGCCGGTGGACAGCCCCAGCGACAAGGCACCGGCCGACGCGGCCACCGCCGCGCCCATCACGACAGGGACCGGCCCACGCTGGTCGATGACGCGACCGGTGAAGGGCAGCGCGATCAGAGCACCCAGAGCAAAGGCCACGAACGCGCTCGTGGCGGCCATGGAGCCCAGACCCCGCACCTGCGCCACATAGATGTAGAGGAACGGAACCGTGAAGCCGATGCCGAACGCGGTCAACGCGTTGCCGGCCTGGATCCGCCGCATCGCAGCACCCATCACCTTGGTCACTTCTCACCTGCCTCGATAACTGAAGCCTCAAGACTTCATGCCTAAAGTTCGATGCTTAACTCTACACATCGAAGGAGTTAGATGCCAACGAGCTCGTGCGATACTTCGGGGCATGGGTGAAACCGACGGCACCAGCCCCGTCCACGAGCCGAGCCTCGACGAGCAGATCGCCGTCTACCAGCGCGAGTTCCAGGACCTCGACCCCCAGGTCGAGAAGGTGGTCTCGGCACTGAGCCGGCTGAACCGCCGTATGAACGTCGCGTACGGACGCCAGACCGCGGCCCTCGGCATCAGCAACGCGGAGTGGGAGGTCCTCAAGGCGCTCGTCATCTCCGGAGCCCCGTACCGGATGGGCCCGAGCGAGCTCGCGAAGCAGCTGGGCCTGACTCCGGCGGCGATGACCCACCGGATCGACCGCATGACGGCGGAGGGGCTGGTCACCCGGGAGCGGGACGAATCGAACCGCGTCCGCGTGATCGTGGAGCTGACGGACGAGGGCCGCAGCAAGTGGCTCGACGCCATGCGGGCCGCCACGGTCTTCGAGGAGGACCTCCTCCAGGACCTCTCCACGGCGGAACGCGGCGTCCTGGGCGACATGCTCACCCGCCTGCTGGACCGCGTAGAGGACCTCCAAGCCCGGGGTTGACACGCCTCGCCCGGATCCGTAAGGTTCTTCGAGTTGTCCCAGGACCGGAAGGTTCTGCGACGGCACATCCCGCCGCCTCGTTGCGGCACCCAACTCAGCACGATCACCCACTGGGAACGATTTCGGCATGCCCGAATGAATTCCCGAAGGCGGATTATGAATCGCCGGGGAAATCCACTAGAGTTCTGGGAGTCGGAAGGGCCCAACAGCCCGGAAGACAAACCCCGCTGACTGGGGGTCAGGCCCGAAAGGATCTGATAGAGTCGGAAATGCAAGAACAAAACGAAGAACAAAGGAAGCGCCCGGAGGAAAGCCCGAGAGGGTGAGTACGAA
>NZ_BMVP01000006.1 GCF_014650775.1 Streptomyces cirratus | reverse complement strand
CTGGTACTAATAGGCCGAGGGCTTGTCCTCAGTTGCTCGCGTCCACTGTGTTAGTTCTGAAGCAACGAACAGTTGCTGGTTTCTTGAGCTGGAACACAACTACAAAGTGTGCTTGTTCGCTCGAAACCGATAGGGTTTCGGTGGTCATAGCGTTAGGGAAACGCCCGGTTACATTCCGAACCCGGAAGCTAAGCCTTTCAGCGCCGATG
Organism: Streptomyces cirratus; assembly: GCF_014650775.1. GTDB lineage: Bacteria > Actinomycetota > Actinomycetes > Streptomycetales > Streptomycetaceae > Streptomyces > Streptomyces cirratus. Next base: position 333,197 of record NZ_BMVP01000006.1, on the reverse strand, counting down.
GTACTGCAGGGGGGACCCTGTGGGAGAGTAGGACACCGCCGAACAATCTTTCAAAGGACCCTTGGTCCAGCGTTCAACGCTGGACCAAGGGTCCTTTTGTTTTTTCTACCTCTTTACGCCGAAGCGCGGCCATGGGTTGGTTGCGCGAGAATGACTAGCGGTACCCCGAAGACAGGAGTCACACCCATGTCCAACTCTCCCGACGATCGTCCGGAGCGCGAGCCTCGTCGCAACGACGGCGGTGACAGGGGCGGCTACCGCGGGGGCCGTGACGACCGTGGCGGTGACCGTGGTGGTTTCCGTCGCGACGACCGCGGTGGCCGTCCGACCGGTGGTGGCGGCGGTTTCCGCCGTGACGACCGTGGTGGGCGTCCCGCCGGCGGCGGTGACCGTCCCACTGGTGGTGGTTTCCAGCGTCGCGACGACCGTGGTGGCGACCGTCCGAGCTACCCCCGTCGTGACGACCGGGGCGACCGTCCCACTGGTGGTGGTTTCCAGCGTCGCGACGACCGTGGCGGTGACCGTCCGAGCTACCCCCGTCGTGACGACCGGGGCGACCGCCCCACTGGCGGTGGCTACCCGCGCCGCGATGACCGGGGTGGGGACCGTCCCTCGTTCCGTCGTGACGACCGTGGGGGCGACCGTCCCAGCTACCCCCGTCGTGACGACCGCGGTGACCGTCCCACTGGTGGTGGTTTCCAGCGTCGTGACGACCGCGGTGACCGTCCCGCCGGTGGTGGTTTCCAGCGTCGCGACGACCGTGGCGGTGACCGTCCGAGCTACCCCCGTCGCGATGACCGGGGCGACCGTCCCAGCTACCCGCGCCGTGACGATGACCGCGGTGGCTTCCGCGGCGGTCGTGATGACCGTGGCGGTGACCGTCCCAGCTACCCGCGCCGTGATGACCGTGGCGGTGACCGTCCGAGCTACCCGCGTCGCGATGACCGGGGCGACCGTCCGAGCTACCCGCGTCGTGACGACCGTGGTGACCGTCCCGCCGGTGGTGGTTTCCAGCGTCGCGACGACCGCGGCGGTGACCGTCCGAGCTACCCCCGTCGCGATGACCGGGGCGACCGTCCCAGCTACCCGCGCCGTGACGATGACCGCGGTGGCTTCCGCGGCGGTCGTGATGACCGTGGCGGTGACCGCCCGAGCTACCCGCGTCGCGATGACCGGGGCGACCGTCCCAGCTACCCGCGTCGCGACGACCGCGGTGACCGTCCCAGTTACCCGCGTCGTGACGACCGCGGTGACCGTCCCGCCGGTGGTGGTTTCCAGCGTCGCGACGACCGCGGCGGTGACCGTCCGAGCTACCCGCGTCGCGACGACCGTGGCGGTGACCGTCCGAGCTACCCGCGTCGTGACGACCGCGGTGACCGCCCCGCCGGTGGTGGTTTCCAGCGTCGCGACGACCGCGGAGGCGACCGCCCCAGCTACCCCCGTCGCGACGACCGCGGCGGTGACCGCGGCGGCGACCGTGGTGGGTTCCGTGGTGGCCGCGATGACCGCGGTGGCTACCGTGGCCGTGATGACCGTGGCGGGGACCGCGACTTCCGTGCCGACCGCGACCGCGACCCGGTCAAGCGGCTTCCGATCGACGAGGACATCACCGGTCACGAGATCGACGCCGACGTGCGTCAGGAGCTCCTGAGCCTGCCCAAGGGCCTGGCCGAGGAGGTCTCGCGCAACCTGGTCATGGTGGCCCGGCTGATCGACGAGGACCCCGAGCAGGCGTACGCGTACGCCCGTATCGCCCTGCGGCTGGCCTCGCGCGTCGCCGCCGTCCGTGAGGCCGCCGGCTTCGCCGCGTACGCCACGCAGAAGTACAGCGAGGCGCTCGCGGAGTTCCGCGCCGCCAAGCGCATGACCGGTTCCGTCGAGCTGTGGCCCGTCATGGCCGACTGCGAGCGCGGCCTCGGCCGTCCGGAGCGGGCGCTTGCCATGGCCGGTGAGCCCGAGGTGCAGAAGCTGGACAAGGCCGGTCAGGTCGAGATGCGGCTCGTGGCCGCCGGTGCCCGACGGGACATGGGCGAGCTGGACGCCGCCATCGTGACCCTGCAGAGCCCGGAGCTGGCGTCGAACTCCGTGCAGCCGTGGACGGCGCGTCTGCGGTACGCCTACGCCGACGCCCTGCTGGCGGCCGGTCGTGAGGACGAGGCCCGCGAGTGGTTCGCCAAGACGGCCGAGGCCGACAAGGACCAGGCGACGGACGCCTCCGACCGGCTCGCCGAGCTGGACGGGGTCGAGTTCGTGGACGCTTCCCTGCCGGACGACGAGGATGACGTCGAGGGCCTCGAAGCCGCCGACGACCTCGACCTCGACGAGGACGAGGACGAGGACGACGTCCAGGACGACGCCGAGGTGGCGGCCGCCGAGCGTGCCGCCGACCAGGCCGAGTACTACGACGAGGACGACGAGGAGTACGAACCCCTCGACACGGCCTCCGGCGACGAGGACCGGACCGAGGGCCGCGACAAGGCCTGACGGCTGAACTGAAAGGGCGGTACCCCCTTCCCGGGGGTACCGCCCTTTCGCATGTCCGCGGCCGCTCGGTGCCGGTCAGTCCAGGCTGCGCAGTACGAGGCCCGTCGCCGGCTTGGGGCCGAAGGACGTCGACTTGCGGGGCATGGTGACGCCCTGGCGGGCCAGGTCCCGGACCACGTCCTCCCGTACGGGGTGCAGCAGCACCGCCGTGCCGCCGTGGCGTTCGGCCATCTCCACGGTGGCGGCGGCGTCGTGGATGTAGGAGATGTGCTCCGGCTCGTCGGGGATCTGCCACAGGGTGTCGAGGAGGGCGGCGTGCAGGACCGTCGCGTCCAGTCGGCGCCAGGCCTCGGGGCGGTCGTGGCGGACGGTGCGCTCGACGAGGGCCGGGTCCGGATCGGTGACGAGGTGGAAGGTGCCGTCGCCGGTGAGCAGGAAGGCGTTGCCGCGTTCCGACGCGTCGGCGAGGACCTCGAGGGCGAGCGGGAGCGGGCCCTCGACCGGGCGGACCCGGAAGGATCCGCCGAGCGAGGCGAGCGCCTGCGACGTCGGCAGCCGGCGCAGCATCCGGTGGATGGCGCGGACCTGGAGCGGGTAGCGGACGGTGTCCACGAGCAGGACGAGGCCGAAGTCCCAGGGAGTGGGCGAGGGGTGTTCCTGCTGGAGGCGCAGGTACGTCGCCCAGCGGTGGTGTCCGTCGGCGATGAGGGCCTGGCGGTGGCCGAGGTCGGCGGTGACGGCGGCCAGGTCGGCGGGGTCGGTGATGGCCCACAGGCTGTGCCGGAACCCGTCCTCGGTGACGGTGGAGAGCAGCGGTTCCCGTCGGGCGGTCCGTTCGATGACGGCGGCCGCGCCCGTGGCGGGGTCGTCGCCGCGGTAGGTGAGGAGGAGGGGTTCGAGGTTGGCCGAGGTGGCGCGCATCAGGCCGGCGCGGTCGGTGACCACGTGCGGCATGACGTCCTCGTGGGGCAGGACGATCCCGTCCTCGGCGGTGGTCAGGGCCAGGGCGCCGATGACGCCGCGCTGGAGGACTCCGGGCTTGCGCTGCTCGTAGACGTACAGGGCGGGCTCGGGGTCGGCGCTGAGGACGCCTTCGGCGAGCCAGTGGCGCATGGTGCGCGCGGCCTGTTCGTTGCGGGCGGCGGGGGTGTCGGCCTGGGGGAGGATCAGGCGGACGATGTTGTGCGGATCGGCGGATTCGAGGTAGTCGACTCCGTCGGGACGTACGACCACGTCGTAGGGCGGTGAGGTGACGGCGGCCAGGCTGCCGACGCGCTCGGGGTCATAACGCAGTCCGTGGAAGGGGATCAGGCGCAGCCCTCGGTCCGCGATACCAGGTGTGGTCATTGGTGCATGGTAAGACGCGTCTCACGGTGCGGGATGATCGGGGGAGCGACTGAGCAGGGCAGAGCAGGGCACGTACGGACAGAAGCGATCGACGACCGAGTGGACCAGGGAGCGGACACGATGACCCGGCAGAGCAGGACCAGTCCCGCGGGCAGTGAGCGGAGTCTGCACCAGGCGTACGACACGGCCCTGCTGGACCTGGACGGGGTGGTGTACGCCGGCGGCCGGGCCATCGCGCACGCGGTGGAGTCGCTGGGGGCCGCCCGGGCGCATGGCATGCACCTGGCGTACGTCACCAACAACGCGTTGCGGACCCCGGACGCCGTCGCGGAGCACCTGTGCGAGCTGGGCATTCCGACGGAGGCGGGCGAGGTGATCACCTCGGCGCAGGCGGTGGCGCGGCTGATCGCCGATCAGGTGGCGCCGGGGTCGAAGGTGCTGGTGATCGGCGGGGAGGGGCTGCGGGTCGCGCTGCGGGAGCGCGGGCTGGTGCCGGTGGAGTCGGCCGACGAGGAGGACCTGGCGGCGGTCGTGCAGGGGTACGGGGGCCCGGACCTGGCGTGGGGGCGGTTCGCGGAGGCCTCGTACGCGGTCAGCCGCGGGGTGCCCTGGTACGCCTCGAACACGGACCTGACGATCCCGGGCGCGCGCGGGATCGCGCCGGGCAACGGGGCCGCCGTGGAGGTGGTACGGATCGCCACGGGTGCGGAGCCGCAGGTGGCGGGCAAGCCGCTGCCGCCGATGCACCGGGAGACGGTCCTTCGGACGGGGGCGCAGCGGCCGCTGGTGGTGGGGGACCGGCTGGACACCGACATCGAGGGGGCGTTCAACGGGGAGGTGGATTCGCTGCTGGTGCTGACCGGGGTGACGGACGCGGCGCAGCTGCTGCGGGCCGAGCCGAAGCACCGGCCGACGTACGTGGACCGGGATCTGCGGGGGCTGTTGACCGGGCAGCCGGAGGTGGTGGCGGCCGGGGACGGGTTCCGCTGCGGTGCGTGGACGGCAGTGGCGATGGACGGCGCACTCGCTGTGCGCGGGGAGGACGGTGACCCCTTGGACGGGCTTCGGGCGCTGTGTGCGGCGGCCTGGACGGCGGCGGGGGAGGGTTCTTCGGCGCTGGACGCGGGGAAGGCGCTGGCGCGGCTGGGGTTGTAGGCCGTACCCGGGCCCTGACCGGCGGCTTCCCAGTCGTGCAGGATAGGCTAACCTAACTTGCGTGTTGGTCGAGAGTCCCCCCGAAGTGAGCGCCGCGCCCGTCGTCGCCTCCCGTGCCCGCCAGGGCGCCCGTGCCGTCGGCCTGTTGGCCGCGCTCGCGGTGCTGGCCGCGGTCGCGGTGGCGAGCATCGCCGTGGGCGCCAGGCAGATGCCCCTCGACCAGGTCTGGCACGGCCTGTTCCACTACGCGGGCACCCCGGGCGACGTGGTGGTGCGCGACCTGCGGGTCCCGCGGACCCTGCTCGGCGTGCTGGTGGGTCTCGGCCTCGGACTGTCGGGCGCGGTGATGCAGGCGCTGACCCGCAACCCGCTCGCCGAACCCGGCATCCTCGGCGTCAACGCGGGCGCCGCGGCCGCCGTCGTCTCGGCGATCAGCTTCCTCGGCGCCTCCACGCTCGGCGAGTTCGTGTGGTGGGCCTTCCTCGGAGCGGGCGTCGTCTCGGTCGTCGTGTACGTGCTCGGCGGCAGCCGCAGCGCGACGCCGGTGCGCCTCGCGCTCGCCGGTACGGCGGCCAGTGCCGCCCTGGTCGGCTACATCAACTCCGTGCAGCTGATGGACAGCAAGGCCCTGGACAAGCTCCGCTTCTGGACGGTCGGTTCGCTGGCGTCGGCCAACATGGACACCGTCCGGCAAGTCGCCCCGTTCCTGCTGGTCGGTGCGGTGATGGCGTTTTCGCTCGGCCGGCCGCTCAACGCCATGGCGATGGGTGACGACACCGCTCGGGCGCTCGGCGCGAACCTGACGTGGACCCGGATCGGCGCGATGGCCGCCATCACCCTGCTGTGCGGGGCGGCGACCGCCGCCTGCGGGCCGATCACCTTCATCGGGCTGATGGTCCCGCACCTGGTGCGGCTGATCACCGGCCCGGACATGCGCTGGGTCCTGGCCTATTCCGCAGTGCTGTCCCCCGTACTGCTGCTGGGCGCCGACGTCATCGGACGGGTCGTCACCCGCCCGGCCGAGCTACAGGTCGGCATCGTCACCGCGCTCGTCGGCGGCCCGGTCTTCATCTACCTCGTCCGGCGCAAGAGGATGGCCCAGCTGTGACGCAGACGACGAACGCGAAGCCGGACGGGTCGACGGCGAGCCGGTCGCGGGTGCTGCGCGGGCCCGGCGGGACCGCGCTGCGGCTCGAGCCGCGCGCCCTGGTCGCCGGGCTGCTGCTGGCGGCCGTGGCGCTGGTCATGGCGATCGTGCTGATCGGCACCGGCGACTTCGAGATCGCGCCCTGGGACGTGGTGCGGACCCTGCTGGGCGAGGGCAGCCCCGCCGACGACTTCATCGTCAACGACCTGCGGCTGCCCAGGGTGCTGGTCGCCGTGCTCGTCGGGGCGGCGCTCGGGATGGCCGGCGCCGTCTTCCAGTCCGTGTCCCGCAACCCGCTGGGCTCCCCCGACCTGCTGGGGTTCAGCTACGGGTCGGCGGTCGGCGCGCTCGCCGTCATCACCCTCTTCCAGGGCGGCTCCGCCGCGGTTGCGGCGGGGGCGGTGGCCGGCGGCCTGCTGACGGGCGCCGCCGTGTACCTCGTCGCGTACAGGCAGGGCATCCACGGCTACCGGCTCGTGCTCGTCGGCATCGGGGCCAGCGCGATGCTCCTCGCCCTCATCCAGTACCTGCTGACCAAGGCGAAACTCGTCGACGCGACCCGGGCGATGGTCTGGCTGACCGGCTCGCTGGCCGGCCGGGACTGGTCGCAGGTGTGGCCGCTGCTGGCGACGTGCGCGGTGGTGTTCCCGCTCGTCCTCGGGCAGGGCAGGGCGCTGCGGATGATGGAGATGGGCGACGACGCCGCGTACGCCCTGGGCGTCGGCGTGGAGCGGACCCGGATGCTGCTGATGGCGGCGGCGATCGTACTGACCACGGCGGCCTCCGCCGCGGCCGGCCCGATCAGCTTCGTCGCGCTGGCCGCGCCCCAGCTGGCCCGGCGCCTGACCCGCTCCAGCGGGCCGAACCTGCTCGCCGGCGCGCTGATGGGCTCCGTGCTGCTGCTGGTGTCGGACTGGGCCTCGCAGCGGGCCTTCGGGGCGGACCAGCTGCCGGTGGGCGTGGTGACCGGGCTGGTCGGCGGGGTCTACCTGCTCTGGCTGCTCGTCAGCGAACGCAAGGCGGGACGTATATGAGCGACTCAAGGAGTGGGCAAGTGCAGCAGCGGCTGACCGCGCGGAACGTGACCCTCGGCTACGACCAGCGGGTCATCGCCGAGGACCTCTCGGTGGAGATCCCCGACAACTCCTTCACGGTGATCGTCGGCCCCAATGCCTGCGGCAAGTCCACGCTGCTGCGCGCCCTGTCGCGGATGCTGAAACCGTCGGCCGGGCAGGTCCTGCTGGACGGCCAGGCCATCGCCTCGATGCCGGCGAAGAAGGTGGCCAAGACCCTCGGGCTGCTCCCGCAGTCCTCGATCGCGCCCGACGGCATCACCGTCGCCGACCTCGTCTCGCGCGGCCGCTACCCGCACCAGGGGCTGCTGCGGCAGTGGTCGCAGCACGACGAGCAGGTCGTCGCCGAGTCGATGGCCGCGACCGGTGTCGCGGAGCTGTCCGGCCGGGCGGTGGACGAGCTGTCGGGCGGGCAGCGCCAGCGCGTGTGGATCGCGATGGCGCTGGCACAGCAGACCCCGCTGCTGCTGCTGGACGAGCCGACCACCTACCTGGACATCCAGCACCAGCTCGACGTCCTGGACCTGTGCGCCGAGCTGCACGAGAACCAGGGCCGGACGCTGGTCGCGGTGCTCCACGACCTCAACCACGCCGCCCGCTACGCCACGCACCTCATCGCGCTGCGCGGCGGGGTCGTCGTGGCCGAGGGTCCGCCCGCCGAGGTGGTCACCGCCGAGCTGGTGGAGGAGGTGTTCGGGCTGCGCTGCCAGATCATCCAAGACCCGGAGACCGGTACGCCCCTGGTGATCCCGGCCGCCCGCAAGGCCCGTACGGGGCTGGCCGCCTGAGCCGGGTGCCGGGGCTCAGAGCAGGCTTTTCAGGCGGAGCAGGTCACGGAAACCGGCCTCCAGCCTGACCCGGCCAGAGGCCCAGGCCCGGGCGAACCGCAGCTCGCCCGCGACCAGCGCGAGCAGGTCGTCGCCCGTCATCGCGAGCCGGATCTCCGCCTTGGCGGCGGGCGGCCCGGGGGTGAGGGCGTCGACCCGGATCCGGCCCCCGTCGAGGCGGCCGGTGAACGTCTGGTCCAGGTCGGTGATGTGGCAGCTGAGGGACCGGTCGAGCGCGACCGCGCCGCGGACGTCGCCCTCGGCGCCGGCCAGGTTGTCTGAGAGTCGGTCGAGCGCCTCGCGGCACTCCTCGGTGGTAGCCATCGTGATCCCGACCGTACCGCAGAGCCATGCGTGGTCGCGGCGCGCTTCGCGGTAGCGTCGGGGCATGACCGACCGAGCACCGCAAGCCGCCGCGGACGTACCCGGGGCCCCCGCCGAGCCCGCCGGGCCCGCGCCGCTGGGCGTCGTACGCACCCCCACCGGCCACGCCGGGGTGGACGGTCTCCTGGAGCGGCTGGCGGCCGTCGACCACCTCACGGCGGACGGACACGCCGAGGTGTACGAGGATGTGCACAGGGGGTTGCGCGACGCGCTGACCGCGCTGGACGCACCGCCCGTCCCCGGACCGTACGAAAACAGGAGCTGAACCGAACGTGGCAGGAGTGGCACGCCGCCGCCTGGACGCCGAACTGGTACGCCGCAGCATGGCCCGCTCGCGGGAGCACGCGGCCCAGCTGATCGCCGCGGGCCGGGTGACCGTGGGGGGCACCACCGCCACCAAGGCGGCCACCCAGGTCGAGACCAGCGCCGCCCTCGTCGTCCTCAAGGACGACAGCGACCCCGACTACGTCTCCCGGGGCGGCCACAAACTGGCCGGTGCCCTCGCGGCCTTCCGGCCGCAGGGCCTGGTGGTCGAGGGCCGCCGGGCGCTGGACGCCGGCGCCTCCACCGGCGGCTTCACGGACGTGCTGCTGCGCGCCGGGGTCGACCACGTCATGGCCGTGGACGTGGGCTACGGGCAGCTCGCCTGGTCCCTGCAGAGCGACGACCGGGTCACCGTCAAGGACCGCACCAACGTCCGGGAGCTGACCGTCGAGCTGCTCGACGGGGTTCCCGTGGACCTGGTCGTCGGTGACCTGTCCTTCATCTCCATCGGCCTGGTGCTGCCCGCGCTCGTACGGTGCTGCGCGCCCGGCGCGGACCTGGTGCTGATGGTCAAGCCGCAGTTCGAGGTCGGCAAGGACCGCCTCGGCAGCGGCGGAGTGGTGCGCAGCCCCGAGCTGCGCGCCGAAGCCGTACGGGACGTCGCGGCGCAGGCCTGGAAGCTGGGGCTGGGGGTGCTCGGGGTGACCGCGAGCCCGCTGCCCGGGCCGTCGGGCAACGTCGAGTACTTTCTGTGGCTGCGGGCGGGCGCACCGGCACTCGACCCGGGGGATGTCGATCGTGCAGTGGCGGAGGGGCCGCAGTGACCGATGCAGCGGGAACGTCAGAAGCGGGAACGTCAGGAACGGGGACGGCGGAAGCGGGGGCGCCGGGAGCGGGCACGACGGATTCGACCGCGGGGCGGACCGTCTTCCTCGTCGCGCACACGGGACGGCCGGCGGCCATCCGCAGCGCCGAACTCGTCGTGCAGGGGCTGCTCAAGTCGGGGCTGGGCGTACGGGTCCTCGCCGACGAGGCGGTGGACCTGCCGCTGGCGCCCGGAGTGGAGCTGGTCGCCGAGGCCACGCCCGAGGCCCTGGAGGGCTGCGAGCTGCTCATCGTGCTGGGCGGCGACGGAACCTTGCTGCGCGGTGCGGAGTTCGCGCGCGGCTCGGGGGTGCCGATGCTGGGCGTCAACCTGGGCCGGGTGGGGTTCCTCGCCGAGGCGGAGCGGGACGACCTGGACAAGGTCGTGGACCGGGTGGTGACGCGCGCGTACGAGGTCGAGGAGCGGATGACCCTCGACGTGCTGGTGCGGACCAACGGTGACGTGCTCCACCGGGACTGGGCGCTGAACGAGGCCGCCGTCCAGAAGGTGTCCCCGGAGCGGATGCTGGAGGTGGTCCTGGAGATCGACGGGCGCCCGGTGTCGGGTTTCGGCTGCGACGGGATCGTCTGCGCGACGCCGACGGGCTCGACGGCGTACGCGTTCTCGGCGGGCGGGCCGGTGGTGTGGCCGGAGGTGGAGGCGCTGCTGATGGTGCCGATCAGCGCGCACGCGCTGTTCGCGAAGCCACTGGTGACCTCGCCGAACTCGGTGCTGGCGGTGGAGGTGCAGCCCGGGACTCCGCACGGGGTGCTGTGGTGTGACGGACGGCGCACGCTGGAGCTGCCGTCCGGGGCGCGGGTGGAGGTGCGGCGCGGGACGGTGCCCGTGCGGCTCGCCCGGCTGCACCACGCGTCCTTCACCGACCGGCTGGTGGCGAAGTTCGCCCTGCCCGTCTCGGGGTGGCGCGGGGCGCCGCACTAGGACCCGCCGTGTCAGGACCTGCCGCGTCAGGACTTGCCGCGTCAGGACCTGCCCGGCGGCGTTATTAGCACGTCCGTTCGGGAAACTCCCGGAGGGTGACGTCGCATGGCACCGCTGAAACCTCGGTATCGTCGTCCCGTGCTTGAGGAGATGCGGATACGGTCGCTCGGGGTCATCGACGACGCGGTGGTCGAGCTGTCGCCCGGTTTCACCGCGGTGACCGGCGAGACCGGCGCGGGCAAGACGATGGTCGTCACCAGCCTCGGGCTGCTGCTCGGCGGTCGCGCCGACCCGGCCCTGGTACGGATCGGGTCCAAGGCGGCCGTGGTCGAGGGCCGCGTCGTGCTGCCGGCCGGCGCCTCCGCCGCCCTGCGGGCCGAGGAGGCGGGGGCGGAGCTCGACGACGGCGCCCTGCTGATCAGCCGGACCATCTCCGCCGAGGGACGCTCGCGCGCCCACGTCGGCGGCCGCTCCGTACCCGTCGGACTGCTCGCCGAACTCGCCGACGATCTCGTCGCCGTCCACGGACAGACCGACCAGCAGGGACTGCTGCGCCCGGCCCGCCAGCGCCAGGCGCTCGACCGGTACGCCGGGGACGCGGTCGCCGTCCCGCTGGAGAAGTACACCGGCGCCTACCGGCGGCTGCGCGCGGTCGCCGCCGAACTGGAGGAGATCACCACCCGGGCCCGGGAACGCGCCCAGGAGGCGGACCTGCTGCGGTTCGGACTGGACGAGATCGCGGCCGTCGAACCCCTGCCCGGCGAGGACGCCGAACTGGCGGCCGAGGCCGAGCGGCTGGGCCACGCCGAATCCCTCGCCTCGGCGGCGCAGGCCGCCCACGCCGCCCTCGCGGGCAATCCGGAGGACCCGGAGGGCATCGACGCCAACACGCTCGTCGCGGGCGCGCACCGGGCGCTGGAGTCCGTACGGGCCCACGACCCGGCGCTGGGCGCGCTCGCGGAGCGCATCGGGGAGCTGGGCATCCTGCTGGCCGACGTGGCCGGGGAACTCGCCGGGTACGCCGACGACCTCGACGCCGACCCGCTGAGGCTGGCCGCGGTGGAGGAACGCCGGGCGGCCCTCACCCAGCTCACCCGCAAGTACGGGGACTCCATCGACGCCGTCCTCCAGTGGGCCCAGCAGGGCTCCGCGCGGCTGCTGGAACTGGACGGCGACGACGGGCGGATCGCGGAGCTGACCGTGGAGCGGGACGGGCTGCGGTCCGAACTCTCGCAGCTGGCACAGGCGTTGACGGATGCCCGAGTGGAGGCGGCCTCGCGGTTCGCGTCCGACGTCACGGCCGAGCTGGCCTCGCTGGCGATGCCGCACGCCCGGGTCACCTTCGACATCCGCCAGAGCGAGGTCGCCGCCGACGGGGACGCGGTGGAGGTCGACGGCCGGCCCGTCGCGTACGGTCCCGCGGGCGCCGACGAGGTGGAGCTGCTGCTGGCCCCCCACCCGGGCGCGCAGCCCAGGCCGATCGCCAAGGGGGCCTCGGGCGGTGAGCTGTCGCGGGTCATGCTGGCGGTGGAGGTCGTCTTCGCCGGGTCGGACCCGGTGCCGACGTACCTCTTCGACGAGGTCGACGCGGGCGTCGGCGGCAAGGCGGCCGTGGAGGTCGGGCGCCGGCTCGCGAAGCTGGCCCGCTCGGCGCAGGTCGTCGTCGTCACCCACCTGCCCCAGGTGGCGGCCTTCGCTGACCGGCAACTGCTGGTGGAGAAGACCGTCGACGGATCGGTGACGCGCAGCGGGGTCACGGTGCTGGAGGGCGAGGACCGGGTCCGCGAACTGTCGCGGATGCTGGCCGGCCAGGAGGACTCCGAGACCGCGCGCGCACACGCCGAGGAGCTGCTGGCGGCGGCCCGCGCGGACGGTTAGACGTCCCGGGGGCGGCCCGGCTGTCGCCCGTGTGGGTGAGGCCGGGGGGTGCCCGGCGCCATCTCCCGCGGGATCCGCGCCCGTATGGGCACGGAACGCGCGTGCGGACTGGCATCCTGGGCGACGTCTCTGACTCCCTCACCCTGGAGCTTCGGCCCGTGAGCAGCTCCCCGGTTTCGTCACCCGTGCCCGCGCAGCCGTACGGGCGTGAACCGCTGCGTACCGTCCAAGTCCTGGGTGGTGCCGGGGCGGGGAGCTGTGCGCACGTGCGCTCCCTCGCGACGGGGCTCGCCGCGCGGGGCGTACGGGTCACGGTGTGCGCCCCCGCCGAGGCGGAAGGCGCGTACGACTTCACCGGCGCCGGGGCCGAGTTCACGCCCGACGCGGCGGCCGCTCTGCGGGCCGCCTGTGCGGGGGCCGACCTGGTGCACGCGCACGGGGTGCGGGCGGGGATGCGGGCCGCGCTGGCGCTGCGCGGATACCGGCCCGGACGGCGGGCACCGCTGGTGGTGACCTGGCACGGCGGCGCCCCCGAAGCGGCCGGCCCGCTCGGACAGATGAGCCGGCTGATGGAACGGCACGTGGCGCGGGCGGCGTCCGTGGTGCTGGGCGCCTCTTCCGACCAGGTCGACCTGGCACGGCTGCGCGGGGCGCGGGACGCCCGGCTGGCAGCGGTGGCCGTACCGGTGGCGGCGGGGCCGGAGCCGGCCGTGGAGCCGGAGAAGGTGCGGGCGGAACTGGGGGTGGTGGAGCGGCCGTTGGTGATCGCGGTCGGCAGCCTGGTGGCGCGGCGGGGGTACGGGCTGCTGCTGGAGGCGGCGCGGGAGTGGCGGGCGCTGGACCCCGTACCGCTGCTGGTGATCGCGGGGGAGGGGCCGCTGCGGGCGGAGCTGACCCGGCGCATCGAGGCGGAGGGCCTGCCGGTGCGGCTGCTGGGGCGGCGCCGGGACGCGGACCGGCTGCTGGCGGCGGCGGACGTGGCGGTGCTGCCGAGCCGCTGGGAGGGCAGGTCGCTGCTGGCGCAGGAGGCCCTGCGGGCGGGGGTGGCGCTGGTGGCCACGCGGGTGGGGGGCGTGCCGGAACTGGTCGGGGAGGCGGCGGTGCTGGTGCCGTACGGGGACGCGGGGGCGCTGGCGTCCGCGGTGACGGCCCTGCTCGCGGACCCCGCCCGCCGGGTGGCTCTCGCCGCGGCGGGGCGTGCGCAGGCGGCGACGTGGCCCTCGGAGGACGACACGGTGGCCCAGGTCCTGTCGGTCTACGACGAACTGACGGCCCGCCGCCGAGCCTGACCCGCCCTGCGGTGCCGGTGGTCAGGGCCCTGCGGGGCTGTCCCCTCCCCGCCCTTCCCCCGTTCCCTGGGCCTCCGCCCCAGCCCCCGCGCCTCAATCGCCGGCGGGGCTGGTGTCGCGGGCACGGCCCGGTCCCCGCGCTTCGAACGCCGGCGGGGCTGCTTGTGCCGGCCTCCGCCTCAATCGCCGGCGGGGCTGGTATTGCGGGCTCGGTCCGGTCCTGCGCCTCGAACGCGGGTGGGGCTGTTCATGCCGGCCTGCGCCTCAATCGCCGGTGGGGCTGGTATTGCGGGCTTGGCCCGGCCCCTGCGCCTCGAGCGCCGGTGGGGCTGTTCATGCCGGCCCGCGCCTCAATCGCCGGCGGGGCTGGTATCGCGTGCTCGGCCCGGTCCTGCGGCTCAAGCGCCGGTGGGGCTGGTATTGCGGGCTCGGCCCGGTCCCCGCGCTTCGAACGCCGGCGGGGCTGCTTGTGCCGGCCTGCGCCTCAATCGCCGGCGGGGCTGGTGTTGCGGGCTCGGTCCGGTCCTGCGCCTCGAACGCGGGTGGGGCTGTTCATGCCGGCCTGCGCCTCAATCGCCGGTGGGGCTGGTATTGCGGGCTCGGCCCGGCCCCCGCGCCTCGAACGCTCGTGGGGCTGGTGTTGTGGGCTCGGTCCGGTTCCCGCGCTTCGAACGCCGGCGGGGCTGCTTGTGCCGGCCTGCGCCTCAAGCGCCGGTGGGCTGGTGGTGGCGGGCGCCGGCAAATCCAGCCTCGCCGGCGTTTGAGGCGCGGGGTCTGGGGCGGAGCCCCAGGACGACGGCCGGTTCGTCCGCTGCGGGCCGCGGCCACCGGCGGCCGTGGCCCGCAACCCCGCCCCGGCTCCGCCGGACGGAGTCCGGCGCAGCGGCGCGAAGCCGGTAAGGCGCCCTCGCGCCGAGCCGTGCGAGCGGCGCGTCAAAAGGGGTGGCGCCCTCGCGCCGAGCCGTGCGGGCGGCGCGTCAAAAGGGGTGGCGCCCTCGCGCCGAGCCGTGCGAGCGGCGCGTCAGAAAGGGGCGGCGCCGAGCCGTGCGGCGGCGCGTCAGAAAGGGGCGGCGTGGCGGCGGGCGCGGAGGGCGAGGCTGAGGGAGAGGACCGTCTCGGGGTCGTCCAGGTCCGTGCCCAGGAGCTCCGAGATGCGGGCCAGGCGGTTGTACAGGGTCTGGCGGTTCAGGTGGAGCTCGCGGGCCGTCTCCGCCTTGCGGCCGGCGTGGGCCAGGTACGTCTCCAGCGTCGGCAGCAGAGGCGGCCGCGACGCGGCGTCGTGCACCCGTAGCGCGCCGATCGCGCGGTCCACGAACGCCGCCAGGTCGGGGTGCTCCCGCAGCCGCCACAGCAGCAGGTCGATGTCCAGGCGGCGCGCGTCATACCAGGGCCGGGCCGGCAGGCCATGGGCGGCCGTCGCCGTCTCCGCCGCGTGCCGCAGGCCCGCGGAGGCCGCCGCCCAGCTGCCGGAGACGCCGACCACCACCGCCGGCGGCGCCCCCGCCCGGTCCAGGCCGGCGCGCTCCACCCCCGCCCGCAGCGCGGCCGCCACCCGGTCCGCCACCGTCGTGCGCTCCGACTCCGAGCGCAGAGAGACCAGCAGGGGGACCCTTCCCTCCACCGGGCGGACCCCCAGGAGGACCGGGACGCCCACCGAGCTCAGCTCCTCCAGGACCGCCCGGGCCAGCACCGCCCAGTTCCCCGACGGGCCCAGGGCCGAGGACAGCCGCATCACCACCGGCAGCAGCGGCCCCGCCCCGGGCTTGAAGCCGAGCACGCGCGCCTGCGCCGGGGCGTCCTCCGCCGAGATGCGCCCCTCGGCCAGGTCCGTGAGGAAGTCGCCCCGGCCGCGCGCGGCCAGCTCGTCCTCCTGGCGGGCCTGCATCAGCACCACCGCCAGCACCCCCGCCGTCCGCTCCGCCGCCATCCGGTGCACCGGCAGCAGCGGCGACGAGACGCCCAGCAGCACGACCCGCGCGCGGACCGAGCCCGTGCCGTGGCCGCCGCCCGGGACGTCGATGACCACCGTGTTGGCGGACGGCTCGGCCTCCCGCTGGCCCCGCAGCCCCTCCCACACCTGGAGCGGGTCCGCCGCGGCGTCGCCGCCCGCGGGACCGGCCGCGTACAGCAGCTGCCCGTCGGGGGTCTCCAGGAAGACCGGGTTCGCCGTGAAGTCGGCCACGATGCGCAGCACCTGCGGGATCCCGCCACCGCCCAACAGGGCCTCCGTACACCGCCGGTGGACTTCCTCGGCGCGCTGGAGCAGCGCGTAGTGGCCGTTGACGATCTCGGTGTGGACCTCCTCCGTCACCGTGACGAAGGGGACTTCCCGGTGCAGCTGGACGAGCGGCAGGCCGGCCGCGCGGGCGGTCTCGACGATGGTCGCGGGCAGCCGGGTGAAGCGGGGTCCGAGCTCGACGACGAGCGCGGCGATGCCCCGGTCGGCGAGGCGCCGTACGAAGGCCCGCTGCTCGGCGGGCCGGGTGCCCAGCCCCAGCCCGGTGGTCAGCAGCAGCTCGCCGCCCTTGAGCAGCGACGCGATGTTGGGGACCTCGCCCGCGTGCACCCAGCGCACCGTGCGCCCCAGGCGGTCGGCGCAGGCCACCACCTCCGGCAGTCCGCTGCGCAGCCCCGGCAGTTCCAGCGCCCGCTGAACGGTGATGCCGCCCTGATTGTCCATATCGCGGGACGGTACCGCCCGTCGTGTTCCGCGCACATCACCGGGCGGTTGCGGAGCCCGATCTGTCCCCTTCCGGCCCGACAACTCGTATGACACGCAAGGAGATTATCGGACTGCCTGCCGATTGTGGTGTGCGTCACGCGACGACAGAGTGACGCCCCTCCCGCAGTGACTCCCTTCCCGACAGGAACGAGGACGGCATGAGCGCAGATGCCACCGGCACCCCGCCCGCGGCGGCCGCACCACCTCAGGTCCACCGGCTCAAAGCCAACTCCGTCGGCCTGGTCGGGGTGGTCTTCATGGCCGTCGCCACCGCCGCCCCGATCACCGCGATGACCGGCAACCTCCCCATCGCGGTCGGCTTCGGCAACGGCGTCGGAGCCCCTGCCGGATACCTCTTCGCGACCGCCGTGCTCACCGTCTTCGCCGTCGGGTACGTCGCCATGGCCAAGCGCATCACCGCCGCCGGCGCGTTCTACGGGTACATCTCCCACGGCCTCGGCCGGATCGCCGGCATGGCCTCCGGCATGCTCGCCGTGCTCGCCTACATCGTCTTCGAGGCCTCGATCGTCGGCGTGTTCTCCTACTTCGCGAAGACCACCGTCCACGACCAGCTCGGCGTCGAACTGCCCTGGGTGCTCTACGCCGCGGCGATGCTCGCCGTCACCGCCGTCGCCGCCCACTTCGACATCAACCTCACCGCCAAGGCCCTCGGGGTGATGCTGGTCGCAGAGATCGCCGTGCTCTTCGCCGTCGCCACCGCCGTCCTGATCGCGGGCGGCGGCCCCGACGGCATCCCCGTCGAGCCGGTCAACCCGAAGAACGCCTTCACGGGCACCTCCGCCGGGCTCGGCCTCTTCTTCGCCTTCTGGTCCTGGGTGGGCTTCGAATCCACCGCGATGTACGGGGAGGAATCCCGCGACCCGAAGCGCGTCATCCCCAAGGCGACCTTGATCTCGGTCGTCGGCGTCGGCCTCTTCTACATCTACGTCTCCTGGATGACCATCGCCGGCAACGGCCTGGCCGAGTCGGTGGAACTCTCGGCCTCCGCGAGCCCGCTCGACCTGTTCTTCGCCCCCACCGAGACCTTCATCGGCGGCTGGGCCGTGAACGCCTTCCAGTGGCTGCTGCTGACCGGCTCGTTCGCCTGCGGCATGGCCTTCCACCAGTGCGCCGCCCGCTATCTGTACGCCATCGGCCGCGAGGGCTTCCTGCACCCCGCTCTCGGCCGCACGCACGCCGAGCACGGTTCCCCGTACGTCTCCTCGGTCGTGCAGACCGCCATCGCCACTGCCCTGGTCGCGCTGTTCTGGGTCACCGGCCAGGACCCGTACATCCACCTCTACACCCTGCTCGCCATCCTCGGCACGATGGCGATCCTCATCGTCCAGACCCTGTGCTCCTTCGCCGTGATCGGCTACTTCCGGCGCAACCACCCCGAGGACCGGCACTGGTTCAAGACGTTCACGGCCCCCCTGGCCGGCGGGATCGCGATGGCCGCCGTGGTCGTCCTGCTGGTGGTCAACATGGAGACCGCCGCCGGGCTGGCCGCCGACTCCTTCTTCTTCACCCTCATCCCGTGGATCGTCGGCGTCGTCTTCTTCGGCGGCCTGGGACTGGGCCTGTGGCTCAAGCTCAAGGCCCCCGAGCGCTACGAGATCATCGGCCGCGTCGTGCTGGAGGACGCCGCCGAACGCGCCGAGGACCCCGCCCCGTCCGTCGCCGCGACCATCCTCCGCTGACCGGCAGAGCCGTCCACCCACAAGGAGCCCCCGCCATGGCCCGTACGCCGCAGATGCACGCGCTCCGCCGGCTCGCCGCCGAACACGCCGCGGCCCGCCGCCTCGGCCTGCCCGTCGACGACGTCAGCGGACTCGGCCGGCGTGAACTGCTCGGCCGTGCCGCCGCCCTCGGTCTCGGGACCGTCCTCGCCTCCTCGGCCGGCGCGTCCGCCGCCGAGTCCGCGCCCGCCCCCAAGGCGCCCGTCGCACCCCGCCCGCGTCGCCGTCGTCGGAGCGGGGATATCGGGACTGACCGCCGCGCTCACCCTCAAGGACGCGGGCGTCGGCTGCACGCTCTACGAGGCCAACCCCAGCAGGGTCGGCGGCCGCATGTACAGCCAGCGCACGCACTGGGCGTACGGCCAGACCTCCGAGATCGGCGCCGAACTGATCGACACCACCCCCGCGGGCACCGCCCTCGACGACATGACCCTGTACGAGTGGATCGAGACCCGCGTTCCCGGCGGCCACGGCTCGCGGCTCGGCAGCTTCATCGACGTCGCCTACAACGTCGAGTACGGGGCCGACACCGACCAGCAGTCCGCCCTCGCCCTGGTCCTGCTGATGGGCTACCAGACCAACCCGGGGCACTTCAACGTCTGGGGTCTGTCGAACGAGCGCTACGACATCACCGGCGGCAACGACCGGCTCCCGAACGCCATCGCCCAGGCCCTGCCCGCCGGTTCGCTGGTGATGGGCCGCGAGCTGACCGCCGTACGGGTCTCGGCCGACGGCACCCAGAGCCTGACCTTCGACGACGCGGGATCGGTGCGCACCGTCGTCGCCGACCACACGGTCCTGTGCCTGCCCCTGCCGTTGTTCCAGCGGATCGACCTGTCCGGGGCCGGCCTCGACCCGCTGATGAAGAACCTGCTGCGCGACGCCCGCATGGGGTACTGCACGAAGCTGAACATGCAGTTCACCGCCCGGCCCTGGCGCGGCACCGGCCCCTGGCCCGGGGTCTCGGCCGGCGAATGCTTCACCGACTCGCCCGTCCAGCAAGTCTGGGACACCACCAAGGTCCAGCCGGGCACGGGCGGCATCCTGCTCCAGTACGGCGGCGGCAGCCTCGCCGGGGCGCTCACCCCCGGCTCGCCCTTCGCCACCGAGTCCGACCGCTACGTACGCGACCTCGCGGGACGGGTACTGGCCGGCGTCGACGCCTTCTTCCCCGGCACCAAGGCCGCGTGGAACGGGCGGGCCCAGCTCTCGGCCTGGCACGAGAACCCGCACTCGCTGGGCGCGTACTCGTACTGGCCCACGGGCTACCTGCACCGGTACGCCAAGTACGAGGGCACCGCCCAGGGCCGGATCCACATCGGCGGCGAGCACTGCAGCTACGACTTCCAGGGATTCATGGAAGGCGGCGCCACCGAGGGCGAGCGGGCGGCACGGGAGGTGATCGCCGCCCTGACGTGACCCCTACAGCGGCTTGATGTTGTGGTTGAAGCGGAACACGTTGTCCGGGTCGTACCGCCGCTTCACCGCACCCAGCCGGGCCAGGTTCTCGGCGCCGAGCCCGGCGGCCACCCGCTCCGCGCCCTCGTCGCCGGTGAAGTTGAGGTACACCGCGCCGGTGCTCCACGGCCGGGCGTCGGCGCGGACGTCCTTGACCCACTGGCGGCACCGCTCGTCGTCGGCCGGGTCCTGCCAGATGCCGAAGGGGTGCACGGCCCAGGGCGCGTCGCGGTAGGGCACCGGCCACTCCTTGGGGCCGGAGGCGATCGCGCCGCCCTGCGGCATCACCAGGTGCTGGGTGCCCGTGGGTACCGGCATGGCCTCGCCCCGGGCGCAGAAGACGTCCACGAACTCGTCCGGCAGCCCGGTCAGGTACTCGGCCGACCAGTAGTTCCGCATGTCGGGCGGGTCGTCGAGCATGCATTGGAGATCGGCGTAGGGGATGCCCGTCACCATCTCCACCTCGTGCGGGATCGCCAGGAGCGGCTCGGCGAGCTTGCGGACCTCGTCCTCGGGGCCCGTGTACGTCACGAGCGCACCCGTCATCAGCTTCCCCACCAGGTGCGGCGGGACGAACTCCTCGGGCGGCCCGGTCAGGTAGAGGGCGGCGCCGCTCACCTCGGGGGGTCCGGCCGCGACGACCTCCCGGAACGCGCGGATGACGTCGGGGCCGTGCTCGGGCCGGTAGAGCAGGAACGCGATGGACATGGCCGGCAGGTCGTGCAGGCGCAGGGTCAGCGAGGTGGCGACGCCGAAGTTCCCGCCGCCGCCGTGCAGGGCCCAGAACAGTTCCGGGTTCTCTTCGGCGGTGGCCTCCACCACGTTTCCGTCCGCCGTGACCAGTTCCGCGCCCAGCAGGTTGTCCACGGCCAGCCCGAACGTGCGGTCCAGCCAGCCCGTTCCGCCGCCCAGGACGAAGCCGCCCACGCCGGTCGTGGAAGCCCGGCCGCCGGTGGTCGCCAGGTCGTACGGCTGGCAGGCCCGGTCCAGGTGACTCATCGTGGCCCCGCCCTCGACCCGTACGGCCTTCGCCGCCGGGTGGACGGTCACCTCGTGCATCCGGCGCAGGTCGATGACGACACCGCCGTCGTTGACGGCCATCCCGGCGACGCTGTGGCCGCCTCCGCGCACCGCGACGTGCAGGTCCAGGTCCCGCGCGAACCGCACGGCGGTCACGACGTCGGAAACGCTCTCGCACTGCGCGATGACGGCCGGCCTGCGGTCGATCATCGCGTTGAAGACGGTGCGGGCCTCGTCGTAACCCGGATCACCGGGGGCGAAGACCTCCCCGGCCAGATCCTCGCGCAGCGCGGCAAGTGCCGTGGCCGCCTTGGTGAAGGGTGCCATGACCCACCCCTCCTTCCGTGGAGGGCGAAGAAACCCTTCCAGCCTAGGCGGGGGCCGCCGTCCCGGCGCGCCGGAGCGCGCCGGGACCCGCGTCAGCCTCCGTAGGCCCCGCTGGCCGTCAGCCGCAGCGCCGTGTCGATCAGCGGGACGTGGCTGAACGCCTGGGGGAAGTTGCCCACCTGCCGCTGGAGCTTGGGGTCCCACTCCTCGGCCAGCAGCCCCAGGTCGTTGCGCAGCGACAGCAGCTTCTCGAAGAGCCGGCGCGCCTCGTCGACGCGGCCGATCATCGCGAGGTCGTCGGCCATCCAGAACGAGCAGGCCAGGAAGGCCCCCTCGTCGCCCTCCAGGCCGTCGACACCGGCGTCCTCGCCGGCCGTCGGGTAGCGCAGGATGAACCCGTCCGGGGTGGACAGCTCGCGCTGGATCGCCTCGATGGTGCCGATGACGCGCTTGTCGTCCGGCGGCAGGAAGCCCATCTGCGGGATCAGCAGCAGCGAGGCGTCCAGTTCCTTCGACCCGTAGGACTGGGTGAAGGTGTTGCGTTCCTTGTCGTAGCCCTTCTCGCAGACGTCGGCGTGGATCTCGTCGCGCAGCTCGCGCCAGCGCTCCAACGGGCCGTCCACGTCCCCGCTCTCGATGAGCTTGACCGTGCGGTCCACCGCGACCCACGCCATCACCTTCGAGTGCACGAAGTGGCGCCGCGGCCCGCGCACCTCCCAGATGCCCTCGTCCGGCTCGTTCCAGTGCGTCTCCAGGTAGCGGATCAGCTTGAGCTGGAGCACCGACGCGTAGTCGTTGCGGGCCAGGCCCGTCATGTGACCCAGGTGAAGGGCCTCGGTGACCTCGCCGTACACGTCGAGCTGGAGCTGGTGGGCGGCGCCGTTGCCGACGCGGACCGGGCGGGAGTTCTCGTAACCCGGCAGCCAGTCCAGCTCGGTCTCGCCGAGCTCCCGCTCGCCCGCGATCCCGTACATGATCTGCAGGTTCTCCGGGTCGCCGGCGACCGCGCGCAGCAGCCAGTCCCGCCAGGCGGAGGCCTCGTCGCGGTAGCCGGTGCGCAGCAGCGAGGACAGGGTGATCGCCGCGTCCCGCAGCCAGGTGTAGCGGTAGTCCCAGTTCCGCACGCCGCCGATCTCCTCCGGCAGGGAGGTGGTCGGCGCCGCGACGATCCCGCCCGTGGGGCCGTACGTCAGCGCCTTGAGGGTGATCAGGGAGCGGACCACCGCCTCCCGGTAGGGGCCGTGGTAGGTGCAGTGCTCGACCCAGTCCCGCCAGAAGTCGGTGGTGGCCTCGAGAGCCGCCTCGGCGTCCGGGTTGTCCGGGGCTCCCTTGTGGGAGGGCTGCCAGCTGATGGCGAAGGTCACCCGGTCACCCGGTCCGACGGTGAAGTCGGAGTACGTCGTCAGGTCCTTGCCGTAGGTCTGCGCGTCGGTGTCCAGCCAGACCGAGTCCGGGCCGGCGACGGCCACGGTGCGCCCGTCCACCTTGTGCACCCAGGGCACGATCCGGCCGTAGGAGAAGCGCATCCGCAGCGCGGAGCGCATGGGGACGCGGCCGCTGACCCCCTCGACGATGCGGATCAGCTGCGGGGCGTGGTCCTCACGGGGAGGCATGAAGTCGATGACGCGCACCGTCCCCCGCGGGGTGTCCCACTCCGATTCCAGCACCAGGGAGTCACCGCGATAGCGCCGGCGGTCGGCCCGGGGGGCCGGGGTGCCGGACGGGACCGCGGGTCCTACCCGCCAGAACCCGTGTTCCTCGGTGCCGAGAATGCTCGCGAAGACAGCATGGGAGTCGAAGCGTGGAAGGCATGCCCAGTCCACGGCTCCGTCCCGGCAGACCAAAGCCGCGGTCTGCATGTCGCCGATCAGTGCGTAATCCTCGATGCGCCCGGACACGTTGCATCTCCAGTCGAACAGCCACGTCCGCCCCTGAGGGCGCTTGCAATGCGCGGATGCGCGGTCTCTTGTGTGTAGGGATCCCCGCGTCGAGCCTAGATTGCCGGATGTGGCGTGGTTACACCGTAGGCCGGACTGCTCGGCGCGGTTGTGCAGCGATATTCGAGCAGGATATGACGGCAGACTAGTGATCCCCTTAAGCCCCGGGACAATGCGACTCGTCCGATCGGGTGACCAGGACGGATACCCGAGGTGGACGGCCCCCGACCCGGTCCCGTGAGGGCGCGGGAGCGTGGCCGGAGGCGGACGGGTCCGGGCGCTGATAGGCTGGTACCCCGTGGACCGGTGGTCTGCCTGTGCGAATCAGGAGCCCCGAAACCGCTGCTTCGGCGCCCCCAGAGACCCTTCGGATCTCCGCGGAACGGCGTCGGACGCACCTCACCTCGCGACCACGGGAGCCCCCTCTTGGCGATGCCGGCACGAAATTCGTCATCCTCGACGACCAAGCACATCTTCGTCACCGGGGGTGTCGCTTCGTCCCTCGGCAAGGGCCTGACGGCCTCCAGCCTGGGTGCGCTGCTCAAGGCGCGCGGTCTGCGGGTCACGATGCAAAAGCTCGACCCGTACCTGAACGTCGACCCGGGCACGATGAACCCCTTCCAGCACGGTGAGGTGTTCGTCACCAACGACGGCGCCGAGACCGACCTGGACATCGGTCACTACGAGCGTTTCCTCGACGTCGACCTCGACGGCTCGGCCAACGTCACCACCGGCCAGGTCTACTCGCAGGTCATCGCCAAGGAGCGGCGCGGCGAGTACCTCGGTGACACCGTGCAGGTCATCCCGCACATCACCAACGAGATCAAGCACCGCATCCGGCGGATGGCGACCGACGACGTCGACGTCGTCATCACCGAGGTCGGCGGCACCGTCGGCGACATCGAGTCGCTGCCGTTCCTGGAGACCGTGCGCCAGGTCCGCCACGAGGTCGGCCGCGACAACGTCTTCGTCGTGCACATCTCGCTGCTCCCCTACATCGGCCCGTCCGGCGAGCTCAAGACCAAGCCGACCCAGCACTCGGTCGCCGCGCTGCGCAACATCGGCATCCAGCCCGACGCGATCGTGCTGCGCGCCGACCGCGAGGTGCCGACCTCCATCAAGCGCAAGATCTCGCTGATGTGCGACGTCGACGAGGCCGCGGTCGTCGCCGCGATCGACGCCAAGTCGATCTACGACATCCCCAAGGTGCTGCACACCGAGGGCCTGGACGCCTACGTCGTCCGCAAGCTCGACCTGCCCTTCCGCGACGTCGACTGGACGGTGTGGGAGGACCTGCTGGACCGGGTCCACAACCCCGACCACGAGGTCAAGGTCGCGCTCGTCGGCAAGTACATCGACCTGCCCGACGCCTACCTGTCGGTGACCGAGGCGCTGCGCGCAGGCGGCTTCGCCAACAGGGCCCGCGTCCAGATCAAGTGGGTCACCTCCGACGACTGCAAGACGCCGGAGGACGCCGCCGCGCAGCTGGGCGACGTCGACGCGGTCTGCGTGCCCGGCGGCTTCGGCGACCGCGGCGTCAACGGCAAGGTCGGCGCGATCACCTACGCCCGCGAGAACAAGATCCCGCTGCTGGGCCTGTGCCTGGGTCTGCAGTGCGTGGTCATCGAGGCCGCGCGCAACCTGGCGGGCATCGAGGAGGCGAACTCCACCGAGTTCGACGCCTCCACCCCGCACCCGGTCATCTCCACGATGGAGGAGCAGCTGGCCTTCGTCGAGGGCGCGGGCGACCTCGGCGGCACCATGCGCCTGGGCATGTACCCGGCGAAGCTCGCCGAGGGTTCGATCGTGCGCGAGGTCTACGGCGACCAGGCGTACGTGGACGAGCGCCACCGCCACCGCTACGAGGTGAACAACGCCTACCGCGGCGAGCTGGAGAAGAAGGCCGGCCTGGTCTTCTCGGGCACCTCCCCGGACAACAAGCTCGTCGAGTACGTCGAGTACCCGCGCGAGGTCCACCCCTACCTGGTGGCCACCCAGGCCCACCCGGAGCTCCGCTCCCGCCCGACCCGGCCGCACCCGCTCTTCGCGGGCCTGGTCAAGGCCGCGGTGGAGCGCCAGCAGTCGGCGAAGTGATCGCGTAAGCGCATAACGTAGGCAGCCGGGGCACGGATCGTGCCCCGGCTGCCTACGTTTTTCTGGAAGGTATGGGGCAATGGGCAAAGACGAGGCCACCGACATCGCCGCCGACATCGCGGACACCCCGGAGACGTGGGAGGTCGTCGCCTCCCGAACCCCGTTCCAGGGCGCGAAGACGGCGGTGCGCTCGGAACAGGTGCGGATGCCCGACCGGGCCGTCGTGCGCCGCGACTACCAGGTGCACCCCGGCTCCGTGTGCGTGCTCGCGCTCGACGAGGAACAGCGCGTCCTGATCATCAACCAGTACCGGCACCCGGTGCGGCACAAGCTGTGGGAGCTGCCGGCCGGCCTGCTGGACGTGCCCGGCGAGAACCCGCTGCACGCGGCCCAGCGGGAGCTCTACGAGGAGGCGCACGTCCAGGCCCGGGACTGGCGGGTGCTGGTCGACTTCTTCGCCACCCCCGGCGGCTCGGACGAGGCGATCCGGATCTTCCTCGCGCGGGACCTCGCACCCGCCCGGGGGGAGCGCTTCGCGGTGTCCGAGGAGGAGGCCGACATGAAGCTGGCCCGGGTCCCGCTGGAGGAGCTGGTACGCGGCGTGCTCGCGGGCGAACTCGGCAACCCCGGCCTGGTGACCGGGGTCCTCGCGGTGTCCGCGGCCCTCGCCCGCGAAGGCGGCACCGAAGCCCTGCGCCCGGCCCTCGCCCCCTGGCCGGCCCGCCCCTACGAGGCGTGAGAGGCCGTAGGAAGCCGCAGGAAGCGGCCGTTGGGCCGGACGGACTGCTGATGTGACGATCGGCTGATCCGATCGGGCGATCTACCAGCCGCGCTCCACACGGACCGTCGCTCTGCGTGAACTACGCTCGGCAACCCTAAGGCAGGGAGAGGAGCGGATCCGTGACGGATTTCGTCGGGCGGCGGCGTGAGCTCAAGGAGCTGCGCGAGGACATCGCGCGGACCGGACTCGACACCCTCTCGGGCCGCAAGGCCAAGGCCCCCCGCGCGAGGGTCCTCCTCATCGCCGGGCGTCCGGGTTCGGGACGCACGGCGCTGGCCGAGGAACTCGTACGGGAGGTCCGCGATGACTACCCCGACGCGGTGCTCCGCGTACGGCTCACCCTGCCCGGCGGAGGGGCCGTCGCCACCGAGCGGGCGGTGCGGACCCTGCTGGAGGGGCTGGGGCGGCCCACCCCGCCCGGCGCCGGCGAGGACGACCTCAGCTCGGCCCTGCGCGCGGCGCTCAAGGGCAAGCGGGCCGTGCTGCTCGTGGACGACGCCGCCGATCCGCACCAGGTCGACGCGCTGCTGCCCGACACCCCCGAATGCCTGGTCGTGGTCACCGCCGAGGGGCCCCTCACCGGGATTCCGGATGTCCGCCCCTGCACCCTCGGCGGGCTCGACACCCCGTCGGCGGTGAAGATGCTCGCCGGGGGCATCCGGGACACCCGGATCACGGTCGACCCGCTCGCCGCCGAGGCCCTCGCCCAGGAGTGCGGGGGGCAGCCCGCCGCGCTCTGCCTGGCCGGTGGCTGGCTCGCCGCCCACCCCCAGGCCTCCGTCGCCGATCTGGCCAAGCAGCTCCACGACATGCCGCCCGGCACCGACGGGCCGCTCGGCCGTGCCTTCCGGCTCGTCTACGAGTCCCTGCCGCAGCCCGCCCAGCGCACCCTGCGGCTGCTTCCGCTCGCGCCCGCCGGGATCGTCGACTCGCACACCGCGTCCGCCCTCGCGGGCTGCTCCGTCGCCGCCGCCCAGTCGGTCCTGGAGGACTTCGCCGGGCTGGGTCTCGTACGGCACGCGCAGGACGGGCTGTTCCTGTTGCCCGGTTGCCTCGCGCCCCTGTTGCGGGCGCTGCTGGAGGCCAAGGAGCGGCCGGCCGAGGTGCAGCTGGCCCGGGCCCGGATGCTGGAGCGGACCGTGCGGCTGCTGGTCTCCTGCCGGGCCATGGCCGCGGACGACGAGGAACACGTACGGGAGCGCCTGGACGGGCTGCCCCGGGCGCTGCGCTTCCCCGACCGGCGGGCGGCGGCCACCTGGCTGGACACCCGGCTGCCCGCCCTGACCGCCTCGGCCTCCCTCGCGGTGGCGGACGGGGAGCTGGACACCCTGGCCCGCAGGCTGGTCGCCGCCCTCGTACGGGCCCTGGCCGAGCACCGGGGCACCACCGCCGCCGCACCCGAGCTGTACGGGCTGCACCGCCTGGTCCTGGACGTCGCCGAGCGCTGCGGCCTGGCCCGGGAGCGGGCCGCAGCGCTGCTGAACCTGGCCGATCTGGACGCCGAGACGGGCCGTACGCACGAGGCACTGGAGCGCTACCGGGCGGCGCTGGACGCCGGAAAGGCGGCGAACGATCCCTACGCGACGGGCCGCGCGATGGAATCCGTAGGCGGTGCGTACCAGGAGCTGGCCGACTGGCACCGGGCCTGCGACTGGTTCGGCCGGGCCCTGTCCCAGGCACTCGCCCGGGGGGAGCGCGCGGACGAGGCGAGGCTGTACGGGCGCCTCGGCAACGTACACATGTACGCCGGCCGGTACGGGGACGCCCTGCGCAGCTGGCGCGCGGCCGCCGCGGGGTACCGGAAACTGGCCGATGTCCCGGGCCAGGCAAAGGCGTTGAGCGAGATGGCGCGTATTCAGGAGTACGCCGGCAGGCCCGCCGAATCCCTGCACACCTGCCGTCAGGCCGTCGAGCTGGCGCGCAGGGCCGGGGACCTGCGGCTGCAAGCCGCGCTCCAGGTGCGACTGGCCGACACGCTCGACCGGCTGGGCGACCCGGCGGCCGCGCGACTGCACCGGTCGGCAGCCGACAGATTGCTGGGAGATGACCCCGCAGCCTGCGAAATCCGCAGTGATTCCGACTGAGATTATTTGTTTGCAAGGCTAGACAGCGACTCATCCTTCATTAGACTGGCTTCACCACGTCATCTCGTGGTGCATCCCGTTGCGCGTTCTTGTGGGCGGGTATGTATGGAAGTGCCCCGAAATATCCCCTGAGCCAAGGACCGTGATCGACGATGAAGGTCGGCATCCCCCGCGAGGTCAAGAACAACGAGTTCCGCGTGGCCATCACCCCCGCCGGTGTCCACGAGCTCGTCCGTAACGGCCACCAGGTCTTCGTCGAGCAGAACGCCGGTGTCGGCTCCTCGATCACGGACGCCGAGTACGTCGCCGCGGGTGCCGAGATCCTCGGCACCGCCGACGAGGTCTGGCAGACCGCCGACCTGCTGCTGAAGGTCAAGGAGCCGGTCGCGGAGGAGTACCACCGTCTCCGCAAGGACCAGACCCTCTTCACCTACCTGCACCTGGCGGCCTCCCGCGAGTGCACGGACGCCCTGCTGGAGTCCGGCACCACCGCCATCGCGTACGAGACGGTCGAGCTCGCGGGCCGCGCGCTCCCGCTGCTCGCCCCGATGTCCGAGGTCGCGGGCCGCCTGGCCCCGCAGGTCGGCGCCTACCACCTGATGCGCTCGGCCGGCGGCCGCGGCGTGCTCCCCGGCGGCGTCCCCGGCACCCACGCCGGCGAGTGCGTGGTCATCGGCGGCGGCGTCTCCGGCTGGAACGCCGCGCAGATCGCCATCGGCATGGGCTTCCACGTGACCCTGCTCGACAAGGACATCAACAAGCTCCGCGAGGCCGACAAGATCTTCGGCACGAAGATCAAGACGATCGTCTCCAACGCCTACGAGCTGGAGAAGGCCGTCATCGAGGCCGACCTGGTCATCGGCGCGGTCCTGATCCCGGGTGCGAAGGCCCCCAAGCTGGTCACCAACGAGCTCGTCGCCAAGATGAAGCCCGGAAGTGTCCTTGTCGACATTGCGATCGACCAGGGCGGCTGCTTCGAGGACTCCCGTCCGACCACCCACGCCGAGCCGACCTTCCAGGTCCACAACTCGGTCTTCTACTGCGTCGCCAACATGCCGGGCGCCGTGCCGAACACCTCCACCTACGCCCTGACGAACGCGACCCTGCCGTACATCGTGCAGCTCGCGAACCTCGGCTGGGTCGAGGCGCTGCGCCGTGACCCGGCGCTCGCGCTGGGCCTCAACACCCATGACGGCAAGGTCGTTTACGGTCCGGTCGCCGAGGCCCACGGCCTCGAGGTCCTGCCGCTGAACACGCTGCTCGGCTGAACCGTCAACGACTGACGTCAATCTCACGTCTCCGGCCGGACCTTGCCCGCAAGGTCCGGCCGGAGGTGTTTGAGCGGTGCGCGGGGAGCCCGTTCAACTCGCCTCGAACGTAACCCTTTAACCCTTTCGCACACCCGCGAAACTTCGTAGTGACAGCTCGTACGCCCTTGACAGAGTGGTGTTCGCTTGCCGACACAACGCGGCGGGTCCGGCGGATTGTGTTGCCGCTGAGTGGTGACACGCCATAGAGTCGCCAACCGTCGGCATGGTGCCACGCTGACCTATCGATAAGTGTCCTGGTCACGTCCGAGGAGGTAAGACGACTTGTGAATGAGTCGACATTTGCTCCTGGGGGTGGTCGAGCAGGAACGCCAGAGCGGGGCCGAGGTCCCGCCGGGGCCGGGCCTGTCGGCTCCGTCGCAGTCCGCACCTTCGCAAACCACCAGCACATGACGACGCCCCAAAAGAGCATGGACGGCCTAGACGTGAACTCCAGGGCCGGCGACCCGAGCGGCGAACAGCCCGTGGGACTCGCCGACTACGACCAGGTGCCCGAAGGGCACTTCTACGACCCCGACGCGGAGTACGAGCCCGACCCCGAGTACGCGGCCACTCTCGCCCCCGACGCTGCCCGCCAGCGCCGCGAGCGGATCGGCCCGACCGGACGGCCGCTGCCGTACTTCCCGATCCCGGGCCCGCTGACCGACCACGGTCCCGCGACGATCATCGCGATGTGCAACCAGAAGGGCGGCGTGGGCAAGACCACGTCGACCATCAACCTGGGCGCCGCGCTCGCCGAGTACGGGCGACGGGTGCTGCTCGTCGACTTCGACCCGCAGGGCGCGCTGTCCGTGGGCCTCGGCGTCAACCCGATGGAACTCGACCTGACGGTCTACAACCTGCTCATGGAGCGGGGCATGTCGGCCGACGAGGTGCTGCTCAAGACGGCCGTTCCCAACATGGACCTGCTGCCGAGCAACATCGACCTGTCCGCAGCCGAAGTGCAGTTGGTCAGCGAGGTCGCGCGCGAGTCCACGCTCCAGCGGGCGCTCAAGCCGCTTATGCAGGACTACGACTACATCGTGATCGACTGTCAGCCCTCGCTCGGTCTGCTGACCGTGAACGCCCTGACGGCGGCTCACAAGGTCATCGTCCCGCTGGAGTGCGAGTTCTTCGCACTGCGCGGGGTGGCGCTGCTGACCGAGACCATCGAGAAGGTGCAGGAGCGGCTCAACCCCGAGCTGGAGCTGGACGGCATCCTCGCCACGATGTACGACTCCCGTACGGTGCACAGCCGTGAGGTGCTGGCTCGCGTCGTCGAGGCGTTCGACGACCACGTCTACCACACGGTCATCGGCCGCACGGTGCGCTTCCCGGAGACCACGGTCGCCGGTGAGCCGATCACCACGTACGCCTCCAACTCCGTCGGCGCCGCCGCCTACCGCCAGCTGGCCAGGGAGGTGCTCGCCCGGTGTCCCGCCGAGTGAGTCTGCCCGGAGCCGACGAACTGTTCCGTACGACCGGGGGGACGGCACTGCAGTCGTCCTCGCCGAGGCGGGGCGCGGAGGAGCCTTCGCCTCCCCCTTCCGCCCCGGCTGCGCAGGAGCCGGCGGTGGGCGCGCAGCGGCGGCCGCAGGAAGGTTCTGCCACCGCCGCCGGGGCGTCCTCGCCCCGGTCCGGCAAGGGGCAGGGCCGGGGCGCGAACCGGCGCCCGAGCGGGCGTGAGCGGCACGACGAGAAGATCACGGTCTACGTCTCCGCGGAGGAGCTGATGGACCTGGAGCACGCGCGGCTGGTGCTGCGCGGGGAGCACGGCCTGGCGGTCGACCGCGGCCGCATCGTCCGCGAGGCGGTGGCGGTGGTCCTGGCCGACCTGGAGTCCCGCGGCGACGCCAGCATCCTGGTCCGCCGCCTCCGCGGCCGCTGACCTCCCACGGCCCCGGCCCTTCACCCGGGTCGCGAGCCGCCGGGCGGCGCGGGGTGAGCCCTGCCGGACCGAGCGGCAACCCCTGAGCCCCCGCACGTCCGCCGCACGCCGGCCGTCTTGCGGCCCGCGCCGGGCGCCAGTCCCACGACGGGGTCCACCTGCGCGACACCGCACGCCCACGGCCGTGGCGGTTGCGCCGCCCGCCCTGGCCTCCGGCCGGTGATGCCGTTCGGTCTGCCCGACACCGCACGTCCACGGGCCCGCGCCGGCCACCGGGGCAGGGCGCGCCGGTTGCGTCCGCCGAGACGGCCGTCCAGGCCACCGGGCCGCGATGCTGCCCCGTCTGCGCGGCGCGCCGTGCGTCTTCGGGCCGACCCCGCCGGTCAGGCAGCGGTCGGGGCGGCGGGGGACGGGTGGGGGCGGACCCGGCGCCACGCGGTGTACGGCGCTGTGTCGGCCGGGCGGGAGGGGGTGGGGCGGTGGTTAGGCTGCTGGCACGGCCATACCCCTACCGCCACGAACCTGGACCCCGATGCCCTCTCCCGCCGAATCCGGCCGCCCGACCCGTCGCCACCTGGGACGCGGCCCGGGCTCCGCTGCCCCGGCGGCCGGGCAGGTGGGCGGTCCGCAGGGCCCCGAGGCGGCGGATCCGGTGGTCCGGGCTGCGGGGTCCGAGGGGGACGGCCGGCGGCCCCCGGACGGGCAGGGGGCACCGGAGGACGGGGGATCCGGGTCGCAGGGCCGGGCTGCCGGGTCTCGCGACGGCCGGCCGGCCGGTGGACAGCCGGCCGAGGGACAGCCGGCCGGGGGGCGGTTCACCCTGAGGCTGGCGAACTTCGAGGGGCCATTCGATCTGCTGCTCCAGCTGATCTCCCGGCACAAGCTCGACGTCACCGAAGTCGCCCTCTCCCAAGTTACCGACGAGTTCATGGCGTACATCCGGGCCATGGGCCCCGACTGGGACCTCGACCAGACCAGCGAGTTCCTCGTCGTCGCCGCGACCCTGCTCGACCTCAAGGCCGCCCGCCTGCTCCCCGCCGCCGAGATCGAGGACGAGGCCGACCTCGCCCTGCTCGAAGCCCGGGACCTGCTCTTCGCCCGGCTGCTCCAGTACCGGGCGTACAAACAGGTCGCCGCGCTCTTCCAGGACTGGGCCCGCGACGAGGGCCGGCGGTACCCCCGTACCGTGGGACTGGAGCCCCACCACGCCGAGCTGCTGCCCGCGGTCGTCATCAGCATCGGCACCGACGGCTTCGCCCGGCTCGCCGTCCAGGCCATGCGGCCGCGCGCCGAGCCCCAGGTCTACGTCGAGCACATCCACGCCCCGCTCGTCAGCGTCCGCGAGCAGGCCGGCCTGGTCGTCGCCCTGCTCAAGGCCCGCGGCGAGGCCACCTTCCAGGAGCTCACCGAGGGCGCCCCCGACACCCTCACCGTCGTCGCGCGCTTCCTGGCCCTGCTGGAGCTCTACCGCGAGAAGGCGGTGGTCCTCGACCAGGAGCAGGCCCTCGGGGCGCTCACGGTGCGCTGGAGCGGCGGGGACGGGGACGGCATGCCGAGGGTGACGGACGAGTTCGACCAGATCGTGGAGGCGAAGGAATGACCGAGGTGGCCGAGGGGGCCGACGTGGTGGCCGACGTGGCCGGGCTCGCGCTCAAGGGCGCCCTGGAGGCCGTCCTCATGGTCGTGGACGAGCCCGCGACCGAGGAACACCTCGCCAAGGTGCTGGAGCGCCGGCCGCGCGAGGTGGCGGACGCGCTGCGCGAGCTCGCCGACGAGTACACCGTCCAGCGGCGCGGATTCGAGCTGCGCCCCGTCGCCGGGGGCTGGCGCTTCTACAGCCGGGCCGAGTACGCCCCGGCGGTCGAGGCCTTCGTACTGGACGGTCAGCAGGCCCGTCTCACCCAGGCGGCCCTGGAGACCCTGGCCATCGTCGCGTACCGCCAGCCGGTGAGCCGTTCGCGGGTCTCGGCGGTCCGCGGGGTCAACTGCGACGGGGTCATGCGGACCCTGCTCCAGCGCGGTCTGGTGGCCGAGGCGGGGACGGAACCCGAAACAGGTGCGATCCTGTACAGGACGACGAACTACTTTCTGGAGCGGATGGGCCTGCGCGGCCTGGACGAGCTCCCGGAGCTCGCGCCCTTCCTCCCCGAGGCGGACGCGATCGAAGCCGAGACGCAAGAGGGTGTTCCGTCGTTCGATCCGGATGCACCGGATACCGATGAAGACGACAAGACGACGGAACTTTGATGCGAAGCAGCGGTAACGGCAACGGCGGCGGCAACAGGAACAGCGGCGGCGGTGGTGGCGGGCGCGGGAACTCCCGCGGCGCCGGCTCCGGCGCGGGCGGTGGCTACCGCGGTGGCAGCTCCGGAGGCTCCGGCGGCGGTGGCTACCGCGGTGGCGGCTCCGGCGCGGGCGGTGGCGGTGGCTACCGGGGCGGCGGCTCGGGCTCGGGTTCGGGCGCGGGCGGTTTCCGCGACCGTGACCGTGACCGCGACCAGGCGCCCCAGCGTCCGCGCAACCCCCGCCCCGAGGAGCGGCGCTACGACGTCGGCCCCGAGGGCGAGCGGTCGGGCCGCAGCGGCCCCAAGGCGGGCGGCGGCGGTGCCCGCGGCGCCTCCGACGGCGGCCGGGGCGGTTCGGGCGGTGCCCGCGGCGCGGCCGCGCGCGGTGGCGCCAAGGGCGGCCCCAAGACCTCCAAGACGCCCGGCATCGGCGGGGCTGGCGGCCCGCGTCGTGGTCCCGGCAGCCGCAGCGGCCAGTCGCGCCCCCGCGAGCTGGACGCGCGGATCGAGGAGCGCGTGCGCGACCGGTACGCCGACAAGCCCGTGATCAAGACCCCGAAGACCTTTCCGGGAGCCGAGGAGGAGGGGGAGCGCCTGCAGAAGGTGCTCGCCCGCGCCGGCATGGGCTCGCGCCGCGCCTGCGAGGAGCTGATCGAGCAGGCCCGCGTCGAGGTCAACGGCGAGATCGTGCTGGAGCAGGGCAAGCGCGTGCAGCCGAAGGACGAGATCAAGGTGGACGGCCTGACCGTCGCCACCCAGTCGTACCTGTTCTTCGCGCTGAACAAGCCCGCCGGTGTCGTGTCCACCATGGAGGACCCGGACGGCCGCCAGTGCCTCGGCGACTACGTCACCAACCGCGAGACGCGGCTGTTCCACGTCGGCCGGCTCGACACCGAGACCGAGGGCATCATCCTGCTCACCAACCACGGTGAGCTGGCCCACCGCCTCACGCACCCCAAGTACGGCGTGCAGAAGACGTACGTCGCCTCCATCACGGGCGCCCTGCCCCGGGACATCGGCAAGCGCCTCAAGGACGGCATCGAGCTGGAGGACGGCTATGCCCGCGCCGACAACTTCCGCGTGCTCGACCAGGTCGGCAAGAACTACCTCGTCGAGGTGACCCTCCACGAGGGCCGCAAGCACATCGTCCGCCGCATGCTGGCGGAGGCCGGCTTCCCGGTCGACAAGCTCGTGCGCACGTCGTTCGGGCCGATCGAGCTGGGCGACCAGAAGTCGGGCTGGCTGCGCCGCCTGACCAACACCGAGGTCGGCATGCTGATGCGCGAGGTCGGTCTGTAGTCCGTCCCGTTACGAGGTCCTGCGCGCAGAGCCTCGCCGAGAACCCGCGGTGCCTTCGGGCGCCGCGGGTTCTTGCGTTCCCCTTCCGTTCGCGGCGTGCCGTGTTTATAGTCATTGTGACTATAAAGGGAGGGGGGCAGTCATGGGCTGGAACACGAGCTGGACCGAGGTCCTCGGATCGGCCACGGGCGCCTTGTGCGTCTGGCTGGTGGCCCGGCAGCACATCGCCAACTGGCCGATCGGCATTGCCAACAACGTCTTCTTCATCGTGCTGTTCGCCCGGACCGGCCTCTATGCCGACGCCGGACTGCAGATCGTCTTCATCGCCCTCGCCGCGTACGGCTGGTGGTCCTGGACCCACGGGGGTGGACCAGGAACCGCCCGGGCCCTGCCGGTGCGCCGCACCACGCGCGCCGAATGGGCCGCGCTCGCCGCGGCGGGGGCGGTGGGGGTGCTCGGTCTGACCCTGCTGCTCGGCAGGGTCACCGACTCCACCGTCCCGTTCTGGGACGCGCTGACCACCGCACTGTCCCTCATGGCCACCTACGGGCAGTGCCGCAAGCTCCTGGAGTCCTGGTGGCTGTGGATCGCCGCCGACCTCGTCTACATCCCCCTGTACGTCTACAAGGGGCTCTACCTGACCTCCGTCCTCTACGGCGGCTTCCTGCTCCTGTGCGTGGCCGGGCTGGCGGGCTGGCGCCGCGAGCTGCCGGGCCGCGGCACCCGCGGGGCCGTGGAGGCGACGGTATGAGTGCCACGAGCGGTACGGCCGGCGGGAAGCGGTACGGGCACGGGCTGGTGCTGGGCAAGTTCTATCCGCCGCACGCCGGCCACCACCACCTGGTGCGCACCGCCCAGGACCAGTGCGAGCGGCTGACCGTCCTGGTCTGCGCGGCCTCCGTCGAGTCGGTGCCGCTGGCGGACCGGGTCGCGTGGCTGCGCGAGGAACACCCGGGTGCGCAGGTGGTGGGCGCGGTCGACGACGTCCCGGTGGACCTGCACGACCCCGCGGTCTGGGAGGCGCACATGGCGATCTTCCGGGCCGCGGTGCCCCGGCGCGTGGACGCCGTCTTCACCTCGGAGGCGTACGGGGGCGAACTCGCGCGGCGGTTCGGCGCGCAGGAGGTCCTCGTGGACCGGGAGCGGACGCTGTTCCCGGTGTCGGGTAAGGCCGTACGCGCCGACCCGGCCGGCTGCTGGGAGTTCCTCGGCCCCGGCGTCCGGGCCGCCCTGACCCGGCGGGTCGTCGTCCTGGGCGCCGAGTCCACGGGCACCACGACCCTGTCCCGGGACCTCGCGGCCCACTACCGGCGGCGCGGCGGGGTGTGGTCGAAGACCGGCTGGGTCGCCGAGTACGGGCGCCGCTACAGCGAGGAGAAACTCGCGGCGGCGCGGGCCGTGGACCCGGACGCCTCCTGGGCTGACGTGTCCTTCGCGTCCCGGGAGTTCCCGGTGATCGCCCGCCGCCAGGACGCGCAGGAGGAGCACGCCGCTCGGCTGGGCTCGCCGGTGCTGTTCTGCGACACCGACTCCTTCGCCACCGGGATCTGGCACGAGCGGTACCTGGGGACCCGCAGCGAGGAGACCGAGAAGATCGCCGCCCTGACCCGGCGGGACCTGTACCTGCTGACGGACGACGCGGACGTGCCGTTCGAGGACGACGGCCTGCGCGACGGAGAACACCTGCGGCCCTGGATGACCGGCAGGTTCCGGGAGGAACTGGAGCGGACCGGCAGACGTTTCCTGGTCGTGCGCGGCGATCGCGAGGCGCGGCTGGCGGCGGCCGTGACTGCGGTCGACGAACTGCTGGCCGAGGGCTGGTACTTCGCGGACCCGCTGCCAGAGAACGTCCGGCTGCCCGGCACGGGGGAGGCGTGAACACGGCCTACGACCCCCGCGCCTTCGAGCCGTTCGCCGTGACCGTCGACCTCGCTGTGTTCACCGTACGGGCCGGCGCCCTGCACGTCCTGCTGATCCGGCGCGGCCAGGAACCGTACGCGGGTGCCTGGGCGCTCCCCGGCGGTTTCATACTGCCCCGGGAGTCGGCCGAGACGGCCGCGCGCCGGGAACTCGCCGAGGAGACGGGCCTGTCACCCGCCCTGGTGGCAGCCCTGCACCTCGAACAGCTGCGCACCTACAGCGAACCCGGCCGGGACCCCCGGATGCGGGTGGTGTCGGTGGCGTTCACCGCGCTGGTCCCCGACATGCCCGAGCCCGCGGCGGAGGGCGGCGGTGACGCCGACCGGGCGCGGTGGGTGCCCGTGGACGGGGCGGCCGGCCTGGCGTTCGACCACGCGGTGATCCTCTCCGACGCCCGCTCCCGGGTCGGCTCGAAGCTGGAGTACACCTGCCTGGCCACCGCGTTCTGCCCGCCCGAGTTCACCCTCGGCGAGCTCCAGGCCGTCTACGAGACCGTCTGGGACACCGCCCTGGACCGCCCCAACTTCCGCCGCAAGGTCCTGGCCACGCCCGGCTTCGTCGAGGCGGTTCCCGGAGCCGCCCGGCTGACCGGTGGCCGGGGCAAACCGGCCGCGCTCTACCGCCCCGGGCCGGCGACGGTCCTGCACCCGCCCTTGCTCCGCCCCACGGAAGGACACCCGCGATGACGCAGACGACCACCGCGACGCAGGCCAAGGCCCCCTCGGCCAAGCGCGCCGCGACCGGCGCCCTGATGGGCCTGGCCCTGGGCGACGCCCTGGGCTTCCCGACGGAGTTCCACGACGTGCCGTCGATCCTCGCCAAGACCGGCCCCTGGCGCGAGATGCGGCTGCCCCGCCCGGCGCTCATCACGGACGACACCCAGATGACACTGGCGCTGGCGCGCGGCATCCGGACGGCGACGGAGCGCGGCCCGATCGGCCCGCTGCGGCTGACGCGTCCGGTCCGGGAGGAGTTCGTCGACTGGTACCACTCCCCGGAGAACGACCGGGCCCCCGGCAACACCTGCCTGCGGGCCTGCCGGCTGCTGGACGAGCCGCAGCGGGACTGGCGCGAGGCCAGCCAGACCGGCTCAAAGGGCTGCGGGGCGAACATGCGGGTGGCGCCGGTGGGCCTGGTGCCCGGCTGGACGCAGGAGGAGCGGGCGGGAGCGGCCCAGTTGCAGTCGGCCCTCACGCACGGCCACCCGACGGCGCTCGCGGCCTCCGACCTGACGGCGTACGCCGTCCACCTGCTGGCGCGGGGTACGGAGCCCACGGGACTCGTCGGCCTGCTCCGCTCCTACGCCCTGGACCACCGCACCCGCTACCACGAGCGCTGGCTCGGCGACCTGTGGATGCGCACGGGGTCGGACGCCACCCCGGAGTCCTTCGTCGCGCGCGGCTGGGACGAGTGCCTCACCGCCCTGAACCACCTCGCCACGGCCCTGCGCGAGCCGTCCCCGGAGACGGACCCCTGTCTCACCACCGGCGACGGCTGGATCGCCGAGGAGGCCCTCGCCACCGCCCTCCAGTGCTTCCTCCTCTTCCCGGAGGCCCCCCTGACGGCCCTGCGCCGCGCGGCCTGCACCAAGGGCGACTCGGACTCGATCGCCTGCCTCACCGGCGCCTTCGCCGGCGCGCACCTGGGCGCCGGCGCCTGGCCCGCGGACTGGCAGAGCCGGATCGAACACCGCGACGAACTCCTGGGGTTCGGCTCCCTCTGGGACGCCTGACTGCGTTCATGACACCGGGCAGCAGCACATGGCCAGTCCCGGCCCCGGTGCCGTGGTCGCGTCAGCCCGGCACGGTCAGTGAGTGACATCGCTGCCGGAGCCGATCCCCTGGTAGTCGGGGGTGAGCGCTGCGGCGATGTCCTCCTCGTCCTCGTAGGTCCGGCGGACCGCCGCCTCCAGCAGACGCAGCTGCCGGTCCAAAGGCTCCTGGCGTCCGCGTGGTGCCAGGCTCTTGAGGTCATCGATCAAGGCGCACACGCGCCGGGTGACCTGCGGGGTGGAGCAGCCCGCGAGCCGGATCTCGTCCAGTGCCAGGCGGACGTAACCGTCCCAGGTGAGACTTCGGGTGATCACCCGGACCGCGCCGTCCTCGTCGCAGTGGCGGCCCGAGGGGAAGGACCGGCACGCGAGCTGGCGCAGGCAGTCGTGCACCCGGTCGATCGACTGGACGGCGGTGGTGGGGTCGTTGAAGGGCTGGGCGATGCTGCGCTCGGCGATGTCGACCAGCTTGCGGATGCCGTAGGCGCAGTCGTCCTCGTGCGTGCGTTCGTCGCCGAGGTGGACCGCGTGGCGAAGTGCGCTCTGGTCGAGACGGCCGATCTCGCCGCGCACGCGGAAGAGCGGGCTGCCGGCGTGGACGAAGTCCCCCATCATCGGGACGGTCTCCAGCACGCAGTCGGCACGAGCGGCCAGCCGCACCAGCCGGACGAGGTCGAGACGGACGAGGATCCCCGGTGCGCCGGCGTTCGCCACGATGTGCCGCACGCCCGTCGCGGACGTCGGCGGCGCGTCGACGGTCTTCGGGCGCGGCGGCCCCGGCCGTTCCTGCGGCTCGACCGGATACAGGCGGTCGATCTCACGGTGGGTGTGGTCGCCGACCAGGTCGATGAGGCCGGCCGCCCGCAGCGAGCGGCTGGAGTGGTGGACGTACAGGACGAGACCGACGACGCTGGCCAGGACGAGTACGTACGCCGTGAGGACGGTCAGGCCGGGAACCCCGTCCGGACTCGCCCGGGTGTTGCGCATCGCCACGATGGCGAAGGCGAACGTGGCCGTGAACAGTCCCATGGCCCACTGGCTGACGCGGTCGTGCAGCAGGGCGGCCACGATCCGGGGCGAGAACTGCCCCATCGCGAGCTGCACCGTCACGGTGGTGATCGTGAGCACGAGGGGGATCAGGGTCGTCATCGTGGCGGCGACCGAGCTGAGGATCGAGTCGGCGGTCGAGGAGGTGCCCACCAGGCCGTTGTCCAAGAGGTGGTAGCCGCTGGCGCGGTCGATGGCCAGGGTGCCCAGGCACAACCCCACACCCGCGAACAGACAGGCCACCGGGATGACCCACATGCGCGAGCGCAGATAGGCGACGGCCCGCCCCGCCAGGCGTGCGGCGAGCATGTTCGGGTCCGGCATGCCGACTCCTCTGCCCGGGCGCCCCGCACGACGCGGAGAGGCCTTCCCGGAGTGGCTTCGTCAACCGCCCAATGTGGCTGTCCTTGTGCGGGTACCCGTAGCGGGGTGTCCCATTCGCGCGGTGGCCGAGGCGTGGCGGGCTCGGTGCAGGAAGTCGGATACGCGGGCGTGGTCCGGTTCGGCGGGGAGCGGCGTTTTGAGCAGGGCGGAGTCGCAGTCCCGGGTGAGGCGGGACATCCAGGCGTCCGTTTCCGCCCAGGCCAGTTCGCCGCGCCTGACCGCGAGGAGGCGGTCGCGGTGCGGGGTCACGTCGATCGTCAGGCGGCCCGTGCGCAGCAGGTCGCGGCAGGACAGGAGCAGGCGCAGCAGGTGCATGGCGTGCTTCCAGCGCGGGGCGCCGTGCGTGCGGACGTCCGAGAGGAGCTTGCGGTGCTGGCCGGCGGCGTAGCGGGTGAAGCTCGTGTGGGCCTGGCGCGAGAGGAAGGCCGGACGCAGAGAGATGAGCTCCTCGCCGAGCGGGGTGAGCCGTTCCACCAGGGGCGAGTGCAGGCACTCCAGGACGTTCGGATTGGCCCGCAGGGCGAGGTCGCAGAAACGTTCCAGCTCCCAGGAGAACTCCTCGTCCCGGGGCCCCGCGACATGGCTCGGCGGCTTCTCAAAGCGCCAGAACAGCGGCGTCGGGGCGAGGTAGACACCGCGCCGGTCGGTGTCGCTCGCCTCCGTCGCCAGGCCGAACGCCCGGGAGCCCATGACGCACGCGTAGACCGTGTGGTCGCGTACCAGGGCGAGGTGTTCTGCGGGCGCGGGCTCGTTCATCCCCGGAGCGTAGGCGGGGACGTGCCCCTACGCGAGGGAGATTTCGCCGTTCGGGGCCACGTTGATCTGCTGCTCCGGCAGCGGCCGGGTCGCCGGGCCGTGGGCCACCGCCCCGTCGGCGATCTTGAACTTGCTGCCGTGGCAAAGGCAGTCGATGGTGCCGTCCGCCACGGTGCCCACGAGGCAGCCCTGGTGCGTGCACACCGCCGAGAAGCAGCGGAACGAGCCCGCCGTGGGCTGGGTGACCACCAGCTTCTCGGCCTTGAGGATCGTCCCGCCGCCCACCGGGACGGACGAGGACGCGAGGAGCGGCTTGCCGGCGCCCCCGGAGGAGGGCGTGGGAGTGGCGGCGGGCTTGGGTGCCTCGGCGCTGGCGGACCCGGCCGCCGGCTTGTCGTTGCCGCCGCAGCCGGCCAGGGCGCCGCCCGCCAGGGCCACCGCCCCTGCCGCCAGGACCGTGCGCCGCGCGGTGGGTGTGGGCTCGCT
Organism: Streptomyces cirratus; assembly: GCF_014650775.1. GTDB lineage: Bacteria > Actinomycetota > Actinomycetes > Streptomycetales > Streptomycetaceae > Streptomyces > Streptomyces cirratus. The sequence goes on along the minus strand of NZ_BMVP01000006.1, from coordinate 292,237 downwards.
CATGGGACGTTCTCCTCGCTTCGTGGCCGCTGGGCGAGCAGCATCCTGGCGTGCGACGGCTCCCGGGGAAAGCCCGCCGCGCCATGCTGTCCGACCTTGCCTCAGTTTCCCGGCCGCCATGGGGCCAGTGAGGCGGGACGGCCTGGTGTGCGTACGACCTCCCACACGTGGCCCACGGCGTCCCGGTTCAGCGGACCGTGGACGTGCGGGTAGAGGCCGCCGGAATCACCCTCACGGCGGACCTCCGGGAGCAGCGCCCCCTCGTCGAGTTCCACGGCCAGCAGGGTGCCGGGCGTCTCCCGGTAGTGGGACTCGACGATCGCCAGCGCGGTCGCACGGTCCGCCGAGCAGTGCACGAACCCCTCCGAGGCGAGCGAGGGCGGGGCGTACGGGAGATCGGGCGCGGCGGTCCAGTCGGCGAGCGGGACGATGTGGAAGATCATGCCGCCCGTTCTACCGCAGCGGGCGACGGGCCACGGCCCGACGGGGCTGGCTACCCTGAGTCAGGCCCGCAGTCACGCGATCACCCTGGAGCGCCCCGTGAGAACCGCCGTCGTCATCGGAACCGGACTGATCGGCACCTCCGCGGCGCTCGCCCTGACCGCCCGGGGGATCACCGTCCACCTGGTCGACCACGATCCGGCGCAGGCCCGTACGGCCGCCGCCCTGGGCGCGGGTACCGACGAGCCCCTCGAAGGCACGGTCGACCTCGCGATCGTGGCCGTACCCCCCGCCCACGTCGCGGCGGCACTGGCCGACGCGATCGGGCGCGGCCTCGCCCGGGCCTACGTGGACGTCGCGAGCGTCAAGGGCGGCCCGCGCCGGGAGCTCGCGGCACTCGGCGCGGACGTGTCGGCGTACATCGGCACGCACCCGATGGCCGGCAAGGAACGCTCGGGTCCGCTCGCGGCGACGGCGGACCTGTTCGAGGGCCGGCCGTGGGTGCTCACGCCCGCCCGGGACACCGACCACGAGGTGCTGAACCTGGCGCTGGAACTGGTGGCCCTGTGCCGTGCCGTCCCGGTGGTGATGGACGCGGACGCGCACGACCGGGCGGTGGCGCTCGTCTCGCACACCCCGCAGCTGGTGTCGAGCATGGTCGCGGCCCGGCTGGAGGAGGCGGACGAGACGGCGGTCCGGCTGTGCGGGCAGGGCATCCGGGACGTGACGCGCATCGCGGCCTCCGACCCGGGGATGTGGGTGGAGATCCTGTCAGCCAACCCGGGGCCGGTGGCCGACGTACTGGCCGGGATCGCCGCCGACCTGGAGGAGACGGTGGAGGCCCTGCGCGGACTCCAGTCCGGCGACGAGGCGAAGCGGCGGGGCGGGGCGGCCGGCATCGAGGACGTACTGAGGCGGGGCAACGCCGGCCGGGTCCGGGTCCCGGGCAAGCACGGGGCGGCGCCCATGGCGTACGAGACGGTCGGGGTGTTCATCAGCGACAGCCCCGGCGAGCTGGCGCGGATCTTCGCGGACGCCGGCCGGGCCGGGGTCAACATCGAGGACGTCCGGATCGAGCACGCGACCGGCCAGCAGGCGGGCCTCGTGCAGCTGATGGTGGAGCCGCGGGCCGTGGCCGCCCTGGAGGCCGAGCTGCGCGAGCGCGGCTGGGCCCTGCGCCAGCAGTAGCGCACGGGCCGCGCGGGGACCGTGGGGCGCCGCCCGGGAGGCCGGGCTCCGGACGGGGCGGTGGGGGCGCTGGAAATGCCCGGTAACCTGGGGGAGGGGCGCTCTTTGGCGCGCCCGGACACGTACGCGCAACCAGGAAGGTGCCCGCACCGTGGAAACCGCAGCTCCGGCCGCCGTGATCGTCGCCATCGACGGTCCCTCCGGCACGGGCAAGTCCAGCACGTCCAAGGCCGTGGCCGCGAAGCTCGGCCTGCGTTACCTGGACACCGGTGCCCAGTACCGGGCCATCACCTGGTGGATGATCACCAACGGGATCGACACCGACGACCCCCAGGCGATAGCGCTCGCGGCCGGCAAGCCCGCCATCGTGTCCGGCACGGACCCGGGCGCGCCCACCATCACCGTCGACGGCCTCGACGCCTCCGGCCCGATCCGCACCCAGGAAGTCACCTCCAAGGTCAGCGCGGTCAGCGCCGTGCCCGAGGTGCGCGCCCTGATCACCGACCTCCAGCGTTCCATCGCCGCCGAGGCCGCCCAGGACGCCGAGGGCATCGTGGTCGAGGGCCGGGACATCGGGACCACCGTCCTGCCCGACGCCGACCTCAAGGTGTTCCTCACCGCCTCCGCCGAGGCCCGCGCCGCCCGCCGCAACGGCGAGCTGCGCGGCAAGGAGGCCACCGACCTCGCGGCGACCAAGGAAGCCCTGGTCAAGCGGGACGCGGCCGACTCCGGGCGCAAGACCTCCCCGCTGGCCAAGGCCGCCGACGCCGTCGAGGTGGACACCACCGAACTGACGCTGGAGCAGGTCATCGAGTGCGTGGTCACCCTGGTGGAAGAGAAGCGGACGGTACGCAGGTGAGCGATACGCCCTCCCTCAAGGGTGCGGCGATCGGGCGGCGGATCGGCATCGGCCTGATGTACGGGCTGTGGAAGCCGCGCGTACTGGGCGCCTGGCGGGTGCCCGCCACGGGCCCCGTGATCCTCGCCGTGAATCACTCCCACAACATAGACGGCCCCATGGTCATGGGCACCGCGCCGCGGCCGCTGCACTTCCTGATCAAGAAGGAAGCGTACGTCGGCCCCCTCGGCCCCTTCCTGGACGGGATCGGGCAGGTGAAGGTGGACCGCAGCGGAACCGACCGGACCGCCGTCGGCCGCGCGCTCGGCGTCCTGGACAACGGCGGCGCGCTCGGGATCTTCCCCGAGGGCACCCGCGGCGACGGCGACTTCGCCTCGCTCCGCGCCGGCCTCGCCTACTTCGCCGTGCGCAGCGGCGCGCCCATCGTGCCCGTCGCCGTCCTCGGCAGCACCGAGAGCCGCGGCAGGCTGGTGAAGGGGCTGCCGGCGTTCAAGAGCCGGGTGGACGTCGTCTTCGGCTCCGCCTTCGACGCCGGGGACGGCACCGGCCGCCGCACGCGCACCGCGCTGGACGGCGCCACCCTACGCATCCAGGACCGGCTGACCGCCCACCTGGCCGACGCCAAGCGCCTCACCGGGCGCTGAGCGAGACTTGACCTAGTAGTGGAACCGCGCTGCGCGGTTGCCACCGATCACCACGGACGACGAGGAACGGACTTCATGAACGACCAGCACGACCACGGAGCACTTGGCGACGCCGAGTACGCGGAGTTCATGGAGCTCGCCGCGGAGGAAGGCTTCGACCTCGAAGACGTCGAAGGCGCGATCGAGGAGGCCGGCCACGGCCCGCTCCCCGTCCTCGCCGTCGTCGGCCGTCCCAACGTCGGCAAGTCGACCCTGGTGAACCGCATCATCGGCCGTCGCGAGGCGGTCGTCGAGGACAAGCCCGGCGTCACCCGCGACCGCGTCACCTACGAGGCCGAATGGGCCGGCCGCCGGTTCAAGGTCGTCGACACCGGCGGCTGGGAGCAGGACGTCCTCGGCATCGACGCGGCCGTCGCCGCCCAGGCCGAGTACGCCATCGAGACCGCCGACGCGGTCGTCTTCGTCGTGGACGCCAAGGTCGGCGCCACCGACAGCGACGAGGCCGTCGTCAAGCTGCTGCGCCGGGCCGGCAAGCCCGTCGTGCTGTGCGCCAACAAGGTCGACGGCCTCAGCGGCGAATCCGACGCCGCTTCCCTGTGGTCCCTCGGCCTCGGCCTGCCGCACCCGGTGTCCTCCCTCCACGGCCGCGGCACCGGCGACATGCTCGACGCAGTGCTCGACGCGCTGCCCGAGGCGCCCGCCCAGACCTTCGGCAACGCGCCCCTCGGCGGGCCGCGCCGCATCGCGCTGATCGGCCGCCCCAACGTCGGCAAGTCCTCCCTCCTGAACAAGGTCGCGAAGGAGGACCGCGTCGTCGTCAACGAGCTGGCCGGCACCACCCGCGACCCGGTCGACGAGCTGATCCAGCTCGGCGGCGTCACCTGGAAGTTCGTCGACACCGCCGGCATCCGCAAGAAGGTCCACCTCCAGCAGGGCGCCGACTACTACGCCTCCCTGCGCACGGCCGCCGCCGTCGAGAAGGCGGAGGTCGCGGTCATCCTGATCGACTCGACCGAGACCATCAGCGTCCAGGACCAGCGCATCATCACGATGGCCGTCGAGGCCGGCCGTGCCATCGTGATCGCTTACAACAAGTGGGACGAGCTCGACGAGGAGCGCCGCTACTACCTCGAGCGCGAGATCGAGACCGAGATGCAGCAGGTCTCCTGGGCGCCCCGGGTGAACGTCTCGGCGCTCACCGGCCGCCACATGGAGAAGCTGGTCCCGGCGATCGAGACCGCCCTCGCCGGCTGGGAGACGCGCGTCCCCACCGGCCGGCTGAACGCCTTCCTCGGCGAGGTCGTCGCCGCGCACCCGCACCCGATCCGAGGCGGCAAGCAGCCCCGCATCCTGTTCGGCACCCAGGCGGGCAGCAAGCCGCCGCGGTTCGTCCTCTTCGCCTCCGGCTTCCTGGAGCACGGCTACCGGCGCTTCATCGAGCGCCGCCTGCGCGAGGAGTTCGGCTTCGAGGGCACCCCGATCCACATCTCGGTCCGGGTGCGCGAGAAGCGCGGCGCGCAGTACAAGAAGAAGAAGTAGGCGTACGCGGTGACGTACCGCCGGGGTCAGTAGCCCCGGCGCGGAGCGGGCGGCAGGGCCGCCGGGATGTGGTGCATCCCGGTCTGGTGCTGCCGCCCGCTGCCGTCGGCCTCGTATCCGTCGCCCGTGCTCCCCGCGTACGCGTACGCGGGCTGCGGCAGCTGCTGGGGGGCCGGGGAGTACGCGGGCTGCCAGGCGTCCGCCGGCTGCCAGGAGGAGCGGGCCCAGCCGCCGCCGTACGAGCTGCCGCCGTTGCCGGAGACGCCGGTGTGCGAGAGGCCGGTGTGCGAGAAGCCGGTGGTGGTGGCGCCGTAGGAGAACGAGGTGAAGCCCAGGTGCTCCTCGCCCGTGCGGTCGCCCGGGAGCGCACGGAACGCTCGTAGGTACTCCGAGTACAGCAGGTCGTAGATCGGGGTGTGCGAGGCGGCCGGAGCGGCGTCCCGGTCCCGTGAGGTGCGCATCGGGGGGATGCTGCTCGGATAGGACGGGGCGCGGGAGGGGTCGTATGAATGCACGTATCAGCCAACGAACCCGAAGCCCTGCGGATGCGGCCTGACCGGGGCGAAAACGCAGCTCGCCGCCGGGTCCCGGCACGCGCACGGCTGCCCGGCCCCTCGGGAAAGGGGCCGGGCAGCCGCCGGGACCGGGAGGGACGCGGGCGTCAGGCGCCGGGCGTACCGGCCAGGGGCATCGACGCGGCGACCAGCTGGCCGTCGGCCGCGGCCTTGTCGAGGGCGTCGCGGAGCAGGTCCTCGCGGGGCTGCTGGCCGATGGAGCCGACCGGGGCGGCGTAGACGAGGACCCGCTGGGTCTTGTTGACGGCGGCCCTCCAGCCGTCGGTGACGGAGAGCGCCTGGTGCGCCTGCCACCAGTGGATCGGGCTGCCGCCCTGCGGGCCGGGCTGGAGCACCGCGTGCAGCTGGCCGGCGGCGAGCAGCACCGACCAGCCGTGCAGCGGGGAGGGCAGCTCGCTGGTGTCGGTGACGGGGATGAAGCCCTGCTCGATGAGGAGCGGCAGGAAGTCGTCGCCGGGGCCGGTCGAGCCGGGACGGGCGATCGGCGCGGTCGGCTCGACCACCAGCGCGGGGTGCAGCTCGCCGCCGATCAGGACCAGGCCGCTGGTGATGCCGAGGACGGCCTGGCCACCGGGCGCGGTCTGCGGGGCCTCGCCGGGCGCGGGAGCGGGCACGGAGGGCGACGGCGCCGGGCTGTCGCCCGTGATGGAGCGGACGGCGCCCTGGAGCTGCTCCTCGGAGACCGAAACCACCTGCGAGGGGATGCAGTTGGCGTGCGCGAAGGCGAGTACCGCGGTCTCCTCGCCGACGAACAGCACCGTGCTGGTGGGTTCGCGCTCGGGGTCCCCGGGGGTGCGGCAGGAGGTGCAGTCGTAACTGCCCGGCGCGTCGTCGCCGACGAGCAGCCTGTCGGCTTCTTCGTCACCGATCTCGGCACGTACCTCATCACTGACGTCGAGCATGCGCGGCACGGGGTGGCTCCTCGGACTAGGCGAGCGGGCGCCGGGGGGGTCCCGGCTCGCCGGGCACAACGCCGCAGTGGTGTGCGGGGTCACGCCGTTTGAGGGAACGGAATCGAACCGGCCACCCGGGAGGGTGAACCGCCCCGCGGGTGCTTCTGATTCGTGGCAACTGTGGGCCGGTTGGGTCCAGTTGGTGGTCGAAGCTGTCCGTTTCGGGGGGTGGGTGCGGGTCGGCCGTCCGGGTGGGGTGCGGAGGTGCGCCGCGTGGCGGGGCGGGACGGCACGGGGGCGTGCGTAGCGTGACCCGATGCGCAACCTCCGGACCTGGTGGGCCGCGGCGGCGACCGGCAGCGCCGCCGCGCTGGTGTTCGTGCTCCCCTCCCGTGGGGTCGCGGCCGCGCCGCCGCCGGCGCCCGGGCCCGCGGTGGCGGTGGCGCAGCCCGGTTCGCCCGGTCCCCCCGGGGTGATCGGGCGGGGGCCGGGGGACTGCGGGCCGGGCGGGACATGGCCCTGGGACTGCGTGGCCGACTGCGAGAGCAGCGGGCGGTGGTCGGTCAACACGGGCAACGGGTTCTACGGGGGGCTGCAGTTCCGGCAGTCGACCTGGGAGGAGTACGGGGGGCTCGTCTTCGCGCCGAGGGCCGATCTGGCGCGGCGTGAGCAGCAGATCCGGGTGGGGGAGGACGTGCTGGGCACCCAGGGGTGGGAGGCGTGGCCGGTGTGCGCGAAGCGGTACGGGCTGGCGGGGCGGATGCACGTGGTGCGGGAGGGTGAGTCGCTGGACTCGATCGCGCGGCGCCGGGGGGTGGTGGGGGGCTGGAGGGCGCTGTACGAGGCGAACCGGGGGGTGATCGGGGGGAGGCCGGAGGCGCTGGCGGTGGGGGTGATGCTGGTGTTGCCGGCGGCTCCGTCGACTGCTCCACCGGTTGCTCCGTCGACTGCTCCGCCGGTTGCTCCGCCGGTGGCTTCGCCGGGCGGGGCGGCTTCGGCGGGGCCGGCTCCGCGCCTCAAACGCCGGCGGGGCTGAGGTACCGGGGCTCCGCCCCGGACCCCGCGCCTCAAACGCCGGCGGGGCTGGAGAGGGCGGCGGTAATGAACGGGGTCGGCGGGGGTGGGGAGGGCGGCGGGTGGGCGGGAGAATTCGGGGATGCTTGATACTTCCGCGCGGTTGTTGCGTTTGTTGTCGCTGTTGCAGGCTCACCGGGAGTGGACCGGGGCCGCCTTGGGGGAGCGGCTCGGGGTGACGCCGCGGACCGTTCGACGGGACGTGGAGCGGCTGCGGGAGCTCGGGTACCCCGTCAACGCAACTCCCGGCACCGGTGGCGGGTACCAGCTCGGGGCCGGGGCGGAGCTGCCGCCGCTGCTGCTCGACGACGACGAGGCGGTCGCGGTGGCCGTCGGCCTGCGCACCGCCGCCGGGAACGGCGTCGAGGGGATCGGGGAGGCCTCCGTACGGGCCCTGGCCAAGCTGGAGCAGGTGCTGCCGTCCCGGCTGCGCCGAAGGGTCTCCGCGCTCAACGAGTTCACCGTTCCCATGCTGAGGGGGCCCCAGGGCCCCACCGTCGACCCCGCCGTCCTCACCGGGCTCGCCGCCGTCTGCCGGGACGGCGAGCGGCTGCGCTTCGGCTACCGCGACCACGACGGCACCGTCACCCGCCGCACCGTGGAACCCCACCGGCTGGTGTGTACCGAGCGGCGCTGGTACCTCGTCGCCTGGGACCTCGACCGGGAGGACTGGCGGACCTTCCGGGCCGACCGGATCGAACCCCGGCCCCCGCACGGCCCCCGCTTCACCCCCCGCCCGCCCCCGGCCGAGGACCTCGCCGCGTACGTCTCCCAGGGCGTGTCCCAGCGCGCGTACGCCGCCCGGGCCCTGGTACGGCTCAAGGTGCCGGCGGAGGAAGCCGCCCGGACCGTCGGGCCGAGCGACGGGGTCCTGGAGCCGGTCGACGAGCGGAGCTGTCTGCTGCGCACCGGGGCGGTGAACCTCGACGTCGTGGTGATTCACCTCATGATGCTCGGCTGTGAGTTCGAGGTGGTCGAGCCCGTGGAGCTGAACGAACGGATCCGGCGCCTGCGGGACCTTCTCGACCGGTCCGTGAAGGAGAAGTGAGGAGAAGTGAGAGGAACTGAGGGGAAGTGAGGAGAAGCGCGCGTGGAATTGCCGCGGTAATTCCGAAGATCCCGGCCGGACATGAGGGAATCACCTTCCGGCCCCCGCATTTCCCGGTGGGGAACTGTCGACAATCCGTGACACAAGCGTGACCCGGTACGGAGGAACGTCCTGGCGCCGGGGTGACGGGCTGGGTATATGAACGACAACGGCGGGCCGGTTCGGTGAACCGGCCCGCCGTTGCGGTGCCGTGGTGCGGGGTGGTCGTGCGTACCGTCCCGCGAGGGGTCGGGCGGCTCAGCCGCCCGCGACCGGGCGGGCCGCCGTGCTCCGGGCTCCGGCCCGTTCGGTGTGCGCCGGACGGCGGCTGCCGACCGGGGTGACCGGAGTGCGCTCGGACCGGATGACGTGCGGCCGGGCGGCGCCGTGCGCGACGGTCCGCGGCGCGGGGGCGTGGCCGCCGGCCGGGGCGTCGGCGGTGCGCCGCAGCTGCCACTTGCCGCCCGCGGAGACCAGCGGGATGAGCGCGGCGGCGACCGGCTCGGAGACCTGTCCCTCCTCCAGGCGGCTGCGCAGCCGCTCGCGCAGCTCGAAGACGTAGGCCTCGGTCCGGGCGATCAGCGGCTCGAACCAGGGCAGGGCGAGCAGCACCAGCAGACCGGCGGACCAGCCGAGCAGTACGTCGCTGACCCAGTGGGTGCCGAGGTAGACGGTGGTGGCGCCGACGCTCAGCGAGACGATGGCCGAAACCAGTGAGAGCACCCGCCGGGTGACCACGGTGGAGGCCAGGTAGGCCAGGATCCCCCAGGTGACGACGGCGTTGGCGGTGTGGCCGGAAGGGAATATATCGCCGCCCGCGAAGAGCTCGGCGGAGCCGATCTGGGTGGCGTAGTGCGGACCGAGCCGCCCGAGGCCGAGCTTCACGGAGCCCACGGTGATGTTCAGCAGCAGCAGAGCCACGCCGAGCGTGATCAGGGGCCGGAGCGTGTGCTGGCGCCAGGAGCGCCAGCCGAGCCAGGCCGCGACCATGACGGCGGTGGGCCCGCGCTGACCCAGGACCACGAGGTAGTCGAGGAAGGCGTGCAGCTGCGGCCACTGCTCGTAGGGCCGGAAGAACATGATCTGCCAGTCCAGCCGGACCAGCCAGGACGTGGTCAGTACGGCCACCACGATCGCGATGTAGAAGGCGAGGGTCGATGCCAGGAGCACGACGCGATGCCGGCTCATCCGCGGGGTTTGCAGATGGGCCGGTCGCTCTGGTTCCCGGTCCAGCCGGGCGAAGACCCGCTCCAGACGGGTCAGGATTTGGTCGGTACGCACTCAATCGACGTTACCGCGCGGCGAAGGGCGGCCCGGGCGAATCGCGGGCTTTGTGATGACCATGTGATGTGGAGTTGGTCTCACGCGGTACTTAATTCCCGTTATTCCGGCAGTGGTTGGAACTCGCGCGCGGTAATTGTCTGCACACTTACTCGCAGTTTATCGCCGCCGCTCGATCACTTTGCTCAAACATGGATCGGAATGATCCATTCCGTGATCACCCCGCCGGTCCGCGGCCCTTACGGGGGCCCCGACCCGTTCAGCCAGAAGGCCCCGTACACCGCCGACACCAGGGCCAGTGCACCCGGCACGGCGCCCGCCCGCCCCGTCCGCCACTCGGCCAGAGCCGCCGCCACCGGAAGCAACAGCGGGAAGGCGGGCAGCAGCAGCCGCGGCTTGGAGCCGAAGTACCCGGACGCGCACAGCGCCAGCGCCACCACGATCCCGCAGTACACCAGCAGGGCGGCGGGCTGGCGCTGCCGGACGCACAGCCCGTACAGCCACAGCACCAGCAGCACCCCGGCGACCAGCCCCACACCGGCGGGGAACGCCGGCGACGCCAGGCGGGCCCCGATGAACCGGGCGAAGGCCAGGCCCCCGTCGAAGCCGTTGCCCCAGCCGGCCTGCACGTCCAGGTAGCCGAGCAGTCCGGTCCCCGTGCGCGCGCCGACCCACAGGACGTACGCCGCCGCGCCCAACGGGGCCAGCAGGACCCCGGCCGCCATCCGCCAGGACCGCTCGCCGCGCCGCACGGCAGACGCGGCCGCCACCCACACCGCCGCGACCACCGCGGCGCCGACCGGGCGGGTCAGTCCCGCCCCGGCCGCGAGCAGGCCGGCCGTCAGCCACCGCCCGCGCAGCGCCCCGTACAGAGCCCAGGCGGCCAGCGCGGTGAACAGCGACTCGCTGTACGCCATGGACTGCACCACGGCGACGGGCAGGGCCGCCCACAGCGCCACCGCCAGAACCCCGGCCCGGCGCCCGTAGAGGTGGGAGGCGACGGCGAAGATCCCCCAGGCCGCCGCGAACCCCGCAACCGCCGACACCACCAGGCCCGCGGAGCCGTACGACAGACCGGTGGGCGCGGCGACGAGCCGCTCCAGCCAGGGCAGCAGCGGGAAGAACGCCAGGTTGGAATGGACGCCGCCGTTCGGCAGGACCACCTCGTACCCGTAGCCCTCGACGGCGATGCGGGCGTACCAGAGCGAATCCCAGCGCGCCGAGAGCAAGGTGTGCGGGCTGCTGCCGGCCGCCGCGCACCACACGGCGAGCACGGCCAGCCCGAGCAGCCGTATCGCCGCGAACGCGGTCAGAGCGGGCGCGGCCCGGCGCAATACGAGGTCTTTCACGGGGACGATTATCGACGCGCCGCGCGGGGGCCCCGGACCGCAACCCCGGACGGCCGCCGTGCGTGCAAGGAGAGGGGAGAAGCGGAGTGGCACACACCACAGGGAGGCCGTCGGGGCGATGAGAGCTTGACCACGTGTCGGACGGACGAACTCGCGTACGCTGACCCTTCACTCGCGCGAGTCGATGCCGGACCCCGCAGGACGCCGCAAGCGCACCACCCTCCGCGGCTCCACAAGACGCTGGTCCGCCGGGTGCGAGGGATCATCTGGGAGGTACATGCATGTCGGGGACGAACACGACCGGCGACGGTGAGCGCCCTCCGGTTTCCCCCGCCGCTGCCTGGCAGCGGATCAGCGCCGTCTCCGGCGGGACCAACCGCTGGCTGGTGCTGGGCGTGCTGTGCGTGAGCCTCGTGCTGGTCGCGCTCGACGCGACGATCCTGCACGTCGCCGTCCCCTCCGTCACCGAGGACCTGCGCCCCGGGGCGATGGAACTCCTGTGGATCGTCGACGCCTACCCCCTGGTGTGCGCGGCGCTGCTGATCCTCTTCGGCACCCTCGGCGACCGGGTCGGACGCCGCCGCATACTCCTGTGCGGCTACGGACTCTTCGGCGTCGCCTCCGCGATCGCGGCCCTGGCCGACAACGCGCAGGTCCTGATCGCCGCGCGCGCCCTGCTCGGGGTCGGCGGCGCGATGATCATGCCGGCCACCCTGTCGATCCTGCGCCAGGTCTTCCCCGACCGGCGGGAGCGGGCGCTCGCCATCGGGATATGGACCGCCGTCGCCGCGATCGGCGCGGCGAGCGGACCGGTGCTCGGCGGGTTCCTCGTCCAGCACTTCTGGTGGGGTTCGGTCTTCCTCATCAACATCCCGCTGATGGCACTGATCCTCCCGGTCGGCCGCTGGCTGCTGCCCGAGTCGAAGGGCTCCGCCGACGGGCCCTGGGACGTGCTGGGTGCGCTGATGGCGGCCGGCGGCGTGCTCGGGGCGGTGCTCGGGGTCAAGCGGCTCGGCGCGGAGCGGGCGCTCGCCGACCCGCAGGCGCTGCTGCCGCTGGCGCTCGGCGTGGCGCTGCTCGTGCTGTTCGTGCGGCGCCAGAGGCGGCGGGCCCACCCGCTGATCGACATGCGGATGTTCTCCCGCGCCGCCTTCTCGACGTCGGTCGGCTGCATCGTGCTGGCCATGCTGGCGCTGGTGGGCCTGGAGCTGATCGCCGTCCAGTACCTCCAGCTGGTGCTGCACCTGAGCCCGCTCCGGACGGGCCTGCGGCTGCTGCCGCTGACCTTCGCCGCCATGGCCGCCGGCGCGACCGGCTCGTACACGCTCCAGCGGATCGGGCCGCGCACGATGGTCTCGCTGGGCTTCGTGCTGACCGCCTGCGCGGTGCTGCTGCTGACGCTGATGGGCCAGCAGGACCGGCCGGTGCTGCTGACGGTCGGGTTCGTGCTGCTGGGCTTCGGGCTCCAGACGACGCTGTTCGCGGCGTACGAGTCCATGCTCAATGAGGTGCCGGCGGCCAAGGCGGGCGGGGCCGCCTCAATAGGGGAGACCTCGTACCAGCTCGGCGCGGGCATGGGCATCGCGCTGCTGGGGAGCGTGATGAACGCCGCGTACGCTCCGGGGCTGACGCAGGTACCGGGCGTGCCGGCCGGCGACTCGGAGAACGCGGCGCACTCCCTGGGCGAGGCGTACCGGATCGCGGCGCGGCTGGGCGGGGCGGCGGGGGAGTCGCTGTACGCGGCGGCGCGGAACTCGTTCGTGCACGGGCTGCACGTGACGCTGCTGGTGAGCGCGGGGCTGCTGTTCGTCGGGGCGGTGATGGCGTTGAAGCTGCCGAGGGTGATGGAGTGCGGTGAGCCGTCGGGCGAGGCGGTGCGGGTGCCGCCGCAGGGCCGCCAGGCCGGCGCGCAGGCCGAGTGCGACGCGGCGGGGCGCCGGGCCTGAGAGCGGCTCGAACGGAACGGCCGGCTCGCGAAGGGCCGGCTCGCGAACGGCCGGACCGGGCAGGGCCGGACCGGGCAGGGCTGGACCGGCGGGTCCCCGAGGGAGAAACTTGCGGCGCTAGGTTTCCGTCCCACGGCCGCCGGGAGGCCACGTGTCCTTCGTACCCACCGATCCGCTCGGGCTCGACGAGTTGCTCAGCCCCGAGGACCTCGCCATCCGCGACACCGTGCGCGGCTGGGCCACCGACCGGGTACTGCCGCAGATCGCCGACTGGTACGAGCGCGGTGAGCTGCCCGCGATCCGGGAGCTGGCCCGGGAACTCGGCGGCATCGGGGCGCTCGGGATGTCCCTGCAGGGCTACGGGTGCGCCGGGGCCAGTGCCGTGCAGTACGGGCTGGCCTGCCTGGAACTGGAGGCCGCCGACTCCGGGATCCGGTCCCTGGTCTCCGTACAGGGCTCGCTCGCCATGTACGCGATCCACCGCTACGGCTCCGAGGAGCAGAAGCAGCGCTGGCTCCCCGGCATGGCGGCCGGCGAAATGATCGGCTGCTTCGGGCTGACCGAGCCCGACGTCGGCTCCGACCCGGCCGCGATGCGCACCTACGCCAAGCGCGACGGCACCGACTGGGTGCTGAACGGCCGCAAGATGTGGATCACCAACGGCAGCGTCGCCGCCGTCGCCGTGGTGTGGGCGCAGACCGACGAGGGGATCCGCGGCTTCGCCGTCCCCACCGACAGCGCGGGTTTCTCCGCGCCGGAGATCAAGCACAAGTGGTCGCTGCGCGCGTCGGTGACCAGCGAGCTGGTGATGGACGACGTACGGCTGCCCGCGGACGCGGTACTGCCAGGCGTCACCGGCCTCAAGGGACCGCTGGGCTGCCTCAGTCACGCCCGTTACGGGATCATCTGGGGTTCCATGGGCGCGGCCCGCGCCAGTTTCGAGGCCGCGCTCGACTACGCGAAGACGCGCGAGCAGTTCGGCAAGCCGATCGGCGGCTTCCAGCTCACCCAGGCCAAGCTCGCGGACATGGCACTGGAACTGCACAAGGGCATCCTGCTCGCCCACCACCTGGGCCGGCGCATGGACGCGGGCACCCTGCGCCCGGAGCAGATCAGTTTCGGAAAGCTCAACAACGTCCGCGAGGCCATCGACATCTGCCGCACCGCGCGGACCATCCTGGGTGCCAACGGGATCTCGCTCGAATACCCCGTCATGCGGCACGCCACCAACCTGGAATCGGTCCTCACCTACGAGGGGACCGTGGAGATGCACCAGTTGGTGCTGGGCAAGGCGCTCACCGGCCTCGACGCCTTCCGGTGAAGGCCCTGCTCAGCTCTGGTTGAAGAAGTCGCGGGCGCGGCCGCCCGCTTCGCCGCTGACGATCTGGGTGTCGGCCGGGGTCAGCAGGAAGACCCTGGTCGCCACCCGCTCGATCGAGCCGCGGAGCCCGAAGGTCAGACCGGCGGCGAAGTCGACCACGCGCTTCGCGTCGGCCGGCTCCATGGACGACAGGTTCACGATCACCGGGACGCCCTCGCGGAACAGCTCGCCGATTCCACGCGCGTCACGGAAGCCGTCGGGGGTCACCGTCGCGATCCGCCGGCCCTGTTCGACCGCGGACTCCGAGGCCACCTTGACGCGCGGGTCGGTGACCCACTGGTCCCCGGGTCCGGACACCGAGCCGCCGTGCTGACGCTCCACGGCCTCCGCGTAGTCGTCGTCGTAGTACCGCTCGTCGTCGTTGTCCTCCACGAGACCCAACCAGGCACTCGCCTTGCGCACCGAACCCATGGACGCCTCCTTTCACCGCGGTCAGTTGTCTTCTCTTCCGCTGCCCCTATGGTCGTCCATGATGCTGACAACGCGCCAAGTGGATAGTCGGCGCGCACGGGTTTCGTGACGGTACTGGTGCAGAACATCCGTTGCACCGTCAAGCTCCCAGGCGCCTGCCGCTGCTGACTGAGTGAAAATACGACTGCGGACGCCGTCCGAGTGAGGGCTGCGGGCGTACGGGTGAACGGCCGGGCTCGGTACCATGCCCGCCGGGCACACGTATGACACGGGGGAAGCGCACTTGTTCGGCATCGTCAGACCTTGTACGCACCGGCTCGGTGAGCGGTTCAAGGCCGAGTGGACGGCCCATCTCTGCGGACTGTGCCTGGCACTTCGCGGTGACCACGGCCAGTTCGCCAGGGTGGTCACCAACTACGACGGGCTGCTGGTCTCCGTTCTGACGGAGGCTCAGTCGGCTCCGGCAGCCGGCTCCCGGCGCACCGCCGGGCCGTGTCCGCTGCGCGGGATGCGCAGGGCCGCGGTGGCCGACGGGGAGGGCGCCCGTCTCGCAGCCGCCGTCTCCCTGGTGCTGGCCTCCGCCAAGGTACGGGACCACGTCGCGGACCGGGACGGGCTGTTGGCGCGGGCCCCGATCGCGGCCGCCGCCCGCAAGGTCGCCCGGGGCTGGGACCGGGCCGGCGCCCGTACCGGGGCCTCGCTCGGCTTCGACACGGCGGTGCTCGTCGACGCCGTCGACCGGCAGGGCGGCATCGAGGCCCTGGCCGGGCCCGGCACGCCGGTGCTGGCGGTCACCGAGCCGACGGAGACCGCGACCGCGGCCGCCTTCGCACATACCGCGGTCCTCGCCGGACGGCCAGGCAACACCGCCCCGCTCGCCGAGGCGGGCCGCTACTTCGGGCGGCTCGCGCACCTCCTGGACGCCGTGGAGGACCAGGCCGCCGACGCCGCGGCGGGCGCCTGGAACCCCCTCACGGCCACCGGCACCTCCCGTACCGAGGCCCGGCGGCTGTGCGACGACGCCCTGCACGGCATCCGGCTCGCCCTGCGCGAGGCGGAGTTCACCGACGCGGGCCTCGCCCACCGGCTGCTGGTGCACGAACTGCGCGCCTCCGTGGACCGCGCCTTCGGGTCCGGCTGCGGTCACACCGGCGCCCACCCCGCCGGCCCCGGCGCGCCTCAGGGCTACGCGCCGCGCGGTCACGGGGATCCGGGGGCGGGCGGCGCCCCCTACGGCGGTGGTCCCTATGGCGGCGCCCCCTACGGCGGCGGTCCGTACGCCCCGGGCGCCCCGTACCCGCCGGCCGGGCCGGGCACGCCCCCGCCGATGGGCCCGGGCGGCCCCGGCGGCCCCGGCGGTCCCGGCTGGGGCGGTGGGGGCGGGCTGCCGCCGCAGAAGCCGCGCCGCGGGCTGCTGGCGGGCTGCGCGGTCGCCGTGGGCTTGTTCTGCACGTGCCAGCTGTGCTGCACCGACCACGAGGGCCCCTGGTCGCGCAAGAAGCGGGACGCGTGGTGCGACGACTGCGACTGCGGCAACTGTGACTGCGGCGGCTGTGACGGGTGCGGCTGTGACGGGTGCGACTGCTGCTGTCCCTGCGACGGCTGCTGACCGCCTGTCAGGTGACCCGCAGCCCCGGACGGAGTACCGGACGGTTCCCCCCGGGGCCCGTGTGGAAGGGCTGAGGGCCATGAGCGATCACGAAGCGGGCGGCCTCGCGGCGGACGGCCCGGACACCGCCTGGAAGCAGTGGCACGAGCGCCGCCTGGCATCCGTTTCCGCCCCTTACGGACCACTCTCCCTGACAGGCACGCACTGGCTCGCCGACGCCCCGGAGGGTCGAATTCCGGCCGTTCCGGGGCGCTGGCGCGCCACTGCGGGCGGGGTGGTCCTGAGCGCCGGACCCGGGGACGGGCTCAGCCTCGACGGCGAGCCCTTCGCGGGGGACGCCGTACTCGCCGCCGACGAGGGACCCGCCGGCGAAGCGCGGGTCGCGGCCGGGGACGTGCGCCTCGTCGTGATCCTGCGGGAGGGGGAGTGGGCGGTGCGCGTCTACGACCCGGCCGCGGAGGCCCGGCGCGCCTTCGGCGGTATCGAGGCGGGTCCCTACGATCCCGGCTTCGTGCTCCCGGGCCACTTCCGCCCCTATGGCGAGGACCAGACCGTCCAGGTCGAGAACGTCGACGGGCGCACCCGCGGGCTCGGCCTCGGCGGTGAGCTGAGCTTCGTGCACGGCGGCGTGGAGCACACCCTCCAGGTCGCGGTGGACCACGGGGACGGCAGCCTCTGGGCGGTCTTCGCCGACGCCACCAGCGGCACGTCCAGTTACCGCTTCCGGTTCCTGCGGCCCGGCGTCCCCACCGCGGACCGCTCGGTCACCGTCGACTTCAACCGGGCGCTGCTGCCGCCCTGCGCCTTCGCCGAGCACTTCATCTGTCCCTTCCCCCCGCCGGGCAACACCTTGCCGTTCGCGGTCGAGGCGGGTGAGCGGAGGCCGAAACGCGCCCTTGCCGCAGCAATCTGACGCCAGGACACTCCCGTCAGCGTCTCTCTAGGGACTTGTCAGGGGCACGGCGAACGCGAAGCGCTCCCCCGCCCCCGGCCGCTCCCTCACAGGCACCGGCACCCCCACAGCCGCCGGGCCCCGATCCCTTACCGGGAGGACGAAGTGAGGACCAAGATCACCCGCACCAGGCTGCTCGCGGCCGCCGTAGGCGCGGCTGCCGTCGCCGCGCTCGCGCTGCCCACCGCCGCCAGCGCGGACACCAAGGACAGCGGCTTCAGCGCCGCCCGGCTGGCTTCGGCCGAAGCCTCGGTCCTGCGTGCCGACGTCGCCGGCACCGCGTGGAACACCGACCCCGCCACCGGGACCCTCGTGGTCACCGCCGACTCCACCGTCACGGCCGCCGACATCGCCAGGATCCGCCGCGAGGCCGGGGCCGACGCCGCGGCCCTGCGCATCGAGCGCACCTCCGGCAAGCTGAGGAAGCTGCTCTCCGGCGGCGACGCCATCTACGCGTCCAGCTGGCGCTGTTCGCTCGGCTTCAACGTCAAGAGCGGCAGCGACTACTACATCCTCACTGCCGGGCACTGCACCGACGGCGCGGGCACCTGGTGGACCAGCACCTCCCACACGACCACCATCGGCACCACCGTCGGTTCCAGTTTCCCCACCAATGACTACGGCCTGATCAAATACGCCAGCAACTCGCCGGTCCCGCCCGGCACCGTCGGCAGCCAGGACATCACCAGCGCCGTCAACGCCACCACCGGCATGTCCGTCACCCGGCGCGGCTCCACCACCGGCATCCACGGCGGCACGGTGACCGGCCTCAACGCCACCGTCAACTACGGCAACGGCGACATCGTCTACGGCATGATCAAGACCAACGTCTGCGCGGAGCCCGGCGACAGCGGCGGCCCGCTCTACTCCGGAACCCGCGCGGTCGGCCTCACCTCCGGCGGCAGCGGCAACTGCTCCTCGGGCGGGACCACCTTCTTCCAGCCCGTCGTCGAAGCCCTCAACGCCTACGGCGTCAGCGTGTACTGAGCCACCCGCCCCCGTACCCCTGGACGTCCTCCCGCCTTCTGGGAGGATGTCCAGGGCGTCCGTGTCCCCGGGGGGAGGCAGGTTTGCGTATGAAACGCATCGGGGTGACCGGGCACCGGTCGATTCCCGTCGAGGCGCTCTCACACGTCAGGCAGGGTCTGCGTGGAGTGCTGTGCGGCCGCCAGGGGCCGTTGGAGGTGCTGTCCAGCCTCGCGGAGGGCGCGGACCAGCTGTTCGCCGGCATCGCCCTGGAATGCGGCGCCGACCTCACCGTGGTGATCCCCAGCGAGGACTACGAGGGCGACTTCACGGACGCCGGGGCCCTGGCCCGCTACCGGCAGCTCAGGCACCGGGCCGCCCAGGAAGTACGGATGGGCTTCGCCCGCTCCACCGACGAGGCCTACTACGCCGCCGGCACCTACATCGCCGAATCCTGCGACCGCCTCGTCGCCGTCTGGGACGGGCTGCCGGCCCGCGGGCACGGCGGCACCGCCGAGATCGTCGCCTACGCCCGGGCGCTCGGCAAGCCCGTCACCGTCATCTGGCGCGAGGGCGTGACCCGGCAGTGAGCCACGCCCCGTCCGGCAACGCGCTCAACTGCTGTGCCGGGCCAGCCAGTCCGTGTGCTGCGGAGAGACGTACCGCTCCGTCTCGTACACCGCGGACGGCCACTGCGACTCGGTGATCGTCGTCTGCATCACCACCATCATCGCCGACAGGTCCTGCTCGATCAGCGTGTGCGCCTCGATGAGCGGATGGTGGCGCCGCACCTCGTTCCAGGCGATCGCCGCCGCCGCGGCCGCGCTCAGCAGCGCCGTCAGCTCCGAGCCCGGACCCGAGCCGAACGCGCCGAACAGCGCGAACAGCAGCGCCAGGCACGTCAGCAGCACGATCGTCCACGACCAGAGCGTCGTCGCCCGCCGCGACACCTCCGTCTTGCGCTGGTACCAGTTGCGCTGCTCGATCAGCCGGTCCCGTACGTACGTCTCCCGGCGCACCTGGTACCCCAGTCCGCGCAGCCGCTGCATCGCCCCGGTGATCTCCCCGCCCTCCGGCACCAGGCCCGCGGCCCGGGGGTCCTCCCAGCCCATCTTGCGCAGCTCGTCCAGCCCGGCCTCCAGCCGGGTCCGGTACGTCGCCTCGGGGGCGCCGACGTCACTGCCGAACGGTGCCCCGTGCACCGCGTACCGCCAGGCCAGGGACTTGATGAACTCGGCCGCGCTCCGGTTGAGCTGCCACTGCGGGCGGGCCCGGCGCCGGGTCGCCCGTACGCCCACCGCCAGCACCCCGGCGTAGGCCAGCGCGCTCAGGGCGCCGAACAGGTGCAGCGAGCCCACGGCGGGCCCGGACGGCAGGGCGGCCGCCGCCGCGGCCGCGACCAGCAGCACCAGCTGCCGGCGCGTGGCCCGGGTGGACTCCCGCTGCCGGGAGATCGCCGCCTGGTCGGTGTGGTGGAAGAGGGCCGGCAGGTCCTCGTTCCGGAAAGTCATGCTGTCGCTCACAGCGAACCCCCAGGTCTGCTGTAGGGGCGCAGGGCGGCCCGTGCGGGGGCCGCCCTGCGTCGGATCACACGGCGGGGCCGGATCACACGGCGAGCGGCTCCAGGTCGCGGTGGACCCGGCGCTCGTCGCGGGCGTAGCGGGTCAGGCCGTGGTCCTCGCCGAGCAGTCGCGTCAGCTCGGCCACCGCCTCCGCCCGCACCCGGGCCGCTTCCTCCTTGCGGCCCATCATGTCCAGGCTGACCGCCATGTTGGAGGCGGCCGCCAGGGTCTCCGGGTGGTGCGAGCCCAGCGCCTCGCGCAACCGCAGCACCACCATCCGCTCCAGCTCCAGCGCGCCCTCCGGGTCCCCCAGGTCGGCGAGGGCGTTGGCGAGGTTCAGGTTCCCGAAGATGGTGTGCGGGTGGCTGTCGCCCAGCACCTCGCGCATGTGCCGGATCGTCTGGCGCAGCATCGGCTCCGCCGTGTCCGCGGCGCCCGTGCCCCAGTGGAACACCGCCAGGTTGTTGACGGCGGCGAGCGTGTACGGGTGCCGCTCGCCCGGCACCTTCACGTACTCGTCCACCACTTCCTGCGCCAGGTCCCGCGCCGCGCCCGGGTCTCCGGTCGCGAACAGGTCCGCGGCCAGGTTGAGTTCACAGGCCAGCAGGTCGGGGTTGACCGAGGTGTACTTGGCGCGGTAGCGGTTGCGGGTCGCGGTCGTCAGCCGCAGCGCGTCCTCCAGGTCGCCCGCCCGGCGCAGCGACACCGCCAGGTTCTTCGCCGCGGACAGGGTGCCCGGGAAGGCCCGGCCGAGCGTCCGCTTGTAGATGTCGTACGTCCGGCTCAGCAACTGCACCGAGTCGTCGTACCGGCCCACCTCGCGCAGGTCCCGGGCCAGGTTCTGCGCCGAGGACAGGGTGTACGGGTGGTCCGGGCCCAGTACCTCGGTGCGCCGGTCGAACACCTCCTGGTCGATCTCCCGGGCCCGGGAGTACTGCCCGACCATGCGCAGGTTCAGGGCGAGGTTGTTGGCGGCGGCCAGGGTGCGCGGGTGCGCCTCGTGGAATATCTGCCCGAAGCCCTCGTGCGCGGCCGTCGCCAGCTCCATCGCCTCGCCGTAGCGGCCGAGCGCCCCCAGGTCCATGGCCAGGCCGCTGGTGGTCATGTACGTGTGCGGGTGTGAGGGGCCGAGCGCGGTCCGCTGCCGCTCCAGCGTGACCTCGTCCAGTTCCTTCGCCTCCACGAACCGGCCCTGCGAGCGCAGGATGTTCGACAGGTGGAACCGCAGGTACAGGTACTGGAGGTCGCTGTCGCCCAGCATCTCCTTCCACACCTCGCGCAGCTCCTCGCCGAGCTGGTACGCAGCCTTGAAGTCGCCGCGCTTCCACAGGTAGCGCACGCGGTCGATCAGCAGCCTGCGGGTCTCAGGCTCCTTGCAGAACCGGGCCTCGGAGGGCGTCAGGTGCGGCCAGATGGTGTTGAAGCGGGGCCAGGTGGCCGGGTTGTCTATGGGCTCGTCGTCATCGGGCCGGGCGCCCGCCAGGATCCGGTGCACGGCGTGCCGGGCCTCGCGCTGTTCCTCCTGCGACAACTGCGCCCGGATCACGGCCTGGACGAGGCGGTGCACCTGGATGCTGTTGCCGACCTGGTCGACCTTGGCCATCGCGAACCGGCCGATCTCCCGGATCACCCGGCCCAGCATCAGCTTCTCCTGGAGCGAGGAGTCGTACGGCTTGAGGGCGTTGATCATCTCCTTGCTGTAGAGGAGGTTCGCGGATATCGGCTCCGGCGCGAAGAAGGCGCACAGCTGCAACAGCCGCACCGCGGCCGGGGAGCGCTGCTGGAGCCGCTCGATGGAGACGTTCCAGGTCGCCGCGACCGGTTCCGGATAGCCGGCCGGCTGGTTCAGCCCCAGCACGCTCGCTGCCTGCTGGGCCAGCTGTTCCAGGTACGCGGACACGGGCGTGGCGGTCTCCGCGATCCAGGCACCCGCCTGCTCGACGGCGAGCGGCAGGTCACCCACCGCCACGGCCACCTGCTCGGCGTCCTCGTGCGAGAGCCCGGGGGCGCGTCGCTGGAGGTGCTCGATGGACTCCTCGCGCAGGAACACGTCCACCGGCAGCGCGTCCCCGTACTGCGACCAGGACTGGTTGCGGGAGGTGACCAGCACGTGCCCCGGGCCGCCCGGCGGGAAGAACCGCTTGAGCGTCTCGGGGTCGTCGGCGTTGTCGAAGACCAGCAGCCAGCGCGAGGTGGGCACGCCCCGGCGCAGCAGGTCGATAGCCTCCTGGGACGCGGCCGCCATGTCCTCGCCGGTCTGGGCGCCCAGCCGTACGGCCAGCTCCGCGAGGGCCGCGACCACGTCGTCGGTCTGCTCCGAGGAGATCCACCAGACCAGGTCGTAGTCCGCCATGAACCGGTGGACGTACTCCAGGGCCACCTGCGTCTTGCCGACGCCGCCGAGCCCGTACAGGGTCTGCGGCTGCGGCAGCACCACGGCCATCCCCCCGCCGAGCTGGTTGCGCATCCGCTCCAGCACGATGCTGCGCCCGGTGAATCCGGTGTTGCGGGGCGGGGCGTTCCAGATCTTGGGCACGGTCCCCGGGAACCGGGGGCCGGGCTGGGAGGCGCTGTTGACCGTGTCGTTCAGGGCCATGGGCCGCTCCACCGCGCGCAGCAGAGCCGTCGTCGCGTGCACCTCGTCGAGACGGAAGAGGTCCACCGGGTTGCGGTCGATGTAGGGGGTCGCGAGCCGTACGTCGCCCACCCGCAGCGGCACCAGCTGGCGCCGGCCCCCCGTCGGGTCCTCGGCGGCGGCCCGGTTCCACACGTCGACGGCGCGCGCGGACTTGAGGAAGGCGCTGGAGAGCAGCACGACCGTACGGGCGGCGCCGTCGACGGCGATGCCCGATCCGCCGAGGGTGTCCCCGGACGGGGCGGGCGCGGCTTCCGCCGAGACGTCCTTGGGCACCACGCGGAAGCCGGCCCGGGTGAGCACCGACTCGATCCAGTCGGCCCACATCCGGTTCTCCGCGACGTAGCAGAGGAACAGGTCGGCCGGCAGGGCCGGGCGGCGCCGGGTGAAGGCGTCGCGGATCCGCATCCGCACGTCCTCCGCGATGGCCGGCATGGAGGTGATCTCGCCCTCGGTGACCACGGCGGTGAGCCGCTCGAACGCCGAGAGCAGGGAGTTGGTGAGCCCGGCCTCGTCGCCGAAGGTGGCCAGGGTCTCCTCGTAGGCGTAGTAGGGCCGGTACGGGATCTCCACCGCGCCCCAGTAGGAGGTCAGGTCGTCCCCGACGAGGCCGCCCGGGAAACGGTCGAACTTGATCCGGGCCAGGGCCCGGCCCGCGTCGGCCTTCTCCTTCTCGCCCTCGTCGATGCGCATCGGCACCGGGTAGATCTTGATGCCGCGGTCGTTGAACCGCTCGTCGATCTGCCGGGCCACGGAGGCGGCGCCGTCTATGGACTGGTCGGAGAGGGTGAAGCAGTCGACCAGGACGTCGGGCAGGTGCACGGTGCAGATGTCGGCGATGTCGGACAGGCCGGTACGGCTGTCGATCAGCACGTAGTCGTAGTTCTTCTTCATGTCGGCGCGTAACGCGTCGAAGAAGAGACCGCCGCCGAGACGGTCGTAGAAGTTGTCCCAGTCGAAGGTGGACACGGTGGCCGAGTACTCGCGGTTCTGGCGGCCCGCCGAGACGAAGTCGAGGGTGCCGCCGTCGGGGAACTCCCAGCCCAGCGTCTCCGGGGTGAGGGAGACGGCGTGCGGCTGGATCCGCGCGTAGTCCTTGTGCCAGTCGTCGGCGCGCTGCACCGGGCTGGTCGCGGCCCAGGCGTACTCGCTGATCAGGTCGATGACCCCGGTGGTGGCCCCGAGCGTGGAGGGGTCCAAGAACGGGTGGAAGAAGCGGTGCAGACCCGGCGCCTCCAGGTCCCAGTCCACGGCGAGCACCCGCTTGCCGTTGGCCGCCAGGATCCAGGCGGTGTTCGCGAGCGCCATGGTGCGGCCCGTACCGCCCTTGTAGGAATAGAAGGTGACGATGCGTCCGCCACGGCTGTCACGACCGGCTGTCATCCGTGTCCCCCCGCTCTGTGTCGCTGACGTCGTTGGTGTCGGTCCCGCGCGGTGCGTCACCGCCCGCCTCGGTGTCGGGCGGAAAGGGAACGCGCGGCGGCAGTGGCGGGGGCGGCTCGGCCATCCCCATCGGCCCGATCAGCCGCGGCCGTTCGGTGTGGGTGCCGCCCGCGGGCGGGTACACCTGGGCGTGTCTGAGGAACTGCTGGGCGGCGGCCTCGACCACCTGGGGCAGGATCTGCCCGAGCATCTCCATGTTGGCGACGCCGTTCGCGGCGGCCCGGCAGGCGGCGCGGCCCTGGCTCATCTTGACCGGCATCGTCCCCTCCAGCCGGTCCGCCAGTTCGCTCTCCTTCGCCCGGCCCTGGTGGTCGTACCGGTTCCAGGGCACCACCACGTTGATCCACGGCCGGTGTTCCTGGTCGAAGGCGGCCAGGCGCTGGCGGCGCTGCTCGTCCTCCACCGCCCAGCGGTCGACGATCAGGATCTCCGGGCGCGTCGGCGGCTGCTTGCTGTCGAAGTGCCCCGCCTCGTCGTCGAACGAGCCGAGGCTGGTCTGGTAGTTGAGGTTGCGGATCACGTCCTCGGCCACGTAGGCGATGGGCCGTTGCGCCACCGGGTGGTACGGGTTCCACTCCAGCGCGTTGTCCCCGTAGTACTCGGGGCTGCGGCCCTCCGGGAGGTCGTGCCGGGAGGCGGCGGCGACCGTGATGTGCAGGGTGCGGGCGGGGTTGCCGCCGCTGCTGCCGAAGGCGCTGGGCACCACCCGGTAGTCCAGCGGCTTGATCGGGTCGATGCGGACGGTCTCGGCGACGTGCACGATGCGTTTGGCCAGTTCGTACACGGCCGCCTCGTACTGCTCGGCGTAGCTGCGGAGTTTGATCAGCCCGTACAGGCCGTCGGTGACGTAGCGCTCGCCGAAGGTGTTGTGGTTGAACTGCAACCGCGAGGCGGGGCCCGGCATGTGGGTGGCGGGCACCGGGACCCACAGGGCCGGCACGATGGCCTCGGGCGGCGGCTCGTTGTGGCGCGCGCCGTGCTGGATCGCGCGCTGCGCGAAGGCGAACCACTCCTTGCCGCACATCTCACTGGCGAAGTAGCGCGGCGAGAACAGGGGGACGAAGACCCGGCAGGTGGCGAGCGCCGCCGCGAGCCGTTCCGACCAGCCCTCGCCGCTGCGTATCTCGCGGTCCATGAAGCCGGCCTCCGAACCGGCGGGCAGGTCGGTCAGCGCCATGACGTGGTTGCAGAGGTCACGGAAGAGCCGCTCGACCCACATGTCGGGGTCGGGCCCCCCGGCCCCGAATCTCGGCGTATGCGCATAGCTGAGAAAGAAGTACGGCTGCACTGATGCGGGCACACGACCCCCGTCCCGAAGATGCGAGCGAAGAAACATCATTCCGGAGCTGCTTCGCCACATCCCCTCATCGTTCAGTCAATCAGCGTCTGTTTTCGGTCATCCAGTCGAGTGCGTGATCAACGGCATCGGGAATCGAGAAGAGTACGGCCCCCGCCCCTCCCAGCCGGCCCCTGCGCACATGCGAATCCGGGAACGCTTCGCCGATCCGTGCGAAATCACTGTCGTCCAGCGCGACGTCCTCGTACGTCGTCCACCCCTCCCCGCGCCGTCCCCCCGGAAGGTTCACCTTCACCACACAGTCGTACATGCGCAAGGGGGGATCGGGAATTCGGTACTCCGCCAGATGGAAAGCAGTGCAGGACGAAAATCCCACATTGATCATGAGTACCTGCCCGCCCTCCCCGCACATTTTCCCCAGGGGTGACTCCTCACCCAGGTGGCATTCGAGGCGGTGACCGGCGCAAAGCTCGCGGGCGTCCTTTCCCAGCGCCGCGAAGGAGGTCTGCGGGTGGGCGCTGCGCTCGGCGCCCGGGGTGGTACGGACGGTCTCGGCGAAACGCCCCACGCCCTGGCTCGGGGTCCGCAGCGGGTCGAACGCGGGCATCCGCGCCCGGAACTCCCGCACCTGCGGCTGCGAAAGCCCCGCGATCCGCTCCAGGTGCGCCGCCGAGGTGCGGGAGTTCTCCGAGGTGAAGGCGGGCACCACCACGGTGCCGTGCGGTCCCAGTACGCCCGTGAGGGCGTCGCGCAGCGGCTCGGCCCGCAGGCCGGTGCCGCCGAGCGCGGCGTGCACCAGCAGCCGCGTCCCCGGGCGCACCCCGAGCCGGCGTAACTCCCCGGCCAGCGCGAGCGCGCCCGGAGCCCCGGGGGACGTCACGCGTCGACCGCCTTCGACTCCCAGCGCAGCTCCGCCACCAGCCGTTTGCCGGTGCTGGTCAGCTCGGCCGCACCGGCCAGCCGGTCCAGCGCCCGCTGGATCCGGTCCGACGCGCCCGGTTCGGGGGCCGCCGTCGCCCGCCGGTACGCCTCCACCGCCACCCGCTCGTGCACGTCGGCCAGCAGCCGGGACACCGGGACCGGGCGCTCCCGCCACGGCGAGGGGTGCTGCCACTGCCCGTCGAGCGCGTACAGGTCGGCCACCTCGGTCAGCGCCCGCAGCCTGGCCCGGCGCCGCCCGGTCAGCAGTGCGAGGGCCGTCTCCCGGACCCCGGCGCCGTACGGGACCCCGAGCGCCCCGGGGCCGTGCCGCCCCGCCTCGCCCCAGCCGTGGGCCCGTGGACCGCCCGCGAGGGGGGTCAGCGTCGTCAGCCCGGCGGCGGCCGCCCGGGCGAACTCCGGTACGGCGCTGTGCAGCAGCGTCCAGGCCGCGCCGAGGCGGGCCCGCCACTCCTCTGCCTCCCCGGCCCCCAGCCGGAGCCTCGGCGGGCGGGCGAAGCAGTTGCGGTGCGGATCGAGGTCCTCCAGCGCCACCGGGGCGGTGTCCGGCCCGGGCGGCGACCAGCTCCGTACGGGCAGCCAGCGCGCGTCCCCCGCCGCCGGGCCGAAGCGGTGTTCGGCGCGGCCGTCGCGGACGGCGTACCCCGTCCCGGTGGCCCGCAGCGCGGCCCGGCCCCGCGTGCCCGGCGCCCCCAGGCGCAGCAGCCCCAGCGTCGGGAGGTACACCTCGCCGTCCCGGTAGGGCACCTCGGCCGGCAGGTCGAGCCCGCCCCGCAGCACGGCGGCGGCGGCCAGGGCGGCCAGCCTGCGCGCCGCGTCGGGGGCGCCGGGGGTGCCGGGGTGCCCGTCCCGCCCGGCGTCCAGGGCCTCCAGGACCCAGGTACGGGTGAACGGGTGGCCCAGTACGGCCCCCAGGGCGTCCGCGCCCGCCTCCCCGGCCCGCTCCACGCATGCCAGCAGCTCCCAGGACCGCGCCCATTCGGGATCACCCGTACGGTCGGCGTTCAGCCGGGCGAGCAGGACCCGGGTCAGCTGCTCCTGGGAGCGGGCCAGTTCGGCCGGGTCGGTGAGTTCCGGTGCGGTCTGCCGGGACGCGGTGCGGCCCTCGACCCCGTCCACCAGCTCGCGCAGGTCGGTGCAGTACACCGAGGGGTGGCCGAAGCCGCCTCCGCCGTCCGGGTCGGCCCGGTAGCGGTGGGTGTAGAGGCCGCCGCCGCACGAACGTACGACGGGGCAGCGGCGGCACGTGGCACTGACACCGTCCAGGCCCAGCTGCCGGGCCCGCACCCCGGGGTGGGCGGCCACCTCGTCGAAGGAGTGGGCGAAGACGTCGAAGCCGGTGGCGGCGGCGCCCTCGTAGGCGCTCTTGAGGGAGTCGACCTGCTCCAGGGTCCCGTCCGTCTCGACGACGACGAGGTCGGTCGGCGCGAGACCGAGGGACTCGGTCAGGCTCGGGCCGCCGCGCAGGGTGGACAGCAGGGACTCGAAGAGCCGTACGGAGACCGGCCGCCCGAGCCGCTCCCAGTGGTCGAAGACCCGCAGCAGCCAGCGCGCGTACGCGTCGGGGGCGCCGTCGGGGCGGACGGGCGGGGTTTCCCACGTGGCGTGCGGGAGCAGGAAGTCCACCCGGGGCGGTTCCAGCTCGACGAGGGCGTCCAGCACGGCGATGGGGTCGTTGGCGACGTCCACGGTGCAGAGCAGCCCCTGGTAGAGGTGGCGGTAGGGCTCCGAACGCAGCAGTGCGACGGCGGCCAGGACCAGGGGGTGGCTGGTGCGCCCGTCGGCGAAGCGGCGGTGGCGGTCGTTCGCGGCGCGGTCCCCGTCGAGCGAGATGCCCACGCGGACGCCGAACTCGGCGAAGAGGTCGAGGTAACGGCGGCTGAGCTGGAGTCCGTTGGTATGGATGCGCAGATCGAGACCGGCGGTCCCGGCGAGTGCGCGGGTGAACTCCTCGCACACGAGGCGTAGTCGGGCGGTGCCCGCCAACAGGGGTTCCCCTCCGTGGAGAATCACCGTGACGGAGGGGAGTGCATGGTCACGGGCATGTTCGGCGAGCCGCGACGCGGTGTGCGAAATGACCTCGGGGGAGATCACTTTCGGCCGGGCTCGCCAGCTCTGATCAGCGTGTTCATAGACATAGCAATGATCACAAGCGAGGTCGCATCTGCTGTGAACCTTGAGGACGATCTCGCGAAATGCGATCAGGCCGGTCATTCCACCAGTCTAGAGCGCGGGCTCCGTTGTCAGAGCGCGGAGTTGAAGATCGGTGCCTGAACGTGACGGCCGTTTTCCGAAGGGAGGACGCGTCCGAGCGTCCGGGCCGCCGAGGCGCTGTGGACGTCGATCCGGTCGAGCGGGACCAGGGGGGTCTTGACCGTGCTGGTCGCGGGGGTTGCGGAAGTGTTCACGACACCGTCCTCGGGGAGGCCATGTGAAATGGGCAGGGGAGCGGCACCAGCGGTCCCGCTGGTGTCAAGCGTGGACTTTACTCGTCCACACCTTATTGGCAACCGAGGCATGACGCCTGGTCAAGCGTTCTATGGAAAGGCTCCCGCAATTCTCCAGGTGCGGTAATCGGCCGTTTGCCGTACATCAAGATCCTTCATGCCTGACACCGGGTCACCGCCGATGCCGATCACCGGACGAGCGCGGTTTAGCATGTCCACGCCACCCCCTTGACCTGCCGTTCGGCCGAAAGCACCCTCATGCGCCTCCAGCGGACCCTCGCCGCGACCGCCCTCCTCGCCGCCCTCCCCTCACTCGCCGCCTGCCAGGGCGACCCGGCGCCGCCCGCCGGCCGTGCGGGCGCGAGCCCCTCCCCGTCCGTCGCACGGCCGTCCGCCGGCGGATCGATCATCGAAGCGCAGCAGTACGTACGGCAGTTCACCTCCTGCGAGGACCTCAGCGGCGAACCGGACGACCCCCGGCTGCCGACGAGCGAGTTCACCCGCGTCGGACAGTGGTCCGTGACCCAGCGGGGCGTGTGCAGCGACCGGCCCGCGCACGGTGAGCTCGTCTTCTACGTCGCCTCCGACATGAAGGAGTTCCAGGAGCGCTACAAGCAGAAGGTCATGGACGCGATCAAGGGCGGCGACGGGGCCTCCGGCCTCAACAGCCGGGTCTTCGTCGGCAAGGGCTACGTCGTCACCCCGACGCAGACCAAGTCCGCCCTCGCCCTCGCCCGGTCCGACCTGCGGATCCTCACCTGCAACCCGACCTTCGCCGTACCCAAGGGGTACAAGAAGGA
Organism: Streptomyces cirratus; assembly: GCF_014650775.1. Taxonomy (GTDB): domain Bacteria; phylum Actinomycetota; class Actinomycetes; order Streptomycetales; family Streptomycetaceae; genus Streptomyces; species Streptomyces cirratus. The sequence goes on along the minus strand of NZ_BMVP01000006.1, from coordinate 262,919 downwards.
GAAGGCGCTGGTCGAGGGCTGTGTCCTCAGCGACTTCGTGGGCAGCTCCGACGGCTCCGGGAGTCCGAACCTGGAGACGCCGCAGGACCCGGGCGGCGAGAAGCCGGGACAACCGGCCCAGGGCAGCCTCGGGCTCGCGCACGCCGGGAGCATCGCCGAGCTGAGGAAGCTGGTGCAGTACAGCGTGGACTGCTCGCACTTCTCCACCGACCCCGGCACCGTGGCGATCCGATCGATCGACTACGCGCCCGTCGTGGATGGCAACCCCCTCGACTGGGGCGTGAACGGCCGGGCCCTGTGCGGGGAACCGGGGGGTGCCCAGCGTGCCCACGACCTCAACTGGCTGGATATCGTCGGCGACATGAAGAGGCTCCAGACCAAGGCGAAGGCCGCCCAGCTCGCCGACCTCAAGGACGACGGCGCGCTGAGGCACACCGCCAGTCTGCTGCTCGTCGGTGACGGCGTCGCGGTCGAGAGCAACAACCCGAGCGTCCGGTTCGGCCTGTACCAGGCGCAGTTCCTCTACCTGAACTGCACGCCCGGCTTCTCCGCCCCGGCCGGTTACCGGCTGGAGCGGTCGCAGGTGGAGGGGTGCGTCCTGACCAACTACGAGCCCGAGCACCCCGTCGAGGGCGGTCGCTGAACGGTGTCCGGCCCCGCTCAGGCGGGCAGTTGCTCGCCCAGCGGGGGTACCGGCAGGTCGCGCAGCAGCCAGGTCAGTACGCCGGGCAGCGCGCGCAGGGCCGCGAAGTGGGCGGCGGCCGGATCGAAGGTGGCGGCGGCGCCCGGGATGCGGCGGGCCAGCCAGCGGGAGTGGCCGACGGGCGAGAACACGTCCAGCTCGCCGTGCCAGATCAGCACCGGGCAGCGGATGTCGGCGGGGTCGAAACCCCACGGGCCGCTGAACGCGATCGCGTCGTCGATCCAGCCGTACGCCGACGTGCGCACGCCTTCCCGGTAGTTGCGCAAGAGCATCGCCCGCAGGCCCGCGTCGGCGACGATCATCCGGTCGTTCTCCGTCAGCTCCCGGCGCAGCTCCTCCAGCAGCCGGCGGGGATCCTTGCGGATGCCCGCGGCGCGGGGGATCAGCCGGGCGGCGAACTCCTCGGGATCGTCGTAGGCCCTGGTGTACTCCTCGACGTTGGAGGCGGCCATGCCGTCGAACCAGTCGAGATCCTCCGCGTCCCGGGGCGCGAGCGGCACCAGGGCCGCCGTACGGGTGACCCGGTCCGGTAGCAGGGCGGCGCAGGCCAGCGCGCCCGGGCCGCCGCCGGAGCGGCCGGCGACGGCGAAGCTGTCCAGGCCCAGGGCGTCGGCGATCGTGGCCACCTCCTGGGCCACATCGGCGACCGTGCGGCCCGGGTGGCGGTCGGAACCGCCGTAGCCGGGACGGTCGTAGGCGATGAGCTGTACCCGCCGCTGGTAGAGGACCATGCCTCGGGGTGCCGGCCCCAGGCGGCTGCCCGGGGTGCCGTGGAGGAGGAAGACGGGCTTGCCGCCCGGGTCCCCCCAGCGCTCCACCATGAGAGCGCGGCCGTCGGCGGTGCGCACCTGATCGCGCACGCGCTCCCTCCCTCACGTTCGACGCGGGCAGTCAGGGTGATTGTGCGCTTCGGGGCACGGGTGCGGTAGAGCGCGCCCGGCGGCAATTTCCCGGCGCGCCCAGGGGCGCCGTCCCGCCCCTGGCGCCTTCGCACCTGCGGGCGGCGCTCACGGCACAGTGGGGACATGAACGCAGACGACGAGAACGTGCTGGCCCGGGGACGTGTGGCGACCAGGCTCCCGGCCGGGGACCTGGACCGCGCGCGGCGCTTCTATTCCGAGCGGCTGGGCCTGGAGCCCGTGGACGAACGGCCCGGCGGGCTGCTGTACCGGTGCGGCAGCACGGAGTTCGCGGTGTTCCGGTCGACGGGGACCTCGCCCGGCACCTTCACCCAGATGGGGTGGGAGGTCGACGACCTGGACACGGCCGTGGCTCAGCTCAAGGGGCGCGGCGTGGTCTTCGAAGAGGTCGACGTACCGGGGCTGCGGACGAGGGACGGTATCGCCGAGATCGAGGGCAACTACCCGAGCAGGGGCGTCCGGGGCGAACGCGCCGCCTGGTTCCGCGACAGCGAGGGGAATCTGCTGGGCATCGGCGAGCCGGTCGCCTGATGGCCGGCGGCGACCCGGTCACGGCCCCGGCGCCCGGGCGGCGGCGGGGCCCGTCGCGCCGCTGCCCACCGCCGGACCGCCCCTGCCCTGGTGGAAGACCGCGCAGACCATGGTGACGGCCGAGCCGAGGACCGCCCAGGCCGACAGCACCAGCATCGCCGGGCCCGCGTCGTTGCCCCGGAAGTAGGTGATCGAGCGGGCGGCGTACGTACCGGCACCCGGTGGCAGGGCCGGCCCGATGGCCCTCCAGAACGGCGGGAGGAGCGGGTAGGGGTAGGCGCCGCCCGCGCTCGGGTTGCCGAAGACCACCACCAGCAGGATCGCCAGCCCGATGCCCACCACCCCGGCCACGCCCTGGAACGCCAGTGTGATCGCGCCGACGGCGAAGACGACCAGCGTGCCCAGCCCCCACAGGGCCATGACGTTGCCGGGCAGCGCGCCCAGGACCGGCCCGGCGACGACCGTGCCCAGCAATCCGGCGGCGATCGCGTACAGCAGCAGCGAGCCGAGCCGGATGACGGCGCGGGCGGAGTTCGCGGGCCGCGCGCCGGCGCTGATCGCGAGGATCGCGGCACACAGGTAGCCGCCGACGCACCAGCCCACGACCAGGTAGAAGGAGCTCAGGCCGCGGGCGTCCCCGGCTGCGGCCGGGGCCACGTCGACGACCCGCACGCCGCGCCCCTGAGCCGCCCCGGCCCGGCCGACGATCCCTTCGAGCGCCTGGGAGAGCGAGGCCCCGGCGCCGCTCGCGACCAGCAGCCGGTCGGTCTTGCCGGCCGGGTCGACGACCAGTGCCCCGTCCACGCTCCGGTCCTCGATCCGTGCGCGGGCCGCCGCCTCGTCCGGGACGGTGCGGGTGTCGAGCGGGTCGCCGGGCAGGGCGCCGAGGCTTCGGGCGACGCGGGTGGCGACCTCTTCGGCCGGGGCGGCCACCGCGAGGGGGATCCGGCTCGGTTCGGGGTGGTGGAAGGCCCCGATGTAGGAGGTGATGAAGGCGAGCTGGAGCGCCAGCACCCCCAGCACCAGCAGGAAGGCCCGGGTGCTGACGGCGTCCTTGATCTCGGCGAGGAAACCGCCGGAGGGACCCGCGGGTGCGGCGGTGGTGGGCTGCGTCATGTCTCACACGCTCGGCGGAGCGGGGGCCGGGCGCAGCAGGGGTGGGCCGAACGGGGGCCGGAACCGGCGGGCGGACCACGGAATGGATGATCGAACAAGTGTTTCGCACGGATATTCGAATTGCTCTATGGTGGAGACGGGGGAGGTGTTCAGTCGAGGGAAAGCAGGAGGCCGCGGGTGCCCGGTTTTACGCATCTGCACACCGTTTCGGGGTTCTCCATGCGCTACGGAGGCTCCCACCCGGAACGGCTGGCGGAACGCGCCGCCGAGCGGGGCATGGACGCCCTCGCCCTCACCGACCGCGACACCCTCGCGGGTACGGTGCGCTTCGCCCGGGCGGCGGCGGAAGCGGGGATCCGGCCCCTGTTCGGGGTCGACCTCGGGGTGGCCGGCAGCCCCGCGGCCACCGACCGCGCCGATTTCGGGGAGAGCGCATCCTCCCGGCGGCGCAACCCCGTCAGGGGCGGCGCCTTCGTCGACGAGTCCGCGGCCCGGGCCGTCTTCCTCGCCCGCGACGGCGCCACCGGCTGGGCCGAGCTGTGCCGCATGGTCACCGCCGCCCACGCCGGCGCCCCCGACGTCCCGCTCCTGCCCTGGGAGGAGCTGCGCGGCGCGAGCGGCGTGTACGTCCTGCTCGGCCCCGGCTCCGAAGTGGGCCGGGCCCTCGCCGCGGGCCGGCCGGACCGGGCCGCGCGCCTGCTCGCACCCTGGCGGGAGGTCTACGGCGACGACCTGCGCCTGGAGGCCGTCCACCACGGCCGCACCGGCACCGGTCCCGGCTCGCTGCGCCTGGCCGCCCGTACGGTCGGTTTCGCCGCCGAGCAGGGCGTCCCGGCCGTGCTCACCAACGCCGTCCGGTACGCCGACCCCGGCCAGGGGCCCGTCGCCGACGTCCTCGACGCGGCCCGCCGCCTGGTCCCCGTCGACCCCCGCAAACCCCTCGACAGCGGCGAACGCTGGATCAAGGACCCCGCCGCCATGGCCGAGGCCGCCGACCTGATCGCCCGGGCGGCCGGACTGCGCCCCGCCGACGCGCGCCGACTGCTCGCGCAGACCCGTCGGACCGCCGAGGCCTGTGTCGTGGACCCCGAGGACGACCTCGGGATCGGGTCCGTGCACTTCCCCGAAGCCCGGCTCGTCGGGGCCGCCCACCGCACCGCCCAGCGGGTCCTCGCCTCCCGGGCGGCCGCGGGTATGGTGCTGCGCGGTTACGCCGGCGAGCGCCGGTACTGGGAGCGGATGCACGAGGAACTCGACGTCATCGCCTACCACGGCTTCGCCTCGTACTTCCTGACGGTCGCCCAAGTAGTGGACGACGTAAGGGAGATGGGTATCCGGGTGGCGGCCCGCGGCTCCGGCGCGGGTTCCCTCGTCAACCACCTCCTCGGCATCGCGCACGCCGACCCCGTCGCCAACGGCCTGCTGATGGAGCGCTTCCTGTCCAAACGCCGCCGGGTCCTGCCCGACATCGACATCGATGTGGAGTCCGCCCGGCGGCTGGAGGTCTACCGGCGGATCATCGACCGGTTCGGCGCCGAACGCGTCGCCACCGTCTCCATGCCCGAGACCTACCGGGTCAGGCACGCCATCCGAGACGTGGGCGCCGCCCTGTCCATGGACCCGGCCACCGTTGACCGGCTCGCCAAGGCCTTCCCGCACATCCGGGCCCGCGACGCCCGCGCGGCCCTCGCCGAACTGCCCGAACTCCAGGGCGTGCGGGGGGAGTCGCACGGGCGGCTGTGGGAGCTGGTCGAGGCGCTGGACGGACTGCCGCGGGGCATCGCCATGCACCCGTGCGGGGTGCTGCTCTCCGACGCCTCGCTGCTCGCCCGCACCCCGGTCGTGCCGAGCAGCGGCGAGGGCTTCCCCATGTCCCAGTTCGACAAGGACGACGTGGAGGAACTCGGGCTGCTCAAACTCGACGTGCTGGGCGTACGGATGCAGTCCGCGATGGCGCACGCCGTCGCGGAGCTGCGGCGTGCCACGGGGGAGGAGCTCGACCTGGACGACCCGGCGCAGGTGCCGCCGGGCGACGAGGCCACGTACGAGCTGATCCGCTCGGCCGAGACGCTGGGCTGCTTCCAGATCGAGTCCCCGGGCCAGCGCGACCTGGTGGGGCGGCTCCAGCCCGCCACCTTCCACGACCTGGTCGTGGACATCTCGCTGTTCCGGCCCGGCCCGGTGGCCGCCGACATGGTGCGCCCGTTCATCGAGGCCCGGCACGGGCGCGCCCCGGCCCGCTTCCCGCACCCGGACCTGGCGGACGCGCTGCGGGAGACGTACGGGGTGGTGGTCTTCCACGAGCAGATCATCGAGATCGTGCACGTCATGACCGGCTGCGGCCGCGACGAGGCGGACCGGGTGCGGCGCGGGCTGTCCGACCCCGACTCGCAGGGCCGGATCAAGGTCTGGTTCGCGGCGACGGCGCGGACGCGCGGCTACTCCCCCGAAGTGATCGCCCGGACCTGGGAGATCGTGGAGGCCTTCGGCTCGTACGGGTTCTGCAAGGCGCACGCGGTGGCCTTCGCCGTCCCCACCTACCAGTCCGCCTGGCTCAAGGCCCACCACCCGGCCGCCTTCTACGCCGGGCTGCTCACCCACGACCCCGGCATGTACCCGAAGCGGCTGCTGCTGGCGGACGCGCGGCGCCGGGGCATACCCGTGCTGCCGCTGGACGTGAACCGGTCCTCGGTCCACCACCGCATCGAACTGGTGTCCGAGATGCCGCCGCTGTGGGGGCTCCGGCTCGCGCTGGCCGACGTCCACGGCATCAGCGAGGCCGAGGCCGCCAGGATCGAGGAGGGCCAGCCCTACGCCTCCCTGCGCGACTTCTGGGACCGGGCCCACCCGGGCCGGCCCGTGGCCGAACGGCTGGCCCAGGTAGGGGCGTTGGACGCGTTCGGCGCCAACCGCCGCGACCTGCTGCTGCACCTGGGGGAACTGCACGGCGCCCAGCGCGCCGCCGACGCCCGGGGAAGCGCCCAGCTCCCCCTCGGCGGCGGCCGGTCCACCGCCGCCGTCGGGCTGCCCGACCTCAGCGAGGCCGAGCGGCTCAGCGCCGAACTGGGCGTCCTCGGCATGGACGCCTCACGGCACCTGATGGCGGACCACCACGCCTTCCTCGCCGAACTCGGCGTGGTCCCGGCCCGGCGGCTGCGCGACACCGGACACGGCCGGACCGTGCTGGTCGCCGGCGCCAAGGCCGCCACCCAGACCCCGCCCATCCGCTCCGGCAGGCGGGTCATCTTCACCACTCTCGACGACGGGACCGGCCTGGTCGACCTGGCCTTCTTCGACGACAGCCACGAGGCCTGCGCCCACACCGTCTTCCACTCCTTCCTGCTGCTGGTGCGCGGAGTGGTGCAACGGCGCGGACCGCAGAGCCTCAGCATCGTCGGAGCAGCCGCCTGGAACCTCGCCGAACTGGTCGAACTGCGCGCGCAGAGCGGCCTGGAGGCGGTCACCGCCCGGCTGTCCGAACCGGTGCGCGAAGGCGCCGAGCCCCCCGCCCCCGGCCGCCGGATCCACCTGCCGACCGGCTACGAGATGAACCCGTGGGCCGACCTCCAGCCGCCCGGGACGGGCCCGGCGACCGGACGCAAGCTGTGGCACTCCAGCCCCGGGAGCGCGGGATGAACAGCGCGATCCTGCACGTGCGGTGCGCCCCGGCGCTGACCGGCGAGGGCTACCGGGAGGTCCTGGAACTGCTGCGGGAGTTCTCCCCGGTGGTACAGGCCCTGCCGCCGCGCGCCGCGCTGGTCCAGGCAGGCGGCGCGCAACGCTACTTCGGCACGGACGCCGCCCGCATCGCCGAGGTGGTCCGGCTGCGCGCGGTGGCCCGGCTGGGCACCGACGTCCGGATCGGGGTCGCCGCCACCTGGGCCGTGGCCGCGACGGCCTCCGCGCGGGTGCCCGGACCCGGCGGGATCCTGGCCGTCCCCGAGGAGGCGGTGCCCGGCTTCCTCGGGCCGCTGCCGGTGGAGGCGCTGTACGGGCTCGGCTCCCGCCAGGCCGAGGCGCTGCGCGGATACGGACTGCATACGATCGGGGCACTCACCGAGGTGTCACCCGGGGTCGTCGAGCGGATCCTCGGCAAGCGGGCGGGCCGGCTGGTCGTGGAGCGCGCCCACGGGAGGGACCCGCGGCCGGTCACCCCGAGGGACCTGCCCTCCTCGGCCGCCGTCCGCGCCCGGTTCCCCCGGGAGGAGCTGGACGGCCCGCACGCCCGGGCCGCGCTGCTCGCCCTGGTCGTCCGGCTCGGCGCCACCCTGCGCGGGCGCCACCAGGCCGCGCGGGCGCTGACCCTGACCCTCCAGTTCGCCGGCGGGACCCGCTGGGAGAAGACCCGGCGGCTGACGGAACCCTCCGCCCACGACGAAGACCTGCGGGCCATGGCGTACCGCCTGATGGACGCGGCCGGCCTGCAACGGGCCCGGCTGACCGGCATGGTGCTCCGGGCCGAGGACCTCACCGGCGCCGAGGGCGTGGCCCGCCAGCTCACCCTGGACCCCGTCCGCGAGTCCCGTCTGACGGTCGAGGCGGCGATCGACCGCGCCAACGCCCGCTTCGGCCCGGGCACGGTCCGGCCGGCGGCCACCTTCGGCAAGGCCTCGTAGGGCCGTAGGCCGGTCCCTTCCGTACGTCCGCCGGCTCGCGGTCGTATGTTCGTCGGCTTCACGTCCGTACGCGGGCCGGCTTCACGTTCGTACGCCGGCCGGCTTCACGTTCGCGCGTCCGCCGGCCTCGCGCAGGACCGGAGGGCAGCTCGACGCACGAGTTTTTACCGACGCGTAACTTCCAAGTCTTGCTACTCGCCCGTAATTTATCGGCAGCAGCCCCCCTTGTGATCCGGATCACGGGACAAACCCCCCGCACCATCCCCATGACGCAAGGAGACCACTCGATGCTGCCCTGGCGCCGCCTGCTCCGCCCGCTGGCCGTCCTGACCCTCGCAGCCGCCGCGCTCGTCGCCCCCACCGGCACCGCGCAAGCCGCCTCCGCCCCCAGCAGCGGCTGGAACGACTGGACCTGCAAGCCCTCCGCCGCGCACCCGCGCCCCGTCGTACTCGTACACGGCACCCTCGGCAACTCCGTCGACAACTGGCTCGGATTCGCGCCGTACCTCGTCCACCGCGGCTACTGCGTCTACTCCCTCGACTACGGTCAGATCCCCGGCCAGTCCTTCTTCAACGGCCTCGGGCCCATCGACAGGTCCGCCGTGCAGCTCGGCACGTTCGTCGACCGGGTGCTGGCCTCCACCGGCGCCGCCAAGACCGACATCGTCGGCCACTCCCAGGGCGGCATGATGCCCCGCCAGTACCTCAAGTCCCCCGGCGGCGCCGCCAAGGTGAACGCCCTCGTCGGACTCGCCCCCGACAACCACGGCACCACCCTGTCCGGCCTGACCCAGCTGCTCCCCTACTTCCCCGGAGCCGAGGACCTGATCAGCTCGGCGACCCCGGGCCTGGCCGACCAGATCGTCGGATCCCCCTTCGTCACCCAGCTCAACGCGGGCGGGGACACCGTCCCCGGAGTCGCCTACACGGTGATCACCACCAAGTACGACGAGGTGGTGACCCCGTACACCAGCGGCTTCCTCAGCGGGCCGAACGTGCGCAACGTCGTGATCCAGGACCTGTGCGCCCTCGACTTCTCCGAGCACGTCGCCATCGGCCTGACCGACCGCATCGCCTGGCACGAGGCGGCCAACGCCCTCGACCCGGCCCACGCCGAACGCACCACCTGCGCCTCGGTCTTCCAGTGACGGACCCCGGCCGGCTTCGCTAGCGGCCGTGCCGGCCCGTCGCGCGGCGGCGGGCCACGGCGAAGAGCACGGCCGAGCCGACGGCCAAAGTGCCCGCCCCGGCGATCGCGATCACCGGGGCGGAGCCGTCGCCGCCCGTCTGCGCGAGGTCCCCGGCCCTGGCCGCCGCCGTGGACGGCGAGGCGAGCGGGGGCTCGCCGGTCGTGCCGTTCGTGTTCGGGTCGTTGTCGCCGTGCCCGCCGTGCTCCACGGTCGACTTGGCCGCGCCCTCGGAGATCTGCTCGTCCGTCGGCGGCTTGGCGACGGGCCCGTCCGACGGCTTGGCACCGGGGACCGCGCTGCCGGCGCTGCTCGGCTTGGAACTCGGCTTGCCGCTCCCGGCCCCGGTTCCCGTCCCGCTGCCTGTGTCCTTGCCGAAGACCACGTCCGAGCAGCTGTAGAAGGCCTCCGGGCTGTCCGAGCGCTGCCAGATGCCGTAGATCAGGTGCCGCCCGCTCTTCTTCGGGACCGTGCCGGAGAAGACGTAGTCACCGCCCCGCATCCCCGGGTCGGTGACCTTCACGAACGGCTCGGCCTCCAGGTCGGCCCACTTGAGCGGCTTCGACGGGTCGTAGCCGTCCTTCGTCACGTACAGCTCGAACGTGCCCTTGTGCGGGGCGGTTCCCTTGTAGCGGAAGGTGTGCGCGCCGGACGTCATGGCGCCGGCCGGCCAGTCCGCGCGGGCCAGGTCCAGGCCCCGGTACTTGTCGTTCCCCGCGGAACACAGCTGCCCGTTCGGAATCAACGCCCGGTGGTTGCCCGCCGCGTTGGCGATGTTCACCGCGTTCCAGTCGTAGAGGGCCTGCGTTCCGCCCGCCGCGACCGCCGCCTTGCAGGCCGCCGAACGCGGGGACTCCGGGCCCTCCGCGTAGCAGGCGGCCACCCGGCTGACCGGGTCCGTCATCGAACCGTGCGCGACTGCGGGGCCGGCGGCGTACGCGGCCACCGCGAGCGGGGCCAGACCGGCGACGGCGATGCGGCCGACGGTGCGGGTGACGGTACGCATGGTGGATCTCCTCCGGGCGGTGGCGTCATGGGGTACGCCAGGGGGGCCGGGCGGCGCGTCCCCGGACACGAGGTGTCTCCGACGCCGCTCCGGCCCTCCCTGGCCCCGCCAACCTAACGGCCCCGACCTGCGGTTTCCCGCGGATCGGGGCCATCGAGGCGATCCTTAGGCCCCCCTTAAGGCGCAGGTAAGCGTCCCCTGAGGAAGGGGGCTCACTTCACGTTGACCGCGGTCCAGGCCGCCGCGACCGCCTGGTACTCGGTGCCACCCGTTCCGTACAGGTCCGCGGCGGCCTTGAGGGTCGCCGTGCGCGCCCCCGCGTAGTCCGTCGAGGAGGTCATGTACACCGACAGCGCCTTGTACCAGATCTTGTACGCCTTGGTGCGGCCGATGCCGGCCACGGCGGAGCCGTTGGCGGTCGGCGAGTCATAGCTGACGCCGTTGACCGTCTTGGCACCGCTTCCCTCGGACAGCAGGTAGAAGAAGTGGTTGGCGACACCGGAGGAGTTGTGGACGTCGAGGCGGCCGACGTTCTTGTCCCAGTAGTCGGCGGAGGCGCCGTCGCGGCTCGGCTTGTCCATGTACCGCAGCGGCGTGCCGTTCCCGTGGATGTCGATCTTCTCGCCGATCAGGTAGTCACCGGGGTCGGAGGGGTTGTTGGCGTAGAACTCCACCGAGGTGCCGAAGATGTCGGAGGTGGCCTCGTTGAGGCCGCCGGACTCCCGGGTGTAGCGCAGCCCCGCCGTCGAGGCGGTCAGGCCGTGCGACATCTCGTGGCCGGCCACGTCGAGCGAGGTGAGCGGCTTGGTGTTGTTCGAGCCGTCGCCGTAGGTCATGCAGAAGCAGCTGTCGTCCCAGAACGCGTTGACGTAGGCGTTTCCGTAGTGGACCCGGGAGTAGGCGGCGACGCCGTCACCTCGGATGCCCAGCCGGCCCAGTTCGTTCTTGTAGAAGTCCCACGTCACGGCGGCGCCGTAGTGGGCGTCGACGGCGGCGGTCTGCCGGTTGGCGGGGGTGCCGTTGCCCCAGGTGTCGTCGGCGTCGGTGAACAGGGAACCGGTCCCGTTGGTGCCGCCGGCCAGGTCGTAGGTCTTGTGGCCGCCGCGGGTGGCGTCGTTCAGCTCGAACTGCGAGCCGCTGGCCTTGGTGGCGAGGGTGACCGAGCCGCTGTACTCGCTCGCGCCGATGCCCGTCTCGATGGCGTCGTACGAGTAGAGCACCTTGCCGCTGCGGGCGTCGGTGATGGTGTGCAGTTTGCTCGGCGTGCCGTCGTCCCCGACGCCCTCGGAGACGCTCTCCCAGGCCAGGACCGGTGCTCCGCCGACGGCCCAGACGACCTTGCGGGCGCCCTTGGGGGACGCGAGGGAAGCAGTCTTGGTGTCCACGGATATCCGGGCCCCGTAGGCCTTGGTGGTGGAGCGCGCGCCGTTCTTGGCGTGCACGACCAGGTCGCCGCCGAGTACCGGCAGACCGGCGTAGGTGCGCTCGTAGCGGGTGTGGACGGTGCCGTCCGCGTCCTTGACGACGTCGCGGGCCACGAGCCCTTCCTGGTCGCCGAGGCCGATGGCCTTGGCGGTGGACGGGGCGTCGGACTGGGCCTGGGCGATCGCGGATGCGCGCGCCGTCCCGGTCAGCGAGACGGCCGTGGCGCCGGCCTCGCGCTCGGCGGCGGCGTTGGCGGGACCGCTCTGCACGGCGAGGGCGACCATCGCGGCCGAGGCGACGAGGGCGGCGGCGCGGAGGGCGTGAACACGGCGCGGGGAGGCGGCGGTTGAGGACGGCGTGGGGTGAGTCACTCGTTGCTCCTTGTTGCCAGTGGGGGGCAGTGGTGGAGACAGTGCCAGGAAGTCACCCCTGATTGGCAGGTGCGCAACAAGAATTTGACCTTGCTGTTGTCCGCAGAACGCAAAGCGGTGTCCGCTCGGCGGTGAATGCGTCCGTTTTCGGAGGGAGTTGCTCCGCTACCGCCCCGGGACGACGGCCCGGGGCGGCAGCAGCAGTGCGCGAGCGCAGTCGGTGTCGACGCGGAAGCCGAACTGCGCTTTGACGATGATCCGGTCGACCGTGCGGGCACCCAGCGCACCCCGGATGCCGAAGGGCCCGCGCGACCGGATCTCCCCGTCGACGTGCACCTCACCGACCCGGTCGGCGTACACCGTCGATCCGCCGCAGACAGTGCGGGCCGCGCTGTGGCCGGCCGCGTCCCGGTCGCCGACGCACGCCAGGTCCGTCTTGCGCGGCCACCCGTATACGTCGTCCGCGCGCACCGACTCTTCGCCGAGGGGCCGGTGTCCGGGCGGCCGGGCGGAGTGCGGCGATGGACGGCGTCGTGATCCCCGCCCATGCCGACTCCCCCGTACCGGAGGCGGGACGGGCGTGACGGGGCGGTGGGGCCTACGCGAGCAGCGCGGACAGTCCGGCAGGGGTCCTGGCCTGGGCTTCGAGAGCGTCGAGGGCCCGTACGGCCTGGGTGGCGGCCTCCGGGTCCCGCTCGGCGAGGCCGCTCGCCGCGAACTCGTCCTCGTCCAGCCGCAGAACGCTCGCCCCGTCCCCGGAGACCCACAGGTCGAGGTCAAGGTCCTCGACCACGACCTCGCCGTCGCGGACCACGGCCGGCCGGGTCACGTCGCAGTACCAGCCCTTGAGCCGGCCGTCGCCCGTCCGCACCTCCTTGACCGCGTACCAGCGGCTGCGCCAGAAGTGCTCGGTGAACACGTCGCCCGGCTCGAAGCGCACGAAGCCGAAGTCCCGTACGCCCTCCGCCGCCCAGGGAGCGCGCACGGAGAGCCGGTCGCCCGTGTCGGCGAGCAGCTCGGCCGGATAGCGGATCTTGGTGCGCCCCGCCTTGACGAGGGCGACGGTGAGCATGCCGGTCATGCGGTCACTTCCTTGGGGTTGACATCGAAGGGGGCGAGCCGCTTCGCGAAGCGGGTCTCGGTGGCGCGGATCTCGTACCCGAACCGCTTGTTGACGGCGAGCATCGCCGCGTTGCCCGCGTCGTTGCCGGTCAGCGCCTCGGTGCAGCCCGTCGCGAGGGCACGGTGCAGAGAGGCGGTCTTGGCGAGCTTGGCCAGCCCGCGGCCCCGGTGGGCGCGGCGCGTGCCGGTCATCGCCGAGCCGTAGCGGCCCGCCCCGTCGGTCCGGGCGGCCGAGAAGGCGGCAACGACGCCGTCGACGAGGACGACCGTCGTCAGGTCGTGGTCGAGGGAGGGTTCGTGCCACACCTCGGCGAGCCAGTTTTCGTAGTCGTCCAGTTCCACCGGCACGTCACCCGGCTCGTCCAGCGAAACCTCGGCGTCGGCTTCGTACAGCGGGCGCGGATCGTCCGCGAACGCGGAGGCGGCGCGCAGCTCGACGCCGGGCGGCAGGACGGCCGGGTACGGCGGCAGGGTCCGCTCGGACAGCTCCAGGCGCAGGAAGTGGGCGGAGCGGCCGGGCCGGTAGCCGTGCCGCGCGGCGAAGGCGTGATCGCGAGGCCCGTCCAGGACCCAGGCGTACGAGTCCACGGCCCCGGCGGCGACCAGATGCTCCTCGGCCGCACGCAGCAGGGCGCTTCCGACGCCGAGACCGCGGTGGGCTGGATGCACCTGGAGGTTGACGAAGCCGAGGCCGGGTTCGGGACTCTCGTGCGCGATGCCGACCTGTGCGGTGGCGACGGGCAGGCCGTCCGCGTGCTCGGCGAGGAGGATCCGGTACCGCTTGGCGGGGTGGGCGGAGGTGACCTCGTAGGCCACGCCGGCCGAGGTGGTGATCATGAACGGGAGGACGGTCCGGCGCAGGTGTACGACGGCCTCCACGTCCCCGGGGTCGCCGGGACGCAGGTCTCGGATCGAAACGGTCATGGGGGCGACGCTAAGGGCGGGCCGCCGTCGGCGCCTGCGAATTACCGGGCGGTGGGGGACAATCGGCGCCGTGACCTCGACTTCGCCCAACCTAAAGATCAAGATCGACGGGTCGGCCGGCTCCGCCGCCCCCTACGAGCAGCTGCGCGCGCAGATCGCGGACGCGGCCCGGACCGGGCGGCTGCCGGTGGGGTTCAAACTGCCGACCGTGCGGGGGCTGGCGGAGGAACTGGGGCTCGCTGCGAACACGGTCGCCAAGGCGTACCGGGCCCTGGAGGGCGACGGCGTGATCGAGACGCGGGGGCGGGCCGGGACGTTCGTCGCCGCCGCCGGGGACTCCGCCGCGCGGGAGGCGGCCGCCGCGGCGCAGGCGTTCGCCGAGCGCGCCCACCGGCTGGGCCTGACCCGGGCGGAAGCCACGGCCGCGGCGGGAGAGGCCCTCCGGGCGCGCTACGGCACCTGAGCCCGGGCTGTGCGGCGGCCTGAGCCCGGGCGGTGCGGCGGCTTGAGCCGCAGGCGGTACTGGGCCGGGCGGGACCTGAGGCCCGGGCCGTACGGCACCTGAGGCCCGGGCCGTGCGGGGCCTGAGCCGCAGGCGGTGCGGGCCTGCGGCCTGCGTTCCGCCGCGGGCGGGGCTGTCAGGGGTTGCGGGGGGTGAGCCGGGCCATCAGGTGGTGCTGCATCGGCTGGCCCACGGCCTCCATCTCCTGAACCACGGTCAGCTCCCCGCCCTCCAGGGTGTACCGGCGGCGCATCGCGGTCACCTCCTTGGCCCGGGGCGTCACCGACACGCTCCGGGTGGCCATCTCGATACCGGCCCCCGACACCTGGCCGTCGTACGTCTCGACGATCCCCGTCGGGTGGGCCAGCACCACCTCCAGCGAGGCGTCCGGCATCACCCGCCACCAGCCGACCTCCCGCCCCGACGGCCGCAGGGCCGCGCCCGATCCGTCGATCAGCCAGGCGCGGGACTCGTAGCGCAGGAACGGCCTCCCGTCATGGCTGAACGTGATCTCCTGCTCGTAGCGGAACCCGTGCTCCAGGGTCGGGTACTCGCCGCTGCCCCGGCCGTGCCAGCGCCCGATGAGCTGTAGCACGGGCCGCAGCTGCGGGTGCGGCTCGGGGCCCTCGCCGAGGACGAGGGTGTCGGGGTAGGGGTTCTCCTGCGCCGGTTCGGGCACGTGGACTCCTGTTTCGGTGTGCCCGGGGGACGCCGGGCACGACGGGGCGTGGCCTTCGCGGCCATTGTCGTCGCACCGGGGCCGCGGGGACGGGACCTACAGGTAGAGCCCCGGCTCCGCGCCGTGCCCCTGCGGCGGCAGGACTGCCGCCGTCGGACCGCTACCGCGGCGCAGCGCGAAGAGCTCCGCCAGGGTCGCGCCCTCGCGGGAGACGCCCTCGTCGGTGCCGAGCCAGTCCACCGCCTCACGGTGCGTCAGCCGGCCGACCTCGATCCGGGCCAGACAGCGGCCCGGCCGGACCACCGCCGGGTGCAGGCGCTCCAGGTCCTCGTTGGTCGTCACCCCGACCAGCACGTTGCGGCCCTGGCCCAGCAGTCCGTCCGTCAGGTTCAGCAGCCGCGACAGCGCCTGCCCGGCCTGGTGGCGGGCCTCGCCGCGGATCAGCTCGTCGCAGTCCTCCAGCAGCAGCAGCCGCCAGCGCCCCTTGGCCGTGCCCTCGTCCTCCCCGATCGCGATGTCCATCAGGTAGCCCACGTCGTTGAACAGCCGCTCCGGGTCCAGGACGCAGTCCACCTGGCACCAGTCCCGCCACGACCGGGCCAGCGTCCGCAGCGCGGAGGTCTTGCCGGTCCCGGGCGGCCCGTGCAGCAGGAGCAGCCGGCCCGCGATGTCGTCCGGGGTCACCTTCATCAGCCGGTCCATCGCCTCGGCCACCGGCGCGGTGTAGTTGGGCCGCACCTCCGCCCAGGTGCCCGCCGCGATCTGCCGGGTCGTGCGGTAGGGGCCGCGGCGCGGGGAGACGTACCAGAACCCCATCGTGACGTTCTCCGGCTGCGGTTCGGGCTCGTCCCGCGCCCCTTCCGTGGCCTCACCGAGCACACCCGTGGCGAGTTCGTCGCTGACGGCCGTCACCGTCACGTCCGCGCCCCGGCTCCAGCGCGACACGAGCATCGTCCAGCCCTCGCCCTCCGCGAGCGTGGCGCTGCGGTCGGTGTCGCGCGCCGAGCGCAGCACCGTCGCTCCGGGCGGCAGCAAAGTGGCCTCCGCCTTGACCCGTTCGATGGAGACGCTGTGCGAGTACGGCTGCTCGCCGGACGCGAACCGGCCGAGGAACAGGGCGTCGACGACATCCGACGGCGAGTCGCTGTCGTCGAGGGTGAGCCGGATCGGCAGCGCGTCGTGCGGGTTGGCTGACATGGCGCCCATGATCCGGCACGAACTGCCCTCCTGCACCCGTGTTTCGCCGGATCGAGTGTCAGAGTGCCCTCTTCAAACCCCTCGCCGGTGAAGATTCGGAGCGGACTCCGCTCCGAACATTCTTGGCATGAACACTTCCAGCCAGGCCGTGCGCCCTGTACCAACGACTCAGGAGTAACCCCCACTAGGAGCCGCACACATGAGCATGAGACTGTCGCGCTTCGCCACCCTCACCTCCGCCCTCTTACTCGCCGCGGGCGCCGCCCTGTTCGGCGCAGGCCAGGCGGCCGCCTCCGCCCAGGCCGACTTCGGCTACGTAGCCCTCGGAGACTCGTACTCCTCCGGCGTGGGCTCCGGCAACTACGACAGCGGGAGCGGGGACTGCAAGCGCACCTCCCGGGCCTATCCGGCCCTGTGGGCCGCCGCCCACTCCCCTCAGACCTTCTCGTTCACCGCCTGCTCGGGTGCCCGGACGGGTGACGTCCTCTCCGGTCAGCTCGGCCCGCTGAACTCCGGCACCGACCTCGTCAGCATCACCATCGGCGGCAACGACGCCGGCTTCTCGGACGTCATGACGACCTGTGTGCTCCAGTCGGAGTCCACCTGCGTGTCCCGCGTCAACCAGGCCAAGGCGTACGTGGACTCCACCCTCCCCGGTCAGCTCGACCAGGTCTACAACGCCATCTCCGCCCGCGCCCCGGCCGCCCACGTGGTGGTGCTCGGCTATCCCCGCTTCTACCAGCTGAACGGTTCCTGCGTCGCGGGACTGTCCGAGGGTGAACGCAGCGCCATCAACGGCGCCGCCGACTACCTCAACGCCGCCATCGCCAAGCGCGCCGCCAACCACGGCTTCACCTTCGCCTCGGTCACCAGCGCCTTCACCGGCCACGAGATCTGCTCCGGCAGCGCGTGGCTGCACAGCCTCAACTGGGCCAACATCGGCGAGTCCTACCACCCGACCGCCACCGGACAGTCGAGCGGCTACCTGCCCGTGTTCACCGGCAAGGCATAGGTCCCTCCGGGCCGCCCGGCCCTCACGGCGTTTCCCCCGGGCCCGGCGTCGGGCCCGGGGAGCCGGACGGAGCCGGGGGAGCAGAGGAGGAGGAGGCCCCGGCCGTCGGGGTCTCCTCCTCGCACGTGACGGAGAAGTCCAGCCACGCCGACACCGCCCGGGCGGGCAGGCGCACCTCCAGCCGGACCGCGTCCGCGAAGCTCCCGCCGGCCCCGGATTCCGTATGGTCGAACTGCCGGGTCTTCGCGCCGCCCGCCTCGTACGTGACGCCCTGCCAGCCCGCGTCGGAGCCCGTCGCGCCGCGCGTCACCCAGCGGTACTCCACCACGGCGGGGACGGCGTCCACCGCGATCGTGCCGGTGAAGGCGGGCGCACCGGCCGGGGGAGGAGGGCAGGTGCCGCGGTAGGCGCCGTACAGGGTGTGGACGTACAGGGTCACCTGCTGCCCGGCCGTCGGGCTGCCGCTCGCCGAGGGGGAGCCGGACGGGGCCGGCGGCCGGCTCGTGGGCGCGGGCGCAGGCACCGTCGGGCCGCTCCCGCTCCCGCTGCCGCCGGAGCCGCCGTCCGGCTTCCCGCGGGTGTCGAGCAGCAGCCAGCCGAGCGTCACCACCGCCAGGAGCAGCACCACGATCCCCGCGGTCAGCACCAGCCCGGCCCGCCTGCGCCCGGACCGCGGAGCGGCATCGCGGGTGGCGAGGGGCGTGGTGGGCGCCGGGCCGTAGGGGCTCCGCTCCGGCAGTGCCGCCGTCGGCGCGTCCGGCCCCGGCACCGGGCCGTCCGGGGAGCGTACGGTCCCTACCGCGCCGTCCGGGGGTACGGTCCCTCCCGTGCCGATGACGCGCAGCATCCGGGCCGCCTCCGCCGCGGGCAGCCGCCGGTCCGGGTCCTTGCGCAGCAGCCCCTCCAGTACGGGCGCCAGCGGCCCGGCCCGGTGAGGGGTCGGCGGCTCACCCTCCACCACCGCGCGCAGCGTGGCCATCGCGGTGTCCCGGCGGAACGGCGAAGCCCCCTCGACGGCCGCGTACAGCAGCACCCCGAGCGACCACAGGTCCGACGCCGGTCCCGGCGACCGGCCCAGCGCCCGCGCCGGCGCGAGGAATTCGGGGGACCCGACCACCTCTCCCGTCATCGTGATCGAGGAGGAGCCCTCCAGGCTCGCGATGCCGAAGTCCCCGAGGAGGACCCGGCCGTCGTTGGCGATCAGCACGTTGGCGGGCTTGACGTCCCGGTGCACCACCCCCGACTCGTGCGCGGAGCGCAGTGCGGCCAGTACCTGTTCGCCGATGTGCGCGGCGCGCTGCGCAGTCATGGGTCCCTCGGCCTCCAGGACGTCCGCCAGCGAGAGCCCGCGCACCAGCTCCATCACGATCCAGGGGCGGCCGTCCTCGGTGGCCACGTCGTAGACGGTCACCACCCCGCGGTGCGAGATCCGCGCCGCCGCCCAGGCCTCCCGCTCCAGCCGCCGGTACATCCGCTCCGCCTCGGCCGGGTCCGGCCCGGCGGGCGCCCGGACCTCCTTCACCGCGACCTCGCGGCCGAGCACCTCGTCCCGGGCCCGCCACACGATGCCCATGCCGCCGCGGCCCAGCGGACCGAGCAGCCGGTAGCGGCCGGCGATGACACGCCCGTCCTCATCCATGTTCCCGCTCACACGAGCCCCCCGTGTCCGTCACCGGATGATCACTCCAAGTTAGCGCAGCGGGGGTGCTGTGACACCCGTCGTGACGGGACCGCCGCAATGGAGCCCCCGGTGCGGTCCGGAGGGCATCGCGCCTGTGCGGAGAGTGATCGCCGACTGCGCTGAGTAATCGTCAACTCCCCGTAGGTATAGGGGTAATTCGCACCACCGGGATACCCGAGGGCGACGCCGGGGCGATAGGGTTAGCCTGCCCGGGCCGGGTGCCCTCGTACGGGTGGGGAGAGACATGGAACAGATAGCAATGCGCAGCAGGCCGCCTCGCGTGCCTGCCATCACCTGTGGCAGCAGTGCGACCAGCTCGCGCCTCGACCGCCACCTCGCCGTGCTGGGCGGTCCCGCCGTCCCGCACCACGAGAGCGCGGAGGCGACGCTGCTGATGCGCGAACTCACCTCCCGCGACCACACGCACGTCCAGCGGAGCCGGAGCGCGCGCGTCGCGCTGTTCGCGCCGCTGCGCCGGCTGCGGCGCACGCTCTTCGGCAGCCGCCGCTCGTAACTGCCCCTGCGAGGCGGCCGGTCGGCCCGGCCGCACCCCCGGCCCCGTCTTGATCCACGGCGTACTCCGGCAGCGTCTCGACCTGGGGCGGCCTGCCCAGGCGTGCTCCGGCCCCTCCCGGCGGTCCCAGGTGTCCCGGCCACCCGGCGTGCTCGCGCCGGGCGGCCGGGCCCCGCCGGCACCCTCAGGCGATCACACCGTCCCGGCGCAGCGCCGTGATCCGCTCGTCCGTCATCCCCAGGCCGCGCAGCAGCGCCTCGGTGTGCTCGCCGAGCGCGGGCACCGCCCCCATCCGCGGCGGCGGCCCGTCCGGAAGCCCGATCGGCGGCAGCAGGGCCCGCAGCGGGCCCACCGGTGACCCCACCTCCCGCCAGCGGTCGCGGGCCGCCAGCTGTGGGTGCGCGGCCAGCCGGGCCACCGGGTTCAGCCGCGCACAGGCGATACCCGCCGCTTCCAGGCGGGCGATCGCGTCGTCCGCGTCCAGCGCCGCCAGGGCCTTGGCCACCACCGCGTCGGTCGCCTCCCGGCCGCGGGTGCGCGCGGCGTTCGTCGCGTACGCCGGGTCGTCCGCCAACTCGGGCCGCTCCAGAACCTGTTCCGCGAGGCGGCGCCACTCGCGGTCGTTCTGCACGGACAGCAGTACGCGGTCCCCGTCGGCCGTCGGGTAGGCATCGTAGGGTGCGATGACGGCGTGGGCGAGGCCGGTCCGTACGGGCTGCCGGCCGCCGTGCATCGTGTGGTGCAGGGGGTGGCCCATCCACTCGGCGAGGGCGTCCAGCATCGACACCTCCACCCTGCCCCCGCGCCCGGTGGTCCCGCGGCGCAGGAGGGCGGCGAGCACCCCCGAGAAGGCGTACATGGCGGCCGCGATGTCAGCCGCCGGAATCCCCGCCTTGACGGGCTGCTCCGGGGTGCCGGTCACCGACACCAGCCCCGCCTCGCACTGCACGAGCATGTCGTAGGCGCGCTTGTGGGCGTACGGGCCCTCGGGGCCGTACCCGGAGATGTCCACGGCGACCAGCCGCGGGTAACGGGCGCACAGCGCCGCCGCGTCGAGGCCGAGCCGGGCGGCGGCTCCCTGGGCGAGGTTCTGGACGAAGACGTCGGCGCCCTCCAGGAGGCCGTGCAGGACCTCCCTGCCGCGCGGATCCTTGAGGTCCAGCGCGATCGACTCCTTGCCGCGGTTGGCCCAGACGAAGTGCGAGGCGAGGCCCCGGGCGGTGGTGTCGTAGGCGCGGGCGAAGTCGCCGCCGTCGGGCCGCTCGACCTTGACCACCCGCGCTCCCAGATCGGCGAGCTGGCGGGTGGCGAAGGGGGCCGAGACGGCCTGTTCGACGGCGACGACGGTGATGCCTTCGAGGGGCAGCGGATCGGCGGCGGGCGGCGCGGGATGCGGCGCCGGAAGCGGTGCGCAGTGCGGAGCGGGGTGCGTGTCAGGAGCCATGACAGCCTGCCTACCTGCTCGGACCCGGGGCTGTCACCCCGCACCGTGCCGAGAACTGCGCGGCATCGCTCGCGGTGCGCGCCGGTTTCAGCCCGGGCCGCGGGTGAAACGGCGCGCGGCCGCCGGGGCGGACAGTGCCAGCAGGACCAGGGACCAGAGCACCGCCCCCGCCACCGGATGGGCCGCCGGCCAGGCGGCGCCCGCCGCAGCCTCGCCGCCGGCGTTCCCGCACAGCACGCGCACCGCGCTCGCGACCGCGCTGATGGGGTTCCACTCGGCCACCGCCCGCAGCCACCCCGGCAGTCCGGCGGTCGGCAGATACGCGCTGGAGAGCATCGGCAGCACGAAAGTGGCGCTGCCCAACTGGCCCGCCGCCTCCTCGCTCTTGCTCAGGAGCCCCAGGTACGTGCCCGCCCAGGCCGTGGCGAAGCGGAACAGCAGCAGCACCCCGAGGGCGCCGAGCGCGCCCGGCAGGCCGTGCTCGATCCGCCAGCCCATCGCCAGTCCCACCAGCATCAGCGGCACCATGGACAGCGCCGTCGTCAGGAGGTCGGCGGCGGTCTGCCCGAGCGGTACGGCGGCCCGGCTCATCGGCAGCGTACGGAAGCGGTCCATCACCCCGCGGTGGGCGTCCTGCGCGGCCGTGAACATGCCGGTCATCAGGCCGTTCGCGGCGGTGGCGGCGAGCAGCCCCGGCACCAGGAACTCCCGGTACTCGGAGCCCGGCATGGCGAGCGCGCTGCCGAAGACGTAGCCGAAGAAGAGCAGCATCGTGATCGGCATCGTCTGGGTGAGGATCAGCAGTGCCGGCGCGTGGCGGGCCTTCTGCAACTGCCGGGTGACGACGGCGCCGCCGTCGGACAGGAGGGTGCTCATGCCGCGTTCTCCTTCGCGTGGCCGCTGGTGGCACTGCGGACCCGGGTGAGGCGCAGGAACACCTCGTCGAGGGTGGGGGGCCGCAGTGCGGCGTCGGTGACCGGGATCCCGGCGGCGTCGAGGGCGCGGATGATCCGGGGCAGCGTCAGGGCGCCGTCCAGGACCGTTGCGCCGGCCGTGAGGTGCTCCTCGTCCAGGACGGGCGTGCCGCCGGTGAGCTGGTCCAGTACGACCGCCGCTCCCGCGAGGGCCGAGCGGTCGGCGACGGTGACCTCGGCGCGGGCGCCTATGCGGGCCTTGAGTTCGGCGGGGGTGCCGCCGGCCACGACCCGGCCGCCGTCGACCACCACGATGTCGTCGGCGAGCCGGTCGGCCTCCTCCAGGTACTGGGTCGTGAGCAGCACGCCCGCGCCCTCGTCGGCGAGTTCCCGTACGGCCGCCCAGATGTGTTCGCGGGCCCCCGGATCCAGGCCCGTCGTCGGCTCGTCGAGGAACAGCACCCGGGGGCGGTTGATCAGCCCGGCGGCCAGGTCCAGGCGTCGTTTCATGCCGCCCGACCAGGTGGACGCGACCCGGTCGGCCGCCCCGCCCAGGCCGAAGCGGTCCAGCAGCTCGTCGGCGCGGGTCCGGGCGGCCGCACCGCGCAGGCCCGCCAGGCGGGCGAAGAGCCGCAGGTTCTCGCGGCCCGTCAGGTCCCCGTCCACCGAGGCGTACTGGCCGGTGACCCCGATGGCGCGGCGGACGGCCGCCGGATCGCGAGTGACGTCATGGCCGGCGACCAGGGCGCGGCCGCCGGTGGGCGCGGTGAGGGTGGTGAAGGTGCGGACGGCGGTGGTCTTGCCCGCGCCGTTGGGGCCGAGGAGACCGCAGACCGTGCCGTACGGCACCGCCAGGTCCAGTCCGCGCAGGGCGTGGACCTCTCCGTAGTTCTTCTCCAGACCCTCACTAAGTACGGCGTACGTAGTTGTCATGGTCGGTACCCTATCGCATTGCGTACGGTGTACGTAACTACGATGGGGCGATGGAAGAAGCGACGAGGTGGTGAGCCGATGACGCCCGGCGGCCGCACTGCCGGACCCGAAGTGATCTGGGCCCGCCCGCAGCGCGCGGGCCGGGGCCCCCGCCCCGCGCACAGCCGTGACTCGATCGCGGCCGAAGCGGTGCGGATCGCCGACGCGGAGGGGATCGACGCCGTCTCCATGCGCCGGGTGGCGGCCGGGATCGGCGCCGGGACGATGTCCCTGTACAACTACGTGCCGCGCAAGGAGGACCTGTACGAGCTGATGGTCGACGCGGTGAGCGGCGAGTACTCCTACGCCCCGCCGACCGGCGACTGGCACGCCGACCTGCTGGCCCTGGCCCGCCAGACGCGGGCGCTCATGCACCGTCACCCCTGGCTGCCCCGGCTGCTGAGTCCGGCCCACGGGTTCAGCCCCAACGCCCTGCGGTACCTGGAGCACAGCCTGGCCTGCCTGGAGCCGCTGGAGGTGCCGGACGGGGAGAAGCTGGAGCTGATCGCCGCGGTCAACGGGGCGGTGGCCACGTACGTGGCGAGCGAACTGGCCCTGGCCGAACGGGCGCGCACGCTGCCCTGGAGCGAGGCCGAGGAGCAGAGCGCGCGGACGGCGTGGCTCGGCTCGCGGATCGCGACGGGCGAGTACCCGAGGCTGGCCGCCGCCCTCCAGGGCTGGACGGGCATCCCCGCCGACCTGGGCGAGGCGTTCGACCGCTCGGTGTCGCGGCTGCTGGGGGCGTGGGCGACGTAGGACGGCCGGGGCGGCAGGCTCGCGGGACTGCTACAGCAGGGCGAACTGGCCGCCCGGGCCCTCCTCCTGGTGGTCCAGGACCGAGGCCGGGCGCCGGGCCCAGCGCGGCGCGGGCAGCACCCCTGCGGCTTCGAGACCGGCGGCCGACAGCGGCGGCCCCGGCTCGAACGCCGCCCGCAGCGGGGCCACGTCGGCGAGCAGCGCCAGGCTCGTCACCAGGGACAGCAGCTCCGACGTCCAGGCCTGCGGCCACTCGGACGGGCCCAGCGCCTCCAGCCCCTGCGCCTGCGCCGCCCGGTGCGCGGCGCGGGCGGCGAACCAAGCCTCCAGCACCCGGGCGCCCTGCACCTCGTACTGCCACGCCGCTTCGGGGACGGGGGAGATGCTGCCGTCGCCGAGGGCCAGCGTCTCGCTCTCCGGGTCGTACGCGAGGGCGCCCGGCCAGGCCGTGACCGCGGCGCGGACGTACGGCCGGCGCCCGCCCGGCAGCCGGGGCGCGTCCCCGCCCCGCGCGCCGCGCAGCTGCACCGCGAGCAGCCGGTGGCCCAGCTCCAGCCCGGTGCGCCAGCGCTCCGGGTCGGCGGTGAGCGGGACCTCGTACGCCCCGCGGGCCCCGGGGCGGGCAGCCGCCAGGACCCAGCACAGGACGTCCTGCGGGGTGACCGGGACGCCGTACCGCCCGCCCAGCAGGGCCGCCAGCCCCGGCGCGAGGTTGGGCTCCGCGCCGCCGGGACGCCGGTACAGGGGGCGCACGCGGCCGAGGCGGCCGACCGGCAGGTACGCGGTGACCAGCGGCTGCTCCGGGGTCTCCACGAGGAACAGTTGGTGACCGTCGAGGACGCGCCACAGCTCGGGGCGGGCCGCGTCGATGAGCCGCTGGTCCGGCAGGAGCCACTGTTCGTCGAAGGGGGCGCGCAGGACCCGTACGGGCTGCGGGCAGGGGCCCGGCGCGGCCGCGAAGGGGGCGGTGGCGGAGCGCTGCCCGGGCAGGGCGGCCGCCCCGGTGGCGGGCGTACGGCCCCGCGCGGGGCGGAACAGCCGCTCCTGCTCCGCGCCTTCGGCGGCGGCGAGCGCCGTCCAGCGGGCCCGCAGGGTGGCGGGATCGGGGGCGGCGACCCAGTCCCGCCCCAGGCGCGCGGGGCGCACGGCCCAGGGCATCAGATCGTCCAGCAGCGGGTTCTGCGGCGGTACGTCGGTGCTCACGCGGCCGATGGTATCGACGGGGAGCGGTGGCCGGGCCCGGCCCCGGTCGAAGCGTTAGGCTCCTTGTGTAGGCCTCTGTACGCATATCCGGCAGGAGACGGCCATGAGTCAGTACGACGAATACTCGACCCCGTCGCAGGCCGAGGGTGAGCGCCTCGACGAAGACATGGACGAGAAGGAGAAGGCGCAGCGCCACCCGCAGACCATGCGCGGCACGCCGTCCCAGGCGGAGGGCGAGCGCGGCGCGGAGGGCGAGGAGAAGAAGAGCTGACTTCTTTCTGCCGGGTGGCGTCCTGCTAAGTGGCGTCGACCGTCACGGTGAAGGAGAACCGGTCGCCGCGGTAGCGGATCCGCGCGACGTCCACCACCCGGCCGTCCTCGTCGTACGTCACGCCCGTGTAGTGCAGGATCGGGCTGAGCAGCGGGACGTGCAGCAGCTCGGCCGTCTCCGGATCGGCGAGCCGGGCCTCGACCGTGTCCGTGATCCGGCTGATCCGCACGCCCACGATGTCCCGGATCACCTTCGTCATCGGCCAGCGCTCCAGATCCGCCGGATCGATCGCGGAGGCCAGCTCCGGGAGGACCGCGTTCTCCGCCCAGTTGCTCGGTTCACCGCTCTGGCTGTCATGGCGCAGCCGGCGGTACGTGACCACCTCCGCGGTGTCCGGGAAGTGCTCCAGCAGGTCCCCGGCCACCAGCTCCCGGGAGTGGCCGAGAACCGTCGTGCGTTCACCCGACTGCTGGGCCACGATCGCGTCCACCGAACCGAGCAGCCGCACGGGGGCCCCGCGCCGGGCGCCCGGTTCGATGAACGTGCCGCGCCGCCGGTGCCGGCTGATCAGCCCCTCGCCCTCCAGTTCCTTGAGCGCCTGGCGCATCGTCAGCACGCTCACCCCGTAGTGCTCGGCCAGCTGCTCCTCGGTGGGCAGCCGCAGCGAGGCGTCCGGTGTGCGCCCCAGTATCGAGGCGCGCAACGACTGGGAGACCTGGTACCAGAGCGGAAGCTTCCGGTTCAGCACCAGAGAGTCGGGGGCGAAGGCGGTCACGGTGTTTCTCCGTACGGGCGGACATGCGGGGACTCGGACGAGACCGGAGCCGCTGGGTGGGTTGCCGGCTGGACGGCTGGACGGCTGGACGGCTAGGCCCGGAAGTGGCGCTCCAGACCCTGCCACACGTCGTCGTAACCGCGCTGGAGGTGCTCGGCGCCGGCCGCCTGGGCGGTGGCGGTGACCGGCCAGCGGGTCTCGAACATGAAGGCCAGGCCGTCGTCGATCTTCTGTGGCTTGAGCTCCGCGGCGCTCGCACGGTCGAAGGTCTCCCGGTCCGGCCCGTGCGCGGACATCATGTTGTGCAGCGAGCCGCCGCCGGGCACGAAGCCCTCGGCCTTGGCGTCGTAGGCGCCCTCGATCAGGCCCATGTACTCGCTCATCACGTTCCGGTGGAAGTACGGCGGGCGGAAGGTGTCCTCCCCGACGAGCCAGCGGGGCGCGAAGACGACGAAGTCCACCCCCGCGAGCCCCGGGGTGTCCGAGGGCGAGGTCAGGACGGTGAAGATCGACGGGTCCGGGTGGTCGAAGCTGATGGAGCCGATGACGTTGAAGCGGCGCATGTCGTACACGTACGGGGTGTGCGTGCCGTGCCAGGCGACCACGTCCAGGGGTGAGTGGTCGTACGTGGCGGACCAGAGGTTGCCGCAGAACTTGTTGACCACCTCGGTCGGACGCTCGATGTCCTCGTACGCGGCCACGGGGGCCCGGAAGTCCCGTGCGGCGGCCAGCCCGTTGGCGCCGATCGGGCCGAGGTTCGGGAGTTCGAAGGGCTGCCCGTAGTTCTCGCAGACGTAGCCGCGGGCGTCCTCGTCCAGCAGCTCGACGCGGAAGCGGACGCCGCGCGGGATCAGCGCCATCTCGCCCGGGCGGGCGCTGAGCAGACCGAGTTCGGTGCGCAGCAGCAGGCCGCCCCGCTCGGGGACGATGAGCAGCTCGCCGTCGGAGTCGCTGAACACCCGGTCCGTCATGGGGGCGTTGGCAGCGTAGAGGTGGATGGCCATGCCGGTGCGCTGGGTGGCGTCGCCGTTGCCGCCGACGGTCCAGAGGCCGGCCAGGAAATCGGTGTCGGGGGCGGGGTCGGGGAGCGGGTTCCAGCGCAGGCGGTTGGGGTCGGGGACGGTCTCGGTGAAGGGCGCGGTGCGCAGGGCGCCGTTGTCGGTGCGGGTGAAGGGCGGGTGCGCGGCCGAGGGGCGGATCCGGTAGAGCCAGGAGCGGCGGTTGTGGGTTCGCGGCTCGGTGAATGCGCTGCCGCTGAGCTGCTCGGCGTACAGGCCGAGGGGGGCGCGCTGGGGCGAGTTCCGGCCATGGGGGAGCGCCCCGGGAACGGCCTCGGAGCTGTGCTCGTTCCCGAAGCCGGTGAGGTACGCCAGCCCCTCCGCGATCTTCCTGGCCTGCTCGCTGCTGCTACCGCCGTCACTCATGCAACGCTCCCGGGTCTGCCGTAGGAATCCTATGCCTGACAGTAGGATTCCTCCTCCCCTTAGTCAACGCCCCCCGTCCCCCGCCCGGCACCCGTACGCGGCCCGACCGCACAGCAGACCCGCCGCGGGCCCGGCAGGTCGCCTGCACCGTGCCCGGAGTCGCCGCCCGGCGCGAGGGCCGCTCCCGCGGCCCGGGCGCGGTCCGGCCACCGGGCCGGGGGATGGGTGCTCGGGCTGCTCCGGCGCGGCCCCGGGCGCGGTCCGGCCCCGACCACCCAGCCCCGCCGGCGATTGAGGCGCGGGCCCGGGCGGAGTCCGGGCACGGAGGGGGCTGCTGGGCGTCGTGCGTCGGGCTCCGACGGATGCGGACCTGGCCCCCTTCGCAGCGAGCCCGGAGCGGGCCGGGTAGGGCGCCTGTGCCGTGCCCGGGGTCGCCGCCCGGCGCGAGAGCCGCTCCCGCGGCCCCGGGTGCAGCCCCGGGGTCGGGGCCCGGCGGGGCTGGGCCCCGACCATTCAGCCCCGCCGGCGATTGAGGCGCGGGCCCGGGCGGAGTCAGGGCCCGGGCGGCGGCTGCTGGGCGTCGTGCGTCGGGCTCCGAGCCCCGGTCGGGCGCCCCTGCTCGGCCCGACCGGTCCGGTGGCGTTCTCGCGCCAAGCGACGCGCTCGACCCCAGGCCGGCCGCGGCGGGCGGGAGCTTCACCGACTGGAGCCGCAGCGGCTCGGCGGGCGGCGGCAGCCGGACTGTTCATGCCCGAGGGGATCCAAAAAGATGAACATTGCTCTACTCTCTCGCGCATGCCGTGGACCCGCAGGATTCCTGCCGTGCCGGCGGCGCTCCTCGCCGCCCTCCTCGCTCTCCTGTCCCTCCTCGCCGCCGCGCCCCCCGCCGCCGCCCACGAGGAGCGCCCCGTCACCCTCCCCGACGGAACCGGCTCCGTCCCCGAGTACCGCAGCGCCGAGCCCGACCTGCTGGTCTGCAAGACGGACCGGCCGGACTTCGAGCGCCGGATATCCGCCTTCCCCGAAGACCTCAAGCAGCGCAACCTCGCCCTCTACGCTCTCTGCGAGAAGACCGGCTACCGCCACCTCCAGGACGCCGTCGACGCCGTCGACCGCGCCGGGATGAACATCGCGATCCTGCCGGGCCTCTACGAGGAGGAACCTTCCCTCCCCAAGCCGACCGGTGAATGCGCCCGCCTCAAGGCCCCGAACTCCGCACTCGGCTACCAGATCCTGTCCTACGAGCAGCAGGAACAGTGCCGCCACAACCAGAACCTGGTCGCCATCCTGGGCAAGACGAACCTCCAGATCGAAGGCACCGGCGCCTCCCGCCTCGATGTGGTCATCGACGCCAAGTACCAAAAGCTCAACGCCATCCGCGCCGACAAGTCCAACGGCATCTACTTCCGCAACTTCACCGCCCAGCGCACCACCTTCAACTCGCTCTACGTACTCGCGGGCGACGGCTTCGTCATCGACGACGTCCTCACCCGCTGGAACGACGAGTACGGTTTCCTGACCTTCGCCAGCGACCACGGCCTGTACAAGAACTGCGAGTCGTACGGGAACGGGGACTCCGGCATCTACCCCGGCAGCGCCTCCAACATCAACGACGGCCGCGGCTACGACGCCCCGCGCTACTCCATCGAGATCACCGGCTGCCGCAGCCACCACAACATGGTCGGCTACTCCGGCACCGCCGGGGACTCGGTCTGGGTGCACGACAACGAGTTCGACCAGAACATGGGTGGCGCCTCGATGGACAGCGCCTTCCCCGGGCACCCCGGACTCCCTCAGAACCACGCCAAGTTCGAGCGGAACCTGATCCACGACAACAACGCGGACTACTACCCGAACGTCGCCGACGGCACCTGCGCCAAGCCGCCCATCGAGCGCGGCTACGAACAGGGCGTGGTCTGTCCCCAGATCTCCATGCCGCCCGGCACCGGCATCATCACCGCGGGCGGGAACTGGAACCTTTACGAGGACAACTGGGTGTACGGGCACCAGCGCGCGGGCTTCTTCCTCAGCGCCGTGCCCGCTTTCATCCGGGGCGAGGAGGCGTGGTCGAAGCAGGCGGACACCTCCCACCACAACCGCTACGCCGGCAACATCCTCGGCAGGGACAAGGCGGGCGCCTCGCGGCCCAACGGCATGGACGTGTGGTGGGACGGCCAGGGCCGGGGCAACTGCTGGCAGTCGGGACCGGACGGCTCGACACCCGGCACCCTGCCCGTGTGCGGAGACCGCCGCGGAGCGGTCTCCGGCGGCTCCGCGCGCCTGGTCGGCGAACCGGTCAAGCTGGTCCAGCTGCTCGTCTGCGCCGACTACAACGTCCAGGCGCGCAAGCTGCCCGCCGGCTGCGACTGGTACGGCGCCCGCGGCCTGGAGCGCGTCGAGACCCAGATCGCGCTCGCCGTGGCCGGCGTACTGCTGCTGGTGGGCGGCGTGCTGTGGTGGCGCCGGCTACGGCACTCGCGGCTGGGGACGGCCGCTTCGCTGCTGGGCCTGGCCGGGCTGGTGCTGGACGTCGCCGGCTCCACCATGACGCTCAACCCGACCTTCGTCCCGGCGCTCGCCCTGCTGCTCCTGGGCCTGTGGTGGACG
The DNA here is from genome assembly GCF_014650775.1 of Streptomyces cirratus. Lineage (GTDB taxonomy): Bacteria > Actinomycetota > Actinomycetes > Streptomycetales > Streptomycetaceae > Streptomyces > Streptomyces cirratus. The sequence continues at coordinate 233,047 of NZ_BMVP01000006.1, read as the reverse complement.
GGAGCCGGCGTGGCGCTGCGGCCGGACCGGCCCTGGCTGGCCCGGCTGACCCTGCTGCTGGGTGCACTCACCCTGCTCGACGCCTTCGACAAGGCCGTCCTGATGGTCCCCTGGATCCCGCTGAGCCCCGCCTGGATACGAGGCGTCGTGGCGGTGCTCTGGATCCTCTGGGCGGTCGTCGCCTCCGCCCGCCCGGGCGCCGCCCCGGCCCGCCCCGCCGGACCCGGCGGAGATCCGGACGGCGACCGAGCCCCGGCCCCGGCGGATCCGCCGCCGGCCTTGAGCGCCGCAGCCACCCCGAACGCAGCGGACACCACCGGAGGCACCCCGTGACCGACGACGCTGCCGCCCGGCCCGTCGCCCGCGTCACATGCGACGCCTGCGACCCCCTGCCCCGCCCCGCGTCACGCGCACCCCGCCGGACGACCCGCACCGCTGCCCTGGTCGCACTCCTCCTTCTGCTCGCGGGCGGGGCGACCGGCTGCGGGGGTCGGGCGACCACCCACCACAAACCCGGCACCAGCCACGAGCAGGCCTCCGGTAACGTCGGCACCCTGCTCCCGGCCCAGGACGGGGCCGGCCACCACCTGCGTGAGGTACCGGCCGAGGGCGCGCCGCAGGTACGCCTCACCGCGCGCCCCGACTCCGAGGACGGGTGGAACCTCCAACTGGCCGTGACGGACTTCCGCTTCACCCCCGACAGCACGGGCGGCGCTGCCCTCCCCGGCACCGGCCACGCCCACCTCGAGCTCGACGGCCACGAGCTGGCCCGGGTGTACGGCCCTTGGTTCCACCTGCCCGCGGCGCAGGTGCCCGAGGGCGCACACACCCTGACCGTCCGCCTCTACGCCGACGACCACACCGCCTGGGCCGTCGGCGGCAAAGCGGTGGAGGCCTCCGTCCCGATGACCGGCGGAGCACCCGGCGAAGCCGGCCACACCCACACCGCGCCCACCCCGCCATCGCCCACCCCGCCATCGCCCACCGCGCCGTCGCCGAGCCCGCTGTCGCCCACCCCGTCGTCGGCAAGCCCGGAAGCCGACCGGACCATCACCCTCACCGTCCGGGCCGGCAAGGTCTCTCCCGCCCCCGGCCGGGTCGAGGTGAAGCGCGGCGAACGCGTGGCCCTGCGGGTCATCAGCGACCGCGCGGACACCCTGCACGTCCACGGGTACGACAAGGAACTCGCCCTGCCCCCAGGCCAGGAAGCCACCCTGGTCCTGACGGCCGACCGCACCGGTCTGTTCGAGGTCGAGACCCACGAGTCCGGCCTGGTCCTGACCCAGCTCCTCGTCCGATGACCCCACCGCGACCGCTCCTGGTCCCCGTCCTGTGCGCGGGAGGTGACTGCGGTGGCCGGGACGTGGTCCCGGACCCGGCCGATCCGGCCGTCACCCTCCTCGCGCACGGGATCGGATCCCAGCACGACCTGCCCATATCTCCCTTCTACGCCTTCGCCGGTGCCTTCGCCGCGCTGTTCGTCTCCTTCCTCGCCCTCGGCCTGCTCTGGTCCACCTCCCGCTTCCGCGGCGACCGCTCCGGCCTCGCCCTGCCCGCCGGGCTCCGGCGGGTGGCCGACGCGCCGGCCACCCGCACCACCCTGCGCGGACTCGGCCTCGCCGGAGCCCTCGCCGTACTCCTCCACCTCCTCCTCGGTCCCGACGACCCCACCCGAAACCCCGCTCCGGGCGCCGTCTACGTCGTCTTCTGGGTCGGACTCGTCCCCGCCTCCCTCCTCTTCGGCCCCGTCTGGCGCCTCCTCAACCCCCTGCGCTCCCTGCACCGGCTGCTCGCCCGGGCCCTGCCCCGCCAGGGCCCCGGCCGGCCGCTCCCCGCCAGGCTCGGCCAGTGGCCCGCCGCGGCCGGACTGTTCGGCTTCACCTGGCTCGAGCTCGTCTCACCCGATCCCGCATCAACCACCACCCTTCTGATCGCCCTCGGCGGCTACACCGCCCTCCAACTCGTCCTCGCCGCCCGCTTCGGCGAGAACTGGTTCGCCGACGGAGACGCCTTCGAGGCGTACTCCACCCTCCTGGCCCGTCTCTCCCCCCTCGGCCGCCGCGACGACGGCCGCCTGGTCCTGCGCAACCCCCTCCACGGACTCGACGCGACGCCCGAGCGGCCGGGACTCGTCGCCACCGTCTGTGTCCTGCTCGGCTCCACCGCCTACGACGGCTTCTCCGACAACCCCTCCTGGATCAACGCGATACAGACCTCCCCCCTCGGCCGCACCCCCGCGGCCACGCTCGGACTCCTCGGTTCCATCGCCCTCGTCGCCACCCTGTACTGCCTGTGCGCGGCGGCCACCCGCCTCGTCAGCGGCCCACACCCCGGCCCGCTGACCGCCTTCGCGCACTCACTCGTGCCGATCTCGCTCGGCTATCTCACCGCCCACTACTTCTCCCTCCTCGTCACCGAAGGACCACGCACAGTAATCATGGCACTGGGTACTGACAACGCCCCAGAACCCTTGGCGCCACTGGGCCCAGGGGCTCTCGCGGCCTTCCAGGTCATCGCCGTCGTCACCGGTCACGTCGCCGGGGTCGTCGCCGCCCACGACCGCTCCGTCCGCCTCTTCCCGCCGGCGAAGGCCGTCGCCGGCCAACTGCCGCTGCTCGCGCTGATGATCACGTACACCATCGGCGGGCTCGGCCTCCTCCTGAACTGAGACCGCCGGCCCCGAGCGCCCGACAGGAGCGGCATGATGGACCCCGTGCCCCCCGCCCAGCCCATGCGCCGGACCCCGATCCAGCAGCGCAGCGCCGACCGCCTCGCCCGCATCCTCGACGCCTGCGCCGAACTGCTCGACGAGACCGGGTACGAGAACCTCAGCACCCGCGCCGTGGCCCTGCGCGCCGGAGTGCCCATCGGGTCCGTCTACCGCTTCTTCGGCAACAAGCGGGCCATGGCCATCGCCCTCGCGCACCGCAACCTCGACCGTTACGCCGAGGGGATCCAAGAGCGGCTCGCCGCGCTGCCCCGCACACACTGGCGGCCCGTCGTGGACGCGGTGCTGGACGAGTACCTGGCCATGAAGCGCAGCGTCCCGGGCTTCGCCCTCGTGGACTTCGGAGTGCCCGCGCCGCCGCCCGACGGTCCTGCGGCCGACCCGAACCACCTGGTCGCCGTCCGGCTCACCGAGCTGCTCTCGCACCACCTCGGGCTCGTCCCCGACGCCGCCCTCGAACGGGCGGTCCTGGTCGCCGTCGAAGCCACCGACGCACTCATCCAACTCGCCTTCCGGACCGACCCGGCGGGGGACCCGGGCATCGTCGCCGAAACCCGCGCCATGATGCAGGCGTACCTCGCGCGGGTACTGGACTGACCCCGCCCCGCCGACGGCTCAACCTCGCCGCCCGGGTCCCGCGTGATCGGCACGATTCCCGCCCGGCGCACCCTCTCCCCAACCTCCCTACCGGTCGGTATGCTCGCTGGACCGTCGCCCGCACCGCCGCAGCCTGCCGCCCCCGGAGGGTCCATGCCCCGCACCGCCCTGCGCATCTGCCCCTTGTGTGAAGCCACTTGCGGCCTCACCCTCACCATCGACGGCACCACCGTCACCGGCGCCAGGGGCGACCGCGACGACGTGTTCAGCCGCGGCTTCATCTGCCCCAAGGGCGCCTCCTTCGGTGCCCTCGACGCGGACCCCGACCGGCTGCGCGCCCCCCTCGTCCGCCGCGACGGGCACCTGAGAGAAGCCACCTGGGCAGAGGCGTTCGACGCCATCGCCGAAGCCGTGCCCGCCCTGGTGCGGCAGCACGGAGCCCAGTCGGTCGGCGTGGTCCTCGGCAACCCCAATGTCCACACCATGGCGGGAGCGCTCTACCCGCCGCTCCTCCTCAAGGCCCTCGGCACCCGCAACCTCTTCACCGCCAGCACCCTGGACCAGATGCCCAAGCACGTCTCCAGCGGCCTGCTCTTCGGCGACCCCTTCGCCATCCCGGTGCCCGACCTGGACCGCACCGACTTCCTCCTGCTGCTCGGCGCCAACCCCGTGGAATCCAACGGCTCCCTGTGCACCGCTCCCGACTTCCCCGGCCTGCTCAAAGCCCTGCGCGCACGCGGGGGCAAGCTGGTCGTCGTCGACCCGCGCCGCACACGCACCGCCCGGCTCGCCGACCGGCACCTCGCCCCGCGGCCCGGCAGCGACGCCCTGCTGCTGGCCGCGCTCGCCCAGACCCTGCTCGCCGAAGGGCTGGCGGCACCCGGAGCGCTCGCGGAACACACCGACGGCCTCCGGGAACTCGGCGCAGCGCTCGCGAGTTTCACTCCTGAGGCCGTCGCCCCCGCCTGCGACCTCCCGGCCGACGAGATCCGTGCCCTCGCCCGCGAACTCGCGGCCGCGCCCACCGCCGCCGTGTACGGGCGGATCGGGAGCTGCACCGTGGAGTACGGCACCCTCGCCAGCTGGCTGGTCGACGTACTGAACATCCTCACCGGCAACCTGGACCGCCCGGGCGGCGCCCTCTTCCCGCTCCCGGCGGCCGGCCCCCGGCCCCGCCCCGCGGGCGCCGGCAAGGGGTTCGCCATGGGCCGTTGGCACAGCCGGGTCAGCGGCCACCCCGAAGTCAAGAGCGAACTGCCCACCGCCGCACTGGCCGAGGAGATCGAGACGCCGGGGGAGGGGCGCATACGGGCACTGATCTCCATCGCGGCCAACCCGGTGCTGTCCGCCCCCGACGGCCGCCGCCTGGACGGGGCGCTGGCCGGCCTCGACTTCATGGTCAGCGTCGATCCGTACCTCAACGAGACCTCGCGCCACGCCCATGTGGTCCTGCCCCCGCCGCCACCCGCACAGAGCGCGCACCACGACTTCGCCTTCAACGGCTTCGCCATCCGCAACCAGGTTCGCTACACCCGGCCTGCCGTCGCCCTCGAAGCGGACCGGCTAGACGAGTGCGAGATCCACGCCCGTCTCGTCCTCGCCGTCTCCGGCATGCACGGCGCCGCCCCGTCCGACGTCGACGAGTCGGTGATCCGGGCCACCCTCGCCAAGGAGACCGCCGACCCGCACTCCCCGCTGCACGGCGAGGAACCGGAGCGCCTGGCCGGCCTGCTCTCCGGTGACAACGGCCCCGAGCGGCGCCTGGACCTGATGCTCCGCCTCGGCCCGTACGGCGACCGGTTCGCCCCCGCCCTGCGCGCTGACGCCGACGCGGCGGCGGGTACGGGCATGCCCGAGGCCGGGGCCGACGGCACGCCCGAGGCGGCCCTGAGCCTGGACCGGCTGCTCGCCCACCCGCACGGCATCGACCTGGGTCCGCTGCGCCCCCGGCTCCCCGGTGTGCTGAGGACCCGCAGCGGCAGGATCGAGCTGCTGCCCGACCCGATCGCGGCCGAGCTGCCCAGGCTGCGCGCGGCGCTCGCCGAACGCCCCGCCGCTCTGGTGCTCGTGGGCCGCCGCCATCTCCGGTCCAACAACAGCTGGCTGCACAACGTCCCGGCCCTGGTCGGAGGTTCCAACCGCTGCACCCTCCACGTGCACCCGCACGACGCGGACCGGCTCGGGCTCACCGACGGCGGCCGGGCCCGGATCACCGCAGACGGTGGCGCCCTCGACGTTCCGGTCGAGGTCACGGACACCGTGCGGACCGGAGTCGTCAGCCTCCCGCACGGCTGGGGTCACGACCGGGCCGGCTCCCGGCTGTCGGTGGCCGCCACCGATCCCGGGGTCAACGTGAACCAGCTCCTGGACGGCACCCGGCTGGACCCGCTGTCCGGTACCGCCGTGCTCAACGGGTTCCCCGTCGAGCTGGAACCCCTGCCCTGAGCTGGGGTTTTGCTCGTATTGCTCACACGCGCACGTCTTGTTGGCCCCAGGAGGAGGAGCCTACGTTCCCTGCATGCTGACTCTCCTCGGCTTCGCCATGATCGGGACCTTCCTCGTCCTGATCATGCTGAAGAAAATGTCGCCCATCGCGGCCCTCGTCCTCATCCCCGCGCTCTTCTGTGTGTTCGCGGGGAAGGGCGCCCACCTCGGCGACTACGTCATCGACGGCGTCGGCAAACTCGCGCCGACCGCCGCCATGCTGATGTTCGCCATCGTCTACTTCGGCGTGATGATCGACGTCGGCCTCTTCGACCCGGTCGTGCGGGGCATCCTGCGGTTCTGCAAGGCCGACCCGATGCGCGTCGTGGTCGGCACCGCGGTGCTCGCCGCGATCGTCTCGCTCGACGGCGACGGCTCGACCACCTTCATGATCACGGTCTCGGCCATGTACCCGCTCTACAAGCGGCTCGGGCTGAGCCTGGTGGTCATGACCGGCGTCGCGGCCACTGCCAACGGCGTCATGAACACCCTGCCCTGGGGCGGCCCCACCGCTCGCGCGGCCACCGCTCTCAAGCTCGACGCCGCCGACATCTTCGTACCCATGATCCCGGCCCTCGCCATGGGGCTGGTGTGCGTGCTCGTCCTCGCCTACGTGCTCGGCGTGAAGGAACGCCGCCGCGTCGGCACCCTCGTGCTTCCCGGCGACGAGGCGCACGAGGCGCACGAGACGCACGAGGCCGTGCTCGTGGCGGAACCCGCCGAGGCGCAGCCCGTCACGGTCGCGGCCGGCCCGGGTGCCGGCGCCGGCTCCGCCCCGGCGGTTCGCGCCGGTTCGGGCGAAGGCACGTCCCCCCGCCCGGCCTCCGCGGCCGCCCCGGCCCCGTCCACCGGGGAGGGGAACGCCGACGGGATGCAGGGCCTCGACCCGAACCGGCCGACCCTGCGCCCCCGCCTCTACTGGTTCAACGCCGCCCTGACCGTCGCGCTCCTCACCGCGATGATCATGGAGCTGCTCCCGATCCCCGTGCTGTTCCTGCTCGGCGCCGCCCTGGCCCTCACCGTCAACTTCCCCCACATGCCGGACCAGAAGGCCCGCGTCGCCGCCCACGCCGACAACGTCCTGAACGTCGCCGGGATGGTCTTCGCGGCAGCCGTCTTCACCGGCGTGCTCACCGGCACCGGCATGGTCAAGCACATGGCCGACTGGCTGGTCGGCGCGATCCCCGACGGCATGGGCCCGCACATGGCCCTCGTCACCGGACTGCTCAGCCTGCCCCTGACGTACTTCATGTCGAACGACGGCTTCTACTTCGGCGTCCTGCCGGTACTGGCCGAAGCCGGCGCCGCCCACGGCGTCTCGCCGCTGGAGATCGCGCGCGCCTCGCTCGTCGGGCAGGCCCTGCACATGTCCAGCCCGCTGGTTCCGGCCGTCTACGTGCTCGTCGGCATGGCCAAGGTCGAATTCGGCGACCACACCCGCTTCACCGTGAAATGGGCGGCACTGACCTCCCTCGTGGTGCTGGCGGCAGGGATGCTTTTCGGCATCATCTGATCCCGGTGAACCCTGGCGCCGATAAAACTACCGTTGCTAGTTTGTAGGCTGTCCGCGAGGTCCGCGTCTACACGCTCGTGCGTGCTCGGGAGGAAAGCCATGAAGGCCCACGACGGGATGTACATCGGCGGCGCATGGCGGCCGTCCTCGGGACGCGACCGGATCGAGGTCGTCAACCCGGCCGACGAACAGGTCATCGGCGGGGTCCCGGCCGGCACCGCCGACGACGTGGACGCCGCGGTACGGGCGGCCCGCGCGGCGCTGCCCGGCTGGGCGTCGACCGCCCCGGCCGAACGGGCCGCCCTGATCGGCGCCCTGCGCGACGTACTGACCGCCCGCAAGACCGAGTTCGCCGAGACGATCACCGCCGAACTCGGTACCACGCTCGGCTTCGCGGAAGCCGTCCACGTCGGCGCCCCGATCGGGGTCGCCGCCTCCTACGCCGAACTGGCCGCCTCCTACGCCTTCGAGGAGCGCCTGGGCAACTCCACGGTGCTGATGGAACCGGTCGGTGTGGTCGGGGCCATCACCCCCTGGAACTACCCGCTGCACCAGATCGTTGCAAAGGTGGCACCCGCTCTCGCCGCCGGCTGCACCCTCGTCCTCAAGCCGGCGGAGGACACCCCGCTGACCGCACAGCTCTTCGCCGAAGCCGTGCACGAGGCGGACATCCCGGCCGGAGTCTTCAACCTGGTGACCGGTACCGGCCCGGTCGCCGGGCAGGCGCTGGCCGGGCACGAGGGAGTCGACCTCGTCTCCTTCACCGGCTCGACCGCCGTCGGCCGGAAGATCGGCGCCACCGCCGGCGCCGCGATCAAGCGCGTGGCCCTCGAACTGGGGGGCAAGTCGGCCAATGTCATCCTGCCCGGAGCCGACCTCGCCAAGGCCGTCTCCACGGGCGTGGCCGACGTCATGCGCAACACCGGCCAGAGCTGCAACGCGCTCACCCGCATGCTCGTCCACCGGGACCAGTACGAGGAGGCCGTCAGCCTCGCGGCCGCCGCCGTCGCGAAGTACGCCACGGGTGACCCCACCCAGCCGGGCACCCGCGTCGGCCCGGTCGTCAACGCCAAGCAGCGCGACCGCGTCCGCGCGTACATCGTCAAGGGTGTCGAGGAAGGCGCGCGCCTCGTCGCGGGCGGCCCCGAGGCGCCCCACGAGCACGGGTACTTCGTCGCCCCCACCGTGTTCGCCGACGTCACGCCCGAGATGACCATCGCCCAGGAGGAGATCTTCGGCCCCGTGCTGTCGATCCTGCGCTACGAGGACGAGGAGGACGCCCTGCGCATCGCCAACGGCACCGTGTACGGGCTCAGCGGAGCCGTGTGGGCCGCGGACGAGGAGACCGCGGTCGCCTTCGCCCGCCGCATGGATACCGGCCAGGTGGACATCAACGGCGGCCGCTTCAACGTGCTCGCGCCCTTCGGCGGCTACAAGCAGTCGGGGGTCGGCCGCGAGCTGGGGCCGCACGGCCTGGCCGAGTACCTCCAGACCAAGTCCCTCCAGTTCTGAGCCCCGCCGAACCCATACCCGCACCGCCCAACCCGCACCGCCCGGCCGACCTGCCCGAACCCCCGCCACCGCCCGGCCCCCTGCCCGAACCCCCGCCCCGAGAGACGGAAACGACCATGGTCCGCGCCGCCATCCTGCCCGCCGTCGGAGCCCCGCTGGAGATCCGGGACATCGTGCTGCCCGAACCCGGACCCGGGCAGGTCCGGGTCCGGCTCGCCGCAGCCGGTGTCTGCCACTCCGACCTCTCCCTCACCAACGGCACCATGCGGGTTCCCGTCCCCGCCGTCCTCGGCCACGAGGGCGCCGGGACGGTACTCGCGGTGGGGGAGGGGGTCACCCACGTCGCCCCGGGGGACGGAGTAGTGCTCAACTGGGCCCCGTCCTGCGGTGAATGCCACCACTGCCGGATCGGGGAGGTGTGGCTCTGCGTCAATGCCCTCACCGGAGTCGGCGCCGTCTACGCCCACGATGCCGAGGGCACCGAGCTGCACCCCGGGCTCAATGTCGCCGCCTTCGCCGAGGAGACGGTGGTCGCGGCGAACTGCGTGCTGCCCGCGCCCGAGGGGATCCCGCTCACCGAAGCCGCCCTCCTCGGCTGCGCCGTCCTCACCGGCTACGGCGCCGTCCACCACAGCGCCCAGGTCCGCCCCGGCGAGTCGGTCGCCGTCTTCGGCGTGGGCGGGGTCGGGCTGGCCGCCCTCCAGGCCGCGAGGATCGCCCAGGCGGGCCCGGTCATCGCCGTCGACGTCTCCCCGGCCAAGGAGGAGCTGGCGCGGGCGGCCGGAGCCACCGACTTCGTCCTCGCGTCCGACACCACCGCCAAGCGGATCCGCGCCCTCACGGGCGGTCGGGGCGCGGACGTCGCCATCGAGTGCGTCGGCCGGGCCGAGACCATCCGGGGTGCGTGGGAGTCCACGCGTCGCGGCGGCCGCACCACCGTCGTCGGCATCGGCGGCAAGGAACAGCAGGTCACCTTCCACGCCCTGGAGATCTTCCACTTCGCCCGCACCCTCACCGGTTGCGTCTACGGCAACAGCGACCCGGCCCGCGACCTGCCGGTGATCGCCGACCACGTCCGCGCCGGCCGCCTGGTCCTCGGGGATCTCGTCACCGACCACATCACCCTCGACGGCATCCCGGGCGCCTTCGACGACATGCTGGCCGGCAAGGGCGGCCGTTCCCTGGTCGTCTTCTAGCGCCCGTCGCCCTCCAGGGCCGGGGCGCCCGGCAGGCGTCTTCGTCAGGGTCCGCCGCGAGCGGTCACGACGCCTGCCGCAGCGCCTCGTACTGGAGGGCCAGTCCGTCCAGCAGGGCCGTCAGGCCCGTCTCGAACGCGCCCTCGTCCACCTCCCGCTGCCGCTCCGCCAGCAGGTGGGCCTGGCCCAGGTGCGGATAGTCGCCGGGGTCGTAAGCGGTCCGGTCGTCCACGAAACCGCGGGCGAAGGAAGCCACTGCCGAGCCCAGGATGAAGTACCGCATCAGCGCGCCGATCCTGGTCGCCTGGGCCGGCGGCCACCCGGCGGCCGTCATCGCGCCGAAGACGGCGTCCGCGACCCGCAGCCCCGCCGGGCGTCGGCCGGGCCCCCGCGCCAGCACCGGCACGATGTTGGGGTGGTCGGCCAAGGCGGCCCGGTAGGAGTGCGCCCAGTCGTGCAGGGCTTCCCGCCACTCCCGGCCGCCGTCGAACATCGACAAGTCGACCCGGCTGCTCACCGAGTCCGCCACCGCTTCCAGGATCTCGTCCTTGGTCCGGAAGTGGTTGTACAGCGAGGGCCCGCTGACCCCGAGCGCTGCTGCCAGCCGCCGGGTCGACACCGCCTCCAGCCCCTCCGCGTCCACGAGCGCGCCCGCCGACTCGACGATGAGGTCTCTGCTCAGGAGGGGCTTGCGCGGTCTGGCCATGCGGCACATAGTAAGACCCGGCCCGTTAAACTAGCACTGCTAATTAAAGCCCGGGCCGTACGAGACCACCTCACCCCCACGACGCCCGGAGGTCCCCGGTGAACCTGGAGCTCAGCGAGGAGCAGACCGCCGTACGCCGGCTCGCCCGGGAGTTCGCCGAGCGCGAGATCACCCCGTACGCCGCCGAATGGGACCGCGCCGAAAGCGTCGACCGGTCCATCGTCAAGAAGCTCGGGGACCTCGGCTTCCTGGGCCTGACCGTCCCGGAGCAGTACGGCGGTTCCGGCGGCGACCACCTCGCCTACGCGCTCGTCACCGAGGAGCTCGGCCGCGGGGACTCCGCCGTCCGCGGCATCGTCTCTGTCTCCCTCGGCCTCGTCGCCAAGACCGTCGCCGCCTGGGGCACCGAGGAGCAGAAGCAGGCCTGGCTGCCCCGCCTGTGCTCCGGCGACGCGCTCGGCTGCTTCGGCCTGACCGAACCCGGCACCGGCTCCGACGCGGGCAACCTCACCACCCGCGCCACGCGCGAGGGCCACGCGTACGTCCTCAGCGGCAGCAAGATGTTCATCACCAACGGCACCTGGGCCGACGTGGTGCTCCTCTTCGCCCGCACCAACGACGAGCCGGGCCACCGCGGTGTGTCCGCCTTCCTCGTCCCGGCCGACAGCCCGGGCCTGACCCGCCGCGAGATCCACGGCAAACTCGGCCTGCGCGGCCAGGCCACCGCCGAACTCGCCCTCGACGGCGTCCGCGTGCCCGCCTCCGCGATGCTCGGCCCCGAGGGCAAGGGCTTCTCCGTCGCCATGTCGGCGCTGGCCAAGGGTCGGATGTCCGTCGCCGCCGGCTGCGTCGGCATCGCCCAGGCGGCGCTCGACGCGGCGGTCGGGTACGCCGCCCAGCGCGAGCAGTTCGGCAAGCCCATCGCCCAACACCAGCTGGTCCAGGAGCTGATCGCCGACATCTCCGTCGACGTCGACGCGGCCCGCCTGCTGACCTGGCGGGCGGCCGACCTGATCGACCGTGGGCAGCCCTTCGCGACCGAGGCCTCCACCGCCAAGCTCTTCGCCTCCGAGGCCGCCGTGCGGGCCGCGAGCAACGCCCTGCAGGTGCACGGCGGGTACGGGTACATCGACGAGTACCCCGCCGGGAAGCTGCTGCGCGACGCCCGCGTCATGACCCTGTACGAGGGCACCAGCCAGATCCAGAAGCTCCTCATCGGCCGTGCCCGCACAGGGGTTTCGGCCTTCTGACGGGTCCCCGGCCAGAGCCTCGGCCCGCCCGCCCACGCCCCGGCCGGAGTCTCGGCCCGCCCGCCCGGGCTGCGGCGGGGGCGTCGGCGTGTGCCGTCTGAGTACGTACGTGAGTACGCGCGCGGATGCGCCGCCGGCCGCCCCGCCCCGAAGCTGGGGGCATGAACGAGACACCGGTCAAGCAGCAGAACACGGGGGCGTACTACGGCCAGGCCGTCGCCTCCTTCGCCACCGCCCTCGCCGCTGTCGGGCTGGGCATCTACAACATGGACGCCGACGGCTGGGTCCGCGCCTTCCTCGGCATCGCGGTCCTCTACCTCACCACCTCCGCCTTCACCCTCGCCAAGGTCATCCGCGACCGCCAGGAGGTCACGCAGATCGTCAGCCGGGTCGACCAGGCCCGAATGGAGAAGATCATGGCGGAGTACGACCCCTTCTCCCCGAAGCAGGCCCCGGAACGCCCGGCCGCCTAGGCAGGACGCCCGGGGTCGCCTAGCCCGGATGCCCGGATGCCCGGATGCCCGGATGCCCGGATGCCCGGATGCCCGGATGCCCGGCCACTCGGCGCCCGGCCGCAAAGTCCTAAGCGCTTGCTCACCCTCCGGTAAGGTGTTGGTTCCTACAAGCCGAAGAGGGTGAGCGAGCGATGGACAGTGCCGGCGCGGCAGAGACCGGCGGCTACCAGCCGTGGTCGGAGGTCACCCCCGACGCCGCCCGGCGGCTGCTGGTCGCCGCCGTCGAGACCTTCGCGGCGCGCGGCTACCACGCCACCACCACCCGCGACATCGCCGCCCGCGCCGGGATGAGCCCGGCCGCGCTCTACATCCACTACAAGACCAAGGAAGAGCTCCTCCACCGGATCAGCCGCATCGGCCACGACAAGGCGCTGGAGATCCTGGAGACCGCCGCCGACGGCCCCGGGTCCCCGGCCGAGCGGCTCGCCGAGGCCGTGCGGTCCTTCGTGCGGTGGCACGCCGCTCACCACACCACGGCGCGGGTGGTCCAGTACGAGCTCGATGCCCTCGCCCCCGAGCACCGCTCCGACATCGTGGCGCTGCGCCGGCAGAGCGACGCCGCTGTGCGCCGGATCCTCGCCGACGGCGTGCGGGCCGGGGAGTTCGACGTCCCCGACGTCCCGGGCACCACGCTCGCCGTGCTGTCCCTGTGCATCGACGTGGCCCGCTGGTTCAACGCCGCCGGGCAGCGCACCCCCGACGAGGTCGGCGCGCTCTACGCCGACCTCGTGCTGCGCATGGTGGCGGCGAAACCCTGACGGTGCGGGGCGGCGTGCCTCAGAAGTAGTACCGGGACACCGACTCCGCCACGCACACCGGCTTCTCGCCGTCCTCCCGCTCGACGGTCACGGTCGCGGTGACCTGCACCCCGCCGCCCACCTCCGTGACGTCGGTGACCACCGCGGTGGCCCGAAGCCGGGATCCGACCGGCACCGGAGCGGGGAAACGCACCTTGTTCGTCCCGTAGTTGACGCCCATCCGCATGCCCTCGACCCGAATGATCTGCGGCACGAGGCTCGGCAGCAGCGACAGCGTGAGGTAGCCGTGCGCGATGGTGGAGCCGAAGGGTCCGGCGGCCGCCCGCTCCGGATCCACGTGGATCCACTGGTGGTCGCCCGTGGCGTCGGCGAAGAGGTCGATCCGCTTCTGGTCCACCTCCAGCCAGCCGCTCGGGCCCAACTGTTCGCCGATGCCGGCGCGCAGTTCCTCGGCGGACGTGAAGATCCTCGGTTCGGCCATGCCTGCCCCTGCCTCTCGCTGATCAAGCTAATAAGCGCTTGCTCAGCATGCGGGGGACGCCCGCCCCTGTCAACGCACCCCCCGACAACCGGACCGGGACCCCCGCACCGCACCTCCGCCCCGTTCCCCGCCCGGGCCGACTACCCTCGGTCAGGTGCCGCAGATTCCCGGAAACGTCCACGAACTCACGGTCGGCCAGCTGTCCGCGCGCAGCGGCGCGGCCGTCTCCGCACTCCACTTCTACGAGGCCAAGGGCCTGATCAGCAGCCGCCGCACCTCCGGCAACCAGCGCCGCTTCGCGCGTGACGCGCTGCGCCGGGTGGCCTTCGTACGCGCCGCACAGCGGGTCGGCATCCCGCTCGCCAGCATCCGCGAGGCACTGGCCCGCCTCCCCGAGGAACGCACGCCGACCCGCGAGGACTGGGCGGCCCTGTCCGAGGCCTGGCGCACCGAACTCGACGAGCGGATCAAGCAGCTGACCCGGCTGCGCGAGAACCTCTCCGACTGCATCGGCTGCGGCTGCCTGTCGCTCAAGACCTGCGCGCTGTCCAATCCGGACGACGTCTTCGGTGAACGGCTCACCGGGTCCCGGCTGTCGTCGTAGCGGCGCGCGCCCATTCCCGGACGGCGGCCGCCACCAACTCGGCGTTCGAATGCGCCGGCCGCCCGTCCGGCAGAGACAGCACCTCTCCCACGCCGATGCGCGCGCCCGCGCCGCACCGCGCGGCCAGCCGCAGCACGGGCCAGGCGGCGGCCTCCCGCCCGAACAGCATCCACGGCACGGACGGCGGCCTCCCCAAGACCGCCACCAACCCCGCCGCCAACCCGGCCGCCGACCCCGCCACCAGCGCCGGATCCGCCTGCGCCGGCTCACCGACCAGCCGGACCCGCCCCGCCCGGGCCGCCCCCACCCAGGCTCCCGCCTCCCAACGGCCCTCCTCCACCCGGACCACCGCGTCCACCGCCACCCCGCGCGCCAGCAGCGCCGACGCCAACTCCCGCGCCCCCGGCTCCGCCCAGCGCACCACCGCCCGCTCCGGCAGCACCACCCAGGACCGCACCCGCTCCAGCCGCCCCACCGGATCCGGCTCCGCCGCCACGCTCACCGGCACGCTCAGCGGTACGGAGACCCCCGCGCCCCGCAACGCCTCCAGCACCGGCCCCACGACCCGGGGCGAGAGGCTCTCGCGCCCGCACGGGGTCCTCGGGTGGACCAGTACCTCCCGGGCCCCCGCGGCGACCGCCCCCAGGGCCGACTCCGCCAACGCCTGCGGGGACATCGGCACGGCGGCCCCCTCGGCCGCACCCCGCGCACCGTTCAGCGCGACCTGGATCCACGCCCCTCCCGGGCCGCCCGGCCCCACCCCCCTCACCGTTCACGCAGCCGACGCCGGATATGTCAGCGCGTCCGCCAACGCCGGTCTGGGCACGACGATCCCGCAGCCGCCGCACACCGGGCCGTCCCACCCCCACGCCCCGTCCCACGCCCCGTGACCGGCGCCCACCGACGGCCAGCGCAGCTCCTGCTCCCCACAGACCGGGCACGACGTCCCCGGCTCCGACTCCAGCGCCTTCACCAGCCGCCGCAGCACATCGCCCAGCGTCCCGTCCGGCCGTACCCCAGGGTCCGCGCACCGCACCACCGCGTCCCCGCTGCCGCCCCACGCCCACTCCGGCCGGCGCAGTCCGTGGTGCTTCTCGCGCCTTCTGCGCTCCGCGAACTGGCGCTCGTACTCCAGCCAGACCGCCCGCGCCTCCTCCAGCTCCTCCAGCGCCGCGACGAGCCGCTGCGGATCGGCCGCCCGGTCCTCGGGGGCGATCCCGTGCCGGTCGCACAGGTGCCACCACGTCGCACGGTGCCCGTACGGGGCGAACCGCTCCAGACAGCGGCGCAGCGAATGGCGCCGCAACGCCCGGTCGTTGCGCCCGTCCCGCACCTGGTAGGCCAGACTCCGGAATCCCGCCATGACACCCTCACCTCCGCCGCGCCCACGCCCACACCGACGTCGAGACGCCGTACGAGGTGAACGTCGTCCTACGTTCCGACGTGCCCAACATGCCCGGAGGTTCGTGGGCGCATGCGGGGCGGTCGAGGCGTGCGGGTGGCACATGGCCGGAAGTCAGCGCCCCATGCGCCCCGCCGCCACCACGATCCGGGCCAGTTCCTCGTGGCAGATGTCGCTGTGCGCCCCCGTCGGCGCTCCGCCCCTGCGGACCACGGCGCCCGCGTCCACGCTGACGCAACCGGCCGTCGGCAGGCCGTCGCGCAAGGCCGCGGCCAGTGTCATCCGGGGGGCGCCGGCCACCGCCTGCACGCCGTCGTGTCCGAGCGCGCCCCACCGTTCGTCCAGGCCGAGCACACCGGCCGAATCGCCTGCCATCCGCGAAGCCAGCGGGTAGAACACCTTGAGGGCGGTGTCGTAAGGGGAGTGGCAGGCGACCACCGGGCCGTCCACCGCGCGCTGGAGCCCGTGCAGGGCGCCGCCGCGGCTCTTGTCGTGCGGCAGGCGGTCGGTGAAGGCGTAGTGGGAGAAGGCCCCTTGGAGCAGGGTCAGGGACTTCACGTAGCGGGCGCCGCCGGGCACCGCACGCAGGGAGAAGGACACCACCCGGCCGCCGAAGCTGTGCCCGATCAGATGGACGCGCAGGGCGGGTCTGCGCGCGGCCAGCCGGGCCAGTACCGGTCCCAGCCCCCGCTCGCCGATCACTGCGGCACGCTTCTTCATCTCGTAGTACGTGGCCTGGCGCAGCACCTCCTTGGCGCCGCTCCACAGGGCCCGGAGCCCGTCGCCCACGGAGAACTCCGCCCCGCCCGCGGCCGCGCCCGCTTCGGCGAGGGCGTCGGTGAAGCGGCGGCACACCTCCAGGACGTCCTCGGTGAACATCGCCGGCACGTCCTCGCCGGTGGCGGCGGGCACCGCCACCACCCCGGCCAGCTCCCGCACCAGTGCCCCGAACTCCACGAACGCGGCCTGCGACTCGGGCCGTTCCTCCAGCAGTTCGGCGACCCGGTCCAGTTCCGCCTCCCGCCCCGGCCAGAACCGGCCGAGCGCCCGCCTGGTGTCAGGGTCCAGCGCCGTCCCGAACCCCGGCTCGGCGAGCGTGCCCGCGGGGCCGGGGGGGTCGAAGTCCGGTATCGGCTCGTCCGCGAAGCGGATCGAGGGCCACAGCACCCCCGCGTACCCCAGTCGCACCGCCGGCCCCACCAGGTCGGGAAACGGTTCGAAGAACCGGTCGTAGAGCAGCGTCGAAGTGGCGGGTTCGCTGTTCCAGCCGTGCGCGAAGACCAGCAGGTCGGTGACCTCCATCGCGTCGAGCGCGGTCCCGGTGCCCGGGGCCGGATCCCCGTCGGCGTCGAAGACCAGCTCCGCGTACGGAGACACCCCGACGCCCGTTCCCCACGCCGCTCCACCCGACATGACGCCCCCCTCCGGGTCCTGCCACCGCCGCGTCCAGCATCCTGCGGCCGGGCCCGCCCGGCCAGCCCCGCGACGGAACCCGCCGCGGGTCACCGGTACAGCAGGTACCCCTCCCGCACCGCCGCGAACCGGGCCAGGCCCTCGGCCCAGTCGCCGGCGATCTCCTCGACCCCCGCTCCCGCGTCCACCATGGTCCGCACCCGGTCGGAACCGGTCAGCCGGTCGATCCAGTGGTCGGGCCGCCAGGCGAACCCGCTCCACGTCCGGCGGGCGGTGACCAGGAGTCCGATGCCCGCCCGCACCGGATCGAAGGCCGCGCGGTCGTGCACGAGCAGCCGGACCCCGCCGCACACCTTGCCCGCGTGCTTGGAGAAGACCGGCGTGAAGTAGGCCTCCCGGAACCACACCCCGGGCAGCCCCAGCGCGTTCGCCGCCTCGGCCCACCGCCGGTCGACGCCCTCCGCGCCCACCACCTCGAACGGTGTCGTCGTACCGCGCCCCTCGGACAGGTTGGTCCCCTCGAACAGGCAGGTCCCGGGGTAGACGAGGGCGGTGTCCGGGGTCGGCACGTTCGGGCTCGGCGGCACCCAGGGCAGTCCCGTCGCACCGAAGAAGGACTCCCGGCGCCAGCCCGACATCCGTACGGTGCTCAACGCGAGGGGGCGTTCGGCGGGGAACTCCCCCTGGAACAGCAAGGCCAGCTCGGCCACCGTCATGCCGTGCGCGAGCGCGATCGGCTCGCGTCCCACGCCACTGGCGTACGGCCGTTGCAGCACGGGCCCGGCCGCCCGCAGCGCGCCGATCGGGTTGGGGCGGTCCAGCACGACCACCGCCCTGCCGGCCAGTGCGGCCGCCCGCATGCAGTCGTACAGGGTCCAGATGTAGGTGTAGAACCGCGCGCCCACGTCCTGGACGTCGAAGACGACCGTGTCGACGCCGGCCGCCGTGAAGACGTCCGCGAGCTGCCGGCCGCTCTTGCCGTACGTGTCGTACACGGGCAGTCCGGTGGCCGGGTCCCGCGCCGAGCCCTCGGAGCCGCCCGCCTGCGCCGTCCCGCGGAAGCCGTGCTCGGGCCCGAAGACCGCGACCAGGTCGACCCGTTCGTCGGCGTGCAGCACGTCGACCACGTGACGGGCGTCCGCGGTGAGACCCGTCGGATTGGTGACCACCCCGATCCGCTGTCCGTCGAGCAAGCCGTACCCGTCCGCGGCGAGCCGCTCGAACCCGGTGCGCACCCGCCCCGGTGCGGCCCGTGCGCTGCCCGGGCCACACACGGCCCCCGCCGCCCCCACGGCCCCCGCCAGTCCCAGCACCCCGCGTCGTGACAGCGTCATCCGCACACGCTAGGCGGCCGACCCCTTCCGATCCGACATACCGACTGGTTAGTCTGCCCTCCGGATACCGCCTTCCGGATCCGTCCGTCAGCGTCGAAAGGCATCCCTGTGAGCGCGTACCAGGACCAGCGAGTCGTCGTCACCGGCGCGGGCGGCGGCATCGGCGAGGCCCTCGCCCGCCGCTTCGCCGCCGAGGGGGCCACCGTCGTGGTCAACGACCTCGACCCGGCGAAGGCCGCCGCCGTGGCGGACGGGATCGGCCCCCGGGCGATCGCGGTCCCGGGAGACGCCTCGGCCGTCGTCGAGCGGGCCCGCGAGGCCCTCGGCGGGACCGTCGACGTCTACTGCGCCAACGCCGGACTCGCCTCGGGCGGCGACGCCTTCGCCGACGAGGGGGTCTGGGAGGCCGCCTGGGACGTCAACGTCATGGCGCACGTCCGCGCCGCCCGCGCCCTGCTGCCGCACTGGCTGGAGCGGGGCAGCGGCCGCTTCGTGTCCACCGTCTCCGCCGCCGGGCTGCTGACCATGATCGGGGCCGCCCCGTACAGTGTCACCAAGCACGGCGCCCTCGCGTTCGCCGAATGGCTTTCGCTGACCTACCGCCACCGGGGCGTCGAGGTCCACGCGATCTGCCCGCAGGGCGTGCGCACGGACATGCTGACCGCCGCGGGATCGGCGGGCGAGCTCGTCCTCGCGCCGACCGCGATCGAGCCGGAAGCGGTCGCGGACGCCCTGTTCGACGGCATGGAGAAGGGCCGGTTCTTGATCCTCCCGCACCCGGAGGTGGCCGACTACTACGCGGCCCGCGCCACCGAGCCCGACCGCTGGCTGACCGGCATGAACCACCTCCAGCGCAAGTGGGAGGCACGGTGACCGCGAGCCCCGGCTACGCCGACCGGCCCTGGCTGGGCCGCCTCACCGCCGCCCAGCTGGCGCCCGTCACGCCCCCGCCCAGCGTGCTCGACGCCTTCCGGGCGGCCGTCGCCCGCGCGCCCCGCCACCCGGCGGTCGCCTACTTCGACGGCCGGCTCTCCTACGCCGAGACCGACGCGCTCTCCGACGCGGTCGCCGGACACCTGGCCGCGCGGGGCGTGCGCCGTGGCGACCGGGTCGCGGTCATGCTCCAGAACACCCCGCACTTCGTGCTCGCCGTGCTGGCCGCCTGGAAGGCCGGGGCGATCGTCGTCCCCCTCAACCCCATGTACAAGTCGAGGGAGGTCCGGCACATCCTGCGCGACTCGGGGGCCGCCGCGCTGGTCTGCGACGCCCGGGCCTGGCCGGCGTACCTGCGCGAGGCCGTCCGGGACAGCGCCGTGCACACCGCGCTCACCGCGCACGACACCGACTTCCAGACCCGAGACGACGTACGGGTCCTCGGTCCCGGCCGGGACCCGCAGGCAGCCGCCGCGACGGCGGGCCCGACGGCCACCCTCCCCGCGATCCCGCGCCAGAACCACCCCGACCTCCCCGTCCACCACGCCGCGGCCGGCGCCGCCCCCGGGCCCGGCGTCGCCGACCTCACCACCGTCGCCCGCCAGGGCCGCCCCGCCCCGCCCCACCCCGGTTTCGCCGCCGCCGACACGGCCCTCATCAGCTACACCTCCGGAACCTCCGGCACCCCCAAGGGCGCCATGAACCCGCACGGCGCCCTCAGCTACAACGCCGTCCGCCAGGTGACCGGGCACCCCGTCCCCGAAGGCGCCGTCTACTTCGCGCTGGCCCCGCTCTTCCACATCACCGGCATCGTCTGCGAGCTCGCCGCCTGCTTCGCCAACGCCGGCACCCTCGCCCTCGCCCACCGCTTCGACGCGGGCGCCGTCCTCGACGCCTTCCTCGAACACCGCCCCGCCTACACCGTCGGCCCGGCCACCGCCTTCATGGCCCTCGCCGCCCACCCCGCCGCCACCCCGGACCACTTCGCGTCCTTCCGGGTGATCTCCTCCGGCGGCGCCCCGCTCCCGCCCGCCCTCGTCGAACGCCTGCGCGCCGACTTCGGTTTCTACCTGCGCAACGGCTACGGCCTCACCGAGTGCACCGCCCCCTGCGCCTCCGTCCCGCCCCACCTCGAAGCACCCGTCGACCCCGTCTCCGGCACCCTGTCGGTCGGCGTCCCCGGCGCCGACACGCTCGTCCGCATCCTCGACGAGCACGGGGCCGAAGTCCCCTTCGGCGAGAGCGGCGAGATAGCCGTCCGCGGCCCCCAGGTCGTGCCGGGCTACTGGGGCCTGCCCGACGACACCGCCAAGGCGTTCCCGGACGGCGAACTGCGCACCGGGGACGTCGGCTTCATGGACCGCGACGGCTGGCTCTACGTCGTGGACCGCAAGAAGGACATGATCAACGCGTCCGGCTTCAAGGTCTGGCCGCGCGAGGTCGAGGACGTGCTCTACACCCACCCCGCCGTCCGCGAGGCGGCCGTGGTGGGCGTCCCCGACCCCTACCGCGGCGAGAGCGTCAAGGCGTACGTCAGCCTGCGCCCCGGCGCCTCCGTCGAACCCGGGGAACTGTCCGCGTACTGCGCCGAACGCATCGCCGCGTACAAGTACCCGCGCCAGGTCGAGGTCCTGCCTGTCCTTCCGAAGACCACCAGTGGCAAGATCCTGCGACGGGAACTGCGCGAGCGCGGCTGAAAACAGTCGGACGGTCGTACAACGCCCTGACAGCGAGGGAACAGAAAGGAAGGCGAGCGCCATGGCCGCCAGAACCACCACGGAGCCGGAGGGCGCCGCCCGGGAGACCCCGGTGCCTCAGCGGCTGCTGGCCGTCGCCACCCGGCTGTTCGCCGAACGCGGTTACGACCGCACCTCCGTCCAGGAGATCGTGGAGGCGGCCGGGGTCACCAAGGGCGCGCTCTACCACTACTTCGGTTCCAAGGACGACCTGCTGCACGAGGTGTACGCGCGCATGCTGCGCCTCCAGCAGCAGCGCCTCGACGCGATCGCCGATTCCGGCGCGCCGGTGGAGGAGCGGCTGCGGGCCGCCGCCGCCGACGTGGTCGTCACCACCATCGAGAACCTCGACGACGCGGCCATCTTCTTCCGTTCGATGCACCAGCTCAGCCCCGACAAGTCCAAGCAGGTGCGCGCCGAGCGCCGGCGCTACCACGAGCGTTTCCGCGCACTGGTCGAAGAGGGCCAGCGCACGGGCGTGTTCTCGGCCGCCACGCCCGCCGACCTGGTGGTGGACTACCACTTCGGGTCCGTGCACCACCTGTCCACCTGGTACCGAGCCGACGGCCCGCTCACGCCGCAGCAGGTCGCCGATCACCTGGCCGACCTGCTGCTGCGCGCGCTGCGCCCCTGACCCGCAGACACCGGGCCCGGCGGTACCGTCCTCAGCGGTACCGCTTGAGCTCCCGGTGCGCCAGCGAGCGCTGGTGCACCTCGTCCGGGCCGTCCGCCAGCCGCAGGGTCCGCGCCGCCGCCCACAGTTCGGCCAGCGGGAAGTCCTGGCTCACCCCGCCCGCGCCGTGCAGCTGCACCGCGTCGTCCAGGATCCGCACCACCGCGCGCGGGGTCGCGATCTTGATGGCCTGGATCTCGGTGTGTGCCCCGCGGTTGCCGACCGTGTCCATCAGCCAGGCCGTCTTGAGCACGAGCAGACGCAGCTGCTCGACGGTGACCCGGGCGTCCGCGATCCAGTTCTGCACCACGCCCTGCGCGGCCAGCTCCTTGCCGAAGGCCGTGCGTCCGATCGCACGCCGGCACATCAGCTCGATGGCCCGCTCCGCCATGCCGATCAGCCGCATGCAGTGGTGGATCCGCCCGGGCCCGAGCCGCGCCTGGGCGATGGCGAAGCCGGAGCCCTCCTCGGCGATCAGGTTCGCCGCCGGGACCCGGGCCCCGTCGAAGACCACCTCGGCGTGACCGCCGTGGTCGTGGTCCTCGTACCCGTACACCCGCATGGCGCGCCGGACCTCCACGCCCGGCGTGTCCCGCGGCACCAGGATCATCGACTGCTGGCGACGCGGGTCCGCGCCGTCCGGGTCGGTCTTGCCCATGACGATGAAGACCTTGCAGTCCGGGTTCATGGCACCCGAGATGTACCACTTGCGGCCGGTGACCACGTACTCGTCGCCCTGCGCGGAGCGCTCGATGCGGGTCTCCACGTTGGTCGCGTCCGAAGAGGCCACCTCGGGCTCGGTCATCGCGAAGGCCGACCTGATCTCCCCGGCCAGCAGCGGCTCCAGCCACTGCTTCTTCTGCTCCTCGCTCGCGAACTGCGCGAGCAGCTCCATGTTCCCGGTGTCCGGGGCGGCGCAGTTGGTCGCCATCGGCGCCAGGTGCGGGCTACGGCCCGTGATCTCCGCCAGCGGCGCGTACTGGAGGTTGGTCAGCCCGGCGCCGTACTCCCCGCCTGGAAAGAAGAGGTTCCACAGGCCCTGACGGCGCGCTTCGGCCTTCAGTTCACCGAAGACGGCCGGGGTGTCCCAGGGCGAGGCCAGCCGTGCGCGCTGCTCGGCGGCGACGGGTTCCGCCGGGTAGACGTACTCCTCCATGAACGCCGAGAGCCGTTCGCGGAGTTCCTCGGTACGGGCGTCGAATGCGAAGTCCATGCGGATGCCTCAGCCTTCCTGGAGGGTGTTCAGGCCGTGTTCGATGAAGACCGGGACCAGTTCGCCGATCCGGTCGAAGCCCGCGCCGACGGTCTGGCCGAGCGTGAAGCGGTAGTGGATGCCTTCGAGGATCACCGCGAGCTTGAACCAGGCGAACGCCGTGTACCAGGCGATCGCCGTGGTGTCCCGGCCGGAGCGGGCGGCGTAGCGCTCGATCAGTTCGGCGGGCGAGGGGTGGCCGGGCGCGCCGCTCGTCGTACTGACGGGGGAGTCGGTCAGGCCGAGGTCGGCGCTGTACATGACGAGCAGCCCGAGGTCGGTCAGCGGATCGCCGAGCGTGGACATCTCCCAGTCCAGCACGGCCCGGATGCTGTCGTCCGGGCCGCCGATCAGCACGTTGTCGAGCCGGAAGTCCCCGTGGACCACGGTGGGGGCGGGGGAGGCGGGCAGGGCGCGGCCGAGCGCTCCGTGCAGTTCGTCGATGCCGGGGAGGTCCCGGCCGCGGGAGGCCGCGAGCTGCTTGCCCCAGCGGCGCAACTGCCGGTCGAGGAAGCCCTCGGGGCGGCCGAAGTCGCCCAGGCCCACGGCCGCCGGGTCCACCGCGTGCAGGTCGACCAGGGTGTCCACCAGGCCCAGGACGGCCCGCCGGGTGCGGTCGGGGCCGAGGGAGGCGAGCTGGTCGGCGGTCCGGTACGGGACCCCCTCCACGTACTCCATGACGTAGAACGGCGCTCCGAGCACCGACTCGTCCTCGCACAGCAGCAGCGGCTCGGGCACCGGTACGGCCGTGCCGTGCAGGGCCCTGATCACCCGGTGCTCGCGCCGCATGTCGTGCGCGGTGGCCAGGACGTGGCCCAGGGGCGGCCGCCGCACGACCCAGCGGAGGGACCCGTCGGTGATCACGTACGTGAGGTTCGAGCGGCCGCCCTCGATCAGGCGGCCGCTCAGCTCCCCGGCCACGAGCCCGGGCCGGGACGCGTCGAGATGGACGCGCAGCCGGCCCAGGTCGAGGCCCCGGGGGCCGGCCGGCGGCGAGGCTGGTGCTGGGGTCATGGGGCGCACCTCCATGCGGAGTGGACTCCATCCGGAGCGGACGGGGTATGGCGAACGGAAGCCATCATGCCGACCAGTCGGTATGCCGTCCAGTGCCCCCGGGCCGGGAATTCCCCGGTGACCCCCCCGGCCCGGGCTCCTGGCTCCTCAGGCGTGGCAGAGGATCGGCGTCCCGCCGTTCATCACGGTCATGTCCTTGAGTACGGCCAGTATGTCCAGCGGCGCCCCTTCGGGCTCCCCGGCCAGCTCCGCGTACGCCCGGTGCAGGTTCGCCACCAGCCGCTCGCTCTCCCGCCAGGCCGCGAACTCGCCCAGGTCGGCCTCGCGGGCGACCTCCAGCGGCGTCAGCCCCTTCGCCACGCCCTCCCGGGCGAGTTCGGCGACGTAGCGCAGGTACCGCTCGGTGGCGTCGTACGCCGACGGGTCGGTCAGCGGCCCGTGACCCGGTACGACGGTCTCGGCGCCGAGCGAGCGCAGCAGCTCCAGCGCCCGCAGCGATCCGGCCAGGGACCCCATCGCCAGGAACGGCGTGCCCTCGGCGAAGACCAGGTCACCGGTGAACACGACCCGCTGCCCGGGCAGCCAGACGACGGAGTCCCCGGTGGTGTGCGCGACGCCCGGGTGGATGACCTGGACCTCGGTCCCCCCGACGTGCAGGGTCATCCGGTCGCTGTAGGTGAGGGAAGGTGCGGTGATCTCGATCGCGCCGAAGTCGGTCGCGGGCCAGATCATCTCCAGCTGGTGCCCGGCGGCGAGCTGCTCGGAGCGGGCGTTGTCGTGGCCCAGGACCAGCGCCTCGGGGGTGAACACGCCGTTGCCGTAGGTGTGGTCGCCGTGGTGGTGGGTGTTCACGACCGTGCGGGGCAGCGGCACCCCGGCCGCCACGACCGCGTCCCGCAGGGCCAGCGCCCGGCGCTCGGTGGCGGCGGTGTCGATGAGCAGCGTCCGGCCGCCGTCGCTGACGAAGCCGGCGTTGTTCAGGCACCAGCCGCCGTCGGGCTGGACGTAGGCGTACACGCCGGTCGCGGGCTGGACGAGGTACGGCTCGTCGACGGTCATCGGCACTCTCCCCGGGTCGCTTGACAGGCGGTCAGCATCCTGCCAGTCGACGCGGCGCCGGGGGAGGGCGGGGTCCGCTGGTGCGGGGAAGGGGATCTGCCGGTGCGTCAGTGGTCGTCGTAGTGGCCGTCGTGCTCGGCGTGCCGGTGGCCGTCGTGCACGTAGTCCATGTGGTCGCCGTGCTGGACGGTCTCGTGCCCGCAGGCCGGTCCGTGCGCGTGGTCGTGGTCCTCGTGCGCCGTGTGCCCCTGCGTCTCGCACTCGTCCCAGTGCCCCGCGTGTTCCCGGTGCAGATGGCCGTCGTGCGCGTAGTCGACGTGGTCGCCGTGGGGCACCTGAGGGTGACCGCAGCCGGGGGCGTGTGCGTGCTCGTGCAGGGGGTGTTCCTGGTGGAGGGTCGTCATGGCGCCGAGATTAGTGCGAATCCTCCCCATATCGGAGTCATATCCACAGTGGCGCGGAGAAGGCTGATCATCCGTCCGTCCGATCAGGTGATCACCGTCATGGCGAACACCGCCAGCGCCACCGTGCACAGCACCGCCCCCAGGGCCACCCGCGGCGCCAGCACCGGCGGCCGGTAGGCCGCCAGCTCGCGGATCCGCCGGTGCGCGACGCCCAGGAACGCCAGCCAGACCAGCACGATCAGGGCCGCCCCACCCGCCTCCAGCGCCGAACCCGACCCGCGCAGCGCCTGGCGCAGCGCGAGGACCGCCGTCACCGAACAGGCCAGCGTCGTGCGCCGCCACGCCAGCCGGGTCCGCTCCGGCTGGAGCCCCGCGTCACGCCTCTCGTCCGGCCCCGGCACCGCCCTCACCGCGAGTTCGTCAGGCCCAGCAAGACGATCACCACCATCGCCCCCGCGACCAGCCCCACCCCCAGGCCCAGCACCACCGGGAACCGGGACACCGGCAGGTCGGCACCCCGCCGCATCGCCCGCTCGCACCTCATCCAGTGGTTCACCGCCCGCAGCGCACAGGCCGCCCCCGCCGCGAGCAGCGCGACTGTCATCCCGACGCGCACCCCCCACCGCAGGTCGGGCAGGAACTGGTCGACCGCGAACCCGCCGCCCACCAGCGCCAGCGCGGTCCGGATCCAGGCGAGGAACGTCCGCTCGTTGGCCAGCGAGAACCGGTAGTCCGGTGTCTCGCCCTCCTCCTTCAACCGCTGGGGGGCGAACCAGAGGCGTACGTCCTTGACCAAGTCGATCACCCGGTCAATCTACTGGTGCCACCCTTCGTGCGCGCGCAGCCGCCGGTACGCCTCCAGCCCGTCCGGCACCCACGCCCAGGCGCCCTGCGCCACCCGCCGCGCCAGTTCGTCCTCGGAGAGCCACGCGTGCCAGGCCACCTCCGACTCCTGCGGACGCACCGGCAGCTCGCACCGCACCTCGTGCACGTACGACCACCAAGAGCCGCCCGGCCCCTCGTAGAGGAACTTGAACAACGGTCGCGGCTGCTCCAGCCCCCGCACTCCCAGCTCCTCCTCGGCCTCCCGCAGCGCCGCCTGCGCGTAGTCCTCCCCGGTGCCCAGCACCCCGCCCACGAACATGTCGTAGTGCGAGGGGAACACCAGCTTCGAGGCGGTCCTGCGGTGCACGAAGACGCGGCCCGCCGCGTCCCGGGCCCGCACGAACACGCACCGGTGGATGAGTCCGCGCGCGTACACCTCCCCGCGCGGCGCCCGTCCCGTCACCCGGTCGTCCCGGTCCACCACGTCCAGTACCTCGTCTGCAGCGCTCACGCGATTCATCCAACACCCCTGTTGACGGGTTACCGATCCGTAGCAAAGGATCTGCCCCACCACCGACGGAGGACGGCAGCGCATGACGTACGACGCAGACGTGATCGTGATCGGAGCCGGGCTCGCGGGTCTCGTCGCCACCGCCGAGCTCGTCGACGCGGGCCGCAAGGTCATCCTGCTCGACCAGGAACCCGAGCAGTCGATCGGCGGGCAGGCGCACTGGTCCTTCGGCGGCCTCTTCTTCGTGGACTCGCCCGAACAGCGCCGGATGCGGATCAAGGACAGCCGCGAGCTCGCCCTCCAGGACTGGCTCGGCACCGCCGGGTTCGACCGTACGCAGGACGCCTGGCCGCGCCGCTGGGCCGAGGCCTACGTCGACTTCGCGGCCGGGGAGAAACGGCCCTGGCTGCACGCCCAGGGGGTCCGCTTCTTCCCCGTCGTCGGCTGGGCCGAACGCGGCGGCTACGACGCCGGCGGCCACGGCAACTCCGTACCCCGCTTCCACATCACCTGGGGCACCGGCCCCGGCCTGGTGGCCCCCTTCGAACGCAGGGTCCGCGCCGGGGCGGCCCGCGGCCTGGTCGAGCTGCGGTTCCGCCACCGCGTCACCGGTCTCTCCCGTACGGCCGGCGCGGTGGACACCGTCAGCGGCGAGGTCCTGGAACCCTCCGACGCCGTACGGGGCTCCGCGAGCGGCCGCGAGAGCACCGGCGCCTTCTCCCTGCGGGCCCAGGCGGTGATCGTCACCAGCGGCGGCATCGGCGGCAACCACGACCTCGTACGCGCCCAGTGGCCGGCCCGCCTCGGCACCCCGCCCGAGCGGATGCTGTCCGGGGTCCCGGCCCACGTCGACGGCCTGATGCTCGGCATCGCCGAGGAAGCGGGCGCCAGCCACATCAACAAGGACCGGATGTGGCACTACACCGAAGGCATCGAGAACTGGAACCCGATCTGGGCCCGGCACGGCATCCGCATCCTGCCCGGCCCGTCCTCGCTCTGGCTCGACGCCACCGGCAAGCGGCTGCCCGTACCGCTCTTCCCCGGGTTCGACACGCTCGGCACCCTCGACCACATCATGGGGACCGGCCACGACCACACCTGGTTCGTGCTCAACCAGCGCATCATCGGCAAGGAGTTCGGACTCTCCGGCTCCGAACAGAACCCCGACCTGACGGGCAAGTCGGTCCGTGACGTCATCGACCGGGCCCGCCAGGCCGTACCGGGGCCGGTCAAGGCCTTCATGGACCGCGGTGCGGACTTCGTCGTGGAACGGGACCTCGCCGCCCTGGTGCGCGGCATGAACGCCGTCACCAAGGAGAACCTGCTCGACGAGGCGACCGTCCGCGAGGCGGTCGTGGCCAGGGACCGGGAAATGGCGAACCCGTTCTCCAAGGACTCCCAGGTCACCGCGATCCACGGAGCCCGCAAGTACCTGGGGGACCGGCTGATCCGCACCGCGGCGCCGCACCGGATCCTGGACCCGAAGGCCGGCCCGCTGATCGCCGTCCGGCTGTCCATCCTGACCCGCAAGTCGCTCGGCGGCCTGGAGACGGACCTCTCCTCGCGGGTGCTGACCGGCGGCGGCGAGCCGCTCCCGGGCGTGTACGCGGCCGGCGAGGCGGCCGGCTTCGGCGGCGGCGGCGTGCACGGGTACCGCGCCCTCGAAGGCACCTTCCTCGGCGGCTGCGTCTTCTCGGGCCGCGCGGCGGGCCGGGCCGCGGCCAAGGCGGTGGGCTGAGCGGGACGGTGGCCTGAGCGGGACGGCTGAGCGGGACGGCTGAGCGGGACGGCTGGGCAGGACGGCCGAGCGGGACGGCTGGGGCGCGACGGTGGCCGGCTGCCGGCGCCGCCCGGGCCGGTGGCGCCATTCGGCCACTGATGCCCGGCTCCCGCATCCGCCCGGCGCGCGCCCCGGGCCCCCGCCCGTCGGCACCGGACCTTCCGCGCCGGTCACCTCACGGACAGCCGCCGGACAGCCGCAGGGGCCCGCTCCCGCCGCCCGCAGGTCCGCGAGGGGCGGCGCACGGTCGCCGGAGCGGTACGTGCACCGCGCTCGCGCCGTAGCGCAGTCGGCGCAGGTCGGCGCCGCTGCAGGGGGCCTTTCGCAGTGGGGCGCCAAGGCGCCGGACCGGGCCGGGGGAGGATCGCCGCCGCCCGGCACGGGGGCCCGGTGACCGGCCCCGGCCGCAGTCGCCATGGTGTGGCCAAACCGGCACAACAGCCTCAACTCCCCCCTTCGGTGGAGCAGTTGAAACCCGCCACGCGCCGGTCTGGACCTTGACGCGGACCTGTGCTCACCGGTTTGCTGTGCGTGATCATCCGGTCCTCGACCGGCGTGATCCAGCCGCAATACCCGTACCACTCGCACCACCAGCCCCACCGGCACAACCGAGTACCACCCGCACCGTCCCCGCGCGTGCTGCCCGCACGCCGTCCGCCCGCGTCCGTGTCCAGGAGGGAACCCGCGGATGTCGCCCCCTCCGCCGCCCCTCGGCCGCGCCCGCAAGCGGGACGCCCAGCTCTTCGACCCCGCCCTCTGCGACGCGGAACTCGTCGACGTCCGCGCCCAGTTCACCCAGGGCCGGTGGTCCAAGGCCCGCTCCCTCCTCGTCGGCACCGGCGACGACTGGGACCGCCGCGGCCACCGCGTCGTCGTCCTCGCCCAGACCCCGGCCGCCACCGCCTGGGCCCGGGAATGGCTGCTCGCCGAACCCGCGAGCGCCGACGCCGCCACCCTCCTCGCCTGCGCCGCCGTGTTCACCGCACTGCGCCGCAAGGGCACGCCCGAGGCCGCCGACGAGGCATGCCGCCGGGCCGCCGCACTGCTCCCCGCCGACCCCACCCCCTGGCTCGGCCTGCTCATGCTCTCGCGCGCCTTCGGCACCGAGGAGGAGTTCAGCCGCCACTTCGACCAGGTACGGGCCCGCCACCGCGAGCACCACCACGCCCACCACCTCATGGTCGCCAAGCTGGCCGAACGCAACCCGGCCGTCGGATACGACCCGCTCCACGAGGTCTACGACTTCGCCGCCTGGGCCGCCGAGGAGTCCCCGGCCGACTCACCGCTCGCCGTACTCCCCGTCATCGCCCACGCCGAGCGCTACCGCGTCCTCGCCGCCGTCCACGGCCGCAGCCCCGACGCGGCCGCCGCCCACTGGTCCGGCCGCCGGGCCCGCCAAGTGCTGCGCTCCGCCTTCGACTGGTGGCTCGAATGGGAGCGCGAGGACCACCCCCGCAACCGGGTCGACCTCAACTTCCTCGCCCACGCCAAGCTCTGCGAAGGCCGCCCGGCCGAGGCCGCCGCCCTCTTCCACCGCATCGGCAGCCACGCCACCCGCGCCCCCTGGTCCTACCCCGACCTCGACCCGCACAAGGCGTTCCTCGCCGCGCGCAGCGCCGCGCTCGGCACCGCCTGACGCACCCGCTCCGCACACGCCGCCCGACCGCACCGCACCGCGCCCCCGCCCTTCCCCCGAAAGGACACCCCGCCATGCCGACGGGCAGATCCACCACGCTCACCGACCCGGCCGAGATACGGACCTACAAGGGCCAGGACCGGGCCCTGCGCGCCGACCGGCTCGGCACCGCCGGCCTGCTGCTCTCCGTGCTCGCCGCCAGCGCGCCCCTGATGGTCGTGGCCGGCGTCATGCCCACCATCTTCGGCGTCATGGGCATCGTCGGCCAGCCCCTGCTGTACGTCGTCCTCGGCGCCGTCCTCGCCCTGTTCAGCGTCGGCTACGCCGAGATGAGCCGCCACGTCCACAACGCCGGCGCCTTCTACGCCTACATCGCCCGGGGCCTGGGACCCACCGCCGGCTCGGCGGCCTCCTTCGTCGCCCTCGTCGCCTACAGCGCCATGCAGGTCGGCGTGTACGGCATCCTCGGCTTCGAGATCTCCGGGCTCTTCGCCACCTACCTCGACGTCGAACTCGCCTGGTGGATCCCGGCCCTGATCGCGGTCGCGGCGACCGGCGCACTCGGCTGGCTCAAGATCGACCTCAACGCCAAGGTGCTCGGGGTCCTGCTGCTGATCGAATGCGCCCTCGTCGTCGTCTTCGACCTCGCCGCCCTCGGCAAGCCCGGCGCCGAAGGCCTCTCGCTGCACGCCTTCGACCCCTCGACGCTCGGCGGAGCCGGCCTCGGCACCGCCCTGTGCTTCTGCATCGCCGCCTTCGTCGGCTTCGAGCAGTCGCCGGTCTACGCCGAGGAGACCAGCAAGCCGCACATCGTGGTCTCCCGCGTCATGTTCCTCGCCGTCGGCTTCGTCGCCCTCTTCTTCGCCCTCAGCGCCTGGGCCCTGACCGTCGCCACCGGACCCGGCGCGGTGGTCAAGACCGCCGCCGAAGCCGGTCCCGGCCTGCTCTTCCAGCTCACCGAGAGCCGCCTGGGCACCGCCTTCACCGACGTGCTGCACGTCCTCTTCGTCACCGGCATGTTCGCGGCCATGCTCAGCTTCCACAACGTGGTGGCCCGCTACGCCTTCGCCATGGGCCGCGAGGGCCTCCTCCCGGCCCCCTTCGGCCGCACCAACGCCGGCACCGGAGCCCCCGCCACCGGCTCGCTCCTGCAGACCGGCATCGCCGCCGTCGTCGTCATCGCCTTCGCCGTGACCGACGACATGCCGGCCGGCGACCCCACGGCGCCCGTCCTGCACCTGTTCACCTGGATGGGCAGCGTCGGCGCCCTCGGCGTGACGCTTCTCATGGCCGCCGCCTCCTTCGCCGTGATCGCCTTCTTCGTCCGCCGGGGCACCGCCGCCGCCCAGGTCTGGCGGCTCGTCGCGGCCGGCGCCGCAGGCCTCGCGCTGCTGTTCATCGCCGTCTACACCGTCAAGGACTTCGCCGTCCTGGTCGGCGCGGACGAGGGCTCCGCGCTCAGCTGGGTCCTGCCCGCCATCATCGCCGTCGCCGCCCTCGCAGGCCTCGTACACGGCCTGGTGCTGCGCTCCCGCAGCCCCGAGGCACACGCCCGGATCGGCCTGGGCAACGAGGCGTTCCGCCTCGACCAGGCGGCCGAATCCGCCCCGCGCGGCTGACCCCGTCACCCCTGCTTCGAAGCCTCGGCGAAGCCCCCGGCGCCCTTTCCATGGTCGCCGGGGGCTTCGGTGCACATGACGCGTTTTTGGCGGGCAGCGGAGCCTCATGGTCTCCTGGGGCCACAACCCTCCGGACCGCGGCACAGGTGAGACCACCCAGCTCCCCTGCGTGGCGGCCGGGACCTGCCTGTCCCACCCACGAAGGCGAAGTCATCACATGAGTGACAGCACCTTGGCCAAGGCCCCCAGTCCGCCGTCTTCCCCGCACGTCGACGCCGGCGACGAGGGCTACAGCAAGGACCTCAAGTCCCGCCACATCAACATGATCGCCATCGGCGGGGCGATAGGCACCGGCCTGTTCCTCGGCGCCGGAGGCCGCCTCGCCGGCGCCGGGCCCTCCCTCGCGATCGCCTACGCCGTGTGCGGGATCTTCGCCTTCTTCGTGGTACGGGCCCTCGGCGAGCTCGTCCTCTACCGCCCGTCCTCCGGCGCCTTCGTCAGCTACGCGCGCGAGTTCATGGGGGAGAAGGGCGCCTATGCGGCCGGCTGGCTGTACTTCCTGAACTGGTCGACCACCACCGTCGCCGACATCACCGCCGCCGCGACCTACGCCCACTTCTGGGCGATGTTCACCGACGTCCCCCAGTGGGTCCTCGCCTTCATCGCCCTCGCCGTCGTCCTCACCGCGAACCTGATCTCGGTGAAGTACTTCGGCGAGATGGAGTTCTGGTTCTCCCTGGTCAAGGTCGCCGCCCTGGTCGTCTTCCTGGCCGTCGGCATCTACCTCGTCGCCACCAGCCACCCCATCGACGGCCACACCCCGGGCCTCTCCTCGATCACCGACAACGGTGGGATCTTCCCCGTCGGCATGGTCCCGATGCTGCTGGTCATCCAGGGCGTGGTGTTCGCGTACGCCTCCGTCGAACTGTGCGGCGTC
This sequence comes from Streptomyces cirratus, assembly GCF_014650775.1. Taxonomy (GTDB): domain Bacteria; phylum Actinomycetota; class Actinomycetes; order Streptomycetales; family Streptomycetaceae; genus Streptomyces; species Streptomyces cirratus. Next base: position 200,175 of record NZ_BMVP01000006.1, on the reverse strand, counting down.
GCCGCCGGCGAGACCGAGAACCCCGAGAAGATCATGCCGAAGGCGATCAACTCGATCATGTGGCGCGTCGGTCTGTTCTACGTCGGCTCGGTCGTCCTGCTCGCGCTGCTGCTCCCGTACACCTCGTACTCGTCCGACCAGAGCCCGTTCGTCACCGTCTTCGACAAGCTGGGCATCCCCGGCGCCGCCGGCGTGATGAACCTGGTCGTCCTGACCGCTGCGCTCTCCAGCCTGAACTCCGGCCTCTACTCCACCGGCCGCATCCTGCGCTCGATGGCCATGTCCGGCTCGGCGCCCAAGTTCACCGGCGTGATGAACAAGGGCAAGGTCCCCTACGGCGGCGTCCTGTTCACCGCGGCCTTCGGCGTCGCCGGTGTCGCCCTGAACGCCTACATGCCGAAGGACGCCTTCGAGATCGTCCTGAACTTCGCCTCCCTCGGCATCCTCGGCACCTGGGCGATGGTCATGCTCTGCTCGCTGCACTTCTGGCGCCGGGCGAAGCAGGGCCGCGTGGAACGCCCCTCCTACCGGCTGCCCTGGGCCCCGTACACGCAGATCGTCACGCTGGCGTTCCTGCTCACCGTGCTGGTCCTGATGTGGTGCGACGGCGGAGTGGGCCGCACCACGGTCCTCTTCGTCCCGGCCATCGCCGCGGCCCTCGTCGGCGGCTGGTTCCTCGTCCGCGGCCGCGTCGCCGCCATCGCGGCCGCCCGCGACTGACAGCCCCACCCGCTACGACGAAGGACCCCGCCCCGGCGGGGTCCTTCGTCGTAGCGGCACCGAACCTGCGCCACCCGCCGCAAACGCAGAAAACCCCACATGAAGTGGGGTTCTCTCGCTGGTGTCCGAGGGGGGACTTGAACCCCCACGCCCGATAAAGGGCACTAGCACCTCAAGCTAGCGCGTCTGCCATTCCGCCACCCGGACAAGGTGTCTGTCTCGCGTCCCTCGCGGGCCGTTCCGACGTGGAAAACATTACCAAACATTCCGGGGTCCCCGATCACACCCCCGTCCACCCGTGGGGTCCGGCCGGGTGACCGGGGTCCGCCCTTGGGGAGAGCGCCGCGGAGCGGGAGGATGGGGCAGCAGCCGGTACTGATCAGTGGGAGGAACACGTGAGCGAGTCGAGCGCGGGCAGGACCGTCTCCGGTGAGGACGAGGTCGTAGACCTCTGCCGGGACCTCATCCGGATCGACACCAGCAACTACGGGGACCACTCGGGCCCCGGCGAGCGAAAGGCGGCCGAGTGGGTCGCGGAGAAGCTGGCCGAGGTCGGGCTGGAGCCGCAGATCTTCGAGTCGCACAAGGGACGGGCCTCCACGGTCGCGCGCATCGAGGGTGAGGACCCCTCGCGGCCGGCGCTGCTGATCCACGGGCACACCGACGTGGTCCCCGCCAACGCCGCCGACTGGACGTACGACCCCTTCGCCGGCGAGATCGCCGACGGGTGCCTGTGGGGGCGCGGCGCGGTCGACATGAAGGACATGGACGCGATGACGCTGGCCGTCGTACGCGACCGCATGCGCAGCGGCCGCAAGCCCCCGCGCGACATCGTCCTCGCCTTCCTCGCCGACGAGGAGGCGGGCGGCGTCTACGGTGCCCGGCACCTCGTGGACAAGCACCCCGGCCTCTTCGAGGGCGTCACCGAGGCGATCGGCGAGGTCGGCGGCTTCTCGTTCACCGTCAACGAGAACCTGCGTCTCTACCTGGTGGAGACCGCCCAGAAGGGCATGCACTGGATGCGGCTCACCGTGGAGGGCACCGCCGGCCACGGTTCCATGACCAACAACGACAACGCGATCACCGAGCTGTGCGAGGCCGTGGGACGGCTCGGACGCCACCAGTGGCCGGTGCGCGTGACCAAGACCGTACGGTCGTTCCTCGACGAACTCTCGGACGCCCTCGGAACCCCGCTCGACCCCGACAACATGGACGCCACGCTCGCCAAGCTCGGCGGCATCGCCAAGATGGTCGGCGCGACGCTGCGCAACTCGGCCGCCCCGACGATGCTGGGCGCCGGCTACAAGGTCAACGTGATCCCCGGCCAGGCCACCGCGCACGTCGACGGCCGCTTCCTGCCGGGCTACGAGGACGAGTTCTTCGCCGACCTCGACCGGATCCTCGGCCCGCGCGTGAAGCGGGAGGACGTGCACGCCGACAAGGCCCTGGAAACGGACTTCGACGGAAAGCTCGTCGACGCCATGCAGAGCGCCCTCAAGGCGGAGGACCCGATCGCGCGCGCCGTCCCGTACATGCTCTCGGGCGGCACGGACGCCAAGTCCTTCGACGACCTGGGCATTCGGTGCTTCGGCTTCGCCCCGCTCCAGCTGCCGCCCGAACTGGACTTCGCCGGCATGTTCCACGGAGTGGACGAGCGGGTCCCGGTGGACGGGCTGAAGTTCGGTGTTCGCGTACTGGACCGATTCATCGACAACGCCTAACGCCGGGGAATCGGGAAAGTGTGCGGATTCCACTGAGAAGAGTGAATGCGCTCATACGCTCGTAGCCCTGGTGATCCCTCCTCGTTACAGGTGGTGCGGTCCGCGGCTGGGACCGCACTTGCCTACTAGGAGGAACAATGCTCAAGAAGGTTGTCGCCGCTGCGGCTGCCACCGGTGGTCTGGTTCTCGCGGGTGCGGGCATGGCCGCCGCCGACGCGGGCGCCCAGGGTGCGGCCATCGGCTCCCCCGGCGTCCTGTCGGGCAACGTCGTTCAGGTCCCGATCCACATCCCGGTCAACGTCTGCGGCAACACCGTCAACGTGATCGGCCTGCTGAACCCGGCCTTCGGCAACACCTGCGTCAACGCCTGACGCGTCTGAAGTCCTTGGCCCCGGAGCGCATTCCAGCGCTCCGGGGCTGCCGGGCTTTCGGGCCCGCATCTCTTTTCTATTCGGCGTCGCAGGCGGGGGAGCGTGTACGGCCTGTACGCCGACCGAACGTACACAGCATGGGGACGAGTACAGATGCGACGACCCGTAGTACAGGTCACCAGGAAGACCCTGATCACCATGGCGGCCGCCGGCGGAGCGCTGGCGCTCGGCGGCGGTTACGCGCATGCGGACGCCGGGGCGGTCGGACACGCGGTGAACTCGCCGGGCGTGCTGTCCGGCAACAACGTGCAGGCGCCGGTGGACGTGCCGGTGAACGCCTGCGGCAACACGGTCACCGTGATCGGAGGCCTGAACCCGGCCTTCGGCAACCGCTGCGTCAACGCGGGCGGCCCCGCGAAGCCGGACCACCCTGGGCACCCGGGCAACCCCGGAACCCCTGGGCACCCGGGCAACCCCGGAACCCCGGGACACCCGGGCAACCCCGGACACCCGGGCAACCCCGACGAGCCGTGCGATGACGACCACCCGGGCCACCCGGGCCACCCGGGCCACCCTGGCAATCCGGGCACGCCCGGTAACCCCGGTACGCCGGGCAACCCTGGTAACCCCGGCAATCCGGGGACGCCAGGCAATCCGGGGACTCCGGGTAACCCGGGCACGCCCGGCAACCCTGGAACTCCGGGCAACCCCGGTACGCCGGGGAACCCCGGCAACCCCGGTACGCCCGGCAACCCCGGTAACCCGGGGACTCCCGGTAACCCGGGCACGCCCGGTCACCCCGGCACTCCGGGCCGGCCCGGTACCCCCGCAGCTCCCGGCCAGGGGGACCACGCAACGCCCGGCCAGGGCAACGGCAACCTCGCCGCCACCGGCTCCGGGGACGTGCTGACGGCCGGACTCCCGCTCGCGGGCGGCCTGCTGCTCGCCGGCAGCGTGCTCTACCGCCGCGCCCGCAACGCCGCCTGACGGACGCAAGCGGACACACGGCCACACCCGACGCGGGCTCCCCCCAGGGGGGCCCGCGTCACCAAGTGGCGCGGACCTGACGGATGATCCGGCGGCGCAACCGCACGCGGCGACTGCCGTCCCGGAGCAGCGTCAGCCGGTCGAGCTCCCAGTGCCCGTACTCGGCGTGGTCGGTCAACATGCGGGTCGTCTCCTGGCGCGGCACCCCACGGGGCACGTACAGGTCGACAAATTCGTATTCCGGCATCGCATCTATTGTGCGGGCAGAGGCCTCCTACGGATAGCGTCTGCACTATGTCTGATGCCGCTCTGCCCACTGTTGCCGAGGTACGCGCCGCCGCCGAGGCGGTCAAGGCCGCGCTCGACCGTCACCTCGCCGCGGTCGAGAGCAGGATCGGGGACGACGACCCGGCCGTCTACGCCGCGTTCAACGAGCTCGCCGCCGCCGCCGACGAGTACGACGAACTGCTCTACGACCGCTACGACGAGGTCACCCCCTTCGAGATCCCCACCCCCGAGGACGGTGTGCCGTACACCGGCCCCGCCGAGCCCGCCGCGTTCAGCGTGCTCATCCGCCGCGACTACGCCGTGGTCGAACCACAGCGCCTGATCGCCCAGGCCGATCGCGTCGCCGCGCACGACCCGGACGCCGAGCCCGTCGAGGACGGCGGAACCGCCGGGGCGCTGGGCGTCCTCTTCGGGGAGTACGAGCCCGACGAGATCCACTCCCGCTACCGCGAGTTCGGCCTGGAGGAGGGCGACTCCACGCTGTGGATCGCCGCCACGGAAGAGGTCTCGGAACCGGGCGAGTGGCTCGACTCGCCCTTCGAGCACGCCGACGCGCAGAACGTGCTGCACCGGTTCGACGTGAGTTCCGTCTTCGACGAGGAGCCGGACGACTTCGAGGACGACGACGTGCCGGACGGCGCCACGGCTGCGGGCCTCACCCCGGCCTGACCACCGCACGACGGTGCGGGCCCCCGCCCCGGACCGGGACGGGGGCCCCGCACCTCGCCGCTGCCGTCGTTACCGGGGCTGTTCCGCGGCGGCTGCCGCGAGGGCCCGCAGCAGGTCCGCCAGCCGGGTCGTACGCGGCTTGGCCGGTACCTCGGCCACCGCGCGCGCCAGCGCCTGGTCGACGCCGTGCACCACCGACAGGTGCCGCTCGGCGCGCCCGAACGCGGTGTACACCCAGTCCCGGGACAGCGCGTCCGCCGCGTCCCCGGGCAGCACCACGACCACCGCCGGCCAGCGCGCGCCCACGGCCTGGTGCCCGGTCACGGCCCAGCCGTGCCGCACCGCCGACTCCACCCGCTCCTTCGGTACGACGATCCGCGCGCCCGCCGCCTCCAGGTGCAGCCCCTGCGCGTCGGCCGACACCACCCGGGCCGGCCGGGCCCGCCCCGGCGCGGGCACGTACACCACCTTGTCGCCGGGGTCGAAGCCGCCGAACCGGCCCGGGCCGGGGTTCAGCCGCTCCTTGAGGGCCGCGTTCAGCGCCCGGGTCCCCGCCGAACCGCCGTGGCCCGGGGTGATCACCTGCACGTCGTCCGCCGGGATCCCGAAGGCGCGCGGTACCGACTCGGCCACCAGCTGGACCGTGCGGTGGACGGCCTCGCCCGCGTCCCGCACTGGGACGATGACGACCTCCTTGCCGGGGGCGTCGACCTGGTTGAGCTCACCGACGCCGATGCCCGACACCAGCTCGCCCAGCGGCCCCGGATCCGGGATCCGGGAGACGACCTGGGGGCAGGTCCGGGCCGCCAGCACATCGGCGAACACCCGCCCGGGCCCCGCGGAACCGAGTACGGCGGGGTCCCCGGACAGCACCAGACGGGCCCCGTCGGGCACCGACTCGACCAGCGCGGCCGCGCTCTCCACGTCCAGCTGGGGCGCGTCCAGGACGATGAGCAGGTCCAGCGCGAACTGCCCGTCGGCGTCCCGCCCGGGCCCCTCCGTCCCGTCGAGCAGGCCCGCCACGGTGACGGCGCCCTCCGCGGGGGTGTGCGCGGCCAGGCCGGCCCGCAGGCCGAGCCGCCGCGCTGCTGCCAGCAGGGCCGCCGGTTCGCCGCGGGCGGCCTCGCCGCCGGTGTGGGTGACCAGGCCGTGTCCGGAGACGGCCCGGATCAGGTCGGCGCCCGGGCCGCCCCCGGCGGCCTCCTCCCAGTCCGCGGGGCCGGCGAACGTGCTGGCCAGGCGGGCCAGGCCGTCGGCGAGGCTCTCCTCGGCCAGCGCGTAGCCCTCCAGCCCCACCAGGACCGTGCCGGGCCGCTCGTCCTGCTCGTCTTCCGCGGCCTGTGCGGACCGGGCCGGCTCCGCAGACTCCGCGTCGGCCGACGGTTCGTGGAACACCAGCACGGCGCCTTCGCCGATGGCCTGTTCGAGCGCCCCGGCCGGGTCCGGCACGCCGTACTGGGCCAGCGCCTTCTCCAGGACCGGCGCCTCCAGGGCGGTGTGCCCCTTGAGCGCGGCCTGGGCCAGCAGCCAGGCCACCAGGGCGCCGCCCCGGCGCTCGTCCCCCGGCCCCGCCCCGTTGCCCAGCAGGGCGCGGGCGAACCCGTCTGCCTGGGCGGGGCGCACCCCGGCCACCGCCAGCAGCCGCCACGGGTTCTCCTCGAGCTGTCCGGCGGCGCCTTCCCCGAGCGCGGTGGCGGCCGCCCCGGCGAGCGCCTCCGGTGCTCCGCCCCGGGCCAGCACGGCCCGTACGCCCTCGACGTCGCCGGCCGCCGCGACCGGCGCGGTGGGGCGGGGCGACGGGGGAGTGGGGGCGGCGGCCCTGCGCGGCGCGGCCGGAGCGTCGTCGAAGTACGCGGCCGGGGGCTTGGCCCCGCTCTCCACCGCCCGTACGGCGGCCAGCAGGTCGGCGGCCGTGCCGCTGAGGCCGGCGCCCGCCTCGACCGGTGCCTGCCGCTCCGCCTTGCGCCGGGCGATCCGCTCCCGCTCGATCTTCTGCGCGGCCAGCTCCGCCTGCGCCTCGCTGAGCCCGGGCTTGGCGCCCTCCGCGGCCGTACCGTCCGCGCCTGCCGTTGCCGCGGCACCCCCGTCCGAGCCCTCCGACGTCCCGGGTGCGCCTTCGGCCCCGTCCGCGCTCCCCTCCGGGTCCTGAGCGGATTCCGGTTCGGCGGCCTGCCCGGGACCCGGACCGGCTTCGTCGGGCGAGACGTCCGAGCGCCCTGCCGCGGATTCCTCCCCGGCCGGTCGCGGGGCACGCGCGTCCCGGGCCGCCTCGGCCTCGGGGCCGGGGGCGTCCGGTTCGTCCGCGGCGTCGGTGGCGGCGGGGTCGGTACTCACAGCGTGCTCCAGTCCTGATCGGGGTAGCGGTGCACGGGCGCCGACACGTCGTCCAGCGCCCGGCAGATCTCCTCCGGAAGACTAAGGGCCTCCACCGACAGCGCCGCCACGAGCTGCGCCGGCGTACGCGCGCCGACGATCGGCGCGACCACCCCCGGCCGGTCCCGCACCCATGCCAGCGCCACCTGGAGCGGGGTGACCGCCAGCCCGTGCGCGGCCGTCGCGACCGCGTCCACGATCCGGCCCGACGCCTCGTCCAGGTACGGGTCCACGAAGGCGGCGAGGGTCTGCGACGCAGCCCGCGAGTCCGTCGGGGTGCCCGCCCGGTACTTCCCCGTCAGCACGCCGCGCCCGAGGGGGGAGGAGGGCAGCAGGCCCACGCCGAGGTCCAGCGCGGCCGGCAGCACCTCCCGCTCGACGCCCCGCTGGAGCAGCGAGTACTCCATCTGCGTGGAGGCGAGCCGGGTTCGCGCACCGGGGGCGGCGAGCTGCCAGGTCGCCGCTTTGGCCAGCTGCCAGCCGCTGAACCCCGCCACGCCCGCATACCTGGCCCGGCCGCTGGTGACGGCCAGGTCCAGCGCCTGGAGGGTCTCCTCCAGCGGCGTGGCCGGGTCGAAGGCGTGTACCTGCCACAGGTCGACGTAATCGGTGTCCAGCCGGGCCAGGGAGTCGTCCAGCGCCGCGAGGAGGTGCCCGCGCGAACCGTCGCACCGCCGGTCCGGATCCCGCACGGAGCCCGATTTGGTGGCGATCACCAGCTCCCGGCGCGGCACCAGCTTGCCGACCAGCTGCCCGAGGAGGTACTCCGCCTCCCCGCCCCCGTACACGTCGGCGGTGTCGACGAGCGTGCCGCCCGCCTCCCAGAAGGCCTTCAACTGCTCTGCGGCGCCCGCCTCGTCCGGTCCCTCCGCGGACCGGCCCCAGGTGAGGGTGCCGAGGCCGATCCGGGACACGCGCAGGCCGGTGCGGCCGAGATGCCTCTGCTCCATGAGCGCTGAGACTACTGGGGCACTGCCGCCGACGACCGGGGCGCGCTACAGTCCCCGCAGACCTACGTTACTGATCGGTAAACCGGTAAGGGGACGACTCATGCGGCTCGGCATCAATCTCGGTTACTGGGGTGCGGGCATGGACGGCGACAACCTCGCCGTCGCCCAGGAGGCCGACCGCCTCGGCTACGACGTCTGCTGGGCCGCCGAGGCCTACGGATCCGACGCCGCCACGGTGCTGGCCTGGGTCGCGGCCCAGACGGAGCGGATCGACGTCGGCTCGGCGATCTTCCAGATCCCGGCCCGCCAGCCCGCCATGACCGCCATGACCGCCGCCACCCTCGACTCCCTGACCAAGGGCCGCTTCCGGCTCGGCCTCGGCGTCTCCGGACCGCAGGTCTCCGAGGGCTGGTACGGCGTGAAGTTCGACAAGCCGCTCGCCCGGACCCGTGAATACGTGGAGATCGTCCGCAAGGCCATGAGCCGTGAGCGCCTCTCCTACGACGGGCAGCACTGGACGCTCCCGCTGCCCGGTGGCCCCGGCAAGCCGATCAAGCTGACCGTCCACCCCGAGCGCGAGCACATCCCGCTCTACATCGCCGCCATCGGACCGAAGAACCTGGAGCAGACCGGCGAGATCGCCGACGGCGCACTGCTGATCTTCCCCGCCGCCGAGCACCTGGAGGAGACCGCGCTGCGCCACATCCGCGCGGGCCGGGAGAAGGCGGGGCTGACGATGGACGGCTTCGACGTCTGCCCCACCGTCCCCCTCGCCGTCGGCGACGACGTGAACGCCCTCGCCGATACCTTCCGTCCTTACACCGCCCTGTACGTCGGCGGTATGGGCAGCCCGAAGCAGAACTTCTACAACCAGCTCGCGCAGCGCATGGGCTACGAGAAGGAAGCCGCCGAGATCCAGGAGAAGTACCTGGGCGGCGACAAGGCGGGCGCCGCCGCGGCCGTCCCGCACTCGCTGATCGACTCGACCACCCTGCTCGGCTCGGTGGAGCGGATCGCGGACGGCATGCGCGCCTACGCCGAGGCCGGGGTCACCACCCTGACGCTCGCCCCGGCCGGGTTCACCCGCGACGAGCGGCTCACCGCCCTGCGCGCCGGCGTCCAGGCCCTGGAACACGCCGGCCTCGCCTAGCCCTGAAGACCTGGCGAACGCCCCGCGGCCGTGGTGGGGGCTCGGGGGTCTTCCCCGCCACGGCCGACACAGCCAACAACGCGCGCGGTGGCCCCGGGGTTACGCCCCGGGGCCACCGCCTTCGCTTCGTTCATTCGGCCGAGTGCCGCCACGCATCGGTTGCCCGCCCGCCGCATCCGTCTTTGACTCGGAACATGCTCTCTGCCCGCAGCCTGTTCCGGGAGATCGTCGAGAACGACGACTCCTTCCAGCTGTTCTGTTCCATCGCCGCCAGCGGGGAATCCCAGGGCGGCTGGGAGAACGGCCGGATCTCCGCCCTCGTGCCCGACGGCATGCGCCACCTCGCGCCCAAGATCGCCCGGCACGGCGCGGACGAGGACAAGCACGGGCGCATCTTCCAGGGCCTGCTGCGCAAGCGCGGCCTGCCCGCCGTCCCGGTGCCGCCCGAGACGGACTACACGATGCTGCTGGAACGCCGGGGCATCGGCCTCCCGCACGAGAAGCTCGGCCGCGACGAGCCGCTGACCGAGGAGGACATCGTCGTCTACCTCGCGCACAGCCGCGTCACCGAACAGCGCGCCGCCGACCAGATGGCCATGCTGGTCAAGCACTTCGGGGACCACCCCGAGGTCGGCAGGGCCATCCGCATGATCAGCAACGACGAGGACAACCACCTCGCCTACTGCCACGAGGAACTCCTGGCCCTCGCCCGCGCCGGCCACGGCCGCACCATCCAGCGCGTGCTGCGCGAGAGCGCCCTCGCCGAGATCGGCACCTACCGGGACGTGAGCCTTGCCGTCATGGGCCACATGGGCAGGCTGCTGCGGTGGCCCGTGCCCAAGGCGGCCGCCCTCGCCGCCGGGATCCGCGGGGTGTACGCCTACGAGCGGTTCAGCGGCTGGCACCGCATGGTGGGCCTGCGCATGCCCCAGCGGCGCGACGCGCTGGGCGCCGTGCCGTCCGGAGCGCCGGACTACGCCTGACGGGCCTACAGCCAGCCGCGGCCCTTGAACAGCCGGTGCAGACCCACGCAGGCGACCGCCATGACCACGAGGACCGCCGGGTACCCCCAGCTCTGCCTGAGTTCCGGCATGTGCTCGAAGTTCATCCCGTAGATCCCCGCCACCATCGTCGGGACGGCCGCCATCGCCGCCCAGGCGGAAATCTTGCGCATGTCGTCGTTCTGCCGGACGCCCATCTGGGCCAGGTGCGCCGACAGCGCGTCCGACAGCAGCCGGTCCAGCCCCTCGATGTACTCGTTCGCCCTCGTCAGGTGGTCGGCGACGTCGCGGAAGAACGGCTGGGAGCGCTCGTGCACGAACGGCACCTGCCCGAAGGCGAGCCGGTCCATCGGCTGGAGCAGCGGGCTCGTGGCCCGGCGGAACTCCAGCACCTGCCGCTTGAAACCGTAGATCCGCGCGGCCGTGCTCTTCGTGTTCCTGCTGTCCGTGGCGTTCGGGGCGAAAACCTCGGCCTCCAGTTCCTCCAGGTCCACCTGGAGCTCCGCCGCGACCTCGATGTAGTGGTCCACCACCGCGTCCGACACCGCGTACAGCACCGCCGTCGGCCCGTGCCGCAGGACGTCCGGATCCTGCTCCAGGCGCTGGCGCACGGCGGTCAGCGCGGCGCCCTCGCCGTGCCGGACCGTGACCACGAAGGAGTCGCCGATGAAGACCATCAGCTCGCCCGTCGTCACCGTGTCGGTGTCGTCGTCGTACATGACCGGCTTGAGGACGACGAACAGCGAATCGTCGTAGACCTCCAGCTTCGGACGCTGGTGTGCGGTCAGCGCGTCTTCCACCGCCAGCTTGTGGAGCCCGAACTCCTGACTGACGTGTTCGAATTCCGTTTCCGTGGGCTCGTGCATGCCCACCCAGAGGAAGGCGTCACCCGTCGCCCGCGCCTCGGCGAGGGCCTCCGAGAAATCCTCGGGTGCCTCGGAGCGGTGGCCGTCCCGGTACATCGCGCAGTCGACTATCACGCCGCGTATTCTCCCCCGTCCCGGCTCCCCCGCCCGCACGCCGCCGCCATTAGGGTGGCCCCATGGCCACGCTGATCCTCGTACGGCACGGGCGGTCCACCGCCAACACCGCGGGTTTGCTCGCCGGGTGGACCCCGGGAGTGAACCTTGACGAACGCGGCGCCGAACAGGCCGCCGCACTGCCCGCCCGCCTCGACGGTGTACCGCTCGCCGCCGTCGTCAGCAGCCCGCTGCAACGCTGCCAGGAGACGCTCGCCCCCCTGCTGGCGGCCCGCCCGGGGCTGAAGGTGCACACCGACGAGCGGATCGGCGAATGCCACTACGGCGACTGGTCCGGCCGCAAACTCTCCGAACTCGCCGACGAACCCCTGATGAAGATCGTCCAGCAGCACCCCTCCGCCGCCGCCTTCCCCGGCGGCGAGAGCATGCGGGCGATGCAGGCCCGCGCCGTGGACGCCGTACGGGAGTGGAACGCGAGGATCGAGGAGGAGCACGGCGCCGACGCCGTCTACCTCATGTGCTCGCACGGCGACATCATCAAGTCCCTTGTCGCGGACGCCCTCGGCATGCACCTCGACCTCTTCCAGCGGATCCACGTCGACCCCTGCTCCGTCACCGCCATCCGCTACACCCCGACCCGCCCGTTCCTGTTCCGCCTCGGCGACACCGGGGACTTCGCCGCCCTCGTGCCGCGCAAATCGCCCGAAGACGGCGGGGACGCCGTCGTGGGCGGCGGCGCGGGCGCGGCCTGATCGAACGGCGCAGTAGGGTGGACGGGCCAACACAGGCAGCCCGCCCACGCCCCGCCCCTGCCACCGACACTTGGAGACTGGACGTGCCCCGTCAGGTGTTCCTCTACGACCCGCCGGACCGCTTCGTGGCCGGCACGGTCGGTCTGCCTGGACGCCGAACGTTCTTCCTCCAGGCCTCCTCCGGGACCCGCGTCACCAGCGTCTCCCTGGAGAAGACCCAGGTCGCCGCGCTCGCCGAGCGGATGGACGAACTGCTGGACGAGGTCGTACGGCGCACCGGCGGCAACGCCCCCGTACCGGCCGTCGCCTCGACCGAGGCCGCCGATACCGCCCCCCTCGACGTACCCGTCGAGGAGGAGTTCCGCGTCGGCACGATGGCCCTGGCCTGGGACGGCGAGGAGCAGCGGATGATCGTCGAGGCGCAGGCGCTCGTGGAAATGGACGCAGATTCCGACGAGGACCTCGCCGAGGCGGAGGAGCGCCTGCTCCAGGACGAGGAGAACGGCCCGCCGATGCTGCGCGTGCGCCTCTCCGGCGTCCAGGCCCGCGCCTTCGCCAAGCGCGCCCTGGACGTGGTCAACGCCGGCCGTCCGCCGTGCCCGCTGTGCAGCCTGCCGCTCGACCCCGAAGGGCACGTGTGTCCCCGCCAGAACGGCTACCGGCGCCAGGCGTGAGCGCCGTGAACCCGACCGAGGAACTGCTCGCCAGAGGTGAGCTCACCGTCCGGGGCCGTATCGCCGAGGCCTCCAATGCCGTGCTGCTGTGCACGGTGACGTACGAGGGCGTCAGCGCCGAATGCGTCTACAAGCCCGTCAAGGGCGAGCGGCCGCTGTGGGACTTTCCCGACGGCAGCCTCGCCCAGCGCGAGCGCGCCGCCTACCTGGTCTCCGAGGCCACCGGGTGGGGTCTGGTACCGGAGACGGTGCTGCGCGAAGGCCCGTACGGCGAAGGCATGGTCCAGCGGTGGATCGACGCCGGCGACGCGCCCGGGCCGGAACTGCTGGCGCTCGTCGAGGGCGAGGAGGCCGGGGAGGGCTGGAAGCCGGTCGCCCTCGCGGAAGTGGGGGAGGGGCGCACCGCGCTGCTCGTGCACGCCGACGACCCGAGGCTGCGCCGCCTCGCCGTCCTGGACGCCGTGATCAACAACGCCGACCGCAAGGGCGGTCACCTGCTGCCCGCCCCCGACGGCCGGCTCTACGGCATCGACCACGGGGTGACCTTCCACGCCGACGACAAGCTGCGCACCCTGCTGTGGGGCTGGGCGGGCGAGCCCCTCACGGACGAGGCCCGCACCGTACTGGTCTCCCTCGCCTCCCAGCTGGCCGATGCGGGCCCCCTCGCCGCCCGGCTGGCGGAACTGATCACCGCCGCCGAGCTGGCGGCCGTACGGGCCCGTGTGGCCCTCCTGCTGCGCGAGGGAACGCATCCCCGCCCCTCGGGGCAGTGGCCCGCCATCCCCTGGCCGCCGGTCTGACCTCCTCCGGCGCGTCGCGTGCCTCCAGGCACAGAACCGGCCAGACCGCAAGGGTGGCGATCAAGCCAACAGTGCTGGTCCGGTTCGATGACGGAACATCCGTCCGGTTAGTCTCGAAGCATGCATGCCTGGCCCGCTTCTGAGGTCCCCGCCCTGCCCGGCAAGGGCCGCGACCTCCAGATCCACGACACCGCGACCCAGGGGACGATCACCCTCGCCCCCGGTCCCGTCGCCCGTATCTACGTCTGCGGCATCACGCCGTACGACGCCACCCACATCGGTCACGCGGCCACCTACAACGCGTTCGACCTGGTGCAGCGCGTGTGGCTCGACACCAAGCGGCAGGTCCACTACGTCCAGAACGTCACGGACGTCGACGATCCGCTGCTGGAGCGGGCGCAGCGCGACGGCCATGACTGGACCGAGCTCGCCGAACGCGAGACGGCCCTCTTCCGCGAGGACATGACCGCCCTGCGGATCCTGCCGCCGCGGCAGTACATCGGCGCCGTCGAGGCCATACCGGGCATCGTGCCGCTCGTCGAGCGGCTGCGGGACGCGGGCGCCGCGTACGAGCTCGACGGCGACGTCTACTTCTCGGTGGAGTCCGATCCGCACTTCGGCGGCGTCTCCCACCTCGACGCCGAGGCCATGCGGCTGCTCTCCGCGGAGCGCGGCGGCGACCCCGAGCGCCCGGGGAAGAAGAACCCGCTGGACCCGATGCTGTGGATGGCCGCGCGGCCGGGCGAGCCGAGCTGGGACGGCGGCTCCCTGGGCCGAGGCCGGCCGGGCTGGCACATCGAGTGCGTGGCCATCGCCCTGGACCACCTGGGCATGGGCTTCGACATCCAGGGCGGCGGCTCGGACCTGGCCTTCCCGCACCACGAGATGGGCGCCTCGCACGCCCAGGCGCTGACGGGCGAGTTCCCGATGGCCAAGGCGTACGTGCACGCGGGCATGGTCGCGCTGAACGGTCAGAAGATGTCGAAGTCCAAGGGCAACCTGGTCTTCGTCTCCGCGCTGCGCCGGGCGGGCGTCGACCCCGCCGCGATCCGGCTCGCGCTGCTGTCCCACCACTACCGCGCCGACTGGGAGTGGACCGACGCCGTGCTGGAGGAGGCGGTGGCCCGCCTGGAGCGCTGGCGCGCGGCCGTGTCCCGCCCGGACGGTATCCCGGCGGACGCCCTGGTCGAGGAGGTCCGCGAGGCCCTCGCGAACGACCTGGACGCCCCCGCCGCGCTGGCGGCCGTGGACCGCTGGGCGCAGGCCCAGAACGCCTCGGACGGCGCCGACGAATCGGCCCCGGGCCTGGTCTCCCGCACGGTCGACGCGCTGCTGGGCGTGGCGCTCTGACGGCGCGGCGCTCTGACCGCGTGGCGCCCTGACCGAACGCGAACGCCGACGGGGCCGGATCCGATGATCCGGCCCCGTCGGCGTTACGCCTCCGGGGGCGCGTCGTCGCCCGGAGCCGCCGTCGGGGGCTCCTCCGGCGGCTCCGGGTCGGGCCTCAGCCGCGGCTTCGTACGGCCGCTGGACGTGTCCCGCAGGTACGACCCGTCGCCGGGTTCCGCGGTCGCGGAAGGGTCCCGCCGCCGCAGGTACCGCTCGAACTCGCGGGCGATCGCGTCCCCCGACGCCTCGGGGAGGTCCGCGGTGTCCCGCGCCTCCTCCAGCGTCTGCACGTACTCCGCCACCTCGCTGTCCTCGGCAGCCAGTTGGTCCACGCCGAGCTGCCACGCCCGCGCGTCCTCCGGCAGTTCGCCCAGCGGGATGCGGATGTCGAGAAGGTCCTCCAGCCGGTTCAGCAGTGCCAGCGTCGCCTTCGGGTTCGGCGGCTGCGACACGTAGTGCGGCACCGCCGCCCACAGCGACACCGCCGGGACGCCCGCGTGCGTACAGGCCTCCTGGAGGACGCCCACGATCCCCGTCGGGCCCTCGTACTTCGTCTCCTCCAGGTCCATCGTCCGTGCCAGGTCGGCGTCCGAGGTCACCCCGCTGACCGGGACCGGCCGGGTGTGCGGGGTGTCCCCCAGGAGCGCGCCCAGGATGACCACCATCTCCACGCCCAGCTCGTGCGCGAAGGCGAGGATCTCGTTGCAGAACGAACGCCAGCGCATCGAGGGTTCGATCCCGCGCACCAGCACCAGGTCGCGCGGCTTGGCACCGCCGATCCGGACCACCGAAAGCCGGGTCGTCGGCCAGGTGATCTTGCGCACCCCGTTCTCCAGCCACACCGTCGGCCGGTTGACCTGGAAGTCGTAGTAGTCCTCGGCGTCCAGAGCCGCGAAGACCTCGCCCTTCCACTCCCGGTCCAGGTGCGTGACAGCACCGGAGGCGGCGTCACCCGCGTCGTTCCAGCCCTCGAACGCGGCCACCATGACCGGGTCGATCAGCTCGGGCACGCCCTCAAGCTCGATCACCCAGGTCTCCTTCCGAAGTTCCCTTGTGTACGTGGGCCAGCCTAAGCCTTGAGGGGACACCAGCCACAGCCCACGACGGAGGGGCGGTTCCCCTCGGAACCGCCCCTCTTCCCCACCGCCGTGACGGCTACGGCTTGCGGCCCAGCATCTCCTCGACGCGGCTGCGGACCTCGGCGCTGTCCAGGCCGCGGACGGTCACCGTCGTACGGCGGCGCAGCACGTCGTCGACCGTCTCGGCCCACTCGTTGTCACGGGCGTACGCGACCTGTGCCCAGATCTCCGGCCCGTCGGGGTGGATGCGCTCGGCCAGCGCCGGGTCCTCGTTCGCCAGACGGGCGATGTCGAAGGCCAGCGAGCCGTAGTGCGAGGCCAGGTGCCGGGCGGTCAGCGGGTCCATCCGCGTGCCGGGCTCCCGGTCCACGAGCAGCCGGTGCGCGACCGCGTTGGGGTTGGCGACACCGGGCAGCGGGACGCGGCGCACCAGCGACTTCACCGGCTCCATGTCCTCGGTCAGCGGGCTGCCGGGCAGCTTCGCCAGCTTGTCCATCACCACGCGGCCGATGTGGCGGTACGTGGTCCACTTGCCGCCGGCCACCGACAGCATGCCGCCGGCGCCCTCGGAGACCACCGTCTCGCGCTTGGCCTTCTCGACGCCGCCGGGTCCGCCGGGCAGCACCCGAAGGCCCGCGAAGGCGTACGTCATCAGCGAGCGGTCCAGGTCCGCGTCCTTCACCGAGAAGGCCGCCTCGTCGAGGATCTGGCTGATGTCGGACTCGGTGGCGCGCACGTCCGCGGGGTCGCCCTCGTAGGCCTCGTCGGTCGTGCCGAGCAGGAGCTGGTCCTCCCACGGAAGGGCGAAGGTGATGCGGTACTTGTCGATCGGGGTGGCCATGGCGGCCTTCCACGGCGACTTGCGCTTCATCACGATGTGCGCGCCCTTGGACAGGCGGATCGACGGCATCGCGTGCTTGTCTTCCATGCGCCGCAGGTGGTCCACCCACGGGCCGGTGGCGTTGAGCACGACGCGTGCGTCGACCCCGAACTCGGTGCCGTCCAGGCGGTCCTTGAGCTCGGCGCCGCTGACCCGGCCGCGCGTCATGCGCAGGCCCGTGACCTCGGCGTGGTTCAGGACGACCGCGCCCGACTCGACGGCCGCGCGGACCGTCATCACGGCGACGCGGGAGTCGTTCATCTGGTGGTCGTAGTAGACCGCGACGGCCTTGAGGTTGTCGGTCTTGAGACCGGGGTTGTCGGCGACGGCGCGGGCCGGCGATATCACCTTGCCGATGCCGTCACCGAAGGCCGACAGGGCCGAGTACGCGAAGACGCCCGCGCCCAGCTTCGCGGCGCCGACCGGGCCGCCCTTGTAGACCGGCAGGTAGAAGGTGAGCGGGTTGACCAGGTGCGGGGCCACGTCCTTGGCCAGTACCCGGCGCTCGTGGTGGTTCTCCGCGACCAGCTTGACCGCGCCGGTCTGCAGGTAGCGCAGACCGCCGTGGACCAGCTTGGAGGAGGCCGAGGAGGTGGCGCCGGCGAAGTCGCCGGCGTCCACCATGGCAACCCGCAGACCCGACTGCGCGGCGTGCCAGGCCACGGACGTGCCCAGGATTCCACCGCCGATGACCAGCAGGTCGTACGTGGCCTTCGCCAGCTGCTCACGGGTCTCGGCGCGGCTCGCGTTGGAGCCGGCGGTCGGGTGCGAACCCAGTGCGGGAACGCTCTGCAGGGTGCTCATATCTCTTAGCTCCTCGTCGATTGACTCAGCTGAATGCGGTCAGCTGGCGTCTTCGTCGTCGATCCAGCCCATGGACCGCTCGACGGCCTTGAGCCAGTTCTTGTACTCGCGGTCCCGCTGCTCGGCGGGCATCCGCGGGGTCCACTCCGCCGCACGGCGCCAGTTGGCGCGCAGGGCGTCGGTGTCGGGCCAGAAGCCGACGGCCAGGCCGGCGGCGTAGGCGGCGCCGAGGCAGGTGGTCTCGGCGACCATCGGGCGCACCACGGGGGCGTCCAGGAAGTCCGAGAGGGTCTGCATCAGCAGGTTGTTGGAGGTCATGCCGCCGTCGACCTTGAGGGCGGCGAGCTCGACGCCCGAGTCCTTGGTCATGGCGTCGGTGATCTCGCGGGTCTGCCAGGCGGTGGCCTCCAGCACGGCACGGGCGATGTGCGCCTTGGTGACGTACCGGGTGAGGCCGGCGATCACACCGCGGGCGTCGGAGCGCCAGTACGGGGCGAACAGGCCGGAGAAGGCGGGCACGAAGTAGGCGCCGCCGTTGTCCTCGACGGAGGAGGCCAGCGTCTCGATCTCGGCGGCCGACTTGATCAGGCCCATCTGGTCGCGCATCCACTGGACGAGCGAGCCGGTGACGGCGATGGAGCCTTCGAGGGCGTAGACCGGCTTGTCCTCGCCGATCTGGTAGCCGACGGTGGTCAGCAGGCCGCTGTACGAGTTGATGATCTTGTCACCGGTGTTCATCAGCATGAACGTGCCGGTGCCGTACGTGGACTTCGCCTCGCCCTCGGAGAAGCAGGTCTGGCCGAAGAGGGCGGCCTGCTGGTCACCGAGCGCCGAGGCGACCGGCACGCCGGCGAGCACGCCTTCCTTGACGTGGCCGTAGACCTCGGCGGAGGAGCGGATCTCGGGGAGGACGTTGAGGGGGACCTCCATGGACTCCGCGATGCGCTCGTCCCACTCCAGCGTGTGGAGGTTCATCAGCATGGTGCGCGAGGCGTTCGTGACGTCGGTGACGTGCACGCCGCCCTGGGCCCCGCCGGTCAGGTTCCAGATGACCCAGGAGTCCATGGTGCCGAAGAGGATGTCGCCGGCCTCGGCGCGCTCGCGCAGGCCCTCGACGTTGTCGAGCAGCCAGCGGACCTTGGGACCGGCGAAGTACGAGGCGAGCGGAAGGCCCGTCTCGCGGCGGAAGCGGTCCTGGCCGACGTTGCGGCCGAGCTCCTTGCACAGGACGTCGGTGCGGGTGTCCTGCCAGACCAACGCGTTGTGCACCGGCTCGCCGGTGTTCTTGTCCCACAGGAGCGTGGTCTCGCGCTGGTTGGTGATGCCGACGGCCTTGACGTCGGCGGCCGTGATCTCCGCCTTGGCGATGGCGCCGGCGACGACCTCCTGGACGTTGGCCCAGATCTCGGCGGCGTCGTGCTCGACCCAGCCCGGCTTCGGGAAGATCTGCTCGTGCTCCTTCTGGTCGACGGCGACGATGCGGCCGTCGCGGTCGAAGACGATGCAGCGGGAGGAGGTGGTGCCCTGGTCGATCGCGGCGATGAAGGGGCCGGTGCTGCTGGTCATGGTGGCTGCTCCTGGCGGCTCTGGTTGGCGGAATCAGGGGGCGGTGCGGATCTTGCGATACGTGCCGATGCTGATCAGACGAACGCGATGTTGTACAGACCACCGGCGACGGCGGCACCGACGAGCGGGCCGACGACCGGGATCCAGGAGTATCCCCAGTCCGAGCCGCCCTTGTTGGGCAGCGGCAGCAGGGCGTGCACGATGCGGGGACCGAGGTCGCGCACCGGGTTGATGGCGTAGCCGGTCGGGCCGCCGAGGGAGAGGCCGATGCCGACGACCACGAAGGAGGTGATCAGGACGCCGATGACGCCGAGGCCCTTGCCGTCGTCCTGGAGGCCCTGGGTCAAGATGGCCAGGACCAGGACGGCGGTGCCGATGATCTCGGTGATCAGGTTCTGGACGACGTTGCGGATCTCGGGGCCGGTGGAGAAGATCCCCAGCACCGGGCCGGCCACGTCGTGCGGGTGCGGGTCCTCGGGGCCGAGCTTGGCGTCACGGATGTGCTCCGGGTCCGCCAGGTGCGCCCGGAACTGTCCGTAGTAGGTGGCCCACATCAGGACCGCGCCGAGCATGGCGCCGAGCAGCTGGCCGGCGAGGTAGACCGGCACGTCGCCCCACTCGCCGGTCTTGACGGCTATGCCGAGGGTGACCGCCGGGTTGAGGTGCGCGCCGGACAGGGGCGCGGACACGTACGCGGCGATCAGGACGGCGAAACCCCAGCCGAAGGTGATCGCGAGCCATCCCGCGTTGCGGGCCTTGGAGCTCTTGAGCGTGACGGCGGCGCAGACGCCACCGCCGAGCAGCGTGAGCAGGGCGGTACCGATGGTCTCGCCGATGAAGATGTCGGAGCTGGACACCCGCGACTCCTTTGTCTTACGTCCAGGGGGTGGGCGGACCACCGGGTCCCTCCGGTGGCCCACCGCACTCGGTGAGTGCTGCACCGGTCCTTGGCCTCGCCATACCCTAACGCGTATTGCCGGTAGGTGTTCGACAATGCCGACCGATGAACGGCAGTTTTCCGCCCGGGTGAAGATTGCGTCAAGGGTCCGGCAGGTCACAGATCCGGATCGTTACCAGCCGGTTCGATCCACCAAAACCAGCCAACCGCTGGGCGAAAAAAGACATAATGCGGCCATGTGGGGGCTTGAGCGGCCCCTGGACGCATCAAAGCAAGGTCAGAACCGGCCTGCGCCGAGGTCGCGCGAAACCGACCGCGCGCAGTCCCGTACCGAGGCGACCAGGCTCGCCCGGGGCTCTGCGGACTCCCCGCAGACCCGCTCCACGGCTCCCGCGACCGCCACCGCGCCGACCGGCATCTTGCGCCGGTCGTGGATGGGGGCGGCCACCGAGGCGATGCCTTCCCAGGTCTCCTCCACGTCGCAGGCCCAGCCGCGCGCCCGGGTCAGGTCCAGGACCTCCTCGAAGCCGGCCGCGTCGGTGACCGTACGGGGCGTGAACGCCTCCCGCTCCACCTCGACCGCCTGCGTGTGCGCCACCGGGTCGTACGCCGACAGCACCTTGCCCAGGGCCGTGGAGTGCAGCGGCTGCATGGCGCCCACCTCCAGCACTTGCCGGCTGTCGTCCGGGCGGAACACGTGGTGCATGATCAGCACCCCGCTCTTGTGGAGCACGCCCACGTACACGCTCTCGCCGCTCGCCCGCGCCAGGTCGTCCGTCCACACCAGCGCCCGGGCCCGCAGCTCGTGCACGTCCAGGTAGCTGTTGCCCAGGCGCAGCAGCTCCGCGCCGAGCTGGTAGCGCCCGGAGGCCGGGTCCTGCTCCACGAAACCCTCGGCCTGGAGGGTGCGCAGGATGCCGTGCGCCGTCCCCTTGGCGAGCCCCAGCGCACCGGCCACGTCCGACAGGCCCAGCCGGCGCTCGCCGCCCGCCAGGAGCCGCAGCATCGCAGCGGCTCGTTCGAGCGACTGGATGTTCCGTGCCATCGTGCAGCCTCCTGCTGACCTAGTTCGACAATGCTGAACACTATCGGCCGATGTCGACCTTGTGCATGCCCGGGGAACGCTTGGTGACACCCGCGTGCCGGACGGCCGGCTGGAGCCGTGCTGGAGTCAGGCCAAAGAATGCAGTCCGCCACGTGGGACAACCCCACCGGGTCCCGGTGCGCGCGGTTACCCTGGCCGCGTGCGCCCTTGACACAGCGAGGGCGCAAAGCCGACAGCCGTCGCACCCCAGGGAGCTTGACCATGGCCTCGTTGCCGAACCCGCCCGCAGATACCCAGACACGGGCCGATGCCCTCCGAGAGGCGCTCGCGACCCGGGTGGTCGTCGCCGACGGAGCCATGGGGACCATGCTCCAGGCGCAGGATCCGACGATGGAGGACTTCCAGCAGCTGGAAGGCTGCAACGAGGTCCTGAACGTGACGCGCCCCGACATCGTGCGCTCCGTCCACGAGGCGTACTTCTCCGTCGGCGTGGACTGCGTGGAGACCAACACCTTCGGCGCGAACTTCGCGGCCCTGGCCGAGTACGACATCGCCGGCCGCAACTTCGAACTGTCGGAGTCCGGCGCCCGCATCGCCCGCGAGGTGGCGGACGAGTACACGGCGAAGACGGGGCAGCAGCGCTGGGTGCTGGGTTCCATGGGGCCGGGCACCAAGCTGCCGACGCTGGGCCACATCGACTACGCGACGATCCGCGACGCCTACCAGACCAACGCCGAGGGCCTGCTCGCCGGAGGCGCGGACGCCCTGCTGGTGGAGACGACCCAGGACCTCCTGCAGACCAAGTCCTCGATCATCGGTGCGCGGCGCGCGATGGAGGCGCTCGGCGTGTCCGTGCCCGTGATCTGCTCGGTCACCGTCGAGACGACCGGCACGATGCTGCTGGGTTCGGAGATCGGTGCGGCGCTGACGGCGCTGGAGCCGCTCGGCATCGACATGATCGGCCTGAACTGCGCGACGGGCCCGGCCGAGATGAGCGAGCACCTGCGCTACCTGGCCCGCAACGCGCGGATCCCGCTGTCCTGCATGCCCAACGCGGGCCTGCCGGTGCTGGGCAAGAACGGGGCGCACTACCCGCTGACGGCCCCCGAGCTCGCCGACGCGCAGGAGACCTTCGTCCGCGAGTACGGCCTGTCGCTGGTCGGCGGCTGCTGCGGCACCACCCCCGAGCACCTGCGCCAGGTCGTGGAGCGGGTGCGCGGCCTGGCCCCGGCCGAGCGGCGGCCGCAGCCCGAGCCGGGCGCGTCCTCGCTGTACCAGACCGTGCCGTTCCGCCAGGACACCTCGTACATGGCGATCGGCGAGCGGACGAACGCCAACGGCTCCAAGAAGTTCCGCGAGGCGATGCTGGAGGCCCGCTGGGACGACTGCGTGGAGATGGCCCGCGACCAGATCCGTGAAGGCGCGCACATGCTCGACCTGTGCGTGGACTACGTGGGCCGCGACGGCGTCGCCGACATGAAGGAGCTGGCCGGCCGCTTCGCCACGGCGTCGACGCTGCCGATCGTGCTGGACTCCACCGAGGTTCCCGTGATCCAGGCGGGTCTGGAGAAGCTGGGCGGCCGCGCGGTCATCAACTCGGTGAACTACGAGGACGGGGACGGCCCCGAGTCCCGGTTCGCGAAGGTGACCGCCCTGGCGCGCGAGCACGGCGCGGCGCTGATCGCGCTGACCATCGACGAGGAGGGCCAGGCCCGCACCGTCGAGCACAAGGTGGCGATCGCCGAGCGGCTGATCGAGGACCTGACCGGCAACTGGGGGATCAACGAGTCGGACATCCTCATCGACACCCTCACCTTCACCATCTGCACGGGTCAGGAGGAGTCCCGCAAGGACGGCATCGCGACGATCGAGGCGATCCGCGAACTCAAGCGGCGCCGCCCCGACGTGCAGACCACGCTGGGCCTGTCCAACATCTCCTTCGGTCTCAACCCGGCCGCCCGCGTCCTTTTGAACTCCGTCTTCCTCGACGAGTGCGTCAAGGCCGGCCTGGACTCGGCGATCGTCCACGCCTCGAAGATCCTGCCGATCGCCCGCTTCGACGAGGAGCAGGTCACCACCGCCCTGGACCTGATCTACGACCGGCGCGACGGGGACTACGACCCGCTGCAGAAGCTGATGGCGCTCTTCGAGGGCGTCAACACCAAGTCGATGAAGGACGGCCGCGCCGAGGAGCTCCTCGCGCTGCCCCTGGACGAGCGGCTCCAGCGCCGCATCATCGACGGGGAGAAGAACGGCCTGGAGGACGACCTCGCCGAGGCCCTGCAAACCCGTCCGGCCCTGGACATCGTCAACGACACCCTGCTGGAGGGCATGAAGGTCGTCGGCGAGCTGTTCGGCTCCGGCCAGATGCAGCTGCCGTTCGTCCTGCAGTCGGCCGAGGTGATGAAGACTGCGGTCGCGTACCTGGAACCGCACATGGAGAAGACCGATGACGACGGCAAGGGCACCATCGTGCTCGCCACCGTCCGCGGCGACGTCCACGACATCGGCAAGAACCTCGTCGACATCATCTTGACCAACAACGGCTACAACGTCGTCAACATCGGCATCAAGCAGCCCGTCTCCGCGATCCTTGAAGCCGCGCAGGAACACAAGGCCGACGTGATCGGCATGTCCGGCCTGCTCGTCAAGTCCACCGTGATCATGAAGGAGAACCTGGAGGAGCTCAACCAGCGCAAGCTGGCGGCCGACTACCCGGTCATCCTCGGCGGCGCGGCCCTGACCCGCGCCTACGTCGAACAGGACCTCCACGAGATCTACGAGGGCGAAGTCCGCTACGCCCGCGACGCCTTCGAGGGCCTGCGCCTCATGGACGCCCTCATCGCCGTCAAGCGCGGCGTCCCGGGCGCGGAACTGCCCCCGCTCAAGCAGCGCCGCGTCCCCAAGCGGGACACTCCGCTGATCCAGGTGGAGGAGCCCGAGGAGCCGGGCGGCCGTTCCGACGTGGCCGTCGACAACCCGGTCCCGACCCCGCCGTTCTGGGGCACCCGCGTCGTCAAGGGCATCCCGCTCAAGGACTACGCCTCCTGGCTGGACGAGGGCGCGCTGTTCAAGGGCCAGTGGGGCCTCAAGCAGGCCCGCGCCGGGGGAGCGACGTACGAGGAGCTCGTCGAGTCCGAGGGCCGTCCGCGGCTGCGCGGCCTCCTGGAGAAGCTGCACACCGAGAACCTGCTCGAAGCGGCCGTCGTCTACGGCTACTTCCCCTGCGTGTCCAAGGGCGACGACCTGATCATCCTGGACGAACAGGGCAACGAACGGACCCGCTTCACCTTCCCGCGCCAGCGCCGCGGCCGGCGCCTGTGCCTGGCCGACTTCTTCCGCCCGGAGGAGTCGGGGGAGACCGACGTCGTCGGCCTCCAGGTGGTCACCGTGGGCTCGAAGATCGGCGAGGCCACCGCCAAGCTGTTCGAGTCCGACTCCTACCGCGAGTACCTGGAACTGCACGGCCTGTCCGTCCAGCTCGCCGAGGCCCTCGCCGAGTACTGGCACGCCCGTGTCCGCGCCGAGCTCGGCTTCGGCGGCGAGGACCCGGCCAAGGTCGAGGACATGTTCGACCTCAAGTACCGGGGCGCACGCTTCTCGCTGGGCTACGGCGCCTGCCCCGACCTGGAGGACCGGGCCAAGATCGCCGACATGCTCCAGCCGGAGCGCATCGGCGTCCACCTCTCGGAGGAGTTCCAGCTCCATCCGGAGCAGTCCACCGACGCCATCGTCATTCACCACCCCGAAGCGAAGTATTTCAACGCACGCTGACGCGGACCGGCGTACACTGGTCGGTCCCATACAGGCCGGTCACCTGTTCCCCCGGGCATGTCCCCGAGGAGCGAGGTGACCGGCCTTCTCGTCCCTTGTGAGAGGTGTGCGCATGACCAGCACCGTTCCAGCCGCCGTCACCCGTACGACCGACGGTTCGGCCCTGCAGGCGGTACTGCTGGACATGGACGGCACCCTCGTCGACACCGAGGGGTTCTGGTGGGAGATCGAGGAGGAGATCTTCCGCGAGCTGGGCCACCGGCTGGAGGAGACCTGGCGCGACATCGTCGTCGGCGGGCCCATGAGCCGCAGCGCCGCCTTCCTGATCGAGTCCACCGGCGCGGCCATCGGCCTCGCCGAGCTCAGCGTGCTCCTCAACGAGCGCTTCGAGGCGCGGATCGCCGACCAAGTGCCCCTGATGCCCGGCGCCGAGCGGCTGCTGGCCGAGCTGGCCCGGCACAACGTACCCACCGCGCTCGTCTCCGCGTCCCACCGCCGGGTCATCGACCAGGTCCTGCTCACCCTCGGCCGCGACCGCTTCACCATGACGGTCGCCGGCGACGAGGTGCCCCGGACCAAGCCGCACCCGGACCCCTACCTCCTCGCCGCCCAGGCCCTCGGCGCGCACCCCTCGCGCTGCGCCGTGATCGAGGACACCGCCACCGGGGTCGCCGCCGCCGAGGCCGCCGGCTGCCGGGTCGTCGCCGTGCCCTCCGTGGGTCTGATCCCCGCCGCTCCCGGCCGCACCATCGTGCGTTCCCTGGAAGAAGTGGACCTGGCGTTCCTGCGCTCGCTCATCACTCCGCTGAACTGAACGCGCACGCTGCGTACCGAACAGAACCAGGCGTTACCGGGGAGCGGCGAGAGGATCTTCCGCGCGGCGCCCCGGAGGCCGAAATTCCATCCCGCGTCACGCAGTTGCCCCGGGGTGAGCTTGGTCACCCGGCGGAACCGCGGCGGGCCCTCGCACACGCCCTGGACCGTTCCCTTGTGTCCGGATTGATCAGCTCCTGACCCCCTCTGCGCCCACTCTGGGATGAACGGTCAGTCCGCGCCCATAACCGTCCGGTTACGCCCCAACTCCTGCCAGTTCCAGCCATCCCGTCCCAGGCCACTAATGTCGACGCCGGGCACTGCGCCGCACCTCAGCAGTACCGGAGACACACCCCTGTGCCGGTACCGCGTGGACCGATCGTCACACACCGGCCCGATCGTTCCGCCCTGAACGGGCGACCGTCGCGATGTGCCCTCTACGCCGCTTTGAGCAAGTGCCGGGTGAGGGAGTACTTCCAGCATGAACCGCAAGACCATGGTGCTGACGGCCGCGATAGGCCTGCTCACCCCCGCGCTGTCCGCCTGCGGCAGCGCGAGCGGAGGAGGAGCGGGAACCGGGGCGATCGTCGTCGGTACCACCGACCGGTTCGAAACCGCCGACTACGCCCCCGCCCCCTTCGACCCCGCCTACGCCTACGACGCCGGTGCCTGGAACGTCCTGCGCCAGACCGTCCAGACGCTGATGCGCACCCCGCGCGGCGGCGGCCAGCCCGTCCCCGAAGCAGCCTCCGACTGCCGCTTCACCGACACCGGCAACGAGAGCTACCGCTGCACGCTGCGCCCCGGGCTCACCTTCGCCGGCGGTGACCCGCTGACGGCCAAGGACGTCAAGTTCTCCATCGACCGCGTCCTCGCGATCAAGGCGGAGAACGGCCCGTCCTCGCTGCTCTCCACCATCGACACCGTCGAGGCCCAGGGCGCCGACACCGTCGTCTTCCACCTCAAGACCGCCGACGCGACGTTCCCGTACAAGCTCTCCACCCCGGCCGCCGGCATCGTCAGCGCCAAGGACTACGACGCGAAGAAGCTGCGCCCCGGCTTCGCCGTCGACGGCTCCGGCCCCTACACGATGAAGGCCGAAGTCAAGGGCAACCAGCTCGTCCGCGCGGTCTTCACCAAGAACCCGCACTACAAGGGCGACATCAAGCTCCAGAACGACAAGGTCGAACTGCGTTCCTTCGCCGACTCCGAGAGCATGGGCAAGGCCCTGCGCGGCGGTTCGGTGCACGTCGTCTCCCGCACCCTGTCGCCCACCCAGATCGCCGAGCTCTCCGCGAACCCGCCCAAGGCCGTCAAGCTCGTCCCGCTGCCCGGCCTGGAAATCCGCTACCTCGGCTTCAACACCGACGCCCCCGCCGTCAAGGACAAGGCCGTCCGCCAGGCCCTCGCCGCGGCCGTCGACCGCAACGCCCTGATCTCCAAGGTCTACGGGAAGGCCGCACAGCCCCTG
Source organism: Streptomyces cirratus (assembly GCF_014650775.1). GTDB lineage: Bacteria > Actinomycetota > Actinomycetes > Streptomycetales > Streptomycetaceae > Streptomyces > Streptomyces cirratus. Next base: position 173,020 of record NZ_BMVP01000006.1, on the reverse strand, counting down.
TACTCCCTGGTCCCCACCAGCGTCACGGGCCACGTGAACTCCTTCTTCAACAAGTACGGCGAGGCCAACACCGCCAAGGCCGCCGACCTGCTGAAGAACGCCGGGATCAAGACCCCCGTCAAGCTCACCCTCAACTACACCACCGACCACTACGGTGACGGCACCGCCGCCGAGTTCGAGGAACTCAAGGCCCAGCTGAACTCCACCCAACTGTTCGACATCACCGTCCAGGGCAACGACTGGGCCGACTACCGGCCCGCGCAGAAGAAGGGCGACTACGCCGCCTACGGGCTCGGCTGGTTCCCCGACTACCCGGACGCCGACAACTTCCTCGCCCCGTTCCTGGAGCAGGACAACTTCCTGGGCACGCCGTACGCCAACGCCGCCGTACGCACCCGGCTCATCCCCGAATCGCGGCGCGCGGCCGACCGCACGGTCGCCGCACCCGCGTTCAAGGAGATGCAGGACATCGTCGCCGACGACGTCCCCGTCCTGCCCCTGTGGCAGGGCAAGCAGTACGTCGCCGCACGCGACGAGATCACCGGGGTGGAATGGTCGGTCAACGCCATCTCCGACCTCCAGCTGTGGGAACTCGGCCGGGGCGTCAGCGGCTGAGCAAGGCACCAACCGGCAGCGGGTGCCGCAGGCCGGGGCAACGAAACAGTACGACTGTGAAGGACGTTCGCGTGATGAGACGTAACCAGTGGTTGGCAGCCCCGCTCGGCGCCGCAACCGCCGCCGCGCTGCTGAGCGGTTGCGGTTCGCAGGATGGCTCGGCCGCGGGCAGCGGCAAGGGCGTTGTCATGGGGATATCCGACAAGGTGAAGTCCACCGACCCCGCGTCGGGCTACGACCCGGGCTCCTGGCTCCTGTTCAACAACGTCTTCCAGTCCCTGCTGACCTTCCCCAAGGGCGGCAACACGCCCGAACCCGACGCCGCCCAGAGCTGCGGCTTCGAAGGCGCGGACAGCAAGGTCTACAAGTGCGTCCTGCGCGCCGGGCTCAAGTTCAGCAACGGCGACACCCTCACCTCCAAGGACGTCAAGTACTCCTTCGAGCGCACGTTGAAGATCAATGACGCCAACGGCCCGGCCGTCATGCTCGGCTCCATCGCCGGCATCGAGGCCCCCGACGAGAAGACCGTCGTCTTCCGCCTCAAGACCTCCGACGCGACCTTCCCCAGCAAGATCGCGGCCGGCGCCGGCGCCATCGTCGACCACACCCAGTACCCGGCCGACAAGCTCCGCACGGACGGCAAGGCCGTCGGCTCCGGCGTCTACAAGCTCGACTCCATCAGCGACAAGAGCGCCAACTTCTCGGTCAACGACTCCTACAGCGGCAAGGCCAAGCCGAAGAACACCGGCGTCACCTTGAAGTTCTTCAACGACGACCAGGCCGCGCTCAAGAAGGTCCTCGAAAGCGGTGACGTCGACTTCGCCTTCCGCGGCCTCGCCGCCAAGGACATCGCCAGCCTCGCCAACAAGGCCGGCGAGCAGAAGGTCGAAGTCGTCCAGGGCACCGGCGCGGAAGTCCAGCACCTCGTCTTCAACATGAACGACCCGGTCGCCGGAAAGCTCCCCATCCGCAAGGCCATCGCCTACCTCGTGGACCGCGAAGCGATCATCAAGGAGGTCTACGACGGCACCGCCACCTCCCTGTACTCGATCGTCCCCGCCGGCATCGCCTCCCACAACACCGCCTTCTTCGAGCGCTACGGCGGCACCCCCCAGCTGGAGAAGGCCAAGAACGTCCTGCGCGCCGCCAACGTCAAGGACAAGGTGAAGATCACCCTGTACTCGACGCCCACCCGCTACGGGCCGGCCACCGACCAGGAACTCCAGCTCATCGCCAAGCAGCTCAACGACAGCGGCCTCTTCGACGCCGACGTGAAGTCGGTGGCGTTCGACCAGTACGAGAAGGACATCGAAGCCGGCAAGTACGGCGTCTACGTGAAGGGCTGGGTGCCCGACTACCCGGACGCCGACAACTTCACCCAGCCGTTCTTCGGCCCGGACAACGTCCTGCACAACAACTACGACAACAAGGAGATCAGCGGGACCATCATCCCCTCGACCTCCGCGAAGTCCGACCGCACCGCCGCCACCGCCGAATTCACCCGGCTCCAGGACATCGTCGCCGACGAGATCCCGATCCTGCCGCTCTGGCAGGGCAAGCAGTACGCGGTCACCCGCCAGAACGTGACCGGCCTCCAGTGGTCGCTCGACGCCTCGACCGTCTTCCGTTTCTGGGAGATAAGCAAGGGCTGAGACGTGCCGACGGGCCGGCAGCCGCACCACGCGGCCGCCGGCCCGTCGCCGTTACCACTGGGTCCCCGGGACTACTGCTGCGCCCCCGGACGCACCAGACCGCTCTCGTACGCGTACACGGCGGCCTGCACGCGGTCGCGCAGGCCCAGCTTCGTCAGCACGTGCCCCACGTGCGTCTTCACGGTGGTCTCGCTCACGAACAGGTCCGCCGCGATCTCCGCGTTCGACAGCCCACGGGCCACCAGCTTCAACACCTCCACCTCACGCTCCGTCAGCGTGCCCAAGGTGTCCGGGACGCTGTCGGCCCCCGACGGCAGATGCTCCGCGTACTTGTCCAGCAGCCGCCGCGTGATGCTCGGCGCCAGCATCGCCTCGCCGCCCGCCACCACCCGGATCGCCTGCACCAGCTCGTTCGCGGGAGCGTCCTTGAGCAGGAACCCGCTCGCACCCGCCCGCAGCGCCTCCACCACGTACTCGTCCAGATCGAACGTGGTCAGCACCAGGACCTTCGCCGGGCCGTCCCGGCCCGGCCCCGTGATCTGCCGCGTCGCCTCCACCCCGTCCATCCGCGGCATCCGGATGTCCATCAGCACCACGTCGGGCTGCAGCACCCGCACCTGGTCCAGCGCCTGGAGGCCGTCCCCGGCCTCACCGACCACCGCCAGGTCCGGCTCCGCCTCCAAGATCATCCGGAATCCGGTGCGCAGGAGCGGCTGGTCATCCACCAGCAGGACGCGGATCGCCACGGGGGTACCTCATCTTCGAACGGCGGCTTCGACGGGCGGGCTGCCCATTGTGCCCTGGCCCGGCGATCACGATCCCCCCGGTCCCGCCCCCTCCGCCTCCGCCTGGGTCCTCGGGACGATCACGAGGGGATAGGCCGGGGGAGTACCACCGAACTCCGGACACACCGCCCGGTGATCACACCACCCGCACAGCTTCGTCGGCCGCGGCCGCCACTCACCCGTCTCCGTCGCCTCGACGATCGCGTCCCACAACGCCAGCAGCTTGCGCTCCACCCGCTCCAGGTCCGCCACCACCGGGTCGTACGTCAGCACGTCCCCACTGCCCAGGTACACCAGCTGCAGCCGCCGCGGCACCACCCCCTTCAACCGCCACACCACCAGCGCGTAGAACTTCATCTGGAACAGCGCGCCCTCCGCGTACTCCGGCCGCGGCGCCTTGCCCGTCTTGTAGTCCACGATCCGGACCTCGCCCGTCGGCGCGACGTCCACCCGGTCGATGATCCCGCGCAGCCGCAGCCCCGACTCCAGCTCCGTCTCCACGAAGAACTCCCGCTCCACCGGCTCCAGCCGCGTCGGGTCCTCCAGCGTGAACCACCGCTCCACCAGTGCCTCGGCCTCCGTCAGCCAACGCGCCAGACCTTCTCCCTCATCACCCGCGGGGAACAGCTCCGTCAGCTCCGGCTTCGCCTCCAGCAGCCGGTCCCACTGCCCCGGGATCAACGCCTTCGCCCGCGGCGCCGTCCGCTCCTGCGCGGGATGATCGAACAGCCGCTCCAGCACCGCGTGCACCAGCGTCCCCCGCGTCGCCGCCGCACTCGGCTTCTCCGGCAGCTTGTCGATCACGCGGAACCGGTACAGCAACGGACAGCGCATGAAATCACTCGCCCGCGAAGGCGACAGCGAAGCGGGCCGCACCGCGCCACCCGCCCCATCGGGCGCGGCAACGTCATCGGCAGCAGCCACACCAGGAACAGGACCGGGGCTCGTCGTCATGCGTAAAACCCTACGACCCGCCACCGACAGCACGCGCATACCATCGACTCCGAGCCCCCTCGCACTGCATGATCAGAGCATCACACCGCGCTACCGCCCCACCACGCACCCGCACAACGCCCCGCACACCACCGGCGGAACCGCCCCACCGGACAGCACCGAACGAAGGACAGCCGTGCCAGACACCGACGAAACCGGAGAGCGCGCACCCAAGCGCTCCGACCCGGGGGGCGGACTCCTCATGGGCCGCCCCTTCGGCGTACCCGTCTACGTCTCGCCCAGCTGGTTCCTCGTCGCCGCCCTCATCACCTGGGTCTTCGGCAACCAGCTCGACCGCGTCCTGCCCGAACTCGGACCGGCCCGCTACCTCGTCTCCCTCTTCTTCGCCGTCGCCTTCTACGCCTCGGTTCTCGTCCACGAACTCGCGCACACCGTGGCCGCCCTGCGCTTCAGCCTCCCCGTCCGCCGCATCCGCCTCCAGTTCTTCGGCGGAGTCTCGGAAATCGAGAAGGAAGCCGAAACCCCCACCCGCGAATTCGTCCTCGCCTCCGTCGGCCCCCTGCTGTCCCTCCTCCTCGCCGGAGCCTTCTACCTCGGCATGGAGGCCGTCGACGCCCCCACCGTCCCCGGCGTCCTCCTCGCCGGCCTCATGATCTCCAACCTCCTCGTCGCCGCCTTCAACCTGCTCCCCGGCCTCCCCCTCGACGGCGGGCGCATGCTCCGCGCCCTCATCTGGGGCGTCACCGGAAAACCCATGGCAGGCACCGTCGCCGCCGCCTGGGTCGGCCGCGGCCTCGCCGTCACCGTCCTCATCGGCCTGCCCCTCGTCACCCAGACCGGACTCCTCGGCAACCGCAGCCAGGAAATCGGCGGCATGGACACCGTCATGGACGCCCTCCTCGCCGCGATCCTCGCCGCCATCATCTGGACCGGCGCCGGCAACAGCCTGCGCATGGCCCGCCTGCGCGAGCACCTGCCCGAACTCCAGGCCCGCGCCCTGACCCGCCGCGCGATCCCCGTCGAGAACGCCACCCCCCTCTCCGAAGCCCTCCGCCGCGCCAACGAAGCCGGAGCACGCGCCCTCGTCGTCGTCGACGGCCACGGGGACCCCACCGCCATCGTCCGCGAGACCGCCATCGCCTCCGTCCCCGAACACCGCCGCCCCTGGATCGCCGTCAGCACCCTCTCCCAGGACCTCACCCACGGCATGAAGGTTTCAGCGGAGCTCGCCGGCGAAGAACTCCTCGACCACCTCCGCGCCACCCCCGCCACCGAATACCTCGTCATCGAACCCGACGGCGGGATCTACGGGGTCCTGTCCACCACGGACGTCGAAAAGGCCTTCGTGAAGGCCATGGCGCGGCCCCAGTCCTGAACCCAATACACTGGTCACATGTCCGAACCGACCGGTGCCGCCCGCCGACGCGGGCCCTTCGAGGTCGGGGACCAGGTTCAGCTCACCGACCCCAAGGGCCGCCACTACACCTTCACGCTCGAAGCCGGGAAGAATTTCCACACCCACAAGGGTTCCTTCCCCCACGACGAGCTGATCGGTGCTCCCGAAGGCAGTGTTGTCCGTACCACGGGGAACGTCGCGTACCTCGCGCTGCGCCCCCTGCTCCCCGACTATGTCCTGTCCATGCCCCGCGGTGCCGCCGTGGTCTACCCCAAGGACGCCGGCCAGATCCTGGCCTTCGCCGATATCTTCCCCGGCGCGCGCGTCGTGGAAGCCGGCGTGGGCTCCGGCTCCCTCAGCAGCTTCCTGCTGCGCGCCATCGGCGACCAGGGCATGCTCCACAGCTACGAGCGCCGCGCGGACTTCGCCGAGATCGCCACCGCCAACGTCGAGCGCTACTTCGGCGGCCCCCACCCGGCGTGGCAGCTGACCGTCGGCGACCTCCAGGACAACCTGTCCGACACCGACGTCGACCGCGTGATCCTCGACATGCTCGCCCCCTGGGAGTGCCTGGAGGCCGTCTCCAAGGCCCTCGTCCCCGGCGGCATCCTCTGCTGCTACGTGGCCACCACCACCCAGCTCTCGCGCACCGTCGAGTCCATCCGCGAGTTCGGCTGCTACGCCGAACCGCAGCCGTGGGAATCGATGATCCGCAACTGGCACGTCGAAGGCCTCGCCGTCCGGCCGGACCACCGCATGATCGGCCACACCGGCTTCCTGGTCACCGCCCGCCGCCTCGCGGACGGCGTCGAGCCCCCGATGCGCCGCCGCCGCCCCTCCAAGGGCGCCTACGGCGAGGACTACGAGGGCCCGGGCAGCCAGAGCCGCGGCGCGGACCGCGACTGACCCACCGGCCCGCGCCCACCCCGGCGCAGACCCAACACGAAGGCGCTGTGGCGCAGTTCCCCGACCGGATCGGGAACTGCGCCACAGCGCCTTTTCGTTGACGGGGGGCGGCCGGACGGACTTCGCCGCATCCGTCCGGACCCGCCCGTTCCACCCTGGTGTGAGGTGTGGCACGATGCTGGCACCGCGTCACCCTTCGCACAGGAGACACCCCGCGTGCTGCACAGCCCCACCGAGCCGGCCCTCACACTGGACACCCTGGCCCACGGTGGCGCCGGTCCCCTCCACTGGGTCGCCACGGCCACCGCCATGGCCGCCGTCATCGCGGCAGCGGGCCTCCTCCAGCCGGAACCCGCGACCGGCACCCCCGTCACCGCCACCGCGGCAGCCGCCGCCGGCCCCCCGGCGGCCGCCCCCGACGCACACGCCGTCACCTACCCGCTGGACTGCAAGGGCGTCCCGCAAGCGGTCACGGCCACCGCCCAGGGAGACCTCGACGGCGACGACCGCCCGGAAACCGTGGCCGCCGTCCGCTGCGACGCCGGCTCCGGCACCCCGCCGCACGCCATCTACGTCCTGACCCAGGACAAGGCGAAAGGCGCCCCGCCACGCGTCGTGGCCACCTTGCTCGAAGCCGGACGACGCCAGACGGCCACGGACCTCACCATCAGTGACCGCACCGTGACGGCGAGTCTCCTCGGCTACTCCTCACCGGCGGTCCCGCGCTACAGCCCCGACACCAGACAGCTCGCCAAGTGGCGCTGGACGGGCGGAAAATTCCGCCAGGAGCTTACCGACTCACGTCCCGGAAGCGTTTGAACCGTCACTCGGCGTCAGGGCCGTACACCTCGACCCGGTCCGAAACGCGGCGGACGTGAATGCAGTCACCCGGGCATTCCTTCGCCGAATCGACCACGTCCTGGAGCAGCGTCAGCGGAACCGGAGTGGTCGCCCCCGGGTCCTGGAGAAGCTCGTCCTCGGCACTCTTCACGTACGCCAGACCATCGATGTCCAGCTCGAACACCTCCGGGGCGTACTGCACGCAGATGCCGTCGCCGGTGCACAGGTCCTGGTCGATCCACACCTCCAGCGACGCCTCGGCCTCGCCGGCGCCGCTCGTGGGAGCCTCCTGCTGCACGGTCATATCTCCTGCCGTTCCCTGCACTGAGTGATCCACCCCGGTCACAACTCGCGACAAGTCGCGCGGGCCCTGACGGGTGTTGAACGCTTCGACCTTACAACCGGCTGCTTTCCGATGCTGCTGGGTGGGTATTTCCCTGGCGAGAGGGAGTACGCAAGGGTGAAGATCGGACACACCTCTACCGTCTTTGTGATCTAGGGGTTTCAATCACCACCAGCCCAGGTAGGGTCAGGAAGCGTCCAGCTCCCCTTGGAGGAGGTGAGGACCGTGGCAGCCCACGACGACGACATCAACCGCGGCATCCGGCCCGGGCGAGGGTCCGAGGACCCCGCTGGCCAGGTTGCCTATCTCGAGCAGGAAATCGCCGTCCTGCGACGCAAGCTCGCCGACTCACCGCGTCACACGAGGATTCTCGAAGAGCGGATCATCGAGCTCCAGACGAATCTGGCCGGCGTATCCGCACAGAACGAACGACTGGCGAACACCCTCCGTGAGGCCCGCGACCAGATCGTGGCCCTCAAGGAGGAAGTCGACCGGCTCGCCCAGCCGCCGGCCGGCTTCGGTGTCTTCCTGCAAGCCAATGAGGACGGCACCGTCGACATCTTCACCGGCGGCCGCAAGCTCCGCGTGAACGTGAGCCCCAGCGTCGAGCCGGAAGACCTCCGGCGCGGCCAGGAGGTCATGCTCAACGAAGCACTCAACGTGGTCGAAGCGATGGAATTCGAGCGCGCCGGGGACATCGTCACCCTCAAGGAGATCCTCGAGGACGGCGAGCGCGCCCTGGTCATCGGGCACACCGACGAGGAAAGGGTGGTGAGGCTCGCCGAGCCGCTCCTGGACATCACCATCCGCCCCGGCGACGCCCTGCTCCTCGAACCCCGCTCCGGCTACGTCTACGAAGTGGTCCCCAAGAGCGAGGTCGAAGACCTCGTCCTCGAAGAGGTCCCGGACATCGACTACGACAAGATCGGCGGCCTGGGCGACCAGATCGAACTGATCCGCGACGCCGTCGAGCTCCCCTACCTCTACCCGGACCTCTTCAAGGAGCACGAACTGCGCCCGCCGAAGGGCATCCTGCTCTACGGCCCCCCCGGCTGCGGCAAGACGCTCATCGCCAAGGCGGTGGCCAACTCCCTTGCCAAGAAGGTCGCCGAGGTGACCGGTCAGCCCGCCGGGAAGTCCTACTTCCTGAACATCAAGGGCCCCGAACTCCTCAACAAGTACGTCGGCGAGACCGAGCGGCACATCCGCCTCGTCTTCCAGCGTGCACGCGAGAAGGCGAGCGAAGGCACCCCCGTCATCGTCTTCTTCGACGAGATGGAATCCCTCTTCCGCACCCGCGGATCCGGCGTCAGCTCGGACGTGGAGAACACCATCGTCCCCCAGCTCCTCGCCGAGATCGACGGCGTGGAAGGCCTGGAGAACGTCATCGTCATCGGCGCCTCCAACCGCGAGGACATGATCGACCCGGCCATCCTGCGCCCCGGCCGCCTCGATGTGAAGATCAAGATCGAGCGCCCGGACGCCGAGGCCGCGAAGGACATCTTCGCCAAGTACCTCAAGGCCTCGCTGCCCCTGCACGCGGACGACCTGTCCGAACACCAGGGCTCCACGGCCGGCACCGTCCACAGCATGATCCAGACCGTCGTCGAGCAGATGTACGCCGAAACCGAGGAAAACCGCTTCCTCGAGGTCACGTACGCCAACGGCGACAAGGAAGTCCTCTACTTCAAGGACTTCAACTCCGGAGCCATGATCCAGAACATCGTGGACCGGGCCAAGAAGATGGCGATCAAGGCCTTCCTCGAACACAACCAGAAGGGCCTGAGGGTCGCCCACCTCCTCCAGGCCTGCGTGGACGAGTTCAAGGAAAACGAGGACCTGCCCAACACCACCAACCCCGACGACTGGGCCCGGATCTCCGGAAAGAAGGGCGAGCGGATCGTATTCATCCGCACCCTCGTCACCGGAAAGCAAGGCGCGGACACGGGACGCTCCATCGACACGGTGGCAAACACCGGTCAGTACCTCTGACAAAGCGGGGCGGCTGCGGGTGCCCCCACCGGGGCACCCGCAGCCGACTGCTTTACCGACTGCTTTTCCAGCCGGTGGCAGGACAAATTCAATGACCGAAATGATCTCCCCACCAGCGCGGAGTGGTTCTAGGCTCTTCCGTACCGCAGGTCAAGCAGTGCGGGGACGGACGCCGCACACGACGCATCGGAGCACCAGCGGTACTTGAGCGCCGCTCCCGGCCGGGAGCGCCGCCGGGCAAGGAGGGCCGCATGACCGTACGGCGAGTAATGGGGATCGAGACGGAGTACGGGATCTCCGTCCCGGGCCACCCGAACGCCAATGCCATGCTCACCTCGTCCCAGATCGTCAACGCCTACGCGGCGGCGATGCACCGGGCACGCCGTGCCCGCTGGGACTTCGAGGAAGAGAATCCGCTGCGGGACGCCCGCGGCTTCGACCTCGCCCGCGAGGCCGCCGACAACAGCCAGCTGACCGACGAGGACATCGGCCTCGCCAACGTCATCCTCACCAACGGCGCCCGGCTCTACGTCGACCACGCCCACCCCGAATACAGCTCCCCCGAGGTCACCAACCCCCTCGACGCCGTGCTCTGGGACAAGGCCGGCGAACGGATCATGGCCGAGGCCGCCGAACGCGCCGCCCAGCTCCCCGGCGCGCAGCCCATCCACCTCTACAAGAACAACACCGACAACAAGGGCGCCTCCTACGGCACGCACGAGAACTACCTGATGAAGCGGGAAACCCCCTTCTCCGACATCGTGCGCCACCTCACCCCCTTCTTCGTCTCCCGCCAGGTCGTCACCGGCGCCGGACGCGTCGGCATCGGCCAGGACGGCCGCGACCACGGCTTCCAGATCAGCCAGCGCGCCGACTACTTCGAAGTCGAGGTCGGCCTGGAGACCACCCTCAAGCGCCCCATCATCAACACCCGCGACGAGCCGCACTCCGACGCCGAGAAGTACCGCCGGCTCCATGTGATCATCGGAGACGCCAACCTCTCGGAAATCTCCACCTACCTCAAGCTCGGCACGACCGCACTGGTCCTCTCCATGATCGAAGACCAGTTCATCAACGTCGACCTCGCCGTCGACCAGCCCGTACGCACCCTCCACCAGGTCTCCCACGACCACGGCCTCCACCACCTGATCACGCTGCGCAGCGGCCGGACACTCACCGCGGTGCAGCTCCAGATGGAGTACTTCGAGCTGGCGCGCAAGTACGTCGACGAGCGGTTCGGGACGGACGCCGACGAGCAGACCAAGGACGTCCTCACTCGGTGGGAGGATGTCCTGGGCCGGCTGGAGACCGACCCCATGAGCCTGTCGGGCGAGCTGGACTGGGTCGCGAAACTGGAACTGCTGGAGGGCTACCGCAGGCGCGACGGACTCGACTGGGACGCGGCCCGGCTGCACCTGGTGGACCTCCAGTACGCGGACGTACGCCCCGAGAAGGGCCTGTACAACCGCCTGGCCGCCCGCGGCAAGATGAAGCGGCTGCTGGAGGAGCCGGCCGTGGAGCGGGCGGAGGGCAAGCCTCCCGAGGACACCCGCGCCTACTTCCGGGGCCGGTGCCTGGAGCAGTACGCGGACGACGTGGCGGCGGCCTCGTGGGACTCGGTGATCTTCGACCTCCCGGGCCACGACTCCCTCCAGCGCGTTCCCACGCTGGAGCCGCTGCGGGGGACGCGGGCGCACGTGAAGGAGCTCCTGGACCGCTGCCGCACGGCGGAGGACCTGGTGCGGGTGCTGTCGGGGCGCTGAGCAGGCGCCGGACGCTTTCCGGACCCCGGACGGGGGCTGAAAGGGCCCCGTTTTGGGAATCATGGGAACACCCGGACGTTGTGAAAGTGCGGGGACGGATGTCGGACCCTCCTTGTAGGGTCCGGCATAAGGTCTGATCTTGGGAGGGGTCCCGGTCCGGGACCACTCGACGTGAGCGTGCGAACCGAGCGGGGTGAGGTAGACATGGCGACCAAGGACACCGGCGGCGGACAGCAGAAGGCGACGCGCTCGACCGAGGAGGTCGAGGAGGCGGCGGTCGAGGAATCGACCGACCTTAAGGAACGTCAGGAGAAGCTCTCCGACGACGTCGACTCGGTACTTGACGAGATCGACGATGTCCTTGAGGAGAACGCCGAGGACTTCGTGCGGTCCTTCGTTCAAAAGGGTGGGCAGTAGAGCCTATCTGCCTTCGATTCGAAGGTGTTGAAGGGGAGCGGTCAGGCTGGAGCCGACGAAGCGGTGCGCCCGGTGCGGTGAGGGAAAGCCGCATCGGGCCTGCGCTCCCGGCGGGCACATCCGGACCCACTGCAACGGCGCTTCGCGCAGGTTGATCACTGTCATCGGACGGGTAAGGTCCGGGGCGTACTTTGCTTCAACTGCAATACGGCTATCGGACTGTTGGGAGATGATCCCGGCACCATCCAGCGGGCCATCTCATACCTGGAGGGAAACGCGTGGAAGCCAACAATCTTGGCACGGGGCGTCTACCGGCAGCCTTCCTGACGCCGGGGTCCTCGTCCTTCATGGACTTCCTCGGGGCGCACTCGCCCGAGATGCTGCCCGGCAACCGGAGGTTGCCGGAGGGGATCGTCGAGGCGCCGCACGGGACGACCATCGTGGCCGCCACCTTCCCCGGCGGGGTCGTGCTCGCCGGTGACCGGCGGGCGACCATGGGGAACATGATCGCGCAGCGGGACATCGAGAAGGTGTTCCCGGCCGACGAGTACTCCGCCGTCGGCATCGCCGGTACGGCCGGTCTCGCCGTGGAGATGGTGAAGCTGTTCCAGCTGGAGCTGGAGCACTTCGAGAAGGTGGAGGGGACGACCCTCTCCCTGGAGGGCAAGGCGAACCGGCTCTCCACCATGATCCGGAGCAATCTGGGGATGGCGATGCAGGGGCTGGCCGTCGTGCCGCTGTTCGCCGGGTACGACGAGGCCAAGGAGAAGGGTCGGATCTTCTCCTACGACGTGACCGGCGGACGCTCCGAGGAGCACGGGTTCGCCGCCACCGGTTCCGGTTCGATCTTCGCCAAGGGCTCGATGAAGAAGCTGTTCCGGCCGGACCTGACGGAGGAACAGGCCACCACGCTGGTCGTGCAGGCGCTGTACGACGCCGCCGACGACGACTCGGCGACGGGTGGCCCCGACCTTTACCGTCACATCTATCCCATCGTCACCGTCATCACCGATGAGGGTTTCCGCAGGCTGAGCGACGACGAGTCGCAGGAAATCGCCCGTACGGTCACCAACCGTCGGCTCGAGCAGCCGGACGGCCCGCGCGCCGCCCTGCTCTGACCATCCGTCGCCCCGTAGGAACCGGAAGAAAGGGACGGACAGCCGGTGTCGACTCCGTTCTATGTGTCACCCCAGCAGGCCATGGCCGACCGGGCGGAATACGCCCGGAAGGGCATCGCCCGCGGTCGCAGCCTCGTCGTGCTGCAGTATGCCGACGGCATCGTGTTCGTCGGGGAGAACCCGTCCCGTGCGCTGCACAAGTTCAGCGAGATCTATGACCGGATCGGCTTCGCGGCCGCCGGCAAGTACAACGAGTACGAGAACCTGCGGATCGGTGGTGTGCGGTACGCGGATCTGCGCGGGTACACCTATGACCGTGATGACGTGACGGCCCGTGGGCTGGCGAACGTGTACGCGCAGACGCTGGGCACCATCTTCTCCAGTGCGGGTGAGAAGCCGTACGAGGTGGAGCTGGTCGTGGCGGAGGTCGGTGCGACGGCCGCGGGGGACCAGATCTACCGGTTGCCGCACGACGGGTCGATCGTGGACGAGCACGGTTCGGTCGCGGTCGGCGGCAACGCCGAGCAGATCAGTACGTTCCTGGACCAGCGGCACCAGGACGGGATGACGCTGTCCGAGGCGTTGAAGCTGGCGGTGCAGGCGCTGTCCAGTCAGGCGAACGGTGCGGACAAGTCGATTCCGGCGGAGCGGCTGGAGGTCGCCGTGCTGGACCGGACGCGGCCGCAGCAGCGCAAGTTCAAGCGGATCCGCGGCCGGCAGCTGGCGCGGCTGCTGGAGGCGGACGTACCGGCGGCGGCGCAGGCCGATGCGGTGTCGAACGACGAGGGTCCCGAGGACGACGCGGAGTAGTGCGTGCGGGGGAGCCCCGGTCCGCCCGTGAGGGCGGGTCGGGGCTTCGTCGTGTTCAGGGGGCGGGGGCGGGGCCGGAGGAGTCGCGGACGACGAGTTCGACGGGGATGTCGGGGGCGGACCAGTGGGTGCCTTCGAGGACGGCGAGGAGGGCGGTCATGCCTTGCCGGCCGACGTGTTCGGCGGGCAGGCGGACGGTGGTGAGCTCGGGCTCGACGGCGGTGGCGAGGGCGAGGTCGTCGAAGCCGGTGACGGAGAGGTCGTCGGGGATGCGCATGCCGAGGCGGCGGGCGGCCTTGCAGGCGCCGGCGGCCAGGATGTCGTCGTCGCAGATGACGGCGGTGGGGCGGGCGCCGGGGCCGGTGAGGGCGGCTTCGAGGGCGGTGCGCGCGCCGGTGACGGTGAGGGGGGAGCGCACGGTGCGCAGCTCGGCGGGGGCCTTAATGAGACCCGCGAGGGCGTCGGCGCGGGTGTGGAAGGTCCAGGAGTCCACGGCGGAGGCGAGGTGCAGGAAGCGGCGGTGGCCGTGGGCGAGGAGGTGTTCGGCGGTTTGGCGCATGCCGTCGGCCATGGCGAGGTTGACGTGGGCGGCGGCGGTACCGGAGGCGGGGTCGCTGTCGAGCATGACGAGGGGGAGACCGTTGCCGCCGATGGCGTCGAGGGCGTCGGCGGCCATGGAGGAGGCGATGACTCCGTCGAGGGCGGCGCGGGCGGAGGCGAAGGGGCTGCGGGCCGGGCCGGTGCCGTCGGGAGAGGGGTAGAGGACGACGCCGAAGCCGTGCTCGGCGGCGACTTGGGCTGCGCCGGTGTAGACGCGGGCGAAGAATTCGTTGGTGAGGGCGGGGACGACGAGGAGGGCGGTGCGGGTGCTGCCCAGGCGGAGGTTGCGGGCGGCGAGGTTGGGGCGGTAGCCGATGTGGGCGGCGGTCTCGCGGACGAGGGCGGCGGTGCGTTCGGAGACGCGGCCGCGCCATTTGTCGCCGAGGACGAGGGAGACGGTGGCCTGGGAGACCCCGGCGGCGTTGGCGACGTCCCGGCTGGTGGGTCTCGTCACGCGGGGCTCCTGTTTGGCGAGGTCACGGGGGTGCGGGGTGGGGGCGGGGGTTCCGTCGTATGGACTGGCGGGTCGTGGCCATGGTACGTATGGCGGGTCACGTTATACGTATTACTCCGGCTTGATCCGGGCAGGAAGGGGCGGACATGGCCGCGGGTTATGCGGAGCTGCTCAAATCCCGGCATGCCGCGAGGCTGCTGGCGGGGACGCTCATAGGGCGGCTGCCGAACGCGACGGCGCCGATCGCGATCGTGTTGCTCACCCGGGCCGAGGGCGGCAGCTACAGCCTCGCGGGGGCGCTGGCGGCCGTGTACGGGGTGGCCAACGCGGTGGGGCAGCCGTTGCTGGGCCGGGCCGTGGATCTGTACGGGCAGCCGCGGGTCCAGTTGCCGGCAGCGGTGGTGTCGGCGCTCGGAATGGTGTGGCTGGCGCTCGCGGGGACGGGGTCGGTGGTCGCGGCGTACGCGGCGGTGGTGGTCGCGGGGCTGTTCACGCCGCCGCTGGAGGGCGGTCTGCGGGCGCTGTGGCCGTCCGTGCTGGGCGGCAAGGAGGAACGGGTCCATGCCGCCTATGCGATGGACGCGGTGGCCCAGGAGGTCATGTTCACGGTGGGCCCGCTGCTGGTGACGCTGTTCGTGTCGCTGTGGGATCCGGCGGCGGCCCTGCTGCTGCTCAACGCGATCGGGGTGCTCGGCGCCCTGTCGGTGGTGGTGTCGCCGCCTTCGCGGGCGTGGCGTTCGGAGCCGCGCGAGGCGCACTGGCTGGGCGCCCTGCGCTCGCGGGGGTTGCTGGCGCTGCTGGGGGCGTTCTTCTTCGTCGGTACGGCGCTGGGGTCGATCACGGTGGCCGGTGTGGCCTACGCGGACGGTCATGGCGGTCAGGCGGTGTACGGCTGGCTGATGGCGGCCCTGGGGCTCGGTGCGCTGGTCGGCGGGGTGCTGTACGGGGCCCGGCAGTGGCCGGGGGCGCCGGAGCGGCGGCTGCGGCTGCTGGTGGCGCTGCTGGCGGCGTGTTACCTGCCGTTGATGCTGGTGCCGGGGGCGGTGGCGATGACCGCGCTGACGGCGCTCGCAGGGGTGTTCCTGGCGCCGGCGATCGCCTGCGCGTTCATCGTCGTGGACCGGCACGCTCCGGCCGGGACGGTGACGGAGGCGTTCTCCTGGCTGGTCACGTTCTTCGGGGTGGGCGCGGCGATCGGCACGGCGGCGGCCGGTCCGGCGGTGGAACTGGGCGGAACGGCGGCCGGTTTCGGTGTGGCGAGCGTGGCGGGCGCTGCGGCGCTGCTGGTGCTGATGGCCACTCAGCGGGTTCTGGCTTCCGGCGGCCGCGGCCGGCCGGTGGCGGGGTCGGCCGCGGGTGGTGCGGGGCAGGTGCCCGGACGAGCCGGTGCGGCCCGTGCGGACGGCGTGTCGGGGCCCTTCGCGGGAAACTGATCGGAACCCCGGTCTCGAACCCGGTTTCAGAACAGGGCAGAAGGCGTAATGTTCAGTCATGGACCGCCGCATTTTCGGGCTGGAGAACGAGTACGGCGTCACGTGCACGTTCAGGGGACAGCGCCGACTGTCACCTGACGAAGTGGCGCGCTACCTCTTCCGCCGTGTTGTGTCATGGGGCCGCAGCAGCAATGTCTTCCTGCGGAACGGCGCCCGCCTCTACCTTGACGTGGGTTCGCA
The DNA here is from genome assembly GCF_014650775.1 of Streptomyces cirratus. Classification (GTDB taxonomy): domain Bacteria; phylum Actinomycetota; class Actinomycetes; order Streptomycetales; family Streptomycetaceae; genus Streptomyces; species Streptomyces cirratus. The sequence continues at coordinate 156,702 of NZ_BMVP01000006.1, read as the reverse complement.
TCCGGAATATGCAACTCCCGAATGCGACAACCTGACCGAGCTGGTCACCCACGACAAGGCCGGCGAGCGCATTCTCGAAGGCCTGCTCGTCGATGCCGAACGCCGCCTGCACGAGGAGGGGATCGCGGGCGACGTCTACCTCTTCAAGAACAACACCGACTCGGCGGGCAATTCGTACGGCTGCCACGAGAACTACCTCGTGGCGCGGCACGGTGAATTCTCCCGCCTGGCGGACATCCTCATTCCGTTCCTCGTCACGCGCCAGCTGATCTGCGGCGCGGGCAAGGTGCTGCAGACGCCCCGGGGCGCGGTCTACTGCGTGAGCCAGCGCGCCGAGCACATCTGGGAGGGTGTCAGCTCGGCCACGACCCGGTCCCGGCCGATCATCAACACGCGGGACGAGCCGCACGCGGACGCGGAGCGCTACCGCCGGCTGCACGTGATCGTCGGGGACTCGAACATGTCCGAGACGACCATGCTGCTCAAGGTGGGTGCCACGGACCTGGTGCTGCGGATGATCGAGGCGGGGACCGTGATGCGCGACCTGACCCTGGAGAACCCGATCCGGGCGATCCGCGAGGTCAGCCACGACATCACCGGTCAGCGCAAGGTGCGGCTGGCCAGCGGGCGCGAGGCGTCGGCTCTGGAGATCCAGCGCGAGTACTACGACAAGGCGCTGGACTTCGCGGAGCGGCGGGGTATCCGTACTGGTGTCGTGGAGCAGGTGCTGGAGCTGTGGGGCCGTACCCTCGACGCGATCGAGGCGGAGGACCTGGACCGGATCGGGACCGAGATCGACTGGGTCATGAAGTACCAGCTCATCGAGCGGTACCGGGACAAGCACAACATGACGATGTCGAACCCGCGGGTCGCCCAGATAGACCTCGCGTACCACGACATCCACCGCCGACGCGGACTGTACTACTTGCTGGAGCGCAAGGGGCAGGCGGCCCGGATCTGCAACGACCTCAAGATCTTCGAGGGCAAGTCGGTTCCCCCGCAGACGACGCGGGCGCGGTTGCGCGGCGATTTCATCCGCCGGGCGCAGGAGCAGCGGCGGGACTTCACCGTCGACTGGGTGCACCTCAAGCTGAACGACCAGGCGCAGCGGACGGTGCTGTGCAAGGACCCGTTCCGGTCGGTGGACGACCGGGTGGAGAAGCTGATCGCCGGTATGTAAGGGCCGGTTGGCGTCGGCAAAGTGTGACATCTCACTGATCTCGGCCGGGGCCCCGTACGTATCTCGTACGGGGCCCCGTCCACGCCTTAGAGTGGCGGCGACCGTTGCCGTCTGAGATCTGAGGAACACGTGCGCCGACTTGCCGGCCTGCTGGTCGTACCCCTTCTGCTGCTGACGACGGCAGCCTGCGGTGACGACAGCGGCTCCGACTCCGCCCAGATGAAGAATGGGGTGCCCGCCATCACGAAGGGCGCCAAGTTCGGGGAGAAGCCGACCCTGTCGAAGGGGAAGGGTGACCCGCCGAAGGAACTGAAGGTGGAGGTCATCAGCGAGGGCAAGGGCCCGGCGCTCAAGGCCAAGGACATCGCCCAGGTCAATTACTACGGCCAGGTGTGGGACGGCAAGGAGCCCTTCGACGAGAGCTTCAGCAAGGGCAAGACGTTCGACGTGACCCTCGGCGCGGGCCAGGTCATCAAGGGCTGGGACCAGGGCCTGCAGGGCCAGAAGGTCGGCAGCCGCGTCGAACTGGTGATCCCGCCGGACCTCGGTTACGGCGCGCAGGGTTCGGGCGAGAAGATCAAGCCGAACGCCACGCTCGTGTTCGTGGTGGACATCGTCAAGGGTACGAGCGTCCCGGCTTCGGCGACGGGCAAGGAAGTCCCGCAGGACAACAAGGACCTGCCGAAGATCGGTACGAACACGGACGGCAAGGAAGTGTCCGTGACCATCCCGAAGGACACCGCGGAGCCCACGAAGCTGGTCTCGAACTACGTCCTGGAGGGCGACGGCCCGGTCGTGAAGGACACCGACACGGTCGTGGTGAAGTTCAACGGGAAGACGTGGAAGGACGACAAGACCTTCGAGAGCACGTACGCCACCGACTCGGTGGTGCCGTGGCCGATGTCCGACCTGTCGGTCAAGGGCCTCAAGGACGGCATCCTGGGCAAGAAGGCCGGCAGCCGGATCTTGCTGGTGATCCCGCCGGACCAGGCGTTCGGTGACAAGGAGCAGGGGACGATCCCGGCCAATTCGACGCTGGTGTTCAGCCTGGACATCCTCTCGGTGATGTAACACTGGTTCCGGTTTCCCCCGGCTCCGGCCGGGGGGCGCCCCCTGTTGGTTCGTATGAGGAGCAGTTCCGTGAGCGACAAGCTCGAGAAGCCCGAGATCGACTTCCCCGAGGGGCCCGCCCCGACCGACCTCGTGGTCGAGGACATCTGGGTGGGCGACGGCGCCGAGGCCAAGGCCGGCGCGTTCGTCAAGGTCCACTACGTGGGTGTGGCGTTCTCGACCGGCGAGGAGTTCGACGCCTCCTGGAACCGCGGCAGCGCGCTGGAGTTCCAGCTGGGTGTCGGCCAGGTCATCAAGGGCTGGGACCAGGGCGTCCAGGGCATGAAGGTCGGCGGCCGCCGCAAGATCACGATCCCCGCGCACCTCGCGTACGGTGACCGTGGCGCGGGCGGCGGCGTGATCGCCCCGGGCGAGACGCTGATCTTCGTGTGTGACCTGATGGCCGCCTGAGCGACCGCGCCGTCACACCGTCGGGGCCCCTGCCGTGAGGCGGGGGCCCTCGCTTTTGCCGGGGCCCTCCGGGGCGGTACGGTCAACGGTCACGGGTGTGTACGCCGGCGGGTGTTCGTCGGGAAGGGCGGAAGGGCGTCGATGGCGATTGCCAAGGCCGAGCGGCTGATGAACCTGGCGCTGTGCCTGCTGGGGACCCGCAGGCCGCTCAGCAAGCGTGAGCTGCGGGGTTCCATCGAGGCGTACCTGGAGGCGGGGAACGACGAGTCCTTCAACCGCATGTTCGAGCGGGACAAGGACGATCTGCGGGAACTCGGCCTGGTGATCGAGACGGTGGAGAACCTGGAGGGCGAGACCGGCTACCTGGCCCGCCGGGACAGCAACCGGCTGCCGCCCGTCTCCCTGGACGCCGAGGAGGCCGCGGCCCTGGGGCTCGCGGCGAAGGTGTGGCAGCAGGCCCGGCTGGCCGGGGCCGCGAGCGGGGCGCTGCAGAAACTGCGGGCGGGCGGGATGCCGGAGGCCGGCGATCCGTACGAGGGCCAGCACAGCGCGATCGAGCCGCGCATCCCGGTCCACGAGGCGGCCTTCGAGCCGCTGATGCTGGCCTGCCGGGACCGGCGGCCGGTGGTGTTCGACTACCGCAAGTCCACCGCGGCGCACCCGGAGACCCGGCAGGTCGAGCCGTGGGCGCTGGAGTGCTGGCGGGGCCACTGGTACCTGGCGGGCTTCGACCGCGACCGCGGGGCGGAGCGGGTGTTCCGGCTGTCGCGGATCACGGGCAAGGTCCGTTCGCGGGCCGGCAAGTACACGGCGCAGGTGCCGGACGTGGTGACGGTACGGGAGACCGTGGCGAGCTGGGCCGGGGAGAGCGCGGACCGCAGCGCGCGGATCCGGCTGCGGACCGGGGCCGGGTACCCGCTGCGCGCCAAGGCCACCTCCGTCAAGGAGGGCGGCGACGGCTGGGACGAGCTGGAGATCCCGTACGGGCACGGCCTGGACGCATGGCTGGTGGAGTTCGGCCCGGACGTGCTGGTGGTGGAGCCCGCCGACCTGCGGGCGGACGTGGTGGACCGGCTGCGCGCGGTCGCGCTCGGCTGACCCGGCCGGGGCGGGGAGCGGCGCCCGGGGAAGTTCCGTACCGCTCGGATGTCATGAACGCACGCCCTGAGGGGGAGACGTACCAGCATGGCTGCGAACGCCATTGACCAGACCCGCCGGATGCTGTCCTTGGTGACGTATCTGCGCGAACGCCCCGGGGCGCACGTCGCCGACGTCGCGCGCGCCTTCGGGATCACCGAGGACGAGCTGATCTCGGACCTCGACGTGCTGCCCATGTGCGGGACGAGCTTCCGGGGCGGGGACCTGCTCGACATCGACACCGACGGGGAGCGCATCTGGTGGCGCAACCCCGACGCGTCGGGGGAGTCGACGGCGGAGCCGCTGCGGCTGGCCGCCGACGAGGCGACCGCGCTGCTGGTCGCCGCCCGCGCGGTGGCGACCCTGCCCGGGCTGCGCGAGAGCGACCGCGACGCGCTGCTGCGGGCCACCGCGAAGCTGGAGGCGGCCGCGGGCGAGGCGGCGGGGGCCAGCTCCCGGCTGTCGGTGACCTTCGAGTCCGAGGGCGGGGTCTTCGCCGACGTGGACCGGGCCATCGCGGAGCGCCGCCGGCTCTGGCTGCGCTACTACTCGCCGGCGCGGGACGAGCTGACCGAGCGGAAGGTCGACCCGATCCGGCTGTTCGCGGTGGGGCACACGTACATGGAGGGGTGGTGCCACCTGTCCGAGGCCCGGCGCACCTTCCGTCTGGACCGGGTCGCGGAGATCCGGCTGCTGGACGAGCGGGCCGAGCCGCCCGCGATCGAGCCGCGTGACCTGTCCGAGGGGCTGGTCCAGCCGGCCGCGGAGGATCCGGAGGTCGTGGTCGAGGTCGGGCCCGGCGGGCGCTGGGTCGCCGAGTACTACCCGCACGACAGCGCCGAGGAACTGGCCGGGGGCGGCCTGCGGATCACACTGCGCAGCCCCGATCCGGCGTCACTGCGCCGGCTCGCGCTGCGGCTGGGCCGGGACGGGCGGATCGTGTCGCCCCCGGAGCTCGCGGAGAGCGCGTGCAGCGCCGCACGAGCGGCACTCGCGGGATACGGGGAACAGGGCTAGGGGGAGCGATGCCGTCATCATCGGGGGGCGGCCCGGGGCCGGCGGCCGGTCCGGGGCACAAGCGGCCGGGGGCCGGCGGCGGGCCGGTCACCTTCAAGGCCGGGTGCCCGCAGTGCCGGGGGCGTTTCGAGCTCGCGGCGGGAGCGCTGCGGCTGGCGATCGGCGGCAGCAGCCGCAGCACCTTCTACTCGTTCACCTGCCCCCAGTGCGGGGCGCAGGTGCGCAAGCCCGCCGGGGAACGGATCGTGGAGCTGCTGACGGGCGGCGGTGTGAGCACCCTGCGCAGCGTGTGAGGCGCCGTCGGCGCTAGGCTCCTCCCATGCTGTGGCCGATGCTCGCAATTGCCCTGGGTTTCCTCGGTCTCGCCGTGCTGGCGGTGCCGGCCGCGCGGGTCTTCCTGGAGGTGCGGCGGCTGTCGGCGCAGGTGGCCGAGGCCAGCCGCCGGGTCACCGAGGCCGCGGGCGACCTCGAGCGGGCCGCCTCCGACCTGGCCGGGGCCGGCCGGGCGGCGAGCCGGTAGGCGTACCCTCGTAGAAACCTGGCGTACGGGGTCGTACCATCCCCGGACCGGACCCGGGTCCGTCCGCCCCGTGCGGGCGGGGATGACCCCGGGGCATTGCCGGGCGTTAACCCCTGGGGGTTACGATCCATGCAGGAGCGGTGGCGGGATCTTCGTCCCGGCCCGCCCGCCACCCAACCAGCCGTTTCGGTGAGAAGGAAGTCAGCCCATGATCGGCAACCTGAAGCCTCTTGAACTCCTCCTGATCATCGCCGTGATCTTCCTGCTCTTCGGTGCCAAGAAGCTCCCCGACATGGCGCGCTCCCTCGGCAAGTCGGCCCGCATCCTCAAGAGCGAGGCCAAGGCCATGAAGCAGGACGGCCAGGCCGAGGATGCCGCCGCCGCCACCGTCGCCGACCAGGCCCCGCAGCAGGCGGCCGCTCCGCGCACCATCCAGGCCTCGCCCGGTGACGTGACCAGCGCCCGCCCGGTCGGCGAGCCGAACCGCACCACCCAGGGCTGACGGCCCGCGGCCTCACCGGTCACGCCAGTCATCTGCAACGAGACAAGGGACGTGGGTTGCTCAAGTCTGCCCGCAAGCAGGGTCAAAAGCACAAGGACGCCGAAGGGCGGATGCCCCTTGTCGAGCACCTGCGTGAGCTGAGAAACCGCTTGATGAAGTCGGTCCTGGCGATCCTCGTGATCACCGTGGTGGCGGCCTTCTTCTACAAGCACCTCATCGACTTCATGCTCAAGCCGATGCTGGACTCCGTGGGCTGCACCAACGGGGTGGTCTCGCAGCGCAACGGCCGTCCCTGCGCCGACATGACCGTGAACGGTCTCATCGCGCCGTTCTCGATCGCCCTCAAGGTCTCGCTCACCGCCGGTGTGGTGCTCTCCGCGCCGGTGTGGCTCTACCAGCTGTGGGCGTTCGTCGCCCCGGGTCTGCACAGCCACGAGAAGAAGTACGCCGTCGGTTTCGTCGCGGCCGGAGCGCCGCTGTTCGCCGCGGGCGCCGTTCTCGCTTACAAGATCCTCCCGCAGACCGCGATGATCCTGCTGGAGTTCACCCCGGAAAACGCGCGCAACCTGCTGCCGGTCGACGACTACCTCGACCTGGTCACGCGCATGGTCGTGGTGTTCGGTCTCGCCTTCGAGCTGCCGCTGCTGCTGATCCTGCTCAACTTCACCGGGGTGCTCACCGCGAAGCGGCTGGCGAGCTGGTGGCGGATCATGGTGCTCGGGATCACGATCTTCGCGGCGTTCGCGACGCCCACCGGTGACCCGCTCACCATGATGTCGCTGGCCGCCCCGATCATCGGCCTGTACTTCATCGCGCTCGGCCTGTGCCTGATCAACGACCGCAGGCGCAAGCGCCGCAACCCCGACGCCGGCCTGGACGACGACGAGGCCTCCGTGCTGGACCTGACGCCCGCGCCCATCGGCGCGGTGGAGGCGGCCCCGGCTCCCTCGGCCCTGCCCGGGCAGGACGACGGCGGGCGCGAGCGGATCAACGGGTACGACGACGCGACCTGACGGCCCCGGCCGTCAGGCCCGGCCGGTCACCGGGCCGGCAGGTCACCGGGGCCGGGCCGTCGGGCCCGGTCTTCGCCCTCCCCGTAAAGATCCGACTGTTGTCACAGGCGGCGGGTAGGCTCGAAGACAAGATGACCGAAGAACTCTCACCCGCGCAGCGGTACGCCGCTGCCCGGATCCGCGCCGCCGAAGAGGCCACCGCCCTGGCCCCCTTCCGCGAGATGTACGAATTCGGCCTGGATCCGTACCAGGTCGAGGCCTGCCGGGCCCTGGAGGCGGGCAAGGGCGTCCTCGTCGCCGCCCCCACCGGGTCGGGCAAGACGATCGTCGGCGAATTCGCCGTGCACCTCGCGCTGCGGCAGGGCCGCAAGTGCTTCTACACGACGCCGATCAAGGCGCTGTCGAACCAGAAGTACGCCGACCTCGTCAAGCGCTACGGCGCCGATAAGGTCGGCCTGCTGACCGGTGACAACAGCGTCAACTCCGAGGCGCCGGTGGTCGTGATGACCACCGAGGTGCTCCGCAACATGCTCTACGCGGGCTCCCAGTCCCTGCTCGGCCTCGGCTACGTCGTCATGGACGAGGTGCACTACCTCTCCGACCGGTTCCGCGGAGCCGTCTGGGAGGAAGTGATCATCCACCTCCCGGAGTCGGTGACCCTGGTCTCGCTCTCCGCCACCGTCTCCAACGCCGAAGAGTTCGGCGACTGGCTCGACACCGTGCGCGGCGACACCGAGGTGATCGTCTCCGAGGAGCGGCCCGTACCGCTGTGGCAGCACGTCATGGCCGGCCGCAAGGTCTACGACCTCTTCGAGGAGGAGTCCGACCACGGCGGCCGCGGCTCCGCCCGCCGCGAGGTCAACCCGGACCTGCTGCGCATGGCGCGGGAACAGAACAGCCGCACGTACAACCCCAAGGACCGGCGGCGCGGCAAGATGGTCCGCGAAGCCGACCGCGAGCGCGAGCGGCGCTCCCGAGGCCGGATCTGGACCCCGAGCCGGCCCGAGGTCATCGCCCGCCTCGACAACGAGGACCTGCTCCCCGCCATCAACTTCATCTTCAGCCGGGCCGGCTGCGAGGCCGCGGTCCAGCAGTGCCTGTACGCGGGCCTGCGGCTCAACGACGACGCGGCCAGGCTGCGGGTCCGCGAGATCGTCGAGGCACGGACCTCCTCCATCCCCACCGAGGACCTGCACGTCCTCGGGTACTACGAATGGCTCGAAGGGCTGGAGCGGGGCATCGCCGCGCACCACGCCGGAATGCTGCCGACCTTCAAGGAGGTCGTGGAGGAACTGTTCGTCCGCGGCCTGGTCAAGGCCGTCTTCGCCACCGAGACCCTCGCGCTCGGCATCAACATGCCCGCGCGCACGGTGATCCTGGAGAAGCTGGTCAAGTGGAACGGCGAGCAGCACGCCGACATCACCCCCGGCGAGTACACGCAGCTCACCGGCCGGGCCGGACGGCGCGGCATCGACGTCGAGGGCCACGCGGTGGTGCTGTGGCAGCGCGGCATGGACCCGGTCGCGCTCGCCGGGCTCGCCGGCACCCGCACCTATCCGCTGCGCTCCAGCTTCAAGCCCTCCTACAACATGGCCGTGAACCTGGTGCAGCAGTTCGGGCGGCACCGCTCGCGCGAGCTGCTGGAGACCTCGTTCGCCCAGTTCCAGGCCGACCGCTCGGTCGTCGGCATCTCCCGGCAGGTGCAGCGCAACGAGGAGGGCCTGGACGGCTACCGGGAGGGCATGACCTGCCACCTCGGGAACTTCGAGGAATACGCGCGGCTGCGCCGCGACCTCAAGGACCGCGAGACGGAGCTGGCCAAGCAGGGCGCGGCGCAGCGCCGCGTCCAGGCGGCCGGCTCGCTGGAGAAGCTCAAGCCGGGCGACGTCATCCACGTGCCGACCGGCAAGTTCGCCGGGCTCGCGCTCGTCCTGGACCCGGGCATGCCGGCGGGGCGGTCCAACGGCCACCGCGGGTACGAGTACACCGAGGGGCCGCGGCCGCTGGTGCTCACCGTGGAACGGCAGGTCAAGCGGCTCGCCGCGATCGACTTCCCGGTGCCGGTGGAGGCCATCGACCGGATGCGGATCCCCAAGACCTTCAACCCTCGGTCCCCGCAGTCCCGTCGGGACCTGGCGTCCGCGCTGCGGGCCAAGGCGGGGCACATAGTCCCGGAGCGGCGCGGGCGCGGGCGGGCCGCGGCGGCCGACGACCGAGAGATCGCCCGGCTGCGCGCCGAACTGCGGGCGCACCCCTGCCACGGCTGTGACGAGCGCGAGGACCACGCCCGCTGGGCGGAGCGCTACCACCGGCTCAAGCGGGACACCGTGCAGCTGGAACGGCGCATCGAAGGCCGGACGAACACCATCGCCCGCACCTTCGACCGGATCCACGCCCTGCTGACCGAGCTGGACTACCTGCGCGAGGACGAGGTCACCGTGCACGGCAAGCGGCTCGCCCGGCTGTACGGGGAACTGGACCTGCTGGCCTCCGAATGCCTGCGCGAGGGCGTCTGGGAGGGCCTGAACCCGGCCGAACTGGCCGCCTGCGTCTCGGCGCTGGTGTTCGAGGCGCGCCAGTCCGACGACGCGGTGGCGCCCAAGGTGCCGGGCGGCGCGGCGAAGACGGCGCTCGGCGAGATGGTCCGGATCTGGGGCCGGCTCGACGCGCTGGAGGAGGAGCACCGCATCAACCAGGCGGAGGGCGTGGGGCAGCGCGAGCCGGACCTCGGCTTCGCGTGGGCCGCCTACCAGTGGGCGTCCGACAAGAGCCTGGACGAGGTGCTGCGCGAAGCGGAGATGCCCGCGGGTGACTTCGTGCGCTGGTGCAAGCAGGTCATCGACGTGCTCGGGCAGATCGCGGCGGCGGCGCCCTCGTCGTCCGCCCCGCCGTCCTCCCAGGGCGGCAGCACGGTGGCGCGAAATGCCCGGAAGGCCGTGGACGCCCTGCTTCGGGGTGTCGTGGCCTACAGCTCCGTCGGCTAAGCGGATTTGGGTCTTCCTCCGAGAGGCGGGGAGGCCGGATCTCATCTCTTGCCATGATCGATCGGACGTGTCCTGTGCGACGATCGGCACATGAGTGGGGGAACGGACGAAGGGCCGAGACGGGTCGGCCGGCCACGCGCCGATCAGCACGGACGGCACAGCGGCCGGCCGCCGCGCGAGGAACTCCTGTGCGCGGCGGCCGAGCTGTTCACGGTGCGGGGCTACGCGGCGACCACCACGCGGACCGTCGCCGAACGGGCCGGAATGCGCCAGGCGACGATGTACCACTACTTCGGCGGGAAGGAGGAACTCCTCGCCGAACTACTGGAGTCCACGGTCGCGCCCTCACTGACGCTGGCCCGCCGGCTGCTGGCCGACAGTGCGCGGCCCGCCGCCCGGAGGCTGTGGGAGCTGTGCCGCTCCGATGTACTGCTGCTGTGCGGTGGCCCGTACAACCTGGGAGCGCTCTACCTGTTGCCGGAGGTGGGCGGTGCCCGTTTCACCCGGTTCCACCGGATGCGCGACGAACTGCGCGGAGCCTACCGGGAGTTGCTCCGGACCACCTCCGTCGGGACCGAACTGGCCGGTGACCGGGCCGGACTGGCCCTGCGCAACGACCTCGTCTTCGGCCTCATCGAAGGCGTCATGCTCATCCACCGCTCCGACCCGGCACGGCCGGTCGCGGCCTTCGCGGAAGCCGCTGCGGACGCGGCGCTGCGCGTCGCGGGGGTCAGGGAGAAGCCGTCAGGCCCTTGAGGCCGCCCGGGTTCAAGGGCCGGCCTCCCAGCCGGGCAGGTCGTCCCAGGCCCGCAGGGTCAGGCCGCTCTCCAGCCGGTGGTCGGTGCCGGTCAGGGGGTCGGTGAACGCGAGCCTGCGGGCCAGGAGTTGGAGCGGGCGCCGGTAGTCCGCCGGGTCCGCGGCCTGTGCGACCACCGGATAGACCGGGTCGCCGAGGATCGGCAGGCCCAGCGCGTTCATGTGCACCCGCAGCTGATGGGTGCGCCCGGTGTGCGGCGTCAGGCGGTAGCGGCCCAGCCCTCCTCGGGTGTCGACGAGTTCGACGAGGCTCTCCGCGTTCGGTTCGGCGCCCGCGACCTCCACCGCCGCCATCTCGCCGCGGACCTTCTCGATGTGGCTGCGCACCGTACGGGGAAGGGCGACCCGCGGATCGTGCGGTGCGATGGCCTCGTACTCCTTGAAGACCTTGCGCTGCTCGAACAGCGACTGGTAGGCGCCCCGGTCCTCGGGACGGATGCTGAACATCACCAGTCCGGCGGTCATCCGGTCGAGGCGGTGCGCCGGGCTGAGGGCGGGCAGGTCCAGCTCCACGCGCAGCCGCGCCAGGGCGGTCTGGAAGACGTGGCTGCCGCGCGGTGTCGTGGCCAGGAAGTGCGGCTTGTCCACGACCAGGAGGTGCTCGTCGCGGTGGACGACACGGATCGGGAACGGCACGACCGGCTCGGGGGGCATGTCCCGGTGGAACCACAGGAACGCGCCCGGCTCGTACGGGTCGCGGGGGCGCAGGACGCGCCCGCCCGGGCCGAGGACCCGGCCCGACTCCAGCAGCCGCGCCATGGACTCGGCGCCGCGGGTACCGGCGTAGCGGGCGGTGAGGTAGGCGCCGAGGTCCGGCCACAGTCCCTGCGGGTCGGGGGGCAGCCGCAGCCGGACCGGGTCGATGCCGGCCAGCTGGGGCAGGGGAGCGGGAGGGATGTGGGATCTGCGGCTCATCGGGGTCCAGCGTAGGCGCTGCACGGGTGACTGCCGGCCGGGCTGCTACCGGCGGGCGAAGGTGCCCAGGTGGCCGGCGTCCAGGTACTCGATGCGCAGGGCGCCGTCGGTGAAGGTGGCGCCGGTACGGCCCACGGCGAGCTCGCCCCGGGTCTCGAAGCTGAACGTGTCGCCGTCGTAGTGGGTGAGGGGGTAGCGCTGCGGCGCCGGGCCGAGGGAGAGGGTCAGGCCGCTGCCGTCGGGGTTCGCGGTGACGGTGGCCTTGCCGTAGTACGGGTTGTCGTACGTACCGGTGTACGCGGAGTCCGCCTTGGCGGGTTTCGCGGTGGCGGGAGGGTGGGCGTAGTCGGTGCGGGAGCGGCCCGCCTCGTCCATCTGGGCGTAGAGCCCGCCGAGCACCCCGAGCCAGTCGGTGGTCACCTTGCCGTGCTCGGCGAAGTCGAAGAAGTCGAACGCGACGGCGTCGGCGAGACCGACCGGGGCGCCGTTGGTCAGGACGACGATGCCGAGCCGTTCCAGGGGCAGCATCGTGACGTTGGTGTTGGCGCCGAGTTCGAAGGCCCCGGAGTGGCTCAGGCGCACCCGGCCGGCGCCGTCGTAACCGACGTTCCAGCCGAGCCCGTAGAACGAGCTGCTCCCGGTGGCGTTGACGGGCTGCGAGACGATCTCGGGGATGTGGGTGCGGGCGAGGGTGTCGGCGGGGATGATCCGCTTGCCGTCGAGGGTGCCGCCGGACAGCTGGAGGCGCATCCAGCGGGCCATGTCGCGGGCGGTGGAGCTGACGCCGCCGGCGGGGGCCTGGGCGTCGGGGTCGCGGACGAAGCGCGGGCTCCAGGTGCCGTCGGGGTTCTTGACGTGGGTGGCGGCGTGGTCGGGGGCGTGGGCGAAGGCGCTGAACTCGGTGCTGGTGCGGGTCATGCCGGCGGGCTTGAAGAGGGTGTCGTCGGCGAGCTTCTGCCAGCTGACGCCGTGGGCCCTGGCGATGGCCTCGGCGGCCGCGGTGAGGCCGAAGTTGGTGTAGGCGTAGCTCGCGCGGAAGGGCGTCAAGGGCTCCAGGCGCAGGTGGTCGAGGATGTAGGTCCGGTCGTAGCCGAGGTCTTCGAGGAGGTCCCCGGCGTGATCGGGGAGGCCGCTGCGGTGGGAGAAGAGGTCGGCCGTGGTGACGTGGTCGGTGACCCAGGGGTCCTTGAGCGCGAAGCCGGGGAGGGGGACGTGGTCGTCCCACTGGGCGGGGTCCTTGAGGACACCGGCGACGACGGTGGAGGAGATGGGCTTGGAGAGGGAGGCGACCTGGAAGACGGTGTCGGGGCCGACGGTCGCGGGCTCGCCGGTCTTGCGGACGCCGAAGCCTTTGAGGTGGATGACCTTGTCGTTGTGGACGACGGCGACGGAGACGCCGGGGACGCCGGTGCGGGACATCATGGCGGTGACGGTGGCGTCGAGGCGGGCCACGGCCGTCTCGACGGCGGCGTCGGTGAGGAGGGGGTGCGGGGGTGGAGGCGGGGCGGGGGCGGCGGCGGCCGTTGTGGTGAGGAGGGTGGCCGCCGCGGCGGTGGCGAGTGCGTGGACGGTACGCATGGGGTCAGTGTCCCGCTGAACGGGTTCCCCCGCCTGGGGGCTGCGCCGCTGCGGGTCCCACCCGGCTGCGCCGGGCCTTCCGGGGCTCCGCCCGGGTGGGGCTGGGTGGGGTGCGGCGCCGTTGCGCGGAGCGTCCCCGGCTGCGCCGGGCTCTCCGGGGCTCCGCCCCGGGCCCCGCGCCTCAAACGCCGGCGGGGCTGAAATGGGGCCGCGTGCCTCAAACGTCGGCGGGGCTGAAGCGGGGCCCCGCGCCTCAAACGCCGGCGAGGCTGAAATGAGGCTCCGCGCGTCAAGCGCGGGTGGGGCTGAAATGGGGGCCCGGGCCTCATGCGCGGGTTTGGCTGGGGGGGTGCGGCGCCGTTGCGCGGAGCGTCCCCGGCTGCGCCGGGCCTTCCGGGGCTCCGCCCCGGGCCCCGCGCCTCAAACGCCGGCGGGGCTGGAATGGGCCCCGCGTCTCAAGCGCCGGTGGGGCTGAAACGGGGGGCTCGGGGCGCAGGTGGGGGGCTGGTCAGGCGGCTGCGGCGGGTTCTTGGTCGGCTTCGATCTTGGCGTTCCAGTCGCGTTTGATCGCGCGCCAGGCTTCGTCGGTTTGGCCCAGGCGCCAGTAGCCGGAGATGGAGAGGCGTTCGCGGGGAATGCCGCGGGTCACGCGGAGGTGGTGGCGGAGGTCCCGCACGAAGCCCGCCTCGCCGTGGACGAAGGCGTGGACGTCCCGGGAGGGGAACTCCAGCGCCGAGACCGCCTCCACCAGCGCCTCGCCGATCGGGCGGTCGCCGCGGTGGAGCCAGACCGGGACGACGCCGTCCGGGGTGGCGATCTTCTGCTCGTCGGCGGGGCCGTCGACCTCCACGAACGCGTGCACCACCGCACCCGCCGGCATCCGCTCCAGCGCCGCACCGATCGCCGGCAGCGCGCTCTCGTCGCCCGCCAGCAGGTGCCAGCCCGCCGTCGGCAGCGGAGCGTACGCGCCGCCGGGGCCGAGGAAACGTACCTCCTCGCCCGGCTCGACCGCGGCCGCCCAGGGCCCGGCCAGGCCCTCGTCACCGTGCACCACGAAGTCGAGCGCCAGCTCCCGCTGCACCGGGTCCCAGCTGCGGACGGTGTACGCGCGCTGGCGCGGCCACTCCTCGCGGGGGTGCTCGGCGCGGATCCGGTCCAGGTCCCAGGGCGACGCGTAGTCGACGCCCTCGGGGGCGAAGAGGAGCTTCACGTAATGGTCGGTGAACTCGCCCGCACCGAATCCGGCCAGCCCGTCACCGCCCAGCACCACGCGGACCATGTGCGGCGTCAGCCGCTCCGTGCGTACGACGACGGCGGTGCCGACTGTGCGGGCGCGTCCTTCTGCCACGGCGTCTCCCCTGACTCCCCAGAAACTTAGGTTCCCCTAAGTTAGCACCTCAACGGTGCAGCGCGCTGCTTAGCCGGGTCACGGCTCCGCCCAGACCCCACCGGCGGGCCAGCGCCTCGACCATCTCGGGCTGGGCCGGCGCCGCCGGGAGCGCCGGGTCGAACGGGGGCAGCGGGACGTCCGAGGCGACCTTGACCACCTTCGGGGCGACCGCCAGGTACGCCCGGGATTCGTCCAGCCGCTTGCGCTGCGCAGGCGTCAGCTTCGACCTCGGGTCGTCGATCGCCGCGATGATCCCCGGCAGGCTGCCGAACGCGTCCAACAGCTTCGCCGCCGTCTTCTCGCCGATCCCCGGCACACCCGGCAGGCCGTCGCTCGGGTCGCCGCGCAGCAGCGCCAGGTCCGCGTAGCCGGGCCCGTCCACCCCGTACTTCTCCCGCAGCCACGCCTCGTCGGTCACCTGGAGCGAGCCCACGCCCTTGAGCGGGTACAGCACGCGCCGCTGCTTCTCGTCGTCGATGAGCTGGTACAGGTCGCGGTCGCCGGTGACGATGTCCACCGGGCCGGTGGCGCGGGCCGTGAGGGTGCCGATGACGTCGTCCGCCTCGTACCCGGCGACGCCCACCCGCGCGATCCCGAACGCGTCCAGCGCCGCCTCGATGATCGGCACCTGCGGGGTCAGGGTGTCCGGCGTCTCCTCGACGTCGGGGCCGCTCTCCGTCTCCTGCGCGACCCGGTGCGCTTTGTAGGAGGGGATCAGCTCCACTCGCCACTGCGGCCGCCAGTCGGCGTCCATGCAGGCCACCAGGTCGTCCGGGCGGTGGTCCTGGACCAGTCGCCCGATGAAGTCGAGCAGACCGCGCACGGCGTTGACGGGCGTGCCGTCCGGGGCCTTCACGGAATCCGGCACGCCGAAGTACGCGCGGAAGTAGAGGGAGGCGGTGTCCAGGAGCATCAGGCGTCGTGTCGTCACGCTGACGATGATGCCGCAGCCGCCCCGTCGGCCGCCGGGTGCGGCCGGTCCTGCCGTGAACGCGATTCCGGGGGCGGTTGCTGCGTAAGGTGCTTACAGCACACCGATGTGCGACGAGTGGCCCAGGGCATCCGACCCCGGTCCGCGTCGGACAAACCCTTAGGGGAGGGCAGCCCCGACATGAACGGCAAGGACGGCAGGGACGGAAAGATCGGCACGGACGGCAGGGACGAGAAGGAGAAGGACGCCAAGGAGCAACCGCTTCGGGTGGGCGTCGCCGTACGCAAACGGCGTCGCGCCCTCCACCTGACCCTTGCCGTCGTGTCGGCGCGCAGCGGCCTGTCCGTCCCCTTCCTGAGCCAGATAGAGAACGAGCGGGCCCGGCCCAGCATGCGTTCCCTGGAGCGGGTCGCGGACGCCCTGGAGACCACGGCCGTCGAACTGCTGGCCGCCTCCGACACCGCCCGTACGGTGGACCTCGTACGGGCCGGGGACGACTCCGGGCTGACGCCCGCCCCCGGCGTGCGTCCCCTCGTACGGGGGCACCACCAGCTGCACGCCCTGGAGTTCAGCGGGGACCAGGACGCGGGCCGCGAGTACCAGCACCGCAACGACGAACTCATGTACGTGGTCGCGGGCGCCTGTCAGGTGGAGGCCGAGGGGCGGGCGTACCGGCTGGAAAGCGGCGACGCGCTGTTCCTGTCCGGTGGTGTGCGCCACCGCTGGCGGGCCGTGAGCGAGGACACCCGGATCCTGGTGGTGGCGGTGGGGGAGCACATCCACGCCACGTCCGAGCCGCCCTCGCCGGAGCACTGAGCGGCGTGCGGCGCGTCGTCTCACTGGTGCCGTCGCTGACCGAGGCGGTGGCGGTGAGCGCGCCGGGCCGGCTCGTCGGGGTGACCGACTGGTGCACGCACCCCGAGGACCTCGGGGACGCGGTACGGATCGGCGGGACGAAGAACCCCGACGTGGCCGCCGTCATCGGGCTGCGCCCGGACCTGGTCATCGCCAACGAGGAGGAGAACCGGCCCCCGGACCTCGCCGCGCTGGAGGCGGCCGGGGTGCGGGTGCTGGTGACGGAGGTCCGGACGCTGCCGCAGGCCTTCGCGGAACTGGACCGGGTGCTGGTCGGAGCGCTGGGCCTGGTCCGGCCGGGCTGGCTGGGCGAGGCGGAGGCGGCGTGGGCCCGCGTGGAACCGCTGCCCGCGGCGCGGGCCGTCGTACCGGTGTGGCGGCGGCCGTGGATGGCCTTGGGCCGGGACACCTTCGCCGGGGACGTGCTGGGCCGCCTCGGAGTGCACAACGTCTACGCCGGCCACGCGGAGCGCTACCCGCGGTTCCGGCCGGACGAACCCGCGGTGGCGGGCTGCGACCTGGTGGTCCTGCCGGACGAGCCGTACCGGTTCACGGCCGGGGACGGCCCGGAGGCCTTCCCGGGCCTGCCGGCCGCGCTCGTGAGCGGCCGGCATCTGACGTGGTACGGGCCCTCGCTCGTGCGGGCTGCGGCGGTGCTGGCCGAGGCTCTGCGGGGGGCCGGTTAGCGGGGCAGCAGCCGGCCGGTGAACAGGCCGCGCAGGGTGTGGGTGGCGGCGGCGAGCCAGGTGGCCAGCAGCGTCAGGAACAGGGCGGTGGCCAGCCACGAGAAGGCGGTCAGGCCGGTGTGGCGGGCCAGGCCGGTGGCTCCGGTCACGCAGGTGCCGACGGGGAAGGTCAGCGCCCACCAGGTCATCGCGAACCCCATGCCGGCCCGGGCCGCCCGGGCCAGCATCGCGGCGGCGAGGACCAGCCAGAGCAGGGCGAAGCCCGTCACGGGCACCCCGTACACCACGGCGAAGGCGCCGAACGCGTGCGCGTAGGGGGCGCCGATCGACAGGGGGGCCATGTCGGCGAGCTGGTTCACGGCGGTGGTCGACTGGCCGAGGGGGCCCAGGACCAGGAACAGGGTGGGGGTCAGCGCCAGGGGCAGCGGTCCGCCGACGATCAGGCGACCGAAGACCAGGGGCAGCATCAGCAGGGTGGCCAGCAGGCTCACGCCGAACAGGGCGTAGCAGGCCAGCAGCATCGCCTCGCGGGCCTGGCCGGCGGGGAGGTGGGGGATGAGCAGGGGGCCGAGGGCGGCGGAGACCATGGGGGAGACCAGGGGCAGCAGCCACACGGGACTGGCCTGGCTCAGCTCGACCCGGTGCCGCACCACCATCAGGTAGGGGACCAGCACGGCCATCAGCAGGCCGGCAACGGTTCCGGCGGTGTACAGCACGGCGTCGGCGGCGACGGCCGCCGGGGCGCCGATCACGTCCTTGCCGACGAGCAGGGTGCCGGCGCCGACGGCCAGCAGGGCCATGGCCGCACAGCCGTAGAAGGGGGCCACGGCGGGGTCGAGGAGGTGGGCGCGTGCCTGGTCGCGGTGGTGGAGCCAGTGGCCGGCGCGGGCGGTGAGCAGGACGGCGAGGGCCGCGGCGGACAGCGCCCAGACGAGCTGGCAGGCCACGCGCTGACCGGGGAGCTGGTACGGGAGGGTGGTGCCCGCGTTGGCGACGATGGCCGTGCCCATGACGCAGGCGTACCAGTTGGGGCCGAGGTGGCGGAGCGCGGGGGCCTTGTGGGCGCGGAGCGCGGGTGCGGGGGTGGTGCGGGGTAGCACATGGGTGGTGGCCATGGACTCAGCGTCCGGGCGGGGGGCGGGTGGGGGCAGAGGGCGGTTCCGTATGACGGCATAAACTGCGTTTATGGGTAACGAGGAAGTGGTGCCACTGGCGCACCGGGTGCCGGACCTGGGCGCGCTGGAGCTGTTGCTCGCGGTCGCACGGGTCGGCAGCCTCAGCGGGGCGGCCCGGGGGCTGGGCATCACCCAGCCGGCGGCGAGCAGCCGGATCCGGGCGATGGAGACCCGGCTCGGGGTGGCGCTGGTGGACCGTTCGCCGCGCGGGTCGACGCTGACGGCGGAAGGCGCGCTGGTCACCGACTGGGCCCGGCGGGTGGTGGAGGCGGCCGAAGCCTTCGACGTGGGCGCGCAGGCGCTGCGGGGGCGGCGGGATTCGCGGCTGAGGGTCGCGGCCAGCATGACGATCGCGGAGTACCTGCTGCCCGGGTGGCTGATCGCGCTGCGCGGGCAGCGGCCGGGGACGGCGGTGTCGCTGCACGCGGGGAACTCGGCGATCGTGGCCGGGCTGGTCCTCGCGCACGAAGCGGACCTGGGGTTCGTGGAGGGGCTGTCCGTACCCGAAGGGCTGGACTCGGTGGTCATCGCGCAGGACCGGCTGGTGGTGGCGGTGGCGCCGGGGCACCCGTGGGCGCGCCGCTCGCGCGGGGTGGAGGCTGCGGAGCTGGCGGCGACCCCGCTGATCCTGCGGGAGCGGGGGTCGGGGACCCGGCAGGTGCTGGACGCGGCGCTGGCCGCGGCCGGGGGGCTGGCGCAGCCGCTGCTGGAGCTGGCGTCCACCACCGCGGTGAAGTCGGCGGCGCTGAGCGGGGCGGGGCCGTGCGTGCTGTCGGAGCTGGCGGTGGGGGACGAACTGGGGTCCCGGCGGCTGGTGGAGGTGCCGGTGGCCGGGACGGGGCTGGCGCGGGCCCTGCGGGCCGTCTGGCCGACGGGCGCCCGTCCGGCCGGTCCGGCCCGCGACCTGCTCTCCCTGACCCGCCGCCCCGCGTGATCGCCCGCGTGCTGTTCCCGGCGGCGGACCGGGCAGGGGCCGCCGGGGACGGCCGGCCCGTGCGGCCTTGCGTCCCTGACCCGCCGCCCGGCCCGGCCGGCCCGAGCCCGGCGTGATCGCCCGGGTTACAGCGTCGCCGGGGCGAGGGACGGGGTCGGGGTGGTGAGGTTGAACTCCGCCGCCGCGTCGATCAGGGCCGCCATCACACGGGTGTCCTTGTCGCGCTCCGGGTGCCACTGGACGCCCACCACCCAGCGGTCCGGGTCCGGGAGTTCGATGGCCTCGACCGTGCCGTCCAGCGCGTGCGCCGAGACGACCAGCCCCTCGCCGAGGCGGTCCACCGCCTGGTGGTGGTAGGTCGGGACCTCCGCCTCCTCCGGGACCAGCGCCGCGTAGCGGGTGCCGGCGACCGGTCGGACCGGGTGCCAGGACGTGACGCCCGGGGTGTGCACGTGGCCGTCGATGTGCTGGATCAGCGTGCCGCCCAGGGCCACGTTCAGCGCCTGCATGCCCCGGCAGATGCCGAGCAGCGGGGCACCGGACGCCAGCGCGGCCCCGATCAGCGCGAGCTCCCACGTGTCACGGACCGTCGCGGGTGCGCCCGTACGCGGATCGCGGGCGGCGCCGTAGCGCACCGGGTCCACGTCCGGTCCGCCCGCGACGACCAGGCCGTCCACCCGGCTCAGTACCTCGCCCGCCCGGGACGGCTCGTCCGGCGGCAGCAGCACGGCCGTACCGCCCGCAGCCTGGACGAGCTCGTAGTACCCGGAGGGGACGAGGGACGTGGCGAGGTCCCACACGCCGTAGCGGGTGGACTCCTCCACATAGGTGGTGATGCCGATGAGCGGCCTGGGCACGGTTCTACCTCCAGGTGGGCGGGATCCGAGTCAGCGTCAGGATTTCAGTCGCGGGTCAATTCCGCCTCGGCTTCGGCCAGCGCCGCGAACTCCTCCTCGGGCGCGGAGGCGACCAGACGGTGGCGGCTGTAGAAGGCGAAGTAGGCGAGGGCGACGGCGTACACGGCCAGCGCGATGAACGCCGCGTCCTTGTCCACCAGGAAGGTGGCGACCAGCGCCGACAGGGCCAGGACGAACGCCACCGAGGAGGTGACGGCCCCGCCCGGCGTGCGGTACGGGCGCTCCAGGCCCGGCTCGCGGCGCCGCAGCACGATGTGCGACAGGGCCATCAGGGCGTACGAGATGGTCGCGCCGAACACCGCGATGTTCAGCATGCGCGGGCCGTTCCCGGTGGCGGCGGCCAGGGCGAAACCGATCGCACCGGGGATCAGCAGGCCCAGGTAGGGGGCCTTGCGCTTCGAGGTGAGGGACAAGAAGCGCGGCAGGTAGCCGGCCCGCGACAGTGCGAAGAGCTGGCGGGAGCCCGCGTAGATGAGCGAGAAGAAGGAGGCGACGAGCCCGGCGAGCCCGGCGTAGTTGACGAAGGTCTTGAGCCAGGACAGCCCTGGTTCGCCCTCCAGCGCGACGACCAGCGGGTTGCCCGCGTCCTTGATGGCGTCCGCGCCGCGTGCGCCGGTGGAGGCCAGGAAGGTCATCAGGGCCAGCAGGACGAGGATGCCCATGGAGATCGACAGCGCGCGGGGCATCGAGCGCACCGGGTCCTTGGCCTCCTCGGCCGCCAGCGGGACGCCTTCCACGCCGAGGAAGAACCACATTCCGAAGGGGAACGCGGCCCAGATGCCGAGGAACCCGAGCGGCAGCCACGAACTCGCGCCCGCGGCGCCGGTGTCGACGGCGATGTCGTCGAGGCGGGAGGGGTCGAACTCGGTGAACGCGCCCAGCGCGAAGACGATGAGGGCGAGGACCGCTACGGCGGTGACGACGAGCGAGAAGCGCAGGGCCTCGCCCACCCCCCACAGGTGGATGCCGATGAACACGGCGAAGCAGGCGAGGTAGACGGGCCAGCCGGAGGTCAGGCCGAAGAGGTGGAGCGACTCGACGTAGTCGCCGATGAAGATGGAGATCGCGGCGGGCGCCAGGATGTACTCGATGAGGATCGCCGTGCCGGTGAGGAAGCCGCCCCAGGTGCCCAGCGCCCGGCGGGCGAAGCCGTAACCGCCGCCCGCGGTGGGCAGGATGGCCGACAGCTCCGCGAGCGAGAACACCAGGCAGGCGTACATCGCACCCATCAGGGCGGTCGCGATGGCGAGGCCGCCGAACCCGCCCTGGGCGAGGCCGACGTTCCAGCCGGAGAAGTCGCCGGAGACGACGTAGGCGACGCCGAGGCCGGTGAGCAGGAGCCAGCCGGCGCTGCCGCGGCGCAGTGTGCGGCGTTCCAAGTACGTGTCCGGGGCCTGTGCGGCCTTGGTGGTTACGGGCGCGGCGGTCAGCCGGGCCTCGGTGTCGTCGGCCATGTGCGCTCCTGCCTGGGGCAAGGTGGTGCAACGGGTGATGGGGGTGAGGCACGCAAAGGTTGTGAGGCGTACCTTTGCGTCATGCGGGTGGAGCGCGCAAGACCCTGGCGTTAAAGAGGGGTTACGAAAGGCTCTCGGCCGCAAGGCCCCCGTGGGCGGCTCACGTTAGGAAGCCCCGCAGCAGGGCGGCCGTGCCGCAGCAGTGCTCGCGCATCGTCTCGCGGGCCGAGTCCGCGTCCCGTTCCAGCACCGCCTCGACGAGCGCGGTGTGCTGCTGCTGGGAGTGTTCGAGGTTGCGCACCAGCAGCGGGATGCAGTCCAGCAGTTCGTTGACGGTGGCCCGGACGGCCGCGTACTGGGCCGTCAGGGTGGGCGAGCCGGCCAGTTCGCACAGGGTGAGGTGGAACAGGGTGTCCTGGCGCCGGTACTCCTGGAGCGGGGCGTCGTGGGTGGCCGCGAGGGCGGCCAGCAGCCGTTCCGTGCCCTCCTCGGTGAGCCCGTGCGAGGCGCACAGGCCGGCCGCGCCCACTTCGAGGACCTCGCGGAACCGCAGCGCGTCCTCGATGTCCACCCCCGCCACCCGGCGCCGCAGCTCCTGCTCGGCGCCGTCCGCCGGTGTGTCGGGGCGCGCGCGTACGAACGTCCCGCCGTAGCGGCCGCGCCGGGCCTCCACCAGACCCTGGTCCTGGAGTACTTTCAGCACCTCGCGCAGCGTGACCCGGCTGATGCCCATCCGCTCGGCCAACTCCCGCTCGGGCGGCAGTCGTTCCCCGCCCGGCACCAGACCCAGCCGGACCACCTGGAGGATCTGCTCGAGCGCCTCCTCGAAACCGTTGCCCGCCCGCACCTGCCGCAGCACGGGATTCAGCCGCGCGACCGCGTCGCCCTCACTCGCCGTATCGGTCATCTGGGCTCCACCCCTTCCCAAGCAATGGTTCTGTTCAATACCTTAGGCCCCCTCGGCTCACCGAAGGAGAGATTCCAGTGGTAGACCGCAAGCCCCCGCTCGCGCCCGAGGAGCTCCGCTCCCTGGTCGCCAGTGGCGAGATCGACACAGTCGTCCTGGCCTTCCCCGACATGCAAGGGCGGCTCCAGGGCAAGCGGTTCGCCGCACAGTTCTTCCTCGACGAGGTCCTCGACCACGGCACCGAGGGCTGCAACTACCTCCTCGCCGTCGACACCGAGATGAACACCGTCGACGGGTACGAGATGTCGTCCTGGGACCGCGGCTACGGCGACTTCGCCATGCACGCCGACCTCGCCACCCTGCGCCGCCTCCCGTGGAACCCCGGCAGTGCCTTCGTCCTCGCCGACCTC
Source organism: Streptomyces cirratus (assembly GCF_014650775.1). GTDB lineage: Bacteria > Actinomycetota > Actinomycetes > Streptomycetales > Streptomycetaceae > Streptomyces > Streptomyces cirratus. Next base: position 133,860 of record NZ_BMVP01000006.1, on the reverse strand, counting down.
GCCTGGAACGACGGCTCGCCCGTCGTCGCCGCTCCCCGCCAGATCCTGCGCCGCCAGCTGGAGCGCCTCGCCGAACACGGCTACACCGCGATGGTCGGCACCGAGCTGGAGTTCATGGTGTTCAAGGACACCTACGAACAGGCCTGGGATTCCGGCTACCGCGGCCTGACCCCCGCCAACCAGTACAACATCGACTACTCCGTCCTCGGCACCGGCCGCATCGAGCCCCTGCTGCGCCGCATCCGCAACGAGATGCAGGCCGCCGGCCTGGTGGTCGAGTCCGCCAAGGGCGAGTGCAACCTCGGACAGCACGAGATCGTGTTCCGCTACGACGAGGCGCTCACCACCTGCGACCAGCACTCCCTCTACAAGACGGGCGCCAAGGAGATCGCCGCCCAAGAAGGCGTCTCGCTCACCTTCATGGCCAAGTACGACGAGCGCGAGGGCAACTCCTGCCACATCCACCTCTCGCTCACCGACGCCGACGGACACAACGCGATGGCCGGCGACGGAGACGACCGGGAACACGGCATGTCACCCGTGATGCGCCACTTCCTGGCCGGTCAGCTCGCCGCGCTGCGCGACTTCTCCCTTCTCTACGCCCCGAACATCAACTCGTACAAGCGTTTCAGGCCCGGATCCTTCGCCCCCACCGCCGTCGCCTGGGGCGCGGACAACCGGACCTGCGCCCTGCGCGTGGTCGGCCACGGCCGCTCCATGCGCTTCGAGAACCGCCTCCCCGGCGGCGACGTGAACCCCTACCTCGCCGTCGCCGGACTGGTCGCGGCCGGGCTCTACGGCATCGAGAACCGCCTCGAACTGCCCGAAGCCTGCACCGGCAACGCCTACACCGCCGACTACGCACACGTCCCCGCCACCCTGCGCGAAGCCGCGGAACTCTGGGAGACCAGCGAGATCGCCAAGGCCGCCTTCGGCCCCGAGGTCGTCGCCCACTACCGCAACATGGCCCGCGTCGAACTCGACGCGTACGACTCGGCGGTCACCGACTGGGAACTGCGCCGCTCCTTCGAACGCCTGTAACTCCCCCTACGCACACCCTGTGAGGAACCACGTGTCCGATGTGCTGGCCCCTCCCGCTCTGAGAGTGCTGAACCCGGCCACCGAGGAACTCGTCGCCACCGTCCCGGCCGCCACACGGGACGACGTCGACGCCGCCGTCACCAGAGCCGCCGCGGCACAGCGCGGCTGGGCCGCCGCGGCCCCGGCCGACCGGGCCAGGCTGCTGCGCCGCTTCGCCGCGGTGGTGGACGCGCACACCGAGGAACTCGCCCTGCTGGAAGTCCGCGAAGCCGGCCACACCATCGGCAACGCCCGCTGGGAAGCGGGCAACGTACGCGACCTCCTCGACTTCGCCGCCGGGGGAGTCGAGCGGCTGTCGGGCCGCCAGATCCCCGTCGCAGGCGGAATCGACGTCACCTTCCTCGAACCCCTCGGCGTCATCGGCGTGATCGCCCCCTGGAACTTCCCCATGCCGATCGCCGGCTGGGCCCTGGCACCCGCCCTCGCCGCGGGCAACGCCGTCATCCTCAAGCCCGCCGAGACCACCCCCCTCACCGCACTGCGCCTCGCCGAACTCGCCCTCGAAGCCGGGATCCCCGAGCACCTCTTCCAGGTGCTGCCCGGCCTGGGAGCCGTCACCGGTGACGCCCTCGTGGAACACCCCGGAGTCGCGAAGATCGTCTTCACCGGCTCCACCGCGGTCGGCAAGCAGATCATGGCCAAGTGCGCCGACCGGGTGAAGCGGCTCACCCTCGAACTCGGGGGCAAGAGCCCCAACATCGTCTTCGCCGACTCCGACGTCGAGGCCGCGGCGGCCGCCGCCCCCATGGCCTTCCTCGACAACACCGGCCAGGACTGCTGCGCCCGCACCCGGATCCTCGTCCAGCGCTCCGTCTACGACCGGTTCCTGGAACTCGTCGCCCCCGCCATCGAAGCCGTTCGCGTGGGCGACCCCGCCGACGAGAAGACCCAGATGGGCCCGCTGATCTCCCGGACCCAGCTCGAACGCGTCAGCGGGTACGTCACCGACGACCTCACCACCATCCGCGGCACCGCCCCCGAAGGGCCCGGCTTCTGGTACCCGCCGACCCTCGTCACCGGCGTCGCCCCCACCGCGCCCGTCGCCGTGGAGGAAGTCTTCGGCCCGGTGGCCGTCGTCCTGCCCTTCGAGGACGAGGAGGACGCCGTACGCCTGGCCAACGCGAGCGACTACGGCCTCTCCGGCTCCCTGTGGACCCGCGACATCGGCCGCGCCCTGCGCGTCTCGCGGGCCGTCGCCGCCGGGAACCTGTCCGTCAACTCCCACAGCAGCGTCCGCTACTGGACCCCCTTCGGCGGCTACAAGCAGTCCGGCCTCGGCCGGGAGCTCGGACCCGACGCCCTGACCGCATTCACCGAGACCAAGAACGTCTTCATCAGCACGGAGGCCTGAAAACCCATGTCCAGTCGAGTCAACGAAGAACTCATCTGCCGCCGCCTGGTCGGCCGTACCGCCGTCATCACCGGCGCCGGCAGCGGCATCGGCCTCGCCACCGCCCGCCGCCTCGCCTCCGAGGGCGCCAACGTCGTCTGCGGCGACATCGACGAGACCGCCGGCAAGGCCGCGGCCGAGGAAGTCGGCGGCACCTTCGTCAAGGTCGACGTCACCAGCCCCGAGGACGTCGAAGCCCTCTTCAAGACGGCCTTCGACACCTACGGCTCCGTCGACATCGCCTTCAACAACGCCGGCATCTCCCCGCCGGACGACGACTCCATCCTCACCACCGGTCTGGAAGCCTGGAAGCGCGTCCAGGACGTCAACCTCACCTCCGTCTACCTCTGCTGCAAGGCCGCCCTGCCCTACATGCAGCGCCAGGGCCGGGGCTCGATCATCAACACCGCCTCCTTCGTGGCCGTCATGGGCGCGGCGACCTCCCAGATCTCCTACACCGCGTCCAAGGGCGGCGTCCTCGCCATGTCCCGCGAACTCGGCGTGCAGTTCGCCCGCCAGGGCATCCGGGTCAACGCCCTGTGCCCCGGGCCCGTCAACACCCCGCTGCTCCAGGAACTGTTCGCCAAGGACCCCGAGCGGGCCGCCCGGCGCCTGGTGCACATCCCGCTCGGCCGGTTCGCCGAGCCGACCGAGATCGCTGCCGCCGTCGCCTTCCTCGCCAGCGACGACTCCTCCTTCATCAACGCCACCGACTTCCTCGTGGACGGCGGTATCTCGGGCGCGTACGTCACGCCCCTGTAGCAGCTCCCCACCCCTGTGCCATCGCGGCCGCCGGGCGTCGCGCGACGCCCGGCCGCCGTGCTCGGCCGCCCCCGACGACCCCCCGGAACAGGAAGGTCCACGCCAGTGACCCGACCCACCCGCGCAGGGCGGCTCCAGGCCGTGACCGCCGCCGTCACCCTCTGCGCCGGCGCCCTCGCGGCCGGCGCCCCCGCCGCCGGGGCCGCGCCCGCCGCACGCTGCACCACCCCGCGGCTCACGGGCGGCTGGTACGGGGACAACCGGGCGCGGCTCCAGCAGCTGATCGACCAGTACGGCACGTGCAACCCGTACCGCCCCGCCCGCACCAAGCCCGTCGCCGTCTTCGACTGGGACAACACCGTCGTCAAGAACGACGTCGGCGACGCCACGATGTACTGGCTGCTGCGCGGCGGCAAGATACGCCGGCCCGCCTCCGGCGACTGGTCCGCCACCAGCCGCTACCTCACCCCGGCCGCCGTCCGGGCCCTCGCCGGCGCCTGCGACACCCTTGCCCGCCCCGGCGCCCCACTGCCCACCGGCACCGCCGCCGGCGCGGCCTGCGCGGACGAGGTACTGGCCGTCTACGGCACCGCCGCCACCCGGGCCGGCGCCCCCGCCTTCGCCGGCGCGGACCACCGTACGGTCGAACCGGCCTACGCCTGGCTGGCGCAGCTGACACACGGCTGGCGCCCCGCCGAGGTCCGTGCCTTCGCGGCCGCCGCGCGGGCCGAGAACCTGGCGGCACCGGTCGGCGCCACCCAGCGGGTCGGCAGCACCACCGCCACCGCCTGGGTCCGCTACTACGACCAGCAGCGGGACCTGATCCACGGTTTGCGGCAGGCCGGCTTCGACGTGTGGATCACCTCGGCCTCGCCCCAGCCCGTCGTGGAGGTCTGGGCCGAAGGCGTCGGAATCTCCGCGGACCACGTCATCGGCATACGCAACACCACCACCCCCGGCGGCAGGTTCACCCCCCATCTGCGGGGCTGCGGGTCGGTGAAGGACGGCGCGGACACGATGATCACCTACATCGACGGCAAGCGCTGCTGGATCAACCAGGAGGTCTTCGGCGTCCGGGGAGCGGCCGCCGAGAAGGTCCAGCCCGCCGCCCGGCGCCAGGTCTTCGCCGCGGGCGACTCCGACACCGACGTGTCGTTCCTGCGCGACGCGACCGCCCTGCGGCTCGTCCTGAACCGGAACAAGAACGAACTGATGTGCCGCGCTTACGACAACAGCGACGGCAAGTGGATCGTGAACCCGATGTTCATCGAACCGAAGAAGCAGAAGAGCGCCCCGTACCCGTGCGCGACGACGGGCTACGTCGACCACGACGGCACCCCGGGCCCCGTCCGCCGGGCCGACACGAGCGTCGTCCCGGACCAGACGGACTCGGTCTACTAGGTCTACCAGAGGGCGTCAGCCGGTGACCTTGGCGGCGAAGGCGTCCAGGTTCGCCTCGGCGCGCGCGACGCGCTCCTCCAGGGACAGCGTCTCCTCGTAGCCGCGGGTACGCAGCTTCGGCTGCCGCTTGCCCCGCATGTAGAGGGAGCACGCCAGGTCGGCGCAGAGGTACGTACCCACGCTGTTGCCCTCCCGTCCGCGAGCCCCCGCCAAGGGGGCGACGAGGAGAGCGACGCCGGAGGAGGCGTGCCCCGTCAGGCATATCTGACAAATGCTGGACTTGAAGGCGCCCGCCCGGTTCGCGCCCGGGACCCGCAGCGTGATGCCGACGGGGGAACCGTCCGTACCGGGGCGCACGATGTGGGCGCGCAGCGGCGCGCCCGGGTCCACCCACCCCAGGAAGTCCAGGTCCTCCCAGGGCAGTTCGGCGAAGTCCAGGGGCAGCTTCAGCCGGGTCGCCTCGCCCTTGCTGCAGTTCACGAAGGACGAACGGATCTGTTGTTCGGTGAGCGGGTCCATGGACGGCACGTTACGTGCCGGTACGCCCCCCGGTCATCCGGAATTTCCCCGGGCCCCGGTGGGCTGCGGTCCCGGGAGGCCCACCGGCGGCGGACGCGGTCACAGGAAGGTGCGGCCCTCGCCCCGGTAGGTCGGGACGGTCGCGCCCACCCGGTCGCCCTCGACCAGGTGCAGCACGTCGAAGCGCTCGCACAGTTCGCCCGCCTTCGCGTGACGGAACCAGACCCGGTCCCCGATCAGCAGGTCGTCGGCCGGACCGCCCAGCAGCGGCGTCTGCACCTCGCCCGCGCCCTCCTGCGGGTCGTAGCGCAGACCCCGCGGCAGGTACGGCTGCGGCAGCCGGTCCGCTCCGGCCGCGCCCGAGGCCGGGTAGCCGCCGCCGAGCACCGTCACCACCCCGACGCCGGGCCTGCGCACCACCGGCTGGGCGAAGAGCGCCGCCGGGCGGCCCCGGAACGAGGTGTAGTTGTCGAACAGGCGCGGCACGTACAGCCCCGACCCGGCGGCGATCTCGGTGACCGCCTCCTCCGCGGCGGTGTGCTGCACGCTGCCGGTGCCACCGCCGTTGACGAACTCCAGGTCCGGGACGACGGCCCGCACCGCCCGTACCGCCTCGGCGCGGCGGGCGGCGAGCTCCTTGCGCGCCGCGGCCTGCATCAGCCGGATCACCCGGGAGCGCACGGGGCGTCCCGTGAGGAGGTCACCGACCCCGGCGACGTGGCCCTCGTAGCCCATCAGCCCCACCACCCGGAACCCCGGACGGGCCGCGACCGCGCGGGCCAGCGCGGCGAGCTGGGCCGGCTCGCGCAGCGGCGAACGGCGGGCTCCGACGCGGATCCTGCCGCCGAGCAGGTGCAGGGCGGTGTCCAGCTCCAGGCAGACCCGGACCTCCTGGGTGCCCCCGTCGCGGGAGCGCTCGATCAGCTCCAGCTGCGCCGGGTCGTCGACCATCACGGTGACGGCGGCGGCGAGCTTCGGGTCGCCGGCCAGTTCGGCGAAGCCGGCGCGGTCGGCGCTCGGGTAGGCGAGGAGCACGTCCTCGAAACCTGAGCGGGCCAGCCAGATGCTCTCCGCGAGGGTGTACGACATGATCCCGGCGAACCCTGGCCGGGCCAGCACCCGCTCCAGCAGCGCCCGGCACCGCACGGACTTGCTGGCCACGCGGACCGGCTTGCCGCCGGCGCGGCGGACGATGTCGTCGGCGTTGGCGTCGAACGCCTCCAGGTCGACGATGGCCAGCGGCGCGTCGAGGTGGGCGGTGGCCGCGTCGTACCGGGCACGGTCGGAAGTCATGGCGGCAGCCTGCCACGTGGGTGTACCCGTGGGTAGGGGTCTGCCGGGGCCGGGTTCGGCCGTCCCGCGCACGGGGGGACGCCACCGGGCGGCCCGCGCGACCTCGTAGAGTACGGACAAGGCCGCAGCGGACGAACGGGGGGCACAGCCGCCGGATGACGACGTCTACACCGCTGCCCGCGGACCTCACCGGACCCGAAGCGGCCCCGGCCGCGCCCCGCAGCCCCGCCCGCCTCACGGCCGCCGTGCTCTGCGCCCTGCTCGGCACCGGCCTCACCGCCGGGGCCGCCGCCACCGCCTGGAGCGACCACCGCGCCGCCCGGCGCCCAGTACCCGCCGAAGCCGCCTACCGGGCGGCCGCGTCGCTGTGGCGCAACGCCCCGGCCGACCGGCTCTTCCCGCCCCTGCTCGACGGCGCGGGCGACGGTCCCGGCGGCGCCGACCGGACCTGGACCCGGGTCGCGCTCGCCCCCGACGCGGACTGCGGCCCCGCCGCCCTCGGCGCCGACTGGCGCACCGCCCTGGCCCCCACCGGCTGCGCCCGCGTCCTGCGCGCCACCTACACCGACTCCACCCGCAGCTCCCTGGTCAGCGTCGGCCTCGTCTTCACCACCGCCGACCCCGCCACCATGAACGGACTGCGCGGGCACCTCCCCGCCCCCTCCGCCTACGGCTTCACCGACTCCCAGCGGGCCACCTGGACCGCGAGCGTCGTCCCCGTGGCCCCGGCCGTCGTCTACGCCGTCTCCGCCTTCGCCGACGGCCGGGTCCAGGACGCGCCCCAGGCCGCCGAGGAGGCGGCCCGGCCCGGCGCCACCGGAGCGCCCGCCCAAGCGGGACTCGGTCACGAGGCCAAGGCCGTCGCCGGGCGGATCGAACGCACCGTCGAGGAGCTCGCCGCCCCGCCCGCATCGCACCGCACGGACCCGGAACCCGCCCGATGAGCCGGCCCCGCACGGCCGCGGTCCTGACCCTCGCCGCCCTCCTCACCGCCGCCACCGCCCACCCCGCGGCCGCCGACACCATCCGCGACCGCCAGTGGGGCCTGCTCACCCTGCGCGCCGAGGAGGCCTGGGGCACCACCCAGGGCGAGGGGATCACCGTCGCCGTCCTCGACACCGGCGTCGACGGGACCCACCCCGACCTCACCGGCCAGGTCCTCGACGGAGCCGACCTCGTCGCCATGGGCGCCGGCCGCGGCGACCGCGCCTGGGCCCGCCACGGCACCGCGATGGCCGCCATCATCGCCGGGCGCGGCCACGGCCCCGACCGCGCCGAAGGCGTGCTCGGCGTCGCCCCGCACGCCAAGATCCTCCCGGTCCGCGTGATCCTGGAGGAGAGCGACCCCGGCCGCGCCAAGGCCCGCGACACCAAGTCGGGCGCCCTCGCCGAAGGCATCCGCTGGGCCGCCGACCACGGCGCCGACGTCATCAACCTCTCGCTGGGCGACGACAGCGAGTCCGCCCACCACGAAGCCGCCGAGGACGAGGCCGTCCAGTACGCCCTCGGCAAGGGCGTGGTCGTCGTCGCCTCCGCGGGCAACGGCGGCGAACACGGCGACCCCGCCTCCTACCCGGCCGCCTACCCCGGGGTGATCGCCGTCGCCGCCGTCGACCGCAGGGGCAAGAAGGCCGACTTCTCCACCCGCCACTGGTACGCCACCGTCAGCGCCCCCGGCGTCGACGTGGTCATCGCCGATCCCGACCGCGCCTACTACGAGGGCTGGGGCACCAGCGCCGCCGCCGCCTTCGTCTCGGGAACGGTGGCCCTGGTCAAGGCCGCCCACCCGGGCCTGTCCCCGGCGCAGATCAAGAAGCTGCTCCGGGACACCGCCTCGGACGCTCCGGCCGGAGGCCGCGACGACTCCCGCGGCTACGGCACCGTGGACGCCGCCGCGGCGCTCCAGGGCGCGGCGAGGCTCCGCCCGGAAGCCGCGCTGCCCACGCCCGTCGCCGCCGGGCGCACCTACTTCGGGCCCGGACCGGAGCCGGCCGGCCGCTCCGAGCGCCGGCCGCGCCTGGGCGCCCCGGAGGCGGCCGCCGCCGGTGTGGCGCTGCTCGCGGTGGCCGCGGTACTGGCCCGGCGCCCGCGCGGCCCGCGGCGGGATAGGGTCGGTTAACTGTGGCGAACAAGAACATTCCCGACCCCGGTTTCTCCGACGACGACGGCTCCGCCGATCCCGCACTGAGCGCGGCCCTGGCCGCCTGGGCGCAGGACCGCTCGCGCGAACCGCAGGTGCTGGCCGCCCTCAAGGGCGCCCGCCTGCTGGTGCCCGTCGTCGCCATGCTCGGCGAGGTCGAGACCGACCCCGAGACGGGCCTGCGGCGCGAGAAGACCAGCGACATGGCCGTCCCGACCCTGACCGCGGGCAACCGCCGGGCCCTGCCGGCCTTCACCTCCACGGCCTCCCTGGCGCTGTGGGACCCGGCGGCCCGCCCGGTGGCGGTCCCGCTGCACCAGGCCCTGGCGGCCGCCGCGCACGAGAAGGCCGACACGGTCGTGCTCGACCTGGCCGGTCCCGTCCCGTACCAGCTCACCGGCCCGGCCCTGCTGGCACTCGCCGAGGGGCGCACGGATGCGGACCCGCTGGCCGACCCCGCCGTGCGCGAGGCCGTGCGGGCGGCGGTGGCGGGGGAGCCCGAGGTGCTGCGCGCCCATCTCGGCCCGGGGAGCCCCGGATCCGACGGCACCCTCGCGATCGTGCCGGCCTCCGACGCCGTCGGCCCGGCGGCCGCCCGTCGGGTCGCCGAGGCGCTCGCGGCCGATGAGACCCTGCGCGGCAGGCTGGTGCGCGGGCTGGACCTGGCCCTGCTGCCGTCGGCCGCCGCACCGCCGCCGGGGGAGCCGCTCTTCACCCGCTGAGGCCGGGCAAGGAGGCCGTCCGGGCCGCCCACGACCACGGGGTGCTGCGCAGGCCACATGGGAAGGGCCGGGACAGCCGCTGAGGCGGCGGTCCCGGCCCTTCCCGTTCGGTGCGTGGGGGAGTGCGGGGTTACCCGTACACCGGACCCGTGAACTTCTCGCCCGGCCCCTGGCCCGGCTCGTCCGGCACGATGGAAGCCTCGCGGAAGGCCAGCTGGAGCGACTTGAGGCCGTCGCGCAGCGGGGCCGCGTGGAAGGAGCTGATCTCGGTGGCGCTCGCGGTGACCAGGCCGGCGAGGGCGGTGATCAGCTTGCGGGCCTCGTCGAGGTCCTTGTGCTCGGAGTCGGGCTTGTCCAGGCCCAGGTTGACCGCCGCGGCGCTCAGCAGGTGCACGGCCACCGTGGTGATCACCTCGACGGCGGGCACGTCCGCGATGTCGCGGGTCATGGCGTCGTAGTCGGGAGCGTCCGGGGTGGGGCCGGCCTCGGTGGCGGGGGTGGGGGTCGCGTCAGTCATGCTCCACACGATAAGCCGGGCCGCGCCGGCCGCGGACCGCCCGGCTCCGGGTGAGCGGCTCTGGCGCGGAATGCTATATTGGGCTACGACCGGCCGGAGACCTGTGTCCCCGGCCCACAAGTGGAGGCTCCGATTCTCCCACCTGACCGCCTTCTGGGGCGGCGGGTCACCGGTCTGGTGGTATCCATCGTTCCGTACGGACGATGGAAAGCCGCCCGAGTCTGCGCCCCGCGGTTCGCACGCGACGGTGCTCCGGTTGTGTTGGAGCCCCTGCCTGTGTCCCGGCGGGGCTTTTTTCATATCCCGCCGAGGCCGGTCTGACGACACCAACGTCAACGGCTGTCTGCCAGACAGTCGTGTGGTGCTACCGAGGAGGATCCATCAGCACCGAGCCCCGCATCAACGACCGGATTCGCGTTCCCGAGGTACGACTCGTCGGTCCCAGCGGCGAGCAGGTCGGCATCGTGCCGCTTGCCAAGGCGCTTGAGCTCGCGCAGGAGTACGACCTCGACCTGGTCGAGGTCGCGGCGTCCGCACGCCCGCCGGTCTGCAAGCTCATGGACTACGGCAAGTTCAAGTACGAGTCGGCCATGAAGGCCCGTGAGGCGCGCAAGAACCAGGCGCACACGGTCATCAAGGAAATGAAGCTCCGGCCGAAGATCGACCCGCACGACTATGACACCAAGAAGGGTCACGTCGTTCGGTTCCTCAAGCAGGGCGACAAGGTCAAGATCACGATCATGTTCCGTGGTCGCGAGCAGTCCCGGCCGGAACTCGGCTACCGACTGCTGCAGCGCCTCGCTTCGGACGTCGAGGACCTCGGGTTCATCGAGTCGAACCCGAAGCAGGACGGCCGAAACATGATCATGGTTCTCGGTCCGCACAAGAAGAAGACCGAGGCGATGGCCGAAGCCCGCGAGGCGCAGGCCGCCCGCAAGGCCGAGCGCCAGGGCGTGGCCCCTGCCGGCGAGGAGGAGGCTTCCGAGGAAGCCGACATCGCCGTCGAGGCCGACGCCGACGAGGCAGACGTCTCCGCCGAGGCCGCCTCCGACGAGGCGGACACCTCCCACGAGGCATCTGCCGAGGCCTGATCCCGAGGCAGCCCGTCTCGGAATCACCGACACAACATGACGCTCCCGTGAGCCGGTCCCCAGGACCGGCGGGAGCGCCACCGACGAGGAGATAACGGCGCTATGCCGAAGAACAAGACGCACAGCGGTTCCAAGAAGCGCTTCAAGATCACCGGCTCCGGCAAGGTGCTCCGTGAGCGCGCCGGCAAGCGCCACCTGCTCGAGCACAAGTCGTCCCGTGTCACCCGCCGCCTGACCGGCACCGCGGAGATGGCCCCCGGCGACGCCGCGAAGATCAAGAAGCTTCTCGGCAAGTGACGTACTCCGCTCCCCTCGCCGGGAGCGGTACGTCGAGACCGGGACCCCATCTGAATTCGGGCCGTGTGAAGACACCCACGGCCCCGCTACAAGGAGTTAAAAAGTGGCACGCGTCAAGCGGGCAGTAAACGCCCACAAGAAGCGCCGGGCGATCCTCGAGGCGGCCTCCGGCTACCGCGGTCAGCGTTCGCGCCTGTACCGCAAGGCCAAGGAGCAGGTCACCCACTCGCTGGTCTACAACTTCAACGACCGCAAGAAGCGCAAGGGCGACTTCCGTCAGCTGTGGATCCAGCGCATCAACGCCGCTGCCCGCCAGAACGGCATGACCTACAACCGCCTCATCCAGGGTCTCAAGGCCGCCAACATCGAGGTGGACCGCAAGATCCTCGCGGAGCTGGCCGTCAACGACGCCAACGCGTTCGCCGCGCTCGTCGAGGTCGCGCAGAAGGCCCTCCCGGCCGACGTCAACGCCCCGAAGGCCGCTGCCTAAGGACTGGCCGGCCGCGTAAAAGCAGTCGGCACCCACGGACCCGCAGGCGAATCGCCTGCGGGTCCGTGTGCTTTCGCCCCGCGCGACGGGGCCCCCGAGAACCCCGCTCGTCTCCGGCCGGCCGGGCCCCCGTGGCCGCCGCTCACGCCGGAGCCGCGCACCGGACACCCGAGAAAGAACCGCTGACGCCATGGGCACCCCCGCCGAGCTGATCTCCCCCCGGTCCCCGCGGGTGGCCGCCGCCAGGCGCCTGGCGCGACGCAACTTCCGCACCAAAGAGCGCCGGTTCATCGCCGAGGGCCCGCAGGCGGTCCGCGAGGCCGTCGAGCACCGCGGCCCCGGGGGCACCTCGACCCTGATCGAGCTGTTCGCCACCGTCGAGGCCGCCGAGCGGTACGCCGACATCGTCGAAGCCGCGCTGCTGGCCGGGGCGCGCGTGCACTACGCCTGCGACGAGGTGCTCGCCGAGGTCTCGCAGACCGTCACCCCGCAGGGTCTGGTCGGCGTCTGCCACTTCCTCGATTCGCCGTTCGAGGACATCCTGGCGGCCGGCCCCAAGCTGGTCGCCGTCCTCGCGCACGTCCGCGACCCCGGCAACGCCGGTACGGTCCTGCGCTGCGCGGACGCGGCCGGTGCCGACGCGGTGGTACTGACCGACGCCTCGGTGGACCTGTACAACCCGAAGTCCGTACGGGCCTCCGTGGGCTCCCTCTTCCACCTCCCGGTGGCGGTCGGGGTGCCCGTCGAGCAGGCCGTGCAGGGGCTGCGGGCGGCGGGCGTACGCATCCTGGCTGCCGACGGGGCCGGGGAGGACGACCTCGACGCGGAGCTGGACGCGGGCACCATGGGCGGCCCGACCGCCTGGGTCTTCGGCAACGAGGCGTGGGGCCTGCCGGAGGAGACCCGGGCGCTGGCCGACGCCGTCGTACGCGTCCCGATCCACGGCAAGGCGGAGAGCCTGAACCTCGCCACGGCCGCCGCGGTGTGCCTGTACGCGTCCGCGCGTGCACAGCGGGCGTCCGGAGGGTGCCGCTCCGTGACCCGCAGCTAGTAATGTGGCGGCCCGGGGGGCCCACTGCGGTACTCGGAGATGTGGGGTAGCGGGGACATGAGCGTCGGTACGAACAGCTCACCGGCGGCGGCCGGAGCGGCCGGTCCGTCGGGACGCGCCGTTCCCGCACAGGCCGCGCCGGCGCACCTGGGGGCCCTGGGGATAGACGCCGACGACCTGCCCGACGGGCTGGTCGTCGCCGACCACACCGGCCGGGTCATCTGCTTCAACTCCGCCGCCGCCCGGATCACCGCGCTCGCGCCCAGCGAGGCCCTCGGGGCACGGATCGACCGGGCGCTGCCGCTGGAGGACCTCGAAGGCCGCCGCTGGTGGACGCTGACCGACCCCTACGGGGGCCTGGCCACCCGGCGCGGACAGCCCGAGCGGAACCTGCTGCTCCCCGGCGGCCGGGAGGTCCTGGTCTCCGCCCGCTACGTGCGCACCCACCCCACCGGCCCGCTGCGCCGCCTGGTGATCACCCTGCGCGGCACCGAGGCGCGGCGGCGCACCGAGCGCAGCCACGCCGAGCTGATCGCCACCGTCGCGCACGAGCTGCGTTCCCCGCTGACCTCCGTCAAAGGCTTCACCGCGACCCTGCTCGCCAAATGGGGCCGGTTCACCGACGACCAGAAGCTGCTGATGCTGGAGACCGTCGACGCGGACGCCAATCGCGTCACCCGGCTGATCGCGGAGCTGCTGGACATCTCCCGCATCGACTCGGGGCGGCTGGAGGTGCGCCGGCAGCCGGTGGACATCGCCACCGCCGTCGGCCGGCACGTGCAGGCGCTGACCGCGAACGGGCAGGCCCCCGACCGGTTCCTCGTACGCGTCAGCCGCCCGCTGCCCGACCTGTGGGCCGACCCGGACAAGATCGACCAGATCCTGGGCAACCTGCTCGAAAATGCGGTGCGCCACGGTGAGGGAACCGTCACCATCGACGTATCGCCGACCACCTTCGCGAACGCCGCGGGGAAGACCGAGAAGGGAACCGCCGTCACCGTGACCGACGAGGGCCCCGGTATCCCCGAGGAGTCGATGGGCCGCGTGTTCACCCGTTTCTGGCGGGGCAGCAAACGCGGCGGCACCGGCCTGGGCCTGTACATCGTCAAGGGCATCGTGGAGGCCCACGGCGGCACCATCACGGTCGGCCGCGGCCCCGGCGGCGGCGCCGAGTTCCGATTTATCCTGCCCGTCGCCGCCCCGGCCTACCTCACGCAGTAACCCTGCGGAGCGTCTCGCCAGGCGGCCCACGGGCCCCCTTCACCCCCGGCGACCTTTAGACTCGTGCTTTGGCACCTTTGTGTCTCTGCTTCGATCGGTCCGATCGAGTCGTACGGGGACCACCAGCCAGCCATCGGAAGTACGGGAAGAGATGTCGGCACCGAACAAGTCGTACGACCCTGTCGAGGTCGAGGCACTGAAACCGGAAGAGATCGAGCGCATGCGGGACGAGGCGCTCGCCGCCTTCGCGGCCGCCGGCGACCTCGACGAGCTCCGTGAGGCGAAGACCGCGCACATGGGCGACCGCTCGCCCCTGGCGCTCGCCAACCGCGAGATCGGCGCCCTGCCGCCCCAGGCCAAGGCCGAGGCCGGCAAGCGCGTCGGCCAGGCCCGCGGCGCCGTGAACAAGGCCTTCGGGGCCCGCACCGTCGAGCTCGAGGCCGAGCGAGACGAGCGGGTGCTGGTCGAGGAGGCAGTGGACGTCACGCTGCCCTACGACCGCGTCCCGGCCGGCGCCCGCCACCCCCTGACCACCCTGATGGACCGCATCGCGGACATCTTCGTGGGCATGGGGTACGAGGTCGCGGAGGGCCCCGAGGTCGAGGCGGAGTGGTTCAACTTCGACGCCCTCAACTTCACGCCCGACCACCCGGCACGCCAGATGCAGGACACCTTCTTCGTCCAGGGGCCCGCCGGCACCGAGGGCGACGAGTCCGGCGTCGTACTGCGGACCCACACCTCCCCGGTGCAGGCGCGCTCGCTGCTGGAGCGCAAGCCGCCCGTGTACATCGTCTGCCCGGGGCGGGTGTACCGCACCGACGAGCTCGACGCGACGCACACCCCGGTCTTCCACCAGGTCGAGCTGCTCGCGGTGGACGAGGGCCTGACCATGGCGGACCTCAAGGGCACCATGGACCACATGGTCCAGGAGCTGTTCGGCGAGGGCACCACCACGCGTCTGCGCCCGCACTTCTTCCCGTTCACCGAGCCGTCCGCCGAGATGGACATGCAGTGCTACGTGTGCCGCGGCGAGTCGGTGGGCAACCCCGACCGCCCCTGCCGTACCTGCTCCAGCGAGGGCTGGATCGAGCTGGGCGGCTGCGGCATGGTCAACCCCAAGGTGCTCACCGCCTGCGGCGTCGACCCGGAGAAGTACAGCGGCTTCGCCTTCGGCTTCGGCATCGAACGGATGCTGATGTTCCGCCACAACGTTGAAGACATGCGAGACATGGTCGAGGGTGACGTCCGTTTCACCCGGCCGTTCGGGATGGAGATCTGATGCGGGTCCCGCTTTCTTGGCTGCGGGAGTACGTCGACCTCCCCGCGGGTGAAACCGGTCGCGACGTCGCGGCCAAGCTCGTCGACGCCGGCCTGGAGGTCGAGACCGTCGAGCAGCTCGGCGCCGGGCTCAAGGGCCCCCTGGTCGTCGGCCAGGTCCTGACCATCGAGGAGCTGGAGGGCTTCCGCAAGCCGATCCGCTTCTGCACGGTCGACGTCGGCCAGGCCAACGGCACCGGCGAGCCGCAGGAGATCGTCTGCGGCGCACGGAACTTCTCCGTCGGCGACAAGGTGGTCGTGGTCCTGCCCGGCGCGGTGCTGCCCGGCGACTTCGCGATCGCCTCGCGCAAGACGTACGGCAAGACCTCGCACGGCATGATCTGCTCCGGCGAGGAGCTGGGCATGGGCGACGACGGTACGCACGGCATCATCGTGCTGCCGCCGGAGCACGAGGTCGGCACCGACGCGATCGAGCTGCTCCAGCTCGTCGACGAGGTCCTCGACATCGACATCACCCCGGACCGCGGCTACTGCATGTCGATGCGCGGCGTGGCCCGTGAGGCCGCCACCGCCTACGGCCTGCCGCTGCGCGACCCGGCGCTGCTGGACGTGCCCGCGCCGAACTCGTACGGCTACCTCGTCAAGATCGACGACCCGGCCGGCTGCGACCGCTTCACCGCCCGTACGGTGACCGGTCTCGACCCGGAGGCCCGCTCCCCGATCTGGCTCACGCGCCGCCTGCAGAAGGCGGGCATGCGCCCGATCTCGCTCGCCGTCGACGTCACCAACTACGTGATGCTGGAGCTCGGCCAGCCGCTGCACGCGTACGACCGCTCGCGCCTGGACGGCGCCATCGGCGTCCGCCGTGCCGAGCAGGGCGAGAAGTTCACCACCCTCGACGGGGTCAAGCGCACGCTCGACGCCGAGGACCTGGTGATCACCGACAACAGCGGGCCGATCGGCCTCGCCGGTGTCATGGGCGGCGCGAACACCGAGATCGCCGACTCCGTCACGGACCCCGAGACCGGCCAGGTCACGGGCACCACGGACGTCGTCATCGAGGCCGCGCACTTCGACGCCGTGTCGATCTCGCGCACCGCCCGCCGGCTCAAGCTGTCCTCCGAGGCGTCCAAGCGCTTCGAGCGGGGCGTGGACCCGGCGGCCGCCTCCGCGGCCGCGCAGCGGACCGTCGACCTGCTGGTGCTGCTCGCCGGCGGCACCGCCGAGGCCGGAGTCACCGAGCTCACCGCCCCGGGCGCCCCGCGCACCATCGCGATGAGCGCGGACCACCCGGACCGGGTGGCGGGCATGGACTACGGCCGCGAGACCGTCGTACGCCGCCTCCAGGAGATCGGCTGCGACGTCTACGGGCAGGACGAGCTCGTCGTCACCGTCCCGTCCTGGCGGCCCGACCTCGCCGAGCCGAACGACCTCGCCGAAGAGGTCATCCGGCTGGAGGGCTACGGGAACCTCCCCTCGACCCTGCCGCAGGTGCCCTCCGGCCGCGGTCTGACCGCCCGGCAGCAGCTGCACCGCCGGGTCGGCCGCGCGCTGGCCGGCGCGGGCTACGTCGAGGCGCTCAGCTACCCGTTCATCGGCGAGGGCGTCTTCGACCAGCTCCAGCTGCCCGCGGACGACGCCGCCCGCAGGGTCGTCAAGCTGGTCAACCCGATCTCCGACGAGGAGCCGACGCTGCGCACGACGCTGCTGCCGGGCCTGCTGGGGGCGCTGCGCCGCAACGACAGCCGGGGCAGCCACGACCTCGCGCTCTTCGAGACCGGTTCGGTCTTCCTGGCCGGCGAGCGGCCGGGTGTCGCCGTACGGCTGCCCGTCGACCGGCGTCCCACGGACGAGGAGATCGCCACGCTGAACGCGGCCCTGCCCGCCCAGCCGCGGTACGCCGCGGTCGTGCTGGCCGGTGCGCGTGAAGCGGCCGGCTGGTGGGGCAAGGGCCGTCCGGCCGACTGGGCGGACGCGGTGCAGGCCGCGCGCTCGCTGGCCGTCGAGGCCGGTGCGGAACTCGTGGTGCGCCAGGGTCAGTACGGCCCGTGGCACCCGGGCCGGTGCGCGGAACTGGTCGTCACCCTGGACGGGGCGGAGACGGTCATCGGGCACGCCGGTGAGCTGCACCCGCGCGTGGTCAAGGCGATGGGCCTGCCGGCGCGCACCAGCGCCATGGAACTCGACCTGGACCGCCTCGCGGCGGCCGGCGGCGAGGCCGTGCGGGCGCCGCGGATCTCCACCTTCCCGGTGGCGACCCAGGACGTCGCGCTGATCGTGGACGCGTCGGTTCCGGCGTCCGCGGTGGAGGCGGCCCTGCGCGAGGGCGCGGGCGAACTCCTCGAATCGCTGCGGCTGTTCGACGTGTTCACCGGTGAGCAGGTCGGTGAGGGCAAGAAGTCCCTGGCGTACGCGCTGCGCTTCCGCGCGGCCGACCGGACGCTGACGGCGGAGGAGTCGACGGCGGCGCGGGACGCGGCCGTGGCGCTGGCCGCGGAGCGGGCGGGGGCGGTGCTGCGGGGGGCGTAGCCGCCGCAGGTCTTGAACGAGGGGCGCACCCGCCGACCGGGCTGCGCCCCTCACCCGTTCCCGGCCCCCGGCCGGGCCCTTCGGCCGCGCCGCCGCAGCGCAAGCGCCCCCGGCTGCGCCGGGCTTCGCGGGGCTCCGCCCCGCACCCCGCGCCTCAGACGCCGGCGAGGCTGGAATGCGCCCCGCACCCCGCGCCTCAGACGCCGGCGAGGCTGGAATGCGCCCCGCACCCCGCGCCTCAGACGCCGGCGAGGCTGGAATGCGCCCCGCATCCCGCGCCTCAGACGCCGGCGAGGCTGAACGTGCCTCCGGGGCGCGGTGGTTGCGCCGGACGAGACCCCGGACGGGACGGCGCACCGGGGCCCGGTGGAAGGGTCCCGGTGCGCGGTCGCCCCGGCCCCGGCGCGGCCCGGCGACCAACCGGGCACCCGCAGGAGCCGTGGCGCGCCGCCCGCCTGCCGTGGAGTGTCGGGCAGACAACAGGACGGGCGGCGCGGTGCCGGGTCGTCGCACTGTACGAGGGGGAGCCGACGACCCGAGCGGCCTCTTGGCGAGGCCCTTAAGTGAAGCGCCCCCGGGCGCCCCCGCGGCAGGGTGCGTATCGCATTTATGCGCGTACACGGTTCACACCCCGTGTGAACCCCGCACCCACTAGCCTGAGCGGGACAAGCCCATGGAGGGGCCCCATGCAGCCCAACGCCCTGCTCGACGCCCTCCTCGCCGAGGCGGGAATGTCCCACGCCGGCCTCGCCGCGCACGTCAACCATGCGGGCCGCTCCCGCGGACTCGCGCTGCGCTACGAACACACCGCCGTCTCCCGCTGGTTGAAGGGGCAGCGGCCGCGCGGCCAGGTACCCGAGCTGATCTGCGAGGTGCTCGGCGCGAGGCTGCGGCGGCCCGTCTCGCTGGACGACGCCGGGCTCGGCCTGCCCGGCCGGCCCGCGCTCCACCCGACCCCGCTCAGCGGCTTCGTCGACCGCGCCGCCGCGCTCTGGCGGGCCGACGAGCAGGGGCGCTCCCGCCCGTCGGCCGTGGAGGCGCTCACGGGGACGCCCGCCGTGATCCCGGTCTGGGAGTGGGAGAACCCGCCGGAGGACTGCGACGTGTCCCGCGAGGGCCCCCACCGCATCGGCCCCGAGCACATCGAGATCCTGGGCTCCGCCCGCGCCCACTACGAGCTGATGTACCGCCGCTCGGGCGGCCTCGCGACCCGTTCCCGCATCGTGCGCTTCCTCGGCAGCGAGACCGCGCCCATGCTGCGCGGGAGTTACCCCGACGCCCTCGGGCGGCAGTTGCACCGGGCGACCGGGTCCCTGGTGGCGGTGGCGGGGATCTGCGCGTACGACTCGGACGCCCACGGCCTCGCGCAGCGGTACTTCCACCAGGCGCTGCGGCTCGCGAAGGCCAGCGGCGACCGGGGGCTCGGGGCGTACGTGATCGCGCTGCTCGTCAACCAGTCGCTGCACCTGCGGGACCACCGGCAGGCCGTCGCCTTCGCCGAGGCCGCGCTGCGCTCCGCCGGACGGCACACCACCCCTGCCCTGGCCGCCGATCTGTACGCGATGCAGGCCAAGGCCTACGCCCGACTCGGCGACGGCGCGGCCGCGTTGGCCTGCATCCGGCACGCGGAGGCGGCCGCCGAACGGATCCGCCCCGGCGCGGAGCCGGCCGAGACCGGCTACGTACAGCCCGGGCTGGTCAACGTACAGGTGGCCGAGGCGCTGCTCAGCCTCGGCGACCTCGACGCCGCGCACGAGCAGGCGGCGGCCGCCGCCGGGACGCCGGCGCACGAGCGCGGCCGGGTCCACCGGCTGGCCATGCTGTGCGAGATCCAGCTGCGCCAGGGGGAGGCGGACCGGGCGGTGGCGTCGGCGGCCGAAATGGCGGAACGGGCCAAGGGAATGGAGTCGCTGAGGTTGCGCGACCGGTTGCGCGCGGTCCGCGAGCAGTTGCTGACCAGCGGCTGCGCCGGCGCCGAGGAGACGGCCGGGCTCATCGACGGGGCGCTGCGCGTTCCCCTGTGACGTCCCCGACTGCTGCCATGTTGCCACCCGTTCGAAGAGAAGGTGGCAAAGCCGTGCAGTGGACGAACCTGAGTGAGCAGACCGTGTACAAGAACCGCTGGTTCGATGTGAACCTCGCCGATGTGGAACTTCCCGACGGGCGGCACCTGGACCACTTCGTGATCCGGCTGCGGCCCGTCGCCGCGGCCACGGCCGTCAACGACGCCAACGAGGTGCTGCTGCTGTGGCGCCACCGTTTCATCACCGACAGCTGGGGCTGGGAGCTGCCCGCCGGGGTGGTCGAGGACGGCGAGGACATCGCGGCCGCCGCCGCCCGCGAGATGGAGGAGGAATCGGGCTGGCGGCCCGGACCCCTGCACCACCTGATGACGGTCGAGCCCTCCAACGGGCTGACCGACGCCCGCCACCACCTCTACTGGGCCGACGGAGCCACGTACACCGGCCATCCCGAGGACGACTTCGAGTCATCGCGCCGCGCCTGGGTCCCGCTCAAACAGGTGCCCGACATGATCGCCCGCGGCGAGGTACCGGCCGCCAACATGGCGGCCGGCCTGCTCCTGCTGCGCCATCTGCGCCTGGGCTGAGCGGTCAGCCGTACGGGTAGAAGCCCGCGCCCGTCTTGCGGCCGAGGCGGCCGGCGTCGACCATCCGCTGGAGCAGCGGGGGAGCGGCGTACAGCGGCTCCTTGAACTCGGCGTACATGCTGTCGGCGACCGAGGCGACGGTGTCCAGGCCGATCAGGTCCGCCAGCTTCAGCGGGCCCATCGGGTGGGCGCAGCCCAGTTCCATGCCGTTGTCGATGTCCTCGCGGCTGGCGATGCCGGACTCGAACATCCGGATCGCCGACAGCAGGTACGGGATGAGCAGCGCGTTGACCACGAAGCCGGACCGGTCCTGGGCGCGGATGGCGTGCTTGCCGAGCACGTCGCGCACCAGGGCGTCGGCCCGCTTGACGGTCTCCTCGCCCGTGGTCAGCGCCGGGATCAGCTCGACCAGCTGCTGCACGGGGGCCGGGTTGAAGAAGTGGATGCCGATCACCTGGTCGGGCCGAGAGGTCGAGACGGCCAGCTTGACCAGCGGGATCGAGGAGGTGTTGGACGCCAAGATCGCGTCCGGGCGGGTGACGACCTGGTCCAGGACCTGGAAGATCTCCGTCTTGACCTGCTCGTTCTCCACGACGGCCTCGATGACGAGGTCACGGTCGGCGAACTCGCCGAGGTCGGTGGTGAAGGTGAGG
This sequence comes from Streptomyces cirratus, assembly GCF_014650775.1. GTDB lineage: Bacteria > Actinomycetota > Actinomycetes > Streptomycetales > Streptomycetaceae > Streptomyces > Streptomyces cirratus. The sequence continues at coordinate 112,797 of NZ_BMVP01000006.1, read as the reverse complement.
CGGGCCAGCGTGGCGTCCCGCTCCTCCTCGCTGATCTTGCCGCGTTCGGCGGCCTTGGTCAGGGAGTTGTACAGCCGGGTACGTCCGATCTCCAGGGCCTCGCCCGTGGTCTCGGCGACCTTGACCTCAAGGCCACTGCGGGCGCACACCTCGGCGATACCCGCGCCCATCTGGCCACAGCCCACTACGCCGACTCGAACGATGTCGGAAGGGAGGTCAGTCACTTCGTGCCTTTCGCTGCTCATCCGTCGGCGGGTCCCCCGTGCTCGGCAGTGGTAACTGCTGCCCGGCGCCCGCCACGCCCCACGACGTTACCCCCGACCTTCCACCGGGTGGCGGCCCGGGGCGGGCATGCTGGGCGAACGCGAGCGATGTCACACAGCGGAACGGAGCCGTCACATGGCGCACATCGGACGACGCAGGCTACTGGCGGGAGCGGCGGGCCTGCTGGCCGCGGGGGCGGTGGCCGGCCCCGCCCGGGCCGAACGGGTCGCGGGCGGGCGCCGCGGGGCCGGCCCGGCGGAGTTCCGGGGCATGTGGATCGCCTCCGTGGAGAACGTCGACTGGCCCTCGAAGGCCGGACTGTCCGCCGACCGGCAGCGCGCCGAGCTGCTGTCCCTGCTGGACACCGCCGTGGAGCGCCGGCTGAACGCCGTGATCCTCCAGGTCCGGCCCGCGGCGGACGCCATGTGGCCCTCCCCGCTGGAGCCCTGGTCGCAGTGGCTGACCGGGACCCAGGGCCGCGACCCCGGCTGGGACCCGCTGGGTACGGCGGTCGCCGCCGCGCACGAGCGGGGCCTGGAGCTGCACGCCTGGTTCAACCCGTACCGGGTGGCCAACCACACCGACCCCGACCGGCTCGCCGAGACGCACCCGGCCCGCCGCAACCCCGAGTGGGTGGTCCCGTACGGGGGGAAGCTGTACTACAACCCCGGGATGCCGCAGGTGCGGCAGTTCGTGCAGGACGCCATGGCCGACGCCGTGGCCCGCTACCCGGTGGACGGGGTGCACTGGGACGACTACTTCTACCCGTACCCCGCCGAGGGCGAGGAGTTCGACGACGACGCCGCGTTCGAGGAGTACGGCGGCTCCTTCGCCTCCCGCGAGGAATGGCGCCGCGACAACACGGACACCCTGGTCCGGGAGATGTCCGAGCGGCTGCGCCGCATCCGGCCGGGGGCCCGGTTCGGGGTGAGCCCGTTCGCCGTCTGGCGCAACGACGACGTGGACCCGCTGGGCTCGCACACCCGCGCGGGCGTGAGCACGTACGACGACCTCTACGCGGACACGCGCAAGTGGGTCAAGGAGGGCTGGCTCGACTACATCGTGCCGCAGGCCTACTGGCAGCTCGGGCACCCCACCGCCGACTACGCCGAGATCGTCCCCTGGTGGGCCCGTACGGTCGCGGGGACGGGAGTGAGCCTGTACGTGGGGGAGGCGCTGTACCGCTGCGACGCCGACAGCGCGACCGAAGCCTGGCGGGATCCCGCGGAACTGTCGCGGCACGTGCGGTTCGCCAAGGGCTACCCGGAGGTCCGCGGCCACGTCTACTTCTCGGCGAAGCAGGTGGTCGCGGACCCCAACGGGGCGATGGCCCGGGTGGTCGCCGATCACTATCCGACGCCGGTGCCACCGCGCTGAACCCGGCTGCGGTCGGGGTTCAGGGGTGAAGGAGAGGAGGGGTCACTGGGGGGATTCGGTCGGGTGCTTGACCACGCAGTCGGGGCCCGGGGACATCACGGCCTCGTGCCCGTCCTGGAAGCGGACGCGGTAGGGAGGGGTGCCGTTCTCTCCCAGGACCTGCGTGATCTCACCGACCTTGTCGTGCTGGCCCACGATCCTGCCGTGCTGCACCAGCTGGTCGCCCTCGGTCGCGCGCATAGCTGACCTCCTCGGTGGCGGTCCGATCCGTGTTTGCAGTTTAGGCCGATAGACAGCTATTTGACCCGTTGGGTCACCGCGATGCAGACCAGGACCGCGCAGGCGGCGACCGGCGCCGCCGGGGACAGTCGCTCGCCCAGCAGCGCCACCGACCAGACCAGGGTGAGCAGCGGCTGGGCGAGCTGGAGCTGGCTCGCCCGGACGGCCCCGATCTCCGCCATTCCCCGGTACCAGACGTACAGGCCGAAGAAGGACGACCCCGCCGCCACCCAGACGAGCCCGGCCAGCCCGTGCCAGTTCAGGTGCGCCGGCTCGTGGGCGAGCCCGACGGCCGAGCCCACCAGGCCGATGGGCAGGCACAGCACCAAGGCCCAGCCGATCACCTGCCAGCCGGGCAGCACCCGGGCCAGCCGGCCGCCCTCCGTGTAGCCGGCCGCGCACACCAGCAGCGCCCCGAACAGGTACAGGTCGCCGGCCGAGAGGGAGCCGCCGCTCTGCCCGAGGGTGAAGGCGAGCACGACGACCGCCCCGGTGACGGCGGCGGCCCAGAAGCGGCCCGAGGGCCGGGCCCCCGTACGCAGCGAGGACACCACCGCCGTGGTCAGCGGCAGCAGACCCACCACCACGGCGGCGTGCGAGGTGGTGGACGTCTGGAGCGCGAGGGTGGTCAGCAGCGGGAAGCCGACGACGACCCCGCCCGCGACGACCAGCAGCCCGGCCCAGTGCTCCCGGGCGGGCAGCGGCACGCGCAGGGCGAGCAGGAAGCCCCCCGCCACCAGGGCCGCGAGGACGCCGCGCAGGGCGACGAGGGACCAGGGGCCGAAGCTCTCCAGGCCCCAGGCGGTGCCGGGGAACGTCAGGGAGAAGGTGGTGACGCCGAGTGCCGCCAGTACGGTTCCGCTCCTCGCCGATCCTCGGACCGCTATCGGAGAGGCGAGAGTAGCGCTATTCTGTGCTGTCATGTACGAGCGTAGCAGTGTGGCGGCCCTGGCAGAATCCCTGCGAGCCGAACTGAACCGCTACTCGATAGGTGGAAAGCTGCCGTCGAGTCGTGCCCTGGTGGAGCGCTATCGGGTCAGCCCCGTCACCGTCTCCAGGGCCCTCGCCCAGCTCGCCGCCGAGGGGCTGGTGGTCACCCGGCCCGGCGCCGGGGTGTTCCGCGCGCCGCCCCGTACGTCGGCCCCCGCGCCCGGGGACACCTCGTGGCAGGAGGTCACCCTGACCGCCGAGGGCGCCGGAGACGTCGTACCGCGTTCTGTCGACGCCTCCGGGGTGCTGGTGACGCTGGCGGCGCCGCCGCCCGGGGTGATCGAGCTGCACAGCGGCTACCTGCACCCCTCGCTCCAGCCCGAGCGGGCCATGGCCGCGGCCCTGGCCCGGGCGGGGCGCCGGCCCGGCGCGTGGGGGCGGACGCCCGTGGAGGGACTGCCCGAGCTGCGCGACTGGTTCGCCCGGGAGATCGGCGGCGCGGCCCGCGCCCTCACCGCGGCCGACGTCCTGATCACCGCGGGCGGCCAGAGCGCGCTGACCACCGCACTGCGGGCGCTGGCGCCGCCCGGGGCCCCGATCCTGGTGGAATCACCGACCTACCCCGGCCTGCTGGCGATCGCCCGCGCCTCGGGGTGCCGGCCCGTGCCGGTCCCCGTGGACTCCGAGGGGGTCCGGCCGGAGCTGCTGGCCGCCGCCTTCGAAGCGACGGGCGCGCGGGTCTTCGTGTGCCAGCCGCTGTTCCAGAACCCGACCGGCGCGGTGCTGACGGAGGCCCGGCGCGCAGAGGTGCTCCGGATCGCCCGGGCCGCCGGGGCCTTCGTGGTCGAGGACGACTACGCCCGTGCGCTGGCCCACGAGGACGCCGGAGCACTGCCCCCGACGCTGGCCGCCGAGGACGAGGACGGGGTGGTGGTCCACGTACGGTCCCTGACCAAGGTCACCTCGCCCAGCATGCGGGTGGGCGCGCTGGCCGCCCGGGGCCCGGTGTTCGACCGGCTGCGCGCCATCCAGGTCGTGGACAGCTTCTTCGTGCCCCGGCCGCTCCAGGAAGCCGCCCTCGAACTGGTCGGCGCGCCCGCCTGGCCGCGCCACCTGCGCGCCGTCGCCGCCGAGCTGCGCCACCGCCGGGAGGTGCTCGCGGGCGCGCTGCGCCGGGAGCTGCCCGCCCTGGAGGTGCCCCACCTTCCGCGCGGGGGCTACCAGTTGTGGGTCCGGCCGGGGGAGGGCATCGACGACGCCGCCTTCGTGGCGGCCGCGCTGCGGGCCGGAGTGGCGGTCGCACCGGGCCGGCCCTACTTCTGCGCCGAGCCGCCGGGCCCGTACGTCCGCCTCAGCTTCGCCGGGGTCGCGGCCGCGGCGGAGCTCACGGAGGCGGTCCGGCGGCTGCGGGACGGCCTGGGGGCGGTGGGCGCCAACGGGATTACGGCGTAAAGCGCTTGAGGGGGCCCGGGAGCGGGCTTAGCCTCCGGGCATGACCGGCATCCTGATCACCACCCTCGCGCAGCGGCCCGAACTCGCCGGGCGGCTGTGGGACATGGCGAACCCCTGGCCGGCGTTCGCCGAGAACGACCCCGTCGCCTCGTTGCTGTACCCGTGGATGGTGGCCCGGCTGGACGAGTACGTGTTCATCGCCACGGACGGCGACGAGGTGGTCGCCCGGGCCTTCAGCGTGCCCTTCGCCCTGCACGCCGACGGCCGCGGGGCGCTGCCCGCACGGGGCTGGGACCAGGTCCTGCTGTGGGCGTTCGCGGACCGGCGGGACGGGGTCCGGCCCGACACGGTCAGCGCCATCGAGATCACGGTCGCCCCCGGCCGGCAGGGTCGGGGACTGTCCCACCTCATGCTCGCCGCCATGCGGGACAACGCCCGGGCGCACGGTTTCGCGGAAGTGGTGGCACCCGTACGGCCGAACGGGAAACCGGCCGAGCCGGACACGCCGATGGGGGAGTACGCGTACCGCACCCGTGAGGACGGGCTGCCCTGCGACCCGTGGCTACGGGTCCACGTGCGGGCGGGCGCCGTCATCGACTCGGTGGCCCCGCTGTCCATGACGATCAGCGGCTCGCTGGCGCAGTGGCGGGAGTGGACGGGCCTGCCGTTCGACGAGCCGGGGCCGGTGCGGGTGCCGGGAGCGCTGGTGCCCGTCCACTGTGAACCGGAGCACGACCATGCGGTCTACGTCGAACCGAACGTATGGGTCCGCCACCGGCTGGGCTGAGCCGTCTCGCGGGCCTCAGACCTCGGGGCCGGGGCTCTGCTCGGCGGTCACCTCGACGGGTTCGGCGGTCGGAGGGGACAGGAGGTCTTCCAAGGCGCCCATCCCGATGAGGAACAGCATCATCAGGACCGGTACGCACAGGGCTGCGAAGAGCACGAGAGCCTCCCCATGGGAACCCTAAGGAACTCCGCCTGGCTGGGCCGGCCACTCCGGCGGGGCCAAGCTCAGTGTGCGTCCGAACGGGGTGCGCTGCATCTCGGCGGCGCCGCGGCCGTCAGCGGGGGCCCTGGCCGGCCGGTGCGGCGGTCTTCGCCGGTGCCGGCCGGGGCCGCGGGGTGCGGCTGACGAGCGGACCGACCAGGAGGAGTTGGGCGGCCGCGAGGGCGAGGCACAGGCCCGCGGTCCCGGCCCACAGGGCGGTGACCCCGGCGCGGGCGAGGAGCTGGGTGGCGGTGACCGGGGCGGCGGTCGTGGCGATTCCCCAACTGATGCCGTACACGGCGAGGTAGCGGTCCGTGCCGCCCGGCGGCGCCAGGTCCGCCACGACGCTGAACGCCCGGCCGAGGATGAGCACGTCGCCCAGGCTCCACACGGCGGTGGCCGCCAGGAGCGCCGGCAGGGTGTGCGCCACCGCGTAGCCGGCCAGGCCCGCTGCCATCAGCGTGTAGCCGAGGGCGAGGGCCGCCGAGGCGGGCAGTGCGGCCAGGCGCCGCAGGCGCAGCGCCGGCTGGGCGGCGACGACGGTCACGGCCGAGGTGGTGAACAGCAGCCCGGCGTCGGCCGGTGCGAAGCCGACGCGGCCCAGGGTGAGGGGCAGTGCGACCACGATCTGCATGGACACCAGCGCGAAGACGGTGCCGGCCGCGAACACGGCCCACAGCGCGCGGTCCCGCCACGGCCGGACCGGCTGCCCGCCCGCGCCGCGCCGGGCGGACGCGCGGAGGGGGCCGTCGGCGGGCAGCGCGATGCGCAGGACCAGTGCGCAGGCCAGGCAGGTGAGCGCGTCGGCGACGAACAGCCAGCGCAGGTCCCACCGGCCCAGGGCCGCCGCGATCAGTCCGGCGCCGGTGCCGCCGGCGGCGAGCGCGGCGTTCAGCAGGCTGTACGCGCGCACCCGCTCGGCGGGCGCGACGGCGTCGGCGATCATCGCCTGGCTCGGCGGCTCGTACAGCTCGAAGGCCAGGCCGAGCAGGATCGCGAAGGCCGCCACCACGGGGAGGGATCCGGCGGCGGCGATGCCCAGCTGCGCGAGGGCGCATCCCGTGAGGCCGAGCACGATCGTGCGGCGCCGCCCGAGGCGGGCCGCCAGGCGGCCGCCGGCCAGCCGGGAGGGGATCGTGGCGAGGCCGAAGGCGGCGCTGAGCAGGCCGGCGGTGCCGGCGCTCGCGCCGAAGTCCGTGCTGATCAGCACGGTCAGGAAGGGCAGGGAGAAGGCGCCGAGCCGGTTGATCGCCCGCGCCGCCACCAGCAGCCATACGGTCCGCGGCATGGCGCCACCCTTCGCGTAACTGTCGAATCGGCTAATGTCAGTCACAAACACGCTAACCATGGAAGGAGTGACTGGTCAAGTGATGTTCGACAGTCACGTGGCGGTACTGCTGGACCAGGCCGTGTCGCTCGTGAACACGTTGACCGACGGGGAAGCGCGCGGCCGCCCCTACACCGCGCCCCGGGGGGCGGAGCTGCCGGAGGCGATCGACAGCGCCGTGTCGCGCCACGCCGCCTCGCTGCCGCGCGACATCGATGCCGCGCAGGCGCAGTACATGGTCGAAGCGGCGGCCCGGATGCACGAGGTCTTCCAGGCCGTGCAGGACGGGGACTCGGACGCCGCCGCCCGGGCCGTGAACGCCCTGCTGTGCGACACCGCGGCCAGGCCCCGGCTGGACCGCGCCGAGGGCGGGTCCTGGCAGGTGCACTTCCACGGCCGCAACGACTCGTTCGCGGCGGGATGCAGCGCCAGCTGTGCGACCGCCCTGGCCCTGGCGGTCGGCGGCGGCCTCGCCGGCCGGCTGGGCGTCTGCCGCGCCGACCGCTGCGACCGCGTGTACGTCGACGCCTCCCGCAACGCGGCCCGCCAGTTCTGCTCCACCGCCTGCCAGAACCGCACCAAGGCCGCCGCCTTCCGTGCCCGCAGGGGATAGCCGGGCGTTCCGACTTCTTTGCATAAAACTGCGGAGAACCGTATAGTCATGCCATCGAGGAGGAGGTCCGATGGTGGTACGTGTAGCGGTGGCCGGAGCGAGCGGGTACGCGGGCGGGGAAGTGCTGCGCCTGCTGCTCGCGCACCCCGAGGTGGAGATCGGCGCGCTGACCGGGAACACCAACGCGGGGCAGCTCCTCGGCGCGCTCCAGCCGCACCTCGTGCCCCTCGCCGGACGGACGCTCGAGGCGACGACCCCCGAGGTGCTCGCCGGGCACGACGTCGTGTTCCTGGCGCTGCCGCACGGGCAGTCCGCCGCCGTCGCCGCGCAGCTCGGCAAGGACGTGCTCGTCGTCGACATGGGCGCCGACCACCGGCTCAAGGACGCCGCCGACTGGGACGCCTTCTACGGGGCCCCGCACGCCGGAACCTGGCCCTACGGGCTCCCCGAACTCCCCGGCGCCCGCGCCGCCCTGCAGGGCACCAAGCGCATCGCCGTCCCCGGCTGCTTCCCCACCGCCGTCTCCCTCGCCCTCTTCCCGGCGTACGCGGCCGGCCTCGCCGAGCCCGAAGCCGTGATCGTCGCCGCCACGGGCACCTCCGGCGCGGGCAAGGCGCTCAAGCCGCACCTGCTGGGCTCCGAGGTGATGGGCTCCGTGACCCCCTACGGGGTCGGCGGCGGCCACCGGCACACGCCCGAGATGGTGCAGAACCTGAGCCCGCTCGCCGGACGGCGGGTGTCGGTGTCCTTCACGCCGACCCTGGTGCCCATGGCCCGCGGGATCCTCGCGACCTGCTCGGCGAAGGCCCTCCCCGGCACCACCGCCGACGCGGTCCGCGCCGCGTACGAGAAGGCGTACGCCGACGAACCCTTCGTCCACCTCCTCCCCGAGGGGCAGTGGCCGGCCACCCAGTCGGTCCACGGCTCCAACGCCGCGCAGATCCAAGTCGCCCACGACGGCTCCGCGCAGCGGATCATCGCGATCAGCGCCATCGACAACCTCACCAAGGGCACCGCCGGCGGTGCGGTGCAGAGCATGAACATCGCCCTCGGGCTGCCCGAGCAGCTCGGGCTCTCGGCGATCGGAGTCGCTCCGTGAAGACCGGCCCGGAAGCCATCACGAAGAAGGAGATGCAGTGAGCGTCACGGCAGCACAGGGATTCACGGCGGCGGGCATCGCCGCCGGGATCAAGGCGAACGGAAACCCGGACCTGGCCCTCGTGGTCAACAACGGGCCGCGTCTGGCCGCCGCGGGCGTCTTCACCTCCAACCGCGTCAAGGCCGCGCCCGTCCACTGGTCCGAGCAGGTCATGCGCGGTGGCGCCGTCAGCGCCGTGATCCTCAACTCGGGCGGCGCCAACGCCTGCACCGGACCCAAGGGCTTCCAGGACACCCACGCCACCGCCGAGAAGGTGGCGGCCACCCTGAACGGGCTCGGCCCCGGCGCGGAACACAACGCCGGCGAGATCGCCGTCGCCTCCACCGGGCTGATCGGCGTCCCGCTCCCCATGGACAAGCTGCTCCCGGGCGTCGACGCGGCGGCGGCCGCCCTCTCCGCCGACGGCGGCGAGGCCGCCGCCATCGCCATCAAGACCACCGACACCGTCCACAAGACGGCCGTCGTCACGCGGGACGGCTGGACGGTCGGCGGCATGGCCAAGGGCGCGGGCATGCTCGCGCCGGGCCTGGCCACCATGCTCGTCGTCCTCACCACCGACGCCGACGTGGACAGCGCCGGCCTGGACAAGGCGCTGCGCGCCGCCACCCGCACCACCTTCGACCGGATCGACTCCGACGGCTGCATGTCCACCAACGACACCGTGCTGCTGCTCGCCTCCGGCGCGTCCGGCCAGGTGCCCGCGTACGACGAGTTCGCCGAGGCCGTACGGGCCGTGTGCGACGACCTCGCCCGCCAGCTGATCGGCGACGCCGAGGGCGCGAGCAAGGACATCCGCATCGAGGTCATCGGCGCGGTGAACGAGGACGACGCGGTCGAGGTCGGCCGGTCCATCGCCCGCAACAACCTCCTCAAGTGCGCCATCCACGGCGAGGACCCCAACTGGGGCCGGGTGCTCTCGGCGATCGGCACCACCAAGGCCTCCTTCGACCCGGACCGGCTCAACGTCGCCATCAACGGCATCTGGGTCTGCAAGAACGGCAGCGTCGGCCAGGACCGCGACCTGGTCTCGATGAAGGACCGCGAGGTCCGCATCACCGCCGACCTGGCCACCGGTTCCGAATCGGCAGTGATCTGGGCCAACGACCTGACCGCCGAGTACGTCCACGAGAACAGCGCGTACAGCTCATGAGCGCCGACAAGGCCGGACAGCCCGGCACCGGAACCGCGCGCAAGCACACCGCGCTGCCCAAGGCGCAGATCCTCATCGAGGCGCTGCCCTGGCTCACCCGCCACAACGGCAAGGTCGTCGTCATCAAGTTCGGCGGCAACGCCATGATCGACGAGGACCTCAAGGCGGCCTTCGCCCAGGACGTCGTCTTCCTGCGCCAGGCCGGCCTGAGGCCCGTCGTGGTGCACGGCGGGGGCCCCCAGATCAACGCCCAGCTCGACAAGCAGGGCCTGGTCAGCGAGTTCAAGGCGGGCCTGCGCGTCACCACCCCGGAGGCCATGGACGTCGTACGGATGGTGCTGGCGGGCCAGGTCCAGCGCGAGCTGGTCGGGCTGCTCAACCAGCACGGGCCGCTCGCCGTCGGCATGACCGGCGAGGACGCCCACACCATCACCGCCACCAAGCACACCCCGCGGATCGGCGGCGAACGCGTCGACATCGGACGGGTCGGCGAGATCACCGCCATCGACACCGGCGCGATCGAGGCCCTGCTCGCGGACGGCCGGATCCCGGTCATCTCCTCCATCGCGCGCAGCGCCGACGACCACCACGTGTACAACGTCAACGCCGACACGGCGGCCGCCGCGCTCGCCGCGGCGCTCGGCGCCGAGACGCTGATGGTCCTCACCGACGTCGAGGGCCTCTACGCGGACTGGCCCAACAGCGACGAGGTGATCAGCCGGCTGACGGTGAGCCAGCTGGAGAAGCTGCTGCCCGAGCTGTCCAGCGGCATGGTGCCCAAGATGGAGGGCTGCCTGCACGCCGTCCGCGGCGGTGTCGGCACCGCCCGCGTGATCGACGGGCGGGTCCCGCACTCGATCCTGCTGGAGATCTTCACGGACGAGGGCATCGGCACCATGGTCGTGCCCGACGCACAGGGAGGGGAACCCGAATGACCGGCACGTCCGGCAGCACCGGCAACCAGGAGTACGCGGCCCGCTGGCAGCAGGCGCTGACCGACAACTACGGCACGCCCGCGCTGGCCCTCGTACGCGGCCAAGGGGCGCAGGTCTGGGACGCGGACGGCAAGCAGTACACCGACTTCGTCGGCGGTATCGCCGTCAACGCCCTCGGGCACGCCCACCCGGCGGTCGTCGCGGCGGTGACCGGACAGGTCTCCACACTCGGCCACGTCTCCAACCTGTACGCCTCCGAACCGGTGCTCGCGCTCGGCGAGCGGCTGCTCCAGCTCTTCGGCCGTCCCGGGCGCGTGTTCTTCTGCAACTCCGGCGCGGAGGCCGTAGAAGCCGCCTTCAAGATCGGCCGGCTCACCGGGCGCACCCACATGGTCGCCACCACCGGCGGCTTCCACGGCCGGACCATGGGCGCCCTGGCCCTGACGGGTCAGCCCGCGAAGCAGACCCCCTTCCTGCCCCTGCCCGGCGACGTCACCCACGTGCCCTACGGGGACGTGGGGGCGCTGCGGGCCGCCGTCACCGAGGAGACGGCGCTGGTGGTCATCGAACCGATCCAGGGCGAGAACGGCGTCGTCGTGCCCCCGGCCGGCTACCTGACGGCCGCCCGGGAGATCACCCGGGCGACCGGGACCCTGCTCGTCCTCGACGAGGTGCAGACCGGGATCGGGCGCTGCGGCCAGTGGTTCGAGCACCAGGCCCACGAGGGCGTGGAGCCCGACCTCGTCACGCTCGCGAAAGGCCTCGGCGGCGGGCTGCCGATCGGTGCGGTGGCCGCCTTCGGCCCGGCCGCCGACCTGCTCCGGCCCGGCCAGCACGGCACCACCTTCGGCGGGAACCCGGTCGCCTGCGCCGCGGGCCTCGCCGTGATCGACACCATCGCCACCGACGGGCTGCTGGACCGGGTCAAGGCGCGGGGCGAGCGGCTGCGCTCGGGAATCGAGGGCCTGTGCGGGGGGAACGGCCACCCGTTGGTCTCCCACGTCCGCGGTGCGGGCCTTTTGCTGGGTATCGTGCTGACCGGGCCGCTCGCACCGCTGGTGCAGCAGGCGGCCCAGGACGCCGGCTTCCTGGTCAACGCGCCCGCCCCCGACGTCGTACGGCTCATGCCGCCGTTCGTACTGACCGAGGCCGAGGCGGACGCGTTCGTCCGGGCCCTGCCCGGCGTCCTCGACGCGGCCCAAGCCGCGGCGAACGGGGCCGAAGAGGCCAATGAGGCCGATGGGGCCCATGGGGACGGACGAACCGGGGAATGAGACGACGATGAGCCAGGCGCAGGATTACGAGCAGAACGGTAGCCAGTCCGTCCCGCAGACCCGCACCGCCCGCCACCGCCGGATCGTGGACATCCTCAACCGCCAGCCGGTCCGCTCGCAGAGCCAGCTGGCCAAACTGCTCGCGGACGACGGGCTGAGCGTCACGCAGGCGACGCTCTCCCGCGACCTCGACGAGCTCGGGGCGGTGAAGATCCGCAACACCGGTGGCGAGCTCATCTACGCGGTTCCCAGCGAGGGCGGCTTCCGCACCCCGCAGGCCCCGCTCGGTGAGTCGGCGAAGGAGGAGCGCATGCGGCGCCTCTCCGGGGAACTGCTGATCTCGGCGGAGGCTTCCGCGAACCTCGTGGTCCTGCGCACCCCGCCGGGCGCGGCCCAGTTCCTCGCCTCGGCGATCGACCAGGCGGAACTCCGGTCGATCCTCGGCACGATCGCGGGGGACGACACGCTGATGCTGATCAGCCGGGACCCCTCGGGCGGCCAGGCCCTGGCGGACCACCTGCTGCGACTGGCGCAGAAGGAAAGCTGACGGGCACGCCCTAGTAGCCGGTCACGGCCAGTGCCCCGGACTCCGTGCCGATGACGATGTGCGGGTGCCTGCGCGGGTTCGCCCAGCGCAGGACCGCCCGCATGGCCGGCTCCGGGACGGACACGCAACCGGCCGTCGCCCCCTTGCCGTTGACGTGGAGGAAGATGCCCGCGCCACGGCCGCGCACCGGCCGGTCGTAGTTGAAGCCGATGACCATGGCGTGCGCGTACTGCTGCCCGTAGGCGGCCAGGTGCTCCGCCTCGCCGGGCCTGCAGTCGGCGGGCAGCGGCTCCACCCAGCGGTTGTAGCTGCCCGAGGCGTTGTCCTGGCACCACCACGAGCGGTCCCACACCCGGCGGTAGGGGTACTCCGTGACCGCGGGGGCGTGCGCGAGACCGAAGGCGTACGGGAGGTCGTACAGGCCGGCCGGGGTGGTGTCCGTGCCCTGGACCCGGCTCGCGCCCTCGGTCAGCCCGTTCGCCCCGAACCGCGCGGGCGCCCGCCCCTCCTCGTACCACCGCCCCGCGCGCCGGTCCCACCAGCTCAGCCACCCGGCGCTGGAACCCGCCGAGGACGCCACGGCCACGATGAGCTGACCGCCCCCACCGGTATCGGCGAGCCGCGCCGGCAACGGCGGACGGGCCTGGGGGAGCAGGCTGGTGACGGCCAGTGAGGCGGCGAGGAGCGCGGTACGCAGCACATGTCAGACGGTACGGCGCACCAGGGGCAGAGGCGGCGCGGACAGGCCGGGGAACCGCGGACTCCGCACCCGGAGCGGTCCAGCAGCCCCCGCAGCGGCAGCGCGTCCCGCCCGCGGTCCACAGGAAGAGCGGTCATCGTCCGGATATTCATGCTGGTCAGCGAAGTGCGGCGGGCTGTGATTGACGAAACATACGGAGCAGTGCATAGTTATGCCTAGTAACGCTCGCAGCATCCCGCCCGTGAACACCGTGAGGAGAAACCCGTGACCGAGCGCGTCGTACTCGCCTACTCGGGCGGCCTTGACACCTCCGTCGCCATCGGCTGGATCGCCGAGGAGACCGGCGCCGAGGTCATCGCCGTCGCCGTGGACGTCGGGCAGGGCGGCGAGGACCTGGACGTCATCCGCAAGCGCGCGCTCGCCTGCGGCGCCGTGGAAGCCGAGGTCGCGGACGCCAAGGACGAGTTCGCCGACGAGTACTGCCTCCCGGCGATCAAGGCCAATGCCCTCTACATGGACCGCTACCCGCTGGTCTCGGCCCTCTCCCGGCCCGTCATCGTCAAGCACCTCGTCGCCGCCGCGAAGAAGCACGGCGCCACGACCGTCGCCCACGGCTGCACCGGCAAGGGCAACGACCAGGTCCGCTTCGAGGCGGGCATCGCCGCCCTCGGCCCCGACCTCAAGTGCATCGCCCCGGTCCGCGACTACGCGATGACCCGTGACAAGGCCATCGCCTTCTGCGAGCAGAAGGACCTCCCGATCGCGACCACCAAGAAGTCCCCGTACTCGATCGACCAGAACGTCTTCGGGCGCGCCGTCGAGACGGGCTTCCTGGAGGACATCTGGAACGCCCCGATCGAGGACATCTACGAGTACACCGCGGACCCGGCCACCCCGCGCGAGGCCGACGAGGTCGTCATCTCCTTCAAGGAGGGCGTCCCCGTCGCCATCGACGGCAAGCCCGTCACCGTGCTCCAGGCCGTCCAGCAGCTCAACGAGCGCGCCGGCGCCCAGGGCATCGGCCGCATCGACATGGTCGAGGACCGCCTCGTGGGCATCAAGTCCCGCGAGGTGTACGAGGCCCCGGGCGCGATCGCCCTGATCACCGCCCACCAGGAGCTGGAGAACGTCACCGTCGAGCGCGAGCTGGCCCGCTACAAGCGGCAGGTCGAGCAGCGCTGGGGCGAGATGGTCTACGACGGCCTGTGGTTCTCCCCGCTCAAGCGCGCGCTGGACGGCTTCGTCAACGAGGCCAATCAGCACGTCACCGGTGACGTCCGGATGACCCTGCACGGAGGCCGCGCCGTCGTCACCGGCCGCAAGTCGGACGAGTCGCTCTACGACTTCAACCTGGCGACCTACGACTCCGGCGACACGTTCGACCAGTCCAAGGCCCAGGGCTTCATCGAGATCTTCGGCCTGTCCTCGAAGATCGCCGCACGCCGCGACCTCGCCTGAGCCGAGTCGTTCCACGCAGTACGAAGGCCGGCTCCCCGCTCCCTCCGCGACGGGGAGCCGGTCGTACACCCACCTCTTGAGGAGCAGTAGCTGTGAGCAGCAACAACGGTGACGTCCGGCTCTGGGGCGGCCGGTTCGCCGACGGCCCGGCCGAGGCCCTGGCCAAGCTGTCCGCGTCCGTCCACTTCGACTGGCGCCTCGCGCCGTACGACATCGCCGGGTCCCGCGCCCACGCGCGCGTGCTCGCCAAAGCGGGCCTGCTCACGGCCGACGAGCTCGACCGCATGATCGCGGGCCTGGACCGGCTCGAAGCCGACGTGGCCGACGGCTCCTTCACCGGCACCATCGCCGACGAGGACGTGCACACCGCCCTGGAGCGGGGCCTGCTGGAGCGGCTCGGCGCCGACCTCGGCGGCAAGCTGCGCGCCGGCCGGTCCCGCAACGACCAGGTGGCCACCCTCTTCCGCATGTACCTGCGCGACCACGCCCGGATCGTCGGCGGCCTGCTCGCCGACCTCCAGGACGCGCTGGTCGGCCTCGCCGAGGCGCACGCCGACGTGGCCATGCCGGGCCGCACGCACCTCCAGCACGCGCAGCCGGTGCTCTTCGCCCACCACGTACTGGCCCACGTCCAGTCCCTGTCCCGGGACGCGGAGCGGCTGCGCCAGTGGGACACCCGCACCGCGGTTTCCCCGTACGGCTCCGGGGCCCTCGCCGGGTCCTCGCTGGGCCTGGACCCGGAGGCGGTCGCCGCGGACCTCGGCTTCGAGCGCGGCTCGGTCGGCAACTCCATCGACGGCACGGCCTCGCGTGACTTCGTCGCCGAGTTCGCCTTCATCACCGCGATGATCGGGATCAACCTGTCCCGGATCGCGGAGGAGATCATCATCTGGAACACGAAGGAGTTCTCCTTCGTGACGCTGCACGACGCCTTCTCCACCGGGTCGTCGATCATGCCCCAGAAGAAGAACCCGGACATCGCGGAGCTGGCGCGCGGCAAGTCCGGCCGCCTCATCGGCAACCTGACCGGCCTGCTCGCCACCCTCAAGGCCCTCCCGCTCGCGTACAACCGCGACCTCCAGGAGGACAAGGAGCCGGTGTTCGACTCCTGCGACACCCTTGAGGTCCTGCTGCCCGCCTTCACCGGCATGATGGCGACGCTCACGGTCAACCGCGAGCGGATGGAGGAGCTGGCTCCGGCGGGCTTCTCGCTCGCGACGGACATCGCGGAGTGGCTCGTCAAGCAGGGCGTACCGTTCCGGGTCGCGCACGAGGTGGCCGGCGAGTGCGTCAAGGAGTGCGAGGCGCTCGGCATCGAACTGGACGAACTCACGGACGAGCAGTTCTCGAAGATCTCGGAGCACCTGACGCCGGAGGTCCGTACGGTCCTCAACGTCAAGGGCGCCCTCGCCTCCCGCAACGGCCGCGGCGGCACCGCGCCGTCGGCGGTGGCCACCCAGCTGACCGAGCTCAAGGCGGACCTGGTCATCCAGCACGCCTGGGCCACGCACAAGCAGTAACCGCGGCACCCCCCGGGGGGGCGGCCGGAGCACCCGCTCCGGCCGCCCTCCCGTCGTTTACGCCCAGGCCGCGAGCGCCTCGAAGTCCGCCCGGACCAGCCCGACCCGCTCGTCTATCCGCATCAGCAGCGCCCGCGCGGGGTGGCGCCGGCCGACGTACTCCCGGTCCATGGCGGTGATGTCGTCGTCGATCCACGCGAAGGGCCGGTGCCCCGCGTACTCCAGGACGTGCTGGGTCTTCCAGAAGGTGCCGCGCGGCGACCGCCCGTGCATCTGCGGCCAGTCGACGAACGGCAGCCGGGGCAGCCCCAGGGGCGGCCCGATCCACTCGTTGGCCTCGTCCTTCCAGGTCGTCGCCCAGGCGAGCTCGTACGCGTCCGCCAGCGCGAGCAGTTCCACGCCGTGACCGGGGTTCAGCCACACCCGCAGCGGCTTCAGCGGTTCCATCTCGGGTTCCTTCCGGCTGCCGCCAGGGCAGCCCATTTTCCGATTGAATGAGACATTGACGTCTCATTCGAGGTATCGTTGTCTCATGGCCATGGATCGTGACCAGGTGCTCCGCGCTGCGGCGGCCCTGCTTTCCCGGAAATCGACCGCGACGATGGACGAGGTCGCCCGCGCCGCAGGCATCGGCCGCGCGACGCTGCACCGGCACTTCGCCGGGCGTGACGCCCTCGTGCGGGCCCTGGAGGAGATGGGCATCCGGGAGTTCGAGGTGGCGTTCGACAACGCCCGCCTCGGCGAGGGCACGGCCGTCGAGGCGCTCAGGCGGCTCGTCGCGGAGAGCGAGCCCAACGCCCAGCTGCTGGCCTTCCTCGTCACCGAGAACCAGCTCTTCGAGGGCGATCAGGTCCACGAGGGGTGGGCCCGCCTCGACGCCCGCGTCAGCGCCCTGTTCCGGCGCGGCCAGGAAGAGGGCACCATCCGGATCGACCTGAGCCCCGCCTGGCTCACCGAGGCCCTCTACGGCCTCATCGGCACCTGCGCCTGGGCCGTCATGGACGGCCGGGTCGCGGCCAAGGACTTCCAGTACATGATCATCGAGCTGCTGCTCGGTGGCGCAAGACGGAGTGTGGAGAAATGACCCGTACCGAACAGCTCAAGCGGCAGAAGGGGGCGGAGGAAAGGAGCAGCGGCCGTTGGCTCGCGCTCTGCGTACTCGTCCTGGCCGTCCTGCTGGTCGCGGTCGACGCCACGGTACTCGGTCTCGCCACGCCCTCCCTCAGTGAGGACCTCAAGCCGTCCGGCACCCAGCTGCTGTGGATCGGCGACATCTACTCCTTCGTCATCGCCGGTCTCCTCGTCTCCATGGGCTCGCTCGGCGACCGCATCGGCCGCAAGAAGCTGCTGCTCATAGGCGCCACCGCCTTCGGCGCCGTCTCCGTGCTGAACGCCTGCGCGACCAGCCCCGAGATGATGATCGCCGCCCGGGCGCTGCTCGGCGTGGCCGGCGCGACCCTGATGCCGTCCACCCTCGCGCTGATCCGCAACATCTTCCACGACCCGCGCGAGCGCAGCCTCGCCATCGGGATCTGGGGCGCCACCGCCTCGGCCGGCGCCGCCGTCGGGCCCGTCGTCGGCGGCGCCCTGCTCCAGCACTTCTACTGGGGCTCGGTCTTCCTCATCAACCTGCCCGTGATGGCCGTCCTGGTCGTCGTCGGCATCAAGCTGCTGCCCGAGTCGAAGAACCCCGTCGCCGGCCCCTGGGACCTGCTCAGCGTCGCCCTCTCGCTCGTCGGTGTCATCGGCGTGGTCTACGCCGTCAAGGAAGTCGCCACCCACGGCCTCACCTGGGAGGTCGCCACCGCCGCCGTCCTCGGCGCCGGAGCCCTGTACACCTTCGTGCGGCGCCAGTTCACGCTGAGCGCCCCGCTGCTCGACATGCGGCTGTTCAAGCACCGCGGCTTCTCCGGCGCGGTCCTCGCCGACCTGCTCACCGTCTTCGGGCTGTCCGGGCTCGTCTTCTTCCTGTCCCAGTTCCTCCAGCTCGTCCAGGGCCGCGACCCGCTGGAGGCGGGCCTGGCCGAACTGCCCGCCGCCATCGGCGCGGTCGTCACCGGACTGGTGGCAGGGCGCTACGCCCGCCGCTACTCGGTCCGGGTGGTCGTCAGCGGTGGTCTCGCCGCCATCGGCCTGGCCCTGGGCGCGCTCACCCTGATCCACAAGGAGAGCGCCTACCCGGTGCTCGGCGCGGCCCTGCTCGTCGTCGGCCTCGGCGCCGGATTCTCGTTCACCGTCACCGCCGACGTGATCCTCTCCAGCGTGCCCAAGGAGCAGGCGGGTTCGGCGTCGGCCGTCTCCGAGACCGCCTACGAACTGGGCGCCGCCCTCGGCATCGCCCTGCTCGGCTCCATCGTGACCGGCGTCTACCAGGGCTTCACCGCCCCGGCCTCGGTCCCCGCGGCCGTCGCCGACTCCGCACACGAATCGCTGGGCGGCGCCGTCGAGGCGGGCCGGATGCTGGACCCGGGGACCGCGCAGACGATGGTCGGCGCGGCCCAGGACGCCTTCGTGGACGGGCTCCGGCTCGCCTCGGGCGTCGGTGCGGCGGTCCTGCTCGCCACCGCCGCGGCCGCCTGGTTCCTGCTGCGCGGCCAGGCACTCCAGGACGGCATCGAGCACTGAGCCACCCCAAGGGAGGGTGTTCCGGCCGGAGTTGACACCCCGTCGATCTTCGGGACACCATCCCGGCGATGGAGACCAACGATCTGACGCCCGCCGAACGCCGCGTATGGGACGCCTTCCCGCGCGGCGAGGGCGTCGACTTCCGCGAAGAGCCCGGGGACAGCTCCGTCGACGGAGCCGACTGGGGACCGGGCCGCACGGTCCGCGCCGAAGTGCTCCGGGCCCTCCTGCTCGGCGCCGGGCCGGCCGAAGAGGGCCAGGTCGCCGGGCTCAAGGTCAAGGGCGCCCGGATCACCGGCGCACTCGACCTCAGGTACGCCGTCGTCGACCACCCGATCCGGCTGCGGGACTGCTTCTTCGAACGCAAACCACTCCTGTACGGAGCCCAGTTGAAGGCGCTCGTGCTCGGCTACTCGACGCTGCCCGGCCTGACCGCGGCCACCGTGCGCGTCGAGGTGGTCCTGCGGCTCTCCTGCTGCCGGATCACCGGGCCCGTCCGCCTCCAGGGCGCCCGGATCGCCGGAGGTCTCTTCCTCCAGGGAGCCGTGATCGAACCCGCCCCCGGGGACGAGGCGGGCGAGGCCGCGCTCCAGCTCAACCACGCCGAGATCGGCACCGACATCATCGCCAACGACCTCACCGTCCACGGCCAGTTCCGGCTGAACGGCGCCATCGTGGGCGGACAGGTCCAGCTCGACGACGCCCGCCTCCTCCACCCCGGCGCGATAGCCCTGCACGCCGAGACGCTGACCGTCGGCACCGACCTGCGTGCCGCCCGGCTGCACGCACGCGGCATGGTCAACCTCACCGGATCGCGCATCCCGGGACAGGCCATGTTCACCCGCAGCGACCTCGCCAACCCCGGCGGAACCGCCCTGCGCGCCTCCAGCTGTTCCATCGGCGAGCTGTGGCTGCGCCGGTGCCCACCGATCGGGGGCGGTGTGAACCTGCGCCGCGCCTCCCTCGACATGCTCCACATCGAGCCGCAGACGTGGCCGGAGCGCATCGCCGTCGACGGCCTCACCTACCGCACCCTCGCGCCGCACCTGGCCGCCGAGGAACGCCTGCCCGCACTGGAGCGGGAGGAGTCGGGGTACCTTCCCTACGCCTACGAACAGCTCGCCGCGGCCTACCGGACCGCCGGGGACGAGGCGGCGGCCCGGACCGTCCAGCTCGCCAAACTGCGCCGCCACCGGCACACACTGCCCCGCTACGCCAGGCTGTGGGGGCTGCTCCAGGACGTCACCGTCGGGTACGGCTTCCGGCCCCTGCGCGCCGCGCTCTGGCTGCTGGCGCTGCTGGTGTCGGGCTCGCTCGCGTACGCCCTCCACCACCCGCGGGAGCTCAAGCAGGGCGAGGCCCCGGACTTCAACCCGGTGTTCTACACGATCGACCTGATGCTGCCGATCATCGGCTTCGGCCAGGAGGAGGCCTTCGCGCCGAGCGGCTGGTACCAGTGGCTGTCGTACCTGCTGGTGGTGACCGGCTGGGTCCTCGCCACGACGACCGCGGCGGGCGTCAGCCGGTCACTGCGACGCCAGTAGCTACGCGGCTTCGGCCACTCCGGCTTCCTTGGCCTTGGTGGCGTACATGTCGACGTACTCCTGGCCCGACAGCCGCATGACCTCGGCCATCACCGAGTCGGTGACGGCGCGCAGCACGTAGCGGTCGCGGTCCATGCCCTCGTAGCGGGAGAACTCCATCGGCTCGCCGAAGCGGATGGTCACCCGGCCCGGGCGGGGCATGCCCTTGCCGCCCGGCTGGAGCTTGTCCGTGCCGATCACCGCGAACGGCACCACGGGCGCGGTGGTCATCAGGGTCAGGCGGGCGATGCCGGTGCGGCCGCGGTAGAGCCGGCCGTCGGGGGAGCGGGTGCCCTCGGGGTAGATGCCGAAGATCTTGCCCTCTTCGAGGATGCGGCGGCCCGTCATCAGGGCCGCGACTCCGCCGTTCGCGCCGTCGCGGTCGACGGGGATCATGCCGGAGCCGGTGAAGAACCACGCCATCAGGCGGCCCTTGACGCCCTTGCCCGTCACGTACTCGTCCTTGCCGATGAAGTGGACCGTACGGTCGCAGACGAGCGGCAGGATCATCGAGTCGATGAAGGTGAGGTGATTGCCCGCGAGGATCACGGGACCGGTGCCCGGGATGTTCTCGATGCCCTCCACCCGGGTGCGGAACATCAGCCGCATGACCGGTCCTACGGTGGCCTTGATGAGCGCGGTACGGAACAACGTGAGCCCTCCGGCATCGAAAAGCGGCTTCGCACGACACAGTGGTAGTGCAGGTGAGGACGATACTCGCCGGGCCTCCCTGATCGCACATTGGGTTCACGTGTCGGATACGCAGTGTTGACATGTGTTTGCGCCATGTTCCGCCCGGAACCCCCTCCGGGCCACCGCCGGCTGCCTACCATCGGCGGGCCGGGCAGGCCCGTGACCTGGAGATCCCCGGGCGGGCGGCCCTCTGAGACAGGGAGTGCACTCATGACGCAGGGCGGGGCAGCACGGCGTACGGTCCTGGGAGCCGCGGTTCTCGCGGCGGGGACCGGCATCACCGGACTGGCGGCAGGACCGGCCGCGGCCGCGGCCGACCGCCACGAGGGCGGCTACCGGGACCTGCCCGTCCCGCTGATCGTCGGTCACCGCGGGTCGAGCGGCTACCGGCCCGAGCACACCCTGGGCTCCTACCAGCTGGCCCTCGACCTCGGCGCCGACGTCATCGAGCAGGACCTCGTCCCCACCAAGGACGGCCACCTGGTCTGCCGCCACGAGAACGAGATCGGCGGCACCACCGACGTCGCCGACCACCCCGCGTTCGCCTCCCGGCGGACCACCAAATCCGTCGACGGGGTCTTCGTCACCGGATGGTTCACCGAGGACTTCACGCTCGCCGAGCTCAAGACCCTGCGCGCGAAGGAACGTATCCCCGCCGTCCGCCAGCGCAACACGCTCTACGACGGCCGGTGGGACGTGCCGACCTTCGAGGAGGTGCTGCGCTGGGCCGACCAGGAGGGCCGGCGGCGCGGCAAGCGGGTCTGGCTGCACGTCGAGACCAAGCACCCCAGCTACTTCCGGGCGCTGGGCCTCGGCCTGGAGGAGCCCCTCGCCAGGCTGCTGCGCCGCTACGGCCGCGACGGGAAGAACGCACCGCTGTTCCTCCAGTCCTTCGAGCCGTCCAGCATCCAGCGGCTCTCCCGGCTGGTCTCCGCGCCCCGCGTGGTGCTGCTCGGGGCGGCGAACACCCGCCCCTGGGACTTCGAGCTGGCCAAGGACCCCCGCACCGTCGCCGACCTCGTCACGCCCGAAGGCCTCAAGTGGATCGCCGGCTTCGCCCAGGGCATCGGCCCCACCCTCGACCTGATCGTGCCGCGGGACGCGGACGGCAAGCTGGGCACCCCGACGACCCTGGTGCGCGACGCCCACGCGCAGCGGCTGGTCCTGCACCCCTACACCGCGCGCAACGAGAACAGCTTCCTGCCGGCCGAGTACCGCAAGGGCACCGACCCGACCGCGTACGGGGACGCCTTCGGCGCCTTCCGCCGCTACTTCGAGCTCGGCATCGACGGCATCTTCACCGACAACCCGGACACCGGGCTGCTCGCGGCCGAGGCCTTCCGGCCCGGGCGGGGCCCGCGCCGGTAACGCCCGCGCCGGTGACGCCGCCGTCCGCAACGCCCCGGCCGTAGCGCCGCAGAGGCGTCAACGGCCGGGAGGATCTCCTCGTACGGGTGTGCTGTGCCCGGCAGGGAAACCGCCGGGCACGGCCACCGCGTCCCGCCCGGCATGGACGCGATGAAGGACACCGACCTCCTGAACGAGCTGGGCCCGCTGCTCTCCGCCGAGGCCGCCGCGGAGGCCCCGGCCGCCGGGGTCGACGCCGCCGACCTGGAACAAGCCGTCTGGGTCAGGCTGCTCGAACGCGGCCCCGCGGCCTCCGGTCAGGCCGTCGCCTCGGCCGGCGCCTCCGCCGAACGGGCCCGCTGGCTGCGCCGGGCGGTGCGCTCGGAGGCCCGCCGGGCCAGGCGGCGGGCGCTGCGCGAAGTGCCGTACGGAGCGCGGCCCGGCTGCGCCGGCGCCGATCCCGAGGACGCGGTGCTGCACGGGGAACAGCGCAGGGTCCTTCGATCGGCCGTCGCCCGGTTGCCCGGACGGTGTCCTGAACTAATAGGGGCACTTCTGTCGCCGAGGGACCTCACTTACCGTGAAATCGCAGGAGAGTTGGGTATCTCACAAGGAAGTTTGGGGCCGGTGCGTTCCCGTTGCCTGGGATGTCTGCGCAGAATGCTGGCTGCAGAGGTTGCGGCGCCACCCCTTCGGGGAATGGAGCGGTAGACCATCGGGCTACCAGGTGAGCTGGAGGCATGCGCACATGGGTATGAGCGTGACCATTTCGGCGGCGGCCGCCGAGGACGTCGAGCAGATCTTCAAGCTCCAGTACCTGGCGTTCCAGCGCGAGGCCGAGCTGTACGGCAACTACCGCATCCAGCCGCTCACCCAGACCCTCGACTCCCTCAAGTCGGAGCTCGCGACCGACACCGTTCTCGTGGCCCGGCTCGGCGACGAGGTCGTGGGCACGGTGCGCGGCAACGTCGACGCCGACGGCACCGGCAAGATCGCCAAGCTGTGCGTCCACCCCCGGCTCCAGGGCCACGGGCTCGGCGCCCGGCTGCTGCGCGCGGTGGAGGAGGCCCTCGCGGGCAATAGCGGCACCAGCCGGTTCCGGCTGCACACCGGCCACAAGAGCGAGTCCAACCTGCGGCTCTACCGCAAGGCGGGCTACGTCCGGGTCGGCGACCGGACCGCCTCCGACGGGGTCCACCTCGTCATCCTGGAGAAGGAAGCGAAGGACGCGGCCGACTTCGCGGTCAGCGCCTGAGCCCCTGTCAGACCTGTCCGCGCTTCGCGCGCAGCCACAGCATCCCGGTGACCGGCAGGATCACCGGGATGAACAGGTAGCCCATGCCGAACTGCGACCACACGGTCGTGTCGGGGAACGCCTCGGGCCGCACCACGGTCCAGGTCCCGACGACGAGCACGCCGGTCAGCTCGGCGGCGCAGCACACCCGCGCCGCCTTGCGGGCCGTCTCCCCGCCCCGCACCAGCGAGTACGTGATGAAGACGTACACGAGCGCGGCCAGCGCCGACAGCGAGTACGGCAGCGGGGCCCGGTCGAACTCGGTCGAGATCTGGTAGGCCGAGCGCGAGACCGCGCCCACCGTGATCACCCCGTAGAGCCACACCAGCAGCAGCCCCGGCCCGGAGACCAGCCGCTCGCGTCGCGCGGGCGCCCCGGCGGTACCGGCCGTGGCGGAATCGGTGTCGGGCAGATCAGGCACCGGCGGTTCCCCAGATGTCGTAGAGGCGTACTTCGAGGACGGCGAGGACGACCGCACCCGCCGCCACCGTCACCGAACCCCACTTCGTGCGTTCGGTGAGCGAGAGCAGCCCGGCCGCCGGGACCGCCGCGAAGGCGCCCAGCAGGTAGGCGACGAACAGCACCGTGCCCTGTTCGGGCCTCTCGCCCGAGCCCAGCTTGACCAGGCCGACCACCAGCTGGGCGAGGACCAGGACGGTCACCACGGCCATGCCGATGAAGTGCCAGTCCTTGGTCGGCTGGTTCCGCAGCGCGGCGAAACCGCACCAGGCGGCGAGGGCGAGGGCGGCCGCGCCGAGGGCGACCGTCAGGGCGTCGAGCATGCAGCGAGGGTATTACGGGGCGGAAGATCCGCTGCGCGCGCCCCTGAGGGCCGTCCGCCGCCGTCCCCCTGCCCGTCCGACATGCGAACCGATTGCGTCCGCTATGCGGACAACGTTGAACGCTCAGTCGATCGGTCTGGTTTACTGGGGCCCATGACCACGACGAGCAGCCGCACCCTTGCGACCGAGGCGACGATGACGCCCGGTGCTCGTTGTATGTGTCGAATGTGCGCCTTCTGAGGGCCCCCTCCCCGCAGTCTCGCGCCCCGAAGCGAGACCGGCCGAGCCCCGTGGACACCACCGTGTGACACCCGGAACGCTCCCGCCCCGCGCATGCGTCCGCCTCACCCTTTTGTGACGGTAGACCCGTATCGCGTGCCAGATGTTTGCCCCGTGCCGGCACCCCGCTGCGCCGCGCACTCGACAGCGACGGAAATCCTGTGATCACCACATCGGGCCTCACGAAGGTCTACCAGTCCCGTGGCCGCGAGGTCACCGCCCTGGACGGCGTCGACCTCCACGTCCGCGAGGGCGAGGTATACGGAGTCATCGGCCAGAGCGGCGCCGGCAAGTCCTCCCTGATCCGCTGCGTGAACCTGCTGGAGCGCCCCACCAGCGGCACGGTGAGCGTCGACGGCGTCGACCTCACCGCGCTCGCGGGCCGCGGCCGCCGCGCCGGCAAGGAGCTGCGCCAGGCCCGCAGCCGCATCGGCATGGTCTTCCAGCACTTCAACCTGCTGTCCTCGCGCACCGTGCAGGGCAACATCGAGCTGCCCCTGGAGATCCTCGGCGTCTCCGGTCGCGAACGCTCCCGCAAGGCCGCCGAGCTCCTCGACCTCGTCGGCCTCGCCGACAAGGCCAAGGCCTACCCCGGCCAGCTCTCCGGCGGCCAGAAGCAGCGCGTCGGCATCGCCCGCGCCCTGGCCGGCGACCCCAAGGTGCTCCTGTCCGACGAGGCAACCAGCGCCCTCGACCCCGAGACGACGCGCTCGATCCTCCAACTGCTGCGCGACCTCAACCGCCAGCTCGGCCTGACCGTGCTGCTGATCACGCACGAGATGGACGTGGTCAAGGCCGTCTGCGACTCCGCCGCGCTGATGAAGGGCGGCCGGATCATCGAGTCCGGCACCGTCTCGGAACTGCTGGCCACCCCCGGCTCCGAGCTCGCCGGTGAACTCTTCCCCGTCAGCGGCGCCGCCACCGGCCCCGACCGCACGGTCATCGACGTCACCTTCCACGGCGAAGCCGCCACCCAGCCGGTCATCTCCCAGCTCGCCCGGACGTACAACATCGACATCTCGATCCTGGGCGCGGCGATGGACACCGTCGCCGGCAAGCAGATCGGCCGGATGCGCATCGAGCTGCCCGGCCGCTACGAGGAGAACGTGGTCCCGGTCGGCTTCCTGCGCGAGCAGGGCCTCCAGGTCGACGTGGTCGAAGACGACGCGGACGCCGCACAGGACGTGGACGAAGACGTGATCGCTGACGCCGAGCTCGCCGAGCTCGTCAAGGACGGTGCCAAGTGACCTGGTCGGAAATGCAGCCCCTGCTCACCCAGGGCACCTACGACACCCTCTACATGGTGCTGTGGTCGACGCTGGTCACCGTGGCGGGCGGCCTGCCCATCGGCATCCTCCTCGTCCTCACCGACCGCGGCGGCCTGCTCCAGAACCAGCCGCTCAACAAGGCGCTCGGCGTGATCGTGAACATAGGCCGCTCGCTGCCGTTCATCATCCTGCTGATCGCCCTGATCCCCGTCACCACCGCCGTCGTCGGCACGTTCATCGGCCCCACCGCCATGATCGTCCCACTCGCCATCGGCGCCGTCCCCTTCTTCGCCCGGCTCGTCGAGACGGCCGTCCGCGAGGTGGACCACGGTCTCATCGAAGCCGTCGAGTCCATGGGCGGCGGTGTCCCGACCCTGGTCGGCAAGGTCCTGCTGCCGCAGGCCCTGCCCTCCCTGATCGCCGCGGTCACCACCACCGTCATCACCCTCGTCGGCTACTCGGCGATGGCGGGCGCGGTCGGCGGCGAAGGGCTCGGCTCCAAGGCCATCACCTACGGCTTCCAGCGCTTCGAGACCGGCTTCATGGTCGCCACCGTTGTCGTCCTGATCGCACTCGTCACGGTGATCCAGCTCATCGGCGACGGCGCCGTACGCCTCCTCTCCCGCCGCGGCCGCACCGCCTGAGCGGATACGGCCGCCGCCCCCCAGACCCCCCACAGAGCCCGCACTTGTCGTGCTTGGGCCACCATCCCGCAAGATCCGCGCACGATCCGCGCACTTGCAAGCAAGGAAAGGCACTCTTCGTGCGTAAGAACATCAAGCTCACCGCCTTCGCCGCCGCCTCCGCCGCGCTCGCCCTCGGCCTCACCGCCTGCGGCAGCTCCTCGGACCCGTCCTCCACCAAGGCCGACGGCGGCAAGACCGACGCGAGCAAGCCGCTCGTCATCGCGGCCTCTCCGAGCCCGCACGCCGACATCCTGAACTTCGTCAAGGACAAGCTGGCCGCCAAGGAAGGGCTCAAGCTGGAGGTGAAGGAGTTCACGGACTACGTCCTGCCCAACACCGCCACCGAGCAGGGCCAGGTCGACGGCAACTACTTCCAGCACAAGCCGTACCTCGACGACTTCAACAAGAAGAACGGCACGCACATCGTGCCGGTGGTGAACGTGCACCTGGAGCCCCTCGGCCTCTACTCCAAGAAGGTCAAGGCCGCCGGTGACATCAAGGCCGGCCAGACGATCGCCGTCCCCAACGACACCACCAACGAGGGCCGCGCGCTCCAGCTGCTCGCCGCCAACAACCTGATCACCCTCAAGGAGGGTGTCGGCACCGGCGCCAAGCTGTCCGACATCACCGACAAGAAGGGCCTGGAGTTCAAGGAGCTGGAGGCCGCCACGGTCCCGCGCGCCCTGAACGACGTCGACGCCGCCGTCATCAACGGCAACTACGCCCTGGAAGCCAAGCTCGCGCCCGCCAAGGACGCCCTGATCCTGGAGAAGGCCGACGGCAACCCCTACGCCAACTTCCTCGCGGTCAAGGACGGCAACCAGAACGACCCGCGCATCCAGAAGCTCGCCAAGCTCCTGAACTCCGACGAGGTCAAGAAGTTCATCGAGGACAAGTACCAGGGCTCGGTCACCCCCGCCTTCGGCACTCCCGCGGCCTGACCCCGCCAGGGCTTTCGGCCCCGCCCGCCCACACCGGGCGGGCGGGGCCGGCGCCTGCCCGCATCCGGGCAGCCCGGCCCTGCACATCACCACGCCGATGCTGCATGCTGTGGCCTACGACCCGCACGAACGGTCCCCCCGCACCACGGTCGCACCACGGTCTCAGGCATGGAGCTGCGCATGACTACCACCTTCCCGGACGTCACCATCAGCACGGACCGGCTGGTGCTGCGCCCCTTCGAGGAAGAGGACGTCACCGCGCTCGCCGAGATGATGAACGACGAACAGGTCATCGCCTGGACCTCCGCCCCCCACCCCTACACCCGGGCCGACGCCCACGACTGGGCCACCCGGCGCTCACAGGCCGAACGCACCGAGGGACGCGGCATCGTCCTCGCCGTCACCGAGTTCCTCACCCACCGCCTCGTCGGCGCCGTCCACCTGCGCAACACCGACTGGCGCACCCGCACCACCGAGGTCGGCTACCTCACCGCCCCCTGGGCCCGTGGCGAGGGCTACGCCAGCGAGTCCGTCCTCGCGGTCGCCCAGTGGCTCTTCGACGACCTGCATTTCGAGCGCCTCGAACTGCGCACCGCCGCCGACAACGCCGCCTCCCAGCAAGTGGCCCAGAAGATCGGCTGCATCAGCGAAGGCGTCCTGCGCAACGCCTGCATAGTGCGCACCCCGACCGCGGACGGCACCTGGACCGAGACCCGCAGCGACCTCATCGTGTGGGGCCTGGTCCCCGAGGACCTCGACGACAACGGCGGCTACGACGAGTACCCCGGATACGGCGAGCGGTACGAGTTCCGGGAGCGGGCCGACGTGAGCGGCCACACCGTCGGCGCCGACCGGAAGTGACCCGATGAGCAGGTAGTCTCACCGTGCCCGCCCCGCCCGGCGAAGCTCCGCATGCCCCCACCCCAGGAGACTGACGACGATGGCCGACCGGGTCACGGTGATCGGCTGGGACGGCTCCGCGCTGACAGCGGCCGCCCGGTCCGCGCTCTCGGCCGCCACCCTGGTGGCCGGCGCCGCCCACCACCTCGCACTGCCCGAGGTACCGCCCGCCGCCGAACGCATCCGCCTCGGCAGCATCGGCCTCGCCGCCCGCAGGATCGCCGGCCACCGCGGCAGCGCCGTCGTGTTCGCCGACGGCGACCCCGGCTTCTTCGGAGTCGTGCGCACCCTGCGCGCCCCCGAGTACGGCCTCGAAGTCGAGGTGGTCCCCGCGGTCTCCTCCGTCGCCGCCGCCTTCGCCCGCGCCGGAATGCCCTGGGACGACGCCCAGGTGGTCGTCGCCCACCCGCGGACCCTGCGCCGCGCCGTCAACGTCTGCCGTGCCCACCCCAAGGTCGCCGTCCTCACCTCGCCCGGCGCGGGGCCCGCCGAACTCGCCCTGCTCCTCGGCCCGGTCCACCGCACCTTCGTCATCTGCGAGGAACTCGGCACCACCGGGGAACGGGTCACCGTCCTCACCTCGGACAAGGCCGCCGACCACAGCTGGCGCGACCCCAACGTCGTCATCGTCATCGGCGGCCAGGCCCCCGCCGCGGCCGAACCGGCCTGGCTGCTCGGCCAGAACGCGGCCCGCACCGCCGGACGCGGCTGGGCCCGGCCGCATCCCGGCACCGGCGAAGGCGAGTCGGCCCCGCTGCGCGCCGCGCAGCTCGCCCGCCTCGGCCCGCGCCCGGGCGACCTCGTCTGGGACATCGGCGCCGGCTCCGGCGCACTGGCCGTGGACGCAGCCGCGTTCGGCGCAGCCGTCATCGCGGTCGACGCCGACCCCGGCGCGTGCGAACGCGTAACGGCCCTCGCCCGCACGCGCGGAGTGCAGATCCAGGTCGTCGCCGGGCGCGCACCCGTCGTACTCGAAGACCTGCCCGAACCCGACGTCGTACGCGTCGGCGCCGGGGGAGCGGCGGTGGTCTCCGCCGTGGCCGACCGCCGGCCCGAACGGATCGTCAGCCACGCGTCCACCCGCGACGAGGCCGAGGCCATCGGCCGCGCCCTCACCGAACACGGGTACGCCGTCGAATGCGCGCTCCTCCAGTCCGTCGGGCTCGACACCCGCACCTGGGACGAACAGGACCGTTCCGTCGTGTTCCTCCTGGCAGCCGAACGACCTCGAACTGCCCCGGCAGGCCACGGTGCCGGGCCCGGGGTAGGCTGACCGATCGTCGTACTGCCCAGGCAGCACGCGAGACGTGGCGCAGTCCACAGCGGACCGTGCTGGTTTATGGCCCACACCGCGGCCGACGAGCGCGACAATGCTCAGTAGTTGTTGTGCAGGCGAACGCGGCTCACGGCAACCCCGCACGGCAACTCCGCGCGGCGGCCCTGTGGGCGACCGGGCGACCGAAGAGGCAACACCGATGGGCGAGGGGTACGCATGACTGACACCGGCCAGGTCCCGGGCGAGGGTCACCCGGACAACGCGGGCATGGTGGATCAGCAGGGCATCCCCGCTCAGGTCCAACCCCTTCCCCCCGTCGCCCCGCAGGCCCCCGCGGGCTACGCCTTCCAGGACCTCGTGGACGACTCCGCCGAGGGGGAGGACGAGGAACTCCTGCTGATGCCGAGCGGTCAGGGCGCCTGGAGCGACCCGCAGCCCGTCCCGCCGGCCCCCGCATTCCCCGTCGAGCCGTCGCAGGCGTACCCCGAGTACCCGCAGCCGCTCTACACGGAGGCGACCGGCGGGGTCTACGCCGAGACGCCGTACGCGCAGACCCCGTACGACGAGGCCCCCGCCGCGGACAACGGCTACCCGGGCTTCCCGGACGCCGCGCACCCCGCGCCCGTGCAGCCCGAGCCCGCCTACAGCGCCGGCGCGCACGAGGCGGGTGGCCGGGACTCCGGGGCGCTCGGCCTCGGCGGCCTCGTGGTCCCGCCGCCGGCCGCCGCGCCGGTGGCCCCGGCCGCCACGGCCCGGCGCCCGCTGCACATGGGCCCCGCCGTGCCGGAGGCCGGCGGGCTCGTACGGTCCCTCGCGGACCGGGGCCCCGCCACCGCCCCCGCGGCGGCCGCGCCGGTGACGCCGACCCCCGTGCGCCGGTCCGGCCCGCCCACCACCGGCCCGGAGTACCTGGACGTCCCGCAGCCGGAGGAGGCCGCCGAGGCCGCCGTACCGCCCGCGCCCGCACCGCAGTCCGCCGAGATCCCGCCGCAGGCCGGGACGCCGTGGACGGCGGAGCCGGTGGCCGAGGCCGCCGCCCCGCAGCCCGTGGCCGAGCCGGAGCCGCAGCCCGTGGACGCCGCGCCCGTGACGGAGCCCGTGGCCGAGCCCGTGGCGGAGCCCGCTCCGGAGCCGGCCGCCGCGGTCGAGCCCGCGCCGGAGCCCGTCACCGCGGTCGAGCCCGCGCCGGAGCCCGTCGCCGCGGCCGAGCCGCAGCCGCAGCCCGTCGCCGCGGTCGAGCCGCAGCCCGCACCGGAGCCCGTGGTCCCGCCGGAGCCGGTCGCCGCCGAGGCGGAGCCCGCCGCCGCGGAGCCCGCGCAGGCCGCCCAGGAGCCCGAGCCGCAGCCCGAGCCCGCTCCGGCCGCCGCGGAGCCCGCCCCGGCCGCCCCCGAGGCCCCCGTCGCCGCCCCGGCCGAGCCGGAGCCGCTCCCCGCCGAGGCCGCGCCCGCGCCCGTGGCGGAGCCCGCCGCCGAGCCGCAGGCGCAAGCCCCCGAGGCGGCGGCGCCCGCCGAGCCCCTCCCGGCCCCCGGCGAAGCCCCCGCGCCCGCCGCCGAGGCCCCGGAGCTCCCCGCCGACGCGGTCACCGAGGCCCCCGAGGTCCTGGAGCCCGCCGTCGCCCCGGGCGAGCCGGCCCCCGCCTACGCCGACGCCGACCGCGAGGCCATCCAGCGCGTCATGCGCGAGCGCCGCGACATCCGCAAGGGCTTCCGCCCCGACCCGATCCCGCACGACGTCCTGCTGCGGGTCCTCGAAGCCGCGCACACCGCACCCAGCGTCGGCCACTCCCAGCCCTGGGACTTCGTCGTCATCCGGTCGGCCGAGACCCGCCGGACGATGCACGAACTCGCCCAGCGCCAGCGCGAGGCCTACGCCAAGTCGCTGCCCAAGGGCCGGGCGAAGCAGTTCAAGGAACTCAAGATCGAGGCCATCCTCGACACCCCCGTGAACATCGTCGTCACCGCCGACCCGACCCGCGGCGGCCGCCACACCCTGGGTCGGCACACCCAGCCCCAGATGGCCCCGTACTCCTCGGCCCTCGCCGTCGAGAACCTCTGGCTCGCCGCCCGGGCCGAAGGCATCGGCGTCGGCTGGGTCAGTTTCTTCGACGAGCGCGAGATGGTCCGCGAACTGGGACTTCCCGAGCACCTGGAAGTCGTCGCGTACCTGTGCGTCGGCTACGTCGACGAGTTCCCCGAGGAGCCCGAGCTGGCTCAGGCCGGCTGGTCGCAGCGCCGGCCGCTCGCCTGGGTCGTGCACGAGGAGACCTACGGGCGCCGCGCGCTGCCCGGCGAGGAGCCGCACGACCTGCTCTCCGAGACGGTCGCCGGCATCCGCCCGCTCGACGCGAAGGCGCTCGGCGAGGCCTGGGAGCGGCAGAAGCGCATGACGAAGCCGGCCGGAGCGCTCGGCATGCTGGAGATCATCTCCGCGCAGCTGGCGGGCCTGTCCCGGGTCTGCCCGCCGCCGATCCCGGAGCCGGCCGCCGTCGCGATCTTCGCCGGTGACCACGGTGTGCACGCCCAGGGCGTCACCCCCTGGCCCCAGGAGGTCACCACCCAGATGGTGGCCAACTTCCTGGGCGGCGGAGCCGTCTGCAACGCCTTCGCCAACCAGGTGGGCGCCGAGGTCTGCGTGATCGACGTCGGCGTCGCCGGGGACCTCCCCGCCACGCCCGGTCTCCTTCCCCGCAAGGTCCGCCCGGGCACGGCCGACCTCTCGACCGGCCCGGCCATGACCCGCGAGGAGGCGATCCAGGCCATCGAGGTGGGCATCGAGACCGCCCGCGACCTGGTCGCGGCGGGTAACAAGGCCCTGCTCACGGGCGAGATGGGCATCGCGAACACCACGGTGTCGGCCGCGCTGATCTCCGTGTTCACCGGAGTGGACCCGGCCGAGGTCACCGGTCGCGGTACGGGCATCAACGACGAGACGCACGCCCGCAAGGTCGAGGTCGTCCGCCGCGCCCTGGAACTCCACCAGCCCGACCCGGCGGACCCGATCGGCGTCCTCGCGGCCATCGGCGGCCTGGAGCACGCGGCGATCGTGGGCCTCCTGCTGGGCGGCGCGTCCCTGCGCACCCCGGTGATCCTGGACGGCGTCAGCGCCGGCGCGGCCGCGCTCGTCGCCCGAGCCATCGCCCCCGAGTCCCTGTCGGCGTGCATCGCGGGCCACCGCAGCGCGGAGCCGGGGCACGTGGCGGCCCTGAACAAGCTGGGCCTGCGGCCGCTGGTGGACCTGGACCTCCGCCTCGGCGAGGGCACGGGTGCGCTGCTGGCCCTGCCGCTGGTCCAGAGCGCGGCCCGCGCGATGCACGAGGTCGCCACCTTCGACTCGGCCGGAGTCACCGAGAAGTAGCCGCGCGATCCCCGTCGCGAGCCGTTGCCCCTCCCCGCCCCTTCCCTCCACCGGGGGGCGGGCCCCCGGCCCCCGGTCCGTGCGCTCCGCGCCCGGGCGCCCAGACGCCGCGCTGGCTGGATTCGCGCAGCAATCCCAGCCCCGCCGGCGATTGAGGCGCGGGGTCCGGGGCGGAGCCCCGGTTCAGGGAAGGGGCGGGGAGGGGCAAAGACCCCGCGCAGCGGCGGACGCGGCGGGTCGTATCGTGGACCCGCACACCCGAAACCGCACGTCACACCCGACAAGCCGCTCCAGCGCAGCAGCGGCAGACACACCGCCGTATCAGGAGCCGCCCCGCCATGGCCGAACACCCCGCGTACCCCGTCGGTCTGCGCCTCGCCGGCCGCCGCGTCGTCGTCATCGGCGGCGGCCAGGTCGCCCAGCGCCGCCTGCCCGCGCTGATCGCGGCCGGGGCCGACGTCCTGCTCGTCTCGCCCTCGGCCACGCCCTCCGTGGACGCCATGGCCGAGACCGGCGAGATCCGCTGGGAGCGCCGCCGCTACGAGGACGGCGACCTGGCCGGCGCCTGGTACGCCCTCATCGCCACCCGGGACCGCGAGGCCAACGACCTCGCCTCCGCCGAGGCCGAGCGCAACCGCGTATGGTGCGTACGCGCCGACGACGCCGAGGCGGCCACCGCCTGGACCCCGGCCACCGGCCGCGTCGAGGGGGTCACCGTCGCCGTCCTCAGCGGCAACGACCCCCGCCGCTCCGCCGCCGTCCGTGACGCCGTCGTGGAGGGGCTGCGCGACGGCTCCCTCACCGCGGCCCGCACCCGCACTCCCGGCGTCTCCCTCGTCGGCGGCGGCCCCGGCGACCCCGACCTGATCACCGTCCGCGGCCGGCGCCTGCTCGCCGAGGCGGACGTCGTCATCGCCGACCGGCTCGGCCCGCGGGACCTCCTCGACGAACTCCCGCCGCACGTCGAGGTGATCGACGCGGCGAAGATCCCGTACGGCCGTTTCATGGCCCAGGAGGCCATCAACAACGCCCTCATCGAGCACGCCAAGGCCGGCAAGGCCGTGGTCCGGCTCAAGGGCGGGGACCCGTACGTCTTCGGCCGCGGCATGGAGGAGCTCCAGGCCCTCGCGGAAGCCGGGATCCCCTGCACCGTCGTGCCCGGCATCTCCAGCTCCATCTCGGTGCCCGGCGCGGCCGGCATCCCGGTCACCCACCGGGGCGTCGCCCACGAGTTCACCGTCGTCAGCGGCCACGTCGGCCCCGACGACCCGCGCTCCCTCGTGGACTGGGCCTCCCTCGCCAAGCTGACCGGCACCCTCGTCATCCTCATGGGCGTCGACAAGATCGGCCTGATCGCCGAGGCCCTGGTCCGCCACGGCCGTCCCTCGGACACCCCGGTCGCCGTCGTCCAGGAAGGCACCACGGCGACCCAGCGCCGCGTGGACGCCACCTTGGCCACGGTCGGGGAAAGGGTGCGTGCCGAGGAGATCCGCCCGCCGGCCGTCATCGTCATCGGCGCGGTCGTCGCGGTCAACGCCCCCAAGGCCTGACAACCTCCGCCGGCGCCTGACCGGGCCGTTGGCACCACACCCAGGACAAGGCAGTATCACCCTGTGGCTGATCTCATCACCGTCGAAGACCCCGACGACCCGCGCCTGAGCGACTACACGGGCCTGACCGACGTCGAACTGCGGCGCAGGCGCGAGCCCGCCGAAGGGCTCTTCATCGCCGAGGGCGAGAAGGTCATCAGACGCGCAAAGGACGCCGGCTACGA
This sequence comes from Streptomyces cirratus, assembly GCF_014650775.1. Lineage (GTDB taxonomy): Bacteria > Actinomycetota > Actinomycetes > Streptomycetales > Streptomycetaceae > Streptomyces > Streptomyces cirratus. The sequence continues at coordinate 78,022 of NZ_BMVP01000006.1, read as the reverse complement.
GATGCGCTCGATGCTGCTGTCCGCGAAGTGGGTCGACGTCATGCGCGACGTCATCGACGAACTCCCGGCTCCCGTCTACGCCGTCACCCCCGAGCTCGCCGAACGGGTCACCGGCTACCACGTGCACCGCGGCGCCCTCGCGTCGATGCAGCGCAAGCCGCTCCCGGCGCCGGACGAACTGCTGGCCGACGAGTCCGAGGGCCGCCGCATCGGCGTCTTCGAGGGCTTCGTGGACCACGCCAACCTGGGCGCCGCGTTCCGCAGCGCGGCGGCGCTCGGCATCAGCGCGATACTGCTCTCGCCGGACTGCGCGGACCCCCTGTACCGGCGGGCCATCAAGGTCTCGATGGGCTCGGTCTTCTCCGTCCCCTACGCGCGCCTCGACCAGTGGCCGGCCGACCTGGAGAAGGTCCGTGAGGCGGGCTACCGGATCCTCGCCATGACGCCCAGCCCCAAGGCGACCCCCTTGGACCAGGTCCCGCCGGAGCGCTTCGAGCGCTCGGCGATCATGCTGGGCTCCGAGGGACACGGCCTGTCGACGTACGCCCTGCGGGCCGCCGACGAGTGGGTCCGCATCCCCATGGCGGAGGGCATCGACTCCCTCAACGTGGCCGCGGCCTCGGCAGTGGCCTTCTACGCGACCCGTCCGCCGTCCGCGTAGGCCACGGGCCCGGGAGCTCTCGGAGCTGTTAGAGCTTCTGCGCGGCGGCGATGCCCAGCGCGACGATCAGCGTCACCACGACGAACACGATCAGCCGCTGCCGCATCAGCTTCGGGTCGGGCCGGGCCGGGCGGCGGCCCGTCCCCGTCGTCCGGGGCGCCGGGCGGCCGCCCGTACGCCCGGCGGTGGAGCCGGGGTTGCGGGGCGACGAGGGGCGCGAGTGCGGGCCGCTGTGCGGGCCCTGCGGCCGCGGTGTGGCAGCGCCCGCGCCGCCCCCGCCTCCGGTACGCCGCTCCGTGGGCTGTTCGGTGTACTGCTCGGTCAGCCGGCCCGTGGGCCGCTCGGTACGGGCGCGCTGCGTCGGCGGCCGCACCTCGCCGAGCCCCTGCGCCTCGCGGGCCGCGATCTCCTTGAGCCGCATCGACAGCTGGAGCGTGCTCGGCCGGTCCTCGGGATCCTTGGCCAGGCAGGCCCGTACGAGGGGCGCGAGGGCGTCCGGGACCCCCTGCAAGTGGGGCTCCTCGTGCACCACGCGGTACAGCATGACCTCGGAACTGCCGTGCCCGAAGGGCGAGTCGGCGGTCGCCGCGTAGGCGAGGGTGGCGCCGAGGGCGAACACGTCGGTCGCGGGGGTCACGGCCGCGCCGCGCACCTGTTCGGGGGCGAGGAACCCGGGGGAGCCGACCGCGGTACCCACGTGGGTCAGCGTGCTCGCCCCGGTGGCCCAGGCGATCCCGAAGTCGATGATCCGCGGGCCCTTGGGGGAGAGCAGGATGTTCGAGGGCTTGAGGTCGCGGTGGACGACCCCCGCCTCGTGGACCGCCACCAGGCCCTCCGACAACGCGGCGCCGATCGCGGCGATCTGCGCCGCCGTCAGCGGGCCCTCCTCGGCCACCTTGTCGTGCAGGGAGGGGCCGGGCACGTACTGGGTCGCGAACCACGGCCGCTCGGCCTCCAGGTCGGCGGCGACCAGCCGGGCCGTGCAGCCCCCGCGGATCCGGCGCGCGGCGGACACCTCACGCGCGAAGCGCGAGCGGAACTCCTGGTCCTCCGCCAGGTCCGGCCGGATCACCTTCAGCGCGACCCGTTGCCCGCGCCGGTCGGACCCCAGGTAGACGACGCCCATGCCGCCGGCCCCGAGCCGCCGGTGCAGCCTGAACGAGCCGACGACACGCGGGTCCTCGCGCCGGAGCCGCATCATCGCCATGTCCACCCCGCTGCCCGGTCGTCCTGTTGACGTGCCACAGCTTACGGACCATCCGGCATGTGCGCTCAGAGGCCGCGCCCTCGCCGGGGCAATCGATCGTCAGTGCGGGGCACGCCACTTGAGGGTGGCTCAGATGCTCCCGCGGCTCTTCGGGCCCCTGTGCCGGATTCCTCCAAACGGCCCCCGCGCCAAGGCGATTGGCCCCTGCGCCGGTCCCCGCGGCCCTCGCCGCGCCGCCGGCCGGACCCGCGGCCGTCACTCCCGGCGCGGACAGCCCGTAGGAAGACACGCGTGTGCGGGGAGTGACGGAAGTGAGCGAAGTCACTACCCTCCGGTCATCCCTTCCGGGGAGACCCTCACCCCAGGGGAGTGATCTCCACCCAGGGGAGTACACGGGAGGGCGGTCCCTCATCCTCCCGGAGGCCCGGCAATGGGTACGAGGGCATGAGGCCAGGGCCCCCCGGCCCGCCTAGTGTTGAGAACAAGCGGCGGGCGGCACACTCGTCCCCCGAGGTCACGAGCCCGCCGCTGCCAGACGACAGGGAGAGGACCATGGCGGACTCCGCACGGCAGGGGCGCAAGGCATTCGCGTTCAACAGCCACGAGTCCGGTACGCGCCACCCACTGGTGGCCGCGGCGATGGTGCTCCCCCTGGCCGTCCTCCTGGTCTTCCTCTTCGGAGGCTTCGATCAGGTGGCGGCACAGGCGTCGTCCGTGGGCGCGATGCTGGGGCGCTGAGCGGCGCTCCAGGCCCGGGAGAGCGGCCCGGGCCGGGACATCGCCCTGTCGAACCCCGTGGGGACGGGGGCGCGACGGACGGCAGGTGAAGGGTGCTGCCCGTACGGCTGGGGAGCCGGACGGGCAGCACCCTTTCTCACGCCCTCCAGGCCTTTTCACGCCCTCCACGCCCGCTCCGTCTCCCGCGCCGTGTGCCGCAACGGGAAAGAGCCCCGGCCGTGGAGACGGCCGGGGCTCTTGCGGTGGTGCGCGATACTGGGATTGAACCAGTGACCTCTTCCGTGTCAGGGAAGCGCTCTCCCGCTGAGCTAATCGCGCGGGATCACGGCTCGAAAGCCGCAGGTGGAGCAGGTGTTACAGGTGCTGCGTGCGCGATACTGGGATTGAACCAGTGACCTCTTCCGTGTCAGGGAAGCGCTCTCCCGCTGAGCTAATCGCGCGGGTGGTCCTCGCGGACCAGTGGACGATACTGGGATTGAACCAGTGACCTCTTCCGTGTCAGGGAAGCGCTCTCCCGCTGAGCTAATCGTCCTTGGAGGTGGAGACGGGATTTGAACCCGTGTAGACGGCTTTGCAGGCCGTTGCCTCGCCTCTCGGCCACTCCACCAGGAGCTGCGGGGATTCTCGGGAAGACCCCCCACTTCGAGCGGACGACGAGACTCGAACTCGCGACATCCACCTTGGCAAGGTGGTGCTCTACCAACTGAGCTACGTCCGCAGGTCACCGTGTTCGCTCCGGGGGTGTTCCCCTTCGCTCCCTGGCGACGTGTTGAACTCTAGCGGATTCCCGGTCCAGCTCAAAAACGCGTTTCCGCAGCGTGCTGCCGCTCGATCACCGCCGGTCACCCCCCTGTCACCTCTCCGGCGCCATCCCGTCACCGGTCATAGACTCGCAGCCGTGCACGACCTGCCTCCCATGGCCCGCTTCGGCGGCCGCCTCGCGACCGATCTCCGCGACGTCACCAGCGACCCCTCCGCCCTCGACTCCACCGGCTTCTGGGCGGTGGCCGCCGACTTCGGGGGCCGACTGGTGTGCGCGCGCTTCGGGGACGTACGACCCGACCCCGTGCCCGCGCCCGTCCCCGGCGCCTGGCGCGGGCCCGCCGCCGGCCAGTGGGCGTCCTCGCTCGACCGGGCCGCGTACGTGGCGGGCGTGCGCCGCATCCGCGAGCACATCGCCCGCGGCGAGGTCTACCAGGCCAACCTCTGCCGCGTGCTGTCCGCGCCGCTGCCCGACCCGGCCCGTGCGGACGTCGACGCCCTCACCGCCCTGCTCGCGCGCGGCAACCCCGCGCCCTACGCAGGAACGATTCGGCTCCCGGCCCACGGCGTCGAGATCGCCACCGCCTCACCCGAACTGTTCCTGCGCCGCGGCGGCCGGCACGTGGAGTCCGGGCCCATCAAGGGAACCGGTCGCACCGCCGCCGACCTGCTCCCCAAGGACCACGCCGAGAACGTGATGATCGTGGACCTGGTGCGGAACGACCTCGGCCGCGTCTGCGCGCCGGGCTCGGTCACCGTTCCCGAACTGTGCGCCGTCGAAGAGCACCCCGGGCTGGTCCACCTCGTCTCCACCGTCAGCGGGGAACTGGCCGAGGACGCCGGCTGGCCGGAGCTGCTCGCGGCCACCTTCCCGCCCGGTTCCGTCACCGGCGCCCCCAAATCCTCGGCGCTGCGGATCATCGAGGCCCTGGAGACGGCCCCGCGCGGCCCCTACTGCGGGGGCATCGGCTGGGTCGACGCCGATCGGGGCACCGCCGAGCTCGCCGTCGGCATCCGCACCTTCTGGATCGACCGCGAGGTGCCCGGCGGGGCCCGCCTGAGGTTCGGCACCGGCGCCGGCATCACCTGGGGCTCCGACCCGGAACGGGAGTGGGCCGAGACCGAACTGAAAGCGGCCCGGCTGCTCACGGTAGCGTCGGGGACGCACGATTCGTACGAGACGCGCGAGCCTCATGAGGCACACGATGCGCATGGGCTGAGTGAAGGGACCGTTCGGTGAGGATCTGGCTCAACGGGGAGCTGCGGGACGCGGACGCGGCGAAGGTGTCCGTACTGGACCACGGGCTGACCGTGGGCGACGGCCTCTTCGAGACGCTCAAGGCTCAGGACGGGAAGGTGTTCGCGCTCACCCGCCACCTGGACCGGCTGACCCGCTCGGCCCGCGGCCTCGGGCTGCCCGACCCCGACCTGGACGAGGTGCGCCGCGCCTGCGCCGCCGTACTGGAAGCCAACCCGATGCCGCTCGGCCGGCTCCGCATCACCTACACCGGCGGCGTCTCCCCGCTGGGCTCCGAGCGCGGCAAGACCGGCCCCACCCTGGTCGTCGCCGTCGGCCAGACCACCCGGCGCCCCGACACCACCGCCGTGGTCACCGTGCCCTGGGTCCGCAACGAGCGCTCGGCGCTGACCGGACTCAAGACCACCTCGTACGCCGAGAACGTGGTCGCGCTCGCCCGGGCCCACGGGGCGGGTGCCTCCGAGGCCCTCTTCGCCAACACCGTGGGGCAGCTCTGCGAGGGCACCGGCTCCAACGTGTTCGTCGTCCTGGACGGGGAACTGCACACCCCGCCCGTCGCCTCCGGCTGCCTGGCGGGCATCACCCGGGCCCTCGTGGTGGAGTGGACCGGAGCCAAGGAGACCGACCTGCCCCTCGACGTACTGGAGCGCGCGGACGAGGTCTTCCTCACCTCCACCCTGCGCGACGTCCAGGCGGTCCACCGCATCGACGGCCGCCTCCTGACGGCCGCCCCGGGGCCCGTCACCGCCAAGGCCATGCGGATCTTCGACGAGCGCGCGGGCTCCGACCTCGACCCGTAGACGTACCGGGCGCCCGCGCCCTGTCGCGGCGGCCGTGCGGAGGGTAGAACTCGACGGATGACCACCACTCTGCGGCCGAGCGGGCCGCTCCAGCAGGGCGAGGACGGCGCGCGCTCGCGCCCGTACGAGGTACGCGTCAACAGCAGGCGCGTCGGAGAGCTGGTGATCCGCGCCGGAACCGCGTTCGGGCCGCAGGTCGGGGAGATCGGCGATCTGGTCATCGACCCGCCGGACCGCCGCCGGGGCCGCGCCACCGTCGCCGCCCTCGCCGCCGAGGAGGTGCTGCGGGGCTGGGGCTGCCGGCGGGTCCGGGTCTCGGTTCCCGCCGGGTCGCCGGGCGGGCTGCGGCTGGCCGAGGCCCTTGGGTACACCGAGTACAGCCGCTACCTGGCCAAACCGCTCCCGGCCGAGCCGCCCGCCCTGCCCGAAGGCGTCACGGCCCGCCCCATGACGGAGGCCGAGTACACGGCCTGGGCCGCCGGGGCGCCGGCCGGGTACGCGGCGGAGCTGGCCGCGCGGGGGATGCCGGAGCGCGACGCGCACGCGCGGGCGGTCGCCGACCACGCGGCCCGCTTCCCGGCCGGCCGGGACACCGCGGGCGTCACCCTCGCCGTCCTGGAGGCGGCCGGCGTCCCCGTCGGCCGCCTATGGCTCGCCGCGCACGGCCAGGACGCGTACGTCTTCGAGGTCGAGGTCGCCGAGGGGCACCGCAGGCGCGGCCACGGCCGTGCGCTGATGCTGCTCGCGGAACGCGAGGCCCTCAGCGCGGGCCACCGGAGGGTCGCGCTCCAGGTCTTCACCACGAACGCCCCGGCGCTGCGCCTGTACGAGTCCCTCGGCTACCGGCCCACGGACCTGAACTACGCCAAGGACCTGCTGTAGCCGCCCACCCGTACCCCGCTCACCCTTGGCCGCTCAGCCCGCGAGCAGCCGGTCGGCGATCTCCTCGATGCGGGCGCGCAGGCCCCGCTGGCTCTTGCCGCCGTCGAGGCGCTCGCCGCCGATCACGTACGTGGGGGTGCCGCTCACGCCGATCGCCTTGCCCTCGGCCTGGTCGGCGTCGACGATCAGGATGTGCCGTCCGTCGACCAGGGCGGTGTCGAACTCCTCCACGTCCAGGCCGAGTTCACGTGCCACGTCGAGCAGTACCGGCTCCCCGCGCTCGGCCAGCTCGGCGGTGCGGGCCAGTACCGCCTCCGCGTACGGCCAGCCCTGTCCCTGCTCCGCGGCTTCCTCGGCGGCCTGGGCCGCGGCGAAGGCGTGCTTGTGCTTCTCCAGCGGGAAGTGCCGCAGCACGATGTCCAGCCGGTCGCCGTAGCGGGCCCTCAGGGCGCGTACGTCCTCAAGGGCCGCGTGGCAGTCCGGGCACTGGAGCTCGCACCACACCTCCAGGACGACGGGGGCGGCGGAGGCGGAGTCGGGGGAGTGGGAATCGGTCATGCGCACAGTCTCCCAGCTCGCCCTGCGCCGCACCGACCGGCACCTGCGGAGGAGGGCCGACCCCGAGATGTCCCGGAGATCGGTCCGGGAGCCGCGCGGGGCGTGGCCGCCGCTGCGGTGGCCGGTGCACGATGGACGGGGACGGACCACCGCTCCCCGTCCGACCCCGTCGGCTCCTGGAGGACAGCATGCTCGCCGAGACCATTTGTTCCGCGGTGTCCGCGGCGGGCCTGGGAATCGCCGCGGTGACCGCGTACCGCAGGCGTTTCCTCACGGCGACGCGCATCGCCGCGTACGCGCTGGTACCCGTCGCGCTGGTGCTGACCGGTGCCGTCGAGTGGGTCGCGGGGATGGTGTTCAAGCCGTCCGTGTGGATCGGCGTCGGGCTGCTGGGCGTGGCGTGGCTGCTGCTCATGGCCACCCGGGCCGTCGAGCGCCGCACGCTCGGCCGGCCCGCCAAGCAGAAGGAGCCGAGGGGGCAGAAGGAGCCGAGGGCGGCCGGGGGCCGGCCCGCCCGGGACGCCGTCGCTCCCGACGCCTCCGCGCCCTCCCTCGGCGCCGGCCCGCGGCCCGGCCGGGCGCCGGAGCGGGCCGCGGCCCCGGCGGACGACTTCTCCGACATCGAGGCGATCCTCAAGAAGCACGGCATCTGACCGGGGCGCATGCGGCCCCAGTACCGGCCCGCACGTCACGGGATAGGGCGAACTCCGCCGCGCCACTGGCGTGTTGAGGGGCGAATCCGGGTGCGCTGGGCGATCATCGGCCCGACATGCCGGACACATCACCTGGTGAGCCGTCGGCTCACACCCCCGCCGAAGAAGCCCGCGGCTGCCTCTTCGCGCTGTCCCAGCCGCCCCTGATGATCTTCCTAGCGGTGATCGGCACCCTGTTGCTGCTCGCCGCCGTACACGACCTCTTCCTGCTCTGAGCCGTGCGTGTCCGCCTCCTTGCGGCGCGCCCGGTACGCGGCCACGTGCAGCCGGTTTCCGCAGGTCCGGCTGTCACAGTAGCGCCGCGAACGGTTGCGGGAGAGGTCGACGAAGGCCCGTCGGCAGTCCGGGGCCTCGCAGCGGCGCAGCCGCTCCTGCTCTCCCGAGACCACGATGAACGCCAGCGCCATGCCGCCGTCCGCCGCCAGGTGGTCACCCACCGAGGCGCCCGGCGCGAAGTAGTGCACGTGCCAGTCGTAGCCGTCGTGATCGGTCAGGCGCGGCGTGGTGCCGGCCGTGGCAACCAGTTCGTTGATCAGTGCGGCCGCGGCACGGGGGTTCGGAGCGGCGAAGGTCTGCGCGAACTTGTCCCGGACGGTGCGCACCCCGGCGAGGTCGCGGGCCCCGAGCTCACCCACGTCGCTGATCGCGTACTCCTGGACGAAACCGCGCAGCGCGCCCACATCGGACAGCCCGTCGGGCCTGCCGGGTTCGGCCGCGGTGTTCACCAGCGCGACGACGACGTCGAGCGCGCGACGGGTGTCGTGGGGGATCTGCACGGGGTCTCCCTGGGGGCCGGGCCTGCGGCGATCGGTCTTGGCCGCGTTGGGGGCCGACTCTAGCCGCCCCCGGCCGCCGCCGGGAGGTGCGACCGTTGCGTTCCCGCAACGCACGACGGCGCCGCTCCCGCGGTTGGATTCCGCGAGAACAGCGCCGGCACTGCCGCATGTGGTGTTGTTCCTCCCGCACCGTCGCCCCGAGTCGGACGGTGTCGGGTGGCCCCCGGCCGCTGCCGGGAGGAGTCCTCGTCCTGGGTCAGCTTTCGGCCAGGATGTGGGAAAGCTCCTTGTCGAGGTCGAAGTGCCGGTGTTCGGTCCCGGGTGGGACCGCGGCGTCCGTCCGCTTGAGGAAAGACTCAAGGGCTCGGGCGGGTGCTTCGAGCAGTGCTTCTCCTTCCGGAGAGCTGAGGGCGATGCAGACGACTCCCTGACCGTGGCTGCGGGACGGCCAGACGCGGACGTCGCCGGTGCCGGTGGGCCGGTGGAGGCCCTCTGCGAGGAGGTCGCGGGCGAATACCCATTCGACCGTCTCCTCGGCGCCGGTGTGGAAGGTGGCGTGCACGGCGTAGGGATCGGCCGTGTCATACCGCAGGCCCGCGGGAACAGGCAGTGAGGACTCGCTCGACACAACGAGGCGCAGGTGCAGCTCGCAGCTGACCGTGGTGTTCATAAGCGCCAGGGCCTTTCGCTCAGTGTGCGCTCGGGGATTCGCACGTCGGCGAAATCGACATGCCACCTACGGTGGCGTTGTAAACCCCTCTGACCGTTTTGCGGACCTCTGGGTCCCTCGTACGGCGGATCCAAACGGCCGATCCCATGTGCTTCCGGCCCGCGTTCCACCTCCGGTAGATTCGACCCATGAATACGGGGAGTGACCGCGAGACCAACGAATCCGCGCAGGGCGGAGCGGATTCCGAAGCCCAGCCGCACGTGTCGAAGGCGCCCGCCTTCGTCAAGGCCAACCGCAGCCTGCACCTGAGCTGGCAGATCGGGGTCTTCGTCGTCGGCCTGGCCGTCATCGCCGCGGGCGTCGCGATGCTCGTCCTGCCGGGTCCCGGCTGGGTCGCGATCTTCGCGGGTCTGTTCATCTGGGGGACCGAGTTCGCCTGGGCCCAGGTGGTGCTGCGGTGGACGAAGCGCAAGGTCGCCGAGGCCGCCCAGAAGGCCATGGACCCGAGGGTGCGCCGGCGCAACCTCATCCTGACCGGCGTCGGCTTCGCCGTGGCGGCCGCGCTGATCGGCTTCTACCTGTGGAAGTACGGCTTCATGCTGCCCTGGAACATCAAGGACCAGTGATCGGCACCGATGGCGTAGAGCGCCGCTGACATGCGGTAATGTTTGCGGTGCGTCCGGGCGATTAGCTCAGTGGGAGAGCACTTCGTTCACACCGAAGGGGTCACTGGTTCGAACCCAGTATCGCCCACCGGACCAAAGGCCCGGAGACTCGTGAAGAGTCTCCGGGCCTTTGTCGTGCGCGGGGCCCGTGAGGGGGTTCTCGCGCCCCCGCGGGTGGTTGCCGGTCCCGTCCGGCGGGCGGGGTGCCGCGGGGGCGTCATGGGGCCTGAGCCCTTCGTGGGGGGGCAGGGGCGCCGACCGGGATAGCCCGTCCGTGGCCGGGGCAGGCTCGCGGCATGGACCGCAGCCCCCGCCGTCGACCGAGTCGTTTCCGCTTCCGCAGCGTGTGGGACCTCGACGCCCCGCCCGCAGTCGTCTACCGAGCCCTGGAACGGGCCGCGGACTACCCGCTCTGGTGGCCCCAGGTCCGCCGCTTCGAGTCCGGCGACGCCGACGGGCGCACCGGTACCGCCGTCATCCGCTCCGTGCTCCCGTACGCCCTGCGCGTCACCGCCACCGAACTGCTGCGCGACCCCGCCGGCGGCGTGCTGGAGGTCGCGCTGAGCGGGGACCTGGAAGGCTGGGCGCGGTGGACCGTACGCCCGCGCGGGACCCGCACCCGCGCCCTTTACGAGCAGGAGGCCGAGGTGCGCCGCCCGTTGCTGCGCCGCCTCGCGGTGCCCGGGAGGCCCCTGTTCCGGCTGAACCACACCCTCATGATGCGCGCCGGACAGCGGGCCTTGGCCGCACGGCTGGAGGCCCAGCCGGAAGCGGTTTGAACAGAACCCCGGGGCTCTTGTATTGTTCAACCCGTTCCGGGCGATTAGCTCAGCGGGAGAGCACTTCGTTCACACCGAAGGGGTCACTGGTTCGATCCCAGTATCGCCCACCGGGACAGGCCGGTCCGTCGCAAGACGGACCGGCCTTCCGCTTTCCCGGGTGCTTCGTTCCCGGGTGCTCCGTCATGCCGCGGCCGGGACTTCGGGACGCAGCGGCCAGTGCGGGTCCACCGGTTCCGGGGTGCCCTGGCGGGCGAACCAGGCCTGGAGCCCCCGCGCCTGAGCCGCGTGCCACACCGCCTGGAGCGTGTGCAGTTCCGCCGGCGTCAGCCGCTCCAGCCGGCCCGCGAACCGGCGCCCGAGCGCCCGTACGAGTTCCAGCGACGCGAGCGCGTCCGCCGCCGCGTCGTGCGCCCCCTCCAGCTCTATCCCGTAGTGCGCGCAGAGGTCGCCCAGGGTGCGGCGGCCCTTGCGGTAGCGGTCCAGGTGCTTGTCCAGTACCCGCGGGTCCAGCACCGTCAGCGGCCGGTCGTCCAGGTACCGCGCCAGTGAGGACGCCCGGTGCCTGCGCAACTCCCGGTCCAGCAGCGTCAGGTCGAACGGCGCGTTCATCACCACCAGCGGCCGGCCCGCCAGGCGCTGCTCACCGAGCGAACGGGCTATCTCCTCCACCACCGGCGCCGGCCAACGGCCGTTGCGCTGGAGGTGTTCGTCGGTCAGGCCGTGCACTTCCGTGGCGCCCCGGGGCACCGGGATGCCCGGATTGACGAGCCAGCGCGTGGTGCGGACCCGGCCGCCCGCACACTCCTGCACGACGAGCGCGGCGGACACGATCCGGTCCTGCTCGACGTCCAACCCGGTCGTCTCCGTGTCGAATGCGGCCAGCGGTCCCTCGTACCAGCGTGTCATGGCGAACTCCTCGTCCCCGATCGGCAGATGGGGCGCGACATGAGCTCGCCACCCCCTTGCCCGAAACGGTGATACCCGGGCTGTTTGCCCCGTACGCCGTTTGCCGGGCCTCTGCTGCGGAGACAACCTCCTTGGGGGACCGCACACCTGATCGGGCGTCACCCCCACCACCCCTCACGAGGCAGAGCCCGCAAGGCATGGGGAGCCGGCCATGGCGCTCGCGCAGCCCGAACCGGGCGGGGTGCTGCAGGGGCGGATCGGACCGCGGACGGACGCGGGAACCGGACCGCTGCGCGGCTCCCTCGCCACCACCGCCTGCATGGAGACCCTCCAGGTGGGCTACCTGCACGCAGTCGCCGCCGCGGCCGGCTGCTCGCTGTCCCAGCCCTTTCCCGACAACGGCATCGACTGGCACGTCAGTCACGGCGCGTCCGAGCACGTCGTCGACGACGAGGTCACCATCAAGGTGCAGTTGAAGGCGACCTACCAGATACCGCCCCGGCCGGCCGGGGCCACCTTCGGCTTCACCCTCGACAACGAACACCTCGTGAAGCTGGCCCGCACGCCGGTCGCCGTCCACAAGATCCTCGTGGTGATGCTCGTCCCGCGGGAGCGCGGGCAGTGGCTGAGCGCCGGGCACGACCGGCTCGACCTGCGGCACTGCTGCTACTGGACGAATCTCGCCGGGCAGCCCGTGACCGGCCGGCGCCGGACCACCGTACGGATCCCCACCACGCGGATCTTCGACGACCGGGCGCTCTGCGAGATCATGACCCGGGTCGGGTCGGGAGGGACACCCTGATGAACCGGAACGCACCACGTCTCGAACCGCTGTCGTCCCCGTCGCCGTACGCGGACCCCGCGTCGAGCGGGACGCCCGACGCGGCGCACGTCGACCCGGCCGTGCTCGGCGCGCTCCTGCACCGGCACGGCTGGCTGCGGCGGGGCGGCGCCGCCGGACGGTACGGGCGCTGGACCCCGCCCGGACAGGCGGGCACCAGCCTGCTCGTGCCGGAGAGCCGGACCTTCCCCGACTGCGCAGACCTCATGGAGGAGGCGCTGACCGCCCTCTCGCGCGGCGGGCTGCCCGCGGCCAGGGAGGTGCTGCTCGGGCTGAGCGTGCCGAGCGACGAGATCCACTGGGAGCGGGAGTTCCCCGAGGGCGCGTACGCGGCGCACCGGGCGGAGGCCTGGCCCGTGCAGGAGCAGCTCCGCTCGGCCGCCCGGCAGCTGCTGCTGGCCGGGGCGCTCGCCGCCCGCGCCCGGGCCGGGTACTACGGCGCGCGGCACCGCGCCCAGGCCGAGCGGGCGCTGGACGGCGTGCTCGTGGGCCCCTCGCCGGGCGGCCGCCGGCTGACCGCGTACCTCCCGGTGGACGGGGGGCGGGCCGTGGTGACCCGGCTGCACCACGCCCTGCACGCGGCGCGCGAAGCCGTGGACTACCGGCGGGCCACCGGCGGCATGGACGCCTTCGACGCGGCGGTGGGGGCCGGGGTCAGCCGGGAGCTCGCGGACGCGCTGATCGCGCTCGTACGGGGTTCCGAGGGGGCCCGCGTCTCGCTGGCCTGGGCACCGGCGGCCGGGGTCCCCGCCGGGTGCGCGGCGCGGCCGGAGCCGGTGGAGTTCTCCCCGGGCGACCTGCCGGTGCTGCGGGAGGCGGCGGCCCGCTACACCCGGGACGAGCCGGCGCTCCCGGTGCGCCTGGCCGGGGCGGTGGTCCGGATGCGGCGCTCGGCCCCGGGGGGCGGCGGGACGGTCCGGCTGCGGGTGCTGGCGGGGGTGGAGGTGCCCTACGTACGGGCCAAGCTGGACGAGGAGGCCTACCGGGTCGCGGGCCACGCCCACCTGGTGGGTCTGCCGGTCCGGGTGAGCGGCCGGCTCCAGCGCCGGGGCGGCTTCCGCCGGCTGACCGACGCCACCGACGTCACCCCGGTCCCGCTCGACGAGGTGGAGCGCGACCGCCTGATGAAATCGCTGGACGAGTCCTTCGACCCGTCGGACGCACTGCCCTCCGACGACTAGGGGGTGTCTGGCGGATCATGCCCGGGCCCGGGTCCGCCAGACACCCCCTAGGCCCCGGCCGGGGCGCGCGTGAAGGAGGCCATGCGCAGGCCCGGGGCGGGGGAGAAGTCCTCGCCGCGGTCGAAGCCCAGCCGTTCGTAGAGCCCCACCGCGGGGACGTTGGCGGCGCCCGTGGTGACCTCGACCGGGCGGCCCGGGAAGAGCTCGGTCAGCGCGTGGCGCAGCAGCAGGGAGGCGATGCCCCGGCGGAACCAGGCCGGTGCCACGCAGAGCCGGTCGATGCAGACTCCGCCGTCGGCCCGGTCCTCCCAGGCGAGGAATCCCGTGAGCTCCCCGGTCCCGGAGACGGCGCCGACCCACCTCAGGTCCTGCGCCCGCATCTCGGGGAGGCTCTCGCGCAGCGCCGGGATGCCGTCGAAGCCGATCAGCCCGGCCTCCACCGCGTAGGAGTCGCGCCCGATCCGGAACACGGCGGCCGCGGTGGCCTCGTCGGCCAGGTCCAGCGGACGGATCTGCGGGCTCGCCATACGGTTCCCTCCGGCGGATTAGGGCGGTCGGCCCACAGTAGCGGGCGGGCGCGGGCCCCCCACGGGCCGCCCGCGCCCGTGAAGGGAAGCACCACGTCCACCGGGGCCGCGCCCCGGTGTGGCCTTCCCGCACGGTTGTCCGGGCGTGGAGGGGCGCCGCCGCACCCGGCGGCCCGGGCCGGGCACCGGGCCCCCGTGGGGCGGGCCCGGCAGTAACCGTTTAGCGGCGCGGCCACAACGCTCGGTACGATTCAGGCGCGCAGTGTTCGCTCGCGCACCCCCAGAGTTCAGGAGAGACCGGTGTCAGACGTCCGTGTGATCATCCAACGCGATTCCGAGCGGGACGAGCGCGTGGTGGCCACGGGCACTACGGCGGCCGAGCTCTTCGCCGGCGAGCGCACCGTCGTGGCCGCGCGCATCGCGGGCGAGCTCAAGGACCTCTCGTACGAGGTGAGGGACGGCGAGTCCGTCGAGCCGGTGGAGATCTCCTCCGAGGACGGCCTGAACATCCTGCGCCACTCGACCGCGCACGTCATGGCGCAGGCCGTGCAGGAACTCTTCCCCGAAGCCAAGCTGGGCATCGGCCCGCCGGTCCAGAACGGCTTCTACTACGACTTCGACGTCGCGAAGCCCTTCACCCCCGATGACCTCAAGGCCATCGAGAAGAAGATGCAGGAGATCCAGAAGCGGGGCCAGAAGTTCTCCCGCCGCGTGGTCACCGACGAGGCGGCCCGCGAGGAGCTCGCCGACGAGCCGTACAAGCTGGAGCTCATCGGCATCAAGGGCTCCGCCTCGACCGACGACGGTGCGAACGTCGAGGTGGGCGGCGGCGAGCTGACCATCTACGACAACCTGGACGCGAAGACCGGCGAGCTGTGCTGGAAGGACCTCTGCCGCGGTCCCCACCTGCCCACCACCCGCAACATCCCGGCGTTCAAGCTGATGCGCAACGCCGCCGCCTACTGGCGCGGCAGCGAGAAGAACCCGATGCTCCAGCGCATCTACGGCACCGCCTGGCCCTCCAAGGACGAGCTCAAGGCGCACCTCGACTTCCTCGCCGAGGCCGAGAAGCGCGACCACCGCAAGCTCGGCAGCGAGCTGGACCTCTTCTCCATCCCGGACGAGATCGGCTCCGGCCTGGCCGTCTTCCACCCCCGCGGCGGCATCATCCGCCGGGTCATGGAGGACTACAGCCGCAAGAAGCACGAGGAGCACGACTACGAGTTCGTGTACTCGCCGCACGCCACCAAGGGCGCGCTCTTCGAGAAGAGCGGTCACCTGGACTGGTACGCGGAGGGCATGTACCCCCCCATGCAGCTCGACGGTGGTACCGACTACTACCTCAAGCCCATGAACTGCCCGATGCACAACCTGATCTTCGACGCGCGCGGCCGCTCCTACCGCGAACTGCCCCTGCGGCTGTTCGAGTTCGGCACGGTCTACCGTTACGAGAAGTCGGGCGTCGTGCACGGTCTGACCCGTGCCCGCGGCTTCACCCAGGACGACGCGCACATCTACTGCACCCGCGAGCAGATGGCCGAGGAGCTCGACCGCACCCTCACCTTCGTGCTCGACCTGCTGCGCGACTACGGCCTGAACGACTTCTACCTGGAGCTGTCCACCAAGGACCCGGAGAAGTACGTCGGCTCGGACGAGGCGTGGGAGGAGGCCACCGCGGTCCTCCAGTCGGTCGCCGAGAAGCAGGGCCTCCCGCTGACCCCCGACCCGGGCGGCGCGGCCTTCTACGGCCCGAAGATCTCCGTGCAGGCGCGTGACGCCATCGGCCGTACCTGGCAGATGTCGACCGTCCAGCTCGACTTCAACCTCCCGGAGCGGTTCAACCTGGAGTACACCGCGTCCGACGGCTCCCGCCAGCGGCCGGTCATGATCCACCGCGCCCTGTTCGGCTCCATCGAGCGGTTCTTCGCCGTACTGCTGGAGCACTACGCGGGCGCCATGCCGCCGTGGCTGGCCCCGGTCCAGGCGGTCGGCATCCCGATCGGCGACGGGCACGTGGAGTACCTCCAGGAGTTCGCCGCCGCGGCGAAGAAGAAGGGGCTGCGCGTCGAGGTGGACGCCTCCTCCGACCGCATGCAGAAGAAGATCAGGAACCACCAGAAGCTCAAGGTCCCGTTCATGATCATCGTCGGTGACGAGGACATGGCCGCCGGCACCGTCTCCTTCCGCTACCGCGACGGTTCGCAGGAGAACGGCATCGCCAAGGACGAGGCGCTGGCCAAGCTGGCCCAGGTCGTCGAGGACCGCGTCCAGGTCTGACCGGCACGGCCCGGCCGGCCCGCTCTGGCCGGCACGGCCCCTTCAAGGAGCCTCCGGCGAACTTCGGTTCCCCGGAGGCTCCTCCTCGTCCTCCTGGCGGAAGACCTGGATCAGCCAGGACGAGAAGCTGCCCGTCACCGCGCCCAGCAGCGCGAGCCCGCACACCATCAGCCCGACCGCGATCAGCCGGCCTACCGGGGTCACCGGGGTCACGTCGCCGTACCCCACCGTCGTCAGCGTCTCGCACACCCACCACACCGCGTCCCCGAACGTGCGGATGGAGGAGTGCGGGTCCTGGTGCTCCTGGTGGTAGACGCCGAGCGCCCCGGAGAAGCCGAGCAGGACGGCCGAGAGACCGGCGTACATGATCACCCGCTGGTACAGCCCCCGGCGCGGCCGCTCCCGGCGGGCCTGGATGGCGTCGTGGACCTTGACCATGCGCAGCGGCCGCAGGGTGGGCAACACGACGATCAGGGTGTCCAGCCAGTGCCGGCGCACGAAACGCAGCGGCCGGCCGCCGCTGAGCACCAGCCGCACCCCGTAGTCCCCGATGAAGCACAGCCAGGTCAGCAGGACCACGAGCCCCGCCCCGTCCCGCCACAGGTGTTCGCTCCGGGGGGCGAGCACGCGCACCGCGTACCCGGTGATGAAGAGCAGGGAGGCGTAGAACAGCGGCAGCTCGGTACGGCGCTCCCAGAGCTCCTCGCGGGTCGGCGGATCGTCGTGCATCCGCCCAGCATCGCCGGTCCCCGGCCGGTGTCCGCCCCGGCGACACGCCCAGCGGGGGCAAGGTCATATGCTGCATCCCATGACGAGTGAGCCGGAGCAGCAGATCGGTGTGGGTACGCAGGACGCGTTCCAGCGTCTGTGGACGCCCCACCGGATGGCCTACATCCAGGGCGAGAACAAGCCGACCGGCCCGGAGGCCGGGGACGGCTGTCCCTTCTGCGGGATTCCGGAGATGTCCGACGAGGACGGCCTGATCGTGGCCCGGGGCAAGCACGTGTACGCCGTGCTGAACCTCTACCCGTACAACGGCGGCCACCTGATGGTCGTCCCGTACCGGCACGTCGCCGACTACACCGAGCTGGACGGCCCCGAGACGGCCGAGCTCGCCGAGCTCACCAAACGGGCCATGACCGCGCTGCGCAAGGCTTCGGGGGCGCACGGCTTCAACATCGGCATGAACCAGGGCGCGGCGGCGGGGGCCGGCATCGCCGCGCACCTGCACCAGCACATCGTGCCCCGCTGGGGCGGGGACACGAACTTCATGCCGGTGGTCGGCCACACCAAGGTGCTGCCCCAGCTCCTCGCGGACACCCGCCGGATGCTCGCGGAGGCCTGGCCGGCCGACTGACCTCTGGTCGGCTGACCGGCCGGCCCGGGCCTACGCGTCGTAGACGTCCGCCTTGCGCGGGGCGGGCTCCTGGATGAGGCCGCTCATGATGGACGAGCGGTTCGTGAAGCGCTCGGTGTCCACGCCGTTCTCCTCCAGCACCCGGAACGCGGCGGCGTGCACCGCCCGCAGCACCGGCGTCACCGTGCGCAGGGCGTCGTCGGCCATGAACCGGTGGCGCCACATGGAGCCCGCCCAGACGTGGCGGACGCCGAAGGGCTCCGGGAGGATCAGCTTGCCGCCCAGGTAGTCCAGGAGCGGCGGGTACCAGGTCAGCGGGGCGCGCACGGCCAGCCGTACCACCTCGTCGGCGTCCACCAGCGGCAGCCGGCGCTCCACCGTCTCCCAGAACCGGACGGACTTGGCGACCTCGACCGTCTTGGGCGCGGACTTCGTGGTGAACAGGCCGTGCACGGGACCGAGCGCGTGCGCGGTGACGTCCACGCGGAGGGTCTTGTACAGCACGGTGACGGTCACCATCATCGTGATCACCAGCTGGCCGTCCCAGAGCGGGTACTGGATGCCCAGGTAGTGCCGGTTGCCGGCGCTGAACTGCTGCTCGTTGCAGATCCGGGTGATCTCGTGCGGCTTCACCAGGAAGGTGTCGACGTCCTCGCCGGTGGGGCGGGCCACTTCGGTGGCGCCCTCGCCGATCGGCGTGACGATCCAGTGCTGGATCGAGGCGGTCGGGAAGCCTCCGGTGTGCAGGGGGCCGCGCTCCAGCTTGCGCAGTTCGGTGTCGATCGCGCGTATGACGTCCCAGCTGCGGAACGGGTGGATCTCGGCGCCCTCGGTCCTCGGGACCAGTTCCTCGGCCATCTGCCAGCTGCCCCAGCGGGTGCCCATGCCGAGGATGCCCTTGGGGCCGGCGTAGAAGACGGAATTGCTGCGGTCTTCGGCGGTCAGCCTCGCCAGCTGGCGGCGCAGGTCCTCGCGGGCCTTCTCGTCGGGGTTGCCGGGCACCGCCTCCGGGATCTTCGCGGCGACCCCGCCGCCGCCGAGCAGCCCGTCCCAGCGCGAGCGCATGTCGGCGGCGGTGGTCTCGCAGAGCCGGCGGGCCACGAACCAGCCCACGGCCGGGGCGATGACCATGGCGCGCAGGTAGAGGCCGAAGAACCCGGTGAACGGCAGCCGGAACATCAGTACGGCGATGACGACGCCCACGCCGACCAGGAGCGCGGTGCCCGCCCAGGACCCGCGCTTGCCCTTGGCGAGCCACTTGCGGAGCTGGAACAGGCCCAGCCAGAGCATCAGCCCGGGCAGGAACACCACCCCGCACACCAGGGTGATCAGGCGCAGCTTGCGGTCGCGCTCCTTGCGGATGCGGGACGCTGCCAGGCAGTGCTCCACCACGGTCTGCGGGTCGGCGCCGAAGGACTGGATCAGGGGTTTGCGGGCGGCGCCCAGGGTGCGGGCCTCCACGGCCCGGCAGAAGGCCTCGCCGAGGTTGGGTTCCAAGAGGGAGATCTTGCCCGGCTTGACCTTCGACTCGTGGTACTCGTTGTTGGCCTTGAGGATCTCGTCGACCTTGCCGTCGCGGTAGGCGGCGGAGGCGAGCGCGTTGGTCGCGGCGGTCTGCCCACCGCCCCCCTGGAGCGGGATCTGTGCCCCGGGCCTGAAGTCGAAACCGTCGTCCGCCACCGTTGCCCCCATCGACGTACCGTCATGCGTTGTGCCGCGCCTGCGCTCTGCCCCGGTCGAGAGCCTATCGGCGGGACCCACCCCTTGGTATGGGACAGGGAAATACCGCCCACCGCAACAAGGTTGAGCAGGCGGCATCCCATGTGCTATGTCGGTTAACTTCCCTTCTCCGCCCGTTCGCGAACCTTGTCCGCCAGCTGCGGGGGCATCGGCTCGTGCCGGGCGTACGTACGGCTGAACCCGCCCGTGCCGTGCGACACGGAGCGCAGCTCCACCGCGTACCGGCCGATCTCGATCTCGGGGATCTCGGCGCGGACCCGGGTCCTGCCGGGGCCGGCCTGGTCGGTGCCCACGACGCGGCCGCGGCGGCCCGCCAGGTCGCTCATCACGGGGCCGACGTACTCGTCCGGGACCAGGACGTCGAGTTCCGCGACGGGCTCCAGCAGGTGGATGGAGGCCTCGGCAGCGGCTTCGCGCAGGGCGAGGGCGCCCGCGGTCTGGAACGCGGCGTCGGAGGAGTCCACCGAGTGCGCCTTGCCGTCGAGCAGGGTGACCCGTACGTCGACCAGCGGATAGCCGGCCGCCACTCCGCGGGCGGCCTGGGCGCGTACGCCCTTCTCCACGGACGGGATGAACTGCCGCGGCACGGATCCGCCGACGACCTTGTCCACGAACTCGATGCCGCTGCCCGGCGGGAGGGGTTCGACCTCGATCTCGCAGATGGCGAACTGGCCGTGGCCGCCGGACTGTTTGACGTGCCGGCCGCGCCCGGCCGCCTTGGCGCCGAAGGTCTCGCGCAGGCTCACCTTGTGGGGCACGGGGTCGACCTGGACCCCGTAGCGGGTGCGCAGCCGCTCCAGGGCGACGTCCTGGTGGGCTTCCCCCAGGCACCACAGCACGAGCTGGCCGGTGTGCGGGTTCTGCTCCAGCCGCATGGTCGGGTCCTCGGCGACGAGCCGGGCCAGGCCCTGGGAGAGCTTGTCCTCGTCGGCCTTGCTGTGGGCCTCGATGGCGAGGGGCAGGAGCGGTTCGGGCATCGGCCAGGGCTCCATCAGGAGCGGGCCGTCCTTGGCGGAGAGGGTGTCGCCGGTCTCGGCCCGGCTCAGTTTCGCCACGCACGCCAGGTCACCCGCGATGACGTGGGTGAGGGTGCGCTGCTGCTTGCCGAACGGGGAGGTCAGGGCGCCGATCCTCTCGTCGACGTCGTGGTCCTCGTGGCCGCGGTCGGCCAGACCGTGCCCGCTGACGTGCACGGTCTCCTCCGGGCGCAGGGTGCCCGAGAAGACGCGGACGAGGGAGACGCGGCCCACGTAGGGGTCGGAGGAGGTCTTGACCACCTCGGCCAGGAGCGGCCCGTCCGGGTCGCAGGTGACGTCGGGGCGGGCGGCGCCGTCGGGGGCGGTGACGGTGAGGGGGGCGCGTTCGAGCGGGGTGGGGAAGCCGCCGGTGACCAGTTCGAGGAGTTCGACGGTGCCCAGGCCCTGGCGGGCCCCTTCGGCGGCGGGCGCCGCCATCAGGACGGGGTGGAAGGTGCCGCGCGCGACGGCCCGCTCCAGGTCGTCGATCAGGGTCTTGAGGTCGATGTCCTCGCCGCCGAGGTAGCGGTCCATGAGGGTCTCGTCCTCGCTCTCCGCGATGATCCCCTCGATCAGGCGGGAGCGGGCCTGCGAGATCAGCGCGAGCTCGGCGGGGTCGGGGTCGCGTTCGGTGCGCTCGCCGGAGGTGTAGTCGTAGACCCGCTGGGACAGCAGCCCGAGCAGGCCGGTGACGGGTGCGTGCCCGTCGGGCCCGGCGGGGCCGTGCAGGGGCAGGTAGAGCGGGATGACGGCGTCCGGGTCGTCGCCGCCGAAGATCTCGCCGCAGACCGAGGTCATCTGCGTGTAATCCGCCCGGGCTGCCTCCAAATGGGTGATGACGATGGCCCTGGGCATGCCCACGGCCTCGCATTCGTCCCACACCATCCGGGTGGCCCCGTCGATCCCGTCGGCGGCCGAGACGACGAAGAGGGCCGCGTCCGCGGCGCGCAGACCGGCCCTGAGTTCCCCGACGAAGTCGGCGTATCCGGGGGTGTCGAGCACGTTGATCTTGATTCCGCCCCATTCGACGGGGACGAGGGAGAGCTGGATGGAGCGCTGGCGGCGCTGTTCGATCTCGTCGTAGTCGGAGACGGTGCCGCCGTCCTCGACCCGTCCGGCCCTGTTCACGGCCCCCGCGGTCAGGGCGAGGGCTTCGACCAGCGTGGTCTTCCCGGCGCCGCTGTGGCCGACCAGCACGACGTTCCGTACGGATGCGGGGCGGTCGGCCGTCAGTGCCCTGCCGGCGGCCCCGGCTTGGTGTGATGTGGCTCCCATGGTGTTCGTGCCTCCCGGTGTCGCGGTGAGGAGGGGTGACTGGGGTTCTTCGAGCTTTGCACCGCCGTCACACTGCGTCCATACGTCGTACTGGGGCCCGTCCGGAGCGTGAAGCGGGGGTGGCGCGCGGATTGTCCGGCCCGAACCGGTGGGTGCGGGGCCGTAGGGGTCCGGGGCGCTGGCTACGATGGGCCAGCCGGTGGCCGATGGGGCCGTGCGGCCCAGCGACCCTCCGGGAAGGCCATGCTGAACAAGTACGCGCGTGCATTCTTCACGCGTGTTCTCACGCCATTCGCCGCTTTTCTCCTCCGTCGGGGGGTGAGCCCGGACGCGGTCACGCTGATCGGCACGGCCGGAGTGGTGGCGGGAGCGCTGGTCTTCTTCCCCAGGGGCGAGTTCTTCTGGGGCACGATCACCATCACCCTGTTCGTGTTCTCCGACCTGGTGGACGGGAACATGGCCCGCCAGGCCGGGGTCTCCAGCCGCTGGGGCGCGTTCCTCGACTCCACCCTCGACCGGGTGGCGGACGCGGCGATCTTCGGCGGACTCGCGCTCTGGTACGCGGGCTCCGGCCACGACAACGTGCTGTGCGCGGTGGCGATCTTCTGCCTGGCCAGCGGGCAGGTGGTCTCGTACACCAAGGCCCGCGGCGAGGCGATCGGACTGCCGGTCGCCGTCAACGGGCTCGTCGAGCGCGCCGAGCGGCTGGTGATCACGCTGGTCGCGGCCGGTCTGTCCGGGCTGCAGACCTTCGGCGTGCCGTCCTGGATCGGCGTGCTGCTGCCGATCGCGCTGTGGGTGGTGGCGGCGGGCTCGCTCGTCACGCTGGTCCAGCGCGTGGTCACCGTACGCCGGGAGGCGGCGGAGGCCGACGCCGAGGCGCACATGCCGGAAGGCGGCGCGGCCTGATGGGCAAGGCACAGGACCGGCTCGTCGACGGGCTGTACGGGCTCGGCTGGGCGGCCGTCAAGAAGCTGCCGGAGCCGGCCGCGGTGGCCTTGGGCCGGCGGATAGCCGACTCCGTGTGGAAGCGGCGCGGCAAGAGCGTGCTGCGGCTGGAGTCGAACCTGGCCAGGGTCGTGCCCGGCGCCGGCCCGGAGCGGCTGCGGGAGCTGTCCCGGGCGGGCATGCGCTCGTACATGCGGTACTGGATGGAGTCCTTCCGGCTGCCGGCGATGGAGGCGCGGCGGTTCTCCACCGACGTGGAGATGGCCGGCGAGGACATCCTGCGCGAGGCGATCGCCTCGGGTCGCGGGGTCATCGTTGCCCTGCCGCACCTGGCGAACTGGGACCTGGCCGGGGCCTGGGCCACCAGCCACCTCGGCATCCCGTTCACGACGGTCGCCGAACGGCTCAAGCCGGAGTCCCTGTACGACCGGTTCGTTGCCTACCGCGAGAGCCTGGGCATGGAGGTGCTGCCGCACAGCGGCGGGGCCGCCTTCGGCACGCTCGCGCGCCGGCTCCGCTCGGGCGGCCTGGTCTGTCTGGTCGCCGACCGGGACCTGTCCGCCTCCGGGGTCGAGGTGGACTTCTTCGGCGCGGCCGCGCGGATGCCGGCCGGGCCCGCGCTGCTGGCGCAGCAGACCGGGGCGGCGCTGCTGCCGGCCACCCTGTACTACGGCGAGACCCCGCGGATGTACGGGCGGATCCACCCCGAGGTGTCGGTCCCGGAGACCGGCACCCGGACCGAGAAGACCGCCGTCATGACGCAGGCGGTCGCCGACGCGTTCGCCGCGGGCATCGCGGCACACCCCGAGGACTGGCACATGTTGCAGCGGCTGTGGCTGGACGATCTGGAGGAGCGCGCCTAGTGAAGATCGGCATCGTGTGCCCGTACTCGTGGGACGTGCCGGGCGGCGTCCAGTTCCACATCCGGGACCTGGCGGAGCACCTGATCCGCCTCGGCCACCAGGTGTCGGTCCTCGCCCCCGCGGACGACGAGACCCCGCTGCCGCCGTACGTGGTCTCGGCGGGACGGGCGGTGCCGGTGCCCTACAACGGGTCCGTCGCCCGGCTGAACTTCGGCTTCCTGTCGGCGGCCCGGGTACGGCGCTGGCTCCACGACGGCGTCTTCGACGTGATCCACATCCACGAGCCGGCCTCCCCGTCGCTGGGGCTGCTGTCCTGCTGGGCGGCGCAGGGGCCGATCGTGGCCACCTTCCACACCTCCAACCCGCGCTCGCGGGCGATGATCGCGGCCTACCCGATCCTCCAGCCGGCCCTGGAGAAGATCAGCGCCCGGATCGCGGTGAGCGAGTACGCGCGGCGCACGCTGGTGGAGCACCTGGGCGGAGACGCGGTGGTCATCCCGAACGGGGTGGACGTGGACTTCTTCGCCTCCGCCGAGCCGAAGGCGGAGTGGGGCGGCAGGACCCTCGGCTTCATCGGCCGCATCGACGAGCCGCGCAAGGGCCTGCCCGTGCTGATGGCGGCGTTCCCGCGGATCGTCGAGGAATGCCCCGACGTACGCCTCCTGGTGGCCGGCCGCGGCGACGAGGAGGAGGCGGTGGCGTCCTTGCCGGCCGCCCTGCGCTCCCGGGTGGAGTTCCTGGGCATGGTCTCCGACGAGGACAAGGCCCGGCTGCTGCGCAGCGTCGACGTGTACGTCGCCCCGAACACGGGCGGCGAGAGCTTCGGGATCATCCTGGTCGAGGCGCTGTCGGCGGGGGCGGCGGTCCTGGCCTCCGACCTGGACGCGTTCGCCCAGGTCCTGGACCAGGGCCGGGCGGGCGACCTCTTCGCCAACGAGGACTCCGACGCCCTGGCCGCCGCCGCGGTCCGGCTCCTCCACGACCCGGCGCGCCGCGCGGAACTCAGCGCCCGCGGCTCGGCGCACGTACGCCGCTTCGACTGGTCCACGGTCGGCGCGGACATCCTGGCCGTCTACGAAACGGTCACCGACGGCGCGGCCGCCGTCGCCACGGACGAACGCATCCCCCTCCGCACCCGCCTGGGCCTGTCCCGGGACTGATCAGTCGAACAGCCTTGCAGGGCAAGCTCGTTCGGGTGACTTTAGTCCGGGTGAGTCACGTGATGGTGTGGGTAGTCTCGCCTTCGTATCACAGGGGTTCGAGGGGGAGTCGCCATGTCCATCAGGCCACGCTATCGACGGGTCTCCGCATTACAGCGGCAGTTCTTCAACCGTGAAGGACTGCTCGCCGTGTACGACGAGGAGCTGGAGGGGATCTCGGAACGCCCGAGGATCCTCAACGTCGTGGGTGTAGGCGGCATCGGCAAGTCCCGCCTGTTGCAGGAGCTGCGCCACCGCACGCCCGACCGTTACCGATCGGCCCGGCTGGACCTCCAGCTGCCGGCCTTGCGGCAGCAAGAGGACGCCCTGGCCGTGCTCCGCACCGAATTCGGAGCGCAAGGCGTGAAGTTCGACCGATTCGACATCGCCTACGCGGTCCTGTGGCAGAGAGTCCATCCCCAGTTGCAAATGGATCGGAAAAACACTCCCTTCGCCGAGGAGAGCGAGGTGCTCTCGAAGATCCTGGACGATGCCATGGGGCTGCCGGTCTTCGGGACTGCGGCGGGCCTGGTCAGGCTCACAGGTCGGGCGATCGCCAATCGCCAGCGCAGGCATCGGATCGAAGCGGACTCCACGCTCCAGGAACTCGACAGCCTCTCCAACGCGGAACTGGGCCACGCGGTGACGTACCTGTTCGCCGAGGATCTGCGCCAGTCGGCCCAAGAGCAGCCGTTCGTGCTGTACGTCGACGCCTACGAGGCCATGGTGCCCGCACCGATCCCCGGCGGCCGCAGTTTCGCCTCGGACGCCTGGCTGCGCGATCTGCTGGGACAGCTGCAGGGAGGCCTCACCGTGCTGGCGAGTCGGGAGGCGCTGCCGTGGACGGCGTACGACAAGGAATGGGACGCGGTGATCCGCCGGGCGCGCGTGGAGGGCCTGCCGATGGCCGCGCGACTCGACCTGTTGAACCAGGCGGGGATCACGGAGATCCCGCGACAACGGTCGATCGCCGAAGCCAGCGCCGGTGTCCCGTTCTACCTGCACTTGGCCGTGGACACCCACGTGCAGAACCCCGACCGTACGGAGGACGCCGGAACGTCGGAGGAAATCGTGCAACGGTTCCTGCAGCACGTGGCTCCTGACGAGGTCAGGATCCTCGAACTGCTCAGTATCGCCCGGACCTTCGACCTGGAAGTGTTCCGGACGGTCGGCCGGCACTTCGACCTGCCGGCGAACCTGCTGACCTGGGAGTCGCTCACGGCCTACTCCTTCGCGTACCCGTTGCCTCTGGGTTGGTACCGGCTCCACCAACTGATGGTCTCGGCGCTCCAAGGGCATCTGTCGCCCGCGGTGAAACGCGAGGCGCACGCGGTGCTCCGGGCGCATTGGGAGGGGCTCGCGGACCGTATGGAAAGGGGAGCGGAGGAAAGGGGCGTGGCTCGTTCGTCCCCCCTCCGAGAGGCGGTCTATCACGGATTGCGGGCCGGAAACCTGGCTCCGGACGAAATCCTCAAGCACGCGGACCGAGCCCTCAGGATGAGCAGCCGGCAGGCGGTCGACGGAATGGTCAAGGACCTGAGGGATCACCTCGCCGCCTCGGCCGATCACACGGAGGCCCCCTCCTCCGTGGCGGCCATCCGGGACGCCGCCGACTGCCTGGATGCGGAATCCAGGCTGGAGCTGGGGGACACCGGCGCGGCCATGGCGCTGACGCCCGTGCGGGAAACGTCCGCCCGGTCGGTGGTGGCCGCCCGGCTGGCGCTGGCCGGCGCAAATGCCCGCAGGATCGCCGGGGAGAGTGCCCTGGCCGCGAGGATCTTCGAACAGGTCTGGGAGGACCACTCCGGCGAAGCCCGGACATCGGCGGGATTGTGCGTCGCGGACATCCGCATGTGGCAGGGCGACTTCCAGGGGGCTTTCGCTCTAGCCGAGGAGGTCTACGCCATCTGTTCCCCCGAGGAACGGGTCATCCGCGGAGATTTGAAGCGGCTGATGCACCTCGGACACCGGTTCCTCATGGACTTCGCACGAGCCCAGGACCTGCTGCTGCAGGCTGAGCAGGAGTATCGCGCGGTGGACGCGGTGATCGGCCTGGCCAACCTCCGGACGAACCGGGCGGAGCTCCTTGCGTTCACCGATCCGGAGGCCGCCGTCGCCGAAGCCGGAGTCGCCTTGGAAGTGCAACGGGAACTCGGCGCGCAGCACGAGATCGGCAAGGTTTACACCGCCATGGCCATCGCACAGATCCGGATGGGGCAGCTTGAGCGGGCCGAACTGTCGTTCCGCAACGCCAATGCCGCCCTCGACCGGGCCGGCTACCGATCAGGCAGGGCACGGGCCGACATGTTCCGCGCGTTCCTGCTCCTGCGCAGAGGAGAGCCGGAGGCGGCGTCCGCCCTCCTGCGTCACGCGACTCGGGAGTTCGAGGTCTGCCAGGTCTACCCCTCACTGATTCTCGCCATCCACCGGGCGACCGAGCTGATCGGTCTCGCGGACGCGGACATCACGGCGGCGGCAGACCGGGCCCGCCCCACCATCCGGCCTCTGGGGGCGGCTCACGAGCTGGAGCAACGTACGGAGCACGTCCTGTCGATGTTCGTCGAGGTGGACTCATGACCTGGTTGCGGCTCTACGGGCAGGCACGAGAGGCGGAGGGCGCCGCCGCCGGCTACTACAACCGCAACGTGGGGGTCCGGACGGCCGACGGTAAGGTCAACGTGCGGATTCCGCTGGCGGCCGCCGACACCATGGACTTGCGGCTGTGGCGCGAGGAGGACGTCCTGACCTGTATCCGGCCGTACGTCGTCCGGGCGCCGGAGCTGCGCCACGTGTCCGAGGACCCCCGCTTCCAGGTCCACCACTTCATCGAGGGGAGTGTCCTCGATGGGCTCTCTCCCCGGGGCGTTTCCGTCCCGCCGCACGTCATCGGCGATGTGGTGGCGCTGCTGGACCAGCTGGGCCGGATTCCCGCGGAGAAGGCGCCCCCGCTGCCCGCGCACTGGCCGGCTTCCGGCGACAGCGGCGGCTTCGCCCGCCTGCTGGCGCGGCTCACCCGGCAGGTCCACACCACGTACCGCGACGAGTACCGGGAGGCCTTCGTCGGCCTCGGTATCCCTGATGATCCCCTGGCGGTCATCGAGCCGCGGTGGGAATCTCTCACGTCGCGTCCCTTCGCGGTGCTCCATGCTGATCTCCACCGCAAAAACATGATCGTGGCGGACGGGGTCACCTGGTTCCTCGACTGGGAACTGGCCCTGTGGGGAGACCCGGTGTACGAAATCGCCATTCACTTCCACAAGATGGACTATCCGGACGATCAACGGGCCGAGGTTCTCGGGCTGTGGCGGGAGACCTTTCCGGAGCGATCCACGGCGGGTTCTTCCGACGACCTCGACCTGTACGCGGCGCACGAGCGGATCAAATCGGCGATTGTGGACACGGTCCGCTACTCGAAGCAGCTTGCGGCCTCCACGAGGGAGGAGCGGGACCTTCTCATCCTGCGGTTGACGAAGAAGGTGAACGCCGCCCGCCGGGTGTGGGGTGCGCCACCGAACCTGGTGCCCGAGCAGGTCGCCGCGCTCCTCGCCCCCTGGGAGGGGTAGCCATGGATCCCCTCGCGCTTTACAAGGAGGCCTGTGAGCAGGGCGCCGCTCTGTCGGGCAACTACCACCGCAACATCAGGGTGGAGGCGGACAGCGGGCCCGTCGTCGTACGCATTCGCTCGGGTGGCACGGACGCCATGGACCTGACCTTGTGGCCCGAGGCGCAGGTGCTGGAGGCGGTCGGACCCTGGGTGGCGTCGGCCCCACGCCTGCTGTACGCGGGTACGAATCCGGAGTTCCAGATCCACGGCTTCGTCGCCGGGCGCCGCGTCGACAGCCTGGCGCCCGAAGGAAAGCCACTGCCTGAGACCGTGGTGAAGGGTGTCGAGGGACTCTTCGGAGAGTTGTCGCGGGTGCCGCGGTCCGCGCTGCCCGCCGTTCCGGACGACTGGCCGTCGGACGGCGACACGCGTGGCTTCGCCGGACGACTCCTGGACCTCGTACGGACGATCCGGAGCCGACCGGACGAGCGGGTCGAGGAGACCTACCGGTCGCTGGGCGTCCCGGAGGACCCCTGTCGTGTGCTCCAGGACCAAGTGCGAGAGGTGACAGGCCGCCGCTTCGGGCTCCTGCACGCGGACATCCACCGCCAGAACATGATCGTCACGGAGGGCGGGGGGCTCGCCTTCCTCGACTGGGAGCTCGCCCTGTGGGGTGACCCCGTGTACGAGTTGGCAGATCACGTGCACAAGATGGCGTACGGTGCGGCCGAGCGGCGCGCGGTGACACAGGGGTGGGAGCGGCAGACCCCCGACGGATACCACCACGGCTGGACGGCTGATCTCGACTACTACCTCGCTTACGAGGCGGTGAAGTCCGCTGTGGTGGACACCGTGCGGTGGGGGCGGCGGATCGCCGAGGAGCAGGACACCGCCGGCAGGCTCGAGCTCGCGCGGCAACTCGCGGACAAGCTGTCCGCGGCGGCGCCGCACTGGGGCTCCGCGGCGTCGGCGGTCCCCCCGCCCCGTGAGATCGAAAAACTTGTGCGCCGATGGCAAACCTGACCGAGGCGTGCTCCCGGGGGCCGGATGGGGGTCCCCGGCCTGAGCGGTAGGCTCGCGGTCCGTGATCGAAACCCTTGTCTGGATCGTCCTCGCGTTCGGTGTCGTCGGCGTGTACCTGAGCTGGACCGCCGGGCGGCTCGACCGGCTGCATTCGCGGATGGACGCCGCGCGGGCCGCGCTCGACGCGCAGTTGGTGCGGCGGGCCTCCGTGGTGCTGGAGGTGGCCACCTCCGGGGTGCTCGACCCCGCCTCCTCGCTGGTGCTGTACGAAGCGGCGCACGCGGCGCGGCAGGCCGAGAAGGAGCAGCGCGAGGTGGCCGAGAGCGAGCTGAGCCAGGCGCTGCGCGCGGTGTTCGCCGACGCGGACCAGGTCGAGGCGGTGAAGGCCGCGCCCGGTGGGGTGGAGGCCGCGGAGGAACTGGCGGCGGCCGTGCGCCGGGTGCCGATGGCCCGGCGCTTCCACAACGACGCCGTACGGGCCGCCCGGGCCCTGCGCCGGCACCGCAAGGTGCGCTGGTTCCGCCTGGCGGGCCACGCCCCCTTCCCGCTCGCCTTCGAGATGGACGACGAGCCCCCCGCCGACCTCGCCGACCGCCCCTAGCCCGGATCCGCAGCGGGCGCACTTGTACCGGATGGCCAAAACGGAAGGAGCCACCGGCTCCTCATTGGCCCTTGCAGTGGACTGGACCCGGGGGGTTTGCTCAGTGCTGTAGTACCGCAGCACCCTTCTTCCTTCGAGTGAGGTCAATCCGTGAGCACGCTTCCCTCCACCCCCCAGTCCGCTGAGTCGGCTATCGGCACCTCCCGCGTCAAGCGCGGCATGGCCGAGCAGCTCAAGGGCGGCGTGATCATGGACGTGGTCAACGCCGAGCAGGCGAAGATCGCCGAGGACGCCGGCGCCGTGGCCGTCATGGCCCTGGAGCGGGTCCCCGCCGACATCCGCAAGGACGGCGGCGTGGCGCGCATGTCGGACCCGAACATGATCGAAGAGATCATCGAGGCCGTCTCCATCCCCGTCATGGCCAAGTCCCGCATCGGCCACTTCGTCGAGGCCCAGGTCCTGCAGTCCCTCGGCGTCGACTACATCGACGAGTCCGAGGTCCTGACCCCGGCCGACGAGGTCAACCACTCCGACAAGTGGGCGTTCACCACCCCCTTCGTCTGCGGTGCCACCAACCTGGGCGAGGCCCTGCGCCGCATCGCCGAGGGCGCGGCCATGATCCGCTCGAAGGGCGAGGCCGGCACCGGCAACGTCGTCGAGGCCGTCCGCCACCTGCGCCAGATCAAGAACGAGATCGCCAAGCTGCGCGGCTTCGACAACAACGAGCTGTACGCCGCCGCCAAGGAGCTGCGCGCCCCGTACGAGCTGGTCAAGGAGGTCGCCGAGCTCGGCAAGCTCCCCGTCGTGCTGTTCTCCGCCGGTGGCGTCGCCACCCCGGCCGACGCCGCGCTCATGCGCCAGCTCGGCGCCGAGGGCGTCTTCGTCGGCTCCGGCATCTTCAAGTCGGGCGACCCGGCCAAGCGCGCCGCCGCCATCGTGAAGGCCACCACCTTCTACGACGACCCGAAGATCATCGCGGACGCCTCCCGCAACCTGGGCGAGGCCATGGTCGGCATCAACTGCGACACCCTGCCCGAGGCCGAGCGTTACGCCAACCGGGGCTGGTAATGACGACTCCCACCATCGGTGTCCTGGCTCTCCAGGGCGACGTACGGGAGCACCTGATCGCCCTGGCCGCGGCGGACGCCGTGGCCAGGCCGGTCCGGCGTCCCGAGGAGCTCACCGAGGTCGACGCCCTGGTGATCCCCGGCGGCGAGTCCACGACCATGTCGAAGCTCGCCGTGCTGTTCGGCATGCTGGAGCCGCTGCGCGAGCGCGTGCGGGCCGGGATGCCGGTCTACGGCACCTGCGCCGGCATGATCATGCTCGCGAACAAGCTGCTGGACGGCCGTGAGGACCAGGAGACGCTCGGCGGCATCGACATGATCGTGCGCCGCAACGCCTTCGGCCGGCAGAACGAGTCCTTCGAGGCGAAGATCGACTTCGCGGGCATCGAGGGCGGCCCCGTGGAGGGCGTCTTCATCCGCGCCCCCTGGGTCGAGTCCGTCGGCGGCGGCGCCGAGGTGCTCGCCACGTACGACGGCCACACCGTCGCCGTGCGCCAGGGCAACGTGCTGGCCACCTCGTTCCACCCGGAACTCACCGGCGACGACCGCGTTCACGCGTACTTCGTCGACATGGTGCGCGCGGGGCTGTAATCAGGTCCCGGTAGGATCGGGTACGAACACTGTTGGTGACGCGAAGGAGACAGGCGGATGTCCGGCCACTCTAAATGGGCTACGACGAAGCACAAGAAGGCCGTGATCGATGCCAAGCGCGGCAAGCTCTTCGCGAAGCTGATCAAGAACATCGAGGTCGCGGCCCGGATGGGCGGCGCCGACATCGACGGCAACCCGACGCTCTTCGACGCCATCCAGAAGGCCAAGAAGAGCTCGGTCCCGAACAAGAACATCGACTCCGCGGTCAAGCGCGGCGGCGGCCTGGAGGCCGGCGGCGCCGACTACGAGACGATCATGTACGAAGGCTACGGCCCGAACGGTGTCGCGGTGCTCATCGAGTGCCTCACCGACAACCGCAACCGTGCCGCCTCCGACGTCCGCGTCGCCATGACCCGCAACGGCGGTTCGATGGCCGACCCGGGCTCGGTCTCGTACCTGTTCAACCGCAAGGGCGTCGTCGTGCTGCCCAAGGCCGGGCTCTCCGAGGACGACGTCCTGGAGACGGTGCTCGAAGCCGGTGCCGAAGAGGTCAACGACAACGGCGACACCTTCGAGATCATCAGCGAGCCCACCGACATGGTCGCGGTCCGCACCGCGCTCCAGGAGGCGGGCATCGACTACGACTCGGCCGACTCCAGCTTCGTCCCGACCATGCAGGTCGAGCTGGACGAGGACGGCGCGCGCAAGATCTTCAAGCTGATCGACGCGCTGGAGGACAGCGACGACGTGCAGAACGTCTTCGCCAACTTCGACGTCTCGGACGAGGTCATGGAGAAGGTCGACGCCTAACCGGCGCCCCGCACTTCGCACCAGTGCGACGGGCCGACAGGACACGTCCTGTCGGCCCGTCGTCATGTCAGTGGAGCCCGATAGCCTGCACGTGCACACGGACAGGCGATCGAAGGAGGGGGGCGAGGTGCGCGTACTCGGTGTGGACCCGGGGCTGACGCGGTGTGGTGTCGGCGTGGTCGAGGGGGTCGCCGGCCGCCCCCTCACCATGCTCGGAGTGGGGGTCGTACGGACGCCCGCCGACGCCGAGTTGGGGCTCCGGCTCGTCGCCGTCGAGCGCGGCATGGAGGAGTGGCTGGACGAGTACCGGCCCGAAGTCGTCGCCGTGGAGCGGGTCTTCAGCCAGCACAACGTCAGCACGGTGATGGGCACCGCCCAGGCCAGCGCCGTCGCCATGCTGTGCGCGGCCCGGCGCGGCCTGCCGGTCGCCCTGCACACCCCGAGCGAAGTCAAGGCCGCCGTCACCGGAACCGGCCGGGCCGACAAGGCGCAGGTCGGGTCCATGGTCACCCGGCTGCTGCGGCTGAGCGCCCCGCCGAAACCGGCCGACGCCGCCGACGCCCTCGCGCTCGCCATCTGCCACATCTGGCGGGCCCCCGCCCAAAACCGCCTCCAGCAGGCGGTCGCCCAGCATGCCTCCGCCGTGAAAGGCCGCCCCTCATGATCGCGTTCGTCAGCGGCCCGGTCGCCGCCCTCGCCCCCGCCGAGGCCGTCATCGAGGTCGGGGGAGTGGGCATGGCCGTCCAGTGCACGCCCACCACCGTCGCCGGCCTGCGACTGGGGGAGACGGCCAGGCTGGCCACGTCCCTGGTGGTACGGGAGGACTCGCTCACCCTGTACGGCTTCGCCGACGACGACGAACGGCAGGTCTTCGAGCTGCTCCAGAGCGCGAGCGGGGTGGGCCCGCGGCTCGCACAGGCCATGCTGGGCGTCCACAGCCCGGACGCACTGCGGGTGGCCGTCTCGACGGGGGACGAGAAGGCCCTGATGGCGGTGCCGGGCATCGGCAAGAAGGGCGCGCAGAAGCTGCTGCTGGAGCTCAAGGACAAGCTGGGCGCGCCGCTGGGCGCCGTCGTCGGGGCCCAGCGGGCCGCCGCCACCGGCCCCGCGCCCTGGACGGAGCAGCTCGCCGCCGCGCTCATCGGCCTCGGGTACGCCTCCCGCGAGGCGGAGGAAGCCGTCACGGCGGTGACCCCGCAGGCGGAGGCAGCCATCGCCGCGGGCGGCTCGGCCCCGGTCCCGCAGTTGCTGCGCGCCGCCCTGCAGTCCCTGAACCGGGCCCGCTGACCCGTACACCGCCGCGGGCGGGACGATGATCACCGTACGAACCGAGAAGGCAGACTGACACCGTGAACTGGGACGACGAGAGCGACCGCATTGTCGCGGCGGCGGCGGACGGCGAGGACACCGCCGTCGAGGCGGCCCTGCGGCCCAAGGACCTCGGGGAGTTCGTCGGCCAGGAGAAGGTCCGCCAGCAGCTGGACCTCGTCCTCAAGGCGGCCCGCCAGCGCGGCGCGACCGCCGACCACGTCCTGCTCTCCGGTGCGCCGGGCCTCGGCAAGACCACCCTCTCCATGATCATCGCGGCGGAGATGGGCGCGCCCATCCGGATCACCTCCGGCCCGGCCATCCAGCACGCCGGGGACCTCGCCGCGATCCTCTCCTCCTTGCAGGAGGGCGAGGTGCTCTTCCTGGACGAGATCCACCGCATGTCCCGGCCCGCCGAGGAAATGCTGTACATGGCCATGGAGGACTTCCGCGTCGACGTGATCGTCGGCAAGGGGCCGGGTGCGACCGCGATCCCCCTGGAGCTGCCCCCCTTCACCCTGGTCGGCGCGACCACCCGCGCCGGACTGCTGCCGCCGCCGCTGCGGGACCGCTTCGGCTTCACCGGGCACATGGAGTTCTACGCCCCCGAGGAGCTGGAACGCGTCATCCACCGCTCCGCCCGCCTCCTCGACGTGGAGATCGACACCGCCGGGGCCGCCGAGATCGCCGGACGCTCGCGCGGCACCCCGCGGATCGCCAACCGTCTGCTGCGCCGGGTCCGGGACTACGCCCAGGTGAGGGCCGACGGAGTGATCACCCGGGAGATCGCCGGCACCGCCCTCCAGGTCTACGAGGTGGACGCGCGTGGCCTCGACCGGCTGGACCGGGCCGTGCTGGAGGCGCTGCTCAAGCTGTTCGGCGGCGGTCCCGTGGGGCTCTCCACCCTCGCCGTCGCCGTCGGTGAGGAGCGCGAGACCGTCGAGGAGGTCGCCGAGCCCTTCCTGGTCCGCGAGGGGCTGCTGGCGCGTACCCCGCGCGGGCGGGTCGCGACCCCCGCCGCATGGGTTCACCTGGGCCTTGTCCCGCCCGGGCAGGGCGCCGGTGGATCAAGCGGACAACAGGGCTTGTTCGGGGCGTGACGGCGCGGAGGTTCGACCGCCCAGGAACCGCGGTGCCATGCTGGGCGTTGTTCCATCGGTGCGGACTCGCCTAGACTCCGCCGATGCCGACCCTTCGGGTCGGTATGCCCACCCCCGTAGAAAAGGCCGCATCCCCTGCGGTCGTGCGAAGGATCTCCGTCCCGTGAATCTCGTGACACTCCTCCCGTTCATCGTGCTCATCGGGGCGATGTTCCTGATGACCCGCTCCGCCAAGAAGAAGCAGCAGGCAGCCGCGCAGATGCGCGACCACCTGGTACCCGGCACCGGCGTCCGTACCATCGGCGGCATGTACGCCACGGTCAAGGAGATCGGCGACGACACCCTCACCCTCGAGGTGGCCCCGGGCGTCCACGCCATCTACGCCAAGAACGCCATCGGCGCGGTCCTGGAGGACGCGGAGTACAACCGCATCGTCCACGGAATCACCGATGATCCGACCAGCGACACGCCGGTCGTACCGGACGACGCCTCCTCGCTCACCGCGGACGCGGCGGACGAGCCGGCCAAGACCGACCTCACCAAGGACCAGGGCGAGGCTCCCAAGCCCGACCTGGGCAAGAAGGACGAGGCCAAGGGCGACGCGCCGCAGGACGGCAAGACCGACGGCGAGACCGACGGCAAGACCGACGGCGAGGCCGGCGCCAAGTAGCGACCGGCCGGGGACCGCGACGCCGCCTGACCGGCGGCCGCCGCGGTCCCCGTCAGCGACACTTCTGCGGGGGGCAGGGGTCCCCACCACACATTTCGTGGCCGTCCGCGCGCTGACCCGGCGCGGGGCGGTTGGACAGGGAGATACGACAAGGTGGCAGCACCGAAGAAGGGCCGGCGGCCCACGGGGGCTCAGGGGAGGCCGGGGCGCGCCCTGGCCATCATCCTGATCGCGATGGTGGCGCTCACCGCGGGGATGTTCCTCACGAAGCAGACGACGCCCCGGCTGGGCATCGACCTCGCGGGCGGCACGAGCATCACGCTCAAGGCCAAGAGCGAGCCCGGCAAGCCGGACGCGGTCAACGAGACCAACATGAACACGGCGGTCGGCATCATCGAGCGCCGCGTCAACGGTCTCGGCGTCTCGGAGGCCGAGGTCCAGACGCAGGGCCGCGACCACATCATCGTGAACATCCCCCGCGGGATGAACGAGCAGCAGGCGCGCGAGCAGGTCGGCACCACCGCCCAGCTGTACTTCCGCCCTGTCCTGGCCTTCGCCGACGGCGCCCCGGTCGCTCCCGAGGGGAAGCCGAGCCCGTCCACGAGCGGCGCTCCGAGCCCCTCGGCGAGCGGTTCCGGCGCCCCCAAGGCGGAGAACGGCAAGCCCGGCTCCTCGGCCACCCCGTCGTCCAGCGCCACTTCCCAGGGACGTGTGCTCAGCGAGGCCCTCAAGGCCCCGGGCGCCCCCTCTCCCTCGCCCTCGGCGAGCGAGTCGAAGAAGGCAGACGACAAGGCGCCGACCCCGGTCCCGACCCCGTCGGGCGCCGACGCCGCCGTCGCGAACCTGCAGGCGAAGTTCGCCGCGCTGGACTGCAACGACGAGAAGCAGCGCGCCACGGTCGGCAAGGACGTCAAGCCCGAGGACCCGACGCTCGCCTGTGGCAAGCGCGGCAACACCTGGGGCAAGTGGGTGCTCGGCCCGGCCGCGGTCAACGGCCAGGACGTGGACAACGCCAAGGGCGCCATCAACCCGCAGAGCGCCCAGTGGATCGTCACCATGCAGTTCACCGACAAGGGCGCCGACAAGTTCGCCAAGATCACCGGTGAGCTGGCCACCAAGCAGTCCCCGCAGAACCAGTTCGCCATCGTGCTCGACGGCGAGGTCATCTCCGACCCGTCCGTGAGCCAGGCGCTGACCGGCGGCAACGCCGAGATCTCGGGCGGCTTCACCCAGCAGTCCGCCCAGGACCTGGGCAACATGCTGTCCTACGGCGCGCTGCCGCTCTCCTTCCAGGAGGACAGCGTCACCACCGTCACCCCCGCGCTCGGCAGTGAGCAGCTCCAGGCCGGTCTCATCGCCGGCGCGATCGGCCTCGCGCTCGTCGTGATCTACCTGCTCGTGTACTACCGGGGCCTGGCCTTCATCGCCATCGTCAGCCTCCTGGTGTCCGCGGTGCTGACCTACACGATCATGGCGCTGCTCGGGAAGGGCATCGGGTTCGCGCTGAACCTGCCCGCCGTCTGCGGTGCCATCGTCGCCATCGGCATCACGGCGGACTCGTTCATCGTGTACTTCGAACGCATCCGCGACGAGATCCGCGAGGGCCGCACCCTGCGTCCGGCGGTGGAGCGTGCCTGGCCGCGGGCCCGGCGCACCATCCTGGTGTCCGACTTCGTCTCGTTCCTCGCCGCCGCCGTGCTGTTCATCGTCACCGTCGGCAAGGTGCAGGGTTTCGCCTTCACGCTGGGTCTGACCACCCTGCTCGACGTGGTCGTGGTGTTCCTCTTCACCAAGCCCGTCATGACCCTGCTGGCGCGTACGAAGTTCTTCTCCAGCGGCCACCCGTGGTCCGGGCTGGACCCCAAGCGCCTGGGCGCCAAGCCGCCGCTGCGCCGGTCCCGTCGTACCGGCGGCGCAGCGACCGCCGCCGCCGTGCCCGCCCCCGTCGACGCAAAGGAGGCGTGAGATGTCGAAGCTGGGAGATCTCGGCGCCAGGCTGTACCGCGGTGAGGTCGGATACGACTTCGTCGGCAAGCGCTTTCTCTGGTACGGCGTTTCCATCCTGATCACCATCACGGCGATCGTTGCCCTGGCCGTACAGGGCCTCAACATGGGCATCGAGTTCAAGGGCGGTGCCGTCTTCACCACCCCGAAGACGGCCGTCTCGGTCGCCGACGTGACCGAGGACGCCAAGAAGGCCTCCGGTCACGAGGCGATCGTCCAAGAGCTCGGCACCGGCGGCATGCGGATCCAGATCTCGGGTCTGAACACCGACGACGCGGCCGGCGTGAAGAAGCAGCTCGCCACCGACCTCAAGGTCGACGCGAACCAGATCAACGCCGACCTCGTCGGCCCCAGCTGGGGCGAGCAGATCGCGAACAAGGCCTGGACGGGCCTCGGCATCTTCATGGTCCTCGTGGTGCTCTACCTCGCCATCGCCTTCGAGTGGCGGATGGCGGTCGCGGCGCTGGTCGCGCTGATCCACGACCTCACCATCACCGTCGGCGTGTACGCGCTGGTCGGCTTCGAGGTCACCCCGGGCACCGTGATCGGTCTGCTGACGATCCTCGGTTACTCCCTCTACGACACCGTCGTCGTCTTCGACGGTCTCAAGGAGGGCTCGAAGGACATCACGAAGCAGACCCGCTACACGTTCAGCGAGATCGCCAACCGCAGCATCAACGGCACGCTGGTCCGCTCGATCAACACCACGGTCGTGGCGCTGCTCCCGGTCGGCGCGCTGCTGTTCATCGGCGGCGGCTTCCTGGGCGCCGGCATGCTCAACGACATCTCGCTGTCGCTGTTCGTCGGTCTCGCGGCCGGTGCGTACTCCTCGATCTTCATCGCGACCCCGCTGGTCGTCGACCTCAAGGAGCGCGAGCCGGCGATGAAGGCGCTGCGCAAGCGGGTGCTCGCGAAGCGGGCCGCCGCGGCGGCCAAGGGCGAGTCCCAGGACGACGCCCAGGAGGCGCAGGACACTCCGCAGGTCGTGGCGCAGGGCCAGGGCCAGGGGCGGCGGCGCCGGTGACCGCGTGTACGCCCGAGGTGCGAGAGCTGCTCCTCAGCAGGATCAAGGACGTACCGGACTACCCCAAGCCGGGTGTGACGTTCAAGGACATCACGCCCCTGCTGGCCGACCCGAAGGCCTTCGCGGCGCTGACGGACGCGCTGGTGGAGCTGGCGGTGCGGTACGGCGCGACGAAGATCGTCGGGCTGGAGGCGCGCGGGTTCATCCTGGCCGCTCCGGTGGCCGTGCAGGCCGGGCTCGGCTTCGTGCCGATGCGCAAGGCCGGCAAGCTGCCCGGTGCCACGCTGGGGCAGGCCTACGACCTGGAGTACGGCACCGCGGAGATCGAGGTCCACGCGGAGGACCTGGCGATCGGTGACCGGGTCATGGTCATCGACGACGTCCTGGCCACCGGCGGCACCGCGGAGGCCTCGCTCTCGCTGATCCGGCGGGCCGGGGCCGAGGTCGCGGGGGTGGCGGTCCTGATGGAGCTGTCCTTCCTGCCCGGCCGCGCGAGGCTGGAGCCCGCTCTGGGCGGCGCCCCGCTGGACGCGCTGATCGTGGTCTGACGCGCTCGCACCGCTCGTGGCGGCGGGTACCCGGGACGTCCCGGGTACCCGCCGCTTTCGCGTACGGGCCCGCCGGCCGCGGTGGGGGAGGCCGGCCGGCGGGCGGCCGGGGGGACGCCGGGGGACGCCGGGAGGCTCGGAGAACGAGGGGACCGAACCCTCGCTACCATGGGTTATCCGGACCTGACCGGGGCTCCGGATCCTCTCCCGGACGCCGTCCAGGGGGACCCCCAGAGGAGCGCTCTTGCCAGACGAGGTCCAGCCACTCTCCGCCGCCCAGCCCGACCCGCAGGCCGAGCAGCCCGCGGCGGCCGCCGCCACGCCCCCGCCCGCGCCGCCCGCCCCGCCGGTCAAGCCGGTCCCGCCGGTCAAGCCCTCCCCGCCGGTCAAGCCCGTTCCGGCGAAGTCCGCCGGGTCCTCCAACCGCGTGCGCGCCCGCCTCGCCCGCCTCGGGGTCCAGCGTTCCAACCCGTACAACCCGGTACTGGAGCCGCTGCTGCGCATAGTCCGCAGCAACGACCCGAAGATCGAGACGGCCACCCTGCGCCAGATCGAGCAGGCGTACCAGGTCGCCGAGCGCTGGCACCGCGGGCAGAAGCGCAAGAGCGGTGACCCGTACATCACCCACCCGCTCGCGGTGACCACCATCCTGGCCGAGCTCGGCATGGACCCGGCCACCCTGATGGCGGGCCTGCTGCACGACACCGTCGAGGACACCGAGTACGGCCTCGAACAGCTCAGACGCGACTTCGGCGACGCCGTCGCCCTGCTCGTCGACGGCGTCACCAAGCTGGACAGGGTCAAGTTCGGCGAGGCCGCACAGGCCGAGACCGTGCGCAAGATGGTCGTGGCCATGGCCAAGGACCCCCGGGTGCTGGTCATCAAGCTCGCCGACCGCCTGCACAACATGCGCACCATGCGCTACCTCAAGCGGGAGAAGCAGGAGAAGAAGGCCCGCGAGACCCTGGAGATCTACGCCCCGCTGGCGCACCGGCTGGGCATGAACACGATCAAGTGGGAACTCGAAGACCTGTCCTTCGCGATCCTGTACCCCAAGATGTACGACGAGATCGTGCGCCTGGTCGCCGAGCGCGCCCCCAAGCGCGACGAGTACCTCGCGGTCGTCACCGACGAGGTCCAGGCCGACCTCCGGGCCGCCCGGATCAAGGCCACCGTCACCGGCCGGCCCAAGCACTACTACAGCGTCTACCAGAAGATGATCGTGCGCGGCCGCGACTTCGCCGAGATCTACGACCTGGTCGGCATCCGGGTACTGGTCGACACCGTCCGGGACTGCTACGCGGCCCTCGGTACCGTGCACGCGCGATGGAACCCGGTCCCCGGCCGGTTCAAGGACTACATCGCGATGCCCAAGTTCAACATGTACCAGTCGCTGCACACGACGGTCATCGGGCCCAGCGGCAAGCCGGTCGAGCTCCAGATCCGCACCTTCGACATGCACCGCCGCGCCGAGTACGGCATCGCCGCGCACTGGAAGTACAAGCAGCAGACCGTCGCCGGCACCTCCAAGGTCCGCACCGACGTCCCGCAGGCGGCCAAGGGCAGCGCGGGCCAGGACACCGTCAACGACATGGCCTGGCTGCGCCAGCTGCTGGACTGGCAGAAGGAGACCGAGGACCCGGGCGAGTTCCTCGACTCGCTGCGGTTCGACCTCTCCCGCAACGAGGTCTTCGTCTTCACGCCCAAGGGCGACGTCATCGCACTGCCCGCCGGCGCCACCTCGGTGGACTTCGCCTACGCCGTCCACACCGAGGTCGGCCACCGCACCATAGGGGCGCGGGTCAACGGGCGGCTGGTGCCGCTCGAATCGACCCTGGACAACGGCGACCTCGTCGAGGTGTTCACCTCCAAGGCCGAAGGCGCCGGGCCGTCCCGTGACTGGCTGGGCTTCGTCAAGTCCCCGCGCGCCCGCAACAAGATCCGCGCCTGGTTCTCCAAGGAGCGCCGCGACGAGGCCATCGAGCACGGCAAGGACGCCATCGCCCGTGCCATGCGCAAGCAGAACCTGCCGATCCAGCGGATCCTGACGGGCGACTCCCTCGTCACCCTCGCGCACGAGATGCGCTACCCCGACATCTCCTCCCTCTACGCGGCCATCGGCGAGGGCCACGTGGCCGCGCAGGGCGTCGTGCAGAAGCTGGTCCAGGCCCTCGGCGGCGAGGACGCGGCCAACGAGGACATGGAGGAGAGCGTCCCGCCCTCGCGCGGCCGCAAGCGCCGCGGCAGCGCCGACCCGGGTGTGGTCGTCAAGGGCGTCGACGACGTCTGGGTCAAGCTGGCCCGCTGCTGCACGCCGGTACCGGGCGACCCGATCATCGGATTCGTCACGCGGGGCAGCGGCGTATCGGTTCACCGCGCCGACTGCGTCAACGTGGACTCGCTGTCCCAGCAGCCCGAACGGATGCTGGAGGTCGAATGGGCGCCCACCCAGTCCTCCGTCTTCCTGGTCGCCATCCAGGTCGAGGCGCTGGACCGGTCCAGGCTGCTGTCGGACGTCACCCGCGTCCTGTCCGACCAGCACGTCAACATCCTCTCGGCGGCCGTGCAGACCTCCCGCGACCGGGTGGCCACCTCCCGGTTCACCTTCGAGATGGGCGACCCGAAGCACCTGGGACACGTCCTCAAGGCCGTGCGGGGCGTCGAGGGCGTCTACGACGTCTACCGCGTGACCTCGGCCCGCAGGCCGTAACCCCTGCGCCCGACGCGGAGAAGGGCACCACCCCCGGGGGTGGTGCCCTTCTCCGCGTCGGGCGCAGCCGTCCGTCAGCCGCCGAACTCCTCAAGGCCCTTGAGCGCCTGGTCCAGCAGGGCCTGGCGGCCCTCCAGCTCCCGGGACAGCTTGTCGGCCTTCGCGTTGTTGCCCGTGGCGCGGGCCGCGTCGATCTGCTCGCGCAGCTTGTCGACCGCCGCCTGCAGCTGACCCGTCAGGCCGGCCGCACGCGCCCTCGCCTCCGGATTCGTACGACGCCACTCGCCTTCCTCGGCCTCCTGGATCGCCCGCTCCACCGCGTGCATCCGGCCCTCGACCTTGGGCCGCGCGTCACGCGGCACGTGGCCGATGGCCTCCCAGCGCTCGTTGAGGGAGCGGAACGCGGCCCGGGCCGCCTTCAAGTCCGTCACCGGAACGAGCTTCTCGGCCTCCTCGGCCAGCTCCTCCTTGAGCCGCAGGTTCTCCACCTGCTCGGCGTCACGCTCCGCGAAGACCTCGCTGCGGGCCGCGAAGAAGACGTCCTGCGCCCCACGGAAACGGTTCCACAGGTCGTCCTCCGCCTCCCGCTGCGCCCGGCCCGCCGCCTTCCAGCTCTCCATCAGCTCGCGGTAGCGGGCGGCCGTCGGACCCCAGTCCGTCGACTTCGACAGCGACTCGGCCTCCGCGACCAGCTTCTCCTTGGCCTTGCGGGCGTCCTCGCGCTGCGCGTCCAGCGAGGCGAAGTGCGCCTTGCGACGCTTGGAGAACGCCGAGCGGGCGTGCGAGAAGCGGTGCCACAGCTCGTCGTCCGACTTGCGGTCGAGCCGGGGCAGCCCCTTCCAGATGTCCACCAGGG
This sequence comes from Streptomyces cirratus, assembly GCF_014650775.1. Taxonomy (GTDB): domain Bacteria; phylum Actinomycetota; class Actinomycetes; order Streptomycetales; family Streptomycetaceae; genus Streptomyces; species Streptomyces cirratus. Next base: position 35,564 of record NZ_BMVP01000006.1, on the reverse strand, counting down.
CGCGCAGCCGCTCGCCCGCGCTGCGCCACTGGTCGCTCTGCGCCAGCTGCTCGGCCTCGGTGACCAGCGCGTCCTTGGCCGTACGGGCCTCGTCCGCCTGCTTGGCCTTCTGGAGCTTGCGCTCCTCGCGCCGCGACTCGACCGTCGCGACCAGCTTGTCCAGCCGGACGCGCAGTGCGTCGAGATCGCCCACGGCGTGGTGCTCGTCCACCTGCGTACGCAGGTGGTCGATCGCCGTCTGGGCGTCCTTGGCGGACAGATCGGTGGTCCGCACCCGTCGTTCGAGGAGGCCGATCTCGACCACCAGGCCCTCGTACTTGCGCTCGAAGTAGGCCAGGGCCTCCTCAGGGGTGCCCGCCTGCCAAGAGCCGACGACCTGCTCGCCCTCGGCAGTACGCACGTACACGGTGCCGGTCTCGTCGACTCGGCCCCACGGGTCGCTGCTCACAGCGCCTCCTCCACCTGATGCCTCGCGAGGGGTTCACCCCCGGGCATCGTCCACAGTTTCCTGGGGCGGGCCGCGCCCGCCCTGCACAACGCCAACATAGGCGACCGCCGGGCCGGCTGTCCGCATCCCGCACGACGCAATATCGACGTACGGGACGCGGATGGCCGGGCCCGGTCGCCGCGCCCCGATACCGGTCAGTTCTTGGTGACGGTGCCCTTCTCGATCGTCACGGGGTTCTTCGGAGCGCCGTCCTGGGCCCCGTCGGCCGTCCCCGCCTTCGCGACGTCCTCCACGACCTTGAGGCCGGCCGCGTCGATCTTGCCGAAGGGCGTGTACGAGGGCGCGAGCGGGCTGTCCTTGTACACGAGGAAGAACTGGCTGCCGCCGGTCCCGGGCTGGCCGGTGTTCGCCATCGCCACCGTGCCCGCCGGGTAGATCACCTGGCCCTGCTCGTTCGGCTTGCCCAGTGCGTCGAGGTTCTCGTCCGGGATGGTGTAGCCGGGACCGCCCATGCCGGTGCCCTGGGGGTCACCGCACTGGAGGACGAAAATGCCGCTGGTGACCAGGCGGTGGCACTTGGTGTTGTCGAAGAAGCCCTTGTCCGCGAGCGACTTGAACGAGTTGACCGTCTGCGGGGTCTTCGCCGCGTCCATCTCGAACTTGACGTCGCCCGCGCTCGTCTTGAGGTCGAAGGTGTACTTCGCCTTGTCGTCGATCGCCATCGCCGGCGGCGACTGCTTGGGGGTCGGGGACGCGGACGGCGAGGGGGTGTCCGAAGCCTTGGTCTTCTTGTCCTCGCCGTCGAAGACACCGCCCGCCACGAGGCCGACCAGCGTCGCGACCACCACGGCCGCCGCCGCGCCGATCACCGCCGCGCGGCGGCGCGACTTGCGGCGGGCCTCGGCCCGCCGCTGCTGCTGGCGCTCGTACTTCTCCCTGGCGAGCTGTCGCCGACGCTGATCGCTGCTGACCACCGGTCGTCTCCTTGTACGTCTCTGGTACCGCTGTCCGGGCTGGGCCAGTCCGTACCGTATATGGGTTCGCTGTGCCATGAGCCGCCCCGGTAGGCTCTGAGCAGCGGCATCGCACTCCGTGCGCGCCGCCCGAGCTCACGCCGGACGACGATTGAGGACGAACGTGCTGATTGCCGGGTTCCCCGCAGGGGCCTGGGGGACCAACTGCTATGTGGTCGCCCCCGCCGCCGGTGAGGAGTGCGTCATCATCGACCCGGGCCACCAGGCCGCCCAGGGCGTCGAGGAGACGTTGAAGAAGCACCGGCTCAAGCCCGTCGCGGTCGTCCTCACCCATGGCCACATCGATCATGTCGCCTCGGTGGTCCCGGTGTGCGGAGCACACGACGTACCGGCCTGGATCCACCCGGAGGACCGGTACATGATGAGCGACCCGGAGAAGGCCCTCGGCCGCTCCATCGGGATGCCGCTCATGGGCGAGCTGACCGTCGGCGAACCGGACGACGTCCGCGAGCTGGCCGACGGAGCGGGCCTCAAGCTGGCCGGGATGGACTTCTCGGTGGCCCACGCACCCGGACATACCAAGGGGTCGGTGACCTTCCGGATGCCGGAGAGCGCGGACGTCCCGTCCGTCTTCTTCTCCGGCGACCTGCTCTTCGCCGGCTCCATCGGACGCACCGACCTGCCCGGCGGCTCCCACGCCGAGATACTCCGCTCGCTGGCCCGCGTGTGCCTGCCGCTGGACGACTCGACGGTGGTGCTGTCCGGCCACGGTCCCCAGACCACCATCGGGCGCGAGCGTGCGACCAACCCGTACCTGCGGGACGTCGCCGCCGGCCTGGGGGACGGCGCAGCCGCCCCACGACGAGGAATGTGACGAGACTTCCGTGAGCACCTTCAAGGCCCCCAAGGGCACCTACGACCTGATCCCGCCGGTCTCCGTGAAGTTCCTGGCGGTACGTGAGGCCATCGCCGCCCCGCTCAGGAACTCGGGCTACGGCTACATCGAAACGCCCGGTTTCGAGGACGTCGGCCTGTTCGCGCGCGGCGTCGGCGAGTCCACCGACATCGTCTCCAAGGAGATGTACGCCTTCGAGACCAAGGGCGGCGACCAGCTGGCCCTCCGTCCCGAGGGCACGGCCTCGGTGCTGCGCGCGGCGCTGGAGGCGAGCCTGCACAAGAAGGGCAACCTGCCGGTCAAGCTCTGGTACTCGGGCTCGTACTACCGCTACGAGCGTCCGCAGGCGGGCCGCTACCGCCACTTCTCGCAGGTCGGTGCCGAGGCGATCGGTGCCGAGGACCCGGCCCTGGACGCCGAGCTGATCATCCTGGCCGACCAGGCGTACCGCTCGCTGGGCCTGCGGAACTTCCGCATCCTGCTGAACTCGCTCGGCGACAAGGAGTGCCGCCCGGTCTACCGGGAAGCGCTCCAGTCCTTCCTGAGCGGGCTCGACCTCGACGCGGAGACCGTGCGCCGGGCGGAGATCAACCCGCTGCGCGTCCTCGACGACAAGCGGGCCGACGTACAGAAGCAGCTCGTCGGGGCCCCGGTGCTGCGGGACTACCTGTGCGACGCGTGCAAGCAGTACCACGAGGAGGTGCGGGCGCTGATCACGGCGGCCGGCGTCGCCTTCGAGGACGACGAGAAGCTGGTGCGCGGCCTGGACTACTACACGCGCACCACCTTCGAGTTCGTCCACGACGGACTCGGCTCGCAGTCGGCGGTAGGCGGCGGCGGCCGCTACGACGGCCTGTCCGAGATGATCGGCGGTCCGGCCCTGCCCTCGGTGGGCTGGGCGCTGGGCGTGGACCGCACGGTGCTGGCGCTGGAGGCCGAGGGCGTCGAGCTGGACATCCCGGCGGCCACGTCGGTGTTCGCGGTGGCGCTGGGCGAGGCGAAGCCGGTGCTGTTCGGGCTGGTGACGGAGCTTCGGCGGGCCGGGGTCGCGGCGGACATCTCGTACGGCGGCAAGGGCCTCAAGGGGGCCATGAAGGACGCGAACCGCTCCGGCGCCCGCTTCGCGATCGTCGCGGGCGACCGGGACCTCGCCGAGGGCGTGGTGCAGCTCAAGGACCTGGAGTCCGGCGAGCAGAACCCCGTGGCCGTGACCGAGGTGGTCGAGGTGCTGCGGGCGCAGCTGGCCTGACGGCCGTCGCGGTGAAGGGGCGGCCCGGGGAGACTCCCGGGCCGCCCTTCGCCGTCACCGGCTCCGGAGACCGTCCTTATCTCCAACGAACGGCCCCGCGGGTCCCCCGTACGGCACAATGGCCGGTGCTTGATGACCTTGCAGATGTGGAGCGGGCGGGATGACGACAACAGGCTCTGACACGGACACCGCCCGGACCTCCGGTGCGAGCCGGGCCCTGGCGCTGCTGCTGGTGATCACCGGCGCGGCGGGGCTGCTGGCCGCCTGGGTGATCACCATCGACAAGTTCAAGCTGCTGGAGGACCCGAACTTCACGCCGGGCTGCAGCCTGAACCCGATCGTCTCCTGCGGCAACATCATGAAGAGCGACCAGGCGGCCGTCTTCGGTTTCCCGAACCCGATGCTGGGGCTCGTGGCCTACGGCATCGTGATCTGCGTCGGCATGAGCCTGCTGGCGGGCGCGCGCTTCGGCCGCTGGTACTGGCTCACGCTCAACGCGGGCACGTTGTTCGGCGTCGGCTTCTGCACCTGGCTGATGTACCAGTCGCTGTACAACATCAACTCCCTGTGCCTGTGGTGCTGCCTGGCCTGGGTCGCCACGATCTTCATGTTCTGGTACGTGACCGCCCACAACGTGCGCACCCGCATGCTTCCCGCCCCGGGCTGGCTGCGGGGCTTCCTCGACGAGTTCCCCTGGGTGCTGCCCGTGCTGCACATGGGGATCATCGGGATGCTGATCCTGACCCGCTGGTGGGACTTCTGGACCTCGTGACGGCCTGGTGACGGCCCCCGGGCTGTCAGTGCCCTCGCATAGGCTTCCCGTGTGGAACCAGATCTCTTCACCGCCGCCGCCGAGGACCGCCAGGAGAAGGACCCGTCCGCTTCTCCGCTCGCCGTCCGGATGCGCCCGCGCACCCTGGACGAGGTCGTGGGCCAGCAGCACCTGCTCAAACCCGGCTCGCCGCTCCGGCGGCTGGTCGGGGAAGGCGCCGGGGGACCGGCCGGTGCCTCCTCAGTGATCCTTTGGGGTCCTCCCGGCACCGGGAAGACCACCCTCGCCTACGTGGTCAGCCAGGCGACACAGAAGCGGTTCGTGGAGCTGTCGGCGATCACCGCGGGCGTGAAAGAGGTACGCGCCGTCATCGAGGGCGCACGGCGGGCGGCCGGCGGGTACGGCAAGGAGACCGTCCTCTTCCTCGACGAGATCCACCGGTTCAGCAAGGCGCAACAGGACTCGCTGCTCCCGGCCGTCGAGAACCGCTGGGTCACCCTCATCGCGGCGACCACCGAGAACCCGTACTTCTCGATCATCTCGCCCCTGCTCTCGCGCTCCCTGCTGCTGACGCTGGAGCCGCTGACGGACGAGGACCTGAGCGCGCTGGTGCGGCGCGCGCTGACGGAGGAGCGTGGGCTGGGCGGGGCGGTGACCTTGCCGGCCGACGCCGAGGCGCACCTGCTGCGCATCGCCGGGGGCGACGCCCGCCGGGCCCTGACGGCGCTGGAGGCGGGCGCCGGGTCGGCGATCGCCAAGGGGGAGCCGGAGATCACCCTCAGGACGCTGGAGGAGTCGGTCGACCGGGCCGCCGTCAAGTACGACCGGGACGGCGACCAGCACTACGACGTGGCGAGCGCGCTGATCAAGTCGATCCGGGGCTCGGACGTGGACGCGGCGCTGCACTACCTGGCCCGGATGATCGAGGCGGGGGAGGACCCCCGGTTCATCGCCCGGCGCCTGATGATCTCCGCGAGCGAGGACATCGGGCTGGCGGACCCGACGGCCCTGCCGCTCGCGGTCGCGGCGGCGCAGGCGGTGGCCATGATCGGCTTCCCGGAGGCGGCGCTGACCCTGTCGCACGTGACGATCGCCCTGGCGCTGGCCCCCAAGTCGAACACCGCGACGACGGCGATCGGCGCGGCCCTGGCCGACGTACGGGCGGGGCTGGCCGGCGCGGTCCCGGCCCATCTGCGGGACGGCCACTACAAGGGCGCGGCCAAGCTCGGTCACGCGGTGGGATACGTGTACCCGCACGACGTACCGGGCGCGATCGCCGCCCAGCAGTACGCGCCGGACGAGGTCCAGGGCAAGCGGTACTACGAGCCGACGCGCTACGGCGCAGAGGCCCGGTACGCGGACGTGGTGGAGAAGGTCCGCGAACGGCTGCGCGGCGAGCGCGGCTGACCCGCCCCGGGGCGGGCCCGTGCCCGCCGCGGCCTCGGATACGATGGTCCACGGACACCGGCTCCACATCCGTGATCTCGATCACGGGGGTGAGGCCGGTTCCTGGACGTGAGCGGCAGCCCCGGCAGCCGTGGATTCCGAGGAAACAAGGAGAAATCACGTTCCCGTCCGGGGTGACGGCCCACAGTGGCCGCCCCCCTGCCCCGCATCGCGGCGGTTCCTGGTGTCAGGAGCATCCTGCGAGGTGGGGGATACTGAGGCGTTGGACTCTACGAGGGTTCGTACGCGTTCGGCTCCGGTGAGCTGCCGAACGCCTTCCCTGGGACGCGGCTGACCCTGCTTACCGTCGTCGAAAGCGGATTCCGTTTCGTTGGAACCCGAACTGCGATGCGCACTGGGCAGGGGGATCCCATGTGGTCGAGACATTACGTCCCCCTCGTTACCGGTAAGTCTCACCTGACTACATGGAGGTAGGTTCCACGTGAACCAGAAGCGACCCAAGGTCAAGAAGTCGCGTGCCCTCGGCATTGCGCTGACCCCGAAGGCCGTCAAGTACTTCGAGGCCCGCCCCTACCCGCCGGGCGAGCACGGCCGTGGCCGCAAGCAGAACTCGGACTACAAGGTTCGTCTGCTCGAGAAGCAGCGTCTGCGCGCGCAGTACGACATCTCCGAGCGCCAGATGGCTCGCGCCTACGACCGCGCCAAGAAGGCCGAAGGCAAGACGGGCGAGGCGCTGGTCGTCGAGCTCGAGCGTCGCCTCGACGCCCTGGTCCTGCGTTCGGGCATCGCCCGCACCATCTACCAGGCCCGCCAGATGGTCGTCCACGGCCACATCGAGGTCAACGGTGCCAAGGTCGACAAGCCGTCGTTCCGCGTCCGCCCGGACGACGTGATCACGGTTCGCGAGCGCAGCCGCGAGAAGGTTCCGTTCCAGGTTGCCCGTGAGGGTGGCTACGCAGGCGAGGGCGAGACCCCCCGTTACCTGCAGGTCAACCTGAAGGCCCTGGCCTTCCGCCTGGACCGCGACCCGAACCGCAAGGAAATCCCGGTCATCTGCGACGAGCAGCTCGTCGTCGAGTACTACGCCCGCTGATCTTCCGGCGGTCGTAGCCTCACAGGCTGGTCAGCCCGCCGGTTCCCCCTCGGGGGAGCCGGCGGGCTTCCTGCTTTCCCGGCCGGGGCCGGAATTCCGGTACGGCCGGGGATCTCCGGCGCGATAGGGTCGGAGAAGACTTTTCATACCCAGTGATCTATGTGCAGGAAGCGGTGCAAACGTGTCCGGTGGAGAGGTGGCCGGGATCCTCGTGGCCGTCTTCTGGGCCATCCTGGTCTCCTTCCTCGCCGTGGTGCTGGTGAGACTGGCCCAGGTGCTCAAGGCGACCACCAAGCTCGTGGCGGACGTGACCGAGCAGGCCGTCCCGCTGCTCGCCGACGCCTCCACCACCGTGCGCTCCGCACGCACCCAGCTCGACCGGGTCGACGCGATCGCGAGCGACGTGCAGGAGGTCACCTCCAACGCCTCCGCACTGTCCTCGACCGTGGCCTCCACCTTCGGCGGCCCGCTGGTCAAGATCGCGGCCTTCGGCTACGGCGTGCGCAAGGCCCTGGGCAAGACCGACGCCGAGCCGACCAAGACCCCCCGACGCACTGTGATCGTCGGCCGTACGGTGCCGGGCGCCCGGCGCCGGAAGCAGAAGGGCTGAGACCTCCGATGATCCGCCGAGCCTTCTGGTTCACCGCAGGCGCAGCCGCCGGCGTGTGGGCCACCACCAAGGTCAACCGGCAGCTCAAGAAGCTGACCCCGGAGAGCCTCGCCGCGCAGGCCGCCGACAAGGCCGTCGAGGCGGGCCACCGCCTCAAGGAATTCGCCCTGGACGTCAAGGCGGGAATGACGCAGCGCGAAGAACAGCTGAACGACGCACTGGGTCTGCGCCAGGACCCCGACGAGCCGGCCCTGACCGGCAACGTCACGGCCCTGCCCGGGCCCCGGCGGACGCGGGCCGTCGCGCTCGACCCGCACGACCAGAACACCCACCGCCCGAATCTCTCGTACAACCGGAATGAGGACCACTGATGGAGTCGGCTGAAATCCGCCGCCGCTGGCTGAGCTTCTTCGAGGAGCGCGGTCACACCGTTGTCCCTTCGGCGTCGCTCATCGCGGACGACCCGACTCTGCTGCTGGTGCCCGCGGGCATGGTGCCGTTCAAGCCCTACTTCCTGGGCGAGGTCAAGCCCCCGGCCCCGCGGCTGACCAGCGTGCAGAAGTGCGTCCGCACCCCGGACATCGAAGAGGTCGGCAAGACCACCCGCCACGGCACGTTCTTCCAGATGTGCGGCAACTTCTCCTTCGGGGACTACTTCAAGGAAGGCGCCATCAAGTACGCCTGGGAGCTGCTCACCAGCTCCGTGGCGGACGGCGGCTACGGCCTGGAGCCCGAGAAGCTCTGGATCACCGTCTACCTCGACGACGACGAGGCCGAGCAGATCTGGCGCGACGTGATCGGCGTGCCCGCCGAGCGCATCCAGCGCCTGGGCAAGAAGGACAACTTCTGGTCCATGGGCGTCCCCGGACCCTGCGGTCCCTGCTCCGAGATCAACTACGACCGCGGCCCCGAGTTCGGCGTCGAGGGCGGCCCGGCCGTCAACGACGAGCGGTACGTGGAGATCTGGAACCTGGTCTTCATGCAGTACGAGCGCGGCGCGGGCGACGGGAAGGAAGACTTCCCGATCCTCGGCGACCTGCCCTCGAAGAACATCGACACCGGCCTCGGTCTCGAACGCCTCGCCATGATCCTGCAGGGCGTGCAGAACATGTACGAGACCGACACCCTGCGCGTGGTCATGGACAAGGCCACCGAGCTGACCGGCGTGCAGTACGGCGCCGCCGCGAACACCGACGTCTCGCTGCGCGTGGTCGCCGACCACATCCGCACTTCGACGATGCTCATCGGCGACGGCGTCACTCCCGGCAACGAGGGTCGCGGATACGTGCTGCGCCGCATCATGCGCCGCGCCATCCGCAACATGCGCCTCATGGGCGCCACCGGCCCGGTCGTCCAGGACCTCATCGGCGTCGTGATCGACACGATGGGGCAGCAGTACCCGGAGCTGGTCACCGACCGCAAGCGCATCGAGACCGTCGCGCTCGCCGAAGAGGCCGCCTTCCTCAAGGCCATCAAGGGCGGCACGAACATCCTCGACACCGCCGTGACCGAGACCAAGGCCACCGGCGGCACGGTCCTCTCCGGCGACAAGGCGTTCCTGCTCCACGACACCTGGGGCTTCCCGATCGACCTCACCCTGGAGATGGCCGCCGAGCAGGGCCTCTCCGTGGACGAGAGCGGCTTCCGCCGCCTCATGCAGGAGCAGCGCGACCGCGCCAAGGCCGACGCCAAGGCCAAGAAGACCGGCCACGCGGACATGTCCGCCTACCGGGAGATCGCCGACGGCGCCGGCGCCACCGAGTTCACCGGTTACGCCACCAACCAGGGCGAGTCCACCATCGTCGGCCTGCTGGTCAACGGCGTCTCCGCGCCCGCCGCCTCCGAGGGCGACGAGGTCGAGGTCGTCCTGGACCGCACCCCCTTCTACGCCGAGGGCGGCGGCCAGCTCGCCGACCAGGGCCGGATCAAGCTCGACTCCGGCGCCGTCATCGAGGTCCGCGACGTCCAGCAGCCCGTCCCGGGCGTCTCCGTACACAAGGGATCGGTGCAGGTCGGCGAGGTGACGGTGGGGGCCGCCGCCTACGCCGCCATCGACGTCAAGCGCCGCCGGGCCATCGCCCGCGCCCACTCGGCCACGCACCTGACCCACCAGGCGCTGCGCGACGCGCTCGGCCCGACGGCCGCCCAGGCCGGTTCCGAGAACTCGCCCGGCCGCTTCCGCTTCGACTTCGGCTCCCCGAACGCCGTCCCCGGCACCGTCCTCACCGACGTCGAGCAGAAGATCAACGACGTGCTCTCCCGCGAGCTCGACGTCACCGCCGAGGTGATGAGCATCGACGAGGCGAAGAAGCAGGGCGCCATCGCCGAGTTCGGCGAGAAGTACGGCGAGCGCGTGCGCGTCGTGACCATCGGCGACTTCTCCAAGGAGCTGTGCGGCGGTACCCACGTCGGCAACACCAGCCAGCTGGGCCTGGTCAAGCTGCTCGGCGAGTCCTCCATCGGCTCCGGCGTGCGCCGCGTCGAGGCCCTGGTGGGCGTGGACGCCTACAACTTCCTCGCCAAGGAGCACACGGTCGTCGCCCAGCTCCAGGAGCTGGTCAAGGGCCGCCCCGAGGAGCTGCCCGAGAAGATCGCCTCCATGCTCGGCAAGTTGAAGGACGCCGAGAAGGAGATCGAGAAGTTCCGCGCGGAGAAGGTCCTCCAGGCCGCCGCGGGGCTCGCCGAGAACGCCCAGGACATCCGCGGCGTGGCCCTCGTCGTCGGCCAGGTGCCCGACGGCACCGGCGCCGACGACCTGCGCAAGCTGGTCCTCGACGTGCGCGGGCGCATCCAGGGCGGCCGACCGGTCGTCGTGGCCCTGTTCACCGTGGCGGGCGGGCGCCCGCAGACGGTCATCGCCACCAATGACGCCGCCCGCGAGCGGGGTCTCAAGGCCGGTGACCTGGTCCGTGCCGCCGCCAAGACCCTCGGTGGCGGCGGTGGCGGCAAGCCGGACGTGGCCCAGGGCGGCGGCCAGAACCCGGCCGCCGTGCCCGAGGCCATCGCCGCCGTCGAGCGCCTCGTCGCCGAGACGGCCTGACGATGACACTGCGCCGCGGCCGCCGACTGGCCATCGACGTCGGGGACGCCCGGATCGGGGTCGCTTCCTGCGACCCCGACGGGGTGCTGGCCACACCGGTGGAAACCGTGCCCGGCCGGGACATCCCGTTCGCCCACAGGCGGCTGCGGCAGCTCGTGCAGGAGTACGAGCCGCTCGAAGTCGTGGTCGGCCTTCCCCGCTCGCTCAGCGGGCGGGAGGGGCCGGCCGCGGCCAAGGTGCGCGTCTTCGCGGGCGAACTCGCCAAGGGCATCAAGCCGGTGACGGTCCGTCTGGTGGACGAGCGGATGACGACGGTCACCGCCGCGCAGGGGCTGCGGGCGTCGGGGAAGAACGCCAAGAAGGGGCGGGCGGTCATCGACCAGGCGGCCGCCGTGGTGATCCTTCAGAACGCTCTTGAGACCGAACGGGTATCAGGTAATCCGCCCGGTGAGTGCGTCGAAGTGGTTGTCTGATCGCGATACGGTAACGTTCCGCGCGATGTGACGGCATTCGAACAGCCGTCGCCCACCACTTCAGAGGCGGAACCGGGTGCCGTGGCGATGAGCCGCTGCCTCCGTCTCGCGGCTCTAGGGGACCGATGACTGAGTATGGCCGGGGCCGCGCCCCCGAACCGTGGCACCCCGAGGACCCCCTTTACGGGGACCAGGGGTACGACGGGCATCCGGCCCAGCAGGGTCAGATGCCCTACGCCGGTGACCCGCAGCAGCAGTACGCGCAGGCGCCGCAGCACCAGGCCCCCCAGTTCCAGACCCCCCAGTTCGCGGACGGGCACTTCCAGGACGGGCAGCAGTACCAGCAGCACCCGGACCAGCTCCAGCAGCAGTACCAGCAGTACCCGCAGGAGGGTTTCCTCCCGCAGCAGCAGTACCAGCAGAACGACCAGCCGCAGCCGGCCTACGGGGGCCAGCCCTGGGACACCGGCCAGGGCCAGTACGCGGGCGCGCCCGCGGACCCGTACGCGGACGCCGAGCCGTACGCCCAGCAGACCGCCGCGGGCTTCCCCGGCGAGGCCCCCGACCTGTACGCCACCCCGGAGGCCTACCCGCCGCCGGTGCCCCCGAGCCGGCGCCACCTGGAACCGGAGCCGGACAGCCAGGACGCCGACCTCCTCACCGAGGACCCCGAGGAGGAGCCGGAGTCCCCCGCGGGCGACGACGACGGCCGTGGCGGCGGTGGCCGCCGCGGGGGCCGTTCGAAGAAGCCGAAGGCGAAACCCAGACGCCGCGGCGTGTCCTGCCTGGTCGCGGCCGTGGTGGTCGCAGCCGTCCTCGGCGGTGGCGGCTACTACGGTTACACCTACATCAAGGCCCGCTACGGCCCCGGCGAGGACTACGCCGGCCCGGGCCTCGAAGAGACGGTGGACGTCGAGATCCCCAAGAACGCCACCCTCGCCCAGATGGGCAGCATCCTGGAGAAGGCGGGCGTCGTCGCCAGCGCCAAGGCGTTCGTGACGGCCGCGGACACCCCCAAGGGCAAGGGCATCCAGCCCGGCACCTACCCGCTCAAGAAGAAGATGTCCGCCGCCGCCGCCGTCGCGCTGATGACGGACCCCTCGAAGCTGAACGTCATCATCGTTCCCGAGGGCAAACGCAACGTCGACGTCTACGCCATGATCGACAACAAGCTGGGCAAGCCGCAGGGCACCACGCAGGACATCGCGAAGCGCGAGGCCAAGAACCTGGGCCTGCCGGCCTGGGCCGCCTCCAACCCGAAGATCATGGACCCGCTCGAAGGGTTCCTGTACCCGACGCGTTACGACCTGACCAAGGACATGGCCCCCGAGGCCCTGCTCAAGCAGATGGTCAAGAACGCGAGCGACAAGTACGCGGCGCTCGGCCTCGAAGCAAAGGCCAAGGACCTCGGACTGGAGAACCCGCTCCAGGTCGTCACGGTCGCCAGCCTCGTCAACGCGGAGGGCATGAACCACGACGACTTCCGCAAGATGTCCGACGTCATCTACAACCGTCTCAAGAAGACGAACGACGTCACCAACCAGAAGCTCGAATTCGACTCCACGATCAACTACCTCAAGGGCACGAGCAACATCAACGTCTCCCGCGCCGAGACCAAGACGCTCGACCACCCTTACAACACCTACTTCTACAAGGGCCTGCCGCCGGGTCCCATCGGCAACCCCGGCACCGACGCCCTGAACGCCTCGCTCAACCCCGACAGGGGCGGCTGGATGTTCTTCGTGTCGGTCGACGGCCAGAAGACGACCTTCACCAAGACGTTCGCGGAGCACGAGAAGCTGGTAGCGGAGTTCAACGAACGGCAGAAGCAGAAGAACGGCGGATAGCAACACATGTCACGCATACGGGCCGCGGTGCTGGGGTCGCCCATCGAGCACTCCCTCTCACCGGTGCTGCACCGCGCCGCGTACCGGGAGCTCGGCCTCGCCGACTGGACCTACGACCGGTTCGAGATCGACGAGGCCGCGCTCCCCGGGTTCGTGGCCGGGCTCGGGCCCGAGTGGGCGGGGCTGTCCCTGACCATGCCGCTCAAGCGGGCGGTCATCCCGCTGCTCGACGCGGTCAGTGACACCGCAGCCTCCGTCGAGGCCGTCAACACCGTCGTCTTCACCGAGGACGGCCGCCGCGTCGGCGACAACACCGACATCCCCGGCATCGTCGCCGCGCTGCACGAGCGCGGCGTCGACAAGGTGCCCGCCGCCGCGATCCTCGGCGCCGGCGCCACCGCCTCCTCCGCGCTGGCCGCGCTCGCGCGGATCTGCACCGGTGAGGTCACCGCGTACGTCCGCTCCCGCGCCCGGGCCGACGAGATGCGGCAGTGGGGCGAGCGGCTCGGTGTCGACGTCCGCACGGCCGACTGGTCGCGCGCGCCCGAGGCGCTCACCGCGCCGCTGGTCATCGCCACCACCCCGGCCGGAGCCACGGACGAGCTGGCCCCCGCCGTGCCCGCGGCCCCGGGCACCCTGTTCGACGTCCTCTACGACCCCTGGCCCACCGCCCTCGCCGCCGCCTGGTCCGGCCGCGGCGGCGCACTGGTCGGCGGCCTCGACCTGCTCGTGCACCAGGCCGTGCTCCAGGTCGAGCAGATGACCGGCCGCGCCCCCGGCCCGCTCGCCGCCATGCGGGCCGCCGGTGAGCGGGCGCTCGCCGCGCGCTAGCGTCGGCACCTGCGGTGTCGGGGGGCGAGAGGGGTTCGCGTGGGCGCGATCGGGGCGGGTCAGCTGCTGGCATCCAAGTGGGACGCGGCGTACGGCGTCGTGGTGTTCGCCCGCGTCCTGCTCGGTACGCTTCCGGCCTGGGCGAAGTGGACCATCGGCGCGCTCCTGGCCGCCGCGGCCCTCTGGGAGGGTTTCCAGTGGTGGCGCCGGCGTGGGACGGCCGTCCGATAGCTGGACCGGAGCGTGGTGCACCGGTGCGGACGTGGGAGGATCGGGTACGGCGGATCCGGGCCGCGCACCCAGATCGCGCCGAGGCTGTACCAGGCGCGAGCATGAGGAGCATCGTTGAGCAGGTTGCGTTGGCTGACCGCAGGAGAGTCGCACGGACCGGCCCTGGTGGCGACGCTGGAGGGCCTCCCCGCCGGCGTCCCGGTCACCACCGAGCTGGTGGCCGACCACCTGGCCAGGCGCCGGCTCGGCTATGGCCGCGGTGCCCGGATGAAGTTCGAGCAGGACGAGATCACCTTCCTCGGCGGCGTCCGGCACGGGCTCTCCCTCGGGTCCCCCATCGCGGTCATGGTGGGCAACACCGAGTGGCCCAAGTGGGAGACGGTCATGTCGGCCGACCCCGTGGACCCCGGCCTCCTCAAGGACACCGGCCGTAACGCGGCACTGACCCGCCCGCGCCCCGGCCACGCAGACCTCGCCGGCATGCAGAAGTACGGCTTCGACGAGGCCCGCCCGATCCTGGAGCGCGCCAGCGCCCGTGAGACGGCCGCCCGCGTGGCCCTCGGCGCGATCGCCCGGTCCTTCATCAAGGAGACCGCCGGCATCGAGATCGTCTCCCACGTGGTCGAACTCGCCTCCGCCAAGGCCCCGTACGGCGTCTACCCGACCCCCGCCGACGTCGAGAAGCTCGACGCCGACCCGGTGCGCTGCCTCGACGCCGACGCGTCGAAGGCGATGGTGGCCGAGATCGACCAGGCCCACAAGGACGGCGACACCCTCGGCGGCGTCGTGGAGGTGCTCGCGTACGGGGTCCCCGTCGGCCTCGGCTCGCACGTGCACTGGGACCGCCGTCTCGACGCGCGCCTCGCGGCCGCGCTCATGGGCATCCAGGCCATCAAGGGCGTCGAGGTCGGGGACGGCTTCGAGCTGGCCCGCGTGCCCGGCTCGAAGGCCCACGACGAGATCGTCTCCACGCCCGAGGGGCTGCGGCGCACCACCGGCCGCTCCGGCGGTACCGAAGGCGGCCTGACCACCGGCGAGCTGCTGCGCGTGCGCGCCGCGATGAAGCCCATCGCGACCGTGCCGCGCGCCCTGGCCACCGTCGACGTCGCCACCGGTGAGGCGACCGTCGCCCACCACCAGCGCTCCGACGTCTGTGCCGTCCCGGCCGCGGGCATCGTCGCCGAGGCCATGGTCGCGCTCGTCCTCGCGGACGCCGTCGTGGAGAAGTTCGGCGGCGACTCCGTCCCCGAGACCCGCCGCAACGTCCGCTCGTACCTCGACAACCTGCAGATCCGGTGACCGGCGGGCCCCTGATCGTCCTCGTCGGACCCATGGGGTCCGGCAAGTCCACGGTGGGCGGACTCCTCGCCGAGCGGCTCGGCGTCCCCTACCGGGACACGGACGCCGACATCGTCGCCGCCGAAGGCCGCGAGATCGCGGACCTCTTCGTCGACGAGGGCGAGCCGTACTTCCGCGAGCTGGAGCGGCGGGCCGTCGCGGCCGCCGTCGCCGAGCACACCGGAGTCCTCGCCCTCGGCGGCGGAGCGGTCCTCGACGCGGGCACCCGCGAGCTGCTCGCCGGCCTGCCCGTCGCCTACCTGTCGATGGACGTCGAGGAAGCGGTACGGCGCGTCGGCCTCGGCGCCGCGCGCCCGCTGCTCGCCGTCAACCCGCGCCGACAGTGGCGCGAGCTGATGGACGCCCGCCGTCACCTGTACACCGAAGTCGCGCGCGTCGTGGTGACCACCGACGACCGCACCCCCGAAGAGGTCGCCCAGGCGGTCCTCGACGCTCTGGAGTTGAAGGACGTATGACAGACCAGGTGACGCGGATCAACGTCGGCGCGAGCGCCGGGCACGACGCGTACGACGTGCTGGTCGGCCGGCAGCTGCTCGGCGAGCTGGGCAGCCTGATCGGCACCCGCGCCCAGCGCGTGGCCGTGATCCACCCCGAAGCGCTGGCCTCGACGGGCGAGGCGCTGCGGGACGACCTGGCGGCGCAGGGCTACGAGGCCGTCGCCATCCAGGTGCCGAACGCCGAGGAGGCCAAGACCGTCGAGGTCGCGGCGTACTGCTGGAAGGCGCTCGGGCAGTCCGGGTTCACCCGCACCGACGTGATCGTGGGCGTGGGCGGAGGTGCCACCACCGACCTCGCGGGCTTCGTCGCGGCGAGCTGGCTGCGCGGCGTGCGCTGGGTCGCCGTCCCGACCACCGTGCTGGCCATGGTGGACGCGGCCGTCGGCGGCAAGACCGGCATCAACACCGCCGAGGGCAAGAACCTCGTCGGCGCCTTCCACCCGCCGGCCGGGGTGCTCTGCGACCTCGCGGCGCTGGACTCGCTGCCGGTCCACGACTACGTCAGCGGCCTGGCCGAGATCATCAAGGCCGGGTTCATCTCCGACCCGGTCATCCTCGACCTGATCGAGGCGGACCCCGAGGCGGCCCGCACGCCCGCAGGTCCGCACACGGCCGAACTCATCGTGCGCTCCATCCGGGTCAAGGCGGACGTGGTCTCCAGCGACCTCAAGGAATCGGGGCTGCGCGAGATCCTCAATTACGGCCACACCCTCGCGCACGCCATCGAGAAGAACGAGCGCTACAAGTGGCGCCACGGCGCGGCCGTCTCCGTCGGCATGGTCTTCGCCGCCGAACTCGGCCGGCTCGCGGGCCGGCTGGACGACGTGACCGCCGACCGGCACAAGGCGGTGCTCGCCTCCGTCGGGCTGCCGCTGACCTACCGGGGCGACCAGTGGCCCAAGCTGCTGGAGACCATGAAGCTCGACAAGAAGTCCCGCGGCGACCTGCTGCGCTTCATCGTGCTCGACGGGCTGGCCAAGCCGACGGTGCTGGAGGGGCCGGACCCGGCGGTGCTGTTCGCCGCCTTCGGCGAGGTCGCCGCGTGAGCCGGCGCGTCCTGGTCCTGAACGGCCCGAACCTGGGCCGGCTCGGGTCGCGCGAGCCCGACGTGTACGGGGCCACCTCGTACGCCGGGCTGGTGGAGAGCTGCCGGGCGCTGGGCGCCGAACTCGGGTTCGACGTCGAGGTCCGCGAGACCAACGACGAGGGCGAGCTGATCCGCTGGCTGCACGAGGCCGCGGACGGCAAGATCCCCGTGGTCATCAACCCGGGGGCCTTCACGCATTATTCGTACGGGATGCGCGACGCGGCGGCCCAGCGCACCGCGCCGCTGATCGAGGTGCACATCTCCAACCCGTACGCGCGCGAGGAGTTCCGGCACACGTCGGTCATCGCCTCCGTCGCCACGGGTACGGTGGCGGGCTTCGGCATCGGCTCGTACCGGCTGGCACTGCGCGCGCTGGCGGACGAAGTCACGCTCTGACGGTGCCGGTGGGCGGCTCGGGCTCCGAGGTCATATAACGTTCTCGCATCAGTCGCCGGAACGAGACGGAGTGGCAGCGGAATGCAGCAAGGAGTGGGGGGCGGCGGCTGGGGGCAGCCGGGGCAGCAGCCGCAGGCGCCCCCGCAGCCGCCCATACCCCCGGCGGGGGGCTGGCCGGGTCCTGCGCAGCCGCAGCCGGGGCAGTCGACGCCGCCCGGGCACCCGACGCCGCCCGACCGGCCCTCGGCGCACGAGAGCGGCGGATACGTTCCGCTGCCGCCCGCCCAGCCGCCGTCGCCCGAGCCCACCGGGCACATCCCGCTGCCGCCCGCGGTCGCCCCGGGCACCGGCGCGGCCACCCTCGCGGTGCTGCTGATCGGTCCGGCGGGCGCGGGCAAGACGACCGTGGCCCGGCACTGGGCCGCCACCCGCCCGGTGCCGACCGCGCACGTCAGCCTGGACGACGTCCGCGAATGGGTCTGCTCGGGCTTCGCCGACCCTCAGGCGGGCTGGAACGACCACTCCGAGGCCCAGTACCGCCTGGCCCGTCGCACCTGCGGGTTCGCCGCCCGCAACTTCCTGGCGAACGGCATCTCCTGCATCCTGGACGACGCCGTCTTCCCCGACCGGCCCGTGGTGGGCCTGGGCGGCTGGAAACGGCACGTGGGCCCGGCGCTGCTGCCGGTCGTGCTCCTGCCCGGCCTGGAGGTCGTCCTGGAGCGCAACGCGGCCCGTTCCGGCAACCGCCGGCTCTCCGACGAGGAGGTGGCCCGGATCCACGGGCGGATGGCCGGCTGGTACGGATCCGGCCTGCCGATCATCGACAACTCGCAGCTGGACGTCGAGGGCACGGCCCGCGCGCTGGACGAGACCCTGGCCCGCGTCATCGGCTCACCCACCTACTGAGGCCCCCGCCCACCAGGACCCGCCACGCGGCGGGCCCGCCCGCCCGCTGAGCCCGCCCGCCTGCGGGGGCCTGCCCCCCTGCCGGGTCCGCCGGCCGCCCGCTTGCGGGACCCGGCCGCTTGCCGGGTCCCGCCGACCGGGACCCGCCACGTGGTGGTCCGGCCGCCCGCTGGGGTCTGCCCCTGCTGGGTCCGGCCGCCTGCTGGCCCCCCGCTGGGTCCGGTCCGCCGCCGAACGCCCCGGACGGCGGCTCTCGCCGGGCCGGATGGGCGGGGCGCTCGTACGCTCGAATACATGTCAGACGTGTACGCCGCCCGTCGGGCCCTGCTTCGCGACCGCTGCGCCGCCGCGGGCAACGCCGCCGCGCTGATCACGCGTCCGGCGAACGTCCGCTACCTGACCGGAGCCTGCCCGCCGGGCGCCGTCCTGCTGGTCGGTCCGGCGGAGGAGGTGCTGTTCTGCGCGGGCGCCCCGACCGGGGAGAACGACGAGGGCCGCCTCGACGAGCAGCTGCGGGTCACCGTGATCGGCGCCCCCGGCGGGGACCCCGCGGTGGCCGCCGCCGACCTGGCCGCCTCCGGCCGGGCCGACTCCCTCGCGGTGGAGGAGCACCACCTCACCGTCGGCCGCCACCGGGCCCTGCACTCGGTCGCGCCGAAGCTGCGCCTGGCGGACCTCGGGCCCGCCGTGGAACAGCAGCGCCTCGTCAAGGACGAGGAAGAGATCGCCTGCCTGCGCATCGCCGCCGAGATCGCCGACCAGGCCCTCGGCGAGCTGCTGGAGTCGATCCTCGTCGGCCGCACCGAACGCCACCTGGCGCTGGAGCTGGAACGCCGCCTGGTCGACCACGGCGCGGACGGCCCCGCCTTCCCCACCTCCGTCGGCACCGGGCCCCACTCCGGCCGCTCCCGGCACCGGCCCTCCGACCGCCGGGTCGAGGAGGGCGACTTCCTCTCCGTGTGCCTCGGGGCGAACTACCGGGGCTACCGCTGCGAGATCGGCCGCACGTTCGTGATCGGCACCACCCCGGCCTCGTGGCAGATCGAGCTGTACGACCTGGTGTTCGCCGCCCAGCGGGCCGGCCGGGAGGCCCTCCTGCCGGGCGCCGCCTGCCGCGACGTCGACCACGCGGCGCGCTCCGTGCTCGACTCGGCCGGGCACGGCGAGGCGCTGGCCGCGTCCACCGGACACGGCGTCGGCCTCGAAATCGACGAGGACCCGCAGCTTGCACCTACGGCCATGGGTAAACTGGACGCTTGCGTGCCGGTCACCGTCGAACCGGGGGTTCACCTCCCGGGCCGGGGCGGTGTCCGGATCGATGACACGCTCGTCGTACGCCCCGAGGCGGACGGCGGTCCAGAGCTACTCACCATTACGACCAAGGAGCTGCTCGCGCTCTAGCCCGCTCGGCCGGGCCGTGCGCGCACCCGTGGTCTTCCAGTGCAGGAGATTCCGCAACCGTGGCTTCCACGAACGACCTCAAGAACGGCATGGTGCTGAAGCTCGACGGGGGCCAGCTCTGGTCCGTCGTCGAGTTCCAGCACGTCAAGCCCGGCAAGGGCCCGGCCTTCGTGCGCACCAAGCTCAAGCACGTGCTCTCCGGCAAGGTCGTCGACAAGACCTTCAACGCCGGCACCAAGGTCGACACGGCCACCATCGACCGCCGGGACATGCAGTTCTCGTACATGGACGGCGAGTACTTCGTCTTCATGGACATGGAGACCTACGACCAGCTGATGGTCGACCGCAAGGTCGTCGGCGACGCCGCCAACTTCCTCATCGAGGGCTTCACCGCCTCCGTGGCCCGCCACGAGGGCGAGGTGCTCTACGTCGAGCTCCCGGCCGCCGTCGAGCTGGTCATCGAGCACACCGACCCGGGCGTCCAGGGCGACCGCTCCACCGGCGGCACCAAGCCGGCGAGGCTGGAGACGGGCCACGAGATCCAGGTCCCGCTCTTCGTCAGCACCGGCGAGAAGATCAAGGTCGACACCCGCACCAGCGACTACCTCGGCCGGGTGAACAGCTAACCGTGGCTGCCCGGAGCAACGCGCGAAAGCGCGCTTTCCAGATCCTCTTCGAGGCCGATCAGCGCGGCGTGCCCGTGCGCGAGGTCCTCGCGGACTGGATCCGCCACGCGCGGTCGGACGACCGGCAGCCGCCGGTCAACGCCTTCACGATGGACCTTGTCGAGGGGTACGCCGACAAGGTGAACCGCATCGACGACCTGATCGTCACCTACGCCGTGGACTGGGACCTCGACCGCATGCCGGTCGTGGACCGGAACATCGTGCGGCTCGGCGCGTACGAGCTGATCTGGGTGGACGAGACGCCGGACGCCGTGGCGATCGACGAGGCCGTCCAGCTGGCCAAGGAGTTCTCCACGGACGAGTCGCCCTCGTTCGTGAACGGGCTGCTGGGCCGGTTCAAGGACCTCAAGCCGAGCCTGCGGCGCGAGTAGTCCCGCGCAGGACCGGTCACAACGGGAGGGCCCGCGGCGCACCACGCGCCGCGGGCCCTCCCGTTCGCGCGTGCCGGGTCCTCCCACGTGCCTGACGAGTGCGTCGGGCCGGAACGCGAAACGGCGGGTGCCGGACCCCCTGGGGGATCCGGCACCCGCCGGTAACGTTTCTGCTGGGCCTGGGCCCGGTGGGACTAGACGTCCTCGTGGGCCACGGCGCGCCGGGCGTCCGCGTCCAGCACGCCCCAGCTGATGAGCTGCTCGGTCAGCACCGAGGGGGACTGGTCGTAGATGACCGCGAGGGTGCGCAGGTCGTCCTGGCGGATCGAGAGCACCTTGCCGTTGTAGTCGCCGCGCTGGCTCTGGATGGTGGCGGCGTACCGCTGGAGCGGGCCGGCCTTCTCGGCGGGCACGCCCGCCAGCCGCTCCAGGTCCAGACGCAGCTTCGGCGGCGGCTCGGCCGCTCCGCCCGGGGTGGTGCCCGGCAGCAGTTCCTGGACCGGGACCCCGTAGAAGTCCGCCAGCTCGGCGAGGCGCTGAACGGTCACGGCGCGGTCCCCGCGCTCGTAGGAACCGACCACCACGGCCTTCCACCGGCCCTGGGACTTCTCCTCCACACCATGGAGGGAAAGGCCCTGCTGGGTGCGGATGGCACGGAGCTTGGCCCCGAGCTGTTTGGCGTATTCGCTGGACATAACGCTCCCGGACGCTGTGACGCTGTGACGACATGGACGACATGACCACGTGCGGCTCCGCCGCGCGGCTGGTAACTCACTGTGAGGTTACGCAGCGTTACTTGGATGCGTCAAGCCGAATGCTCTTCAACCCCCACTTACGAGGGGTCCCGCGTCGTGCCCGGTGGACGGACCGGGCGCGTCCGGCTGCTACGGTGGAACGCGAACATCAGACGTCCTTTAAGGTCCGTCCCGTGAGGCGGAGAAGGAGGTCCTTTTCATGGACACCCAGCAGAGCTCCGATGTCGTGCGTCCCGTGCTGGACGCCCAGGACATCGCGCGGGTACTGACCCGCATCGCCCACGAGATCGTCGAACGCGCCAAGGGCGCCGACGACGTGGTGCTCCTCGGCATCCCCACCCGCGGTGTGTACCTCGCCCGCCGGCTGGCCGCCAAACTCGAAGAGATCACCGGTACGAAGATCCCGGTCGGCTCCCTCGACATCACCATGTACCGCGACGACCTGCGGATGAAGCCGGCCCGGGCGATCGGCCGCACCGAGATCCCCGGCGACGACATCGAAGGCCGCCTGGTCATCCTCGTCGACGACGTGCTCTTCTCCGGCAGAACCATCCGCGCCGCCCTGGACGCCCTCGGCGACCTCGGCCGCCCCCGCGCCGTCCAGCTCGCGGTCCTCGTCGACCGCGGCCACCGCGAACTGCCGATCCGCGCCGACTACGTCGGGAAGAACCTCCCCACGTCGCTGCGGGAGACCGTCAAGGTCCAGCTCCAGGAGGAGGACGGCCGCGATGCCGTGCTGCTCGGCCAGCGGACCGACCGGGCAGCCGGGCAGCAGTAGCCCGAACCGGTACGGGTCCCGCCACGGGTACCCGGCCGCAGTCTGCCCTGCCCGCGACACCCGCCAGACAGTCCGCCTGCCTGCCCTCCTGACCTACGGAGCACCCAGATGAAGCGCCACCTCATCTCGGCCGCCGATCTCACCCGCGACGACGCTGTCCTCATCCTCGACACCGCCGAGGAGATGGCCCGCGTCGCGGACCGGCCGATCAAGAAGCTGCCCACCCTGCGCGGCCTCACCGTCGTCAACCTCTTCTTCGAGGACTCGACCCGCACCCGGATCTCCTTCGAGGCGGCCGCCAAGCGGCTCTCCGCCGACGTCATCAACTTCTCCGCCAAGGGCTCCTCGGTTTCCAAGGGCGAATCCCTCAAGGACACCGCCCTGACCCTGGAGGCGATGGGCGCGGACGCCGTCGTCATCCGCCACCACGCCTCCGGCGCCCCCTACCGGCTCGCCACCTCCGGCTGGATCGACTCCGCCGTGGTCAACGCCGGCGACGGCACCCACGAGCACCCCACCCAGGCCCTGCTCGACGCCTTCACCATGCGCCGCCGCCTGGTCGGGCGCGACGCCGGCCTCGGCAAGGACCTGAACGGCCGCCGGATCACGATCGTCGGCGACGTCCTGCACAGCCGGGTCGCCCGCTCCAACGTCCAGCTGCTCCACACGCTGGGCGCGCAGGTCACCGTGGTGGCGCCGCCGACGCTGGTCCCGATCGGCGTCGAGAGCTGGCCGTGCGAGGTCTCGTACAACCTGGACGAGGTGCTGCCGAAGTCCGACGCGGTGATGATGCTGCGTGTGCAGCGCGAACGCATGAACGCCGCCTTCTTCCCCACCGAGCGCGAGTACTCCCGCCGGTACGGGCTCGACGGCGACCGCATGGCCAAGATGCCGGAGCACGCCATCGTGATGCACCCCGGCCCGATGAACCGCGGCATGGAGATCACCGCCGAGGTCGCCGACTCCGACCGCTGCACGGCCGTCGAGCAGGTCGCCAACGGCGTCTCCACCCGGATGGCCGTCCTGTACCTGCTGCTCGGCGGCTCCGAGCCCGCCGTCACCACCACCAGCACGCCCCGCATCGAGGAGAGCAAGTAACCATGAGCAAGATCCTGATCCGTGGCGCGAAGGTACTCGGTGGCGAGGCGCAGGACGTCCTGATCGACGGCGAGACCATCGCCGAGGTCGGTACCGGGCTCTCCGCCGAGGGAGCCCAGGTCGTCGAGGCCGCCGGCCAGGTGCTCCTCCCGGGCCTGGTCGACCTGCACACGCACCTGCGCGAGCCCGGCCGCGAGGACTCCGAGACCGTCCTGACCGGCACCCGCGCCGCCGCCTCCGGCGGCTACACCGCCGTCTTCGCCATGGCGAACACCTTCCCTGTCGCCGACACCGCCGGCGTGGTCGAGCAGGTCTGGCGCCTGGGCAAGGAGTCCGGCTACTGCGACGTGCAGCCCATCGGCGCCGTCACCGTCGGCCTGGAGGGCAAGCAGCTCGCGGAGCTCGGCGCGATGCACGACAGCGCCGCCCGCGTCACCGTCTTCTCGGACGACGGCAAGTGCGTGGACGACGCCGTGATCATGCGCCGCGCCCTGGAATACGTGAAGGCCTTCGGCGGCGTCGTCGCCCAGCACGCCCAGGAGCCCCGCTTGACCGAGGGCGCGCAGATGAACGAGGGCGTCGTCTCCGCGGAGCTGGGCCTCGGCGGCTGGCCCGCCGTCGCCGAGGAGTCGATCATCGCCCGTGACGTGCTCCTCGCCGAGCACGTCGGCTCCCGCGTGCACATCTGCCACCTGTCCACCGCCGGCTCCGTCGAGATCGTCCGCTGGGCCAAGTCCCGCGGCATCGACGTCACCGCCGAGGTCACCCCGCACCACCTGCTCCTCACCGACGAGCTGGTGCGCTCGTACAACGCGGTCTACAAGGTCAACCCGCCGCTGCGCACCGAGCGCGACGTGACGGCCCTGCGCGAGGCGCTCGCCGACGGCACGATCGACATCGTCGCCACCGACCACGCCCCGCACCCGCACGAGGACAAGGACTGCGAGTGGGCCGCCGCCGCCATGGGCATGGTCGGGCTGGAGACCGCGCTGTCCGTCGTCCAGCAGACGATGGTGGAGACCGGGCTGCTCGACTGGGCGGGCGTCGCCGAGCGGATGTCCTTCGCCCCGGCGCGCATCGGCGGCCTGGAGAACCACGGACGGCCCGTCTCGGCAGGTGAACCCGCGAACCTGACCTTGGTCGATACCTCGTACCGTGGTGTCGTGGACCCCGCACACTTCGCCTCCCGCAGCCGCAACACGCCTTACGAGGGCCGTGAGCTGCCGGGGCGCGTCACTCACACCTTCCTGCGGGGCCGGGCAACGGTCGTGGACGGGACGCTGGCGTGACACCTGCAGTAATCCAACTGGCCGCCGAGGCCGCAGAACGACACTCGGCGGAGGTGACGGACTGGGGCCCGCGCATCGCGTGGGTGATCGGTCTGCTCGTCTTCATCGCGTTCGTCTACTGGCTGATGCGGCAGGGCTGGAAATGGCGCGGCACCCTGCAGAGCGATCTGCCGGAGCTGCCCGCCGCCCCGAGCGGTCTGCCCGCCCACCGGCTCGCCCTGACCGGCCGGTACCACGGGTCCACCACCGCCGGGCAGTGGCTCGACCGGATCGTCGCCCACGGCCTGGGGGTGCGCAGCCGGGTCGAGCTCACGCTCACCGACGCGGGCCTCGACGTGGTCCGTCCGGGGGCCACCGACTTCTTCGTACCGGCCGCGCAGCTGCGCGGCGCCCGCCTCGACAAGGGAATCGCGGGCAAGGTACTCACCGAGGGCGGTCTGCTCGTCGTCACCTGGGCGCACGGCGACAAGCTGATCGACTCCGGATTCCGCTCCGACCGGGCGGCCGAACACGCCGCCTGGGTCGAAGCCCTCAACCTCATGAACCCAACCATCACGACGGAAGGCGCCGAACGATGACGACCTCCACCAGGGGAGCAGCCAAAGCTCCCGCCGTACTCGTCCTGGAGGACGGCCGGATCTTCCGCGGCCGCGCCTACGGCGCTGTGGGGGAGACCTTCGGCGAGGCCGTGTTCTCCACCGGCATGACCGGCTACCAGGAGACCCTCACCGACCCGTCGTACCACCGGCAGGTCGTCGTGATGACCGCCCCGCACGTCGGCAACACCGGTGTCAACGACGAGGACCCCGAGTCCTCCCGGATCTGGGTGTCCGGCTACGTCGTGCGCGACCCCGCGCGCAAGCCCTCCAACTGGCGCTCCCGGCGCTCCCTGGACGAGGAGCTGACCGCCCAGGGCGTCGTCGGGATCAGCGGCATCGACACCCGCGCCCTGACCCGCCACCTGCGCGAGCGCGGCGCCATGCGCGTCGGCATCTTCTCCGGCGAGGCGGTGATGGACGACGCCGTGCTGCTGGCGAAGGTCCAGGACGCCCCCCAGATGAAGGGCGCGAACCTCTCCGCCGAGGTCGCCACCAAGGAGAAGTACGTCGTCCCCGCGATCGGTGAGAAGAAGTTCACCGTCGCCGCCGTCGACCTCGGCATCAAGGGCATGACCCCGCACCGGATGGCCGAGCGCGGCATCGAGGTGCACGTCCTGCCCGCCACCGCCACCGTCGAGGACGTGTACGCGGTCGACCCGGACGGCGTGTTCTTCTCCAACGGCCCCGGAGACCCGGCCACCGCCGACCACGCGGTCTCCGTGATGCAGGGCGTCCTGGAGCGCAAGACCCCGCTCTTCGGCATCTGCTTCGGCAACCAGATCCTCGGCCGCGCGCTGGGCTTCGGCACGTACAAGCTCAAGTACGGCCACCGCGGCATCAACCAGCCGGTCCAGGACCGCACCACCGGCAAGGTCGAGGTCACCGCGCACAACCACGGCTTCGCCGTCGACGCGCCCCTCGACAAGGTGTCCGAGACCCCCTTCGGCCGCGCCGAGGTCTCGCACGTCTGCCTCAACGACAACGTCGTGGAAGGCCTCCAGCTGCTCGACCAGCCCGCCTTCTCCGTCCAGTACCACCCCGAAGCCGCCGCGGGCCCGCACGACGCCGCGTACCTCTTCGACCGCTTCACGTCTTTGATGAGCACCACCCAGATGGAG
The DNA here is from genome assembly GCF_014650775.1 of Streptomyces cirratus. Lineage (GTDB taxonomy): Bacteria > Actinomycetota > Actinomycetes > Streptomycetales > Streptomycetaceae > Streptomyces > Streptomyces cirratus. The sequence continues at coordinate 9,354 of NZ_BMVP01000006.1, read as the reverse complement.
GCCGAGCGTGCCTAAGCGCACCGATATCCAGTCCGTCCTGGTCATCGGCTCCGGCCCGATCGTCATCGGACAGGCCGCCGAGTTCGACTACTCCGGCACCCAGGCCTGCCGCATCCTCAAGGCCGAGGGCCTGCGGGTCATCCTGGTGAACTCCAACCCGGCGACGATCATGACCGACCCGGAGATCGCCGACGCCACGTACGTCGAGCCGATCACCCCCGAGTTCGTCGAGAAGATCATCGCCAAGGAGCGCCCCGACGCGCTCCTGCCCACCCTCGGCGGCCAGACCGCGCTGAACACCGCCATCTCCATGCACGAGCAGGGGGTGCTGGAGAAGTACGGCGTCGAGCTGATCGGCGCGAACGTCGAGGCCATCAACAAGGGCGAGGACCGCGACCTCTTCAAGGGCGTCGTCGAGGCCGTCAAGGCCAAGATCGGCTACGGCGAGTCCGCCCGCTCGGTCATCTGCCACTCGATGGACGACGTCATCAAGGGCGTCGACACGCTCGGCGGCTACCCCGTCGTCGTCCGCCCCTCCTTCACCATGGGCGGCGCCGGCTCCGGCTTCGCCCACGACGAGGAAGAGCTGCGCCGCATCGCCGGCCAGGGCCTGACGCTCTCCCCGACCACCGAGGTGCTCCTGGAGGAGTCCATTCTCGGCTGGAAGGAGTACGAGCTGGAGCTGATGCGCGACACCAAGGACAACGTGGTCGTCGTCTGCTCCATCGAGAACTTCGACCCGATGGGCGTCCACACCGGCGACTCGATCACCGTCGCCCCCGCGATGACGCTGACCGACCGCGAGTACCAGCGCCTGCGCGACATCGGCATCGCGATCATCCGCGAGGTCGGCGTCGACACCGGCGGCTGCAACATCCAGTTCGCGATCGACCCGGCCGACGGCCGCGTCATCGTCATCGAGATGAACCCGCGCGTCTCCCGCTCGTCCGCGCTCGCCTCGAAGGCCACCGGCTTCCCGATCGCCAAGATCGCCGCCAAGCTGGCCATCGGCTACACGCTCGACGAGGTCCCCAACGACATCACCGAGAAGACGCCGGCCTCCTTCGAGCCGTCCCTCGACTACGTCGTCGTCAAGGCCCCCCGCTTCGCCTTCGAGAAGTTCCCGGCCGCCGACGCCACCCTCACCACCACCATGAAGTCGGTGGGCGAGGCCATGGCCATCGGCCGCAACTTCACCGAGGCGCTCCAGAAGGCCCTGCGCTCGCTGGAGAAGAAGGGCTCCCAGTTCACCTTCGTCGGCGAGCCCGGCGACAAGGACGAGCTGCTCGCCACCGCCGTCCGCCCGACCGACGGCCGCATCAACACCGTCATGCAGGCCATCCGCGCCGGAGCCACCCAGGAAGAGGTCTTCGAGTCCACGAAGATCGACCCCTGGTTCGTCGACCAGCTCTTCCTCATCAAGGAGATCGCCGACGAACTCGCCGCCGCCGAGAAGCTCCACCCCGAGCTGCTCGCCGAGGCCAAGCGGCACGGCTTCTCCGACGCCCAGATCGCCGAGATCCGCGGCCTGCGCGAGGACGTCGTCCGCGAGGTCCGCCACGCGCTCGGCGTCCGCCCGGTCTACAAGACGGTCGACACCTGCGCCGCCGAGTTCGCCGCGAAGACCCCCTACTTCTACTCCTCCTACGACGAGGAGTCCGAGGTCGCGCCGCGCACCAAGCCCGCGGTCATCATCCTGGGCTCCGGCCCGAACCGCATCGGCCAGGGCATCGAGTTCGACTACTCCTGCGTCCACGCCTCCTTCGCGCTCAGCGACGCCGGCTACGAGACCGTGATGGTCAACTGCAACCCGGAGACCGTCTCCACGGACTACGACACCTCCGACCGCCTGTACTTCGAGCCGCTGACGCTCGAAGACGTGCTGGAGATCGTCCACGCCGAGTCGCTGGCCGGCCCGATCGCCGGTGTCGTCGTCCAGCTCGGCGGCCAGACCCCCCTCGGTCTCGCCCAGGCGCTCAAGGACAACGGCGTCCCCGTCGTCGGCACCTCCCCGGAGGCCATCCACGCCGCCGAGGACCGCGGCGCCTTCGGCCGGGTCCTCGCCGAGGCCGGCCTGCCCGCGCCCAAGCACGGCACCGCCACCACCTTCGCGGGCGCCAAGGCGATCGCCGACGAGATCGGCTACCCGGTCCTCGTCCGCCCGTCGTACGTGCTCGGCGGCCGCGGCATGGAGATCGTCTACGACGAGACCCGGCTGGAGTCGTACATCGCCGAGTCCACCGAGATCTCCCCGACCCGCCCCGTGCTGGTCGACCGCTTCCTCGACGACGCCATCGAGATCGACGTCGACGCCCTCTACGACGGCACCGAGCTCTACCTCGGCGGCGTCATGGAGCACATCGAGGAAGCCGGCATCCACTCCGGCGACTCGGCCTGCGCCCTGCCCCCGATCACCCTCGGCGGCTACGACATCAAGCGCCTGCGCGCCTCCACCGAGGCCATCGCCAAGGGCGTCGGCGTCCGCGGTCTGATCAACATCCAGTTCGCGATGGCGGGTGACATCCTCTACGTCCTGGAGGCCAACCCCCGCGCGTCCCGCACCGTCCCCTTCACCTCGAAGGCGACCGCGGTCCCGCTCGCGAAGGCCGCCGCCCGCATCTCGCTCGGCACCACCATCGCCGAGCTGCGCGCCGAGGGCATGCTCCCGAAGAACGGCGACGGCGGCACCCTGCCGCTGGACGCGCCGATCTCCGTCAAGGAGGCCGTCATGCCGTGGTCGCGCTTCCGCGACATCCACGGCCGCGGCGTCGACACCGTCCTCGGCCCGGAGATGCGCTCCACCGGCGAGGTCATGGGCATCGACACCGTCTTCGGCACCGCCTACGCCAAGTCGCAGGCCGGCGCCTACGGCCCGCTGCCCACCAAGGGCCGGGCGTTCATCTCCGTCGCCAACCGCGACAAGCGCTCGATGATCTTCCCGGCGCGCGAGCTGGTCGCCCACGGCTTCGAGCTGATGGCGACCTCCGGCACCGCGGAGGTGCTGCGCCGCAACGGCATCAACGCCACCATCGTGCGCAAGCTCAGCGAGGGCGAGGGCCCCGGCGGCGAGAAGACGATCGTCCAGCTGATCCACGACGGCCAGGTCGACCTGATCGTCAACACCCCGTACGGCACGGGTGGCCGCCTCGACGGCTACGAGATCCGTACCGCGGCCGTGGCGCGCGGCGTCCCGTGCCTGACGACGGTCCAGGCGCTCGCCGCCGCCGTCCAGGGCATCGACGCGCTCAACCGCGGCGACGTCGGCGTCCGCTCCCTCCAGGAGCACGCCGAACACCTGATCGCGGCCCGCGACTAGCAGCCGTACGAGGAGGGGGACACCAAATTCGCGACAGCGACGGGTGTCCCCCTCTTCATGAGCGCACAAGGATCCCCACGCCGATGTACAAACTCTTCTTCAACCTCGTCTTCAAGCGGATGGACCCGGAGCAGGCCCACTACACGGCCTTCCGCTGGATCCGCCTCGCGGCCCGCACGCCGGTGCTGCGCACCTTCGTCGCGGCCGTCCTCGCCCCCCGCCACGAGGGGCTGCGCACCGAGGCCCTCGGGCTGCGCATGCACGGCCCCTTCGGGCTCGCGGCCGGCTTCGACAAGAACGCCGTCGCGATCGACGGCATGTCGATGCTCGGCTTCGACCACGTCGAGATCGGCACGGTCACGGCCCAGGCCCAGCCGGGCAACCCCAAGAAGCGGCTCTTCCGCCTCGTCCCCGACCGCGCGCTGATCAACCGGATGGGCTTCAACAACGAGGGCTCGGCGGCCGTCGCCCAGCGCCTGGCGGCCCGCAAGGCCGTCTTCAAGACGGTCGTCGGCGTCAACATCGGCAAGACCAAGGTGGTGCCCGAGGAGGAGGCGGTGGCGGACTACGTCGCCTCCACCGAGCGCCTGGCCCGCCACGCCGACTACCTCGTGGTCAACGTCTCCTCGCCGAACACCCCGGGGCTGCGCAACCTCCAGGCCACCGAGTCCCTGCGCCCGCTGCTGAGCGCCGTACGGGAGGCCGCCGACCGGGTGGTGACCGACCGCCGGGTCCCGCTGCTGGTCAAGATCGCCCCCGACCTCGCCGACGAGGACGTCGACGCCGTCGCCGACCTCGCCCTGGAGCTCGGCCTGGACGGCATCATCGCGACGAACACCACCATCGCCCGCGAGGGCCTGGGCCTGAGGTCCGAGCCCTCGCTGGTCAAGGAGACCGGCGGCCTGTCCGGAGCCCCCGTCAAGGCGCGCTCCCTGGAGGTCCTGCGCCGCCTGTACGCCCGCGTGGGGGACCGGCTGGTCCTGGTCGGGGTCGGCGGCATCGAGAACGCCGAGGACGCCTGGCAGCGCATCCTGGCGGGCGCGACGCTGATCCAGGGCTACAGCGCCTTCATCTACGAGGGCCCCGGCTACGCCCGCGCGATCCACAAGGGCCTGGCCGAGCGCCTCGCCGCCAGCCCGTACGAGACGCTCGCCGACGCGGTGGGCGCCGAGACCCGGAAGGCCTCCCAGTGACCTCTGCGACCCCTGTGACCCCCTTCGGCGCCCGCCTGCGGGCGGCGATGGACTCCCGCGGCCCGCTGTGCGTCGGGATCGACCCGCACGCCGCCCTGCTCACGTCGTGGGGCCTGAACGACGACGTCACCGGGCTGGAGACCTTCTCCCGCACGGTCGTCGAGGCCCTCGCCGACTCGGTCGCCGTCTTCAAGCCGCAAGCCGCCTTCTTCGAGCGGTTCGGCTCGCGGGGCATCGCGGTGCTGGAGCGGACGGTCGCCGACGCCCGCGCGGCCGGGACGCTGGTCGTGATGGACGCCAAGCGCGGGGACATCGGCTCGACGATGGCCGCCTACGCCGAGACGTTCCTCTCGCCCGGCTCGCCGCTGTTCTCCGACGCCCTGACGGTCTCCCCGTACCTCGGCTACGGTTCGCTCGCTCCCGCGGTGGACCTGGCCCGCCGCTCGGGCGCCGGCCTCTTCGTCCTGGCCCTCACCTCCAACCCGGAAGGGGCGGAGGTGCAGCGGGCGGTGCGCTCCGACGGCCGCTCGATCGGCGCGACGATGCTGGCCCACCTGGCGGCCGAGAACGAGGGGGCCGAGCCGATGGGCTCCTTCGGGGCCGTCGTCGGCGCGACCCTCGGTGACCTCTCCTCCTTCGACCTGGACATCAACGGCCCGCTGCTGGCGCCCGGCATCGGCGCGCAGGGTGCCACGGCCGCCGATCTCCCGGCGGTCTTCGGCGCGGCCGTCGCCAACGTGGTCCCGAACGTCTCGCGGGGCGTCCTCGGGCACGGCCCGGATGCCGCGGCCCTGCGGGCAGCGGCATCCGGCTTCGCGGCCGAGATCCGCGCGGCGGTCCCCTCCGCCTGACCGGTGCGGTGAGCTGCGGCGGATTCCCAGGGGGTGTCCGTCGCACTGCTTGACGAAAACCGAACGTCCTCGACCGGACAAAACCGGGGTAGTTTGTCCGTGATGTACGTTTCAACGGAGGCTGACCAGGACTTTTCGTCCGTTCTCGCTGACTGGAGCGGTCCGGGCCGCTAGTCTCCGAGCAGAGTCAACGAACAGCGGACGAGTATCACCGCCGTTCGGGAGCTCGCCTGGTGTGGTGCCTCCTGGCTCCGTGCCGGTCCGTATCCGACAGTTCGACATCCGAGGTGACGTAGGCGTGGCTCTTCCGCCCCTTACCCCTGAACAGCGCGCAGCAGCGCTCGAAAAGGCCGCCGCGGCTCGCCGGGAGCGGGCCGAGGTGAAGAATCGACTCAAGCATTCCGGCGCCTCCCTCCACGACGTCATCAAGACGGGACAGGAGAACGACGTCATCGGCAAGATGAAGGTCTCCGCCCTCCTTGAGTCGCTGCCCGGCGTGGGCAAGGTCCGCGCCAAGCAGATCATGGAGCGTCTCGGCATCTCCGAATCCCGGCGTGTCCGAGGTCTCGGCTCCAACCAGATCGCCTCTCTGGAGCGTGAGTTCGGCGGTAGCGGCGCCTGAGGCGTCGCCCGAAGTCCTCCCGGCGTTCTCAGGCAGTCCCTGGAACCTGGATAATCGCTCTATGGCAGCAGAGGTTCGTCCGCGGCTGACCGTGCTCTCCGGCCCCTCAGGGGTCGGCAAGAGCACGGTCGTCGCGCATATGCGCAAGGTCCACCCCGAGGTATGGCTCTCGGTGTCGGCCACCACCCGCAAGCCGCGGCCCGGTGAGCGGCACGGTGTCCACTACTTCTTCGTCGGCGACGACGAGTTCGACAAGCTGATCGCCAACGGCGAGCTGCTGGAGTGGGCCGAGTTCGCTGGCAACCGCTACGGCACACCACGCGGCGCGGTGCTGGAACGCCTGGAGAACGGCGAGCCGGTCCTGCTGGAGATCGACCTCCAGGGTGCCCGGCTGGTGCGCCAGTCGATGCCTGAGGCCCAGCTGGTCTTCCTGGCGCCGCCGAGCTGGGACGAGCTGGTCCGCCGCCTCACCGGTCGCGGTACCGAGTCGGCCGAGGTCATCGAGCGCCGCCTGGCCGCCGCCAAGATCGAACTTGCTGCCGAGACCGAGTTCGACGCCACCCTGGTCAACACCTCCGTCGAGGACGTGGCGCGCGAGCTGCTAGCCTTGATGGACGTTGTCTGATCGTTGTTCGGTATTTGTCCGAACGACGCAAGATCTTTCACCCATCTTCGGAAGGTAGAGCGTGTCCTCTTCCATGACTGCGCCCGAGGGCATCATCAACCCGCCGATCGACGAGCTGCTCGAGGCCACGGACTCGAAGTACAGCCTCGTGATCTACGCGGCCAAGCGCGCGCGTCAGATCAACGCGTACTACTCGCAGCTCGGTGAGGGCCTGCTCGAGTACGTCGGCCCGCTGGTGGACACCCACGTCCACGAGAAGCCGCTTTCGATCGCGCTGCGCGAGATCAACGCGGGTCTGCTGACCTCCGAGGCCATCGAGGCCCCGGCCCAGTAAGGCGCCAGGAATTCCTTTCACCACAGGCCCGGCAGAACATCTGCCGGGCCTGTGGTGTGTCATAGGTGCAGAGATGGTTCCTCGAAGGGGAGTGCGTGGTGGGTAAGCCGAAGGTCGTGCTGGGGGTCAGCGGCGGGATCGCCGCCTACAAGGCGTGCGAGCTGCTGCGCCGGCTGTCCGAGTCCGGCCACGACGTACGGGTCGTGCCGACGGCCGCGTCGCTGAACTTCGTCGGAGAGGCCACCTGGGCCGCCCTCTCCGGGAACCCGGCCTCCACCGAGGTCTGGGAGAGCGTCCACGACGTCCCGCACGTGCGCATCGGGCAGGGCGCCGACCTGGTCGTCGTCGCCCCGGCCACCGCCGACATGCTGGCCAAGGCCGCCCACGGGCTGGCCGACGACCTGCTCACCAACACGCTGCTCACCGCGCGCTGTCCGGTGGTCTTCGCGCCCGCGATGCACACCGAGATGTGGGAGCACCCCGCCACCCGGGAGAACGTGGCCACGCTGCGCCGGCGCGGCGCCGTCGTCATCGAGCCCGCCGTCGGCCGGCTCACCGGCAAGGACACCGGGAAGGGACGGCTGCCCGACCCCGACGAGATCTTCGAGGTCTGCCGCAGGGTCCTGACCCGGGGCGTCGCAGAGCCGGACCTGGCCGGACGGCACGTGGTGATCAGCGCCGGCGGCACGCGGGAACCGCTGGACCCGGTCCGCTTCCTCGGCAACCGCTCCTCGGGCAAGCAGGGCTACGCGCTCGCCCGCACCGCCGTGGCGCGCGGGGCCCGGGTGACGCTCGTCGCGGCCAACACCGCGCTGGCCGACCCGGCGGGGGCCGACGTCGTACGGGTCGGGACAGCCCTCCAGCTGCGGGAGGCGGTGCTCAAGGCGGCCGCCGACGCCGACGCCGTGGTGATGGCGGCGGCCGTGGCCGACTTCCGGCCCGCCCGGTACGCCGAGGGCAAGATCAAGAAGCAGGACGGGCAGGACCCCGCGCCGGTGGCGCTCGTACGCAACCCGGACGTGCTGGCGGAGATCTCCGCGGAACGCGCCCGGGAGGGCCAGGTGGTGGTCGGCTTCGCCGCGGAGACCGACGACGTCCTCGCCAATGGACGGGCCAAGCTCCGGCGCAAGGGATGTGATCTTCTCGTCATCAATGAGGTCGGCGAGACCAAGACCTTCGGTTCCGAGGAGAACGAGGCGGTCATCCTTGGCTCCGATGGGACCGAGACGGCTGTTGCGCATGGACCGAAGGAAGGGTTGGCCGACGCGATTTGGGACCAGGTCGCTTCCCGACTCGCGCCGCGACGCGCCTGAGCGGTTCGCCTTCCCGCCGGGGAATCCGTACGTCAGAATGTAGTGCCGCAGGTCACACGGCTCCCACAAGGCGAGACGGGTGGTCCGGTAAACGGTGGCGACCGATAAACTGCACTTGGAGCACGACCGGGCGCAGCCCCCGGTAAGGTTCCGCCAAATGATCAGCCAGCAGCCGCTGCAACCCCAGGGAGCGTTGTGTCCCGTCGCCTGTTCACCTCGGAGTCCGTGACCGAGGGTCACCCCGACAAGATCGCTGACCAGATCAGCGACACGATCCTCGACGCGCTCCTCCGTGAGGACCCGACCTCGCGCGTGGCCGTGGAGACCCTCATCACCACCGGTCTCGTGCACATCGCGGGAGAGGTGACCACGAAGGCCTACGCGCCGATCGCGCAGCTCGTCCGCGACAAGATCCTGGAGATCGGTTACGACTCCTCCAAGAAGGGCTTCGACGGCGCCTCCTGTGGCGTGTCGGTGTCCATCGGCGCACAGTCGCCCGACATCGCCCAGGGCGTCGACACCGCCTACGAGCAGCGCGTCGAAGGCGACGAGGACGAGCTGGACAAGCAGGGCGCCGGCGACCAAGGCCTGATGTTCGGCTACGCGTGCGACGAAACGCCCGAGCTGATGCCGCTCCCGATCCACATCGCGCACCGCCTCTCGCGCCGGCTGTCCGAGGTCCGCAAGAACGGGACCATCCCGTACCTGCGCCCGGACGGCAAGACGCAGGTCACCATCGAGTACGACGGCGACAAGGCCGTCCGCCTCGACACCGTCGTCGTGTCCACCCAGCACGCCGCCGACATCGACCTGGACTCGCTCCTCGCCCCGGACATCCGCGAGTTCGTCGTCGAGCACGTGCTCGCGCAGCTCATCGAGGACGGGATCAAGCTGGACACCGAGGGCTACCGGCTGCTGGTGAACCCGACGGGCCGCTTCGAGATCGGTGGTCCGATGGGTGACGCGGGCCTGACCGGCCGCAAGATCATCATCGACACCTACGGCGGTATGGCCCGCCACGGCGGTGGCGCGTTCTCCGGCAAGGACCCGTCCAAGGTCGACCGGTCCGCCGCGTACGCGATGCGCTGGGTCGCGAAGAA